>CAWGRJ010000001.1:0-145866 GCA_963825025.1 uncultured Solirubrobacterales bacterium
ACCGTGTGCCGTTGGATCTCTTTCGGGAGACCCTCGGGTGCGGCACGTTGCGAAAGGCAGGAAACGGTGGTTGGTATTGGGAGGTCAATCGACTTCCCGACCTCGCCAGCCGGATCGTGCCTTTCTTCGATCGGTTTCCGATCGTGGGGCAGAAGGCAGAGGACTTTCAGTTGTGGAGAAGCGCAGTGATGCTTCTCTCGACTGGCTGTTTGAGCGACCATGACTACCACCAGGTTCTTGCTCTCCGGGAACGGATGAACAGAGGTGGGAAGAGACGCTATCGGATGGATGGAATCCTCAGAGACTATACGCCAAGCCCATCGGCCTAGAGCGGTCGTGGGATGAGATAGTCCGCACTCATGGGCGACCATGAGAGTTCGTCAGAAATGAGCGGACCGCTCGGGAGAAGAGTAGTTTCCCGGGTAGTAACAATAAGGAACGGTCCTAAGGTTTCGTGAATTCGTTGCCTTAGTAAAACCTGGCTGTATGCTGGAAAACCCGTGTATCCGGAAGCTACTCGCCCCTCGTGGGCAGTGACAATGCTCCCGGTGCGGACAATCAGCAGGGAAGTCGCCCATTGTGGGTTGACCCCTCAGAGACCACACGCCAGGGTCTACGGTGTTGTAGGCAAGATATGGTCCGGCCTGCATGGCGACATGCAGAGGTCGACAGAAATGATCGATCCGCTGAGGCTTTCGAGTCTCAGTTAATCCCAGGTAGTGCATATCAAGGGCCTGGGAAGTAACAGCTCAAGCGAAATTCCTTGTCGGGTAAGTTCCGACCTGCACGAATGGCGTAACGACTTCAGCACTGTCTCAACGAGGGGCTCGGTGAAATTGCAGTCTCGGTGAAGATGCCGAGTACCCGCGGCTAGACGGAAAGACCCCGTGAACCTTTACTACAACCTGGTATTGGGATTCGGTGCATCTCGCTCAGGATAGGTGGGAGGCTTTGAAGCGCCGGTTGCGGCCGGCGTGGAGCCATCCTTTAGATACCACCCTTGGTGTATTGGGTTTCTAACAGCATTCCGTGAATCCGGGTGCTGGACAGTGCCAGGCGGGTAGTTTGACTGGGGCGGTCGCCTCCCAAAATGTAACGGAGGCGCACAAAGGTTCCCTCAGCACGGTTGGAAATCGTGCGTAGAGCGCAAAGGTAGCAAGGGAGCTTGACTGCGAGACCGACAGGTCGAGCAGGTGCGAAAGCAGGTCTTAGTGATCCGGCGGTAGCAAGTGGAAGTGCCGTCGCTCAACGGATAAAAGGTACTCCGGGGATAACAGGCTTATCGGGCCCAAGAGTCCACATCGACGGCCCGGTTTGGCACCTCGATGTCGGCTCGTCGCATCCTGGGGGTGGAGTTGCTCCCAAGGGTTGGGCTGTTCGCCCATTAAAGCGGTACGCGAGCTGGGTTCAGAACGTCGTGAGACAGTTCGGTCCCTATCTGCCGTGGGCGTTGGAGAATTGCGAGGATTTGTCCCTAGTACGAGAGGACCGGGATGAACGCACCTCTGGTGTATCTGTTGTCCTGCCAAGGGCATAGCAGGCTAGCTACGTGTGGATCGGATAACCGCTGAAAGCATCTAAGCGGGAAGCCGGCCTCAAGATGAGTTCTCCCATCCCCTAGAGGGAGTAAGACCCCTGGTAGACCACCAGGTTGATAGGCCGGATCTGGAAGGGCGGTGACGCCCGTAGGAGACCGGTACTAATGGTTCGAGGGCTTGACGGATTTTTGATTTTAGTGATACCCGCTGTGGCAACTGTGCAGTTTTGAGGGACCGGGGAGGCTGGTCTTTCACCATTTTCCGGTGGCCTTGGCGAGGGGGAGACACCTCTTCCCATTCCGAACAGAGCAGTTAAGCCCCTCAGCGCCGATGGTACTTGGCCCGCAAGGGCCTGGGAGAGTAGGACGCCGCCGGTTTTTTCTACGAGCCGCCTTTCGGGCGGCTCGTAGTCGTGTCGTGGTCGCAGCCTTGGGGGTCTCCAGCTACCCGTAGTAGCGAGATACCACCAGCAACTGGCTGAAGATGTTGTGCGCCAGTACCACCAGCACCAGCAGCGTCCCCACAGCTCGCCCCCAGCGTCGCCCCGCGCCACGCGCGGCCAGCGTGAGGATGGCGCCGAACAGCACCAGCATCGGCAGCATGTAACGGGGCTCCACGTAGGCGCCGATGTCTTTGGGGTAGGCGAGATAGTCGCTGGCGCCAACCAACACCATCACACCAGCCGCCATCGCCGCGTACACCACCAGCTCGGCGATGCGCTCCACGAGAGCCGCACGGGCTCGGATCAGCTCGCGCAAACATAGTCCTGCGATCAGCGTCGCTGGGATCAGCGCCACGGTGTACACCCACCCGGGGAAGAAGGTTTCCAGCCAGCCATAGCGTCCCACGAGACCGTCAAACCACAACTGCAACGTGGTGGAGAAGCCGTGGAAGTAGGAGTGCATGCCAGGCAGCGCGGGCAGATACAGCTCCCATAGGTAGCTCGCCTTGCCAAAGATCGAGCCTCTGTACGTGAAGAATTCAAGGCCGGTGGCGCCGATGTCGATTTTCGCGAACCGCCCCGACGCAGCGTTGATCGCGAGATACAGCAACAGCGGGCTCAGCGCCACTCCCACCGCGAGCGCCAGTGAGCGATAGGCCTGTGTGCGCGAGATGCGCGCCGCGCGGCGCCCCAGGATCGCCAGCGCGAGCGCCGCGCCGGGGATCAGCCCGATGAAGTTGAGCTTCGTCAACAGCCCCACCGCGATCACCACGCCGATCGCGGTGGCGCGAAGAGGCGTCAACCCCAACCGGAAGGCTCGCGCCAGCGCGAAGAACAGCGCCGCCGCGGCGGCGTACAGCATCGCATCGGGGTTGACTGCGCCTGACATGAAGCCCAACAGTGGGAATAGCGCGACGCCAAGGCCTCCCACGGTCCAGGCCCACCGCACGCCCGGCAGTGCCTCGCGTAGGAACAGGAAGGCGAACAGGGCAGTGACTCCCGCCATCAGCGCGGACAGCAGTCGCATCGATGCGAGGCGGTCGAGGACAGTGCCGCCCAGGCTGTATGGGATGGTCTCCAGCGCGTAGTACAGCGGCGGCTGCTCGGCTGCTACGCCCGCATCCTCGCTTTCGCTGGAGGCCGGTGTGTTGAGCGCTTGTTCCAGATGCGACTGTTCGGCGGCGGTGGCGATCGTGCCGTTCTGTGGCAGTCCGCGCACCTGTTCGTACCTCAGTGCGATCAGCGCTTCCGTCTCCGACGCTGAGAACTTTTCTTCGCTCGACCTCGGCAGCGACCCCGTCGTGGCCAGGTGCTGCACGTAGGCGAAATGGCTGGGCTCGTCGGTGATCTGAAAAGGCGGGGACAGCAGCGACCAACACACCGCGTTGAGGCACGCCACCGCGACGCAGATCCACGCCGCCGGGGGGATGCCCGTGAAATGCTTCGCCGGCATCCGTGGGACGGTGCGCCTGCTCATCGCAGCTCCCGCACGATGCCCCATGAGGTGAGCGCCACCACGCTCAGCGTGAGCGTGAGGATCAAGAAGGCAACCCACGCGCCGCTAGCGGCGCGTCCCAACCCGATGTGTGTGGCAACCGCAGAGATGCGCGACCCCCATGAGCTGTGGCCGGCGCGCACGTATTCGACCCTGAAACGCCCATGCAGGCGCTGCCCTTCTACGCTCACCGCGACCGGACCGGCGTGCTGTCCGCGGACTTCGACTTCCCCGTTGAGGTCGCTGAGGTCAAAGCAGATCGTGACGTGCGAGAAGTTGTGCGTGAGCGGCCTCACTGGCACTGTCACCTCGCTGCCGGTCCATCCGGCGCCCCTGCTCCCGCGTGTGAGCAGGTGTCCGTGTGCCAGTGCCCGCACGGACACGTGTGCGCCGATGATTGCCACCAGCGACAGCCTGATCGCCGATGTTCGCGCCGGCAGGGTTTCGCCGGCCTGGCATACATGGGTGGCGACTTCGGTGATTCCGATCGAGTTTTCAGCCTGGATCGAGTTGGTACCCGCCAATGTCGCCGGCGAGCGCGCCAGCGTGACACCGATGATCGCCGCGATCAGCACGAGCCCTGCGGCGAGAACGATCGATGTGCGCACGGTCTCCCTTGCACCCTCGGAGTTTGTGGAACGCCAGTGGGTTCGAAATGTCGAGCCCTCGGCTGATGATCATCAGCGCCCTTCGGCCCGTCAAGCTTGGCTGCGCGGCGCAGCGCAGATCAGCGGAGTTTCGCTTGGTTTGCGGCAAATGCCCTGCAAATCGCCGTATTTTGCGAAAGAACGCACGGGGGCTGTGGCATCCGGGCGGTGCGAAATGTTTCTCTTGGGGTTCCTGGGGATCGGTGAGAGGCACACCTGCGGCGGGGCCGCCAGCTGGCCTCCCCGCCGCGGTGCCTTCCGCTCACACAGCGACGCGCGGTGCGCGGGAGCCCACGCGGGCTCGTGAGGTGCTGCCGCGAATTCCTCCTCGCCGACCTCCCAGTCGACCGGATCGTCGTCCTCGAGCAGGAGGAACGCGCGGGTCAGCGCGAGCGCATCCCGGGCGCGCTGTGTGAGCTTCGATGTCCGAGGTGAACAGAACATGTGTTCGTACAGTACGCACCCCTCCGGACGGAACAGCACGAACATACGTGCGTAGCGCTCGATTGCCGCGGGAATGGCATGGTTGAGCCAGATCGGGGCGTCGTAGCTGCAAGGAAAGTTGCACGCCACCCGCGCTATCGACATCGACGAGCGCCGATCGTGCAGGTTCCGCGGCACAGTGCGCGAACTCCAAACCGAGATGGCTGTTACCCTTGCGACACGACGCCGCGCCGGTCCGATCCTCGGCCGTATGGGGCGCTCGAAGCCCATGGAGAAGTTCGTCATCGAAGGCGGCGTCCCGCTCTCCGGCACGCTCACCCCGGCCGGTAACAAGAACGCGGCGCTGCCGATCCTCGCCGCCTGCGTCCTCACAGAGGACGAGGTCTTGGTGCGCAACGTGCCCCGCATCCGCGATGTCGAGGCGATGGTGGCGATCCTTGAGCAGCTGGGGGTGCGCGTCGCCTGGGTGGGGCCCAACGAGCTGTCGTTGTGCGCCGCCGGCGTGCACTCCGTCGAGCTCGATCCCGAACTGGCTGAGCAGATCCGTGCCTCGTTCCTGCTCGCCGCGCCGCTGCTGGCACGCTTCCAGCGTGCGGTGATGCCGCCGCCGGGGGGCGATGTGATCGGCCGCCGGCGCCTGGACCCACATCTCGATGCCTTCCGTGCGATGGGCGCGCGCGTCAACTGTGGGCGCGACATCCTGCTCACCGCCGCGGGCGGGCTGCGGCCGACCGATGTGTTCATGGACGAGCCTTCGGTGATGGCCACCGAGAACGCTTTGATGGCCGCCGCGCTTACCCCGGGCCAAACTGTGATCGGCAACGCCGCCTGCGAGCCGCACGTGCAGGACCTCGCGCGGATGCTCGTCAAGATGGGCGCCGATATCCAGGGGATCGGCAGCAATCTGCTCACGGTCAACGGCCGCGAGCGCCTGCGGGGTTGTGCGCACGAGATTGCCCCCGACCACATCGAGATCGGCAGCTTTATCGCTTTGGCGGGCGTCACCGGCGGCGAACTGCGCGTCAAGGACACCGTCCCTGGCGACCTGCGCATGATCCGCCTCGTGTTCGAACGGCTGGGGCTGCGCACCGAGCTGCACGGCAACGACGTTCTCGTGCCAGGCGGACAGCATTTGGTGGCGCAGGCCGACGTGGGGGAGTACAAGAGCAAGATCCAGGACGGCCCCTGGCCGGCCTTCCCCGCCGACCTGACTTCGATCGCGCTCGCGCTCGCCACTCAGGCCGAGGGGTCGATCCTGGTGCACGAGTGGATGTTCGAGAACCGCCTGATCTTCACCGACAAGCTGATCCTGATGGGCGCCGACATCGTGTTGTGCGACCCTCACCGTGCGATCGTCACCGGCCCCCGGCGTCTGCGCGGCGAGCGCGTCGAGTCACCGGACATCCGCGCCGGCATGGCGATGCTGCTGGCGGCGTTGTGCGCCGACGGGCGCAGCGAAATCGGCAACATCCGCCAGATCGACCGTGGCTACGAGCGGATTGACGAGCGCCTGCGCGAGCTCGGCGCCAGCATCGAGCGCGTCGCGGTCGAGCCCCACCCCGCGGTTCACGCCTAGCCTCACGCCTCCCCCGGAGACGCCACGCGAGCAAGCGTCAACGCGGCACCGGCTCGACACCCATTCGCTCCCCATCCCCAGCCCCTACCATCACCCGTCGTATACACCTCTAGGCCATGACCCACCCGATTCCCAGTGGCACCCGCGACGTGCTGCCCGACGAGATGCGCGAGATGCGCGCGATCACCGAGGCTTTGCGGGGCGTGTTCGAGCGCCACGGCTACGGCGAGGTGTACACCCCCGCGCTGGAGTACGAGGCGGTGCTGGCCCGGGCCGAGCGGACTGGAGCCGCACCCACCCTGCCGCCCGCCTACCGCTTGTTCGACGAGACCGGCGCGGTGCTGGTGCTGCGCTCTGACATGACGGTGCCGATCGCGCGTGTTGCCGCCACCCGCTACCCGCACTCCGAGCCGCCCTTGCGCTTCTGCTACCTCGCCCACTGCTACCGCGGTGTGCGCCCCCAGCGCGGCCAGCCGCGCGAGCTGCTGCAGGCCGGCATCGAGCTGTTGGGCGCGCCCGCGCCGGACGGCACCGCCGAGGCGCTCACGGTGCTGTGTCGTGCGCTCGACGCCACCGGTCTGGCCGACTACCGCATCGGCCTCGGCGACGCCTCGCTGTTTCCTGCGCTGATGGCGGGCGTGGCCGTCCCGGAGCCGGCACGCGCCGAGCTGCTGGCGACGCTGGCGCGTCGCGATTTCGTCGAGCTCGAGCGGTTACTCGGCGAGGCCGGGCTGCCGCCGACGGACGCCCACCTGCTGTTGAGCTTGCCCCAGCGACGGGGCGGCCCGGAGGTGCTGGCCGATCTCCCTGGACCAGCCGCCGAGGCTGTCGCGGGCTTGCGCATGGTGCACGAGTTGCTCGAGCCGGCGGTAGCGGCGCGCGTGATTTTCGACCTTGGCCTCGTGCGTTCGCTCGGCTACTACACCGGCGCCGTGTTCGAGGTGTACGACCCGGCGCTCGGCGCCCCACTCGGCGGCGGCGGACGCTACGACGAGCTGCTGGGGCGCTTCGGCCGCTCGCTGCCGGCCGTCGGGTTTGCGCTCGGTGTCGACCGCCTCCACATCGCGCTCGCCGGGGAGGAGCGCGGTAGGGGAGCGGGGCTGACGCGATGAGCGCCGTCAACGGCCTCACGATCGCCGTGCCGCGCGGCGCTCTGTTCAAGGACACCGTCGCGCTGCTGACGCGCCTGGGGGTGGATACCGGCGAGCTGAGCGCCAACGACCGCAAGCTGCTGTTCGAGGAGATCGGCGTGATCACGATGCGCCCCTCCGACGTCCCCACCTATGTCGAGGCGGGCGCTGCCGACATCGGCGTCACCGGCAAGGACGTGCTGGCCGAGCGCGCCTTCGCGAGCGCCCCGGATAGCAGCCAGTCGGTGATCGGCCGCGAGGTGTACGAGCTGCTCGACCTCGGCTATGGCCGCTGCACGATGGTGCTGGCCTCGATCGCCGGCGAGCCCGACCCGGCCGCCGAGGCGCTGCGCCGGCTGGGGGTGATGCGCGTCGCCACCAAGTATCCGCGGGTGGCGGCCGACTACTTCGAGCAGACCGGCCGCCAGGCGGAGATCGTCGAGGTCAAGGGCTCCGTCGAGCTGGCGCCGCTCACCGGGTTGGTGGAGGCGATCGTCGACCTCACCGCCACCGGCACGACGCTGCGCGAGAACAACCTGCAGATGCGCGAGCACCTGTTTGAGTGCACCGCTCGCCTGATCGCCAACCCGGTCGCTCATAAGCTGAAGGCCGCCGCGATCGACGATCTGCTGGAGCGGCTGCGTGCAGATTGAACGTAAGCGCTTGGAGGACGTCGAGGCTGCGGGCGGGCCGGGGCAGATAGCCAAGCAGCTTGGCTGGCTGGTCGCGACACCCGAGTCGGTCTTGACGCGAGTACGCGAGATCGTCGCTGAGGTGAAGCTGTGCGGTGATGAGGCGGTGCTGAAGTTCACAAGCATGTACGACACGCCCGGCGCCGAGCCACCGCCGCTGGTGGTGTCCGCAGCGGAGCTGGACGACGCGATCAAGCAGCTTTCGCGGGACGTGGTGGCCGGCCTGCAGGTGGCGGTGGCCAACGTCGCCGAGGTAGCCCAAGCCGGGGTTGGCGAGGAACCATCGCCGCTGACTCTGCCGCAACGCCAGCGAGTGACATTGCGAGAGATCCCGGTGGGATCGGCGGCGGTGTACATCCCGGGCGGTAGGGCCGCCTACCCGAGCACGGCCGTGATGGGTGTGGTGACGGCACGCGCGGCCGGGGTGATGGATGTGGTGGTGTGCTCGCCGCCCGGCCCAGATGGTCAGATCGACAAAACGATCCTCGGCACCTGTCGGCTGCTGGGCGTGGAGCGCGTTTACCGTATGGGCGGAGCGCAGGCGATCGCCGCCTTGGCTTTTGGCACGGCGACGGTGGAGCGCGTCGATGTGATCGTCGGGCCGGGCAACCTTTACGTGCAGGAAGCGAAGCGGGAGCTGGCGGGCGTGGTCGGCATCGACGGTTTCGCCGGCCCCAGCGACCTACTGGCGGTGGTTGGCGGCGACGCCGATCCGCGGCTGGTGGCGCTCGACCTGCTGGCTCAGGGCGAGCATGGCGCAGGGACGCTGGTGGCGGCGGTGTCCTCCTCGAAGGTCGTCCTCGATGCCATCGCCGAGGAGTTGCGGCGGCTGGACGGGGAGCGCTCCGACGCTGCGACAGAGAGCGCCAGATGTGTATTGATCGAGGTCGCCGATGCGCGCGCGGGAGTAGACCTCGCAAACGCCTTCGCACCCGAGCACCTTCAGCTCGTCGGCGCAGAGCCCGAGGCGCTCGCCCCGATGGTGAGCGCGGCCGGGTGTCTGCTGGTGGGTGTCGCCTCGGCGACAGCCTTCAGCGACTATGTGGCCGGCTCCAATCACATCCTGCCGACCGGTGGCGCCGCGCGGTTTGCCTCAGGTCTCTCGGCAAGGCACTTCCGCCGCCGCATGTCGGAAGTCAGGATCGACCCCGCTGGCGCGGCAAAACTGGCGGCCGCGGGTGCGCCGATCGCCCGCGCCGAGGGCTTTGAGTGGCACGCCCGCTCGATGGAGGCGCGCGCGGCGGCGCCCGGCGCGGAGTCCGCGACGGCCGGCATGCCGCCGGAGCGCCCAGTCGGGGAGAATCCACAGCCATGACCCGCACCGCCACGATCGAGCGCCGCACGGGCGAGACCGACGTCGAGCTGACGCTGAACCTAGACGGCAGCGGCAAAGGCACGCGCGCGACCGGCGTGGGCTTCCTCGACCACATGCTCGACCTGCTGGCCCGCCACGGGCGCCTCGACCTCGACGTGCAGGTGAGTGGCGACCTGCAAACCGGCGCCCACCACACCGCCGAGGACACCGCGATCGTGCTCGGCCAGGCGCTCGACGAGGCGCTGGGCGACCGCGCCGGGATCGTGCGCTACGGCGAGGCGTTGGTGCCGATGGACGAGGCGCGGGCGAGCTGCGCAATCGACATCTCCGGGCGCCCCTACACGCTGTTCGAGGCCGACCTGCCGCCGGGCGCCACCGGTGGCTTCGAGCACGAGCTGACCGAGGAGTTCTTCCGCGCGCTGGCCAACGCCGCGAAGCTGACGCTGCACCTGCGCGTGCAGACGGGCACCAACGCCCACCACATGATTGAGGCGGCGTTCAAGGCGTTCGCGCGTGCGCTGCGCGCCGCGGTCGCGCTCGATCCGACCGAGACGGGCGTGCCGAGCACGAAGGGGACGCTCACCTCATGAATGGATGCCTGCTGAGGCGTCAGGTCCAAGCCTCGCAAATGATCTGGAGCCCACCCACCCCGCGTGGTGTGCTCTGCACACGAGCGACCGAGGACGCAGCGAGGCGCCGGAGATGACGCCTCAGATCGCGGTGGTGGACTACGGGATGGGCAACCGCCGCTCGGTGGAGAAGGCGCTGGAGCACGTGGGCGCACGCGCGTTCGTCAGCCGCGACCACACCGAGCTGCAGGCGGCGGACGGGCTGCTGCTTCCCGGCGTGGGCGCGTTCCCGGCGGCGATGGAGGTGATTTGCGAGCTTGGCCTCGACGAGCTGCTACGCAAGCTGGCCGCGGCGGGGATGCCGCTGTTCGGCTCGTGCATGGGGATGCAGCTGCTGTTCGAGCGCTCGGAGGAGCACGGCGGCGCGGAGGGGCTCGGCATACTGCGTGGCGAGGTGCGCGCGCTGGGTGTGGACTCCGGCTCGGCGGCGGGCCTGAAGCTGCCGCACATCGGCTGGAGCGAGGTGCGCTGGCGAAGGCGCTCGGCGCTGAACGAAGGCTTGCCCGACCCCGCGTTCCTGTACCACGTGCACTCTTTTGTAGCGTACCCCGCCGACCCGGAGGTAGTGTTGGGGACGGCGGAGTACGGGGAGGTATTTCCCGCGGTGGTGGAACGGGGAAACATCTTCGGTGCGCAGTCGCACCCCGAGAAGTCATCCACCCACGGTCTGCGCCTGCTGGGCAACTTCGTCGGCGTCTGCGCCGCCGCGGCGGCCGCACGAATGCCACTGGCGTCGTGAGCCGGCCTGTACTCGCCCCGAGGGCCCCAAGGGCCCCAAGGGCCCCAAGGCCATGAGCGTGAGCGCCCGATGATCCTCTACCCCGCGATCGACATCCTCGGCGGCAACGCGGTGCGGCTCGTCAAGGGCGACTTCGACGCGAGCAAGGTGTACGACCAGGACCCGCTGGCGGCGGCGCGCCGCTGGGTGCAGGAAGGCGCCGAGCACCTGCACATGGTCGACCTCGACGGCGCCCGCGCAGGGCACCCGGTCAACCTAGAGCATGTGCGCCGCGTCACGGCGGAGCTGGACGTGCCGGTGCAGCTGGGCGGCGGGCTGCGCACGTTGGAGGCGATCTCCGAAGCGCTCGAAGCAGGCGTCGAGCGGGTGATCCTCGGCACCGCCGCGTTCACCGATCCCGACCTGTTGGAGCGGGCGCTCGCACAACACGGGCCCGGCCGCGTGGTGGTGTCCGTGGACATCCGCGAGGGCCGCGTGACAACGGAGGGATGGACGAAGGCGGCCGACGTGAGCGCCGGCGAGGTCTTCGCGGGTTTGATCGCGCGCGGAGTGCGTGAGCTCGCTTACACCAACGTGGACCACGACGGGATGCTCGACGGCGTGAACCGCGACGACGTGGTGTGGGTCGCTCGCGCGGCTACCGGCGGCCACCTGATCTACTCGGGCGGGATCGGCGAGCTGGAGGATCTGCGCATGCTGGCGTCACTCGGCGAGCCCAGCCTCACCGGTGTGATCGTCGGCAAGGCGCTGTACGAGGAGCGCTTCACGGTGGCGCAGGCGCGGGCCGTGTTGGGGTAGGTGTTGTGCAGGATGCCGTACACGGCATCCTGAGCAGGGCCGCATGCGGCCCTGCTTGGAACGGCCACATGTGGCCGTTCCCGGGGACGCGCATGCGCGTCCCCGCCAGCCGGCGCATGCGCCGGCTGGTACAGCTTGATCAGTCGCATGTGCACACCGCCCATGTCGCGCATGCGCCGACGAACAGCACTCCCGCCAGGCGCACGTAGCGCACAGCGCGCCGCGGGCGCTACCGTGAGCGCGTGCACCTCAAGCGCGTCATCCCCTGCCTGGACGTGGACCGCGGCCGCGTTGTCAAGGGCGTCGAATTCCTCGACATCCGCGATGCCGGCGACCCGGTGGAGCTGGCGGCTCACTACGACCGCGAGGGCGCCGACGAGCTGGTGTTCCTCGACATCACCGCCACCCACGAGCGACGCGAGACGATCGTGGCGCTCGCGCGGCGCACCGCCGACGAGGTGTTCGTGCCGTTCACGATCGGCGGTGGCATCCGCTCGGTCGCCGATGCGCAGGCGGTGCTGGACGCGGGCGCCGACAAGGTGTCGGTCAACTCCGCCGCGCTCGCGCGCCCGCAGTTGATCGACGAGCTGGCGCGGGTGTTCGGCGCGCAGTGCGTGGTGCTGGCGATCGACGCCAAGGCGCACGCGCGCGCGGCGGCCACCAACCATGCTGGGCCGAACGGCGCGGAGGATGTGGATCGCGAACGGACGTGGGCGGCGTACGTGGCGGGTGGGCGCACCCCCTCCGGCCGCGACGTGCTGGAGTGGGCACGCGAGGCAACCGAGCGCGGTGCGGGGGAGATCCTGCTGACCAGCATGGACCGCGATGGCACCAACGACGGCTACGACCTGCCGCTGACCGCCGCGGTCAGCGGCGCGGTTGGTGTGCCGGTAATCGCCTCCGGCGGCGCGGGCGAGCTTTCGCACCTCGCCGACGCGCTCGGCGCGGGCGCCGACGCTGCCCTGTGTGCCTCGATCTTTCACTACGGCCGCCACACGATCGCCGAGGCCAAGGCGCATCTGCGGGAGGCGGGCATTGCCGTCCGCGCTACTTGACGCACTGCGCCGCCAGCCGGGGGGCGAGCAGCTGCTGGCGGCGGCGCATGACGGGATGTATTTGGTGGGCGGCGCTGTGCGCGATCTGCTGCTGGCCGAAACGGGGATGCGAGCCAAAGGCGAGTGTCCCCCGGCTTCGGTTCAGCCTCCGCGCGAGTTGGATGTAGTGGTGGAGGGGGAGCTGGAGGGGTTGTTGGTGGCGCTCGGGGGCAAGGCGGTGGTGCACGATCGCTTCGGCACCGCCATCGTCGCGGTGGGTGAGGCACGGATCGATCTCGCGCGCGCCCGTCGCGAGCGCTACCCGCAAGCGGGAGCGTTGCCCGAGGTGGAGCCGGCACTGCTCGCCGAGGACCTCCACCGCCGCGATTTCACCATCAACGCGATTGCGCTCGCGCTCGCCGGCGAAAGCGCGGGCGAGATGACGGCGGTGGAGCACGCCCACGAGGATCTTGCCGCGGGGCGTTTGCGCGTGCTGCACGATCGCAGCTTCATCGACGATCCCACCCGCCTGTGGCGCCTGGCACGCTACCGCGCCCGCCTCGGCTTCGAGCTGGAGCGGCACACCGCGCAGCTGGCGGCGCAGGCGCTGGCGCAAAACGCCCTGGGGACGGTGTCTCGCGCCCGTATCGGCGCCGAGCTGCGCCTGGCGTTGAGCGAGGTGGACGCCGTGGCCGCGTTGACGGCGCTGCGGGAGCTGGGGGTGCTCGCGGCGCTGCATCCGCGGATGAGCTTCGATGCGCGGCTGGCGGCCGCCGCGCTCGACGTGCTCTCCTGCGCCGCCGCGACGGCCCCGGAGTCGCGGCCCGACCCGCTATCGGGTGCCTCCGACACCGTGTCACAGCCCGACCCGCTGATCGCCGCTGCAGGCGGGCGGTCCGAGGAGCTACGCCCCGATCTGCTGCTGTTGTCGGTGCTGTTGCAGCCGCTGGCTGCCAATCTGGACGCGGATGGTCTGGAGCGGGTCGAGCACGAAATGTGGGCGCTGCTGGATGGCATGGAGTTCCCGGCGCCCGAGCGTGAGCGGGTGCTCCGCGCGGCGATTTGCGTGGAGGCGATCGCCGACGACCTGGCGCACGCGGAAGCTGGCTCGGAGATCTATGAGATCGCGTCGGGCCACTCGCTCGAGGCCATCGCACTGGCGGGCGCGTGGGACGAATTGACGCTGACATGGGGCGACGCCGGTGTCTCGGCGTATCGCTGGCTGGGGGAGCTGCGCAATGTGCGTCTGCGGATCGGCGGCGCCGACCTGCTCGCGGCCGGGATCCCCGAGGGGCCGGAGATCGGTCGTCGCTTGGAAGCGGCGCTGTGCGCGAAGCTGGACGAGGAACTTGACGACGGGCGCGAGGCCGAGCTGGCGGCGGCGCTCGGGGCACTGTAGGCATGGTCGGCTTCGAGCTCCCAGGCGGCGGCCGCGCGCTGTTCACGGCCCGCGCCGACGGCAACTTCTCGACGCTGCGCGGCGCCGGTCATGAGCGTGGCCGTGCCGAACGCGATCGCCTCTGCGAGGGGCTCGACCTGCGCTGGCTGTGCGCCAGCCGCCAGGTGCACGGTGCCGCGGTGCAGCGGGTGCAGGCGCTGGCCGAAACGGGGATGCTTGCCACAGGCAAGCGTCTCCCGGCTTCGGTTGACGGCGGTTTGGCCGGCGGCAAGGGCGAGGCCGTGGCGATCGACGCCGACGGTCATGCCACCTCGCTGCGCCAAGTGGGCACGATGGTGCTGGTGGCGGATTGTCTGCCTGTGGTGGTCGGCTGCGACGGCGCCGTGGCGGCACTGCATGCCGGCTGGCGCGGGCTTGGCGCGGGTGTGCTGGAGGAGGGGGTGCGCGCGCTGCGCGAGCTGGGCGGGGAGGGGGAGATCGTCGCGATCGTCGGGCCCGGGGCGCGTGGCTGCTGTTACGAGGTAGGCGAGGAGGTGCATGCGGCATTCGGTGGTGCCCACCGTCGGGGGCCACACCTCGATCTTGCCGCCGTCGCCCGCGACCGTTTGGAGGCGGCGGGCGCACGAGTGGAGGATGTCGGGGTATGCACGATTTGCGACCGGCGGTTCTTCTCCCACCGCCGCGAAGGGCTCGACGCGGGACGCCAGGCGGGGATCGCATGGCGCAGCTGATCGCCGGGATAACCGCCGAGCGGGTGCGCGCGAACCTCGCCCGCGTGCGCGAGGAAATCGTGCTGGCGGCGACCGAGGCCGGGCGCGACCCGAGCGAGGTGCAGGTACTGGCGGCCACCAAGTACGTCGCGCCCGAGCACCTGCCGGCGCTCGCCGAGGCGGGCATCTGGCTGGTGGGCGAGAACCGCGCCCAGGACCTGCAGCAGAAGGTGGCCGCGCAAGGCGACCGCTTCGCTTGGCATTTCATCGGCCAGTTGCAGAGCCGCCGCGTGCCGTTGATCGTCCCCCACGTGCGCCTGATCCACTCGCTCGCCAGCGAGTCGGCGTTACAGGCCCTGGAGCGCCACCGCGAGCAGGCCCGGCCGGGGATGGAGGTGCTGGTGCAGGTGAACATCGCGCGCGAGCCCGGCAAGGCCGGTGTGCTCCCCGACGAGTTGCCGCGCTATTTGGAGCAGTCCCCGTTGCGCGTTGCCGGGTTGATGACGATGCCTCCGCTCGCCCCCGACCCCGAGGACAGCCGCCGCTGGTTTGCCGCGCTGCGCGAGTTGGCTTGGGAGCACGGGTTGGGCGAGCTGTCGATGGGCACCTCCCAGGATTACGCGACGGCGGTGGAAGAGGGTGCCACTATCGTCAGGCTGGGCTCCGCGCTGTATCGCTGACCTCAGCGGCGCTTGTTCAGTTCAGGCTTCCCTAAAACGCTAGGATAAGCAGGGAAAACCTTGCGCTTAGCGAAGAGTCCCTTCTAGAATGGCGTTCCGCGACTCATGGCACCGTGCGCTCGTGTACTTCGGCCTTGCCGAGGAGTACCACGAGGAGTACGAAGACGAGGCCCCACACGAGGCCGCGATCGAGGACCGCTACCGCGAGCGTCCCAACGTCCGCCGCCTGCGTCGCCGCCGCGACGACTACGACGAGATCTTTGCCGAGGATGAGCCGAGCGAGCGCGCGGGGGGGCGGTCGGGTGGGGGCCCGACCACCGTGCTGCGCTCCGTCGGCTCGCGCGCCAACGGCGATGTGCGCGTCCACCTGGTGATCCCCAAGTCCTTCAACGACGCCCAGCAGGTGGCCGACCGCTTCAAGGACTCGATCCCCGTGATCCTCAACCTGCAGAACTCCGAAACCGACCTCGCCAAGCGCCTGATCGACTTCGCCTCCGGTCTCACCTATGCGCTCGACGGCGGCATGCAGCGGATCGCCGACAAGGTGTTCATGCTGACCCCGCGCAACGTCGAGATCTCCGCCGAGGAGCGCGCGCGGTTGATCGAGAAGGGCTTCTTCAACCAGTCCTGAGCGGCGCCGCGCTGCTGGGCCGGGCTGCCCGGTAGCCTAAGCGCGCGATGCGAATCGGGCTGATCGGAGCAGGCAACATGGCGCGCGCGCTGGCGCGCGGGTGGGGACGGCCGGTGCTCTGCTTCGACCCGGTGCCCGAGCGCGCGCAGGCGCTGGCGGCTGAGACCGGAGGCGAGGCGCTCACGAGCAACGCCGAGGTGGCCTCCCATGCCGAGCTCGTCGTGCTCTGCCACAAGCCGCCGCAACTGCACGTACTCGCCGAGGAGATTGCGCCTCACGCGCGCGCCGTGGCGTCGATCCTCGCCGCCACACCGCTGGCGGCTGTCAAGACCGCTTATCCCGAGCGGCCGGTCTACCGCTTCATGCCGTCGCTGCCGGTGGAGGTACGCCAAGGGGCCGTTGTGCAGGCAGCCGACCCGGAGCGGGAGCAGGGAGAGCTTCGCGGAGACTTGGCGGTCGATGCCTTGGATGCCCTCGACGCGCAGGTGCGTGAGCTGTTTGCCGAGCTGGGCACGCTGGTTGTGCTGGATGACGCTCTCCTGGATGTCGCCACCGGCCTGATGTCCTGCGCCCCCGCATACGTGGCGCTCGTCGCCGAGGCGCAGATCGACGCCGGCGTGCGCCGTGGTATCCCCGCCGCCGAGGGCGCGCGTCTGGTCGTGCAGACGCTCGCGGGCACCGCGGAGTTGCTGCGCCGTCGCGACTACGACACGCTCGCGCTGCGCCGCGAGGTCTCATCGCCCGGCGGGCTCACCGCGCGCGGAGTAGCGGCCTTGGAGCGCGGCGGGGTGCGCGCGGCTTTCAGTGACGCGCTCGATGCCGTGTTGCGCAAGCGCGGCGGCCCCGGCAGCGGTGGTCGGGGGCCACGGCGATGATCCTGCTCGCCACCGCCCGCACGGAGATAGCCAACTACCTCTCGACGCTGATCTACGTCTACATCCTGCTGATCTTCGCTCACATCGTGGTGGGGTGGCTGTTCGCGTTCGGCGTGCGACCGCCTTACTCGCGTGTTTCCAGCGCCGTGATCGGTTTTCTACGCGATGTGTGCGAACCGTTCCTGCGGCTCTTCCGCCGCGTGCTCCCGAGCTTCGGCGGCATGGACTTCAGCCCGATCGTCGCGCTGATCGTGCTCGAGCTGATCAACAGCGTGGTGGTACAAGGCATCATCCACGGTTGATTCGCTCTCCCTCACGGCTGATGCGCTCACCCTGGATCCGCGCTGCGCTCGTCGCGCTGCTCGTCGTCGCGCTCGACCAGATCGCCAAGCACGCTGTGCGGGCGTCGATCGTCCCGGGCGAAGAACACGGGGTGCTGCCCGGCGTCGAGCTGGTGAACACCCGCAATCGCGGTGTCGCCTTCGGGTTGCGCCCGGGCGACCCACTCCTCGTCACGGTGGTTATCGCGCTGGCACTGCTGGCGCTGCTCGTCTACTTCGCGCGCCACAGCGCGCGGCCGCTGATCTGGCTGCCGACCGGGATGCTGCTCGGCGGGGCGCTCGGCAACGTGATCGACCGCCTGCGCGCAGGGTATGTGACCGACTTCATCAAACTCCCGCTCGGCTGGCCGCCCTTCAACCTCGCCGATGTCTCCATAACACTTGGGGTTGTGATTCTGCTGTTGGTGGTCGAGCACGCCAAGGGCGACCCTCCGCGCAGGCCGTGATGGGCGGCTCTTCTGTGCACAACCTGCCAATGGCTGACCCGGCGCAGGCACCGTGATGGCGGACCCGCCATTTGTGGTCGCCTATGAAGATCAGCACCTGCTGGTGGTGAACAAGCCGGCCGGCCTGGTGGTGCACCCCGCGCGCGGGCATCGCGAGGGCACGCTCTCGCAGCTGCTCGCCGATGTCGCCGCGGGCGGCGATCCGGAGCGCGCCGGGATCGTGCACCGCCTCGACCGCGACACCTCCGGCCTGCTTGTGGTGGCCCGCTCGGAGGAGGCGCACCGCCTGCTGCAACAGGCACTGGCGGCACGTCAGATCGAGCGCGAGTACCTGGCGCTGGTGGAGGGCCGCCCGCGCGCTCGCAGCGGCACGATCGAGGCCCCGATTGGGCGCGACCCCGAGGTACGCACGCGGATGGCGGTTGGCGGCAACTTTCCCCGCGAGGCCCGCACGCACTTCACGCTCGAGCGCTCGCTGCCCGCATACTCACTGCTGCGTCTGCATCTGGATACCGGCCGCACCCACCAGATTCGCGTGCACCTGCAAGCGATCGGCAATCCTGTCGCGGGCGACCCCGAGTACGGAACCGCGGGGGCGCTCGGCTTGGAGCGCCAGTTCCTGCATGCCACCCGCCTCGCACTGAAGCACCCCTTCAGCGGCCAGTTACTGGAGGTACGCTCTGCGCTGCCCGCGGACCTCGCTGCGGCGTTGGAGCGCGCGGAAGCGTAGCCGACACGCCGTCTCTGCTCCGCGGTTCAAGAGCCTGTCGCTTAGATGGGCGAAGGGAGGAGGGGGCGGGATGGGCTATTCTGATCGGCTGATTCGGACCCTCGACCCGTACGGGGTAAGGATCGTGGCCCTGCTCATGGTGTACCGGCTCGCGCCGGTCTGGCCGTGAGTCCCACGACCGCCGTACGGACTGCGCAAGCACACACCAAAAGGCACACACACAAGGAGTAAAACCGTGGCTCAAGTAGGCATCGCGGAACTATTGGAGGCCGGCGTCCACTTCGGCCACCAGACACGCCGCTGGAACCCCAAGATGCGCCGCTTCATTCATGGCGAGCGCGCCGGCATCTACATCATCGATCTGCTCAAGACCGCCGCTCTGCTGGAGCAGGCGCGCGAGTTCGCGGGCACCCTCGCCCACCGTGGTGGGGTGGTGCTGTTCGTTGGCACCAAGAAGCAGGCGCAGGATGTCGTCCGCGACGTCGCCACCGCCGCTGGCATGCCGTACGTCAACCATCGCTGGCTGGGTGGGCTGCTCACCAACTTCCAGACGATCAACCTCCGCATCCGCCGTCTGCACGACCTCGAACGCTACGAGGCCGACGGCCAGCTCGCGCTGCTGCCGACGCGCGAGCGGATGGCGCGCCAGGCCGACCTGATCAAGCTGCGCGCCAACCTCGGCGGCGTCAAAGACATGCAGCGTGTCCCCGACGCGATGTTCGTGATCGACCTCAAAACCGAGGCGATCGCCGTGCGCGAGGCGCAGCGGCTGCGGATCCCGATCATCGGCCTGGTCGACACCAACTGCGACCCCGACGGGATCGACTTCGTGATCCCCGGCAACGACGACGCGATCCGCTCCTGCTCGCTGATCACACGTGCAATCGGAGACGTGGTGGCCGAGGGGCGCAACGTGTTCCGCGCCGAGGAGGAACGCGCCCGCCAGGAAGCCGAAGAGCGCGCTCGGATCGAGGCGGAGGCACGTGCCAAACGCGAAGCCGAGGAAGACGCCGCACGCCGCGAGGCCGAGGAGCAGGCGGCCCGCGAGGCACAGGAACGCTTGGCGGCACAGGCGGCTGCGGCTGCCGCCGAGGCTGCGGCCGCGCCGCAGGAGCCGGCCCAGGCCGCGCCCGCGGCTGCGCCGACCCCTGCCTCTGCACCGACGACAGCCGCGGCTGCCTCTGCAACCCCGGCTGCGCCTGCCTCGGTGCCCCCGGCTGAGGCTGCTGCTGCTCCGGCGGCCGCGCCGACCTCTGCCTCTGCACCGACGCCTGCGGCTGCACCGACGCCTGCGGCTGCACCGACGCCTGCGGCTGCACCGACGCCTGCGGCTGCACCGACGCCTGCGGCTGCACCGACGCCTGCGGCTGCACCGACGCCTGCGGCTGCACCGACGCCTGCGGCTGCACCGACGCCTGCGGCTGCACCGACGCCTGCCCCGACGCCTCCGGCCGAGTCTGCTGCCACGCCCGCGGCTGAGGCACCGCCCACCCCGGCCCCTACGCCGACGCCCGCACCGGAGGCCCCGGCGGCGGAGGCCCCATCGGCGCCCGCGCCGGCCGCTGCACAGCCGGCGCCGGAAAGCGTCGAGAGTCCCGCTGCCGCGCCCCAGCCGGACGCCGAAGCTGCAGCCGTTGAGACCGCCGAGGAGGCCCAAGCATGAGTGCAGTCGAGATCAGCGCCAAAGACGTGAAGGCCCTGCGCGACCGTACCGGCGCAGGGATGATGGACTGCAAGAAGGCCCTCACCGAGGCGGATGGGGATGTTGAGAAGGCGATCGAGGTGCTGCGTTTGCGCCAGGGCAAGAAGATTCAGGATCTCGGCGAGCGCACTGCCACCGAGGGCACCGTGCAGGCGTACATCCACGCCGGCGCCAAGGTGGGGGTGCTGATCGAGGTGGACTGCAACACCGACTTCGTCGCCACCAACGAGGACTTCACCGGCTTCGCCCGCGACATTGCCATGCAGATCGCCGCCACTCCCACCGTTGCCTACGTGAGCCGCGAGGACGTGCCCGCTGAGGCCCGCGACGCCGAGGCGCGCATCTACGAGCAGGAGGCGGCGGAGAAGCCGGAGAACGTGCGCGAGCGCATCGTCGCCGGCAAGCTCGACTCCTGGTATCGGACGATCGTGCTGCTCGAGCAGGAGATGCACAATCCCAAGTTCGACGGCAAGACCGTCCAGCAGCTGCGCGACGAGCTCGCCGCCAAGACCGGCGAGAACGTCGTGGTCCGCCGCTTCGTCCGCTTCGCCGTCGGCCAGTAGGTCGTGGACGCGGCGCTGGGCTGCGTCCTCGGTCGCTCGCGTACCGAAGCCGGGAGACACTCGCTTCGCTCGCATCCCCGTTTCGGCCAGCACGCCACGCTCCCTGCGTCCTTGCCCAGCTTGGTCCACGACCTACTGGATCGTGGTCTGGAGACTGAGACCGGATAGGCTCCCGGGCTGCATGGCCCCCGCGTTCAAACGCATCCTGTTGAAGCTCTCCGGCGAGGCGCTGATGGGCGAGCTGCAGTTTGGCACCGACCCCGCGCGCGTGGAGGCCGTGGCACGGCAGGTGAGCGCGGTGCGCGACCAGGGCGTCGAGGTCGCGATTGTGGTGGGCGCCGGCAATATCTACCGCGGCATGAAGGGTGCCGCCGCCGGCATGGATCGCTCGACCGCCGACTACATGGGGATGCTCGCGACGGTGCTCAACGCCCTGCCGCTGCAGGACGCCCTGGAGAAGAGCGGTACCGACACCCGTGTGCAGTCGGCGCTGGTGATCTCCGAGGTCGCCGAGCCCTACATCCGCCGCCGCGCGATGCGCCACCTGGAGAAGGGACGCGTGGTGATCTTTGCCGCGGGCACCGGCAACCCGTTCTTCACCACCGACACCGCCGCCGCGCTGCGCGCCGCCGAGATCCACGCCGAAATCATCCTGATGGCCAAGAACGGCGTCGAAGGTGTCTACACGGCCGACCCGGCGCTAGACCCGACGGCGCAATTCATCCCCGAGATCACTCACATGGAGGCGCTGGAGCGCCGCCTGCGGGTGATGGACTCCACTGCGCTGGCGCTGTGCATGGAGAACGGGATGCCGCTGAACGTCTTCAACATGGATGACGAGCGCAGCATCTCGCGGATAATCTCAGGAGAGCGGGTGGGCACGCTGGTATCGACAACGCCAAGCGAGGAGGGCAGCTGACATGGCTGAGATGATCGACGAGCTGCTCGATGACGCCGGTGCGCGGATGGTCAAGTCGGTAGAGGCCACCCAGCACGAGCTTGCGACTGTGCGTACCGGCCGCGCCAGCCCGGCGCTGCTGGAGCGCGTCGTGGTCGACTACTACGGCGCCGCCACGCCACTGAACCAGCTCGCGACGATCTCCGCGCCGGAGGCGCGCCTGCTCACCGTGCAGCCCTACGACAAGTCCTCGGTCAAGGCGATCGAGAAGGCGATCAACGAGTCCGACGTTGGTCTCAACCCATCTAACGACGGCAACGTGGTGCGCCTGGTCGTGCCCGAGCTCACCGAGGAACGCCGCCGCGAGCTGGTGAAGGTCGTACGCCACCTGATCGAGGAGGGGCGCGTCAAGGTGCGCAACGTGCGCCGTGACGTGATGCACGACCTGCGCGAGCTGAAGGAGGCCGGGGAGGCGGGCTCCGACGACGAGCACCGCGCGGAGGCCGCTCTGCAGAAGCTCACCGACGCGCGCGTGGCCGACCTCGATGGGGTGCTGAAGGCCAAGGAAGAGGAGATTCTCGAAGTCTGATGACGAACGCCGAGCCGACCGCGGCGTCTGAGCCTCCCGTGAGGTCCGCGTCGGCGGAGGCATCCGCGGCTGTCGGGCGGATGGAGCTGCCGCAGGTGGCTCGCTATGTCGCGATTATCACCGACGGCAACGGCCGCTGGGCGCGCGCGCGGGGGCTGCCTGTCAACGACGGCCACGAGGCTGGCGCCGACACTGTGAAGGCGCGCCTGCGCGACGCGGTAAAGCTCGGCATCGAGGAGCTCACTGTGTATTCCTTCTCGACTGAGAACTGGTCGCGCTCGCCCACCGAGGTGCAGGGGCTGTTCGAGATGTTCTCGCGCCGCATCGCCGGCGAGACGCCGGAGCTGCACGCCGAGGGGGTGCGGATGCGCTTCATCGGCCGCCGCGACGGGGTGCCAGCCGGTCTGCGGGAGCAGATGGGCTGGGCCGAAGAGTTGACCGACGCCAACACCACGATCACGCTGTTTGTCGCCTTCAACTACGGCGGGCGTGCGGAGATCGTCGATGCGGCACGGCGCTTCGCGGCAGGGATGGCGGCCCGGCGGGGCGAAGTCGAGGCCGGTGTGCAGCCACGCGGCTCCAAGTCCGACGAGGAGGAGTTTCGCCGCTGCCTATACGCGCCGGAGATGCACGACCCCGACCTGATCATCCGTACCAGCGGCGAGCGTCGCCTCTCCAACTATCTGCTGTGGCAGTCGGCCTACTCTGAGCTCGTTTTCCGCGACGAGCTGTGGCCGGACTTTACGCGTACGGCGCTCGAACAATCGCTCGCCGAGTTCAGCGCCCGACGGCGACGCTTCGGCGGGCGCTGAGGGAAGCGATGCCCAACGGCTCCGAAATCTCCGGCGGCGCCCGCGTCAGCTCCCCCAAGGGCGATGCCGCGCGAACCGGCGGCGGCGGCCGTGGGCGCTCAGACCTCGCCGCGCGGATCCTCGCCGCGCTGCCGGCGATCGCGTTTGCCCTGTTCATCGTGATCGAGGGCGGGGCGATCTTCGCGGCCGGCGTGCTCGTGCTCGGCTGGATCTGCATGCACGAGCTGTGCGCGATGTACGAGCGCACGCACCCGGCCCGGCTCGCCGGCTTCATTGCGCTTGCGGGGCTGATCGCCGCCGCCCAGTACGGCGGGCCGTCAGAGGTGCTGCTCGCCGCCGTGGCCGCACTGCCGCTGTTGTTCGGGCTGATACTGCGGCAGCGCCGTCCGAGCGTCGCCGGGCTGGCGGTGACGCTGCTGGCGATTTTCTGGATTGGCTTGGCGCTCGCCCACGCCGTGCTGCTGCGCCGGCTGCCGCACGGCGAGGGCATTGTGATCGACGTGCTGGTGGGCACCTTCCTCGGCGACACCGGCGCCTACCTCGGCGGGCGCCTGTTTGGCCGGCGCCAGCTGGCGCCGAAGATTTCGCCGGGCAAGACCGTCGAGGGGCTGGTGGCCGGCATGGTGTGTGCCGTCGCCGCGGTGTGGCTGGCGGGGCGCTATCAAGAATGGTTGCCGGGCACGCACGCGCTTGTACTCGGACTCGGGGTTGCGATCGCCGGTCCCGTCGGCGACCTGTTCGAGTCTTTCCTCAAGCGTGAGGCCGGCGTGAAGGACACCGGCGGCCTGTTCGGCGCCCACGGCGGTGCACTGGACCGCCTCGACGCGGTGCTGTTCACAGCGGTTGTCGGCTATTACATCTGGCTCGCTTACACCTGATCGCCACTCGGCTGCAAGCGCACGTCGATTAGATCCGCAACGCGATGGTGCAGTGGGTCGCGCGCGTAGTTGCGCGCCGGTGGGACGGCGTTAGGTAGGACACTTCCGATCAAGCGGACTTCGGCATGTCAAAAATCACCGTATAGTCACCATCCCCTATCCGGAGGAGGAACAACTGTGAGAGTGAGACTGAGACCGTCAATGGGATCGGCCCTGACGCTGGTCCCGATCGTCGCGCTGATTGCGTTGGGGCTGGCGCCGTCGGCCTTTGCGCGCTGGGCGCCCAATGGTCCGCCTGGGAGTGCTCACCCGACCAGCGGTGGCCCGACGGGACCGTACGCGCCGTTTGCCAGCTGCCCATTAAGTGCACCCAAGGTGTACGACTGCTTGATCGGTACGGTGAACGGCGGCCAGCTGACGATCGGCAGTGCCACGGTTCCGATCGACGAACCGATTGCGCTGCAGGCCGGCTTGGTGCGTGAACCGGAAACCGAAGTCTCTACGTTGGCGCCCCCGGTTCATGGTGACGTGTTGTCGCCCACGCCGATCGAAGTGCCCGGCGGCCTACGGCGCCTGTTGGGCATCGGCAATCCAAGCCAGCCTTGGGGAAGGCAGTTTGCCTGGTGGCTGCGGCATCTCAACACGGTTACGGCGACGATTGAATTGGTAGGCACGGGGCAACTCAGCACGTACAACGTGCTGGTGGAAGAAGGGCCTGCGCTGGTGCTGCCCACGCGAATCAAATTGCAGAATCCTCTGCTCGGCAGCCACTGCTATATCGGCTCCGCCACCGAACCGCTGACGCTGTCGCTGATCGACGGCACAACCAGCCCACCGCCGCCCAACCAGCCGATCCACGGCAGCTCCGGCACGTTGGGTCTCGAACAGGAAGGATCGATCGCGACGCTCACCGGCGGCACGTTCGTCAATAACGAATTTCCCGTCTCCAAGGTCAACGGGTGCGGGCTGTTCGGGCAGCTCGACGGCCCGCTCGACCACGGCATCGGGCTGCCTTCGCCGGCCGGCGCCAACACGGTGATCATCGAAACCAACGTCACGCTGGCCGCCGCCGCGGCGGTGCGCGACAGCGAGGAATAAAGCTCACGGCCCACAAGCAGCCGCCGCCCCGGAGACCCCCTTACGGCTGATCCGGGGCCGGCGGCTGCACAGGGTGGTTGTCGGGTATCGTCGGCGCCCATGCCCAAGCGCCTACTGATCCTCGGCTCGACCGGCTCGATCGGTACGCAGGCGCTCGACATCGTGTGCCGCAGCGACGAGCTGGAACTGGTTGGTCTCTCCGCCGAGCGCTCCTGGGAGGCGCTGCTCGAGCAGGCCCGTGCGCACAGAGTGGGGCGGATCGCGCTGGTCGACCCGGGCGCCGCCGCACGTGCCGCCGAGGCGTGGACCGGGGGGGAGGTGCTGCACGGCGCCGAGGGGCTCGTCCAACTGGTGGTCGAGTCCGGCGCCGATCTGGTGCTCAACGCGCTTGTCGGCTCCGCCGGGCTGGGGCCGACAGTGGCGACGCTGGGGGAGGGCATCGACCTTGCACTTGCCAACAAGGAGTCACTGGTGGTTGGTGGCGAGCTCGTGACCGCGCTCGCCGAAGCGACCGGCGCGCGGATCGTGCCGGTCGACTCCGAGCACACCGCGTTGCATCAGTTGCTGGCGGGACAGCCCCCAGGCGCCGTCGAGCGGCTGACGATCACGGCCTCCGGCGGCCCCTTCCGGGGACGCACCAGCGCGCAATTGCAGGACGTGAGTGTCGCTGACGCGCTCGCGCACCCGACCTGGGCGATGGGGAGCATGAACACGATCGGCTCGGCGACGCTGATGAACAAGGGTTTGGAGCTGATGGAGGCTCACCACCTGTTCGGCACTCCGTACGAGCGGATCGATGTGGTGGTCCACCCCCAGTCGCTGATCCACGGCCTGATCCAGCTCGCCGATGGCGCGATGCTGGCCCACCTCGGCCCGCGCGACATGCGCGTGGCGATCTCCTATGCCCTGCACGGTGGCGAGAGCGTCGCATTGAGCACCGCCTCCGGCGATGGCGGCGGCGGGGGGGGAGTCGATTACCAACCGGTCGCACCGCTCGACCTCGTGGAGGTCGGTCAGCTTACCTTCGAGGCCGTTGACTTCGAGGCCTTCCCCTGCCTGCGCCTCGCGCGTGAAGCCGCAGCGGAAGGCGGCACCGCCCCGTGCGTGCTCAACGCCGCCAACGAGATCGCCGTTCACGCCTTTCTCGCCGAGCGTCTGCCCTTCACCGGCATCCCCGCTGTGATCGAAGCGACGCTGGAGCGGATCCCCGCCGCGCCCGTGCGCGCCTTCGAGTCGCTGTACGAGGCCGACCGCGAAGCACGCGCCGTCGCCGAGGAGGCGGTTGCCGCGCTGGCGTGAGCTTGCCTGGCCGTAGGCGCCGGCCCGCAGTCAATCGTGCATGATTGGCCGATCGCCGCGTGCGGCCGACCCATCTGCGTGGAGTCTCCCCGCTGCCTGCCACACTGAAGCGCATGAGTTGGGTACTCACGATTCTCGGAATCGCGGCGCTGATCGTCCTGCACGAGGCGGGGCACTTCGCGGTCGCCAAGGCGGTGGGGATGCGCGTGGAGCGCTTCTCGCTGTTCTTTCCGCCGAAGCTCGTGGGAATCCGCCGGGGGGAAACCGAATACATGATCGGGGCGATCCCAGCCGGGGGGTACGTGAAGATCACCGGCATGAGCCCGCAGGAGCTGGAGGGGCTCGACCCCGCGGTGGCGCAACGCGCTTATTACAACCAGCCCCCCTGGAAGCGTATCGTCGTGATCCTCGCCGGCCCCGGTGTCAACCTGTTGATCGCCTTTCTGCTGTTTTGGGCGATCCTCTTCTCCGGCAGCCTCGCTGGAATGGGCACGCTTGAACAGCTCAACCCCCCAATCCACACGCGCGTTGAGAGCACATCGGTAGTCGCGATCGAGAAGGGCGAGCCGGCTTACGGCACGCTCAAGCTTGGCGATCGGATCATCGGCGTCGATGGAAAGCGCGTTACTGTGAACTCGGCGATCAAGGCGATCGGCGCGCACCGCTGTGCAGGAGCGTTGCACGAGGGCTGTCGCGCAGCCACGCCCGTGCAGTTGACCGTCAGGCGCGCCGGTCGCACGGTGTCGCTGTCGGTGTACCCCCGCTATAGCGCCGCTCTGCAACGCATGCTGATCGGCTTCGACTTCGGCGCCGCCGCAAAATCCTACGGCCCGTTCGCCGCCGCCGGGGCGGCGCTTGGCGAGATGTGGGGTATCACGGCCCACACGCTCACCAACATCGGCGACGCCTTCACCAGCGCCAAGGTGCGCCACGAATTCAGCAGCATCGTCGGGATCACGGTGGTCACCCAGGAAGCTGTCACCGCTGGCGCCGGCTACGCGCTGGTGATCATCGGCTTCGTCTCGCTGGCGCTCGCGATCATCAACCTCTTCCCATTCTTGCCGCTCGACGGCGGCCATGTGCTGTGGTCGCTCGCAGAGAAGGTGCGCGGTCGCCGCGTCTCGTTGGCGGCGATGTGGCGTTTCAGCTCGATCGGGATCGTGCTGCTCGCATTCCTCGTCATCAACGGCCTCAGCAACGACATCGGTAGGCTCGGGGGATGAGCGGTCCCACCACGCGCACGGCCAGGTCCACGGGAGACGGCGAGGCTCCCTCCTCGGCGCACGCCACGACGATCGTGGAGGCGTTCGAGCTCACCAGCTCCCGCCTTGCCGATCGCGTCGCGATCCGCACCAAGGACGACGAGCAGACGCTCACCTGGGAGCAGTGGCGCCGGCGCGTGCGCGACCTCGCCGGGGGGCTGCACAAGCTGGGGCTACGGCACGGCCAGACGCTCGCGATCATGCTCTCCAACCGGCCCGAGTTCCATGTCGTGGATCTCGCCGCCGTCACGCTGGGCGCGACGCCGTTCTCGATCTATCAGACCTACGCCGCCAATCAGATCGAGTATGTCGTCTCCGACGCCGCCGCCCGCATCGCCGTGGTAGAGCGGCAGTACCTCGACCAACTGCTGGAGGCCCGCCGCAACCTGCCCGAGCTGGAGCATGTGATCATCGTCGACCCCCTCAGCGAGGGCGCGGACGGAGGCATCGACGGCGAGCGGGCGGACGGAGGTGTCGATGGCGAGGGCGTGGCGCAAGGAGCGTCGGTCGCGGGGGTGCTCACGCTCGCCGAGGTCGAAGCGTCCGGGCGTGACCCCGAGGCGCAGACGGCGGTGGCGCGGGCCGCCGCCGAGGTGCAGCCCGAGGATGTGCTGACGCTGATCTACACCTCCGGTACGACCGGGCCGCCCAAGGGCGTGCAGCTGTCGCATCGCAACTTGATGCACACCGTCGCCGGCATCGAGCGGCTGGTGCAGTTTCCACCGGAGTCGCGCGTGATCTCCTGGCTGCCCGCTGCGCACGTCGCCGAGCGCAACGCCCACCACTACGTGCCGATCGTGTACGGGATGCAGATCACGAGCTGCCCCGACCCGCGGCAGGTGCTCTCCTACCTGCCGGAAGTCCGCCCGCACTGGTTCTTCGCCGTGCCGCGCATCTGGGAGAAGTTGAAGGCCGGCTTGGAGACGATGGTTGCCGGCCAGCCGCAGGAGCAGCGTGAAGGCACCGAACGCGCGCTCGGTGCGGCGGTCGAGAAGGTCCGTTTGGAGCAGCGCGGCGAGGCCGTGCCGGCGGAGCTTGCCGCCGAGGTGGCCGCCGCCGACGAGCAGATCTTCGCTGGTTTGCGCGCGATGCTCGGCTTCGACGAGGTGCGCGCGGTGAACGTGGGCGCCGCGCCCACACCGCTTGAGGTGCTCGAGTTCTTCCACGCGATCGGCATCCCGCTCGCGGAGCTGTGGGGCATGTCCGAGACCTGCGGCGCCGGCTGCGTCAACCCGCCGGAGCGGATCAAGCTCGGCACCGTTGGGCCGCCCGCCCCGGGCGTCGAGATCGCGCTCGCCGAGGACGGCGAGGTGTTGGTGCGCGGCGACACGGTGATGCTCGGCTACCGCGGCGATCCCGAGAAGACGGCCGAGACGATCGACCGCGACGGCTGGCTGCACACCGGCGACATCGGCGAGCTCGACGGCGACGGCTACCTGCGGATCGTCGACCGCAAGAAGGAGCTGATCATCAACGCCGCCGGCAAGAACATGTCGCCCGCCAACATCGAGGCCGCGATCAAGAGTGTCTCGCCGCTGATCGGCCAGGCCTGCGCGATCGGCGATCGCCGCCCCTACAACACGGCGCTGATCGTGCTCGACGCCGACTTCGCGCCGATGTGGGCCTCACAGCACGGGCTGGAGGGCCAAACGCTCGCCCAGCTAGCCGCCGAGCCCACCGTGCACGCCGCCGTGCAGGAGGCGATCGACGCCGCCAACAGCCGCCTCGCGCGCGTCGAGCAGATCAAGAAGTTCACGATCGTCCCCGGCGACTGGCTCCCCGGTGAGGACGAGCTGACGCCGACGATGAAGCTCAAGCGCAAGCCGATCGCCGCAAAGTACGCCGCGGAGATCGAGGCGATGTACGCCTAGCGCTCGTAGGGCTTCACAGATACCCCATCTGAGCTGGGGGAGGGCAGGCCCTCCCCCAGTGCCCCCTCCCCAAAGGCTGGTGGGTTGTCAGGCGGCCTGAGTACCGCAGGACTTCACAGATACCCCATCTGAGCTGGGGGAGGGCAGGCCCTCCCCCAGTGCCCCCTCCCCAAAGGCTGGTGGGTTGTCAGGCGGCCTGAGTACCGCAGGGCTTCACAGATACCCCATCTGAGCTGGGGGAGGGCAGGCCCTCCCCCAGTGCCCCCTCCCCAAAGGCTGGTGGGTTGTCAGGCGGCCTGAGTACCGCAGGGCTTCACAGATACCCCATCTGAGCTGGGGGAGGGCAGGCCCTCCCCCAGTGCCCCCTCCCCAAAGGCTGGTGGGTTGTCAGGCGGCCTGAGTACCGCAGGACTTCACAGATACCCAGCTCTTCACCAGCCCTCCCACGCGCTCAGGCGAGGCTGGCCCGAACAGCGCCTCCATCTCGCCCCGGCGCAGCAGCTGGATCTCCTCCCATTTGCCGGTTGCCCCCAGCTTCCAGTAGGGGCGTCGCAGGCGCGGCGGCAGCCAGTGTGCGAGCGGCAGCAGCGCGTGGGGCTCCAGCGGGAACGACCATGCGGGCGTTTGCACATACCAGCCCTTGCCCACGCGGCGCAGCTCGGCGGCGAACGCCTCGCGGCGCTCTGGCGGGACGTGCTCGATCACGCTGTTGCAGTACACGAGATCCCACTCCGCGTCGGCGAACGGCAGCCCCTGCGCGGCATCGGCCTGCACGAACGGGCCGGGGTAGCCCAAGGGGGCGAGGTCGACGCCGGTGATGTCAAGCTCAGGCTCCAGCGCCCTGAGGCCGATGCGCCCGCAGCCCACGTCGAGTACGCGGCCCCCCGGCGGCAGGCCGGTCAGCTTGAAGAAGCGCTCGTGCCGCCGCCGGCGGGCACGGGCAGCGTAAGGGGAGGCGATCCGCGCGAGCGGTCCGCGGGCGGTCGGGTAGACCTCGGAGGGCGCTTGTGTAGTCATCTGATTTGGGAGGGGGCCTCGCGGCATCGTAGAATCACCGTAGATGGCTTCGGAGCGGCAGATTACGGTGGGGGGCGTCGCGATCGGTGGCGGCGCGCCCGTCGTCGTGCAGACGATGACTAAGACGGAGACCGCCAACCTCGCCGCCACGATGGATCAGATCCTGAAGGTAGCCGACGCCGGTGCCGACATCGTGCGCGTCGCCGTGCCCCGCGAGCAGGACGTCGAGGCGCTGCGTTCGATCGTCGCACAGTCGCCGATCCCCGTGATCGCCGACATCCACTTCAATCACACGCTCGCTTTGAAGGCGATCGAGGCCGGTGCGCACTGCGTGCGGATCAACCCCGGCAACATCGGTGGGCCCGAGAAGGTCGGCGAGGTTGTGGCGCTCGCACGCGAGCGGGGCGTGCCGCTGCGCGTCGGCGTCAACTCCGGCTCGCTGCCCCGCCACCTGCGCCAGCTCGAGTACGACAACCCCGTCGAGGCGCTCGTCACGGCGGCGCTGGAGACCGTGGCGCTGATGGAGAGCCTCGACTTCCACGACTTCAAGGTCTCGATGAAGTCCACCTCGGTACCCAACACGATCGCCTCCAACCGCCTGCTGGCGGAGAAAATCCCCTACCCGCTGCACCTCGGCGTCACCGAGGCGGGCACCAAGTGGTCGGGCTCGCTGAAGTCCGCTGTCGGGCTCGGCACGCTGCTCGCCGACGGCGTTGGCGACACGATCCGCATCTCGCTCTCCACCTTCCACGCCGAGGAGGAGGTGAAGGTCGCTTGGGAGATTCTCAAGGCGCTCAAGCTACGCGAGCGCGGCCCCGACCTGATCGCCTGCCCCACGTGCGGGCGCCTGCAGTTCGACATGGACTCGGTCGTGGCGGAGGTGGAGCGGCGTTTGGAAGCGTACGAGGACCCGATCGAGGTGTCCGTGCTGGGCTGCGCCGTCAACGGCATCGGCGAGGCCCGCCACGCCGACTTCGGGATCACCGGCGCGAAAGACATGGGGATGATCTATTCCAAGGGCGAGCCTCTGAAGAAGGTGCCGACCGAGCAGCTGGTCGACGAGCTGTTCAAGGAGATCGACCGCTACTACGCCGCCGGCAAGACGGTGCAGCGCGATGAGCTCGCCGCCGCCGAGGCGCGCGAGTGGCTGGCAGAGAATGAGGATGCCACCGCGATGACGCCCGAGAAACTGGCTGCCCTCGAGGCGGCCGCGGCGCGCAACGATTCGGAGGCCGACTCGGTGCTCGAGTCGATGCTCACGCCGGCCAACGTCACGCCGGCCAACGGCGGCGCGGACGCGCCGGTGCCACTCGACGAGGCCGTCTCGCCCGTCGCCGGCCGGCGCTTCAGCCGCAACTGAGCGCCGGCCCTCAGAGATTCGCTCAGCCAGCCGCCGCGAGCCGCTCCGCGACCTTCGACCAGTCGACGACGTTCCACCACGCGTCGAGGTAGTCGGGGCGGCGGTTCTGGTACTTCAGGTAGTAGGCGTGCTCCCACACGTCCACCCCCAGCAGCGGCGTCTTGCCGCCCGAGATCGGGTTGTCCTGGTTGGCGCTGCCCACCACCGCGAGACCCGACCCGTCGTGCACCAGCCACGACCAGCCCGAACCGAACTGGTTGACGCCCGTTTCCTTGAGCTTTGCCTGGAAGTCTCCGAACGAGCCGAAGGCGGAGTCAATCGCCTGCGCCAATGCGCCTTCGGGGGCGCCGCCGCCGTCGGCGCTCATGCTCTCCCAGAACAGCGTGTGGTTGTAGTGCCCGCCGCCGTTGTTTTTGACCGCTGTCTTCTTGTCGCCGAGGCTGTCGAGGTTCTGCAGCACCTCCTCGATCGGCTTGTTGGCCCACTCGGTGCCCTCCAGTGCGGCGTTGACCTTGTCCACATACGCCTGGTGGTGCTTGTCGTGATGGATTTCCATCGTCTGCTTGTCGATGTGCGGCTCCAGCGCGTCGTACGCGTAGGGGAGCGGCGGGACTGTGTAGGCCATTTTGGGACTCCTTCTCGGTCGCTCGTTTGCGCTCGGCAGTTGGACGCTGTTCTATCAAAGGCGGGCGCTTGCGCTGATCTGCATTACCCGGTTACGGAGTATCCAAGACAGGGTGTGCGTCGTCGGCGAATGTCGATTGATCTCCCGGCCCGTAGGATGTGGCCGCGATGACCCGCCTCACCGAGTACCTGCTGCCGACCGAGAAGCAGGCCCCAGCCGACGCCGAGGCGATCTCGCACAAGCTGATGGTGCGCGCAGGGCTGGTGCGCCAGATGGGCGCTGGTATGTGGACGTGGCTACCGGCCGGGTGGCGGGTGCACCAGCGCGTGGTGGCGATCATCCGCGAGGAGATGGACGCGATCGGCACGCAGGAGATGCTGATGCCAGTGCTGCAGCCGGCCGAGCCGTGGCGCAAGACCGGGCGCATCGAGATCGAGGAGCTGTTCAAGCTCACCGACCGCAAGGGCTCGGAGCTCGTGCTCGCGATGACCCACGAGGAGGCCGTCACCTTCCACATTGCCCACACGGTGCGCTCCTACCGCGACCTGCCGCTCGCCGTGTACCACTTCCAGGTCAAGGAGCGCGACGAGCCCCGCCCCCGCGCCGGGGTGCTGCGTACGCGCGAGTTCGTGATGAAGGACGCCTACACCTTCGACCGCGACGCCGCCGGGCTGGATGTGAGCTACGACCGCCAGGTTGGCGCATACGACCGCATCATGGAGCGCACTGGCCTGCGCTTCTACCGTGTGGAGGGCGAGGTCGGGATGATGGGCGGGCTCGGCGCGCACGAGTACATGGCGCCGTGCGCGGCGGGGGAGGACCGCGTTGCGCTCGCGGAGGGCTACGCCGCGAATCTCGAGGTCGCGTTGCGCCACCCCGAGATTCGCGAAGTGGACGCAACCCTTCTACCCACTGGTCCGTTCGACCCTCCCATCGAAGCTCCGATGGATGCGCCGGTCAGAACGCCAATGGACCCGTCCCTGAAGATGCCCATGGACCCTCCGCTCGATATGCCGATGGACCTGCCGATCGGTACCCCAATGGACGCGCCACTCAACAAGCGCTACGCACTGGGCGATCGCGAGCTCACGATCGAGCCGGCGATCGAGATCGCCAACATCTTCAAGCTCGGCACCCGCTACTCCGAGCCGCTCGGTGCCCGCTATCTCGACGAGCACGGCGCGGAGCACCCGATCTGGATGGGCTGCTACGGGATCGGCCCGGCGCGAATCGTCGCGGCCGCTGTGGAGCAGTACGCCGACGAGCACGGCATCTCCTGGCCGCGCGCGCTGGCGCCTTTCGCCGTTCACCTCGTCGCGCTCGGCAAGCCCGGCACGCCGGAGCGCGATGCCGCCGACGGCGTCTACGAGACACTGCGCGCCGGCGGCGTGGAGGTGCTCTACGACGACCGCGACCTCGGCACGGGGGAGAAGTTCGCCGACGCCGAGCTGCTCGGCTGTCCGCTGCGGCTCACCGTGGGGCGCCGCTCGCTGGAGTCCGGCGAGATCGAGGTGCAGATCCGTCGCGGCCGCCGGAGCGCTCCCGGGCTGCCCCTCGGCGGCGCGCCCCAGGCGCTGCTGCGGGCGGTGGATGAGCTGTGGCAGAGCCTCCCCTAGAGACGGGCGGCGATGGGTCTGTGCGTGGCGCACCGACCGCTGGTACGAGCGGAGCCCCGGGCGGTGGGCGCAAGACTCGCCTCACCATTCGCCGCCTGGTGGGCATCGACCGCTCCGGTCCGCCGCCACCGCAGGTCGCCGCGGGAGAGCCGCTGCGGCCGTGGACGGTGCCCAACGCCATCGGCTTCCTGCGCCTCGCGCTGATCCCGGTGTTTCTCGTGGTGGCGCTCTCTACCTCGGACGGCGTCGGCGCGTTGCCCGCCGCGCTGTTCGCGGTGATCGGTTGGGGCGATTACGCGGACGGGATCGCCGCGCGCGTCACCGGTCAGTACAGCCGCCTGGGTGCGTTGATGGACCCACTCACCGACCGCCTGCTCGCGATCGCCGGCGTGGTTGTGTGCTGGCATTTCGAGCTGCTGCCCCACTGGGCACTTGCCGTCCTGATCGCGCGGGAGCTCGCGATGCTCGTCCTCGGCCGCTATGGGCTCTCGCACGGCGTCGAGCTGCGCATCAACTGGCCGGGACGCATCTCGGTGGCACCGTTGATGGGCGCGTTCTTCTTCGCGATGGTGGGCCTGGAAGGCGTGGGCGCGGTGCTGCTGTACGTCGGCCTGGTGCTCGCGCTGCTTGCCTCGGCGCTGTACGTGCGGGATGGTGTGGCACAGATGCGGGGCGAGACCTCAACCTCAACTTGACGTTTGGGCTATAGTGAACTGAGAGGGTGGCGCAGGCAGCCGAAGGCTGCCGAGCCGGGCCCCCTCTTTTGCCAGTCGTCATGTTGAGCCGCGAGAGGAGCACACCGCAATGGACACGTTTCCCGATCTAGGGGCCCTCACGGACGCAGAGCTGAAGGCTTTGATCCGCGAGCTCACCGAAGAGGAGACCGAGATCTCCTATCGGCGCCGCATTCTGCACGGCAAGATCGACATTCTGCGCGCCGAGCTGGTGAACCGTCTGCAGCAAAAGCACGACAATGGCGAGCAGCTGATCACCGGTGCGGACGTGGAGCAGCTCACCGAGATTCTGGCTGGCCGAAGCGGGGATGCGAGCCGAAGGCGAGTGTCTCCCGACTTCGGTCGTCAAACCGAACCGCAAGCCGACGCCTAAGGTCTCGGGATGGCGACGGTCTGCCCCGAGTGCGGTGCCGCCAACGGCGAGGGCGCCAACTTCTGCCAGCGCTGCGGCTCCTCGCTGCGCGTAGATCAAGGCCCAACCGATCAGACCGCCAAGGATCAGGCCCCCGGCGACTCGGTGACCGCCACCTACCGCATCGACGAGAGCGGCGAGCTGGTGCCGGTGGAGCTCGGCGAGGTGACCGCGCACGGCCCGGCGCTGGTGGTGCGCGCCGGCGGAGGACGCGTAGGCGAGAGCTTCCCGATCGAGGGCAAGCGCATGAGCATCGGCCGCCGGCCCGACAGCGCGGTGTTCCTCGACGACATCACCGTCTCGCGCGATCACGCGCTGCTGATCCGCCGCGGCGACGCGTGGCATCTCGACGATTGCGGTTCGTTGAACGGCACTTACGTCAACCGCGAGCGGATCGAGTCGCACCGGTTGGACGATGGTGACGAACTGCAGATCGGCAAGTACAAGCTGAGCTACCACGCGCGCTGATGGCCACCGCGACGACAACGGCGTCCTCGAAGCCCTACACGATTGGCGCGGTGTGCAAGGCGCTGGCGCAAGAGTTCCCCGACATCTCGATCTCCAAGATCCGCTATCTGGAGGACCAGAAACTGCTGACACCGCGCCGCACGCCCGGCGGCTACCGCCTCTACAGCCAGGGCGACGTGGCGAGGCTGCGCACGATCTTGCGGATGCAGCGCGACGAGTTTCTGCCCTTGCGCGTGATTCGCCAGGAGCTCGCCGCCGGACGCAGCGGCGTTGGGTATGAGAACCCCGCCCACCCTGGCGATCCCACCCAGCTCGGGGAGGAGCCGGACGGGTCGCCGGCCCGCCCCCAAGCGCGCCCGCGCCGTGCGAGCGTCAGCGTGCGCGACGGGAACGGCGCGCTCTACACACTCGAGGAAGTGTTGGAGGAGACTCACGCCGACGCGAAACTGGTGAAGGAGCTCGAGGAATACGGCGTCGTCAAAGGCGAGCAGCGCGGCGGCCAGCGCTACTACGACGAAACCGAGCGCGAGATCGTCGGCGCGGTATCCGAACTGGCGCGCTACGGCGTGGGCGGGCGCAACCTCCGCGTGTTCCGCACCTCCGCCGACCGCGAGGCCAGCCTGCTGCAGCAGATCCTCGCCCCATCGCTGCGCTCGCGCAACCCCCAGCGGCGCAAGGAGGCGCTGGAGGCGCTGGAGAACCTCGCCGCGGTGACCTCCCACCTGCGGCATTTGCTGCTGGTGCGCGACCTGCGCAAGATCGCAAACTGAGCCCGCGGGGTGCCCACCACCGAGCGCACCCGCACGATCGACGCGCCCGCCGGAGAGGTATGGGAGCTGATCGCCGACCCCGCCCATCTGCCGCGCTGGTGGCCGCGGGTGACGCGTGTGGAGGGCATCGAGCGGGACGCCTTCACGAAGGTTTTGGCTAGCAACAGAGGCCGGCTGGTGAGGGCCGACTTCCAGGTGGAGGTCGACGAGCCGGCGTTGACGCTGCGCTGGGAGCAGCTTGTGCAGGACACGCCCTTCGCCCGGGTGCTGTCGGAGGCCCACACCGAGCTGCGCCTGGAGCCGGCGGGGACGGGGACGAAGGTGACGATCGAGCTGCGCCAGAAGCTGAAGGGAGTGTTCGCCAACCTCGGCTCCTCGCGCGTGCGCCGCGCCGCCGGTCACACGCTCGACGAAGCACTCGATGGACTGGAGCGGATCGTTGGCTGAACCGACCACGATGCGCTGGTGGGGGTGGGGCGACCCCGCACGGCCGGCGGCGCTGGGGCAGGGGATGCTGCGGCTGCTGCGCGACACCGTCGGCACCGCTCCCGAGATGCGGCCTCCGGTCGCGCTCGCGCGGGTGCGGCTGCCGACGGCGACGCTCCCGGAGCAGGCGCGCGCGGAGCTGCGGGAGCTGCTGGGTGCCGAGGCCGTGCGCGAGGGCCATACCGAGCGCGTCACGCACGCCGCCGGCAAGGGCTACCCCGACCTCGTGCGTCTACGCGCCGGCGAGCCGGGGGAGGCGCCGGATGCGGTGCTGTACCCCAGCCGCTCAGAGCAGCTGGGAGCGCTGCTGGCGCTGTGTGCGCGACGCTCGATCGCGGTGGTGCCGTTCGGCGGGGGCACCAGCGTGGTCGGTGGCGTGGCGCCGCAGAGGGGTGAGCACGCGGCGGTGGTGGCGCTCGACATGCGCGCGCTGGCGGCGGTGCTCGACATCGACATCGAGTCGCGGGTGGTGAGCGCCCAGGCGGGGTTGCGCGCGCCGGCGCTCGAGCGGCGACTGGCGGCGAAGGGGTTGACGCTCGGGCACTTCCCGCAGTCGTGGGAGTACGTCTCGCTGGGGGGCTGCGCGGCGAGCGGCGGCGCCGGACAGGCCTCCACCGGATATGGGCGCTTCGAGGAGCTGGTGGTGGGGTGGCGCCTCACTGCGCCCGCCGGCGAGCTGGCGCTTGCGGCGGTCCCGGCAAGCGCCGCCGGACCGGACCTGCGCAAGCTGCTGGTGGGCTCGGAGGGCACACTGGGGGTGATCGCCGAGCTGGACCTGCGCGTACGCGCGGCGCCGACTGAGCGCCGCTACGAGGGCGCCTTCTTCGCGGACTTTGCCTCCGGCGTAGACGCGTTGCGGGAACTCGCGCAGGAGCACGCGGCACCAGCGGTAGTGCGGCTGTCGGACGAGGCGGAGACACGCATGACGCTCGCGCAGGCGCAAGCGCAGGCCGGCGGTGGATCGGGATCAGGGCACCCAGCCCACGCCAGTGTCCGCGATGCGCTGCAGGCCCGGGCAAAGAGCCGCGCCGGCGCGGCCTACCTGCGCGTGCGTGGTTACGGCGCGGGATGCTTGGCGATCCTCGGCTTCGAGGGCACGCCGCTGGAGGTGAAGCGTCGGCGCGCGCAGGCGTTGGAGCTGGTGCGCCGCCACGGCGGTCTGCCGGTCGGGCGCTCGCCCGGGGAGGCGTGGCGCAGGCAGCGCTTCGCGGCGCCCTACCTGCGCGACGAGCTGCTCACGCACGGCGTGATGGTCGAGACCCTGGAGACCGCCGCCACCTGGTCGAACCTGCGGCGACTGCATCAGCAGACGCGCGCCGCGATCGAAGCAGAGCTGCGCGCGCAGGGAACCGAGGGCGTGGTGATGTGCCACGTCTCGCACCTCTACGAGACCGGCGCCTCGCTCTACTTCACACTGCTGGCGCCACAGCGCGAGGGCGCCGAGATTGAGCAGTGGCGGGCGCTGAAGCACGCGGCGGGTGAGGCGATCGCCGAGCATGGCGGCACGATCACCCACCATCACGGCGTCGGGCGCGACCACCTCCCGTGGATGCAGCGCGAGCTGGGCGGCGCCCAGGGTGTCGAGGCGCTGCGTGCGCTCAAGCAGCAGCTCGACCCGGCGGGGATCATGAACCCGGGGAAGCTTCTGCCGTCTGATTGAAGAGGGGCCCGACCGAAGCCGGGAAACACTCGCCTTCGGCTCGCATCCCCGTTTCGGCCAGCCTGCCTACGGCCGGCTGCGCCACCCTCTAGCCCAGCTTGAAGGCGCCGCTCAGCACGATCGGCCCGGGTTCCTTGGGCTTTTCGGTGCGCTCTTCGGTGAGGATGATCGTGGCGTAGTGAGCGGCGTCGGTGGGCAGTCCCTGGGCCGCTTTGAGGGTGCCGCTGGCGCCCACGGAGGTGCCGCCGCCGAGGAAGTAGGAGTCGGTGGGGGTGTTGTAAAGCCACGCCGCATAGTGGAAGCCGTTGGTGGGCGGCAGGTGTTCGGCGGCCATGATGAAGGCGTGTTCGCTGCCCTCCGCGATTACCTCGACGAGGCCCAGCGCCTTGCTTTCGTGGTCGATGGGCGTCAGCGCCAGCGTCGCGGTGAGCTTGGGTTGGCTTGCGGATTTACCGGATTTGCCAGACCCACCTGATTTGGCCGGTGTGGTGGGCGTGCTCGAGGTTGTGCTCGGCGTAGTAGTGGATGCGCCCGACCCACCCTGCCCGTTCGACGCATTCGAGGCGGTGGAGGAGCTCGGCGAGGATCCGCCGCCGAGCCCGACGATCAACGCGACGGCGACAATCACGACTACGGCCAGCCCACCCAACAGGATCACCCCACCCCGCCGTGAGCCCGCTGGCGACGGCGGAGCGCCTGCGAGCGCCTGCGCGCCGGGGGCCGACGCGGCGCCGTTTGTGGTTGGGGCCTCCGCGTTTGTGGTTGGGGCCTCCGCGTTTGTGGTCGGGGCCTCCGCGCTTGTAGCTGGGGTCTCCGCGGTGGTCGGAGTCTCCGCGGTGGTCGCGGGGATCGCCGGCAGCTCGGTCGAAAGCGGAGCAAGCTCGGCGACGAGCGCCTGCGCCCAATCTCTGGCGGCGGCGGAGTCACTTAGGTGGGCGGCGGTGGTCAACCGCTGCGCGTCGTCGGCTTGCCCGAGCAGGTAGTCGCCAATCTGTTCGCGTTCCTCGGTGTTCAACCCGCGCGCTTGGCGCGGAGCGAGCAGCGCCAGCGCGCTGTGCGCGCGGTCGTGCACAGCGTGCTGTTCGATCTTGAGCATCGCGGCAATCTCGGCGTAGCTGCGGTGTTGGCCCAGCAGCAGGGAGAGCGTCGCGCGCAGGTCGGGGGGGATCTCTTGCAGTCTCATCGTGTGGTGGGGGCCCCGATGGTGGCCGTGTGCCGCGCATCCTGCCACCGACGCGCGGCGGCGTGAGGCTCCCCAGGCTCTTAGGCTATCGTGGCGCCGCGATGAGCATCCCCAGCGCGGAGCAGATCAACGAGGCGCTGCACGGGTTCGACCGGCTGTATGGCCTGGAACTGCTGGAGATGTCGGCCGAGGAGGTGCGTGCCCAGGTGCAGGTGCGCGAGGAGCTCAAGCAGCCCGCGGGGCTCATTCACGGTGGCGTGTACGCCTCGCTGGCGGAGTCGATGGCCTCGATTGCCACCGGAGTGACGGTGCTCGCCGAAGGCATGGTGGCGATGGGCCTCTCTAACAACACGAGCTTCCTGCGTCCGACCACGTCGGGCACGGTGCACGCCCACGCCAGGCGTCTGCACCGTGGGCGCACGACGTGGGTGTGGGATGTGCACTTCAGCGATGACGCCGGCAAGTTGTGCGCCGTGACCCGCATGACGATCGCCGTACGCCCACTGCCCTAACCGTGTGCTGGGACTGCCCGCAGGGCCTCAGCGCCACCGGTAGGCGCGATCGCCGGCTGCTGCGCGGGCAGTGGCCGTTCGCCGTAGCCGGTGTTGGGTAGCGGCGGCGAGAGTGGCTTGCCCGGGAGGCCGGGCGCGTTGATGCTCACCATCGCCTCGGCGGCGGACCGTGCGAGCCCGGGGCTGTTGGCGTAGAGGTCCACCACCACGCCGCCAGTGGGCAGCGCAAGCGATCTGCCGCCAAGGGCCGAGCGGCCCCGCACTCCCCGCAGCAGCACCGTGCTCTGCAACGCTTCGCCCCCCGGCAGGAAGCTGTTGTCTGGCGAGGTGACGATCTCAAGCGGCGTCACGCACACACTCTCGCCTCCCACCAGGCAGTTGCCGTACTGAATTTCGTAGGCCCCGCTGGGGTCGCGCCCGACGTGGGTGATCTGTAGGCGATCGAAGGCGCCCCCCAGCCAGTACACAGGGAAGGCTTCCTGAATCACCAGCGGCTCGAGCGCGCTCGGTGGGGTCGGCCGATCTTGGATGGTGCCGGCGCACGCGCTCAACCCCAGCGAGCACAGCAGCGCGAACGCGGCGATCAGCGCCCGCACGACGGACGCTCGGCGCCCGCTCGGTCCACCCATCCCGTTGCCCATCAGCCGGTGTACCTGTTGGTGATGGGCATGCGTCTGTCGCGACCGAACGCGCGCGTGGTGATCTTGATGCCGGGCGGTGCCTGGCGACGCTTGTACTCGGCGAGGTCCACCAGCCGGATCGTATGGTCAACCTCAGCGGCGGGCAGCCCGTCGGCGATCAACTGCTCGCGGCTGCGGTCGAGCTCGATGTAACCGTGGAGGATCCGGTCGAGCAGCGCGTAGGGGGGCAGCGAGTCTTCGTCGCGCTGATCTTCGCGCAGCTCCGCGGAGGGTGCGCGCGCGATGATCGAGGAGGGAATCGGCTCCCCATCCCGCCGATGCTCATCTCTTGTTCGGCCCCCACCACCGGGCGTCCGTGTGCCGCTGTCGCCGAGCGGAGGCCCGAGCGGCAGCCCGAGAGGCGCGCCACCCTGCGTGTTGCGCCATTCGCACAGCCGGTAGACGAGCGTCTTGGGAACGTCCTTGATCACCGCGAAGCCGCCCGCGAGGTCGCCGTAGAGCGTGGTGTAGCCGACCAACATCTCTGACTTGTTGCCGGTGGTAAGCACCAGCCAGCCAAACTTGTTGGAGAGCGCCATCAGCAGATTGCCGCGGATGCGCGCCTGCAGGTTCTCCTCGGTGAGGTCGGTCTCCCTGCCAGCGAACTCTGTGCGCAGCGTCGCGGTGTAGGCATCCATCGCGGCGGCGATTGGCAGCTCGTGGATGCGCACGCCGAGCGCGACAGCGAGTGCGCGCGCATCGTCCTGGGTGGCGGCGGAGGAGAAGGGGGAGGGCATGATTGCCGTGCTGACGCGTTCTGCGCCGAGTGCGTCCACCGCGAGGCAAGCCACCAATGCGGAGTCGATCCCGCCGGAGAGCCCGAGCACCACGTGGGCGAAGCCGTTCTTGTGCACGTAGTCGCGCAGGCCGAGGCAGAGCGCTGAGTACACCTCCGCCTCGACTGGAGTGAGTAGCGCCGACTGGCCGGACGGAGGCCTATCGGCTTCGGCCGCGGATGGCCACGATTCACGTGCTCTCGCCTCATACGCTCCCGCCTCACGTGCTCCCGCCTCATACGTCCCCGCGGTGGACGCGTGCCCTGCCGGCGGTGAACGGTCGAGCTCGAGCTCACATACCAGCAGGTCTTCGGCGAATTGGGCGGCGCGCGCGATCGTCGTGCCGTTGGGGTCGAGCACGAAGGAGTGGCCGTCGAAAACCAGTTCGTCCTGGCCGCCCACCAACCCACAGAAAGCGATGTGGGCGCCGTGCTCGCGTGCGCGCTGTGCGAACAGGCGCTCCCGCTCCAATCCCTTGCCGGCGTGGTAGGGGGACGCGGAGATGTTGACGATCAAACGCGCGCCGGCAGCTGCCTCATCGGTGGCGGGCGCACCGGGCCGCCACAGGTCCTCGCACACCGTCAGCCCAACGAGGCATCCGCCAACGTCGGTCACCGCGCCCTTGTGTCCCGCCTTGAAGTAGCGCTGCTCGTCGAACACGCCATAGTTGGGCAGGTGCACCTTGCGGTAGACGGAGTGCACACCGCCATCGGCGAGCACGGCCGCGGCGTTGTAAACCTTTCGTGCCCGCTCCGGGAACCCGACGACGGCGACGATCCCCTCGACTTCAGCGGCCAGCTCGCCGAGCGCGGCGGCGGCGTCGGCGAGGAAATGCTCGCGCAGCAGCAGGTCCTCCGGCGGATAGCCGGTAAGGGCCAGCTCGGGGAACAGCACCAGCTCGGCGCCCTGTGCGCGCGCGGCCTCGATCCCGGCACGGATGCGATCGGCGTTGCCGGCGATGTCGCCGACGGTGGCGTTCATCTGGCAGAGCGCCAGGCGGAGCTTGGTCACAGCCGGCAGTTTATGGGCGCCGCCTACTCGTACTGCAGCGCCCGCAGCACGTTCAACCGGGCGGCGCGGCGGGCGGGGAAGATCGCCGCGACGATGCCCGCAAGGATCGCGGCGATCACGAACACGATCAACGTGCCGATGGGGATCGTGAAGGCGGGGTATTCGATCGCCTGCCCCACCATCAGCGCCAGCACGATCCCGACGGGGATCCCGAGCGCAGCGCCGATTAGGGCGGTGACGATGCTCTCGTGGCGGATCATGCGGCGTACCTGGCGACGGGTCATGCCGATCGCGCGCAGCATGCCCAGCTCGCGCGTGCGCTCGAAGACGGTGAGCACGAGCGTGTTGATGATCCCAAAGAGGCTGACGAGGATCGACAGCGAAAGCAGCACGTAGAGCAGGTTGAGCAGCGTGTCGATCCCTTTCTCCTGACTTTCCTTGAACTCGCTCTCGGTTTGGATCTTCGCGTCGGGGTAGCCCGCCAGCGCCGCTTGCAGCCGTTTTGTGTTGGCGGCGGTGGCACCACCGGCGATGTTGACGAAGGTGAAGACGTCTTCGGGGTTTTGGTATTCGGCGTCGAAGCGTTGTGTGGAGATCGTCACGTCGCCGTAGGGCGAGCCGCCTTTGGGCGGCGCGAAGATGCCGCGCAGCTGCAGGTGCATGAACTTGCCGGTGGGGGTCTCCACCGTGATCGGCGAGCCCACGTGCAGGTGCAGTTCTTTGGCGTATTCCTTGTCGACGAACGCGCCGTTCGCGCCCAGTTGACCGGGAACCGCCGGCGAGCCGTGCTGCCATTTGACCTCCACCACCTGGCTGATGTCGCCGGAGACGCCGCTGACGTTGATTTCCCCGCCGAAGGCGCGCCCGCGGCCGGCGCGCACGCCGGAGACGACCCGCACGCCGGGCACTTGGCGTACCGCTTCGGAGGAGGCGATCGAGACCGGCGAGAAGCCGTTGGTGGAGGTGAGCGCGTAGTCGGCCTTGAATAGCTGGTTGACCGAGCTCTCGAAGGTCGACTTCAGGCCGGCCGCCAGCACCGCCACGAGCGTCACGAGCGCCAGCCCGATCATCAACGCGGCGGCGGTGGATGCCGTCCGCGCGGGGTTGCGCATCGCGTTGCTGCGGGCCAGCTTGCCCGCCGTTCCCCCGATCTTGGTCGCCGGCCAGCCCAGCGCGCGCGCGAGCGGCGGCACCAGCAGCTTGGCGATCATCGCCACGCCGAGGAAGATGCCGGCGGCGCCGAGGCCGATCGCCAGCAGCCGCTGGCCGGTGGAGAGGCCGGAGACGAGCAGCCCCACCAGCAGCAGCGCTACCGCCACGCCGATCGTCAGCAGCGCGGCGGGGGTGCCGAAGCGCGACGGCGGCAGCAGCGCGCCCTCGCGCACCGCGGCGATCGGCGCCACGTGCGTAGCGCGCAGCGCCGGACGGGTCGCCGCGAGCACGGTCACCGCGACGCCGACGGCGAGCGAGACGACGATCGTGCGCGTGGCGAAGACGGTGCTGGCCTGCGGCAGGTCGATGCCCAGCGAGACGAACAGCGAGTTGAGGCCCTTCGCCAGCCCAAGTCCCAGGAACAGGCCTACCACCGATGCCAGCAAGCCGATTGCGAAGGCTTCCAACAGCACCGAGCGCAGCACCTGGCGGCGGGTGGCGCCAAGCGTGCGCAACGTCGCCAGCTCGCGCGTGCGCTGGGCGATCGTAATCGACAGCGTGTTGGCGATCACGAAGCTGCCGACGAACAGCGCGATGCCGGCGAAGGCCAGCAGGAAGTCCTGGATGATGTTGAGGAAGCCGTTGGTGTTGCTGGTCGACTGCTTGGCCTGTGCAGCGCCGGTGCGCACGCGTGCGTTGGGCGGCAGCAGCGGCCTGATTTCGCGCACCACCTGCGACGGCGTGAAGCCGTGCCGGTCGGCGATCGAGATCGAGTCGAGCTTGCCCACCTTGTGAAACAGCCGTTGGGCGACGGAGAAGTCAAAGATCGCCATCGTCGCGCCGCCGAGCGAGGAGACGCCGCCGATCTTGGCGATGCCGGTGATCTGAAAGCGCTGCTCGGCTTCGCGCGTGACGGCGCCGATCGTCTCGCCCACGGTGTAGTGCTGGCGTTCGGCGGTGTTGGCGTCGATCGCGATCTGGCCTGGCCCCGACGGCCATCTGCCGGCGACGAGCTGCAAAGGGTTGAAGCGTTGGTTGCCGTGACCGTGCACGCTGAACGCCAGGCCCGGGGCGCCACCGCTGGAGATCGCCTTGCCGTTACGTCCGACGAGCTGGGCGGTATCGGAGATCCCGCCCTGAGCTTCCGCGACTCCCGGTACCCGACGCACCTTGGCCAGCAGCGTTTCGGAGACAGCAGGTGCCGCACTGCCGTTGTGTTCGCTTTCGCCTTCGCTTTCGCTGATCGCGCTCTTGCCCGAGATGACGACGTCGGTGTGCTTGTAAACTTCGGTGAAGACGGTGCCGAACGCCGATTTGATCGTGTCGGTGAGGATGTAGGTGCCACTGATCATCGCCACGCCGAGCACGATCGCCACCGCCGTCAGCGCCGCGCGCAGCTTGCGTCCGGCGAGCCCTTTGAGCGCAACGCCGATCACGTCGAGGATCCCGGTCGCATCGGCTCCGAGAGTCCCATCAACCCGAAAGCTCGCCCATCACCGTCAGCACCTCGGCCGCGGTGGCGCCGCTGAGCTGCTTGACAATCGACCCGTCGGCGATGAACAGGATGCGGTCGGCGATCGCGGCGGCGCGCGGATCGTGCGTCACCATCACCGTCGTCTGGCCGTAAGCCTCCACCGATTCGCGCATCAGCTCGAGGATTTCACCCCCGGTCTGGGAGTCGAGGTTGCCGGTGGGCTCGTCGGCGAGCAGGATCGTCGGCCTGGTGACGAGCGCACGTGCGATCGCCACCCGCTGCTGCTCGCCGCCTGAGAGCTCGGAGGGGCGATGGTGGCGGCGCCGACTCAAACCCACCTTCGAGAGCAGCTCCGCCACCCACGCCTGCTCCGGCTTCTCGCCGGCGATCGACAGCGGCAGCAGCACGTTCTCCTCCGCATTCAACATTGGCAGCAGGTTGAAGAACTGAAAGATGAAGCCGATGTGGACGCGGCGCAGGCGCGTCAGCTCGGCGTCGCTCAGCTTGCCGAGCTCGGTCCCGGCGATCGTCACCGCTCCCGATGTGGGCATATCGAGCCCCGCCAGCAGGTGCATCAGCGTCGACTTGCCCGAGCCGGAGGGGCCCATCACGGCGACGAGCTCCCCGGCGCGCACGTCAAGGTCGACGCCGCGCAGCGCCTCGACCGCCGTGTCACCCTCGCCGTAGCGGCGCGTCAGGGCGCGAGCCGCCACGGGAACGCTGGGGGGCGCAGTCATAGTTGTCACCCCGGCCGTGGACATCTGCCCTCTAAGGCTAGCCGGCCCGAGCGCTTGGCGCGGCCGCGGACCGCTTGGGCGGGGTGCGCTTGGCGGAGGTTTGCTTAGCGGGGGCACCATTCGCCGAGGTGCGCTTAGCAGAGGCTTGTTCCACGGGGGCACCATTGGCCGGGTCGAGCTTCGCCGGGGCGCGTTTGGTCGATGCGCGCCGGGGAGCGCGACTGGCCGTTTTTGGCGGCGCCGCGGAGCGGGCGAGCCGGCGGATTGCACGTTCGAGCTCCTGTGCGATCACGTCGAGGTCGGGGAGGGCGTCGTAGTCGCCGAGCAGGCCGAAGCCGAGGTGGCCGTTGTAGCTCATCACCGCGATCCCCAGCGCCTGGCGGCGCGCGAGCGGTACCACCGGGTAGAGCGAGCGCAGCTTGCGGCCGAGCAGATAGAGCGGGAACTGGGGGCCGGGCACGTTGGTGACCACCAGGTTGAAGTAGCGCTGGCGTGCCTGCAGGCGCGCGGCCTGGCTGAGGATCGTCGGCGGCGCGAAGCCGGCGAGGTTGGTGAGCACCTGTGCGCCCACCGCCTGACCGGAGCGCTTGAGGTCGTCCATCGCCGCGCAGATCTGCTCGTAGCAGGCGATCGGATCCTCGATGCCGACCGGCAGCGGCGCCCACATCGCCGCCACGCGGTTGCCGAGCGCCCCGCGTTCGATGTCGGCGCGTACCGATACCGGCACCATCGCCTTCAGCACCAGGTCGTCGGTGGGCTGGTCATGCGCACGCAGCCACCGCCCAAGCGCGAGGCTGACGGCGGCAAGCACCACGTCGTTGAGCGTGCCCCCGAGCGAGTCCTTGATCGCCTTAAAGCGGGCAAGATCGGCGTCGACCCAGGTGTAGCGGCGGTGGGGGCCGATATCTACGTTCAACGGCGACGGGGGTGCGGGCGCGTTGATGCCCGCCAGTGTGGTGGCGCCGACGCTGGCAAGCCCATCGCGCAGCTGCCCGAGCGCACGCAACGGGCGGCGCACGACCCGTCGCGCCCCGCGTGCGATCTCTCCGGGGACGGTGGTGCGCTCCAGCAACGCCTCGCCGAGTAGCTTGGCTGAGCCGGGCAGCGGCCGTGGACTCCACGGTTCGCCGGGTGGATTCCCTCGCTGGCTCTGCGATCCCGCGGCTGGGTGGGGATCCGCGTCGAACAGCACAGTAGTGATGTCAACCCCGGAGATCCCGTCCACCAGTGCATGGTGGGTCTTGGCGATCAGCGCGAAGCGCCGCCCCGCCATCCGCTCCACCAGCCAGATCTCCCACAGCGGCTTGGAACGGTCTAGGCGTTGAGAGAAGAGTCGCCCGGCGAGTCGCTTGAGCGCCGCATCGTCGCCGGGACGCGGCAGCGCGGTGTGGCGGATGTGGTAGTGGGGGTTGAAGTGGGGGTCGTCGGTCCACACCGGCCGCCCCTGGTCGAGCGGCACGTAGGCGAGGCGCTGGCGGTAGCGCGGCACGAGGTGCAAGCGGCTCTGCACGTGCTCGACGAGCTCCTTGGGTGTCGGCGCGCGGCCCTCGAAGATCATCACCGACGCGACATGCATGTGCGCGGTGGAGTGATCCTCCAGGTGTAGGAAAGCGGTGTCGAGCCCGGTGAGGCGATCGGGGTTGGCCATCAAGGTGATTGTCGCTGCTGGGAGGCTCGGCGTCAACGAGCGGGGAAGAAATCTCTGCTCGTGAGGACGCGGCTGGGGCCAGAGAAACATTTTCGACCTGTTCGCTGTTACCAAAATGCCATGCCCAGCATGGGCTTTACGCGCCCGGGCGAGCGATTGTGTGATCTGGCGCACTTTGCGGGAAAGAAAGGCTTCTATCCTGCCTCGGTCTTGAAATCTGCCGAATCGCCTCCGTCCTTGGAGGCGAGCGGGGGACCCACCGCCGGACCGTGACGAAAGCGGTCTGGATGGGGCGAATCGGCCGCTGATGCGGCGGTAACGCCTGCGCTGGCGCACGCGATCGTGCGCTTGGCCATGCGTGAGCCCGACAGCTAACCCCGTAGGCGGCGCACAAGGAGGACATGTATGTACGCACCCACGACACCTGCGCCGACCGCGCCGACTCTGCAGCCTGCATCGCTTGTCTCGAACGAAGCTGCAGCGCTGCCCGTGCCAACGCTGCCGAGCGCAGTCGCCGCGCCGCTGCGGACGCGCCTGAGAATCCGCCGCATCGAGCTGAACGTGCTCGACGGACGCACCGCCTCGGTGGCGGGCAGCCTGCTGGCCGATCCTGCTTCCGGCTCTGACTCTGCCTACGACTACGGCTCTGACTCTGCCTACGGCTCCGGCTCTGACTCTGCCTACGGCTCTGACTCTGCCTACGGCTCTGACTCTGCCTACGGCTCTGACTCTGCCTACGGCTCTGACTCTGACTACGGCTCTGACTCTGACTACGGCTCTGACTCTGACTACGGCTCTGACTCTGCCTACGACTCTGACTCCGACTCCGCCGTCGACCCCGGCAAGGGCGCCCGCCGGGCGGTCGCCGTGGCGGGGGCACTCGTCACCCTGCAAACCCGTGGCCCACGCGGCTGGCGGACACTCGCCGCGGCGCACACCGGCGAGCGCGGGCGCTACAGACTGCGCTACAGCACCCGCCGCATCGGCAGCGAGGGTCTGCGGCTGAGCTTCGCCGGCGACTCCGCCGATCGCGCCACGCACCTGCGGGTTGGGCGCCTGAACGTCTACCGCCTGGCGGTCGCATCGTGGTATGGCGGCGAAGGCAGCCTCGCCTGTGGCGGCTGGCTGACGAGCTCCACGCTCGGCGTTGCCAACAAGACCCTGCCATGCGGCACGCTCGTGACGTTGCGCTACGGCAGACGCACCGTGCGGGTGCCTGTGGTCGACCGTGGCCCTTACGTCGCCGGCCGCGAATTCGACCTCACCGAAGCCACCAAGCGCGCGCTTGGGTTTGAAGGAGTGGGGGAGGTGTGGGCGACGCAGTGAGGCCAGCCGCCTCTTTGGCCTGCCGACTCGGAGGATGCGAGCTCCCGGTCGGCGGGCGCGGAGCCGTGTGGCGCGGGTAGAGTGCCAGCCGGTCGCTTGGTTCCTAGAGCAGAGGCGGTGAGTGTGAGCGAGCAGGTGCCTTACGCCAACTACCAGTACGAGATCTACTTGCGCGGGATGGCAGGTCAGCGTCCCGCGCGCCCGCTGGATTGGCGCCGGCTCGAGCGCGACGCCTACCGGCTGCTCGCCGACGGCCCACGCGGCTACATCGCCGGCGGCGCCGGCCGCGGCAAGACGATGCGCGCCAACCGCGACGCGTTCGATCACTGGCGTATCGCGCCACGGATGCTACGCGACGTATCCGAGCGCACGCTTGCGCGAACGCTGCTCGGCACGCCGCTGCCCGCGCCGCTGCTGCTCGCGCCGATCGGAGTGCAGACGCTCGCACACGCCGACGGCGAGCTGGCGATGGCGCGCGCCGCCGCGGAGGTGGGGGTGCCGTTCGTGGCTAGCACCGCCGCCTCGCACACGATCGAGCAGATCGCGCAAGCGGCGGGGGAGCTGCCGCGCTGGTATCAGCTCTACTGGCCGCGCGACCGCGAGTTGGCACGTAGCTTCGTCGAGCGCGCCGAGCGCGCCGGCTATAGCGCGATCGTGCTGACGCTCGACACCTGGATGCTCGGTTGGCGCCCCGCCGACCTCACCAACGGCTTCCTGCCATTCCTGTGGGGCGAGGGCAACCGCAACTATCTCGAGGACCCGGTCTTCTGCGCTGCGTTGCCGGCTGCGCCGGAGGAGAACATGCAGGCCGCGATCGGCCATTGGGCGTGGCAGTTCGCCAACCCCGCGATCACCTGGAAGGACCTCGCGTGGCTGCGCGAGTGCACGGAGCTGCCGATCGTGCTGAAGGGCATCTTGCACCCCGACGATGCCCGTCTCGCGGTCGAGCATGGCGTGCAGGGCGTGCTCGTCTCCAACCACGGTGGCCGCCAGGTCGACGGCGCGGTCGGGGCGCTGGACGCGCTGCCCGAGGTCGTCGCCGCCGTCGAGGGCCGATGCGAGGTGCTGTTCGACAGCGGTATCCGCTCTGGTTCGGACGCCTTGAAGGCGCTCGCGCTCGGCGCACGCGCGGTGCTGCTCGGGCGCCCTTACATCTGGGGCCTCGCGCTGGGCGGCGCTCAGGGGGTGGTCGAGGTGCTGCGCTCGCTGCTCGCCGACCTCGACCTCGCGATGGCGCTCAGCGGCTACGCCGCGATCGACGAGGTTGGGTCGGACGCGCTGGTGGCGCAGCAGCGCTGAGCCGCGCTCGTCCCGCCGCTGGCTCCCCACCGCTGGCCCTCTCTTGGCGGAAGGACCGCGTCGCTGCCCCAATTGGCGTTTGATGAAAAACTATCGGTTATGCGGAATCCGTTTGCCGATCAAGCCGCGCCGAGGCAGGGGATACAGAGGTTCGTGGACAAGCTGCGAGCCGTTGGCGCGGACTTTGCGCCGGCGCCGCACGCCCTCGCTCTATGCCAGATCGTTGCCGACCTCGAGGCGGACCTCGCCCGCGTAGGCGGCGAGCTGGGGTCCGACGAGTCCCCTCTGCGCCGTTTGGCGTCACTTGAGCGCGACCTGCCCGACCCCTCGATCGCGCCGTACTACCCGACGGAGTATTTCGAAAAAGACCTCACGAGTTTTGTTGAGTCGCTGCGCGCCCAATTGGCGGCCTATAACGACGATGCGGCCGTCCATTCCGACGATGCGGCTGTCCACTCCGACGATGCGGCTGTCCACTCCAGCGATCAGATCGACTTTTTGAGGAGGGAGGTCGCAGACCGGTACACACGACAACTGGATGTCTGGCGGCTGCTTGGACGGCTCGAGGAGGAGCCGGTCGACTTCGACGGTTTTGTCGATCAGGTGATCGCCGCGGATGCCATCCGGCGTGATGCCGGCAGCGTCCAATTCGATGTCGGGCGGCTTGCCCAACAGCTGCGCGACCGTCGGGATGACATTCTCGGTGAGGTTCAGAACGAGCTTTCGGCGCTGCTGCTCACGCGCCGGGGTCTTGCCGAAACAGCCGCCACGCCACCACCCAAGCGCGCCGAGCTTGAAGTGGACTTGCTTGAGGTCATGGCCTCCGTGGATCAGGCGGTCCGTGGGCTCGTCGAGCGAACCGCGCGGGGCATTCTCAGCGAATACGCCACGAATCTCAGGCGAACTCAGTTGCAGCTCGCCACCACCGAGGGTCTGGCGCAGGTCATCGACGACCAGCTTGAGATCAGAACCGTCGCCTGTGCTCAGCTCGCCGAGCTGCTGACCCGGATGAAAGGAGGAAGCATCGGGATCGCCGGCGCTCGCGGCGTCGGCAAGAGCACGATCATGCGGCGATTCTGCACCGGCCGCGAGCAGATCGGCGAGCGAAAACTTCTGCCGGTGATGGTGTCGGCGCCCGTGGTGTACGACAGCCGGGACTTCACGCTGCACCTGTTTGCGGAGGTCTGCCGCGCGGCCGGAGCCGTTTCGCCGGCACACGAGCCGACCACGGATGAGGATGGGCAGCCGCGATGGCCTGGGTGGCAGGCGGCAGGTTTGGGCGTCGCCGCCGAATGGCTGCCGTTTCTGGGGCTCCTGCTGATGCTCGCCGGGATCGCCGGTCTCATCTTGGCAACCGTCGGGCACGTCAACCACCTTGTGGTGTGGGGAGCGGCGGCGATGGTCGCCTCGTTGCTGCTGACGCCTCGGGCCTACCTCGAAGTGAGGCGACGGATCAAGTTCCACGACGACTCGTTCGGGTTGACTGCTCTGGCGACGTACGGGGACGCCAGAGGAATGGCTCTCGCGGCCGTTTTCGTGGGCGGTGGGGTGCTGCTGAGCGCGGGGATCGAAGGAGGGCACCTGTCGCGGACAGGCGCGGAGTCGGTAGGCCTGCTCGCTGCCGGTGCTCTGCTGGTCATACTCGCCCGTGACTTGGGAGGCCTGATGTCGCGGGCCGGGGGGCGCGGCAATCGGGAGCGACGACTCTCTCGACGGGGGGATGCCTTGGCGGTGGCTGCGAGCGTGCGGCTGGAAGAGCTGCGCTACCAGCAGACCTTCACGGCGGGCGTCACGGGCAAGCTCGCGCTGCCGATCGGTATCGAGCTGGGCGGGACAAGCGAACGGAGTCTTGCGAGGCATCCGATGAGCTTTCCCGAAGTGGTCGCCGGGTTCTCCAGGTTCCTGACTTTGGCGGCGCAGACACACGACGTGCTGATCGCCATCGACGAGCTGGACAAGCTGCCCGCCGAGGATGCGACCGCCAACGAGTTCCTCAACGACCTGAAGGCCGCGTTTGGAGTGCCCAACACATACTTCCTGGTGTCCGTGTCGGAAGACGCGATGAGCCGCTTCGAACGTCGCGGGCTGCCGTTCCGTGACGTGTTCGACAGCGCCTTCGACGAAATCGTGTACGTGGAGCCGTTGGTGCTCGCCGAGTCCCAGAGCCTGCTGGCACGGCGTGTGGTGGGCCTGCCCTACATCTACTCCGCCCTCTGCCACGTGCTTGCGGGCGGCGTCCCGCGTGACCTGGTGCGGACCGCGCGGCGCATCGTCGAGGTGAATGAGCGGCTGGGCAAGCCCGATGAGCTTGCGCCGATCGTGCAGGGACTGATGGCGGCCGATCTCAAGGCCAAGGCGAACGGCGTGCAGCACACCGCGATACGGCTCAAAGCGCCCGACTCCACCATGAACGTCTTGCTCGAATGGCTCCACGACTTCCGCGCCGCGAGCGCCACGAGCGCGGAGTTGGCCGCCAAGGTACTCGACCCCGATGCGCTCATGCCCCTGAGAGTCGCGAGTCAGAAGCTCGATGAAGCAGTCACGCCTGGACTTCTTGGTCTCGCGAGTGAGCTGAACGCCTATGGCTACTTTGTCGCCACAGTCCTCGAGTTCTTCGAGCAGCAGCTCACGGAGAAGGACGTGGAGATGGCCGCCGACGGCGCTCGAGAGAGCCCAAGGCTAGAGCTGCTGGCGCAAGCGCGGATGGGCTTCAGCGTAAGCGCGCAGACCGCGTGGAGGGGCATTGAGGCCTTCCGATCTGAGGCCAACCTTGATCCGCCGGCTTTCCGGGTGCCTCCGGCAGTCGTAGTGGACGCGGTTTGACGGATACCGGACTAGTGGTTGCTCCGCTTAATTCGCGGTTTGTTGTAGGGCTCCTTTGATGTGCGCCGAATCGAGTCGCTGGTTGTCCAGCGATGATGGAGGTTCGGTATGGCTGCGCCAGCGAAGTGCATCGAGGTTCCAAACGAGGATCGGGCTGAGCTCGAGCGGATTGCGCGTTCGGCGACTGAGCAGGTGCGGATGGTCGAGCGCGCCCAGATCGTGCTCTGTGCGGCCGAGGGTCACTCGGCCGCTGTGATCGGCCGGATGGTGGGGTGCGCGACGGTCACCGCGCAGAAGTGGCGCTCGCGCTATGAGCGCGAGGGGATCGCGGGGCTCTTCGATTTGCCGCGACCCGGCAAACCGCTCACCTATTCCTGCGAGGAGCGGGCGCGGCTGATCGCCAAGGCGTGCACGCGCCCGTCGGACACGCCGGCGGGCCAGCGCCGAGAGCGTTGGACCTATGAGGAGCTCGCGGCGGAGGTTGGGATGTCGTCCTCGCACGCGCACACGATCCTTGCCCGCGCCGACATCAAGCCGCACCGGAGCGACTACTGGGTGATGAGCGATTTTGAGGACCCCGAGTTCGAGCAGCGCCTGAAAGCGGTCTGCGGCCTATACGTCGATCCGCCGGAGAACGTGCTGGTCGTCTCGATCGACGAGAAGACTGGCATCCAGGCCAAGGCGCCGACCAAGCCCGACACCCCCGCCGCGCCGGGCAAAGCGCCACGGCGCGAGCACGAATACACCCGCAATGGCACGCAATGCCTGTTCGCCTGCCTGAACATCAAAGAAGGTGACGTGCTTGGGATGGCGTCGAAGACCCGTAACCGCCACGACCTGATCCGTTTCCTGGATCGCTGCGACCACGAGATCCCCGAGGTCGAGGGTCAGCAGATCGTCGCGATCTCGGACAACCTCTCCACACGTCGAACCGAGGAGGTGCAGGAATGGCTGGAGGCCCATCCCCGTTGGCGCTTTCAGTTCACCCCCACCCACGCCTCATGGCTGAACCAGGTCGAGATCTTCTTCTCGATCCTGCACAAACGCCTGCTCAAGCACGGCGCCTTCACCTCAGAGCAAGACCTCGCCGAGCAGATGCTCGCCTTTATCGAGACCTACAACCAAACCGCCAAGCCATTCAAGTGGACCTACACCGGCAAGGTGCTCGAGGCATAAACCCGCGAACTACCCGGAGCGACCACTAGGAAGCCAGGCGAAGCTGCCGCATCGAGGTGCGCCTTGGCGCCAGCGGCTCGCAAGCTGCTGGGGTTTGTGGCAAGGCTGCACCCCGCGGCGGCCACCAAGACCATCGTGAGCGATGTATTCGTAATGGTAGCAAGCAACCTTGTGATGGTAGAATGCTACCTATGTCGTTGAACGTCAAGAATCCCGAGGCTCATCGGCTTGCACGTGAGCTCGCCGAGTTGACTGGCGAGAGCATGAGCGCGGCGGTAACAATCGCGGTAAGGGAGCGACGCGACCGGGTACTTGCCGATCGGTCGGGCAGCACAGCCGAACGGATGCTCGAAATCGGGAGGGACTGCGCGGATAGGCTCCCGGAGCACGTACGTACGCTGGACCATGGCGAGCTGCTCTACGACGACAGCGGCCTTCCAGCGTGATCCTCGACACCTCGGCCCTGATCGCGATCCTGCGAGCCGAGCCCGAGGCGGCGGCATGCGCCGAGGCGATTGAGTCCGCGAGCGTACGTCGGCTGTCGGCAGCCAGTTACGTCGAGGTGGGAGCCGTCATCGACCGCGCGGGCGATGCGATCGCCAGCCGTCGAGTCGATGAGCTGCTGGCCGTCGCGGGCATCGAGGTTGAAGCGGTCACCGCGAGCCAGGCACAAATCGCGCGGGAGGCGTACCGTGACTTCGGGAAGGGCAGCGGCCATCCTGCCAGCCTGAACTTCGGCGACTGCTTCTCCTATGCGTTGGCCAAGGCCGCGGGTGAGCCTTTGCTGTTCAAGGGCGACGACTTCGCGCACACGGACATCGTGTCTGCCCTTACCGTGTAGCCAGATAGCCCGAGCTGCGCGGGTGGCGGCTTAACGTCGCCGCGGGAGACGTTAAATTGGAAGGAGGTGCCTGCCGAACCCTCCGCACTCAGCACAGCCCACCTCGACGCCGATGCTTTTGCAACTGCGCTGCTATAGAGCCCGGGGAACCGACGTTGAGGAGCGCGGCTTGGAAGGTGCGGCTCAGGCCGTGGCCCGCTCGCGCTCGGCGCGCTCGGCTTCGGCGACCATCTGGGCCGCGCGCTTGGGGTCGCCGAGAGCCAGCAGGTGGGCGTTCAGGGCCAAGCGGCGCGCGGCGGCGTAGTCGAGCGGGACGCGTTTTCCGTCGATGACGGCGTAGGCGGTCTGCGAACCGTTGCTCTGCGAACCGTTGGTGTTGGTGTGCTTGCTCATGGTTCCAGGATAGGACATCCGTCAACCGGATTTGGTGTCGCCGATGGTCTCGGCGATGTGTTCGGCGAGCGGCCGGTATGGGTCGTGTTTGCCGACGAACGCGATGCCCAGCAGCTCGTCATGGAGCTCGAGGTCGGTGAACTCGACCGTGTCGAGGCCGAGCGTGAGCAGGCCCGTGTTGAGAGAGACGTACCCCGCCCGGAGGTTGCCGTCGACGAACGGGTGAGCCCGCAGCACCTTGACGTACAGCCGCGTCGCGGCGTGAACGGCGTCGATGCTGTCGTTGGGAGCAGAGTCGCGGATGGCGATGGCGGCGGTGTTGAACTCGGTGCAGATCTTGCCCACGCGCCGACGAAGTTCGCGCGGAGTCGTTCCACGGTAGCCCCGGTCGTGAACGCCGAAGTACACGTGCTCGGCCTGGCCGTCTCGGAAACCACGCAAACGTCCGGCGCGGTCGGGGAAGAGCTCACCGAAGATCTCGCGGTGCCACGAGCACAGCAGTTCGGGGGACATCTCGATCGCTCCCGACTTCGCGACGAGTCCGAGCTTTACGAGCAGCTGGGCCAGCCGGTCGACGCTGATGTCCCAGGTCTCCTCCGGGGTGTGTCCGGCCGCGCAGAAGAACGGCGACTCCTCGTCGTCGTGGAATCCGCGGAAAGGTGCACCGTGGCTCGGGGTCATCGCACGGGACTGTAGGGCGCGCTGCGGAAGCCTCAACAGCACTGGCTGGCACCCGCGCTTCGCCCGCTGTGACCGAGCTCCCTGCCGTCGGCTCTCCTGCCGCCCCTGGCACCGTACCGACGCCGATCTGAGCAGCTCCGTCGGGCTGCTCGCTCGGCGCTCGCTGACGCTCACGGCTCGCGCGCCCGGCGTACAGCACCAGCACTCAAAACAGACCAGATGCACGCCCAGCGAGCGCTGTGCAATCCGATGGCCGTTTCGGCGTACTCGTGGTCATCACTTACGTGATGACTGCGGCGAGCATAGGTGCGTCCCGGGGCGGCGATTACGCGCGCTACCTGGAGAGCAAGACCGTCATGCCCGAGCGTGGGGACTACTACCTGACCCCCGATGGCGAGATGGCTCAGGCCCCCGGCCGGTGGCTGGCGGACGCGGAGACGCTGGACCGGCTGGGGATCGTTGCCGGCGAGCCGGTGGATGGTGCTGATTTCATCGCGCTGATGGAGGGCCGCCATCCTGGGACGGGGCACTGGTTGCGTCCGGAGGGTGCCGGCGGTGGCCGGGGCGGTGGGATCGATGTGACGTTCAGCGCCCCGAAGTCCGTCTCGACGGTGTGGGCGCTCGGGGACCCGTGGCAGCGCGAGCAGATCGAGCGGGCCCAGGGGCGAGCGGTCGAGCAGACGATCCTCTACCTGCGCGAGCGGGTTCCCGTTGTGCGGCGTCGTTACAGCGGCCAGGTCGTGGAAGAGCACGCCAAGGACGTGATCGCCACCGAGTACCGGCACACCACCGCCCGCGGAGTCGCGGGTGCTCAGGCTCCAGACCCGCAGCTGCACAGCCACGTCGTGATCACCGGCGCTGTCCGTGAGGACGACCGGATCGTGGCCGTCGCGTCGCGGCCGATCTTCCGCAGCGCGCGGGAGCTGGGCGCGTTCTACCGCTCTGCGCTCGCCGACGAGCTCGTGCGAGAGGGGTACGCGATCGAGCAGGGCACGGGGAAGGATGGCCGGTACTTCGAGATCGCGGGTGTCCCCCGCGATCTGTGCGAGGCGTTCTCCGGCCGCTCGCGTGAGGTCGCCCGTGCGGCGGAGCGCTTCCGTGCCCGCTACGGCCGCGCACCCGAGCGCGGTGAGCTGCGCAACCTCGCGCTCGAGAACCGCCGCGCGAAGGAGCTGACCACGCGCTCGGACCTGCAACGAGTGTGGACAGAGACCGGGCACGATCACGGTTTCGGCCCGTATGAGGCTGTGCGGTTGATCGGCGCATCCGAGCGCCCAACGGTCGGGCGCGCGATCGAGGATCGTGTCGAGGCGAAGCTGACCGAGCAACACGCTGTCTTCCAGGAGCGTGACCTGCGCACGGTCGCGCTGGAGCAGACCGCCGGGAAGCTCGCACCGGATCAGGCGCTCGGGATCGCGCGGGAGATGGTCCGCGACCGGCGCGTACTGACCCTGGAGGGCGGTCGGATGACCACCCTGGCCGTGCGCGCCCATGAGCAGGCAATCGAACGCCGCACCGCACAGCTCGCCCAGCCCGCAGACCGAGAACGTCGGGGATAGCGCCCGCGAACACGCTGCCCGCGAGGTCGCCGAGCGCATCGGCGGGCCACTCAGTCCCGAGCAACACCACGCGCTCGAAGCCCTCACAGGCCCTGAGCGCGCCGCGGTGCTCGTCGGCCCCGCCGGAACCGGCAAGGGAGTCGTGATCGACGCCGCCGCCCGCGCGGAGCAGCGCGCAGGATGTGAGACGATCGGCGTCGCCGTGTCGGGCTCCACAGCCGAGCGCCTGGGAACGGACAGCCCCGCACTGGCCGGGCGCACGCTCACCTTGGACGCCCTGGTCGCCCGGGCAAACACGGGCACCATCCACGTGGGCAGAGACACGACGGTCATCCTGGACGAGGCCGGGATGGTCGACCACAAGCGCCTCGATGCCCTGACCGAGCTGGTGCAGCGCTCCGGGGCGAAGCTGATCGCGGTCGGTGACGGCAATCAGCTCCCCTCGATCGGACCCGGCGGCATGTTCGACCGGCTCGCCAACCATGCCCCCAGCGCCGAGCTCACGGACATCTACCGCACCAAGGACCCCGCCGAGCGGCGTGCGTGGCAAGCACTACGCGCGGGAGAACCCGAGCGTGCGATGGCGCACTACGCCTCACGCGGCCAGCTGCATCTCTCCGACACCCGCGACCAGGCGGCAGAGCACGCCGTACAAACATGGGCCATGCTCACGGAGGGACACGACATCCGTGAGGTTGCGCTAATCGCCGACGCGGCGAACACGGAGATCGACCGTCTCAACGCCCGCGCACAACACCTGCGAGCAGAGCGAGGCGAACTCGGCCACCACGAGATCCCGCTGCCCGGCGTCCACTACGGCCTGCGCGAAGGCGACCTCATCGCGTTCACCGTCCAGCACCGACCGTCGGGACAGCCACGGGTCGAGAACGGCACTCGCGGACAGGTGAGCGCCATCCACGAGCGAGGCGTGACCGTCACGCTTGACGGGTCACAGCGGAAGGTCCAGCTCGCCGGCGAGAACCTGGACTCCCTTCGGCTCGCCTACGCGCAGCACGTCTACCGTCAGCAGGGCGCGACCGTCGAGCGCTCCGTCGTGCTCACCGGCGGCTGGCAGACCAGCAAGGAGACCGCCTACGTCGAGGCCACCAGAGCGCGCAAAGGCACCGACTGGTTCATCGCACGCGACGACCTCGGCAACGAAGGGCAAGACTCCCAGCGCATCGCGCGGCTCGCCCAACAGATGTGCAACAGCCGCGCGCAGACCCCATCGCTCGTGCACCCCGAGTTGCCCGACCCAGAGTGGGGATCGGGATTCCGAATCCCGATCGCGCCGAGTCGCCGCAGCCGGATACCGGGCATCGCCCGCGCCATCAACCGCATCGCCCAACCCGACCGAACACCAGAGCGAACGCGATGAGCCACGGCGCGGCGCGCGGGGGCGCCCCTGTGGTGAGCCACGAGCAAGGCGCCATTTCGAGGAGCAATCCGAAAAAGACTCCCGTCAGTCCAACAGTTACACGTTGCGCTGTCGCTGTGTCAGCTTCGTGTCACCTGCCTACGCCCTCGCTCAAGGCTGCCACAGCTCGCCGCGCAGTACTCGCTCGAAACCGATCCAGAGGGTGTTCATCGCGGTCGCGACCACTTGCTCGCGGGGGACCTGGGGGTGCTCGTACCACCACATCGCAAGACCCTGCAGAGCACCGCGCATGACCTCCCAGCCCATCTGGAGCGCGTACTGCTCGCCGAGGCCGGCGAAGTCCTCGCCGCCGGCCTGCTCGGCGAGCAGCGGGAGGATCAAGGCGCGACTCTGCTCTGCGACAGCGAGGTGGGTGGCTTGGACCCGTGGGTCGCCGCTGGTGTCGCGGAACAGCATGCGCCACGCGTATGGGTGGGTCTGAACGTAGGCGAACCACGCGTCAAACGCCCGCGGGATGCGCTGCTCGGGCGGGTCCTCTCCGTCGAGTTGCTCGTGCCAGACTTGCCGCAGCTCGGCGAAATGGCGCTCCAGCAGGTGCCTGTGCAGATCCTGCTTCGACTTGAAGTGGTCGTAGAGGACCGGCACCGAGATCCCCGATCGTGCAGCGATTGCATCCATTGAGGCGCCTCGATAGCCTCGCTCGGCGAAGACCTCGGTGGCGGCCTTCTCGATGAGCGCTCGGCGGGCCTCGGCTGTCAGCCGCGTGCGCGGCGTCTCGGTGTTCGTAGTCTGACCTGGCAACGCAACGACTCCTCGGTTTGATTATTGCCCTGCGTGCTACAGCAGCGCCTGACCCACCACACTCCCGCGGTTGGACTCCTCGATCAAAGCGGTGGCGTCGGCCATCACGGTTGGTCAGTTAGTCGCAGTGGGCGTGGCGGCGAGCGGGTCGCGGCCACCCCAGCTACCCTGCGACGCGTAGGGGCGGAAGCGTATGAACGCGGACTCTCGATGGAACGGCTTCGCGGCATGTGCCCTGGTTGCTGCCAGGTGCGCTCCGCCACTGCGGCGGGCATAGTCGCGCATGCCCGCGGCGCCTCGCCAGAGCGAGAACGTCGCAAACAAAGGCGGTCGCGCCAGGCCGGTTGAGGCCACCAGCACAGGGTCGGCTACTGCCTCCCCCTCGGCGCGAGCGCTTGCGCGCAAGAACGGGACCGCGCGGCGATATCGCAGCTGACCGAGCGTCAAGACCGCCACCGGCTCCTCGTCGGCGACCGGGCGCTCTTGCGTAGGAAGGTCGGGCATACCCGACCACGCGCCGTAGACCCGCAGCGGCTCCAACCGTACATGCCAGCCTCCGGCGAGTCGCTCGGCAAGCGGGTTGTTGGCCGAGAACTCGTCCAGGGCTCCGTCGTCCTCCCAGGCCGCGATCAGCCCGACCCGGCCAGGCCGCGGGGAGGGGAGAAGGCCCTTGCTCAGCGGTGCTGTGATCGTGGTCTCCGCGTAAAGCAGACCGGAAACCTCGGAGGGGCGCGGCCTGTGACGGAGGACACCCGGCGCGGCACGCAAGCCGACATCGGCGAGATGGACTGAGACGATCATGTGGACCTTCCGATCTGGTGTAACCTAGCGTTCATTAGGCAGCCTTTGCGAAAAGTTTACCTAGTGCCTGTTAGGTTGTCGAGTGAGCAGGTCGACAGCGGTTCCCTCGAACCATGGCTTCCGCCGCGCTGCATCTGCCAACGCCGGCGAGCTGTCTTCCTCGATGGCAGCCACATAGGTCCGCATCGCGCGAATCGCTGGTGGCGCGACGGTGGTCGAGAGGTAGGCGCTCTGTTCGAAGTGCAGCCCGGCCTGGATCGACTTCGACCCTCCCTCATACACCGCCCGCTTCGCCAGCGCAATTGTGTTTGGCGCGCGACGGGCGAGGCGCTCGGCGGTCGCCCAGGCCTCCTCCATGAGCTTCTCGGCGGGGACCACGCGGTGAACCAGCCCGAGATCGGCCGCCTCGCGGGGGTCGAGCAGGCGTCCCTCCAAGATGAGCTCAATGGCCCGGGCCTGGCCGAGCATCCGTGACAGGCGCTGGGTTGAACCCCCGCCCGGGGTGAGTCCCAGGAGGATCTCCGGCTGTCCAATCGGTCCTCCCCGCGAAGAGATGATGCGCACGTCGCATGCCAGGGTCAGCTCACACCCTCCTCCAGTGGCAGTGCCGTTGATTGCGGCGACGAACGCCGCCCGGGCTCTGTTCATACGACGAAAGACATGGTGGACCCTTCGCATCTCGAGTACGCCGGATGCCGGCGTGTGCCGCAGGGCGGCGCGCACGCCCGGTACTCGCTCGATGCCTGCGACGGCCCGCAGGCCCCAGCCGGCGAGCACAGGCGGCAGCGGGCGTTCGAATCGCGTGGAGCGCGACAGGATCTCTGCCACGTCGTAGTGGGTGATGAAGGCGCTCGGATGCTCACCGGTGAGGATCACGGCGCCGACTCCCGGGTCAGCATCGGCGCGCTCCACAAGACGCTCGAGCTCGACCACCATCGAGGCGGTCATGAAGTTGTGAGGCGGGTTGTGCAGGCGCGCCAGCAGCACTCGCCCGCGTTGCTCGATCTTCACGGACCGCGCCATCGAGAGCCCTACCAGCGATCGCGGTGGATGGCCTCTTCGATCGGTCGACGTCGCACGGGGCCGAACTTGCCCCGTGGCCAGCCGACCGGCACCAGCGCGAAGGTCTTGACGTGACGCGGGATGCCGAGCGTCTGCTTGAACTGGTCCTCGAGCGCCAGGTGCATCGTGGTGATCGTCGCCCCCAACCCGAGTGCCCGCGCCGTCAGGAGGAGATTCTGCACACCCGGATAGACGCTGGCCGCTTCGTTCATGTCGGCGAACCGTTTGGCGTGGCGAAGGAAGCCCAGTGCGTTGCGCCAACCAAGGGCTACGACAGCACCCAAAATCGTGCGCCATGCCGCGAGCAAGCTCTTCCTCTGGAAGCTCGTGTCGTAGCAGGCAACGATCAAGGTCGGCGTTTGGGCAAAATGCTCGGCTTGGTACTCAACTGCTCGATTCAAGCGCTCAGACTGGTCGGGTTGCATCGTGCTCGACGGGAGATGAGCGAAGGTGTCCCGGTAGAGGCCGAACACCTTGGCCCACAGCGGAGCCAAGCTCTCAATTGCCGCACGGTCCGTGATGACAAGCCAGCTATAGGCCTGAGCGTTTCCGCCACTAGGGGCCCATGATGCCGCCTCGACGAGCTTGTCGAGCAGCTCAACCGGCACCGGGTCGGGATCGAGACGGCGCATGGCGCGCATGGTCCGCATCACCGGATGCAGCGGGGCATCGAGCCCGAACGCCAGACCGTTCCTCTCCAGAACACCCTCAGCGAGCGGTGTGCCGAGTCTGACAGCTTCGCTCGGGCTGAACACCGAGCCGGTAGGGAGACGATTGTCCACGAGTGCGCGCGCCCCTTGAGTTTGTTATCGCTACCAGATGTAACCTAGTAATGACTAGGTCTAGATATGGACTCTACCGAGGGATGGTTAGGTTGTCAAGGCCGGCGTGACGCGGCAGGCGATGGGTGGGTTTGTGATTCGTTGGCCGGTCTGACCTACTCGTGGTCAGTATCGACATGGCACATAGACCCATGTCCGAGCAGGCGCTGCGGTTGGGGCTGGCTCAGCTCGCCCGGTCGCTACGCCGCGTCAACCCCGGCGTGCAGTTCACGTTCGTCCGGCCAAATGAACGATTGAATCGGTCCGCCGCGCCGGCGAGGGCGCGGAAGATCCGACGGCCCGGTGCCCTTCCAGAGAATGAGCGCACGGTCGCTCACCGGCGAGGCATGGCGACCGCGACCTCCCTGCGCCGGTCGTAGGAAGACCACGTCCACAAACGCCCTGACCACCTGCTGCTTCTCCTCGCGTGACAGAGACCGCAGCGCTTCGGCAGTCAGTCCATGCGCACCGACCGCCGCACGAGCGCCGAGCGCGTCAATCCGCTGCTCGGCCTGCGAGACCGCATCGACGTACTGCGCCAGCCATGTGCTCCAGTCATCTCCGAGCAGGCGTATCGCTTCGGTGTTTTCACGGAAGGCATTCAGGTTCTCTTGAGCGTCCTGGAGAGCTCCGAGCGCGGCGGCCATCTCCTCGTCGACCGACGTTCCCTCGAACTCTGGGCGCAGGCGCTGGAGTTCGTCGCAGATAGCGTCTTCGACGTACCGCTCTGCGTTGTTCGCGATGACCGCGGACGGGCTGGGACAGCGTCCGGCCGCGTGCTTGCGGCGGCAACGATAGACCCGCTGCGTCTTCTCGCCGGTTTTGGCCCAGCCCTGAGACATGAGATAGCGGCAGCCCGAGCACCGGATCAAGCCGCTGAGCAGCGGCAGGGGGGTGGAGGGCTTGGCGTTGCCAGGGCCGCCGAAGGCGTTGGAGGGGTCCATCTGCGCGGACTCCCACAGCTTCGGGCTGACGAGCGCAGGGTGGGCGTTGGGGTTGATCGCCGGGGCTCGTCTGCCTTGGTTCTGATTCACCGACCAGAAGGCCTCGCCGATATAGATGCGGCGAGCGCAGAGGCGCTGGACCGCCGTCGCGGTCCACATTCGTTCAGGCTGTGGTGCGACCTCTTGCAGCCACTCCGCGATGGCGGCCCACGTTCGTCTCTGCTCGCCTCGCAGGCGGAACGCCTCGACGAGGAACGGGGCGTCGGCGTTTGGCGTGAAGCGCCCGTCGGCCCCGCGGTCGTATCCGAAGGCGCCGTAGGGAGCGACGTGGACGCCGCGCTCGACGGCCGACCTGGCCGCCGTCTCCCAGTTCTCCTTGTTCAGCTCGCGGAAGTACTCGGCCATGCCCAGCGACAGCTGCAGGAACAACCGCCCCTGCGGCATCGTGAAGTCGAACTGCGGCTCGCTCGCGCTGGCGAACTCGCCGCCGTGCTCCACCAGTTCGCTGAGCGCCGTATAACCGCCGATGAGCGTGCGGGCAAAGCGATCGAGCCGGTAGACGACGATCCCCTTGCTTTCCCCGCTGCGGATGCGCTCCATGATCGCGTTGAGAATCGGCCTGTCCATCGTGCCACCGGACACGTTCTCCTCGGGCGGGTTGAGCTCCAGGCGCTCGCCGCGGCGCTGCGCCCAATCGCGAATCGCCTTCTCCTGCGTGGTGGGGGAGATGTAGCTCTCGCCAGCGCGATCGCCGACCCGCGAGACGCGGATGTAGCCATCGAACGGCGCCCGGGCAACGTCCGTTCCTCGATCTAGATTTGAGATCGATGCCACCCGAGGACTATAGCATCGCAGTGATAGATATGGACGCCTTCTACGTCTCGATCGAGCTGCAGCGCAGGCCCGAGCTACGCGGGCTGCCGGTGGTCGTCGCGGGAAGTGGCCCGCGGGCCGTCGTGACAACCGCCAGCTACGAGGCGCGGCGCTTCGGCGTCGGCTCGGCGATCCCCGCGGCGCGCGCCCGGCGGCTGTGCCCGCAGGCCGTTGTCCTGCCGCCCGATTTTCCGACCTACCGCGCGGTGTCGGCGCAGGTGATGGCGATCGTGCGCGCACAGGTGGAGCGCGTCGAGGTGGTGGGGCTTGACGAGGCATACCTCGATGTGAGCGGGTTGCTCTCCCCGCGTGCGGCGATGCGCCGGCTGGTGGTGGAGATCCGTGAGGCGACGGGGCTCACCTGCTCGGTGGGGCTCGGCCCCAACAAGCTCGTCGCGAAGGTCGCCTCCGATGCGGAGAAGCCCGCGGGGTTTGTGGTGCTGAGCCGCGAGCAGGCGTGCGCGCGCTTCGGTGGCGCGCCGCCCGGGCTGGTGCCCGGGATCGGGCCGAAGACCGCGGCGCGGCTGGCGGCCCTGGGCATCACCACGCTCGCCGCGCTCGCCACCGCGCCCGAGCAGGTGCTGGTTGAGCGCTTCGGCCCCAACCTCGGGCGCGAGCTGCGCCGCCGCGCGCGTTTCGAACACGACGGCGAGGTGGGGGCTGCCCGCAAGGTGGTGTCGGAGTCGCGCGAGCGCACCTTCGACCGCGATATCCACGACGCCGCGGAGCTACACGCTGCGTTGGAGCGGATGGCAGGCGAGCTGTGCACCAGCCTTACTGCGCACGGGCGCAGCGGGCGCACGATCGGAATCAAGGTGCGCTTGGATGACTTCACTACCGTCACGCGCGCCCACACCCTCCCCGAGCCGACCGCTGACCCGCGGCTGGTGGACGCTGTCGCCCAGCGGCTGTTGCGCGAGTACGCCCCGCCGCGTCCGGTGCGGCTGTTGGGCGTGCGCGTCGCCGGTTTGAATGCGAGCAGCTCCAGCCACCCGGTCTCAGCGGCCGCCAATTCTTCCGAGCGGCTGGCAAACGCTCAGGGAGCTCCGGCGGACGACCAGCTCGCCCTGCCGGTGTAAGCACTTAGCCTCAATCGACGAACAGGTAGGTGAACCCGACCCCGCTGGGGCTCGATACCAGCGAGCCGGCGTAGGAGGCGCGCGCACGCCAGTTGCCCTGTGAGGGCGGCGTGAACTGGATCGAGGCGGAACCTTCGCTGACGCCCGCTTGGACCGTGCGGTAGAACTGCCACCCGAACACGGGGTCAAAGCGCTGGATTTCGACCTTCACCGGACCGGAGGACGCTGGCGCGACGTGGACGTTGATCGCGACCGGGCTGCCGGCGTGGCCGTGCTCCGCGCCGAAGGCGATCTTCGTGCGGGTGATCGTGCGTGACTCGCGCGTGAGCGTAAAGCTCCCGGAGGTGTGGTTACGCACCGAAACAACCGCGTAGTAGTTGCCCTTGCGTAGCTGCTGCTGGAGCTTTTGGGAGCCGCTGCCGTCGCAGCTGCAGGCGATGACGTTGCCGTTCTGGTCGCGCAGCTGCAGATTGAATGCGGCTTTGGCGGGAGCGCTCAAGCGCAGCGTCAGGTTGGAGTGGCTGGTGACCACCATCCGGTAGAGGCGCAGCACCTGGACGCCGGTGCCCTCCAGCAGCCCGCTCACCCGTCCGTAGTTGCCGAGTTCCTGCCCCGGTGAGGTCTGTGAGCCGTTGGCGAGGGCGGCTTGCAGGTGGAAGCGCTGCTCGCCCTTGTAGGTTAGGTCGGGTGTCACCTCGAAGCTGTAGATCCCGCCCTCGCCCGGTCCGGGGGTGAAGAGTTGGTAGCCGCCACAAAACACCTGGGAACGCGCTGTGGCGTCTTCGAAGGAGGTTGTCCCCGGGCCGAATAGCGCGCCGTGCACACACGCCCCCTTGGTCTCATTGGCGAGGTTAATCAGATAGCTGACGCCCGCGTGCATGGGGAACGAGTAGGCGGCGTTGATGTTCTGGATGCGATCGACCTGCCCGTTTGCGCCGCCTGCGGGCAGCCGTGGTCCGGGCGGCGCAATTGCGGGGGTCGGCTGGAAGACGTTGAGTGTGAAGCCCGCCAGCTGCGAGTTGGCGAGCGCCGCCACGCGGATCACGTACTGCGAGTTTTTCTGTGCCTTGAAGGTGAGCGAGGCCTTGCCTTCTTCTTCGGTCTGCTGGCAGGTCACCGGTTGCAGCTGCGAGCGCACCGCCTTGTAGACGTCGATCGTGCCGTCGAGCTTGCCCCCGGCGGCCAGTTCGACCGCGATCCGCTCAGCTGCCGTGGTTTGCAGGCTGTACCAGACCGAGCTGACCGTCCCGTCCACGCAGTTGGAAGGTGGTTCGCCGGAGACGGTAGTAGCGCCGACGGTGGTGCCTTCGACGCTCGCCGGCAGCGAGTGAATCGCCTGCGCATTCGCGGCTTCGTCGTTGGCGGGCGGAGGCGGCGTCTGGGTTGTACTCGATGCCGCGACCGCGATCGGCCACATCGCCGAACCGCCGATGAGGCAGAGCGCCACAACCGCCACACGTGGGAATCGTGCCATTGTCAAGAAATCATATGGGGAGCTCCAGACGGATAGGATCTGGGCATGCCCCTCGTACGCGTCGGCGAGATCGAGCTGTCTTACGAGCGTGCCGGCTCCGGGCCGCCGCTGCTGCTGATCATGGGCATGAGCGGCACCTTCGCCCACTGGCACCCCGCTTTCCTCGAGGGGCTACGCGAAAGCTTTGAGACGATCGTCTACGACCACCGCGGGGTCGGCGAGAGCGCTCCGCTTGAGGGCCCACTCACCACCGCCGGCCTCGCCGAGGACGCCGCCGGGCTGCTGGGCGCGCTGGAGATCGACTGCGCCGACGTGCTCGGCATCTCGATGGGCGGCATGGTCGCCCAGGAGCTCGCGCTCGCCAACCCCGAGCGCGTCCGTGCGCTTGCGCTCGGCTGTACTTACTGTGGCGGGGAAGGCAGTTCGCTCGCCGCCCCCGAGGTGCTCCGGCGCCTCGCCGGCGGGATGAAATCCGGCGACCGCGCGCTGGCCGTGCGTACCGCCTGGGAGGTCAACGTATCGCCCGCGTTTGCCGAGAACGAGCAGGAGTGGGAGGTCTTCCGCGCGACCCGCTCCGTCCCTGTCCCCGTGATCCTCGCCCAGATGCAGGCGTGCGCCGCCCACGACACCAGCGCCCGCCTGGCGGGCCTGAAGATGCCCACCTTGATCGTCCATGGCACCCTTGACCAGATGATTCCCGTCGAGAACGCTCACGTCATCCACCGGCACGTTCCCGGTGCGCGCCTGGAGATCCTCGACGGCGCCGGCCACCTCTTCTTCTGGGAGCAGCCCCAGCGCTCCGCCGAGCTGGTTCGGGATCACGCCGCGGTGCATGCCTGAGAACACGTCGCGCGAGCTGAGCGTTCTCAGCGACGACGGGGTCAAGCTCTCCGGGGAGGAGTCTGGTGGCGACGGCCTGGGGCTGCCGATCGTACTGCTGCACGGCCTTACCGCTACGCGCCGTTACGTCGTGATGGGCTCACGCCTGCTGGAGCGCTCCGGTCATCGTGTGATCGCCTACGACGCGCGTGGTCACGGGCGCTCGGAGAGCGCGCCGGAGCCCACCGCCTACGGCTATGAGCGGCTTGCCCGTGACCTGGAGGCGGTGCTCGACGCGCTCGCGATTCCCCGCGCCGCGCTCGCCGGCGCCTCGATGGGGGCGCACACCGCGCTGCGCTTCGCGCTTGAGCACCCCGAGCGGGTGGCGGTATTGGGACTTGTGACGCCCGCCTTCGACCCCGCCGCGAGCAAGATCGACGCCCCGGAAGGCGATCGCGATGTCCTTGCCCGCGCATTGCGAGAGGGTGGGGCGGAGGGGTTTGTGCGCGCCTACGACTTCTCCACCGTGCCCCCCGCCTGGCGCGAGACGGTCGAGCGCGTGGTGAGGCAGCGCCTGTCGCTGCATGAGCACCCCGAGGCGGTTGCCGACGCGATCGAAGTCGTGTCACGCTCGCGTCCGTTCGAGGATTTCGCCGAACTAGCGGCGATCGCCGCACCTGCCGTCGTGGTGGCCAGCCGCGACCAGGTCGACCCCGGGCACCCGCTGGCGGTGGCGGAGCGCTACGCGCGAGCGATCCCCGGAGCGACGTTCACCGTGGAGGAGGGCGGGCCTCCTCTGCGTTCTCCGATCGCCTGGCAAGGCGGGCAGCTGTCGAAGGTGCTTGTGGAGCTGCTGGCGCGTGTGTAGGGCCCAGGAGCGTGCGTCGAGGCCGCCGGCCGCCGGCCCCACCGGCATCGGGCGGCTTGGTTGCGCGCCGTCCGTTATACATAAGCCATGACCGTACGTGAGTGGGACGGCAACGTCTACGACCGCATCTCAGCGCCGATGGAGATGTTGGGGCGTGCGGTGCTCGACCGCCTGGAGCTGAACGGCGACGAGACGGTGCTCGACGCCGGCTGCGGCTCGGGGCGTGTGACCGAGGCGCTGCTGGAGCGGCTGCCGGAGGGAAGGGCGATCGCGGTTGACGCCTCCCACTCGATGGTGGCGGCCGCGCGCGAGCGGCTGGCGGGCTGCGATCGCGTGGAGGTGCGCGAGGGCAACCTGCTGGCACTGGAGCTGGCGGCGCCGGTGGATGCGATCCTGTCGACCGCCACCTTCCACTGGATCCTCGATCACGAAGCGCTCTTTCGACGCCTGCATGCCGCGCTGCGTCCCGGCGGGCGGCTCGTGGCGCAGTGCGGTGGCAAGGGCAACATCGATGTGCTGCGCGGTGTCGCCAGGGGGATCCTGGCGCGCGAACCCTACGCGGCGCACTTTCGCGACTGGCAGGCGCCGTGGAACTACGCCGCCCCCCAGATAACTGAGGAGCGCCTGGTGGGAGCGGGCTTTACAAGCGCGCAGTGCTGGCTGCAACCGGCCCCACAGCAGCCCGAGCACCCGCGCGAGTTCCTTTCCGAGATTGTGCTTGGCCCCCACCTTCAGCAGCTGCCCGAAGATTTGCGCGAGCAGTTCATGGACACCGTGCTCGCCGAGCTGGGGGAGCCGGTGGTGGTCGACTACATCCGCCTCAACATTGACGCGGTGGCGTAACCGCGCAGGTTCGCGGCCCGCCGGAGCCAGACGGGCCGTCGCTGGGCATGGATGCCCAGCGCCCATGCGGATGTTGCGGCACCTGGGCGCGCGGATGCTCCCCGACTCCCCACAGCAGTCACGCAAGCGCGGCGGAATCCGTCGCCGCGCGGCCAGTGAGCGCCGCGTAGCGCCCACCGAGCGCCTGCAGCTCCTCGTGCGTGCCGCGCTCGACGATATGGCCGCCGTCGAGCACGAGGATCTGCTCCGCGTCGCGCACGGTCGAGAGGCGGTGGGCGATCGCGATCGTGGTGCGCCCGCGGGAGAGCTCGTCGAGCGCCAGCTGCACCGCCCGCTCGGTCTCGGTGTCGAGCGCCGAGGTGGCCTCGTCGAGGATCAGCACCGGCGGGTTGCGCAGGATCGTGCGGGCGATCGCGATGCGCTGCTTCTCCCCGCCCGAGAAGCGGTAGCCGCGCTCGCCCACCGGGGTGTCATAGCCCTCTGGAAGCGAGGCGATCAGCTCGTGGATCTGGGCGGCGCGCGCCGCCTCTTCGATCTGCTCATCACTGGCGTCGGGGCAGGCAAAGCGGAGGTTCTCGCGGATCGAGGCGTGGAACAGGTAGGTCTCCTGAGACACCAGACCGACGGTGGCGGCGAGCGACTGCAGCGTCATGTCGCGGATGTCCACGCCGTCGATCGCGATGCGCCCGCGCTCGGGTTCGTACAGGCGCGCGACGAGATAGGCGAGGGTGGTCTTGCCCGAGCCGGTCTCGCCCACCAGCGCGGTGCGCGTACCGGCGGGGATCTCGGCGGCGATCTCCTGCAGCGTCCACGGCCCGTCCGGTTCGTAGCGAAACCACACGTCCTCCAGGGTCACGTCGCCGCGCACCGTGCCGGCCGGCGCAGCGCCCGGGCGCTCGACGATGTCGATCGGCAGGTCGAGGTACTCGAAGATCCGCCCGAACAGCGCCAGCGAGGTTTGCACTTCGATACCGACCGACAGCAGCGATTGCATCGGGAACAGCAGGCGCGTCTGCAACGTGGTGAACGCGACGATCGTCCCGATCGAGAGGACGTGGTTGCCGTGGGCGATCGTGTAGCCGCCAAACCAGTAGACGGCGGCCGGCATGATCGCGAAGCTCATCTGCACCGACGCCATCCGCCAGCGGCCCGCCATCCGCGCGCGTACCTCCAGGTCGGCCAGCTGGCCGGACTCGCCGGCGAAGCGGTCCACCAGCTCCTGCGAGCGGCCCATCGTCTTGCCGAGCAAAATGCCCGACACCGACAGCGACTCCTCCACCAGCGTGCTCATGTCCGCGAGTCGGCCCTGGCGCACCGACTGGATGCGCCGCCGCTCGTTGCCGACGCGCCGCGTCAGCCACACGAAGAACGGCAGCAGAAACAGCGAGAACACGGTGAGCTGCCAACTGAGGGCGAGCATCGCGGCGAGCGTTGCCGCGACAGTCGTCACGGTGGACACCGTCGAAGTCGCGGTGCTCGTCACTACGTCGTCGATTCCGCCGATGTCGTAGGCGATCCTCGACTGCACCTCGCCCGAGCGGGTGCGCGTGAAGAACGCCAGCGACATCCGCTGCAGATGCGCATAGACAGCGGCGCGCAGGTCGTGCATCACGTGCTGGCCGACCTGGTTGGAGATCAATGTCTGCACCACCCCGAACACGCCGCTGACGATCGACACCGCGATCATGCCCCCCACCAGCTCCGAGAGCAATTCGACGTTGTGCTGGGGGATTGCGGTGTCGATCACGCCGCGCAGCAGGAACGGCGAGACGACGCCCAGCAGCGATGTGAGGCAGATCAACCCCAGCAGCAGCCCGAGCCGCGTGCGGTAGGGCACGAACAGCCGCCCGATCCGCCGCAGCGACACCGGCCGGTCGGGGATGTCCTCGGGGCGGAGTGCCTTGGGCCCGCGAGGTGGACCGCCGCCCTCTCCGCCGCGGCCCTCGCCGTGGAAGCTCACCGAGCCCTCCCGAAATCCCGCTCGCTCATTCAGATGACTGTATCCACACGCCCGATCGGGGATTTCTCGGGATGGACTCCGGCTCTAAAGAGCCTCCGTCGGGGCGGGGCACGCGTGGCGCGCCCGGCGTCGCGGGGCAGCTGGATGCTCAGCCGTGTTGAGCCCGAAGAAGCGGCTTATTGTCGGCATCCGAGCAAAGATATTGACTTGCTGGCAGGACTGTGCGAGGCGCCTGTCAAGGAGGAGCGGATACGCGAAGCGGGACGGCTCTACCGCGACTAGGCTTAAGGCCATGAACCTCTCGCCGTCCGAGATCCGTGTGCTCGGCTGTCTTCTGGAAAAGCAGCGCACCACCCCCGACGCCTACCCCTTGAGCCTCAACGCGCTGCGGCTGGCGTGCAACCAGTCCACCAACCGCGAGCCGGTGGTGCAGTACGACGACGCGGTGATTCGCGATGCCCTGCATCGCCTGGAGCGCCGTGGCTACACCCGTCTGGCCAGCGGCGCGGGCAGCCGCACGGCCAAGTACCGGCACCTGCTCGCCGAAGCGCTGCCGATGGAGGAGAGCGAGCACGCCTTGATGTGCGTGCTGATGCTGCGCGGACCGCAGACGCCCGGAGAGCTCAAGCAGCGCACCGATCGGATGCACTCCTTCGCCGATCTCGGGGGAGTGCACGAGACGCTCGAGCAGTTGATCGGGCGCGGCTTGGTGGCCGTGTTGGAGCGCCGGCCGGGCCAGAAGGAGGAGCGCTACATCCAGCTACTAGGAGAGGAGGATGCAGAAGCCCGGGATGCAGGCTTCGGGGCACCCCAGCCCGTGGCATCGCCTCCGTTCTTCTCCAACCTCCCGGGGAGTCAGTTCGCCACCCAGACGAGCGGGGCCTCGCTGAGCCCTGCGGCGGACGCGGTCGAGGCTTTGGAGGAGCGAGTGACCCGCCTGGAGCGGGAGATGGCTCAGCTGCGTGCGGCTCTTGGAGATCAGCCGGAGGAGGAGAGCCGGGCTGAAGCAGAGCGCGCCGAGCAGCCCGGAGAGGAAGAGCAGCCTGGAGTGGAAGCGCAAGCACGGGAGACGCTCGAATGGACGTGACCCACGCCACGGCGCTCCTCGGCGCGGCTGCCTCCACCGGCGACAGCGCCACCGGGGTCGGCATCCCGCTGGCGCTCGCCGCCGGCCTGGTGTCGTTCCTCTCGCCGTGCGTTCTGCCGCTGGTGCCGGGCTACCTCTCGACCGTGATCGGCGTGGCGCCGGCGGACATCCAGGGCGCGGGCGCGCGTCGGGTGCTCGGGCCGAGCCTGCTGTTCATCGCGAGCTTCTCGCTGATCTTCATTCTGCTGGGCCTCACCGCCACGCAGGTGGGCTCGTTGCTGAGCACCCACATTGCCATGCTGCGCACGGTGGGGGGCGTGCTGATCATTGCGATGGGTGTGCTGTTTCTCGCCACGCCGTTCGTGGACGCGCTCAACTTCCAGTGGCATTCGCAGTCGCTGATGCGCCTGGCCGGGCGCGGCGGGCCGCTGCTCGCGGGAGCGGCCTTCGCGATCGCGTGGACGCCCTGCACGAGCATCACGCTCGGCGCGATCCTCACGCAGGCGGCGGTCTCCAACTCCGCCGCCCACGGGGCGCTGCTGCTCGCCTTCTACTCAGCCGGCCTCGCGATCCCGTTCCTGCTGATCGCGCTGGCGTTCGAGCGTGCCACCGGCGCACTCGCGGTGGTCAAGCGCCATTTCTCCGTGATCGTGGGCGTCGGCGGGGTGGTGATGATCGCGCTGGGTCTGTTGATCGTCACCGGCGAGTTCACGGTGCTCAACGCCCAGGCCAACAGCTGGCTTCAGGGTACGGGGCTGGACGTCTCGAATATCTGAGGTGGCCGCTCGTGGGTCGGAGACATTTTGGTAGCGCTCGCGCGGCTTGAAGCGGTGAGTTCTGAACACCTTGCCAAGGGCTTACAACGGGGGAGTACCCTCCCAACCGCAATGCAAAGCCAGCCTCGAAGGCAGGGCGCTCGATGGCTCGATGCTGGGCTACGAAGTCCACAGGGGCCAACAGTGGGCGCTCCGCACTTGATGATGCGCATCACGGAGTTGGCCCGACCGACTCAAGTGCAAGGGAGCAGATTTAAATGAGATACATAAAGATCATTGGGCTATGTCTCATGGCCGTGTCGTTGGTGGGCGCGGTCGCGTCGGCGACGGCGACGGCGACGCTGCCGGGTTTCTTATTTACAGTCAATCACAGGGCCTTTTCATCTAAAGGAGGCGCTAGTTTTTTTCATCCAAAAGTTAGCAGGATCATGGAATGTAAATCCGAAAGCGACACCGGAGAAATCGCAAATGAACAGAATACAGACAAGGTCGAAAACGTCTTAATCGTTTTCCGAGAATGCAAGGCAAACGCGGTTGAACAGTTCAACTGCCAGAGCGAAGGACAGCCACAGGGGCAAATCAAAACAGAACAGCTGGAAGGCAATCTCGGTTACATCAAAAGCACTGCGCCGAAGGAAGTCGGTCTGGTGCTCAAACCAACCTTGAAAAGACCATTTGCTGAATTCGAATGTGTCAATAAAGGCCTGAAATATAAAGTTAAAATAACGGGCGAGGTCATCGGGAAGATCACTCCGATCAACACGCCAGTCGGACCCGAACAGACTGTGACAAAATTTACCGTAAGTTATATTGGGGGGACAATTAACGAATGGGAACAGGTACCAAATAAACTCGAAGTCTTAGGCGCTACGTTGACAGAATTATTACTTTCATTGGCAATCAACGGCGGGGAAAGCGAATTCACGTCGCTCAGCACGAAAGATGAAATTTTTCCGTTAGCAAAAACGGAAATCGATGCGTAGGTTGTGGCGTTAGCATGGTTCTGTGGTGTGTGGGGCCCATGGTCCCACACATTCAGCCTGAGAGCGCCCCTTAGAGTGCCTAACGAAATGGGGGTGCGGCTGGGGTGGCTGAGGGTCGAGCGGAGCAAGGACGCAGGGGCGAAGGCTTGGTGGTGCCAAGTCGAGCCCCGAGGACACCGCTGCGCGAAGGCCATCGGCCACATCCAGACGTGCACACATTTTGTTAGGCACTCTAAATCGACCGACTCCCAGGATTCACGCCAGCGGGAGAGAAGGCCCGGGTCGGGGTTCTCAGGGCACCCCCGCCCGGGACTGCGTGCGTCGGCGCTCGCGGTAGCGTCGTTCCCACGCTTCCTGGTTGCGTTTGGCGTCGCGGATGAAGGGCGAGTAGCCGATCGCTTTGACGATCAGCTCGTTGATTTTGGACTCGGGAAAGGGCAGCGGCCGCAGGACGTCCACGAACAACACCACGCGGGTCTCGTCGGTGTCGTTCCACACCTCGTGGTTGAAGGTGTCGTCGAAGATCATGCTCCTGCCGGCCTCCCAGTGGCGAATGTCATCGCCGACGCGGATCCGGCAGGCCTCGGCCTCGCGCGGCACGATCAGGCCGAGGTGGTAGCGCAGCACACCCTTGTAGGGGCCGCGGTGGTTGAGGATGTGCTTGCGCGGCGAGAGGATCGAGAACATCGCCGTGGTCATCCCGGGGATTTCGCGCATCAACGCCGCCGTGCGGGGGCACATCTCGATGCCGAGCTTGGCCTCGAAGCCGTACCCATACAGGAAGAAGGTCTTCCAGCGGTCGTCGTCGGTAATCTCGACCTGATCCTTGGAGATGTCTTGGAAGTTGGCGAGCGCCTCGCGATCCTCCAGCAGCGCCGCGGCCTCCTCGCGGATCGCCTCCCAGTTGTCCTCGATGTGCGCCACCCAGGGGAAGCGCTCCAACGGGAAGAACGTCGCATCGCCCACGGTCGAGCGTTTCCCGATGAAGCGCTCGACCGGGGCTAGGATCCGTTCACCTACGGCGATCGTCCATTGGACGACACGATCCCACATACGGCGTAGATCTTACGCAGCCTCGCGCAGTGCCGCTAGCTCTGGCGACTCCGCCAGCTTCTTCAGCGCCCGCTGCTCCAACTGCGAGGCCCGCTCGGCGGAGAAGCCGAGGCGCTTGCCGATCGCGGTGAGCGTCTGCGGCGCCTCGTGACCGGTACCGAAGCGCAGCGTCAGCACGGTGCGCTCGGTTTCGGGCAGCTGCGAGATCGCGAGCTGCACCAGCCGCTCGCGCTCGTTCTCGTAGGCGGTCTCCTCGGGTGGCTCCTGGTCGGAGGGGAGCAGGTCGCCGAGCGCGGTGTCGCCGTCTTCGCCCACCTGCTGGTCGAGGCTGACGAGCGCCGCACGCTGGTGGCGCACTTCCTCGACCTGGTCGAGCTCGAGGCCGGTCTCCAGCGCGATCTCCTCGCTGGTGGGCTCGCGGCCGAGGCGCACCGACAGCTCACGCTCCACGCGCCCCACCTTGCGGGTGCGTTGGGCGACGTGCACCGGCAGGCGGATCGTGCGGCCGGAGTTCTCCAGACCCCGCTGGATCGCTTGGCGGATCCACAATGTGGCGTAGGTGGAGAAGCGAAAGCCCTTGCGCCAGTCGAACTTCTCGCTGGCGCGGATCAGCCCGAGCATCCCCTCCTGCACGAGGTCGGCGAGCGGTAGGCCTTGGTTCTGGTAGCGCCGTGCATTGGAGGCGACCAGGCGCAGGTTGGAGTTGATCATCAGTTCCTTCGCGCGCAGGTCGCCGCGCTCGATCCGCTGCGCCAGTTCGATCTCCTGGTCGGGCGTGAGCAGGGGGTAGCGACGCGAGTGCGCCAGCAGTTGGTCGACCGACTCGGGGATGAAGCTTTCCGGTTCGGCCGGCTGCTGGCGGCGAGCGCGGATGCCCTCGCCGGGCGCGGGACGCTCAGCGAACGGCGAATCGAGTGCCGTCGGGGCCTGCACAGCGCCGGTTGGGGCGGCGGCGGCCTCCAAAGTGTCTAGTGTTGTGATCTGGCGGGTGTCGTCTGTCATAGTGCTGTCTTTCATAATCCGATGCCTGGAGTCGGAATTATAGGGCATAGTAGTTGCGTTGTCAATTATTCCTGGCGTAGCGGCTTGGCGGGCATGGTCATCCATCCTGTATACGTTGGCGCTCCCATTGGAGACCATCGACGATCCATAAGTTGCTCTAGCCGGCGAAGTTGATCTACCCGCCCGGGCGGATCGTTAAGCGGCGGTTATTTGTGGCGGTGGGCTTCTTATTCGTGCGCCATACCGAGAAACCTGCGCGACTCTCGTTCGGCTAATCGGGCGTATGTGCTACCTGCTCGAATAAGCCGCACGACACTGGCCGAGCGTACGTCTAGGTGTCGGCGGAGGCGGCCTGTTCGGCCCCGGTGGTGGTGGTGAGGATCGCGGCGTTGCCGCGAGTGAGCGTGCGGCGCACCAAGCCGGGGAGCAGCAGCCGGGCTACGGCGGCGAGGAAGTAGGGGCGCGGGACGTAGCGCTCGGCGCGGCGGCCGAGGCCCGCTTCGACGATCGCCTCGGCGACTCGATCGGGCGTTGAGACGGCCCAGGCGGTGCGGGGACTGGCGAGCAGCTCCCTGGCGGGGAAGCCCTCGGTAGCGATGAAGCCCGGGAACACGGTGCCGACGTGGACGCCGTGGGCGTGCTCCTCGGCATACAGCGCATCGCTCCAGCCGGTCAGCGCGAACTTGCTCGCGGAGTAGGCGCCGGTGCCCGGGCGCGTGACGCGCGCGGCGGTGCTGGAGACGTTGACGATCGCGCTTGGCGCGCACCTGCGCAGCAGCGGCAGCAGCGTCTCGGTAAGTCGCACGGGCGCATCGAAGTTGAGCGCCATCGTACGCTTGACGTTGGCATAGCCGCCCTCGGCAAACGGCGCCCGCCAGGCCGCGCCGGCGTTGTTGACCAGCAGCGTAAGGCGCCCGTCGTGCTGCTCCTGCAGATGTGCGAGCACATGCCCGGGGGCATCCTCGTCTGTGAGGTCGAGCGCCAAACAGCTACACGCCGCGGGCAGCGTCTCGGCGAGCGCGCGCAGGCGCTCCTCGCGGCGTGCCACCAGCACCAAACGCGCGTCCGGCTCACGTGCCAGCCGCCGCGCGGTGGCCTCGCCGATCCCGCTGGAGGCGCCGGTGATCACAGCGATGAGTGGCGGGCTCACGGCCGCGACCTTACACCAACAAGGCCGAGGCCCGGTAGCCTGTGGTTATGGAGCCCTCGGGCAACACGCTGCCGGTGGAGGGCCACCATCTGAGAGGTATCTCGCCGCGCGCCTTCCAGCACCCCGCCGACCGCGCCGCTACGGCGGCGCTGAAATCGATCCCGTACCTGGACACGGTGGTGCGCAAGCTGATTGAGCTGGGCTACGAGCGCGCGCTGCGCCAGAGCTATCTGGGTTCGGCTGTGCGGCTCTCCGAAGCGCAGCTCGGCGACGTGTGGCGCGAGCACGCGATCGCCTACACCACCCTGGACATGGCCGATGTGCCGGACCTCTACCTAACCCAGTACCCCTCGCCGAACGCGATGGCGATCGGCGCCAAGCGACCGATCGTGGTGGTGCAGTCCGAGCTCGTGGGGCTGCTGGACGCCGGGCAGCGGCGCGCGGTGTTTGCCCACGAGGCGGCGCACATCCTCGCCGACCACCAGCTCTACCGCACCGCGCTCTACATCCTGATGCTGCTGGGGCGCACCTCAAGACTGCTGCTGCCGCTGGCGCCGATCAGAACGGCGCTGATGGAGTGGGAGCGCGCCACTGAGCTGAGCGCCGACCGCGCGGCGGCACTCGTCACGCGCGACCCGCTGACGGTGTGCCGCACACTGATGTGCCTCTCGGCCGGAGCGATGGTGGACGAGCTCGACCTCGACGTGTTCATGCGCCAGGGCCTCGACTACACCGAAAAGGGAGGCGGCCTGGAGCGCCTGACCCGCCTGCTGATCGACCTCGGCGTCAGCCACCCGATGCCGGTGAAGCGCACGCATGAGCTGATGGCATGGGTGCGCTCGGGTGAGTTCGACCGGATCGTCGGCGGCGAGTACCCGACTCGCGACGAACCGGTGGACGCTCGCGCCGAGGGCAGCGAGGCGGTGTCGCATTACTCCGAGCGCTTCCGCGATGCCTTCCGCGACGCCGGCGAGTCGATCAACTCGGTTGGCCAGCAGCTCGCCGACTGGTTGCGGGGGTCTGGCGAGGACGAGGACGAGGACGAAGCGGAGGACGAGGATCTGGAGGGGTAGCGCTGCCTGGCGCGCGCAGGATCTATGCCTCCGGCGCCCGTTGAGGGCTGCGCCGCAGGTTGCCAACCAGCAGGCCGATCACGGTCACCAGGTAAATCTGGCCGGTCAGCATCTCCAGTACCGACAGCGCACGGCCAGCGCTGAGGACCGGGCTGAGGTCGCCGTAACCGGTGGTCGTGAGCGTCGTGAAGCTGAAATAGATCTCCTGACTCTGTGTGACCGCGGCGTTGGTGACCTGCGCGAAGTACGGGTGGGAGCTGATGCCCACAATCACGCGTACCACTAGCGCGAACTCCAGCCCGATCAGTAGATAGGTGGTGAGCGCTCCGGATACCGCCTGCACCGTCACACCGCGCTCGCGTACCAGCCGCACGATCCCGCGTGTAAGGATGACGAGCACCGCGAGCACGGCAGCGGCGGTGGCGGCCGAGCTCACCCAGCTGGCTACCACTTCCAACTCCACCAAGACCGCCAGTCCGACCACCGCCGCAACGGTCGATCCCGCGGCAAAGCCACGAGAGTCGCGGCTCCATGCGTTCTCGCGCGCGGTGGCAATCACGGCGAGCAGCATCGTGCCCTGCAGCAGCACCGCGATAGCGCGCCCGAGCGTGGTGTCGGGCGCGAGGATCGAGAACAACACCGCAAGCACCGTCAAACCCAGTACGACGCCGTAGCGGTGCCTCGCGAAGCTCGCGCTCTGGGGCGGCGGGGTGCTGCCGGGCGACACCGCAAGAAGGATTGCGCGGGCAGCGGCGGACGCCGGCGCGCCTCACCGGGACGTAGGCGCGCCTCGCCTGTACAAGCGATCAGGCATCGGCCCGACGCTATGCGAGCAAGCCGCGGTGGATCGTGCGGGGTCTGTCAAGCGCTCCACTTGCTGGCGCCATAGCGCGCGAGCTCCAGGCGCGCGATCACGCCGCGGTGGACCTCGTCGGGCCCGTCGGCCAGGCGCAGTGCGCGTGCCACCGTCCAGGCGGCGCCGAGCGGGAAATCGTCACTCAGGCCTGCGCCGCCGTGCAGCTGCATCGCCATGTCCACCACACGCTGAGCCATGTTGGGGACGGCGACCTTGATCTGCGACACCGCGCCAAGCATCTGCGACGACTGGGTGTCGATCAGCCAAGCGGCGTGCAGCACATGCAGGCGCGCTTGGTCGATCGCGATCCGCGCGTCGGCGATCCGCTCGCGATTGCCGCCGAGGTTGGCGATCGGCTTGCCGAACGCCACCCGCTCGGTGGCGCGGCGGCAAGCCAGTTCGAGCGCCAGCTCGGCGAGGCCGATCAGGCGCATGCAATGGTGCACCCGCCCGGGACCGAGGCGAGCCTGGGCGATCGCAAACGCTTGCCCCGGTCCCCCGACGATCGCGCTTGCGGGCAGGCGCACGTCGCTGAAGGAGACCTCGCCGTGGCCGCCGGGGGCGTCGTCGAAGCCCATCGCCGAGAGCATTCGCTCGACCTTCACGCCGGGCGTGTCGAGCGGGACGAGCACCATCGAGTGCTGGTGGTAGCGACCGATTGGGGAGACACTCGCTGTACCGAAGCCGGGTGACACGCGCCTTTGGCGCGAGTCCCCGGTTCGGCCAGCATCCCCAAATCGGCCAGCGGCGGGGTCGGTGAGCCCCATGAAGATCGCCACCTTGCAGTTGGGGTGCCCGACGCCGGTGCTCCACCACTTGCGGCCGTTGACCACGACCTCCTCACCGTCCAGCGTCGCCGTCGCCTGCATGTTGGTCGCATCGGCGGAGGCCACATCAGGCTCGGTCATGCAGAAGGCCGAGCGGATTTCCCCGGCGAGCAGCGGCTGCAGCCAGCGCTCCTGTTGCTCGGGGGAGCCGAAGTGCAGCAGCACCTCCATGTTGCCGGTGTCGGGCGCGTTGCAGTTGCAAACCTCACTGGCGATCAGCGAGCGGCCCATGCGCTCGGCGAGCGGTGCGTATTCGACGTTCGAGAGTCCTGCACCCTGGGCCTCGCCGCCGACCTCGGGGGAGCCGGGCAGGAACAGGTTCCACAGACCCTGCTCGCGCGCCTTCTGCTTCAGCTCCTCGATCGCCGGATGCACGATCCAGGGGTCGGCGCGCGCCAGCAGCTCACGATGGTAAGGCTCCTCGCGAGGGACGACCTCGCGCTCGATGAACGCCTCCAGGCGCTCCAGCAGCTCACGTGCCTGGGCGGAGTGCTCGAAGTCCATCGTCCCGTTAGCTCCCGCCCATCGACTGCGCGGGCGAATCCACGCGTGAGCGAATCTCCTCCGGCGCTACCGATGTCTCCTCCAGCGCTACCGATGTCTCCTCCAGCGCTACCGATGTCTCCTCCAGCGCTACCGATGTCTCCTCCAGCGCTACCGATGTCATCTCGCTCAGCCGCCGTCTTGGATGTCGAGCACGACCTTGCCCGTGGCGCGGCGTTCGTCGATTTCCCCGAGCGCGTCGGCGGCGCGCTCCAGCGGGAAACGGGCGCCGAGGATCGGGCGTACCGACCCTTGCTCGATCAGCTGCTGCAGGCGTGCGCCGATCTCGCGACAGAGCTCCGGCCGGGCTAGCGCATAAGCGCCCCAGCCGGCGCCCACCACCTCGACATTGGAGAGCAGCAGCCGGTTGACTTTGACCTCGGGGATCGCGCCGCCGGTGAAGCCGACCACCACCAGGCGTCCGTCGGGGCGTAGCGAGCGCAGGCTGTCGGTGAAGCGATCGCCGCCGACGGGATCGAGCACCACGTCTACACCGCCACCGGAAAGCTCCTTCGCCTCGTCCTTCCAGGGGCCATCGGAGCGCAGCACCTCATCGGCGCCCGCGGCGCGCGCCACCAGCGCCTTCTCCTCGCTTGACACCACCGCGATCGTGCGTGCGCCAAGCCCCGCGGCGACCTGCAATACCGCGGTGCCGACGCCGCCGGCGGCGCCGTGCACGAGCACGGTCTCGCCCTCCCGCAGCCGCCCGCGCAGGGCCAGCGCAAAGTAGGCGGTGTGGTAGTTGAGGATCAAGCCGGCGCCTTGCGCGAAGTCGAGCACGTCGGGCAGCAGGAAGGTGAGGAACGGTGGCGCCACCGCCGTTTCGGCAAAGCCGCCGGACATACAGAACGCGGCCACGCGATCTCCGGCGCTTACGCCTAGTGCCGCTGCCTGCCCGCTGGCCTCCCTCACGACCCCCGCCACCTCGCCGCCGGGGACGAACGGCAGCGGCGGTTTGTACTGGTACTCGCCGCGTGTCTGCAGCACCTCGGGAAAAGACACGCCGGCGGCGTGCACGTCGATCGTCACACCCTCCCCTGGCGTGAACAGGTGCGACGGAGGTGACGCGGGCGGTGGCAGATCAACCAGACGCAGCGCGCTGGTTGGGCCAGTGAGGTCAACGATTTGGATCGCTCTCATCGCATCTCCCGCCGCGGGCGGGGGCCACATTCAACACGCTTTGGGCAGCGCGCGCTCAGGCGTGTCCTCTGAGCGTCTTACCGCGGGCAGGGCACGGCGGTGCTGGCGTGGGTGCGGGTGCCGTTTTCGAAGGCGAAGGAGGCGGCGAAGTGGAAGCCGCCGTGAGGGCAGGTGCGCGGCAGGACGATGCCGCGGGGATGGTAGGCGTGGTATCGGCCGCGGGTGTGTTCGTAGTAGGTGAGGTGCAACGGGCCGATCGTGGAGTCCAGTTGCACAACGGCGGCGTTGGGCGCTTCGGGAAGGGTGGGCACGAGCGGGAAAGTGGTGGCGAGGTCGCCGCCAAAGGGGCTGGGGGCGGGGAGCACCAGCCCGTGGAAAACGATCTGAGCAGCGACCGGGGCGTGGCCGTCGGCGTAGAACAACAGCCCAAGGTGTCCTTCGTGGATGTGCGCCATGAAGATCAGGGTTTGGGCGGTCTCCGTGAGGATTTCGGGACCGAAGGGAATCTCGACGATCCCCTTGCCATAGCCCATTTGTGACTGGGAGGGGCAGCCTTCGGGGCCGTCGTGTTCGAGGATCGCGAGGCTGCACGTTTCCAGGCCGAGGCCACTGGTGCCGATGCCAAGATTGGCGGGGTAGTAGAGGTTGAGCGCGGTGAGGGGGGAGGGGACTTGGCCGGTGGTGGTGGCGATCGTGAAGCCAAAGAGGATCGTGGTGCCCTGCCCAAGTCGCTCAGGCGAGAGCGCTGCGCTCAGCTTCGCCCTCGGTTGAGCGGTTGGCTCCGCCGTTGCCGGCGACCACCCCCAGGCGAGCAGACCGAGCGCGGTGAGCGCGGCGGCGACTGAGAGCGTTCCGATTTTGCAGATCGTTCCTCGCACGCTGCCCCAACCATACAGAGCTCGCTGCAACCCGACACAGCCCTGTTTCTGACTGTTGTCTATGTCTGACTGTCTGTTGTCTATGCCCGTTCCCAGGCGGCGAGGCGCACCAGCATGGCGGCGTCGACAGCGCGGGCGGTGAGAATGCAGGTGTGGCCGGCTTCATGCCAGGCGATGACGGTCGGGTGGTCGTGGTTGACGACGTGGAAGCTGATGCCGTGTCGCTTGACCACCGCACTGCCCGCGGGGATCGGCAGCGCGTCGCCGGAGACGATCGAGTAGCCGATCTGCCGACCGCGATGGTTGCTGTAAAAGACCGTAGTGACGGTGCGGCCGGCGACCGTGTCGGTACGGGCCCCGACGGTGCTCCAGCCGAGCTTGCCAGCCCAGTAGGGATAGGAGATCCCAGCTGCGGAGGCCGCCAGTAGATGAGGGTTGTGCGGACTCTCGACGGGTGCGGCCTGCGTCGCGGCGCGCAGCCCCGCGCTCGATGCCTGCAGCACGGTGGGTGCGCTTGCGCTACCGCCGCTGGTGAGTGCCAGCACGAGCACCACCGCCACAGCCGCCGCCAACGCGGCGGCGGCTGCTAGCCGCGGCGGCCGGCGTAGCGAGCGCCGCTGTCCGCGGTCTCGCTCCCGGCGCGGCGTCTGGGCGGTGGGTGCGCCCTCGCTCGCCGATCGAGCCGTGCCGGTTGCTGCCAGGTCTCCGGCTGCGGCTAGTTCGGTCGAGCGGCGCAGCAGCGCGGGTGCCTCGACGCGCTCGAGCGAGCGGACGATCGCTACGGCACGCCGCTGGTCGTTCAGTTCGGCGGTGAGCTCGGGAGATGCGGCGACGCGGGCCAGCAATGGCTCACGCTCCTGCTCGGGGAGCGTGCCATCGGCGAGTGCCGCTAGTGCGGCGTGAATGTCCTCGTGCTCGCGGCTCATGGGCTGCTCTCTTGGGTAAGACGCCGCCGGGCCGGCTCACCTTCCCGCGAAGCGCCGGGCAGCGCCGAGGACAGCGGCTTTCCGCGCGGTGTCGGCTTGGCCTCGGGTGCGGCCCGGTTGGGTGGCGTGGGCCCCTGCGAGCCAGGGTGCTCGGGGGGAATGGACTCCTCCCGCGAGCCGGGGTGCTCGGGGGGCGTGGGTCCCTGCGAGATGGGGTGCTCGGGGGGCGTGGCCTCCTCCCGCGAGACGGGGCGGTTGGGGGGTGTGGGCTCCTCCTCTGAGACGGGGCGGTTGGTGAGTGTGGGCGCATTCTTGCGCGCGGGCATCTCCCCGAACGAATGGCTGCCCCGGGCCGCTGGCTCTTCCAACGCGTGCACCACGAATTGGCGCGCGCGGAAGATCCGCGTGGCGATTGTGGCCTCCTTGGTGTCAAGCATCTGGGCGGCCTCACGATGCGAGAGCCCAGCGATGTCGACTGCGACGAGCGCCAGGCGGTAGCGTTCCGGCAGGCCGGCGATCGCTGTGAACACCTCCTGCGCCTGCAACGCCTCCTCGGGTCGCTCGCCGGTGCGCGGATCGACCGGTTCGACTTCCTCGAGCGTCGCGGGGCTGGCGCGGGGACGCCGGGTGGCGGTGCGACGGTCGGTGAGGAAGGTGTTGCGCAGCACCGTCATCAGATACGCCAGCTCGTCCTGGCCGCGCAATGTGCGCGGCCGCGCGAGCACCCGCGCACAAGTCTCCTGCACCAGGTCTTCGGCCTCGTGAGGCGAACCGCACAGCGCCCAAGCGGCACGATAGAGCCGATCGAGATGGCGCGGCAGCGACTCCGGGTCGAGCACGGGCATCAGGCCTCGACTGTAGCGCCAGCTGTGCCGTACAGTGAAAATTCTCCGTCGCCGGGGATGGGCGCCGAGGTGCGTGCCCGCCGGGCGGGCGAAAGGTTTGCGGTGTGACGGAGTCTGGTAGGGAGAAGCGCCCAATACAACCCGACACTCGATTCCCGACAACTCGATTTCAGGAGACCCAGCGTGCGACACCCTTCGGCAGTAATGGCAACCACCCTCGCAGTCGCCGCGCTCGCGGTGGCCGGCTGCGGATCGAGCGGCAACTCGAGCTCCGGCAAAACCGAAGCGAACGGCTACTCCTCGACAGGCGCGACGACCTCAAGTGGTGCGGCGGCAGCCAAAACAAGCTCAAGCGCCGCGAGTTCGGCGGGCACCGGGGTAGCGATCACGACCGAACACACCAAACTCGGCACCGTCTTGGCGGCGGGGCCGAAGCATCTGACGGTGTACCTGTTCGCCGCCGACAAGGGCTCGACCTCGGCCTGCTCGGACGAATGTGCACAGGTGTGGCCGCCGGTGACCACGACGGGCGCCCCCAAGGCCGAAGGCGAAGCGGTGGCGGCCGACCTTGGCACGATCACTCGCCCGGAAGGCACCAAGCAGGTCACCTACAAGGGACACCCGTTGTACTGGTATGTGAGCGACTCGCAGGCGGGCGAAACAACCGGGCAGGGCGTCAACGGTTTCGGCGCGCTCTGGTGGGCGCTGTCGCCGAGCGGAAGCAAGATCGAATAGTTCTTGCACAGGCGACAAATTTATTGACCGCATTGGGAAGGATTGGGCGGCCGGAGGAGTCCCTGACGGAGAAGGTGCCCCTGCCAGGGCAAAAGCTGGTGAGCGGCCGTCATGGACGGCGACCGCTCACCGGCGATTGTGCTCCATCCTCGGCGCGAAGGCGGTACACGCCCTGGGCGGCGCGGCGGGTCCGATCGAGCGTGCGGTGGATGCAGATCGCGGCGCAGCGCTGGGTGGCTGATCGCGGATGTGGCTTCCGCGCGCCTGGCGGCACCTCCCATGTCCATAAAATCCTTCCTTCAAGCGCACCATCGACGGCCGCGCGTTGTTCGGACTTGCAGCGGTGCCTCCTTCTCAGATCGACACCCACGCCGCCCGTCTGGAGACGAGCAGCGATCGCCGGACCTTCCTCAAGCAGGGGCTGCTCGCCGCCGGCGGGCTCGCGCTTGGCTCGCGCCGCCAACACCGGGGCGGTACGCGTGCGGGGCGGGTTGGGCGCCCGCCCGCCCGGCGGGCGCCGAATCTATTGGTGATCCTCGTCGATCAGTTGCGCACGCCGGTGTGGATGCCCGCCGCGGCGCTGCCTGCGGCGGTGATGCCCAATCTCGCGGCGCTGCGGGCGGAGGCGGTGAGCTTTGAACGCCACTACACCGCCTCCAACGACTGTTCGCCCTCGCGGGGGGCGCTGCTCACCGGGCTCTACTCCCATCAAACCGGCTGCATGATCACCGGCAACAGCCGCCTTGACCCGGGCTTTCCGACGTGGGGTACCCTGCTGCGCGAGCTCGGCTACCAAACCTGGTGGTGGGGCAAGTGGCACCTCAATCCCAACCCCAACGCCTCCTTGGAGCCCTACGGCTTCTCCGGCGGCACCTATCCCTCGCCTAACGGCGCACCGGGGCAGGGCACCGCCATCGATCCGGCGATAGCCGCCCAGTTCGTCGAATGGCTGCGCTTGGAAGGGGGGGCGGAGCCGTGGTGCGCGACAGTGTCTTTTGTCAACCCTCACGATATCGCCTGGTGGTATCGCTTCACCGAACGGATTGCCGCCGAGAGCACGGCGCCGGCGCTCGCCACCGCGCTGCCGGGCAACTTCGAGACGCCCGAAGCGCTCGAAGCGCAACGTAAGCCCCAGCTGCAGCGCTCGCTGCAGGACACCGCCGCGCATTCGTTCGGTGCCGTGCCTTTCGCCGGCCCCGAAGCGCTCGCAGCGTGGACCGGCTTGATGGACACCTATCTGATGCTGCAAGGCTATGTGGACGTGCAGATCGGCGCGGTGCTCGATGCGCTGGCGGCGCAGCCCGCTGTGCAGGCCAACACGGTTGTGCTGTTTACCTCCGACCACGGCGAGTATGGCGGCTCGCACGGGATGCGTGGCAAGGGTGCCTCCGCCTACGAGGAGGCGATCCGCGTGCCGTTGTATGTACGCGACTTCCGCGGGGTTGCTACCGCCAGGCCGGCCGTCGCGCGCACGCAGCTCACCTCCTCGGTGGACCTGGTCCCGCTGCTGCTGACGCTCGCCACCGGATCCTCCGCCTGGCGCCACCAGGCGCTCTACCGCCATCTCGCGGGGCGCGCCAACCTTGCCGCGATCTGTACCCACCCCGGCGCGCCCGGGCGCCGTTGGGTGCTGCATGCGACCGATGAGGATGTCACCGAGTTCGCGATCGAACCGTACGCCGCCTCCGCACCGCGCCATGTAGTGGCGCTGCGCACCCAGCGCGGCAAGCTCGCGCTTTACTCCAACTGGCGCGAAGGCTCACTCACGGTCGAACCGGCTGGGCAGGAATTCGAGCTCTACGACTACAGCACCGCCGCGGGGCGCTTGGAGCTGCTCAATAGCGCCGGCGCCGCCGGGGCGCTTGAAGGGGAACTGTGGTCGATGCTCGAAGAAGAGGCGCTCCCGGGGGAGCTGCGCGCGCCGCTGCCGGCCTCGCTGCGCGCCGCCCAGCGGCGTGGCCTAGCCGACTATGTCAATGTCGAGGAATTCGAGAGTGACAAGGCCTACGCGGCCCATTTGCGCGACTCCGAAGCACCACCGACGCCAGATTAAGGGTATCGACTACGCGATCAATGCGGGAATACTCGATGTTTCCAAACGCCCGGTCTCGGGTAGCATTTGGGTTGACCACGTCGAGCGGGGAGGGTCTGGACGATGCCGCGAACAGCAACACCCGATAATGAGTGGGCGATCCCCAGCTTGCGCGAACCGCGCTACTCACAGTCGCTCGAGCGGGGCTTGGCGATCCTTGCCTGCTTCACGCCCGACCGGCCCGTGCTGGGGATCGCCGACATCGCCGACTCGCTGGGGATGAGCCGCTCTACCACCCACCGTTATGTGATCACGCTCGTCGCGCTCGGTTACCTTGAGCAGGGAGCTTCGCGCAAGTACCGTCTCGGCCTGCACGTCACCGATCTGGGGATGTCTGCGCTCAACTCCACCTCGCTGCGCGAGCACGCGCAACCCTACCTCGACGAATTGCGCCGGCGCACCGGCTACACGATCAACGTGGCCGTGCTCGACGGCCCCGAGATCGTCTACGTCGCTCGCGCCCGCTCCCACCGCCGCGGCCAGCAGCGGATCGACCTCGGCCTCGCGCTCGGCTCGCGCCTGCCCGCCTACTGCACCGCGATGGGCAAGCTGCTGCTGGCCCACCTGCCCGACACCGAGCGACGGGATCTGCTCGGCGAGATCAAACTGGAGCGGCGTACCCCCAACACGATCACCAACAGGCGCATGCTGACGATCGAGTTCGAGCGTATCCGCGAGGAAGGCATCGCGGTCAACGACGAAGAGCTCACGCTCGGCCTGCACTCGATCGCCGCCCCGATCCGCTCCGACTCGCGCGAGGTCGTCGCCGTCGCCAACATGGCTGCGCACAGTTCGATGATTTCGCTGCAGGATCTGATCGATCATCTCGGCCCCCACCTGGTGGCCACCGCCGACCGCATCTCTGCGCGCCTCGGTTACCGCCGCGACGACGAGCTCGCCGCGGCCGGGGTCGCCTGAGGCCTGAGTGGGAGCGCTACCCGCGGCGCCTGGGGCTTGCTTCGATCGCCTGCGCCGCGCTCGATACCACCAACAGCACGGTCGATTCCTTTGGCACGCTCGCGCCGATCCCGCTCGTGGTGCTGGTGACCGCGCCCGTCCACACGTTGCGCAGCTGATAGGCGTGGGCGGCCGGCATCCCCACGGCGGCGGCGCTGGTTGAGATCTGCACCGCTTTGGAGGAGCGGTTCAGCAGCGCCACCGCGCGCGTCCCGTTGGCTAGCGGCTTCACCCACACCTCCCCCGAGCCGTTGCTGGAGAGCAGCCGCGCCTGCTGTCCAGCGGGATCCTGGTCGATCGCAATCGCTTCCTTGTCGGTCACCGTCGTGCGAGTGGCGCTCGACATCGAGATCAGGTCCTCGCTGATCATTAGCGGCGCCGCCAGCATCGCCCACATGCTGAACTGCGTGCGGAACTGCGCCGCCGACATTCCTTGGTCGGGGCCGAGGTAGTCGGGGTCGTTCCAGTGGCCCGGCCCGGCCGCTTCGGGGTTGGCCGCATCGGCGTCGAGGTTGCGCAACACCGAGCTGAATTCCACGTCCCCGGGTACGCCTACGTCGGTGTCGGTGCGCCAGCTGTTGCCCACGCTCGGCCCGAACGTGTAGGAAGTGAACGCCGAGTTTTCAAGCGATGGCACTTCGCTTGCGTACTGGCCGGGCTGCAGGTAGTCGCATACCGACAGCAGCATCGGTCGGTTGCTGGAGTTGTGGGCGATCGCTTCGTGGAATTCGGCGTACGCGGTCGCGGGGCTGAGACCCTGTTTGACGCCGCCGCAGAAGTCCACCTTGACCGCGTCAAAGCCCCATGCCGCGAACGTGTTGACGTTCTTGTTGGTAGTGCCCGTAGCTGCCCTGCCCTTTGCCGCCGCAGCCTTCGCTACCGGCATCGGTGTAGAGGCCCACTTTCAGCCCTGTTTCGTGCAGGGTGCGTGTCAACCACGCCATCCCGTGTGGCCATTGGCTTGGGCTGACGGTGATTTCGCCGGCGGCGTTGCGGGTGCCCTGCCACCAGCCCACGTCCAGCCACAGGTAGCGATACCCGTCCTTGAGCAGCCCTTTCGTGCGCATCTGGCTGGCCTGCTCGAGGACCGTCGCCTCGTTGTAGTGCGAGCCAAATGCGAAGTAGGTGTCCCATCCCATGTAGGGGGTTGGCGCCAACACGCTCACCGGCGTGGCGGCACCGCTGGCGCGTCCGTCAACCTTGTGAGGACGCCGAGCCGCCGCGGGAGACGCAAGCAACAGCACGAGGGCTCCCAGGCAGAGGCAAGTCTTGGCGGCGAAGTTCATCGCCGACGGCGCGAAGAAGCCTTGCCGGCGGCGCCCAGCGTCACCGTCGTATTGCGCAACTGAGCGCTGATCGCGCCGACCACGGTGCCGCTCACCGACAGCTTTGCGGAGAGCTTGTGGAAGTGTGCAAGCAGGCTCCGGCCGGTTGCGTTCAGCGCGACCGTCACCGTGGCGTGCTTACCTGCCGGCACGTGTGTGGTGACAGAGCCAACCGTCACGGTTTTGCGCGAGGTACGCCTCGCCGCCACCGCGATTACGTGCCCCCCGCGTAGGGTCTCCACCGCCGTGAGGCGCAGCCTGATCGTGCAGCTTCCCGCCGCCTGTGCCGAGCACGTTACCGGCACGCTCACCGTGCGGCCGGCTACGCGGAGGGTGCCGACCTGGGTCTCGGAGATCGAGCCCAGCCCTCCGGCCGGCACGGTTACGAATGCGCTCGTCGCGCTCGCGCTGCCACCCACGTTGGTGGCGGTTACGCGGCACTGCAGGTGATGTGAGACGTTGGCGCTCGCCACCAGGTAGGTGGAGCCGTTGGCGCCCGAGATCGCCTTCGTATCGCGCAGCCACGCGTAGCTCAGCGTGGCGCTGCTCGCGCCGCTGCCGCTCACCCCAGACTTGCAGGTCAGGTGCTGCCCGAGGGCGGGGATCCCGCTGATCGAGGGGTGCGGCTGCACCAGCGGCGGGGCAGTCGTCTTGAAGGTCGCGTTGGCGGTGATGCCTGCGCCGCTCGCGCTGGTGGCCACCAGGCGGTAGTCATAGGTGACGTTCGCCGCCAGTCCGCTCAGCGCCGCACTCACCGGTTGGTTGGCGCTGCCGGCGGCGAGCGCGGTGGGACAGGGGGCGCTTTGGCCGTACGCTTCGCTGACGCCGTATTCGAAGCGGCAGCTGGTCAGCATCGCGTCGTTGGTATCCACCGTGCCGGCGAGCGTCGCGACGGTTTCGCCTATCGTGGGCGCGCCGGTGCCGACCACTGGCGGCGGGAGCAGCGTGAACAGGACGTGGCCAAGCTTGTCGACGGCTACGCATAGCCCTTCGGCTACACAAGACACGCCGGCAAGCTGGTCGGGGGCATCGATCGATTCAAACCGCCAGGACGGGGCGCCCGCGGCGGGATCGTCACTGACGTAGGCATCGCCGCTTTCATCGACCAACACACACAGACCGGCCGCCGAGCAGGAGACGCCGGCAACCGGGCCGGCGTCGACTGGGGTGGCATTCCAGGTGGCGGGAGCGGCGCCCGGATTGCTACTCGCCAGTGCGTCGCCCGTCGCATCCACCGCAACGCACACGTTGGCGGGCGCGGAAGCACACGAGATCGCGACGAGGGGAGCGCTGTCGATTGTGCGTGCCGCCCACCCACTCGCCGGTTCGTTGCTTACCAACACCCGTCCACCGTCATCTACGGCTACGCACGGCAGTCCCGGTGCGCAGGACACGCCCGCCAGCTTGTGACCGGCGTCGATCGTGTGCTGCGACCACGATCCTGTGGTTGGGACGCCTGGCATAGCGCTGACGAGCGCTTGGCCGCTTTCGTCGACGGCAACGCACAACGTCGTCGAGGCACAGGAAACACCCGTGAGCGGAGTCGTCCCGTCGATTTCGATTGGTTTGCTCCAACTCGCGCCGGCATTGCCGGTCACAACCGCGCGTCCTTCCCCGTCGACTGCGACGCACAGCGTGCTACTCGGCGCACAGGACACCGCTTTCAGTGCATGCCCGGCGTCGATCGTTTGTGGCGACGGCCACGATTCGAGGGTCGGGTTAGTGCTGATCAGCGCATTCCCGGTCTCGTCGACGGCCGCACAAAGCGTGTCGGAGGCACAAGAGACGCCGTTCAGCGCTCTCGCCGCGTCAACCTCCAGCGGCACCCTCCAATTCAGCGCGGGCGCTGCCCCTGCCGGCGCAGCGGCTAGGCAGACGCACAGCGCAGCCAAGAGGCTCGCCGCGATCGCAGCGCGAACGGCGGTCAAAGGACGGACTGGGTGCACGTTTGTCCCTAACACTCCGGTGGGCTCTCGGTTGCGCATCGGCAAGGAAGATTGTCAGAGCGGGTGGACCACTACGGCGCGAGCATACGCTTGTCTGCGCTTGCGCCCTCGTCCGCTTGAGAAATTTTCTATCCCTGTCTATCAAATGACCAGCCTATCGAGACGGTTCCAGAAACACGGCATCGAGCGCCGCTTTGGTGTACCGTCTCGTGCAGCTATGCCACGAAAGCGAACAGTTGGTCTTTCGGCCGGCGAGGCCGTGCTGGGGCTTGTGATCGAGGAGCCCGACAGCGCCTCGCAGCTGGGCCGGCGGCTGGTGGAGCGCTTCCGCTCCGCGCAGTTCACCCGCTCCACTTGCCACAATGCCTTGAGCAGGCTCACGCGACAGGGGCTGGTGCGCGTCGTCGACGGCGAAGTGGCCGACGGGGAGGAGCACTACGAGGCGACCCCGCAGGGGCTCGAGCACTTCCGCGCCTGGCTGCACTCAAGCTCAGCCATGGCGCCGGCTTTGCGTGAGGAGCTGCAGGCGAAGGTGGCGTTCTGCGCGCCCGAGGATCTGCCGCGGCTGATCGACGCGATTTTTGCGGAGGAACGGGCATGCGCCAGCATGTTTGCGGCGACCCACGGGCGCCTCAGCGCTGTCGCGCTACTTGCGCCGAAGTGCGCCACCGGTGCGGAGCGGTGGACGGATCTCGCGCAGCAGGCGGTGCTGCGCGACGAAGCTGCAATGTGGGGGATGCGCTTCAAGCGACTAGAGCGCTTGCGCGCACGTCTGGAACAGATGCAGGCCGAGGTGCAGCAGTCCAGCCCACCCACGCCCGCCCGCGCGGAGCCGACCCGCGTGGCGGCAGCGGTTGCGCCCACCCCGGATGCCAACCGAATTTCGGGCGCCCAGCGCGCGCTTCAATCCGAGCCAACCCCGCGCAGGGCGACGCGCAACCAAATCCAGGCGCGAGCGGCGCAGGCATGAGCGCATTGCTCTTGCTCAAGGGTGTTGGCAAGCGCTACTGGCGCGGCGAGCTCTCCCACTGGCTACTGCGGTGTGTGACGCTGCGGATCGCCCCGGGGGAGGTTGTCTCGGTAGTGGCGATGCGCGGCCAGGGCAAGACCACGCTGCTGCGGATTGCCGCGGGCATGGCGGCGCCAGACGAGGGCCGTGTGCTGCTCGAAGGGCACAACCCTGAAGATCTAACCGACCAGGCACACGCGCGTCTGCTGCGTGAGCGCATCGGCGTGGCCAGCAGGATCGGTCCGGGGATCGACGTGCAGATGCTCGACTATGTCGCGATGCGCCTGTCGATCGGCGGGCGCAGCCGCCGCCGCGAGGTGCGTGCGCTGGCGCTGCAGGCGCTCGAGCGGGTGGGCGTGGAGCATTGCGCCGAGCGCCACTGGCAAGAGCTATCCGACTGGGAGCGCGCGCTCGTAGAGATCGCTCAGGCGATCGTCGGCACGCCGCGTCTGTTGCTGATCGACGACCTGCTCGATGGGCTCGGGATGCGCGAGACCGACGAGCTGGCGCGGTTGGTGCGCGCGCTCGCCGAAGATCGGGAGATCGGCGTGCTGATGGCGGTTTCCGACCCCGAGGCGGCGCTCAGCTCACACCGCGTGCTGTCGCTCGCCGACGGACGCCTGTCGACGCTGTCAGCGATCGCCGAAGTCTCCCAACAGTCGCCGGGCGCCGATAGCCCACCGCTCTCACCAGCCGTCAATGCCTCCCAACAGAGCTTTGAGAACGTGATCGATTTCCCGCGCAGCTCCGCGCCCAGCCGGCGCGACGCGCGCCGACGATGAGCGGCGTGCTCGAGCTGCGCGAGCTCGTCAAGCACTACCAGGTCGGCGACGGTGAGCCGGTGCGCGCAGTGGATGGCGTCTCCAGCAAGATCGACGCGGGCGAGCTGGTGGCGCTGTATGGCCCCAGCGGCTCGGGCAAGACCACGCTGTTGATGCTGGTGGCGGCCCTGCTGCGCCCCGACAGCGGGGAGGTGTTGGTGGATGGACGCGAGGTGTCGGCGCTCGGCGAGAACGATGGCGCCCGCTACCGGCTGAATGAGGTGGGGATCGTCGGTGCGCCCTCCGATTTGCTGGCGGGAGCCCGCGCGATCGAGAACGCCGCCTTGAAGCTGTGGCTAACCCACGCGCGCGACGCCGAACGGCGGATCGAACCGCTGCTCGAACGCCTCGGGTTGGGCGCGCGCATGCGCCACCACACCGAACAGCTCTCGATGGGTGAGCGCCAGCGGGTGCTGATCGCGCAAGCGCTCTCCACCGAGCCGAAGCTGGTGCTGGCGGACGAGCCGACCGGCAATCTCGACACGCAGCGCAGCCGCGAGGTGCTGGCACTGCTCTCCGAGCTCTGCCGCGAGCGCGGCACAGCGGTGCTGTTGGCTACCCACGATCCCCAGGCGGCGGCGTTTGCCGACCGCGTGCACGAACTGCGCGACGGCCGCCTGTCGGAGTACCGGCCAGAGCCGCACTGGCCACATGAGCTGCCGTCCTCGCTCGCGGCGCCGGTCGCGGAGTGAGCGGTGGCGAGCTGGGAGGTCCTTTACCTCTATCGCGCCCGTCTCCGCGCGCGACTGGTGCTCGTGCAGGAGCTGCTGGCGGTGGTTGGCATCGCTGTTGGCGTGGCGTTGCTATTTGCTTCCCAGGTCGCCAGCACCAGCCTCGACGGCTCGATCCGTCAGCTCACCAAGGGGATTGTGGGTGACGCCAGCCTGCAGCTGCTCGCACGCGATCCGCACGGATTCCAAGAGCGCCTGCTGGGCGAGGTACGCCACCTGCCTGGCGTCAGTGGAGCCGAGCCGGTGCTGGAAGCGCGCGCCACCGTGATCGGCCCCGCGGGGCAACGGGCGGTCGACCTGCTCGCCGGTGACCCACGCGGGGCCAACCTCGGCGGCTCGCTGCTGCAGAGCTTCACCGCCACCGCGCTGCGGACCTTGCGCGTGCTCGCGCTGCCCGCGCCGGTGGCCGAGGCGATCGGCGTTGACTCGTTGCAAACCGTCGAACTGGAGCTCGGTGCGCGCAGGCTCACCGCGCTGATGGGGGCGAAGCTCGACGCAGGGGACATCGGCGCGCTTGTGCAAAGCCCGGTGGCGATCGCGCCGCTCGCCTACGCCCAGGAAGCCACCGGCATGCAGGGCCGGGTGACGCGCATCCTCGTGCGTACCGCGCCCAGGCGCAAGTCGCAGGTGCGCGGCGAGCTCGCTGTGCTCGCCGCGGGAGAGCCGCTGAATGTCGAGCCCGCCGACTTCGATGCGCAGCTGTTTGGTTCGGCGGCGGCGCCGGTTGACCAGAGTGAGGAGCTCTTCTCGGCGATCAGCGCGCTGGTGGGGTTCATGTTCGCGTTCAACGCGATGCTGGTGACCGCACACCTGCGCCGCGCGCTAGTGGAGACGCTGCGCCGCCGCGGGGCGACGCGCACGATGACGGTGCAGGTGTTGCTGTTCGACGCGCTGGTCCTCGGCCTGCTTGGCACGCTGCTTGGGCTGGCGCTAGGGGAGGCGCTGTCGATACTCGTGTTCCGCGCCGAACCCGGCTATCTGGCGTTTGCATTTGCAGTTGGCGAACAGCGGATCGTCACCTGGCAGAGCGTCACGCTGGCGGCTGGCGCGGGGCTGTTGGCGGCGTGCGTGGGCGTCCTTGCTCCGCTGCACGATGTCCTGGCGCAGCGCCTTCGCTCCGCTCCAACCGCGATGCGCGGTACTCGTGGGCGCCTGCTGCGAGGTCGGGCCCGTGGGGTGCTGCGCCTTGCGCTAGGAGCGGCGTGTCTGGGGGTCACTACGGCGATTCTGCTGACACGTCCCCAGGCTGCGATTCTCGGCAGCGTCACGCTGGTGGCGGCGCTGCTGTTGCTGCTGCCGTTTGCCTTCGACGCGATCCTCGCCGGCTTCGAGGTGCTTCAGCGCCCGCTATATGCAGCGTCGAGCCGCATTGCGATCGTCGAATTGCGCAGTCGCCGCAGCCGCATGCGCTCGCTCGCGATCGCCGCGACTGGTGCGGTAGCGGTGTTCGGCAGCGTCGCGATCGAGGGGGCGAGGAGCAACCTGTTGCGTGGCCTCGACACTTCGGCGCGGGAGATCGACGCCAACGCGGCCGTGTGGGTGAGCCCGCAAAGCGAAACCAACCCGTTTACGACGATTCCCTTTGACGGCACGGCCGCCCACACGCTCGCGCGCCTACCTGGCGTACGCGCGGTAGGGGTCTACCGGGGCAGCTTTCTGGATTGGGGCAAACGCCGGGTGTGGGTGCTTGCGCCACCGCGCACCGCGACGCACCCGATCCCGGCGGGCGAGCTCGCACAGGGTGAGCTCGGGCCTACCGCCGCCGCGATCCGCGGCGGCGGCTGGGCGGTGATCTCCCAAGCGCTGGCGATCGCCCACCATCTGCGGATCGGTGAGCGCTTTACGTTGCCCTCCCCGTACCCGACCGTCTTGCGCGTGGCGGCACTGAGCACCAACCTCGCCTGGCCACCCGGCGCGATCATCTTGGGTGCCGCGGACTACGTGCGCGCGTGGGGCAGCGCCGACCCCAGCGCCTATCAAGTGACGCTCACCGCGGGCACCTCGCCGGCGGCGGTGCGCGGGGAGATCCGGCGCGCGTTGGGTGCCACCGGGCTGGTGGCGGAAACGGCGGCGCAACGAATGCAGAACAACTATGCCACCACGCGCCAGTCGCTCTCGCGTCTGGGGCAGATCGGCACGCTCGTATTGATCGCCGCGGTGCTTGCGATGGCAGGTGCGATGAGCTCGATGATTTGGCAGCGGCGCCCACAGTTGGCGTACATCAAGCGCCAGGGCTACAAACGGGGCGTGCTGTGGCGGGCACTGCTGTGCGAGAGCACGCTGCTGCTGGGTGCCGGCTGCTCGCTGGGGGCGGCCTTCGGGATCTACGGCCAGCTGCTGCTCAGCCACGCGCTGGCGAGCGTCACGGGCTTTCCGATCGTTTTCTCGGCTGGCGGGGTCGTCGCCTTCTGGAGCTTTGCGCTAGTCAGCGCCGCGGCGGTCGCGATCCTCGCGCTACCGGGCTATCTTGCGGTACGTGTGCATCCGACAACTGTCAGCACAGTTTAAACCCCACTGCTTGATGCTCCGCCGATCCTTGCGTCGTTGACGGAGCCGAGCACTCTCTCGCCACTGCAGCTGTACTCGCTGGCGGACGCCGCGACCCGCGAGCTGCTGTGGGGTTTGCGGGCCGTCTCCACGGAGGTGCGTCATTGGCGTTTGCTGGCGGGCGCGATCCCCGATGCTGCGCTGCGCGCCGATGCGCTGCAATCGCTCGTCAGCAAGCGTGCCAGCACCGACGGCGCGGCGCTGTTTTGGACGATCCCAAATGGGCGCAGTCCCAACCTGTTGCGGCTGCTGGTGGCCTTTGAGGTGATGGCGGATTTTCTCGACTGCGCCAGCGAGCGTGGTGTGCATGCCGGTCCAGCCAACGGCGTGCAACTGCATCTCGCGCTCAGCGAGGCGCTCGATCCCGGCGCGCCGGTGTCGAGGTACTACCGCTTCCACCCTTGGTGCCATGACGGCGGTTACCTGCGGGCGCTAGTGGGGGCATGCCGCGAGCGGTGCCTGCAGCTCCCTTCCTATGGCGATGTGCGGGCGCAAGCGATTGACGCGGCCAAGCTCGCGCAGATGCTGGGCCTCAACCACGAACCCGATCCGCTGGTGCGCGACATGGCGCTGCGGGAGTGGGCGCAGCGGCAGACGAGCTGGGGCGGGCTGGAGTGGTTTGAGTGCACGGCTGCCGCGAGCGGCTGGTTGACGGTGCTGGCACTGTTCGCGCTGGCTGCCGAGACGGAGCTGCAGGAAGATTGCGTGCGCGATATCTGCGCTGCCTATCTGCCGTGGATCTCGCTGCTTGCCACGATGCTCGACAGCTACGCCGACCAGGCGCAGGACCTCGCCGAGGAGCAGCACAGCTACATCGCTCACTACCCGGGCACTGAGGAGGCAGTGGAGCGGGTGTGCAAGCTCGTGTACGAGGCAGCCCGCCGCGCGCGGGCGCTGCCTAACGGCGCCAAGCACGCTGTGATCGTGGCGTGCATGGTCGCGATGTACCTCTCCAAGGACAGCTCGCGTACGCCGCGAATGCGTGCCCGCACGCGCAGCCTCGCCGCGGCGGGCGGCTTGCTGCCGAGGCTGCTGCTGCCGGTTTTGCGGGCCTGGCGGGTGCTCTATTCCCAGCGCGACGAGTGACGGCTTGAGCTGACCCTGCTGTTGCTTTTTGTCTGCGCAGTTCTTGTTTTATGAAAACAACTTGAGTGATTTGTGGGTCTCGTTTAGGGAAGGATCAATCTGTGAGGTCACGGGGGTTGGTCACTCGGGAGCGGTCAGCTTGAGCGAGCGGGATGTCTCGCTCGGGCTGACCCCCGGGCTGATGAGGTCGGCGGAGGGGTTGCGTGAACCGTGGCGCGAGCCCGTTCCGCACCTGCGCGAACCGCGCTATTCGCAGTCGCTGGAGCGCGGCCTGGCGATCCTTGAGTGCTTCACTCCCGAGCGACCGGTGTGGGGGATCGCTGAGCTCGCGCAAGAGCTTGGGATGAGCCGCAGCACCACCCATCGTTATGTGCTGACGCTCACTGCGCTCGGCCATCTGGTGCAGGGCGCGCACCGCAAGTATCGCTTGGGGCTGTCGGTGACCGAGCTGGGGATGTCGGCGTTGAGCTCAACCAGCCTGCGCGAGCATGGGCGAACGGCTCTGCGGGAGCTGAGCAGGCGCGCTCCTTACACGCTCGCGCTCGGCAGGTTGGACGGGGCGGAGCTTGTCTACCTCGACCAGATTCGCTCCAAACGCCGCGGGCAGGGCCTGATCGACCTTGGCCTGCGCGTTGACTCACGCCTGCCGGCGCACTGTTGTGCAATCGGCAAGCTGCTGATCGCCGGCTTGCCGGAGACACAGCGGCGCCAGCTGGTCGGGGAGCTGAGACTGGAGCGGCGGGGGCCCGGCACGATTACCGCCAAGAGTGCGCTGCGCGCGGAGCTTGCGAAGCTCGATGGCGAGACGCTGGCGGTGAGCGAGGAAGAGCTGGCGCCCGGCCTGTATGAGATCGCGGCGCCGGTGCGCGCCGAGACGGGCGAGGTGATCGCCGCCATCGGCATGCAGGCGCACAGCTCAATGATTCCCTTGGCGCAGCTGGAGGAGCATCTCGGGCCGCATCTGATCGCGACCGCTGATCGCATCTCCGCTCGTCTCGGCTACCGTCGCGAGGACGAGCGGAGCTGGGGGTAGGCGTTCAGCGACGCTCCGCGAGCAGCTTCCGCGCGACCGCTCCACCGGCCGCGCTGCCTACAAGCACGAAGCCCGCCAACACCAGCCAGCTCAGCAGCGCGAAGGCGACGCCGATCGTCCCAAACTGGCGCGCGGAGGCGCTGAGCGAGTGGGGGAGGTACACCAGTGAGAAGGCCATCAGCGTGGTCATGCCCAGCGCCGCCAGCCCGGCACCGGGCAGCAGCTCCTGCCACGTCAGGCGCCGCTCAAGCAGCACATAGGGAGTCGTCAACCACGCCACCACCCCCACCAGCAGCGATCCCGCGACATGCCACCAGCCGCCGGCGAGGTCCGCCACCAGCGGTCGCAGGCTGAGGTACACAGGGATCAGGGCGATCCACAGCAGATGCCAGGGCGTGCCCCGAATGCCGACTGCGGGCAGCTCGTAGGAGACCTCGTACAACCGCTGCAAGGCACGCGCAAGCGACAGCGCCGAGAACACCACCAGCGCGAAGCCGATCACGGTCACGCTGTGGGCAACGGTTGCGGAGGGGGCGAACACTTCACGCACGCTCTGCGCGGTTGTACCTGAGAGCTGCAGCCGCTTGATGATGCCCGCCGCGAAGTCGCTGGCGCTGCGCAGCGGCACCACCGCGCTGTAGACGATCAGCAGGGGAAACAGCGCGCTGAACGCCAGCGCTCCGAGCGCCACCGCGCGATCGACCGCCTGGATGGCCGCAAGGCGTTCAAGCCATGCCCTGAGCGCTTCGACAGGAGCGAGCAGGAGCCGCATCGGCCCGCTTTGAGAGTCTGCCGGTCGCAGCGGGATCCGCACTCTCATCCCTGTTGCTTACCATGCTCGGCCCGATGCGCCCCATCTAGGCGCAAGCCACGGGGAGCTGTTACTTCAGACCTGGGTTGCGCCGCCGTCGTCACCCACCAACGCGACGGCAAAGCCGTCGTGGCCCTTGTCGCCGACCGTCTGGATCACAGTTGCGCTGATCCCGGGCTCGGCGGCGAGCAGCTCGTAGAAGCGGCGCACCGCTCGCACGCCACCCTCGCCGAGCCGGGGGTCATACCCATCCGGGTCGAGGATCACGCCGGAGCGCACGACGTTGTCGCCGATGATCAGACTCCCCGGGCGGGAGAGCTTCAGCGACCACTCCAGATACCCGGGGTAGTTGATCTTGTCGGCGTCGATGAAGATCAGGTCGAAGGGGCCGGCTTCCTCGGCGAACAGTTCGGGCAGCGTTTGCAGCGCTGGGCCCACGCGTAGCTGTACGGTCTGCGTCAAACCGGCGCGTGCCAGGTTGGCGTTCGCCACCTCGGCGTGGTGGGGGTCGAGCTCGAGCGTCACGATGCTGCCACCGGCCGGCAGCCCACGCGCCAGCCAGATCGTGCTGTAGCCGCCAAGTGTGCCCAGCTCCAGGATGCGGCGGGCACCGTGGATGCGCACGAGCAGTTCGAGCAGCTTGCCTTGAGGCGGGGTGATCGCGATCGGCGGCAGCCCGGCGGCGTCGCTTGCCGCGATTGCGGCCTCGAGCACGGGATCCTCGGGCAGCAGCTGATCGCCGATGTAGCGATCCACCGCGCTCCACAGCGCTTGCGTCATGGGTTCCTACGCCGCGCGGCGGCGTCCAACGCGGGATTGGTCCAGCCCGCGTCGGTCGGGTTGATCGTGGTGCCGGGCGCGACGATCTCGTCAATGCGGTCCAGCAGCGCGTGCTCGAGCTGCACCTCGCCGGCGCCAAGCTGTGACTCGAGCTGCTCGAGCGTGCGGGGGCCGATGATCGCGGAGGTAACCGCGGGATGGCGGATAACGAAGGCGAGGGCGATGTGGATCAGCGAGATGCCGGCCTCATCGGCGAGCTGCCCGAGCGCATCGGCGGCCTCGAGCTTCGCCTGGTTGGCGGGCAGGGCAAGGTCGTAGCGCTGGGGAATCAGCGCGGCGCGGCGCGAGGTGAGGTCCGCGGCGCCCTTGCGCCAGCGCCCCGAAAGCCAGCCGCCGGCGAGTGGGCTCCAAGGGATCACGCCGATCCCGAACTCGCCGCAGGTCGGCAGCACGTCCTGCTCAATCCCCCGCGCGAGGATCGAGTAGGGAGGCTGCTCGCAGACGAAGCGTTGCAAGCCGCGCTCGCGGGCCACCCACTGGGCCTTGACGATTTGTGCCGCCGGGTAAGTGGAGGAGCCGATGTAGCGGACCTTGCCCTGAGCGACGAGGTCGGAGAGCGCACCGAGCGTCTCCTCGTGATCGGTCCACGGGTCCCAGCGGTGCACCTGGTAGAGGTCGATCCAATCCGTTCGCAGGCGCCGCAGCGATGCCTCGACCTCCTGGAAGACCCAGCGGCGCGAGTTGCCGGCTTGGTTGGGATCATCGCCCATGGTGCCGTGGAACTTGGTGGCGAGCACCACGTGCTCGCGGCGCCCGTCGGCGAGCGCCTTGCCGACGATCTCCTCAGACTCCCCGCGCGAGTAGACGTCGGCGGTGTCGATGAAATTGATGCCGGCGTCGAGCGCGCGATGAACGATGCGCACGGCGGCATCGTGGTCGGTCTCACCCCAGGCGCCGAACATCATTGCCCCGAGGCAGAGCGGGCTAACTTGGACGCCGGTGCCTCCGAGCATGCGCTGGTCCATGCCCACACGGTACAGCCGCGCCGCGGTCCGTGGTCGGACGGTGTCTAATGCAGCGGCGGGGGTTTGGCGTCGCGCCGCTGCATCAGCACGGCAAGCAGCAGGCTCGCCTCGAACAGCAGGTAGAGCGGCACCGTCTCGAGAATCAGCGTGATGGCATCGCCGGGCAGGAATGCCGCGACCGCGCAGCACGCCAGCAATGCGTAGCGGCGGTTGCCCGCGAGTTGCTGGGGGGTGACGAGGCCGGCGCGGGTAGCCGCGAGGATCGCGACCGGCACCTGGAAGACGAGTCCCATCGCGAGTAGCGTCACCGCGGCGAAGTGGTAGTACTGGTTGGCCTGCACCAGCACGTTGAACTGATCGCTGTTGAAGTTCTGGAAGAAGCGCAAGGCCGAAGGGAGCACGACGAAGTAGCCGAATAGCACCCCTGCCACGAATAGCATCGGGATCGCGAGCAGCAGCGGTTTGACGAGCCGCTGCTGGGGCGCGTCGAGCGCAGGTAGCAGGAAGCCGTAAAGCTGGTAGAGGACGATCGGCAACGCCAGGATCAGGGCGAACAGCAGTGCAACCCCGAGCGTCGTGGTGAACGGCTCGCCGATCCCTAGCGTGACTGGCTTCTCGCCCTGTGGCGGCGCGGAGAGGCGCGCGAGCGCATGTTGCAGCTTTGGTCTGACGCCGTGCAGCGAGGCGCGCGTCGCGGCGCTCGCGCCACTGCCCGGTCGTTGCAGCGCAGCGACCACCAGCTCGAGCTGGGTGGCTACCGTGCGTGCGCTCCGCTGGACGGTGTAGGTGGCGCCGAGCGGCCCGTTCCCGGCGCGCACCTGCTTCTGGGTTTGCTTGGCCAACGGTTGGTTGATGATGTGCAGCAGCGCGTGGTTCTGCCACAGGCAGAACCCGAACGCCACCGCGATCGCCACCAGCGAGACGATCAGCCGCGTACGCAGCTCGTCGAGGTGCGCGACGAGGCTGACGCGCTCCTCATGGCCGATTTTGCCGACGGCGACTGCCATGCCTTACCCATTCGCATCGGTGGCCTCCGCGGATCACCAGGCGATCAGCTCAAGCGCGCAACGATGACGGGCGCGCTTGTCGGCTGCGAAGTGCCACCGTCGGGCTCTTGCGTGACTAGTACCTCGCTTGCGCCGGTGCCGCCCGGCACGGCTACCGTCGAGGTGCCGGATGCGGTTGGTGCAAACAGGCTGTCGGTCGGCTGCGGCGCCGCGCGCGCGGGGTATTTCACCCACACCTCGTACATGTGGCCGGCGGACGGTGCGGGCATCTCGGACACTGTCAGCCACGTGTGCCCGTTGCTCTGGTGCAGCTTGGCGCTCGCGCCTGCGAGCGTGACCTCGGCGTTCACCGTGCGTGGCGCACCTTCGCCGGCCGGTGTGCCGGCGCCCCCGAAGGGTGTGGACAGCGCGCCGGCCACAACGCCGACCGCGAGCAGTCCGGCGCCGGCGATCGCCAGCGCCGGGCGGCCCGCAGTGAGCCGGGTACGCGCTCTGCGGGGCCGCCGAGCGGCGCTTCGCGCCGCGTCGGCCTCGTCGCGTACGACCGTCATCACGTGCTGCTTGACGCGCTCCGGCGCGAGGATATGGGGGACGGCGCCAGGAAGCCTGTCGACAGCCGGCGCCAGTGCCGCCAGCTCGTCACTGCACACCGAGCAGCGCTGTGCGTGCTCGATGAAGGTGGCACTGTGGTGTTCGTCAAGTAGGCCAAGCAGGTACACCGCTGCGTCTCCGCAGCACTCCTCGGGCGGACCCTGTGGATCATCGTGCTCTTCGCTCACCGTGCCACTCTCTCTTCGTCGTCCAGTGTCAGCCGCAGCTTGGCGAGCCCCAGCCGCATTCGACCCTTTACGGTACCGACCGGCATCTGCAGCATCGCGGCGATCTCGGTGTGCGTGAATCCGCCGAAGTACGCAAGTTCCACCACTCGGCTCTGCTCCCGCGGCAGCTCGCGCAGCGCCCCCTGGACCTCGTGAGTCTGCTCGGCCTCGAGCGCCTGCGCCTCGGTGCGCTCGGAGCCGGCGACCCGCTCGAGCAGCCCCTCTTCGTGCAGCAGGCGGCTCTCGCGCACCGTACCGCGGCGGAGCGCGTCGACCGCGCGGTTGTGCGCGATCCGCAGGATCCAGTTACGCAAGCTTCCACGCGCGTGGTCGTAGGTTGAACTGGTGCGCCACAGCGCCAGAAACACTTCCTGCAGAACGTCCTCAGCGCTTGCGCGCCTGCCGCAGATGCGGTAGGCCAGGGAGAAGGCGGCGTCGCAATGGCGGTCGTAGACGACCTCGAAGGCGTTGGCGTCGCCGGCTTGGACGAGCGTCATCAACTCCTCGTCGGCCAGCTTGTGCAGGCTCGCCGAAACGCCTAGCCGGCGCGCGAAACCAGCTGATCTACTCACCTCATCAAGGTCCTGCAGGAGGTGCGGCCGCGGGCGCCGAGTGTGCCGCCTCGGCACTCTGTGGGCTCGGCGTCGTGTGAGCGGCGATCGCCGGCCCGGCGTGCTCGCCGTTGATCGCGCTCTTGAAGCCTCGCAGACCCTCGCCCAGCGAGCGGCCCATTTCGGGTAGCCGCTTGGCGCCGAAAACGAGCAGCATGATCACCAGCAGAAAAGCGATGTGCAGCGGATTGTCGAGTCCCATTTTGACCTCTCGATCTATGATCGCGTGCCTTTTGCGCCCGAGCCCGCCGGCCCTGGCAGAGTCTCTTCCTACGCGCCGCGCCCGTTGCCGGATCAATTACAGCTTGGGTTTGGCGTGGCGAGACCTTCTCAGACGCTCATGGCGCCGCGGCCTCGACCATCGCCTCGCTGGGGCCGAGGTCCGTCGCGAATTCCGCGGCTTGCGTCTTCGGCACGAGCATGCCCGCGAGCAAGCACACCAACAGGAAACCGGTAGCCATTGCGAACGTCTCGGTAAACCCGGTGACCGTCGGTAGCCCGCCCGATATGTGACCGGCTATGAAGGTCGCCGACAGCTGGCCGCCGAGCGCGCCGCCGAGCGTCCGCATGACGGTGTTCATGCCGGATGCGACGCCCGTCTGGTGGGGGGAGACAGCCTGCACGATCAGGTTGCCGAGCGCCGCAAACGCGAGCCCGACGCCGACGCCGAGCAGACCGGCTGCGATCAGCAGGTCGTAGGGGTGGCTGTGGGCGACGGCGAGCAGTGCGAACGAAGCGGTGCTGAAGGCGGTGCCCGCCAGCAGCGCCGCGCGTGACCCGAAGCGGGCGGAGATTCGTCCCGCGAACAGGCCCAGGAGCGTCATCCCGATCGTCGCCGGCAGCAGGTACAGGCCCGAGACAACCACGGACGCGCCGAACCCGAACCCGGTGCTCTTCGGTAGCTGGGCGATCTGGGGAATGACGATGAACGACGCATACATGCCGGCGCCGAGCAGGAAGGCGGACGCGTTAGTCGTCCATACGCCTCGGATTCGCATCATCGTCATGTCGATCAGCGGGTTGCTGCTGCGGATCTCCACGGCGATCCAGGCTGCCGAGATGGCTGTGCCGAGTGCCAGCAGGCCGAGCGTCTTGGGCGAGCCCCAGCCCCAGGCCGTGGTCTGACTGATCGCGATCAGGACAGTGGACATGCCGGCGGTCATCAGTGCGGCCGCCAGCCAGTTGACGCGCCCGGGAACCCGCACAGGAGACTCCGGGATGAATCTCAATGTGGCGAGTGCGGCGATCACCGTCGGGATCAGCGGGAACCAGAACAGCCAGTGGTAGTCGAGGTGCTCGATGATGATGCCCGCGAGCACAATCCCGACCCCGGCGCCGGCGCCGAGAATCGCGGAGAGCAGGCCGATGCTGCCGGCGACCTTCTCACGTGGAAACTCGTCGCGGACGATCCCGAACGCGAGCGGGAAGATGCCGCCCGCGGCGCCTTGAATGAACCGGCCCACGACGATCACCGCCAGGGAGCTCGACACGGCCGACAGGAGCGTGCCGGCGGCGAGGATCACGAGCGTCCACATCAGCATCCGCTCCTTGCCGTACATGTCGCCAAGGCGGCCGAGGATCGCGGTGCCGACCGAAGCGGCGAGCAGGTAGGCGGTGAGCAGCCAAGTGGTCTCGGTCTCGGTGGCGTGCAGCGCATGCTGGAAGGTCGGCAGCGCGGGCAGCACCGCCGAGCTGAGTACCGCGTACGCGACACCCGCCAGCGCAAGCACGGCGAGTATCAGCGTTGGGTGTGTGCGGTCGGTGCTCGTCGAAGTCATGTGCGGGAAGGTCGGCCGGCATCAACGGCCCTGGACTCAGCCCACTGTGATAGCGGAATGAGTCGCATCCTCGCGGGCCCATACGAGCACGGGGCCTTGGGCGCTGAGGGCGACCTCTGCGCCGGGGGAGTGCCGGATGTCCCCCGGTGTGCGCACGATCAGCAACCGGTCGCTCGCCATGCTGCTCCCTGTCACCTGCACGTGCAAGACGGCGTCGTGCCCGTGGTAGCCGGATCTGACGATGCGTCCGCTGAGAGCTCCTCCGTCGCCGATGGGGTGGAGGTGGATCTGCTCGGGGCGGATCAGGATCGTGACTGGGCAGGGGGTCGGCAAGGGCTCGTCGCGCCACTGGGCTGGGAGCTTGCCGAGCGGCGTCTCGACGAGGCTGCCATCGAGGACGCCGTCGATCAGATTGGCCTCGCCGACGAAGCGGGCCAGCTCGCCGTCGACCGGCTCGGTGTAGAGCGCCTGCGGGGTGGCGTGCTGGGCGATCTTGCCGTCTCTCAGAACGGCGACGAGGTCGGCGAGCGACAGCGCCTCGTCCTGGTCGTGGGTCACGAGCAGCGTCGTGGTCTGCGCTTGCCTGAGGATCCGTTGAACCTCCTCGCGCACGCTCGAGCGCAGGTGTGCGTCGAGGGAGGCGAACGGCTCGTCGAGGAGCACGATCTCAGGTTTGATGGCGAGCGCCCGCGCGAGGGCAACGCGCTGCTGCTGGCCACCGGAGAGCTGGTGCGGGAAGCGTCGTGCCAGGTCACTCAGCCCGACGAGCTCAAGCAGCTCATCCGCTCCCCGGCGTCGCGCTGCCCGCGGGAGCCCGAAGGCGACGTTACCCGCGACCGTGAGATGGGGAAAGAGGCTGCCCTCCTGGGGGACGTAGCCGATCCGGCGGTGCTCGGGATGCACGTGGGTATCCCCGTCGTCGACGACCTGCCCGCCGAGCGTGATGGTCCCCCGATCCGGTGCTTGAAAGCCGGCCAGCAGCCGCAGCAGCGTCGTCTTACCGCTGCCGGAGGATCCGAGAATCGCCGTGAAGGACCCCGCCGGCACGACCAGATCTAGGCCGGACAAGACGGAGTTGGCGCCGAAGCTCTTGTGCAGGTCGCTGACGGCAAGACCGCTCATCGCGCCGCCGCCGCTCGCGAGGGAAGTCTGTCGAAGAAGCGACCGAGCACGTAGCTCGGCAGTGCGGCGATCGCGATGATGGCGAGGGCAAACGGCGCGGCCTGTCCATAAGCCAGGTTCTGCTGATATGCCCAGAACTGGGTCGCCAGCGTCTGCACACCGGTGGGGATCAGGATCAGCGTGGCGGTGAGCTCGGTGACGGCCTCGAGGAACACGAGGCAGAAGGCGGCGGCCAGCCCGGGGGCGACGAGCGGGAGCGTCACTCTCCACAGCACCGAGAGTCGTCGCTGACCGAGCGAACGGGCGACCTCCTCTAGGGCGGGCGGGGCCTGTGTGACCGAGGCTCGCACGCCGACGAGCGCCAGCGGGAAGAACAGGATCGCGTAGGCCAGCACCAGCAGTGAAGCGCTCTGGTAGAGGAACCCGTTGGCGTAGCGCTCGGTGAAGTAGGAGAGCGCGAGCGCGATCACCAGGCCCGGCACCGCGAGCACGAGATAGGTGCTGCGTTCCAGCAGCTGGTAGACCCGTCCACGGTGGCGGACGGCAAGGAGCGCCACGGGCAGGGCCATCAGGGTGGCCAGGGCGGCGGCGAGGCCGCTGTAGAGCGCCGTGTGCCAGGCCGCGTCCAGAAGCGATACCCCGGTGAGGGAGGGATGTCCCGCCTCAAGCATCCAATAAACCGCCGCGGCAATCGGCACGCCGAGCGCCAGCGCCACGAGCGCGAAGAAGCCGGCGAGTACCGGGATCCTCGCGCGTCCCAGCCGCCGCGGTGCGGCGACCCGCTGGGCGAGGGGCCCTGACCGACTAACCCGCCCGCGACCCCGCGCCAGCCCCTCGCCGGAAAGGACCGCCAGGCTGAGCAGTACGAGCACGAGCGAGAGCGCAGAGGCTGTCGGCACGTTGAAGGAGACGTTGAACTCGGTGAAAATCTCGGTCGTAAACGTCTGGTAGCCGAGGATCTCAAACGCGCCGTACTCGGCGAGCAGCACGAGCGTTACGAGCAGACAGCCACCAAGGATCGCCCCCCGGGCCTGGCCGAGCGTGATCCGCCAGAACGTTCGCAGGCGCCCGGCGCCGAGGCTGCGAGCCACCTCCTCCTGGCCGGGGTCGGCGTTGCGGAAGCTGGCGGCAACCGGCAGGTAAACGAGTGGATACACCGCCAGAGTCATCACCAGCACCGCGCCGCGAAACCCCTGTACCCAGGTGCTGAGCGAGGACCAGCCGAAGCTCACCACAAAGTCGGGGATCGCCAGAGGCACAACCACGAGTACCGCCCAGACCCGGCGACCCGGCAGGTCGGTGCGCTCGACGAACCACGCCGCCGCGGTGCCGATCACAGCGCAGAGCGCCGTGACGAGCACGGTGAGCCGAACCGTGTTCCACAGCAGGGTGGCCGTGAGCGGGCGGAAGACAAGCCGCAGGATCGTTGCAGTCCCGGCGCCGTGCGCCTCGAACAGCAGGAATGCGAGCGGCAGCACAAGCACGACTGCTACGGCGCTGCTCGCGGCGAGCAACCCCCAGGGTCGAGGAGCCCGACGGGCCGCCACGATCCCGCGGGAAGCGCTCGCCGCTTGTGGATGGGGAGTGGTCGTGGTCGGTGTGGTCATCGCCAGCAGTCCGGCCGAGCTTGCTGTGGGCTGTGGCTCACAGCAGTTCGGCCTTGCGCAGCAGCGCGATCGCCGTCGATCCGTCGCCTAACTGCGGGATCGTGATCGAGTTGGGCTGCAGTTGATCGAAGGGCGTCTCGGGCGCGGCCGGCTTGACACCTGCGGCGATCGGGTACTCGAAGCTGATCGAGTGGGCGATGATCTCCTGGCCTTGCCTGCTCACAAGGAAGGCCAGGAACTTCTGCGCGGCCGCCTTGTGTGTTGAGGACCGCAGGATCGCCGCGCCGGAGACGTTGAGCACATAGCCGGGATCGCGGGGGGCGAAGTAGGCGATCTTGGAGTGCACGTTTTCCGCGCCCAGCTCGGCACGCATGCGGTACCAGTAGTACTGGTTGACCACGCCGAAAGCCACCGTGCCGCGGTTGACCTCGTCGGCGATCGTCTCGTTGTCAGGGTAGACGTGACCGCCGGCGTTCGCCTTGATCGCTTCCAGCCACCGCAGCGCGGCGGCCTGTCCGTATGTGCGCGCGACGGAGGTGACGATTGGCTGAAAGTCGGTCTCGCCCGCCGCGAATGCAAGTTTGCCCTTGTACCTTGGTTCGGCGAGCTGCATCACCTTGCTCGGGAGCTGGCTTGCGCTGATCAAACTCGGGTTGTAGATCAGCACGCTGACCCGCGCCGAAATACCAAGCCAATCGCCCTGTGGCGAGTTGTACCTGCTCGGGGTCTGCGCAAGGGTCGATGGGTCGATCGGCGCGAGCAGGCCCTTGCTCTGCAGGTACTCCAGGGCGGGAGAGTTCTCGGTGTAGATGACATCCGACGGCGAATGGGATCCCTCGGTGACGATCTCGTCCGCCAAAGTGTCCTCGTCGTCGCTGCGCACGTTCACCGCGATGCCGGTCGCCTTTTCAAAGCCGGCGACGAGCGAATCGGTCGTCTGCTCGTGCTGGCCGTTGTAGAGCGTGATCGATTGCCCCGACCCTGACGTGCCACAACCGGCTAGCAGGCCGGCGGCGAGCACAAGTGCCGCCGTGAGGCGGGCGATACGAGGTGCTCCGATCGTGGTTGTCCTCATCAGGTCAGCCTTTCTACGCCGGGGCGCGGCGACGCGGTTTCCGGGACTGTGCATGGCGGCTTCTCGGTGTAGTGGTCTTGTCACGGCGCTCACGCCGGCACGCCACCGATTGATCGCGCTCATGCTGCTGCCCCTGGGCAGATGATTTCGATCGCCTTGCTCGCCGAGGTCACAGCGCTTTTGGCATGGCCCGCGCCGTGACTGGAGGAGAACGCCTCATAGGCCGACGCCAACATGTCGATTGCCTGGCGGAGCTTAGCGTCGGAGGTACGGATCTGGCGCAGCGGAAAGATCTGAGCCTGCGCGTAGCCGACCGGGTCTGCTTCCGGGTCGGGGCCATCGCTGAGCGCCGCTTCCACCTGCTGACAGGTCTGCTTGAGCTCCGCACGCGAGGACGGGGGGGAGGAGGAAGAGGACCCACAGGCGGCGAGCAGCGCCGCCAGCAGCAGCCCGGTCGCGACGGTGCCCGGTGTCCGCCACCGCAGTGGCCACGGCGCAGCGGCTCGTTCGTAGGAGAGTTGGTCGGCAGGAGCAGGGATGCTGTCGTCCATGAATCTAGTCCTCCACAAAAGCGTGAGATTGCGGTATCCGACTTTGGTGGGCGCACCCTACCATGTATTAGGCGACCCTAATTAGGGTCGCCTAATACACACGCCGCGGGCGCCGCGAAGTTGCGGCTGGGGTCCGTAGCGGGCATCATGCGGGCATGACCGAAGGCCAGCGGATCATCGAGCATCCCTCCTCAGCGGCGATCTTTTTGGTACTCACCGTCGCGCCGGGGGCGCAGGACGCCGTCCGCGGGGTGCTCGCCGATGTCGGCGGCATCCGCCGCGCGGTGGGCTTCCGCGTTCCCGAGGCACGTCTGAGCTGCGTGGTCGGGATCGGGTCGGATCTGTGGGACCGGATGTACGGTGCTCCTCGGCCCGCGCAGCTGCATCCGCTGCCCGCATTCACCGGGCCGGTACACCTCGCGCCGAGCACGCCCGGCGACCTGCTGCTGCACATCCGGGCGCAGCGCATGGATCTCTGCTTCGAGCTCGCCCAGCGCCTGACCGAGGCGCTGGGCGACGCGGCGACGGTCCTCGACGAGGTCCACGGCTTCCGGTCCTTTGACGAGCGCGATCTGCTCGGGTTCGTCGACGGCACTGAGAATCCCGAGGGCGAGGAGGCGACCGCCGCCGCGTTCGTTGATGACACCGAACCGGCCTTCGCCGGTGGCAGCTACGTGCTGGTGCAGAAGTATCTGCACGACCTCGGCCGCTGGGACGGCCTTTCGGTGGAGATGCAGGAGCAGGCGATCGGGCGGACCAAGCTCAGCAACATCGAACTCGACGACGACATCAAGCCGGTCGACTCCCACGTGGCGCTGACCACGATCGTCGACCCTGATGGGACCGAGCACGACATCATGCGCTTCAACATGCCGTTCGGCACTGTCGGCACGCGCGAGTTCGGCACCTACTTCATCGGCTACGCTTCCTCCGCGGACGTGCTCGAGCGAATGCTCGCCAACATGTTCCTGGGCACCGCGCAGGCGGCCCACGACCGGATCCTCGACTTCTCCACGGCAGTAACCGGAAACCTCTTCTTCGCGCCAACCCTCGATCTGCTCGAGAATCCACCCCAGACCCGATGACGCTGATCCTGCACGAGCATCCATTCGCCTCCTACTGCTGGAAGGCACTGATTGCGCTGTATGAGCGCGGCCTGCCGTTCGAGCCGCACCTCGTCGGCGGTGACTCCGACCGCGCGCGGCTCGCGGAGCTGTGGCCACTGGCCAGTATCCCCGTGCTCGTCGACGACCGGGCGGCAATCACGCTGCCCGAGTCGACCACGATCATCGAGTACCTCGACCGGCTGAGCGACGCGCCTCAGCTGATACCCGCAGACCCGGCGGCGGCGCTGCAGGCGCGGCTCTGGGACCGGGTGTTCGACGGACATGTCATGACGCCGATGCAGAAGATCGTTGGCGACAGCCTGCGCCCGGAGGGCCATGGCGATCCGGATGGGGTCCTACAGGCACGGGCTACGCTCGACCAAGCGTATGCCCTGCTGGACGAGCACCTCACGGACGATGGCTGGGCCGCGGGAGCGGCGTTCACCTTAGCCGACTGCGCCGCCGCGCCCTCGCTGTTCTACGCACGTGTTGTGCACCGCTGGGACGAGGAGCGCCTGGTCAACCTGACGCACTACTTCACAAAGCTGACGGCGCGTCCATCTGTCGCGCGCGTCATCGATGAGGCGCGCGCATACCGCCACGTCTTTCCGTTGCCGTGGCCTGACTACGCGGCGTAGCTATTCCGGCGTGGCGCGCGACTGCAGCTACTCAGCGACAACTCTCTGGACCATCGCCGCTGGCGGCTATGCCTGTGCGGCCTTTAGCTCTCGCTCGAGCTCCTCGGTATCCGCGGCGATCTGACGCTCAGTGCTCTTGTGCGCCCGTACGAGAGCCTTATCGAGCTGCTCCTGCACGCGCGACTTGCCGACCACGATCAGCGCTGCCTGTCCCTCGTCGAGCAGCTCTCCCAGCTCCTTGGTGTCGTGGCGGGACATGCCACGAAACATGTGCCCGAGCACACCGCCGCCAACGCCGCCTACCACCGCCGCGCCGATGATCGAGGGCGGGAACAGGATGCCCACGACGGCGCCGACGGCTAGGCCCGTCCACGCGCCATGCTGGGTCGGCTTCTCGTGCTTCATCACATGGACCTTGCCCTCGGCATCCTTCGAGACGAGCGCGACGTTGTAGGTGCCAACCAGATCCGCGGCGTGCAGATCGAGCAGCGTCTCGTAATCGTCCTCGGCGTCCTGCAGGTTGGAGTAGGCCGCCGCGTACACGAACACAGGGTTATCGCTCATCGTTCACCTCGACATGCAAGGTAGAAGTGGAGGGAATGAGTTCATATCACCCGATGGGGGTGAAAGTGGCCACTCGGGCTGACTGGGCGTAGCGCGAAACCACCACCCGCGTGTGCTGCTTGCGGGCGGGTCAGCTGCTCACTTCGACGCCCCGCCAGAAGGCGAAGTGGTCCTTGATCTCCGCTGCCGCGTCCTTGGGGTCGGGGTAGTACCAGGCGGCGTCTGGATTAGACTGTCCGGCGACCTCGATCGTCTTGTAGCTCGCCTCGCCCTTCCACGGGCAGATCGTGTGCGTGTCGCTTGTGCGCAAAAACTCAGCGTTGACGCTGTCCGGGGGAAAGTAATGGTTGTCCTCGACCACCACCGTCTGATCGCTCTCGGCGATCGTCGCGCCATTCCAAGTTGCTTTCATCGCAGTTGCTCCTTTCTCCGAGCTGCGTACGCCGATGATAGGCGCACGCAGCTCGGTAGCGGCCTACGCGTCAGCGGTCGCCTGCTAGAGCGGCGGGACCTGGTTGTTGACCTGGGGTCCGTGATACAAGTGGTCGTGATCCTTGCAGGCGGCCGGAAAGGTGAACTGGACGCTGTCGCTGCGCACACCGTTGTAGCTCGCGTACAGAGTCACGTGGCCGAGGGTGCCGACCTTGCATTGCGGATCGGTGCTGCTTTGCACGCGGACGATGATCTTCATGATGTTCCCCGGAAAACCCCACATAGTCGCGTAGTGCGAGTGGTAGACCAGGTGATGCTCGACCGTCATGATGATCAGGCGGTCGGGCTGGTTGCGGACCCGGTCGACCTGGCAGAGGACCCCGGAGACGGTGTTGGCGGCTAGGTCGATGTCGCCGTGGCCGCGGGCGTAGCTGCCGGTCGGACCCGTGATCGGCGCGCCTGTGTGGAATCCCCACGGCGGAATCCCGCCGACGATCGGGATCTGGGCGCAGTACTGGATGGGCGCGGCCACAGCGGAGCCTGCGATGCCGGTGAGCGCTAACGGCGCGAGCGCTAAGACAGCGAGCGCGACGCGCCGGGGGATGTGGCTCTTCCGCATAATCATGTCGATTTATAGCCTCGGCAGCCGGGATCCAATCCCGCTTGGACGCTCGTTGGATGCGGCGTCTGATCAAACTGGGCCGACGCCGTCAACGGACTGTACCTTAGTCAACGCGAGCGCCGGTCTTGGGATTGTTCACCGGCTGCCTCGTCCAACGCGATCGGGTATGCGTTCACGCGCACGGGAGTGCGGGAACTGGTGTCGAGCGAACAGCCGACGTGCAAGTGAGCCGGTGAGCGCGCGCGCCGGGATCGTGGTGACGGGCACCGAGGTGCTGACCGGCCGCGTAAGCGACCGCAATGGCCCGTGGCTGGCCGACCGCCTGGAGGAGCTGGGCGTCGATCTCGCACAGATCGCGATCGTTGGCGACCGCCGCGAGGACCTGCTCGCCGCGCTGCGTCCCGGCCGAGCTGGTCGAGCGTCACGGCGCGGTGTCGCCCGAGGTCGCGGAAGCGCTCGCCAGGGGCTCGATTTGCATCGACCCGAACACCGCGCAGGGAAGCATCGTCTCCGACCCGTTCCCGACGCTCGTCGGCGGCATCCCGATACGCCTGCGCAGCGTCGACGTTGAAGTCAACCGTCCCGAGTTCACGTTCAACCCGACCGACTGCAACTCGCAGGCGGTGACCGGCACGGTCACCGCCGCGCAGGGAGCCAGCGCGGCCGTATCGAGCCCATTCGCGGTGACCGGCTGTGCCAACCTGCCGTTCAAACCGGTGTTTACGGGAGACAACGTGACGATCGATCTCACCGGAGGCACCGACATCAAAAAGGGCTTCACCTACTCCACGTTCGAAAGCGTCCCCGACGCGCCGATCACCTCGTTCGAAAGCAAATTCCCAGAGGGGCCAGACGCAATCTTCGGGACCGACCTCCCGGCGAAGACGAAGGCAGCTTCTGCGGACGCTCTCCGGTGATTCCGGCCACGATCGAAGGCCAGAACGGAGCAATCAACAAAGAGAACATCAAGATCGCCGTGACCGGCTGCCCCCGCCACAAAGTAGGCAAAGGACATACCAAGAAGCACAAGACGCACGGAGGCCACCACAAGAAGAAGCGGCTTTCGTAAGGCTCTCGGGCGCTAACGACCCTCCCTCGCGCCCGCGGGAAATCCGAATCGTGACCTCCTCTCCCACGAATTTCGGACAAATCACCGGGGCGCCGGCTTACCAGAGCCGGCGCCCCTTTTTGCGCGTTCTACAGCAGCCAAGATCCCTTTGCTAGTTGAAATCTTCTCGATATATGGTATTGTGTGCCCGCTACGTTGCCGCGACGGGCATCGATAGTCGCCGCGGATCACAGGACAAACCGGCCCCGGAGCGCCACAACCCGTCTAAAAGGAGCGCTCCGAGGCAAAGCGCAACACAAGGAGCGCAACCAAAATGACGTTGAACAAGCTAGTGTCCCGCGCCGTAAGTTCTTTGCTTAAGTGTGGTATGCTGTGGTATGCCGAGAACTGGACGGCCCAAGCAGGTGCTGGAGTTGACTGACGTCGAGCGCGATCAGTTGGTGCGGTGGGAGCGGCGCAGGAAGTCTTCACAGGCGTTGGCGTTGCGTTCGCGGATCGTTTTGCGGTGCGCGGAGGGGCACTCCAATAAGGAGGTGGCGGTGGCGTGTGGGGTGTCAACGCCGACGGTCGGGAAGTGGCGCCGACGGTTTTGTGAGTTGCGGTTGGACGGCCTCTCGGACGATCCGCGTCCGGGTCGCCCGGCGAGTATCACTGCCGAGCAGGTCGAGGACGTAGTCGTGGCGACGTTGGAGTCCACGCCGGAGAACGCGACGCATTGGTCGCGCGCGAAGATGGCCGAGCGCTCGGGATTGTCAAAGTCGACGATCGGGCGGATCTGGCGAGCGTTTGATCTCAAGCCCCACCGCGCGGACACCTTCAAGCTCTCCAACGACCCGTTGTTTGTGGAGAAGGTGTATGACATCTGCGGCCTGTATCTGAATCCGCCGGAGGCCGCGGTGGTGCTCTCGGTGGATGAGAAGAGCCAGGTGCAAGCGCTCGCGCGCTCCCAGCCAGCGTTTCCAATGATGCCAGGCATGCCGGAGAAGCGCACCCACGACTATCTGCGCCACGGCACCACCAGCCTGTTTGCCGCGTTCAACACTCAAGACGGGACCGTGATCAGCTCGACTCACCGCCGTCACCGCACGATCGAGTTCAAGAAGTTCCTGACCAAGATCGACAGCCAGGTACCCGAGCACCTCGACGTGCACCTGATCTGCGACAACTACGGCACCCACAAGAGCCCAGCCATCCAACGCTGGCTCGACGCGCATCCCCGCTTTCACATGCACTACACCCCGACATACTCCAGCTGGATCAACCAGGTCGAGCGATGGTTCGCCTACCTCACCGACGATCTACTCAGGCGCTCCGATCACCGCTCAGTCCACGCACTGGAGAAAGACATCCGCAACTGGGTCGCGGCATGGAACGAAAACCCCAAACCATTCATCTGGGTCAAGACCGCCGAGCAGATCCTCAACTCCATTTCCCGACTTCTAAAACGAATTAACGGCGCGGGACACTAGGAACCACGCTGATCTTCGCCATAGCGATGGTAGGAGTCAGCATGCTCGGAGCCACCGCCGCACAGGCAGAAGAAAACAAAGGACCATTATGGATCGTCGGAAGCCCCGCCAAAGGGCTGGTAGCAGGTGAAACCAGAGCAGGCGTAGCGAAAACCGAGGCAGCACCGATCATCAAAGGGTCGGCTATGAGCATTGAATGTGAAAAAGCGACGGGTACGGGGTTCCTGTTAGGAGGAAGTCCAGGCACCGGTTATGCGAAGACCATTTTCGAAAAATGCAACCTTGTAGGTGACAAAAATTGTATAGCTACCGGCCTAAAGCCGATAGCCGCTACCAATGCTGGTGAAATAAGAGTAGACCTATTAACTACTCTAGCATTTGCCAAGAGTAGCAGAACGTCGGCTGTCCTTATCGGCGCCCCCGAGGGTGAAGCTGCCAGCGAAAACCTCTTTTCAGAAGTCGAACTCCTAAACAAAGCAGGAGCCACCACCGAACTGTGCGGCGGCATTTTCAACAAAATGAAGATAAAAATTACAGCAGCCGGGACTGAATTAAAAATCAAAGGCGTGGCCAGAAAAGCAGGCCAGATAGGAGAAGTCGGCCTCTTGAAAGGCGGCTCATTCTTCTTATCGCTGGCTGGAGAAACCTCAGAAGTAGGGTTACTCAGACTCGGCAACGGAGGAGTAGCCATAACAGAAGCCGAACTATTCAACACCGCAACAGCAAAATACGAAGTCATCAAAGCCGAACTTTCAGCGGGAGCACTAGGTTCAGTTGTTCAGGAGATGTCAGGCGAGGCCGAAACAAGTCTAAAAGAACCGTTCGGCTGGGATTTTTAGCAATAACTAAATAAGGACAACTATGGGAAAGGGGTGGGGTCACCATGCGGTGGCCCCACCTTTGCCCCTTGGACTTTCCTTCGTAGAACAGTGAGTGATCGTCAATGGCCGTCCGCTGGCGGTGCCGGGAGGCTCTCTCGACCCTTACCGGACTCTCACCGCAGCCGGGCCAGGCGCGATGACCCGCACGACTCTCTCCGCAGCCGGGCTAGCCATCCCCGCGCACGACGCAGCGGAAGCCGACGTGGCTGGTAGAGGTATCGATCGCCTCGGGCTGGCGCGCGGCGGGGCGGTAGCGCAGGCAGTAGCTCGGTGCGCAGAGATGCGAGCCACCCTTGATCACGCGGCGAGGAGTACTCGCCCCGGAATGCCCGAGGTCGTAGCTCCCGCCGGGGGTCTCTATGCGTGGGTTGACCGGCGGCTTGCAGCACGCGCTCGGGGTCTCCTCGGCGCCCGGCCCGCGGGCCGCGTAGTAGTCGCTGGTCCACTCCCAGACGTTGCCCGTGACGTTGTACATGCCGTAGCCGTTGGCGGCGAAGAGGCCCACCGGCGAGGTGCCGCGCCAGCCCTTCGCGCCGGTGTTGCGCCACGGGAACTCGCCCTGCCAATGGTTGGCCATCAGCTCGCCGCCCGGGCGCTCCCGCTCACCCCAGGCGAAGATCGCGCCGTCGAGCCCACCACGCGCGGCGTACTCCCACTCGGCCTCGCTCGGGAGCTGCTTGCCGGCCCATTGCGCGTAGGCCCGGGCGTCCTCGTAGGCGACGTGCGTGACGGGGTGCTCGGCGCGCTGGGAGCTCTCGCTTTTTGGTCCCCAGGGGTGACGCCAGTTCGCGCCGGGCACGTAGGCCCACCAGCGCGTCGGGTCGTTCAGCGCCACCGGGCCGGGCGTGGGATGAAACACGACCGATCCCGCGCGCAGGAGCGAGGGGTCGGCATCGGGGTAGGCGACAGGATCGGGCGGTTGCTCGGCGAGCGTGAGGTATCCGGTCTCCTCGACGAAGCGCGCGAACTGCGCGACCGTGACCGGCCCCCGGTCGATCGCGAAGGCGCCGACCCGCACCTCGCGCACCGGCGCCTCTTCGGGGTAGAAGCCGGTCGAGCCCATGCGAAAGCTGCCTGCCGGAATCTCGACCATGCCCTCGCAGCTCATCGAAGAATCGTAGAGCGGCAGTGGAGGCGCTGCCACCCCGGTCGGGTGATGTGTGCTCACCCGGCGCGGGCGCAGGCTTGGCTCGTTGCTTGCGTCTGGTCGGTGTCCGCGGGCCTCGGCCGGTGCGTCTGGAGACGGTCTGCGCATCTCAGAATCGCAAAAGGGAGTGTGAGCTGATGGCCAAGCCATTCAAAGGCATCGTCAATGTCGACATCCGCGACTCGCAGCCGGACTGGGGGCCATTTGAGCCCCCGAAGGCTCCGAAGGGCTCGCCGAACGTCCTGTACATCGTGCTCGACGACGTCGGCTACTCGGCGATGAGCTGCTACGGCGGGCCGATCGAGACACCGAACATCGACAGGATCGCTGGGCAGGGCGTGCGCTACACGCAGTGGCACACGACGGCTCTGTGCTCGCCCACGCGCTCGTGCCTGCTGACCGGGCGCAACCACACGCGCAACAGCATGGCCTGCATCACCGAGGCAGCGATCGGCTTTCCCAACGCTAGCGGCACCGTGCCGCCGGAGAACGGGATGCTTCCGGAGATCCTCGGTGAGCAGGGGTGGAACACCTTCATGGTCGGCAAGTGGCATCTGTGCCCGACCGACGAGATGAACCTCGCCGCGCCGCGCCGCAACTGGCCGAGCGGTCGTGGCTTTGAGCGCTGGTACGGATTCCTCGGCGCCGAGACCAACCAGTGGTATCCCGATCTCGTTCACGACAACCACCCGGTCGATCAGCCCAAAACCCCCGAAGAGGGCTATCACCTCACCGCTGACATCACCGACAAGGCGCTCGAGTTCATCAAGGACGCCAAGGCCGTCGCGCCTGAGAAGCCGTTCATGCTCTACTACGCCCCCGGCGCCTGCCACGCGCCCCATCACGCGCCGAAGGAGTGGATCGAGAAGTTCAAAGGTCGCTTCGACATGGGCTATGAGACACTGCGCGCGCAGACGCTCGCCAGGCAGAAGGAGCTCGGCATCGTGCCCGCCGACACGGAGCTGCCGCCGATCAATCCGATCGGCACGCCCGAGACACGCACCAGCGCCGACGGCAAGCCGTTTCCTGAAATCGACACGACTCGACCCTGGGACTCGCTGAACGACGACGAGAAGCGGCTGTTCGCGCGGATGGCCGAGGTCTACGCCGGCTTTCTCGCTCACGCCGACCACGAGATCGGGCGCGTGCTCGACTACCTCGAGCAGACCGAGCTGCTCGAGAACACGCTCGTCGTTGTGGTCTCGGACAACGGCGCCAGCGGCGAGGGCGGCCCGAACGGCTCGGTCAACGAGATGAAGTTCGCCAACGGGGTCCCCGACGATCTCGCGGCGAACCTCGCCCAGATCGAGGAGCTCGGCGGCACGAGGACCTACAACCACTACCCGACCGGCTGGGCGATGGCGTTCAACACGCCGTTCAAGATGTGGAAGCGCTACGAGTTCAACGGGGGGACCTCCGACCCGTGCATCATCTCCTGGCCGGCCGGGACAAAGGCGCGCGGCGAGGTGCGCGAGCAGTACTACCACGCGATCGATCTTGTGCCGACGATCCTCGACGCGCTCGGTGTCAGCGCTCCCGAGTCGGTGAAGGGTCACGTGCAGACGCCGTTTGACGGGGTCAGCATGCTCGACAGCATCGACGACGCCTCGGCCGAGTCCAATCGCCGGACGCAGTTCTACTCGATGCTCGGCTCGCGCTCGATCTGGCACGAAGGCTGGAAGGCTGTGACCACGCATCCCACGATGGCCGGGTGGAGCGACTTCAACGCCGACGATTGGGAGCTTTACAACACTGACGTCGATCGCTCGGAGGTGAACGACCTCGCCGCCGCCCAGCCGGACAAGCTCAAGGAGCTCGTCAACATCTGGTTCGCGCAGGCGGGGGCGAACGGGGCGTTCCCGCTCGACGATCGCTCGCCCGTCGAAATCCTGATGACGCCGCGACCGCAGCTCGCGGCGCCCCGCGAGCGGTACGTGTACTACCCGGACGCGGCGGCCATCAGCGAGTGGCAGGCGGTCAATACTCGCAACCGGTCATTCGTGATCGGCGCGCTCCTCGACATACCCGCCCCTGGAGCGCAGGGCGTGCTGTTTGCGATCGGCTCACGCTTCGGCGGCCACGCTCTGTACGTCAAGGAAAACCGCCTGCACTACGTCAATAGCTTCGTCGGCATCACCGAGCAGATGATCGTCGGCTCGCGGGAGCTGCCAAGCGGTGAGCACCTGATCCTCACAGCGTCGTTCGAGAAGGAAGGCGAGGAGCCAGGCTGCGCGGTGGGCACACTCTCGCTCTACCACGGCGAGGAGAAGGTGGCCGCGGAGAAGATCAAAACGCAGCTCGGGGCCTTCGCGGTCGCCGGCGTGGGCCTGTACGTCGGACGCCATGCGGGCGATCCGCTCACCGACGACTACCCGGGTGCCGCCCCGTACCGATTCACCGGGGGGACGATCAACCGCGTCGCGGTCGACGTCAGCGGCGAGCCATACGTCGATCTCGAGCGCGAAGCAGAGATCCTGCTCAAGCACCAGTGATGCGCGGCGCACGGCTCGATCGGGGCAGCCGCGCGTGGCGAACACGACGAATAGACGCAGCCTGCGATCGCGCTCGCGATCGGCGTGCTGGGAGCGCTCATCGCCGAGATCGGAGCGGGCGATGAGCGACGCGCTGAGGTCCTGGAACGACACTCCGGCGCGGCAGGCGATCGTCGAGTTTGTCGAGAGCGTCACGCGCGAGGGCAGCGCCGACTACTTGCCCCCGGCCGTGCGGGTCGCGGTGTTCGACAACGACGGCACGCTGTGGTGCGAGAAGCCGATGCCGATCGAGCTCGGATTCATCCTCGCGCGACTCGCCGCGATGGCCGAGAAGGACGCGACGCTGCGCGAGCGCCAGCCCTGGAAGGCCGCGTCGGAGCGGGACTTCGCGTGGTTGGGGGACGTGATCACCAAGCACTACCACGGCGACGACGGCGACGTGAAGGTGCTGATGGGCGGCATCGTCGCCGCGTTCGCCGGCATGACGGTCGAGGATTACGCGGCGGCGGCCAACGCCTTTCTGCGCGACGGGCGCCACCCGACGAACGGGCGCAGCTTTCGCGACTGCGGTTATTTGCCGATGATTGAGCTGCTGCGCTACCTCGAGCAGCACGGGTTCACGACGTACATCGCCTCCGGGGGCGACCGCGACTTCATGCGCCCGGTCACCGAGGAGATGTACGGCATCCCCTCCGAGCGCGTGATCGGCAGCTCGACCGCGCTGCGCTACCAGGAGGACGAGTCGGGCGGGAGCCTCGTCTACCTCGCCGAGCTCGACGTATTCGACGACGGCCCCGCCAAGCCGGTGAAGATCTGGAACCGCGTCGGCCGCCGTCCGATCCTCGCCGGAGGCAACTCAAACGGCGACATCCCGATGCTCCACCACGCGCGCAGGCCATCCGGTCCCGGCCTGCGATTGCTGGTGCTCCACGATGACCCCGAGCGCGAGTTCGCCTATACCGCGGGCGCCGAGCAGTCGCTCGAGCGAGCCGACGACGAAGACTGGACCGTCGTCAGCATCAAGAACGACTGGGCCACCGTCTTCACGGATGCCGGCACATGATTCCAGTACCGCCACCACCACGGACTCGACGCTCAGGCTAGGCAGCGCGCTTGCGCTGGCTGTTCCCCTCCTTGCACGGCTACCGCCGCGACTGGCTGCGCGGCGATTTGATCGCGGGGCTGACGGTGTGGGCGGTGCTGGTGCCCGAGGCACTGGCCTACGCCTCGATCGCCGGCGTGTCCCCGGTCGTCGGGCTGTACGCGGCGCCCGGCGCGCTGATCGTGTATGCGGCGCTCGGCAGCTCACGCCAGCTCATAGCCGGACCGATGTCAGCCACGGCCGCGCTGTCGGCGGCGACGGTCGCCGCGCTCGTGCCCGTCGGCGGCGATCGCTTCACCGCGATGACCGCCGCGCTGGCGATCACCACGGGCCTGGCGGCGCTGCTGGCCGGCGTGCTGCGCCTGGGGTTCGTCGCGAACTTCATCTCCGAGCCGGTGATCAAGGGCTTCATCGTGGGACTGGCGCTGACGATCATCATCGGCCAGGTACCCAAGCTGCTGGGCATCGAGAAGGGCACGGGCGACTTCTTCGAGCAGCTGTGGCACGTCGTCGTCCACCTGGGCGACACGCAGGGCACGACGCTGCTCGTCGGTGTCCTGTCGCTCGCGGTCATCCTCGCGCTACGGCGTCTCGCCCCAGTCGTGCCCGGATCGCTCGTCGCGGTGCTATTCGGCATCGCCGCGGTCAAGCTGCTGAACCTGGACGAGCATGGCGTCTCGATCGTCGGCTCGATCAAGAGCGGCCTACCGAGCTTCGGCACCCCCGAGGTCCATCTGAGAGACTTCGGCACCCTCATCGCGGGGGGCATCGGCGTGATGCTCGTCGGGTTCGCCGAGGGCCTCGGCGCCGCCAAGACCTACGCCGCGCGCGAGCACTACGAGATTGACGCCAACCGCGAGCTGCTCGGGCTCGGCGGCGCGAACATCGCCGCCGGACTCTCGAGCGGCATGGTCGTCAACGGCAGCCTCTCAAAGACCGCCGTCAACGGATCCGCCGGTGCGCGCACTCAGCTCTCCGGCCTGATCGTCGCAGCGCTGAGCATCCTCACGTTGCTCGCGCTCACAGGGCTCTTCGAAGACCTCCCCGAGGCCACGCTCGCCGCGATCGTGATCGCAGCAGTGATCGAGCTCGTGGACTACCGCGCGCTGATCGAGCTCTACCGCGCCCACACCGAGCGTCTCGGACACGAGTTCGGGTTCGCCTCACGCCCCGACTTCATCGCCGCGATCGCCGCCCTGCTCGGCGTCACCGTCTTCGACACGCTCCCAGGACTGTTCATCGGCATCGGCATCTCGCTGCTGTTGCTGATCTACCGCGCCTCCCGGCCCTACATCGCGACGCTCGGCCGCGAACCCGGTCCCGACGGCCGCTACAGCGACATCGACCGCCACCCCGACAACGAGCTACCGTCGCATGTCGCCGTGCTGCGGATCGAGAGCAGCCTGTACTTCGCCAACGCCGACGCCGTTCGGGCCCGCATCATGCACGCCGCTGAGAGGGACGGCATCACCGCCGTCATCCTCGACGCGGAGACGATCCCCTTCATCGATGTCACCGCCGCGCGGATGCTCGCCACCCTCGCAGAAGACCTCGACCGCCACGACGTACGGCTGCTCCTAGCCCGCGACATTGGGCAGGTCCGCGACATCCTCCACAGCATCATCGACAACCCAGCCATCACCCACTTCTACCCCACCGTCCAGGCAGCCGTAGCCGCCACCCAGAACGATTGCTTCTAACGCGCTGCCGTTGCATGCCTGAGCACGCGCACCGACGCGGATTCGCGTGCCAGTCTCCAGACGTGGCGGTCTGCGTAGGACCAGGCATAAACCGGGCTACCGTCACGAACCAGCTCACGTAGATGGCGAATACCAAGCTCCCGTGCAGACCAGTGATACAGGGCCTGGACGCGCGACCCGATCACGCCGTAATCCAGCATTCGTCCGAAACGGTTCTCGTTTACCAAATGCGCCTCCACCGCATCATCGAGCGGATAGCGATCCGGAAGCACCCGGCGCAGAGACAGGAACGCACCGGCTAGCCCGAGCCTTGGATCGCCGAGAATCGGTCCCAGCACGGCGAATCGCCCAAGCGACAAACGCGGCGCAGCGACCAGCGCATGTGCGTAAAGAACGCGAAGCAATGCAACGTTGCAGATGAACCGCTCAGGCATGGACTCCAGCTCGGCTAGATCGCGATTCTCAAGATATGCGGAAACGATCGTTGCGTTGTGGGCGCGATACCAGGAGTGAGGCGTGGGCTTTGCGATGAACGACATCCAGTGCTCGATCGTCGGTGAGGACGCCTCACCGAGAAGACCACCCGAGCGTGCCATGGCCTCGCAGCCATCCAAGAGCAGCCGCTCGTTGACCGCCCGCCACCACCGGCTCCCCGCGGGGCGTCCGTCAACAGCTTGGAGCACTCCACGCTCGGCCTGCCAACGCATGAACGACATCGCCGCTCTCCTGAACGGCTCATGACGGGGCGAGCGACCTGCCGGCCCACGATATGTGCGCGATAGCAGCGCCATGCGCCCCCACGGGTCGTCGTGCACACGCGCAACCTGCGTCGCCGCCCAAGCAGCCGCCGTTTCGTCTGGCGTCATATGCGACATCTCTACCAGAGCACCCGGAGGACTAGAGGCCCCCAGCAACAGCATCAGCGCTCGAGAGCTAGCCTGTTGATCTCCTCGTACGCCGCAGGCAGCGGGGTAGGCGACGGGTCTCGGAGTTAGATCGGCGATTACATGTCGAGAAGCTCCGATCGGCTCCGCTCACCAAGTGAAGGGCCGCGACAGGCGCGGCCCACGACACCAGGAGACCACCATGCCGAAGTACCTACTCCTCAAGCACTACCGTGGCACCCCGGAGCCGTACCGTCCCTTTCTGCCGATGGACCAGTGGGCCCCCGAGGACGTGGAGGCGCACATGGCCTTCCTCAAACACGTCAGCGAGCTGCTCAAGGAGAACGGCGAGTACGTCGACGCGCAGGCGCTCACGCCGACGCGCACCTGGGTGCGCTACGGCGGACCGGACGCCGCGCCAGTCACCACTGACGGCCCGTTGCCCGAGACCAGCGATCTCGTGGCGGGCTGGTACATGATCGATGTCGCGTCCTACGAGCGAGCGGTCGAGCTCGCGGCCTATGTCTCCTCCGAGCCCGGCCCGGGCGGAGAGCCTCTGTACGAGTGGATCGACATCCGCGAGGTCATGACTGGGGCGCCCTCCGAGGACTGACTCGGCGTGATCGACGAGCCGACGCGACGCGCGTGGCCTACGCCGGCGGCTGGATATTCTGGTTTACCCGGAAGAGGTTGTGCGGGTCGTACACGCCCTTGATCTGCGCCAGACGATCGTAATTGTCGCGGTAACTCGCCCGCACCCGCTCCTGGCCCTCGTCCATCATCATGTTCACGTAGGCGCCGCCGGCGGAGTGGGGGTGGAGCGCCTCGAAGTAGTCCACGCACCAGCGGCGGATAGCCTGCGCGCACGAGGGGTCGCGATCGACACCGGCGAACACCGAGCCCCACACTGCGTCGCGGTAGCTCCACGGGGTGTCGGACGGGCCGACATCGTGGGCGGCTCCGTCGATTGGGTACAGGTGCATGGTCGACTGCCACGTGGGCATTTCGGCGCCGAACTTGGCGTGGGCCGCGACGGCGGCGTCGGGAATCTGCTTGACGAAATCGGCACGCCAGTACCACTGGTCTCCGGCGGGATACATAGGGTCAAAAGCGCCCTGCAGCGCAGGGTGGGGCATCGGTTGGGCTCCGTGCAGCAAGGGCTTCGGCAGGGCGTCCAGCAACGGGGCCATCGCCTCGGCGGCGTCCTCGGGGCCGCCCACGTAACACCACACAACGCCGCACACCTTGCGGAGGTGGAGCTCGTCGGGAAAGGGCGGCGCCGGCGGGACGGAGGTGAAGGCGAAGAAGCCGTTCAGCTCGCGCGGGGCGTTCGGCAGGAAATCTCGGTAGGCGGCCAGTACCTCGGCGCCCAGCTCGACCGGCCAGAAGGTCGGGCCGCCGATCACCGTTCCCACCTCGTGCAGCCTGAACAGGAAGGAGGTGACGACGCCAAAGTTGCCGCCGCCGCCCCGGATCGCCCAGTAGAGGTCGGGGTTCTCCTCCGCGGCGGCACGCACCGTATCGCCGCTCGCGAGCACGACCTCCGCCTCGAGCAGGTTGTCGATCGTAAGGCCGCACTTGCGGGTCAGGTGCCCGATGCCGCCCCCCAGCGTGAGACCGCCGACGCCGGTGGTCGAGATGATGCCGCTCGGTGTGGCCAGGCCGTGCGCGCCGGTTGCGGCGTCCACTTCGCCCCACGTGCAGCCACCGCCGACCCTCGCCGTGCGGGCGCCGGGGTCCACCTCGATTCCTTTGAGGCCTGAGAGGTCGATCACCACGCCGTCGTCGCACGTTCCCAGCCCGGCGCCATTATGGCTGCCGCCGCGCACCGCCAGTAGAAGCTGGTGGCCGGCGGCGAACGAAACGACCTTCGTGACGTTGCCGGAGTCGGCACAGCTCGCGATCAGGGCGGGCCGCCGGTCGATCATTGCGTTGTAGACCTTGCGGGCCTCGTCGTAACCGGGGTCCTGGGGGGTTGTGAGCCTTCCCCGGAATCCGGACATCTCGCCGCGGGCAGTTTGCATCAAGGCGTTGGGGGTGCTCATGCGTTCCTCCTGGCTGGTCGTTCCTGGGTCATCTCACTGTCTCAGCCGAGCCTACGGCGCTTGAGCACTACCGTCATGACGCGACCTGACCCAATTCGAGCGCTCAGCCTCGATCGATCCCGGGTGGGTATGGTCAAGACTGACTATCGTCCTTGCATGGACGCAGAGATCCCGGACCTTCCGGGCTCGCTCCGCCTGACCTCGACTTTCCCCTTCGTCGGGCGCGCCGCGGAGCTCGAGAAGCTCCAGACCTTGATGCCACGAGCCGCGGGCGAGCGGCGCCGTATCGCGCTACTCGCGGGCGAGCCGGGCGCCGGGAAGAGCCGCCTGGCGCGCGAGTTCGCCGGCCAAGCCGCAAGGGAAGGCGCGCTTGTTCTCTATGGCGCCTGCGACGCGGTGGTGCTGACGCCGTACGGGCCTTTCGTCGAGGCGCTCGAACGTCTGGTGCTGGTAACCGACGCGGCGGAGCTGCGCGCCGCGCTCGGCACCGGCGGCAGCGAGCTGACCCGGCTGCTGCCCAATCTGGCAGCTCTCCTCGGCGAGCTGCCGCAGCCAGTTGAGGCTGACCCCGATACGGAGCGCCATCGCCTCCACACGGCGGTTGCCGAGCTACTCGCGAACGTCAGCCGCGCAAGACCGATCCTGCTCGTGCTCGAGGACGGGCATTGGGCGGACGGGGCGACGCTGCTGCTCCTGCGGCACCTGGCGCGCTCCGCCTGGAGCGCGCGCCTGCTGATCCTCGCAACCTTCCGCGACAGCGACGCCGACGTGCCGGGGGAGCTCTCGGAGACACTCGCCGACCTGCGCCGCTCCGAGGACGTTGTTCGCATGCGTCTCGCGGGGCTTTCCGGGGCGGAGGTGTCAGACCTGGTGAGCCGTGCGGCCGGAAGTGACCCCGACCTCGAGCTGCGCGAGCTTGCAACTACGATCCACGATCTCACCGAGGGCAACGCCTTCCTTGTGTGCGAGCTGTGGCGCGCCCTAGTCGAGACGGGGATAGTCGAGATCGCCTCCGGGCAGGTCAGGGTGACCCGGCCGCTAAGCGAGCTCGGCACGCCCGAAAGCGTCCGCGAGGTGGTCAGCCAGCGGCTGTCCCGCTTGGCCCCGAGAACCATCGAGCTGCTCGAGCTTGCCGCCGTTGCCGGGCCAGAGTTCGAGCTGGAGCCGGTCCGCCGTGCCGCGGGCATCGCCGAGCCCGAGTTTCTCACCGCGCTCGAGCAGGCGGTGGGTAGCGGCATGATCGAGGAGCTCTCCTCCCAGCGACTGGCCTGCCGTTTCACCCACGAGATCGTGCGGCGGGCGCTTTACGACCGACTCTCGCGGCTGCGGCGAGCCGAACTGCATCTCCGCGTCGGGGAAGCCCTCGAGAGCGCAGGCGCAAATTCCGACCGCGCACTCGTGGACCTCGCCCATCACTTCGGCGCAGCCGCGCCATTCGGTGGGGCCGAGCGGGCGATCGACTACAACCTGCGGGCGGCGCGCGCGGCGAGCGCTGCGCTCGCTTTCGACGACGCCGCGATGCGGCTGCGGACTGCGATCGAGGTCGGGATCCAGGGCGAGCCCGAGCGCGCCGGCGCTCTCCTTGAGCTGGGCGCGGCCAGCCATCGGGCTGGCAAGGCCACCGATGCGCTGGAGGCATTCGCCTCGGCGACGGAGCTTGCTCGCGCGTTGGACAGCGCGGAGCTGCTCGCACGCGCAGCGATCGGCTACGAGGACGCTTGCTGGCGTCCCGGGGTCATACGCCAAGACACGGTAAGGCTCCTCGAAGAGGCGCTTGCCGCGGTGGACGACAACAACGACAAACTGCGGATCGACCTCCTGGCGGGACTCGCGCGGGCGGTCGAGTTCGCGGGGGATCGCGAGCGTGGGGCGTTCGTGCGTGAAAACGCCGTCGCGCTGGCAAGGCAACACGACGATCGCGCGGGGCTCGCGAAGGTGTTGGTTGGCTCCTACTGGGCGCGCGGCACGACCCCGCTGGAGGAGATCCTCTCGATGCTCACCGAGGCGAGAGACCTGGCGCAGGGACTGGGGGAGACCGAGACCCACACGGACGCGATGGCATGGCGCGTGCCCACCTTTGTTGCTCTCTGCGACCTCGAGTCCGCCCGGGCGGAGGTCGTTGTGCTGCGTGAGATGGCTGAGCGCACAGCGCAGCCGTTTATGCACCACGTGGCCGAGCACTACGGGTCCGCGATCGCGCTCTGCGACGGGCAGCTCGCGGACGCCGAGGCGATGGCGGGGCGCTCGCACGATTGGGGCCGGCTGCTAACCGGCCGCGACGCTTCGGGCACCCACGGCATCCAGATGTTCGGCGTCCGCCGCGAGCAGGGGCGGCTGGCGGAGCTCGCGCCGGTGATCAGGATCCTGGCCGGCGACGGCGACCGGGAGGGGCCATGGCGCCCCGGGCTCGTCGCCGTGCTGGCCGAGCTGGGCATGGAGCGCGAGGCGAGGCGTGAGCTCTCGAGGCTTGCCGCCGAGGGCCTCGGCGACTTCCAGGCGTCGCTGTGGTTGGCGGCGCTCACCTATTTGGCCGACGCCTGCGCCGCACTGGGCGACGAGGCGATGGCGGCGGTCGTCTATCCGGAGCTTGAGCCGCTCGTGGCGAGCAACGTGATGATCGGTCACCTGGTCGCCTGCTACGGAGCCGCCGATCGCTACCTGGGGATGCTCGCCGCGACGCTGCGGGAGCCGGGGCGAGCCGCGGAGCACTTCGAGCAGGCGCTGGAGCTGAACCGGCGGATGGGGGCGTCGACCTGGGTGGCTCACACGGCCTACGAGTACGGGCGCCTGCTGCTCGGACAGGGGCGTGGGGCCCGTGACCGCGCGGAGGCTCTGCTCGGAGAGGCCGCCGGCCTGGCCGAGCGGATCGGCATGGAGGGACTGCTCGGAAAGATCCGCGCGCTCGGCGTGGGCGCCCCGGAGGGCGGTCTCCCGGGTGGGCTCTCTCCACGGGAGGCGCAGATTCTGAAGCTGGTCGCCAAGGGGCTCAGCAACCGCGAGATCGGCGAGGAGCTGACGATCAGCGAGCACACCGCGGCCAACCACATTCGGAGCATCCTGCGCAAGACCGATTGCTCGAACCGTACCGAGGCCGCGTCCTACGCTTACCGGCACGGGCTCATCTCAGGGTGAGGAATCTCGCTACGATCGGTCGATGGCGCTATACGTGATCGAGCGCAGCTTCGCCGAACAGCTGGACCTCACCGACGACGATGTCGAGCTGATCGAGGCGGTCAACAGCGACGAGGGAGTCCGCTGGCTGTTCTCGTTCCTGAGCGCCGACCGGCGACGCACCTACTGCCTGTATGAGGCACCGTCGCCCGACGCGATCCTGGCCGCCGCCCACAGGGCCAACGTCCCGGCCGACGTGATCGTCGAGGTAAGCGCTGCCACGCCGCAGTTCTCCGATCGCCTGCGCGACTGGGCTGACGCCGTCCACTGAGCCGCACGTGGGGACCCGCGCGGTAGCCGGCTTACGGCGAGCGACGATCTGGTCGATCGCCGTCGTGGTCGCCGCCGCGTGCTTGACGATGGTTGTGCCCATCGTGAGTGCGCGTTCCTCGCCGCGCTCGCATGTTCACGGCTCGCATTCCCAGCGGCAGCGCTCCCGCCCCCCGCGTCTGTGTGCGCACCGCTCGCGCGGCCGAGGCCGCCGCGGGCGGCGCGAGTCCCTGCTGCCGTGCCCCCCGAGCGCTCGGACTGGTGCGGCCAGCTCAGTCACAACCACCACCGCGATCATCGCGGGCCGGGTCAAGCCGAATGCGAGCACGTCCTACTTCTTCAGCTACGGGACCACCGCTCGCTACGGCTCCCGCAGCGCCTCTAGGGGCGCGGGCAGGCGGCCGAAGGAACTGGCGAGGTCAGTGACGCTCGCCGGCCTGCGAGCGTACACGAGGTACCACTTCCGAATTATCGCGACCAACTGTGGGGGCTGCCGCACAGGCACCACCTATGGCGCGGACCGCACATTCACGACGGCCGCTCCGGCGCCCCAGCCGGCACCCCCGACGCCCCAGCCGCCGCTCGCGGCGGCTCCCCTTGGAAGTACCGGCCCGGCGACCACGATCACCCAGACCTCGGCGACGGTCACCGGCACGGTGGCGGCCAACGGGCTTCCCAGCACGTGGCATTTCGAATACGGGCCGACGAGCGCCTATGTCTCTGAAACGACACCGCAGGCGGCCGCCGTCGGTACGACCAACGTGTCCGCGTTGCTGACGGGCTTGGCCGACGCCCAAACGTACCATTACCGTCTGGTGGCCACCAACAGCCTTGGCACCTCCTACGGCGCCGACCAGACGTTTACGACACTGTCGCCGATGAGCACCCAGCAGGAAGACGCCGACCACGCGATCGCCACTTACGCGGCGATGCAGCAGTACTTCTACGCCCCGAATGTCTACCCGGGTGACACCAGCAGCCTGTACGTCGAAGACTATCCGCAGAGCGGAAACCGCTATTCCTACCTGTGGCCGTTCTCGCGGGCGTTGGTCGGCACCATCGCTCTGGCCGGGATCCCTCCGAGCGTCGACGGCGGCCTCGACTATCAGGCCGATGTCAACGATCGCCTGGCCGGGCTCTCCCACTATTGGGATGGCGCGGCCAATCCGCCGGGATACGACTCCTATGTGACCGCGCCGTTCGGGGGCGGTGGCGACAAGTACTACGACGACCAGGCGTGGGTCGGGCTGGCGCTGGCCCAGGACTACCGCCTCACCCAGAACGCCAGCGCCCTGAGCGACGCGGAGAACGTGTTCTCGTTCGTGTACCCGGGCGGCTGGGACGGCAACTCCGGCGATCTCGACCCGGGCGGCACGTTCTGGGTCCAGCAGGGAGCGGGTTTGGGTTTGACCAACCACGAACGCACCACCACGTCGAACGCGCCCAACGCCGAGCTCGGGTTCCGTCTCGAGCAACTCGACCCCAGCGACCAGGCCACCTACGAAACCGGGTCGACGATGATGTACGGCTGGGTCAACCATTATCTGTACAACGTCGACAGCAATCCCACCGACCCCAGCGCGCCGAATCCCAACTACGAACCGAGCAAGCCTGCTCTCGTCTTCGACAAAGTGACCGAAGGACGGGTCGGAAAGACGCTGTGGACCTACAACCAGGGGGCGATGATCGCCGCCAACGTGACCGCCTACCAGGACACGGGCGAAACCGACTACCTGATGAACGCGGAAGCGCTCGCGAACGCATCCCTCGACTACTTCACCGAGGCGGACTACCTCGACACTCAGCCGGCGGCGTTCGTCGCCATCTACTTCCGCGGCCTGCTGGTCCTCTACGCGGCGACTGGCGAGCGCACCCTGCAGGCGAAGATCCTCCAGGCCGCCCAGACCTACGCCGAGGACGCCTGGAACAACTACCGCAACGGCCAGAACCTCTTCCACCTGCCGTCGTCGCCCGGCTCCTCCTACCGCCTGCTGGACCAGGGCGCCCTGCTTGAGCTCTACGCGGCACTCGCCTGGGAACCAAGCGACTACGACATGCTCCCATAGGAGCTCGCGCCGGGCGGCCGTCAGTTCTAGGGCTGACTGAAAGCGACGGTCTCAGGACACCCTGAGCCCGCGGGCATGATCGTGGAGCACGTCCGGTACTCCACGTCCTTGGTGAAGGGCCCCTTGTAGCCCTGCGCCCCGTCGACCTTCCGCGGCCGGTACGGATAACCGCAGTTGTAGAAGCCCATTTGGCCTGTGCAGACCCAGTAATGGCCGTTGATACGCACGGCGCCGCCATCCCAGCCCGGCCCGAAATCGATCACGTGGGGGTGAGGACTGCCGCTCGCCGCAACCACGTTGCGCGCCACGGCGCACGACATGTGCCAGGGGTACAGCGCACTCCTGCCATAGGTGGCATTTGCATAGCCGCAGCGCGCGACCTTTACCGACTTTGGCGATTCCGCGTATGCGCTGACCCCGAGCAGGGTTGCGCCCAGCAACGTGCATAGGACTAGTCTGGCCCCTCGCTGACGCAGCACCCCGGCCCACACGGCGTTTCTTTCGCGCATACAACTCCGTCACCCGTACGTTCGCTGGTCCTTGGAACATTCTAAGCCGGGCTGTACGACTACGGATCCTGATCCGCGCGGGAGTCTGAACCGCGGGCGTACACCGGCGCGTTCTCGCTTGCGGTTGCGGCCCGCCGCCGTGGCATGATCTTGCGCTCGCCATGAAGAGCTTCAAGAGCTGGGACGACATTGAGATCGCCTACCAAGAGTGGGGGGAGCGGACACGCCTGCCACCGGTCGTGCTCCACCACGGCTTCGTCGCCGACGCCAACGCCAACTGGGTTGCCACCGGTGTGCTCGACGCGCTGCTGGCGGCCGGGCGCAGGGTGATCGCCCCCGACGCCAGGGGTCACGGCTCATCGGAGAAGCCCCACGACCCAGCCCGCTACGGCGAGCAGCGCATGGCGCGCGACCTCACGATCCTGCTCGAGACCTGCGGCGAGTCGCGGGTCGACCTCGTCGGCTACTCGATGGGGGCGGTCGTCTCGCTGATCTTTGCGAGCGAGGATCAACGGGTGCGACGGCTGGTCGTGGGCGGTGTCGGCTCGGGCGTGATCGAGTGTGGAGGCGTCGATCGGCGCGCGGTTCCCAATGACGCGATCATCCACGCGCTGAGCGTCGAGGATCCCGCAACGATCCAGGTGCCGCAGGCGGCGGCCTTCCGCAAGCTGGCGGACGCTCTGGGGGCCGACCGCAAAGCGTTGGTTGCGCAGGCCACGTCGATCTACAGGGGCGAGATCGCGCTGGATCGCATCTCTGCGCCGACACTCATCCTCGCCGGCGATGCCGACCCGCTCGCGATCAGGCCGGCGGTTCTCTGCGAGGCGATCCCGGGCGCGACGCTGCGGATCCTCTCGGGAGATCACATCGGGGCGATCGCGGATCCCCGCTTCCTGCAGGCGATCGTCGAGTTCCTCGCCTGAGGGTCAGATCGTGAGCTTCGGCGAGGTCCTCGCCATTGCCCTGGCGGGGGTTGCGGCGGGCACAATCAACACGGTGGTGGGCAGCGGAACGCTGATCACCTTCCCGGTGCTGCTGGCCTTTGGCTATGCCCCGGTGACGGCCAACGTCTCGAACACGATCGGCCTCGTCCCGGGATCGCTCTCGGGGGCGATCGGCTACCGGCGCGAGCTGGCCGGTCAGCGCGTGCGCGCGGTGCGGTTGGGCGCGGCCTCTGTGCTGGGCGGCATCACCGGGGCCGTGCTGCTGCTGGTGCTGCCAGCCTCGGCATTCGAGACGATCGTGCCCCTCTTCATCGCGCTCGCTTTGGTTCTCGTCGTCCTGCAGCCACACCTGAGCCGGCTGCTCGCCAGGCGCGCCGCTGACCCGGAGCGCCGGCGAAGCGGCATCCTCACCACGCTCGCGCTCTACGTGACCGGGGTCTACGGTGGTTACTTCGGCGCCGCCCAGGGGATTCTGCTGCTGGCGATCCTCGGACTGGCGCTGGCGCAGGACCTGCACCGCACCAACGCGCTGAAGAACGTCCTCGCTGGCCTGGTCAACGGCGTGGCCGGCGTGGTCTTCGTCGTGGTCGCGCACGTCGAGTGGGGACCGGCCGCGATCATCGCCTGCGGCTCGGTTCTCGGCGCTCAGTTGGGGGCGCGCTACGGGCGGCGGCTGCCACCCGCGGTGCTGCGGGGGTTGATCGTGGCAGTCGGCGTCACCGCGATCGTGCGCCTGCTGGTCACCTGACAGCGCGAGCGGGCGTCGCCAGTCCGGCCGGCTCTGACGGCGAATAGGCCATCTGGCCGGTGTAGTCCACCGTACGGCACGTCTGCGCCGTCGTGCAGCTCGTCGCCGAAGCTTGACCAACCCTCAGATCGCCCACGACCCTACATATTTATGCAGTGGCGCTACACTAATATGCGTGCGCACGACGATTCAGCTCGATGACGAAGTGTTCCGTGCTTTCAAGCAGCGCGCCGCGGAGCGCGGAACGTCGCTGGCCCACGAGATCGAGGAGGCGCTGCGCTCGGAACTGGCCGCACGTGTCGAGGCGGCAAAGTCCGAGTCTTACCGAGTCCCGACCTTTCGTGGCAAGGCGCCAGTGCCCGGCGTCGATCTGAACAGCAATGCGGCGCTGGCCGACATCCTCGAGAACACCGGCGGGTGATCCTCTTCGACGTCAACGTGCTGCTCAACGCCCATCGGGTCGAGCAGCCTGATCACGAGGTCGCGCGCGATCTGCTCGAACGCACCGTTGGGGAGGTGCGCCCCTTCGCTCTCTCCGAGTTCATCCTCAGCTCCTTCGTGCGCATCGCCACGCACCGCCGCGCGCTGAACCCGCCGACCCCTCTCGGCGATGCCCTCGACTTCTGTGACGGTCTTCGCGCCCGGCCCAACGCACGTATCGTCGCTCCCGGCCGCCGCCACTGGGCGCTATTCGCCGACCTCTGCCGGCGAGTCGACGCCGTCGGCAATCTGGCGGCCGACGCATACCTGGCAGCGCTCGCGATCGAGTCTGGCTGCGAATGGATCAGTTTCGACCGCGACTTCGCGCGCTTCCCCGGGCTCGACTGGCGCTCGCCCGCGGACTGAGTGCTCGCGGCGGCTCAGTCGTCAGAGGATCCCAGGCTCAGCCTCAGTCGCAGAGGATCCCGGGCTCAGCTGCCCCGCGCGCCCGACTTGCTCAAATCGGCGAGACCGCCAGAAGGCTAAGTGTCTCATCCATGTGAGACGAGCCTACGCGGCGTGCGCGCGGCGGTGGTCACCGCGCTCAGCGAGTCGAACAGCTCGTCCATGATCTCGCTGAGCTCAGGGCCGTGGTCGGGGGCGGCAACCCAGCGCTGGAAGCCGATTCGGAACACCGCGATCCCGGCCTCGGCGGCGAGGCTGGCGTCGGGTTGTACGACGCCGCGCTCGTGCAGCGCCGCGGCGAGGGCCGTGGCGAGCTTGGCGAGCTTGATGAGCTCGCGCTCCTGGAGGTCGGGGTTGGCGGCAATGATCGCTTGGCGCTGGCGGGCGAAGGCGCGGCGCTCAGCGAAGATCGGCGCGATCGAGCGCAGCGCGGCTGCGACGATCTCGATCGGTGCGGCGTCGGCGGACGCGGCCGCGACGCCCTCGACTATGCGCGCTTGGAGTGCGGCGGCGCCCTCGAACAGAACCTCGCGCTTGTCGGCGAAGTGGCGGAAGAAGGTCCGCTCGGTAAGCCCCGCGCGCTCGGCGATCTCAGCGACGGTCGTCTGCTCGAAACCGCGCTCTCCATAGAGCTCCATTGCCGCATGCGCGAGGCGGCCGCGGGCGTCGGGCTTCCAGCGGCTCATGATCAGATGGTATTTGATGACAGCGACTGACAAGAAGTGCTAGGCTGATGTCAGTAACTGACATCAAGGTGGTCCGCCGATTCACTCGGTGGACACCACGTCTCGGAGGTTTCCCATGCGTGTTTTCGTCACCGGAGCATCGGGCTGGATCGGCCGCGCCGTCGTCCCCGAGCTGGCCGCCGCAGGCCACGAGGTCGTTGGCCTTGCTCGCTCCGATGCTTCGGCCCAGACCCTGCAAGATGCGGGGGCCGAGGTCCGCTCGGGGTCACTCGACGACCTCGACGCACTGCGCGACGCAGCTGCATCGTCCGACGGCGTCATCCACCTCGCGTTCAAGCACGAAATCGCCTTCACCGGCGATTTCGCTGGCGCCGCCGACGCCGATCGCCGTGCGATCGAGGCCTTCGGCGAGGTTCTCGCCGGAAGCGACAAGCCGTTCGTGATCGCCTCCGGCTTGCTCGGGCTGATGCCCGGACGCGTCGCCACCGAGCGCGATGGGCTGGCCGCGGAGGCCGGGGATCACGAGGTGCCGATCAGCGGCGCCGAGCGTCGGCTGGCCAATGCCCACCTCACGCTCGCGCTCGCGGACCGCGGGGTCCGCTCCTCGATCGTGCGGCTGCCGCCAACCTGTCACGGCGACGGCGACAACGGGTTCATACCCACCGCGATTGGCTTCGCGCGCGAGAATGGCGCCGCGGCTTACGTCGGTGATGGCGCCAACCGCTGGCCCGCGGTCCACCGCGACGACGCCGCGCGCGTGTTCCGCCTCGCGCTCGAGTCAGCGCCGGCCGGGTCGGCGCTGCACGCCATCGGCGACGAGGGCGTGCCGATCCGCAAGATCGCCGAGGTCTTCGCCTCACATCTCGACGTCCCCGCGGTTTCCGTCACCCCCGAGCAGGCCGGGGAGTACGTCGGCTGGCTCAGCGCCTTCTGGGGGCTCGACAGCCCCGCCTCGGCGCAGATTACACGCGAGTTGCTCGGATGGAAGCCGACGCGGCCGGGGCTGATCGCCGACCTCGAGGAGGGCCACTACTTCGCCTAAGCGTCTTACCATCGCTGTTGCGGCGCTTTCGCACATTGCATGGTCGCGTGAGATGCAAGCATGGTCGTGTGAGATGTAAAAGTCATGAAACCCGTGCCCGGACGGGCTGTGGGGATGGCGCATGACGGCGAGCGTCCTCCCGGACGACGTGCAGGTTCCCGAGCAGCTGAGTCGTCGAAAGGTGCGCAAGCAGCTGCTGTTCTTGACTGGGGTCATCCTCGCCGTCGTTGCGGTCGTGACGCTGTTGCCGGGGCTCGACGGGTTGCGCGCTCGGCTCTCGCACGCCAACCCCGCGTGGCTCGTGCTTGGCGCGGGGCTGAAGGTGCTTTCGGGTTTGGGGTATGTGGCGATCTTTCGGATGGTGTTCTGCAGGCGCATGAGCTGGCGTGTCAGCTACCAGATCGGGATGTCTGAGCTGGGCGCGAACGCGCTCTTGCCGACCGGCGGCGCCGGTGGCCTGGCGCTGGGGGCCTGGGCTCTCAAACGGGGCGGGATGCCGACGGCTGAGATCGCGCGGCGCACCGCGGCCTTTTTCATGCTGACCAGCGTCGCGAACGTGGCCGGCGTGGTCCTCATCGGAGTCGGTCTCGCCGTGGGGGTGCTGCCGGGGGAGAGGAACCTGGCGCTGACGCTACTGCCCGCCGCGATAGCCGCGGCCGCGATCGTTGGGTCGCTGCTTGCGGGACGCTCTTCCGCGGGCTTGCACCGGCGACTGGATCGCAACGAAGCAAGCGGGGAGTCCTCGCGCCGCTCCACGCTGGCGCTGAAGACCTTGGTGGCGGTCGCTGACGGCGTCAACGAGGCGGTCGCGCTGCTGCGTGAAGGCAACGCTTGGCTGATCGGCGGGATCCTCGCCTATCTCATCTTCGACGTGATGATCCTGTGGGCGACGTTTCGCGCCTTCGGCGCCGCGCCGCCGCTGGCGATCCTGGCGATGGCCTACCTGATTGGCGAGCTCGGCGGACTGATCCCCGTCCCCGGGGGGATCGGCGGCGTTGACGCTGGCCTGGTGGGAACGTTTGTGCTGTACAACGTACCGATCACCGCCGCAGCCTCGGCGGTACTCGCGTATCGAGCGATCGCGCTGTGGGTCCCCGCGATCCTCGGCTCCGTCGCCTTCGTCTCGCTGCGGCGAACGTTGCGCCGCGAGTCCGCCGAGATCGCCGTCTGCGCCCCCCAGACAGAGATGGAGGTCATCGGGCTCGGACACGTCGTGATCGGACCGGCGCCGACAACCCCACAGCTTGAGGCCCCTCGGCAGCGTGAAGGCACCGCGCCTTGTCGTAGGTCACCTGTTTCGCCCTCGGAGCGCTTCACAAGCCGAACTGCTCCCTGTAGGTGTCGGGAACCAAAGCCTCGAACTCCCGATGACGTTCGATGAATCCTTTGACGAACGGACAGAACGGCAGCACTGCGAGACCTCGTGCGCGGGTGTCTTCCAGAGCAAACCGGATCAGCCGATCACCGAGTCCGCGACCCCGGAGGCGCTCGTCGACCTCGGTGTGGACGAACGCGACCAGGCTGGGGCGTGCACGATACGCGGTGAAGCCAACCATCTCACCGTCAATCGACAGCTCGTAGCGATCACGGTCACGCGCGTCAGCCACCTCGATACGCTCCGCCACAGCCATGCCCGGAACATTAGAACGCAAACCACCGGCACCGCCAGCACCCGATACGAGGTACGCGCCTGCCGACGAGGTCGATAAACCGGTCGAGGAGGCGCCCTCATCGAGTGAGAAGGATGTCTCGCTCACGGGGCCTCCTCGGGTGATGGGATTTCGACCGCGTGGTTCACGCAACCCCGGTCCGAGCGTCGATCCTGCGAGCATGGACGAGTTCTTGGCTGGCTCCACAGAGCGCCCCGGCTGGGCATAGCTCGGCGGCCACCCTACGGCGGGGATTACGGATCCCGGCCAGCGCAATCACACCCCCGCTCGCCACGAGGATGGCTGCGATTGCGTCCGCCACGCGGAACGCATGCACCGCTGCATCGTCGAAGGCCGCCTTCAGAAGAAGGCGCTCGCCGGGGCGTACTCCCACCAAGCTCGCCGCGGCGAGAGGCTGTCGCTTGGCGCGGCTGATCGCCGAGCGGCCAGCGGGATCGAGCGCGGTCCCTCGTAGCGTCGCGTCGACGCGGCTAGCAAACGCGAGCGAGACGACGGCTCCCAGCACGGCGACCGCGAAGAGCTGCGCGACGCGTGAGAGCGTGGTATTCACCGCGGCGGCGACACCTGCGTGATCCTCCTGCACTGCCCCAAGGACCGTGGCGGTCAACGGTGCCACAAGCATCGCGAGTCCCAACCCGAACACGAGCAGCGCCGGCAGGACCTCGCTGGCGTAATCGGCGCGCTGATCGACACGCGCCAACAGCAAAAGGCCGCCGGCGGCAACCAGCGCCCCGAGGCTTATCGGCACCCGCGCCCCGATGCGGTCGGCGAGTGCGCCGAAGCGGCGGGAGAGCACGATCATCAGCAGGGTGACCGGCAGCAGCGCAAGCCCCGCCTGAACGGGGCTGTAGTCACTGACCTCCTGCAGAAACACAGGCAGCAGAAAGATCACACCCCCTAGCCCGAGATAGGCCGTCAAAGTCGTCAGGTTTCCGATCGTGAAGTTGCGTTCGCGAAACAAGCTCAGTGGGAGCATCGGCGCCCGGGCTCGCGCCTCGCGCGCAACAAACGCGATCGCTCCGAGAACTCCCGCCGCGAGCGAGCCGATCACCAGGGTGCTCCATCCGCGCGCCGGCTCCTCAGTCACAGCGAATACCGAACCCGAGAGCGCGACCGCCGCCAAGAAGGCCCCGGGGAAGTCCAGACGCCCGGCGGTGCCGGCACTCGCGCTCCCAGGCACGCCCCGAGCAATCAGCGTCACGGTCACGAGTACGAGCGGCGCATTGAGCAAAAAGATCAGGCGCCACGAGCCGGCAGCGATCAACACTCCCCCGATGAACGGCCCGATAACCCCGACGATCGAGCTGAGCGCGGTCCATGTCCCGATCGCCCTGGCCCGCTCGTCTTCGGGAAACACGTGGATGATCACCGCCAATGCAGTAGGCGTCACCAGCGCCGCGCACACCCCCTGCATCGAACGAAACACACACAGCTCTGGGATCGACGACGCGAACGCGCAGAGAGCCGAAGTAAGGCCGAAACCGGCAACGCCAACCAGGAACACGCGCTTCTGACCCAACACATCTCCAAGCGAACCGCCGATCAACAACGGAGAGGAGAGCGCCAGCAAGTACGCGTTCGTCACCCACTGCTGGCCCACCAGACCACCACCGAGGTCGCCTCGAATCGCCGGCAACGCGACACTCGTTACAGTCGCGTCGAGGAACACCACGCTCGTGCCCAGCACGGCTGCGAGCAGGGTCAGCTGCTTCTCACGCGGTGTAGCCACTAGTCGGATGTCTGGCACATCCGCAGATTGGCACGTCACGAGCGCCACTCGCCTCGCGACCACAACGGTTCCAGCTCCCTTCAGTCAGCCGCAGGGCAACCGCTCGTCTTGGAGGTGCTGGCGATCGATGCGAAAATCGCTCGCATGCACGTATCCGTACGTACCATCCACCGCGCAACCCGCCGTTCACCTCGATCAACTTGGCTTCTACCTCCATCATGCGACGGTCGACCGATGATAGTGTGGTTCTTGCCGCTCGCAGCGAGCATCGCAGCTGCCAGCGCTACCGTGACCATCTGGCTCAGCGCAAGACCGTCGGCCACAGCGGCTGCCGTCGTAGCCCTAGGGATCTTCGTAGCCGTCCTTGCGGGAGATTGCATCGCGGGTGCGCGCACCAAGATCATGCGTGTAGCCGGACTCTGGCAGGCAACCAGTAGGGTCGGACTGGCAGGTGCCACCCTAGGTGTAGCCGTGGCTGGGATCACGCAGGCGGATCTTTCCTTGCTACTCACGGTGCTCGCGTGTGGCGCAGCGTGCGTTACTGCCGTACGGGCTGCGTCATCGGAGTATGAGGACTTTACCGTTCGCTTACTTGAGGCGGTCTATGCCGAGCTGCCCGATAGTGCAGGCGAGTCACTCGCCAACAGTTTTGCTCGCATCCGTAATTTGAGCTTGGCAGTTTCGCTTGGTGCTGCAATCTACGTCGTGTACCCCGAGCGGCGCTGGCCAGGCCCCGACCTAGTCACGATAGCCGTGCTTTGGTTTCTGTTCGTGGGAATACCGGGGCGCTTGGCGAAAATCGTCACCAGCTACGAGCTCGCACTCCGCGGCATCAGCCGGGTCGAGCTTCCGCCTGGCCAGAATTCAGTGCAGCTCTCCTTAGATCTGTTCCCTGCGGAACGCTCACAGCAGCCGGAGCGCCAGGCCGCCCGCGCGGCGAAGCCAGAGAAGCAGCGTGAGACGAGGTCGCGGCAGTCCGCGAGCGCGTCTCCACCGAGCCACAGCGGCGAACCGCTGGCTATCGGACTCATGCTTGTTGTCGCTTTGGTCGCTGTGGTGTTTGTTGCGTTCACCATCGGCGTATTTGTCGTCGACTACGTCGCGCCGAACTGGCTACCTAATCAAGAGGGTAGGGCGATGCACTGGGTAGCGTCGAACGCTGCAGCCCGATGGACGACGATAGGACTTCTACTCCTTCCTTTTTGTTGGTGGGGCGGGTGGCTCTCCCGGAAAGCCCTCGCGACTCTTCGCCGGTGGCGTTCGGTCCCTTAAGGCACTCAACCTCTGTGAGACCGACGCCGGTCCTCGCCCGCCCCCGAGTTTGGCAACGATGCCTGCACTTCGGCTGCATTGCTGCTAAAATGTCTGCAATGAGTGTTGCGATCACGGTGCGGGGCGTGCCCGACGAGGTACGAGACGAGCTTGCGGCACGCGCCGCCAGGGCCGGAAAGTCGTTGCAGGAGTACCTCCGCGGAATGCTGCTCGAGGCCGCCGCACGTCCGTCAGTGGGGGATGTCATCGCTCGCGCCCGTGCTCGCGTGGACGCGACCGGGGTGAGCATCGACGCCGAGACGATCCTTGCCGCGCGCGAAGCTGATCGGCGGTGAGCGCACGCGTCGTTTGCGATGCCTCGGCGCTGGTTGCGCTGCTCCTGGACCATGGTTCGGACGGCCAGTGGGTCACTGAAACGATCGCCGGGTCCGACCTCGTCGCTCCGAGTCTCGTCCAGTTCGAGTCAGCGAACATCATCCGTCGCCACGAGCTCGCGGGGATCGTCAGCACCGACCAGGCAGCGCAGGCTCACGCCGACCTGCTCGATCTCGCGATCGAACCATGGCCGTATGAGCTCCTGGCTGCCAGAGCATGGGAGCTGCGCCACAATCTATCCAGCTACGACGCTAGCTATGTGGCGCTGGCCGAGCTGATCGGTGCGATGCTCGTGACGCTTGACGAGCGCATCGGCGGTGCGCCCGGGCTGCGGTGCACCATCGCGACCCCACCGGCGTCCGGCTCGTAGCAGCCCCGTCGAGCCGAGGAGGCGATCGGTCACCGACAGAGCGCTCTGCTTTAGAGTCTCTGGCAGATGGCCGGGATCGGGACGAACGAGGCCGAGCGTCGACGCTGGAACGATTGTGCGTGGGCGGCGGCATGGCCGAAGCGCGAGCGGCTGACTACGGCGGTGACCGATGTCCTGCTCGAGCGGATGCAATTGCAGCCGGGCGAGAAAGTGCTGGACATCGGCACCGGCGGCGGCGTCGCAGCGCTGGCGGCCGCTCGGTTCGTCGGCGACGGCGCGGTCGTGGGCGTGGACATCTCGGCGCCGCTGGTCGAGCTCGCACGCCGACGCGGCAAGGAACAGGTTGCGAGCAACGTCTCGTTCATCGCGGCCGACGTCCAGCACGAGACCGTGCCGGGCGGGCCGTTCGACGCAGCAATCAGCCAGTTCGGGGTGATGTTCTTCGACGAGCCGCAGACCGCGTTCGCAAACATTCGCAGTCACCTGCGCAGCGAGGGCCGTCTGGGGTTCGCCTGCTGGCAGGCTCCCGATCTGAACCCCTGGTTCCCCGGCCCGGCGCTTGCCGGGATCGCGCCACCGCCACCGCCGCCGGCGCCCGGCAAGAGCCCGACGAATCCGTTCAGCCTGTGTGACCCAGACCACGCAACCCGGAGGCTCGAAGCGAGCGGCTGGCGCGATGTCAGCCACAGCCAGCACGTGCTGAAGGTGACTATCGAGCGTGACACGATCGTCGACGACGAGGCACTGGGGTTCTTCGGCGTTCCGGCGGACTCGTTTGCTGCCGCCTGGGACGCGATCGAACGCCAGCTTGCGCCAATCACCCGCGACGACGGACAAATCGACGCGCCGCTCGCGTTCCAGATCTTCACCGCCACGGCCTGAGCACTACAGCTCCGCGGCCGGTGCGGCGTACCGCCGTCTCACATGAGCGGGATACGCCAGCCAAGTCGCATCGCTGGTCCGATCAGCTGCAGCCGAGGACACAATTCTGGTTCTTGGAGGCGATTGCACCGTTGGTGTCGGCACCGTGGCCGGACTACTGGACCGCAGCGCGCGACCGGGCCTCATCTACGTCGATCGGCACGCTGATCTCAACGTGCCTAACAGCACGGTCGACGGCGCCCTGGACTGGATGGGGGTAGCGCACATGCTCGACATCGACGGCGCCGTTGACGGACTCGCCGCGCTCGGCGGTCAGCGTCCGATGCTGGGCACCGAGCAGATCAGCTTCCTCGGGCTCGGCCCGCACACGGACTTCGAGGCTGAGGTGATCGCCGACCGCGGGCTGTCCGTGGTAGATGTGCGAAGCACCGCCTCTGATCCGCTACGCAGCACCCGAACCGCGCTGTCTCCGCTCGCCGCATGTGACATTTTGGCCGTCCACTTCGACGTTGACCTCGTCGACTTCCTCGACGCGCCGCTGGCGGAGAACACGGATCGCGGCACTGCTCCATCGCTGAAGGCCTGCGGCGAGATACTGAGCACGTTGTTCCACGATGAACGTGCGTGTGCGCTCACGGTAGCCGAGTTCAACCCGCACCACGGATCCCGGGAGGGAGGAACCACCCAGCGCCTCCTGCAAGTCCTGATCAATGTCCTCGGCGGAGCCGTGTAGCCTTTAGTCTCGCGCTCTGCCGGGCAGCATCCGTGGTAGGCCGAACTGTGGAAAGACGCTGCTATCGGCGAACCAGGTGATGGCCGAGATGTGGTCGCCTGCAAGTGTCAGTACGAACAGCGCGTACGCGCGCGCGACGTTGGTGTCGGGCACCGGGAGGTAGCAGCCGAATGCCGGCTGTGTGTTGGCGCGCGTCGCCACCAGCCGCATCGGCGCGCCGCGCCGCTCCGCAGAGCCGCGTAGGAACGCGCCGATCGCGTCGTGTCCCTGGTAGGCGTGGGGGAGGGGTGGCATCGTGACCCACGCGTCCTCGGCCAGGAGTGCGACCATGCCATCGATGTCACCATTCTCGACCGTTTCGGCGAAGCGGCCGACGATGTCGCGCTCGAGCTTGGAGTTCGGCAGCGGCGCTCGTTCGCGGCCGGTCGCCGGCAGCCGGGTCTCGAACGCGGCCCGCGCGCGGCGCAGCAGGTTATTGACCGACGCCTCGCTGGTCGCGAGCATCTCGGCGACCTCGCCGGCGCGGTAGCCCAGCACGTCGCGTAGCACGAGGACCGCGCGCTGTTGGGGCGGGAGGTGCTGAAGACCGACGACGAACGCCAGCGCGATCGCCTCCTTGGTCTCATAGCGCGCCTCCGGTCCCGGAGCTTCGTCCGCGACCCCATCGAGGAGAACGTCGGCGTAGGGCTCAAGCCATGTCGGCTCGTTCCAGCGTGTCGGCTCGGGCATCTGGGGCATCCGCTCCTCTTCCGGACGGCGCCGGCTGGAACGGAGAGCATCCAGCGAGCGGTTGGTGGCGATCCGGTAAAGCCAGGCACGCACCGAGGCGCGTTCCTCGAACTGCCCAAGGCCCCGCCAAGCGGCGAGGAAGGTCTCTTGGAGGAGGTCCTCGGCGTCCTGAGCTGAGCCGACGATCCGGTAGATGTGCACTTGGAGCTCACGCCGGTATGGCTCGGTCAGCTCGCGGAACGCGTCCTCGTCGCCAGAGCGTGCACGGGCGAGGGTCTGTTCGGTCACGCTCGCATCCTCGCACCAACTCTTCCATTTACAGGCATCACGAGTAATGACGTTGAGGCGGCTCGAAATTCGCCGCGCAATTTTCGTCGCGGCCGACGCCTCAACGAACGCAGCGACTAACAGTCGACAAAAGGGAGAACCCGAGATGGGAAAGATCGTGATGAGTGGCCCGCAGAACGTTTCGCTCGACGGCGTGGTACAGGACCCGGATGGTCAGGAGGGCTTCGGGCTTGGCGGCTGGTTCGTGCAGTTTGGGGGCAAGGACCTCGAAGAGTGGAACAAGGTCGCGCTCGAAGAGGCGCTGGGCGCCGAGGCATGGCTGCTGGGTCGGAAGAGTTACGAGTTTTTCGGGATGCGGTGGCGACCCCGGAATGGCGCGCTCGCCGACAGGCTCAACAGCATGCCCAAGTACGTCGTGTCCTCGACCCTCGAAGATCCCGAGTGGAACAACTCGACAGTCCTTGAGGGCGACGTGGTGACCGAGGTCTCAAAGCTCAAGCAGCAGGTGGACGGAGAAATCGTCGTCCCTGCCAGCTATCAGCTCGGGCGCACGCTAATCGAGCACGGCCTGGTCGACGAGCTGCGACTGGTCGTGTTCCCGGTGGTGCTCGGTGCCGGCGAGCGCCTGTTCGGGGAGACCAGCGACATGAACCCGATGCGCCTCCTCGACGCACGGACAATCGGTGACGGCCTCGCCTTCCTCACCTACGAGATCCTGCGAGGAGCCTAGCGAGACGTTGGACAGCACTGACGCTCCCAGCGCGACCTCTCGGCCACCAGCACGTCACCGCTACGGTCAGGCAGGCTGCCAGAGCTCGATCCGATTGCCCTCGGGATCAGTGACCCAGCCGAATCGGCCGACACCCTCCATCTCCTGCGTGCCTTCAGCCACGTCCGCTCCCTTCGCGCGCAATTGCGCAAGCATCGCGTCCAGGTCGCGGACCCGGAAGTTGATCATGGTTTGCTGGCCGTCGGATCCGAAGTAGTCGGTCTCCGATTCGAACGTCGCGAACACCGTTGGCCCGGCTTGCTGACGCCACAGGCCGTTCTCATCGGCCTCCAATCCTAGACAGTCGCGATACCACGCCCCCAATGCCTCCGGGTCGGCGGCCCGCATGAAGTGTCCACCGATTCCAAGCACATGCTCCACGTCGCCATCTTCCCAGGAGCGCCATGACCACGTCGCCCGCTGCGCTGGCCGCCTCGGCGCAGAGCTCAGGCGCGGGTGCGCAGCCCTGCTCGACTGAGGTACTGCGGCCCCTGGGGCGCCTCGCTAGCGAGTGGTGGCGAGGGTCCTACTGATAGATCCCCCGACCGCGATGCTCGATAATAGAT
>CAWGRJ010000002.1:0-3298389 GCA_963825025.1 uncultured Solirubrobacterales bacterium
GCTGCCGGAGCCGACGCAATCGCCCACACCCCGCCGAGCTCGCAACCCTCCTCGTCCCGTCGGGCTGACGGCCCTTGCAACTGCGCTGCTTTTCGTGGCCGCATCGGGCCGTCGGGTTCCTACTCGTAGGCGAGCAACTCGATTCGGTTTCCCCAGGGGTCCTCGCAGAAGAACCGACGCGTGCCCGTCAGCGTGTCGTCCCACCGAACCGTGCGCCCCGCTCCAGTCAGACGCTCAGCGATCTCATCCAACCTCCCTGGCTGGACGCGGAGCGCCGGGTGAGCCTTGCGAGCCGGCTCGAACGCGTCCTCGACGCCGATATGAAGCTGCTGGGCGCCCACCGTGAACCACACGCCCCCTCGCACACGCAGCGGCTCTGGCTTCTCGATCTCGGTGAGCCCGAGCAGCTCGCCGAAGAACCTGCGGGCCGCTGGCTCACAACCGGCTGGAGCGGCGATTTGCACGTGGTCGATGCCGATGACGCTCATCAGATTCCCACGCTACATCAGCGGTCAGCCGGGCTTCGTCCACGCCAGCAGCGACGCCAGCCCCGGCCTTCTCGGCGCCTCCCCGGCCCCAAGCAGCTCCGCGAGACGTTGCAGGCCGGCGCTCAGCTCCTCTGGGTTCTCGCGCTGCAGGCGCTCGAAGTAGCTCGTCTGCGTGCGCCAGCACTCATCGAGGAGCTTCTCCGGGTGAGCCACCAGCGCCGCGAGCGAGGCGTCGGCGAGGTCGCCCAGAGCGAACTGGTGCCACCGTGCGCCGGGGAGCAGCTGGAGCAGCTCTGCGCGGGTTGGGTGGGTGCTCTGCATCCACTCCCGCGTCGATGGAAAGAGATCGAGCAGCCACAGATCCTCGATGTCCTCGCGCGTGTACACCATGATCGCCAGCCGTCCCTCGGGGCGCAGCACGCGCCTGGCCTCCGCCAGCGCTGCCGCCGGGTCCTCGACGTGGTGGAGCATCGACACGAGCATCGCGGCGTCGAAGCTCGCGTTGGGACACGGCAGGCTCTGTGCATCCGCCGTCAGCGTCGCGAGGCCCTTATCGTGCGCGTGGGCGAGCATCTGCGGCGAGCGGTCGATCACGAGGGGATCCCAGCCGCGCTCTTTGAGCGCGAGGGCGTAGTTGCCGGTGCCGCCGCCGATGTCCGCGAGGCGCCCACCCTGCGTTCCCGCGAGCGCCTCGCGCAGCTGCAGCAGCACCACCGGGCTCGCCGCACGCGTACGGTCATACGTTCTCGCCTGGCGCGAATAGTCGGGCAACAAGCTCATGCCGACCAGGATCTCACGATCGCCCGGCTGCGCCTCTCGTCGCCGTCTGGACGCCGGGCGCATGTGCGCCTCAACGCGCTCCCGTCAGGTCACGCATGGGGGTCTGTGACTTGGATGGCACAGCCGGCAGCCGTCGCGCAAGCTCACAGAAGACGCGAACGAACGCCTGCTGGGCGGTTGCCATGTCGACAGCGGTCCCGTCCGCTGCGCCGGAGTGCACGAGGGCACCGCGGGTGCCTAGAGCTCTGAGAACGCTTTCTGGTAGCGGCGCGTGCCGGGCACGTTACGCAGCACCACTCGCATACGGCGCTCAAGCCGTTCCGTCACCCCCGGGCTGTAATGATCGGTCAACAGCATCTCGAAGGCGGTGGCCAGGCTGACAATCGCCGCCCACTCGCTGCGCGAAGCGTGGAAGGAGCGGCGAAAGTATCCGAGCGCCTCGAACATCCGTCGTGCTGCCCGCGCCGGAGCGTCGTTGCGCGCACCCGTGACCTGTCGCAAGTAGCCGGTGTACACCTCGCCAACCGCCGCCTCAATCGCATCGAACAGCACATGGCGCCGCGGCAGGTAGGACGGGTCGATCTCGATGCTCAACTCTGTCAGCTCAGTGATCGCGCCCTTGGCGGCGTGAATCGGGACGCAGTCCCCGTCGAGCCACTGCCTTTGATTCGGGTTGTCGAACAGCACCACGTAGTGGCGAATGTCGAGCGTCTCCTGGTTGTTCGTTGTGGAGGAGCTGAACAGACGCGCCGCGCGCTCGGCTGCCTCGTCCCGCTTCGGTTGGAAGGTCGCGACCATGCTCAACACACTGGTGGCGACCTCTACCCGGCTCATAACAAAGAACTCGGTGTCGTAGTAGGAGCTGCGCTGGCTCACAAAGCGCACCGCCAGAATCGGGTTGCGCTCAAGCCAACGTGACCGGCTGCGATACCAGTGGTAGAGCAACTCCACATCGATCGGCTTGCGGACACCGAAGCCCTCGCGTGCCCGCTCAAGAAATGCAAGTGTGTCTCGCATCTTGTTGGTCTGCGGTGTGAGCGCGATCCCCCACTCGCGGTGGACGTACTGCACTCGCTTCCGCTCACGGCCGCGCAGCAGCCCGCCAGCGAGCACGCCAACCGAGTGCAGCGGGAACACGATCAGGCCCGGACGGTTGGCATGGCGATCACGCAGGTACTCAAGTGCTGCCATCAGCGGATCCGTGACGCCCGGATCCTTTGCCGCGTAAAACAGGAGATCGTCGAAGACGCTCGGTCCGATGAAGATGCCGAGCGGCCATAGCACTTCCCCGAGCCGGTTGCGGATGCCCTGCAGATGAAACGCAAGCACCCGAGCCTGCTCGTCTGGGGAATCGCCGTAGGCCGCCACGGCCAGGTCCTCGACAGTGTCGAAACTCGTTAGCTGGGACCGCCGCGCGATCACCGTAGCCACGGAATCACCTACCAGAGTCTTCCCCGCCACCTGCCTCGAGCGGACTTCGTCGGCGATGTCCTTCAGCGCCGGAAGCCGCCGAGACTGTGTCGATGACCGTGTCCCCGTTCTCCGATGTCGGGCCTGTGGACTCATGACGCTACCGTCACCTGGTTCGTCACCCGTTCCATCCGCAAGCGATCCCCGGTCAGGACCCCGCGCCCGAGCGCGTCATAAAGCGCAGCCGTCGTCGCGATAGACCGAGCGCACGATCACGAATGACACTCTGTGCCCCTCCGAGGCCCGCAGTTTGATTCGGGACATTAGTCAATAGGTGGGCGTGGTAGGCTCGCCGCAAGCTTGGACCTAGGGGAAACCGTATGGACAGTTCGATCAGCATTAGAAGAATCCTTCGCCGTACCGCGAACACCTATGCTGGCCAAGCCACCGCTTGGTATCGCAAGCCACGCGCTTGAACTGGTAGGCAGCGCAGCCGGACACGGGCCTGCCCTGGCCGCCAAGATGCTCGTCGCGATCCTCGTCGCGCCCATCCCGCTGCTTGCCGCAACCGCGCTCTACTTCGAGCTGCGCGGAGTCGCCGCAAGCAACGCGCCTGCGACGGCGACCCCGCCATATCCCCCTACGACGGACCCTCTACCGCCGGGCACGATCCCGCCCAGCCCCGCTTGATCCCCTGCCGAGCTCAAATCGTGAGCGTGGTGGCCTCCGGCGCAAGCCATTGGAGGATGAGGTTGGATTTCTTTGCGATCTATAGCTTATTTTGCTAATTTGTGCTGAGAGTAGCCATGAGCGCGCCCGAGCCAGTCGTCGAAATTCTCCGAGAGCCTCTGCTCGACGCCGAGCAGGCCGCGACCCTGCTGGGGATTCCGCGGTCCTCGGTCTACGCCTACGCCAAGCGCGGAGAGCTGCCGCACGTCAAGATCGGGCGGCACCTGAAGTTCATCCGCGGCGACCTGGAGCGCGCGTTGGGCGAGCGGCGGGTCGGCTTCTAGCCGGCGACCCCGGCGAGCTGCGCGCCCGGCTCCTCGGTGAACGCCGCCGAGATCCTGGCCGCGTCGGCCTCCTGGGGGTAGAACGCCGTGTAGATCTCGGTCGTCGCCAGGTCGGAGTGGCCCATCCACTCCTTGATCGTCGTCTGGGGGATGCCCTTCGCGGCGCAGACCGTTCCGAAGGTATGCCTCAGATCGTGAATCCTGATGCGCCTGAGCCCCGCACGCTCCAGCGCAGCGTAGTAGCGCTTGCGCAGCGCATTGCCGTCGACGTGGCGCCCCTGGCCGCCGATGAACACGAGGTCGGCCTCGGACCTTGCCGGCCCCGCCTGCAGAAGCTCGGAGAGTGCCTGCGCGACCTCCGCGGCCATCGGCACCGTGCGCCCCGCTCCCGACTTCGGGGTGCCCTTCGCGTTGCGCACGTAGCTCGACTCCACGTGCAGCGAGGAGCCCGCGAAGTCGATCGCGCGCCAGCGCAGCTCGAGCAGCTCGCCGAGGCGCAGGCCGCAGAAGGCGGCGACCATGAACATCGCCGCGTCCTGGCTGTTGCTTTCGGCCGCGGTTCGCACGAGCGCGTGGACCTCGGCGGGGCGCAGGAACTGGGTGGTCGCCAGCGTCCGGTGCTTGCGCACCCGGCCCGGGCGGTCCACCAGGGTGACCGGGTTGCTTGTGATCGCTCCGAGCTTCATCGCCCGCTTCATTACCCCGTTGAGGTTGACCAGGTACTTGCGCTTGGTGCGCGAGCTGGCCGGCGTGAGCTGCACGTGTGTGCCGTCGGCCAGACGCCGAACCTCGACCCCCGCCGCGCGCCGCTTCCTGGCCTCGGCCGCGGAGATCCTCCGCTCCGCCTGGAAGCCCTCGATCCACTCCTCCAGTCGCTCCGTTGTGATCGCCGACACCCGTGTCTGCGCCCCGAGGTCGCGACAGATCCGGTCGCACACGTTGCCGTAGTCGCCCAGCGTCGAGCGCTTCACCTCGCTGTCGCTCTCAGCCCAGCGCAGCCAGTGGTCGCACGCCTCGCGCAGCGTCATCGCCGCGGTGGACGACCTCGCGCGTTTGGCCGGGCGCCGCGGCGCCGCAGTGATCATCTCCCGCAGCATGTCATCCGCCTCCGCCGGCGTCAGGTGGCCGTCGGGCTTGGTGCCATCACGCGCCACCCACCTGACGGCGCCCCGGGCGGTGCGTTTGCCCGAGTCCTTGACCCACGCCGGGCCGAGCCTCCGCTGCCGGCGCCCCTCCGCGTCGCGCACGAGCGCATAGAAGGCGCGGTTGCCGCGCTTGCCCTTGACCTGTAGATGGCCCGTCGGGCGGACCGTGTCCTGCGGGCTCATTCGACCCCTTCCTGCCGGGCGCCGGACCCCTGGCGATGTCGTCTGCGGGAGCTCCGTAGGGGGCCGTCGTGTTCCCTACGTGTTCCCAAATCGCATAAAGCAACTGGACGAGCGGCCTCAAAATCGCTTGAACAAGCCTTATTCTACAGGGGTCTGCGGCGGAATGGCAGAACTTAGGAGCCGGTGGGCGAAAGCCCTTCCCTCCGCCCGCACTGATGGCATTGAGAACCGGTTTCAAAAAGATCGGCACGCGCGGATGCGTCCCTGGACTCGGCGCCTGTTTTGAAGCCGGGTCTTAGAGCGCAGCGCGCGCGTGGCGCGGCCCGGACGACGTTCGCTGCGCTTGCGGTTCCCAACTACCGCCGCTACATCTCCGGCCAGGCGATCTCTTTGATCGGCACCTGGATGCAGATGGCGGCGCAGTCGTGGCTGGTGTTGACGCTCACCGGCTCCGCCACCGCCTTGGGGGCGATCGTGGCGCTGCAAACGCTGCCGGTGCTGCTGCTCGGCCCCTACGGCGGGGTGGTGGCCGATCGTGTGGACAAGCGCCGACTGATGGTGGCGCTGCAAAGCCTGATGGGCCTGCAAGCGCTGGCACTCGGTCTGTTGACGGTCACCGGCACCGTGGCGGTATGGCAGATCGGGGCGCTGGCGCTGCTGCTCGGGCTCAACAACGCCTTCGAGAACCCCGCCCGGCAGTCGTTCATGCTGGAGATGGTTGGCGAGCGGCACCTGCGCAACGCCGTCAGCCTCAACTCGGTGCTGGTGAACGTGGCCCGCACGATCGGCCCGGCCGTCGGAGGCGTGCTGATCGCCACGGTCGGCACCGGCATCTGCTTCCTGTTCAACGCCGTCAGCTTCGTGCCGGTGGTGTTCTCACTGATGACGCTCAACCGCGCCGCGCTGCACCCCAGCCCGCCCGCCGGCCGCGCCCCCGGCCAGTTGCGCGAGGGACTTCGCTACGTCCGCCGCACGCCAACGCTTGCCACGCCACTGTTGATGATGGCGTTGGTGGGCTGCCTCGCCTACGAGTTCCAGGTCTCGCTGCCGGTGATGGCCCGCAACGGGCTGCACGTGGGGGCCGCAGGGTATGGCTTCATGACCGCGGCGATGGGCGTCGGCGCGGTCGCCGGCGGCCTGGTGGTGGCAGCGCGTGGTCGCACCGGTCTGCCCACCATGATCATCTCCGCGGGGGGCTTCGGGCTGGTGCTGGCGCTCGCGGCGCTCGCCCCCACGCTGCCGGTGGCGCTCGTCGCGCTCGCTTTGGCGGGGTGGGGCAGCATCTCGTTCATGGCAACCGGCAACTCCACGCTGCAGCTCACCGCCGCGCCCACGATGCGCGGGCGGGTGATGTCACTGTGGTTCGTCGCCTTCCAGGGCTCCACCCCGATCGGGGGACCGATCGTCGGCTTCGCGATGGCGCAGTTGGGCGCCCGCGCCGGCCTCGGACTCGGCGCGATCGCCTGCATGGTCGCCGTCGCGATGGGACTGCTGATGCAGCGCCGGCTGCAACCCGATCGCCGCTTACCGAGCCTGCGGCTGGGTCGGTCCGCGAGCAATGCGGAGGCCGAGGTCAAGTGACTCAGAAAGTGAAAAAAACCGCTTATAACCGGTCTCGAAAGGATCGGCATGCCGGATGCGTCCCCGGGTGCAACGCCTCTTGAAACTGGTTCTTAGCGCGAGCGGTGCGGGACTACTATGAGGCGGGAGCGTCTGCGTTCGGGGCGCTCGAGGCTCGAGTGCAGATCGCGCACCCGCTGCAGCGTCGCGTCGGCGACCGCCTGCTGGGCCTCGCGCGTGCTGTGAGCGACGCGCTCGCACCGCAGCGCCTCGCCGTAGCCCACCGTTACCCGCGGGAACTCCAGCCGCTTCCAGTTGCGCGCCCGCTCGCTGCCGTGGATCGCGACCGGGATCACCGGCGCGCCGCTCTCCAGCGCTAGGCGACCCACGCCTGGACGGGCGCGCTCGCTGATCCGCCCGCTGCGTGAGCGCCCGCCCTCGGGGTAGATCACGACAACTCCCCCGCGCGCGAGGATCGCCAGCGCGGTGGCGATCGCGCGCTCATCGTGGCGGCCACGCTGCACCGGGAAGGCACCGCCGTGGCGCAGGATCCAGCTGAGCACACCGCGAAACAGCTGTGACTTGGCCATGAAGCTCACGCGACGGCGCAGGAAGACGCCGCAGAAGAAGTGATCCATCGCGGAGAAGTGGTTGGGCGCGAGAATCGCCGGCCCCGAGCTGGGCACGTTTGGGGCGTCAACGCAACGGGCGCGGTAGAGCACCAGGCAGAGTGGCGTGAGCAGCAGGCGAGCGAGCGTGTAGACCCAGTCGGGGCCGTGCGCGGCGGCCCAGTCGTAGTAGCGCTCAAAGCGTTCCGGCGGGCGCTCGTCCACATACACCTGCGGTTTCATTCCTGACATCCCTTCCTGCTCTACACAGCCACCCCACCCCTGGTTACGTTCCGGCGCACCGCCAGCACCACGAGGATTAATCCCATCGCCACCGGCACCGTGGCGGGCAGCTCGTCGACGGTGAAGAACAGCAGGTCGAACGCCAACGCCAAGACCGTCACGAGCGCCGCCGCACGCAGTTGCAGGACGCGCGCGGAGCGTCCCTCGCCCCGCGACGGCCAGCCGCGCGCGAGCAGGCCGCCGAGCAGGCCGGCGACGAACAGGTCGCCATACCCCATCGCCGCGGAGCCGAACGTCTCCGCCTGCAGTTTGGGTAGGCCCGCCAAGGGGTGAGCGGAGTTGAGCACTTCGTTGGGGTGCTGCAGCAGTTCAGAGACAACCAGCGCCGTGTCGGCACACGCCATCAGCACGATCCCTACCGCCAGCCACCGCGGTGGCGTCACCGCTGCGAGCAGCGCCCCCAACGCCGCGCAGCTGAGCGCTGAGAGCACCGTCGCCGCCGCTTCCCCAGCCAGCCCGGAGCGGTCGACCCACGCCAGCACGAACAGCGCCGGCGCCAGCAACGCAAACACCGGCCGCGCACCGTGGCTCCACCACCCCAGAGCCAGCGCGGCGAGCACAGGCACCGCCACCAGCGCAAGGTAAGTGAGGCTCTGCGCGCTCGCCTGCTCCGCCGCGCGGGCGACCAACACGAACACGATCACCGATAGCGGTGGGATCGCCGCCCACAAGCGGCTGCGACGCCGCTGCAGCCACGGGATCGAGAGCGTGCCTGGGAGCGCCACCAACGCGCCCTGAGTGAGCGAGAGCACGCCGATCGACAGCCAGAAGGGCAGCATCGCGCCTCAACATAGGCTACAGACGCCCGCTAGCCACTCCCCCGCGAGCCCTACGGAGGACTAACCCGGCTAGTGCCCCAGCTGGACGGTCTTCACCACCAGCAGCGCCACCGCCACCACCAGATAGCCGCGCAGCAGCAGCATCGCCGCGCGACGACCCGGCGACCATACCGGCCGCTCGAGCAGTGCCAGCGGCGGCATCGCCCAGGCGTGGCGGCGCTCTTTGGAGATCGGCGCCTGCTCGCCGCCACCCGCAACTCCAGCCGTGGCAGGGGTCGGGGTGGGACGCAGCAGCACGTACCCTCCGATCGCCACCAAGGCCACCGCCAAAGCCGCCGACAGGTAGATGAACAGGTGCGTGACGTTCACGTGCGGGAAGGCGGTGCTGGCGACCAGCACCAGCGAGAGCTCCACCAGCACGCCGATGATCACCGCCGCCACCGCGTTCAACCAGGGGGCGTTGACCCACGGGCCGAGCACCGCGCGGTCGTTGCACAGCAGCAGCAGGAACACCGTGGCGCTGGGCAGCAAAACCCCCGCCAAAGCCTGCACCGAGGTCGTGATCAGCCCCAGCGGCGCACCCGGCACCAGCACGATCGCGGCGGCCGCAAACACCATCAACGCGAACGTGGCGTAGAACGTCTTCGCGTCGCGGATACCACGGTGCAGCGAGTGGCTGGCGCCGAACACATCCCCGAAGGCGTAGGAGGTGGCGAGCGTCACCGCCGCCGCGCCGATCAGCGAAGCGTTGAGCAGCACGATCGCAAAGCAGGCGCCGGCGGCGGGACCAACGTAGTGGCGCAGCGAAGACGCGACGGCGCCCGCGTTGGCGAAGTTGCCGGCGGCGGCCGTGCCGGTGAACGCAAACGCCGCCACGGCGATGATCGCGCCGGCGCCAATCACCACCACAAACGCGCCGATTACCGTGTCGGCGCGCTCGTAGTTGATCCAACGGGGCGTGATCCGCTTATCGATGATGTTGGACTGCTGGAAGAACAGCTGCCACGGGGCCACCGTGGTGCCGACGATCGCGATGATCAAAAGCACCGCGGTGGAGCTCGCGCCGCCTTTGATCGAAGGTGCCACGGTGTCGTGCGCGATCGTGCCGAGGTGGGGATGCACCAGCACCAGCAAAGGGATCACCAGGAAATTGGCGACCACGAACACGTACATGAAGCGCTCCCAGCTGCGAAAGCTGCCGGTCGCGGTGATCGCCACCAAAGCGAGCGCCGCCACCGGCACGGCGATGTCGGCGCTGACGCCGAAATAGCCGAGCGCAAGGCTGACGCCGATGAACTCGGTGACGATCGTGAGAAAGTTGAGGATGAACAGGTCGCCTACCGAAAACCAGCCCCAGAAGCGCCCGAAGCGCTCGTTGATCAGCCGCGCGTGGCCGACCCCGGTGACGGCGCCGAGGCGGATCACCATCTCCTGGTTGACGATCAGCACGGGGATCAGCAGGATCAGCACCCACAAGAGGCTGGTGCCGTAGTTCTGGCCGGCCTGCGCGTAGGTGGAGACGCCGCCCGCGTCGTTGTCGCCAACCATCACGATCAGCCCCGGGCCCATGATCGCCAGCAGCGTCATCGCACGCGAACGCCAGCCGTGGCGGGCGTCGGTGTCGCCCATCTTGATCGTGCCGAGCGCCCCGCGGATGTCGCCGATATGGGCCTCGTCGAGAACTGGCGGCACGCCCTCGGGAGCAGGCGCCGGCGGCACGCCGCGACGCGCCGTCTCATCCAGCGCGGTGGGGTTGTCGGCCATCTCGTTCACCTCCTTTCGCTACTCGGCAACTGCACTGCACTGGGCTCGTCGCCGCGCACGCGGCGACGGATGCGGACGCCGCGTCAGGCTCGACATCCGTCCGCGATCGGCGCATGCCGTGCAGAGAGTCCGAAGGAGGCCGCTACACCAACACGGAGGAGCCCGACATACGCGCCTGCGGCTGGGTACTTCGCGGCTGTTCTCGATCCATCCCAGCCTCCTTTCCGCGCATAGCAGTCGTCAGCTCGTTCCGGGCTCAGGGTAGCACCCGCCCGGACTTTTCGGCTCAGTCGCTGACCAACCCGAAGCGCCGACGCCAGCCGGCGGGCAGTGTCAGCTCGAGCACGTCGTCGACGGTGACTACCCCCACCACGCGCTGCTGCTCGTCCACGACCGGCAGCATCGCGAGGTTGTAGTCGGTCATCGTTCTCGCCACCTCGGGCAAGTCGGCGTCGGTGTGCACCGACTCGGGCTCCTGCTCAGCCACCTCGACGAGGGGCACTGCCGGCTCGCAGCGCAGCAGCGTCACAATCGTCGCCGAGCCGCTCAGCGCGCCGGCGGAATCGTGCAGGTAAACGGTGGTGAGCATCCCCGGCGCGATCGTGCTTTTGCGGACCGCGTGCAGCGCATCGGCGGCGGTGGCCTGCTCGGCGAGGGAGATGAAGTCGGGGCTCATCATGCCCCCCGCGGTGGCGGGGTTGTAGCCCAACAGCGTTTCGATCTGCCGCCGCCCCGCTAGCGGCAGCAGCTCCAGGATCCGCGCACGGCGCTCCTGGTCGATCTCGCCGATCAGGTCGGCGGCGTCGTCCGGCGCCATCCGCGCCACCACCGCCGCCACCTGCGCGTCGGGGCGCTCGGCGATGAACTCCAGCTGATGGTGCTCGTCGAGCTCCTCAAAGACATCCGCCTCCAGCTCGCGGTCGTGGCCCACCGCCTCAATCAGCTCCTCCCCCTCCTCGTGCGAGGCGGCCTCCACCAGATCGGCGATCTCCGCCGGGTGCAGGTTGGCGAGCTTGCGGTGGGAGAAGCGTAGGCGCGCGCTCGGCACGTGGCCGACGAACGGCTCCATGTCGGTCCAGTCCAGAAACGGCTTGTCGCCGACCATCCCCCGCAGCGCTCGCGGCAACGCCCGGCGTAGCTGCGCGCGGAAGCTCGGGTCCACACCAACCACCCGCCACCAGCTCTCGATGCACGCCAACTCGATCTCGTGCGCGCTCACCAGCCGGGGCGGGTCGGCCTCCACATTGACGAGCTTGCGCCCCAAAAGGTCCTGGCGCAGCAGCACCTCCCCTTCGCGGCGCTCGAAGCGGCCGAGGTTGAGTTTCTGGCCCGCCAGCCTCGCGGCGCCCGCCTCCAAGGTGGCAACCTTGGCAACCGGCACAAACAGCTCGCGGCCGCCGATCCGCGCCTTCAACCCCGTCACCGGGGGATAGCCGCCGTCGGCGAGGCGCACAATCACGTCCTCCACCCTGCCCAACCGCTCCCCCGTGCGGTCGAGCAGCGGACTGTGCAGCAGTGTCGATAGGTGCATCACTTGCTCGGGCAATGCCCCCGATACGTTAGGGCATCGCGCGGAGGCGTCCATTCCTTAGATAACACTGTCGTTGCGTTTACCTGCGCTTGCAGCGTTTCTTCGCCCCCTCTTATGGCTTCATCACAAGATCAAACCATGCAGATGCACTCGCCGCGGCCGTGGCCCACCTACCTGCTGGCCGCGCTGTGTGTCGGCGCGATCGTCGCCGCCTTCCTCCTCGTTGGGCCCTCCTCGCAGTCGGCGACCACACACGATCGCGTGGTGACCGTCCAGCAGGGCGTCGTTCAGTCCACGGTGTCGGGCAGCGGCACACTTCAGCCAGCGACGAAAGCGAGCCTCAACTTCGCGACGAGCGGAACGCTGAAGGCGCTGTCCGTGAGCGTCGGCGACCACGTCTACAGCGGCGAGCTGCTCGCCGAAATCGATCCAACCAGCGCCGAATCGAGCCTGCGTTCGGCGGAAACGAGCTTGGTAAGCGAGGAAGCCTCCTATCAGGCGGCGCTCGAAGGCCTCACGCCGGCGGAGCTGCGCGAGAACGAAATCAGCGCGGCACAGTCGCGAGCTTCAGTCAAGTCCGCGCGCCTGTCGCTGAAGGAGTCCGAAGAAACGGCGCGCGCCGACGCCGCCGCCGCGCGCGCGTCGGTAGCGCAAACCGAAATCAGCCTGAAGGAGACCGAAAAGTCGGTCAAGCTGGAAGCCGCCACCCAGCAAGATGCGGTCAACGAGGCGATCGCCCAACGCGGCAGCGACGAAAAGGCGCTCACCGAAGCCGGGACTCAGCTCGAAGAAGCGAAGACTCTGCTCGCCACCGAAAAGGCCAAAGCCGGCGACGAAGCGAAAGCCGGCAGCGGTCAGTCTGGTGTCAGCGCCGCCGAATCGAAGGTCAGCGCCGCCGAATCCGCGATCAAGTCGGGCCAGTCCAAGGTGACCCAGGACGGCAATTCGATCCTCAGCGCCCAAAACAACCAGGCCGCCTCCGCACTCAAGGGCCAGCAGTCAATCCAGAGCGCCCACAACGCACTCGCCGACGACCGCCAGAGCCTGTCCGCCACCCAGCTCAAGGACAGCCAATCGGTCGCGCAGGCCCGCACCAGCCTTACCACCGCTGAACAGTCGTTGCAGGCCACGCTCGCGTCCAATGAAGCGAAGGCGGCGCCCCCAACCCACGCTACCGTGGTCAGCGCCGAAAACAGCGTCAAAAGCGCACAGTTGACGGTCGAAAACGCGCGCAAGGCGCTGGCGGAGACGAAGCTGTTCGCGCCGATCGAAGGCGTCGTCGCATCGATCAAAAGCTCGGTCGGCGAAGCCGTTACGGGCACGGGCAGCGGGACGTCGTCCAGCGAAACAAGCGCCAGCGCCACCCACGCCGCCAGCAGCAGCGCTGACAACGCCGACAGCGACACAACCGACGGCGGTACCGGCACCGGCACAACCGGCGCCAGCACGAGCCCAACCGGCGGCGGGGACCGCGGCAATGGCGCGAGTGCAGCCGGCGGCACAGCCACCGACGGAGATGGCGGCACAACCGGCGCCGGCGCCGGCACTAGTGCCAGCTCGATCGGCGGCGGCACGGGCAACACGGGCGCCGGCAGCGGTGACACCGGCGAAACCGGCAGGGGCGCCGGCGCTGAGACGACCACCGCCGACAGCGACGGCGGCACCTTCCGCAACATCGCCAACACGACTGGTGCCGCCAACGCAGGGGCCGACGAGAGCGGCGGTAGCCTCCACGACATCGCCGCCACCGGAGCAGCAGGTAGCGCCAGCAACGCGACCGGCGCTGGGGCGAGCAGCGAAAGCAGCAGTGGCAGTAGCAGCAGCTCGTTCATCGAACTGACAGATCTGTCGGGCTACCAGTTGGTGGTGCCGCTGAGCGAGTCCGAAATCGTTCACGTGCATCAAGGGCAGCTCGCCACCGTCACCGTCGAAGCGCTCGAAGGACGCAAGTTCGCAGCTCACGTCGTGAGCGTCGCGGTGCTCTCGACGAGCAACAGCGGGGTTGTCAGCTATGACGTCACCTTCCAGCTCGACCAGGTGGAAGCCGGCTTGAAGCCCGGTATGAGCGCATCGGCCGAAATCGTCGTCAACCAGGCCGAAGGCGTGAACGTCCCAACCAGCGCGATCACCGGGGGATCGGTGACGGTGGTGCACAACGGCAAACAGGAACGCAGGCGGGTCGTGACGGGACTCGCAGGCAACAGCACGACGATCATCCTCAGCGGCCTGAAGGCAGGCGAAGAGATCGCGCTGCCAGTGGCGAGCAGCAGCGCCGCCAGCCTCACCTCCAAACTCTCGAGCCGTCTGGGCGGCGGCCTCGGCGGCGCCGGCTTGGGCGGCGGTGGTCTCGGCGGGGGCGGCGGCGCATTCTTCAGAGGTGGGTGACGATGAGATCGCGACGAGCTCCCCGCGCTGAGGGCCGTTGGGCCCGGGTACGGACTCCTCGCCAGCGACCCGTCATCGCACGGGCTGGGCCAGACCAACAGGACCGGCAGGACAGACAGGACCGGCAAGCACCCGGCGGCGAGCGCCCCACGACCACGAGCGGGCCCGCTCGCCGCCGGCGGGTGCCGGTGATCCAGGTACACGACGTGACAAAGACCTACGACCTCGGCCAGATCAAGGTGCATGCGCTGCGCAACATCTCACTGCACATCGAGCGCGGCGACTTCGTCGCGATTATGGGCAGCTCGGGCAGCGGCAAGAGCACATTGATGAACATCCTTGGCTGTCTCGACATCCCCACCAGCGGCCGCTATGCGATCGATGGCACCGACGTAAGCTTGATGGACGAGGATGATCTCTCCGACTTGCGCAACCGCAAGATCGGGTTTGTCTTCCAGAGCTTCAATCTCGTGCCGCGAACCAGTGCGATCGCCAATGTCGAACTGCCGCTCGCCTACGCGGGCCTGAGCCACTCAGAGCGCCGTCGGCGCGCCACCGAGGCGCTCGGCGCGATGGGCATGTCCAACCGGCTGCACCACCAGCCGTCCGAGCTCTCCGGCGGCCAGCAGCAGCGGGTCGCGGTCGCCCGCGCGATCGTCACCAACCCCTCGTTGATCCTCGCTGACGAGCCGACCGGCAACCTCGACTCGCACTCCACCGAGGACGTTCTCGCGATCTTCGCGCGCCTCAACCAAGAGGGCCGCACCGTCGTGCTGATCACCCACGAGCCCGACGTAGCCGACCAGGCAAAGCGGACGATCCGGCTCAGCGACGGCGAGATCGTGGAAGACCAGCGCTCGCTCGGCGTGCACGACGCTCCGCCCGCGCCCCACCATCAGAAGTCCGCCCATCACCATGCCCCGATCGAGGCGCGGCCATGATCGGCGTCGAGACGCTGCGCATCGCGTGGGGCGGGATCACTACGAACAAGCTCCGCTCTGGGCTGACGATCCTAGGCATGACGATCGGCGTGGCCTCGGTGATCATCCTGATCGCGGTCGGCAACGGCTCCTCGCAGGCGGTGCAGTCGAGCATCGACAGCCTCGGCACGAACGTGCTGGTGGTGATGGGCAGCGGCGGGTTCCGCGGTGGCGCACGCGCGAGCGCCGCCACCAGCGTCTCGCTGACCAAAGCTGACGCCGAAGCACTGCAGAACAAGAGCCTCGCCCCGGACGTTAAGAGCGCCTCCCCGGTGGTTGACGCCCCGGACGTGAAAATGGTCTACGGCAACACGAGCTTCGAACCAACCTCGTTCGTCGGCACCACCCCCTCCTACATCGCCGCGCACAGCTACAAAATTGCCGAAGGCGCTGCGTTCACATCCGAAGATGTAAGCAAGCACCGGCGCGTCGCAGTGATCGGCCAGACGGTCGTCGAAGAACTGTTCGCCGGGCAGAGCGCGATCGGGCAGACGATCAAGGTCAACGGCTCCAACTTCGAGGTCGTCGGGGTGCTCGCCCCCAAGGGCTCCAACGGCACCACCGACGAGGACGACGTCGTGATGGCACCGATCACCACCGTCCAGGACTCCCTCAGCGGGCCAGGACCGATCGACTCGATCACCGTCGAGGCGACCTCCGCGGAAACGCTCAACGACGCCGAATCCGAGATCACTCAGATCATCGAGGAACGCCACAAAGTCAAAGACACCGCGGAACCGGGCTTTTCCGTTCTCAACCAGGGGTCGCTGCTTGAAGCCTCGAGCTCGACCAGCGGTGTGTTCACGACGCTGCTCGGCGAGGTCGCCGCGATCTCGCTGCTTGTTGGCGGGATCGGCGTGATGAACATCATGCTCGTCTCGGTGACCGAGCGCACCCGCGAGATCGGGATTCGCAAGGCGATCGGCGCCCGGCGCAGCGACATCCTCACCCAGTTCCTCACCGAGGCGCTGCTCGTCTCGCTGATCGGGGGGCTCACAGGCGTGCTCGTCGGGGTACTTGGCAGCCAGTTCAAGATCGCCGGGGTGCAACCTGCGATCGCCGCTTACTCGATCCCTCTCGCCTTTGGCGCCGCCGCCCTCTCCGGCCTGTTCTTCGGCACCTACCCGGCGGCTCGCGCCGCCGCCCTCCGACCGATCGAAGCGCTGCGTTTTGAGTAGCGACCCACCCAACGAGGAGCCCGTCATGTCACACGAGGAGCCCACCATCGAGCAGACCGCAGGAGCCCCGGAGGGTGCCGGGCAGGCAGCCGCCATCGACGCCACCGCCGTCCAGGCGTCGTCGACGCTCGCCTACGAGCCGCTTGAGGAGCCGGATGATGAGTGGTTTGATGAGCAGCCGCAGGAGCTGCCCCGCAGGCCGCGCCGGCGCCTGCTGGGGGCGGGCGCAAATCCGATTCCCCTCGCGTTGTTGGGAGTGCTGATGATCGCTGGCGGCTTCATCGGGGGTGTGTTGGTGGAGAAGAGCCAGAACACCTCTGGCTCCTCCAGCGCCGGCGTCGCAGGCCTGGCGGCCAGGTTCGCGGCCCTACGGGGCGCGGGCGGCGTCGGGTCCGCCGCGGGTGCCAGCGGCGCGAGCAGCACGGGCGCCAGTGGCGCGGGCGTCGGCAGCACGGGCGCCAGTGGCGCGAGTGGCGCCAGCACTGGTGGCGCCGGCGCGGGTGGCGGCGGCTTCGCCGGGCGTTTCGGTGGCTTCGGCGGCGCCGGCGCAAGCAGCGCGACGATCGGCGAAGTGGCTTACATCTCCGGCAACACGCTGTATGTGACCAACACCGAAGGCAACACGGTCAAGGTCACCACCTCCCCCGGCGCGTCGGTCACCAAGACCGTCAAAGCCAACGTCCACGGCATCCACCCCGGCGAAACGGTTGTGGTGCGCGGCACCAAGGGCAGCAACGGCGCCGTCACCGCCGAATCGATCAGCGTCGGCTCAGCCGGCGCGGCGGGCGGTGGCCTCGGCTCGCTGTTCGGAGGAGGAGGAGGAGGAGGAGGAGCAAGCCGTCGCGGTGGCGCGGCGGGCGGCGCGGGCGGCGGAGCGGGGCTGTTTGGCGAATGAACGGCATGGGCCCGCGTTGTGCCAGCCTTTAGGTCGATCGATCAGAGTTCTTCGTATCCGCATGATCCGTACCAAACAAAACTTACCCTCGGATACGCCCGGCGGGCGCCCGACCGGGCCGTATGAACGACAAAGGAGCTCCATGCCCCACATCAGCATCAAGGGCCGCAAACCAAAAGCTTTCGCGCCACTGATTGCGATGGCCGCCGCGCTCGTGGCCATCTCACTCGGACTTGCGGCGTGCGGCGGCTCTTCAAGCGGCACCACCACAACCGGCACGAACGCGGCGGCAACGGGCACAACCACGACCGGGACGACGTCCACCGGGACCACATCGACCGGCACCTCCTCGACTGGCACCTCCTCGACCGCCACCACAACGCCGCCTGGTTCCACCAGCAGCGCAAGCTCCGCCGCGCGCGCGGCGCGCTTCGCCACGGTGCGCACGTGCCTATCGAAGAAAGGCATCACCCTGCCCCAGCGAAGCCCCGGCGCCGGCGGTTTCCTGGGCGGCGCGGGCGGCGCCCAACTGCCCAAGGGCATGTCACGCGCCCAGTTCTCCGAAGCGCTCCAGAGCTGCGGGGCGGGCTTCCACGGTGGCAGCGGCTCTGGCAAAGGTGCCAAGGGCTTCCATAACCCCCTCAACAACCCCCGCTTCCACGTAGTGCTTGCGCGCTTCGCTGCGTGTCTGCGTCAGCAAGGGGTCAACGTCGGCGAACCCAACACCTCGGGCAAAGGGCCGATTTTCGACACCAAAGGGATCAACACCGGCAGCCCCAAGTTCAAAGCGGCGACGGCTAAGTGCCGGAACACACTGCTGTATGCGCTAAGGCCAAACCGGGCCCATCCGGGCACCGCCGGCAAAGTCGCTCCGTCGAGCTGATCAACCGCCAGCCAACCCGCGGGCGCCGAGCCCGCGGTTGGTGGGCGCCGCCTGTGGGTCGCGGATCGCCGCCGAGCTGGGCGTGACCGAAACCGCCGGTTTTGGCAGCGCCGCAATGCGCCCAAACAGTTGGCTCCACTCGGCTCCATTCAGCTCGCCCGTCGCCGCCAGCGGTGCGGCCGCCGCGGGTCCCGCCGCCGCGGCGTGCGCCGTTGCGGAGGCTGGCACAGGCAGGAACTCGATGTGGATGTGATTCCAGGCGGCTGCCAGTGCCTGCGTGGCGGGCACTTCGGGGTATCGCATGAGGCTGACAATTCGGTGGGGGGCAAACCGGCCGTGCAGTGTCAGCAGCGCGCGGATCGCAGCATCCGTCACCGTCCCCCGACCCTGATGGCCGGCGACCGGAATGCCGTTGATCGCGGTGATGTCCACCGCGACGCCGCTGCTGTGGGCCGCCGCCTGCCCGGCCGCCGAGCGCAGCGCCGAGCCGGGGCTGGCGCCCGGGCCTGCTACGACACTCAAGCCGGACGGGGAATCGCCGCCACGGGGGCAACGCAGCGCAGCCACCGTCGGCTGCAAGCCGCTGCGCGAGAGGAACACCAGCGTCGCCAGCACGCGCCTGTCCACCGTGCCTCCGGCCACATCCCGACGGCCGCAGGTGTCGAGTTGGATCCCCGGGTCGGCTAGCACCGCGCGCTCGAGTTCAGCCTTGGACATCACCAGCGCATCCCCGGCGGTGGCTCCCACCAGCTCGCCGCTGTTGGTGGAGCCCTTGGGATGCAGCGCCACGCCGAGCTGCCGCCAGTTGGCAAGCAGGGTCTGCGGGTCGATCGTGGTGCCATCACCCGCGGGACGCACCGCGAAGCGCAGCTGCCCCGCGCTCGCGCCAGGGGGCGTGTCGAGGCGGCCGAGCACCGTGCCCTTAGAGACGATCGAGCCGGCTCGCAGCGCCGTCCAACCGTCGCTCGCGCTCGCGGCGTGTGCAGCGTGCCTAGCGGCAGTCCGCGCAACCGGGTTGTCCGGATGCGCGAACAGGCGCACCTTGCCCATCCCCGCCGGTACGTTTTCGCCTTCCGGTTCGACGGGGGCACTCACCGGCGCGGATGCCTGCGTGTGCGCCTTCACCTTCAGCGTCAGCGGCGATTGATGTCCAGCGCTGGCGGGCAGCGTCGGCGCTGGGTCGCGCGCCGGTTCGCTGCTGGTAGCAGCGGGGGCCGAATGCGGAACGAACGGGCGATAGCGATGCGCAATGCTGCCCAGCCCGGCGTAGGTGAAAACATCGCCGTAGATGTCGCGCAGCACGAGGTAGCGCCCCAGCGAGCGCGAGTGCCCGAGGTGCTCGATGCGTCCATCCTCCACCGCCACCACCGACGCGTCGGGCTTGCCGAGCAGCTCAGTGAGCTGAGATGACTTGGCGGGTGCGTTGGCCGCGGCCTGAGCGCGCTTGGCGGCAACCTGCGGCGAGGGTGCCGGCGTCGATCCGGGTGTGGCAGTGCCGTGCGCCGCTGAGCTCTCGCTCGCGCCTGCATCCGGCTTAGCGTTCGCGCCCGCCTGCGCTCCCGCCGCCGTGGGTGTTGGCGCCAGCGGGGCGCTCACCGCACCCGCGGTCGCGTTGGAGGAGCCGCCTGTTTCCGCCGCAGCCCCCGTCGCGGCGGGGAGGCTTGCGCCAGCGACACCGGCCCCCGTGCCCATCGCTTCGGCCGCCGCCACGGCCCCCGGCGCGAGGTGAGCGCCGGTGGTCGGCGCACGCCCGTTGACGAGGCCGGTGAGCGTCGCGATCACCGAGCTCGGGTAGCTGGCGATCAGATGGGCGCGCAGCATCACCGATTCGACGTATTCCATCGAGTGGTTGTAGGAGAAGATCGCAGCGCGCAAGTGGTGGGAGGCTCCGGCCGCCTGCAAGTAGCGTGCCGCGGCGAAGACCGCGTCCACCGGGTTGTAGGGATCGGCGTAGCCGGCGTCGGTGGCGTCCACCCCGTACCGCAGCCAGGTGCTGGGCATGAACTGCATCCATCCCTCGGCGCCCGCGGTTGAGAGCGACAGATCGGTGCCGTAGTCGGTCTCGATTTCGTTGATTGCCGCGAGGACCTGCCAGGGCACGTCGTATTGGAAGGCGGCGGCCTGGTAGACCGGCAGCAGGAACAGCGGGATGCGGTAGAAGTCGAGCGCCTGCGCCGAAACCGTCGAGCCTGTGAGCAGAGTCGCCAGCACTCCCGCTTCTTCGCCAGCCGTCTGCGGCGCGGGCGCAACGCCGTTGGCGGCGCCCGCGGGAGCCGTGCCGGGGCCGCTTTTGGCGGCGCCTTCGCCCGCAGCATTTGAGTCTTCGCCACCAGTGCCAGACTTGCCCGAGCCGGTGATACTCGCCCCGTGGCGGCGACCTACCGTGGTGGGCTGGCTGTGCTGCACCACCACAGCCGGGGCGGCCGCTTCGCCGCTGCTCGCGGGTGTCGCGGGTGCAGCGGGCGTCGTGGCCGTGCCGGACTGCGTGGGGGCCGTGGAGGTGGTGCTCGAGCCCGCTTCGCCGCCCGTCCCTTCCGTGGCGGTGGTCGAGCTCGTTTCGCTCGCGCCACTCGTTTCCGGCGTCGAAGCCGGCGCTTGCGGAGTCGTTTCGGTGACCGCCGGTGCCTGGTCTTCGGTGGTGGTGGTGCCGGTGGGCACTTCGGCACCGAGCGCCCCACCCGCCAACGGACCGCCGAAGCTGGCAGCGCCGAGCCCACCTCCGGCCAGTATCGAGAGCATGGCGCGGCGCGCCCAGCGGCGCGGAGCGCTCATCGGCCGCCTCCGTGGCCGGCGGTCAACGGTCGGTTTGGCGTTTGGTCGTTTCGCATAGACAGGCCAAGGCGGGGCCGCAGTCGTTGGACCGACCACCCTGGTTAGGGTTCATATCGGCAGCCAACCACCCTGCGGTAAAGGATTTGTAATCTCCCTCGCACGCAAGGCTACGGTGGGGCGGAAGATTGCGCGCAGGTTCCCGACGTCAGCCACGGCCGCAGCACTGTATAGACCAGCCAGGCGGCGCCTCTGACCAGCCAGGCGGCGCCTCTGCGAGCGGATGGTGGCGAGCTGCGCAGGATTCGTTGCAGCAACCCGCCAAGCCATCCGCGGTCTCGTTTTGACCGCCGTCCGTCCTTCCAGCCAGCATATTTTTGCCGGGCCGCTCCGTTCTCCCAGTCAGCGGGTTTGTGACGGTATAGATGGAGGAAAGTGGGAGATCGAGTCCTACGCAATGCGATCGACAGCCAAATCATGGAGTTGCAATCGACGAAGCGGACCGGTACGTTGCAGAAGCCGACGTTGCTAGCCGGGGTCAGCACAAGGGCTTGATCCAGGCAGGCGCTCGGCATCGGGTCATCGAGGAGTGAGGGAGAAGCGCATGTCCAAATTCAGAGTTCTCGTAGTCGCCGCCGTTGCCTTCGTGTGCTTGGTCCTCGCTGCGGCGACGTGGGCCGCGGAGACGCTGGAAGTGACCGCGAGCTTCTCCCCCGACAAGCTGGGGGCACCCACCAACGTCCACGGCAGCGCCACGATCGGCTCCACCAGCGGGCCCCTGCCGTCGCCGATCGCCGAAGCGACCGTGATGGGCCCCCCCGGTCTCACCGTCAACACCAAGGGTGTGGGCGTCTGCAGCGCTGTCAAGCTCGAACAGACGCTGGAACCCAGCGTCTGCCCGAAGGACTCGAAAGCCGGCTACGGGGGTGGCATCGGCGCGTATGAAATTGGGGGTCAGGTCAACGAAGAGCCGTTCACGCTCAACTTCTACCGCGGGCCCAATGAAGACGGGCATCTGGTGATCTTGGCGTACGTCAACGCGGTGTCCCCGGTGTCGGTGCAACTGGTGCTCAAAGCGCAGGTCGTCAACGAGCCGAAGCCCTACGGCCTTGGCTTTACGTTCAAGGTGCCGCCGATCGAATCGCTCCCCGGCGCCTCCAATGCGACGGTGAAAAGCATCTACATCACGTTGGGCGCACCTAACGCCGCCTACTTCGAGCAGGTGCACGGCAAACGCCAGCTGGTGCACGTGAAGGGGATCGTCGTCCCCAAGAAGTGCCCCAAGGGCGGCTTCCCGTACAAGACGCAGCTCACCTTCGAGGACGGCACGACCAACGCATTCACGGGCACAATCAAGTGCCCATAAATGAGCGGAAGAGGAGCACGACGATGAACCACCTACCGATGAAGCCCCTACGCAAGATGGCCCTCCTTGCCGCGGGTGCGATCGTCGTGTTCGGGTGCGCGCTGCCGGCGGCCGAGGGCGCCTCGTCGACGCCGCATTTCGTCTCCGAACCGCCCCCGCCGGAAGAAACGACGGCAACGATTCGGCCGTCGTTTGCCCCCGACAAGCTGGGCGCGAAGGCGGCATTTACGTTCGCCGTACACTTCAACGGCGGCGAACTCGGGGTGCCATCGCCGGTGCGCAGGGCGGTGGTGCACCTACCGCCGGGGCTGACGATGAACATACCGAAGTTCAGCAGCTGCTCAAAGGCGCGGTTGCGCGCCCACGGTGCGAAGGGCTGCCCGGCGCGGTCGGAGATCGGCACGGGACATGCGTTGGCCGACGTGCACACGGGCGGGACGGTCGAAAGCGAGGAAGCGGTCGTGTCGGCCTTCGTTGGCCCACCGCAGGGAGCCAACCCGACGATCGAGATCGTTGGCCAGGGCTACTCGCCGCTGGATGAGCGCGTGGTGATCACCGCCAACGCGCGCCCGGACAAGGCTCCCTACGGCGAAAAGCTCGAAATGTCGATTCCCGCGATCCCCTCGATTCCGCTGGAGCCGAACGCCTCAACGGTCTCTTTCTCGCTGACCATCGGCGGCGCCAACCTCAAGCGGCGCAACCCAAATACGGTGCTGCTGCCCTCCCACTGCCCCAGTGGAGGCTTCCCATTCGCCGCTGAATTCAGCTACGAAGACGGCACCACAAGCACCAGCACGGCGACGGTGCCCTGCCCATAGCTGGCGGCTCGACCGCCCGTGTAGCCGCTGCCGCCACCCATAGCCGGTAGGAAGGCGCCGGCCGGTGGGCCGCTACGAAGGTGCCCAACCCGTGATCGGCGATCGGGCAGGGCTGGCGATGCAAAATTTTACTCCCACACCACTTTACGAAATGAAGTGGTGGGCACCCAAAACGTAGACACCAAGGATATGTATCCTTGCACTCATGGAAGCGATCCTTGGGCTCCTGCAGGTCGTCATCGCCGTGGTGCTGATCTTCCTCGTGCTGATGCACTCGGGCAAGGACTCCGGGCTGTCCGGCGCCTTTGGGGTCGGCAGCGGCCAGGGCCCACTGGGCGGAGGCTCACTCGTGGAGCGCAACCTCAACCGCTGGACTGTCTTCTTCGCGATCCTGTTCGTCGGAAACACCATCCTGCTGCTCAAGAAGCCCTGGTAGGGGCAGCGCGGCGGTCTGGTTCGCGTCCTCCTCGCCGGGTAGCCTCGCACCATCATCCCCGGTCGGTTCGAGTCGGTCGAGAATCTCAAGCGCCTCCGCGCGCAGCGTGGCGTTCGTAGTCTCGTAGTCCTCGCGCGAGAGCTTGCCGGTACCGAAGTCAAGCTCCAGGTCGCGCAACTCGCGGTACTTGACTTCGCGCGCCAGCTCCAGGGATGGAGTACCGCTCACCCTGGCCGCCCCACGACCGACCACGATGCGACGGCGCATCGCTTCCGGCGAAGGCGAGAGCGCGAGCACGCCTCCGCCGAAGACGATCAGGCCGCCGATCCAGATCCACATGATCAGCGGCGACACCAGCAGGCGGAACTGCGCCGGGGGCGGGTGCTGGAGATATTCATGGGCGAGAAAGTCGATCACAAACAGACCCTCGTCGGGGCGCGAGAAGGGAATCGTCCTGTTGCCGACTTCGATGATGCGCTTCAGCCGCTTCGTTTCAATTTCGGGCGCGATCGCGCTCCAAATGTCACGCGTGAGGCCTGCGTTGATGCCGACATTGCTGACGGCCTGGCCGCCGATCAGATGCCCAACTGAACCTTGCGATTCTTCAAGCGATTCGTAGAAGTCCTCGCTGGGACGCAGCGTGGTGACGTAGCGCCCTTCCTTTGTGACCCGCAGGACGGCGCCGATGTTGAGGGTGGAGCCCGTGTGAGTGGGGTCGTATCGGGGCGTGATGGTGGCGGTGGGGCGCACGTAGCGGATCGTGTAGGCACCCACCCGCGTGGACTGACCGGGCGAGAAGCTGGTCAGCTGAGAGACATGTTCGAAGGAGGAAGAGGCGGCGACCCCGACAAACAGCACCGCCATCCCGATGTGCACGATGTAGCCGCCGTAACGGCGGCGGTTGCGCCGGATCAGCTCCAACAGCGCAACCGGCGGCGCCTCGCCCCCGGCGCGTTGGCGCACGCGCGTCCCGCGCCACAACTCCTGGCCGACGCTGCCCAGCACGAAGGCGGCGCAGCAGAACATGATCAGCGCAGTCGTGCTCCGCGTGACCCCGGCAACCACCAGCACCACCAGCGTGATGAGGCCAGCGGCGATCGGCACGGCGAGATTGCGCAACACTCCGCGCGGGGTCGCTCGCCGCCAGGCGATCACCGGCCCGATGCCCGACAGCAGCACGAGGATCAGCGCCAGCGGGACGGTGTAGCGGTCAAACCACGGCGGCCCGACCGAGGCCGCCTGCCCGGTGATCGCTTCGGAGATCTTCGGAAACCAGGTGCCCCAGAAGATCACGAACGCGAGGCCAACCAGCACAAGGTTGTTGAACAGGAAGATCGCCTCGCGCGAGAGCAGCGAGTCGAGGTGATGGGTGCTGGCGAGCGTGGCGCGACGGGATACCACCAGGTAGATCGAGCCGACAAGCAGCGCGGCGATCAACACCAGGAAGGGCACCCCCAAGGTGGCGCCGCCGAAGGCGTGGATCGAGTCGAGGATCCCGCTGCGCACCATGAAGGTGCCCATGATCGCGAGCGTCCCAGTGGCGAGCGCAAGCGAGACGTTCCACACCTTCAGCATCCCGCGCCGCTCCTGAATCATCAGCGAGTGCAGGAACGCGGTACCTGTCAGCCACGGCAACAGCGAGGCGTTCTCGACGGCGTCCCAACCCCAGTAGCCCCCCCAGCCCAGCTCCGAGAACGACCACGAGGCGCCGAGCAGGATGCCGCATCCGAGGAACAGCCAAGCCGCCAGCGCGAAGCGGCGCACCACCGCGATCCACTCGCCGTCCACCCTCCGCGCAATCAAAGCGCCCATCGCAAACGCGAGCGGCACCGTGCACAGCGTGTACCCCGAGTAGAGCATCGGGGGGTGGATCATCATCGTGGGGAAGCGCAGCAGCGGGTCCAGGCCCTCGCCTTCGGAGGGCACCGGGTTGCTGGTGGCGAACGGCTCGGCGTAGAAGATCATCAGCGACACGAAGAAGCCGCCGAAGCCGAGTAGGATCGCGGTCGCATAGGAGGCGACCTCTTGCAGACGCTTGCGAGTGAGGAACAGCACGAGGCTCGACCACAGCGACAGCAGCCACGCCCACAGCAGCAGCGACCCTTCCTGGGAGGACCACAGCGCGGCTAGCCGGTAGAGCAGAGGCGTGCTGCGGGAGGAGGTGTCGGCGACGGCGTTGAAGGCGAAGTCGTTGCCCACGAACGCGATCTCAAGCACCACCATCCCGATGGTGAGCAAGCCAAAGAGCGCGTACACCGAGCGGCGGCCCGCCAGCGAAAACTCCGCCCGACCGCTACGCGCCCCGTAGATCGAGACTGCGATGCCGTACACGCACACGAGCAGCGCGAGCACCAGGCAGACGTGGCCGAGCAGCGCCATCAGGTCCCGCTCCACCCCGGCGCTCGTCCGCGCGCGCCACCCGGCGAACTACCGGCCCGGCTCGCGGTGAGGTGCGCGGCGCAGGACACCTCAGGTGTTCTGCTTCTCGGAGGGCGGCGCCACCGTGTACTTCGAGGGGCACTTGGTGATCAGCGAGTTCTCTTCGCCGGTGTAGCCGGCGCCGTCCTTCTGCACGGTGACGATGATCTCGCGCCCTTCGCGGAAGGGGTCGGGCACAGTGCCGGTGTAGGCGACCGGTACGGCATCGGTGCCGTTGGCGCGATCGGCGACGCGAAAGTGGAGCACAGGCCCTTCGTGGCGCACCGAGCCGGTGACGACGGTGCCGGTCAGCTGGTAGCTGCGCCCCGGCTGGGCCTCGCGCAGCAGCTGGCTGGGCGTGAGCGCCGGCGAGGCAGCGGTGAAGCTCGTGTAGATCAGCGCGCTCGCCAGCACGACAGCGGCGCTGAGCGCGACTACCAGCCGTACGGTGCGCTTGCGGGCAGGGTTCATCGCGCCCAGTATCTCAAACACCAGCCAGGGTTTCGCTGGTGGAGGGCGAAACCTTCAGCCATGCGGCGGGTCTTATTGGGTAGAAAGCTATGAGAGGGAGCCTCCTAAACCCGATCGGCGAGCGGCGCCGAGCCCGACGCACCCGTGCCGGACACCGATCTGCCCAGGCGGCCAAGCCCAAGATCCTCGCGCGACGGGCCAAGGTTGCCACGTCCCCGCCGGACATACCCGTGTCGCTGTCGGAAGTAGCCGCGACGCCGGCTAAAATACCCGCGCCGCCATCTGGCGTCGCAGCCCGACGGGTGGGCGACGCCAGCGGTCTTACAGACCAGGCCTCCTACGCCTGTGCCTGCGGCTACCTGTTTGCGGCCACGGTGAGCACCACCGTGGAGTGCCCGCACTGCGGCGCCGCGCAGGCCTGGTGACCGCCTCTCAGTGAGGACATTCAGACGGTCCTGAGCGCTTCGGTGGGCGAGAGGCGGGCAGCGCGGATGGCGGGGAGCAGCCCGGCGACGGCGCCGATCAACAGCGCAGCGCCGAACCCGCCCGCCCAGGCAAGGGTGGGGATGACGATCGTCCAGCCCTTGGTCTGGGCATAGATGGCGGTCGCGAGCGCGCCGGCGGCGATGCCGACGGCGCCACCGCCGAGCGCAAGCAAGATCGCTTCTGAAAGGAATTGGGTGCGGATCTGGCCCCGAGTGGCGCCGAGCGCACGGCGTAGCCCGATCTCCGAGCGGCGTTCGAGCACGGAGATAACCATGATGTTGGCGACGCCGACGGCGCCAACCAGCAGCGCAACCGCTCCGAGCCCGAGGAACAGCCCGTTGAGCGCGCTCTGGGCGTCGGCACGGGCTGTGAGGGTGGCGGATGGCTGGCTGACGTCGACTTCGTTGGGAGCTTGCGGGTTGGCGGTGGCGGCGAGCACGGACTGAACGGCGGCAACCTGGCTGTTCTGGGCACGCAGGTAGATCGTGTTGGGGTGCCCATCGAAGTGCAAGTAGCGTTCGGCGGCCTTGAAGCCGACGAGCACGGCGCTTTCGATTTCGGGGGTCAGCACGGAGGAGCCGAGGATGCCGACGAGGTACAGCCACTGGTTGGCGACCCAGATCCGCTCGCCGGGATAGATGTGGTCGACACCCAGCCGCTGCGCCGCAGCCGAGCCAAGCACCGCCACCGGCTCCTGGGCAGTGGCGGCGTTCAGGTAGCGACCCTGCACGAGCTTGAGGTTGAGGGTGTGCAGCAGGCCGAGACTGGCCGCCTCGACGCTGAGGGCGTTGGTGTCGACTTCTGGGATCAGCGGGGTGCGGTACACCCTCCCTTCCACCTTGCCAGTCTCCGCCACGCTTTCGACCGGGTCGATGCGGGCGATCATCGCCGGCGCCACCAGCGGCAGCTCCGAGGTCTTGCCGGCGAAGCTCTGGCCGTTGGTGACCGTCAGCAGATTCGTCCCGAGCTTGTCGATCTCTTCGAGCAGCCCGGCCTGGCTGGAGGCGGACAGGCCGAGCACCGCGACGATCGCCGCGACCCCGATCGCGATCCCGAGCGCCGAGAGACCCGCGCGCATACGCCGCGTGCGCAGGCCCACGCTCGCCACGCGGGCGAGGTCGGAGGCCCGCAGCCTGCGGGACGCGAGCGCCCCCGAGCCGGCGTGGCAGCGGGTGCGGTCGGCGACGACGCTCACCGCTGCTCTCACGGCGCTTCGTTGACGAGCGCGAACGCCGCCGGCCTGGCCGGTTTGGCGCTGGCCCTAACGATGTAGCCACCCGGCTGACGGCTGGCGGTGAAGGGAGGCGCTACAGCGATCCCGCAAGTGCTGGTCTTGACCGCAACCGTATCGGGGTAGGAGACGTGGGCTTGATGGCGGTGAGCGCCGCGCGCGTAGACGGTAAAGCGACCGCTCGCGCCGGCGGCGGGTGCGGCGAAGGTCACGAGCGTGCCCGCAACAGGGTTCTTGTCGGCGTCAGTGACGGTGACGGCAAGGCGGATCGCAAACGCGGCGCCCGCGGGAGTGGCCTGCGTGGAGCCGACGCCGGGGGCGATCTTGGTGGGCTTGCCGGCACGGTTGACGAGCGAGAAGCTGACCGGCGCGACGCTGGGCGCCCCCGCTTTGCCGGCGCTTTCGGCCCCACTCCCACCACCGCCGGTAGAGACGGAGGCGGTTGCGGTGTATCTGCCGGCGGCGGTGTTGGCGGTGAGCGCCGGCGCAGTGGCAAGCCCGCTTGCGTCGGCGCTCGCCGTCGCCTGGGTGCCGCCACCAGCGAAGCTGGCGCCGGCGGCGGCGCTCGTGCCACAGGTGCCGGCGGTAGCCGCGCCGAGCGTGAACATGACCGTGGCGCCAGCGACCGGGTTGCCGCCCGCGTCCACGACCCTGACCTGCAACGGCCGCGAGAAGCGGGCCGTGACGCTGGCCGACCTGTGCTTGGGGTAAATCGCGATCAGCCGCGCCGGGATGCCAGCGGCGGTGTTGGTGAGAGAGAACGACACAGCGCCGTACTGCGAGCTGGCGGTGACGATGTAGCTGCCGGCGCCGCCGTTGGCGGTGAGCGTCGGCGCGCTGACATTGCCTGAGGCGTCGGCGCCAACCGTGACCGTGTTGGAGTTGCTGGCGGAGAAGCGCCCCCCGGCGCCGGCTGAAGGGGCGCTGAACGTGACCGGTACGCCGGCGGCGCCGGTGACGGCGCAGCCGTCGCTGTTCGTGAGCGCCACCTGCAAGCCGCCCGCAAAGGCGGTGTCGAGTGTCGTGGTCTGGGGCGTGCCCGCGACAAGTGTGAGCTGGTTGGGAGGGTTGGGCGACGGACAGCTCGATGTCCCTGTGGATCCGCTTTCGCTGGGCGCGCCGCCGTTTTCCCCGCCCTTTTCGCCTGAGGCTAAGGCCGGAGCGCCGGCGATCGTGCCTGCCCCGGCGGCCAGGCCAGCGGTGAGCGCCAGCGCGAGCGCCGCACCGCGGCCGGGGCGCGGCAGCGCCTGCGTAGCGCGGGTCACCGCGGCGAGGCGGCCGGTCGGCCCGCCAGCACCCCGCGCCACCGCGGCAAGGCGGCCAATCGACCCGCCAACACCCCGCGCCACCGCGGCAAGGCGGCCAATCGACCCGCCAACACCCCGCGCCACCGCGGCAAGGCGGCCAATCGACCCGCCGGCATCCCGCGCGGTCATCGGCCGAGCGCTCCCAGCGCGGTGGTGTCGGCGACGATCTGGCCGTCGAGCACCTGAACCTGGCGGGGCAGGCGGGCGGCAAGGTCGTGGTCGTGGGTGATCACGAGGATCGTGGCGCCTTGCGCATTGAGCTCTTCCAGCAGCTCCAACACGCCTGCCCCGGAGGCGCTGTCTAGGTTGCCGGTGGGCTCGTCGGCGAGCACGATCGCCGGTCGGCCAACCAGGGCGCGAGCGATCGCCACGCGCTGTCGCTCTCCCCCGGAGAGCTTGCTCGGGCGGAAGTCAGTGCGCTCAGCGAGCCCGACTCGCGCAAGTGCCGTGGCGGCGCGCTCGCGACGCTCGGCGACGGCGACGCCGGCGTACAGCAGTCCGTCGGCGACGTTCTCCAGCGCAGTGGAGTGCTCGGCGAGGAAGAACTGCTGGAACACAAAGCCAATGCGCGTGGCGCGCAGCGTGGCCAGCTCGCGGTCAGACAGCCCCGCGGCGTCGAGGCCGGTGATCGAAACCACCCCGAAGGTGGGGCGCTCGAGCGTGCCCATCACGTGCAGCAGAGTCGTCTTGCCCGACCCAGAGGGGCCGACGATTGCCACCAGCTCGCCCTCGCGCACCGCGAAACTGACATCCCGCAGCGCGTACACCGGCGGGTCGGCGCCGTAGACCTTGCTTACCGCGCGCAGCTCCAGCACCACCGGTACCTCGCCGCCGTCTGCGTACGCCACACTTATCGGCTGTTCGCTCATGACGTCGTCGGCACCACCACGCGCTGGCCGGCGGACAGTCCCTGGCCGCTCACCTGCACCAGCCCTTCGGCGTCGTCGAATAGGCCGACGGTGACGGCCACGAGCCGGTGCACACGGCCTTCGGCGACCTCCACCGCGTAGCCGCCGCCGGCGAGCGCCAGCAGCGCATCGACCGGCACCGCCAGCACATTGGTGACGCTTTCAGTCGTGATCTCCACGTTCACGGGCGCCTCGTCCAGGTGGCCCGTCGCCGCCGGGTCGGTGGGGGTGGCGTCGACTTCGACGGTTGGGGCGCTTTCTTCTTCGCCGCTCTTGCCTGCCGAGGACGGCGAGGTGGCAACGCTGGAGACGTAGGCGATCCTCCCCGGCGTGGTCTGGTTGTCCGGCAGTGTGATCGTGACCGTGTCGCCGACCTTGACGCTCCCCTGCTCGGAGGCGTCGAGCGCGAGCTTGACCTGGCGAGCGGTGGAGGTGATGTCGAGCACCGGACCGGGCATCACCGTCGAGCCCACCGTCGGGGTGACGCTCGTGACGCGCACCGGCCCCTGCTCGAACGCAACCGACCCCAGCAGCAGCTCGCCGGTGACGGAGGCGCCGTGCGCGGATTGGAGCGCACGGATGGCCGCTTCGGTGGCAGCGCTAAATTCGTCTCCCCCGAGCTCCTGGCGGTAGCCGAGCGCCTGCAGGTTCGCGTTCAGCTCGGCCACGTCCTGCCCTGGCGACATCCCCGCTACGAACGCCCGCGTGGGCTGCACCGAACCGTACAGCAGCAGCACCGGCTGGCCGCCGATCTCGTACAGGCTCTGCCCGCGCCTGACGATCTGGCCGACCGAGGGCAGCGCCGTGAATGTGGTTCCCTGGCCGTAGAGTGCGGCCGAGGAGCGCGCCGTGGAGAGACTCGATTGCGCGGTTGCGAGCTGTTTTTCGGCGGAGGAGACCTGTGCGCGGTCGCCGGTGATCTTGGTGGCGGCACCGGTGGCGGTCTGTTGGGCCGAGGACACAGCTTGCACGTCGCTTGAGCACGAGCTCCCGCCGACGCCCGACGAGCCGTCTTCGCTGCTGGGCGCTGAGTTGGCGGAAACGGCTTCGGCGGCGCTGTCACCGGCACAGTCGACCTCCTCCTTCGCCCGCGCTGCTGCCAACGTCGCCTGGTGGCCCGCGAGCGCCTGTGTGTCGGAGGCCAGCGTCGCTCTCGCCGTGGCCAGCATCGTGTCGGTGCTCGTGACCTGTTGGCTAGCCTGCTGGACGGCGGAGGGAGCGGTGCCGGACGGCACGCGGATGCTCGAGGAGCCCGCGTAGCCGAGCGTGCCGCTCACCTGCGTCTGCTGTGACAGCGACTGCCGTTTCACCGTCGTCAGCGAGGTTGCGCTGGCGTTGTCGGCGACATCGCCAGCGGACTTCGCCGGGCCGCCAAACGGGTCCGTGGCGATCACCACCACGATGGCCACCACCAACCCCAGCCCCGCGATCGCGAGCATCCTGCGAGGGGTGCGACCAACTGCGGGATCGCTCCTCGATCGCTGGCCATCGCGCTCGACCGACAGGGGAGCGTCGGGAACCGTCGCGGCCTCGCTGGACATGGGATCGCTCATCAATGATCGCTTGTACGACACCAGCGGTTTCGGGAAGGTATCGCCGGCCGCACGAGCGACCCCGCGCTCACGGGGCTACCGTCTCGTTGGTCTGTTCAGAGCCGCCGCCGCTGCCGCTGCTGCTAGGAGGGGCTCCGCCGGCTAGCACAGGCAGAGCCCCGCCCTTGGCGCCCTTCGGCCCGGGCAGGATCGACTGGCACGCCTTCTGCGCGTTCTGGAACTGGGGAGAGTTGGGGTCGATCGCGCCCGGAGCGCCCTTTTTGCCCCCGATTCGTATCCCGATACCGCCACCGCTGTGGAATTCCGGATCGGGGAAGTTCGGGACTCCGTGAGTGCGCATGCACTGTGAGAACTGGAGCGCTTTTTCCTGCATCTTGGCCTGCTCCGCCGGGCTCGGGGGCTGCCCCCCATTTGGCGCCAGCTTTGCGCAGGCCTTCTGCGCCGCCTGGAATTGCGAGGACTGCGGATTAATTCCAGTCACGTGCCCGTTGTGGTCGCTGCTACGGATCAACAGATGACCTTCGGTCGGTTCGGGAAATTCAGGCACGCCGTGGGAGCGCATGCACTGCGAGTAAGCGACCAACTTCTGCTGACTGGGCAGACCGCCTTCCGAGGCGGGGGAGCTGCTGGCGCTGCTCGCGTCGGCAGTGCTGGATGTGTTGGAGGAGAGGTGCGCAACACTGGGACTCGAGGAGCCGCCGCAGCCGGCGGCGGCGAACAGGGCAGCGCTCGCGAGCACGACCACGCTGAGGTTAAATCTCGTCATCTTTGGTCTCCTTCACCTTCAGGTGGTGGTGTGCGCCGTTCTGGGGATATGGCAGTCACTGCGCGCTGGACCCGTTGGCGATGCACCGACATCATGCTGGACGCAACCTGAGAATTGGCTGAGAGAGAACGAGGAACTTCCTAAGCGATATCCGCTGTCCCGATCCCATCAGTGGTTGTGCAACGGGAACGCGCACACAGCCGCCGCGTGCGTGAATGTTGGCGACTGCTGGTCGATCGTGCCCGGGAACACAAGGATCACTCCTTCGATATCGCTGATAACCCCGCCGCGGCCACCGAGGGCGGCGCGGGGGTTGGACGGGACCGTGATCCGAGGGTCAGGGAAGTCAGACACGCCGCGCCGACGCATGCACTGCGCGACCTTCAGGTAATGGGCCAGCGTATGCGCGGGGGGAGGAGATCCTGAGCCAGGGCCGGCTGGCAAAAACGCTTTGCATTTCGTCTGCGCCGCCTTGAACGTGGGCGATGATGGATTGACTCCAGCGCCTGTGTGGAAAAGGAAGCCACCGCCAGCCTTCGGGTCTGGGAAGTTGGGCACGCCGCTGGAGCGCATGCACTTGGCGAACGCGAGTGCCGTGGCTTCTGGCGTGGTCGAGGCCGGGCTGGCCGTACCATCGCCGGTTGCGGTGCTCGGCCCTGTGTTCGAGCCGAGGTGTGCAACGCCCGCGTTCGATGGTGAGCCGCCGCCGCAGCCAACGAAGAGCACCGCGACGGTCGCGAGCACGACCACGCTCAGATTTTCGCGCGTCGGCCACATACCGGCATCATGTGGGAGGAGACCTGAGAATTGACTGAGAAAAGACGAGGAACTTCCTAAGCGACACCCGCCGCCGCCCTGCGTGGCCCAGCAACCCCCGGATGCACCGCTTATTTGAAGCCGGTGCTAAGCGACGCCCAACGTCGTGGGAGCATCCACCCCGGGGGCGGCGAGCTCGGCGACGGTCATCGGCAGCGCCGGCAGCTCGAGCGTCAGGCGGGCGCCGCCAGCGGGGTCGTTGGCGGCGTGCACCGCCCCACCGTGAGCCTCGGCCATCTGGCGCACGATCGCCAACCCGAGCCCCGACCCGGGCCGCCCCCGGGCCGCGGGCGCCCGGTAGAAGCGATCGAACACCCGCGGCAAATCGTCCGAGGCGATTCCCGGGCCGTGGTCGCGGACCTCGATCGCGCCGTCGCGCACGCGCACCTCGACAGGTCCGCCGGCCGGCGCGGGCGGGTTCCATTTGCAGGCGTTGTCGAGCAGGTTGGCGATCGCCCGCTCCAACCGCGCGGGCGCGGCGCGCACCAGACAGGGCTCCGCGTCGAGCACAATGCGGCATGCAGGCGCGTGCAGCCGCGCACGCGCCAGCGCCCCGGCGGTTGCCAGATCCAGGCGCACGTCCTCGACCTCTACCTCCTCGACCTCGGTCTTGGACAGGTCGACCAGATCGCCTACCAGCACCGTCAGCTCCCGTAGCTGCGCCTGGGCGGCGGCGAGGATGCGAGCACGTTCGCCCGCGGGCAGTTGCTCGCCCATCGCCAGCGCGTCGAGGTTGGCCTGCACGCTCGTCAGCGGCGTGCGCAGCTCGTGCGAGGCGTCAGAGACCAGCTGGCGCTGAGCCAGGCGCGAGCGCTCGAGCGCGGCGAGCATCGTGTTGAAGCTTCCCGCCAGCCGCCCGAGCTCGTCATCCTCACCAGCCTGGATGCGATGGCCAAGGTCCTGCGTGCGAGCCACGCGTTCGGCGGCACCCGTCAGGCGACGCACGGGGATCAGCGCCGTGCGCGAGACGAGCAACCCGAGCACGGCCGCGAGCGCGATCCCGCCCAAGCACACGAGCGCGAGCACCAGCTTCAGGTGCGTAAGCGTGCTGTCCACGTCGGTCAGCGGCAGCGCCACCTGCCACACCCCTCCTTCGGGCGCACGCTCGGTCAGGACCCGCACGGGCGTGCCGGCCACGGTCGCTTCGCTGAAAAACGCGCCGTGCCGGCCAGCAGCCACAGCACGGGTGGCGGCGGTGACCGGAAGCCGCGATCCCTTGGCTTCAGAGCGCAGAACTTGCCCGTTGGACTGGAACAGCTGCACATACCCAACCGCGCTGCCGGGCGTCGGAGGGGGCAGTACGAGCTGGTTGACGGGAGCCACACACTTAGGTGGGTGAGCGGTGTGCGGCGCAGGAACTTCCCCGGAGGAGGCGAGAGAAACCGCCGCGGAAGATCCCTTCGAGTAAGCGCTCTGGATCGAGTGCAACACCGCCTTCGCGCAAGGCGGTACCGCCGTGATAGCGCCCCCGCGGGGGGCGAAGCCGAACCCTGCCGCCGACCCGCTAACGCCGATCCGCGAGGCCCCCGGCGGCAGCCTGCCTTCCCGCATCAGCTTGGCGAGTTGCGCCGCGCCGATGTTAACGGTCGTGATCTTGACCGCCTGCGGCAGGCCGGGAGTGAGCTTTTGACGCAAGCTGGCATCGACCCGCGCGCGCAGCTCGTTGCCGGTCACGACATACACGACGACCGATGCGAGCACGATCGCCGCCGCCACCGCGCCGGCCGCCAGCAACACCACGCGCCGGCGAAAGTTCACAGCGGCACCACGCGCCGGCGAAAGTTCACAGCGGCACCACGCGCCGGCGGAAGCTCATCGCGATGAAGACCTCAACACGTAGCCAACCCCCCGCACCGTGTGTACCACGCGCGGCTCGCCGCCGGCCTCGGTCTTGCGGCGTAGATAGCCGACGTACACCTCCAGCGAGTTGGATGCCGGCCCGAAGTCATAACCCCACACGCACTCGAAGATCCTCGTACGGGAAAGCACCTGACGAGGGTGGCGCATGAGCAGCTCCAGCAACAGGAACTCCGTGCGCGTCAGCTCGAGCGGGCGCCCATCGCGGCGCGCCTCGTGCGCCAGCGGATCGAGCTCCAGGTCCTCAAAGCGCAGGGTCTCCTCGTTGCCCTTCCAGCCCGTGCGGCGCAGCAGGGCACGGAGTCTGGCGATCAGCTCCTCGCTGGCGAATGGCTTCACCAGATAATCGTCCGCGCCAGCCTCCAAGCCGGCCACCCGCTCTGAGACCTCAGCGCGGGCGGTCAACATCAGCACCGGCGTGCGATCGCCGATCGCCCGCATCCGCCGGCAAACCTCCAAACCGTCCAAGCCGGGCATCAGCACGTCGAGGATCACCGCGTCAGGCCGGTCCAGCGCCAGCGTGCGAATCGCCTCGCCGCCGTCCGCCGCCGTCGCCACCCCAAAACCGTTGAGATCCAGCACGAGCTCGAGCGCCTCGCGGACGGAAGGGTCGTCGTCCACCACCAACAGGCGCATGAGTCGATGCTGACAGACCAACCTGAAAGAAAGCTGAGGACGCGCCGTCACATCTTCACACGGCTAACCGCCCGATGAAAAATGGCAGGCCGGTCACACCTTCGCCCCGCACAACCGGCCAGTGTCAATCGAGGGCTAGTGTCATGGCGCTGCTTCGTGCGACTAGCCGGGGCCGCCGCCGTGCACACCGCCTGGGATCAGCGATTCGCAGTCGTGCACAGCCGCCTTGAACACCGGCGAGCTCTCGTTGAGCCCCTGATGGTCGAGGTGCACCCCGCCGCCGGAGAACGTCGGGTCGGGAAAGGTTGGCACGCCGTGCGAGCGTATGCAGGCCGCCGCCTTCAGGTACTGCGCCTGCTGCGCCGGACTCATGACGGGCTGATTGCCGGGACCGCCGGCCGGCAGCAGCTTGCGGCAGGCCTGGTCGGCGGACTTGAACTTGGGGGTACCCCCGATGCCCGCGGGCACCGCCATTCTCACGCTGACGGCGCCTCCTGTTTGGGAGATCTGGGGGTCGGGGAAGTTGGCCACCCCGTGCGAGCGCATGCACGCGGCGTACGCGACGGCACTGCTGCCCGGCGAGGATTCGCCACTGCCGGAGCTCCCCGCTGAGCTAGCCGCCGTCGAGCCCGTTGTCTGAGCATGCGACCCAAGGCTCGCCACCCCGCTCGTTGGCGAGCTCCCTCCGCAGCCTGTTAGGAGCATGCCGAGGGCGATCGGCGCAGCGGCTAGGCAAGCCGCCCGTCGCAGACGGGCTGTCGCTCCGCTGCGGTGATCGGTGTGTGTCGCGTCGTCTTGCATGTCGTCTCCTTTGCGGCTCGCGGATCGTGCGCTGAGCTGCTTGTACGACACCGACGGTTTCGGCAACGTATCGCCGTCCGGGCGGCGGGCATCGCCGCCCAGCCAAGTGAAACCGTGCCGAAACCGCCGGCAAGTAGCCTGAGCACACACGGCTCTGGGATCGAGCCCGACCTTTGAAACGGAGTGACCGTGCGGGTGCTTGTGATCGAGGATGACGAGGAGATGGCGCAGGCGATCGCGTTCGGCCTGCGCCAAACAGGCATGGCAGTGGACGTCGCGCTCGACGGCACGGCCGGGCTCGAGCGTGCGCTCGTCAACGATTACGACGTGATCGTGCTCGACCGCGACTTGCCGCGCATGCACGGCGATCAGCTCTGCGCCAAGCTCGTGGACAGCGAGTGTCGCAGCCGAGTACTGATGCTCACTGCTGCGTCGCTGGTCGAGGACCTGGTGGACGGTCTCGGTCTCGGCGCGGACGACTACCTGCCAAAGCCATTTGACTTCCCTGTGCTGATCGCGCGGATCGGTGCGTTGACGCGTCGCGCCCAACCCGCGATCCCGCCAGTGTTGCAGCGCGAGGACCTCGTGCTCGACACGGCCAAGCATCGTGCCTTTCGAGCCGGCCGCCAGCTCGAGCTGGCCCCGAAGGAGTTCGGCGTGCTGGAGCTGCTACTCGCCGCCCAGGGCCGCAGCGTCTCCGCCGAGGAGCTGCTTGCACGGGTGTGGGACGAGGCGGCGGACCCGTTCACCAACGCCGTCAAGATCACGATCAGCCGCCTGCGCGCAAAGCTCGGCGATCCCCCGGTCATCGAAACCGTCGCCAAGTCCGGCTACCGGATCTGAGTGTGGCCGTGCGTCTTGACCGCCGACAGATCCCGCTGGCGAGACATCTGCATTTGCCGCGGCAAACCATCCGCCTGCGTCTGGCGATTCTGTACGGCAGCGTGTTCTTTATCTCGGGTGCCGTGTTGCTGGTGCTTATCTACGCCGGCGTCGCACACACCCACGGCGCCTACTCCTCGCAAGCCCTCCCCGCGCCGTTCCTCCGATCCGGGAGCACTCAGGCGCCGCCGCTGATCCAGGGCTCACCCGGCCCTGTGTACGAAGTGCATCGCCACGGCGTCACCGTTTCGATCATCGACCCCAACCAGCGCAGCGTGGACCTGCGCGTGCTCGCGGTCGTGTCCGTGATCGCGCTCGCGCTGATGGCGGCAATCTCGATGGGGCTCGGGTGGCTGCTCGCCGGGCGGGTGCTGCGTCCGCTGCGGACGATCACAGCGGCAGCCCGCGACATTTCGGCCACCGATCTACACAAGCGGCTGGCGCTCGCAGGCCCCGGGGACGAGTTCAAGGAGCTCGGCGACACCTTCGACGGGCTGCTCGCCCGACTCGATGCCTCCTTCCAAGCCCAGCGCCAGTTCGTCGCCAACGCCTCCCACGAGCTGCGCACCCCGTTGGCCCGACTCAAGACCCTGATCCAGGTCACGCTGGCCGATCCCGACGCCACCCCGGAGTCGCTGCGGGCAACCCACGAGCGGGTGCTCGCCTCCGAGGAGCAGCTCGAGCGGCTGATCGAGGCGCTGCTCAGCCTCGCCGGCGGCGAACAGGCTCTCAACTACCGCGAGCCAGTCGACCTAGCGGTGGTGACCGAGCAGGTGCTAGCCGGCCGCCGTCCCGAGATCCAGCGCCACCTGCTGCAACTGAATGCCACACTCGACAGTGCCCGCACCGAAGGCAACCCGCAGCTCCTTGAGCGTCTTGTGGCGAACCTCATCGACAACGCCATCCGCCACAACACGACTCAAGGCCGAATCAACGTCACAACCGCAACCGATGCCGAGGGAGTCGTCCTGTCGGTCGCCAACAGCGGCCCAGTGATCCCCCCGGAGGAGCTCGATCGGCTGCAGCGCCCATTCCAACGACTCGGCCTCGATCGCGTCAACCAAGGCGACGGCCATGGCCTCGGGCTATCGATCGTCCACGCCATCGCCACCGCCCATGAGGCCGCGGTCAGTATCCGCCCCCTGCCGCAGGGGGGCCTGGACGTCGATGTGCGCTTCCCGACCCCGGCTACCGAATGTGCATCCCCGAGATAGCGCGCGAGATCACGAGCTGCTGGATCTCGGCGGTGCCCTCGAAGATGTCGTAGAGCCGACTCTCAGAAGATCTGCTTGTCGAGGAATCCTGCTGTCAGGAGGAGCCATCCGCCGATCTCTCCGATGATCAGGGCGACCATGAACGGATGCGTTCCCTTGACGGGGTCGCGGTACTGGTTCTCGGTGTCTTCTCGCCAGCCGTGGAGGGAGTAGGTCACTACCGCCGTAAAGAAGTAGAACGTCATGGTTCCGGCAGCCAGCAGGTTCAGGAGCTCGCTGAAGCCGCTCAACTGTACGAACGTCGCGATCAGCAGCAGAGCAAAGCTGTAGAGCAGCGCCGCGCGGTGCGCGATATCGACATAGATGTGAGCTTTGTGGTCCTCGGTGCTCGCGATCTGGCTGTACTTCCAGACTCCGAGCAGCAGCGCTACGAGGAACATCACTGCGTCCGCCAGGAGTACGGCCTTGGTGTCGGCGCTGATCATCGCTTCAGCTCGCTGAGTGTGGGGGGCGGCGCATGAGTCGCAGCGGTGGGCTGCCGCCAACGCGCAGCAGGGTGATGTGCAGTGGCGAGCGCCATGCGCCGGGCGGCAGGCTTAGCGCAGCACCCGTGAGGTCCCCCCTGGTCCAGACGCGCCCCCGGGCCAGCCCGAGATGGCGGAGCTCGATCGCGAAGTAGCGACGCAGGCGTGCCGGTCTCTTGCTGTCGTTGGGCATCAGCCAGCCGTAGATCGGGTCCTCGAAGAAAGCCTCCGCCATCACCGTCTTCAGGCGTCCGATGTCCTGTGCGGTTGCCGGCCGCAGCCCGGGATCGGCCAGTGGGATGGACGGTGCGTCACGGTCAATGGTTGCTGATCTCTCACCCATTTTTGACTCCTGTCTTTTTGGTTGCTGTTTGCTGGGGGTCGGCGTTTGGACGCTCATCCGGAGCGCTGCCTGTCCTTGAAGCTGTCGTGAACCGCGGCGTAGTGCGCGGCGAGCCCAACACCCCACCCCAGCAGCACATAGATGAACCAGGGGTATCCCGTCCCTCCCAGCTGCCACTGCAACACCCACACGGCGAGGATCAGAATCTGGACGGCGACGAAGACCGTCGCGTGGATCCGGAATCCCTTTCGATGGCCGTGCGCTGACCGCTCCTGCCCGTGTTGTCGGGACTGAGTTTCCGCGCGCTCGGCGGCGCGCTCGAATGCGTCGGTCATCAGTTTGCCTCCTTGGTTGTTGGGAGCCCAGCGAGACTCTCGATGTCGGCCGCCGCTCGTTGCAGGACGGCCGTTATGGCTTGTGGGTCCACTCGCCCCGACAGCGGCAGGAGCCGCGCTCTGAAGCGGTCCAGCAGCGTTTCGATCGAGTCCGCGTCGCCAAGCCGCGCGCCGGTGCGAACTTCGAGCACTGCGAGCGCGTCGCGGCGTGCCTCGATCGCCTGCTCGCCCGTCGCGGTGACGCGATACGTGGTCTTGCCGTCGTGGGTCTGACCGTCGATCAGCCCCTCAGCATGGAGCGCCTCGATCGCGGGGTAGACGCTGCCGGGCGAGGGCCGGTAGCGGGGGCCGAAGAGACGCTTCAGCTCGGCCATGATCTCGTAGCCGTGCCGCGGGCGCTCGGCGAGCAGTGCGAGCAGCACGAGCGGGAGCTCGCCGTGTCGGAAGAATCTCTTGGGCAACGCAACCGCTCCCTAGGCCACCGCTACGCCGATGTTCTCGGCGGCGGATTGTTTGGTGTGCTCTCGCCACTGCTGCTCGTTTGAGAGTGAGCCTCGCACCGCTGATGGTGCCGCTGCGGGGCGCAGGGCGGTAGCGCACACCGGATCGTCGAGCCCCTTCAGCGCGAGCGCACCGAGAGGCTCGAATGCATCAGCACTCGGGGAACCGGCAAGCCTGCGCACGGTCTCGGACACGACTACCTGCCCCCCAGCCGCAAGATCGCCGCGGGCCACAGGACGCTCCGCGCAAGTGCCAGCAGGACCAGCAGGAGCTCACGGTAGCGATGAGTGTTTGACGACATCTGGCGGCCTTTCTAAGTGGCTTACGAAGTTGTTACGAATCTTATATCGAAACTATTACGAAGTCAAGGGCAGGTTGCGGGCGGCAGCCCCGAGGCCCAGGCCCACCTCTTCTGGAGTCTGATTACAGAACTAGAATAAGACTACACTAATGCTAGAATGTTGCAAATGACCCCCGCCAACCAGGCATCCGGCAAGGCAAAGGATCGCGAGGGCTCGCGCGCAGAGCGTCGTAAGGCGCGCACCGCGACCGCGATCAGGGACGCCGGTGAGCGACTGTTCATCAGCCGCGGGTACTCAGCCACGACGATGGAGGATCTGGCCGAGGAGGCCGATGTGGCAGTCGGCTCGATCTACGCCCACTTCGCCAGCAAGGAGGGCGTGTACGGCGCCCTGATCGAGCGGGCGCTGGAGCTGGACAAGCAATACTGCGACGAGGGCTTCCACGCGGGCAACCTCCCCGCCGAACGGCTGCTCGGCCTGGCTGAGGGCTACCTACGCTTCGCGCGCGAGCATCCGGGCTACTTCCAGCTGTTTCGCTTCCCGCCACTGGACCGCCCCGGAGCGGAGCTGACACCGACAGCGAGCACCAGGGTGGCGCAGCGCATCAAGGACGAGACCAAGCGCATGGCGGGCGAGATCCAAAAAATGATCGACGAAGGCATCGGACGACCGGTGGACGCTGAGAGCACCGCGAGGTTCCTTTGGGCGGCGTGGGACGGCGTGATCTGCAGCCACCTGGGACCGAGCAACATGGGCCTCACCGACACGGAGTTCGAGGCGGTGCTGAACAGAGCACGGGAAGGCTTCGCCCTCAGCTTGCTCGCCACATCGGTCCCCGGCCAGGAGCCATGACCAGGATGAATTGAGCCGCCCTGGGCTCTATGTGAGGCAAGCTCACGCCCCGAAAACTAAGCCCAGAGCTACTTGATGTGCATCCCCGAGATAGCCCGCGAGATCACCAGCTGCTGGATCTCGGCGGTGCCCTCGAAGATGTCGTAGATCAGCTGGCGGCGGCTCTACGGAGCCGTTCTGGCTTACCCATGCGGAATCAACCCCGGTGGACTCCGACGGAATCCGGCCGAATCGGGACACGACTGGCGCGAGACTGGCGCGCACTTTATGGACGTCCAAGCGGCGAGGTTCATGCTAATGTTCATGTGAATGTTCATGTATCTGCCTACGCGAGGAGCAACTTGTGACCAGTGCCGTAGCCAGCCGTCTTGACTCGATCCGCGACTGCGGCGGAATCAAGTCCCGCGAGGTCGCCCAGTTGCTCGACACCACCCCGCAGACCGTTTCGCGTTGGCGCACCGGCAAGGTCGAACCACAACCCGACCGCCTGCAGCGCCTGCTCTCACTCGAGTGGCTGCTCGCAGAGCTTGCCGAGTTCTACGAACCCGACGAGGCTCATCTGTGGCTGTTCGCTCCGCACCGCCTGCTCGGCGGCGAACGTCCCGCGGACCGCATCCAGCAGGGCAAGCTCGACGACGTGCTCGCCCTGATCGCCCAGTTGCGCGACGGCGCCTACGTCTGATAGCCACCGCCGGTACCCGCGAACGTGGTCTACCCCCCAGAGCTGCTCGATCGCCTGCAGGCGATCACACCGACCCCGTGGAGTGGCCAAGCGTTTCGGCACATGTTCGGCGACTATCTGCCCGACGCCGAGAACACCCGCGGCGCGCGCTGGAACCCACAGGGCGTCGCCGCCATCTACACAAGCCTCACCAGGGACGGCGCACTCGCCGAGGCCGAGCACCAGATCGCTGTGCAGCCGATCCCACCTCGCGCCCGCCGCACCATCTACACGCTTGAGTCCTCGCTGACCAGCGTCCTCGACCTCACCGACGCCGAGCGTCTACTCGATCTCGGCATCGGCCCAGCAGAGCTCACAGCCGACGACATGATCGCGTGCCGTCAGCTCGGCGGCGCCGTCCACTGGCTCGAGCGCGACGGGCTGCTGCTGCCGTCCGCGCGCAGCCCCAGCACGAACCTCGTGATCTTCCCCGCCAATCGGCCGGCCGACGCTCGCTTCGACATTATCGGCGCAGAACCCGTGAATCCGTAGCGCTCGGCAACACATTGACTCTCCGCGCCTTCTGCGGCCCAGCACCGAGGAGCGGCCCTCTATGCAATGGCTGCCACCCCCCTATTTTGGTAAGGACATATGCCGTTTACCCCCCGGGTTTTGGTAAGCCACTGAGTTACGCCGCCTCGTCCTGAGATGGACGCCTGGTACACGCTCATCGCGTGAGCTGGGCAGTCGGCGCCCGACTGCCCGCGCGGTCCAGGTAGGCGTCGAGCTGTGCGGCCGCCTCGCTCTCGTTGCCGGGCATCAGGTGACCGTAGAGGTCGAGTGTGATCTGGATGCCCGCGTGGCCCATGTACGTCGAGAGGGCCTTCGCGTTGACCCCAGCGGCGATCATCAGCGACGCGAAAGTGTGCCGGCACTCGTGCAGCGTGATCGGCTCAAGCGGCGGTTCAAGCGACCCTGACGGGACCAACTCGCCCTGATCGTCCAGTCGCCAGCCCCATGCCTTGCGGGTGCGTTCCCGCATCGACGTGTCGTTGAACGGCCTATCGGCCGTGACACCGAAAACGAGTCCGTCCGTCCAAGCGAGGCTCAGCAGGTGCTCGTCCAGGTGGTTCCGAAGGATCGCGGGGATCGGGACGCGGCGGTCTTTGCCCGACTTCGTGGCGATCTCGCCCTCGACCGCATCCCAGCCGCGCCGCACGTGGATTACGCCGGCTGCCAGGTCCATGTCCTCACGGCGCAGCGCCATCAGCTCGCCACGGCGCAGTCCCGCGTACATCGCGGTCGCCCACAGCGCCCTATCCGCCGGTCGCAGCGCCACGAGCAGTTCAGCACACTCGTCCGGCGAGGCGATCCGATCGCGGCGGCCGGTCGCCGCCGGCATCTGCAGATCGCTCGTCGGATTCACCGCGATCCCTGTCTCGGGCCGTGCCAGCGCCCGCTTGTAGATCGCACGGAGCGGAAGCAGCGTCACACCTATCGCGCTCTCGCTCAAGCCCGAGGCGAGCAGCCCGTCGACGAGGTCTTGCAGATCGGTCCGCGTTACCTCCGAGAGCCGCACCGAACCGACCTCGGGCAGCACGCGCAACCGCAACGCGATCTCGTACGCCCTGATCGTCGCCGGCTTGTAGGTGTCGCCCTTGCGGTTGCGGATCAAGCCCTTGCGGGCGCCGTCCAGCCACGCCTCGGCGGCTTGATCCACCGTGGTTGACTCCGGCGCCCGCAACGTCTGCTTGCGGACCGCCGTCCTCGCGTCGTCGCGCCACGCCTGCGCCGCGGCGTGCGTCGGGAACGTCTTGCGGATCTTCTTGCGGCCGCGCTTGCTGTACACGGACGCCTCATACGGGCACTTGCAGCGCCCGGTCCGGCTGCATCCGCGGCCGTGGCGTTGACGCACCCCGGTGGCCATCAGAAACCGCGTCCAGACGACGCGGCGGTGTACGGTGCCGATTGCATGGGAGCTGAACCTCCTGTGCCATGCCCCCGGCCGCGACAACGGTGCGGGGGCGCTTTGTAGGTGTTCGGCATCCTACTCCCCCACTCCGACGCTTTCGGCGTGCCGGTCGAGCCAAGCCTGAAGCTCGCTGACGGGGATCAGCTTCCGCCGCCCAAGGCGCACAAGCCGCACGTCGGGTTCGATATGCGCGCGCCACGTATCCCAGGACACGCCCAGCGCTTCGCACGCCTGCTCGACGCTGAGCGCCAGGGCGGGCGCGCTCCGTTTCTGGGCGGCAAGGGTGGCTGCCGTACGTGGCAAGATTGAGGCCATCGCGGTTACAGACCCCGACCTGCCCGAACCGGCCATCAGGTACAGACGCGACGCCTTCGTGCGACGAGCGTCGCAACCGATGGCCTTCGGCTTTCTATTGAACGGCCTTGCGAGCACACGGGCTTCGCCCGCCAGCGACCGAGCCTCCACTGGTCGGCTCTCCCACCGTCCCCGGCGCTGTGTCGCTCCGGCCTGTGCAGCCCTTTCGGGCTGCTCGCTCGACGCCCACCATCCGGCGTCGAGCAGCTTCGCACTCAAAATAGACTAGATGCTCACCTGAGCGGGCGCTGTGGACGCGCTGTGCAACCTAATTCGTTGGCCGGTCTGAGGGCCTCGTGGTCTGTATCCGTTGTGATGACCGCAGCCAGCATCGGTGCCGCCAAGGGCGGTGGGTACGCGCGCTACCTGGAGTCAAAGACCGTGGAGCCAGAGCGCGGGGACTACTACCTGAGCCCCGACGGGGAGCCCACCCAAGCCCCCGGCCAGTGGCTTGCGAGCCCTGACACGCTCACGCGGCTAGGGATCGAGGGCAGCTCGATCGAGGGCCCGGAGTTCATCGCGCTGATGGAAGGTCGTCACCCTCGAAGCGGTGAGTTCCTTCGCCGGGCGGGCGCCACCGGCGGCCGTGGCGGCGGGATCGACCTGACGTTCAGCGCCCCGAAGTCGGTGTCTGCCGTGTGGGCGCTCGGGGACGCGGACCAGCGTCGTGAGATGGAGGCGGCGCACGCTGCGGCGGTGAGCGAAGCGATGGCTCATCTCACCGAGACGGTGCCAACGGTGCGCCGCCGCTACGAGGGGCAGCAGGTCGAGGAGCACGCGCGAGAGGTGGTGGCCGCTGAGTACCGCCACACCACTTCGCGGGGTGTCCTTGCAGGAGACGGTCCCGACCCGCAGCTGCACAGCCACGTGGTCATCACGAACGCGATCCGCGAGGACGGGAAGATCGTCGCGGTCGCTTCCCGGCCGATCTTCCGCTCCGCGCGGGAGGTCGGTGCCTACTACCGCTCGGCGCTCGCGCACCAGCTTCAGCAGCGGGGGTATGCGATCGAGCGGGGCACCGGCAAACATGGGCGCTACTTCGAGATAGCTGGGGTGCCGCGCGGTCTGCTCGACGCCTTCTCCGCGCGCAGCCGCGAGGTCGCCAGGGCCGCCGAGCGCTTCCGTGCGCAATGGGGTCGCGCGCCCGAGCGCGGTGAGCTGCGAGCGCTCAAGCTGGAGAACCGCAAGGCGAAGGTGCTCGTCACGCGCGCCGACCTGCAGGTGGTCTGGAACGAGACCGCCGCGCGCTTTGACTTCGCCGGCGATAAGCCCACGCGGCTGCTCGGCATCACCGCCGAGCCGGCCCCTCAGCGTGCCCTCGAGGATCGCGTCGAGGAGCGCCTGACCGAGCGCGCCGCGACGTTCGAGCCGGGCGAGTTTCGCGCGGTGCTGCTTGAGCAGTCCGTCGGTGAGCTCTCACCGCGCGAAGCTCTGGACCTCTCGCGGGCGATGATCGCCGAGCGCCGCGTCCTGCCGTTGGAGGGCGGGCTGATGACGACGCTCGCGGTGCGTGCCCGCGAGCAGGCGATCGAGCGCAGGTTCGCCGGGCTCGCCAGCGACGGTGGCCGAGATGTCGGGGTCGAGGCACGCGCGCTCGCGGGCGATCAGGTAGCCGAGCGGATCGGGGGGCGCCTCGGCGCCGAGCAGGCTCACGCGCTGGAGGTCATCACCGGCCCCGAGCGCGGCGCGATCCTCGTCGGGCCGGCGGGCACCGGCAAGGGGGTCGTGATCGACGCTGCCGCCCGCGCCGAGCAGTACGGCGGCCATCAGACCCTCGGGATCGCGGTGTCCGGGTCCACCGCGCAAAGGCTCGGTCAGGACAGCCCCGCGCTCGCCGGTCAGACGTTGACCCTGGACGCGCTCGTCTCGCGTGTCGAGCGCGGCCAGCTCCAGATCGACAGGGACACGACGATCTACTTCGATGAGGCCGGTATGGCGGACACTGACCGCCTCGACCGGCTCACCGAGGCCGTGGAGCACAGCGGGTCAAAGCTCGTGGCGATCGGCGACGCCGCGCAGCTGCCCTCGATCGGCGCGGGAGGCATGTTCGAGCGGCTCGCCCTGATCGCTCCTAGCGCGGAGCTATCGAACATCCGCCGGACCCTTGACCCCGACGAACAGCGCGCGTGGTCAGACCTGCGCGCCGGACGATCCGACAGGGCGATGGCGCACTACCACTCGCGCGGGCAACTGCATATGGAGAACACCCGCGATGAGGCCGTCGAGCAGGCCGCGCAGAACTGGGCGGCGCTCACCGAGACTCACGACCCGAGCGAGGTCGCGCTGATCTCCGACGCCTCAAACCAGGAGATCCACAGGCTCAACGCCCGCGCCCAGCACTTCCGCGCAGAGCGCGGCGAACTTGGCGAGCTCGAAGTCCCGGTGCCCGGCGTCCACTACGGCATCCGCCAGGGCGACCGGGTAGCGATGATCGACCAGCACCACGAGCCAGGCGTCGAGCGCATCGAGAACGGCAGCCGCGGCGAAGTCCTCGATGTCACCCCCGCCGGGGAGGTGCTGATCGAGTTCGACGTGACAGGTCGCAAACGAACATTGGCCGGGGACGATCTCGGCCGTGTTCGCCTTGGCTACGCGCAGCACATCCACCGCGCGCAGGGCGCGACCGTCACCCGCACCCTCGTCGTGACCGGCGGCTGGCAGACGAGCAAGGAGCCCGCCTACGTCGAGGCGTCCCGCGCTCGCCAGGGCACCGACTGGTTCGTCTCCCGCGAGGATCTCGGCGTTGAAGGGCACGACACCGCCCGCATCCAGCGCCTCGCCGAGAACATGCGCCGCAGCCACGCGCAGACGCCATCGCTCGCGCACCCCGAGCTCCCAGACCGCGACTACGGCACGCACTTTCACCGCTCGATAGCGCCCAGCCGCACCAGCCGGATACCGGGGATCGTCCGCACCATCAATCGCATCGTCAACCCACCAGCACAGGAGCGAACACGATGAGCCAACGAATACAGATCGTCCTACCCGACCCCGTAGCCCTGCAGCTACGCGAGCTCGCCGCCGGGGCAGACACGCCACCCTCCACGCTCGCCGCACAGATCGTCTCGGGCGGCGTGGCGCTTGCCGCCAAGGACGGCAAGGTCCGTCCGCTGCGCCCTGCGCCGGTGCTTGTCGGCGGCGATGGCAGCGAGCGAGCGCCGTGGCTTGAGCCCTACGGCGGCGACGCCGAGTGGCGCCAGCAGATGTGGGGCGCCGTCGTCGCGCTGCACGGCCGCTACCCCACCCAGCTCGAAGCGCTCAAAGACAAGTGGTGGAAAGACGACTCGCAGACCGAGACGCTGTGCGCGCTCGCCGTATGGCGAGCCGAACTCGACGACGCCGGCCAGGACCCCCGCGACGAGCTTGCCTTCCAGAACCAGCTCGCCGACTACGCCCAAGTCCTACGCCAGCAGGGCGGCGGCGTCACCAAGGCATGGAAGCCAGGTGCGCCGCCCCCGGAGTGGGCCGCGAAGTAGCGCCCAACCAACTCGACCGTTACATCTTTGACGCGCTCTGTGTCAGCTTCGCGTCACACCCTCACAACGCTGCACAGGCTTTGTACGGTCGGTCCACAACTGCACATTTTGGCGCCGGCGACAGCTGTAACTGCCCCGGCGCCGTGACACAAGGAGCCGTAACTCCCCATGCCTAGACGGAAGTTTTTGAGGCTGTCGCGACGAATTCCTTGTGGTGGCGGGGTTTTGGTCCGTGTTGGGGGTGGCTGGTTCTGTCTACGTGGCGAGCTTGACGTTGAGCAGTTCGAGTGCTCTGTTCTGTTGTGGTGTGGGTTTGGTGAGGCGCTTGAAGGTGTGCTGGGCTCCCGCGATGCGGATCGTGTTGCGGGCGATGGTGGCGAGGTCTGTGAGCAGGTCTGGGAGGTCTGAGGCTGGGTGTCCGTCCTCGGTGGCGGCGCTCCCTGCCTTCGCCTTCGCCGCTGTTGAGCGCCGTGCTGGCGCGACGGGGTCTGCGGGCGCGAGCGGAGCGTGGTCGGTGAAGAGTATGGGGGTCAGGCGCTGAGCGAGCTCGAAGGTGACGTAGTAGGCGAGCATGCACAGGAAGATGTGCGCGCGGACCCTGGTCTCGAGGTGGTGGTGGATGGGACGGATCTCGAGGGTGTCCTTCATCGTGCGGAACGCGCGCTCGGCCATCTTCAACTGCTTGTAGGCCCTGACGACGGCCTGGCTTGAGAGCTGCTCGGCTGGGCAGGTGGTGCGGATCACGTAGAGCCCGTCGAGTGTTGCCTCCTCTTCGATCTGCTGCTGCTTGCGAGCGAAGGAGAACGCGCCGTCTGCGATGTGAAGCTCGAAGTGCTTTGCGACCTTGTACTTGTTGACGGTCTTGCCGGCGCGTGTCCCGATCTCACCGGCGTGGGCTTTGCGCAGTGAACCGCGCGGACCGTCGACCATCTGCTTGACCTTCTGGAGCTCTGTTTCGGTCGCGTCGAGCAGCTCCTGGCGTTTTCTGGCTCGCTCCGCAGCGACGGCGGGGTTGCGACACACGATCAGGCGCTCACCGGGAAACTTCTCAGAGGAGATCTCCGCGAGGTTTGATTCATCAAACAGCGATAGCTGGATGTCCCCGGCGTTCACGAGCGTACGGATCTGCGCGCTCTTCAGCGCGCTGATGAAACCCACACCGTTCTCCTTCAGAGTTTGGGCGTGCGCCTGGGTGATCATTCCGCGGTCACCGACGAGCACAACATCCTTCACCCCGAAGCGCTCAGTGACCGCCTGGACCGCGTCTGGAAACGTTTTGGAGTCGGCGGTCGAACCGTCGAATGCGTGGACAGCGACAGGCCGGCCCTCCGGGGAGCAACACAACCCGTAGTTGACCTGTTGCGTGCCTTTGCGCCCGTCACGCGAGTAACCGAGTTTGGCCAGCGGGCAGCAGCGCCCCTCCACATAGCTGGATGACAGGTCATAGAGCACGAAACCCTCCTCGGAGAGGTGGCGGTGAGCGAGCGCCTTCTCGATCCGCTCCTGGCGCTCGAGTAGCCAGTCCATCGCGGATAGCAACTCAGCCTCCTTGACCTCACCGAGATCCAGCTCCTCAGAAAGCGTGCTTGACCGGAAACGTCTGGTGGCCGAGAGCTTTGAGCCCGGTCCAATCACACGCTGGACGATCATCGCGACCACCAGATCGCGCTCACGGCAACGCTCACGGCCGATCAACCGCTCCACGTCGAGCGCGCGCAAAACACCGAGCACCGCCGCGACATGACCGTGAGGTAGCGAACGCTCGATACTGAACTCCTCATCGAGATCCACGAGCACCTTGCCGGCGAGCATCGCGCGGATCCCAGCAATCACCTCCGGTGGCAGGTGCGAGAGGTTGCCAACCGTTTCGTTGCGGACCTTGCCGTCCTGACGGTAGGAACGCCGCAACAGCGTGCTCTCGTATTCCTTGCCCTTGTAGTGGCGACGCGTCGTAGCCACATGCACCGCACCAGTCCTCTTTGCCATAAACACATGATGCCACACCCACCGGACAGAACAACCCCGCATTAGTGTCTACGCAAAACCACCAAAAAAAGACCCGACCCCCATAACCACGGGCAATCGAGCCTCAGAGCCTCAAAAACTTCCGCCTAAATACCGTACCCCAGACGGGTTGGAGGAGCACGCCTGCATCGACCGGGCTGTGCTCGACCTCATGGTCGATCTCGAGAGGCAGCGGCCGTGGGCCGAAGACGAGATCGCCCGCACCATCAGCGTCCCCGGCGATGTCCGCGACAGCCTCCGGCGTCTGCGCTCCTCAAGACTCATCCACCGTTGGAACGACCTCGCCGTCGCATCGCGCCCTGTCGTGCGCTTCCACGAGATCAACCACGGCGGCGGTGTCCCAAGCCCCGGTGATGTCGAGGAGCGCCATTGGGACCGAGCAGTCCTTGAAGGTCTGCTCGTGCGCAGCGCCGATGGGCAAGGGCCGATCACCGAGCAGCAGACCTACAAGGCGTTCGGTGCCAAAAAGAAGAAGAAGCGACTCGCAATCGCCGACGCGCTGAACCGGCTCGACGGTGCCGGTCTCATCGAACGTCGTGGCGGGCGCGCGATCCCCTCAGAGGTCGCGCAGCGCCTCGACGAACTCATGACGCTCTGACGCGGGGTCAGCCATGCGCGTCAACGAACTGGCCTTGAGCCAGGCTGTCCTCCCCAGCCTGGCCAAGGTCGGCATCCACGAGGTCGAGCAGCTCGCCGGGCACCGTACCGGCGAGCTGCTCCGCCGCCCCGAGCTCAGCAGCGGGGCAGAGCTGTACGAGCTGATCTGCGAGCTTCACCGCCACGGTCTGACGCCGTTCTCCGGCCACGGCGGGCACATCGAGACTGAGCGCGAGCTTGAGATATTCCGTCTCCGCGCAGTCGAGGGCTTGACCTTCACCGAGATCGGAGAGCGGGTTGGCCTCAACCGAACCCGTGTCGATCAGCTTCTATGGCTGCACTTTCGCCTGAATGAAGTGCCGCCGGCCGCCAAGCGCAGGAGGCGAGCGCGCAATGACTGATTGGCCGCCGCAGGAGGCGCTCCCGAGTGTGGGCCGCGAGCCAATTCTCGTTGTCGAGGCCAATGCGGACTTCGGACGGGCGCTCGTCGAGCAGCTCGCCGCCGACGGCCACCCCGCGGAGCTTGCCCGCACCGCTGGTCGCGCCGAGAGGAAGGCAGGCACCAGCCCACCACGACTGGTCGTGCTCGGGGAAATCAACACGCCGAGAGGCACCCTCGACCTACTGGAGACCATCCGGGGGCTCGACCCGGAAGCCTCACAGCGACAGATAATCTCCCCGTGGCCACAGGACCTCCCGGTGATCGTCCTCAGCTCGCGCACAACCGAGCCCGACATGCTGCGCGCGTTCGAGGCAGACGCAGATGACTTCCTAGCCCGCCCCGCCCGCTACCTGGAGCTGCGAGCACGCCTACGAGCGCTGCTGCGCCGCGCGGCTGGTAGCACCCAGCAAACAGGACCACTCCAGGTTGGTCCGTTGACGATCGAACCGGCCGCCCATGCGGTGAGCCTCGCAGGCAAACGCATAGAGCTATGCCGCCTTGAGTACGAGCTGCTGCTGCACCTGGCAAGCGACCCGCAACGGGTGTTCCACAAGCACGAGCTACTACAAACCGTGTGGGGATACCGCTCGCCCGGCACCACAAGGACGCTCGACAGTCACGCCAGTCGCCTACGCCGCAAGCTCGGCGCCGCCGGCGAACACTGGGTCATCAACGAGTGGGGAGTCGGCTACCGGCTGATCTAACCCGGCCCCGTCTCTCACCGCAGCTCTGTGCGAATAAGCTGCGGCCCATGCCTGAGCCTCCGGCGGAGCTTGCCGCCCGCATCTACGAGTGCGCGCGTCTCACGGGCGAGTTTCGGCTGCGCTCAGGCGCGGTGAGCGAGGAATACTTCGACAAGTACCTATTCGAGTCAGACCCCCACCTGCTGCGCGAGATCGCCGAGGCGCTGGTCGGCCTGTTGCCCGCCGACGTGGACGTACTCGCCGGACTTGAGCTGGGCGGCGTGCCGCTCGCCGTCGTCGCCTCCCAAGTGTGCGGGCTGCCGGCCGTATTCATCCGCAAGACCGCCAAGAGCTACGGGACCTGCCGCCTCGCCGAGGGCGGCGAAGTCGCCGGACGGCGGATTGCAGTCATCGAGGATGTCGTGACCTCGGGCGGCCAGGTGATCGAGTCCTGCCGGGAGCTGCGAGCGCGAGAGGCCGATATCTCGGCGGTGTTGTGCGTGATCGACCGCGAGGCCGGCGGCCGAGAGAATCTTGCTGCCGAGGGCCTCCGCCTGCGCTCGCTGTTCACCATGACCCAGCTTCGCTAGGGCCCCACCGACCCTAATGGAGCAGCCCACTCTTGAGCTTCCAGCAGAGCTGAAACGCGGCGACCGCGCGAGACATTTGTCTGCTATGGTGCGCCGGCGAGGATGACTTCAGAGGGGGATCAAAGCTAGCATCACGTCAGCTGCCATCTCGCGGCAGTGGCCGGTTGGTTGGCCGGCGGTCGCTGGTCTCCACCTCGTCGGCGCGCTGGGCGAGCTCGTGAAGCGCAAGTCCGAGGGCGCGTGCGGTGCGATCGATCACATCCCAGGTTGGATTTGCGATGCCGCGCTCAAGCCCGCGAACGGATGTCGCGTCAAGGTCAGCAAGATCGGCAAGGGCCTCCTGCGTGAGACCGATCTCCTCGCGACGCAGACGGATCGCTCGGCCGAGAGCGACCTGGGGGGTTTGGCTGATGCGCACCCCTGCACCCTCGGTGGATCGACGCACAATGCCTAGGGAACAAGTTCCCGGTAGCATGTCGGATCTCATTTCCGCGAGGCCAGGCAAGCAGGCCGAAGTCTGTCCTTTCGCTAGCAGTCGGAACTTCCGGCTATGCGGTACCGTTCCGCGGCGACGACGCGGGGCGTCGGTCGGACAATCCCCGACTCGACATCGGAGGCCGATATGGCAAGGCATGTGTCACGGACAAGCAGCCGCATAGGTGCGATCAATGTATTGCTGATGCTCGTGGTGTTCGCGGTGTACGCATCGCCAGCCTACGCGTCTACCCCGTTTGCCTGGTCACCTCCCCAGCCGATCGCGGCCCCTGGGATCGTTGATCTCACGCACGTCGCTTGCGCGCCGAGTTCGACACTCTGCGTGGCCTCTGACTACTTCGATGGCGACATTGCCGCGTCCACGGACGCTACGGGTGACGCTGGTGGCTGGCTCACAGCCAACGTCGACGGTCGCGCAGTGGAATCGCTCGGAGCCTCCTTGGCAGACATCAACGGGATCGCCTGCCCGAGTACCACGCTCTGTGTTGCTGTTGATGACTCTGGTCATATCCTCTCCGCCACTCACCCTGCGGAAAGCGCCGCGGCCTGGAAGCGACTGTTGCCAGCGGCGACCGAAGGTCACGCACTCACGTCGATCACTTGCCCTTCGACCACGCTTTGCGTAGTCGCTGATAACGACGGCACGGTGCTGACTTCTACAGACCCGTCAGGCGGCTCTGAAGCCTGGACGGCCACGAGGCTCGCGGCGATCCCGGAGACCGTGGGCTGTGAGACACCCACGCTCTGCGTCGCCGTGTCTATCACCGGCCAGATCATGACGTCGAGCAATCCCGCTGGGGGCGAATCCGCTTGGACGAGTCCCACCGAAAGCGTTGACGGGAGTCATCCCCCACTGGTCATGTCATGCGCGGTCGGGCTCTGCGCATTCACGGACGGCAACGGCGATGTCGCCAGCGCGACGAACCCAACCGGGGGGGCGAGCGAATGGACGAGTGCCAACGTGCTCCCAGGCGAATACATCAGTTCGATCTCGTGTCCCTCATCGAGCCTTTGCTTGATAGCGCTTGGTAATGGGCACGGGGCGATCTACTACTCAACGACGCCGCACGGCGGTGCCGGGGAATGGACCAAGTACAACCCGCCTAGTGGCGAAACAACCAACATCAGTAGCGTCGCCTGCGCGTCAACAACGCTCTGCGTCGGCGGGCTATTCACCGGCATCATCACGACAACAACTCCGACGATCGAAACGACGACGTGGACAAAGACGGAACTCAAATCGCCAGGCGGTCTCTCCCACATCTCCTGCGCATCCTCTTCCCTCTGCGTCGCGATTGAATCGGGCACCGGCAATGTGCTCACGTCCACCACTCCCTCGGTGGAAGGCTCCGAATGGAAGACGACGACGATCAGCACCGGCCCCTCGACGTTGAACGGGATCTCGTGCGTGGTCGGATCGACACTTTGTGTCGCGGATGATGGCGACGGCAACGTCTTCACGACAACTGAACCGACTGGTGGAGCGAGCAAGTGGACGAAGGTGCCGATCAGCGGGGCCGGGTTTCTGACAGGCATCAGCTGTCCAACGACAGCGTTCTGTGCGATCGTCGACCAGTCCGGTCATGTCATCACGAGCACGGCACCCACGTCAGGCTCGTGGCACGTCTCTGAACCGCTCAGCGGCAACCCAACCCTGGCTTCCGTCTCATGTCCGTCAAGCTCGTTCTGCGCGGCAACGGAACTCTCGGGCGGCAAGGTCTTCACGTCAACGAATCCCGCAGGCTCGGCTGCGGAATGGTCGGCGACCGAACTTGATGGCGCCTCATACTTGAATGCGATCTCATGCGCCTCAGCCTCTCTCTGCGTCACCGGGGGCAACACGGATGAGTACGTGACGAAGGAACCGAACGGGGGCGCGAGCAAGTGGACGAAAGAGGCCATCGGTGACTTCGGCTGGGTTACGGACGAGTCATGCCCGAGCGAAGGCCTTTGCGTGGCTGCAGCCTTCTTCGGCGAACTGCTTACCTCGACAACCCCTGCCGCAGGCGCCGGCACGTGGTCTGCCACTCACGTCACCTTCTACGAGAACGGTCTCAACTCCGTCTCCTGCCCCTCGACCAGCTTCTGCGCCGCCGTGGACGGCGTCGGCGACGTGATCACAGGGCAAGAGAGCGTCGCGCCGCTCGTCCCGGTGAGCGAGGCAGCGCCTACGGTGAGCGGCGAAGCCATCGTCGGGAAGACACTCATAGAGGAACATGGCAGCTGGAGCAACGGCCCGATCTCAGGCTACACCTACGAATGGCAGCGCTGCGCAGCAACCACTACGGACTGCGCCAAGATCCCCGGTGCAGAAGGACAAAGCCTCGTGCTGAGCGCAGAAGATGAAGGCTGGCAGATCCGCGTGCTGGAGAGTGCCCGCAACAGCGAAGGCACGAGCCAACCAGCGGCGTCGGTCCTCACGGGAGCCGTGTCGCCGGCATCAGGAGGGCCGGGGCCGGGCGGCGGAGGGACAGGAGAACCCAAAGGTGGGGGAGGCACGACCAGTGGGAGCACGACCGGAAGCACTGGCACCACTGCCGGCGGGACGACGACCAGCGGGAGCACATCCACCGGCGGTCCTGCGACAGCCACGATCTCGAGCTCGCAGATCACAAGCGCGCTGACTCAGGTACTTAGGGCGCCAGCGAAGGCGGCGATGGCCAAGCTTCTCAAGCAGGGAACGCTCCAGCTGTCCTTCGGTGCCCCTGAGGCGGGCACGCTTCTCGTCCAGTGGTATGAGCTACCCCCCGGCGCGAAACTCGCTAAGACGAAAGCGAAGCCGGTCTTGGTGGCCTCAGGGCAGACAAGTTCTACGGCGGCTGGGACGGCGATCGTCCATCTCAAGCTCACGGCCGTCGGCAAGAAGCTCATCAAGCACGCCAAGAGCCTGAAACTCACGGCTAAGGGCACCTTCACGCCCACGGGCAAGGCAGCCACCGTCACGACCAAGACCTTCTCGCTCAAAGGCGGGCGATAGGCGTATCCCATGTCCCAGTTACAAGGAGCAATCCAGGATGACGACACTCCAGGCAAAGACACGCCAAGGACGGGCACCCGCGAAGGCGCCCGTGCTGCTTGCGGTCATGGCAGTGATGCTGCTCAGTGGCGCCGTCACATCAACGGTCGCGTCCGCCGCGGGCCCGTTGTCGTGGTCAACATCAACCCTGATTGAGCACGAAGCGCCGTACTCCGGCTTCAAGATGACGGGCTACTCGTGCCCCGATGCGAGCTTCTGTGTTGCTGTGAACTCTGGCGGCGACGTGAGCGTCTCCACCGACCCCACCGGCGGCGCCTCCGAGTGGTCGACGAGTCACGTTGACAACGCCGAAGGCGGTCTCACTGAAGCCACCGCAGAATTCACCGGGATCTCGTGTCCGTCCACAGAACTGTGCGTAGCCACAGACTCCGTCGGCAACATCTGGGTGAGCAAAGACCCCGGCGGCGGCGAAGCCGCGTGGACTGACTCAGCCAAGCCGACATATTCCCTGCAAGGGGTGTCCTGCTCCTCAACGGCACTCTGCGTGGCCGTCGCGGGCGACGGGTACGTGTACGAGACCACGGAACCGACCGCCGGGGCATCGGCATGGCACGAAAGCTGGGTAGACGAATTCAGGCGCCTCGAAACGATCTCGTGTGTATCAGGGCTCTGCCTCGCCGCTGACGAAAGCGGCAAAATCTTCACATCAACCAAACCGACAGCAGGACTCGTATCCTGGCACGAAGCCCACATCGATACCGCGACCTACCCGGAGCTCCACGCAACATGTGTGTCCTCGACGCTCTGTGTCGTCGCGGACGGGTCGGGCAACGTCCTCACGTCCGCCAACCCGACTGGCGGGGCGAGCGCATGGAAATCCGTCCACGTGTCCACCGCCCAATACGCCTATCCGTTCTTCGCCGTGGCATGCGGAAGCGAAACAGCCTGCATCGCAGCGACCGACACCGGTGAAATCTACGCGTCCACCAACCCGACCGGCTCCGCGTCAGCGTGGAAACTGCAGACCGTCGCCTCGGAAGGATTCCTGAACAGCGCCGCCTGCGTCAACACCACACTCTGCCTGGTCGGCGACTCCGGCGGCAACATCTGGGCCTCGGCTAACCCGGTCGCCGCGTCGCCTAGCTGGTCGTCAGCGAACGTCGACGGGGTGGATAGCCTCGCCGGCGTCTCCTGTGCCCCATCGGCCTCGCTCTGCGTCGCCGTGGACGCGCGCGGGCGTATCCTGTCATCCGCGGACCTCGAAACTGGTGCGCCGGGGTGGACCGGCAGGACCGTACCCGGTGTGACTCAACTCAGTGGCGTGTCGTGCCCGTCCACGAGCCTCTGCGTAGCGTCGGCCGACAATGGCGTGGTCACTTCCTCCAACCCGACGGGCCCAGCGAGCGCGTGGACTTTTGCCAGGGTCGACTCGCTTAACCTCGTCGATGGGGTTTCCTGTCCCTCGTCGTCGCTGTGCGTCGGCTTCGACGGCTTCGGCAACGTCATCCACTCCGTCAACCCCACCGGTGGAGCGAGCGCGTGGTCGGCGCCGGAACTCCTCCCGGAAGCAGGCCCGTCGAACGGCCTCTCAAGCCTGTCTTGTGCGTCGGAAAGTCTCTGCGTCGCAGTGACGTACGGGGGCGTCGTGTACACGACCACCGACCCAACCGGGCCTGCCAGCGCGTGGACAAAGACAGAACTCGGCATTGCCGATCAGTTCTATGCCGTCTCCTGCCCCACAACATCCCTCTGTGTTGGCAACGGCGAGAGCGCCATCGTCTACTCCACCGACCCCGCGGGCGGGGTGAGCGCGTGGCGCAGGGGAGAACCCTCCGGCCTCGCGCTCGGCAAAGAGCAATTGCGCGGAGTGTCGTGCGCGTCGGCGTCGCTCTGTGTGGTCTACGACGACTACGGGTACGCGTGGGCATCGACGGAACCCGCAGGTGGCGCGAGCACGTGGATGCGCACGCTCGCTGAGCCGCGAAGGGACGCGCCATCGGCGTTGTCGTGCTTCAGCCCCGGCGTCTGCGCGCTCGGCGACGAGCGAGGAGGCATCGTCGTCGGCACCCCGACCAGCGCCACTGGCGGGGGCGTCCCCGCCGACACCATCCCACCAGGCATCTCCGGCACCACGACCGAAGGGCAAGCACTCACTGCCGTTGCTGGCACCTGGGAAGGTTCCCCTACCTCCTTCTCCTACCAGTGGGAGCGCTGCAACACAGTGGGAGCTGAATGCCAGCCCATCTCGGGGGCGACAGGGCAGAGCTACACCCTCACTGCTGCTGACGTGGGCTCGGAGATCCGGGTGCAGGAAACGGGTGTGAATGGGGAAGGGGCGGGGAGCCCGGCGGTTTCTGATCCGACGCGGGTGGTTCAAGCGGCTGCGAGCGGCGGAGGCAATCCTCCGGGCGGCGGTAGTGGCACGGGCGGTGGCAGCAATCCGACGTCAGGATCGACAGCGACCGGGAGCACCGGAGCGAGCGCGGCCTCAAGCGCCCCACCCAGCAACGTGCCAGTGCAGCCGCCGGCCAAAGCCAAGCCTCTCACTGAGGCGCAGAAGCTCACCAAGGCACTCAAGGCTTGCACGAAGGAGAAGCCAAAGGGCAAGCGCAAGGCGTGCGAAGCACAAGCGAAAAAGCGCTACGCACCGAAATCCAAGAGTAAGCATCGTAGAGGCAAGAGGGGTGGCTGAGATAATGATGGGTGCGCTTGTTCCGTCTGGCCTTTCGAAGGTATGGATCGTGGTGTTTTTGGCAGTAGGGCTTTTTGGTGGAGGGTTGGTCACCATTGCGAGTGCAGCACTCCCGGCGGGGCATGCTGCAGTGCATCAGAGTGGCACAGCACACCAGGCGAGCCAGGGAAAACACGGACGGCATAAACAGACAAAGAACGCGACTCAGCCCCGACGAAGCGCTCGACAGCCGTCCCCTTGTATCGCGGCGTTCCCAGACGCGCGCGCGAAGACGATCGGTAAGACGACTTGGTACAACCGGCAGGAAAGCGTACGCATGGTGGTGTGCTACGGGTTCGGCCTGACAGCGAGCGCTGACTTCCCTGTAAGCGCCGACATGGTTTGCGGCCTCGTGGCCCAGGCCATTGGGGGACCCGCCGAGACACTCGGCCTATTCGTAGACGGCGTGTGCTCCGGGGCAGAGCTCGCGACGGAGCCAAACGAGCCGACGAAGTACATTGGCCTCGCATGCCAATGGGCAAGCGACATCCTCGGCGTGCTTGCCAAGCCCGTCGGCGTGATCGCATCGCTCGGCTGCGCACTTGCGCCGTCAGTGGGACACGCGCTTGGGAGTGCACTTGAGTCAAAGCACGAGTTCGACGTAACGAAGGACGTGATGCAGCACGGCAAGTGCATCAAGTACTCGCCGACACACTTCGGCAGCGCATGGCTTGCGATCAACTGCTCCGCAAGCGACCCAAGGTTCACGGATCTGCCAAAGGCGACCCCGACCAGCGGTCCGAGCACCATCGGTAGTGGCGGGGCTGGCGGCACCCCCGGCGGTCCCGGTGGTGGCGGTGGTTCGCCCGGACCCGGCTGGACACTGCAATCGCTTCCAGGCATCTCCCCAACCCAGAGCGGGCTGTCAGGCCTGTCCTGCGTGGGCGGTAGCTGGTGCCTGGCTGCCGGTAGCTCAGAAGGAGCAACGCTAACGGAGATCTGGAACGGAAGCGGCTGGACGCACCAGACGACAGCGAACTTGGGGAGTCCGTCGGGCGTCTCATGCGTCTCCACCACGTGGTGTATGGCGGTTGGAGTCGAACACGCCGCGAGGTGGACGGGTAGCGACTGGGAATCCGTCGCGCTGCCGGCAGTGGGCGGCGCCGAATCAACCTCGTTTATCTCTGATTCGTGTACGTCCGCGAGCTTCTGTGTCGCCGCTGGCCAAGCCAACTTCAGCGGTGGCGAATTCACGCCGGTCACAGCGAAGTGGAACGGCACGAATTGGTCGCTGCTCACCACCCCGAGCCCCACAGGATCGGTTGACACCGATCTCGTCTCCGTCTCATGTCCGGCCGAAAACAGTTGCACCGCTGTCGGCGGCTACGACAATGACGAAGGCATTTTCACTGGGGAGGCATACGCCGAGCATTGGAACGGCTCTGGCTGGACAATCCAGACGACGCCCAATCCAGGGAGCGGCGTCTACAGTGGACTGAACAGCGTTTCCTGCCCGACCACAGGCTCCTGCGTCGCGGTCGGCTATTGGGACCAGGGCATCGGCACCTCACCCGTACCGCTCGCCGAGGAATGGAACGGTAGCTCATGGGCGAGCACCGGCGCTGTCCTCCCGGGAGGAGCGACAGAGGGCGAGACCGCGTACGTGTCATGTGCCTCCTCTACAAGCGCGTGTGAGGCCGTCGGGCAGTTCTACGCCAGCAGTGAGGCAAGTCTCGCGGAGGGCTGGAACGGCACCTCATGGACCGTGCAATCGACCCCCAATCCCTCCGGCGCCGCAGACAGCAACTTCTACGGCATATCGTGCTCAAGCCCAGTCGCGTGCCTCGCGGTCGGTGGCACGCAGATCCTCGAAGGCTCTCAGATCACCGGCGGCACCGCGTTCGCCGAGAATTACTCGGGTTGACGAAAATGACCTGCACCATGATTGAACCACCTCGTGGTTAGGTTTGAGTAAAGGTGGGCCTCGCTCAACACAGCGCTATTGCGACTGCCGTCGCCGCGGTGCTCACGGTTGTAATGGTGGCAGTAGTACCTCAACCTGCTATTGCAGCCCAATTTCATGGAGACGGCCTCATTGCCTATTCTGTCAAGACCGGGATTTATGCAGTAGGCGCTGACGGCACTGAGCCACGGCTTCTCGTGCCGTGGCAGCCATCCACATGCGGGAAGGGCTGTGTGGTCTGGAAGGTCCCGCGTAATCCTCGGTATTCGCCTGACGGGCAGCAACTCACGTACGACATGGAGACCTACGTCGTACATAACGGGGTGGGAACCGGGGCGGAGCCGGACACGCGCACGGTTTACGTTGCCGACGCAAACGGGCAGCACCGCCGCCGGCTCGGGCTGGGCCACAATCCGGAGTTCTCCACAGACGGCACCGAAGTCATCTACCTAGTCAACCCGAACGTCTATCCGACAACATCGCTACTGGAAGAACCTCCGGAGTTCGGAGAGGATGACGGACCGATGGAAGCCGTCAACATCAAGACCGAAGCCCATCACCGATTCGCTGTGCCCGGCGCCCCTGAATTTTCATCCGACGGCAAGATGCTTATCTACCGCCAAGTAAGTTACAAAGGGGCTATTACCTGGGGGTCGATGGTGGAGAATGTCGATGGCTCCGAACCACAGGTCTTCGTTCTCCCAACGTTCTACAACGAACATCCCCGGTTCACTGCCAACGGCGAACTGAGCTACGACTGCCCATCCGTTGGGGATAAACAGCCAGACATGTGCTTGTTCAATCCAGTGACCGAACAGCACCGTCGTCTACTTCACATCCACGAATTCTGGGCGCTAGAAGCCGCCAGCTCACCGAGCGGCGGCTCCTTCGTGATCGCGGGTCTTCAAGGGCTGTACGTGACCGACGCCAACGGGCATCATCCTCGGCGGATCGTCGCCAACGGCAGCGGACCCAACTACGTTCAGTCCGATGTCCCAACATCTCCAGTGTGGCGACCGACGGCGTGATTCACAAGAGACGCATCCGGCCGATTTGCGCGGGAAGTGCGCTCGCGCTCTGGCTCGCCATATGTGCTTTGGGCGCCTCGGGAGCCGCAGCAACCCAGCCGTGGATCTACTACGTCTCCTATCCGGGCGGCCCGCGTTGCGTCGTGAGCGAAATCTGGCGTGTCCGACCGGACGGGACCGACCCACAGGCGGTGCTTCCTCCTGCTATCGATGACTTCAGCTACGAGACGTTCACCTCTGACGACACTGAGGGCGTGTTCGCTGTAGCCCCGACGGGCGAATACATCGTGCGCGTCGTCAAGGTTGACGGCCCTGACCTTGGGCCGGGAGTCCCCTCCGAACAGACCCACCTTTTCGTCTACGACCTCGTCACTGGCACAGTGCGGCAACTGACGTCCGGCGCTGCGTTCGACCAATGGCCGTCTATTTCGCCCGATGGTCAGACGGTGGCATTCATCCGATCTGCCTACCACGCCGAAAAGGGCTCTGACGGCAACTTTCACGTAGGGCAAGGCAACCCGGGTCTCTACACAGTCCCGATCTCCGGCGGCACGCCGCAGCGCGTGCCCACCCGACTTGAGGCCGGCGGAGCTGAACTGTCGTGGAGGTCGAGCGGGACGATCGTCTACGGCACCGAAATGATCGACCTGAAAACTGGCACGCAGACCCCGTTCGTCCGGCCAGGCCCCGCCTACTTCTTCAACGCCCTCAGCTCGACGTGGACCCCGATGGGGCTGCTCTATGTGGGCGATTACAACCTCTTCGACCCCAGCCACGGAGGTACACGCGCCGGTCGTCCGCCGAGCGGCCTCTACGTGGCGAGCAAGCCCGTCCGCTTGAAGGGCCGGCTGCTACGGCGATATCGCTACGGGGAGAGTTCGCCGGTGCCAAACGGGCTATTCAGCGTCCACCTGATTCCCGCCACGACGACTCTTGTCGCTCAATACAAGAACCAGCTCGTGACTGGACCGCTCACCGGGGGAGCCTTGACCACGCTCCGGGTGCCGAGGGGCATCGCGACGCGCCCGGAGGTCGCAAGTGGACCCGAAACGCTCGCGCCAGCCCTGCTCAATGGACCGGCCATCGGTGTGGTTCCAGGCTGCGGGCAGCGCTAGCCTGCGACTAGGCGGTGCGCTCAGCGAGCGCAGAACGCTCTGCTAGCGGAGCCGGCAGCGCTGGATGGCCGAGCGATCAAGCCGCCCTACCGGGCTCAGGAGTAAGGTTTCGCCGGGATGGCTGTCGAGATCAGACCTGTCGCAACGCGGCGCGAGCTGCGCACGTTCATCCGGCTCCCCTGGCGGATTTATCGCAACGAGCCCAAGTGGGTCGCGCCACTCCTGATGGACTTGAAGAACCGCCTCGATCAGGACAAGAACCCGTTTTTCAAGCACGCGCAGGCGCAGTATTTCCTCGCCTATCGCAACGGGCAGCCGGTGGGACGCGTCAGCGCGCACATCGATCAGAACTTCAACGAGTTTCAGGGCAACGAGTGGGGTCTGTTCGGATGGTTTGAGTGCGAGGACGATCCCGAGACGGCACGCGCGCTACTGGACGCCGCTGCGGACTGGCTACGCGAGCGCGGCCGGGACCGCATGGTCGGCCCGATGGACTTCACGACCAACGACGAGATCGGCGTGCTGATCGCCGGCCACGAGCACCGGCCGATCATCCTCTGTCCCTGGCACCACCCCTACTACCAGCGCCTCTTGGAGCAGGACGCCGGCATGGAGAAGGCGATGGACCTCTACATGTGGAGCGTGCACGTCACCGAACGCGAGCACGTCCACCCGGCGATCTGGCAGGCCGCCGACCGCCTTGAGTCCGAGCACGGAATCGTCTGTCGCAACTTCCGTAAGCATGACCTGCAACAGGAGGTCACGCGCTTTCTAGAGGTCTACAACGCCTCGTGGGAGCGCAACTGGGGCTTCGTGCCACTCACCGAGGAGGAGGTCCGCCACTACGCCAAAGACCTCAAACCCGTCCTCGATGAGAACTGGGCGATGGTCGCCGAACAAAAGGACACCGGCGACGTCGTCGGCGCCGCGCTAACGCTCCCGGACTTCAATCAGGTCTTGGCGAAGCTCAACGGACGGCTACTGCCCTTCGACTGGCTCACAGCTCTGCGCGAGAAAAAGAAGATCGACGCGGTGCGCGTCTTCGCGCTCGGCGTCAAGCCCGCCTACCAGCACACCGGCGTCGCCGCTCGCTTCTACCAAATGCACTTCGACGCCGCCGAGCGCACCCCACAGAAGGGCGGCGAGATGGGCTGGATACTGGAGACCAACACACCGATGAACCGCGCAATGGAAGGCATGGGCGGCGAGATCAAGCGCCGCTACAGGGTTTACGAGCGCGTGCTCAGCTAACTCGACACACGTCGTCTCGCCCGGTCGCCTCAGCGCGGCTCGGAGGGAGGGTCGTGCTCGACGCCGAGCGCGCGCTGCATCCACGCGACGTTGTGCCACGCGCCGAGCTTCCAGCCGATCCGCCGGTAGACACCGACCGGCTCGAAGCCCATCGCGCTGTGCAGGCCTGCGCTCGCCTCGTTCGGCAGCGTCATGCCCGCGACTGCCCTCAGGTAGCCGCGTGCCGCGAGCCGCTTGAACAGTGCCTCGTACAGCGCGCGACCCGAGCCGGTGCGTCGCCGGCCCTGCTCGACGTAGACGCTGACCTCGCACGAGAAGCGATAGGCCGCTCGCGTCTGGTGCGGCCCGCCGTACGCGTAGCCGACGACGCGGTCGTCGTCTTCGTGCACGATCCACGCGTGCGTGCGCGTCGCCGCCGCGATGCGTTCGGCCATCTGCGCGGGCGTCGGCGGCTCGCCCTCGAAGCTGACGGCCGTCTCGCGCACGTACGGCGCGTAGATCGCCGCGCACGCCGGTGCGTCGTCCTCGCTCGCATCTCTCACCGTCGCACCGGACACGTTCGGCCGTAGCATTCGCGGGCGCGTGCGAGGCGTTCGTCTCTGAGCAGCCGCACTCCCAGAGTTCTTGGGCTTGCCCCGAGCGTGAGAGCCGCCACGCCGCCCCGACTACCCAACGCAGCCTTGCATGTCGAGGTGCCGACACAGGATCTCCGCGCCATTCGGCGAGCCATCCTCAACCTGACGGAGTCCTCCCAGGCTCAGATTCTGCCGGGCGGCACCACATGACCACTCGCAGAACGGTAAAACCGGCAGAGCGCTACAAACACCCATGTGACCACCAAGGTGCCCACATGAAGGTCGTGACGATCCGCGACTTCCGCGATCACGCATCCGAGATGTTCCGCTCCGATGACGTGGTTCTCGTGACACGCGACGGGACCCCCGCCGGGTTCTTCCTCCCGTGGGATACGCCCGAGCTGCCGGTCGAGGTTCGCCGCGAGGTGTTCCTGCGCCTATCCGAGCAGATCGGCGCAGCGCTGAAGGCGAAGGACGTGGACGAGCAAGAGGTTCTCGGCGATTTCGCCGCCTCCCGCAGTCATAGCTGACGCGAACGTCGTCCTCTCGGCCCTCATCCAGATCTTTACGACCGGCGACCTGCTCGACGCGCTACGCGACGCCGGACACGACCCAGACCTTGTATGACTGGCGCGAGAACTGGCGCAAGCAGCCTTTTCGAGCGCCGCTGCTCTGGGCCTCAGCGACCACCCAGCACGACCAGCACCACCCCGAAAACCCAGTCCCAGAGCTACTTGATGTGCATCCCCGAGATAGCCCGCGAGATCACGAGCTGCTGGATCTCCGCGGTGCCCTCGAAGATGTCGTAGATCTTGGCGTCGCGGTGCCAGCGCTCGACGGGGAACTCGCGTGTGTAGCCGTTGCCGCCAAGGATCTGGATCGCGCGCTCGGTGACCCATACGGCCACCTCGCCAGCCTTGAGCTTCGACATCGAGCCCTCGGCGTTCTCGAACGGCACCTGGTTGCGGCCCATCCAGGAGGCGCGCCACACGAGCAGGCGGGCGGCGTCGATCTCGAGCTTCATGCGCGCCAGCGTGAAGGCGATCGCCTGGTTCTCGATGATCTTCCTGCCGAACTGCTCGCGCTCCTTGGCGTACTCGAGCGCGTACTCGTAGGCGGCGCGAGCGATCCCCAGCGCCTGCGAGCCGACGGTCGGGCGCGAGGACTCGAAGGTCTGCATCGCCGCCTGCGACTTGCCTTTCTTGCCCTCGCGCACGCGGGCGAGGCGCTCGTCGAGCTTCTCCTTGCCGCCGAGCACATAGCCGGCGGGGACGCGGCAGTCGTCGAGGAACACGTCCGCGGTGTGCGAGGCGCGCAGGCCGTGCTTGGACACCTTTGTGCCCTGCGAGATGCCCTTCGCTTCGCTCATCGGCACGACGAACGCCGCGTGGCCTTTAGAGCCGAGCTCAGGATCGACGGTCGCGATCACCACGTGCACGTCGGAGATGCCCCCGTTGGTGGCCCATGCCTTCTGGCCATTGATCACCCACTCATTGGTGGCCTCGTCGAACTTGGCGCGCGTGCGCACACCGGAGACATCCGAGCCGGCATTGGGCTCGGAGGCGCAGAACGCCGCCACTTTGATGTCGTCCTCGGTACCGAAGCAGCGGGGGATCCATTCGCCGATCTGCTCGCCCGAGCCCTGGCCGAAGATCGCGGCGACCGCCAGTGCGGTGCCCATGATCGACATGCCGATGCCGGCGTCGCCCCAGAACAGCTCCTCGTTGACGATCGGCAGCGTCAGCCCGGTCGGGTCGGCGAAGAACTGGGCGAGCCCTTCAAAGCCGTAGAGGCCGATCTTGGCGGCCTCCTGAATGATCGGCCAGGGCGTCTGCTCCTTCTCGTCCCACTCGTGCGCGGCGGGGCGGATGACGTTGGCGGCGAACCCGTGCACCCAATCGCGCACGTCCTTCTGGTCTTGGCTGAGCGCCATCGAGAAGGTGATCTCCTTGTTGGCAGCGCTGGCGATCGCCTCGACTGCGGCCTCGGCGGCCTCGGTGGTGTCGGCGACGGAGGTTGCTGACATTCGGAGGGCTCCTTTTTCTGAAGATGGATGGGTTGCGAGTTGCAATCGCAGACGCTGCTCGGAGCACGCGCCGACGGCCGAAGCCGCCGCGAATTGCGACGGAGTTTACCGGAAGGACACCGTTTTTGGCAATTTTTGCCCGCTGAGAGTCCGCATCCCTCGGCGCCGGGCACTCAAATCCTCAGCGCGCCCCACACCGGGCCGCCAGCAGGCTCAGCGCGTCTACCACGCGTCCTCTTGGCGGGTAAGGGCGTTCAAAATCCTCAGTGCGTCCCATATCGGTCCGCCAGCAGGCTCAGCGCGTCTGCCAGGCGTCCTCTTGGCGGGTGAGGGCGATCACCTCTTTGGGCAGCTTGCCGGCAGCGACATCGGCGACGGAGACGCGCTCGAGCACCTTGCGCAGGTTGGCGCGCAACGCCACCCACACCTGCTGCAGTGACTCGGCCGAGCCGCTGTAGGCGACCTCCTCAGGGCGCTGGCCGCGCACCCCTACAAGCGGGCCTTCGACGGCGCGGATCACATCCGCGAGCGTTACCTCCGCCGCGGGGTGCGCCAGCCAGTAGCCGCCCTCTGGTCCGCGCTGGCTGCGCACGATCCCGGCGGAGCGCAGCTGCGTGAGGATGTTCTCCAGGAACGACAGGGGAATCCCCTGGGCCTGGGCGATCTCATCGACCTTGCGCGGAGACTCGGAGCTGCTTGTGGCCAGCTCCACGGTGGCCCTCACGGCGTAGTCGGCCTTTGCGGTGACTCGCATTCAGCGCACACTCTACGGAAACAGCCTAAACCCGGGCCTCCCGCCACATCGCCCACATCTTCGGTCCGCGTGGCAGCCGCAGCTCGTCGGTGACACGGAAGCCGTGGCGCGCGTAGAAGTCGATGTTGCGTTCCTTGGAGGACTCCAGGTAAGCACCGACACCGTCGGCGTCGCACTGCTCGAGCACGGGGCGAAGCACCGCCGAGCCGTGACCCTGACCCTGAGCTGAGGGGTCGGTGCCGAGCACCGCTAGATACCAGTGCGGCGGCGCGTGCGGGTGCTTGCGCTCCAGGCCAACCAGCCCGGCGCCGATCAGAGGCCCCCGCAGGATCAACCGGGGATGGAGCGTGATCCGCATGAGCCCGAGATCCTGGCGTAGCGTCGTGCGCCAGCGCTTCGGCGGCGCCCACAGCGCGGCGCTCGAGAGCTCCGAGGTCGTCCAGATCTCCTGCTCGTCCAGCAAGTGGCGCATGCGGGCGGCGTGGAAGCGTTCGAGCAACTTGGGGCGCAGCTGGTCGGGCTTGCACGACCAGATCGCCACTGGATCGTCGAAAAACGACCGCGCCAGCATGCGCGCCAGCTCCGGTATGTCCTCGGCGGTGACGCGGCGCGTGCCCGTAGGATCTGTGCGCGGCGCCGGCGGGGGGATCATCGGCCCCAGCATGACACGCCGCGCGACGCGCTCAAGGGCTCCCTACAGCACGCGGCGCGCCCAGGTGAAGCTTTCGGCGAGCCAACCGGAAGTGAGCGGCAGCACGTATACACCCTGTGCGGAGGAGTTGATCGCCCACTGGCTGCTCATCGCAATCGCCTCATGGATCACGTTGGCGTTGGTGGCGTTCGAGTCGAAGTGCGCCGAGCCGAAGAACAGCAGGTCGGCCGGTGCCACGTTCTGCAGGTGGATGCGCCGTCGCTTGGGGATTTCGCCCGCCTGTTCGGCGGCGGTACGCCCAAGGATCTGCCTGCCCCAAGGCAACCCGGACACCTTGTATACGCGCCAGGCGAAGCCCGAGCAGTCATAGCCGCCGTGTTCGAGGCCATCGGCAGTGTTGTCGGTGGTGCCGCCCCAGATGTAGGGCATGCCGATCTTCGAGACGGCGATGTCGAGCACCTCGCGTTGAGCGGCGCTGTAGTGGGGCAGCTCGAAGCTCATCAGCGTTTCGCGCGCCGCGGTCAGCGCCCAGCTGGTGGGTTGAGGCGGGGTGACCGGGCTCACCGGCGGCGGGCCGCCAGCGCCGCTTTCTGACTGGGGCGATACACCGCTCGCCGGTGTCGGTTCGGGGGCGCCGCCTTGCGACCCGGAAGCAGGAGCCTGGCCGGCGGGCGCTTGCTGGTTGGTCGGCGTTTGGCTAGCGGCGTTGCCCACCAGTCCGAGCACCACCGCGAACGAGTGGGCCGCTTCGGCGCGCGTGATCAGGTTCCATGGGTAGAGCGCAAGGGTCTGTTCACCGGGAGGGTGGGTGTAGCGCAAGCCGAGGTAGCGGGCCACCACCTCGCTGCCGAAGTAGCTGGGCGGAGCGAGACCGGCGGCGACCGCTGCCTGCTGGACGTGTTCGGCGACATCGCCGAGTCCCAGCTGATCCACCAGCAGCGCGTCGAAGCGCACAACGGTGAGTGACAGGCCGGCGTTGTAGACGATCGGAGCGACACCCTCGCGCGCCGCGATCGCCGCCAACGCCGAACTCTCGGCGCCTGCGCTCAGCGGAGCGCCACCCGCAAAGCCGGCCCCGCCCAGCGGACTCATCACACCGCCGCTCACCACCACGCGCTGTTCTGAGGCATCCCAGTTGGCGGCCGTGAGCTTCCTCTTGGCGGACGCGGCGGCAGTCGACGTGCCTACACCCAGCAGCGCGATCGCGCACCCGAGCACGAACACGGCCGTACGCGAGCGTGCGGGGGCAAAACGACGAGAGGACAGTGTGCCACCCACACTTTTCGTATCGGCGGCAACGGCGATCGCTTTAGCGCCGCGCGCGATCGCGACGCGCCATCGGCGTCGACGCGTGCGCATCGTAACTGTCGCAACGCCGTCGGAGCGGCGCGCGGGAGTCTCGCGGGAGAGCCCCGGGAAGGATCGCGCCGCGCCGGCGTCTACCCATAGGTGAAGGCCGACCCGCGACATCGCGCGCCGTGCCAGGCCGGGCCAGCCCATATCGGGAAATCGAGGATGAGGAAGGTGGACCTACCGTGAGACCACGCACGCTTTCGCTTTTTGCTCTGGCCGCTCTGATCGGAGCGGCGATCGCAGCGTCGCCAGCCCTCGCCGCACCCTCGGAAGCAAAGCTTGAAGTAAACGAAAACTGCGTCGAGGCCGACTGGCCATGCTGGGCCACTCCGGGGTCGAGCCAGCCGGCCTCAAAAATCACGATCGCAAGCGGCGGCTCGGTGATGTACGTCGACAGCAAGACCGCTGCCAACCTCGCCTGGAGCGGCACCGCTCCGACGTGCGAACCGTCGGTGCCGGTGGCACCGACAGCACCTAAGACGGGCTGGGAAGGCAAGTGCACGTTCACAACATCGGGCACCTACAAATTCGAAAGCTCCACCCTGTTCGACGAGCCTGGCTTGGACTACACCAAATACGAAGTTGTGGTCGAAGGCTCTACCAGCGCGCCCCCCACCGGCACGACCGGCGAAGGCGGCTCAAAAGGCGGCTCGACCCCGGGCAGCACTACGCCGAGCCCCACCCCGGCCGGCGAAAGCCCGACTGGATCCCCGTTCTCCGGCGCTCCCACGATCCACTCCAGCCAGCGCGGCACGACCGTCAAGGGCTCGCTACAGATCTCAATGGCCGGTACCGGAGATCGCCTCACGGTCGAGCTCCTCGCCCCCACCGCGTCGCTGGCGAAGACCGGACACACGACGCAGGTGGTGGGGCGATTCGTGAGCGCTTCGGTGAGTGCCGGTCCGCGGTCCTTCTCGGTGAAGCTCAACGCCAAGGCAAGGCGAGCCCTCAAACGCCGCCACCGCCTGGCGCTGAAGGTGAAGATCACGCTCACCCCGGCCTACGGGGAAGCTACGAGCATCACCAGGTCGGTGACCGTGCATGTATGAGAGCGAGGCAGTCGAGACCGTGAGACCACGCATTTTTGCCTTTGTGGCCCTGCTGGGGATTGTTGCGGCCGTGCTCAGCACCTGTGCCGTGCCGCAGGCGCTCGCCGCACCCGCGGAAGTTAAACTCCAAGTCAACCAAAATTGTGTGGAGCCCAACTGGCCGTGCTGGACAGCTGAAACGTCCGGTGCAAATCCACGGCCCGCCAGCAGGATCGCGATCACCGACGGCGGTAAAGTCGAATTCGTCGACCGCGATGCGAGCACCGCAGCCAGCGTCAACTGGACTGGCGGTGGCACCACGCCCGCGTGCACCGCAGTCCCAGCCACAGCCACACTGGAATGGGAAGGCTCGTGCAAATTCGAACAGCCCGGTATCCCGGTGTCTTTCGCCGTGCCCCTGGCCGCGAAGGCCAGGTCGGCGCTGCGTGCTCACAAGCGCCTCGCGCTGACGGTGCAGATTGTGATCACGCCCAACCACGGCGCCGCGGTGACCGTGAGCAGGAGCATCGTCCTGCGACTGGCTGGCTGAGGCAACTACGACACGCACCTCTCGGCCCGCGGGAAGGTTGGCGGCACAGCGGTGTCTAATAGATGGAGATCACAGTCACGCGCCCGAGCACCCGACATTTGGAGGAACCATGAAGGGAACCAACGTTTTCTTGGCCGTCGCCTTGGCAAGCGCGGCGAGCGCCGCGACGGTCGCCAGCGCACAGACGAGCCCGCCGACCGCGCATTCAAGCCACGCCGCCACAGTGCAGCTGCGCCACACCAGCCTCGGCAACATCCTCGTGAACAGCTCGGGCCGCACGTTGTACGAGTTCACGAAGGATCACGGCAACAAGAACAGCTGCGCCGCGATCAGCGGGTGCTCGGCGGCATGGCCTTCGTTGAAGGCAAGCGGTAGGCCGACGGCCGGTCCGGGCCTCAAGGCTTCGCTGCTGTCCAATACGCGCGGCAATCAGGTCACCTATGCCGGACACCCGCTCTACACCTACAGTGGCGACAGCGGCCCGGGGAAGACCTCCTATGTTGGCGTCAAGGCGTTCGGCGGCACGTGGTACGCGATCAACGCATCCGGAGGCACGGTCAAGTAGCCGGCAACGGCCCCTCGTGCAGACCGGCCGCGTCGGGCGAGACACCGACCAGCTGGCCACCGGCGCACTCCTCCGCGCACACCGCACGGCGCGGGTTTTGGATGCCGGCGGCGCCGATCAGCCCACCGATTAGCACCAGCCCGCCCGCGATGCCGATGCCCGCTCGGAAGCTGTCGAGCGACGCCGCATCGGCGGCGGCGATCACCGCGTGCGCCTGGCGAGGCGGCAAGCCGGCCACGGAGGGACGTCCGAGCGTGAGGCGCTTGGCCTGCGCCACAGCCGTCTGAGCGGAAGTGGAGAGCCGCACTCCGGCGAGGTGCTGGTCGAGCGCAGATGAGAACTGCACCGCCACGACCGCACCGAGCGCCGCGATCGCGAGCAGCCCGGCGACCCGCGCCACCGCGTTGTTGACGCCCGAGGCGATGCCCGCCTGGCGCTCCTCCACGCCCGCGAGCACCGCCGCGGTGAGCGGCGCGACGGTCATCGACAGCCCTAGCGAGAACAGCAGCAGCGCCGGCAGCACCTGCGTGAAGTAGTCGACGTGGATACCGACGCGCAGCAGCAACAGCAGGCCGGCGCCCGCAACGAGCGGGCCAGCGCCCATGAACAGCCTCGGCCCGTAGCGGTCGGCGAGCGCCCCGAAGCGGCGCGAGAGCGCGAGCATCACGATCGTGGTGGGCAACATCGAGAGGCCACTGCGCAGCGGCGAGTAGCCGGCCACCTGCTGCAGGAACAGCACGAGGAAGAAGAACAGCACCGACAGACCCCCATACATCGCGAACGTCTCGATATTGCCTACCGCGAAGTTGCGCCGCTTGAACAGGTCGAGCGCCAGCATCGGGTGGGAGGCGCGCGACTCGTACGCTAGAAACGCCGCGAACAGGAGCAGGCCGGCAATCAAGGGCAGCCACACCGCGGGGCTCGACCAGCCCAGGCGCGGCTGCTCGATCAGCGCGAACACCGGCCCGCCGAGCCCCAGCGCGCACAACAACGCCCCCGTCCAATCGATCGCTCGGGCGCCCTCGTGCGGCGCCGCCCGCGGAATCGCCACGAGGATCAGCGCCAAACAAAGCGCCACAAACGGGAGGTTGATCAAAAAGACCCAGCGCCACGAGCCAACCCCCAGCAGCAGCCCACCGCCAAGCGGGCCGATCGCCGCGGCGACCGCCCCGAACGCAGTCCACGTACCGATCGCTCCGCCGCGCTCAGCTTCAGGGAAGGTGGCGACGATCACCGCGAGCGAGCTCGGGATCAGCAGCGCCCCCGCCGCGCCCTCAAATGCACGGAAGGCGATTAGGAAGCCGATTGTGGGGGCCAGCGCGCACAGCAGCGATGCCAGCCCGAAGGTGGCGACGCCCAGCGCGAAGATCCGCCGCTCGCCAAACAGGTCGCCCAGCGAGCCACCGATCAAGATCAGCGAGGACAGCGTCAACAGATAGGCGTTGCTGACCCATTGCTGGCCCGCCAAACCGCCCCCCAGCTCACGCTGGATCGTGGGCAGCGCCACGTTGACGACGGTGCCGTCGAGCACCGCGATCCCCGAGCCGATGATGCACGCCGCCAGCGTCAGGCTCTTGATGCGGGCGGCGGGGAGTTGAGTCATCTCACTCCAATGTACGCGTGCCGAATAGGCTTGGGCGATGTCGCGCGACGACACCCACCCGGCCAACACCGACACCGGTAGCCACATCGACGCCGAGCGCCCACTCGACGCCAAGAACCCACTCGACGCCAAGAACCCACTCGACGCCAAGAACCCACTCGACGCCAAGAACCCACTCGACGCCAAGCACCCACTCGACGCCAAGAACCCACTCGACGCCAAGAACCCACTCGACGCCAAGAACCCACTCGACGCCAAGAACCCACTCGACGCCGAGAACCCACTCGACGCCAAGCACCTGCTCGACGCCGAGCGCCCGCTCGACGCCGAGCGTCCCGCCGAGCCCGGCCTCACCTTCGACGAGGAGCTATTGCTATGGCTGGGCGACGAGCCCGCCGAGGTGCGCGCCGCTGATGCCGAGCGCGTGCACGACATTGCCACCGAGCTCGCGGGCGGCTTCGACGCACTGGCGAACATCGGCCGCGCGGTGACCGTGTTCGGGTCGGCGCGCACCCCCAGCGACCATCCCCACTATGCGCTGGTGCGCGAGGTCAGCGCATGTCTGGGCCGCGCCGGCTACGCCGTCATCACCGGCGGCGGTGGGGGCCTGATGGAGGCCGCCAACCGCGGCGCGCGTGATGTGGGCGCGCTGTCGGTCGGCTGCAACATCGAGCTCCCTCACGAGCAGGCGCTCAACCCCTATGTGGATATCGGGCTGCGCTTCCGCCATTTCTTCGCGCGCAAGGTCATGTTCGTCCGCTACGCCTGCGCTTTTGTGATCGCACCAGGCGGGTATGGCACGCTCGACGAGCTGTTCGAAGCGCTCACCTTGATCCAGACCGCCACAATCCGCTACACCCCCGCGATCCTGCTGGGCGAGGGGGAGTGGGACGGCCTGCTGGAGTGGCTGCAAACCCGCGCGCTCGCTGACCACCGCATCGACGCCGCCGACCTCGAGCTGCTGCGCGTGGTGGAGCAGCCCGAGGAGGTGTGCGCGATTATCGATACAGCCCACCGCCGCCAGCGCGAGGACGGCCGCCGACAGCGGCGACGGACCGCGCCGGCGGCACGCCATCGCAACTCTTCGGATGCCACCTGAGTCGCGTCCCCTCGCCGGCGGCACGCCATCGCAACTCTTCGGATGCCACCTGAGTCGCGTCCCCTCGCCGGCGGCACGCCATCGCGACTCCTCGGGTGCCATCTGAAGTGGCGTCCCCTTCAGGCAAAAACCGCACCGTAACGCCCGTGCAGGCACCAACCACGGAGGTTCCTTAGGGGAGCTCCTCCGGGCGGATCTCTCCGAGCGTGCGCCCACTGAGCACCGAGTGGGGGCATTCAGCGACAACGTCTGACCCGGAGCGCGCATGCTCGTCACGCCGCTTGATCAGCAACCACTGCGCCTTCTTGCCTGCCCCAGTGCGCTGCAGGGCAAAGCCGCCGCGCAGCTTCTGCCCGTGTAGGACGAAGACTGCGTGGCCGCGATCGAGCGCCTGCGGCCACGGCACGCGTCCACCCTGCTCGTAGGAGCCGCGATCCCAGACGATCACTCCCCCAGCTTCGAGCACGCCCTCGAACGTGTTGTGCGCTAGGGCGTGGTCGGGCACCTGGACAGCGAGGCGCTTGACGGCCGGATCCAGCGAGGGGCCCTTTGGAACCGCCCACGAGCGCATCACCCCGTCGACCTCCAAACGCAGGTCGAAATGGTGGGCCCGCGCGTGATGCTCCTGCACGACGAACACGCCGGCGCTTACACCACGCACTGCGAACTGCTCGTGACCCTCCACCGCGACCGGATTGATCTCGACTGTCGCGACCCGCGCGAGCGCAGGACCGACGCGCAGGAAGCCCACAAGCTCCTCCACTGCATGCTCGGGGCCCTCGGCATGAACCTGCACGGTGCCATCCTCGCCGTTACGCACCCATCCCATCGTTCCTAGCTCGCGCGCCCGCTCGCTGGTCGCTTCGCGGAAGCCGACGCCCTGCACCTCGCCGCGCACAATGACGCGGATCGCGGTGGGCACAATCCCGCCTGCTTGCTCAGACATCGGCTCCACGGGCATCGCGGTGCATCGGGTGTGTCACCGCCGCTGAGCTAGCTCACAACCCCGGGGTGCAGGAGCTCGGGATCGTGGCCGGGGATGACGGTGAGGCCGGCGTCGCGCATCGCGCGCAAGCGCTCGGCGGAGCGTCCCTGCTGCTCGTGATCGTCAGCGAACACCGGAAAGCGGTGGTCGTCCAAGCCCGACGCGTAGTGGGTTACGTCGGCGCCAAGCACGATCTCACCGATGCGCACCGACTGGTGTCCAGACGTGTGACCGGGGGTGAGCAGCAGTTGGACGCTGCCGTCGCCGAGGAGGTCGCAGTCGCCGTCGATCAGGACCACCTCACGGCCGTCGTCGGCGTAGTCTCGCGGCAGGAAGAAGTTGCGCTGCACCGATGCGTCGTCATGGCCGGCCTGCCATTCGGCGCGCTGCACCACGACGGGCACCGACGCCGGGATCAGCCGCAGACCACCGACATGGTCCCAGTGCAGGTGCGTGAGGACAACTTTCGTCAGCGTCCCCAGGTCGATCTGCTCGGCCACGCTCTGCTCCTGCGCGATGGCCGACATCGCGAAGATGTCCGGCCGCTCGTAGTAGGCCGCCGGGTCCTCAAGCGCGGCTGGGTTGAGTCCGGTGTCGATCAAGATCCGCTCGGTCGCCGTCTCGACCAAGTAGGCCGGCACGGGAAAGCGAACCGTTCGATCCATCTCGTCGCCGGCGCGAAAGATGCCAGCCGGCGCGGTGAACCAGCCGACGTTTAGCCTTTCTATCTTCACGGGTCCCCCATTTGGTTGGTCATTCGCGGTCCCGCCTCGTTGTTGGCCTTGCGGAGCATGTGGTCTGTTTCCCCGCCAGGCATGCGGTCTGCGAGACGCGTCGCGGCCCGGTCTTCAGCTCAGCGCACCCACCGGCTCGGTCCTCGGAGCCTCCGCCCCGTGAATGGCGGGGATGGTCACCGTGGGCGCGCCCACCCGCCGACGACTGCGCACGATCGTGCCTTTGCGCGGCGAGAAGGTGACGTTGCGACGGGTCACCCGTTCAGCGCGTCGACTGACCGGCTCGAGCACGCTGCGGCGCAGGATGGTTTGCAACACCACCCGCATCTCCATCTCGGCGAAACTGGCCCCCAGGCAACGCCTGATGCCACCGCCGAATGGAATCCAGCCGTAGCCGCTGGGCGCCGCGTCGAGGAAGCGCTCGGGGCGAAACGCGAACGGTTCGGGGTAGAGATCGGCGCGGGTGTGGGTGAGCCAGATCGCGGGCGTGACATCGGTGCCGACGGGGAGGCGCAACTCGCCGACCTGGAGCTCGGAGGCAAGGCGCCGTCCCGCGAGCGGCACCACCGGGCGCAGCCGCAGCGACTCGCTCACCACAGCACGCAGATATGCGTCCTCTCCACGATCCACCTCGGCGGTGAGGCGTGCGAGCGCGGCTGGGTGGCGCAGCAGCAGATCGAATGTCCACGCCAGACCGGTCGCGGTCGTCTCGTGGCCGGCGAGGAGTAGCGTCACCAGCTGATCGCGCAGATCCTCGTCGCTCATCGCACCGCCATCTTGGAAGCGGGCCGCCACCAGCAGCGAAAGGATGTCCTCGCGTCGGTCGAGCGTGGGATCCGAGCGGCGGTCGGCAATCTCGGCGTACAGCAGCTGATCTACGCTCGCTGTGATCTCGCGCAGCGTGGCCATCGGATCGCCGCGGCCGAGGCGGCTGGCCAGCAGCACCCGCATCTGCAGCGCCGCCGAAGATGTCTCCCCGAGCAGCATCGGCAGGCGCTCACGCAGCCGCTCGCCGCGCGCCTGGTCGCTCACGCCAAACACCGCCTCAAGGATCACCTCGAGCGTGATCGCCTGCATATGGGGGTGGATCGCGAAGGGTTGACCCTCCGACCAGCCATTGATCGCGCGTTCGGTGGCCTCACGCATGATCGACTCATACGAGCGCATCCGCTCGCCGTGGAACGGCGGCAGCATCAGTTTGCGCCGCGCAAGATGCTCGCCACCCTCGAGCAGCAGCACCGAATTGGGGCCCATCACCGGCAGTAGCGAGATCGTCCGCCCGGGAGGCAGCCCGTGCTCGTGCGCGGTATAGAGCGCCCGGATCGAATCGGGATGCGACAGCAGCACCATCGGTCGCTCAAAGCCTGGGAAGCGCACGCTGAACTCGTCCCCGAAACGACGGCGGCAGGACTCCATGAAGGCGATCGGACGTACCAGCCAGCGCATCAGCTGCACGGCCGGCAACTCGGTTGGCCCGGGAGGGACAGCACTCACCGCCACATAGGGTGACACACCTGGCCGAAGCCGCCGCGTCGGGGTATGCCCAAACACGATTCGCCACGTAGGTGTTTCAGACGACGGGTGGCGGCTTACCCTCGGCGCTGGCGGCCAGTGCCGGTTCCCATTCGCACACCATGCAGGCGTGACGGAACGCCGAGCGTGCGAAGTCCAGCGCGAGCGTCCGCGAGTCCGGGCTGGAGCGGATGTCATCCCAGTCCAAGACGTACTCACCGAGCTTCGTCTCCCAGCGCGCCGCCGCGGGCGCGAGCGTCGCTGCCGCAAAATTCTCCGGCGCCGGATGTGCGTAGGCATAGAAGGCAGCGCGCTCATAGCGTGCATCGCCGGGCCACCATCCGACGGCGACCTCCTGGGCATCCATTGCGTTGCGCATGATGAAGTCCTCGGAAGGCGGCTCGGCCGGCAGCCCGGAGAACAGGTTGACCGCAAGATCGAATGAGCCCCACCATGCGTTGACCGGCGTGCAGCGCCCTCGATACGGCGCGCGAAATGCCGCAAGGACGAGCGCGGCCTGGGTCGCGGCGGCGAAGTAAGAAGTGACCTGGGCGGCGTCGTAGCTCGTGTGTTCAGCGTCCTCGTCCAACGGCACGCTCCACGCCACCTCCTGCGGGGTCGGGTCGATCTCGACGGTGCCCACGAGCTCATCAACCGCCGCCAGCACCTCGCGCGTGACCACCCCGACCGGGCGGTCGGGCGCGAGCGCGACACGACGCGTGTCCCCGTTGCTGTGCTCTAGCACCGCCTCGTGAGTGCCTAGATCGAGCACGACGACAAGCACACCGGAGCCGTCGGGCGCGGGCAGTGGCGCTGTCTCCCAACCTCGCGCGGTCAGCCGCAAGGCGGCGTGCTGGAGCTGCGGCTCAGGCGGGGCGAGCTTCACAGCGAGCTTGCCTAGCACTTGCGTGTGCGCGTGCAGCGTGTCGCAGGTGGCGCTCCACTCCGTGTAGGAAAGTGCCGGCCACGCCGGGGAAGGCATATCCATACGGTACACCCGGCGGCTGAGCGGGTCGCGCCGTCCGACGCATCGCTCATCCGCACCTCACACGGCTGCCTACCACGCCCATGCAATCGCGCCGTCCAACCCGACCACGCCGTCGGCCCTATCGCGGGCCTTCCCGATCGAGATACCAGTGCCGACCCACGCTGGCCAGCCAACCGTCCTCGCCGACGGGCTCTAGATGAAAACGGCTGATCGTGCGCTGGCCGCCGACCTGGTCGCTGTAGAGCAACTCGAGCGAGATCGTCTCGCGCTGGGCCACCGCGTCGGCGATCGGCGAGTGCGCGGCGTCGGCGGGGTCGCGCAATGCGCCCTGCCACAGGCCGATGTCGCCCGCGGGGATATAGAGGTCGCGCGTCTGGCTGCGGAACTCGGCCTCGGTGACGGGCGCGACTGTCGTGCGCTGCATCCCCGCGCGTGCCGCCCAGCCCTGCAGCACGCCGATGCCCGCGCCAACGTTGCGCAGACTCATCGCCAGGTAGATGGTGCCCTCGACGTGCTCGGCGACGGCGCCGCTGCCGGGTACGCGTACCCAGTGGCGGTCGACGAACATGATCTTCTGCAGGGGATCGTCGAGGCGCGACTGGACCAAGACCGGCCGGCGCTGCTCCTGGAGCGCAAGCTCAGCAATGCGCGCCGAGCGGTTGGCGGAGCGCACTGAGGCGAACGTGGCGATCGCGAGCACCAGCGTCCCACCGGCGGTCGCCAGCGAAGCAACCGTCGGCCAGGCAAGAGCCGCCAAAACGGCAATCGGCAACCACGATACCCAACCGGTCATTGCGACATCAAATCGCACAGCCGCACGAAGGTGCGTGCAGCCGACCTACAGCTGGCATGGCTGGACACACCAGAGGCGACGGTGCCGACCCGCAGCAGACGTGGCCGAAACACCAGAGGCGACGGTGCCGACCCGCAGCAGACGTGGCCGAAACACCAGAGGCGACGGTGCCGACCCGCAGCAGACGTGGCCGAAACACCAGAGGCGACGGTGCCGACGCACTGCAGGCGTGCACCACGGCAGGCGGAGACCTAACTTTGGACCGACGATGTCTGAGCCAGCACGAAGTTGCCGGCCGCTTCGCCGGAGTCGCGCGTGGCTGCCATACCGCGGCGGGCGAGGAAATCCAATAGCGGGCACGTCATCATCGTGGTGGCCAGCGCCATCAGCACCATCACGCTGAACAGGCGCTGGTCGAGCACCCCTTCGGTGTAGCCCACGGTCAGCACGACGAGCTCCATCAGCCCGCGGGTATTGAGGAGCACCGCGAGCGGCCCCGCCTCGCTCCAGCTCATACCGCCGAGGCGTGCCGGCACCGCCGCCCCAATCAGCTTGGTGGCGCAGGCGGCGAGCGTGATCAATGCGAGCTCGGCGACCCCTTGTGAGCCGATCGCGCCGATATTGACCTGCAGGCCCGGCGTCACGAAGTAGACGGGCAGCAGCATCGCGAGGGTCAACGGCATGATCGCGCCGGCAATCGCGTGCTGACGGCGGTGATCGGGGTCGCGGGGGAACGCCACGCCGGCCGCGAACGCGCCGACGACCTCGTGGACGCCGATCAGTTGCGTGATGCCCGCGCTCACCATTGCGACCGTCGCGGCGATGGCGAGCGTTTCGACCTCGCCTCGATGCGCGCTGGCGCGTGTCGCCATGAATTTGCGCAGCAGTGGCCGCGCCACGCCGAACAGCCCGCCCAGGAAGACAATCGTCTCGAGCAGCACAACCCGCACGTCGTGGTGTCCGCTCAGCGAGAGCGTGGACAGAGCAGCGGCGAGCAGCAGCCAACCGACGCCGTCTTGGAGCGCTGCTGAGCTGAGCGCCAGTTCGCCGAGCGGCGTGCGACGTATTCCCCGCTCGGCGAGAATCGAGGCGAGTACCGGGAACGCGGTGATCGACATGGCGGTCGCGACGAAAAGAGTGAACGGCAGCGCCGCAACACTGTGGCCGTGCACGATGTGATGCGGTCCGTACAGCATTAGCGCCAGGGCAACCCCGACGGCGAACGGCAGCACGAGCGCTCCAACCGACACCCGTACAACGTCGCGACTTCGCCGACGTAGTGCATCTAGGTCCAGCTGCAACCCCAGCGCAAATGCGAACATACTCAGGCCGAGCGCACCGATCAGCGTAAGTGACGGCCTCACATCGTGTGGGAACAGCGCCGTGGACGGGTCGCCGGGGAGCCTGCCAAGCAGCGAAGGGCCGAGCGCAAGACCCGCCAAAACCTCAGCCAACGCCTTCGGCTGGCGCAACTTACCGAGCACCACCCGCAGCAGTTGTGCCGCCAGGACGATCACCGCCAGGTCTAGCAGCAGGTGCGCGAGCAGCGTGTCAGCATTCATCTGTCTATCAGGTACGTGAGTAGCGGGTCGGCATTCATCTATCTACCTCGCCGCGGCCTCTGCCGTTGGTGTCCCCGAGTGTGCCTTGAGCGCTTCGGGCAACCACACCGAGTAGGCTGCGCCCGCCGCCCCGCGCGGCTGCTCCGCGGTGGCCCAACTGAAGCCCGAGCCCGCCGAGCGCCAATCCGGCGACGCTGTTGTCGTCACAGGCTCGGCCTCGCGCTCGCTCCCGGGCAGCCGGAAGGTGCAGGGATCGAGGTTGTCGGGGTCGACGGTGACGCCCAATGCGGCGGCACTGCGTGTCATTATCTCCACGGCCGCCGCCTCGATTCTCGCGGCGTTTGCGACGATCCGCTCGCGCACCCAGTCGGCATCCTGAGAGGGACTCGTGGCGATGTGCTCCTCCATTTCGTGGTAGGTGGACTCGGACATGCAGGGGTAACCCGCCGCGTCCGCTTCGCTCGTGCGGTCCGCCCATTCGCGCAGGTACTCCTGCATGTTGTGGTTCAGCTCGGAGATGCGATTGACGTGAGGCAGTACCGTGACCAGAAACTCTGGCTCGTCGAGACGGCCCGCCACACTGAGCAGTGCGAGCGACCCGAAGTAACCCAGGAAATCCCAGGCGATCTTTGCCGCTGTCACTTCCGGGCTGCCGAACAGCGGATACTGATGATCCCAAATCGATAGCAGGCGCCCGGAGATCAGCAGATAGAGGCCATTGAACATCTCTGCGGCTTGAGTGACATCTTCGCCGTCGAGCAAGCCCGCGATGAGACGCGTGATCATCGTGTTGGCGATCGCGATCGCGTCGGAGCCAGGCGAGTACAGCGGATCCAAGAAGACTCCGGCCTCGCCGCTGATGTACCAACCGTCCGGGGAGAACACTTGCTCACAGCCGTGCGAGTAGTGCTTGAGCGTGCGGAAGTCCTGCAGCGCGTCCCGGTGGTGCTCGACGATCTCGGCGGCGACCGGCTCGTGCTGGTGCAGCCATTCGAGCAGCGGCTCGAAACGGCGCATCGCCTCAAACGGGACGAGGTCGGGATCGGCGACGAGCCCGAAGCTGGTGCTGTCCGAGGCGAGCGGGATCACCCAAAACCAGTAGCCGGGGCCCATGAAGTGATTGGTGCTCTGCCACCGCGTGCCGTGCGGCACACGCGCCTGCCAAGCGGGCTCCTCACACCAATCGTCCACCATGATGCGCCGGCCGATGCGAAACCACGCGGCGTTGCAGTGGTGGGTGTTCTCGACGCCCAAACCGAACTTGCGCTTCAGGATCGCCGCTCGGCCGCTGGCGTCGACGACCGCGGCGGCTAGCACCACGTGCAGTTCGCCGTCCTCGTCGCGGGTGGTGAGCCGGTACCGGGCGCCGCCCAAGTCGCCATCTGAGGCTTCGCCCACGTCGCCGTGTGAGGCTCCGCCCGCATCGCCATCTGAGGTTCCGCCCACGTCGCCATCTGAGAGTCGTTCGACACCGACGAGCGTCATTCCGGGACGCAGATCTACGCCATAGCCTGCGGCCTCGTCGGCGAGCGCGTTCTCGAAGCGACCACGGTCCAGTTGGTAGGTCGGTGCGTGGTCGACCCAGCTCGCCAAGCCGACCTCGACCCGTTCCTCCAGCGCACCGCCACCACCGGGGAAAAAGAACCGCAAGCCCATCTTGGGGAGCTGATCGCGCTCCAAGTGCGGCCGCATCGCGCATATCTGATCGAAGTAGTAGGCGCCGATCTGCAGCAGCGACTCCCCTACCTTGTGCGCCGCCTCCGGCACCGGCCAGGTCCGCTTCTCAAATACTGTGACAGACGTATTCGGCCGGGCTCGATGCAACTGGATCGCGAGGCTCAGGCCGGCGAGGCCGCCGCCAAGAATCGCCACGTCACATTTACTGGTGGGCTGCGTCTCCGGGGGTCGGCTCGCCATGTGATTTCTCCGTGTCTCTGAGAGAGGTGTGCAATCGGTCGCACGGAGTATTTGAGCGCCCGTCGTCGCTCGGTGCAAAAATTGCCTGCCGCGAATAGCGACCGCGGCGGAAGACTCAGGTGATCTGGTAGAGCGGCCCGTCGCCACCCTCGGGCGGCGTGAGACGGCCTCCCTTGGCAGTGATCGCCCCGCACTGGACGCAGTTGGTGTAGTTGACGATCACGTCCACAAGCCCCTCGGTGGGCGCATCGTCGGGAATCTCATAGACGCCGGCGGGACACATCCAACGCCAGGTTTCGGCCAGCTCACGCGGCACGTGCTTCTGTACGCGGATGTGGTTGGGCGCGTCGTCGCGCGTGGTATTGCCGCTGATGAAAACACTGGAGAGCTTGTCGAAGATGTATTTGCCGTCGGGCTTGGGGTAGCTCTCGTGCGTCTTGCCGATGAACATCGGCTGACTGTCATTGCGATGCAGCGACCAGCGCCCGCCCGGGAACCTGCCCTTGGTAGCGATCATCAGGTTGGCGAGGGGCGCGCCCACTTTGATTCCTTTCTGCAGTGGCTGGCGGGTGTTGCGCTGTTCCCAGAGCTCCTTCGCCATGAACGAGTCCGCCACGGCGCGCTCATAGGCCTCGAAGTTGTGCTCGCGGGCACGGAGCGCCGCGTAGATCGCCTCGGCTGCGAAGACGCCCGACTTGATCGCGTAGTGGACGCCCTTGAGCGACGCGAGGTTCAGTAGCCCTCCCGCGTCGCCGACGAGCACCGCGCCCGGCATCGAAAGCTTCGGCATCGCCCAGTAGCCACCGGCTGGGATCGCCTTGGCCCCCCAGGCAACCCGTTCGCCGCCGTCGAGAATTTCCCGGAACAGCGGATGGGTCTTGGCCTGCTGGAGGAGGTCGTGCGCTGAGGTTGTGGCGTCGGCGTAATCGAGGTCGACGATGAACCCGATCGAGACGAGGTGATCGCCGGTTTTCTCGTCCGTCATCGGATAGATGAAGCTGCCGCCGATGTGGTGGTATTTGGTGGAGATCTTCAGCGGCCAGCCGGCCAGGCAGTGGATCACCCGGTCGAGCGGCTTGGGTACCTTCCAGAACCTCCTTGACGCCGAGCTCCCACACCTGCGGTTCGCGGCCCTCGGCAAGATTGAACTCGCGGATCGCCACGCCGGCGAGGTGCCCCCAACAGCCGTCGGCGAGCACAGTGGCCTGCGCCTTGATGTCGGTGCCGGGCTCGAAGTTGCCAAGTGGCTGGCCGTCCTTGCCGCGCCCCTTGTCACCTGAGCGCACACCGCGGACGCGGCCATCCTCGACGATCAGCTGGTCGGCCGCGGTCTCGGTCAGAACGTACCCACCCGCCTCTTCGACGAGACGCTGCTGAAAGCGCGCCATCGCCGCCACGGACACGATCTCATTGCCGCGATTGTGCTGTGGTGGCGGCGTGAAGATGCGTAGCTTCGTGCGGCTTGAAGGCAGCAGATAAACCGCCTCGCGCCTTACCTCGCCGAAGGCGAACCCCTCGGCGCGCCAGTCTTTCTGGCTGAGTTCGGGGAACAGTTCGAGCAGTGGCGTGGGCGCCATGATCGCTCCTGAGAGGCTGTGGCCGCCACAGGCCTTTGCCTTCTCGACGACCGCCACGGGAACTTCGCCCAGCGCCTCGCTCGTCTCAGGGTCATCAGCCAACAGCTGCAGCAGCCGGTTGGCACACGACAGTCCGGCGGTGCCACCGCCGATGATCACCACGCCTACCTCGATCCGGTCGTCCTCCCCATCCAGGCCGCGCTTGATGAATTCCTTCTGTGGATCGACCGGTGGAGGTGTTGCCGCCGGCACCAAGCCGTGCTCTCCTTTCATCTGGCTGCCTCCATTATCTTGTCTTATCACCTCGGCGACCGAAGATTTCGAATATTGCGCATATTACTCAGACATGCACAAATATACTAACTAATTGACTGATTTGTCAATCGATTGCTAATAAGCTGATGCGATGACATTTGCGAGCACACAACTAGGCGTTCAAGCCGATCCCGCGCTGGGCGTTCAAGCCGATCCCGCGCTGGGCGTTCAAGCCGATCCCGCGCTGGGCGTTCAAGCCGATCCCGCGCTGGGCGTTCAAGCCGATCCCGCGCTGGGCGTTCAAGCCGATCCCGCGCTGGGCGTTCAAGCCGATCCCGCGCTGGGCGTTCAAGCCGATCCCGCGCTGGGCGTTCAAGCCGATCTATCGCTGGGCGTCTTCGAGACGATGCTCGTGCGCAACGGGTGCGCCGTACGCGCAGCGCTGCATCTGGCGAGGTTGAGCGACAGCGTGACGACGCTCTACGGGGCGCGGTTACCTCACGACCTGCTCGGGCGCGTTCGAAGCGCCGCGCGCGCCTGCGATGGGCGTGGCGTGCTGCGCGTGGTTGCCACACCTGGGTCGGCGGGCGTGACGGTCAAGCTCGGACTCGGGCCGCCGCGATCGCGACGACTGCCGATTGAGCTCATCGCGGTGGAGTGTCCCGGGGGCTTAGGAGCCCACAAGTGGCGCGACCGCAGCTGGCTCGATCGCGTGAGTACAGAGGGTAGGACACCGCTGCTGATCGACAACGACGGGGGCGTACTGGAGGCGGCGTTCGGGAATATCTTCGTGGAACGCGATCAAACGTTGCTGACGCCACCGATCAACGGCAGGCTGCTACCCGGTGTCACACGCGCCGCCTTGATCGCTGTGGCGCGCGCGGCTGACATTCCACTGCGCGAGCAGCCTGTGTCACTCGACGAGGCGCTGCGGGCAGAGCGACTGTTTCTCACCTCGGCGCTGGCGGGCGTGGCACCCGCGGTCTTGCAAGACGGCGCGCAGTCACCAGACGATGCGCGCGCGCATGCGCTCACACAGCTACTTGAGCAGCCGGTGCACGCGTGAATGGCAGCCCGACGTACTCCTCGCAGAACGCTGTGGCGGTGGGAACCGACTCACACAACCGCTCAAGCTGAGCCGACCGCAGCCGCCCCGCCCAGACATCGCCCGGCTCGTGGTGCATCAGCCACGTCATCTTGCGCGAGAACTCCTGCGCCCACCACACGCGTTGCAGCGCGCTTTGGGAGTAGCCGTCCAGCAGGCTACGGTCGTGGCGCTCATACCACGCACCGAGGCATTCGGCCAGCAGGCGCGCGTCGCCGGCGGCGAGGTTAAGACCCTTGGCGGCCGTCGGTGGCACGATGTGCGCGGCATCGCCGGCGAGGAAGAGCGACCCATATTGCATCGGCTCGCAGACGAGGCTGCGCATCGCGGTAATGCCCCGCTGAATGATCGGGCCCTCGGCGAGCGTCAGCTCCTCGCCGTCACCCAAGCGCGTGCGCAACTCAGCCCAGATCCGGCTGTCCGGCCAGGCGTCGAGCGACTCGCCCGCACCGACCTGCAGATAGAAGCGGCTGAGCGTGGGCGAGCGGAGGCTGTGTAGCGCGAACCCGCGCTCGTGCGCAGCGTAGATCAGCTCCGGGGATGAGGGAGGCACGGTGGCAAGGATTCCCAGCCACCCGAACGGGTAGGTCGCCGAGAACGTTCGCAGCGCCCCCGCGGGGATCGTTGGGCGGCTGACGCCATGCGAGCCGTCGCAGCCTACGACGAAGTCACAGGTAAGGGTCTTGGTGGCGTCCTCGTGGCGGTACTCAACCACCGGTTGGTCGGTGTCAATCCGGCTGATCGCCACATCGGAGACCTCAAAATAGAGTGGCCTGCCTTCTGCGATCCGGGCGGCGATCGCGTCCTTGACGATCTCCTGCTGGCCATACATCACCGTCACTCCTCCACCACTCAGCTCGGCGGTGGCGATCCGGTGTCGGCGATCGTCAAAGCGCAGCTCAAACCCTTCGTGAACGGCTCCCTCGCGCTTCATCCGCCGATCGAGGCCGATTTCACCAAGTAGCTCGACGGTGGGCTGCTCAAGCATCCCGGCGCGGATGCGCCGCTCGACGTAAGTCCTGCTCCGCGCCTCGAGGATCACCGTCTCGATCCCCGCCAGCGCGAGCATCCGTCCGAGCAGCAGGCCGGCGGGGCCAGCGCCGACGATCGCTACCTGGGTGCGCACGCGGCCTCGCTGGGGGGCCTACCGGGGGGCGCCGGCAACGCCTTGACATCGAGCTTGCCGTTCCCGCTCAATGGCAGCTCGGGCAGAAGCACGACGAACGAGGGCACCATGTAGGCAGGGAGTCTGGAGGCGACCCAGCTGCGGATCGCGGCCACGACAATCGTCTCCTGGCGCAGCACCACGTAGGCAACCAGCTTGTCGCTGGCGGCGGTGGCCTGACGCAGCACGACGGCGACCTCACGGACCTCGGGCAGTTCGCGGATTACCGCCTCGATCTCGCCGGGCTCGATTCGGATCCCGTTGAACTTCATCTGCCGGTCGGCACGACCGGCGTATTCGAGCAGCCCGTCCGCTCGGCGGCGGGCGAGATCGCCGGTGCGGTAGAGCACGCCGTCGATCGAAGGCACTTCCACAAACCGCTCGGCGGTCAGCTCTGGCTGATTGATGTACCCGAGCGCAACCTGCACGCCGCCGATGCACAGTTCGCCAATCGTTCCCTGCGCCACCCGGTTACCCTCGTCGTCGAGCAAGTAACAGCCAACGTTGGCGACGGGCCGCCCAATCGGCACCGGGGCGCTCGCCGACTGGCTGGCACACTGCCAGTAGGTGACATCGATGCTGGCCTCCGTGGGGCCATACAGGTTCCATAGCGTCGCCGGCTCGAATGTACGGAGCGCCGCGAGCATCTGCTGGCAGGGCAGCGCCTCGCCACTGGAGATCACGCGCCTCAGCGAACTGCAGCCGGCGGCGAGTGGCTCCTCGAGGAAGATGCTCAACATCGAGGGCACGAAGTGCATGGTGGTGACCTGCTGCTCGCGAATACATTCGGCGAGCAGCTGTGGGTCGCGGTGGCCGTCGGGCTCGAGCAGGTGCAGCCGCGCGCCGGCGATCAGTGGCCAGAACAGCTCCCATACCGAGACATCGAAGCCATAGGGCGTCTTCTGCAGCACCACGTCCTCGGCGGTGAGCTTGAAGGTCTCTTGCATCCACAGCAGCCGGTTGACCACACCACGGTGCGGCACCACCACGCCCTTGGGACGCCCCGTTGAGCCGGAGGTGAAGATCACGTAGGCAGGATCGTCGGCATCTGCTTGCGGCCGGTCGGGCACGGTCGCTGTGAGGGTGACGGCGGGCACACCAAATGCAGTGTCGGCACGGGCCTCGAGCGTGGTGGTGGCAGCCGCCCCGCTTGTGGTGTTGGCCGCCCCGAGCCCGGTATCGGTCCCGCTGACGATCAGCTTGGCGCTGCCCGCCGCCTGCCCGATGGCATCCCCGAACGCCGGCGCCGTGACGATCGCAGCCGGGCAAGCTTGGCTGATCAGGTGGTGCAATCGTTGCGCCGGCTGGTCGGGCTCGAGCGGACAGTAGGCAGCGCCGCGGCGCAAGATCGCCAACAGCACGACCGGCAGCTCGACGGACCGCTCGGCGCACACCCCCACCACGTCGCCGGGAGCGACGTCGTGGGCGTGCAGCACCGCGCTCCACCGTTCGACGCGCCGCCACATCTCCGCATAGCTCAGGCGCTCGCGATCGTCGCTGAGCGCGAGCGCTTGCGGCGTGCTCGCCGCCTGCGCCGCAACATAAGCGTCCAACGGCGTGGCCAGGTCGTATGGCCGGGCTGGGCCGTGCTCGCCGAGCTGGCGCGGCGCGGGGGCTTTGAGCGCGCTCGGTGTCACGCGTGCTCCCCGAGGCCACCGCGGTTGAGCTGGTCGAGGAAGCCGCCGAGCAGCTCGCCGCCGACCGGGGGACAGCTGACGCCGCTGCCGGCGAGAGCGGCAACCGCGCGGTGGCAGAGCACCCGCGGCAGCGTGAACTGCTCCGGCTCTGCGTGCAGGACGTAGTCGCGGAACGGCGCAAGCATCGAATCCGCGAACGTCGGCGAGCTCAGTACCTCCTCGCGCCACTGCTCGAAGGGGACTTCGCGGACCGCGTGTCCGCGCCCGCGCACCCAGCGGTTGACCGCGGCGTAAGAGGCCGGTTGGGGGTTGACGAGATGGAGGGTGCCCGCAATGCCGCTACGGGCGAGCGTCACGATCGCCTGCGCGGCGTAGTCGACCGGTACGGCGTCTACTTCGGTGTCGAGCGCCGGTGCGCAGCCGAGCTGGATGCAGCCGATGATCATGCTCTCGAAGAAGCCGTTCGGATTGGCCCTGCCGGTGAGGCTGCTGGCGGCGATCATCCCGGGGCGGTAGATCGTGACCTCGACGTTGAGATCCCTGGCGTCGCGTACCAGCCGCTCCGCGATCCACTTGGTTTGCGGGTAACCGCCGATCAGCTCACCGCCGTGCTCGAGTGGGGCATCCTCCGCGAAGGTGCGCTCGGCGCCGAACGGGAACACGGCGGTGCTTGAGACGTGATGCAGATGTGCCCCAATGCGCGCCGCCAGCTCGACGATGTTCTTGGTGGCGAGCACGTTCGCGCCCCACGCAACCTCAAGCGGGCAGATCCAGTTGACAAGCGACGCTGCGTGGAAAATGTCGCCGATCGCGTCGGCATGGCCGGCCACGATCTGCTCGAGCGCGGATGACTTGTCACCGGCGAGGTCGCCGGCGATCACCTGCATTAACTGATCCTGCTCCGGCCGCCACAGCTCATAGCGCTCGAGGTTGGCGCGAACCCGTTCGGCGCCCGCGGCCGCGTCTTGCGCTCGCACCACGCACACAACGCGGCGCCCTTCGTCGAGCAGGCTGCGCAGGAGGTGGGCACCGAGGAACCCGGTTGCTCCGGTCAGCAACGCGTCCCGTTTGGCGGGAGTCGGCAGCGCCATCGCCGACCCGCCTGGGACATCTCCGGCCGGGACCGCCGCCGCCATGCCAAGCATGCCCCCGATGGACGGGACCAGCGGGCGCAGTTCCTCCGGCAGCGCAATCATCGCCGCCGCCTCCCGCAGCGGTTGCTCTGCATCGTGGGCACGGGGCCGGCCGCCAAGCAGTCCGAGCAGCACCGTTTCGTTCTCACCCAGTTCGCACAGCTCCCGCACGGGCGGCGTGTCCAGCCCCCCGATCGGGCACAGCCCGATGCCGCAACGCGGCGCATGCTCCATCGCGAGCTGGACGATCGCGCCAGCCTCGATCAGGCAGAACTCGTGCGCCAACTCGTCATACAGCGGCGCAGCAACATTGAGATCGCCGACGATGAACGCGCCGAAGGCGGCTTGGTCGAAGATCTCACGGTTGCTCGGCAGGTGCGCGAGCCGGTCGAAGGGATGCTCCCCGGACAGCGCCCCGAGCTGGTGTGCGTCGGGGTCGTACACGTAAACCCCGGCGTCGAGTCCGCTTACGCCGTCGCCGGGCACGTGCACGAACAGACTCACGGGGTAGGCGGCGCCAGCCGAGGGATAGCGGCGCTTACGACGCGCGTCGGTTTGCAATACCGCAAGCAGGTTGGAGAGCTCTCCAAGTCTGAGCGGCGAGGAGGCAAACTCGCGGCAGCTCCGCCGCTCGCCCGCCGGCAGCGGCAACGGGGCGTCCCGCGGCAGCGAAATGCTTGTGCTCGCTCGCTCGAGCGGCGAGCGTGGCGCCCGCTTGAACTCCTCGCGCGCGTCCGGCGTGGCGAGCAGCGTCCCGTGGGGCTCGCGTGGGCTCGCGGCGGGACCGCAGTAGTACTCCGCCAACGCTCGCAGCGTGCGCACGCGGTAGAGCTCGCGCACCGTCGGACGCCTGCCGAAGCGCGTTGCGAGCTTTGCCGCCAGGCGAATCAGCTCGATTGAGGTTGCGCCCAGCTCGAGCAGGTCGTCGTCGACATCGAGCGCATCCAGCCCGGTGGTCTCTTCGATCAGTCCTTTGAGCTCGGGCAACAGCTCCTCCAAACTAGGTAGACCCTGCTCGGGGTCCCCCGCGGGAAGCGCGATCGCCGTGGACAGCCGCTCAGCTTGCGGCTGTACGCGCGGCGGCGCGGGTACGTGGGCGGCCACCTCCTGCGAGAGCGTGGCGATCGAGCGACCCCAGTTGCGCCGGTCGGCGAGCAGCCCGATCAGATGGGTGTAGCGGCGGAAGCTCGCAGTCGTCTGCTCACGATCAAACAGCCCTTCGACGTAATCCCAGGTCAGTTCAACGCCACCGTCACGGGTCGGCACCGCCTGGTGGTCAAGCCAAACCTGCGGTGTCTGGGTGATCGTGTAACCACGGCGGCCGAGCGCATCAAGTTCGAGCGCGCGATCGGTTTCAAGGCCCAACAGGCTGGTGAACACAACCGGTGCGAGATAGGGCTCGCCACGCAGCTCCGAGAGCGCCCGCAGGAGATTCACGCCACTGCCGTCGATGTGCTCGATATCGCGCCACAGTCTCTGTTTGACCTCCATCACGAGCTGGCTGAAGGGCGCATCGGCGTCGAGCTCAACCGCCACGAGGTCGAACGTGGTGAAGTCGCCGACGATGCGGTTGACATCCTCGTGAATCGGCGGGCGACGATAGAGCGTGACGTTGAGCGTGAAGCGTCCGCACTCGCTCCACTGGCCGAGGCAGGCGGCGAAGGCAGCGCAGAGTGCAACCGTGGGCGTGGCGTCGTGCTCGCGTGCCACCGCGAGGGTCTCTTGCCAGCTTGTGCAATCGACCCGGTGGACGAGCCGATCGAAGCGCTGCCGTTGAAGCTGCTCGGGGGCGCACACCATCGGCAGCGCCGGCGGATCGGGAAAGTTGGCGAGCTGCGGCTGCCAATACTCGTTTGCGCGCGCACGAGCAACGCTGTCGGACTCGGCGAGCACACACTCCCTGAGACTCACACGCAGGGGCGCCAGCGCGGCATCGGGGTCGCTGTAGAGGCGTCCGATCTCGTCGGTGAGGATCAGCAGACTCGCCGCGTCGGCGATCAGCAGGTCGTAGCTGACCTGCAAGACGCCCGCGCCTGGCGCGCGTTCGAGCAGCCGCCACGAGAACAGTGGCCACTGTTCGGCGGACCTGACCTCGTGCGAGATGGGCTCCCGTTCGCGTAGCACCGCGGCGTGGAAATCGGGCTCTTGCGAGAGGTCGACGGTGTGGATCTCATAGCGAGGGACATCGGCGAGCACCCGCTGGTTGCCGTCCGCATCGATCACAATCCGCAGCGCGTCGTGTCGTGCGATCAGCTGGTTGAGCGCACGCTGCAACCGCTCGAGATCAATCTCGTGCACGTCCACCTCGCTGTAGAAGTGGCACGAGACTTCGCCCAGCGTGACGGCTCCCATTCGCCCGATCCAGTAGGCGCGTTGGATCTCGGTGAGTGGGAAGGGCGTGTCGTCGCGCGCGGGCGTATCGCCGAAGGAGGCGATGTCGGGTGGCGGCAGCTCGGGCTGGGTGAGTGTCGCCGAACCGCTGCCCTGCTGGATCTGCGCGCCCACGTGCGTGGCGATCGCCCTGGCCGTCGGCAGGTCGAGTGCGATGGCCGCTGGCAGCTGCAAACCAGAGATTCGATTCAGCCGGTTGCGCAGCTCGATCGCGGCGAGGGAGTCGAACCCGAGATCCTTAAGTGGTTGGTCGGGGTCGATCGCGGCGTGGCTTGAGTGGCCGAGAATCGCCGCAATCTGCTCGAGCACACCCCGCAGTGCGATCGCGTCGCGCTCCTGCGCGGGCGCGTTGACGATCTGCCGAGCAAGCGCGCCGGTGCCCGCGCGGGTACTCGCCGCCGGGACGGCGGGCACCAGCGCCTTCGCGATCGCCGGCAGCAGCTCGGCGTTCGCGAGCTTGCGCAGGAGTTGCCTGTTGAGCTGCAGCGGTGCCACCAGCGGCGTATCGAGCGTGTGGGCAAGATCGAACAGATCGAGCCCCTCGGGCTCCGATAGCGCGGCGATGCCCATGCGCGCTAGCCGCGAGCGGCTCGCCTCGCCGATCGCCGCGGTCATGCCGCTGGCCTCCCAGGCGCCCCACGCCAGCGAGATCGCGGGCAGCCCCGCCGCATGACGGTGACAGGCAAGCGCATCGAGGAACGTATTGGCGGCGGCGTACGCGCCCTGTCCGGCGGCACCGAGGATGCCTGCGGCGGAGGAGAAGCAGATCAGCTTCGCGCCCTGCTCGCGGGTGAGCTCGTGGAGGTGAATGGCGCCATCGACCTTTGGCGCCATGACGCGGTGCAGTTGCTCGCCGGCGAGCGATTCGATCACCCCGTCATCGATTACGCCGGCGGCGTGGATGACCGCGCTGAGCGGGTGGCGCTCCGGGAGCGTGTCGATCAGTGCCGCCAGCTGCGCGCGATCGGTGATGTCACAGCGCTCGATCCGCGCGCTGCAGCCAAGCTCCCGCAGAGATGCCGCGAGCTCCGGGGCACCCGCCGCGTCGGGGCCTGTGCGGCTGACGAGCAGTAGCTGGCGAACTCCGTGTTGGGAGACGAGGTGGCGGGCCAGGAGCGTGCCAAGGCCGCCAGTGCCACCGGTGATCAGGATCGTGCTCTCGGGATCGAGCGGCTGTGGCACTGTCAGGACGAGCTTGCCGGTGTGCTTTGACTCGCGCATCAGCCTGAACGCTTCAGGCGCGCGGCGGACATCCCAGGTGGAGATCGGCAAATGCGTGAGCACACCGGCCTCGAACAGCCCGATCAGCTCCTTGAGCATCTGCTGGATGCGCTCGGGGCCGGCCTCCTGCAGATCGAACGCGCGGTAGCTGACACCAGGATGAGCGGCCGCGACCTCCTCCGGGCCGCGGATGTCCGCCTTGCCCATCTCGATGAACCGCCCACCACCGGGCTGTAGGTCGAGCGAGGCATCGACGTACTCGCCCACCAGACAGTTGAGCACGACGTCGACGCCGCGACCCTCCGTCGTGCGCAGGAACTTGTCCTTGAAGTCCAGCTTGCGCGAGGAGCAGATGTGCTGCTGATCGCGGCCCATCCCTTTCAAGGTCGGCCACTTAGCGGGATGCGCGGTGGCGTAGATCTCGGCGCCGATGTACTCCGCCAGCTGGGACGCGGCCATGCCGACACCACCGGCGGCGCCGTGGATCAGCAGTGTTTCTCCCGGCTGCAGCCGCGCCAGATCGACAAGCGCGTAGTAGGCGGTGAGAAACACAACCGCCATCGAGGCGCCCTGCACGAACGACCACCCCTCGGGAAGCTTCGCCAACAGGCTGCGGTGCGTGATCGCAACCGGGCCGAAAGCACTGCTGAGCAGGCCCATCACACGATCGCCGACCTTTAGATCGGTGACATCGGGCGCAACCTCGCTCACGACCCCGGCGCCCTCGCCACCGAGCGGCAGCTCGCCCGGGTAGGCGCCGAGCGTGAGCAGAACGTCACGGAAGTTCACGCCGGCGGCCTGAACGGCGATCCGCACTTGGCCCGCGGTAAGCGGCTGGCTGGCGGTTGCGCCGGGAACAAGCGCGAGGCCGTCGAGTGTGCCGGGTCGCTCGACGGCCAACTGCCAAGCTGGCTCGCCGACTGGTGGCATCAGCCGTCCGTTCCCCATTGCGGGAGTGAGTCGCGGCAGGCGCAGCTCGCCTTCGCGAATCGCGATCTCCGGCTCCTCGCCGATCAGCAGCGCGTCACCAAGCGCGGCGGTCGAGGCCGCGGATCCGTCGATGTCGATCAGACCGAAGCGGTTGGGGTGCTCGGCGCGCGCGCTTCGCAGCAGACCTACAAGCGCAGCGTGTGCGAGGTTGGGCGACTCCCCCACCGCGGTCGCCAGCGCTGCTTTGGTAAGCAGAATCAAGCGTGTCTGGGCCAAACCCGGCGAGGCGATGAAGTCCTGAAGCAATGTGAGGGTGGCCTCGGTAAGGCGGTGGATGGCGGGCGGATCGAGCGGCTCGCCCTCAACACAGTCGGCCGTCGCTTGCACTTCGACCACTACACAGTCTGGGGCCGGCGAGCCTGCAGTCGCCCGCTCGAGCTCGGCGAGGCGGGCGTAACCACCGGCACTCGCCACCAGCCCCTCCGTCGCCGCTCCCGGGTGGAGGATCGCGACGCGAGGCTGTGCGCGGCGGACCTCCGCGGCTGTCGCGCCAACCCACTCCAGCTCGTAGATGGCGTCCTTTGCGCGCCTGCCACGGAGTGCGCCATTGGGGCTGCTCGGAAGGCTGAGGAGCTGGGCGATCGACAGCACCGGCGCGCCTGTGTCGTCGACCGCAAGCAAGCTCAACCTGTTCTCGTTGGTGCTCAGGAGGACGCGCAGCTCACTTGCGCCCTGAGCGTGCAGGCGCACGCCTTCAAAGCTGAACGGCAGCGCGATCGCCCCGTTTTGCTGCGCGTCGAGCCGGCCGAACAGCGCCGCGTGCAGCGCGGCGTCAAGCAGCGCTGGGTGGATACAGAACGCGCCATTCGCCGGGCTGGATCGATCGGCTGCCAGGGCAACCTCGGCGTAGAAAGTGTCGCCGCGGCGATATGCGCGTCGTACTCCCTGAAACGCCGGTCCATAGCCGTAGCCGGCATCGCTCAATGCCTCATATAGCGAGTCCCCGTCCAGCGGTTGCACGTCGGTGGCTGGCCAGGGCGCGGCGGCAAACTGCTCAAGGCGCCGATCGGCCTGCTCCGCATTGCCGAGCAGACCGGAGGCATTGAGGGTCCACTCGACTTCGTCGGCGTGGAGTGGCTTTGAGTAGATCGCGACCGCACGGCGACGGCACTCGTCGATTTCGCCGACTGACACTTGAATCGCCACGGCGCCACTGTCCACGAGCGATAGCGGCGCCGTGAGATTGAGCTCCTCGACGAGGTCGGCGCCGAGGTGTCGCGCCGCCGCCAGCGCGAGCTCAAGGAAGCCGGTGGCAGGGAAGATCGGCGTGCCCATCACCGCGTGGTCTTCAAGCCACGGCTCGGCGTCGGTTGCGATGCGGCCGGTGAACAGCCATTCGTCGCGTCCACCGACGCACAGGGCGGCACTAAGTAGGGGATGGTCGGTATTGGTGAATCCAGCGCTGGTGAGGTCACCCTCGTCGGTTGGCCCGACCCAGTAACGGGTGCGCTGGAAAGCGTACGGAGGCAGCGCCACGCGGCGCGCGGCGGCTTGGCTGTAGATCGCCGACCAGTCGATGTCGACACCAGCGGTGTGCAGCTCGGCGAGCATCGTGAGCAGCGCGCGACGCTCGCTCTGGTCCTCTTGCCCTCCTTGCTCGTCCTGTGCGGGGTCTCTGCCCTGGGTGTGGTGCTCGCCTTGGTGGTGGATGCTATGAGCGGAGTCCCTGCCCTGGGCGCCGCGCTCGTTCGTGGCGATACCGAGCACTGAGGTGAGGAGCGCATGCTGCTCGCCGTCCGCGGTCAAACACTGGCGCGCAGCGGCACACAACGTGCCCCGAGGCCCAAGCTCGATGAAACGAGTCACACCAGCCCGCTCCAGCGCAGCGACGCCATCCATGAAACGCACAGTGCGACGCACATGCTCCACCCAATAATCGGGGCGCGCCAACTCCTCACCCGCGACCAGACCGGTGAGATTAGAGACAATCGGGATACTCGGCGCTTTGAACGTCAACGTGCCCGCCAGCTCACCGAACTCGTCGAGCATCGCGTCCATACGCGGCGAGTGAAACGCATGACTAACACGCAACCGCGTCGTCTTACGACCACGCTCACCCCAAAACGCCTCAAGCTGATCGACAGCATGCGCATCACCAGAGACAACCACCGCACGCGGACCATTCACCGCGGCGAGCGCCAACTGCTCCTCAAACCCAGCAAGGCTCGCCACAACCTCCTGCTCCTCGCCCTGCACCGCCAACATCGCACCACCCTCAGGCAACTCCCCCATCAACCGCCCCCGAGCAGCAACCAACACACACGCATCAGCCAACGAAAACACCCCAGCCACATGCGCCGCAGCCAGCTCCCCAATCGAATGCCCAATCAAATAATCAGCGCTCACCCCAAAAGAACCAACCAACGCAAACAACGCCACCTCCAACGCAAACAAACCCGCCTGCGTATAACGAGTCTCGTCAAGCAACCCCGCCCGCTCACTACCAGCAGCAGCGAACACCACCTCCTTCAGGGGTGACTTCAGGTGCGCCTCGAACCGCTCGCTACCGGCCGCTGTGAACATGACCTCCTTCAAGGGTGACTTCAGGTGCGCCTCGAACCGCTCGCACACCTCATCAAACGCACACGCAAACACCGGAAAAGTCTCGTAGAGCTCTCTTCCCATACCCGCCCTCTGAGCACCCTGCCCAGTGAACAAAAACGCCGTCCCCCCACCAACCCTCGCTCCGCCAGGTCCGTAGATCAGCCCATCCGTCTCCTCGCCACGCGCGAGCGCGCCCAACAACCCAACAAGCTCCTCACGACCCGAAGCAACCGCCACCGCACGATGCGACTGATGCGCACGACGCAACGCCAACGCACCCGCCAACTCCCCAAGCTCAACCCGCGGGTTACCCACCACAAACCGCTCCAAACTCCCAGCCTGCAAAGCCAACCCACCCTCACTCCCACCCGACACCACAAACGCCAACACCCCCGGCGACCGCTCAAACTCCTCCCCGACCAACGCACCCGCCCGCTCAGACCCCAACACCCCAGACAAGCCCCCAGAACCCTCGCCCACCAACACACCCGCGCGCTCACGCCCCAACACCACAGGCGAACCCCCATCCCCCTCCCCCGCCTGCCCACACTCGCCACCCACAACACCCGCCACCGCCACCCCCCGCCGCCCAGACCCATTAGCCGCCACATCCCGCGGCGCCTCCTCCAACACCACATGCGCATTCGTACCCGACACACCAAACGCCGACACACCCACACGACGCACACGCTCACCCACAGGCCACAACCGCGACTCACACAACAACCGCACCGACCCACCACCCCAATCAACATGCGGCGTCGGACGATCAACATGCAACGTCGCCGGCAACACCCCACGCCGCAACGCCATCACACTCTTAATCACACCCGCCGCCCCCGACGCCGCCACACTATGACCAATATTCGACTTCACCGCCCCCACCCACAACGGACAATCCACACCACGCCCCCCATACACACCCATCAACGCACCAAGCTCAATCGGATCACCCAACACCGTCCCCGTCCCATGCGCCTCAACCGCATCCACATCACCCGGACCCAACCCAGCACACTCCAACGCCCTCCGAATCACCCGTTCCTGCGAAGGACCATTCGGCGCCGTCAACCCATTCGACGCACCATCCGAATTCGCCGCCGACCCCCGCACCACCGCCAACACCTCACGCCCCAACGCCCGCGCCACCGACAACCGCTCCAACACCAACACACCCACACCCTCCGACCAGCCGACGCCGTCTGCGCGGGCGCCGAACGCCTTGCAGCGGCCATCCGGCGCCAGCCCACGCTGACGGGCAAATGCAAGTAGGAGTCCCGGCCCGGAGAGCACCGTGACGCCGCCGGCGAGCGCCATCTCACACTCACCCTGGCGCAATGCGGCGCAGGCCTCGTGAATCGCCACCAGCGAGGAGGAGCACGCCGTGTCGATCGACACCGCGGGCCCCTCCAGCCCGAACGTATACGCGACCCGGCCGGCAACAACGCTGGTGGTACTGCCGGTGAGGCGAAATCCCTCTAGCTCGGGATCGTTGGACGTTGCCGCATACTCGGAGGGGATGACGCCGGCGAATACGCCGGTTTGGCTGCCGCGCAACGACCACGGATCGATGCCCGCACTCTCAAACGCCTCCCACGACGCTTCCAACAACAACCGCTGCTGCGGATCCATCGCCAACGCCTCACGCGGCGAAATCGAAAAAAACTCCGCATCAAACCCCGCCGGATCATCCAAAAACCCACCCTGATCCGTATAACACGTCCCCGGCCGCTCAGGATCAGGATCAACCAACCGCCCCAAATCCCAACCCCGATCAACCGGAAACGACCCAATCGCATCACGCCCCGACGCCACCAAATCCCACAACCCCTCCGGCGAAAACACACCCCCCGGAAAACGACAACTCATCCCCACAATCGCAATCGGCTCGCGCGAGCGCGCTTCGAGGTCTGACAGGCGCTCACGGGTCTCGGCGAGTGAGATCGAAACACGCCTGAGGTACTCGATCAGCTTCTGAGGATCGGTCGGCGTCTCCTCCTCCAGCACGATGCCGTTCTCGCTCACCTGCTTCAGCTCCCCGCGAGCTCGGCGTCGATCAAACTCAACACCTCGCTGGCGCTCGCGTCTTCGATGCGCTCGCGAGTGAACGCAGGCTCAAAGCCGCGCTCCTGTACGAGCAGGCCGCGCAGGCGCCTGACGGCGTGCGCCCGTGAGCTCTCGTCGGCGAGGATCCCCGTCAGCATCGCCTCGATCTGGTCGAGCACCTCTTCAGCTGGGAGCCGGTTAGAGGGCGCGTGCCCGAGCTGATCGAGCAGGTAGTCGACCACCGCCGCGGGGGTCGGACGGTCGAATACCAGCGTCGCCGGAAGCCGCAGCTGCGTTGCGCGGTCGAGGCGGTTTCTCAGCTCGAGCGCGCTCAACGAGTCGATCCCGAGCGTGTTAAATGGTCGCTCAGGATCGACGGCGTCGGGCCCGGGGTAGCCGAGCGCGGCTGCGATCTCAGCGCGCACGGCGGTGAGCAGCATGTCTCGCCGCTGATCGGCCGGGGTGTCGGCGAGACGCCGTGCAAGCGCTCCCGAATCGCTCTGCCGCATCGACGGTGAGCCCGGCGCGAGCGCCCGCAGCAGCGGCGGGAGCGCCGCGCTACGCGCGGCGGCACGCAGCAGTTGCCAGTCAAAGCGCGCCGCCAGCATGAACGGTTGCGGCTGGGCGCGCGCGCCGTCGAACAGCTCGAGGCCCTGCTCGGGCGAGAGCGGCGCGATGCCGCTGCGTTTGATGCGCGCGAGGTCGCCGCTCTCAAGCCGCTGAGACATGCCGCCGACGCCGCCCCACAGGCCCCAAGCGATCGAGGTGGCGGGCAGGCCCTGCGCGTGGCGATGGCAGGCAAGCGCGTCGAGGAACGCATTCGCGGCCGCATAGTTGCCCTGGCCCGGACTGCCAAGGGTGGCGGCGGCGGAGGAGCAGAGTACGAACTGCGCGAGCGGCAGCTCGCGTGTCAGCTCGTGCAAGTGCAGCGCGCCGTCGACCTTTGGCCGCATCACGCTTTCGAGCTGCGCCGGCTGCAGCGATCCGATCAGGCCGTCATCGAGGACGCCTGCTGCGTGGACCACGGCTGTCAGCGGATACTCCCGCGGGATTGCCTCGAACACAGCCGCGAGCGCCGAGCGGTCGGCGACGTCGCACTCCTTGACCGTGACCCGGCTGCCGAGCCGCTCCAGCCGGGTGCGCAGCTCGGCCATGTCGGCGGCCTGCTGACCGCTGCGGCTGATCAACAGCAACTCTCGCACGCCGTGCTCGCCCGCGAGGTGCTCAGCGATCGCGGCGCCGAGGCCGCTGGTGCCGCCGGTGATCAGTACGGTGCCGTCGCCGGCGAGCGGTGGGCTCTGTAGGTCTTGAGTGACGGGGTCGTCTTGAGAGGCAGCGCCGTCTTGAGAGGCAGCGCCGTTTTGAGAGGCAGCGCCGTCTTGGGGAGCCGAGGCCTCTTTAGAGCCGGCGGCGCGAGCCAACCGCGGCGCGTAGAGGCAACCGTCGCGCAGCGCGAGCGCAGGCTCGTCGCTGGCCAGCAGCTCCGACCACTCTGGTTGCTCCTCGCCAGCGAGATCGACCAAGCGGATCCGATCGGGATGCTCAGCTTGAGCACTGCGCGCGAGTCCCCAGATCGGCGCAGCGGCAAGATCGACCGCATCGCCGTGGTTGACTGCAACGGCGGCGCGTGTCAGCAGCACGAGTTGGGAGTCAGCCAAGCCCCCCTCGGCGAGCCACGCCTGGAGCAGTTGGAGCGTGTTCGCCGCGGCAGCGTTTGCGGCCCTCGCCGGATCCGTGAACGAGGCGTCTGCGGCAGATGCAGCGCTTGCCGTGGATGAGGCGCCTGTGGCAGATGCAGCGCTTGCGGTGGATGAAGCGTCAGCGGTAGATGCACTTACCGCGAGCGGGTCGACGAGCACGAACTCGGGCACAGGCTCGCCGTCGGCCACCGCCTCGCAGAGCGCCGCGAGGCTGGCGTAGGTTCGCTCGGCGGTACCGCCCACCTCGCCGCCGAGCATTGCGATGTGCCGCGGGGCAGGCTTGCTCGCCTGAGGCGCCTCGGCCCAGTCGATCGTGAACAGCGACCGGTGCGCGAGGCCGCTTGTCTGATCGAGCTTGGCGGCGTCGACTGGCCGGAATGTGAGCGAGTCGATGCTGGCGACGGGCGCACCGTGGTTGTCCTGCGCGTGGAGACTGATCGCCCCCGGCCCGGCCGGGCCGATCGCGACGCGCAGGCAGGGATTGGCGTTGTGCTCGAGGTGCACGCCGCGCCAACAGAACGGCAAGCCGAGCGTGCCCGGTGGGGCCTCTCGCTGAAGCAGGTCCAGGCCCGCGTGAAGCGCCGCGTCCAGCAGCGCCGGGTGGACTGCAAACGGGCCGGCTTGGCTGGCGTGAGCGTCGGCGAGCCTCACCTCGGCGAAGACGCTCTCACCACGGGCCCACGCGGCCTGGACGCCTCTAAACGCTTCGCCGTAGCTGAACCCAATCTCGCTGAAGCGGTCGTAGAGCGCCTCAACATCGACCGGCTCGGCATCCTGCGGCGGCCACTGGGGATCCTGCGGCGATGGCTGTGGCTGCCTGTGGGCGAGCGTGCCAGTTGCGTGTTGAGTCCACTGCGGCGCTTGGTCTAGCCCGTCGTCGGCGCGCTCGGAACGCGCGTAGAGCGCGATCTCCCGCAGGCCAGAGGGGTCGGGCTCGCCGATCGCGACCTGCAGTTGCACCACCTCACCGGCCGTGAGGGTGAGCGGCGTCTGCAACGTCAGCTCCTCGAGGATGTTGCAATCGGCGGTACGGCCGGCAGCGAGCGCGAGCTCGACCCAGGCGGTGCCCGGCATCACGATCGTCTCGCCGATCATGTGGTCTTGGACCCACGGTTGTGTTGAGGTTGCGATGCGGCCGGTGAACAGCCATTCGTCGCGTCCGCCGACGCGCAGGGCGGCACTAAGTAGGGGATGGTCGGTATTGGTGAATCCAGCGCTGGTGAGGTCACCCTCGTCGGTTGGCCCGACCCAGTAACGGGTGCGCTGGAAAGCGTACGGAGGCAGCGCCACGCGGCGCGCGGCGGCTTGGCTGTAGATCGCCGACCAGTCGATGTCGACACCAGCGGTGTGCAGCTCGGCGAGCATCGTGAGCAGCGCGCGACGCTCGCTCTGGTCCTCTTGCCCTCCTTGCTCGTCCTGTGCGGGGTCCCTGCCCTGGGTGTGGTGCTCGCCTTGGTGGTGGATGCTATGAGCGGAGTCCCTGCCCTGGGCGCCGCGCTCGTTCGTGGCGGTACCGAGCACTGAGGTGAGGAGCGCATGCTGCTCGCCGTCCGCGGTCAAACACTGGCGCGCAGCGGCACACAACGTGCCCCGAGGCCCAAGCTCGATGAAACGAGTCACACCAGCCCGCTCCAGCGCAGCGACGCCATCCATGAAACGCACAGTGCGACGCACATGCTCCACCCAATAATCGGGGCGCGCCAACTCCTCACCCGCGACCAGACCGGTGAGATTAGAGACAATCGGGATACTCGGCGCGTTGAACGTCAACGTGCCCGCCAGCTCACCGAACTCGTCGAGCATCGCGTCCATACGCGGCGAGTGAAACGCATGACTAACACGCAACCGCGTCGTCTTACGACCACGCTCACCCCAAAACGCCTCAAGCTGATCGACAGCATGCGCATCACCAGAGACAACCACCGCGTGCGGACCATTCACCGCGGCGAGCGCCAACTGCTCCTCAAACCCAACAAGGCTCGCCACAACCTCCTGCTCCTCGCCCTGCACCGCCAACATCGCACCACCCTCAGGCAACTCCCCCATCAACCGCCCCCGAGCAGCAACCAACACACACGCATCAGCCAACGAAAACACCCCAGCCACATGCGCCGCAGCCAGCTCCCCAATCGAATGCCCAATCAAATAATCAGCGCTCACCCCAAAAGAACCAACCAACGCAAACAACGCCACCTCCAACGCAAACAAACCCGCCTGCGTATAACGAGTCTCGTCAAGCAACCCCGCCCGCTCACTACCAGCAGCAGCGAACACCACCTCCTTCAGGGGTGACTTCAGGTGCGCCTCGAACCGCTCGCACACCTCATCAAACGCACACGCAAACACCGGAAAAGTCTCGTAGAGCTCTCTTCCCATACCCGCCCTCTGAGCACCCTGCCCAGTGAACAAAAACGCCGTCCCCCCACCAACCCTCGCTCCGCCAGGTCCGTAGATCAGCCCATCCGTCTCCTCGCCACGCGCGAGCGCGCCCAACAACCCAACAAGCTCCTCACGACCCGAAGCAACCGCCACCGCACGATGCGACTGATGCGCACGACGCAACGCCAACGCACCCGCCAACTCCCCAAGCTCAACCCGCGGGTTACCCACCACAAACCGCTCCAAACTCCCAGCCTGCAAAGCCAACCCACCCTCACTCCCACCCGACACCACAAACGCCAACACCCCCGGCGACCGCTCAAACTCCTCCCCGACCAACGCACCCGCCCGCTCAGACCCCAACACCCCAGACAAGCCCCCAGAACCCTCGCCCACCAACACACCCGCGCGCTCACGCCCCAACACCACAGGCGAACCCCCATCCCCCTCCCCCGCCTGCCCACACTCGCCACCCACAACACCCGCCACCGCCACCCCCCGCCGCCCAGACCCATTAGCCGCCACATCCCGCGGCGCCTCCTCCAACACCACATGCGCATTCGTACCCGACACACCAAACGCCGACACACCCACACGACGCACACGCTCACCCACAGGCCACAACCGCGACTCACACAACAACCGCACCGACCCACCACCCCAATCAACATGCGGCGTCGGACGATCAACATGCAACGTCGCCGGCAACACCCCACGCCGCAACGCCATCACACTCTTAATCACACCCGCCGCCCCCGACGCCGCCACACTATGACCAATATTCGACTTCACCGCCCCCACCCACAACGGACAATCCACACCACGCCCCCCATACACACCCATCAACGCACCAAGCTCAATCGGATCACCCAACACCGTCCCCGTCCCATGCGCCTCAACCGCATCCACATCACCCGGACCCAACCCAGCACACTCCAACGCCCTCCGAATCACCCGTTCCTGCGAAGGACCATTCGGCGCCGTCAACCCATTCGACGCACCATCCGAATTCGCCGCCGACCCCCGCACCACCGCCAACACCTCACGCCCCAACGCCCGCGCCACCGACAACCGCTCCAACACCAACACACCCACACCCTCCGAAAACCCCGTGCCGTCGGCGGCCTCCGCGAAGGACTTGCAGCGGCCATCCGGCGCCAGCCCACGCTGACGAGAGAAGTACACGAACAGGTCGGGGAGCATCATCACCGTCACACCGCCGGCGAGCGCCATCTCACACTCACCCTGGCGCAACGCGGCGCAGGCCTCATGGATCGCCACCAGCGAGGAGGAGCACGCCGTCTCGATCGTCACCGCGGGCCCCTCCAGCCCGAACGTGTAGGCGACCCGGCCCGAGATCACGCTCGATGCGGTAGCTGTCAGCCAGTAGTTCTCGACCGCCCCAGCCGCGCGCGACCCATAGCTGGCAAAGCCCGCGCCGGCGAATACGCCGGTTTGGCTGCCGCGCAACGACCACGGATCGATGCCCGCACTCTCAAACGCCTCCCACGACGCTTCCAACAACAACCGCTGCTGCGGATCCATCGCCAACGCCTCACGCGGCGAAATCGAAAAAAACTCCGCATCAAACCCCGCCGGATCATCCAAAAACCCACCCTGATCCGTATAACACGTCCCCGGCCGCTCAGGATCAGGATCAACCAACCGCCCCAAATCCCAACCCCGATCAACCGGAAACGACCCAATCGCATCACGCCCCGACGCCACCAAATCCCACAACCCCTCCGGCGAAAACACACCCCCCGGAAAACGACAACTCATCCCCACAATCGCAATCGGCTCGTCTGTGCTTACCGGCGCGCGAGCCGAGCGCTTTGGGCGTGCGCCGCCAGCAGCGACCCGCTCCAGCAGATGGGCCACCACGGCGGCCGGCGTCGGGTAATCGAAGGCGAGCGTGGACGGCAAGTTGACGCCGGTCTCATCGCGCAGCCGGTTGCGCAGATCGACCGCCGCCAGCGAGTCGAGGCCGAGATCTTTGAACGAGCGACGCGGGTCCACCGCCTCCGCCGAGCTGTGCCCGAGCACGCCGGCGAGGACCGTGCCAACAAGTCCTTCGACGATCGTGCCCCACTGCGCGCGGGGCGCGTCCTTCAACCGCTCGGCCAGCGAGCCACCAGGCGGCGCGGCGCGGCGCGGCCGCACCGGCACGAGGCTGCGCAGCACCGCGGGCAACGAGCCGCAGTCGGCCTGCTCCCGCAGTGCGGGGATGTTCAGGCTAAGCGGGGTCAGTTGCGTATCGGCGAGCGCGATCGCCTCGTCGAACAGCCGCAAACCCTGCTCGTCCGCGAGTCCGCGCAACCCGAGGCGGGAGCGATCCTCGGCACTCAACGCACCGGTCATCCCGGTGTCTTTCATCCACGGGCCCCACGCCAACGCCTGCGCCGGCAGCCCACGTGTGCGCCGGTGTGAAGCGAGCGCATCGAGGAACGTGTTGGCCGCCGCGTAGTTGGCCTGACCGGGGCTGCCGAGTGTGCCCGCCGCAGAGGAGTAGAGAATGAAGTGGGTGATCGGGTACTCGCGCGTCAGCTCGTCCAGGTTGAGGGCTGCTTGCACCTTCGGCGCCATCACCTGCCGCAAGCGGGCACCGTCGAGCGAGGTGAGCAGGCAATCGTCCAGCACACCGGCGGCGTGGATCACGGCCTTGAGCGGGTGGTTGGGGTCGATCGCTGCGATCTGCCGCTCAAGCGCGCCGCGCTCGGCGGCGTCGCAAGCGACGATCTCCGCGTGGCAGCCGAGCTGTGCGAGCTCGTGCGCGAGCTCCTCTGCGCCTGGCGCCTGTGGGCCGCGGCGGCTCAGGAGCATCAGCCGCCGTGCCCCGCAAACGGTCGCGAGATGGCGGGCGAGCAGACCACCGAGGCCACCCGTCCCGCCGGTCATCAGAATCGTCCCGTCGGGATCCAACGGGGAGACCGGCTGCTGCGTCTCGCGCCGCCTGCGCGCCAGGCGCGGGACGACCACGTCACCGTTACGGATCGCGACCTGAGGCTCCTCCCCCGTAAGCGCCTGACGGAGCGCGTCGGTCACGACGCCATCGAAGTCGATCAAGGTGAAGCGGTCGGGGTGCTCCGCCTGTGCGCTTCGCAGCAGGCCCCACAGCGGCGCCGCGGCGAGCGCCGGCCTCTCCCGGCCGCTGGTGGCCACCGCGCGCTCGGTGAGCAGCGCCAGGCGGCAGTCGCCCACCAGTTCAGAGGCCAACCACGCCTTGAGCAGCTCAAGCGCCCGCTCGGTCGCCGCCACCGCGGCCGCCCCGAGCCCGTCCGCGATCTCAGCGCCCGCAATGTCGCCGCCCTTGGTCTCGCCGCCCAGGAGCTCGCCGTCTGTGGCCTCGCCCCCAGCGATCTCACCGTCCGTGGCCTCGCCGTCCGCCGCCACCGTGACCGGCACCAGCACGACGTCGGGCACCGGCTGGCCAGCCTCGATCGCGGCCTCGAGCGCATCGATCCCGCTGTAGGTCTGCTCGACGCCGAGCGTCTGTTGATCGGTAAGCCCGAGCGCCCCCAGCTGCTCGAGCGCAACGATGAGATTGGGCTGAGGCTCGCTGTCGGTTGGTTGGGGGGCGATCCAGTCGAGCGCCAGCAGCGCTGCGTCGTCCGAGGCTTGAGCCGCCTGGAGCTGACTGGCGCTGATCGCCCGGGACACGACGGCGCCGACGGACATAACCGGCTCGCCGCTGTCGTTGAAGAGGTCGAGCGAGATTGCACCCGGTCCCTGCGAGATGGCGCGAACTTTCAACGAGCTGCCGACGCGCGCCTGCAGGGCAACGTCGCGCCAGCAGAAGATCACCCTGCCAACCCGCTCGGCCTGGTCGTCGTCGAGCAGCAGGCCCGTCGCCGCGCGCAGCGCAAGGTCGAGCAAGGCAGGGTGGATCAGGTGGCGGTCGCACTCGGCCGCCCACGGCGCTTGGAGTGCGATCTCCGAGAGGACTTCCCCACCGTTGCGCCAGGCGGCGCGCAGCCCCTGGAAAGCCGGTCCGTAGTCCACGCCACCGAGCGCGGCAACCCGGTCGCAGATCTCCTCAACCGAGAGTTGCTCGCCGCCGTCGGCCGACCACGGCTGTGGCTGCGGCCTGGACGTGTCCGAACATGGCGCAAGCGCTCCGCTGCCGCAGCGCACCCACGCCTCGCCATCGTCGCCTGTGCGGAAGTGGATCGTGAATGCACGCCGCCCGTGCTCGTCCGGGGCGGCCACCGACAGCTGCAGATCGACCGGCTCACCGTCGGGCGGCAGCAGCGGCGCTTCGAGCGTCAGCTCCTCGACCGTCTCACAGCCGACCTGTGCGCCCGCCTCGAGCAACAGGTCGATCAGCGCGGTGCTCGGCAGCAGCACGCGCTCGAGTACGACGTGATCGGCGATCCACGGTTGCGCGGCAAGCGAAAGACAGCCGCTGAACAGCCACCCATCGCTGTCGGCGAGCGGCACGGCGGCGGTGATCAGCGGGTGCCCCTCGCCGCCGCCGGCGCTACGTGCCTGCGGCGAAAGCCAGAAGCGGCGCCGCTGGAAGGCGTATGGCGGTAGGTCGAGCTGTGCGGGCTGGGCACCGTCCCATAGCTGGCTCCAGTCGACAGTCACGCCGCTCGCATATGCCTCCCCGAGCGAGCACAGCAGGCGTTCGAGCCCGCCCTCGCCACGCCGCAGCGAGCCGGTTACCGCAAGCGAGACATGCTGCTCCGCGGCCTCGGCTGTCTCCTCGACCGCCATCGTCAGCGCCGGATGGGGACTGATCTCGATGAAGCTGGCGGGGCGGCCGTTGAGCAGCGCGCGGGTGGCGGCGCAGAAGCGGACCGGCTGGCGCAGGTTGCGGTACCAGTACTGGGGACCGAGCGTTGCGGTGTCGATCGGTGCTCCCTCGGTGCTGGAGTAGAAGGGGATCTCGCTCGGCTTGGGGTCGATCGACGCGAGTTGGGTTTCCACGCGCTGGCGAATCGCGTCGACCTGGTGGGAGTGAGAGGCGTAATCGACGGGGATTTGGCGGGCGCGGATCCCGCTCTCTCGACAGGCCGCCACGAGCTCGCCGAGGGCATCCGGCTCACCCGAAACGACGCTTGAGCTAGGGCCGTTTTCGGCCGCCAAGCAGAGACGGTCGCCAAAACCTGCCAGGCGCCGTTCGAGCTCTGGGACAGCGAGCGCCACAGCCGCCATGCCGCCGCGCCCGGCGAGCTCATCGGCGAGCGCCACCGAGCGCAGTGCGACGATCGCCGCCGCGTCCTGAAGCGAGAGCGCGCCGGCGATGTGCGCGGCTGCGATCTCGCCCTGCGAGTGGCCGACGACAGCCGCGGGTTTGACCCCGAACGACGCCCACACCTTCGCGAGCGACACCATCACCGCGAACAGAGCCGGTTGGACGACATCGACGCGGTCGCGGGGGGGACCCTCGGAGCGTTCGCGCGGGGGACCCTCGGAGCGTTCGCGCGGCTCCTGGGAGCGGTCCGACGACCCCTCCGTGCGGTCGCGCAGAGGGCCCTCGGAACGGTCGCGAAGGATCTCCTCCAGCGAAAAGCTCAGGTGCGGTTCGAGCGCCGCCAGACACTGACTCATGCTCTCGGCAAACACCGCGGAGGAGTCCCACAGCTCAAGCGCCATCCCGTGCCACTGCGAGCCCTGCCCGGGAAACACGAACACGACTCTGGGGTCTGTTTGGGCTTCTCCTTTGAGCAGCCGCTCGGCACTGCGACCACCTGCGAGCGCAGCCAGCCGCTCAAGCAGTTGCTCATGCTCGCCAGCAACAATCACCGCACGGTGGGCGTGCTGGTGGCGGCGACCGAGCGTGGCAGCGATCGCCGCGAGCGGCTCGGCCCGCTCAGCAACGAGATGGCTACGCAGGCGCCTTGCGTTATCGGCAAGCGCCTGAGGCGTCCTGGCGGTGAGGACGAATGGCAGCGGACGGGCGGTTTTGTGCCCGAGCACCGGCTCGTCTGTCCGCGGCGCCTCCACCATCGTCGGTTCCCCGCCCGTTGGCCGCCCATTTGCCGTTGGCTGCTCCTCAACCGGCGGCGGCTCCTCGAGGATCAGGTGCGCGTTCGTGCCCGACAGCCCAAAGGAGGAGATCGCGACCCTGCGCGGCTGCTCGCACCGCTGCCAACTCTGCTGCTCAGCGAGCAGCGAGACGGCACCCTCCGACCAATCGACCCGAGCGCTCGGGCAATCGACGTGCAGCGTCTTGGGCAGCAGTTCGTGGCGGAGCGCCATCGTCATCTTGATCACGCCAGCCACACCGGCCGCCGCCTGCGGATGGCCGATGTTCGACTTGATCGACCCAAGGTGCAGCGGCGCGCCCGGGCGGTCATGGCCGTAGGTAGCGATCAGCGCGTTCGCCTCGATCGGATCGCCGAGCATTGTGCCGGTACCGTGCGCCTCGACGACGTCGATCTGGTGCGGCTCGAGCTTCGCGTGCTCGAGCGCCTTGTGGATCAGCGCTTCCTGTGCGTCGCGGCTGGGCGCCGTGAGGCCGTTCGATTGCCCATCGTGGTTGACAGCGCTGCCGCGGATCACGGCATGAATCCGCCGCCCGTTACGGATCGCATCCGATAGGGGCTCCAACAGGAGCACGCCGGCCCCCTCGCCCCAGCTGGTGCCGTCGGCGGCATCGGCAAACGCCTTGCAGCGCCCATCCGCTGCAAGCGCCCGCTGGCGGGAGAAGGCGACGAACACCTCGGGGGTACTCACCACGCTGACGCCGCCCGCCAGCGCCAGCCGGCAATCGCCGTCGCGTAGCCCTCGGCAGGCCTCGTGGATCGCCACCAGCGAGGAGGAGCAGGCGGTGTCGATCGAGAGGGCCGGGCCCTGGAGGCCGAGTGTGTAAGCGATTCGTCCCGTCGCGACGCTCGCCGCACTGCCGGTCGCGAGGTAGCCCTCGGCGTCGGCTCCCTGCGCGCCGACGCCGTAGAGCGAAGCGATGATCCCGGCGTAGACTCCGGTTGGCGAGCCGTGCAGCGCGTGCGGGTCGACGCCCGCGTGCTCAAGCGCCTCCCAGGCGAGTTCCAGCAGCAGACGCTGCTGGGGATCGGTTGCGAGCGCCTCGCGGGGACTGATCGAGAAGAAGTCGGCGTCAAAGCCGGCGGCATCGTCGAGGAAGCCACCGCGGTTGGTGTAGCTCGTGCCGGGATGCTCGGGATCGGGGTCGTAGAGGCGGTCCAGCGGCCAGCCACGGTCGGCCGGGAACTCGCTGGTCGCGTCGGTGCCGCTCGCCACCAGCCGCCAAAGCTCCTCTGGGGTGTTGACCTGGCCCGGGAAGCGACAGCTCATGCCGATGATTGCGATCGGCTCGTCCCGCGGCTGGGTCGGCGGCGCGACGACTGCTGGTGAGGACTCCTCCCCCGCAAGGCGCCGCTGCAGGTAGGCCGCAAGGCTCGCCGGCGTCGGGTTTTCAAAAACGACGGTTTCGGCAAGTCGCAAGCCCGTGCTATGAACGAGTTGGTTGCGCAGCTCCACGGCGCGCAGTGAGTCGATGCCAAGCTCGGCGAACGCGCAAGCGCGCTCCAGCGTGGCTGGATCGGCGCCACCCAACAGGCCGGCGGTGGTTGACAGGATCAGGTCAAGCAGGACACGTTCGCGCTCCACCATGTCCTTGGCGGCGAGCCCTCCAGCGGCTGAGATCGGCTGCGTGCGATGGCGCGAGCTTGCGGAGAGTGTTCCTTGCAGGTAAGCGTCGCGGGTCGCGCGACGGCGGATCTTGCCACTGCTTGTCTTCAGGCTCTCGCCACGCGGGATCAGAACGAGCTCGCTGAGCGTCACGGCGTGTTCACGGGCGATCGCCTGGCGGACGTTCCGCCACACCTGCTCAGCGGCGACCGACTCGAGCGTAGTTGTGGTCTCGGCGACGAGCACCACCTCGTTGTCGTGGTCGCTGTTGTCGTGGCCGTGGCCGTGGCCGCTGTCGTCGTGGCCGCTGTCGTGGTGGGCGTTGTCGTGGTGGGCGTTGTCGTGGTGGGCGTTGTCGTGGTGGGCGTTGTCGTCGTGGCCGCTGTCGTGGTGGGCGTTGTCGTGGTGGGCGTTGTCGTGGTGGGCGTTGTCGTCGTGGCCGCTGTCGTGGTGGGCGTTGTCGTGGTGGGCGTTGTCGTGGTGGGCGTTGTCGTTGTAAGCGCCACCGGCGACATCGAAGGCGGCGCAGCAGCCTGGTCGGATCCTCGGGTCGGCCTCCGCCGCGGTCAGCTCGAGATCGTGCGGGTAGCGGTTGAGGCCGCGGTAGAGGATCAGATCCTTGAGCCTGCCGGTGACATACAACTGCCCGTCGCGGATCGCGCCGAGGTCGCCTGTGCGTAGGAACAACCCTTGTCCTGCGCTATCGGACGCGGACTCCGACGCGTCGCGCACCACGTGGTTGAAGGTCTCCGCGCTCGCTTGCTCGTTGTTCCAGTAACCGCGCGCGACGCTCGGCCCCGCAAACCAGATTTCCCCGACCTCACCGTCAGCCCGCCGTCTGCCGCTGTCGGGGTCGACGATCGCCAGGCGACCAGCACCGGGCGGGGCGCCCACGCTCAGGCAGGGCTCCGCCTGCTGTGGCGTGGTGGACTCATGCGCCACCGCCCGGTTGGGGTGGTAGAACGAATCGCTAGCCGCGTCTTCGGGGAGTCTCGCCCCGGTGACGATCAAGGTCGCCTCCGCCAGCCCGTAGCAGGGCCGCAGCGACGAACGCCGAAACCCCGCCGGGGCGAAGTAGCGGGCGAAACGGTCCATCGTCCTCGCCTGCACCGGTTCCGCCCCGTTGACCACAGTCCCCCAACTGGAAAGCTCGAGCCGCGACAAATCCGCCTCCGCGATCTTGCGTACGCAGAGGTCAAAGGCGAAGTTCGGCGCGGCCGAAAACCCCCCGCGATAGTGCGTAACCGCTTCCAGCCACAGCAGCGGGTTGGCCAGAAAAGACAGCGGCGACAGCAGAGTCGTCGGCATTCCCAACACGACCGGCATCAGGATCCCGCCCACCAGTCCCATGTCGTGGTAGGGCGGAAGCCAGAAGGCGCCGCTCGTGCCCTCCCCACCGATCAGGGCCTCGATCGCCCCGATGTTGGCGAGGAGGTTGTCGTGGGTGAGGATCACGCCGCGCGGATCGCTCGTCGACCCAGAGGTGTACTGCAGCAGCGCGATGTCGCCGCCGGCTGGCTGTTGGGGTGGCTCCGCACCGCCATCGACCTGTTGGGGTCGCTCCGCACCAACATGCGGCTGGAGCCGCCCCCCACCATCGAGCTGTTGGGGTCGCTCAGCACCGCCGGCGCCGAACGCGTCGACATGCAGCATCTGCCAGCCGCGCGCGCTTGTGTGACTTGCGATCGCCGACTCGCACAGCGAGGCAAGCTCGGTTGTCGAAAGCAGCACGCGGGGGCTGCTGCTCTCGACCAGACGGGTCAGGCGCCCGTCGATCTCGGCGGCCATAGGTGGGTAGGCGGGAACCGCGATCACGCCAGCGCAGAAGCAGCCAAACAGCGCGGCGACGTAGTCGAGCCCCGGCGGACACAGCAGCAGCGCCCGCTCGCCGGGCTCACAAACGCCGCGCAGTTGCGCCGCCACCGCCGCCGCGCGCTGCTCGAGCTCGCCGAAGGTCAACGCTGTGACGGTTGAAGTCTGGAGCGAGTCACCACCGGGATGGATAAAGCGAACGGCAACCTCGGTGGCTTGGCGCTGCGCCTGCTCAGTGAGCGCGTGAGCAAGTGTCGTGGGCTTGGATGCAGTGCGAGTCATGTCATTGCCAGTCAGGTTGACTGCGTGCGCCTGGTGGGCCGCGTCGATGCAGGACCTGCGCCGCGTTGTATCTGCCCCCCGCGGAAACCGTCAAACTTTTCGTCTGATTCGCGCCGTGGGCCAGGGGGTGGGCGGCTGCGTCGCGCCGTGAGTCCGCGGTTGGCTGCTGCGCATGAACCCAGCATCGGGTGACGAGCACCCGCGGCGAGGCCTCCCAACCGGCGCTCAGAGAACCGCGGTGTCCGCGGCGAGGCGTTCGCGCAGCTCGAGGCGGCGTACCTTCAACGTTCCCGTCATCGGCAGCTCCTCCCAGCGCAGGTGCACCGGCCCGTCGAGCGGGGGCAAACCCTTCACTGCCTCCCGCCAAGCGTCGGGGTCAAGCGGAATGTCGTCATTTGTGCAAACGACCGCTACTGGCTTGGCGGCAGCGGTTGGGACGATTACGACCTCGCGCGCCTGGGGCAGCCGCTCGAGCAGGATGTCCTCGAGGGCGATGCCGCTATCGATCCCGGGGATTGCGTCAACGGTACGGTCGAGGAAGCTGAGCGTCCGCGACCTGCCAATCGTTCCGATATCGCCCATGCTCCACCACCTGCCATCGCGTTGCTCCGCCGCGAGCTCGGCCTGTCCAAAATAGGTGAGAGCGCGGCCTTGGCTTGCGACCTGGATCATCCCGGGAGTACCGTGACGGGCGCGCCTGCCGGTGCGGGGGTTCACGACACGGACTCGGGTGAAGCCAGGCAGCGGCCAGCCGACCCCACGACCGGCATTGGCCGCAAGTGGCACTCCCTTGGGGTAGATGCGCATCGTCGCCGGCCCCACCTCGCTCTGGCCGTAAACCTGCAACCAAAACGCGACGCGCCGGCGCGATGCCGCCAGCAGGCGGCGGATCGTCCGCGGATGCACGCTGTCGAACGTGCTGAAGTAGACCTTGACGTTCGCGAGTGGGCGCGCGGGATGATCGGCCAGCGTCTCCCAGCCGATGTAGGCGTTGGGGTGAGTCTCGACAATGGTGGGTTCAAACGCCGCCAAATGCGCGGCGACCGCGTCGGGGGTGAACTCGCCGAGCGCCAAGTACGGCAGCCCACGCATCGCAATCCCAGCCCATGCGACGAGCGCACGCGTGTGCGACCACGAAAGGCACGCCGCGGCGCGATCGCCGTCGCGAGCGAACGGCGCCCCCAGCAGCAACTGCGGCTTGACCTGCGCCATCAGGCTGCGGGAGGAGTGCAACACCAACTTCGGCGGTCCAGTTGTGCCGGAAGTGTGAGTGATGCACAGTGGCTCTCCCGGTGCTCGCCGGCACGGCGGCGGTGGCGTGCCGGCAGCGATCTCAAGCAGATCGGCGGTGCGCTCGCTGGGCCCGATCGTTAGGAGCTGCGCGATCCGCTCGTCGTCGGGGGCAAGCTCTAGCGAGGCGAGCGTCTGCTGGTCGGAGATGACGGTCGGCTGACCCAGGCGGCCCAACAGCTCACCGACCGCCGCGGCGGGCACGCGCGGCGAGATCAGTGCGGGGATCGCTCCCAGCCGTGCCACGGCGCAAGCGAGGATGACCGTGTCGAAGCTGTTGCGGCGCACGATCGCCACTCGGTCGCCGGCGCCGATCCGCGCGTGCGCCAGCCGTGCGTGCACTGTCTCCACAACCGATGCAACCGTGGTGTAGTCCAGGCGCGTGCCGAGGTCTGGTGCCACCTCTAGCGGCCGGTCGAGCACCACGGCAACGTCTGCGTGCATTGCTGCGGCGTGCCCGGGTAGCTCACCCAGCCCAAGGCGATCGAGGCGGCGCAGGAGATGAGGTCCGATTGGACGTAGCGAGCTCATATTGCGGCTGTGGCTTGAGGCCTGGCAGGCGCAGACAGTAGATGAGCTCCCCGGCGATACTCAAGTAAGCGCCGCCGCGACCTCGCCGGCGGCGCGCCGGCCGGACAGGATCGCGCCGCTCATCGAACCGAAGCCCTCGGTAGCGCTCTCCGTGCCAGCCCAGTGCAGCGCTCCACACGGAGCGCTGAGATGGCGCCCCAGCGCGGTGATGGTGCCCGGTGCGGTGAAACAGTTGTAGCCACCACGAGCCCACGGATCGTTCAGCCAATCGTGCTCCAGGTATTGCTGGGGCTGGCGGGCGCGCGAGCCGAACAGGCGCGCGAACGTGTCGAGCGCGAGCTCCCGGCGCTCGCTCGCGGTGAGCTTGGCGAGCTCGAAAGCCGCGCGTCCGAGCGCATAGCCGGCGAGCGCCCCGGCGCCACTCGCTGGCGGAGAATGGTCGAACACTACGCGAATCGGGCCCACATCTAGGGCAGCCTGTCCGCTGAGGCCATCGCTTCGCCAAAACGGCTCGCTGTAGAGCGCGACGAGCTTGATCACCGCTCCCTGCGGCATCCGCTGGGTGAGCTGGTCGCGGCCGGCGGGCAGCGGCGGGTCGTAGACGATGCGACTCGCCAAGGGCGGCGGCGTCGCCACTATCACCCGCTGCGCCTGCGTCTTGCCCCTGGCGTGTGTGATCGTCGCCGAGCAGGCCGACCACGTGATCTCCGCGACCGCAGCGCCGAGCAGGACCGAAGCCTGGAAGGGTTGGGCGATGCGCTCCGCGAGCGCCTGCGGTCCTCCGCGGATGCGGTGACTCTGGGCGGCGCCGTGCGTGCCGGTCATCGCCGCGAGCTTGCCGTTGCGGGCCAGGTAGCTTGCGAGATGCAGCAGCGAGACATCGTCGGGGTCGGCCGCCAGCACTGCTTCCGTCGCCAACCGCATCAGCGCGCGGCCCCGGCGGGTGTGGAGCGTACGCTCCACCCACGCTCCGACGGTGAGGCGGTCGAGTCGCCTGGCGCCGCGTGCGGTCCACGGTTGTGCTGTCGGCACGCAGCCGGCGAGACGGTCGAGCTTCCAGCGCGCCCACGCCATATCGGTGAGGCCAAACGGCTCGAGCCGGGGAAACGAGCCGCGGTAACGGTGGCTGCCGTTGCGGAAAACGAGCAGTTTGCCGCCCTCGTCATAAGTCGGCACGACCCCGCTGCCGAGGGCAATGGCGAGGTCGGCGATCGCATGGTTTTCGACGGTGTGAAAATGCGCCGGGGTGCAGTACTGGCCGCCTAGCTCGATCACCGAGCCATCGTCGAGGCGGTGATCGTGTACGCGTCCGCCGACACGCTCGCGCGCCTCGAGCACGAGGACCTGCAGCCCGCGCGCATGCAGCTCATGCGCGGCACTCAGGCCCGCGAGACCGGCACCGACGACGACAACATCGACGCCATCAACGCCATCGACGCCATCGGCAACATCGGCGGCATCGGCGGCATCGGCGGCATCTGCGGCATCCACTACTGTGCCGCACCCTCGATCTCGGCGAGGATGCCATCCCACAGACGGCCGCGAGCCTCGATCGCCTCCAGCGCGACGCGGTTGGCGGCCTCGATGCGCGTGGCATTGCCGTCGCAGGCGGCGTCCAACAGGCGCAGCGCGAGCGGGCCATGCTCGTCGTGGTCGAGTGTGATGTGACGTTCCAGGTAGTGCTTGAAGCGCGGCGCCTCGGCGAGCACATTCACCATCCCGTCGCGCGCGCTGCCAAACACGTCGGGCAGCAGGTTCTCGCGGCCGTGACAGAAGGAGGCGGCGACTTCGTACAGCTCACCGTCGAGCGCAACGCGGAGCGTGTGAGCGACGAACGCTCGTGCGCTCGGCGGAATGCCGGGAGCATCGAGCGCCTCATGCACTGAGCTGCCGGCGGCCAGGCGGGCAACCAGACCGTCGATCGGCATGTGATCGGCGCCGATCTCGTCCATCGCGCTCAGATACAGCTCGAAGTGGCTGAGGTGATGATCGTCAAGGCCCTCATCGCACTCCTCGGCCAGCACGATCTCGGTAATGAAGCGAGCATGGTCGCCCAGGTGGCGGGGCAGCCACGGAACGCTCACGCAAGTCACCTCCGACTGCAGCCGCTTGAGCAGACTGAAGAAATCCCACACCGCAAACACGTGATGCTTCATAAAGATCCGCACGCGCTCGACGCTTGTGAGCTCGCTGTAGAGGGGGTGATTGCCAAGCCTCACCCGGGCCTCGTCGATGGCCTTCGCCTCGGCCGATAGTGTGGTGTTCACGGTCGTTCTCCTTATTTTGGTAGCTGGTGGTTGCGCTGCCTTCAGTCGTTGGTTTGCGGCCGTCCGTGAGGCTTTCGCTCACGCCGCGACGGAGACGGAGCCGCGTTCGAGCATGCGGCGCGCCTCGCCGCGTCGCACCTTCCAAGTCGCGGTCCGCGGTATCTCCTCCCAACGACAGTGGTGAGGTGGGTTGAGCGCCGGAAAGTCGGCGGTCGCCGCACTCCACGAGGAGAGGCTCAGCGGCGCATCCTCGTGCGTGCACACGATTGGCGTGATCGTTCCATCCCCGAGCGGCACCAGGACACCCTCGAGCACGTCGTGCATACGTGCCAACAGCACATCCTCGAGCGCCAGCAGGCTCTCGGTGCTGTCGGTCTCGTCGATCTCGCGATCGTGCAGGTGCAAGCAGCCGTAGCGGCTGCGCCAGCCGATGTCGGTCATCCGCCACCAGCCATCGCGGAAGTTGGCGGCGTGCAATGCGCTGCGGCCCACGTAGTCGAGCACCAGCGACTTCGAGCGCACCTGTATCTCGCCCGCGCCCGTGCGCCGCGCGCGGCCGTGCGCGGTCGGCACGATCCGAAAGCGGGACAGCCCCGGCACTGCGTGACCCACACAGCGCCCGTCGGCGCGGCGGGCCAGCCCGCGCGTATAGAAGCGCGTGGTGATTGGGCCGGTCTCGGTCTGCCCATACAGCTGGATGTAGAGCGCGTTGCGACGCGAGGAGCCGTCGAGCAGCGCGCGCATCGTGCGCGGGTGCATGGCGTCGAAGGTGTTGCAAAACAGACGCGCACCGCCCAGCGGTCGCGACGGGCTCGCAAGCAGGCTCTCCCAAAGCATGAATGTGTTAGGGAAAGTCTCAACCACCCCGGGCCGGTACTCGCAGAACACAGCGTCGACGTTGCTGGGCGCGGGGTCGGTGATCACCACCAGCGACCAGCGCATCGCCATCAGCGAGGTGAATCCCGTCACCACCCTGATATGGGGAAAGGCAAGATGGATGCCAACTCGCTCGCGAAGACCCAGAACCCTGGCCCAAACGGGGATCGCCGCCCAGTTGGCCGCCAAAGTGCGGTTGGATTGCACGGCCAGCTTGGGCACGTCGGTCGTTCCGGAGGTGTGGGTGATGAGGACGCGCGCATCGAGCTCGCGAACGACCTCGGCGGGTACCTCAGGCGCGTCGAGCTGCAGTGGCAGTGCCCCGGGCACGGCCTCGCCGACGCTGAGTACCGTGGGAGCGAGATCGGTGAGCGGCAGGCCCCGCAACGCCTTCTCCTCGCACACGACCCGGTCGCTCACAACCACGTCCAGATCGAGCAGGCTGAGCAGCTGACTGGCGATCTCCGGGGAGAGCTCGGGTGAGATCAGCGCCGGCACTGCGCCAAGGCGCATCGCCGCGTAGGTGAGCAGGTAGATATCGAGGTGGTTGCGCTTGACGATCGCAACACGCGAGCCGCGACGCACACCGGCCGCGTGCAGCCCCGCCGCCAGGCGACGGCCACGCTCGGCGAGCTGGGCATAGGTGAAGGTCGTGCCGTCGTCTGGAAATGCGTCCAGCGGCCGGTCGAGGTGCACCAGCAACTCGGGCGCGTTGGCGGCGGCCTCGTCGACCACGTCGACCAGCGTCGAGCGCCTGAGCGTTGGCGTCGGCGTCGGCGTCGGCGCGGGTGATAGGTGGTTCGCGTTGCGCGACATGTCCTGCTCGCGATAGTGAGGCAGCCGCCGATACGGGTCAAAAACGACTGGCCAGCAACGCTTCGACGTCCGCCAGCGTCGTCAGGCGCTCAACCTGCTCGGCGCTGAGCTCGACGCCGATCATGTCTTCGATCAGCAGGGTCAGCTCGATCATCTGCGCCGAGCCGACGCCTTCGCGAAGCAGATCGTCTTGTGCTCGCAGCTGCTCGCACAGGTCAAGCTCGACGCCCACCTGCCGCAGCAGTCCGCGCGCGGCGCTCGGGGCGTTCAGATCATTCACCGCGGCGCCCTCACGCGGGCCGAGTCGGCGCTCGGGGGGTGCGCATCGTTCACCGCGGCCCTCACGCGGGCCGAGAGCGCGACCACCGGCATCGACCGCTCGCCGTCGGGGCGGGCGCCGCCGGGATGCAGATGCGCGAACAGCGGCCGCTCGGCGGCGCGCTCCCACGCCAGCAGACGGTTAGGCACAGAATGCAGGCAGAAGTTTGCGAACTCGCCGTTCCCCGTTGGCGCCCGCGCGCTCAGGATCGCGAGCATCGGATCGACCGCCAGGCGTGCACTCGGGTCGAGCGACTCAACCCAGGCGTGCTCGGAGCAGACGCCGCCCAACAGGTACCCGCGCCTGGTACTTGTCGCGAGCCCGCCGGCTTGCAGGCGATCGGCCAGGGTAATGGTGAGCGCAATGCAGTCGACAGCCCCCACCCGGACGGCCTCCCGCGGCGTGGCCCGCAGGATTGGGGGCAGGTAGTGAAAGCGCAAGCTCCCCAGCCGGAACTCCTCGGCGAGTTCACGCATCGCGGTCGCGACCACCGGGTGCTCGCCAGCCCCGCGCCATCCCTGCGTGCGCAGCTCGATCGTCGCCGTAAGGTGGCCGGCGTCGTCACTGTGAATCTCGCTCGCTTCGATCTCCCCGCCGTAGATCTCGGGGGCCGGCCGGCCCAGCGCCCAGGCCTGCTCGCCACCGTCCCCGCCACACTCGCAAGTGAGCGACAGCACCACCGTCCACAAGCGCGGCTCGATCCACTCCCGCGGCACGCCCGCCGCGAAGCGCAGCAGCCGGCGCTGGGCGAGCTCGGGCACCGTGCGACCCTCACCGCACGTTAGGCCCACGTTCATCACGTCACACTGCCCGAAGGTCTGCGCGCCGTCGTGTTCTTGGGAGGGCAGGCCGTGCGCGCACAGTAAATCGAGCACTTCATCGCTGCAGCGCAGTGCTCGCCGCGTTTGGGCACGGTCAATCCGAGCATCGCCCCAACGCTCCGACAGCGGGATGAAGCTCTCAGCCGCCGTCCGCCAGCGCGCCGGCGATGTCACCGATCCCTGGCTCACTCTCCCGGCTCCTCCACGAGGATGCCTCCCTGGCTCACTCTCGCCTCCTCCGCGAGGATGCGCGAGACGGTATCCAGCAACTCCGGCAGCGGCCGTTGGCTGGGCCCGAGCGCAATCGCCACTTGCCGGCGCGAAGCCTGCTCGGCCCGCGGCGTGCGCTTGCGCGCAGACGCTGAGCGGGATTTGCAGGCAGCGGGGTAGCGAATCGTGTCGACCCCCGCGCGCTGCAGACGCGCCCACACCCGCTCGCGCGCGCCTCGATCGCGCAACAGGAGCGCCAGCGCGAAGTTCGCTCCGCGCTGGCGCTCCACGGAGTCGAAGCCCTGCGTAACCCCATCAATCCCGGCAAGCCGCTCGCTTAGCTGCCGCGCGGCTGCTCGCCTACGCTCAAGCTCCTCCTCCAAGCCTCCCAGGCGGACCAATCCGAGCGATGCGCGTGGCTCGTCCAGACGGTAGTTGAAGCCAATCTCGACCACGTCGTAGCCGGCGGCGTGCCCGCGGTGACGCTCCCACGTGCCCGAGGTCATGCCGTGCGAGCGCAGCAAGCGGATGCGATCGGCGAGCGCGGGCTCTTCGGCCACCACGACTCCGCCCTCGCCGACGTCGAGTTGGTGGCCACTTGCGAGCGAGAAGCAGGTGAGCCGCCCGTGGCCACCGACCGGCAGCCCGTCGCCGGCGCGGGCTCCGAGCGCTTGGCCGGCGTCCTCGATCACCGCGATGCCGAGCGGCCGGCAAAGTGCGAGTGTCGCCTCGACGGGGGCCGCATAGCCGGCGTGGTGGCCCACGATCACGGCTCGTGTCCGTGGTGTCAGGCGTAACGCGAGATCGCTGTGGTCGAGCTGCGCGCGGGCGGGCGAGCAGATGTCGGCGGGCACGGCGCTCGCGCCCACCAGGCGCACGGCGCGGACGGCGGCCGGCGTGCCGAACGCCGGCACGATCACCTCATCCGCGGGCCCCACGCCCGACGCCAGCAGCGCGAGATGGAGGGCACCCAAGCCGCTGGAGGTGGCAACCGCCTGCTCAGCGCCCAGGTAGGCGGCGAGTGCCTGCTCGAACTGCCGCGTGCGGGGGCCCATCGTCAACCACCCCTCGCGCAGGCAGCTGCTCACAGCCTCCAGCTCGCTATCGGCTGCGCCACGCAAGGAGAGAGCGCTCATCTGGCGCACTCTTGTTCAACGGCCGCCAGCACTTGCTCGCGCTGCGCTTCGGTGATGTGGCCGAACAGCGGCAGCGCCAGCACGCGCGCCGAGGCAGCCTCGGAGTTCGGGAGAGACGCCGCCTTCGTACCTGAACGGAAGGCGGTAAAGAGGTGCACCGGCTCGTACAGGACGCTCGTCTGGACTCCGTGGCGAGCGAGCAGCCGCTCCTGCAGTTGATCGCGGCGCCCCGGCTCGCGCAGCAGAATCGGCATCGCGTAGCAAGAGGAGGACGCGACCGCCGCGCTAGGGAACGGCACAGTTACATGCGAGTTGTGCGCGAGCCCTGCGCGGTAGGCGTGCGTGGCGGCACGGCGACGCTCGACCTCGCGATCCAATCCCGTCAGCCGCGACAGCGCGAGCGCCGCGTGCAGGTCGTCGAAGCGGTATTCAAAGCCCTCGCCAAACCGCTCACCCCGTAGCTGTCGGGCGCGCTCGGCAAGCTCGTCCTCGTCGGTGACCAGCAGGCCTCCCTCGCCGACCGAGAGGACCTTGTTGGAGAAAAGGCTAAAGACCCCCAGCCGCCCCCAGGTGCCGAGCGCCCGCCCATGCAGCTGGGCAACCGGGGCGTGGGCGGCGTCCTCGATCAGGCTGAGGCCCCGCTCGGCACACAGGGCGGCGAGCCGATCGGCGGCGGCGGCATAGCCGGCGAAGTGCACGCAGGTGACGGCGGTGGTTTTAGGTGTGATGCGACGCTCCACGTCGGCCACGTCGAGCGTCAGGTCGCCGAGGCCGACAATGTCGGCGAACACCGGCGTCGCGCCGCAGTAACGCACGGCGCTGGCGGTGGCGGTAAAGGTGAACGAGGGAACGATCACCTCATCTCCCCTGCCCACGCCCGCGAGCAGGTAAGCAAGATGCAGGGCCGCCGTCCCGCTCGCAAGGGCGACGGCGTGCCGGGCGCCCAACCGCTCGGCAATCGCCTGCTCGAAGCAGCGCGTGCGCTCGCCCATCGCGATCTCGCCGCTGCGCAACACCGCCTCGACCGCCCCAATGTCCTGTGGTGTGAGGCGCAGATCGAACAGCGGCACGAGCTCCGGTGTCATAGTCGCGCGTAGCTCTCTGCCCAGGGCCGGTCGCGCTCGATCGCCTCGGCAATCGCCATCAGGTTGGCGTCCTCGTAGCGCTCACCGACGAGTTGCAGCCCCACCGGGACGCCCGCGGGGGTGCTACCGGCTGGCAGGCACACCGCGGGGTGTCCGGTGAGGTTGAGCAGATAGGCGGGGCACCAGGCGAGCAACGGGTCGACGGCGCGTCCCGCGATCTCGCTGGGGCCGATGGTGGTGCCGTCGGCGGCGTTGCAGATGCCGGTCGCGCCGACGGCCGGGCCGGCGAGCACATCGTGGCGCAGCAGTTGCTCCTGCAGGCAATCAAACAGCTCGGTACGCGTGTGCTCGTCGCGCCTGAGCTCGATCGCGCTCAATCGCTCGACCCCGCCGATCAGCTCGTGCACTCCGGGGTCGAGCTGCTCGCGGGCCTCGGCGGAGACCTGGCTGGCGACCACATCGGCCAACATCAGCCCCACCGCCCGGCGCACGATCGCGCCGAGTTGCTCAGCCGCGAACGGGTGCACGCGCTCGACCGGCTCGACCCGCGCCCCCATCCGTTCGAGGTCGCCGACGATCGGCGCGAGGGCCGCCGCAACCTCCGCCGCGATCGGAAAGCCGCCCCAGTCTGCGCAGTAGCCGATGCGCAGCCCTTCGATCCCGCGGCGACGCGGAGCGTGCAGCGTCGTCGAGGCGCACAGCGGATCGCAGCGGGCGGGTGCAGCGAGCACGTCCATCACGAGTGCCGCGTCGGCGACGCTGCGCGTCAGGATGCCGGTCTGGGTCATCGGCCAGGCGGCGCCAAAGCCGTTGGGGCGGCTGCGCGTCGGCACGCTGCCAAAGGTCGGCTTGAGCGTGAACACGCCGCAGAAGGAGGCGGGCACCCGCAGCGAGCCCGCACCATCGGAGCCGGTTGCCGCCGCCACCATGCCGGCCGCGACCGCGGCCGCGCTGCCGCCCGAGGATCCGCCGGCGTTGTGGCCGAGCAGGAAGGGCGTGCTGGTCGCGCCGTTGAGCCGGTTGTCGGTGAGGCACTTGTGGCCCAGCTCGGCGGTGTTCGTAGTCCCGACCACGGTCGCGCCGGCGGCCAGCAGCCGCTCGACCCCCAGCGAGTCGCGCGGGGCCACACGGTCGGCGAAAGCGTGGCTTCCCCGCGTGTGGCGCCACCCCCGCCTGCTGTCCGACAGATCCTTGATCGCGACTGGCACCCCGAGCAGCGGCCCCTCGGCGCGCCCTCGCATGACAGCACGCTCCAGCGCCAGCGCCTCGGCGTGAGCCTGCTCGCGGTGCACCTCGACGAAGGCATTGCAGCCCGGGTCGAGCCGGTCGATCTGTCCGAGCGCCTGCTCCACGACCTCGACCGGTGACAGCTCGCGGCGTCTGACGGCGCTCGCTATCCGCCTAGCCGACCACGCGCCGCCGGCGTCGTCACCGCTGGCGGCGTCCTCACCCGCAAGCCCGACGCGCGGTCGGGTGCGCCCGCGCTCAAGCTCAGTGGGCTGCATCGGCGAGGAGGCCCGGTGGCTGCCAAACGCTTTGCAGCGCGCCCGACTGAGCCTGGGCAGCCGCTACGTCGGGCGGGCGAACAGGCTGCCGCTGCGAGCGGTCGACGGCGGCAGACAGCTCAAACGAGAGCGGGTCGAGCTCCGCGGGGCCCAGCTCGACCCCCAGGCGCAGCGCCGCGCCGTGGATCAGCTCGACCGCCAACTGCTCGATCGTTCGCAGGTTGGCGCAGATCCGCTCGCGCAGCTCGACGCGGTCGGGCCGTTGCAGCAGCTCGGCGTTCAGCCGCTCATACAGCGCGTCGCTGAGATCGACAAAGCCGTAGTCGGGCACGGCGCCATCGTCAATCTCCGCCCACTCGCGCAACAACCGCTGCACGTTGTGCGAAAGCTGCTCGTAGCGCGCCCACGGCTCGGCGATCGAGTCCATGAACTCGAGGTCGCACAGCGCGCCGTTGACAAACAGCAGGTTGGTGGTCGCGAAGTAGGTGAGCGTGTCCCAGGCGACCTTTGCCGCCCAGATCTGGGGGTGGCCCATCAGCGGGTACTGGTGCTGCCAAACCACGAGCGCCGAGCTGAACGCACCTAGATAGGCGCTGTCGTAGCGAGCGGCCCGCTCGGCGATCCGCTCGCCGTCGAGCTCGCGCGTGACGAGGTCGGTGATGTAGGTGTTGCTGAGCGCGATGAAGTCGCTGCCCGGCGAGTACAGCGGGTCCAAGAAGACGCCGGCCTCGCCGGTGAGGCACCAGCGGTCGGCGGAGTAAACTTGCGCGCAGCCGTGGGCGTAGTGGCGCAGCATGCGGAAGTCCTGCAGCCCATCGGCGCGCTCGGCGACCGCCTCGGCGACCTGGGGCTCGTGTTCGTGCAGCCAGCTCAGCGCCTTCTCGAAACTGTTGATCCGCTCGAACTCGACCAGGCTCTGGTCGGCCACGATCCCGACGCTCACCGAGCCGGAGGCGAGCGGAATCAGCCAAGTCCAGTACCCCGGGCCCATTAGGTGGTTGGTGCTGCGCCAGCGATCGCCGGTGGGGACGCGCCGGCGCCACGCCGCGACACGCTCAGGGTCGGTGGGGGGCACGTCCCGCTCGATCAGCGCGTCCAGCTCGATCATCCGCTCCAGGCGAAACCACACCGCGTTGACCTCGTGCTCCACCGCTCGCGCGAGGCCGAGCTTCTGCTTGAGCAGGGCTCGGCGGCCGCTGGCGTCGATTACCCAGCGGCCCGTCACGGCTCGCTGGTGCCCGGCGGCTTCAAAGCACACCCGGTGCGCGCCGTGGGGATCCAGGTTGACGCTCCGCACGCGTGCAGCTTCATGCACGGTGGCACCGGCGTCGGCAACACGTCGCCGCAACTCGTTCTCGAAGCGCCCGCGATCGAGCTGGTAGGTGCGGCTGGGCAGGAAATGACGCGAGCCGGCCTCCAAGCGCGGCGCGATCGCGCGGTTCTCGCCCGCTGTCATGAAGAAGCGCAGACCGAGCTTGCGGATCTGGTGGCGCTCCAGATGATCCTCCAGCCCGAGCACCTCCCGGAAGTAGTGCGCGCCGTTCTCGACGGTCGCCTCGCCCACCTTGTGCGCCGCCTCGGCGACGGGAAAGCTCGCGCGCTCGATCACCGCCAGGCGGGTGGTCGGCCGGGTGCGCAACAACTGCAGGGCAAGCGTCAAGCCGGCCAAGCCGCCGCCCATGATCACCACGTCGTAGTCGGCGTCCTGCAGGCCCGTCGCGCGCTCGGCGCCCGTATCCACGCTGCCAAGCCCGATCCCGTGGTTCTCGTTCCCTGTGCTCATCATCAGCCCCCTTCCGTGGCGCTCGCCGCCAGCTCAGCCGGCGGACACTGGATCGACTTCACTTCCAAGAAGGCTTCGATGCCGAAGCGGCCAAGCTCGCGGCCGAGACCCGACTGCTTGCGCCCACCGAACGGCGCCTGCGCGTTCAACGGCGCGGCGTTGATGTCCACCATGCCCGTCTCAAGCCGCTGCGCGCAGCGCGTCGCCCGCTCGACATCGGCCGAGAACACCGCGCCGTGCAGGCCATAGTCGGTGCCGTTGACGATCGCCACCGCCTCCTCCTCGGTGTCGTATGGGATCACGGTCAGCACCGGCCCGAAGATCTCCCTGCGCGCCACGTCCATCGCCGGACTGACGCCGGCCAGCACCGTCGGTTGCACGAAGTAGCCGTGCTCATGCTCGGCCGGTGGCTCCACCCCGCCGCAAACCAGCTGCGCACCCTGAGCGCAGCCGCTCTCGATCAATGAACGGACGCGCTCGCGCTGGACGGCGGAGATCAACGGCCCGATCTCGGTCGCCGCGTCGAGCGGATCGCCGAGCCTCCGCTCGCTGGCCTGCTGTCCCGCGAGGAGCACGCCCTCGCTGTACAGCCGGCGCGGCAGCAGCAGGCGCGACCACGCCATGCAGCTCTGGCCGGAGTTCCAGAAGCACTGCGAGACACAGGCGGCGACCGCGCTCGGAAGGTCGGCGTCGTCGAGCACGAGCGCGGCGCTCTTGCCTCCCAGCTCAAGCGACACCCGCTTGATCGAGGCCGCCGCGAGCTCGGCGACCCGTCGCCCAGCCGCCGTGGAGCCGGTGAGCGAGACCGCGGCGACATCGGGGTGGGCGGCAAGCGCCTCGCCGACGCTCGGTCCGGTGCCGGTGAGAACGTTGAACACGCCCGGCGGGAGCCCCGCCTGCTCCACCAGCTCAGCCAGTAGCAGCGCGTGCACGGGAGCGAGCTCGCTGGGCTTGAACACCACCGTGCAGCCCGCCGCCAGGGCCGCGGCGATCTTGTTCATCGCCAGCAACAGGGGGAAGTTCCACGGCGCGATCGCGCCGACAACGCCAACCGGCTCGCGCACCAGCAGCGAGTGGCCGAGCTGCTCGCGCAGATTGAGCTGTTCGATCCAGCGCGCTTGGTCGCGCAGAAACCAGATCGGGAAGGCAACCTGGTGTTCACGGCAGAGCGTGATCGGCGAGCCCGCCTCGAGTGCGATCACTACCGCCATCTCGGCGGCGTGTTGCTCGAGCAGGTCAGCCAGCGTTCGCAGGTAGCCCGCGCGCTCGGCGGGGCTCGTGCCCGCCCAGCCAGCCCGCGCCGTGCGGGCCGCCTCGACCGCGCGCGCGACCTCCCACGGGCCGCAGGCCGGGACCGCTGCGATTGCGGTCTCGCAGGTTGGGTCGATCACTTCGATCCGCTCGGCCGCCGCCGCAGCGACCCATTCGCCGCCGATAAACACGGCGTCATGTTCACGCAGCACCGTCGGCGTGCGCTCAAGGGTGGCGCGAGGCTCGCCACTCACGATCGACACCCCACTGCGTACGCACTCGGCGCACCTGCCGCGAAAGTTGCGAGCGCCAACCCCCCCTCCCCATTAACAGCCGGCCAGTCGTATTGCTCAGGTTGGGCCCAGCCAAAGCTCTTGCCCCGAAGCTCAAGCCGTTTGCGCCGGCCACCGGGCAGCCCGACGAGACTGCTGACGGGCTCGCACGCGTGGTTGATCGCAAGCAGCCGTGGCTCGCCAGCCTGCTGTGGCACAGCCAGCAACTCAAGCCATTGCTCGGCACAGTCGGCCACGGGAGCGATTCCGGCGGCCGCGGCGGCCCGTGCGTAGGGGCCGCCCCAACGCCGCTTGCGCACCTTGGGCAGCGCACTCAGCGGCTGCAGCTCCAGCGGCAGCGTCGCCAGCCACGTGCGGCCCCGCTCGTGCCGGCGCGAGCAGATCGCGGGCGCGCCGCCGGCGAAACTGGCGCTCTGCTCCGCCGTGGCAATCTCCCACAACGGCAGCGCCTCGGTGTGCCCGCGTATCTCCCAGTCGATGTCGATCGGCCCGTCTGACCCTTGCAACTGCTCACGGCCCTCCGGCGCGAGCGCGAAATCGACCGGCTCGGCCCCCAGCAGGTCGGCCAGCGCGTCGAGTGCCAGCGGCGTCCAGGTGCTGCACCATAGGTGTCCGCCAGCGTCGACGTGGGCTTTGATCAGCTCAATCTCGCGCAGCGACAGCCGCGCATAACCGGGGCAGATCAGCAGTCGCGTGTGACGCTTCGGAGCGTGCACGAATTCGACGGGCAGCTTCTCCTGGGTCAGCAGGATGTAGGCACCGAGTGCGGCACGCGCCCACGGATCGCGCGCGTCGAGATAGCTGCCCGGCGCCTGCGCCCAGCGTTCGGGCACCAGCACGCCGATTGGGGATTGCTCGCGCAGGGGCGACGGCAGCAGCGCGCGCAGCTCGATCAGCTCGTGCAGCGCCGCCAGCGCGGGCTTGGGCGTTCCGCCGGCATCCAGCATCCCCGCGGTGCGCTCGTGCGGGCGCGCGTCGTAGGGCGCCGCCGCGCTGACGATGTCCTGCCAGCACCACGCAAACAGTGCCTCGGCGCCCGCCGCCAGTGCGCTGGCGCCAGCAGCCCGCAGGTGCCCAGCCGCGAGCGTCGGGCTCACGCCGTAGGCGCCCAGCTCGTCGACGATCGCTCCTTTGAAAGCGCGTGCGAAGCGCACAAGGAAGCCCGGCAGCAGCGAGCTCAGCGGATCGCCCACCCCGTCGAGGGCCACCGGTGGCCAGTTGGGGAACGTGTGCACGGCGAGCGTGTCCAAGGCACCGGCGTTGCCCACGCCAAAGGGCTGTGCTCCAAACACCGCCGAGGCGTCGGAGCCCTGCAGCACCGGGACGCCCGGGTGGCCGGCCCGGATCGCCTCGGCGATCGTCTGCTGCCAGCGGCGCGCCGCCGCGCGCGAGAGCCGTTCGCAGCCGGCGAGGTCGACGTGGATCAACTCATCGCCGATGTCGTATGCCATCACGCTCTCGCAGCCGGCGAGCGCTTCGGCGGCGCGCTGCGCAAAGGCGCGCGCGCGGGCGGTCATAAAGGCATCCGACCACAGGTCACGCCCCTGCCGCCAGGGCAAGTCGAGCAACTCGCCGTTGATGAAGATCGTGAGGAGCGCCGGCAGGCACAGCAGCTGGTGCTCCGCCGCCAACAGCGCCAGCTCGCGCAGGTGCGCGAAGGCTTGCTTGTCGTACTCCCCCGGCTGCGGCTCAAAGTCGCGCCAGATCACGAAAAAGCGGAATGCCTGCAGGCCGTGCGCGCGCATCCGCGCGAGATCCTCCGCGATCGCATCGCGGTCAAAGCGCCGCCACATCTCGCAGCCCAGCTCGCTGGGCAGGTACACACAGCCGCACAGCGAGCCGGTCATGCTCGGCTGACCCCGATCCGGGCATCCGTCGCGGCCTCGATCGGGGCATTCGTCGCGGCCTGGATCCGGGCATCGGCGGTGGCCTCGATCCGGGCATTCGCCGCGGCGACCGGCCGCTGGTCGTGTCCCGGCAGATAGCGGGCGCGGTTCGCGCGGAATGCCTGCCCGGCGTTGAGGTAGTCGTGCTCGACGCCGATGTCCGTCCAGTGCACGCCGGCCGGCATCTCGTAACTGCCAACCTCCTCGCCGGCCAGCGCCAGCTCGTGCAGCAACACCGGCATCTCGTTGGGGACACCCGGAGCGAGGTGGCGCCACACGGCCGGGTCGAGCACGTAAATGCCGGTGTTGATCTGCATACTCAACGGCGGCTTCTCGCGGATCCCCAGCACCCTTCCGTCGGAGGACGTGTCGATTACGCCATACCTGATGGGGACCTCGCGCCGCTGAGTGACGACCGTCGCCAGTCGCCTCGCCGGGTGGGCGTCGAGCACGATCCGGAAGTCGAGCGAGGTAAGGATGTCGGCGTTCACGACCAGGCACGCCGCGGCGGGAACCTCCAGTAGCGCCAGCGGTCCTGCGGTGCCGAGGATCTGGTCGCTGATCGAATAGCTGAGCTGGGCGCCAAGCCAGGCGCCGTCATCGAAGTGGGCGCGTATCGCCTCGGCCATCCAGGCCAGCGCGAGCGTGATTCGGCTACAGCCGGCGGCCACCAGCTGGCGGATCAAGATCTCGAGGATCGGCATTCCATCCAGCGGCAGCAGCGGCTTGGGGGTGTGGCGGGTGTAGGGGCGCAACCTGATCCCGCGCCCTCCGGCCAGGATCACCGCTTGCACTGATATTCCCGGGTTCACAGTCGTGCGATTTTGGTTGCTCGGCGCTCACCGCGCAAAGGCAGCCTGGTCGCGCGAGGGCGCGGCGCTCACCGCGCAAAGGCAGCCCTGGTCGCCGCAAGGGCGCGGCGATAACCGTCCTCGACGGACTCCGCCACCGCCTCCCAGCTCAACTCGGCAGTCGCCTTCTCGTGCCCGCGGCGGCCCAGCTCGCGGCGCAGCAGTGGATCTTGCAGCAGTCCCAGCACGGCGAGCGCGATCGCCTCGGCCTCGCGCGCCACCACCAACCCGTCGCGACCGTCGCGGACGAGCTCCTCCACGCCGGGGAAACATCCGGCGATGACGGGCTTGCTGTAAGTCCATGCCTCGGCGTACACCAGCGGGGCGATCTCCGCGCTGCTCGGCAAACACAGCAGCTCGCAGGCTGCGATCGCGTCCTCCTTCTCCGCTTGGGAGATCTCACCGAGATCGAGGATGCGGCGGTCGCGGTGGCGCGCGAACACCTCATGGCAATCGCCGTCACTGGCCGACCCGGCAAACGCGAACGTCACCTCCGGCAGGCTGCGCCAAACCTGCGTGGTGGCCTGCAGCAACTCGCGATACCCCTTCGAGCGTGCCTTGCGTCCGAGGTAGAGCACGAGCGGCCCGCTCAGTTTGTGGCGAGCGCGGAAGCGGCCTGCCTGCCCCTGGCCGGAAAGTGCCGGCGCCTGCGGGATCAGCTGCACGCGCGGGCGGCGCACCCCCGCCCGGGCGAGCGTCTCCCGCTCGGCGACGGTTAGGCAAAACAGGAGGTCGGCGGCGTTGCACAGCTCGACTCCGCCGGCCGTGCTGTCCCAGAAGCTCACCGCCGACGCAGGACTGACCGCGAGCAGCGCGCGGTGGTGGCGCGCCAGCTGGACGGCCTCCAGGCCGAAGCGGGTATGGACGGCGTCCACCACGTGTACCACCTCGGGCGTCCAACCCTTGCAGGCAGTCTCTTGCGAGGTGTCGTGTGCGACTTGGACAACCTGCACACCGCAGGCGTGCTCTTGCGGCGGCTTCATCGTGCGCACACCGGGGGCGCTCACTTGCGGCGGCTTCATCGTGCGCACACCGGGGGCGCTCACTTGCGGCGGCTTCATCGTGCGCACACCGGGGGCGCTCACTTGCGGCGGCTTCATCGTGCGCACACCGGGGGCGCTCACTTGCGGCGGCTTTATCGTGTGACAAACCAGCCGCACGTCATGACCGCGTGCGGCGAGGGCGGCGCCGGTCAGTTCCGCCATCCGCTCTGCTCCCGCAAGGGTTGGCCAGTAACCGTGATGGCAGAGCAAGACCTTCACTTCAATGTGCTTCCGCCAAGTCCTTACAGGCAGGCCGATAACCCCGTCGGCGACCCAACACCCATCACCTTCAATGCGCCACGGCGGCGTAATGCTCGAGCGTGTGCCGCAAACCCTCGTCGAGTGTCACCTTCGGCACCAACCCAGTGAGCGCGTGCAGACGCGAAAGGTCGGGGCAGCGCCGTCGCGGGGAGCCCGCAGGAGCAGGGTGGGCGCGTAGCGACGCCGAGGAGCCGGTGAGCGCGAGCAGCCTACGCGCCAGATCCTCGATCGACCGCTCCTCGCGATCGTTGCCCACGTTGACCACGAGCGCATCCGGGGATGGCAGTTCGGTCAGCGCCACCACCGCGGCGATCGCATCGCTGATGTAACAGAAGCTGCGCGTGGGCTCAGCCCCGTAAACATCCACGCTCTGTGTGCCTGAGAGGATCCTGCCGATCAGCTCGGGAATCACGTGGTCGTGTCCCATGCGCGGCCCGTAAACGTTGAAGAAACGCACAACCCGTACCGGCAGGCCGTGGCGTTCGCCCAGCGTCCTCACCAACATCTCGCCGTACGCCTTGCTCATCGCGTAGCTCGCTCTCGGCAGCGTGAGATCGGGACATACGAAGGGCACCTCCTCGGACACAGGTGGCTCCGCCAGACCAAGCGCGACGGCTCCGTCGGCAACCTCGCTGGTCGAGCTGAACACGAACGCCCGCGGTCGGGCTGCGAGCGCAAACTCGAGGACGTTGTGCAGTGTGAGCATGTTCTCGCTTACCACCCGGTCGGGCCGTGCGGTGACATTTCGCACTCCCACAACCGCCGCAAGGTGCACAATCAGCGCTGGTCGCAGGCGCATGAACGTCTCGCCGAGCGGGCGCGCGAGGTCGTGCTCGATCAGCTCGGCGCCGTCGTCGAGCAGAGCGCCCACAACATCGTCGGCACGTCCGCGCGAATAATCATCTACCAGCACCACCCGCCAGCCACAGTCGACCAGCGCGCGCGCCAGGTGCACGCCGACGAAGCCCGCGCCGCCGGCGATCAGCGCCGTGTCAGTCATCGCCCAGTCGCATGTACACGTGGTCCACGCCGCTCAGCTCAGCGATCGCCTCGCGCCAGATCCCCCACACGTCGTAGATCACCCGCGGAGGACACATCGAGGTGACGAGCGCAGCAACATCCTCCTGGCTGTAGTGAGGATGATCGGTAAGCAGCAACAGCGCTTGGGCTCGACAGCAGCCCGCCGCCAACTCGACCGGCTCGCTCCCCAACTCCCGGATGCGATCGTCGGCGACGAGGTAGTCGTGACCCAACAGCTCGCCAACCATGCCGGGGAGATACTCACCGAGGATCGCGGCGGCGCTGCCGCGCGTGTCATCGGTGATCGGGCGTCCCTTGTAGGCGATCCCGGCGAGCAGTAGCGTGCTGGCGCGCGGGTCGGCGGCGGCCTGCGCAAGCAGCGTCAGCACGCGCTCGGCCACGTGTAGCGGCACCTGTTCGTTGAGGCGTCGAGCGGCCGGGATCAGCACCGGCTCGTAGCCACGCGCCCGCACCGAGCCGGCCAATAGATACGGATCCTTGGTGAGGCAACTGCCGCCGACAAAACCGGGCCGCGCGAGGTCTGGACGCGGGTAGCGCAGGTTGGCGGCGGCGATCACCTCGCTGGCGTCGAGCCCCAGTGCACTCGCCATCAGCGCCACTTCGTTGCCAAACCCGTACAGCACGTCGGTGTGGGAGTTGCATACCAACTTCACCATCTCGGCGGCTGAGGCCGAGCTGACGGTGATCACCTCACTACCCAAACGAGCGAACAGCCGGCATGCGGCCGCGAGCGCCTCGGGATCGCGCCCTCCCACGACTTGAGGCAGCGTCGCGAGCTCGTGCAGCGCCTTACCCTGGATCGTCCGCTCGGGGCAAAACACCAACCGTGGCGCCGTCATTGTCTGGGCCAGCCGCTCGCGGATGAGACCTTCGGTCGTCCCCACCGGCACGGTGCTGCGGATCATTACGACGGTGTGGGCTTCAATCCGTGGGGCAATCGCGTCGAGTGCCGCTTCCAGCTGCGAGAGGTCTGGCTCGTGCGTGGTTGGGTTTACCGGGGTGCCCACACACACAACCACCGCCGGCGGCAGTCGGTCCGGAAGCTCGGAGGTCGCCGTGAAGGCGCCGGCCGGGAGGGCACGCAGTGTGGCCGCGACCCCGGGCTCCTGGATCGCCGGATCCCGCGTGGCCAGCCTGGCGGTGAGGTCGGCGATGCGGTCGTAACCCAGTGTGATGATGCCCTCCGCGGCCAGCGCCACCGCCAGGGTGAGGCCAACGTAGCCGAGGCCGATCACCGCGACGTCGGCTGGTGTTCCGGTAAGCCCCGCTCGCCGTGCGGGCGAGGCTTCGGTTGACGTTGCGGTGGCCACGCGGGACTTATCGCCGATCTAGGCGTGCCCCTTCAAGTTCCATCTGATGCGGTCCGATGCGTCAGCGGCGCGACATACGCGCCCGGCGGCGCATCAGCGGCGCGACTACGCGTCCGGCGCAGGTAACCGCCGGGATCGAGACCGTGAGGGCCTCGCGGCGTGAGCTCAGCCAAGCTCCTTGCACAACAGCGCAGAGACGTGCCCGTCGTGGTGGCTGACGCGCCCGATCTCCACATACCCACGCTTGGCGTGAAAGGCGAGCGAGGCCTCGTTGGGGCGCTCGACGTTGACATCACACACCATCCGCCCGTATTGGCTGGCGATCGGCTCGATCTCCTCGTAGATGCGGGTGGCGACGCCGCGTCGGCGCGCCTCAGCATCGACGACGACGCGATCGAGATAGAGAAACTGATCGAGGCGGGAGTCCAACCAACGGTAGTTCTCGCTGTCGTAGCTTGAGCGGGGCGTCAGTGTGAGTGCAAAGCCGAGCACGGCGCTGTCGTTTTCGGCAACGACGCAGCGGTGAGCCATCGAGACGATCCATCCCAGCCGCTGCTCATCCAGCGGACTCAAGTCCGACTCGGAGGCTTGGTTGAGGGCCAGCACGGTCGGCCAATCGGCCGTGGTCAGCTCGCGCAGCTTCATCTACCACTCCCAGCCGGTCCGCTCGCTGGCATGGCTCGATCCGTGGCATGGCCCGCTCCGCTCGCTGGCATGGCTCGATCCGTGGCATGGCCCGCTCCGCTCGCCGGCATGGTTCGATCGGTGGCATGGCCCGCTCCACTCGCTGGCATGGCTATGCGGTCCTGATAACGCGTGTTCCGCGCGCCGGCACGAGCGTGATGTTGCGGTGGCGCACGCGCTCGCTCTGGGCGCGGTCGGCTCGCAGGGTGGTGCGCTGGAGGATCGTGCGCAGAGCGACCCGCATCTCGAGTGCCGCCAGCGCTGCGCCAGGGCAGCGCCGCCGGCCGCCGCCGAACGGTATCCAGGTGTAGGTGAGATTCGAGTTGTTATCGAGGAAACGCTCGGGCATGAAGCGCTCGGGTTGGGGGTAAAGCGTGGGATCCGAGTGCACCAGCGACCCTACCGGGATCACCGTCACCCCGGCCGGCAACCGCCACCGGCCGAGCTCGACCGGCGCCTGCAGTTGCCGCGCGACAGCCGGGATCACCGGTCGCACACGCAGCGTCTCGTGCACCACCGCATCGAGGTACCGATCGTCTCCCTCGCGGGCTCGTGCGAGCGCTTCGGGGTGGCGCAGCAGCCGCTCAAAAGCCCATGCCAGCCCTGCGGCACTGGTGCCCTCACCCGCGATCAACAGCGTCATCGCGTCGTCGCAGAGCTCGATGTCGTCGGCGTCGCCGGCGAGCACAAGCTGTGAGAGGACATCGCCGCGCGCCTGCAGGTTGGGGTCGGCGCGACGCTCAACAATCTCTTCGCTCAGCAGTCGGTTGGTGTGCGCGATCGTGGCGCGGTGACGCCGCCAACGCCCGACGCGCTGCAGCCCGGGCACCATCCACCCGGCAAGGATCGTGGGGTCCCACTCGGCACTGGCCGGCAGCACCTCACGCAGCGCGGCGGCGCGATCTGGGTCACTGACGCCGATCACCGCCTGCAGCACCACCTCGAAGGCGATCGCCGTCATCCGTGGGTGCAGGGCAAACGGCTCTCCGATCGGCCAGCGCTCGATCTCCTCGGCGACGATTCGTTCGATCTCCCCGGTATAGCGGCGCACCGACTCACCATGGAAGGGCGGCAGGATGCGCTTACGCGCGCGCAGGTGAGCTTGCTCATCGGCGAGCAACATTGAGCGCTCACCGACGATCGGTCCCAGCAGCGCGTTGCCCTCACCCGCGTGGAACACGGCGGGGTCGCCGGTGAAGATCTGCTTGACAAGCTCGGTGTCGCTTACCAACACCGCCGTGCCCCAGGGAAAGCAGCGCAGTGTGAACACCGGCCCGTAGCGGCGCCGGCAGAACCGCCAGAACGGCAGTGTGGCCGTCCACGTCAGGAGTGTTCCCAGCAGTAGCGGCAGCGGCGGCCCGGGGGGCATGGCGATCGCACCTAAGCAGGCAGGATTTAGCCAGTCAAAGACTCCGCCGGTTCGACCTGTGGGGTGGGCTGCTCGAGCAGATGCCGCAGCCGTTCGGGCATCCACCAGTTCGCCCGGCCCATCAGTACGACGGCGGCGGGTACCAACATCAGCCGCACAACGGTGGCATCCAGCGTTACCGCGACAGCGAGACCAACGCCGATCATCTTAATCGTCGACAGGCTCACCGCCACGAAGGCGAGGAACACGACGATCATGATCACTGCCGCGCTGGTGATCGTCGGGCCGCTGGTTTGCAGCGCACGCCGCACCGCCAGACGGGTGTCGTGGTGGCGGCGGTATTCCTCCTGCACGCGGGCTAGCAGAAACACCTCGTAGTCCATTGACAGCCCAAACATGATCGCCAGGACGAACGGCAGCGAGAGCGTCGCGACGTACCCTGGCGCTTCCAGACCGAGCAAGCCGTTCAACCACTTCCACTGAAACAGGGCGACGAGCACCCCGAAGGAGGCACCCACGGTGAGGATGTTCACCACGATCGCCTTCAGCGGCAGCACGATCGAGCGCAGCAGCAGGAGGATCACCACGGCGCACGCCAGTAGCACGAACGCAACCACAGCCCACAGCGAACTGGTGATCTGCGCGTCGAACTGGACCTCGTGCGCCGCGGTGCCGCCCAGCGCAATCGAGACGCCATCGGCGACCGCGAGCGGCGCCAGCCGACTGTGCAGGCGAGTGATGAATGCGCGGGTGTAGGCACTCTCGGCCCGCTGACGGGTGACGACGCTGAACAGGACTTGATGGGGATCGCGACCACGAAGCGCAGCGCTGACGCTCGCCACCGCCGGGTCGGCGCGCACGATCGCGGTGATTTGCCGCTCAACGCTCGGCCGCACGGCGCCCGGGTAGGCCAGGAGCAGATAGGTGTTGCCGCCGGCGCTGGGGCCGAAGTGGGCGATCGCGGCTTCCGCGCCGATCCGCTCCGGCGAGCTCGACGGCAGCTGCGGCAAGCTCTCGGTGACGGTGCGCATCGAGAACGCGGGGATCGCCAGCACCACCAGCACGGTCAGCGCCGTGCAGAGCGCCAGCCACGGTCGACGGGTGACGCGCTCGCCCCAGCTCTCCCAGAACGGTGGCGCGTTTTGGCGGCGCAAGCTTGCCCGCAGGCGGCCCAGCAGCGCCGCGATGCGAGGCGAGGGCGCGCGTAGACGCTCGCCCAGCATGATGATCGCGGCGGGGGTCAGCGTGAGCGCGCCAAGGACGGCGATCGCGACGACGATGATCGCGCCGAGCCCCATCGAGCGCAGCGCGATCGAGTCGACGAGGAACAGGCCGGCCAGCGCGAGTGCGACGGTGAGACCGGAGAACAAAACCGCTCGCCCCGAAGTGCGTAGCGCGATCCGCAGCGCGCCCGGCGGGTCGTGGCCGCCGGCAAGCTCGTGGCGGTAGCGCACGAGGATGAACAGCGAGTAGTCGACCCCGACGGCGATCCCGATCAGCGATGCGATGTTGGAGACGAACTGCGACATCGGCAGCACGCTCCCGAGGCCGTAGATGATCGCGCCCGTGATCGCGATGCTGAGGAACCCAAGCGCCAGCGGCAGCAACGCCGCGGCGAGCGAGCCGAACACGGCCACCAGGATCAGCCCGGTCAGCGGCAGGCCGACGGCCTCGGCCGCGGTGAGGCTCTGCTTGCTGACGAGGTCATACCCGGCCCACACCGCCGGCTGCCCGACGAAGTACAGTCGATCCGGCCCCGACCGCGTCGGCAGCTTCGGGCGCAGGGTGGTGGCGACATCCTTGGCTTGATCTTCGCCTTCGGGACCGTTGAGCGCGATCACGGCGGCGCTGCCGTTGGGCGCCAGCGCGGTGCTGGACGGGCTCGCCAGCGAAATGTGCGCGACGGCGCTGGTGGCACTCGCAACGCGACCGCGAGCGCCCCGGAGATCAGCGGCGGTGAGCGTGGTGCCCGCCGGCGGGAGCACAAGCACGCCGAGCGCGTTGGGCTTCAGCGTCGGGAACAGCTTGCCGGCCCGTTCAACGCGGTTGGATTCCGAGCCCGGCACCTCGAAGCCACCGGCCGTCAGATGGTTGGTCTCCTTTGAGAACGGCAGCAGCGACAACACCAACGCGAGGCCCCAAAGGGCGAGGATCAGCCGACGGCGACGCTCGACGACATCCATCAAGCGATCCATCAAGCGGCCGGTGCGCGTCGTCACACCTCACCTCCAACCGGCGCGAGCGCTCACCGCCGGCGCTCCCGCGCACCGTGCCGGCGCCATGCCTCCCGCGCGGCGCCGAGGAAGCCGGCGCTGGTGGTGACGAATGACGCGCCAACCGCCGCGCGATAGCGCGGGTCATCGGTGAGCTCGGGACGGAGCATCAGGAGTCCGAAAGACATTGCGTTCGTCCAACTGCCCACGCCCACTGGGAGCGCCACGCGACGCGGCAGGCCGGGCAGCGCGGTTGCGACGAGCACCGACAGGCTGCCGAGCGCGATCAGATCCAGGTGCCACTGGCGTACTCGCGCAGGCGCGCGGATCCCAAGCGCGCGAGCTTTGTCCGGGTCGGTGATCGTCACCGTGTAGACCCAGCCGGTGAGCGCTCCGAGCGCAAGCTCCGTAAAGCCCGAGACCATCAAGGCGCTTACGTCGCCTAGGGCGGGCTCGGTCGATGTTGCGCTAGTCCGGTTCATATGAGCTGCTGGGAATTACACCATATTGCCTGTTGGGCGTTGGGCTGACCGTCCAGCTCGTGCAACGCGCGGCGCGTTGCCTCAGCACGAGCGCGCTGCAAGCGCCGTAGGCAAGCCGGCGTCTCCCCCACCATCCATTTACGTGTCGGTCCGTGGGAGTAGCGGCGCCGGCGCCGTGATTCGTCGGCAAGATCGCGCTCGATTTCGCGCTGGCTGGGCAGCGCCCCGTAGCCACTGATCAGCTCCGCCGCGAGCCGGGCCTGCGCCTCGACCAGCGGCGGGATCGCGCCGAAGGCGACCATCGCCCCGATCACGTAGACGTTCTCGATCTGGGGGTGCAGCATGTTGTGCCACAGGTTTTCCAACCGCAGCTTGCGCTGTGCGAGAACCTGGTCGAGCAGCGGCAGCGAGATGCTGTAGCCAGTGGCGGCGATGATCGTGTCAGCGACGATGCGCCGCCCGTCGGAGAGTTCGACCTCGTTACCGTGCAGTTCGGCGATCGTAGGCAGCGGGGTGATCTTGCCGGCACCGATGCGCGGCAGCAACTCGTCGCTGACTGTCAGCGGCCGGCGGCCCGGCTGCTCGATCGGTCGCGGCAGACCGTGAGACTCCATGTTGCCCTGGATCGTGTACAGCAGTGCGCGATAGATCGGCCAGCGCATCAACATCGGGATACGCGTGAGCAGCGGGCCGCTCGCCCTGTCGAGCGGGCGCCCACAGAAGTAGCGCGGCACAACCCAGCCACCGCTCCGGATCGAGATGTAAGTGGCGCGCGCGTGACGAGACACATCGCAGGCGATGTCGACCGCCGAATTGCCAAAGCCGACCACGATCACGCGGCGGCCGGCAAACTCGCTCAGATCCTCGACTTCCCCGGCGTGCAGCAGCCGCCCGGCGAAGCTTCCGTCGAGATCGGGCCAGATCGGCTGGCCGATGCGCCCGGTTGCCACGATCACGGCGCGGTGCACCGAGCTTTCGCCATCCTCAAGCGTCACGCGCCAGCGGCCGCCAGGCTCGGGCGCCAGGTCTACCACGGGGGCGCCGGTACGGATGTGCTCGCGCAAACCGAACTCGTCGGCGTATGTGTTCATGTGACGTACGAGTCGATCGCCGTTGGGGAAATCCGGCATGTCGGGCGGCATCGGGAAGGCAGCGAGCTGCATTGCGTCACGACAGGTGACGGTCACCACCTCGGGGTGGCGGCGCCAGATGCCGCCGAGTTCACGCTCGCGCTCGAAGCACACGCACGCCAGGCCGCGGTGGCGCAGCTCGCGGCAGGCGATCAACCCTGAGAGGCCGGCGCCGATGACGGCAACGCTGTCGGGGTCAGGCGGCACGCGCTTGCGCGACGCGGTCCCAACACTGGCTGATCCGCTCGACATGGCTCACCACCTCTCGCTCGCGGTCGTTGAGCAACCTCGAAGCCAGGTAGTAGGGCGCGGCGATCGGCAGGCCGCTGCCGACCCACGACCACAGGCCGACAAAACCAAGACGCTCGCCCTCGCAGGCGATTGGAGGGGCAAGCGCCGACAGGAGGAAACCGGCGTCGGTGAGCTCACGCTGCGCGTCCATAAACGCGGGGTCCCCGAGCGGGATCTCGGCGGTGAGCACGATCGCACGCGGCATCCCGAACGCCGCCGACAGCGCCGCGCCGAGGTCCGCGTATTGCCCCTCGGCGGAGGGACGCAGCACGAGCCGCTGCCAGGACATCAACAGCGGCGAAGGAATGTGCAACTCCCAACGCGTGCAGCCGATGGCGGCCGATGTCGACGGTTCATACTTGCGGCCGGCGTCCTGCGGGCAATGGGCGTTTTGCGTGCGGCCGGCGTCCTGCGCATGACCAGTTGCCTGCGCGCGATCGGCGCCTCGCATGCGGCCGGCGTCCTGCGGGCGGCGGATGTATTGCGCGTCGCGTTGCTCGCCCAAATTGAGCTTGATCAGCGCCGCGGCAAACTCCCGTTCGGTAGGGTCGGCGATCAACAGGTCACCCGCCTCGCGGATCAACCGACGAGTGAGCTCGGGGCGCGCCGGCAGCTCACAGTAATCGAGCATCTCCTGTGCTCCCCAGCCGACATACCATGGCACCACCCCCCAGTAAGAGGTTCCGATCTCGCGCACGGAACCGATATGGCCGGCGATCCCGCTCGGCGCCCGCCCGCCGGGGCGACGGTTGCGCAGCTCGGTACGCATCGCCGCCGCGCCTTCCTCAAATAGCGCGTTGCAGGTGAGCATCCCGACCGCCAGCGAAGGCACCGCCGAGGTGGTGCTCGCGAGGTGGTCGGCGATCAAAATCTTCGCCTGCCCATGCTGCTCGCACACATAGGTGAGAGTTCCCAGCTCGAGCCCCCTCAGCTCGCCAGGCGGTGGCAGCGATCCGCTCGCCAGCCATGCGCGCACAGCGGCGATCGTCTCCGCGGAGCCCCAGAAGCAGATCCGCTCATCGCCGCCAGCTAGACGCGGCGCGAGCGCCGGCCAGTCGGTTAACGCGGCACCCGCAGTCACGTCGAACTTACGCCGCAAAAGCGACAGTCGTAACTGCAGCGCGAGGATCGGCGTCCGCTGTGACTCCGGCCAATCGATCAGGTGCAAGTCGGGGTCGCACTCGAGCGTCGCAAGCCGCTGCCGCCAGCGTGCGTCGCGCTGCGCACGACTGCCCAACTGCTCGCCGATAACCGCCATCAGTCTTGCGCGTCGTGTGCGACGGGACAGCCGCCGATAGCGCCCAGAGCAGGGTGCCCGACACGGAACATTTCCCCGGCGTTGAACTCCTCGGGGGGATCGGGCAGCAGGTGGAAGGCCAAATGCACCTGCAACGCGATCGCTGCCCGGATCAGCCGGACCAACACGCGCGGCGGCGCTTTGAAGCCGTGCACTTCGAGCGTGCGCTGTTCGGTCAGGGCGAGCACGAGCGTCCGGCCCAGCCAGCGCAGCCGTACGGGAAACCAGCGTTCGCAGAACTCGTCGATAAAACGTTTGGCCGCACTTCTTCCGTAGGGAGAGAAGACGAAGTGCTCTGATTTTTCGTACGCCAGGGCGTGGCGTTCCATCTCCTCCCACGTTTCTGGCACATCTTCGATGCCGAGCCGCTTGCCCACTGCACGCCAGAAGGCCACCTGCGCGGCGCGTTCATGCTTGTCAAATCTGGGACCTCCGATCAGCGCCATGAACCGGTCAGGCGCCAGCGTGTCGCAGCAGAGCGTGTACAGCAGGACATGATTGGGCATCCCCCAGCGCGGCGCGAGGCTGTCATGAATGCGCTTGACGCGCGCCAGCGACGCAGCCCCGATCTCCGAGTCAGGCCCGTGGTGCATCCAGCCAAAGATGTCCGCGGTCGTATTGTTGGCGCGTTCGTTTCCGCGCCTGTAGATCAGGCCCTGGCCTTCGCGGTCCATCGCCACCGCACTGGCCGGCGGGGCAGTGGCGCGCACGAAGAACAGCGTGTAATAAAGGTGGTAGGGGAAGCGCTGTTGGGGGTAGCGCGTGGTGTAGGAGAGCTCGCAGATTCGCGCCGCCTCGCGCTCTGGGTCTAGACGGTGCAGCTCGCGCCGCATCCACCGGCGTGGGCGCCGCAAGCTGACTCGCTGTGCCAGCGGGGTCGCGACGGCACCCTGCGATGCAACGCTCCGCGTCACAGGCTTCACGGTGGGGGTGTTCTGCGGGGCGGTGAAATTAGCCATCGGTAGCTAGCGCGTCATGCAGGTAGCGCCGAGGTCGTCATATTTGATCTCGCCGGCGATCACCTTACGAAAGAACGACAGGTAAGAAGACTCCTCGGCCCGGACTTTCGGCTCGATCAGGTCTTGCAGCTTCGGGACGTTGGTCATCGGCACGCCCTGGTGGTAGTGGTGGGCGGTGTGGAGATTGTTGGAGTTGGTAAACCACGTGGCCAACCGGCCGGTGCGCACCGTGCGCGTGTTGGCAAGCACGTCCGGGTCGTCTTGCGTGTCGAGCCCAAAATGCTCGGGCAGCTCGATCAGAAAATGGGTTGGCTCCGATACGACGATCAACGGCAGCAGCCAGGCGAACACGAGCAGCAGGCTGCCCGTCAGCACGGTGAACAAGACCGCACCGAGGAGCGCCAGCGCGAACAACCGGTACTCGGTTTGGATGCGACCGTTGTCACGCCAGCGGACGCCGGGAATCGGCCGACCGACCAAGCTGCGTGCGATGTCGCGGAAGACATCGATGTAGCGGCCCAAATGCCACGCCGCACGCACGAACCCGGCGGGGCTGTCGAGCTCGCGGAAGCGATAGTTGAAGAACTCACGGTTGGTGTTGGTACCCAACGAGGCGTGGTGGCGCAGATGGTCGTACTTGTAGTGCGAGTAGGAGCTCAACATGAACAGGCCACAGAGGAACCCTGAGATCCGGTTGAGCCGCCGCGAGTTGAAGGCGTGCTCGTGCAGCGTCTCGTGCTGCAACTCGACCAGATGCGCATACATCAATCCGAGCACTATCGCGACGAGCACTTGCAGCGGCCAGGGCACTCCGACAATCATTGCCGCGTATCCACCGACCACGACTGTAAAGGCGAACGCGAACTTGGCCACAAATCGGAGGGGCCGCTTGTGAAACAGGCTGCGCGGCAGGTTACGACGCAGGTCGTTGCCGCGCACCGGCGCAAGCAGCACCTCGGTCGAACCATCGAGCAGCCGGTCGTCGGGGGAAGTGACCGCGATTGCCCCATTCACACGACTGGCTGCCATAACTTTCCTCTCCTATTCACCTTGCTCCGTCCAGGCACTTACCACGGCCCGAAGCTATCAATGGCGGCTCTTGTAGGTCAACTTGCGTGCACTACCGGCGCGGCGTCGGTGAGCGCCGCGAGCAGATCGAGCAGATCGCCAACCGTCTTCACCTCAACCAGCTGCCTGGCGCCGACTATTTCCAGCTCAAGCGTCTGCTCAAGCTCGCTGAGCAGCTCCATCTGCTGCAGTGAATCCATACCGAGGTCATCGATGATCCGCTGCTCGTGGCGCAACGTCGCCGGCGTGGCACTCACACGCTCGTGAGCACTCTGCAACACCGCGAGCAGCTGCGTCTGATTCATCGCTACTCGCTCCCCCTAACGGGCCCGGAGGGACGCACCTCGCCCGCCCCAGCAGACCCCGCGGGAATCTGCTGCGCCACGCCGGTGAACACCGTCTCCGCCTGCAGCTCGCCGGCGAGGTGCCGTGCCCATAGCAGCGCGCGACGTGGCTTGCCGCTGGAGGTGCGCTCGATCGATCCGCGTGCCGCGCTCAGCACTCGCACACCAACCGCCTCGGGTACCTCGCGGCGGAGCAGCGCGCCGATCGCGTCCGACCACGGCCCCGGCTGGCGTTCGACGAGCACAACAACCTCATCGCCGGTCGCTCGGGCACCGGCGAAGACAACCAACCGGCCGCGCTCGACGATGCCACTGGATAGCAAGGCCAGCTCGACATCCTCGACGAACAGCCAGCGGCCGTGCACCTTGAGGGCGTTGGCCATGCGCCCGATCACATACAGCTGGCCATCCAGCAGGAAGCCGGCATCGCCAGTGTGCAAGCGCCGGTCCTCCGAGAACCGCTCGGCGGAAGTGTGCGGGTCGCCGAGGTAACCATCGGTGACGCATGGTCCACGCACGACCAATTCACCGAGGACGAGGTCGGGCTGCGGCTCTCCGTTCTCGTCGGCGACTTGCACGCCGATCCCCTCCGGGCAGCTGCCGCACGCCACCAGCCAGCCGCTGCCATCGCCGATCGTCTCATGGTCTTCGAGCGTCCCACACGCCTCAACGACCACCCGTTTGCCGAAGGCGACAGTTGACCAATCCGGGCGGATCGCACGCGCGACTCCCGCGTCGCGCTTGGCGCTCACCAGGAGCGTGCCCTCGGCGAGTCCGTACGCCGGCACAAACACCGATGGGCTCAAACCACGGTGGCGGAAGCGGCCGATGAACCGCAGCAGCAGGCCGGCGTCGATGCGCTCCGCCCCCATCAGACACACACGCCAACGCGAAAAATCGAGCCCCTCCAGGTCGGCATCTGGAATCCGCTTCATCGCATATCCCAAACCGAATGGCGGGGTGCCGGTCATGTTGGCGTGCTGATCGCCAGCGCCGAGGCATTGCAGCCAGCGTCGTGGATTTAGAACGAAATCCTCAACCCTCAACATGTTCATCGCGACCGATGTGGCAGCCGGCGTCAGCGTGCAGCCGATCAGCCCCATGTCGTGATAGGTCGGCAGCCACGTGACAACCTCGTCGTGCTGCGGATCGATCTCGACCAGGTCAATGATCGCGCGTAGGTTGGCTTCAAGATTCTCACGTGTCACCCGCACCGCTCGCGGGCGCCCAGAGGAGCCCGAAGTGAACTGCAGTAGACCGAGCGCCGCGGTCGGTGCCGGCGAAAAAGGCAACGCGTCGCGGCATGCGACGAGGCTCACCAGCGGGCAATGCAGCACAAGCTCGGCGATTGTCGCCCGGCACTCCTCCACCGTCGCAACAACCACTGGTTCGGCGATCGCAAGCAGCGCGCCCAGTTGGTGTTGGTAGCGCGCGAGATCGTCGATCACTTTCGGTGGCGCCAGCGGGCAGGGGGTTAGCCCGGCCAACAGCGCGCCGTAAAAGGAAGCGATGAACTCGGGGCTGTTGGGAGCGACGATTGCCACCACACCGCCTCGCCCACCGGCGAGCTCACTGAACCGGGCGGCGGCGTCGTTGGCGGCAGCCGCGAGCTCCGCCCAGCTCCACTGCTCCCACCGCTCCCCACTCGCGGCAAAGCGCACACCACGCTCAGTGGTGGGATCCTCGATCCAGTTGAGCAGGACCCCGCCACGAGACGCCACCGCCCCACCGCAAGACGCCTTCGCACCACCACCGGACGCCCTCGCACCACCACCGGACGCCCTCGCACCACCACCGGACGCCCTCGCACCACCACCGGACGCCACCGATGTATGTAAAGCGGTGTGCGCCATTGGGTCAGCAACGTTCCCACACGCCCGCGCCCGGTGGCAACCGTCGGCCAGGTAAAACGGACGCCTTCCTACGGCGCAAGTGTGACCTTGATCGCCTCTCTCCCATCAAACAGGCGATAGGCGTCGCTGGCCGCAGCCAGCGGCAGCGCGTCGGAGATGATGCTCGCCGGGGACAGCTGTTGCGCGGTCACCAGGCGCAGCAGCTCCTTGCGCACCCCGATCGGGTTGCCAACCAGGAACCTGACCGTCAGCTCGCGCGCAAAGGCATCCTTGGTGCTGAAAGGCATCGCGGGCGAGTGATGGGCCCCCACCGCCACCACCCGGCCGCGCGCTCGCACCAGCTCGATCGAGGCGGCAAGCGAGGTGTCGAGCCCGACCGCCTCAACCACTACGTCGGCGCCGCGACCGCCGGTGCGCGAACGCACCCCGGCGAGTGCCTCGGCGCCATCCAGCGCCGTCGCTCCCAGCTCCGCGGCGCGCGCCCTACGCCCCGGGTGTGGATCGACCGCCAGGATCGGGGCCCCACCCAGCATCGCTGCGCACATCACCGTGCACAGACCAACCGGCCCGCAGCCGACGACGGCGACCGACTCTCCAGCCTGCAGCCCGGATTCGGTAAGCGCCATATAGGCGGTCGCCATGATGTCTCCGAGTAGAACCGCGTCCTCGTCGCTGACCTCGCCGGGGATCGGGCACAGCAGGAGGTCGGCGTTGGGGACGCGCACGAGCTCGGCCTGACCTCCGGCCAAGTCACGGCCGACCACCGTCGAGTATCCAAACAGCGACGCTTCGCCACACTGGTAGTGGAGGCCCCGCTTGCACCACCAACAGCACCCGCACGCAACCAGGTCGGAGGCCAGCACGCGCTGGCCAACCCGCACCTCGCGGACCGCCGAGCCGACCGCCGCGACGCGGCCGACGAACTCATGCCCGAGAATTGTGCCTCGCTGGAAGTCGGCGATCTCGCCGCGGTAGGCGTGCAGATCGGTGCCGCAGATCGCCGCCAGGCTGACCTCCACGATCGCGTCGTCGGGATCGACGATCGCCGGGTCGGGCACCTTGAGAACCTCGACCTCATAAGGCGCCTGCCACACAACCGCCCTCACCGGCGCACCGCCTCTTCTCGCAGCAGTGCCTTGCGGACCTTGCCGCCAGCGTTGCGCGGGAGCGCGTCGACCAGCTCGATCGCCACCGCCCGCTTATACGGGGCGAGCCGACCGCGGCAGTGAGCGAGCAGCGCGTCGAGACTCAACTCCTGCCCGCTACCCGGAACCACGAAGGCCACCGGCACTTCTCCCCAGGCCTCGTCGGAGACTCCCACCACGGCCGCTTCGAGCACGCCCGGATAGTCCTGCAGCACCTCCTCGACCTCGGCCGGGTAGACGTTCTGGCCGCCGCGAATGATGACGTCGGAGATCCGATCCCTGATGTGCAGCTCGCCGCGCGCGTCGAGGTGGCCGATATCCCGAGTGTGCAGCCAGCCATCGCGCAACACCTCAGCGGTGGCGTGTGGGTCGCCGAGGTAGCCGGACATGAGCGCGTCACTTCGCACCCACACCTCCCCCGGCTCGCCGGCGGGCACCGGCGCACCGGATGCGGTGGCGATTCTCAGCTCGACCCCGAGCAGCGGCTGACCGGCCGAGCCGGCACCGCCGGGCGACGCCCCGCGCGAGGGCAGAGCCGAACCCGCACAGCCCGGCGGCTGCCCCACCGTGATCGGCCCGCCCGCCTGCGCCTGGCCATAGCAGTCGCGTAGCGTGGCGCCGAAAGTGGCAGTGGCTTCGTCGCGCAGCTGTGCGACGAGCGGGGCGCCGCCGTGGAAGATCTCGGTGAGCGTCGAGTAGTCGTGTGAGTGAACGCCGCGTGCTCTGAGTGTGAGAGCAAGCATCGAGGGGACCATGTACATGTGCGTCACGCCAAAGCGCGTAATCGTCTCCAGGCTCCGCTGCGGGCTGAGCTCGCGGGTGAGGACGAGGTGGGCGCCGATCCCAAGATAAGCCAGCGAGATCATCAGAGTTGAGTGAAATAGCGGCGTGCAACTGAAGTACACGGCGTCGCTGGGGGGTCGCACGGTGGCCAGCCACGACAAGGCACTCGCGCGCACGGCGCGGCGGGTGAGGCCAGCGCATCGCGGCCGGGAGGTCGTGCCGGAGGTGAGCAGGACAAGGCTCAGCGCCTCCGGTTGAGCGACGGCGGGGTGGAGCGCCCGCGCGTGAGTCGCCATTGCCTCCCACTCATCCTCACCAAGCAGACACGGCCGCTCGCCGACGAGCTCGGGGTCCAGCCCGCCAAACAGATCGCGTTCTCCCACCCAGGCGCTGACCTCGACCGCTTGCGCCAACGCCACGAGCTCGTGTTCGGTGAGACGGTGGTTGAACGGCACAAACACCGCGCCAAGCGCCGACAGTGCGATGCAGGCTTCGATCGCCTCGACGCGGTTGCGTGAGAGCATCGCAACTCGGTCGCCGGCCGCGATCCCTCTCGCCCCCAGGCCAGCGGCGAGCCTCGCCGTGCGCTCCCCCAGCTCGCCATAACAGACGGTGCGACGCTCGTCAGATACGGCCGGTGCGTCAGCCCAGCCGGCGCCGTGGTGGATCGCTTGCTCAAGCCACACGGCTCACTCCCGCGTCGCGCCGGCACGCTCTAGTGAAGGTGTCGGCTGGGTGGCACCCTGATGGGATGACGCCGGCTGGGCGCCACACTCGCTTGGCGCCCTCGCTCCGCGTGCGAGGAACGTCTCGAGCAGCTCATCGCGTGCCTCGCGCAACGCACTGAGCAATCGATCCAGGTCAGGGATTGCATGCGGGTCGGCGAGCACGTTGACCGTCACCTCTTGTGGCGTCAGCTGACAGACAAAGCTCAGCGAGTGCCCGGGCGGCAGGTATGTCCAGGAGCAAATCCGGGTCGGCCGTGCGCCGCCGAAGGTCAGCCCGCGCGCGCCCGCTAGATGCGAGGCGATCGTGTCCAGCGTCGTCCGCGGGCTGATCAGCAGCCACGCTGCGCCCCACACCGCCGGCGTGGGCATGCGGGTCATCAGCCTCACCATCAGGTGCGAGCCTTCGACATCAGGGCCTTCGTGCAGGGCGCGGAGAGCCGCCCGGATCGCCCGCAGGCGGCTGCGTGCGTTCGGCTCGGCGAGCTCCAGCGAGATGCGGCCGGCGGCGTAGTGGTTGCCCAATCGTCCCGGATCGCGCTTGCCGCCGAGATCCACCATTACCCCGGCCTGGAGCGTTCCGTGCGTTTGCAGGTTGACACCCCGCTGGCCCAGATAGCGCCGCAATCCCCCCGCGAGCAGCGCCAGAAAGACCTCGTTGGGGAAGCACCCTGCAGCCTCGGCAATCGCGTTCACATCGCTCCCGGCGAGGGCCAGAAACCCTGCACGGCGCACTACCGAAAGCGGACGGTTGATCACCCGCGCCGGGCGGGGGCCGCGCGCCCAGCTCGCAAAAGCCCGCGCGAGCACGGCGGCCTCTTTGCGGGTGACCGCGGGCGCACTCGGCGTGAGCGGCTTCGCGGGCACGCTCGGCGCCACCGGCCCCGCGAGCAGGGTGCGGAGAATGCGAAACCCGGATTGTCCGTCGGCGAGGAAATGGTGGTGGCGCAAGATCAGCGCAAAGCAGCCCTCGCCGTGGGCCAAATGCAGCGTCCAAACGGGCCGCGCGTCAGGCTGAGCGGGGCAAAGCTCCTCGCCGATAAAGCGCAGCCAGCCGGGCTCCTCGGTGTAGGAGCGCGGCACCTCCTGCACATGGCGGGCCAGCTCGAAGTCAGGGTCGGCCACCACCGCCGGCGCCCCAAGTCGAAATCTGGGGAACACCAGTCGCCCGCGCAGCCACGGCAGCAGACCGACCCGCTCGCCGACATGCGAGCGCAACTGCTCAAGCGACGGCGGATCGCCCTCGAATCGCAGCAACCATGCACAATCGGCGGCGACGTTACGACCTATGCGCTGGGTCGCAAGGATCATCCGATCGAGCCCTCCGATGCGCTCGGCAAACCCCGCCGATGGCGGGGCGACGGCGCAACGCGAAGTCACCGATTGGGCTTGCGAGCGCCGCTCCCCAATCGCCCGTGCACTCACCGCCGCTCAGCCTCTATCAGCGCGTTCACCCAATCGGCCAGTGTGCGCAGGTCGCGAAGCTGCTCGACCGCGATCTCACCGTCCGGAACGCTCACGCCGAAGCGCTCCTCCACGAATGCCAGCAGGGCGACGATGCTGAGCGAATCCAGGATGCCGGATCCCAGCAGTGGCGTATCGCGCTCCAGCGGTGGGCCCTCGTCGAACAGCAGGTCCTCTTCGATGAAGGTGCGCAAAACCTCGAAGCATTGTGAGTACGCGACTGAGGCCGCGTGTTGGTGAGCGTGCTCAGCCACGACGGTGCGCCGGCACTCAAGTTGGTCTTGCGGTTGTCAGCTCAGAGCCCGATGTGGGCGACGCCCAGTGCTCGAGCGTACGCGGGCCCGCTGGGATTACCTGCGCAAAGTAGTGAGTCGCCAGCTCGTGGCTGTCGATGTGGTCGCTAAACCCGTGTGGGTAGATGAAGTCGTAGGCATAGCGGTCGCGCTGGGCCTCCTTGGCTCGTGCCAGCCAACCGTGCAGCGCATCGGCGGCACGCGTCTCGCCGGTGGCGAAGATCTCACCAAATGGGAATGCGAAGGACACATCGTGGCGCACCCAGCAGGCCGCGCCTTCTAGCTCGGCGCGCTCAAGCGGCTCAGTCAGTGACGCCTCCGTCTCAAGCAATGGCCGCGAATGCCAGTCGAAGCGGAACACCTCGAGCAGCAGCGTCCAGGCCCGCTCGTCGATCGTCGGCTTGACGGCGTCGGCCAGCCAGGTCAGCAACAGACCATCCACGTCGGCCGCGGTGTAGAGCACGCGCAGCGCTTGCGCGACAGCGGATGAGTCGACGACGGTGCGGTCAGCCAAAAGCGCCCGCAGGGCTTGCGCCACGGGATGGGTAGAGGTGGACATGTGCTGCCCCAGCGACCACAGTGCACTGCCTTGATCGAGCTCACATAACTCTCTGAGCGCGTGCCAGGTGTAGCGGAGGATCATATGCTCGCCGAGAGTGCGAGCTAGCAACAGGAACGGCTGACCTTCGATGTTGTCGCTGAGCGACATCTCTTTGGTGGCCAGCACATACTCAAAGTCGTCCTGCTCACCTCTGACGGTAATCAAGCCGAGTTGCTGGCGTTCGTCGAAGTACGCCGTGTTGGGCAGGATCAGCAAGGGGTAGACGGCGATCCGCGAGGTGTGGCGGCTGAGACGGTTGTAGCCCTCCAGGAAAGCGTCGCGCGCCTCTCCAGGGGCACCCCAGATCAACTCGCCGTATAGGTCGAGGCCCTGCTCGTTCATGAACTCAACCATCTCCTCCCAGTCGTTGAGCTTCATGTTCTTGCGCCGCATCAGCGTCAGCGCGGCGTCGTTCATCGTCTGCAGGGCGAGGGTGAACGACGAGCGTAGACCCGCGGCTGCCATTAATTCGACGATCGCATAGAAGGTCTTGGACTTGTTCTTGGCCCACGAGGTATCGATGTTGCGCGGGTAGCCGTAGCGTTGCTTGAGGGCAATCACGTCTTCGATGAAGGGCAGGTCGGTCTTCAGCAACCCGAAGTTGGCGTCGCACATAACCAGCGACTCCACCTTCAGGCGGGAAAACATCTCGACCTCCGCGCGCAGCCGGTCGCGCTCGAAGGCACGTACCTTCTGGCCGGTCGCGCCGCCCCAATAGCAGAACGCACATTTGAATGGGCAACCGCGGTTGGTCTCGATCAGCGCAACGTCATATAGGAACTCACCCCGCTGATCGACGAGCGGCACCGCGCCGGTGAGAAACGGCGAGGGTATCTCGTTAATATCGGCAATCCTCACCGGCTCGCCGGTATCGTTGATCGTGCCGTCGCGGCAGATCGATATGCCCGCAATCGAAGCGATCTCCGACCAGAACTCGGGGCCCTTGCCGCAGCCCAGGTAGATGCGGACGATGTCACGCAGCACAAACTCGCCCTCCCCGTTGACGATGATGTCGACGGCAGGTGCCAGTCGGCTCATGCGCTCGGCCTGGTAGGCAACGTGAGTGCCGCCCCAGATCACAATCCCGTCCGGGCGCAGTTGCTTATAGGTCTCGGCGATCGCGGAAAACGTTTCGACGTTCCATCCGAACACCGACATCGCGAGTATGTCCGGCGGGCCGCCGGTGAGGATCTGCCGCACGAGGGCGCCCAGCGTCACGCCGCCCTTGAAGTTATGGATCGTAACCTCGGCCTCGCTGGCGATCCGCTCGTCGTCGATCAAAGTAGCCTTCAGATAGCCGGCGGCGAGCGGCAGCGATTCCTTCTCCATCGCCCACACGCCCTGTTGAACGATCGCGACTGACCGCTTTGAAGTGGTAGATGGCACGAGCGTTGTCATGTGTCCAGCGTGTGTGGATGCAGTAGCCCTTAGGGCCAGGCGGCAAACATTGCCACCGAGCCGACAACATCGACCCTGTGACGGGAAAAGCGCTGCTCAAGTGCGGTGGATAGACCAGCGACACTGTCGGCCAGGTTGCACATGTAGCGCCGCCAGTTGTAGGCCCGCAGCAGTGCCTTCGAGACGACGGTGTGTTCAACGCCGCCCCTGAGAATGATGCAGCCGAACACGACGCCATCGGGTGCCAGTACCTCCAGGCAATTATCGAATACCACCGCCTTCTCGGAGATCGTTCCCGGTATGCAGTGAATCATGTGCATCAGCCCGATCGAATCGAAGGAGCTCGGCTCGAAGGCAAACGGCTGCAGGCAGTCGGCGTGAACAACCCGCGGTTGGTAGCGCGCAAGCCTCCGCGCGGCGGCGGTGAGCGACGGCGGGTTGAGGTCCATCAACGTGATCTGTGGGGTGGTCGTCGGGAAGCGACATGCGTCCGTGAGGCTGCCATTGCCTACGCCGATGTCGAGATGCCTGCCCGAGACGTGCTGTCCGACGAACTGCACCAACTGCGGCAGCGTGCAATGCCAAATGAGGCGGCCGTGAAAGCTCCAGATCACAGGGTTGTAGAACCGGAGAAACATCGGCGTCAGCAATGCGGTGCCGGCAAGAATTTCCTCTTCAGTAGCGAAATCGACCATGGCGGCACCTTAACTGCACCGATGGGCGAGGTGCAAATTTAGAGGCTCACCAAAAGGTGACTAACCGACCGTCGGCTGCGCGGAGAGCGCCGGCTCTCTCGCGGGGGCACTCTGAGGCACAGCTCCAGGTAGTGGCTGGGGCTCCGCCTGCGGACCGCTCAGCCGGTAGGCGTCAATGCGGCCGGTACTGGCAAGCGCGATCGTCTGCATGATCACGTCCGCCTTCAGCAACATCTCGTCAAACTCGGCGGCGGGGTCGGAGGCGGCGACGATCGCGCCCCCGGCGCCTATACGGGCCCCGCTGTGGTCGAGCGCCACAGTGCGGATCACGATATTCATGTCCGCAGTGCCGTTCACACCGAGCGCGGCGATCGTGCCGGAATAGACGCCGCGCGGGCGCCGCTCGAGCGCGTCGATGATTTCCATCGTCCGCAGCTTCGGCGCCCCAGTCATCGATCCTCCGGGGAAGCTCGCCCGGATGCAGTCGATCACATCGCGGTCGTGGCGTAGCTGCCCGGTGATCGTCGAAACGAGCTGGTGCACCGTCTCGTAGGTCTCGATCTGCATCAATGTCGGCACCGCGACGCTGCCAACCTCGCTCACGCTCCCCAGATCGTTGCGGAGCAGGTCGACGATCATCAGATTCTCCGCCCGATCCTTCTCGCTGTGGCGCAAACGTTCCGCTTGTTCGGCATCGAGGCCGGCGTGCGCGGAACGCGCCGCCGTACCCTTGATCGGCTTCGCCTCGATGCGCCCCTCACGGTCGATCTTGAGGTAGCGCTCGGGGGAGCAACTCAGCACCACCCGATCGCCGAACCGCAGGTAGGCGGCGTACGGAGCCGGGTTGGTGCGCCGCAAAAGTCGGTAGAGCAACAGCGGCTCCGGGGCGACCGGCGTAGAGAGCTCATTTGTCAGACACACCTCATAGGTATGGCCATCGGCGATCAGCTGTTGGGCACGGCGGATCGACTCGAGGTACTCCTCGCGCGACTGGCGCAACTGGAACGTTACATCCTGCGACGGTGGCAGTGCTGGCGTCATCGGTGGCGTGGGCGGCGGCATCGGCGGCATCGGCGGCATCGAGCCAAGCACTTCGAGGCGATCGGCGGTCTCATCAAACCACGCACGCGCCGCTTCGGGGTCGGCCCGCGGAGTGAGCGCCACGAGGTACACAGTGCGCTCCTGGTGGTCGAAGACGACGAGCCGGTCGGCGAAGATCAACTGCGCGTCGGGCCACTCGGACGCCAGCGGCGCCGGCGCGCCGCACAGGCCCTTGAGCTCGTATCCAAGGTAGCCGACGAAGCCCGAGCAAAAGTCGAATGGGAGGTCGTCGCGGTCGCAGCGCCGGGCGGCAAGCTGGTCGCCCAGGTAGCTGAAGATGTCTTGCGAAAGCGTTTTCGTCGTATCTCCCTGGCGCACCGTGAGCTCGTTGCGCTGCAAGGCATATTCAACGCCTGCACTGAGCGGCCCGGAAGCATCGCCCATATAGGAAAACCGCGACAGGGGGCGCTCGGCCCGGCTGCTGTCGAGCCAGAACGCCAGCGGCGCCCGCGCGTAGAGCTCCATAAATGCCGCCTCCGGCTCGATGAACTGCTTCAGCTCTCGCTTCGTTAGGGCATAACGCGAGGGCTGGGGTGGCGCTGGGGTCGCCGCCTTGGAGTTTGGGGTGTGGGGGCTTCCACGACGATGGGCGCAGGAGATTTCGCGAAAGTTGATCAACAGCGCGCGGCCGTGCTCGGTGCAGATCGACTCCGGATGAAACTGCAGGCCAAACCGGGGGTGAGTGCGATGGCGTAACGCCATCACCACGCCGTCGTCGGCCCACGCTGTTGCCTCGAGTCGCTGTGGCACATTGAGCACACACAGTGAGTGGTAGCGGACGGCGACAAAGTCCTGGGGTAGGCCGGCGAACAGACCGTTGCCGTTGTGTTTGATCAGGCTGGTGCGCCCGTGCATCTGCCGCGGCGCGTGACTTACCGTGCCGCCGTATACCTGCGCAAGCCCCTGATGACCGAGGCATACGCCGAGCAATGGGACGCTGGTTTGGCGGATGGCGTCGGCACACACGCCAAAGTCACGGTCCACGCCGGGGTGGCCGGGCCCAGGCGAGATCACGATGTTGTCGATCGGGTGCTGCGTCAGTTCGGCCCACGTATGGGTGTCGTTGCGTACAACCAGCGGCTCCTCTTGATTGACCTCCGCAAGCAGCTGAAAGAGGTTGAAGGTGTAAGAGTCGTAGTTATCGATTAGTAGGGTCCGCATGACGAGTGGGCTGTTCGATGGTGGTGCGGGCAAACGCGTTAGTGAGCAACAAGAAGGTTGGCTGCGACCAGAGCGACGACGCCGGCATCGTAGGCGCGCCAGCCCAGCCGTCGGGCCTCCAGCCAATTGCCGTGGGCGAACCCACGGTGCAGTTGCAAGGCTTGCAGCAGCCACGCCGGCAGCAAGAGACCAACCAGGATGGGCGGCAGCAGGCCAGCGAGCAGGATACCCAGGCTGATGCTCCAGCCGAGCAGGAACATGACGCCAACCAGCTTCGCGTGTGAGCTATCGGCGAATAGCGAAATCGCCGTGGTGCGCCCGCCGGCACGGTCGTGAGCCACATCGGCGACGCTCGAGAACACAGTGATCTGCGCCATCCAGAACAACAGCAGCAACGCCTCCGCAAAGACGCTTCCTGGCAGTCGGCCGGCAGCAAAGCCGATGGCGGCCACCAGCGTGGCGGCGTTGGCGACCGCCAGCAGCAGCTCTCCGAGCCCGTGATAGCTGAGCTTCAGCCCAAACGAGTATTGGGTGGCCGCGAACGCCAGGACGACGAAGATTGCGAGTAGCCAGAGCGGTCGGTATGGGGCCGTCAGGGCGACGGTCACGATTCCGAGGAAGCCCACGCCGGCGGTAGCGAAGCCGAACAGCCGGGCATTGTGCTCGCTGAGCTCGCCGAGCAGGAGTGGCTTGGTGCTGATCTTGCGGCTGAGCTCCTGCGGCTGGTAGGTCCGCTGATCGATGCCGTCGCGCACTCCCTGGACATCGTCCAGTGCCGATCCGGCACCCGCAAAACAGGCCGCGGTCACCCCCACGATGACGATCGCCACAAGCGAGGCTCCCCGTACCCGACCTGCGTCGGCGATGACTGACCATCCTACGACGACGGGCAGCCAGTGCTCGTAGATTTGGAACTTCCCGAGTCGAAAATACGCGCCCACTTGGCCCATGCCCGACGCCACGGTAGTTGAGCGCGTGCGATGTGCCTAAAACGGGCTCGCTCGCACAGCCCTACGCACCGACGACTTGCGGTTCGGCCGCCGGTTGGCGGGGTCAGGTGCGCTGAGCCGGCGAAGGATCTAGATGCGCGCCGAACGCCGACCTGGGCATCCTGGTCGCCAGGAACGTCGGGCACCACCAGTTCCATCGCCCGAGAATCGCCATTGACGCAGGCACGAGGATCAAGCGCACGATAGTGGCGTCGAGGGCGATGGCGACTGCGAGTCCTACGCCGAGCTCTCGGATTGACGGCACCCCTGTGGCTGCAAACACCAGGAACACCGACACCATGATGAGTGCCGCGCTCGTCACTGGCCCAGCGCACCGTCGCAGGCCGGTCGCCACCGCCTCATGCGTGTCTTTGGTCGCGTCGTAGGCCTCGCGGATGCGCGAGAGCATGAACACCTCGTAGTCCATCGAGAGGCCGAACACGAGCGTGAGCAGGAGCGGTGGCGTGGTCGAATCGAGGTGACCGGGCGGCGATCGGCCGAGCAGATGGTCGACCCAACCCCACTTGAACAGCACCACCAACACCCCACATGCGGCGGCGACGCTGAGCAGAGTCATGATGATCGCCTTCAGCGGCAGCACCACTGAGCGCAGCATGACAAACAAAATGATGTAGCTCACGACCATGATGAAGAGGGCGATCTTCCACATTGAGTGTGTGATCAGCGTGACGAAGTCGCTGTTGAGCGCGGCGTCTCCACCGACATCGATCCTTGCTACCGCAGCCAACCCATTTGACGCGGCCACCTGAGCTCGCAGTTCCCCCAGCAGCTTTTCAGCCGCCGTGGATTCCGAGGTGACCTTTGTCTGAATCGTCAAGATCATTGTGCTGTCGCCGGCCGTGAAGGCGGGTGGCAACACCCGCACGACGGCAGGATGTGCCTTGACGGCCGCAATCCAAGCTTTTATCGCGGGCCGGTTGGCCGGGCTGGACGCGTTGCCACGGGGAAACGTCGCAACCTCGGTGACCGGGGATACGGCGGCGGGCCCGAGCGCCTTCTGCGCCAGTTCTGCGCCCACCCTGGTCGTGTTGTGGGCCGGGAATTGGCCGAGCGCATTCTCGCCGAGGTCGATCGCCACGATCGGCAGGGCAAGCACGATCATGACCGCCGCCGCAACGCTGGCGGAGAGGACCGGGCGGCGCATCACGCGCTCCGACCAGCGCCACCAGAAATCGCGCTCCCCAGCACCCTGCTCGGTTGGGCCTGAGAACCAGCGTTGCACTCGCGCCGTGGTGCGACGGACGCGGCCTTCTTGGTAGATACGCTTGCCGAGCATTGAGATGACCGCCGGCACGAGCGTCACCACCCCGAGCACCGAGAAGCTGACGACGAGGATCATTCCCAACGCCATCGACCGCAGCGTTACGGAGTCGACGAGAAACAGGGCGAGTAGACCGACAACCACGGTGAGCCCGGAGAAGCTGACGGCCACCCCGGAGGTACGCATCGCGGTTTTGAGCGCCGTCTCCTCGTCAACGCCGCCGCGGATCATCTCGCGGTAGCGCGCGATGATGAACAGGCAGTAGTCGATCGCCACACCGACCCCCACCATCGACGCCGCGTTAGTGACGAACACCGACATCGGCAGCATTTGCGAAATGAAATAAACCGCGGCACCTGTGATCACGACCGTGGCCGCGGCCAGTGCCAGTGGCAGCACCGCGGCGGCCAGCGCGCCGAAGACGATGAGCAGGATGATCAGCGTGATCGGCAGCCCGACTCGCTCGGCTTCGGTTAGCTGCTGGATCGACAGCTGGTGCATTGCCGACCAGAGACTGTCTTGGCCGACGAGGTAGACATGCACCCCGCCTGCCGTTTTGTCGGCGTGAATCGCAGGCCGGAGCTTTCCCGCGGTATCAATCCGACGATCCTGGTCGCCTGCGAGCGAAAGCGGCAAGACCTCGCCCGCATCGTGGCCGACGCGCACCGTGGTAGGTCGCGCGACCTGGCGTACTCCCGCGATGCCGCGGAGCTCGTGCTGCGCCTGAGCTGCCGCGGAGGCAAGCGGCTGGGTAGAGCTGGAGGGCGCGACGAGCAAGATTGCGCCGTTTGGCACGTTGCCCGTCCAACTGCTGAGTACCGATTCGACACGATCCGAACCCGAACCTGGCACGAGGTAGCCACCACCGGTGAGGTAGCGAGTCTGACGAGCCGCGAAGGGCGCCGCAAGAATGAACACCACGACCCAGCAGGCAACGACAAGGCGGCGATGACGGGTGACGGTTTCCACGAGACGATTCATCGAACGCCGCTCCTTTCGATCTGTCCTCTTAGTTCGTGCCCTCTGTTTTTGCGCGGCGGCAATACTAGCATTGAAGGCCGTTCAATGTGGCGACATATAGCGACTAGATGAGATGGCGATAAATGCTGCTAGTTGTCTGCGCACGATAGCGTAGCAGCGCTCAAGGCGTCGGGCTCGTGAGCTGCTCCACCAAAACGACCAAATCCGACAGTGTTTCTATCTTCTGAAGCTCCGGTCGGTCGAGCAGTACGATGTCGTGTTCGTCCTCGAGCTTGGTGAGGATCTCGACCGCAATCAGGGAGTCGATCGCAAGGTCTTCGCGCAGGCGGTCTTGAGGTCTGACATCTCGCAGCGAGCCGGTGACCTCTCGATAAACAGCCTCGAACGAGGCCTCGAGCGAGTCTCGCGTTTGGGTCACAGTTGCCTTACCTCCCCGGTGGTGCCGTCGATCGCGATACGGTCGCCGGGCTGCAACGTCGCCGCCAGTGGACTGGCGACAACCGCGGGGATGCCGTACTCGCGCACGAGCACCGCAACGTGCGACAGCGCGCTTCCGCGGGCGGTAACCAGGCCGCCGATGCGCCCAAGCAGGTGCTGGATGTCGACGTCGGCTCGATCGCAGACCAGAATCGCGGGGGCGCCATCGGTCGGCTCGAGCGCCTTGGAGACAACGACGCCGCTGACCAGGCCGCGGGAGACGCCTCGCCCTCTGGCGATCGACGATCGCGACGGCGGCGCAACCGTAGGCGCGGTGACCGTTGGCAGCGCGAGTTGGTCGGGCATCGGTTCGGCCAACGCCGCCGTACACAACTCGCGCCGCGCGCGAGCGCGATCGTTGGGGTGGTCGTGGTGGTGGAACTCGGTCATCTCGTGAACGGTCAGGTATGGCCACAGATCCTCGGCGATGCCGGCATCTTGTGCAAGATGCGGTAGGAGCAGGCGATAAACGTGCAGGGTGCGCATCGCCAGGATCTTGCTGCGCTCGCGGGAGCGCATCATGTCCTCAACTAGCGTCACCGCGTTGCGCAGGCCAAACAGGCGCCGCCGCGGCAGCATCGACCACAACGCCTCAACCGGGTCGTGCTCCAGGGGTGGCGGGTCGGCCGGGGGAGCACCGGTCGGGTGATCGCCGGCGATCGTCGCCCACGGTTCATGCGCGTCAGCGACCTCATAGAAGGGAAACTTCAGAAATTCACCGTGGCCGAGCTGTGCCGCGGCGGCATCGTGGATAGCCGCCCAGGCGAGCTCGGTCGGACGGGCGATCCACGCCTCGGCCTCCTCCCACCAGGGCAGCACACGCGATCCCAGCGCACGCTGAAGCGCGCGGATCGCAATACTGAGCGCAGTGATGTCGTAATGCAGCGCCCACACTTCGTCGAGCAGGTGTTTGGCTTGCGCGACAGCCAGCCATTGAGCTGGGCTCGAGCCGGCGGCAAGCGCGCCACGCACGTCCCCCTCAAGCTCGAAGATGCGGGCCTCGAGCTTTGCGAGGCGGGCGGGAAAGCGCGCCACAACCTGGGCGGCCCGAGCGAACACGCCGGCGCGATCGAGCCGCCCAACGCGCACGGCCGCCGCCCGCGCGGGCGGGGCAATCCCCTCGAAGTAGCTCGCCGTCAGCTCGCGCGGGTTAAGTCCGAGCGTGTGGTTGGTGATGTGCGCAAACGCCGACAGGTTGTGGTACGGCCGGCAGGCGAAGTAACCAACGAACACGTAGCGTGAACCCGTCTGCCAGCGCGCGGACGGCCACAGCTTGGCGACCAAGCCGCGTAGCCCGCGCTCGACCGGGTCGCCGACGAGCGACCAACTCATCGGCGACCATCGTGGCGGGGCCACCTCGGCAAAGTTGCCGGCGGAGTACACCGCAAAGATCGGGTGCGGCTCGGTGTCGATCTCCCGCCGAATGAAACCGCTCATGCGAAGGCTCCGGGCAGCCGGTTGCGCATCGCTTCACCAGTTAGGCGCAGATAATTGGCCGGCGGCGATTGATGCGGGATCGGGAGCTCGCTCAAGACAGCGGAATCGATATCCACCCAAGGATCGGCGTAGCTCTGCAAGGCGCCTGGCACACCGACCCGGCGAGCAACCAGCAGGGCGATGCCGGCGAGCGCTCGCGCGTCGACGATGCGTGGCACGACGTTCCACGCCGCGCACAGGTTGACCAGCACTTCAGCCAGTGAGGGGCGAGCTGGGTCATACCAGGTCCACGTCGATCCTCCTTCAGGGTGATACAGAGCATCGGCCACAACTGCTGCCGCCGTCTGCACGTCAGTGACGTAGCAGGGAAAGCTGCCTCGGCGTGCCAGGTGAGCCGGATAGCCGCGCAGCAGGTATGGGACCGCCGCCGGCAGACCGTAGCGAGGGTCGGGCGCCTGATCCTCGAGCACGCCGAGGACCGGTCCGATGCGCAGGATGCGCGAGGGTACGCGCTCCTCACGTCGCACTGCACACTCCGCGAGATACTTCCCGTACTCATACCAGTTGCGGAAGCCCTGCCCGACGACGAGCTCACGGTTGCCAATGGTTCCTTGTGCACGTCCCAGCGCGAGTACCGATGAAACATGGACGACGCGCTCGATCCGGGGACAGCTGGCCGCGAAGTCGAGGATTCGCTTGGTGCCCGCACAGTGCAGATCCAGGGCTTGGCGCGGGCCGGCGTCCCAGTCGACCGACCCAAAGCAGCTGACAATGTGCGTCACCTCGATGCGTAGCCGGCGTGCCGTCTCTGGCGTCAAGCCGAGGTCGGGTAGCGTCGCATCGCCGCGGATGCCGGTGCCGGCGACGGACGTGCCCACACCGGCCACAGGCGTGCCCGCCCCGGCGACGGACGTGCCCGCATCGGCGACCGGCGTACCCGCACGTGCGACAGGCGTGCCCACACCGGCGACAGGCGTGCCCGCGCGCGACAGCGCCAACGGCTGCACCCCTCGCTCGGCGAGGGCGCGAACGACGGCCTTGCCCAAAAACCCCGACCCGCCGACGACCAGGGCAGTCACCCCGCAAACCTCGCGAAGGTGCGATCGTCCGGCGCCTCGCTCAGTGGGAGCCGCGGCAGGGCGAACGTCAGCCGCACGATCTCCTCGGCTGTGACCGCCGGTGGCGGCCCGGGCAAGCGCGCGGCGAGCCGGTCGCGCTCGAACATCCGGTCGAAGGCGAGGTAGCGCATCGCGATCAGCGCGTTGCGCAGGTTCGGGTGCAGCCGCTCCACGCGCTCGAGCTGCCGCGACAGCGTAGTGAGAAGCTTCATCGGCATTGGAACGGTGGTGACACGCGAGCGCTGATCGAGGATGTCGAGCGAACGCAACGCCGCGATCACCGCTTCCGCGGTCGGCGCACTCTCCCCCGCGCAGGCGTGCACGATCTCCGCGGGAGCATCGTGCTTACGTTCGGCCGCCTCGATCAGATCGACGATCATGCCGCCGGCGACATCGCGCGGGAGCATGTCGACTCGCCCCCGCCGACACAGCGCGAGCGCATGGAGCGGCAACTCATCCCACCGATCGGCGAGCACATAAAGCGAGTTGCGTCTCGTCGTGGCGCCAGTTTTGGCGCTGCCCACCAGGCCGCCGATGCGAGCGATCAGCAGCGCCGGCGCGTCCGCCTGGTTGGCCTGCTCCAATAACAGACGCTCAGCAACCCACTTGCTGTGCTCGTAGGCTGTGCGATCGGCCTCAACCGGAAACGGTTGCTCGGCGATCCAACCGCTGAGGTCGCCGACGGCGTGAATCGTGCTGGCGTGGATGTATGTCTTGCGACTGCCAGAGGCCGTCTGCAGTTTGCGTGTTAGCTCGTATCCGGCGAGCGCGCCGATGACGTTCACGGCGTGAAGACGCCGTTGCGGGCTCGCCCAATTGGTGTCGGCGGCAAGGTTGACAATCGTGTTCACCTGCGGCGCCAGCCTGCGGATGCCAGCCTCGCCGAGCCCCCACGCCTCGCTGCACACATCGCCTATGACTGGTGCGCCCAGCATTTGCGGCTCGCCAAACAAACGTCTGAGGCGGTCGGCCACTGGGCGGCTACCGCTGGCTCGCATCAAAGGGATCAGTTGGAGGTGGCGTTCGGCTGAACTTTCCACCAGGCCACAACCGAGCTGGCCCGTGAGGCCGGAGACGAGCACCTTCATGGACTTGCCAGGTGGTGGTCGTAGACGAGCATGCTCATTGGCTCGTCGGGTATTGGCTCGTCAGGTAGTAGCCATCAGCGAGCGCTCTCATTGGCTCGCCAGGTGGTGATCGTAAGCTTCCTCGTCACCGTGCAAACCACTCGCCAGCAGCTCTAGAAGAATCTCGTCGCTGCCTCCGCCCAGACGTGCGAGCAGGCCATCGCGCCACATCCGCGGCAGCGGTGTGTGTGACTCGAGATAGCCAATCCCGCCAAACATGTGCATGCACTCGGCGATCGTGCGTTCGGCCAGCCGCGCGATCGAGACCTTGGCGCCAGCGATCGCGCGGGCCGCGCTCGGCCGTTTGAAGCCTGCGGTCACAGCCAGTGCGTGCAACCCGCCACGAGCGAGCGACACCTCGGCATCCAATGCCGCCAGCCGCAGGCGCAACGCTTGGTGCCCAAACAAAGGCGTGCCGAACTGCCTGCGGCGGTGCAGTCGCGTGGCGGTCAAATCGATTGCGAGGCTGAGCCCGCCGATCAGCTGGGCGGCGGCGGCAAATCGCTCATGCGTGAGGCCATAGGCTGCGATCATCAGGCCGCGGCCGGGCCTGCCGACGATGTCTGCGTCGGAGATCGTGGCGTCGAGGCGCAGGCGCACTGTCTGCAGGCTTCTCACGCCGAGCGTGTCGAGTTGCTCGACTACCTCGAAGCCGCTGCTGGGCACGCAGGCGAGCGTCAATGCGGGCATGCCATAACTCGATGGGTGCCCAGCTTGGCTACACAACACCAAGGCAAAATCGGCTGTGGCGCCCGCTGAGACGAACGCCTTTTCGCCAGCCACACGCCACGCATTTTTCTCGCGGGCGATCGTCGTTCGGGGCGCGGTCAGGTCGGAGCCGCCATCCTCCTCGGAAAACGCCAAGCAGCCGATTTGGCGACCGTTGAGCGCCGCGATCGCGCGCTCATGCAGTGCGTCGGTGCTGGCATGAGCGAGCAAGATCGCAAGCACAGACTCCAGATGAACACTGATCCCGATTCCAACTCCACCGGTCGCGGCCCGCCCGAGCTCTTCGCCGAGGATCAGCGACTTGCCGAGGTCGCCACCTTGCTCCCAGCGCTCGTGCGCCAGGCCGCTGTCGCCAAGACGCTCGATCGCCGAGCGAGGGAATGTTCGTGTGTGCTCGGCGTCGAGCACCAGCGGTGCGATCTGCTCGCCGACCCAGGTCCGTACCCGCTTGCGAAAGACCTCTACCTGTGGCCCCAGCAGACCCGCCTGCAGTAGCGGGACTGTGCTCGCTCCGACTGCTGGCGCGATGCTCATGCCTCGGCGGCCGTGCCGAGCGCTGGATAGACCGGCCGCGCGTTGAGCTCGCCGCGGCGCCACGCTTCCCACATCGCCCGTCGCCGTGGCTTGCCGCTGGACGTTCGCATGATGCAGCTGCGCTCACCGGCAAACAGGTGCGTGGCGAGACTCTCACCGAATTGGTCGCGCATCAATTTGGCTACCCGTGTCATCCATAACGAGCCCTGATCCTGTTCGACGAGCACAACCAGCGCAGGACCATCTGTGTGGGCGCCGGCGAAGGCGGCGAGCTTGCCACGGCGTACCCCCGCAAGGCGACTGAGGCGCTCCTCGAGATCCTCCATGTAGATGCTCTTACCGCGTAACTTGAGGCTGTCACCGATGCGGCCCAGTACGAACAGCTCGCCGCGATCGTAGAAACCGGCGTCGCCGGTGTGCAGCCTGTCGTCGGCGAAGGTGCTCGATCCACCCTCGAAAGTGCTCGACCCCTCGAAAGTGCTCGATCCACCCTCGGAGGTAATCGATCCATCCTCGCTTGGCTCGGTGTAGCCGCGCGCGACCGTGGCGCCGCGGATCACTATTTCGCCGACCTCACCGTCGGGCACCGCGGCGCCATTGGCGTCGACAACGCCAACGTCGAGGTCGCCCAGCGGCGGCCCGCAACTGACGAGCCAGTTGCCCGCGTCGCGGTCGGTCGCCGTGTCGCCGAGCGTGGCACGGTGGAGGATCTTCGGGGTACTGGTGTCTGTCATCTCGGCCGGGTCGACACTGACGAGCGCGGGGGCCGTCTCGCGCGGCACGCCGTTGACGGCGAGCGTCGCCTCGGCGAGGCCGTAGGCGGGCATCAGTGTGGCGGATCGGAAGCCCTGTGGGGCAAGAAATCGGGCAAACGCGGCGAGCACCGTGGCGTCGACGCGTTCGGCCCCGATCACCACCGATCGCCACGCGGAGAAGTCAAGATCCGCAATCCGCTCCGCGGTCACGTGCTTCAGGCAGTAGGCAAGACCGAACGGTGGTGAGGCGGTGTGACCGGCGCCGAGACGGCCCATGCACTCCAGCCAGCGAGCGGGATCGCGGATGAACTGCTCAGGACGCATCACGAGCAAGCCGTTGCCGCACAACACCGCTTGGAGCAAACAGCCGATCAAGCCCATGTCGTGGTGTAGCGGAAGCCAGGTGGCGCCCGCTTCATGCTTCTCGAGGCCCACCCAGTGGCGGATCGTTGCAACGTTGCACTCCAGGTTCTCCCATGACACTCGCACACCGCGGGGTACCCCTGAGGAACCCGATGTGAATTGCAAAAGGCCAAGGTCCGCCGGCGTGGCGGGGACACGCTGCGAGTCGGCGCGTTCGAGCTCACCGACGGAGAGGATTGGTGGCGCCGGGTTCAGCAAGGAACGCTCTATGGCGAGAGCCACCAGCTCACCAACGGCTGGATCTGCAACTACAAGCCCGGGAGCGGCAGCCCGCAGAATCGCCGCCGCGTGCCGCACGTACTCCCCGGGGTCGCTCAGCGGCGTTGGCGGGGCGATCGGGCAGGGCGTGTGACCTGCCCACAAAGCGGCGAAGAATGAGGGTGCGAAGTCTGCACCCGCGGGAAGCACCAGTGCGATGTTCTCGTTGGCCGCGGATACAGCTGTGATACCGGCGGCCACGCGCTGGACTTGCTCGGCGAGCTCGATGTAGGGCATGCAATCCCAACCGCCATCGTCGTTTGCGAATTGCAGCCCCTGCTCGGAGGGCGCGGAAACCCAGTCGATCAAGCCGGCGCTCATCGCTGCAGCAGCCCGACTCGCGGGTGTTGTCCGCCGGCGGCCGGCACCTCATCGGCTGGCAGCAACGCTGGACGGAGTTGCACCAGGTGCCAGCCACGCTCATCACGTGCCGCCTCCACATCCACAGGGATGCCGAGCTTGGCCTCCGCCGCGATTACAAGCTTTGCGAGCTCTCGTAGCGAGCTTAGATCGGTGGCTGGCTCGCTGGCTCGTCCAGGGACGCGCATCACTCCGCCACCTGAGCGCGGCACGACGCGCACAGTCTTATCGCCAGTGTGGTAGGACAGTAGCTCGAGCGAGTGCTTGGCCAAAACCGCCGTGTCGGGGTTGACCGTGCCAGCGACGATCGGCTCGCCGAGGCCATGGGCCGCGGTGATCATTACGCAATCGCGACGCCCGCTCACCGGGTCGAGGCTGAAGGCGATTGCCGAAGTCTGCGCATCGATGAGCTCTTGCACCACCACCGCCATTTGGCTGTGCGGATATGACAGACCATGTGCGGTGCGGTAGGCGATCGCACGTTGCGACCACAGCGACGCCCAGCAGACGCGAACCGCCGCCTCCACGCCGCCGGCAAAGACGCCAAGGACTGTGTCGTGTTGACCGGCAAAGGATCGTTCGGCACCGTCCTCGTCCACCGACGAGGACCGCACAGCGAGCATCCGTCCGCTCGCGAAGTCGGTCATCCCATCAAGCGCATCGCGCAGGTGCCGTTCTACGTCGCCTGGCAGCGGTGCCTCGAACGCAATCGCCTCCAGCTCCTCGCGAGCCTCTTCAGCGGGCAGACCCGCGAGGAGCTGGGGTAGCCGATCCAGGTATCCAGCGGCTTCCAGGTAACGTCGCTGCGCAGCAACAGTCAGGCAGAACGCTGGCGGAATTGGCAAGCCAAACGTGGCGAGCTGTTGCAAGCCAAAGCCCTTGCCTCCGACGAGCTCGGCGGTTGCGCCACCCCCTGCTCGCAACCACACCACCTGGCCTCGATTGCCCATCGCGAACACAGGGGCCCTGTGCTGCTTGCGCAGCTGTGTGTCGCCTACTGTCATCGCACAGTCACCAGCGGTGGCCTCAGGCCAGGTGACACAGGTGCGCACGCCGTTTGAGCTAGGTCGTCGCACACAGGGCGAGCTCTTGTTCGGGCGGCAGCGCTTGGCCGCATGTGGGGCAAACCGCAGGCGAGGAGTCGAGCCCCCCACCGCCCGCATGCGCTTTATGGCTGATCACACCTCGCTGGGAGGTACGGATCTCGCTCCGCAAGTCGGCTACCGATAGCCGTAGCCGTGCTGCTTGATCGAGCCACCGCGCTTGCTCCTCGGGCTCTAGTCCCGCCGCCGCCGCGTGGTGACTCCACGTCAAATTATCACAACGTCGTGATAAATCAAACTCGTTGGCAACCCACGCCATATTGCGCAGGCTCGGTACGTCATATCCGGTGATACGCGCTGCTTGTGAGTACTTCTCGCCCCACCGCGCCGAGCCGTAACGCAGCCAATCTCCAATCCACCATTGACTGGCCCGCTCAATCGCGCTCATGCGCCGCCCGGCGTGCGCCCATTGGCGCTCATCGAGCTCACCCTTGGGCAACCAGCCCACGCGGCCGAGTCCGCCCCCGTCCGCATCCTGAGCCCTCGCGAGCTCCTCTACGACTTGTGTTGCCGTCGCCTGCATCAGTCCCCAACCCCTCGTTGTCCTGGCAAGACTGCGCGCATTGCCGACTGCGCGAACCATCAGCTAATTCAGTAGCTGTCACATTTTTACCATGAGCACAAGCGTACGTCAGCCCCCAGTGTGGTCGGTTGCAACAGCCAGCGTGGTCGGTGCGGGCGCCTCGAGGGCGTCGTACTCCAAGGCAACGCGAAGCTCGGCGAGGCAGCTGTATAGAGGGCAACCAATTAGTTCCTCGATCGTGCGCAGTCGGTCGGCAACTGTGTGTCTGCGAATGCGTAACGCTCTTGCCGCCGCGGTGGCGCAACCGTTAGCCTCGATGTAAGCGCGCAGTGTCTCGCGCAGCTTGGCGTTATCCCGATTGGAGGTGAGCGGCACGAGATACTTCTGCTGCAGTGACTTCGCGAGGGTGTCGTTGTGCATCGCGGCGCTCAGGAATGGATTGTAGAGCGCCGCCTTAGTTGCCGTTTGGTAAGCGACAGGCAGAGTGTGCTGCGCCTGTTTGTGTGTCAGTCGCCACCCAGCCACGCCATTACCTGGTTCGCCGATCGCAAGCAGCGAGTCACAGGTACGCGCGGCGAGGGCGTGTTCGACCTCCATTGGTGATAACCGCCGGCTGCTGGCAAGCCAGCCCCAAACCGTGTTGCTGGCGGGCGACACGAATAGGGCCCGGCAGCCAAGACGGTCCTTGAGATATCGCATCGGCTGCTCGGCCGCCGCACCGACTGCGATCACACCAAGGTGCCAACGGCCATCGAGACCGTAGTCAAGCTGTGCTACCTGAGCTAAGTCGACCTCCTCTTCACTGAGCAGGTGTTCAACGATCTCGAGTGGCCGTTGCCGGCGCGAGCGCGCGATTGCTGTGCGCTCGTCGTCGTAGGCTTGCTCAATCGCAGCGCTGAGCCGTTCGAGTACGCCCTCTTGTCGAATGCGCAGACGGTGCAGTGCGGATCCGCCGCCTGCAAGGGGGTTGCGCACGGCCTCCTGGGCGACGAAGTCGCCGAATACGTGATGTCCGACTACGTAACGTCGTAGCACGGTGCCCAGGCTGACGCCGAGCGCCGCAGCACGGCGTGCCTGCGCGAGCGCACCGTCAGGAGCGGCATCCAAGGCCGACGAGTCATACGCAAGACGACGGACGCAGAACTCGAACACCTCTCTGATCGCCACGAGTATCCCGGCTTGATAGTCGGGCCGACCGTCGGCGATGGCATCAGGGACGGCACATCGAATGCGGGCGTAAATCGCTTGCTCGATCTCCCCTTGGCGCGCCCGCATACTCTCACCAACCGCCGCCCCGAGCGCGTCCAGTTGTGTGCCTCCATCCGGCACCGCGGTTTCCATGCCGGCCGCCGCCGGCGGCCTCGCGACGAGGCTATCGTCGAGCGCACATCGATGAGATTGCCTGGCTTGGTCGTCAAACATCGAAAATGATTTACCGCCACTGGGACACCGAACTTTCGACTCCTACCTACATTACACACTTTTGAACACTCGTGCGAAGACGTGTACTTTGACTTTCTTGTTTTGCCCAGGCAACGTCTGTAAAGACGCCGCAATGCGCGACCTGCCCAAGCGTCGTGCGCATTTTGTCACCTCAATCCTCCTTTCAAGTGAAACGCCTTGCCTGCGCGTTCCGCCCACGCGCGGTGGGCAACTTGCTGAACTGAGAACCGGCCTCCAAAGGGATCAGCACGCCCGGACGCGTCCTACCGTCTATTTGAAACCGGTTCTCAGCAGCCCCGACTAATGGTCACTGCCCCGCGTACCGTTTTGACCCCCGCATATGCTGACATCGCCGGTCGCTGTGTTGAGCATGCCATTGGGGTCGGGGTGCGTGGATGAGACTGGCCGTGACTCGGAGGCCCCTGGTGGAGCGATGCTGCTGTCGCGGAGTTCCGCAATTCGCAAAGCTATCTCGAGCTGCGAGTGGCAGGTGTGGAGACTGCGGCCTTGAAGTTCCTCGATCTCTTTGAGGCGACTGATAACCGTATTTCGGACTACTTTCAGCTGTTTGGCAGCCCGTGTGACGTTGCAGTTGGTGTCGAAATAGGCGCGTAGTGTCTCGCGAGCCACCGCGACACCACTATGGAAGCCGTCCAGTGGCCGCACGAACGTAGCCTCCAGCGACGCGGCGAGCGTATCGTCTTGGATGACGGCCGCCTCGAGCGCAACAGCCGGGCACCAGGTTACGCCAGGCGGTCGCCGCGAGGCAATCAACAACGCCGCTTGGGCTTCGCGGTGCGTCAAGCGCCAGCCATCGACGTCTTTGTGCGGTGCCCCGCAAGCAACACGAATCCCGTCATACCTACCGCCAGCGAGAAGTTCCAGCCCGCTGAGCCGCAAGCGGTGGCTGTCCCCCAACCAAGCCCAGCGCACCTCATGCTCGATTGGCACCGACAACAGCGTGCAGCCCAGATTCGCCTTCATCGACTCGAGCGCCTCAACGGTGTCGGGGCCCGTTGCGATCACACCGACATGCCACCGGTAGAGCGGATACTCAAGATCGACCAACTCAGCCGGCAGCAAGCGCTCACCCGCCAGCAAACGCCGCACGAGCGCCGCCTTGCGCTGCTCACGCGAGCCGTGCTTGCAATCGGCCTCGACCTGGTAAGCATCCGTGATCGCGGCAACAACCCGATTCAGCAACTCTTGCTGGCTGCGATGCAACTCGTGTCGGAGCTCCGCATCGGTCGTGGCAAATTCCGTCCGATGGGTCTCCTCAATGATGAACTCGGTAAGCCGACCCGAGCCCGCGATGTAGCGACGCAAGACGGTGTCGAGGGTCACGCCAATACGAGCGGCACGACGGGCCTGGGCAATCGCCGCGTGCGGGATCGGAGCATTGGCATCGCCAGTGGCGATCACCGTCAATGCCAGCTCCACGATCGCCAAAACTGCCGCGCGCAAGCCCTCAACGTATGTGACCGGGGCCTCAGCGAGGGTCCCTGAGGCGACATCGCCGACGCTCTCAAAGACGGCCGCCTCGATTTCTGCGCGGCGAGCGAGCAGCCGCTCGACCACAGCCACGCGGGCACCGTCTAGCGATGGAACGACGCCCGCCGATCCGGTCACGATGCTCCCCCGGTTGCGCGCCTAACCATCCTTCGCCGGCCAGGTCAGACGAGACTCGGCACGAGCTTGATCAGAGATCACGGAGAGCGAAAGGTTAAGCGGCATAGCGCCATTCCCCGAGCACAAGAGATGCTTGTGGGGAACCCCATCCCTACACCCCAAGGCCACCAGCACGTACCTCATATCAACCCTGCCCTGCCTCCGCACAACGCTTCGTCCCCTTCTTAGCGTCAGTGGAACAATTCGAGGTGACCGTATCGCTCCCCCTAGTGCGTGTCTATCCCCCCGCAGGGTGATCTTTGGGGGATACCGGGAGGGTGAGCTATGCGCCACTAGGCCTACCGACCCCTACCCTATCGGCCCGCGCCCGGCGTGGGCGAGACTCTGCAGGCCAATTAGGTCAGATTTGTGAGCACCCAGCTTGCGACGTATCTGCCCGGCGTGGGTACGGACTGTCTCGACGCTGATGCCAAGCGTGTGCGCAATCATCGGGTAAGAGTGTCCTAAGCGCATATACCGCAGAACCTCTACTTGGCGGGGCGTGAGGCCGACTCTCTCGCCCCGACTACGACGCCTACCGCGCGGCTCTGCCGAGAGCTTGAGCATGTGATGACCTTCGGCCGCCAGACGGATAGTGGCAAGGATGTCCTCCGCGGAGGCATCCTTTGATAGGCAAATGGCACCAGCAGCAAGCATCTGCGCGGCATACCCGCGACTGGGGAGATGCGCGAGCACGATCAGACCGATTTCAGGCTGCGCAGCTAGCAGTCCTGTCACTAGTGAGGGTTCCGTCGCGCTGGCCTCATCGATGATGGCTATCTCGGGTCTGCGCCCAGCGAGGACCGCCTCGAGAGCCTTATCGTCGAGGTCCCTGGCGATCAGTTGCAGACCGATGTCTTCACGCAAGATGTCGACCAGGCCGCGGCCAACCACCGCGCCGAACCGGCCCAACACTACGCGCACGTTATTTGTGCTGAGACACGGTCCCGCGCGCCGAGCGCCGTCGGCTCTCCCGATCTGCGCTTCCCGCGGAGAGAGGCTGGCCGCTCGGCTCACGGTGAGCCGCCCGCCCGTTCGTGATCCAGCCCACAGCCCCGGTCCCTCAACGCCATAAACAGTATGATCGGACTTTCAAGACAATATGTGTAGGCACGCTTTGAGACCTCAAAGTTTGTAGACCACGAAAAGTCGGGGGATCAAGCTTTTCGGTGTGGACGAATTTCCGGTAAGCTGCATTGTTCGATGAAAGCGGCACCGGCGCATACCGCAAACGGCAGGCCGATGACCTCGCCAGTCAACTGGGCGCTACTCGGTCTTGTGATCGAGCGTCCCAGCTACGGTCGTGAGCTCTATAGCCGCTTCCAGCGCACGTATGCGGATGTGCTCGCAATCAATAGCGAATCGCATATTTACTCGGCGCTCGATGCGCTCGAGAAGCGTGGCTTGATCGTGACGATCCCTGGGCTCGGCGCGATCACTCGCCAACCCAAGCCGCGTTACCAAGCCACTCAATCGGGGGTCGAGTGCTATGTCGAATGGCTCGTCAAGCAGGTGGACGCCGAACGTAGACGCCAGGAGCTCTGGGTGCGTCAGCTGGCCATCTTCGCCGACAACCCCAACGCGGCGCTGCATGTGCTCGGCCGCTTTCAAGATCAGTACCTCAAGGGGGCGGGGCAGGTCGGACGCCAGCCAACGGTGGCAGCGAATGGTGCTCGTGACGACATGATCGACGAGCTGGTCGCCGAGCAGCAACGTATCGCCGCCGGAGGGATGCTCAAGTGGCTGCGCCACGCCCACGACACATTCGAAGCTCGCACCAAGAGCGCCGCCCAGGATGACGCTCCTCGAACTTGACCATGTAGCCAAGGGCTACAGCCGCGGCTCGCACGCACTCGCCGATGTGTCGCTGGTGATCGACACCGGAGAAATGATCGTGGTGTGGGGCGAGCGTCAGTCGGGCCGCTCGACGCTCTTGCGGATCACAGCCGGGGTCGAGGCACCAGACACCGGCGTGGTGCGTTTCGAAGGTCGCGACCTTGCCGGTGGGCGCGGCGAGAAGCTTGGCCGCGGCATCAGTTACTGCCGCAGGGCATTCCGCCTCGACAAGGGCCGAACCGTCCTCGATCAGCTGGTGGCCAGCCAGTTGGCGCGACGGGTTGCGCGGTCAACGGCGCAAAGCCGAGCTTGGACGGCGTTGGAACGAGTCGACGCCCGGCAGTGCGCCGCGCTAGTGGCCACCGAGCTGAAGATCGAGCAAACGGTGCGTGTAGCGGTCGCTCGCGCGCTCACCTCCCAGCCACGTCTGCTGGTGATCGACGAGCCGACGGTGGGCGTCGAGTCACCCACCCGAGACGGCATCCTGAAGCTGTTGCGCTCGCTTGCGGACGACGGCATCGCGATCCTCCAAGGCACCGGGGATGGGACTGGGCTGCTCGGTGCCGACCGTGTGCTGTCCCTCGGCAAAGGCACATTGAGCGGCGAGTTGGTCCCCCAGCTTGCACCCGTCACCGATCTTGCCTTCCGCCGTCAGATCCGGGGAGCGGGAGATCGCGGCGTCGCGTGAGCAGGACCGAGAGCGAGTTGGACAGCGTTGACATCCGTCCATGGAGTGGCCTAATGCGAATGCCTGCACTCCTCTACTTCTATCGCCGGCGGCTACGGGTCCACGCGATACAGGAGTTGTTGGCCGGCGTCGGTGTAGCGATCGCGGTCGCACTTGTGTTCGCGGCGATGGTTGCCAACTACAGCATCACAAGCTCGGCGAGCGACGTGATCCACACAGTAATCGGGCCTGCCGATCTGCAGCTTCACGCACGCGGGCCCAATGGGTTCGACGAACGCCTCCTCAGCAGGGTGCAGCGGCTGCCGGGAGTCGCACAGGCAGCTCCACTGCTGGAACAGACCGCGACCGTCGTGGCACCCAACGGCCGTCGCGTGACGCTCGTCCTCGCGGGCACCAATATCGGGTTCGCGCTGCTCGACGGCCTGTCGCATACCTTGCCGATCAAGACGCTTGAGGCCGGCGGGATCGGGCTGAGTCAAGCGAGCGCAAGCGCCCTGGGGCTACCCGCTTACAACCCGCACAAGCCGCCCGATGTCCGTCTGGAGATACGCGGACGGGCTTCATGGTTGAAGGTATCGGCGGTGTTGGGGCAGGCCACCGCCGGGGAACTGGCCCAAGCCCAGCTGGCAATCATGCCGCTCGCACAGATGCAGCGCCTCACCGGACTTCGAGGCATGGTCACCCGCATCCCGCTGCAGACCAAGCCCGGATACAAGCCGACGGTCGAACGGCAACTGCGAGCTCTGGCCGCTGGCAAGATCACGCTCGCCCCCGCCGACCAGGACATCTCCCTGCTGCATCAAGCGCTGCGGCCGAGCAGCCAGGCGAGCACGCTGTTCGCCGGGTTGAGCGCCCTGCTCGGCTTCCTCTTTGCCTTCGACGCAATGCTTCTGACGGTGCCGGAGCGACGCGAAGCGATCGCCGACCTACGCCTGGATGGCACCACACGCACGGCGGTCGCGCAGATGGTGCTCTTCCAGGCCCTATGCCTGGGCGTCGCCGCGTGCCTGGTTGGGCTGCTCGGCGGCTATGCGCTATCGACGGGCTTCTTCCACCGGTCACCTGGCTATTTGGCGAAGGCTTTCACGCTGGGCACCGACACCGTGATCGGCACAGCGCCGGTGGTGCTCGCGCTCGCGGGGGGGATGCTTGCGACCTTCCTCGCCTCGGTGATCCCGCTTCAAGATCTGCGTCGAGGGCGGCCGCTCGACGCCGTCTTCTCCGAAGATGAGCAGGAGACCTGTACACCCGTGCGCGCTCGGCGGTGGCTAATCGCCGTCACGGGCGGCTTGATTCTGCTCGCCAGCGGCCTGTTCATGCTTGTGCCATCAGCGGCGATCCTCGCGTGCATCACGCTCGCGCTGGCGACAATGCTCGCCGTTCCGTTGGTGCTCGACGGCGTGTTGCGCGCCGCCGGTGCGGTGGCGGCTGGGAACCCACGGCTCACGGTCCTGCCGTTGGCGCTCTCCTCGCTGCGGACGATGACATTACGCTCGTTGGCGCTCGCCGCCACCGGCGCGGTCGCGCTGTTCGGCAGCGTTGCGCTTGGTGCCTCCCGCGAGGACTTACTACGCGGTATCGATGGATCGATAGCTCACTACGTCGACAGCGCCAGCATCTGGCTGATCAATCCAACCGACAATCAGGCGATCGACAGCTTCTCCCCCCACGGCTACCAGGCACGCATCGCGCGCCTGGAGGGTGTGGCGAGCGTCAGCGCCTTCCAGGGCAGCTACCTTGACTTCGCCGGTAGGCGAGTTTGGGTGATCGCCTGGCCATCCGACACCCGGCTTTCACCGCTGGATAACCAGATTGTCCGCGGCAACCAGTTGCTTGCCACCAGCGGTTTGCGACCAGGGCAGATCACCGTCTCTGACCAGATTGCCGCCGAACAGCACCTCAAAGTCGGAGGCACGCTCGCACTGGCTACACCCACGGGAACCGTCCGGTTCACGGTCGCGGCGACAACCACGAACTTCGGATGGAGCCCCGGAGCGATCCTCATGCGTACCAGCGACTACCAACGCGCGTGGGCCACCACCGCTCCCTCCGCGCTTGGCGTCAACCTGAAGCCAGACGCTCACCCTGTATTGGTCCGGAACGCGATTCGGCGTGCGCTGGGACCGGGCAGCGGTCTCGAAGTCTTGACAGCGAGAGCCAGGGAAATAGCAATCGACCACTCAGTCAGCGAAGCACTGTGGCAGCTCGCAGTCATCTCAACCCTGCTGATCGCCGCCGCGATCCTCGCGATGGCCGCAGCCCTGGGGTCGAGCATCTGGCAGCGACGCCAGTCGCTGGCCGAACTGCGACTCGACGGCGCGCCCAGCCACCAGATCAAGCTCGTGCTGCTCACCGAATCCGCGCTGATGCTCAACGCTGGATGCCTTACCGGTGCGGTCGCAGGGATTTACGGTCAGAGCATGATCGATGGCTACCTGAAGCAGGTGACTGGCTTCCCAGTCGCCGGAGTAGCCTCGAGTGGACGCCCGATCGAGATCTTTGTGCTTGTCATCGCCGCGGTCCTTTTGCTCGTATCCCTGCCGGCATGGGTCGCCTCGCGGGTGCCCGCCACGCTTGCCCTGTACGAGTAGAGGGTGCTCCTTAGAGCGCTGCAAGGTCGTTGTGGCACAGTGGAAGGTGCTCCCTAGAGCGCTGAGGTCGTTGTGGCACCATCTAATGGTGGCCTCGCCGAAGAGCATCAACACCTACGAGGCGATCCTCGAGCGGGTGCGTGCGATTCCCCCCGGCTATGTCCGTACCTATGGCGACGTTGCACCGGGCGCGCCGCGCATGGCGGGTTATGTGTTGAGCCGCACCGCCGAGCCCGATGTACCGTGGCAGCGCGTCGTGCGTGCTGACGGGTCGCTAGCGAAGGGGACCCGTCAACGAGTTCTGTTGGAAGGGGAGGGAGTGCCCTTTCGCGGCGAGCGGGTGGTGCTCTCGAGCGCGCGGTTGGACGATCTCGACGCAATCTGAAGCCAGCTTTGCAACTCGCTCGAAACCCGATCTTTAAGACAGCCTAAGGCAGACTTCGTAGCTTGCCACGCTCGCCGGGTTGAATGGGTCCGGGCATTGAGCCCGCAATCGGGCGGTCCCAGCACACGCCTCAAAGGAACGACGATGCCGCTGATTCGCTCGCGTCACCCTCACAGCGCACAGCCCCTCGCCGCGAAGGTGCCGGAGATCACCGTGATGTTCTGGGCCCTGAAGCTCCTCACCACGGGGATGGGCGAGTCGATGTCGGACTTCCTCGGCCAGCACAGCGTTCCCATCGCCGGGGCGATCGGCATATGCGGGCTGTCGTTTGCCTTGTGGCTGCAACTACGCACCCCTGAATATCGCGCGCCGGTGTACTGGTTTGCCGTGATGATGGTCGCCATCTTCGGCACGATGGCAGCCGATGGCGTCCACGACGGGGCGAGCCTCCCATACGCGGTAACCACTACGGGCTACGCCATCCTCGTGGCGACGATCTTCTACCTGTGGTACCGCAGCGAGGGAACACTGTCGATCCACACGATCACAACCCGCCGCCGCGAGGGCTACTACTGGGCCGCGGTGCTGGCCACATTCGCACTGGGCACAGCCGCCGGCGACCTCACGGCGACCTCGCTGAAGCTCGGGTTCTTCGGCTCCGTGCTGCTGTTCGCCGCGATCATCTCAATCCCGGCGATCGGCTGGTGGCGTTTCAAGCTCAACCCGATCGTCGCGTTCTGGTTTGCCTACATCGTCACTCGCCCGCTCGGCGCCTCGTTCGCCGACTGGTTTAGCAAGCCACCTGCGATCACCGGCCTCGGGTTGGGAGACGGCACCGTCAGCGCGATCGCGCTCGTGGTGTTCATCGCGCTCGTCGCCTTTGTGGCGGTCACCAAACGTGACATCCAGGATGCGAGGGTTGAGCATCCACAGAGGGTTGAGCATCCCCATCATCCTCATCACCCGCATCTGCCGCACCTCGAGCCTGGCGGCGAGAGCGCGCTGCAGCCAAGTCCGGCTGACAGCTGAGGACGCTCGCCGCCGCAGCACACAGCCTGCGTGAACGAGATCTGGTGCGGCCCACGGCGCAGGCGGGCGCTCAGCGGCCGAGCTGGTCGCGATCGTCCTCGACCACGGTTGAATCGATGTCAGCCGGACGCCCGCCGCCGGCGCCGGGCGCAAACCGTCCCGCCATCGCCACGAAGCTGATCATGCGACCGGCGTAGAAGCGCGATGCCCAACGGCGTATCGGTTTTCGAGTGAGTGGAAAAAGGAGCAACGCACCGAGGACGTTGGTGACGAACCCGGGTACCACAAGCAGCATGCACCCCAGAGACCCGAGTGCCCCGTCGATCACGGCACGAGTGGGCGCGTCACGCTCGGAGACTGCCACTTTCACTCGCCTGATCGCCGAGCGCCCCTGAATACGAAGCAGCCACACGCCGAGCACCGAGGTCCCGAGCAGCAAGACAATCGCTAGAGGCCAGCCAATCGCACGTCCGACCTCAACGAAGACGAACACCTCGACAATGAGCACTCCAATTGGAATCAGCACGAACATCTCGGCAGTGAGCCTACGCCTATGGCGTGCGAGCCGGGTCAGAGCCTGGTCGATGAGCTACCTGGATTGGATGCGGTAGATCATTCCCGTGGCCCAGTCGCCGACCAGCAGGGAACCATCCGGTGCGAACGCCAGCGCAAGTGGATTGCGAACGCCTGTCAGAAATGGCGTAACCGTGCCCTGGTAGCTGGAGCCGGCCTTTGCGAGAGCCACCTGCTGGACCTTGGACACGTTCCACTCGGCAACGAGCGCCGACGTTGGGATGGTTGGGCCGAGCTGGCCGGTCGCGAAGGCGATGCCACCGACCGCTGCGTGCTTGTCGAGCACAGCGACGGGCTGTGGCGCCCCAACGCAGGCGGAGCCTCCCTGTCCGTGGCAAGCCGGGAAGCGCCAGTTTTGCCCTTCCCGGACGATCGCGAGCCAGTCACCCGGTGTATCGGCTCCAAGATTGTCCTGTTGGTTCATGCTGACGAACAGGTCGCTCGTGCCGGGAAAGTACGCCAAGCCGAAGGGCGCCCGGATGCGTCTTGCATAGAGGCGCAGATCGCTACCGTCGGGGCGAAACGAAACGATCGAGCCCGAGAACTTCGATCGCGGAGTGCAGTGATCGCAAGTGGCTGTCACCCCCATCAAAAAGCGGCCATCGGGCGCCATCACAAGGAGATTGTTCTCACCTTTTGCGACTGGCCCCGCGACAATTCTCCTGCGTTTGGTAAAGCGCGTCCCCCGCAAGCCGCTGAAGACATCCACGCGCCCAACCGATGCCACATACAGCTGGCCGTCGTGCCAGACGATGCCGATGGGATCGTCCAGGTGAGAAATAACCTTCACAGCCGGCGCCCCGACTTTGGCGATCATGTACACGCCGTCGTGAGCGTGCGCTTCGAGACCCGCCGCGGTCAGCCACAGTCGCCCTTTGGCATCAAACGCGAACGCGGCAAGGGTCGGTGGGCCCTTCGCGTAGACACTCGCCCGCAGCCCGGCTGGGCCCTCGAGGCCGGCGCCGATCGGGACGAGGGTGCCAGCCGAGGAGCGAGTGCGCGGGCCAGGTGCGTCAGAGGAGCCACAACCGCAGAATGAGAGCAGCGCGATGCTCAGCGCACAGAGCAGGAGCGACCCGCACACCTTCCGAACGCCAGCCGCCGGCCGGTCGTGGTGAGGGCTACCAACCCCGTCGCTGCTGTTCTCGCCGCGCGTCATATCCGCAGCCTAATCGAGCGCACAGGCCAAGGCTGAGTTGAACCCTCAGCTTCCGGCCAACGGCTAAACGTCCCGACAGTTTGCCAACCACCCGCGCCGCGCGGCCGAGCTCCACATCGTGCGCGATCGTGCCAAGGCAGTGCATCGTTCGGCATCGCAGGAGTCGATTCGCCCGAATCTCGATAAAGTCCTGAACATCATTCGCCACCTAGATCAAGCAACCCAGGCGAGCGAGCCGCTCCGCATAGCAAGGGACTCTAGGATCTCAATGGCGGCTTCCGCTCCAGGTTGGGACACACCGCAACTGATCGGCCTGCAACGCCTAGTGGGCAACGCGGCCACGTCAGCCCTCCTCCAGCACCATCGCGAATGCGTCGCATCACAACAGTCAGCCGTCTCCGTGCAGCGATCTCCTGCCGGCTCGTCCGAGTTTGAGGACGATCCACTATCGGCGGGAGGTTTCGGGCCGAACGATGCGACGATCAGGGTCAAGCCGGGCCCCGTGCAAGCCGCCCTTACCAGGCCACGACTGCACGACAAGGAGGGATCTACCTTTCGCGAGAAGATGGACGACTCGGGTCAACCCCGGCTATACGATGCGTCCTCAGATGATCCAGGCGCCTGGGCGCAAGGGTTTTTGACTTGGGCCGGGTTCGACTGGACACAGGACCCGCTTGGCGACATCGGCAAGGTCAAGTACGTCCTTAGGCGCATCGACGCCAACATGTACGACATCCCCCAGCTCAAGCAGATCGTCGTCGGGGAGGCGTTGGCCGAGGGGTTGGTTCTCGATCCGAGCATTGCAGAGGCAACTGCCGCAGCCCTCGCCCGGCCCGCGACCTCTACCAGTAAGAAGGACAATTCCACGCAGTTGGTGGTCAGTTGGACCTTCGTCCCCAAGCAGATCTCTACCCCGGTCACAGGCGGACCTACCACGGCGTCGAACCCTATCCAGCAGATCCAGGGGCAGTACACCTGGAAGTTCCACGAGGATGACGATCCGGGGGTCGAGCTTTCGGCGATGGGCCAAGCACAGCTGACGCTGGACCCCCAGACCAAGAGCGTGATTCACCAGGACATGGTCGGCGGGCAAGCGGCCGCGGTCACCAACTTCTTTACCAAGTTCGTGCAACTGCAGGCCGTTGGCCAGGTGCTGGGTGGTGCCACATTCGTCGTTGGCAATCCGATCGAGCACAAAGTCATCTTTCCTCGCAGTCTGTCTGCGCAACCGACAGGCCAAGTAGCTCTTGGCGTGCAGTCCGTATTCACGATCCCGGGCACGAACGAGCATCTCCAGGTCGTCCTCCAGGCCCAAGGCGCCCTAACCGACACAGGCGGGCTGGTGACCTTCGACCGCAGCACCGGTATCGGGATCCAAATCGCCTTCTAAAGGCGGCAGCCGACCAGACGCGCGTCGCGCGCCCCTCGGCTTCCTCACCGAGGGCAAGGGCTCCTCGACAGCGAGTCAAGCCCGCCGCCAGGTTGCTGTGTGCACGACGACATCGACGATATCGGGCAGCTGTCGGCGCAGTTCGTCCTCCAGCTCGCCGCTCAGCTGGTGTGCGTCTACCAGCGAGATATGTGCGTCAATGCCCAGCGTGAGGAAGACGATGCGACCGGCCTCGGTCGCAAGCAGCCTGACTCGCTGTGGGTGATGCCCGGTCCGCTCGAGGACGATACGCTCGATTTCCCGGATGTCTTTGCGCTCCGCGTCGCTGTCGGCTGGGCGAGCGATCAGCGTCCGCTCCAGTGGCTCGAGGTGGGTTTGTACGTCGTTGACATCGCGCCGGGCGCGGATAGCTTGCTCGATACGCTGAGCAACCGCGAGCGCCGCCTGCAGGTCGAGATCGGGGGGGAACTTCAGGTGCAGCGAAACGCTCGCCGCCCCATTCTGCTGATAGATCGTGACGTCGTGGACTTCCTTGACCAGCGGCTCAGCGAGCGCGATCGCCAACACCCGGTCACGGAGGTCAAGGCCGCTGCGGCGAGGCTCGACGTGGACGACGACATCGCTGCCGGGCAGCGCACCCTCGATCGCGGCCTCGATCAGATCGGCGGCCCGGTGGCTCTCAACCACAGCCTGTCCGGGTGCGACAGCGGCGATGACATCCGCGAAGTAGCGTCCCGCGGACTCGCGCAAGCGCAGCCGCACCAGTTCGATGTCGGGTTCAAGGCGTGCAAGCGCTCGCTCAGCTGCCTCTCTGGCCTCGGCCGGGGTGCGGTCCATCAGTATGTTCGCGTTCTCGACGATCAGCCGAGTCGCAGTTGCAAGGATGATCGCCGCTATAACCAGCGCCGCGCTCGCGTCGCCCTGGGCGAACCCCGCCCGCACAAGCAGCAAACCGACGAGGACCGCGATTGAGCCCGCCATGTCACCGGCGAAATGCAACCCGTTTGAGTGCAGCGCGGGGCTCTTGTAGCGCCGTGCGGTACGCATGGAGACGATCGTGCGGGCAAGGTCCACAACCAGCGCAATTGCGATGACCAGGAACACATACCAGTGGGTGTCAGGCGGACCACCAGGATCGACGAGGTGTTTGATCGCCTCGACGGCGACGAGCACGCCGCCACCTGCCAGGATCGCGGCCTCCCCAAGCGCCCCTAGGTTCTCCGCACGCCTATGACCGTAAGGATGCTCAGGGTCCGCCGGCTGCCTGCCAAGCCGCACCGCGAAGAACGTCAAGGTCGCAGCGAGCACATCGCCGCTTGACTCGATCCCTGCCGAGATCAAAGCCAAGCTGCCGGCTATCAAGCCGACCCCCAGCTTGAGGATCACGAGTAGGCTCGCCGCGGCGATCGACGCAAGCGTTGTCCGTCGCTGCACCGCCTCCCGCTCGCTACTGCTCGGCTCCGACATCCGCAGAGAGTAAGGAAACGCCGGCTGGTGCCGCTCGCCAAGCGAACGCAGACAACGGGAACATGGTCGAGACTACGCCCGCCGGCAAGCAGGTCGCAGTCCGCCGATAAGGAAACCGGCGAAGGATCGCTGTTCGGCCTGCTCGTCCACAAAGGCGCGATCTACTACGTCGACGACGGCGAAAACACGCTGCGACTGCTCCACACCGCCAACTCGACACCAGCCAATGCGCCGGCGAGGCCTACGACAACGAGCTCCGCGCCATCCTCGACCACCGCCTCGGGATGAGAACTAAGTTTGAGACGCGACGCGCTCACCAACTACTGAAAAGGACGAGGGGTCGCGCGCGCTCCAGGCGTCGCGCGGCCCGCGCGCGCTGAGATCCTAGTCGGGCGTCAATGCGCCATTGCCGGTCCCGCTCCCACAGCCTTGGGCGCTGCCGCAATCTCGCCGCGGAGCCCCTTCAGCGCGACGACGTAGATCTCTGAGAACGTCGGGAACGGCTGGATCGTGTCGGCCAGGACATCGAGTGGAATGTGGGCGCGGATCGCAAGTGTGGCCTGCTGCAGCCACTCGCCTGCCTCAGGGCCGAGCGCGTAGGCGCCGGTCAGCCGCTCGCCATCGCTGAGGAGCGTGAGGAAGCCGTTGTGCTGGGCATCGGCGCGCGTATAGGTGGCGGTCTTCGACACCTCTGAGATCGAGACCGTGGCGCTGAAACGGCCGGCGGAAGTACCCACTGCCGCGGCTTGCGGGTCGGTGTAGACGACCCGGGGAACAGCCTCGTAGTTGGCCTTGCGCGGCTCGCCGAGGATGTTCGCAGCGACCACCTCGCCCTGGTACTTGCCAACGTGGGTCAACGGCCAGAGCCCGTTGACGTCGCCGATTGCCCACAAACGCTCCGCCGCACGCAGGTGCGCGTCGACCGGAACTCCGTGCGCGTCCGGCTCGACGCCGACGGTCTCGAGGCCGAGCTCGCGCACGCGCGGACGCCGACCGGTGGCGACGAGCAGGCGGTCGCCGCGTAGCTCGCGCCCGTCGTCAACCTCGAGCACGTAATCCTCACCCTCGCGTCGCGCGTCGGTCACGTTCGCGGAGAGAGCGAGCTCGATGCCTTCGCGTCGTAGAACCTCGCCGAGCGCCTCACCGAGCGATGCCGGCTCGCGCCCGAGCACGTGTGCGGCCATATCGACAACCACCGCACCGCCGCCGAGTCGGCAAACGGCCTGCGCCATCTCCACTCCGACCGGCCCGCCGCCCAGGATCAGCAGGCGGCGCGGAATGACCTTCATGGACGTTGCCTCGCGGCTGGTCCAAACGCCGTCGAGCTCGCGCAAGCCCGGTACGGGCGGCACGACCGGATCGGCGCCGTTCGCGAGGACCACGTGGTCGGCGGTGTGCTGCACACCGTCGACCTCGACAATGCCGGGGCCGGCGAGCCGGCCGCTACCGCGCAGCAGGTCGATGCCGCGATCAGCCAGCCAGCGCTCCTGTCCGGCGTCAGAGTAGTCGGACACCATCAAGTCACGCCAGGCAAGCGCTGCCTCGACATCGACCTCAGCACTGGCGGCTGCCTCGCGCGCCCCATGAACGGCCTCGCCCGGCCGCAGCAGGGTCTTCGAGGGGATGCAAGCCCAGTAAGAGCACTCGCCTCCTACGAGCTCGCGCTCGACGACGGCCACCCGCAGGCCGCCCTCCGCCAGAGCGCCCGCACAATGCTCGCCCGGCGAGCCACCGCCGAGCACGATCACGTCATAGTCGTTGCTCATGTCGGCAGCTCCTTTCAACGGCCCGGCAGCCGCATCTTGATCTCCTGGAGCAGCCAGCCGTTGCCATCCGGATCGCTGAAAGTCGCGAACGAACCATAGTCGGCACGTCCAGGCGCCGGCCCGGTCATGCGTCCCTCGGTACCCGCGTGATGGAAGACCCCCGTCACGTCGTGGAACGGCTCGCTGACGTTGACTCCGCGCCCAGCGAGGTCGGCACGAGCCTCATCGATGTCATAAACCGTGAGCTGCAGGCCGTCGCAGGAGCCGGGCGGGGCCGACGTGACCCCATCGCCGAAGATGATCGAGCAGGCGGAGCCCGGAGGCGTGAGCTGCACCACCCTGTAACCATCATCGACGGCGAGGTCGGCGTCGAGCCGCCACCCCAGCCCCTCGTAGAAGCGCTTCGCCCGATCGACATCCGAGACCGGTAGGACAACGACCTCGAGCTTCACCTCCCCTGCCTTCACCGGCGGGGAGACCGCCGCGCTTGCGCTGGTCACATCGACATCGTCCATCCCGCCTCCATCCGTTTTGCCACACACTCTCCTCTGATCCGAGCCGATGTCAAGGTCCCCCGAGGCGTAGCTTGTCGTACGGTATCTCCATCGGAACGGTTGCAAAGGAGAACATCATGGAATTCGTGGTCGTGTTCGAGCTCGACATCCCAGCGAGAGCCCCGGCATGAGCAGTCAACTTCCCCATCCTCGGCTGATCAAGGTCTACCGCTTGGAGGCCACCCTCGGCGATCCGCTGGACCTCGGTCACATCGCCCAAGGCCACCGGCGCATCGTGCCCCAGACCGGCGGGACGTTCACTGGTCCTGAGCTCAACGGGAAGCTACTCCCGGGCGCCAGCGCCGACTGGCAGGTCGTGCTAGCGGATGGCACCGCGCTCGGCGACATCCGCTACACGTTGCAAACCGACCGCGGCGAGCTGCTCTACGTTCAATCTCGTGGCGTACGCCACGGCAGCGCCGAGGTCCTCGCGCGTCTGGGGCGCGGAGAGGATGTCGACGCCGGCGAGTACACGTTCCGCACCTCAACGCAGATCGAGACCGCCGCACCCGATCTCGATTGGCTGAACAAGGGCGTCTTTATCAGCGTCGGTGGCCGCCAAGCAGCGGGCGTGATCTACGAGACATACCTCGTCGGATGAGCCCGTCGTCAGAGTCGCAGTAGGTCGCGATCGTCAGTCATCCGGGCCTGTGTCATCCCTCGTCAGCCTCTCGCCCGCTTCGTCGCTCAAGCGCTCAAGCTCCTCATCGCTGAAGCTTCCCTCGTCTGCCTTGAGCACTTCATGTGCCCTGTCTAGATCCCGTGCGTTGACGAACACGTTACGTGCACCTGAGTAGCCCCATTCAGGGCCGCCTATGGTGCGCTGCGAGATTGCCTGGATGTCCGCCGCCGACAAACGCTGGCGAACCAACTCGGCCTCTGCGTCGCTACTAACCGTAGTCACGAGCTTGAGATCGTCGGACATGGCAAGGAAGCTTACATCTGCGTGCGCCGTGGCCGACACACGAATCAGTAAGATGCTATCTTACAAGCATGCGTACCACTATTTCCACGAAGGGCCAGATCATTCTCCCTGCGGAGCTTCGTGCTGCGGATGGCATCAAGGCAGGGGAGCAGTTCGAGGTTGACCGAGTTGGCCCTGATGAGTACCGGCTCACCCGGCTAACGCCGCCGCCGAACCATGGTTTGGTCGACTGGCTGCGGTCGTGTCCGGATGACGGCTGGTTCGTAGAGATTGATTCGGAGTCAACCGACTCGCTTATCTGATCGCATTGGCGCGCTATCTAGTTGACACGAACGTCCTTTCGGAGGCGACCAAGCCTGCCCCGGACCAGCGTGTTGTCGATTGGCTTGCAGGCAATGAGTCCGAGCTCGCCGTCGACCCGGTCATCCTCGGTGAGATCCGTTTCGGCATCCTGCTGCTCCCACGTGGTCGCCGCCGGGGCCGGCTCGAGCGCTGGTTCGAGGATGGAGTACAGAGGTTGCAGTGCATCCCGTGGGAAGCCTCGACGGGACTGCGTTGGGCCGAGCTACTCGCGACGCTTCGCGCGGAAGGGCGCGCGATGCCAATCAAGGACAGCTTCATAGCGGCAACTGCGCTGGCGCACGATCTGGCGGTTGTGACCCTTAACCGACGCGATTTCGATGCTGCAGGCGTAGTAGTCGTCGATCCGGTAGCCGAGCCTGGCCATTGAGATCGGCCTACAAAACGAAAGCGGAACCTCCCGGCGATGCTTGCGCCGGCGGTTTCGAGGGCGAGGCGCGTCGGCAAACGCGGCCAGTCGCTACGGGCTGCGGAAGTCGATCTCCCCGGCGAGGATCTGGAAGTCCTTGGTGTTGTAGGTCAGCAGTGGAACCCCATGCACGTTGGCGGTCGCCGCTATCGCCAGATCGAATGCCCGTCGCCGGGGCTGGCCGCCGCGCCTTGCGACGAGTGCGTGTAGCCGGCCGCACTCTCGTGCCGCGGCGGCGTCGAATGGTAGAGCGTCGAAATGAGCCTCTATCGCGCCGAGACGACGCATACGCAGCCCACGCGTGTCGTCATCAAGGGCGACGAGCACCCCGAAGTGCAACTCGGTCAGCGAGACGACACTGATCGCGGCGTCATCGTCGGGGCCTTTTACGGCAGCGATCAGGACCGAGGTATCGAGCAGGACCGCCACCGGCTAAGCGGTCCAGGGGTCCGTGACCTCTCCGCTGAACCCCGCCAGCTCCCCGTCGAGCGTCGGATCGGGCGGCGTGCTCCACAGGTCCGCCAGTTGACTGCTCGGAACCCACTGGCGGACGCGGACTGGACCGAGCTCCGCGACCGGGCGCCCGGAAACGGTGATCGTGATGTGCTCGCCGGCCTCTGCACGTCTGAGCACCTCGCCGACGTGGTTGCGTAGCTCCTTTTGGGGGATCGTCGCCACGGACCCAGAGTAGCAGTTGTGCTACCAGGCAACCAAGCCCGTATCTTGGGCCGGTGCGAACCCGGGGCTTGCGGACGTGGGACTTTGTTGCTGCTCACCTGCCCGCCCACCCGGGCGGGACCCAACCCGCTGGGTTCGACCGGTCAGACGCCGGGAGCGCGTAAGATGCCTAGGAGCGCGGCGGTAGCTCAGTTGGTAGAGCGCAAGCTTCCCAAGCTTGAGGTCGCGAGTTCGAACCTCGTCCGCCGCTTTTGGTTCGTGGGGCCGAATGTGGCTCTACGGCAGGGGATTCGTGGGGGTGTCTGGCGGATCGGCTCGCGGGCAAGCGCGGGCGTTCGCGGGCAAAACGGTCATGAATCTACGGCCCCCTTGTGGCCACCGGATTCGGGCTGACGCGACGGTGCAAGCGCAGGCCGTGGCGCCATCCGCCGCGCGCCGGCAGTGTGCCGGTGCCTTGGGGCTTCGCGGGAAAGGCGGAGCGGCAGAGAACTGCGTAGGGGGAGAAAAGCCGCGCTCATCGACAGAAGCATGGATGAGCAAGGCGAGAACCCCATATCCGACTCGCTCGTGGACGCCCAGCACGGCCGCCGCCTCCCGAGTGCTCAACCACCGCACGTTGCGTCGGTAATTACTCCTCGGTACGCATTTTGCACATATGTTGGGGCTGGTTGCTGTGCATATGCAAAGCAAATACGCCTGCCGCTCGTAGCTTTGCGAGCCGCTCCTCTGAGAGTTCCCCTTTTTTTGCGGCACCGCGTTGCTTGTGAATCCACGTGCGCAATTGCTGATCACGTATCGGGCGCCCGTCGGTTATCAGCTGTGTGACGAGCTTGAGCTTTTCCGCAAACGTCCTGTCGTGGGGGCTGGCCCACGTCCAGCCCGGAAGGGACTCGAGCAGCAGATCGAGCTGTAAGTCATCGCCACGTACCTTGCGTCGTCGCGCCACCCACGCGCCGAGCCTGAAGCCGCTTGCGGTTCGTAAGAACCAAGGAGGGCGCGCAACGCCGTGCTCCTTCGTGTAATCCCAGAGCCACGCGAGCCCTTGCTGGGCGCTCTCAGAGAGCGGCTCGCTCATCGCTCGCCAACGGCTCGGGTCATGGCGTGCGGGATGTGCCGTCGAGTGGTCATCTGGTGCTCATGGCCCTTATCGCAGCTCGGGCCGGCTTTCCCTCCCCTCAATTTTCAGAGGCAGGGCGGGGAGGCGCTACTGGGTGGAGCGTGGCTCGCTTGTGCTACGGGCCGTGATCTGCTCGGCGCGCACGAGGATCGCGGACGGAGGGAGGTTCAGGGCGGCGGCCAGCTTGTGGATGTTGGCGAGGGCCACGTTGCGCTCGCCGCGCTCGATCCCGCCGTAGTAGCCGCGATTGAGGCCGCTTATGAGCGCGAGCCCTTCCTGCGATATGCCGTGTTCTTTGCGCAGTTCGCGCAGTGCTTCCCCGAACGCAGTGTGGATCGCGGAGATCGGGGGCATGCGGGAGAGTCTGTCCGTAGGACCGCTATCATGCCACTCGTTATAAGGAGCATCGACAGATGGGGAAGGGTTGTCGTGCCGCTGCGGTAAACGAGAAGGGAGGGGAGCCTTTCCATGCACGACGAGAAGATGGTGGATCCGCTGGCGATGGTCCTGTTCGGCGTTGTCAGGGACCTGCCGGCGGACGAGCGACGGGCGTTGCTTGGCATGATCGACGGCCAGCTGCGTGGCATGTGCGGTGAGAGTGCCCACCTGGCGGAGCAGGTGGTGCGCCAGGGTGGGGAGAGCCAGCGACGGACGGCGTCCAAGTGTCGTGATAATCCTCGGCCCGGGGGGCGTCCGAAGCGCGCCGTCCCGTCGTCCTCGACGACGTACGTCGCGAACAGCTCGGGCGGATCGCGCGTGCGCGCGACGGGAACCTCCACTTCCGGGGCTGCATCGGTGGGTGAGCAGACCAAAGGCGGCTTGTCGCATCAACGGCCGGTGCTGTCGGACGACGAGATGCTGGAGGAGTTGCGACGCTGCGCGCGCGAGCTGAACACCGAATTTGGCTACGACGAATACCGCATGTGGGCTCTCGCACAGCAGGTGACGAACCCAGATCGGCCAGCCCTGCTGATCGATGGCCGCGACTTGATCGGCCGCTTTGGCTCTTACCCACGTGCCCGTATCGCCGCGGGTCTCGAGCAGGCGCCCCGTCGCCTCGCCGAGGAGGACAATGAAGACTCGTTCGTAGCCTGTGTGAGCGCGGTACAGGCAGCGGCCTACGAGATTGCTCCCTCGGGGTCGACATCCACACCCTGCTCGCGGTGGGGTTGCTGGACCAAAATCCGCGCACGCGCATGTACCGTCGCGTGCGACTGCCCAAGAGGGCTCGGAGACGGCGATGCCCTCGGTGAAGGCCCCCGAGGCGTTCCTGGCCCCGAACTCCGACGGGGAATGGCGCGAGCCCGTTCCCCACCTGCGGGAGCCACGGTACTCGCAGTCATTGGAGCGCGGGCTGGCGATCCTCGAGTGCATTACGCCGGAGCGTCCGGTGTGGGGGATCGCCGAGTTCGCGGACGAACTCGGGATGAGCCGCTCGACGACGCATCGCTACGTGATCACGCTGGTAGAGCTGGGGTACATGGCGCAGGTCGCCCGGCGCAAGTACAGCCTGACGTTCGGGGTGATCGACCTGGGAATGTCGGCGCTGAACAGCACGAGCCTCCGGGAGCATGCGCGGCCCTACCTTGAGGAGCTGTGCAGGCGAAGTGGGTTCGCGGTCGTAGTGGCGGTGCTCGACGGGGTTGAGGTTCTGCTCGTGGATCGCCAGCGCGGCCGTCGCCGCGGCCAGCGCTTGATCGACCTCGGCCAGGCACCCGGCTCGAGGCTTCCCGCCTACTGCACCGCCGTCGGCAAGCTGCTACTTGCCCACCTGCCCGACCAAGAGAGGCGGCGCGCTGTCACAGAGATGACGCTCACTCGGCGCGCACCGAACACGATCACCAGCAAGACCGCGCTACGAGCGGAGCTGCAGAGCATCCGTGAGCAAAGCCTTGCCGCTGCCGAAGATGAGCTCGCACCCGGCCTGTATTCGATCGCGGTACCGGTCCGTTCGGCCTCTCGCGAGGTCGTCGCGGCCGTGGGGATGGACGCGCACACGTCGATGATCTCACTGGCGAAGCTGGAGGATGCGCTCGGCCCGCACCTGATCTCCACCGCGGATCGGGTGTCTGCGCGGCTGGGATATCGGCGGGAAGACGAGCGGCACGGCGCTGGCGTCATCGGATTGCGTCCGGTCGAGGTGGGCAAGAGATGACCGGCGCCCTTGTGACGCGTGATCGATCGCGCCTAGTGAAAAACACGACTTCTTTCTCAAGCATATGCTGAGTAGGGTTCATTTAACGCACGCAGTGGCATCTTTCGTAATGCTGGAGGTAGCGCCGCCGGGGTGTAGCAAACAACCGAACAGGGAGGGAGCGCGATGAGTAGAGGAAAATTGTGGGGCGTGGCGCGGTGGCATGGATTGCATGCCATTCGATCTCTTGGTGCCTTTGCTATTGCGCTATTTGCGACCGCGTGTCTGGTTGTCCCGTCGGCTTTGGCCTCAGTGCCGAGCACCGCGATCCGCTACTTCTACACGCCCAACAACCGACTGAGCGCGGTGATCAAACCGGAAGCCGAATACGCGCTCTATAGCTGGGACGCTGCGGGCAATCTCTCCTCGGTCGCGCGCAAATCGTCGACGAAACTGTCGATCATCCAGCTTGAACCGACGGCGGGAGCTGTCGGGGAAACGATCAATATCTGGGGGACCGGCTTTTCCACGACGCCGAGCAATGACACGGTCAAGTTCAACGGCACCGCGGCGACGGCATCTGCGGCGACGGCCTATACGCTGGCTGTCAAAGTGCCGACGGGTGCGACGACTGGCACAGTGACTGTGCAGACGACGACCGAAGGGCCCGTCACGAGCTCCCAGAGCTTTACGGTCGGTGCGTCCCCGGCTCCGACGATCACGTCCCTTTCAGCTTCGATTGTCGCAGCGGGGACCGTCATTACGATGACGGGTACAAACTTTGAAACAGACACAGACAATGATTATGTGTCGGTTAATCAAACTATGGCTGAAGTAACCTCGACGACGAGTACATCTCTTAAATTTGTGGTGCCTGGAGCAACCGCAAGTGGAAAGGTGTCGATCGCTACGCCGCATGGGTCGGCTGCGGGACCGTATCTCTATATACCTCCACCTGGATATACGACTACGCAGATCGGGCCAACCGCGAATCTAACGCCGAGCGCTGCGTCAACGCTGAACATAACATCGGCCAAAACCGTCGGCTTGGCGACCGTTGAAGCGACTGGCGGGGAAATGCTTTCGGCCGTCCTAAAAAATATAACGATTGCTTCGGGGACGGCGTATGTCTACACTCCTCGCAACGAACAGATCGGTAGCTTGGGCTTTTCGAGCGGAAGTGAACTGCTGATCGAACCTATCACGCTGCCGATCACTGGAACTTACACGATTCTGATCGTCCCAAGCGGCGAAGATACCGGCAAAGTCGAAGTGACTCCTTACTACGCAAACACCGTCACGGGCGCATTGACCCCGACTGCAGAAGGCTCAGCCAAGTCAGTATCGTTGCTGGTGCCTGGCCAGAAAGCGAAGTACACGGTGTCGGGGACGGCCGGGGAGGAAGTGTCGCTGAAGGTCAGCGAATTTACGGGGTTCTCTAAAACGGTGTGGGTGGAATGGTTCAACCCGGAAGGCAAAAACATCAAAGAAAAGGCGTTTACAAGTAACGGGTTCATGGAACCAGTGGTGTTCCCGACGACGGGTACCTATACGCTGGTCGTCAACCCGAATGGGTTTAATACGGGCTCATTGAAGCTGACGGCGTATAATGCTACGGCTGTGACGGGGTCGATTACGCCGTCTAGTGGTGGGGAATCGAAAACGGTGACGACGACTGTGCCTGGGCAGGGCGCGAAAATCACGTTCTCGGGTACGGCGGGTGAAGAAGTTTCGCTAGTGTTGTCGGAATCGACGATCAAATCGGGGTCGGTCAGGGTATTGACGCCGGAAGGCTCGGAAGTGTCAGAATCGAGTGTGAGCTTCGGTACGTCGACGACGATGGACGGCTCCTATCACTCGTTTGCGCTGCCGAAAACGGGTACGTATACGATTCATATGACGGCGTTGGGTGAAGAAACTGGTAGCGTAAAGCTCACCGCGTATAAGGCTCCTGAAGTCACGGGGTCGATTACGCCGACCACGAGCGGTGCATCGCAGAGTGTCTCACTGCTGATCCCTGGGCAGAAAGCAAAGTACGCGGTCTCGTGCTCGGCCGGTGAAGAACTATCAGTAAAAGTCAGTGAATACACGGGGTTCTCTAAAACGGTGTGGGTGGAATGGTTCAACCCGGAAGGCAAAAACATCAAGGAAAAGGCATTCACTGGCAACGGGTTTATGGAAGCGATGACGTGTGCGACCACAGGCACCTATCATTTGCAGGTCTACCCGTTTGGTTTGAATACAGGGTCGCTGAAGGCCACGGTGTATAACGCGTCGGCGGTGACGGGGTCGATCACGCCTACGAGTGGTGGGGAATCGAAAACGGTGACGACGACTGTGCCTGGGCAGGGCGCGAAAATCACGTTCTCGGGTACGGCGGGTGAAGAAGTTTCGCTAGTGTTGTCGGAATCGACGATCAAATCGGGGTCGGTCAGGGTATTGACGCCGGAAGGCTCGGAAGTGTCAGAATCGAGTGTGAGCTTCGGTACGTCGACGACGATGGACGGCTCCTATCACTCGTTTGCGCTGCCGAAAACGGGTACGTATACGATTCATATGACGGCGTTGGGTGAAGAAACTGGTAGCGTAAAGCTCACCGCGTATAAGGCTCCTGAAGTCACGGGGTCGATTACGCCGACCACGAGCGGTGCATCGCAGAGTGTCTCACTGCTGATCCCTGGGCAGAAAGCAAAGTACGCGGTCTCGTGCTCGGCCGGTGAAGAACTATCAGTAAAAGTCAGTGAATACACGGGGTTCTCTAAAACGGTGTGGGTGGAATGGTTCAACCCGGAAGGCAAAAACATCAAGGAAAAGGCATTCACTGGCAACGGGTTTATGGAAGCGATGACGTGTGCGACCACAGGCACCTATCATTTGCAGGTCTACCCGTTTGGTTTGAATACAGGGTCGCTGAAGGCCACGGTGTATTCCGCGATCACCGGCTCGATTACACCTAGCAGCGGCGGCGAATCGAAAACCATCACGACGAACGGGCCCGGTCAGAATGCCAAAATTACATTTTCTGGCAAATCGGGAGAAGAAGTGTCCGTTGTGCTTTCAGAATCGACGATCAAATCCGGGCACGTGGTGATCGACAACCCGTCGGGATCAAAAATCGGAGAAGAAAAGACCTTTGGGTCTAGCGGAGAAACCGCGCTGGGACCCGTTTCTCTGTCGAGCACAGGTACGTACACGATTTTCATCAAGCCTGAAGCTGAATACACCGGCTCGGTCAAGCTGACTGCCTACGTTGGCTCGCCTCCGCATGGCATGATCGTTCGCAGGGGGTTGGGTGGCACGAGTTCCACGGCGGGCGGTGGATAGCGGGCCAGGTGAGGGTACTCTGAGTGTCGTGGCAGCCGCCGCGGCGCCAGCTCCTGGGAATCGGGCATTTGCGGTCCTATTCGAAACGGGCGGGCACCAGGCACTCGATAGCTCTGGCGGGCGAGTTCGGAGGAAAGACGCGGCCGGCTCGACCCCACGAGCAGATACCGTCGCCCTGCCGGGAAGGCTTCGTCATAAAGCAATAGGCGAGGGCGCCAACAAGGCCATATCCCGTCGTATGGCTGTCGGCTCGCGTACAACCAAGAAACCCGGGTCTGCGGCCCAGATGGGAGCGGAGGTAGCCGGCGGGATCGCCAAAACCACGCTGCCACGGGCCGTCAAGTCGTTCCACCCAACCAGCTCGGGGGAGTGGTTCCCGAGGATAAGTCGCGGGGATGTCGTTTGGAGCACCGGGCAGCCGATGAGTCCGTGGGCCAATCTAGCGTCTCCTGCGCCGGCAGAGAGCACCACCACGGCGCTAGCTGGACAGGCGCTGAAGCTCAATGGCCTTCCGCTTGCGGGTCTGCACGTGGCGGTCGAGGATACCTCTGCCGCGGCCGTGACAGATGCCGCGGGCCAGTTCTTGCTCACCGGGCTGCCGGCCGGGCATCAGGTACTGATCGTGGAAGGGAGCGCGATCGGCGCGCAGCGCTACGGTACGTTCACGATCGGGGTCCAGATCGCGGCGCACAAGGAGACCACGCTCGACGCGCCGATCTGGATGACTCCGCTCGACCCAGCGGGCAACCACCGGATCGCCTCGCCAACAAGAGGGCGGGTGACGATCACGACGCCGAGGATCCCCGGTCTTGAAGTACGGCTACCCGGGGGCACCGTGATCCACGACGCCACCGGCCATATCGTGCGCAACCTGAACATCACCGCGGTTCCTGTCGATCGGCCGCCGTTCCCGCTGCCATTCTTTGTGGAAGTCTCGGTGTACTTCACGGTCCAGCCGGGCCGGGCGTACCTGAGCAAGGGCGCGCAGATCATCTACCCCAACTACACCCATCTGCGAGCTGGCTCGCGCGTGGCGTTCTGGAACTACGACGCCGGTGGACGAGGCTGGTACATCTACGGTCACGGGTCGGTGACACCGAACGGCAAGCAGGTCGTCCCGGACCCCGGCGTGCGTGTGTGGGAATTCACGGGGTCGATGATCACGGGCAGCCCGTCGCCGCCCGCAGCGGGCTCTGCCCCTGGAGGGCCACCGAAAGGCGGGGATCCCGTAGATCTCAGCACAGGCCTGTTTGACTACACGAGGACCGATCTTGTACTTCCCGACACGATCCCGATCGTGATCGAACGCAGCTACCGCCAGGGCGACTCGAACTCCTACAGCTTTGGTGTCGGGACGACCAACCGCTATGACCTACGTCTGTGGTCGGAAAACAACTACCACGAAGCTGACCTGATTCTTCCCAACGGCGGCAGGGTCCTCTACAAACGGGTCTCCGCGGGGGAAGGCTACAAAGAAGCTGAATATAAGGCGACCAATACGCCGAGCGTCTTCTACGATTCGACGATCACGTGGAATGAATCCGTGCCGGGTTGGGATCTGACGTTGACGAACGGGACGACGTACGTGTTCGGCGAGCTCGCGCCGCTGGAGGCGATCCGTAACCGGCAGGGCCAGCAGCTCACGATCACTCGCGAAAGTGGATTGAAAGGGAACATCACTCAGATCACTTCGCCGCATGGTCGCTGGGTGAAGTTCACTTACAACGGTTCCAACGACATCACGGAAATCAAGGACAACGGTGGCCGCACGCTGAAATACTCCTACAAAGCGGGCCTGCTCGAATCCGCGACCGACCCTGCAGCACGAACGACCAAATACGAATACGACGGTTCGGGCGACATGACATCGATCACGGACCCGCGCGGCAACAAGTACATCGAAAATGAATACGACTCCCACGACAGGGTCGCAAAACAGAAAATGGCAAACGGCGGTGTGTTCGAATTCAGTTATGCACTGAACGGGGAAAGCAAGGTTGAAAGCACGACGGTCACCGAACCGCGCGAAAGCAAACGTAAGGTCACGTTCAACTCCGAAGGCTCCCAGACCAGCGAAACGCTGAACCTCGGTGGCTCCCTCGAACAGAAAACCACCTTCGAACGACAGGCGGGCACCGGCTTCTTGCTCTCGAGCACCGACGCTCGCTCCCGCAAGACCGCGTACGAATATGACAGCTATGGCAACGTGACCTCGGTTACGCATCTTGCAGGTACGTCCTCGGCGCAGACGTACAAATACACCTACGAACCGAGCACCAACGAGCTGACCAAGGAAACCGACCCGCTGGGCCACTCGACCTCCTATGAATACAACAGCCAAGGAGAGCTGACCGCCCGCAAGGACGCGCTTGGTCATACCACCCATTATGAATACAACAGCGAAGGAGAGTTGACCATCATCACAAACCCGCTGGGGCACAAAACGACCATCAGCTATGAACGTGGCGAGCCCGCCAGCGTGACAGACCCGCTCGGTCGCACCAGCAAGCAATTCGTCGATGTGCTGGGCCGGGTGATATCAACGACTACCCCTGGTGGCCAGCAGACTTTCAACGAATATAACAACGACAACCAGTTGACCAAGACGACCGACCCCGCGGGAGACGCGACCTCCTACGAATACGACGCGGACGGCGATCTCACCGCAGTAACGGATCCTTTGAAAAACAAGAGCATATTCGCCTACACCAAAATGGACCTCGTGGAAAGCGAAGAGGACCCACTGGAAAAGAAAACCACAGCGGTGTACGACACAGAGGGCAACCTCATCGAACTCACCGACCGCCGCGGCAAGGTGGACAAGTTCGTCTACGATGCCCTCAACCGACTGACCGAAGCCAAGTACGGCGTCTCCGGTGAAACCGCCGAAAGCACGATCAAATACGAATACGACAACGGCAACCGTCTCACGAAGATCGTCGACAGTGCGAGCGGCACATACACGCCTGAATATGACGAACTTAACCGGCTGAAGTCGCTCGCCACACCACAGGGAACAATCAAATACGAATATGACGAAGCCAACCGCCGCACAAGCATGACCGTCCCCGGGCAGGAAGCGGTCAAATATACCTATGACGAAGCCAACCGCCTCAAAGAACTCAAACGCGGCACACAGGCAGTCTCTTTTGCGTACAACGAAGCAAACCTCCCCACCACCACGACGCTGCCCGACAGCGTCGAAGAGCAATACGGCTACGACGAAGCCAACGAGCTGACATCCATCGCCTACAAGAAAGGTGCCACCACCCTCGGAGAACTGGACTACAGCTACAACCTCAATGGCCTCAAGGAAGCCACTTGGGGAAGCTACGCACGGACCGGGCTACCTACAGCATTCAGCTCAGCCACATACAACGCCGACAACGAGCAGACCGAACGCGGCAGCACCAAACTCAGCTATGATGCCAACGGAAACCTCACATCCGACGGCACATCCGAATACAAATGGAACGCCCGCAACCAACTCACCACGATCACAGGCGCGATCAAAGCGAGCTACGGCTACAGCCCGTTCGGACAACGCATCAGCCGGACCCTTGGGGGCACCACGACCGAACTCCTCAACGATGGCCCCAACGTCGTCCAGGAAATCCAGGGTGGCTCAGTCACCGCCAACCTTCTCACCGGCCTACTCCCTAGTAAAGTGTTCGCGCGCACCACAAGCACAGCTACCGAAAACCTGCTCACCGACCAACTCGGGAGCACCATCGGCCTCGCCAGCAGCACCGGCAGCGTCGAAACCACCTATACCTACGACCCCTTCGGCACCACCACCAAAGAAGGCTCCGCAAGCGAAAACGCCACGCAGTACGCCGGGCAGGAAGACGAAGGCAACGGGATCTACTACGACCGCGCCCGCTACTACAGCCCCTCAGCGGCCCGCTTCCTCAGCCAAGACCCAACTGGCCAAGAAGGCGGCGGACCCGACCTTTATCTCTACACCGGTGACAGCCCGACCAACGTGACCGACCCCTATGGCACCAACCTAAAACCCCCCGCCCCGGGTGAAGAATCAGGCTCAAACCCAGGCGCAGGCGGAGGTGGCGGCACCGGTGGGGCAGGTGGTGGCGCAGCGGCAAGTGGACCAGGAGCTAATGGCAACCAGCCAGGCTGCGGCGGCGGCGGCTTGAAGGGAAACGGTCTTGGCGGAGGTGGCGACTGGTTGCGATGCCCCAACGAAGAAGGCCTTGAAAAACTGGATAAAGAGGAAGAAGAAAATCGTAGACAGAGAGAACTTGAAGAACAGAACAAAGAAGTATGTGGACGTAGTTCAGGCGAGATAGCGTCAACAAGTAAGAGCGGGCCGTGCGGGGGTAGCCCGGAAGAGTGGACGCCGGGAGAGCCCAATCCGGATACGCCTTCCGGGATACAGATACCGCCCGCTCCGGGATGGATACCGTCGATCCCAAACGCACCAGAGTTGCTGCCGGAGGGAGCGGGCGCGTTGGGATGACAGACACTCTCTATAAGATCCGGGCACAAGTTGCGCCGCGCTTGAACGGGGGGATCCGCTTTGTAGGATTAGCGATTGTTGCGCTGGGAGTGCTTCTAGTCGTTGAAGGCGAGATCGTTGTAGGCTCGGCTCTACTGGTGGCTTGCGTCCCGATAACGTGGCTAACGGGGGCTTGGGTAGTGCCTGGCAGTAGCGATTCATATTTCGTGAAGATTGCAAACTTGGTAACTGACGCCCATTTAAATTTTGAATATGACAGCGATCGACAACGGAAAGGATTGGAACGCATTGCTGACGAAATAACAAATACTCCCGCGCCGCAGAGTTGGTTGAGTATTCATAGGCAAATCGTCGCTGATATGGGTCAGATAGATAAGGGGTTAACCGATTTATCTGTTTCATTCACGGATCGAGCCGTCAGCGGATTTGAGTCAGCACGGTCTTTACGACGTGTACGTCGCGAGTTCGATGATCGCCCTGATGATGACTATGCCATGGAGATGACGCGGTTACTTGATCGATACAAAGCTGCCGCTAGTGTAAGGACGAGAAAAAAAATGCAAGCCTTGCACAGATTTCAGACTCGTGTAAATGGGCTGACTCCTCCAAGTCAGCTAACGGAACGACATGAGAGATATCGCGAATTGCTAGGTGAGTATATCTCGGCTATGGACGCATACTGTGAGGTGGTCGAAAACGATGAGCCAGGGACGGTCGGGAGAGCTGCTATGACTATTGAAGCTACCTACGCCAGTCTCAAAACGGAGGGTCGTGAATATTTTGACGAGTTGCAGTCGAGAACCCGACTAGGTTGCACCTTTGCGACCTAGTCAAGGAGAGGCATAAGCTGGGAAACACAGGTTTTATTAGCATGAGCATGGTATTCAGTTGGCGAGCAAAGCTTCCCGAGCAAGGTTGGCCGGGACGAATGCTGCTGACGGTGTTGGTGGTCGTGCTTCCAAGTGTGCAATCATAGTGCCAATGCTGCGCTGGACAGGCTGGAGATGGCAAGTGGTGGCGTGGGTGATCTTGGGAGCTGGTGCCTGGGTAACGCATCAGTTCGGAGTAGTGCCGGGCCTTGTCTTTCTGGCTGTGTGTGCGATTGCGGCGTACGTTGCGGAGCGTGCATCGCGATGACCACGACGCGGGCGGGCTTCACGCGCAGGAGCGTAATCTCTGGTGCCGCGCTCGTAGGCATAGGAGCAGGGCTGGAGCACGTTCTGGGCGAGGCTGCACGTAGCACCGCCGCTCAATCAGCGTCGCCTGTCTCTACGGAGGATTTCTATGGTTTCCATCAAGCTGGGATTGGCACCCCGGCGCAGGACTATCTGCAGTTAGCCGCCTTCGATGTCACGAGTGACGCCGCCGATGATCTGCGGAGCGTCCTTGAACAATGGACGGCCGCGGTGGGTCTGCTGACCGCAGGGAAGCCGTATGGGCCGGCGACGGCTATGCTGGACGAGCCACCGGTGGATACCGGGGAGGCGATCGGTTTGACGCCGTCGCGGCTCACGGTCACGATTGGCGTGGGCCCGGGCGTGTTCGGGTCGCCGGGCCGCGACCGCTTCGGACTCGCGCACAGATGCCCCAGCGAGCTGCGCGTACTGCCGTCCTTTCGGGGCGAGAGTCTTGACCCGGCGAGCTCGGGTGGGGATCTGTGCGTGCAGGCGTGCGCGGATGACCCGCAGGTCGCCTTCCATGCCATCCACGTCCTCGCGCGTGCGGCGAGCAGCGTGGCGACGGTGCGCTACACCCAGGCCGGGTTCGGCCGGACATCGTCCACCAGCCGCAGCCAGCAGACGCCGCGCAACCTGATGGGCTTCAAGGACGGCACCGACAACATTCGCGCCGAGGACACCCAGGCGATGAACGACTTCGTATGGGTCCAAGACGGCGACGGCCCGGGGTGGATGACCGGCGGGAGCTACCTGATCGCGCGGCGCATCAGGATCCTCTTCGACGTGTGGGACGCGACGACGCTCGAAGACCAGCAGCGCGTGATCGGCCGCGAGAAGCTCAGCGGCGCGCCGCTCGGCGGCGAGCACGAGTATGACCCCGTGGACCTGCAGGCGACCGCAGCGAACGGCGAACTGCTGATCCCCGCCGATGCGCACATCCGTCTCGCCGGCCCGCGGGCCAACGAGGGGCAGCGCATCCTGCGGCGTGGCTACTCCTACAGCGAAAGGGTGGAACCGGGCAGCGGCCAGATTGACGCGGGCCTGTTCTTCATCGCCTTCCAGCGCAGCCCCAGCCGCCAGTTCATCCCCCTCCAGCGCCGACTCGCGGCGGCCGATGCGCTCAACCGCGACACGTTGCACACCTCGAGCGCGATCTTCGCCTGTCCGCCCGGGGTGAAGCCTGGAGGGTTCATCGGCGAAGAGCTATTTGCATGAGCCGCTGTGCGTTCGTTCGCGGCAGCCTCGTGTTGCAGGGCGGCTCAAGCGGGGATGCCTCCTGCTCGATGCTTGAGGTGTGGAGCACGATCGAGAGACGCCGCCGACGGCGTGGTGGGCGGGTCAGAAGGTCCGTCTTGCCGTGCTGCTGGTGTGCCTGGGCGCGACGGTCGCGTTGCTGCTGGGCACGAGGACGAATCTCCTCAGCGCAGTTGGGATCGGCGGCGGCAGCAGAAGCGGGAAGGGAGCTTCGACGTGGTGCGCTCCTCACGGGGTGCCGGCGCCCGCGGACGCCGATCTTGAAGAGCTGGTGGCACTGCGCGCCGCGCTGTTGAGGGTGTTCACGCTCTACGGTGGCCGCTGGTATGCCGCGGGCATCGTGACCCCCGAGGACATGTGGTCGGATGACCCGCCGCTGCGGCTGCGCTCGACGCGTTTGGCGGACGGGCTATGGCCAGCGGGTTATGAGATGCGGTGGTGGACGCGCGACTACGATGTCGGAGCCGACGCTCTCGTGTTCGGCGGAGCGCGCGAGGCACGCGAGTTCTTCCAGCAGGCGGCGAGCACCGACTGTCATCGAGACGGTGTTCTATGGCCGGCGCTCTCGCCGCCGCGGGCGCGCAATCTGGCTTGGGTCAATCCCGACCGCGCAAGGCAGAGCGACGTGTTCCTGCTGCGCGGATCACGCGTCTACCGAATCGTCGTCGTGCGCTCGGAAGACGTCCCTGCGGAAACCGCGCAGGCCGAACGGCGGACAGGCGCGAGGCTCCTCGACGCGCTGGCGTGCCTCCTGCCCGACGCGCAGTGCAGGGCGTCGGGAGCGGTGCGTGGCGTTCATCCCGCCAGGTGAGGTGTGGCGGAGAGGTGTGCGCCGACCAGCGTGTGGAAGAGGTGGGGTGAGACATATCCCTCCACGAGCGCGGCCGCCACGAGCACGGGTATCGCGACGGCGACCGTCACAAGCGTCGCGGCGAGCAACTGGTCCCACTCTCCGCGCCGGCTGGCCATGATCCAGGCGGCGAGGGGGAGGAACAGCGCGATCAGCTCGGGTAGCGCGTGGGGCAGAACCGCGAGCAGGAGCAGTGCCGCGGGTACGCCGAGAAAGTGGGCGAAGGCGGCGAGCCGGTCGCCGAGCAGGTATGCCTGGGCGGATAGGGAGAACGTGGTGGCGCACACCACGAACGCGATCGCGATTCGCCCTCCGTGCTCGTGCACCCAGCGCGAGAGGCCGCGATGAGAGTCGGCCTGCAGCGGCAGAGAGCTGCCGGCGATAAAGCCGGCCACGCACGCCATCGCGTGCAGCGCCAGCACGAGCAGGTTGTGGCCCAGGATGCCGGCGATGTCAGCCGCGTTCCCGGTGGCGAACGGCGGTTCGCGCGGGATCGCTTCGGCGCCGGCGCTCGAGAGCGCGGAGACGGCAAGCACCGCGGCCAGCAGCCCAAATGCGGCGAGTGCCGAGCCGGCGGTCCAGCGTCGCATGATTCTCCAGCGCTCGTGCTGCCAGTCGCGCAATGTACTGCGCGTCCGGCGCACGCCATGCGTGAAGGCGTAGGCAGAGGCGTCCATTCTCTCCCTGATCGGCATACACCTTGGCCTTGCTGAGCCAGCAACGATCGAGTACACGTGTCGCGTTTGCGGCTCCGAGCGTGATCCGCTTTCCCCCAGCTCACTGCTGATATCGATGCGTGCCGCTAAAATAAATGGGCACGCAGCAAGGCAGAACGGCGCCACGGATGTCCGTGGCACAGATGAATGAACGCACAGTCCACGTATTTCTAGGCCATCCGCTCGCCGATCCAACCGAGCGGAGCTTCTTGCAGCGGCTGCGCCGCGATCTCGATCAGCGTGGGCTCCCGGTGCTCATCCTGGCGAACCTGGAGGTCGGCTAAGGGCTTATCCCTGTAGGGCGTTGGCTGTGCGTGCGGTGTGTGCGCGCTTGAGGGCGATCATGCCGCTCGCGAGTTGGAGGAGGGCGAGATGGTTTTCGTCCTTCTTGGACCAGCGGATGAGGATCGCCCGGTTGCGGTTGAGCCATGAGTGACAGGCCTCGACCACCCACCTCCGCGCTCGCCAGTCCGGGTTGTGATGCTTGAGGCTGATCTCCTCGCCGCGAGCGCGAATGTGTGGGGTGAACTCGCGGCCTTCAAGAAGTTCGCGGACGACGGGGAAATCGTAAGCCTTGTCCAAGCAAAGTCCTTGGGGGTCGGCCTCGGTTGGTTCGGGTCGCTCGATCGGGATCGAGTCGAGCGTCGCCTTCAGCAGCTTGTGATCGTTGCGGTTCGCGCCGTCGTGAGCGATCCCGATCGGGACGCCACGTGCCTCGACGAGGAGCGAGCGCTTCGCCCCCCCTTGGCCCGGTCAGTGGGATTAGGACCAGTCCTCGGCCCGCCGAGCGGCGCTTTGCTCATCGCACCGTCGGCCGCCAACCAAGACCAGTCGATACCGACCTGCGCGTCGTAGTCGAGCAGTCCTTGGCGCCAAATCTCATGAAAGACGCCTGCCTGCTCCCACTCCTGAAAGCGCCGATGCGCCGTTGAGGAATTACACACCCCCGTCGCGTTGAGCGCGTTCCACTGCATACCAGTGCGCAGCACGAGCAAGATCGCGTCCATCACCTCACGCTTGGGAAGACCGCGCCGGTGAGTTCCCAACGGATGCTCAGGCGCCTCCGGCAACAAAGGCTCGATTCGCTCCCACAACCAGTCCGGCATACGCCAGCCATCGTCGCGGTCAACCAAACCCATCACGCACCCCCTTATGTCCGATCAACAGATCGAACCCGGAGTTCGCCGCTACACCACCAAAACCCTCCTACAGGGATAGGCCCTAAGCTACCAGCAGCTCGACTTTGTGATCGTCTCGTCCGCGCGGACGGTGCACTTCGAGCTCAAGGGTTACCGTGCGCCGGTCGTTGGCAGGGCGCGCGGCATGTGGGAGCAGGTTCTGCCTGACGGGAAGCGCCGTTCGTTGGAAGGCAATCCGTATCGCCAGGCGAGGGCTGGCACTTACGCGTTGAGCAACGAGATGCGCAGCCTCGCACGCCGTCGGGGGGACATGCCGGCCGGGCCGCAGGGGAAGTTCTACAAGGGCATCGATACGGTTGTCTGCCTGTATCCGGAGGTGCCTCAGGGGTCACAGTTCGCTGGCTACCCCTATGTCACGGCTCTTGGTTACCCAGCACTGCTCGAACGGCTCGCGATCCCCGGCCCTCGCCTGTCATGGACCGGCGAGCACTGGAGCGCCTTCATTCGCCATCTCGGGCTTTACAGACCGACAAGTCAGTCTGCGGTCGAGCGTGCGCGGCGCGCTCAGTTGGGGATCCTCGAGGACTATCGGCGTCGCTTCCTCGCGACCCATGCCGTCGGTCTGCATCCACGGGTTCCAACCGGCGTGCTCGTCGACGGTCGGGCAGGAGAGCAGCCCGACACCGCTTCGCTGCTGACCGGTGGGCAGGCGCTCATGGTCGTCGGGCCCTCTGGCGTCGGCAAGACGTTCCTCGCGCGGCACACAGCCGTTGAACTGGCCCGCCAGGGCCACATCCCGGTCTGGTTGCAGGGGCCAAGCTATGACGACGCGTTCGACATCGATACTTTCCTGGGCCGGGCGACGGCCCCCTTCACGACCGAAGCGCCACGCGAGCTGCTCCGTGCTGCCGCTGAGAATGGCTGCGCTGTCGCGATCGTCCTCGACGAGCTGAATGGGTGTCAGCCGAAGCTGCAGACGACCCTGCTGCATGAGGTCGCTGCTCTGCGCCTGCAGACGGGTGCGTCTGTGGTGATCGCCTCGCAGAGCGCGCCAACCCTTCCCGAGGCGCTGAGCGGCCGCAGGCTCGATCTGCTGTTGCCCGACAGGTCCGAGCGGGCGGCAATCCTGCGTGCCTACGAGGTGCCGGCCCTTACGTCTCGGATCGACCCGTTCACAACGCCGTTCGAGCTCACGATCGCGGCCGAATGTGCGGCCGATATCGGCGCGATCGCGACGCGGGCAGAGCTCTTCGACGTATACATCCGGCGTCAGACCAGAAGCGAGGCTGTCCGAGCGGCGCTGCGGTACATCGCGGCCCGTATGCACGCCGAGCTGCGCGGCTCCCTGCTCGTACAGGACGTCATCCGCGCCCTGCAGCGAGACGCTGGAGTAGCACCCGAGGTCATCGATAGCGCGCTCGCGTGCCCGCTTGTCGCCGTCCGTCAGGGCCTGATCGCTTTCACCCACGAGCATCTCACGCGCTTCCTGGCCGCCGAAGCGCTCGTGCTCGATGCGCCCGACGGCGCTGCGCTCGCCCGCTCGCTCTCGGAACCTCGACACGGCGAGCTGCGCCGAGACGTGCTGGCGCTGGAGCGCGAACCAGAGCGCCTGTCGGTGGCAATGGCCAGCCTGACGGACAGCGACTTGATGTGCGCAGCGGTCGCCGGCGATCTCGGCGAGAGCGCGCGGAGAGTCCTCGAAGCCTGCCTTGAGGAACTGCTGGGCGACGCCATCGCCGTCATGGCCTCCGGCGGCGTCGAATCCAGCCTGCGCTCGGAGCGCACCGGCGACTACTGGGCGGCGCGGTGGTCGACCGCGCGCGCATGGTCGCCGGTAGAGCGCGCGCGACTGGCGACCGTCGGTCGAAGCCTTCATATCGACCGCTTCGTCGAGCGCGTCGCAGCGCTGCTGAATCGGACCGACGCGGCCTGCTCTTCCCAACTACCAGAGTTCAAGGGTCCGGACAAGGACGACGCGACCAGCGCGCTTGTCGCATCCGTGTACGGGTTGGCGCGCACCGACGAGCCGAACTGCCTGCCGGCGTCGCTGATCATCGAGGCGTGCGAAGCCCATCGCTTCGATCACCGGCGACTACCGGCGTCGAGCAGCACGGCGGCCACGAGGATGTTCGCCGCAACAGGAACCGGCTCATTGGGAGGCCTGTACGCGACGACGATGCTCATCGACGCACGGCGCCCCGACGATGCTCGCCTAGTCGCGCGAGCGCTGGAGAGCGGGTTGACCTCGCGGGGCTACCACCTCATGCTCTCGGCGACGCGCATGGCTGAGGACGCTGCCGAGCACCTCCACGGTAAGACACGCGCGCAGACCGTCGAGGCCATCGAACGGCTTCTCAACGAGGGTCTCTATGGCAATGCGTTGATCGAGGTGCTGGCGGCGTACGAGTTGCTGCCCGGCGGCCCGCCGGTCGCCATCGTCGAGGAGGAGATCCGCGCAGTTCTGGAGCAGGCAGACGGTGAAGAGAGCTGGCGGTCCGCCAGAACGATCATCAACCTTCAGGCCGAAGACACGCGGATCGTAGGCCCCTACACGGAGGCGATCGACAACCTCGATCCAAACGAGCGAGCGCGGCTGTTTTTGATGGCAGCTCGCAGCTCGCCCGCCGACGGTATCGAGACAGACTGGATCCTCGGCGAGCTCGCGAGAACGGACCTCGCCAACCCGGCGGTGCGCGACCTCTTCATCTCGTCCTACGCACCGCCGACCCCACATGGCACGGCGCCCAGCTTGGCATCCGCAGCTGCATCCAAGCCCTCCGAACCTGTGCCCGCTTCTGCACCGAACCGCCGTTTCACCCAGAAGGATCCCGCGAGCTGCGCGCGTGGACGACTGTCGCTCAGCTCTGCTTCTGGATCGAGCGCAAACAGCTCGGGGCAGACGTACCCGCGAAAGTCCGCGATGCACTGTGGTCAGCGTTGGTTGGAGACCTGCGCGTGGCTGCCGGCGCGGTCTTCCACGAGCTGAAGTCGGCAGAAACGGGGGTACGGGTCGATATCCATGAGCAGCTCGTCCATGAGCATCCCCGCGAGCTTCGCGACCTGCTCCAGTGGAGCATCGCGCATCGCGACCAGCTCACCACTTGCTTTCACTCACGCGGTGAGGCGGAGCGCGACAGATACTTCCTCGACACGCTGGGCCGAGTCGGGAACGCTGCGACAGCCGCGCTGCTGCGCGACTACGCCAACGATGCCGTCCTCGCTGAGCCCGCGGCGCGGGCGATCCGAGCGATCGAACTGCGAGTCGATTGACCCGTAGTCTCGCTCCCAACACAGGGAAGCGTGCTGCCCGCATGCGCCCTGCACCCGGATCGGTACGTCGGCGATCGCGACCAAGGTCGCGTCGCCTCAAAACAGTCCCCGCGCGCAGACGCTGACAACCAGCCGCCAGGCCTCGCTCCGCTCATCGCCGAGCGGACTGTGCGGTAGTTGCCGACACCCGCTGCGGCGCGTGCCGGGCTTGGATGTAGGCGCGCTCTCCTGATGGTGGCCCTCGCGCTGCAGACGCGGCTCATCGAGGAGCCCCACCTCACAAGAGTTCACGGCAAGCAGTACACCGTATATGCCGCCCGAGTCGGCCGCTTCCTCCCAGGGATCGGCCGCCTGCGGCGTATCGGCTCGGCTCAGCCCGGCGCTTGATCGACGACAACAGGCGACGCAGCGGCACTCTCGCGACGCCCGTACGCTGATGCCAACCATAGAATACTCCTGCGTGACGAAATTCGGCAACTCACGTTCAAGGAACGGTAGAGCGATGACGCAACAGGTCGCAGATGCTCAGCGCGAACGCGAAGAAGAAGAGGAGATGATCCTCGAGCGTCTTGTGGCGATAAAAGCGCTTCGGCAAGAGACGCGCCGACTGGAACGCGAATACCACGCCGCCGGGGCGTGCGATATCGCGATCCCGGCCAGCTGGCTGCATTTGCTCGACAGAGGTCTGAAGTCGGCGATAGGGTACGCCGAGACAAGACACGCCAAGGGGGAACTCAGCGATGACGAATGCCGTGAGCAGATCGAGCGCGCAGAGCGACTCGTGGCGGCCATTCGCGATATCGAGCCCGGCGACGCCTTTTCCGTCGGTCCGGAACACCATAAGGCGCTGTTTGCCGGACTAGCTGACCTAGCGGATCTTCAGGATTTCGAGGTCGCTCAATTGTCCGAGTACGACCCCCTTGGACAGCGCTTTATAGCCACGCGCTCGCATACTGCACTCTCCAGCTTGGTGTGGTTCCTTTGGGATCGCGTGGGCTGATAGCACTCCGGCCGCCTGGCACCTATCAGCGCGACGGCCAGTGGCCGTGGAGGCGGTAGTGCGCGAGCTGGTAGACGTTTCGTCGTCGGGTGCCTCGCGGTGGATGGCCGACACCGGCAGCCACGTACTCCAGGCCGAGCTCATCGCTGACGAGCCAGGCGATCTGGTAGACGATGCGCCAGGGGCCCGCGAAGTCCGGGATGTAGACCTTCAGGCAGCCCGTCAAGCGTGTGCCCGAGTGGTGTTCGGCGTGGCAGTGTCTGCGCTCGCTGGCAGGGATGCCGTCGCGTTCGTAGCGCGAGCGGGCCTCTTCGAGCGCCCGGCGCGCTGTCTCGGGGAGGCGTGCGAGATCGGCGGCGAAGAGCGCGTCGTCGAAGTGGACGGGAGCGTTGTCCCGTCCGATCCTGCCGGCCACCGGGCCGTCAGCCCTCGTCGTCGGAGGGCAGGGACGGCCCGAAGCGCCGCTCGAACTCCTCGATGTCGGATGGGCTGGCGGGACGGCTTGCGTGGCGGGCGTATACCTCGTGCATCGTGTCGCCGTTGGGCGCTGGCTGGATCTCCTCCAAGACCCAGGCGATGAAGCGGTACAGCTCGTCCTCTGGAATATCGATGCGTTCGGCGATCTCTTTGGGGCTCAGCCCACCGGCAACGTCGCGCAGGATTGCCTGATCGCGTTCGCTCAGTTCTGTGAGCGTCGCGGCAGCGGTGGGGAGAGCCCGCATGTCGAACATCGTCCTCCAAGGTTAGTACCCGCCCGGCTCGATGTGGGCGCCGTTCGTCCTGTGGTCGTCGTAGGCTTGGATTGTCTCCTATGTCCACGACACTCGATCCAGGTGCCCAGCGGCGCCCAAAACCCGCGAGATTTGCTGCCACCATGCTGCCACGGCCGCGTGGACTTTCCGAGAACACGCTGATTTGCAGGGCCGAAAGCCCCAACCGGCCCCGGCTTCCCAAGCTTGAGGTCGCGAGTTCGAACCTCGTCCGCCGCTTTTGGTTCGTCGTCCGCCGCTTTTGGTTCGTGGGGCCGATCTTGGCTCTGTGAGTGGGCTCTCCGCCGGAGGCCCGTCCTCTACCCTTCCAGTTGCTCATGAAAAGGCTGCTCCTGCCCATTCTCGCCTCGCTCGTCGGCGCCGCCTTCCTCGGGCTACTGATCTACGGGGTCGCCAACCAGGCGCCTAGCCGCAGTATCGATCAGGCGCTCGCCGACGGCCAACAGCCGCTTGCTCCACAGTCCGGCACACCGCTGCCCGTGCTGATCGGACACGGCAACAGCTCGCTCGCCGCCTACCGCGGCAGGGTCGTGGTGCTCAACTTCTGGGCCTCTTGGTGTCCCCCCTGCCAGGCCGAGGCTCCGGTGGTGGAGCAGTTGCAGCGCCAGCTGCAACGCCACCACGCCACCGTGCTCGGGGTCACCGACGAGGACATCGCCTCCGAATCGCTGAAGTTCGTGCGCGAACACCACCTCACCTACCCCGATCTGCGCGACGCCGGCGGGGAATTCGTCCGCCTCTATGGCACCATCGCGCTACCCGAGAGCTTCCTGATCAACCCCTCCGGGCACATCGTCGCCGATGAACGCCACGAGATTGAAAAGCCGTTCATCGAACGCGCCCTGCACCTTGCGGAGAGCTCGTGAGCAAGGGGCGGCGACGCGCAACCATGGCTGTTCTGGCGCGGGCGGTTACCCCGCTCGCTTTGGCGCTGCCCGCCGTCGCCGCGCTGCCCGCCATCGCGGCGACGCCCGCCGCGCTCGCCGTCGTCGCCGCGCCTCGCACAACGCTGCCCGCGGTTGAACGCCAAGCGATGTGCGTCACCTGCAAAATCCCGCTGCAGGTCGCCCAGTCGCCGCAGGCCGATCGCGAGCGCGCGTTCATCGAGCGCCTGATCGCCGCGGGGCTCACCGAGACGCAGATCAAGCGTGCGCTCGTACGCGAATACGGGCCGGCTGTGCTGGCCCTTCCCAGCACCCACGGGTTTGGCCTCACCGCCTACATCGTTCCGCCCTGCGTGGTACTCGCGGTGCTCGGTTTGCTCGCCCTGCTGCTGCCGCGCTGGCGCCGCCGTTCCCGCGCCGCGCTCACCGCCGAAGGGACCGCCCGCGCCTCACCCGCACTCAGCCCCACTGACGCTGCTCGGCTTGACGCGGATATCGCGCGCTTCGACTGAGCTCTGGTTGACGAGCCACCGGAGCATCGATGAGAAGGCTCGTGGCGCGCTTACATCTCCCGCGGCGCACCTACATCTCGCACCCACATCTCCCGTAGCGCGCTTACATCTCCCGCGGCGCCCCCACCCCCAGCAGGTCCTCTAGGCAGCGCGCGATCGTACCCCGCGCCGCCACGCACAGCGCGATCCGCTGGCGCTCCACCTCCGGCTCCACCCCCACCACGCGGCAGTCACGGTAGAAGGCTGTGAAGTCCTGGGCAACCTGCAGCGCGTACGCCGCGATTCGGTGCGGCGCGCGACGTTGCGCAGCCTCCGCCACTTCGCCGGGGAACGCCAGCAGACGCTTGATCAGCGCCCGCTCGGAGGCGTGCAGAGGTTCATCGATGGCGTCCGCCTCCTCCAACGCCGCCGCCACCCTTGCAATGCCCGCCTTCGTCAGCATCGAGGCGATCCGCGCGTGCGCATACTGCACGTAGTACACGGGGTTCTCGCTGCTCTGCGCACGCGCGAGGTCGAGGTCGAGGTCGATTGTGGTGTCGTGCGAGCGCGACAGCAGATACCAGCGGGCGGCGTCGACGCCGATCTCCCCGACGAGATCGTCCAGCGTCACGAACTCCCCCGCGCGCTTTGACATCTGCGCGCGCTCCCCGCGGCGCACGAGGTGCACGAGCTGCATGATCAGCATCTCCAGGTGCCCGGCGTCGCCCCCGAGCGCCTCGTAGGCGGCCTTCATTCGCGCCACATACCCGTGGTGGTCGGCGCCCCACACGTCGATCTGGCGCTCATATCCGCGCTCGCGCTTGTCCTGGTGGTAGGCGATGTCCGAAGCGAAGTAGGTGTGCTCGCCGCTGGAGCGCACCAGCACCCGGTCCTTGTCATCACCGTACGCCGTCGTGCGCAGCCACAATGCCCCCTCGCTGCGGTAGGTGTGCCCTTGCTCCTCCAGCAGCGCCAGCGCGTGCCCCACCCGGCTGGGGCTGCCTTCGTGCAGCTCGCTCTCGAATTGCCAGTGGTCGAAGTCCCCTACGCCGAATGCCCCCAGCGAGCCGCGCATCCGCTCCACCATCAGCCCCACCGCCGCCTCCCCCAGCTGCGCCGCCTCCATCGTGGCGGCCCCATCGACGCGCTCGGCGAGCTCTTTGACGTACTCCCCCTTATACCCGTCCTCCGGCACCTCTTCGCCCTTCGCCAGCGCAAGAATCGACTCGCCCAACTTCGCCACCTGCGTGCCCGCGTCGTTGACGTAGAACTCGCGCGTCACCTCATGCCCATGCAGCGCCAGCAGCCTTGCCAGCGCGTCGCCGTAGGCCGCGTTGCGGGCATGCCCGACGTGCATCGGGCCGGTCGGGTTGGCGCTCACGAACTCCACCAAGACTCGTTCGCTGCGCCGTGCCCCACCCACTCCGTAGTGCTCGCCGGCCTGCAGCATCGCCGCCAGCGCCCGCCGCAACCAGCGGTCGGCGAGGAACAGGTTGACGAAGCCCGGCCCCGCCACCTCGAAACGCTCGAGGTCGTCTCCTACTAACTCCCGCAGCTCGGCCCCCAGACGTTGCGCCGCCTCACGCGGCGCAACGCTCAGACGCGGCGCCAGCAGCAGCGCCGCGTTAGTGGAGTAATCGCCGAACTCCGCCTTCGGTGGGCGTTCGAGCGTCACCCCCCCGGGCCCTCTGCCGTCCTCGCCACCCGCCAGACCCGCCGCTGCCGCCAGCACCGCCTCGCGCAGGCCATCCAGCGGAGTATGCGATGGTCCATTCGTATCGGCTCTGGGGATGTCTTCGGTCATGTCAGTAGTGGTAGGGCTCGCCTGCAAGGATCTTATGCGCGCGGTAGAGCTGCTCGAGCAGAACGACCCGCGCGAGCTGGTGGGGCAGCGTCATTGCCCCCAACGACAGACGATGGTCGACCCGCGGTAGCTGCGGCGCGCCAAAGGGACCACCGATCACGAACGCCACGTCGGCGCCCGCCTGGCGGCGCTCCTCCAGGAAAGCGCTGAAGGCAACACTGTCGTAGGTGTTTCCGTCGGCCGCCAGCAACGACACGAATGCCCCCTGGGGGACTCGCCGCGCGACCGCCTCGGCTGGCCGCGACTGGGAACGACTAGGGCGAGGCTCGCTTCGCTCGTATCCCCGAGTCGGCCAGCCCCGGCGGCCCGTGTCCCCCGGCTTCGGCCGCACCTCCACCAGCTCCAGCTTCACATAACGGGAGAGCAGCCGGCTGTAGTGGGCCACGTCGTCGGCGAACGGAGGCCGTATCCGGGCCTCGCCCACAACCGTCACCAACACAGGCTGTCCACGGTCTCCCGCACGGGTTGCGATACTAGCCGTGTGAACGACGACGACCCCGGCGCTGAGCGCCACATAAACATCCACCTCTCCCCCGAGATCATGGGGGGCGTATACGCCAACTTCGCCAACGTCAGCCACTCCGACTACGAGTTCACGGTGACCTTCGCGCGCGTCGACCACGAGGTCGAGGCCGAAGAGGTTCCCGGCGTAGTCGTCTCGCGCGTCAACCTCTCCCCGCGCTTCATGCGCGAGTTGATCGACGCGATGGAGGACAACTACTCCAAGTGGCGCACCCGCGAGGGCATCAAGAACCTGCCCGAGTACGGGGGCGGGGAAGCGGGCGACGGCGACGAGGCCTGACTCGCCAGGGACGCTAGGCATGGCACCGCCTCGGCCACACGAGGCTCCTACCCTGCAACGATGAAGGTCGCGATCGTCTCTGACATCCACGGCAACCGGCACGCCTTCGAGGCGGTACTCGAAGCCGTCGCTGCCAGCGACGCCGACGAGCTGTGGTGTCTAGGCGACCTCGTCGGGTATGGCGGCGACCCCGACGCCTGCGTGGAGCTCGCCCGCGAGCACGCCGCGGTGTGCCTCGCCGGCAACCACGACCTCGCCGCAACCGGCGCGCTTCCGTTGGAGGACTTCTCGCGCGGCGCCAGCCTCTCGCTGCAATGGACGCGGGAGGTGATCAGCCAGCCCAACCGCTCCTTCCTCGCCGACCTGCGACCACAGGCGCAAGAGGGTCCCGTGGGGCTCTACCACGCCAGTCCTCGTGATCCGGTGTGGGAGTACGTGCTCTCCACGCTGCTCGCCGAGCTCTGCCTCGACTGTCAGCACGAGCGGATTGGACTGATCGGCCACTCCCACGTCGCGCTCTCGTTCGTGCGCGTCCCCGGACAGCTCGCTAGCGGCGGGCCGCACCGTGAGGGAGCCCAGCTCGACCTCGGCGACGGCGAATGGCTGCTCAACCCCGGCAGCGTCGGCCAGCCACGCGATGGCGACCCCCGCGCCGCGTGGCTGCTGCTCGATCTCGGCGCGTGGGTCGCCTCCTACCGGCGCACCCCCTACAACGTCGCCGGCGCCGCCGCAGCGATCCGCGCCGCGCGCCTACCCGACTCGCTCGCAGAGCGGCTGGAGTACGGTCAGTGACGGTGCGCCGCCCTGCCAACCCTCGCCGGCCCGACGACCAGCCTCGCCGCGCCGGCCGATCCGCGAGCGGTAGGCGCCCATCCGCCGCGCTCGGCAGTGGCATCCGTCTGCTGATGGCCGCCCTGCTCGGGGTCAGCGCTGCCGTGCTCGTGTCCTGCGGCAGCTCCGGCGCGGGGTTGATTCCCTCCGAAAACGCCGCACCATTGGTGGCCGACTTCCAGGCGGTCGAACAAGCAGCATTGAAGGGCGGCGGCGACTGCTCGGACACCGAAGCGGCGCTCCGCAAGACTGAAAGTGATTTCCGGGCACTCCCCCGGAGCGTTGACGCCGGCTTGCGCGCCAAGCTTCGCCAAGGCATCCTGCACCTGCACGGGCAGGCGCTCGAACTGTGCGCGCAACCGCTCTCCCAGACCACCACCACTGGCGAATCGACGGCCACCACGGGAACGACGCCACCGGCCGCCACCACCAAAAGCTCGACGACCCCCGCCAGTACCACCCCGACGACCTCCACGACGGGCACGACACCGAGCGGCACCACCCCCAGCACCAACTCCGAAGGCGGCACCGCGCCAGAAGTCGGCGGCAGCGAAGGCAACGCCGGCGAAAGCCCCGCGGGCAACGGCCAGGGAGGGGCTGGCAGCGGCGAAGCCGAAGAAAAAGGCGCCGCCAACGGCGGTGCTGGCGTTCCGAGCGGCGGGAGCGGACAATGAGCGGCGTCGAGATCGCGGGGCGCTACCGCCTGGAGAGCCGCTTGGGCTATGGCGGCATGTCCACCGTGCACCTCGCCTTCGACCTGCGCCTGGAGCGCCGCGTCGCGGTGAAGCTGCTGGCAGAGCACCTCGCCGAGGAACCGACGTTCGTCTCGCGCTTCCAGCGCGAGGCGCAGGCGGCGGCACGGCTGGTGCACCCCAACATCGTGCAGGTGTTCGACTCCGGCCTGGACGAGCGCACCGGACAGCACTTCATCGTGATGGAGTACATCGAGGGTCAGTCGTGCGCAGAGATCCTGCGCGACCGAGGGTGGGTCGAGGTCGAGGAGGCCACCTCGATCGTCGAGCAGGCGTGCGAGGGTCTGCACTACGCCCACCGCCACGGGGTGGTGCACCGCGACGTCAAGCCCGGCAACCTGCTGCGCTCGCTCGAGGGCGAGATCAAGCTGGCCGACTTCGGGATCGCCAAGGCCACCGAGCAGTCGAGCATCACCCAGGTCGGCTCGGTGCTGGGCACCGCCGCCTATCTTGCTCCCGAGCAGGCGCGCGGCGAGGAAGCCGGGCCATCCGCCGACCTGTACGCACTCGGCGTGGTTGCCTACCAACTGGTCTCCGGCCGCTTGCCCTACGAAGCGGCCTCGCTGACGGAGCTGGCGCTCAAGCAGCAGCAGGAAGAGCCACAGATGCTCGACACGCTGGTCGCCGCCGTCAGCCCGGAGCTCGCGGAGGCGGTAGCGATCGCGCTCGCGCTCGACCCCCGCGACCGCTACCGCAACGCGCGCGAGATGGGCCGTGCGGTCAGCGACGCGCAGCACGGCATCGCGCCGGTCGCGCCGGCCGGCGGTGCGGGCAGCGCACATCCACGCCACACCACCGCCGCCACCAGCCTGTTGGCCGCAAGCTCCGCCGGGGCCGCGGGCGCGGCTGGCACGGCGCGCACGCGAGCACTCACCCGCGGGGGAGGCGTCGCGCCCCGCCAGCCGCGACCGGGGCCGGCTCCGCGGACTCCCGACCTGGTGGCCGCCGCGAGCGCGCAGCGCGACCACTCGCGTGGGCGGCGCCTGTTCGCGACGCTCTTCGCGTTGCTGCTGCTCGTGGTGGTGGTCGTCGCGATCATCGTCGCCACCGCGCCCGCCCCCACCAAGATCTCGCTGCGCAAAGTCTCCTACACCGACGCTCAGGAAACCGCCGCGGCGCTGCAGCAACTGGTCAACGCGAACACCAAGTAGCAAGGCGAAGGGCCCGCTTGTGCGGGCCCTTCGGGAAAGACACCACCCTTTCGAGCGGGCGCAACCGTCACTTGCGTCTCAAGGCCAGCAATCCTTCCCGTCGCCTCCAATAGATGGCTCCGGCGGACGGACTCGAACCGGCATCTCACAAGTGACGGTTGCGCATGTTGCTGGCCGATCAGTCGATCGACGATCGGCACACCACACGGAAAGCCATCGCGCAGAGTAGGTCTCACTTGGGATGGAACGCTCGCCCGACCCCTGGCGCCGCCCCCGCCCGCAGCGCGGCGGCCACCTCGGGGAGGCGCCCGGCGAGAATCGCACCGCGCAGGTCGGCCATCAGGCGCGCGAGGAAGGCGAGGTTGTGGGCGGTAAGCAGCCGCATCCCAGTCAGCTCGTCGGCGCGGGCGAGGTAGGAGAGGTAGGCGCGCGAGAGGCCGCGCGCGCAGGCGGGACAGGGACAGCCATCCAACAGCGGCTCCGGCGAGTCGCGCCAGCGGCCCTTATGGAGATCGAGGCGCCAGCGGCGCGAGGGGTCAGGTACGAGCGCCGTGCCGTGGCGACCCAGGCGCGTGGGCATCGCGCAGTCGAAGGTGTCGATCCCCAGCTGCACGCCCGCGATCAGGTCGTCCACCTCGCCGATCCCCAACAGGTGGCGTGGCAGCGCCTCGTACTCGCCGCCCAGCTCGCCGGTGGCGTAACCCACCACCTCATACATCTGCTCCTTGCCCGCCCCCAGCGAGCCGCCGATCGCTATGCCGTCGCAGCCGCTCGCGGCCACCGTGCGCGCGGAGGCACGACGCAGATCCTCGTGGACGCCACCCTGCACGATCCCGTACACCAACTGCCCGGGGGGGCCGTGCTCAGCGTGCCAGCTCAGACAGCGACCCAGCCAGCGGTGGGTGCGCTCGGTGGAGCGCTCGGTATATGCGCGATCGACGTGGAAGGGCGTGCACTCGTCGAATACCAGCGCGATGTCCGAGCGCAGCGCGGCCTGCACCTCCATCGAGCCTTCGGGCGACAGGAAGCGCTCGCGCCCATCAACATAGGAGCGGAAGCGCACCCCCTCCTCCTCGATCGACAAGATCGCTCCGGTGCGCTCGCGAGACTCCACCTGGCCCCCGTCCTTGCCACCGCTTCCAGATGTAGTACGGGTGTCTCCCCGGCTCCCCGCCTCCTGCACCTTGCCGCCGCCGCGTGCGCCGCGGGACTTGATCTCGTCGGCGACCGTGCCATGACCCATCGAAAAGACTTGGAAGCCGCCGGAGTCCGTGATCGTCGGCCCCGTCCAGCCCATGAAGGCGCCGAGGCCACCAAAGCGCTCGATCAGCTCTGGGCCTGGGTTGAGCAGCAGGTGGAAGGTGTTGCCGAGTACCATCTCGTAGCCGAGCGCGGCCACCTCCTCGGGTAGCAGGCTTTTGACGGTGGCCTTCGTCGCGAGCGGTACGAACGCGGGGGTGCGAACATCCCCATGCGCAGTGTGCAACGTGCCCGCGCGGGCACGTGAGGCAGCGTCGCGGGCTTCGATCGTAAGAGCGGCCACGGCGGCATCCTAGACGGAAGTTTTTGAGGCTGTCGCGACGAATTCCTTGTGGTGGCGGGGTTTTGGTCCGTGTTGGGGGTGGCTGGTTCTGTCTACGTGGCGAGCTTGACGTTGAGCAGTTCGAGTGCTCTGTTCTGTTGTGGTGTGGGTTTGGTGAGGCGCTTGAAGGTGTGCTGGGCTCCCGCGATGCGGATCGTGTTGCGGGCGATGGTGGCGAGGTCTGTGAGCAGGTCTGGGAGGTCTGAGGCTGGGTGTCCGTCCTCGGTGGCGGCGCTCCCTGCCTTCGCCTTCGCCGCTGTTGAGCGCCGTGCTGGCGCGACGGGGTCTGCGGGCGCGAGCGGAGCGTGGTCGGTGAAGAGTATGGGGGTCAGGCGCTGAGCGAGCTCGAAGGTGACGTAGTAGGCGAGCATGCACAGGAAGATGTGCGCGCGGACCCTGGTCTCGAGGTGGTGGTGGATGGGACGGATCTCGAGGGTGTCCTTCATCGTGCGGAACGCGCGCTCGGCCATCTTCAACTGCTTGTAGGCCCTGACGACGGCCTGGCTTGAGAGCTGCTCGGCTGGGCAGGTGGTGCGGATCACGTAGAGCCCGTCGAGTGTTGCCTCCTCTTCGATCTGCTGCTGCTTGCGAGCGAAGGAGAACGCGCCGTCTGCGATGTGAAGCTCGAAGTGCTTTGCGACCTTGTACTTGTTGACGGTCTTGCCGGCGCGTGTCCCGATCTCACCGGCGTGGGCTTTGCGCAGTGAACCGCGCGGACCGTCGACCATCTGCTTGACCTTCTGGAGCTCTGTTTCGGTCGCGTCGAGCAGCTCCTGGCGTTTTCTGGCTCGCTCCGCAGCGACGGCGGGGTTGCGACACACGATCAGGCGCTCACCGGGAAACTTCTCAGAGGAGATCTCCGCGAGGTTTGATTCATCAAACAGCGATAGCTGGATGTCCCCGGCGTTCACGAGCGTACGGATCTGCGCGCTCTTCAGCGCGCTGATGAAACCCACACCGTTCTCCTTCAGAGTTTGGGCGTGCGCCTGGGTGATCATTCCGCGGTCACCGACGAGCACAACATCCTTCACCCCGAAGCGCTCAGTGACCGCCTGGACCGCGTCTGGAAACGTTTTGGAGTCGGCGGTCGAACCGTCGAATGCGTGGACAGCGACAGGCCGGCCCTCCGGGGAGCAACACAACCCGTAGTTGACCTGTTGCGTGCCTTTGCGCCCGTCACGCGAGTAACCGAGTTTGGCCAGCGGGCAGCAGCGCCCCTCCACATAGCTGGATGACAGGTCATAGAGCACGAAACCCTCCTCGGAGAGGTGGCGGTGAGCGAGCGCCTTCTCGATCCGCTCCTGGCGCTCGAGTAGCCAGTCCATCGCGGATAGCAACTCAGCCTCCTTGACCTCACCGAGATCCAGCTCCTCAGAAAGCGTGCTTGACCGGAAACGTCTGGTGGCCGAGAGCTTTGAGCCCGGTCCAATCACACGCTGGACGATCATCGCGACCACCAGATCGCGCTCACGGCAACGCTCACGGCCGATCAACCGCTCCACGTCGAGCGCGCGCAAAACACCGAGCACCGCCGCGACATGACCGTGAGGTAGCGAACGCTCGATACTGAACTCCTCATCGAGATCCACGAGCACCTTGCCGGCGAGCATCGCGCGGATCCCAGCAATCACCTCCGGTGGCAGGTGCGAGAGGTTGCCAACCGTTTCGTTGCGGACCTTGCCGTCCTGACGGTAGGAACGCCGCAACAGCGTGCTCTCGTATTCCTTGCCCTTGTAGTGGCGACGCGTCGTAGCCACATGCACCGCACCAGTCCTCTTTGCCATAAACACATGATGCCACACCCACCGGACAGAACAACCCCGCATTAGTGTCTACGCAAAACCACCAAAAAAAGACCCGACCCCCATAACCACGGGCAATCGAGCCTCAGAGCCTCAAAAACTTCCGCCTAGAGTCACAGACAATGCTTGCCTCACTGATCAACGTCAACCAGCTCGTCGAAACGTGGGGCTATCCAATCCTGGCCCTGCTGGTGATGGCCGAGTCGGGCGGGGTGCCGGTTCCAGGGGAGACGGCGGTGATCGTCGGCGGAGTTCTGGCGAGCAGGGGCAAACTCCACATCGAGCTTGTGATCGCCGTGGCCGCGCTGGCGGCGATCGTGGGGGACAACATCGGCTACCAGATCGGCCGCGGTGGGGGACGGTGGCTGCTGGAACGCCCCGGCCCCTTCCACCACCAGCGGCTGGCGGTGCTGGAGACGGGGGAGCCATTCTTCGAGCGCCACGGTCCGAAGGCAGTGTTCTTCGGGCGCTTCATCCTTGGTCTGCGCACCTGGGCCTCCTGGCTGGCTGGCGCCAACCACATGCGCTGGCGCACGTTCTTCCTGTGGAACGCGCTCGGGGGAATCTGCTGGGCGACCGGCGTAGGGCTGATCGCCTACTTCATAGGCCAGTCCGCCAGCAACGCGATCACGACGTTCGGGATCTACGGGCTGGTGGCCGTCGTGCTGGCGCTCGGAGGAGCCTTCGTGCTGCACCGGCGTCACCGCCGCCACCAGCAGGCGAGGACGGAGAGCCTTACGGAGGAGCCGGCGAAACGCAGCCAGCGGCTCTAAACGGCGCGGCAACCGCCGCCGTTGCACGGCGCGATGCGCTCCCACAGTTCCGCGAGCGCGCCGAGCTCGTCCTCGGTAAAGCGCGAGAGGAACTGTTCGCGCACAACCGCAAGATGGGTGCCGCGCGCAGCGGCAAGGCGCTTGCGGCCGAGCTCGGTAAGGCAGGCGTAGGCGCCGCGGGCGTCGTGTTCGCAGGAGCAGCGCTCCAACAGGCCCTCCTTTTCCAGCCTGTCCGCCAGCCGGGTAAGTCCGCTGCGCGAGAGCTGCGCCTGTTCGGCGAGGTCGCACATGCGCATCCTCCCGCCGGGAGAGTCCACCAGATGGCGTAGCACCTCGTATGAGGTGAGCGGCAGCCCGTGCGTACGCTCGAGCTCCGCATCGACCCGTTTGGCGAGCGACGCGTGCGCCCGCTTGAGGCCATGCCAGGCGCGTAGCTCGCCTTCGCTTAGCGTCTGTCCGCTGTCGCCTTCGTTGAGTACCGTCTGCGCCCTCGCGGCGAGAATGCTCGGCGGCGGCGATTCGGTTGTGATGGCTGTCGCTGTTGCCATGGCGCTCTGTGCGGACATGATGCGGGCCTCCCTGCTCTCAGTCGAACATAGCAGCCGTACAGCGCTCAATCAGAGCGTGTGGCACGCCAGGCCCACCACATCATCAGCGGCTGGAGCGGCAGCCGCGCGAATAGTGCCCAGCGCGGGATGCGACGAAACTCCTCGGGGTTGAGCGCCATGTGGAGATTGGCGGGGAACACCGCCGCGAGCAGCGCGATCAGGCCGAGCCCGGAGAGGCGACGGGTGGGCCGCGCCAGCACGCCCACACCGCCGGCGAGCTCGGCGACACCGCTGACGGCGACGATCGTGTCCGCTCCCGCCCAGCGGCCGGTCCAGGGCGGCACGATCCGGCGGTAAGGGCGGGGCATCACGAAGTGGTTGACGCCGGCCGCGACAAACACCAGTCCCAGCACCGTGCGCGATCTCCGCCGGCCCGCCACCGTGAGCTGGTCGGTCATCGTGGGCCGGTCGGTCGTCGGAGGTTGGCTAGTCATGCGCCATGCCAATCATCAAGGGCAGGCCGGTCATCAAGGGCAGGCCAATCATCGCGCGCTGGCCGGTCTCGATCCAAGAATCAGCGAACGCCCGGACATCTCCTCGGGCTGGTCGATGCCCAGCAGCGCCAGCACGGAGGGGGCGACATCGGCGAGGATACCGTCGTCCTGCAGCAGCACCAAGCCGGAGAGCGTGACGATCATCGGCACCGGATTGGAGGTGTGGGCGGTGTTCGGAGAGCCATCGAGCTGCATCATATGCTCGGCGTTGCCATGGTCGGCGGTGATCAGGCAAGCGCCGCCGGCGGCGAGCACCGCATCCACGACCTCGCGCAGGCAGGTATCCACGGTTTCCACCGCGCGCACCGCCGCGGGAATCACGCCGGTGTGGCCAACCATGTCGGGGTTGGCGAAGTTGATCACCGCGAAGCGCGGCCGGTGCTCGCGCCAGCCGGCCAGGAACAGGTCGGTGACTTCGCGCGCGCTCATTGCGGGTGCCTTGTCGTAGGTGGGGACGTTGCGCACGGAGGGGGCGAGCTCGCGCCGTTCGCCGTCGTAAGGCGCCTCCTCGCCGCCATTGAAGAAGTAGGTGACGTGCGCATACTTCTCGGTCTCGGCGACGTGCAACTGGGAGGCGCGCGCAGCGGCGAGCACGCTGGCGAGCGTCACCGCCGGTCGCTGAGGGGGAAAGGCGATCGGGTAAGACCACTCTTCCTCGTACTCGGTGAGCGTTGTGTACTGGTCGACCGGCTCGATCCCGTGGCGGCCCTCCCAGCCGGGCAGCTGCTCGTCGCCCTCGCCGAAGTCTCGCTCGGCCAAGGCGCGGGTGATCTCGCGCATGCGGTCGGGGCGGAAGTTGAAGCACAGCACGCTGTCCCACGGCCGGATCAGAGCCTCCTCGCCAACCGTGGTGGGGGCGATGAACTCGTCCGTCTCGCCTCGTTCGTAGGCGTGCCGCACCGCCTGCACCGCAGTCTCCTCGTGGTGGGAAGCGCGGCCATGCACGAGCAGGTCGTAGGCGGCCTGGATGCGCTCCCAGCGGCGGTCGCGGTCCATCGCATACCAGCGCCCCACCACCGAGCCGACGCGCGCCCGCCCGCGGGAGCTGGGGGGCCACAGCTCCGAGCACCAGCGTTCGAGCAGCGCGACGTGCTCGACGCCCGATTTCGGCGGGGTGTCGCGGCCGTCGGTGAAGCAGTGGACCACCAGATCGCGCGTCGACAGGCGCCCGGCGAGCTCGAGCAGCGCCTTCAGATGGCCGAGGCTGGAGTGCACGCCGCCGTCGGACACCAGCCCAACCAGGTGTACGCGCTCGGAGCAGGTGAGCGCGTTGACGATCGCTTGGTTCTCGCTCAGCACCCGGTCCAGCACGGCGTCGTTGATGCGCGTCAGATCCTGGCGGATCACCGCGCCGGCGCCGAGGTTGAGGTGGCCAACCTCGGAGTTGCCCATCTGCCCCTCGGGCAAACCCACAGCGCGCCCGCTGGCGGTCAGCGTGGTGTGCGGGTAGGTATCCCACAGCTCGTCAAACACCGGCGTCTGCGCCAATGAGACGGCGTTGCCAGGGCCCGGCTCGGCGATGCCCCATCCATCCAACACCACCAGGCAGGCGCAGGGCAACGGCAGCCGGGGGTCGCTCACATGTAACTCCCGCATGTCCCGCATGCGCTCATGTGGCTGCCTGCACGATCTGTGAGAACGAGTCGGCTTGCAGCGACGCGCCGCCCACCAACGCGCCGTCCACGTCGGGGAGCGCCAGCAGCGCGGAGGCGTTGTCGGGGTTGACCGAGCCGCCGTAGAGGATCCGCACGCGCTCGCTGATATCGGCGCCGGCGCGGTCGGCCAGCAGCGCGCGGATGAAGGCGACGGCGTCCTGGGCCTGCTCGGGCGTGGCGGTCTGGCCGGTGCCGATCGCCCAGATCGGCTCGTAGGCGATCGCCACCCGCGGGAACTGCTCATCGGCGAGCCCGGTGAGAGCGTCGCGGATCTGCTGGCGCAGCTTACGCTCGGTGTCGCCGGCGGCGCGCTCGGACTCGGTCTCCCCCACACACAGGATCGGGTGCAGTTCGGCGCTCAACGCGGCTGGCAGCTTCAGCGCGAGCGCACGATCGGTCTCGCCGAAGTGGGCGCGCCGCTCGGAGTGGCCAAGCACGACGCCGTGCGCGCCGGTCTCGGCGAGCATCGGCGGTGAGATCTCCCCGGTATACGCGCCCTCGGGCAGGTGGTGCATGTTCTGGGCGTACACCTCCGCACGCGAGCCGCGCGCGGAGTCCACCATCGCGCGTAGGTCGGTGAAAGGCACGCAAATGCCCACGTCGACACCGCTCACCGCCGCCAGCAGCGGCAGCAGCGCCTGGATGTACTGCTCGGCCTGCGCCTCGGTCTTGTACATCTTCCAGTTGCCCGCGATCAGCGGCGTACGTGTCATCGAGCGGCCCCCACGCGGCGAGGGCGATCGACGGGGCGAACGGGCGCGCCCGCGAGCGACGACGTGCGGGCGCTCACGGGACTCTGGCGCCTTCCAGCGCGTGGATGCCGGGCAGCGCCCGGCCCTCCACCAGCTCGAGCGTCGCTCCCCCACCGGTGGAGAGGTGATCGACCGAGCCCTCCAAGCCGAAGTGGGCGAGTGCCGAAGCCGAGTCGCCGCCACCGACAACCGTCAGGCCGGGCGCTTGCGCGACCGACTCCGCGACGGCGCGCGTGCCCGCCGCGAACGGCTCAAACTCGAAGGCGCCCATCGGGCCGTTCCAGAAGACGGTGCCGGCACGTTGGATCTCGCGCCCATAGCGCTCCGCCGTGGAGGGCCCGATGTCGAGCCCCATCCAGCCCTCGGGTACCTCCACGCCGTCCATCACGCGATGCTGGGCGTCGTCGGCGAGGCGGTCGCCGATCACGAGGTCGCTCGGCACCAGCAGACGCGCGCGGCCGGGTTGAGGGGCATGCGTGTCGCTCGCTCGGGTGAGTAGGCGGCGCGCGTGTTCCACGTCGTCGTCACCGCATAAAGACTTACCCACCGAGTGGCCCTGCGCGCAAAGGAAGGGGAAACACATCGCACCGCCGATCATCACCACGTCGGCGACCTGCAGGAAGCGGTCGATCACGTCGATCTTGTCGGCGACCTTGGCGCCACCGACGACCGCAACGAGCGGCCGCGCGGGATGTTCGAGGATCCCGGTGAGCGTCTTTACCTCATGTTCGAGCAACCGCCCGGCGGCGCTCGGCAGCAGGTGCGCGACCCCCTCGGTGCTGGCGTGCGCGCGGTGGGCCGCGCCAAAGGCGTCGTTGACGTACAGGTCGCCCAGCTCCGCCAGCTCGCGCGCGAAAACCGGATCGTTATCGGTCTCACCCGGCTCGAAGCGCACGTTCTCCAGCAGCAGCAACTCGCCATCGTGCAGCTGTTCGGTAAGCGCCACCACCTCCTCGCCAACCACCCCTGGCGCCAACGCCACCTCCGCACCAGTCAGCTCGCGCAGGCGTGCCGCCACCGGCGCCATCGACAGCGCCTCATCAAAGTGCTCCTGCGGCCGGCCGAGATGCGACACCAGCACCACCCGCGCGCCGCGGCCGCGCAGCTCTTCGATCGTCGTCAGGCCCCCGCGGATGCGAGCCTCGTCGGCGATCTCGATCGCTCCATCGACGCCGGTGGCGAGCGGGACGTTGAAGTCCACGCGCACCAGCACGCGCCGTCCGCGCACGTCTAGGTCGTCGATGCTTCGCACGCGATCCCCCCGGACCATCCCCGCCTACAGGACCCTCTGCGCGAGGTCCACAAGCCGGTTGGAGTAGCCCCACTCGTTGTCGTACCAGGCCACAACCTTCAGCATCGTAGCGTCCACCACCGCTGTCAACTGGGAATCGACGATCGAGGAGTAGGCGGAGCCGACGATGTCGCTGGAGACGATCGGATCCTCAGTGTACGCCATGATCCCTTGCAGCGGCCCGCTTTCGGAGGCCGCTTTCAGCGCGGCGTTGATCTCCTCCACGCTCGTGGGCCGCTCGCACTCGACGGTTAGGTCCACCACCGAGCCGGTCGGCACGGGGGCGCGCACCGCGAAGCCGTGCAGCTTGCCCTGCAGCGCCGGGATCACCAGGCCGATCGCCTTGGCGGCGCCGGTCGAGGCGGGAATCAGGTTGATCGCGGCGGCGCGTGCGCGGCGCAGGTCCTTGTGCGGGAGATCCTGCAGGCGCTGGTCAGCGGTGTACGCGTGGATCGTGGTCATCAACCCATGTTTGATGCCAACCGTGTCGTTGACCACCTTCGCCACCGGCGCCAGGCAGTTGGTGGTGCAAGAGGCGTTGGAGATCACGTCGTGGACGGCCGGGTCGTAGACGGTCTCGAAGTTGACCCCGGGCACCACGGTCACGTCGGGATCGGTGGCGGGCGCCGAGATGATCACCTTCTTCGCCCCCTGCGCGAGATGGATCGCCGCGTGCTCGCGGTCGGTGAAGCGCCCGGTGGACTCGATCACCACGTCCACCCCCAGCTCGCCCCAGGGCAGCTTGGCGGGGTCGGTCTCGGCGAACACCTTCAGCTCGACGCCGTCCACCTCGATCGCCCCCTCCAGCGCCCGGACCTCGCCCGGGTAGGGGCCGTTGATCGAGTCGTACTTCAGCAGGTGCGCGAGCGTGCGCGCATCGGTGAGGTCGTTGACCGCCACCCATTCGATCGAATCATCGGCGCCGCGCGCCTTGGCGGCACGAAACACATTGCGGCCGATGCGGCCAAATCCGTTGATTCCCACGCGTACGGGCATATTCCGATGTAGCCTCCTGGGCCTTCAGCGCGAGTTGGCGACGACCTCTACGCGCAGATTGTCAGGGTCGAGCAAGTAAGCAACGTAATAGAGCGGCCCGTATTGCGTCCGCAGCCCCGGCTCGCCATCACTGCGCCCGCCGGCTGCGAGACCAGCTGCGTAAGCATGGTCGACCGCCACGCGTCCCGCCGCACGGAAGGCTACATGACCGTAGCCGGGCGCGGGGGGCCGCCCGCGCGTGGCGATCCAGAAAGTCGGCCCGGTGACGCCGTAGGCGATCGCGTGCTCGCCTACGTGCACGCGCCGCACCCCGATCGCGAAGAAGACGGCGTCGTAGAAGGTCGCGGAGCGCGCGAGGTCGCTCACCTCGACACCAAGATGGTCGATCATCGCGCGGCAGTCTGACGTACGCCGCCCCTGCGGGCGCTGCCGGCGTGGCGCGTCACGGTCAGGCGTCGCGCGAGCGCTTGTCGATGTCGCGGTGGGTGACGGCAACCGTCAGCTCGTCGTGCTCGCGGTAGCGCTTGCCCAGCCCCTCGGCGATCGTCACCGAGCGGTGCCGGCCGCCGGTGCAGCCGATCGCCACCACGAGGTGCGCGCGGCCCTCCGCGACGTACTGCGGCAAGAGGAAGTCGAGCAGCGCATACAGCCGCTCGTACAGCTCCTCCAGGCGCCCGTCGCGGGCGACGTATTCGACCACCCGCCCGTCTTCCCCGGTGAGCTCGCGCAGCTCGGGCACGTAGTGCGGGTTGGGCAGAAAGCGCACGTCGAAGGCGAGGTCCTCCTCGCGCGGGGGCCCGTGCTTGAAACCGAAGCTCATGAACGTCACCGCGAGGCGGCCGGTGGCGCGGCGCGGCACCAGCTCGTCGGCGATCTTGCCCCGCAGCATCGAGGCGGACATGCCGGTCGTGTCGATCACCACGTCGGCGCGGTTGCGCAGCGGCTCCAGCAGCGCCCGCTCGGCGGCGACCCCGGCGGCGACCGAGCCGTCGGGGGCCAGCGGGTGGCGGCGGCGGGTCTCCTTGTAACGGTTGACGAGCGTCTGCTCGGCGGCCTCGAGGAACAGCACATGATGATCGAGGCCGGCCGACTCCAGTTCGTCCACCACCGCCTGCAACGCCTCGAAGTAGACGCCCCCGCGCACGTCTGAGACGACCGCGGCGCGCTCCACCTTGGAGCCCTCGTGCATGAACAGCTCGGTCAGCGAACGGATCATCTCCGGGGGCAGGTTGTCCACGCAGAAGTAGCCGGCGTCCTCGAACACGTTCATCGCCGTCGACTTGCCGGCGCCGGAAAAGCCCGTGATCACCACCAGCTCCTTCAGGCTCGACTTCACCTCCGGCTTGCTCTGAAAGCGCGAGGGGCCCCGCAGCGGTCGGAATACGGACACGAATTGATTGTGCCGCGTTTAGCGGACACGGGCGGCACTTTTCTGTTTACGAGCTACGCCGCCGAGGGGGTCGCGCAGCTCATCGGCGGCCTCAACCTGTGCGGTTGAGATTGGCGTGCAGCTCCCGCGCGACCTTCGCCGGCAGGCCGGGCACCGCCTGCAGCTCCTCGCGCGAGGCCGCGACCACCGCCTCGGGCGAGCCGAAGTGGGCGAGCAGCGCGCGCTTGCGGGCAGGACCGACGCCCGGCAGCTCATCCAGCAGCGAGCTGGTAAGCGCGCGATCGCGGCGGCTGCGGTGGTGGGTGATCGCGAAGCGGTGGGCCTCGTCGCGGGCGCGCTGCAACAGCTGCAACTCGGGCGTGGAGTGGTCAAGCACCAGCGGCGCAGCGCGACCGGGGATGAACACCTCCTCAATCCGCTTGGCGAGCGAGATCACCGCCACGCCGCGCTCGCGAAAGCCACGCAGCGGCCCGATCCCGGCGGCGAGCTGGCCCTTGCCGCCGTCGATCACCACGACGTTTGGCAGCGCCGCGAAGCTCGCGTCGTAGTCGGGGTCGTGCGGGGAGAGGTCGGTCTGACGCTCCCACTGGGCGAAGCGGCGGCCCAGCACCTCCGCCATCGCCGCGTAGTCGTCAGACTCACCCTCCGGCAGAGTGCGAATCTTGAAGCGGCGGTAGTCGGATTTCTTCGGCGCCCCGCCCTCGAACACAACCATCGAGGCGACCGTGTGGGTGCCGCCGAGGTTGGAGATATCGAAGCACTCGATCCTCACCGGCGGCACGTCGAGGCCGAGTGCCTGCTGCAGACCCTCCAGCGCCTCGACGCGGCTCTGGCGGCGGCGCTCGGCGCGCAGGTGCTCCTGGTCGAGCGCCAGGCGCGCGTTGCGCTCGGCCAGCTCGAGGATCCGGCGCTTGTCGCCGCGCTCGGCGGCGCGCAGCTCGACGGGACCGCCGCGGCGGCTGGCGAGAGCCTCGGCGAGGGCCTCCAGCCCTGAGGGCCCATCGTCCAGGCCAGGGAAGTCGGGTGACGGAGACGAGTGCGGCGACCGCTGGGCGCGCGGCAGTGGATGGGCGCCCCCGGCGTCCCCCGCCTCGGGTCCCCGGGACACACGCGCCGGGACCAGCTCCCGCTGCACGACGATCTGCGCGGGAATCGAAGAGTGCCCGGCGTAGTACTGGAGCATGAACTCCTCCGCCACCTCGGGCAGCGCGCGCTCGGCCTCGTTTGACAAATAGAACGACTGCCGGTCGGAGAGCACCCCGTCGCGCACCTGGAAAACCTGCGCGTTGGCCTCGGTCCCGTCGAGCGCGACGGCGACCGCGTCGAGCGTGCCGATCGACTCGCTCGCCACGCGTTGGCGCTCCAACAGCGAGCGCACCGCGCGCAGGCGGTTGCGCTCCAGCGTCGCCTGCTCGTACTCCTGCGCCTGCGCCGCGGCCTTCATCCGCGCTTGCAGGTCACGCTCGATCGTGCGGTAGCGCCCGGAGAGGAAGTCGATCACGCCATCGATGCTCTCGCGGTAGTGCTCCTTGGTTACATACCCGACGCAGGGTGCCTCACAGCGCTTGATGTAGTAGTCGAGACAGGGGCTGCCGCTGCGCCGCCCCGGCTCGGGGCCGGTGCAGGAGCGGAACATGAAGATCTTCGTCAGCAGGTCGAGCGTGCCGCGCACGCGCTTGGCGTTGGAATAGGGGCCGAAGTAGGCGCGGCCGGGGCGGTGGCGCTCGCGCGTGAAGTACACACGCGGGAAGTCCTCGTCGAGCGAGATCGCGATGAACGGATAGGACTTGTCATCGCGCAGGCGGATGTTGAAGCGGGGGCGGTACTGCTTGATGAAGCTCTGCTCCGCCAGCAGCGCCTCGGCCTCGGAGCCGACGACCACGAACTCGATGTTCTCGACGGCGGCGACCATCTCGGCGTGTCCCGGAGAATTGGCTCCCCGCCCACCCACTTGCGCCTTGGAGAAGTGAGAAGCGACGCGCTTGCGGATCGACTTCGCCTTGCCGACGTAAACCACGCGGCCTTTGCCGTCGCGGAATAGGTATACCCCCGGCTGGTCGGGGAGCCCGCGACGTTGCTCTGCGAGCGTCACGGTCATCGCCGGCGCGGGCGATCGGAACGGGGGACCGGCGCGGGTGTGCTCGGCGAGGCCGGCGTGCTCGGCAACGGGCGCGTGATCAATAGCTGCGCGAGTAGCGGTAGAGCGAGAACAGCGTGTAGACGACGAGGCCGAGCAGCACAAACCACACGAACTCGCCAAAGCCCGTTTCCCACATGCGCGGTTTGGCGGCCAGCGTCACGGTGCCGACGCCGAGCGACCCGTACGCCAACGCGCGGCGGCGGTCGCCGAGGCTGTGGATGGTGACGTGGTGGCGGATGTACAACTGCACCCCGGCGAAGCCGAGCGCGAGCATGAAGACGACGCCGAGGATCGTTTGGAAGGTCGCAGCCGCGCGCGCCCCCCCGGGCAGATAGGCGACCGCGGCCGCCAGCACCAGCAGGATCGCCACGTTGCGCGCGGTCTTCTTGCGGTCGTCCATCGCGAACCAGTTTAGTTCGACCGCTCCCGGTCGCAGGGCCTCCGGGACGTGTGCAGGCGAAAGGGGCCGTCACCCCACCAGCGCTTCGAGGCGCGCGTACGCGGCCTCGACGGCGCGGCGCGCGGCGGTGTGGCGGGCCTCGGACTTGGCCGACTCGTACTTGGTCGCCCACGCCGCCGGATCGGCCAACGCGTCCTCGACCTCGCGCAGCGCCGCCTCGGCCGCTTCGATCGCCAGCTCCGCCTGCTGCTGGTCGTTGAGGCGGTTCTTCGAGGGACCCTTCGGCTTGGCCTTGGGCTTCCCCTTCCCCGTGCCGCCGTTGGAGCCGTTGGCGGTCATCGTTGTTCCAGCCGGCGCATGCGCCGGCTGGCGGAGCGGCGCATGCGCCGCTCCGAGGGGACGCGCATGCGCGTCCCCCGACCGGCCCACATGTGGGCCGGTCATCTCGTTCAAGGCCTGAGAGCCCGCCGCACGGCGCTCTTCGCGCACGCGCACGTACTCCGGCCAGCCGCCCTCGTAGCTGCGCAGCGCGCGGGGGTGGGTGGGGCCCTCCACCGCGACCGTGCGGGTGCCGACGGCGTCGAGCAGCGCGCGGTCGTGGGAGACGAGCAGCACCGCTCCCTGGAAGGAGCTCAGCGCATCCTCCAGCGCCTCGCGGCTCTCGATGTCGAGGTGGTTGGTGGGCTCGTCGAGGATCAATACGTTGGGTGGGTGGGATGCCGGTCCAACCAGCACGGCGAGCGACAATCTGCGGCGCTCGCCGCCGGAGAGGCCCGCGAGCGGTTTTTCGGCCTCCTCGCCGGAGAACAGGAACTGGCCGAGCAGCGCTCGCGCCTTGTTGGGGGTGAGACCGGTGGCGCGCCCCGCGGCGTCGAGCACGCTCTGGTTAGGTGGGCCGCCCGCGCCGAGCTCGTCGGCGTGCTGGGAGAGGTAACCGACCTGCACGTTGTGGCCGGTACTGAGCTTGCCCGCCGCCAGCGGCCGCCGTCCGGCCAGCGTCTCGATCAGCGTGGTCTTGCCGCTGCCGTTGGGGCCCACCAGCGAGACGTGCTCGCCACGCTCCAACCACAGTTCGGCATGCTCCAGCAGCGTGATCGGCGGAGTGCCTACCTCCACGCGCGCGTCGCTCAACTCGAAGATCACCCGCCCGGAGCGCTCCGGCGGCTTGAACGCGAACTCCAGGCCTTGGCCGGATCCGGACCCGCCCACCCCGCGCTCGATCCGCTCGATCTTGGCGAGTTTCTTCACGCGCGACTGCGCCTGTTTGGCCTTCGTCGCCTTGTAGCGGAAGCGCTCGATGAAGCGCTCCATCCGCGCGATCTCCGCCTGTTGCTTGTCGATCGCCTTGCCCAGCGCCATCTCGCGGGCGGCCTGCTCGCGACGCCACTGGTGCCAGGTGCCGGCGAAGAAGCGCGATTTGCCGGCCTCCAGCTCGAGCACGGCGGTGCCGACGGCCTCCAGAAACCAGCGGTCGTGGGCGACCAGCACCACCGCTGCATCGAGGCCGACGAGCGTCTGCTCCAGCCACTCCAGCGACTCGATGTCGAGGTGGTTGGTCGGCTCGTCCAGCAGCAGCACGTCGGCGTTCGTCGCCAGCGCCCGGGCGAGCGAGGCGCGCGTCAGCTGACCGCCGGAGAAGGTGTCCAGCGGGCGGTCCAGGTCCTCCGGCGCGAAGCCCAGCCCGCGCGCCATCACCGTCGCGCGGTCGCGCCACAGGTAGCCGCCCAGCGCCTCCAGCCGCGCCTGCGCGCGGGCATAACGGGCGAGCAGCACCTCGAAGTCCTGTGGCTGGGCGGGCTTCCCATCGCCGGGGTCGGATCCGTTCCCGGAAGCACCGCCCTCCCCCTCAGCCGGGCGGGGCGGGAGGGACCCCATCCTCTGCTCCAGCTCCGCCAGCTCACGCTCGGCCGCCAGCTCCTGCGCGCAGCCCGACAGCACGTAGTCGCGCAACGCGATCCCGCGCTCGCGTGGGGGGCGCTGGTCGTGCAGCGCGATGCGCGCGCCCTTCTGCGGGCTCAGCTCACCCTTGTCGATCGACTCCTCCCCCGCCAGCATCCGCAGCAGCGTCGTCTTGCCGGCGCCGTTGCGCCCGGCGATCGTCATCCGCTCGCGCCGCTCCAGCTTGAAGCTCACGCCGCGCAGCAGCGGTTTGCCGGCGATGTCCTTGTGGAGGTCGGATGCGATCAGCACAGCCATGGTCGGCATGGTAGGCGGGGCGGGCGAGGGAGATCGGCCGGCGCCCACGGGACCGCACAACCGAGCGCTCCGATACCATTGCAATCCTCGTGCGCCGCCTACTCTGGAGCCTCCCCGCCGCCCTCGCCCTGCTGGCGCTATCCGCGCCCGCGGCGCTGGCGATGAACGACGGGCGTGGCTTCTACGGCGCGACCGACGACCAGGTCATTACCAAGACCGGGTTCATCCTGGTCGTCTTCTTCCCGACCTTCGTGCTGCTCGCCAGCCTGCTGCAGAAACGCCTGGAAAAGCGCAAAGACGCCCGCGTCGCCGCACAGCGCTCGCAGCGCGACGACGACCGCTGGCGCGGCGGCTGGTAGTCGCGGCGGGCGGCGCGGGCACGGATGAGCTCAAGCGTCGAGCCCAGCAAGTCCGGCCTCGACTCGCAGGGGGGTGGGGCGCCGGTCACCTACCAGCGCCGCGGCGCTGCGGCGCTCGTCACGATCGACCGCCCGCAGCGGCGCAACGCCGTCGACGGGCCCACCGCGGCTGCTTTGCACGAGGCCTACCTACGTTTTGAGGCCGACGACGAGGCGCGCGTGCTGGTGCTCACCGGCGCCGGCGGCATCGCCTTCTGCGCCGGCGCCGACCTGAAGGCGATCGAGAGCTTCGGCGGGCGCCTGACCGCGCCGGAGGGGCCGATGGGCTTCACCAGGCTGACACCCTCCAAGCCGACGATCGCGGCGATCTCCGGCTTCGCGCTCGCCGGCGGCTTGGAGCTGGCGTTGTGGTGCGACCTGCGGATCGCCACGGAGGACTCGCGCCTGGGCTTTCCCGAGCGACGCTGGGGTGTGCCGTTGATCGACGGCGGCACGCAGCGCCTGCCGCGCATCGTCGGCCTCGGCCGGGCGCTCGACATGATCCTCACCGGGCGCATCATGGACGCCGCCGAGGCGCTTTCGATCGGCCTCGTCACCGAGCTGGTCGCGCCCGGGCGCCACCTCGAGCGGGCTTTGGAGCTGGCCGAGGGCTTGGCCCGCTTCCCGCAGCGCACGATGCTCGCCGATCGGCAAGCGGCGATCCACGGTCTCGGCATGGCGCTTCCCGAGGCGCTTGCTTTGGAGGCCCAGGCAGGTCCCGACGTGTTCGAGGACGCGATTCGCGGCGCGGCGCGCTTCGCCGGTGGCGAGGGCCGCGGCGGGGCTGGGGCCGGGGCGTAGGCGCGCACGGCCGCCATCGCGGAGCGACCCCGTTTCGTCCGGGTAAAGCCGCGGGGACGGGACCCCGAGGCGCTCCGGCCTACTGCCGGATCGAGCGCTCCAGCTCCTCGCCCTTGGGCGTGAGGCTCCAGACGTTGGGCTCGCCGCTGCGCCGGCCCGCGCCGTCGTTGCGCACCAGCCCGAAGTGCTCCAGGCGCACCAGCAGCCGCGAGATCTGGCCCTGGTCGACGATGTCGGATGCCTCGGCGATCTCGCGGTTGCTCGCTCCGGGCTTCGCCGCGATCGCGCGCAGCACGCGCACCGTGCGGTAGGTAAGGCGCATGTCGAGCGCCCGCAGCGGATCATTGAGCTCGCGCCGCGCCGCGCGCCGGCGCCGCGGCGCCGGCTTGGCGGCCTCGCGCGCCGCCGCCGCGTTGCCTTGGTAGGGCAGCACGATCATCCCCATCAGCGCTCCGAGCAGGCTCGTCATCGGCGGGCTGTTCGTCTCGCCATCGGGCGTGCCGTCCGGGGCGGGCGCCGCCACGCCCGACAGCCGCTCGTGCAGCACCGCCAGCACCGCTCCCACCACGCCCTCCGCCGTCAGGCGCGTCGGGTGCGCGCCGGCACGCGCCTCCTCGCGGCCCTCGTCGACCGCTCCGATCAGCAGCTGCACGACCTCCCGGCGATGCTCCAGCGCCGGGGGTCCCGACCCCAGCACGTCGACGACGCACAGCGCGCCGAGACTCGGCTCGTCGTCCAAAAACTCCAGCAGCGCGCGCAGGCCGGCGCGCATCCGCTCGCGCCACCCCTGCGCCGACTCGTACGCCGGCACCACGCGCTGCGCGGCACTCTCGATCGCCTGGTCGAAGGCTGCCCTGAAGCAGTCGTCGCGGTCCTCGAACAGTTCGTAGAAGGTGCGCCGCGACACGCCGGAGCGCTCCACCACGTGGGCGACCGTGGTGGAGCCCACGCCCCGCTCGCGCGCGACCTGCGTCATCGCTGCGATCAGCCGCGCGCGCTGAATATCGACAATGCCGCTGCGACCGCCGACGCGGTCCACGTTGCGCTGGGACGGGCGTGGCTCCAGATCGCGGCGCGGACCTCCACTACGACTGTGCGATGCCATTGCGCTCACCACGCCCCTACCCCTTTCTCCTCCGGTGCTTGGCCGCGGCCTTCCGGCCCTTTGCCTTGCGCTTCTTCTTGTGGGTGGCCTTCTTGGCCTTGGGGCAGCCCGTTACGCTGATCTTCGTGTTCTGCTTGATCTCGGCGCCGTTCTGCGCGATGAATTCGGTCGGCATCGTGAGCTTGTTCTTGCAGGGGTTGCCGAGCGCGGTGAGCGCGGAGTATCTCCCTGCGGGGAGGTCCAGTTCGAAGCTGCCGACCGGGGCGTCGGGAACGGTTTTGAACGTGCTGCTCGTAACCCCCGCTTTGCTGATGAACGTGTCGCCGACGAGGTCGATCGTGACGCCATAGCCCTGCAGCACGACGATCAGGTTGGGGAACGCTTCACCGCCGTTGGACACGAAGTACGCGGGGCCTTCCAGCGGGACGGGCACCAGCGGGCTTATTGCCTTGGCGTGACCGACGATCGACGCAGACGGGCACCCGGCGGGGTTGCTATCGAACTGCGCGGCGGTGCACGCCTTCTGCAGCGTCGGCAGCCGTGAGGGCAGCTGCTTGGGCAGTTCGACTTTGACCTGTTTGATGTTGGCCTGCGACCCAAACGCCGCCTGCGGGTAGGTCAGCTTGACGTCCAGGCTGGTGCCGTCCAGGCGGCTCGCCTTCCCTGCGGTGGAGACCGCGAATTTGGGGGCAAACCCGAGTGCGGCGCAGTTGGTCGCCTGGAAGGGCACCGACACCTGGCTACTCGCGCCTTCGGTGCTGTCGAGCGTGCCCGTGATGCTCAGCGGTTCGCAGTTGGTCGGGTTGAACGTGAACCCGGGCCGGTTGATCGTCACGTAGACGTGCTTGATCTGCAAGGGAATCCCTTCGATGATCGTCGGGATCTTGTATGGGCCTTCGTTGTCGCTGGTGACCGTCAGCGCCGCCGTGTGCGGATCGACTTCGACCTTCGCGCGTACCACCAGGCAGTCACATGCCGGATGATTGGCCGGCGTGTCCTCGAGATCGAACGGGCCGGCCTTCGCCGGGTCGACGATCGAGAGCCCGAACGGGGCGCCCTTGTACGGGCCGGTGAGGTACACCTTGCCGCCCTTGACCGTGAATGGCGTGCCGCCCACTCCGACACTCACAGTCGTTTCGCCGATCAGGCTGTTGGGCCCGCACAGCCCTTCGTCGGCCCGCGGTTCCGGGCACAGTTCCACGCCGGGCAGCTCACCGGAGAGACCCGCGGGCATGTGCAGCGTGATCGCCTGCAGAGTTTGCTGGCCATCTTCGCGGCTCATCGTCGTCGCGAACGATGTCAGCGCGCCGGCCTGCACATTCGTCGAACCGCCCGTCAAGCTCGGCGTGAACGGCGCGGGGGTCGGCAGGCACGCCCCGCCGGTGGGGCCGCTCGCGATCTCAAACGGTGAGGAGACCAGTTCCGCGGCCGGTTCGCCCGACCACGGCGCGATCGCCGCGGTCGTCGTATAAGACCCACACGCATGCGGCGTCGCCAACGGCGCCCTGGAGCCACCGAAGAAGTGCAGCGTCAGATCTTCGAAGGGCAGCTCCGGCGTGTCATCGAACGTTGAGACCAACTGCCCCGGCGCCTGACACACCACACCTTCGAGGGTTTCCCCGGTCCTTTCGCACGCGGAGACCTTCCCCGCGATCTTGATCAGCACCCCGGACACAGGGTCGCGCGCCACCAGGTAGAGGGCGATCAAACTGCCGAACGGGTTCGCCTGCTGCGTCGCTAGGTACGCGGCCCCGACCAGCGGGTTCGGCAGCAGCGGTGTGCGAATTTCAAGCGTCCCCACCTTCGACGCTTCCGGACAGTCAGCCGGCTGCGGGGTGTCGAGGTTGATCCCCGACACCAGATCCTTTTCTTCTAGCTCTTCCTGCGCCGCGCTCACCCCCGTCAGCAACGGGCAGGCCTGCAGACCATCGGCGCCCGAGGGATCGAGCACCACGCCCGGGGGCAGCGTTACCGTCGTGTCCTTGACGGCCGACTCCGCGACCCCGTTCGGGTTCAGGCTCGCTTGCTGATCCACATGCACGTCCGCGCTCAACCCCGTCGGCGTCGCCGCCTGCGTTCCATCCGGCGTCAAACTGATCGACGGTTCAAACGTCAAGTGGTTGCACCCGTCCTCGGCGAACGGTTCACCGGCGGCATTGCTGAACGTGTAGCTCCTCGGCGCCGCATACGCCCCGGGCGCGCTCCACGAATCCGCTTCGACGCTTGTCACCAGCGGCGCTTCACAAGAGGTCGGCATGATCAGGAACGGTTTTGGTTCTTCGTCCAGTGGACAGCTGAATTCGAATTTCGCGAGAGCTTGGAAGGAGCCTTCGAACTGGTCCAGACACGTGCCGCGTGAGGTGTCGTGCCGCGCGTCCCCCGGCACCCCCCAGAACGTCACCTGGCTGCCGATGACCGCGATGCTGTCGAGGATGTTCGGGACGGTCACGACCACCCCGTAATTGCCGCCTGTGCGCACCGATGTGTCGAGCACGATCGGACCTACCTGGGTATCGAAGCCGAAGCGGGCGGGCTCGCCCACCGACGGTTCGATGTTAAAGAGCGCCACAGCCTCGGCCCACGGCGCATTCGCAGGTTTTTCGTTCTGCTGATCGATGATCGACGTCGCGACACCGACAACGGATTCACGCGGACATTGTGTCGTGTTGGACGGCGCCAAGAACACCGCTAGCTTGCACTTCGGGATCGGCGTCGGATTCCCCACCAAACCCGGCGGCAGGTTGAAGCGGAGATCCTTCGTCAGCGCGACCGGCTGGACTTCCTGGTGGACGCCCGTAGGTTCGGCGACCGTGACAGCCTTGGTGTTCACCGCAAGCGTGGTCGTCAGCTGGAACGGATGCGCGCCGGCTTGAGTGCTGACACCGCCGCCCTCTTCTTCGGGCGTGACTTCGTAGTGCTGCAGGCCATATCCGGGAACGCCTTCGCCGAGCTCGATAGGATCCTGAACAGTTAATGACGAAGCGCCGCCACCGGTTACCGCGACTTCGCTCACGCCGCCACCGGCACCCGGTTCGACTTCCACCGAAATCGATATGATGAACCGTTCATAAGCCAGCAGCGGCCCGGCGTACGCGCATGTGACCGTCTGTTCGGAGATACCGCAGTGGATCAGCGTTTCCACGCCGTTGACGCCGATTGGGTAGCTCCCGCCACCGGCTCCTTCGACGATCCTCGGCACCACGCCAGACGGCAGTTGATCGACGATCGTGACGGGCGAAACAGCCCCATCGACCGCGGCGTCACCGAGGTTGCTCACTTCGAGCGTGACCAGGCTGTCCTTCCCAGCCTGTGTAGCCGGCGAAGATAGCGTGTCCACATGCCACCACGGCGCCGCCGCGACCGCATCTCCCGCGGTCGCGGCCAGCGCGAACACGGCGACAGCCACAGCGAGCACCACTCTAAAACACGCGCGGCTCATCGGGGACCTGCCTTTCCAGTCGAATGAGCATGGCGGCGCACGGCATAGCGGGCTCGAACCCGGCGTTCGCACACAGCCCTCGGTTTACGTTTGAGCTTTCGGCAGGCCTTCAACGCCAGCGTCCGCTTCCGTGCGCTCGTCAGTGGCTTGGTTGAGCCGACTGTGGGAGCGATCGCGGACTGAGTGAGGTTGCCGATGCCGTGGAACGTCTCTGTCGCAGGCGCGCCGTAGAATTCCGGTTGCGGCGTCGGCGATGGCTTGCACCCGTCCCCACTCGAACACGGCGGCGGGGCGACCGGTTCGGTACGGCACGGCACCGCGCTCGTGCACACGTGCGCGTCGTAGATGTCGTACGCCGTATCGAAATCTGCCACGGCCAGGCGTGAAGTGGTGACGAAGAACACGTCGTTCCCGCTTTCGCTCGCGTCATAGAACGCCGATTCAGCAGCAGACGTGCCGGACGAGATCAACCCTACACACCCATCGACGGAGTGGCCCGCAAGTTCGCGCACATACACCCACATACTCGACGACGTTGCGGTCGAGCAAGCACCGACCCCTTCCGGCTCGAACTCGTACACGTCCTCAACGCCATTGGTGTCGCGCGGCACCAGCGCATCGCTGCTGTCGAAGAACAACCGCCCGCTGTCGGACAGATAGCGCGGCTGATACGCGGTGGGGGCATATGAGTTTCCGTCCCAACCAGGAATGTTCGCCGCGATCCAGTGAGCGGTATACGGATCCTCCGCATCCGAGACCTTTTCAGTCCAGATCCCATAGCTGTCGACGAGCGGATCGGTAGTCTGGCTATCGAAAATGCCGTAAGGTCGCACGTTGCTCGGGTTGCACGAGGCACACACCAGCCGGCCGCTCGCGAAGTCGTACTCGTAGACCTCCTCATCCGGCTGTCCGCTGGCCGCGTCGATGTTGTCGTAGCCCGTCAGGCTGCGATCGGACATGAACGCAAGGAACCGGCCGTTGGGCGAAACCCGTGAGCTGATGCGCGCCAGTTCAGGTGAGCCATATTGAGAACTGGCTTCCCATGTGGGACGATCGTCCTGGGACAACTGAGCGATGAAGCGCGTCGTCCACACGCCGGCGGACTCGTGCAGCACATAGAGGTTGTCGGCCCCTCGTTCGCCACCCGCCGCAAGCACGCCCTTCGCGACGAAGTACACATACGAGCCGTCTTCGCTGACATCCGAGATGAAGTCCTGGATCCCCGCTGAGGGTTCCGCACCGTGTGTCGCCGTCAGATCCAGATCTCGTCCGGTTTCGAATTCAAAGAGGTGAAGTTCGCCTGCTTCGGTGTAGAAGATCAGCGACCCGCTCGCGTTCATCGTCTGATAGAGCGCGTGAGGACCACCGACCCGCACCGTCCGGCCTTCCACCATGTCACGCACAAACAACCCACGATATTCTTCATTTTCAACACCCGAGTACGGCGCCCGCCCCCAAGTCCATGCGATACGGCGCCCATCAGCTGAGATGGCCCGCGCAGGACCCGATACACTCCCGCCGTAACTCTGGTGCGTCCCGGCCATTTGCACAAACGGGGCATGTGCGCCATAGGCTCCGTGCGCAACCGGGCCTTCCGGAAGGAAGTTTACGAGCTGCAATTCGCCTTCGCCCCACTCGTAGAGATTCTGCTGGGGCGTACCTTTTTCGTGACGATGCGCCGTTTCTTCGTCAACGGCTTCGCTCGTCAATGCTTTGGGCGTGACGATCACGACGTGCGCGAGGTCCGGGGTCTCGGCCGCGACGTGAAGCTGCCATTCACCTGAGTTGGTTTCGAGCGATTCGCGACTCGTCCCCGGTTCTTCCAAGGTCGTGCCTTCCGGCGTGTCGAACGGTCCGACGAGCGGCGTGAACACGCCCTTGGCCGTATTCAGGAGGTAGATCGTCCGTTCGGACACACCGGGTGCAAGCGGAGGCGTTCCAGCCGTCGGCGGATGCACCAAACCGAGCGAGAGGTCGGGTGAAAACAGCGTGTATTCGAAAGTGGCCGAGCCGATCTGCAACGCCGGTTCTTCGTTTTCGGGAATTTCCCGCGGGAGCGTCAGATCGGTCGTGTTCCAGCCCGAGGAGCCGCGCCGGGAGAGAAGTTGCGAGAACTTGTAGCTGCCCGTTGCCGGCACCGCGACCGGCCCGACGACGAGGTATGTGATCGCACTGCCGTCAGCGGCAGCCTGGAACGCGCCACCCAATTCGGTCGGTTCGAACAGGGCGCCCCCCTTCTTCGCCGGCGACACCAATTCCCAATGACGTTCGTCGGCAAGCGTCGCTGGAAGCCCGGCGGCCTGAGTGACGAACGTGTGGTCGGGCTGAACGAACGTTTCACCGTCCTGAACGGCGACCAGACGGTCATGATAAGTGGCACCCGGCGTCAGGCCGGCAATATGCGACACGATCTGCTGCGGACCGGACGCCGCACCCAGGTCGTCGCCCGGCGGCGGTGCCGGGGCGTACCGACCGTAAGCGGCCGTAAAGCCATATTCGACATAGTAGTGCGTGTCCGCGCCGTCAGTATCGATCGTCGCATTCAATGTCACGCTGGTCGACGCCGCGTTCACGGCGTATTCATCACTCAGCCTGGGGCCTGTGAACAGTTCCGCCCCCGGAGTTCTCGCGGTGCCGCCCGCATTGGTCACCGCAAGCTGATAGTAGTAGGTGGTCTCCGGCGTCAACCCGGTCAGATTCGCGCTCACCCCCTCCGGGCTCCTACCGGACCCGAGATTGCCGGGCGAGCACGGCATACTCGAGCCGTGCGGCGCTTCCCCCTTGGCGTACGGTCTCGTGTCGTATTCAAATACGCACGAGCTCACCGGAGCGCCTGCGGGGTCGACCGTGCCGTTCAACGTCACACTGCGCGTATGCCGATCTCCGGGCGCGCCGAGCACCGCGCTTGGGAGCGTCACGGCTTCGAACCTCGCGACGCTATCCGCGTTGCTGTTCGTAGCGTACACTGCACCCGTGCTCGCGTTCACCGCGATCCCGCCAAGCTCTGATAAATGGCCCGACCCAAAGCTCGGCGCAGGCGCTCCACCTGCTTCGCTCTCGATCGGGTTCCCGGCCAGATCAAACGCTTCGATAGCTTCATTGCCTCCCAGATACACCTCGCCATGCGAAGGGTCCACTGCTACCACCAAATTATTGCCTTCCACGCCACCAAAATGTTCGCGCAGGGCAACCCCCGTGCTCGTGATCTTTACATACGAAGCATATGAATCGATATATAGATCGCCTTCCCCGTCCACCGCGATCCGGCCTGACTGGCCGTATTTGTCTGTGGCTTCCGTGGTGAGCTTGTTTGCTGCTTCATTGGTGAAGCTGAAGAGCTGCGGACCGGGTGCCCCATGTGTGCCGATACCCAGCCACAGCACCCCTTTCGGGTCGACCGCCACCCCTTGAAGGGACCTTTCGCCGTAGGCCACCCCGACATTGAAGCGGCCCTGTGCGGTTTCGCTCCCGTCGATCTGCCCGAGATACGCACCGGTGGCAGTGAACTTGTCGACTACCGCGTGATTCTGATCGATCACGTACACGTCTTCGGCCGACGGGTCGAGCGGATCGTTGGAATCGTCGACCGCGATCTGCGTCGGCTTGGAGAATGCTCCCGTGGGCGCGGCGGCACCGGTTTCCGTTTTGCCTTCCACTTCGTAGGTGCCGCCGCCGTTGAACTCGCCGAGATAGGTGCCCGTGGCGTTGAACCGCTCAACGCGGTTGTTCTCGCTGTCGACCACATACACATCGCCGGCCGTCGGCGAGAGCGAGGTCGAGTCGTTCACGGCGATCCCCGACGGTTCGCCGAGTTGCCCGGGACCTGAGCCGGGTTCCCCAAACGAGGACTCGTACACGTGCACGGTCAGCGCCTGTGTGACAGCCGCCGACGCCGCCATAAACCCCGCCAGCGCACAAAGGCACACGGCAAGTCGCAAAGCCACTCCAGTTGCGATCCGGACAGTCATGCCCACACCTTTTCCCTCGTCGCGCTCCACGTACACGCCATCAGCCCGTCACGGCCCAGGTGCCACCCGCAAGCACTTCACCGGCTTCGGTCGACCCCGTCGCGACGATCGCCCCGTAGGGACTGGTGAAGAACAGGCGCACCGGGACCGCACCCTCGAATAGATAGTCGGTCGCGCGGCTACCTTCCGTCTGGCTGAAAACGCAGAGGTTTCCCGACTTCGCTTCGGGATGTGCGTAATTGCCTTTGCAGAGCCCTTCTTTGATGGCCGGGCTTTCGTCCGCTTCCCCCGCCGATTCGTCGTTCTCGATGAAGTGCGCTTCCGGTTCGGCTTGCAAAGGGATCGCGAACGAAATCGAGTCAGTCGCGACCTGTTTTGCCGCCGTGGCGATGAAGATATTGGACCAGGTCCCCGTCTCCGACTTACCTTCGGGCAGCGTCCCCCCCGCCGTCCAGGGCGAGCCTTCGGGGCCCGCGGGCCCGGGGGCGCCCGCTTTGCCTTCCTTGCCGTTGCACGCAGTCGTTTTGCTGCCTTCCGCGGCGGTGAATTCCGAACCTCCCAGTTTGCTGCATGTGGAACTGCTCGTCGGCACGCTTACGCTCGTCACACTCACACCGGCATTGCCGCTCGTGCCATCCGTACCATTGGCTCCGGGAGCGCCCTTTTCACCAGCCGGCCCGGCGGGCCCTTGCGCGCCAGTCGCTCCCGCCGCGCCGGGCTTGCCCTGCAGCGCCTTCAACACCTTCGGGCTGATCTGCTTTGTCGAAGTGATCACGTACCGGCTCGCGGCATACGCGCCGCCGCCCATCGCGAACACCAGCGCCAGCACTGCCACAAAACCCGTGGCGTTGAAACGTCTACGTATCGCTTTAAGCATGGGCTCAGCCCTCCTCCGGAGTCGTGTGGCGCAAATAAGCCGACCCCTCTCCCAGGGGGCCGCGACAGTCACATCTGAGATACCGGGTTCAGAACCCGGTTCAGACCCGCTCCCTATGTTGAAAACCGTTACGTGCACCAAAGATCAAGTGCACGATGAGGCTCACTATAGACAGATGAGACGGCGTTGTCAAGTCTTTATCCACAAGAGCCTCGCCCGAGGACGGCCAAGCGCCGCGCACGGTCGCCCCCCGAGCGCCCGACCGCAAAGCCCGCGCCCTCTGCCAAGGCTCCCAACCGCGAGCGCACGTGAAGCCCCGCGTGAAGCCCCAACCGCGAGCACGCGTCCGGCGACCAACCGCACACGTCCAGCAGGCCAGCCCTGGCCAGGCCGACGGGCTATCCTCGCGAGATGGCCTACTTCATCACCGGCGCGACCGGCTTCATCGGGCGCCACTTCGTCGAACGGCTGCTGGCCAACCGCCAGGGCAAGCTCTATCTGCTGGTGCGCGAGGGTTCCACCGCCCGGCTCGACGAGCTGACCGACCGCTGGACCAGCGCGGTCGGCGCGGCGGCAACCAAACGGATCGAGCCCGTGCTCGGCGACCTGCGCCGGCCGCTGCTCGGGCTCGAGGAGGAGCAGGTGGCGGAGCTGCGGGGCAAGATCGAGCACTTCGTGCACCTCGCGGCGATCTACGACATGACCGCCCCGGCGGAGCAGAACAAGGTGGCGAACGTCGGCGGCACAACGCACGCGGTCGAGCTGGCGCGCTCGCTGGAGGTTGGCTGCCTGCACCACGTCTCCTCGATCGCCGTGGCCGGCGCCTACAAGGGCACGTTCAGCGAGGAGATGTTCGACGAGGGTCAGAAGCTGCCCTCGCCCTACCACCGCACGAAGTTCGAGGCCGAGCGGCTGGTGCGCGAGCAGCCGTTCGTGCCCTGGCGCGTATACCGGCCGGCGATCGTGGTCGGCGACTCGCGCACCGGCGAGATGGACAAGGTCAACGGGCCCTACTACTTCTTCAAGGCGATCCAGCGCGCGCGGCAGCTGCTGCCGGAATGGCTGCCGCTGGTGGGGCTGGACCTGGGGCGCACCAACGTCGTGCCGGTCGACTGGGTGGCGGGCGCGATGGAGCAGCTGATGCACGTGCCCGACCTCGACGGCAACGCCTTCCATCTGACCGACCCGCGCGGGCAGCGCGTCGACGAGTTCATGAACGAGCTGGCGGTCGCCGCGCACGCGCCGCGCTTCGCGGTGACGCTCGACAAGCGTCTCACGCGCGCGCTGCCGACCTGGCCGCTGCGGCTGACGATGGCGCTGCCCCCCTGGCACCAGCTGCGCGGCCTCGCGCTGCGCGAGCTGGGAATACCGGAGGAGGTGATCGCGCACATGGAGTTGGTGCCGCGCTTCGACAGCCGCTCCACGCAGCTGGCGCTCGCCGGCTCGGGCTTGGAGCAGCCGCCGGAGCTGCGCACCTACGCGGGGCGGCTGTGGGACTACTGGGAGCGCGAGATGGACCCCGACCTCACCAGGGACCGCACGCTCGGCGAGGCCGTGAAGGACCGGCGCGTGCTGATCACCGGCGCCTCCTCGGGAATCGGCAAGGCCACCGCGCTGCAGGTCGCGGCGGCGGGCGGAGTGCCGCTGCTGGTCGCGCGCAACGTCGAGAAGCTGGAGGAGGTGCGCGCGGAGATCGTCGCGGCCGGGGGCACCGCGTTCGTATACGCCGCCGACATGTCCGAGATGGAGTCGGTCGACGACCTCGTCGCGCGCGTGCTCTCAGACCACCGCCATGTCGACATGGTCGTCAACAACGCCGGCCGCTCGATCCGCCGCTCGATCGCGCTCAGCTACGACCGCTTCCACGACTTCGAGCGCACGATGCAGCTCAACTACTTCGGCGCGATCCGCCTGATCCTCGGCCTGCTGCCCGACATGCGCGAACGCGGCTCAGGCCACATCGTGAACATCTCCTCGATCGGCGTGCAAACCAGCCCGCCGCGCTTCTCCGCCTACGTCGCCTCGAAGGCCGCGCTCGACGCCTTCACGCGCGTGGTCGCCTCGGAGACGATCGGCGACGGCGTCACCTTCACCACGATCCACATGCCGCTCGTGCGCACGCCGATGATCGCCCCGACGAAGATGTACGACGCCTTCCCCGCGATCACCCCCGAGCAGGCCGCGGACATGATCTGCGAGGCGCTGCGCACCCACCCCAAGCACATGGGCACGCGCTTGGGCACGGTCGGCGAGGTCCTCTACGCCCTCTCCCCCAAGGCCGTCGACCGGATCCTGCACCTCGCCTACCGCACCTTCCCCGACTCCGCCGCCTCGCGCGGCCAGGAGAACATCGAGGAGCGCGCATCGTTCGAGCAGATCGCGATGGCGACGCTCACGCGCGGGGTGCACTGGTAGGGATCGTCCGCGCCGCGCTGGAGCTGCGGATCAACCGCGGCCTGGGGCTGGGCATTCTCGTTGGTACGTCACTTGGCATCTTGATGTTCTTTGTCTTCATCGCTAGGGTGGTCTCATGAAGGAATACAACAACGGATTCGAAATCGCCGATCGCTACGACATCGTGATCAGTCTGTTGCTGGGCCTCGTAATGGTGGGCCTACTCGCTGCCGGCGTCCCTCTTTGGGTGGTGCCGATCATCATGTTCATCACCTGCGTCATCGTCTTCATCCGCCATTTCGAGGAGACGATGGGGCCGATGGGGCCAGCCGAGCCCCCTGGCCCCGACCGAGAGACCCTTCAGGAGCGCCAGTCGACCGGGCCGGCCACGAGCGTGTGACTGCCGAGCGGGCGCCCAAGGACCTCCTGCACTTGCGCCGCGCAGGCAATCAGCGCGGGAAGGTCGATCCCGGTTTCATAGCCCATCTCGTGCAACATCGAGACAAGGTCCTCGGTGGCAATGTTGCCGGTCGCGCCGGCGGGCACCGGGCAGCCGCCGAGCTCGCCGAAGCTCGACTCAAAGCTGCTGACGCCGGCATCCAGCGCGGCCAGCGCGTTGGCCAGGCCGGCGCCGCGCGTGTTGTGGAAGTGCGCCGTCAGCTCGACCGCGTCGCCGCCGTTTCCCGCCCCGGCCCCGCCTAGACGCTCGAACGCAAGCCCGAAAAACTCCCGCACCTGGCGCGGGTTAGCCATCCCGGTCGTATCGCCGAAACCGACCTCCTGGGCGCCCGCGGAGTGCAGGCGCCGTGCGATATCGAGCACTTTCTCCGGCGGCACATGGCCCTCGTAGGGACAGCCAAAGGAGGTCGAGATAACCGCCTCGCAACGCAGCCCCTCCTGCCTCGCCTCACCCAAAACAGCCTCCAGGCCTTCCAGGGACTGCTCAATCGAGCGGTTGACGTTCTTCCGGTTGTGGGTCTCCGACGCCGACATGAAAACGTTGACCTCGTCGAACGCCGGCCGTGGCGCGCCGGGCCCGATGCGCTCCCGCAGCGCAAGCGCACGCTCCAACCCCCGCTCGTTGGGGATCAGCACGCTGACCGCCACCTCCGCGGGGATGCTCGCCTGCTCCAGCACCTGCTCGGCGTCGGCGAGCTGCGGGATCACGTCGGGTCGCACGAAGCTCGTCACCTCCAGCCGCCGCAGGCCGGTGCGCGCGAGCGCGTCGACCAGCTCGACCTTGCGCGCCGTGGGGATTGTCTCGGGCTCGTTCTGAAAGCCGTCGCGCGGACCGACCTCCCTGATCGAGACCGCCTTCACCACATCGACAGGCCGCCCGAGACGCCGAGCGTCTGGCCGGTCACGTACGAGGCGTCCTCACAGGCGAGGAACGCGATCGCCGCGGCGACCTCCTCGGGCTCGCCGGCGCGTTTGAGCTGGGTGGTGTCGACCATCCCCTGCTTCAGCCGCTCGCCGATCTCCCCGTACACCTTCGGCGCGGCGTTCAGCAGCGGCGTCTCGATCGGGCCGGGCGCGACGGCGTTGACGCGCACGCGGTAACGCGCCGCCTCACGCGCAATCGCCTTCGTGAAGCCGATCACGCCGGCCTTCGCGGCGCTGTAGATCGCCGAGCCCTGCGAGCCGACGCGCCCGGCCTCCGAGGAGACGTTGACGATCGCCCCCGCACGGCGCTCCTGCATCCCCGGCAGCACGGCGTGGGTGACGGCGATCACGCCGCGCAGGTTGACGCCCAACACGAAGTCCCACAGCCCCGGGTCGGTCTTGACGAAGAACGAGAACAGGTCGGTGCCGGCGTTGTTGACGAGCACGTCGATCGGCCCCAGCTGCTCCTCGGCGGCGGCCACAGCGGCGGCGATCGAGTCGAGGTCGGTGACATCCATCGCGAGGCCCACGCCGTCCAGCTCGCCCGCGACCGCCTTCGCCCCCTCCTCGTTGAGGTCGCCCACGGCCACGCGCGCGCCCTCGGCGGCCAGCCGCCGCGCGGTCGCGGCGCCGATGCCCGACGCGCCGCCGGTGATCAATGCAGTCTTGTCCTCTAGCCTCATGCCTGTGGGAACCTCGCGGCACAGCGTAGTCGCTCACACCCGCAGCCGCCTCGCGGCGGTGCTCGCGCGCATCGCTGCGATCCTCGCGCTCATCGCCCCCGCCGCGATGGCTGTGGTGGCAGCCGTCGCGCTGGCGGGTGACCTCCCCGTCGCAGTGCTCGCGGTCGGACTCGTCCTGTTGGCCGACGCCGCCATCTGGTTCGCCTTGACAGAGCGCGGCGCGCTGCGCGCCCTCGGCGCTGCGGTCACGGTCCTCGCCGCAGCCGGTCTGATCGTGGTGCTCGCGACCCATTGGCAGGGGCTCCTGGTGCTGGCCGTGCTGCTCCTGCTGCTCGCTCTGTTCGGATTGGCCGCGCGCTACGCGCTGGGGCGGTCCGGGGAGGCGGCGCTCGGAAGGACGGCCGCCGCGATCGTGCCGGTGGGCGCCGCCGGCTCGGGGGCGCTGATCATCAACCCGAAGTCGGGCGGCGGCAAGGCGGAGCGCTTCGATCTCGCCGGGGAGGCTCGGCGGCGAGGCATCGAGCCGATCGTGCTCGAGCCGGGCGACGATCTGCTCGAGCTCGCCGAGAGCGCCATCGCGCGGGGCGCGGAGGTCATCGGAATGGCCGGAGGCGACGGGTCGCAGGCACTCGTGGCGACGGTCGCCGCACGACGCGACATTGCCCACGTCTGCGTCCCGGCGGGAACGCGAAACCACTTCGCGCTTGACCTCGGCCTGGATCGGGACGATCTCGTGGGGGCGCTGGACGCGTTCACCGACGGCGTCGAGCGGCGCATCGACCTCGCGCGTGTGAACGACCGCGTGTTCGTCAACAACGCCTCGCTCGGCGTCTACGCAAAGGTGGTGCAGGCCGAGGCCTATCGCAACGCCAAGCTCGGGACGTGGACGGACATGCTGCCGGACCTGCTCGGCCCGGACGCCGAGGCGATCGACCTCGAGTTCACGGCCCCGGACGGGACTGTCTGCGACAACGCCCCGCTCGTGCTGGTGTCGAATAACCCGTACGAGCTCACGCACCTCGCGGGCGCCGGCACCCGCGAGCGGATCGACACCGGGCTGCTCGGCATCGTGGCCGCCCGCGTGCGGGGCGCGGATGTCGCAAAGCTCGTCGCGCTCGAGCTGGTTGGCCAGGCGGGGCGCTACCCCGACCTCATGTCCTGGTCCGCGCGGGAGTTCGAGGTTCGCTCCGGCGGCCCCGTCGAGGTCGGCCTCGACGGCGAGGCGCTGGTGCTGGAGGCGCCGCTGCATTTCGCATCGCTGCCCGGAGCGCTGCGCGTGCGGCTGCCCCGCGGCGCAGGCATGTCGCCGGCGGCACGCGCGGTGACACTCACCTCGGAGAACCTGGGCGCGCTGGTCCGGGTGGCCGCGGGCCGAGCGTGAGGCTCAACGACTATGTGGCGTCGCGTTCAGTACCTGGACCGCCGACTGATGAAACGCTCGTTTGAAGCTCGCTCACCCGCACTGGACCGCACTCTTATCGCCATCACACGAGCAGCGAGCTACTCGCGACTGTGGCTTGTGCTCGCCGGCGCGCTCGCGGTATTCGGTGGAGCACAGGGGCGCAGAGCGGCAGGGCGGGGTCTGATTGCCATCGCGATCGCGGCAGCGGTGGCCAACGGCCCGGCAAAGCTGCTCGCACGCCGACGTCGACCCTCCTCACGGTCGCATCCGACGCTCATTCGCACGCCGCGGTCAACGTCGTTTCCGTCGGGCCACAGCGCGGCGGCGTTCGCGTTTGTCACCGGCGCCGGCGCCGGCGCTGAGCTGCCAATGCTGATGCCGGCCCTGGCGCCGTTGGCAGGGGCCGTTGCCTATTCGCGCGTGCACATCGGCGTTCACTACCCGAGCGATGTCGCGGCCGGTGTGGGAATCGGGATCGGATCGGGCCTACTGGTCGCGCACTGGCCGTGGCGTGTTCACGCGCAGGGCTGACTGGCGTAACGAGCCACCGCGCCGCTGCGCATCGAGCGGCGGGAACCGAGGGCTGCGCCGTACCGGCGCGAACCCGAGCGGCCCCGCCGGTACGGCGCCGCATCGTGCAGAGGTCGCTGAGAGAGGATTGGGCGCTCATATACTCGGCCGCCATGCCCAACCGCTCCCCCGCATGTCCCACCCGGTAGATGTCGTCGTCCTCGCCGGCGGCACCGGCGGCGCGAAGCTTGCGCGTGGAATGCAGGATGTCGTTGGAGCCGAGCGGCTGGCGGTGGTGGCCAATCCCGGGGATGACATCGAGATCTACGGTGCCCACGTCTCCCCGGACCCCGACCTGATCTCCTTCTGGCTGGCGGACCTGATCGATGCGCGCGGGTGGGGCCTGGAGGGCGACACGTTCAACGTGATGGACGCCCTGCGCGCGCTCGGGCGGGATGTCTGGTTCAACCTCGGCGACCGCGATCTCGCGTGGTGCATCGAGCGCGCGCGGCTGCTCGCCGAGGGGCTCTCCCCCACGGCGGCGCTGGCGCGGCTGAACGCGGCGATCGGCGTGCGCGCGCGGGTGCTGCCCGCCAGCGACGACCCGGTGCGCACGTGGGTTCGCTCGACCGCGGGGTGGCGCTCCTTTCAGGACTTCATGATCCGCATGCAAGCCGCCGGGATCGTGGAGGGCCTGGAGTTCCGCGGCGCCGAGGAGGCCGCCCCCAGCGCGGCCGCGCTGGAGGCGATCGGAAAGGCGCGCGCGATCGTGATCGGTCCCTCCAACCCGCTGGCCTCGATCGCCCCGATCCTCGCGATCCCCGGCATCCGCGAGGCGATCGCCGAGGCCGACGCACCCGTCGTCGCCGTCAGCCCGATCGTCGGCGGCGCGGTGCTGAAGGGCCCGACGGCCTCGTTCATGGCGTTTGCGGCGCTGGAGTGCAGCGCACGAGGAGTGGCGGAGTTCTACGGGGAGTTGCTGGACGGGATCGTCGCCGACGAGGCGTTGGGCCCCACAACCCTGGACCTCGCCGCGCTTCAGATCGACACGCGCATGGGCGACGCCCCCGCCCGCGCGCGCGTGGCCGAGCAGACGCTCGCATTCGCCGACTCGCTCGCCGGCTGAGTATCGTTGCCGCGTGGCCGCGACCGACCCCGCCCCCGTCTGCATCATCGGCGCCTCCGGCGCGCTCGGCTTCGGGCTCGCGCTGCGGCTGGGGCGCGCCGGCGTGCCGATCGCGATCGGCTCGCGCAGCGCCGAGCGCGCGGCGGAGACCGTGCAGCGCGCCCGGGCCAAGGTGCCCGACGGGCTGTTCAGCGGCTACGACAACGCCGAGGCCGTCACCGTGGCGGAGACAGTGATCCTGAGCGTGCCGTTCCGCAACCAGTCGGAGATGCTCACCAACCTGAAGGGGGCGCTGCGGCCCGGGCAACTGCTGATCGACGCCAGCGTGCCGCTGGCGGCCGCGCTCAGCGGCAAGGCCACGCGCATGCTCGGCGTGTGGCAGGGCTCGGCCGCCCAACAGGCCCAAGAGATGGCGCCCGCGGGCGTGCGTGTCGTCTCCGCGCTGCACACAGTCAGCGCGGCCTCGCTCAGCGAGCTCGACCACGAGCTCGGCGAGGACGTGCTGGTGTGCGGCGACGCCCGCGCCGACAAGCGCGAGGCCGCCGCGCTGATCGGGCGGATCGAGGGCCTGCGCTGCGTGGACTGCGGCCGCCTGGAGATGGCGCGCATCACCGAGTCGCTGACCGCGCTGCTGATCGCGGTCAACTCCCGCTACAAGGTCCACGCGGGCATCCGGCTCACAGGGCTGCCCGAAGGGCTCTGGGAGTAGCGGCCCAGCCGCCGGGCCCCTGCGGGCTCACGGGGCTGCCCGAAGGGCTCTGGGAGTAGCGGCCCAGCCGCCGGGCCCCTGCGGGCTCACGGGGCTGCCCGAAGGGCTCTGGGAGTAGCGGCCCAGCCGCCGGGCCCCTGCGGGCTCACGGGGCTGCCCGAAGGGCTCTGGGAGTAGCCGCCCAGCCGCCGGACCCCTGCGATCGCAGCGATGAGGCGGGCGAGCGTACCGTCCCAAGCGCGGCGTACGGTGCTGGCATGTATCTGATCGAGGACGCCTCATCGCACCCGCTTCACGACGCCCCACCGACCCCGCGACAGTCGCCACCGGCGGCTGTCGAGCCGCGCGCATATATACATCCGCCTGATGGTATATATTGCCCGACTATGGCCAAGCACCTGGTGGACATAGACGAGCAGGCTCTGCGCAACGCGCGGGTTCAGCTGGGCGCCGACACGATCAAGGAGACGGTCAACCGCGCGCTGCGGCTGGCCGGCGGCGATCGCGACTCGGCGGTAACGAGGCGCCTCGACGCACTCGCCCACGCTGATCTCCTACCGCGCGAGCAGGCATGGCGCTGACACACCTGCTGGATACGAGCGTGCTCACGCGCCTGCGCGAGCCAACGGTGCGCGAGGCGATCGAGCCCGGTGCGCGGCGGGGCGAGCTCGCGCGCGCCGGAATCGGTGACCTGGAGATCGGCTTCTCGGCCCGCAACGCCGCCGAGTGGGATCGCCTCACCGACGCCGTCGAAACCTTCGAGTTGGTGGAGACCTCAGCCGAGCACATCCGTCGCGCGCGGCAGACGCAGCGCTTGCTTGCGTCCAAACATCAGCGCGGGCGCAAGCTGCCAGATCTGCTCGTCGCCGCCGCCGCGGAGTCGCGCGGCCTCACCGTCCTGCACTACGACGCCGACTTCGATCTGATCGCCGCCGCCACCGGACAGCGTTGCGAGTGGGTCGTCCCCGCCGGCTCGGTCGATTGAGCGCCCGCAGCGCGCCGGCCTAACGCCCCCACCGGCAAGCACCTACCCTGACTATCGCCGATGCGCACCGCCGCGATCCTGCCCGTCAAGCGCTTCACCCTCGCCAAGCAGCGCCTTGGGCGGAGTGTCGCCGACCCGCTGCGGCTGGACCTCGCGCGCGCGATGGTCGGCGACGTGCTGAGCGCCCTGCACGACTGCGCGGCGATCGAGCGCACGATCGTCGTCACCAGCGAGCCGGCGGTCGCCGCCGCGGCCTCCTACCAGGGCTCGCTCGTGGTCGACGACGCGACCGAGGAAGGCCAGAGCGCCGCGGTCGCCAGGGGCATCGCGCGCGCCGTCGCGGAGGGCTTCGAGCGGGCGCTGTGCATCCCGGGGGACTGCCCGGCGCTCGACCCGCTCGATGTCGCGGCGCTGCTGAACGGCAAACGGCGCAACCTTGACGCGCCGGGTCCGGGCGCAAGCAGCAGCGAGGTCGTCATCGTGCCCGACCGCCACGGCACCGGCACCAACGGGCTGCTGCTCACCCCGCCCGAGGCGATCGCGCCGAGCTTCGGCCCGGACAGCTGCGCACGCCACCTCCGGCTGGCGCAGGAGGCAGGCGTCGGCTGCCGCGTCGAGCGGGTGTCCTCGCTGCTACTCGACATCGACACCGGCGATGACCTGGCGGCGCTGCGCGAGCGGCTTGCCGGTGAGTCCGGCGCCGGCGCACGGCGGACTCGCAAGATCCTCGGCCTACCGCTGCGCTCCACGTAGATCCGGCACGCGTGCGGCCGCTCCACGAAGATCCGGCACGCGCGCGGCGTAACTCGCCGACGTGAGCCTCATCCCGCCGCGACGGCCTTGTTCTGGTACCACTCGTGCAGCGCGCCGATCGCACCGCCGATGACGCGGTCGAAGAAGGTCTCGCGGTCGTTCTCGTGCGGGAGCGGCTCGGCGGGGACATCGACCTCGAGGAACTCGCACAGCGGCTCCCACCCTTCGCCCACGTGCCAGACGAGCAGCCGCTCCGGGGGCACCGTGCGCTTGACCTCCTCGTTGTGGCGCTCGGCCTGCTCGATCAGCTGCGCCGGCTCGGCCCAGCCGTCCGCGAACGTGCCTTCGGGGCCCCAGAACATCCGCTCGACGAGATCGAGGTAGCGCCGCCAGCGGGGATCGATCTCGCCCCGAGCGGTGGCGAGCAGACGCATCAGCTCCTCGCCGTAGCTGAGGCCGACGATTGTTTCGCGGAAGCTGGGCTCCCACGACTCGGGCTTGCGCGTGCTGAGCAGCACCTTGGCGTCGGGGTAGACCTCGATCAGCTCCTTGTAGAAGTAACCACCGGGCCAGTCGGCGGTCGCCTCGAAGCCGCCGAACACCTCATCCCACGGGCCCTCGCCGTCCATCGCACGATTCCACAGCTCGACCTGGTCGAGGTCGGCGAGCAAGTTGACCCAGTGGTAGCAGGGCGCCAGGCCGAGCTGCTCGAACGCCAGTTTCTGTGTGAGGGTGCCCGTGCGGGGCAGACCGGCTCCGATCAGCTTCATATACTCATCCGCTCCTTTTGAGGGTCCAGTCGGTTGTCGTCAGTGGCCCTGCAACACGGCGTGCGCGGCGCAACTGCCGCATGGCACGCCGGTTATCACGATATTCTGTTGTTCGTGTTGTGATTCTCAACGTGGCCTAACACAACACTAACGTCAACTCCAAACCACGGCAGGCACTTGAGCGCTATCGACACCAGCACCCTACGCCCGACAGCGGTTGCACGCCCGGTAGGCGAGCCCGCCCCGGCGGCCCGGCCGGACGAGCCGCCGGCCAAAACCGGCCCGCGGATCGCCGGGCTGGCGGTCTCCGACGGCGACACAGTCCTCTCCCAGGACCAGGTCCTCGACCGGCTGGGCCTGCGCGGGGACGAGTTCGCCGAAGGCATTTTCGCCCGCTGCGGCGTCAAGCGGCGCCACCTCGAGCTGGACGACGACTTCCTGGGGCGCGACCTGCAAGGACGCGCGACGGAGGTCGAGCAGCGGCTGACGCGCCACTCGATCCGCGCCGTGGACGCGCTCGGCCTCGACCCCGCGAAGATCGGCACGGTCCTCAGCGCCAGCCTCTACTCGCTCGGCCTGCCAACGATCGCCCACCGGCTGGTGGACCAGTATGAGATGGAGCCCACCACCGACAAGTACCACCTCACCGGAGTCGCCTGCGCGAGCGCGGTGCCGCTGATGCGGATGGCCGCCGGGACGCTGCACCAGCACCCCGGGCGCGACTGTTTGATCGTGGGAGCCGAGAGCATGAGCAGCATCCTCACGCGCGCCACCGCTCAGGACCCTCGCGCCAAGACGGTCGGCTCCTCGATCTTCGGCGACGGCTGCGCCGCCGCGGTGCTGTCCGCCGACCCTGGCGCCGACGGGCCAATGGTGCTCGCCACCCAGGTCCATCAGATCGGTGGCACGCTCGACGCGGTGAGCCTCGCGTTATCCGAGCAGAACGCTTACCTGCACCTCGTGCGCGAGCTGCCCGACCTCGCCGGCGCGGGACTGCCCGGCGTGGCGGAGAAATTCCTGCGCCAGCACCACGTCGAGCACGCGGAGATCGACCACTGGATGGTGCACCCGGGCGGGCGACGGATCATCGAGAACATCCAGAGCGCGCTGGAGCTCTCCGACGAGCAGACCGCGACCAGCTGGGACGCGCTCGCCAACCACGGCAACGTCGGCACCCCCTCGATCTTCTACGTGCTCAAGGACACGATCGAGCGCTACCGGCCCCAGCCGGGCGAGCGCGGCCTGGCGGTGACGATCGGCCCCGGCGTGACCGTCGGGCTGATGCTGCTGCAGTGGTGAATCTCGCGGCAGCGGCGTGACCGCGCTTTGCGCCCGCGCGCTGAGCGGGCTGCCCGAGGTGCGCGCCGGGGACGACCTGGCGGAGGCGATCGCGGGTGCGCTCGCAACCGAAGTCCCACCCCAGCCGTTGCGCGACGGCCAGATCGTGGCGATTGCGCACAAGGTCGTCTCCAAGGCCGAGGGCGCGGTGGTGGCACTCGGCGAAGTGCAGCCCTCCGCGCGGGCGCGCGAGCTAGCCGCGGAGGCCGGCGCCGACTCCGCGCTCGGGGCGGTGCTCCCCGATGGACCGGGCAAGGACCCGCGTGCGGTGCAGGTCGTGCTCGATCAGTCGCAAGCAATCCTGCGAGCCGAGCGCGGTGTGTTGATCTGCCGCACCCACCACGGCTTCGTCTGCGCCAACGCCGGCGTGGACGCCTCCAACGCCGTGGACGGCACCGTGATCGTGCTGCCCACCGACCCCGACGCCTCCGCGCGCCACCTACGTGCCCGTCTGCGCGAGCTGACGGGCGCCGACGTGGCCGTGCTGATCAGCGACAGCTTCGGCCGCGCTTGGCGTCACGGGCAGTGCGACGTAGCGATCGGCTGCGCCGGCCTGACGCCGCTCGAGGACTGGCGCGGGCGCACCGACAGCGTCGGCCTCGAGCTGCGCGCCACCTGGCTGGCCGTTGCCGACGCGATCGCCGCCACCGCCGACCTCGCGCGCGCGAAGGACTCCCGCGAGCCGGTCGTGATCCTCGATGGGCTGGAGCGCTTTGTGACGCCCGACGACGGCCCCGGCGCCGCCGCGCTGCTGCGGCCGCTGGGGGAGGATCTCTTCCGCTAAATCCGGCGGGGTGCCAACCACCCGGCACAAAGTGGCGCTCAGACCGCGACGGGCAGCTCGTAGCGCCGGCGAATCCCGTACAACGTCGTGCGCTCCGCCGCCGGGCGTCCCGCAGCATGGGCGGCGGCGATCAGCTGTTCGGGGTCGAGGCGGGTGCCGTGGTAGGAGCCGGCCAGGCGGCTGATCGACTCCTCCATCAGCGTTCCTCCCAGATCGTTGACGCCCCAGCGCAGCGCCTCGGTGGCAGCGTCGAGGCCCATCTTGACCCATGAGGCCTGGACGCTCTGCACGCTGCGGCCGAGCGCGAGACGGAAGACGGCGGTGTGCTTGAGGTTTTCCTCGCGCGAAATCTCCTGCACGCCGTGCGTACGACCGAGCAGCGTCTGGAAGGGGATGAACGAGAGCGGCACAAACTCGGTGATCCCACCGGTGCGCTCCTGCAGCTCACGCACGACGCGCATGTGCTCGGCCAGCTCCCACGGCTCCTCGATGTGACCGAACATCACCGTCGCGGTGGAGCGCAGCCCGGCCGCGTGCGAGGCCTCGATGATCTCCACCCAGCGCGCAACCGGCAGCTTGTTGGGGCTGATCCGTTCACGCACCCCATCGTGCAGCACCTCGGCGGCGGTCCCCGGCGTGGAGCCGAGGCCGGCGTCGCGCAGACGCGCGAACACCTCGGCGGGAGGCAGCGCGGAGATGTCGCACATGTGCGCGATCTCCATCGGGCTGTAGGCGTGCAAGTGAATGTCGCTGCCGGCATCCGCCGCGGCGCGCTTGGCGACCCGCAGCCAGTGCAAGTAGTCATCCAGGCTCCAATCGGGGTGGATGCCCGACTGGATGCACAGCTCGGTGGCGCCGTACTCGAGCCCCTCCAGCACGCGGCGCACGAACTCCTCCTCGGAGTGCTCATAGGCGTCCGGCGATCGCTTGCCCTGGCCGAAACCGCAGAAGGCGCAGCCGACCGTGCAGACGTTGGAGACGTTGATGTTGCGGTTGACCACAAACGTCACGGTCTCCCCCGCGAGCTGCTCGCGCAGCTCGTCCGCCGCCGCGCGGATCTCCTCGACGGCGCCAGGGCGCGCCTCGGCGAACAGCGCGGTCAGCTCGCGCTCGCTCAACCACGCGCCGGCACGGCCCTTCTCGATCGCGCCCGCCACCAAGTGGGCGTCGATCGCGCGCTCCTCACGACGCGTGGCCAGCCCGCCGCTGCCCCGCCGCGGGATGAACGACCAGTACTTGGCCTTGATCGTGTCGAGCACTCCCCGCGAGATCCATGCGGGGTCGATGTACTGCGGGTACACACACAGACGCTCGGTCAGCGCACAGCCGTCCTGTTGCAAGCGCCGGCGTACGCGGTGTGGCGAGGGGAAGGGGTGCTCGGGCGAGATGTGGTCGCCGTTTGCGGACAGCCCACCAAGGTCGGTTGCGCCGGCGGCCACCAGCTCCGGCCACCAATCCGCGAGATTGGGCGGTACCTGGATGCCAACGTCGGGCAGCAACCGCCGCGCCTCGGCGATCAGCCGCTTCATGTCCTCGATCGAAACCGGACAGGCCCAGTCGGGCAGCGCCAGCAGCGGGCGGTCGAAGCTCTCCTCCTCGACGCCCGTGCGCCAGTACAGCCGTGCCGCCTCCTCCGCGATCTGCGCTGGCTCCTGGCCGTAGTAGCGCTGGTGCGGGACGAAGTTCTGCAGGATCACCTCCTGGATGTGCCCGTGCTCGGCGTGCACCGCCGCCAGCGCCTCCAGCGAAGCGACGCGCTCCTCCTCGCTCTCGCCGATCCCCACCAGGATCCCCGAGGTGAACGGAATCCGCAGCTCGCCCGCCGCGCGGATCGTCTCCAGGCGCCGCGCCGGGTGCTTGGTCGGTGAGCCGGCGTGCACGGTCGCCATCAGCCGCTCGGAGATCGACTCCAGCATCAGCCCCTGCGAGGCCGTCACCTCGCGCAGCCGCGCGAGGTCCCCGCTCGATAGGACACCAAGGTTGGTGTGGGGCAGGATGCCGCGCTCCAGCGCCTGCTCGCACGCCCACACGACGTAGGCGGTGAAGTCGGCGTGCCCGTACTCCTCCAGGCGGCGCGCGACCTCGGGGTTGACCTCGGGGTGCTCGCCGGTGAGCACCAGCAGCTCCTTGACCCCACGCCGCGCGGCGCCATCGACGATCGCCAGCACCTCGTCCGGCGCGTACAGGTGCGCCGTGTGCGTCGCGAACGCGCAGTACTTGCAGTAGCAGCGGCAGGTCCGTGACAGCGACAGCGTGAGGTTGCGCGAGTAGGTGACGCGACGGCGCACGACATGAGTCTATGACGCCCTTCGATGCTGTTCTGATCGGTGCATGCACCGATCAGCCGGATGGCGCATGCGCCATCCGGTCGGGCCGCACATGTGCGGCCCGAGCCAGGGCCGCATGCGGCCCTGGCGCCCACGTCGCATGCGGCGTGGGCCACAATCCGTCCGATCGGACTCGTAACTTTTCGCTCATGTCCGAAGAGACCCTCCGTCGCGCCGTCGCCGAGATGATCGGCGCATTCACCCTGACCTTCATCGGCGCGGGCGCAGCCGCCGCGTCCGGCGCCATCTCCGACCCCTCGCTGATCGGCGTCGCGATCGCCAACGGCCTCGCGATCGGCGTGATGGTGTGCGCGCTCGGCCACATCTCCGGTGGGCACTTCAACCCCGCGATCACCTTCGGGTTTCTGATCACGCGCAAGATCAAGCCCGCGCTGGCGGTCGTCTACTGGGTGGCGCAGTTCGGCGGCGCGGCGCTGGCGGCGCTGTTCGTCAAGGGCCTGCTGCCGCGTGCAACCACCGAAGCCGTGAAGCTCGGCGTGCCCGCCCTCGGCCACGGCGTCGACGCCAGCTCCGGCTTCCTGCTCGAGGCGATCCTCACGTTCTTCCTTGTGCTCGTCGTATTCGGTGCGGCCGTCGACACGCGCGGCCCGTTCAACGCGGTGGCGGGATTGGCGATCGGGCTGACGATCTCGATCGACGTGCTGTTCGGAGGCCCCTTCACCGGCGCGGCGATGAACCCTTCACGCGCGTTCGGCCCGCAGCTGGTGGGCAACCACTGGGAAAACGGCTGGGTGTGGTACGCCGGGCCGGTGCTCGGTGCGTCGGTCGCGGCTCTGCTGTACACGTTCCTATATCTGCGCAAGGTGCCAGATCCGATCGCACCGCCGCCGGCCGAGCCCAAGCCAGAGGCGGCCTGAGGGGCTGCGACCTCGCATGCAGCGTAGCCGGGCACACGCACCACGCAGCGCTACGGCGCGCGCCCAACCATAGAGACGCGGCTATCCTCGGCCGCCGTGGCCCAACCCTCCCGTATCTACCTCGCCCGCCACGGCGAAACCGCCTACAACGCCGAGGGCCGCTTCCAGGGCCAGGGGCCGGTGCCCCTCAACCAGGCCGGGCGCCGGCAGGCGCAGGCGCTGGCGGAGCAGGCCGTCGCGTACGAGTTCGCGACGCTGTGGTGCAGCCCCCTGCTGAGGGCCCGCGAAACAGCGGACACCGTCGCGCGCCGCATCGGCCTGACCCCGCGCGAGGACCCGCGCCTGATGGAGACCGACTCCGGGGATTGGACCGACCGCTCCTTCGCCGAGGTACAGGCCGAAGACCCCGAAGGGTTCGCGGGCTTCGCAAACGGCGACCCCACGTTCGCGTTTCCCGGCGGCGAGTCCTTCGCACAGCAGGCCGTGCGTGTGGCGGCGGCGTTCGTGGAGATCGAGCGCGGCGAGACCCCGACGCTAGTGGTGTGTCATGGCGGCGTGATCCGCATCGTGCTGTTTCAGCGCAGCCAAGACCGCGAGGCGCTGGGCGAGCGCGTCGCCAACGCGACGATCGTCCCGCTCGACCCGCCCGGGCCGCCCGGGCCGCCGAGACCGCGGGGGCCGCGGGGGCCGCGGGGACCACAGCCCAGCGACGAGCTCGGCGCGACACGTTGAGGCGTGCGCCCGACCGAGCTACTGCGCGCGCAGGCGGCGAAATTCGTCGCGCACCGAGTACGGGCGGCCCCACATCTGCGTGACCTCCACGCGCCCCTCGCGCAGCTCGCGCAGCGCCAGCTCGCCTGCGATGCCAGCATCGTCGAGCAGGCTCAATGCGCAGTGCACGGCCGGCACCGCGGCGGCGTGGCCGAAGCGGTGGGCCACCAGCAAGCGCCAATGCCAGTCGTGCTTGGAGTAGGGACTGGCGTTGCACGTCACCAGGTACACCGCCGCTTCCACGTAGCGCGACTCGTCCGTGAGCCGCAGGTCCAGCTCGAGGTCGGTCCAGTCGTCGGGGAGCGAATCGACGATTCCTTGGAAGGTGTCTGCCAGTCCCATCGCACCAAAGCCTAGCGGGCAATGCGGCCAGGCCTTGTGCCGAGCATGGCGGGCGATCGGCGGCGCTTGGGTCCTATCCTCGACTGATGGCCACCACCGACACCAGTCGCCTGCACGCCGACTACGAGGCGCTGACCGAGCGCTGCGGGCTGGTGGACCGCTCCGAGCGCGGCAAGCTCGCTCTCACCGGCACGGGCGCCGTGGAGTTCCTCAACGGGCAGGTGACCAACGAGCTCGCCGATCTGCATCCCGGGGAAGGTTGTTACGCGGCATTCCTGACCAACAAGGGCAAGATGCTCGGCGATCTGCGCATCCTCGCCGTCGGACAGGCCGAGGGAACTACCGCCGACTCCAACGCACCGCCGAGCGAACTGCTGCTCGACACCGAGCGCGTGGCGTTGCAGCCGCTGTTCGACATGGTCCGCCGCTACAAGATCGGCTACGACGTAGAGTTGCACAAGCGCACACTGGAGTGCGGGCTGCTGTCGCTGATCGGCCCCACTGCGAGCGCCTGCGTCACGGCACCTCCCAAGGCCGCGCACGCCCACACACCCGCGGAGATCGGCGGGGCGGCCGTTCGCCTGATCGCGACCGCCGACGGCATCGATGTGCTGTGCGAGGCCACCGACCTGGAGGCAGTGCGCGGCGCTCTCGTCGATGCCGGCGCGACCCCTGTTAGCGAGGCGGCGGCGGAGATTGTGCGCGTCGAGCGCGGCCAGCCCCGTTACGGGGTGGACATCGACGAGAGCACGATCCCCCAGGAGGCTGGGCTGAACGAGCGCGCGGTGAGCTTCACAAAGGGCTGTTACGTCGGCCAGGAGACGGTGGCGCGGCTGTATTGGAAGGGCAAGCCCAACCGCCACCTGCGCGGCCTGCGTCTCTCGCCCGGCGCCGGCGCGACCGCCACCCACGACGCGACCGCCATCCCCGTCGCAACCGCCATCCCCGACGCGACCGCCATCCCCGACGCGACCGCCATCCCCGACGCGACCGCCATCCCCGTCGCAACCGGCGATGAGCTGTACCTCGGCGAGCGGCTGGTGGGCCACGTCGGCAGTGTGGTGGACTCGCCCCGGCTGGGAGCTATCGGCCTGGCGCTCGTGCGCCGCGAGGCCGCTCCGGGCGCCACCGTCGCCGTCGGCGAGCATGGCGCCGTAGCCGAGCTGGTCGAGCTGCCCTTCGCGCGCTAAAGGCAACACGCCGCTGCCGGGCTCAAGAGCTCGCCGCAGCCGGGCTCAAGCTCGCCCCAACGCGCGCCGCCCGGCGGCTATGGGCGCGGCTCGCCGCCGTGGCTGCGTTTATGCAGGTGTTTGCGGATGGACGCCTTTTGCGCCTTCAGCGCGTCGGGCCGCGGGGGCGTGTCGAAGGTACTGGTGACGTTGGGCCCGCGCAGGCTGACTTTGGTGCGCTCAAGCTTCTTGCGACCGTCCTCGAAAGGATTGCGTTCAATCATCGCCATTGTCTTCGGTTGGAACTCCCGATTCATGAGTGTAGGCCTGCCACTGCTCATTTAGAAGATCAACCAGCTGGCTGGCGAGCAGCGGCGAGAAGGAGACGCGCGAAACGACGATCCCCTGCTGCCCCTGAGGGCCGATACGCAGGAAGTCGAGCGTAAACTCGTGCGGGGTGCGTGCGATCGAGGCGGCGTTGGCCCATTTGCCCGCGAACTCCTCCGGGGGCATGATGATGTTGGGGCCCTGCTGTGACTCCTCGGGGGGATTCTGCTCCGACACGCCGTTGCAGCGTAGCGCGGGGGGGCCGCCGGATGTAGGATTGCTCGTGACACGTTCCCTACTTGCGAGGTACCCAGATCCCGTGGCAATCGACTTGACGCAGATATCCGAGGTGGACGCCGAGCCGGGCGAGCTGCCCAAGACGATGGCCGCGTGGGTGATCCGCGAGGAGCGCTTCGGCGAGCCCAAGGACGCCTTCCAGCTGGAGGAGATCGAGGTGCCCGAGCCGGGCGCGTTCGAGGTGATCGTGCGCGTGATGGCGGCAGGCGTCAACTACAACAACGTGTGGGCGGCGCTCGGCGAGCCGGTGTCGGTGATGAAGTACGGCGACCACCCCCAGTTCGGTCACCACATCGGCGGCAGCGACGCGTCGGGCATCGTGTGGAAGGTCGGCGCCGGCGTCACCCGCTGGAAGCCCGGCGACGAGGTTGTGGTGCACTGCAACCAAGCCTCCTACGAGGACCCCGAGGTGCACGGCCTCGACCCGATGGCGGCACCCTCGCAGAAGATCTGGGGATATGAGACCACGTGGGGCTCGTTCGCCCAGTTCACGAAGGTGCAAGCACAGCAGCTGCTGCCCAAGCCGCACGCGCTGAACTGGGAGGAGGCCGCCTCCTACGGCCTCGTGTACTTCACCGCCTATCGCATGCTGATCACCCGCTGCAAACTGCAGGCCGGCCAGAACGTGCTGATCTGGGGCGCCGCCGGCGGCCTCGGCGTGTTCGCCGTGCAGCTCTGCACCGCCGCGGGCGCAAACTGCGTCGGCGTGGTGTCCTCCGCCGAGAAGGGCGAGCTCGTCAAGCGGCTCGGCGCCGTCGACTACATCGACCGCGGAGAGTTTGCGGGGATGATGCGCAAGGGCGGCGAGAGCCCCGAAGAAGAGAAGGCCCGCTTCAAGGCGTCGCTCGGATTCGCCAAGCGCGTCAAAGAGATCCTCGGCGACGCGCCCGACATCGTCTTCGAGCACGTCGGCAAAGCGACCTTCCCAACCTCGGTGTTCACCGCCAAGACGTTCGGCAAAGTCGTGATCTGCGCCGGCACCACCGGGCTTGACCTCGACTTCAACGTCGCCTACCTGTGGATGCGCCAGAAGGAGATCCTGGGCTCGCACTTCGCCAACGCGTACGAGTGCATGAAGGCCAACGAGCTGATCGAGAGCGGCCAGATCCGCCCCGTGCTATGGCGCACGCTCCCCTTCGAGGGGGTCGCCGAAGCGCACCAGCTGATGCGCGAAAACAAGCACTTGGGGAAGATCTCGATCCTCGTCGGCGCGCAGTCGGAGGGTCTCGGCAAGACCGCCGAGGGCCCCGGCGCGATCCATGCCGAGGTGGGGGGATGATGTTCTTTTTGGGCGTGCCCACCAATGGCGCGCAGGGCACAAATGCGAAGCAGGAGGTGCGCAGCTGATGGCGGGCGACGGCAACGGCACGGTGATCGTGCCCTGGTATGCAACCGGCTTTCGCGCCGCGGGCTTCGGCGAGGCGCTCAATGAGGTAGCGGCGATCGCCCTGCGCTACGGCGCCTCCTCCTATGCGGTGTACCGTGCGCGCGACGACCACTACCGCTACCAGCAGCTAGCCGCTTTCGAGCGCTACCTCGACTGGGAGCGCTACTGGGAAAGCCCTGAGATGATCGACTTCCGCACGCGCCACTCCAGCTGGTACCAGGTGCCGGTGCTGTACGGCTGGTGGGACCTCACCGCCGCGGGAGCGCTCTCCGATGAGACGGAGTGGGCCATCCCGGAGCCGCCCGCGCCCGAGGGCAACGGCCAGAGCGGGAATGGGTCGCCCGCCCACTCCGGCACCCCGCACGTCCAGCACGTCTGAGACGGCCGTGGATACGGCGCAGGGCGTCTCTTGGCCGCGCCTGCCGGAAGAGGTTGGCCGCGTGCCGCAGACGGCTCAGCAGCGCTCTAGCGGCGCCATCGTCAGGCCTGCGCCCTTCAGCTGCTCCCAGTAGTGCTCGGCGGGCTCCTTGTGCCCGTTGTAGACGACGGCCTGCCCGCTGTTGTGGATTTGGTTGGCGTACTGGTGGCCTTGCTCGATCGTCACGCCGGGGATGAAGCGCGCCAACGTGCGGGCGACGTGGTCGAAGGTGTTGTGGTCGTCGTTGCGCACGATCACCCGCCATGAGCCGTCCATGCTGGTGCCCGGGTCGCGTGTGGTCGGTAGCTCGATTGTCTCGGTCATGGCCGCGAAGAATACCCCGCCCCAGCCAGCGCCTCAACGGCGTCGGCGATCGTTCGGGGGTGGGTGTAGGGCGCCATGTGGCCGCCGCTCACCATCTTCAAGCGCGCGTCGGGCAGCGCCGCGGCGAGGCGCCGGCCGCACCGCGGTTCGACAAGCCGGTCGGCGGCGCCTTGGATCACGATCGCCGGCGCGTCGATCCCGCGCAGACCGCGGTTGACCCCTTCGATCACGCCGTTGGCAGCCTGCTGCTCGCCCGCGAGCGCCTCGAGGTTGCCGTGCTTCATATTGATCGCGAGCACCCTGTGAAGGTGTGCGGGCGCGACGGGCAGCGGGGCGAACGCTTCTTCGTCGCCCTGTTCGGCTGCGACCGTGAGCAGCAGCTGCGAGAACGTGAGGTTGGCGATCTGGCGCACCACCGGCAGCTCCAGCGCTTTCAGCAGATGCGTCTGCACGCGTTCGAAGCCGCCGAGACGGGTGCAGGTGGCGGCGGCGTCCACCAGCACGAGCCCCCGCACCTCGCCGGGGTGGCGCTCGGCGAAGCCCAGCGAGATAGCTCCGCCATAGGAGTGCCCGACGAGAATCGGGTGTCCGAGGTGAAGCTTTTCGATCACTTCCTGCACAGCCTGCAGTTGGCGATCGAAGGTGAAGTAGCCGCCGCTGGAGAAGCCGTATCCGGGACGGTCGATCGCGAGCGTGCGGTGACCTGGCAGCAGCGCGGTCACCTTGTTCCAGTCTTCGGCGGTACCGGGCAGCCCGTGAATCAGCAGCACCGCCGGCCCCGCGCCAGGCCGTTCCAGATAGCGAATCCGTAGGCCACCGGCGAGCTGCACGAAGCTCCCGGTCGCCCGTGGCGTGGCTGGCAGCCGCCCGTAGGTCCAGTTGAGGACGACCACCACCAGCGCCAGCAGCGCCACGAAGCGCAGCAGGATTCTTGCTCGCAAGAGCCGCCGGAACACGCCCGCACCCTACCGGAGCAGTCCGCGGCCTCCAGCGCGGTCGCCAATTCACGCACTCAACCCTTCCCTCCATCCCCCACCCCTACAATTGAGGCCATGAGCGGCGACCCAACCCATCGCCTGCCCGAGCGCGACCGCCCATGGATGATGCGCACCTACGCGGGCCACTCGACCGCGAAGGCGTCCAACGAGCTGTATCGGCGCAACCTCGAGAAGGGCCAGACGGGGCTGTCCGTTGCGTTCGACCTGCCGACGCAAACCGGGTATGACCCCGACGACGAGCTGGCGCGCGGCGAGGTGGGCAAGGTGGGGGTGCCGATCGCCCACCGCGGCGACATGGAAGCGCTGATGCAGGGCATCCCGCTCGGCGAGATGAACACCTCGATGACGATCAATGCCACCGCCGCATGGCTGCTGGCGCTGTACATCGTCGCCGCCGAAGCGCAGGGCGCGCGCCAAGAGCAGCTGCAGGGCACCACCCAGAACGACATCATCAAGGAGTTCCTGGCGCGCGGCACCTACGCCTTCCCGCCGGCGCCCTCGATGAGGCTGATCGCCGACACGATCGCCTACACCGTCGAGCACGTGCCGAAGTGGAACCCGATCAACATCTGCTCCTACCACCTGCAGGAGGCCGGGGCCACACCCGTGCAGGAGATCGCCTACGCGATGTCCAATGCGATCGCGGTGTTGGATGCGGTGCGGGAGAGGATTGGCGGCGACCCCGGCCGCATCGCGCAGGTGTTCGGCAGGATCTCGTTCTTCGTCAACGCGGGCGTGCGCTTCGTCGAGGAGCACGCCAAGCTGCGCGCGATGGGGATTCTGTGGGAGGAGCTGGGGCGCGAGCGCTACGGCGTCACCGACCCGCGGGGGCTGCGGCTGCGTTACGGCGTGCAGGTCAACTCGCTGGGCTTGACCGAGGCCCAACCGGAGAACAACGTGCAGCGGATCGTGCTCGAGGCACTGGCGGTGACGATTGGCCGCGGCGCCCGCGCGCGGGCGATCCAGCTGCCCGCGTGGAACGAGGCTTTGGGGCTGCCACGCCCGTGGGACCAGCAGTGGTCGCTGCGCATCCAGCAGGTGCTGGCATACGAAACCGACATCCTCGAGTACCCCGACATCTTCGAGGGCTCCAAGGTGATGGACGGCCTTGTCGCCGAGCTGTTGGAGGGCGCGCGCGCGGAGATGGCGGTCGTCGCCGAGTACGGCGGCGCGGTCGAGGCGGTCCCTTACATGAAGGCCGCATTGGTCGACTCCCACCGCGAGCGCCTGCGCCGGATCGAGTCGGGCGAGCAGACCGTTGTCGGCCAAAACCGCTTCGCCGAGACCGAGCCCTCGCCACTCACCGCCGACGCAGAGGGCGGCATCCTGGTCGTGGACCCCGAGGTGGAGGCCCACCAAATCGAGGCGGTGCGCCGCTGGCGCTCCGAGCGCGACCAGGCCACCGTCGACGCCGCTCTGGCGGAGCTCGCGCGGGCCGCGCAAGATCCGGACGAGAACCTGATGCCCGCCACGATCGCCGCCGCCCGTGCCGGCGCCACAACCGGCGAGTGGTCAGCGACGCTGCGCGAGGTGTTCGGCAGCTACCGCGCCCCCACCGGCGTCGGCGAGGCGAGCGCCGCGGTGGACGGGGACAGCCACAATGACAGCAGCCACGCGGCGCTGGAGCTCGCGCAGCTACGCGAGCAGGTCGCCACGCTCACCGAGCGGTTGGGGCGCCGCCCAAAGATCCTCGTCGGCAAGCCCGGCCTCGACGGCCACTCCAACGGCGCCGAGCAGATCGCGGTGCGCGCGCGTGACGTGGGCATGGACGTGGTGTACGAAGGGATTCGTCTCACCCCCGCCCAGATCGCCGCCTCCGCGCTGCAGGAGGGCGTGCACGTGATCGGCCTCTCGATCCTCTCCGGCTCCCACCGCGAGCTGATCCCCGCGGTGCTCGACGCGCTGCGCGAGGCGGGCGTCACCGCGCCGGTGGTGGTGGGTGGCATCATCCCCGAGCAGGATGTCGCCCCACTGAAGGCGGCGGGTGTCGCCGCGGTGTACACGCCAAAGGACTTCGACCTCACGCAGATCATGGCTGACATCGTGGAGTTGGTGGACGAGCGCAACGCCGCGGTCGCCGCGTCGGTTTAGCGCGTGGGACTCGCCACCATTGCCTGACGGCACCTCACAACCGCTGCCCGTCGGCGCCCCACCGGCGGCACCCGACGGCGCGCAACTGGGGGCGAGGCTGCGCGCGCGCGACCTCAGCGCGGCGCCGGCGGCGCTCAACCTGCTGGAGAGCACCGCGCTGGCCGACCGCGAGCAGGCGGCGGCGCTGCTGCGGGAGGTCTCGCCAGGGAAGCTGGCCGAAACGGGGATGCTCGCCGAAAGGGGGATGCTCGCCGAAGGCGAGGGTCCCCCCGCGTCGGTCAGAGGCGAGTGTCCCCCGGCGTCGGCCAGGGAGGCACCCGGGCATATCGTCGGCATCACCGGACCGCCGGGCGCGGGCAAGTCGACGCTGCTCTCGGCGCTGCTGCACGCCTGGCGCGCGAGCGAGCGGACCGTGGCGATGCTGGCGGTGGACCCCAGCTCGCGTCGCTCCGGCGGCTCGCTGCTCGGCGACCGCGCGCGGATCGAGTTCGACCCGGCCGACCGCGGCGTGTTCATCCGCTCGACCGCCGCCGGCGAGCGGCTGGGCGGGATTGCGTGGGGCACCCGCGCCGCGGCGCAGGCTTTGGCGGCGGCATTCGACGTGGTGGTGATCGAGACGGTGGGGGTCGGCCAGGCCGAGACAGAGATCGCGGAGATCGCCGACACGGTCGTGGTCGTGGTGCAGCCCGGTAGCGGCGACACGCTGCAGTTCCTGAAGTCGGGGATCATGGAGATCCCGGATGTGCTGGTAGTCACCAAGGCCGACCTCGGCCAGGTCGCGACCAGCGCCCGGCGCGACCTGAGCGCTTCGTTGCGCTCGCTCGGCAAGCGCTCGACCGCCGTGCTCGCGGTTTCCTCGCTGCCGCCATCGACAGGGATCGACGAGCTGTGCGACATCCTGGCGGAGCGCTGGCAAACCCTCACCGCCGACGACGCGCGCGAGCTTGCGGCTCGCCGTCTGCGCGCACGGCGCGCCGGCGCCCTCACCAACTTCATCGTTGAGCACGGCGAACAAGGCCTGCGCGCGCTCGGCGGACGGCGCGCGGCGGAGCGTTGGCTGGCCGAGCAGAACCCCGCGCTCGACGAGGCGGCGCTCGTGGCCACCCTGGAAGGCAAGATGTGCGACTGATGGCACGCGATCTGGCAACGGTGCTCGGAGCGTTCGTACTCGCCAGCGCGCTGGCGGGAGCGCTCGGCGCCGTCAACCTCGGCACCGCGCTGGCGTTCGGCCAGATCGGGTTTGCGATCAGTCTGGTCTACGTGCTGCTGAAGCGCTGAGAGTATGCTCCGCGCGTGGGCATCGGCTGCTTCATCTCACCGGGGAGGACGATCGAGGGCGCGATCGAGCGTGTGAGGCTCGCCGAGTCGCTCGGGTATGAGTCGGTGTACGTGACACACATCGCCGGCTGGGAGTCGCTGACGGTGCTCACCGCCTACGCCACCGCCACGAGCAGGATCCGCGTCGGCACCGGGGTGGTGCCGATCTACACCCGCACGCCCGCCACGATGGCGCAAACCGCGGCCTCGATCGACGCGATCTCCGGCGGGCGCCTGACGCTGGGCCTCGGCGTCTCGCACCGCCCGGTAGTGGAGGGCTGGCATGGGCAGACCATCGACCGGCCGGTGCACGAGATGCGCGAGTACCTGGGGATCGTTCGCGCGATCCTGGGCGGCGAGGCGCCGCCCCATGGCGAGAAGTGGCAGACAGGCTTCCGCCTGTTCGGCCTCGACCCGCGGCCGCAGCTGCCGATCTACGTCGCCGCCCTCTCCCCCGCGATGTTGCGCCTCGCCGGCGAGATCGCCGACGGGGTGCTGCTGTGGCTGTGCTGCCCGGACTACATCCGCGACGTGGTGATCCCCGAGATAACGACTGGCCGCGAACGGGCGGGCAAGACCCTCGAGGGCTTCGACGTGGTGCCCGCCGTGCCCGCCGCCCTGGTGGACGACTCGGCGGGGCCGTACGCGTCGATGCGCAAAGACCTGCTGCCCTACTTCGGCCTGCCTTTCTACCGCGCGATGATCGAGCGCTCGGGCTTCGGTGAGGAGATCGCGGCATTCGATGGCGCCGCGGGGAACGTCGAGCAGATGCAGGCCGCGATCTCCGAGCGCTTTCTGGAGCAGCTCACCGCAGTCGGCGACGAGGCCGCTGTGCGCGGCGGCCTCGGACGCTACCGCGCGGCGGGCGCGACCTCGCCGTGTGTGGGGCCGATCCCCAAGACGGACCTTGAGGCGACGTTGCGCGCCGCTATCGCCGCGTAACGCAATCTCGCTCGGGCAGACTGTAGGAAGCAATGGTTATCTTGCTTGGCTTCGCCGTGCTCGCGGGCGCCGGCACCGCGCTCTCTCCCTGCGTGCTGCCGGTGCTGCCGGCGCTGCTCTCCGCGGGGGGCGCGGGCGGACGGCGGCGACCGCTCGGCGTGGTGCTGGGGCTGAGCGTCACGTTCGCCGTGACGATCGTCGGGATCGCCAAGGTGGCGGACGGTGTGGGTCTCGGTTCGGACCCGCTGCGCGCGGTGGCGGTGGCAGTACTGCTGGGCGCCGGCGCGATTCTGCTCGTGCCGCGCCTCGGCGACCGCGTGGAGGCGCGCATGTCGCACCTAGCGGCGTTCGGGGTGGGCGGGGCCCAGAGCTCCCGCGGGGACGGTTTCCGGTCGGGTCTGCTGGTGGGCGCGGCGCTCGGCTTCGTCTATACCCCCTGCGCCGGCCCGATCCTCGCGGCGGTGATCTCCGTCGGCGCCGCAACCGGGCGCAGCGTGGCGGTGGCGGTTGCCTATACGCTCGGCTCTGCCGCGGTGCTGCTCGCGCTGACGCTCGGCGGCCGCGCGTTGTTCGAGCGGGTGCGCGCCGCCGGCCGTGGCCCCGCGTTGCAGCGTACGCTCGGGGCGATCATGGTGATCACGGCGCTCGTGATCATCACCGGCGAGGACGTGCGTTTCGACCAGTACATCGCCCAGCACATCCCCAACGTCAACCTCACCGCGTCGCTTGAGAAATCGCACGCCGTCGAAAGCCGCCTGCACGAGGTCACTGGGCGCAAGACGCGCTTCACCGCCAGCGTGGGCACCCCGGTGGCGGTGCACAGCGCCAGCCAGGCGACGCTGCTGGCGGATGCCGCCAAGCTACCCATGCTCGCCACCGCCCCGGAATTCAAAGAAACCGAGGACTGGTTTAACACGCCGGGCAACAAGCCGCTGACGCTCGCGGGCTTGCGTGGGCGCGTGGTGCTGGTGGACTTCTGGACCTACACCTGCATCAACTGCATCCGCACGCTCCCCTACTTGAAGGCGTGGGACGCCGCCTACCGCAAGGACGGTCTGACGATCGTCGGCGTGGAGACGCCCGAGTTCCAGTTCGAGCACGTCGCTTCCAACGTGGCGAGCGCAATCTCCACCTTCGGCATCAAGTACCCGGTGGCGCAGGACAACGAATACGGCACGTGGGACGCCTACAGCAACGAGTACTGGCCGGCCGACTATCTGATCGACGCGCACGGCCAGATCCGCTACGTCGCCTTCGGCGAGGGCGACTACGAAAAGACCGAATCGGCGATCCGCGCGCTGCTGGCCGAAGCGGGCCACCAGGTCGGCGGCAAGGGCCGCCCGACCGGCGTGATCGTCCCCAGCGACGAAGCCACCCCTGAGACCTACCTCGGCACCGCCCGCGCCCAGGGCTGGGTGAACGGCCCGGTGGGAGGCGAACACGACTACGGGACGGCCTCGCACCCCAACCTCGAACTCAGTTCCTTCGCCTACACCGGCACCTGGAACATCTCCGAACAGCCCGCCGTGGCGGTCGCCCACGCGGGCATTGAAGCCAACGTGGAGGGCAAGCACGTCTACCTCGTGCTCAGCTCCGCCGGCAAAGTCCCGCGCCACGTCGAAGTACTGCTCGACGGCCGGCGCATCTCCGCCGCGGACTCAGGCGCCGACGTGCACCACGGCATCGTCACAGTGCTCGGCGAACGCCTCTACTCGCTCGTCTCGCTGCCCTACGACCAGCATCACCTGCTGACGCTGCGCTTCCAACCAGGGGTCACCGGGTACTCGTTTACGTTTGGGTAGCCGCAGCGGGCTCGTCGGCACAGCAGGGAGGCGGATTGACGATTGCCCGTTGCGATCACCGGCGACGACAACCTCGGCCGCGGGCGCCGGGCGCCCTCGCAACTCGCCACGAGAGCCACCCGCCAGGGCCTTGCGCACCTGCTAGTGCTTTCTTCTTGCCATGGTGCTTCTTCTTGTGACCATGCGCCATAGCTGATACTTCTTGATGACCTGTGAGCCGCCGAGCCTCGACTGAAAGGTGAACGCCATAACCACCCCAATCCCTCCGAGAGCTGTTCTTATGAGCATCCAGGCAAGGCGTAGTTATAACTATGCACGGGGCCCTCGGACTCCCTATAATAGAGATCTTGTTTTTGTTCTGGCAATCCATTAATGATCTGTCTATTTTGAAACAGTTTGGAACCTTCTCCCCCGAGCCTTGCGAAACCTATCTGTTGAAAAGTACCGAATGGCTGAGTCGCATATTCGATGTAGTAATAAGGTTCTCCGTTCTCAGGGTCCCCGTAGGCAACCACTTCTACACTGCCCTTCCCCACACAGCGGACTTTTTCCATAACGGCATAGGTATTCACCCTAGGGTCAGTCGCCGCCTCCGCATACTCGTGCGAAGCACTCTTTGATGTCTTCCTGACTGGGTCTTTGCTGGGATTGCCGGTCGCGACACAGCCTTCCCCGCCTCTATCCAACGGTTCGTCGCCCTGATAAGGAACAAAATCATAGATCGCGCCACTACCGGTTGTTCCGTGCCAGGCACAAGCTTTTTCTAGAAACGCTCCATCTTCATAGTATGTCGTTCCTGGCGCTGTAACTACCACGAATTGCGCGCTGAGTTCGCTAGTCCATTTGTTAACTTCGATTGCCTTCGACACCTCGTTTTCGATTTCTTCATTTGATTTTAGGTCTTTGGGCGCCGCGAGACTTTTATCGATATAGGAGGTCGTAGCCACCGTCGAAGAGACTCGGCCTGTCGAGTCGAAATATTGGGTGAGAATCCCTTGATATGCGGTGCCGGTCAATCCTTCGTAGAGTTTAAGTAGCATAAGACGAGTGTTCCTACCTGCTGCTGTATTTTCGAAATTGCTACCCCAAAAGATTACATAGACCTTTGGAGAATGTTGCACGCCGCTGCTACCAGATTCATGGTATTCAAGCGATTCACCTTCTAGTCCTAGCTGGAAATTTGGTGTCTGGTAGGCTGAAACCGCTTCCGATTCGGCTTCAAAATGGATACGTTTTCCTCGTGCCCATGCGGGAGGGTTAGCAAGCCCAGTTGACTCAGACTCTGCGCTGCATAGGCCAGGGCATGCTGCCAGGGCGCTTCCTGTCGTAAAACTCGCAAACACACCTAAGATTACCACTAGAAAGAGATATCGAGCGAGCCGATTTGTTCGACTCACGCAAGACGTTCGTTGACGAGTCCTTGCCGCCGATTTTTCTATGCCGGCAGCATAGCCGTAGTCGGCCGTCGGTCGCCTGCGCATAAAAAACTCTCCTCCTCTTGCGAGTATTGGTCTTGTAGTTATTTACAACGATCAAACCAAATAACCCACTAGTGCTTTTTCTTCTTCTTGCCGTGGTGCTTCTTCTTGTGACCGTGCGCCACGGCTGAGACGCTCTTGGTGATCGGCGAACCACCGAGCGTCGACTGGAAGGTGAACGATCCGCTCACGTGGAGGGTGCGGCCGGCTTCCAGCGCTTTGCGCGCCTTGGCGTCGGGGTCCACCTCGATCTCGACCGCGCCGGTGGCGACGCTCTGCGAGCCGCTGGCGAACGGCACCAACATGGGGACGCACTTGCCCTTGTGCTTGATCTCGCCCTTGCCGCACTTCTTGCCCTTCTTGGCTTTCTTCTTAGCTGCTTCAGCGAGCGCCACCTCAGCGCCAGCGGGAGCGCCGAGCACTGAGGACTGGGCGACATCGGCGAGCCGGCCGAGCGAGGCGGCAAAGCCGATGTCGGCGTTTTTGAACACCAGGCTCCAGCGCAGCGTGCCCGGTTCGGCGATCTGGAAGAAGAAGTCGAGCTCATCGGTCTTCGCGTTGAAGGTGGTCTTGGTTAGCGTGATTTCGCCCGCGGCCACCTTCAGCGCGCTGCTGGTGGCGCCCGCCGTGCCGCCGCCGCCGTTGGTGTCGGCGCAGCCGCCCCCACCGCCGCCCACCCTCTCGGCGCAGACCTCGACGTTTGCGAGCGCCGCGCCGCCTGCCGCGGCGGTCACCTTCCCAGTGATTACCCCACCGGGGATCAGTGCAGCATCGATCCCCGATTGCATGCTACCCGCAGTCACTTCCACTGCACCTGCCGCAGCTGCCGAGGACTGGCCGTTGTAATACTGGGGCAGATAGTTGGCGCCTTCTTCGGGGAAGGTATAGAACGCAACTGCGTAAGTACCGGTAGACAGACCCGAGATCGTGTATTCGCCACCGGCGTCCGTCGATGAGCACGTTTCGTAGTGGCTGGTTGCTTCTTCGGCACAGACTTCGACGTGGGCGAGCGCGGCGCCGCCAGAAGCGGCGGTCACCTTCCCTGTTATCTGCCCGCCCACGGACATAGCAGCATCGACCCCTGTGGCCGGGCTCCCCCCCGCAGTCACAACCACTTCTTTGCCTGCAGCAAACGAGGCCTTGTCTTCGTAGTACTGCGACAGGTAGTTAAGACCTTCGCTGGCGAAGAACCCGACCTTGTATTTGCCACTCGTCAAGCCGGAGATCGTGTATTCACCGCCAGCGTTCGTGAACGTACAGCCACCGTATTCACCACCGGCCGCTCCATAAGCGCAGACATCGATGTCGGCGAGCGCGGCGCCGCCGGAAGCGGCGGTCACCTTCCCTGTTATCTGCCCGCCCACGGACATAGCGGCATCGACCCCTGTGGTCGGGCTCCCCCCCGCAGTCACAACCACTTCTTCGCCTTCTTCCAGCGAAGCCTTGTCCTGATAGTACTGGGGCTGGTAGTTCTGACCTTGGTAGGCCCGAAAGAACCCGACCTTGTATTTGCCACTCGTCAAGCTTGAGATGGTGTATACGCCGCTGGCGTTCGTCAACGTGCAGCCGGCAAGGTCACCGCTAGGCTCCGCGTAGGCGCACACCTCAATGCCTTCATCGCCTTCGGCGCCACTCACCGTTCCTGTGATCTGCCCGCCCGGAGGCAGTACGGCGTCGACCCCCGGGGTCGTACCGCCGGCTGTGACCGACACGCCTTCGTCAAGCTGGGGTAGGTAGTTGCGCCCTTCGCCCGAGAAGAGTTCGAATTCAGGAAAGAATTCGACTTCGTACAAGCCAGTAGGCAAGCCTGAGATCGTGTATTCGCCGCCGGCGTTCGTGAACCCACAACCTCTGTTTTCTGTGGCGTACGCGCAGACATAGACGTTGGCGAGAGGCGCGCCACCCGTGGCGGTTACCTTCCCGGTGATCTGCCCGCCGACGGCCAGCACGGCATCGATCTCCGAGGTTGTGTTCGGCGCAGTCACTGAAACCTGGTTCGCTTCTTTTTCCGTGACCCTTCCGTTGTAGTACTGGAACAGATAGTTGGCGCCTTCCCGGGCGAAGAATTCGACGTTGTAGGAACCGCTCGGCAAACCGACGATCGTGTATTCCCCGCCCGAGTTGCCGGCGGTGACCTGACAGGAGATCGAGTGGCCCTGGTCGGCGCTCTGGACGATGTAGGTGCTGCCCGTCTGGCCGGCGATCGGCGCGCCGTCGCGCAGCCACACGTAGGTGTAGGCGGTGGGGCTATTGCTCCAGGTTCCCGTGGAGCAGGTGAGCGTCTGGCCGAGCTTCGGCGTGCCCGTCAATGTGGGCGCCGCGGTGTTGACCGGCTTGGGCTCCTTCGCTACTTCGCCCTCCGCCGCCAGCGCCGACCCGGCGAGGAGCAGCCCGAGCGTAGCGATCACCGCCACGGGCGCGAGCCGGGCGATACGCCGCCTCTGTACCGCCAGGGGCCGCCTGTGTGCCGTGCAAGTCTCCGCGTACCCTGCACCGTCCCGTCCACCTGTCTGTCGCATCGACTTGCCGCCTTCCTTTGAGTGCTGATACCGGAGCCTGCCCTACCCGGCCGATCCTGAACGACCAAATCCCAAACATCCCAATGACGGCGCGATGCTACCAGCCCCTCACGACGTACCACCAACGCAGCCAAGCAGGCCGCGTTGCGCATGTGGGCGCACAACTACCGGGCACAGCCGCCACGCGCATACAATGGGTTCATGAGCTCGACGCCGGAGACCACCGCGCGCAGCTGGCTGCGTTGTTACCGCTGCTGGTCGCAGGAGCTTGAGGTGCAGGTCCACTACGAGGGGATCCACAAGATCGACCCCGACACCGGCGAGCGCTCTGAGGTGGTGGACGAGCTGCAGGAGGCAGTCGTGCAGTGCCTGGACTGCATGCACGACCAGCCCCACCTTGGCTTCAACAACGGCCGCGTGGAGCCGATCGAGGACCGCTGGGAACGGATGATCGCCGGCACCCCCTGGGTCGCCTCGTGCACCGTCACGGTGGACGCCGAAGATGTCGAGACCTGCTCCGGCCCGGAGGCCGGCGACGCGCTCTCCTACGCCGCCTTCGGCGACCACGGTGTGCGGGAGTTCTTCACGCACGTGCGCTTCCACAAGCACGAGGACGACGCTCGCATCATCGTGCACCTGCTCGTCGAGCTGTACGCGCGTTCGCTGGAGGAGGCCACCGAGGTGCTTGAGCAGGCCGCCCGCGGCCTGCTCACGATCACCTCGCTGGCCGAGGAGTCCCGCCCTCCCGCAGCCGCGGGCGAGACTCACGCGCACGAATAAGACCCGCCCGCCTCTCACCCGCCCGCCCTTCGCCGGAACCCACCCGCCCCTCGCCGGCGCCCACCTGCCCTGCGAGGAACAGGCGCGTGATCTCTGGGTCAAACTGGCTGCCGGCGCAGCGCTGTAACTCTTCGCGGGCCTGTTGCTCGGGCATCGCATCGCGATAGCTGCGGTTGCTGGTCATCGCTTGGTAGGCATCGCAGATCGCGATGATGCGTGCGGCGATGGGAATCTGCTCCCCGGACAGGCCGTCAGGGTAGCCATGCCCGTCGTAGCGCTCGTGGGTCGCGCGGATGATCCCGGCGATCGAGCGCAGCGACGGAGCCGACGCGAGGATGCGCTCGCCAATGACCGTGTGGCGCTCGATAAACGCCCGCTCCTCACTGTCGAGCGCCGCCGGCTTGTTGAGGATCGCGTCGGGGATCGCCGCCTTGCCGATGTCGTGCAGCTCCGCCGCCGCCACCAGATTCGTGAGATCCTCGGTCGTGAAGCCAAGCCGCTCACCGACGCTCAGCGCCAGATCGGCCACCTCCTGCACGTGGGCGTCGAGCTCGGGGTCGCGTTCGCGCATGAGCTCGAGCAGCACATCCCGCCCCTCGCGGCCCGCGGACCGGTGCGAGGAGAGCATCTTCTGCGCGTAGAGACGCTGGTCGGCGATGCGCATCGCCTCGTCCACGCTCTGCGCCTCCGACCCGATCAGCACCTCTCCATAGCAGGCACCGATCGTGAAGTGCTCGCCACTCTCCAGCAGCGCGTCGGCGAGCTCCGCGGCAAGCTCCACGGTGTCGCTCGTGACATCCACGAGCGCGCAGAACTCGTCTCCGCCGAGCCGGTAAGCGAGCCCGTCGGGGCCTGCACGCTCCCCGAGCTTGTGGCCAAGACGCTGCAGCAGGGAATCCCCGGCGGGATGCCCGAATGTGTCGTTGTAGCGCTTGAAGCCGTTGAGATCGAACAGCAGCAGCAGCCTGGGCTTGGAGATCGTGGCTTCAACGACCGCGACCTCAAGGTCATCGAACAGCGCCCGCCGGTTGCCCAAGCCGGTCAGCGGGTCATGGTTGGCCAGCTTGCTGCTCGACGCGATCAGGCGAATGTTCTCAGCCGAGGTCGCCACCAGCCTGAGCAGGACGGCGAGGAGCGCCGCGACGGCAAGCCAGATCGCCAGCCCTGTATCCCCTGCGGCGTTGCCGGCCGCCAGCACGGCGATCGCCATCAGCCCGGCGGCCACGGGCGCAGCCATGATGACCACCGGCGAGTGCGTCTCGCGCACCCGCTGCCCATCGGGCTGCCAAGCCGCATAGGCGAGGATCAAGGCGCCCAGCAGCCACAGCGTGTCGAGCGGGGTCCCAACCGCGTAGGTTCCATGCGCAAGCTCGTAGAGGTACACGCCGTCGGCCACCGCCGTCACCGCAAAGCCCGTCGCGATAAACCCAAACGGGCGGTCCACCCGCCACCCCGCCACCGCCAGCAACCCCACCACCATCGCGATCAGCAGCACGTCGGCGAGCGGGTAGGCAAGGTTGAACGCCGCATCTACGGCGGCACCGTGTGTCGCCGCCAGGACGGGTGCGAACAGCACGCTGCAACCGACCGCGCCCACCGCCAGCATGCCGCTCAGCCCGTCTAGCCACAGGCTGGCGCGCGGATGCCTGACGCGCCAACGTCCGAGCAGGACGATGGCGATGTAAGCGCCCACGTAGAAGCAGAGGTACAGCGTGCGTTGGACATCCGGCGCAAGCGTTTCGCTGATCGATGCCAGCACTTCCGCGGCGGCATCGCCGCAGAGGCTGAAGCCCAGCCACAGCCATGCCGCCCTCGCGGTGCCAATCGTCGCGCCGCGCGCGAGGCACACCGCCGCGCACCCCACCATCACCGCGTCATACAGCCAGTCGTCGAACAGGTGATCGATCGACCCCGGCCCGGGCGTAAGCACGCTGTGCCCGAGGTGCAGGAGCACCAAGACGGTGAGCACGCCAAGCGCGCCGCTGACCCACGCCGGCGTGTCAGGACGAGGGAGTACCCGCTTGAAGTAGCTCACTCACCACGTATCGGCCAGCTAGCAAGTTCGATTGAGGCGCCTAACGCTTATCCCCGTCCAAACTCGGATCGTTGTCCAATGCGCCGGCGCAATAACGACATAAGCGAATGTGCGGTGTCTCAGTTCAGACACCGCACCTGGCGTCGCCGCTCCATCAACCTCGCCTGGCGTGGCCGCTCCATCAACCTCGCCTGGCGTGGCCGCTCCATCAACCTCGCCTGGCGTGGCCGCTCCATCAACCTCGCCTGGCGTGGCCGCTCCATCCGCCGTCGGCAGAGACGCCGCTTCAGCGTTATGAGAGTCGCTGTTCGAGCGCCTTCAGCTGCGCGTACAGCTCGGCCGGCAGCTTCTCGAACTTGCCGAAGTGCTCATGGAAATGGGGCAACTGCGCGCGCCACTCCGCGACATCCACGCGCAACAGCTCCGCGATGTCCGCTTCGGAGACATCCACATTCGAGGTGTCGATGCCCTCCTTGCCCACTGGCGGGACCAGCCCGATCGGGGTCTGCTCGGCGGCGCCGTGGCCGGCGCAACGGGCGAACACCCATGAGAGCACGCGCGAGTTCTCGCCAAAGCCAGGCCACAGGAAGCGACCGCTCTCGTCCTTGCGAAACCAGTTGACGTAGAAGATCTTCGGCAGCTTCGCCCCGGGCGTGCGGCCGATCTGGAGCCAGTGCGCGAAATAGTCAGCCATGTTGTAGCCGCAGAACGGCAGCATCGCGAACGGGTCGAAGCGCAGTTCGCCGACCGTGCCGGCCGCGGCGGCGGTCTTCTCCGAGCTCATGGTCGAGCCGAGGAACACGCCGTGCTCCCAATCGAGCGCCTCGGTGACCAGCGGCACCACCGTCGAGCGCCGCCCGCCGAACAGCATCGCGTCGATCGGCACACCCGCCGGGTCCTCCCACTCGGGCGCGATCGCAGGCGTCTGGTCGGCCTTCACTGTGAAGCGCGCGTTGGGATGCGCCGCGGGGGTGTCGCTCGCCGGCGTCCAATCGTTGCCATGCCAGTCGATCAAGTGCGCGGGCGGGTCGGACGTCATCCCCTCCCACCACACGTCGCCGTCGTCGGTGAGCGCACAGTTGGTGAACACCGTGTCGTGGGCCACCATCTTGATCGCGTTGGGGTTGGTGTGCTCGCCCGTGCCCGGCGCCACCCCGAAGAAGCCGGCCTCCGGGTTGATCGCGTACAGACGGCCATCCTCGCCGAACTTCATCCAGGCGATGTCGTCGCCGATCGTCTCCACCGTCCAACCCTCGAGCGTCGGGATCAGCATCGCAAGGTTGGTCTTGCCACAGGCCGAAGGGAACGCCGCGGCGATGTACTTCACCTCACCCTCGGGCGAGGTCAGCTTGAGGATCAGCATGTGCTCGGCCATCCAGCCCTCGTCGCGGGCCATCACCGAGGCGATCCGCAGCGCGAAGCACTTCTTGCCGAGCAGCGCGTTGCCGCCGTAGCCGGAGCCATACGACCAGATTTCGCGTGTCTCGGGGTAGTGCACGATGTACTTGTTCTCTGCGTTGCACGGCCACGGCACATCCACGTCGCCTTCGCCGAGCGGCATCCCAACCGAATGCAGACAGGGCACGAAGCGCCCGTCGTCGCCGAGCACGTCAAGCGCCCGCTGACCCATCCGCGTCATGACCCGCATGCTCACCGCCACGTAGGCGGAGTCGGTCAACTGCACGCCGATGTGGCTCTTGTCCGAGCCCAGCGGCCCCATCGAGAAGGGCACCACGTACATCGTGCGGCCCCGCATCGAGCCCGCGAACAGCTCGGCGAGCTCTTCGCGCATCTCGTCCGGGTCGCGCCAGTTGTTGGTGGGGCCAGCCTCCTGCTCGGTGGCGGAGCAGATGAAGGTGCGATCCTCCACGCGGGCCACGTCGCCGGGGTCGGAGAAGCCCAGGTAGGAGTTGGGGCGCTTGGCGTCGGAGAGGCGGCGGAAGGTGCCGGCCCGCACGAGCTGCTCGCAGAGGGCGTTGTACTCCTCGGCGGATCCGTCGCACCAGTGGATCGCCTGCGGTTCGGTGAGCGAGGCGACCTCCTCAACCCACTCCAGCAGGCGCTTGTTTTCGGTGGGGGCGTCTGGGATGGCTGTGGTTTCCATCACGGCAGCCTATCGTGCCGCGGGCTTGCGCGGGACAAGCACCAGACGCTTGAACTCGGCCACCAGCACCCCGTCCTGGTTGAGCACGCGGGTGTGTACCTTGACGGTGCCGCGGTCGGGCTTGGACTGCGACTCACGCTTCTCCAGCACCTCCGACTCGCAGTAAAGCGTGTCGCCGTGGAACACCGGCGCCGGGTGCTTGAGCTCTTCGGTGGCAAGATTGGCGATCGCCTTGCCGCTGACGTCGCTCACCGACATGCCGAGCGCCAGCGAATACACCAGCGGCCCCACCACCACGTTGCGCCCCTGCTGGGATTTGTGCGCGTACACGTCGTTGATGTGCAGCGGGTGATGGTTCATCGTGATCAGGCAGAACAGGTGGTCGTCGGCCTCGGTCACGGTCTTCGCCGGCCAGTGCTTGTAGACGGCGCCAACCTCAAACTCCTCGAGGTAGCGGCCGTAGGGGTGGGCGCCGCTCGCCTCGCGGGCGGCCTGGTCGGTCTCGAAAGTAGATGTCTCGCTGGGCGCGGTGGCGGTCTCGCTCATCGGTGTTTGTGGTCTCCCTTGGAGTTCTGAAGAAAGAGGCCCGGCTCGTCGGCTACCGCCGGCTGCCCACCCTCTCGGTGGACCGCCAACTCTACCCACGGCGCCGAGCAGGTACGGTTCAGGTAGAGACAATCGAGAGAACGAAACCCAGGAGAGCCGCCTTGCGCAACCCCCGAGACTTCTTCAAGCCACTAGCGATCGACGCGCCTACGCCGGCCCACGAGATCCCCTTCAAGCCCTCCCGGATGATCCACTTCCTCGACTTCTCGAACGAGAAGATGGTGGCAAAGGTGCCCGACATCGCACCCACGGTGGACATTCTGCTCGGCAACCTCGAGGACGCCGTGCCGCTGGATCGCAAGGAGGCCGCACGCGCCGGGCTGATCAAGGTGGGCCGCGAAATGGAGCTCGGCGACACCGCGCTGTGGACCCGCGTCAACGAACTGGCCTCCCCCTACTTCCTCGACGACATCACGCAGATCGTGGGCGAGATCGGCGAGAAGATCGAGGTGGTGATGATCCCGAAGGTCGAGGGTCCGTGGGACATCCACTACGCCGACCGCCTGCTCGCCCAGCTGGAGGCGAAAGCGGGCCTCACGCGCCCGATCCTCATCCACTGCGTGCTGGAGACCCACCTCGGCGTCGCCAATCTAGAGGAGATCGCGGCCGCCTCGCCGCGCATCCAGGGGATGAGCTTCGGCCCCGCTGACCTCGCCGCGTCGCGGCGCATGAAGACCACGCGCGTCGGCGGCGGTCACCCCGGCTACCGCACGATCGCCGACCCCGACCCGGAGCATCCCGAGGCGCCGCGGCCCAGCTACCAGCAAGACCCGTGGCACTACTCGATCGCGCGCATGGTCGATGCCTGCACCGCCGTGGGCGCGTTGCCCTTCTACGGCCCCTATGGCGACATCAAGGACATCGAAGGCTGCGAAACCCAGTTCCGCGCCGCCTTCCTGCTCGGCTGCGTCGGCGCCTGGTCGCTGCACCCCGTCCAGATCGGGATCGCCAAGAAGGTCTTCTCGCCCGAACCGGACGAGGTCGCGTTCGCCAAAAAGGTGATCGAGGCGATCCCCGACGGCCGCGGCGTGCACATGATCGACGGCAAGATGCAGGACGACGCCACCTGGAAGCAATGCCAGGTGATGGTCAAGCTCGCCGAAATGCTAGCGCGCAAGGACCCGGAGCTGGCGGAGGCCTACGGACTGTTCGGCGCCGGAGCGGGCGCCGCCGAACAGCCAGCGCCGGCGGCGGTGTAGGGCCGACCGACGCCCGCCGATAATGGGTTTGTAGTTTGCATTGCGTTTTGTTATGCTCTGCGTATGGCACAGGTAGTCACTCGTCTTGATGACAAGCTGGTCGCCGGTCTCGACGGCTTGGTGGCGGAGGGTTTCGTGGCCAGTCGCTCGGAGGGCGTGCGCGTCGCGCTCGAGAAGCTGCTGGATGAGCAGCGAAGGCGCCGGATAGGAGCCGAAATCGTCGCTGGGTACGAACGTCAGCCACAGACCGATGAGGAGATTGCCGGGGCAGAGCGGGCGACGCGCGCGTCGATAACAGAGGAACCTTGGTGAACGTCCCCCAGCAGGGGGAGATCTGGTGGGCGGAGACCGAAGACAAGCGCCGGCCGTACTTGATCGTCACGCGCTCGGAGGCGGTGCCGGTCTTGAACAGCGTCGTGGCCGCCCCGGTCAGCCGCACGGTGCGCGGAATCCCGACCGAGATCGCGCTCGGACCAAGCGAGGGCCTGCACGTCGAATGCGCCGCATCTTTCGACAACCTTGAGCCAATCCTGCGGTCGGCGCTGACCGAGCGAACCGGCTCGCTCGGCCCCCGACGTGGCGAGATCTGCGAGACGCTGCGAGCCCTCGCCGACTGTTGAGCGTGTAGGCTTCCGCGCCGCATGAGGTTCTTCGAGTTCGAGGCGCGCGAGATCGTCAAGCGCGCCGGCATCCCCGTCACCGACTACGGCTTCACGACCGACCCCGCGGAGGCGGGGGAGATCGCGCAGCGCATCGGCGAGCCGACAGTGATCAAGTCGCAGGTGCTCAGCGGCGGGCGGATGAAGGCCGGGGGGGTCAAGTTCGCCGACACGCCGCAGCAAGCGCAGGAGCATGCGCGCGACATCCTGGCGCTCGAGATCAACGGGCACATGCCGCGCGGGGTGCTGGTGGACCCCAAGGCGCAGGTCAAGCAGGAGTACTACGCGGGGGTCGTGTGGGACGGCGGCGCCAAGAAGCCGCTGATGCTGTTCAGCGACATGGGCGGTATCGACATCGAGCAAGTCGCCGAGGAGCACCCCGACCATGTCGGCCGCGGCCACTTCTCCACGCTCGAATCGTTCTCCGACTTCCAAGCCAAGCAGGTCATCGCCGCCGCCGGGGTCACCGGCAGAGCGCTGCAGCGCGCCACCCCGGTGCTCGCGCGCCTGGCTCAGCTGTTCCTCGACAACGACATGACGCTCGCCGAGATCAACCCGCTGGCGGAGCTTCAAGATGGCTCGTTCGTCGCGCTCGACGCGCACATGGAGATGGAGAACGAGGGCATGCCGCGTCAGCGGGGTCTACTCAAGGCGCTGGGCATCGACGAGAGCGAGGGCACCCGTGAGGGGCACACTCCGACCCCGTTCGAGGAGGCCGTCAAGGCGATTGACGGCGCCGATCACCGCGGCGTCATCCAGGGTAAGGACACCGGCTTTCACGGCAACATCGGCCTTGTGATCGGCGCCGGCGGCGGCTCGCTGACACTCACCGACGCCGTACGCCAGCAGGGCGGCCGGCCCGCCAACTACTCCGAGATTGGCGGCAACCCGTCGGTCGCCAAGGCCTGCGGCCTGGCCAAGGAGGTGCTCGAGAAAGACGGCGTCGAGAAGATCGCCGTGATGATGTCGATCGTTTCCAACACGCGCGTGGACATCGTCGCGCGTGGTGTGATCAAGGCCTGTCTGGAGCTCGGCAGGGATCCCGGCGAGACGATCGCGATCTTCCGCATCCCTGGCGCGTGGGAGGAGGAGGGCTTCAAGATCCTCGACAAATACGGGATCGAGTACTGCGACCGGTCGGTGTCGTTGTGGGAGGCCGCCGGGCGCGCGGTCGCCAAGATCCAAGGAGACGCGGCGTAGCGATGTCGATCCTCATCAACCAGGACACAACCTTCATCATTCAGGGCATCACCGGGCGCGAGGCGGTCAACCTCACGCGCGAGTGCCTGGACTACGGCTCGAAGATCGTCGGCGGCGTCACCCCCGGGCGCAAGGGCCGTGAGGTTCACGGCGTGCCGGTGTTTGACACCGTCGAGCAGGTCGTCGAGCACAACGGCGGGGTCGTACCCGACGGCTCGGTTGTCACCGTCCCGCCCGCGGGCACCCGTGACGCTGTGTTCGAGGCGCTGCATGCGGGCATCAAGACCGTTGTGATCGTCACCGAGCGCATCCCACGCCGCGATGTCGCGATGATGGTTGAGTTGGCCGACGTCAAGGGCGCGCGGATCATCGGGCCCAATTGCCTGGGTCTGATCGTCCCGGGCGTCGCCAAGATGGGCGGCATCGGCGGTCCAGCGCGCAACGCCGCGGTGGCCTACCAGCCCGGCGCGGTCGGCGTCATGAGCCGCTCCGGCGGCATGACCACGGAGATCTCCTCGACCCTGACGGCCGCGGGACTGGGGGTCTCTACCGCGGTTTCGATCGGCGGCGACGCGATCATCGGGTCCACCTACGCAGAGCTGATGCCGTACTTCGAGGCTGACCAGCAGACCCAGGCAATCGTGATCTACACCGAGCCCGGCGGACGCATGGAGGCCCAGCTGGCACAGTGGGTCAAGGACAACAACTCGCGCCTGCCAATCATCGCCTTCATGGCCGGCAAGTTCATGGACGACGAGGAGATGCAAGGCATGTCCTTCGGACACGCCGGCACCATCGTCGAGGGCAAGGAGGACAGCGCGACGGAGAAGATCGCCCGCCTGGAGGCGGCCGGCATCCCGGTGGTACAGCGAATCGACGAGATTCCCGACCTGGTCAAGGCCAAGATCGCCGAGCGCAGCCCCGCGACAGGGAGGCCCTTGTGAGAAAGGACGGCACTTTCATCGCCGTCGAGGTCGACGACGCCGTCGTGGCCGACGCTGAGCTGGCGCGCAAGCTCACCGAGGCTTGCCCCGTCGACATCTTTGCTCAAGGCAACGACGGCGGCTTGGAGCTAGTGCAGCGTAACCTCGACGAGTGTGTCCTTTGCCGTCTCTGTCTCGACGCCGCGGACGGGTCGGGTAAGGACCTCGTCAAGGTGATCAAGCTCTATGACGACGGCGCCCTGCTCGCCTAACCGCTCCATCCACTATCGTTAAAGGGAAGGCCATGAATGAAAACTTCTCCCTGATCGTGATGTGCTTCTTCCTGATCGCCACGATCCTGTTCCTGGCCGATCAGATCCTGTCGTATCACTGACTCGTCGTTCAGTGCTTGGCGCGGCGTACGCGCAGACGCTCCTGATGGCGTTCGACGACGTTGACGATCAGCTTCAGGAACTGCTCCGGCCCAGACGCCTTCGCCTGGCCGTACGTGAACGCCTCGATCCAATCCTCGACCTTCGCTTCGCGCGCCATCACGTTGAAGAACTCGCGCCGCATATCCACCCGCAGGCGCGCGTCGCCCGCCGGGCCCTTCGTCACTTTGATCTCCGGCATCTCCAGCCGGAAGTGCTGCACGTCGCCACGACCCCGCAGTTCCACTCCCACTACCAGCTTGATCGGCTCCAGTGCCGGCACCTCGCGGATAAACCGGCGCACCGCAACTTCGATCAGCCCCTTGGCGTCTTCTGCCATACAGCTCCTCCTGTCCGCAGCTCCCGCTGGGCATAGCCTACACGGCTACCAAATATCGTCATGATTGGACTCCTCCCTAGAGTCGGAGGCCGCTACTACAGCTTGTGCCGCTGGAGCAGCTTGCGGCCGATCACCATCCGCTGGATCTCCGAGGTGCCCTCGCCGATCAACAGCAGCGGGGCGTCGCGATAGAGCCGCTCGATCTCGTACTCCTTGGAGTAACCGTACCCGCCGTGGATCCTGAAGCACTCCTCGACGCAGAAGCGTCCTGCCTCTGAGGCGAACAGCTTCGCCATGCCAGCCTCGAGATCCGAGCGCTCGCCGGCGTCCTTCATTTTGGCCGCGCGTTGCGTGAGCAGGCGGGCCGCGTCGACCTGGGTGGCCATATCGGCGAGCTTGAACTGGATCGCCTGGTGCTCGGCGATCGGCTTGCCGAACGTCTTGCGCTCCTGGGAGTAACGCAGTGCGAGCTCCAGCGCCCGCTGTGCGATGCCCACGCCGCGCGCAGCGACGTTGACCCGCCCGACCTCGAGCGCGTCCATCATCTGTGGGAAGCCCTTGTTGAGACCAGCCTCCTCCCCGCCAAGGATGTTCTCGGCCGGGCAACGGTAGCCATCGAACACGAGCTCGGTCGACTCGACGCCCTTGTAGCCGAGCTTCTTGATCTTCGGCGGCACGTTCAGCCCCGCGTACTCGCCGGTGTTCTCCGATACACCGGGCTCCTTCTCCGCGATGAAGCAGGTGAAGCCCCTGTGGCGCGGGTCGGCCTCCGGGTCGGTCTTGACGAGCACGAACACTAGCGTCGAGAGCAAGCCGTTGGTGACCCACATCTTCTGGCCGTTGATCTCGTACTTCCCGTCCTCGCCCTTCTTCGCGGAGGTTTTGATCGCCTGCGTATCGCTGCCCAGCTCAGGCTCCGAGAGCGAGAACGCCGCCCTGATCTCGCCGGTCGCCATCCGCGGCAGATACTTCTGGCGCTGCTCCTCGTTGCCGAACTTCAGCAGCAGGTAGCTACCGATGAAGTGCGTGTTGACGATCCCCGAGATCGAGATCCAGCCGCGCGAGAGCTCCTCCACGATCATCGCGTAGGTCGTCAAGTCCAGGCCCATCCCCCCGTACTCCTCGGGGATCATCACCCCGAACAGCCCCAGCTCCCGCATCTGCGCCACGATTGGCTCAGGGAAAGCGTCCTCGTGGTCATAGTGCTCCGCGTTCGGGATGATCTGCTCATCCGCGAACTGGTGCACCATCTCGGTGATCGCTTTCTGGTCGTCAGGGTCGGTGGGCGTTGTCGTGGCGGCTACAGCCATGGTGGGCGACACTCCGGGGTCGTGGATCGGGATACAAGGAGAATACCTGCGTGAACTTCGCTCGCGACCTGCTCGATTCGCTGCCGCCCGATCGCCTGGCTCTGGTGGAGCTCGCCCGCGACGGCTCGCGCCGCGAGTGGAGCTTCGGCGAGGTCACCGATCGCAGCGCGCGCCTCGCCGGCGCGCTCGCCCGCCGCGGTGTGGGGCGTGGGGATGTCGTGATGACCTTGATCGGCAACCGCCCCGAGTGGGTGCTGAGCATGCTCGCCTGCTTTCGCCTCGGCGCGGTGGTGCTGCCCTGCACCGAGCAGTTGCGTGCAAAGGATCTGCGCCTGCGTCTCGCAGTCGCCCGCCCGCGGCTGGTGGTAGCCGACGAGCGCAACCGGGCGGAGTTGGAGGCGGCGCTGAGGGCTGCGCCCGATGTCGAGGTGGCGCTGGTGCCAGATGATTCTCTTTTCGACTGCCAACCGGCGACGCCCGCGGAGCTGGCCGCAGGGGACCCATGCCTGATCACGTTCACGAGCGGCACCGCCGGCGAACCCAAGGCGGTGCTGCACGGGCAGCGCTACCTCCTTGGGCAGCGCCTGCAGGCCGACCACTGGCTGGGGGCGCAGGCGGGGGAGCTCGTGTGGTGCACCGCCGCCTCGGGCTGGTCGAAGTCGGCGCGCAACGTGTTCATCGCCCCGTGGCTGTCGGGTGCCGCGGCGCTGCTGCACGACGCGCGTTTCGACCCCGCCGAGCGGCTGGAGCTGCTGGTACGCGAGCGCGTCAACGTGCTGTGCATGGCGCCCACCGAGTACCGCGTGATCGCCAAGCGCGCCACGCTTGCGCCACTGCCCGACCTGCGCGGGATGGTCGCCGCCGGGGAGGCGCTCAACCCCGCCGTGCTGTACACCTGGCACGAGGCCACCGGTCTTTACATCCGCGACGGATATGGGCAAACCGAGACCGGCCAGCTCACGGGGATGCCGCTGAAGCAGGAGCCCCGCCCGGGGTCGATGGGCCGTGCGCTGCCGGGGGTGCGGCTGGACGTGGTGGATGGCGAGCTGGTGGCGGACCCCGCGAGCGTGCCCACGTTTTTCCTCGGATACCTCGGCGAGCGCCCGCCCGCGGGCCAGTGGCACACTGGCGACCGCGTGCGCAGAGACGACGATGGCTACCTCTATTTCGAGGGGCGCACGGACGACGTGATCGTCTCCGCCGGATATCGCATCGGGCCGTTCGAGGTCGAGTCGGCGCTTGTTGCCCACGCCGCGGTAGCGGAGGCCGCCGTCGTGTCCGCCCCCGATGACGAGCGCGGCGCGGTCGTACGGGCGGTGGTGGTGCTGCGCGACGGCCACCAGCCATCCCAGGCGCTGGCGCGCGAGCTGCAGGAGCATGTCAAGCGACTCACGGCCCCTTACAAGTACCCCCGGATCGTTGAGTTCGTCGCGGAGCTGCCCAAGACGGCGAGCGGCAAGATTAAGCGGGCGCAGCTGCGGGGCTGAGCTTTTCGGCCGAAGACGGAGAACCCCCAGCCAGAGACGGAGGAGGCCCGGCCGAAGACGGGGGACCTTCGAGCGAAGACGGGGAACCCCCGGCCGAAGACGGCGGACCTTCGAGCGAAGACGGGGAACCCCCGGCCGAAGACGGGGAACCTTCGAGCGAAGACGGCGGAGGCCCGGCCGACAGTGCATAGTCGATGAACGGCCCAAGCAGTTCGGCCATCGAGGAGGCGGTCATCCCCGCCGGGGCGACCGGCAGCGTGGCGTAGCTGATTGCCAGGCGCACGAGGCACTCGGCGAGCAGTGCCACGTCGTGCTCCTGCGCCTGCGGCCAGCGCGTCGCGATCGCCCAGCGCAAGCGCTCGCCGGCGCCCTCCACCAGCGTTTGACCCTGGGTCGTGACGAACGGCAGCATCTCCCCCGACCCCCGGATCGCGGCGCGGATCAGTGGGTCCTCCGCCGCGGCGGTGAGGAACAGGCCGAACGCCGCCGTGAGCGCCGCCTTGGGGTCGTCCAGGTGGGCATCCATCGCGCCCTCAACCGCACCGATGAAGCCGTCCGCCTCGCGTAGCACGAACGCCTGCGCAAACTCATCGCGCGAGCCAAACTCCTTGTAGAGCGTTTGGCGGCTGACGCCCGCCGCAGCCGCCACTTCCGCCATCGTCACCTCGCTCCAGGGGCGCTGCTCGAGCTCGGCGCGGGCCGCGTCGAAGAGCGTGTCGCGCAGCAGCTTGCGGGCGGCAACCGCGTAGGGAGTGCGCGTGCTCACGCCTCCTCCTGCTCGAAGTCCACCTTGTCGCGCACGCCGCAGTCCGGGCACGCCCAGTCGTCCGGGACCTCGCTCCACGACGTGCCAGCCGGGAAGCCCTCGCGCGGATGACCGTGCTGCTCGTCGTAGGTGTACCCGCAGCTGGGACAGCGCCAGCGGCTCACGACGCCGCCCCATATCGGGCGAGCACGCGGGTGCGCTTGCGCGGCGCGATGTTGGCGCGCGTGACATCCCCTTCGTAATGTTGGAGTAGCCGTCGGTCCATCACTCCTCGCCACAGCGGGGGAAAGGTCGCGAGCAGGATCATCCCCGCGTACCCGGTGGGCAGCTGTGGCGCCTGCTCGATGTGGCGCAGCGCCTGGTAGCGGCGGATCGGGTTGGCATGGTGGTCGGAGTGACGCTGCAGGTGGTAGAGCAGCACGTTGGATGCCACGTTGTTGCTGTTCCAACTGTGCTCCGGGCGGGTGCGCTCGTAGCGGCCGTCCTCGCGCCGCTGGCGGCACAGGCCATAGTGCTCGAGGTAGTTGACCACCTCTAGCAGGCAGAAGCCGAGCACCGCCTGCACCAGCAGGTAGGGCAGCACCACTACGCCGAAGATCGCCGTGAGCGCGGCGAACAGCACCAGCGTCATTGCCCACGCGCTGAGGATGTCGTTGCCGGGCGTCCACGGCGCACGCTCCATGCGCGCCAGGCGCTTGCTCTCAAGCTCCCAGGCGGAGCGCAGACTTCCTGCCACGGTGCGCGGCAGGAAGGCGTAGAAGCTCTCTCCCAGCCGCGCACTTGCCGGATCCTCGGGCGTGGCGACGCGCACGTGGTGGCCACGATTGTGCTCGATGAAGAAGTGCCCGTAAGCGCTCTGGGCCAGCGCTACCTTGCTCAGCCAGCGCTCCATGCTGGCGCGCTTGTGCCCGAGCTCGTGCGCGGTGTTGATCGCGATCCCGCTCACCACCCCTACCGTCAGCGTCAGCCCGATGTCGTCGAACGTCGAAAGTTTGCCGCTCGACCACAGCCAGCACGCAAACACCAGACCCGCGTATTGGATCGGCAGGAAGGCGTAGGTGCACCAGCGGTAGTAGCGATCCTGTTCCAGCCACTTGATCACGCTGTCGGGCGGATTGGTGGGATCCACCCCAATCAGCAGGTCGAGCGCGGGGAAGATCACGAACACGAGGAAGGGGCCGTAAAACCAGAAGACGCCCAACCCCGTCGCCTGCACCAGGCCGTATGTGAGGAACGGCAGCGTCGGCACGATCAGCCCCAGCAGCCACGCATAGCGCTTGGGGTCGCGCCATCTTGCCGCGGCGAGAGTCTCGGTTGTTTCGTTTGTGTGGTTCAACGACGCCGGAACAGCAGACATGTAGCTTGTCTCCTTTGAGGTCAAGCTGGCTTAGAATGTCCAGAGAGTTTACACTATATGGGATCTTTGTAAAGGGTTTAGATGTAGGACCCGGTCGATTGCGGTGATGTACCGTCGTCATCCGTACCGTCGTCATCTACACAGTCGTCATCCGTACCGTCGTCATCTACACAGTCGTCATCCGTACCGTCGTCATCTACACAGTCGTCATCCGTACCGTCGTCATCTACACAGTCGTCATCCGTACCGTCGTCATCTACACAGTCGTCATCCGTACCGTCGTCATCTACACAGTCGTCATCCGTACCGTCGTCATCTACACAGTCGTCATCTACACAGTCGTCATCCCTACGCCGTCAAACCACGCACGCACGTCCCGCGCCCACCCACGCTCAATCGCCGTGCCCAATCCCCCCTGCTCACAAGACGACGCCCGCCTGGAGAACCCGGCGTATGCGGCCCTGTCAGGCGCGCACTCACGATTCGCGCAGCACAGTGGTCGCGCGCTTCGATACGCAGCCGATGTCGCGCCTTTCCTCGCGCTGCCATCCGATGCGTCGGAGGCCGATTGGCGGGATGCGATCGAGTTGATGCCGCCGGGGGCTGTGGCCGCGACGATTCACGATGGCGCCCAGCTACCCGAGTCGTTGCAGGTGGCCCGCACCTTCGAGCTCGTGCAGATGCTCGGGGAGCACACAGGTGGGGCGCACGACCCGGAAGCGGTCACTCTGGGTTCGGCTGACGTGCCAGAGATGCTGGAGCTCGTTCGGCTGACGGAGCCCGGACCGTTCTTCCAGCGGACGATCGAGCTCGGCAGGTACATCGGTATCCGACACGACGGTGCGCTGGTCGCGATGGCCGGCGAGCGCTTGCGCTTCGACGGCTGGACCGAGATAAGCGCCGTATGCACAGTGCCTACGTACCGCGGCCAGGGATTGGCTTCGCGGCTCGTGTCCACCCTCGTCGCCGATATCCAGCGCCGCCGCGAGTGTGTTTTTCTGCATGCCCTGACGAGCAACACCAGCGCGATCCGACTCTACGAAGAGCTCGGGTTTTGCGTCCGCCGAAACCGGACGATCTCCGTGCTGATGCGGGCCGGCTAAGCGCCAAGACGCCCTAGCTTCCGCCAAGACCCCAGTTTTCGCCAAGACCCCAGTTTTGCTAAGACGCCCGCTCGCCAAGACGCCCAGCTTCGACCCATCACGCCGGATTTAATTTTGTTTACTTGATTCTTGGCCAAGGTATAAAGCTCTGCGCCAGCGTGTCGCATCGCATCCTACATACGTCCACCAACCGTCGGGAAGTTTAGAGCAGGTTCCATATCGTCGAAATATAGGTGTAATTAGTCAATAGTCACCTCCAGCCCTGGGAGGCAGCATGAACTCTTTCTACATGATCAGCGACGATACGGCCGTCGACCATGTGGGATGCGATGACGTAGCCGTCCTGACTATGGGCGGTGAGATCGACTACGCCGTCAGCCCCCAGCTCAAAGAACGTCTCGGTCACTACATCAAGGCTGGCAGACAGCATCTGGTGCTCGATCTCTCAGCAGTGACATTCATCGACTCGACGACGATCGGCGTACTCATGGGCACTGTCACCAAGCTGCATAAGGCTGGGGGCGGATCGCTTGCGATCGTCTGTGCGGATGAGAATGCGAGTGTGCTGCGAATTTTCGAGATCACCGGCATCGACAACATGATCGCGTTGTACTCCTCGCGCGAGGAGGCTCTCTCTGCACTCACTCCGGCTGGTTGAAGTGCCGGCATCGGTTGAGCCGATCGCCGCCGGCTTTGTTGAGAGCGAGCTGTGCCTGCCGGCGCGGCGCTCGGAGTTGGCTACAGCACGGCAGTACGCTGAGGAGGCCGCGATAGCGTTCGGTCTCGATGAGGACAGCCGCCACAAGTTCGTTTACGCGGTCAATGAGGCAGTAACCAACGCCATCAGACACGGCGCTCCCGACGCGCGGGGGCAGATACACCTGAGCGTTGTCGCGGACACCGACCGCTTGACGTTCGCGGTCCGCGACTACGGGACCTTTGCGATGCCCACGCTCGACCCCGCCACGACGCCTGAGCACGGGCGCGGGCTCGGGCTGATGGCGAGCTACACGGACGAGGTGCGATTGTGCACCAAACCCGGCAGCACCACGGTCACCCTTTCCAAGGTGCGTGAATAATGCGTCGCCGCGGGAGACTGGGTGGTGCCGGAAGCATCACGGCGGGGGCGCTGCTCCTCAGCCTCTGCACAGCTTCGGCGGCCCTCGGCGCCCAGGCGATCGAACCGGCGGGCCCGCCGGCCACGGCTGCGCCGCACGCCACCGACTCCCTGCTCAACGTGTCTGTGGGAACCACGCCGATAGTGAGCGTGTCCGTGCCAGCAACCTCTTCGCCGTCTTCGGCGAGCTCGCCACCGCTCGTGAGCGTGTCCGTGCTCGGCACATCATCGCCCGAGACTGCCTCGCCTGAAACTTCCTCGTCCGGCACGTCCTCGTCGGGGAGCACGCAGTTGCTCGGCGTGTCCTTGGGACATACCTCGGTGCTCAACCTATCTGTTCCGAGCGTCCCCGCCACCGGCGGCGGGGACAGCCAAGGGCCCATCACCAGTACCCCTCGGCCCCCTCCCACCGCAAACCCTCCGGTGTCCTCCACCCCAACGAGCGCCTCCGTGCCTCCCAGCGCGGGTAAGCCCTCGACAGTCTCGGTCATCACCCCAGCCACCGGCTCATCCATTAGCTCCACGTCCTCAGCGAGCGCCGTGGCTGCCCACGGCGCAGCGGGCAGCGCGAGCGGTTCGCGGTCAAGCAACGTCCCCACCGCAACGTCCCGCTCGACCGCACGCCGGTCAGCCCGGGCGAGGCGCCGGCGCCTCGCCGACAATCGCGCGATCGCGGGCATCGCCACAAACGGCGCAACCGCGCCGGCCTTCTTCCCCCGCGGCTCCGCGCGCGCGGCGGCACCGGTCCCATCCACACGCGAGCCAAAGCGCAGCACGAGCAATCCACTGGAGGCGATCGGCCGGCACATACCACTGCCGCTGCCGGTTCCAGATTGGAGCAAGCCGATCATCCTCGCGCTCCTGCTGCTGGCCATATGGTTTGGTGCTCGCTCCCACCTCGCGGGGCGTCGTGCCCGGCGCCTGGAGGGTCAGCGCGTCACGCTGCTGCGAGACATCGGCGTCATGCAGGCGGCGCTAGTGCCCGAGGTGCCCGCCAAGCTAGGCGGACTGGCGGTCTCCGTCGCCTACCGACCCGCCGAGGGACCGGCCGCCGGCGGCGACTTCTACGACCTCTTCGTCCCCACGCAGGGGAGAGTCGCAGTCATCCTCGGCGATGTCGCCGGACACGGACATGGGGCACTGACACAAGCCGCGCTCACACGCTACACGCTGCGCGCGTACATCCAGGCGGGTCTTGAGCCTCGCGCCGCGCTCGCACTCGCCGGGCAAGCCCTCGCGGACGGATCGGGCGAGCACTTCGCCACCGTCGCGGTCGGCGTGTACGACACCAGGCACGCCACGCTCACCTACGCGCTCGCCGGCCACCCGCCACCGATCCTGCGCGGCTGTCCGACGCTGGCGCCAATCGCGATCTGCTCCTCGCCACCGCTCGGCTGCGGCTTCCCCACAGGACGTTGCCAAAGCACCATATCGCTGCCCGAAGGCGCCACCGCGTGCTTCTTCAGCGACGGCCTGATCGAGGCACGCAGCCCCGAGCCGCAGCAGGCGTTCGGCCTGCTCGGACGCGAGCGTCTAAGCGAGATCCTCGCCTCCCTTGGCTCACAGCCCGTGGCCGTTGACCTGCTAGCAGCGGTCCAAGCCGCGGCCCGGGACACTCCCGACGACATGGCCGCATGCCTTCTCTCACCCCAGGCACCAGCCAACGACGCAAGCGTCCATCCCGAGGACCGCATCCAAGTGGCCAACGTCCACATAGAGGAGCTGGAGGCAGACGCGAGGGCGCTAGCCAGCGGCGGCGTCGAGCGCTTCCTTCAGGCCTGCCGCCTGCCCGTCCCTGAGGTCGCGCGGATCATCGAGCTCGCCGCCGCCACCCTCGCCGCACGCAACACCGCTTTGTTGCGCATAGAACGCTCCCCTAAGGTCACCGCAACCGTCAGCCAACCCATCATCGACGCCCGGCGGGCCACCTCCTCCAGTGAGCCGCAACCCGCCATCACTTCCACCGGTGTGGAAGATTTCTTCGGCTTCCCTGCCGTTGCCTAGCTCACCCTCATGCACGGCGAAGGTACCGGGCCGGGGCGCTCAGTGGCCGAGGCGCTGTGAGAACTGGGCAGGCGTCTCGATCGGTGGCTTGGTCCCGATCAGGTCGGTGAGGTCACGATCGCCGGACACGAGCACATCGACCTGCGCGGCGCGCGCGAGCGCAAGCAGGTAGTCATCGTCGGGATCGCGTGTCACTGAAGCCGGCGCCTGGGGATCGTCCACCCACTCCACGACTGCGAGCAGCCCCGCAAGAAAGCGATCCGTCGCGTCCTGGCCGAGCACCTCGCGGAACGCGGGTCGCGCGAGCACGTCCTCGAGCTCTCCGAAGAGCATCATCGACACCACCGGCCGCCAGCGACCTTCGATCGCCGACTCGACCAGTCGCCCGCAGAGCCCACTCGGCGTGCGGGCCGCCGAGACGAGGACGTTGACGTCGGCGACCGCCCGCGGCGTGCCGGCCTCAGCCGGCGGCACGGCCTCGTCGGCTCGCGGCGCGCTCGCGCCGCACCGCGCGTGTCTCCTCGACCGCTAGCGCCATCGACTGCTCGTCGTCCAGGTCATCTAGCTCCGGGCGCGCGCGTAGCTCCTCCAGCAGCTTGCGCAGATCCTCGCGTGCCGCCTCGCCCCGTCCTTCCTCGACCACGTAGGTGCGAAGCGCGTCCTCAACGAGCTGGCTCTCGCTGCGCTGCGTCGCCGCTGCCGTCATCTTCGTCGCGGTGAGGACGCCCTCATCGATGTAGTACGTGGTCTTGCGTCTGGCCATGCCGCCAACGCTATCGCGGTGGCGTCAATCCGTCAAGACGGCGGAGGCCAACACAGGCACGTGCCTTTTCGGGGTTCGCGGCACTCCCCCTACAGCACGAACCCCGCCTAAACAAGCGGGACTCGTGGAAGCCCCCGGCAGGACTCGAACCTGCGACCCTCGGATTAGAAATCCGACGCTCTATCCAGCTGAGCTACGGAGGCACGGTGTTTCCAACTCCTTAGTGTGGCGATCATCGCCGATACGCGCCGAGCGGGTCGCGAGGGCGCTCCAGCCCAACCCTTAAGCAAACTTGATCCAGAACCGCTAAAAGTTGATCCCATGACTCCAGCATCCGGCACCGATCCCGACCTCACCCGTAAGGAGCGCCGCGAGCAAGCGCGCGCTGAACGCAAAGCCATGGAGGCCGCCGCCGCCCAGTCGGCGCAGCGCAAACGCATGATTCAACTCGGCGGAGTGATCGGCGTCGTCGTCGTGATCGTCGTCGTGATCGTCGTCGCCACCAGTGGTGGAGGCAGCGCCGGAGGGCTGGCGAAAGGCAGCAAGAAGAACTCCACCGTCGCCCTCGTGAAGTCGATCATCGGCGGCATCCCCCAGTCGGGCAACGTCCTCGGCAACCCCAACGCCCCCGTGACGCTGCAGTACTTCGGCGACCTGGAGTGCCCGATCTGCAGGCAGTTCACGCTTGGCGCACTGCCGAGCGTCATCAAGAAGTACGTGCGCAGCGGGAAGGTCAAGATCGAATACAACTCGCTGGAGACAGCCACGCACGAAGAAGAAACATTCCGCACGCAACAGATTGCCGCCTACGCCGCGGGCAAGCAGAACCTCGCGTGGTACTTCATCGAGCTCTTCTACCACGAGCAGGGCCAGGAGGACAGCGGTTACGTCAACGAAAACTACATTCAGGGTCTCGCGCAGCAAGTGCCGGGCCTTGATCTTCCCAATTGGAGCGCCGCGCGCAACGACCCGGCATATGCCGAACAGGTCACGCACGACGCCCAGATCGCCAACGCGGAAGGCTTCACAGGCACTCCGTCATTCCTGATCGGCAAGACCGGGCAGCACATGGAAAAGCTCGAAAACCCCAACCTCGAAGAACCTTCGAGCTTCGAAGCCGCGATCAACAAACTGCTCGCGTAGGCAAAATGCGTGCGGCGATGACACAGCCTTTCCTCCTTCCGTCACGCTTGGAGCAATAGGCCGCCATGAGCGACCGCGCCCTCCGCACAACGATGATCGTCCTGACGACGATCGGCTTGGGGGTCGCGAGCTACCTCACCTACGTCCACTACTCCGGCATACCGCCGTTGTGCAGCACCACGCACAACACCTGCCTGAAAGTGCAGACCTCGATCTACTCGACGCTCGTCGGCGTGCCCGTGGCGCTGATCGGGCTGATCGGCTACGTGGGGATCCTTGGCTCGCTGCTCGTGCCGCAGCGTGAAGAGACACGTTTCGCCACGATGGCGTTCACGCTGGTCGGCTTCGGCTTCTCCGCCTACCTCACCGGGCGCGAGGCGTTCTCGCTGCATGAGTACTGCGAGTGGTGCCTGTCGAGCGCGATCATCATGACGGTGCTCGCCGTGCTCGCCGCGTGGCGCTTCCTGCGTGGCGACTCGCCCGCCGCGGGTGCGTTATCGGCCACGGCCACCGAGCCCGACCCCGGGGCGCTCGCCGCGGGCTCTTGAGTCGCGCAACCGTCGAAGACCAGAAGCGCGCCGCCGCCCACGCCGCGGCCGAGCTGGTGGCGGCAGGCTCGCGGGTCGGGTTGGGTACCGGATCGACCGTTGCTCACCTGCTGCCAGCACTCGCCGCCCGCCGACTTCAAGGTTTGCGTTGCGTCGCCACCTCGCCCGCCACCGCGCAGGCCGCCAACGCGCTGGGCATCGCCATCGTGGAGCTCGACGAGCTCGGTGCGCTCGATATCGCAATCGACGGCGCCGACCAGATCGACCCGCGCGGGTGGCTGATCAAGGGCGGAGGCGCGGCGCACACCCGCGAGAAGATCGTCGCCGCCGTGGCGGAGCGCTTCGTGGTGATCGCCTCCGCCAATAAGGCCGTCGCCGTGCTCCAGGCACCCGTGCCCGTCGAGATCCTGAGCTTCGCCCCGCACACGACGCTCGGCGCAATCGCCCCCGCGCGTCTGCGCCAAGGGCCGCTCAGCCCCGACGGCAACCTGATCGCCGACTACCTCGGCCCGATCGAGGATCCCGTGGAGCTCGCCGCCCACCTGTCCGCCACCCCCGGCGTCGTCGAGCACGGCCTGTTCGCGCCCAGCCTTGTCAGCGACATCTTGATCGCCGATGGCAGCGGGATCGAGCACCGCCGGCTCAGATACTGATCAGCTCGAGCTCGTCCAGCCGCCGCGTGGCGCGTGCCGCCCACACCGTGCCCTCCTCCCGGTGCAGCACACCGTCGTGCTCCAGGCGTGTGAGCGCTTCGTCCAGCAGCGCCGGCTCGAAGTCCGGGATTTCCCGCGCGAGCTCCCCACGAGCCCAGCGCTGCTCGCGATCGTCCCTGAGGATCTGGAGGACGATCGCTCGTTCGACCACCCATAAATCGCTACTGTGCTGCCGCTCGTCTGGCTGTCCCAACATGGGACTCACCTCCTCGTCTGCCACGTCGCCCGCGGTCCGCCGCGGCTCGGGCCACTCGATTTTCGGGGCATCGAAACTACTTAGCGCTTGGGACGGGAGGCTCGCCCGGCCGAGATCGGCTGGTGTGTACCTTGCAGGTATGACCCCTCGCGCGCGTGTCCTGGCGTTTGGGTTCGCCGCCGTGCTCGTCTTGGCCGGTGTCGCGTGCGGGATCCTCCTTGCTGGCGTCAGTGGCGAGATCCTGGCGCTCGTGCTGATCGCGGTCGGCCTCGCTGGAGCGGTGCTCCTGGTATTCCTCGAAGTCGGCCTCAGCGAAGATCGCGAGCTGGCACGAGACGCACAGCGTCGGCGCGGCCGTGCCGTGCGGCGGCTGAGCGCCCGGCGCGGGCGCTGGGCCACCCGCCGGCCACGGCGACCCAGCTGAAAGCAGCGGAGTCAACGGCGGCTCAACGGCGGCTGTTGAGCTGATGTGCGACTTCCACCACCGACGTACTCTGGTAGAAGTCGACCGCCACGATCGCGCCCCTCGTGCCGCGCTCCTGCATGCAGCGCTCAATGCGGGCCCGCAGGAACGACGCTCGGCCGATTTTCGCGTTGAGCGTGGGGCTCGGCGGGAACGGTGGAATCCAGTGGTTGATCAACAGCAGCGGGCTGTCCTGCTCGCCCCGATAGCGTTTGCAGCTGAGCTGACTCGGGCGCGTGGCACCGAGCGGCGTGTCCTGGATGAACGAGAATGCCGGCATATACCAGGTCGGCGTGCCCCCCTGCTCCTCCGCAAACACCACCAGGCGTCGTCCGTGCGCGATCAGCTCTCCAAGCGTCGGGAGCGGCTCTCCGCGCTTGAGCGTGGCAACGTAATGCGCAAGACCCGCGCGCTCGAACGCCTGCTCGATCGTTGCGGGGGGCACGTAGTCCTCGACGATCGTGATCAGCACCTGCTGAGGATGCCGCTCCAAGAAACGCTTGATCACCTCCAGTTCTCGATCTAGCGGCTCGGCTCCCAACTCGCACAAGGTGTGGCACAGATAGGGCTCGGGCGTGCCGTTCAGCCTTCCCACCCCGACGCCTCCGGCGAGACGGTCGGCGAGGCGCAGAGCGGGTGCGGGCAGCTGCTTGGCAACCTTGTTGCGATCGCTGCCCTCAGCCGTCAGATCGGTGCGCACCCGTCCGCTGGCGGGGTCGTAAACACCATAGTGCACGTCGAGCAACAGCGCGCGGATCCCATCGTCTAGCTGGCGAGCGATCCCGTAGCGCTGATTGGCGAAATGCCAGCCCGGCTCATCGGCAGCGGCAAACGAGTTGTGCGTCCCCGGGAACACCACTTCGTTCAGGCGGCGCGCGCACAGCGCCGCAGCGCCGTTGCAGCTTGTGCCTGCCGCCGGCTCGCTGGGAGTTTGTGTGCCGCACCCGTTGAGGAGGGTTAGCGCCAGCCCGAGAACGATCGGAGCAAGCAGCACAACGACGGCTGGACACGCGCGCGTGCACCACGACCCGGGTATCGCGCCCATGCGCCTCATTGGCCGTGGCAGACTATCTCCCGTGACACATGCGAGCCGCGTCCTTGTGGCCGGCGCGAGCGGCTATCTGGGGCGCCACGTGCTTCAGGAGCTCGACGCGCGCGGCTATGACACGCGTGCGTTGATCCGCGATCCCGCCAAGCGCGAGCTCGTGCGGGGCTCCGGGGAAACGATTGCGATCGACCTGCTCGCGGACCCCGGTGAGCAACTGCGTGACGCAATGCGAGACGTCGAGGTCGTGTTCTCCGCGGCAGGGCAACCATGCACGCTGCAGCGGATCCCCGACCGCCGCTCGTTTCGCAAGGTCGATCCTCACATCAACCGTGCCCTGCTGGACGCGGCGGTCGCTGCCGGTGTGCGCAAGTTCGTCTATGTCGCGGTCCTCGCCCGCCCAGAGCACCGCGACCTCGCTTACGTAGCCGCACACGAGGAATTCGTCGCAGCACTGCAGCAGAGCCCGATCGAGCACACCGTGGTGTATGCCAATGGCTTCTACTACTCCTATATCGACCTGCTCGACTTCGCACGGCGGGGCCTCGCGATCACGTTCGTCGACGGCAGCGCACGCAGCAACCCGATCCACGAGACCGACCTCGCCATCGCCTGCGTCAATGCGATCGACAGCGACCACCAACAGATTGAGGTCGGCGGCCCGGAAACCATCACCAGGCGCGAGGAGATCGAGCTCGCATTCGCGGCCGTGGACCGCAAGCCGCGAGTGCTGCGCATCCCCGCGCCCCTGCTGAAAGCCGTGCTCCCTATTATGCGCCTCACCGACCGGCGCCGCGCCGAGATGCTCACATTCCTCGCCGCTATCAGCGCCACCGACCTCATAGCACCCCCACAGGGCAGCTGGACACTCGGCGACTACCTGCGCGAACACGCCTAGCCGCGGCGCAAGCGTCACCTGCACGCCCTCGGATACTTGTAGCCCGCCCTCCCCGCAAGCTGCGTGGCGGCCGGCTCGTAGGCATCGACCAGCACCGCGCGATGTCGATCATCGGACCGCCCGCCTTGACGCCACGCGATCCGTCCGCCGCATGCCGCAGGATGCCGGGCTCTTTGACGCCCTCCCAGTCGACATCCCTGCGCACCTGGCAGCACCGCGCGCTCGACCGCATGGCCGACTGGCGAGAGGGCCCGTTCCTGATCTCCGCCGCGCCCGGCGCCGGCAAGACACGCCCCGCGCTCGAGTTCGCCAAGGATCTACTGTCCAAGGGGATCGTCGGGCGCGTAGCGGTGCTCTGTCCGACGACACCGCTCACCCGTCAGTGGGCGAGCGCCGCGGCGATCCTCGGGGTGCAACTGCAACCCGACGCCAAGGGCCCCAACCCACCACGCGACTTCCACGGCGTCGCCGTCACCTACGCGCGCGTGGCAAGCGACCCACGCGGATGGGCCGCCAAGGTGCCCGCGGACATGCTTGTGATCGTCGACGAGGCGCACCATCTCGGAGAGGACCTGGCATGGGGCACCGGCTTTCAGCGGGCATTCGTCTCGGCATCGCGCTGGCTGTTGCTGTCAGGGACGCCATTTCGCTCGGACGCCACCCCGATCCCGGGCGTACGCTACGACCACGATGGACTGGTCGTGCCCGACGTCTCCTATACATACGCAGAGGCAGTCGCCGAGGGAATCTGCCGCCCGGTGGCTTTTGTCACGTTCGACGGAACCCTGTCGTGGCGCAGCGGCGAGGACGTTGTGGAATCCTCGTTCGAGACGGTGCTGAGCGCACGTGAGGCAAGCCGCCGCTACCGCACCGCCATCTCAACCGAGCTGCCGGAAGGGCTGCCACGGATCCTCAAGGAGGCCAACGCCAAGCTCAGGGCGCTGCACGCGGAGGGCCACCGCAACGCGGGTGGCCTAGCGGTCGCGGCGGACGCGACACATGCCCGGCGAATCGCAAAGCTGCTTAGCCAGACGACTGGGCGGGCGCCAGTAGTTGTGCTGCACACCGATGCCAACGCCGCGCGCAAGCTCGCCGAATTCCGCGGCTCACGCGAGCCATGGATCGTGGCGGTGAACATGGTCTCGGAGGGCGTTGACATCCCGCGGCTGCGCGTAGGGGTATATGCGACCGCCGCCAAGACGCCGCTGATCTTTCGTCAGATCGTCGGGCGGTTCGTGCGCACGATCCCGGGTCGCCCAGCCGAGCCGAGCTGGCTGTACCTGCCCGCCGATCCCACCCTGCGTACGCATGCCTCGGAAGTCGAAACCGAGCTGCGCCACGCCCTCCAGCGCGACCAGCCCGAGGAGGGCTGGGACGAGCCGGAGCAGTGGCGCGCGAGCGAGCCATCTCCCACCGCGGAGTTCGTTCCGCTGAGCGCCGAGTTCGCCGCTCAGATGACCTTGTTCGGGCCGCCTCAGAAAGCGCCCTCCCCTTCCCCCTCCAGTGTCGCCGGGCAGGCTCCCGAACCGGCCCCGGTGGCCGCGTTTGAGCGTCAAGCCCAGCTGCGCCAGGAGCGCAGTCGCCTAGTGGCGGAACTGCACCGCCGCGACGGGCGCAGCCACCGTGAGATCAACGCCTGGGTCAATCGCACAGTCGGGCTCGAACGGGTCGAGGCCGCCAGCATCAAGCAGCTTGAGCGATCGGTCCAGGCGCTGACTCGGGAGCTCACGCGCGGCGGCCGCGCGTCGCGGGCATAACCCGCAAGCTCGTCGGAACCCTTGTGTTCACAGGGTCACCAAAGGGTCTGATCGGGCTCATCAACGAGCTGCGCGGCACATCCTGAGCCGCGCGAAGCCATCGCCTCAGTCCGCGACTCGTGCGAGAATGACGGCATGATCAAGACTGAGCTGCACGAGCTGGTAGAGAGCCTGCCCGAGAACACACTCGACGGCGCCGCCGTGCTGCTGCGCAGCCTCTCGGACGGCAGGATCGATCCCGACCAGACATGGTTCTGGACCCCCGACTGGCTCGCTGGCGAGCTGGAAGCAGACCGCCAGGCAAAGACCGACCCCGGCGAGGTCTACCAGGACGCCGACGCCTTCAAGGCGTCGCTGCACGCCGTCCGCAGCGATTAGTGCCCACCTACCAGGCGCGGCCCCGGGTTCCTGCGCGACTACAAAAACCTGACCCGCGAGCAGGCAGTCGGCTCAGACGGTCGACCACAGAACCGGAGCGGGGCTGAGCGAGGCCCAAACGGCGTGCCCTCTGCGGATCTGGCATCCGTCTATCATGCGGAGCACGAGGTCGGTCGCCTCCGAGGCGACTCTGGTCTCGACCACGCCACGGAGTGATACCCGGGGCAATTTCGTTAAGGGGCCAACGTCACTGCGGATTGGCTCAGGCGGTCGTCAGAAGATCGAAGAACTGCTCGAAGCCACCCTCGGTCGTCGCGAAGTAGCTTGAATGGGTCTTCTTGATCGTCTCGAGCGAGTCAGCCCCGAGAAGGACGATGTCGAGGTCGTCCCGGCCGAGATTCTCCTTCTCGATGCTCTGGTAGGCGGCAAGCGCCGTGTCGTAGTCGTCGAACTCCGTGACCGTGGCTTTCCCGGCCGACACGTCATAGATCACGAGGAAGTGACGGATCTCATCTACATTCATGGCTGCTCCTCGTCGGTTCCCGAGGCAAGATAGGGCTTCGCCATCATATATCGGCGACGAAGCTCCTCGCTGAAGCTCTCAGACGGCTCCGTCGACGCTTCCGTCATCGCAAGCAACTGGCTCATAGCGACATAGTAGGCGTGGACCTCATCGTGGCCCTTGCCGGACTTGTAATCGACGCGCAGGTGGCGCGAGTCGCGCTCAACCTGGTTGGCCCAGAAGTCCTGAAAGTAGGTCCGCACCTGCACCTCGATCTTCACGCCTTACTTGACGACGATCAGGTGCAGTTTGCCCGATAGCCCGAGTCCTTCGGCGTTCGCACGTAGTCGCGATATCGGTGGACCTTCCAGTTCTTACGCAGCCTGCGCGCTACCTCGTCTGCGGCGGCTTGTGTCGGCAGAACGGCGCGCACGCCCCCGATGTCCTCCATGGTGGTCAGGCGCATGGTCGGATAGCGGTGGAGCTTGTCGAGGATCGTCGAGAACTTCTTGAGTCGCTGCGTGACCGAAACGACCGTCGCCTTCGGGGCGGAATACGGCCGAATGTAGTGGCGGAGATTCGCGTTCGCGTTTCTCAACGGGCCGGCGTGCTGCTCCCGCCAGCCCTCAATCAGGTCGCATTCCTGAATGATGGATGCCATTCCTCGTTGGTCATCGCGTCGAGGTCGATCTTCCCCTCGATTGAGGCTGCCCGAAGCTCGGCGAGACGCTTCCCAGCCTTGTTGATCGATCGGAGAACGTCGGAATCAAGCCCCGCCACAGAGGCCGCGCTGCTCGCAGGCATCGCTACGTTCTCCCCCACGAGCTGGTACGCAGTGCCGCCGAACGTCCAACCCCGACGGCGACCTCCTCAAGGAGGCCCTGCCCTCGACCAGGCATGTTCTCGGAGTCGTCGAGGCCCACAACCGACTGACCGTAGCGCTTCGATGCGCCCATTCGCTCGGCACCTTACCGCTTCCCCTTACCACCCAGCCCCGATCTCACCCCTGCGTCCGACCTTTTTAACGCCTAAAATCCCTGTACTAGACAGTGGTTTTACAAAGGGTGAGCGACGGGATTCGAACCCGCGGCCGCCGGGACCACAACATGGGCTGGGTGTTGCTCAGGCCCATAGACCCCGTGTTTGTAGGGCTCGTTGCTGATGAATGTGGCTGAGTTCGTCGCGATTCGTTCCGCGAGCGGTTCCCCGGCGGTCGCTGGTTGAGCGAGCCATCGATCCTGGAGGCTGCAAAGCCCTCGCGCGCCCAGTGGGGCCGCGATCCAGCTCTCGGTCAGACGTTTGGGTGATATATTCCCCTCTATGTCTGACGCTATTGACCATGATGGGCTCTACCGCCTCGCCGAGGCTCAGGCGGGCTACTTCACCGCCCAGCAGGCCCTGACCACCGGGATGGACAGAAGCACGCTACGCCATCATGCACGTCCGGGGGGCCGCTACGAGCGTGTGCGCCGCGGCCTCTACCGCCTGCGACATTTCCCGTCCAGCCCGCACGAGCACATCGTCTCGACCTGGCTGTCCCTGCACCAAACCCCGGCGGTCGTCTCACACGAGAGCGCACTCGAGCTGTACGACCTCTCCGACGTGATCCCAAGCGCGGTGCACATCTCGCTGCCTCGCACCAAGCGCGGTCAGCGACCACGCCCCGGAGTCCGCGTCCACACGCTCCAACACCCACCCGCCCTTTCGGAGATCCGGTCGCTCGACGGCGTGCCCGTCACAACCCCAGAGCGCACAATCGTGGATTCGCTGCAGGCAGGAACCCAGCCAGAGCAGATCGAACTCGCAGTACACCAGGCGCTCGAGCGCGGGCTCACGACACCCCGGCGGCTGCGCGCCGCCGCCGCAGAGCGTCCTGCCCGCGTGCGGAGTCTCATCGAACACGCTCTTGCTGGAGGCCACGCGTGAGATATGGCGACGGCGGCTCATTCCGCCAAGCACTCGAGCAGCGACTGAAGACCCGCGCCGGCGAGGACGGAGCGAGCCTTGCGCGAGACCGCAAGCGCGTCGCCTTCGACCGACTGCTGGCCCGCCTTGCCACCATCGCACCCGACAGCTGGCTGCTGAAGGGCGGATTCGCGCTCGACCTGCGGCTCGCCGAGCGAGCACGAGCCACGAAGGACGTCGACCTCGACTGGCAAGCCGCCGAGGCAGAGCTTCTCGACGCACTGCTCGAAGCCGCCGAGTGGGACGCCGCCGACTTTTTCGCCTTCAACATCGAACGCACCGGCTCACCACAGGACCGCCTTGGCGGAAGCCACCGCTTCCGGGTCGCCGCAACCCTCGGCGGACGGCCGTTTGAGACTTTTCTACTCGACATCGGCTTGCGCCCCGAGCCGATCGCGGGGATCGAGACGCTGAAGACCCCCGATCTCCTCTCCTTCGCCGGCATAGAGCCCGTGACCGTCCGAGTCGTCCCACTCGAGCTGCAGATCGCAGAGAAGCTCCACGCCTACACCCGAACCCACGAAAACAACCGCCCCAGCACACGCACGAAGGATCTCGTCGATCTCAGCCTGATCGCCGAGCTCTCCACGCTCGACGCCGCGAGACTCAGGGAAGCGATCGATACCACCTTCGCAAGCCGCATCACGGATCAACTACCGTCGTCCCTGCCGCCTCCGCCGGAAGAGTGGCGCACCCCGTTCCGCCAGCTCGCCCAAGCAGTCGGTGTCACCGATGACCTCAAGGCGGGCCACGCGATAGCAGCGGCGCTGTTGGATCCCATCCTCAGCGGCGAAATCGAGCGCGGGCGCTGGAACCCCGACGCGCAGCACTGGGCCGTTGAAGATGCATCATTTAAGGTACCTTCACGATGACACCCAAAGGGATGGCGAACCCGGCTTGTAGGGCAGCACAAGAGCGCAATGACTCCACTGTGGCCGAGTGTCAACTATGCCCGATGCCGGAGCCTGCAAATGACTCTTGACAAAACGATCTGATGACCGATACGAGCTACTTCTTTGTACAGTTCCCCGACCCCGGCGGTGAGCACAACCCGCCTACCGACGATGTGTCATGGAACGTCGCAGATCACCGGCGCAAGTTTCTCATCGCCTCGGGGCGCTACCTCGGCACAGGTAACCGCTTCGGTGCGTCTGACCTCGTCTTCTGGGGAGAGTGGGAGCCCCAGTCCCACATTGAGCGCCGCTGGCCGGCTGCCAAGGGCCTTGCACCGTCCATACTGGGCGGCACCCCAGAACTCCGGATCTCGGCAGAACACCGACCCCTGGGTGTGGGGTGAGCAGATGTTGTATAGCAACTGTAGGCAGCTCACCGGGCTGGGCCGTCGGCCAACATCCATGCAGAGGCTAACCCGTGGCTCGGTTGTCCGCTTCGGATCAACTATCGACCACGAGTTCTGTGTGGATACCGTCTTCGTCATCGCATCTGCGGAGCCGTGGGTAGCTGCCGAGTCCAAACAACTCGATGCCGACGAAGCATTTATTACGTGCACCGCCCACGCTGTAGCGACCCATCCTGCCAACGTGCGCGCCCCGCTCATGCTCTACCGAAGCGCTACTGTCGATAACCCAGTAGACGGCATGTTCAGCTTCGTCCCCGCTCGAAGAGCCGACCACAACAGCCCACGGTTCGCACGACCACCAGTTCACATCCACGGATTGATCAATGCCACCAATTGGTGGAGTACTAGGGGTTCCAACCGGCCACTCGACAGCGACACCGTCCGTCGCGCTTGGCGAGCACTCACAGAGCAGGTCATGGAGGCCGACCTTCCTTGGCGTCTCGCTTGAAGTCCCCGCACGCAAAGGCCTCGACAAGCGTCTACCGGATATCACGAAGAATCGTTGTTGAAATACACAGAGTGCTACGGCTCGACCCCTACATTCCGCTTGTCCCGCTGCCGCCCCCAGATCCGTAGACCGACCAGCACGCCCAGTGCGCCGGGTTCGCGTGCCGGAAGTCCTGTCGTGTGCGGCGCATTCCCTCGTCGAGCGAGCAGCCATCCTCAAGGTGTTTGTACAGGTTGGCGATGATGTCTGGCGCGACTTGGTCCGCTATCGGCCAGAGCGGCGCCAGAACCTGTCGGACGCCTGCGAGCTGCAGCGCGTGGACAAGCCCGACCAGGCCCTCGCTCCGCACGATGTCGCCTGCCGCCACCGAGCACGATGACAGCACGACCGCCTTGCACGGCAACTCGAGCTGGGCAATCTCCCAAGCCTGCAGGAGGTCGTCGTGTCTCTCATGGCCGTCGTCGTCCGGCATCGCGAGTATCAGGCCGCTGTAGCGCGCGTCGTCTGGGTCGACCAGGCTGTGGCAGGCGATGTGCGCGCGACTATGGCGTGGTAGCTGCCGCATGACGGCCGCCTCGGTCGCCTGCTCGCGCACCAAGACGGTCGGCTGATTTGCTACGCAGTTTCGGATTGCGTTTAGCTCACGAGCCGTCCCGGTGAGCCGCTGGTGCTGAGGGTCGGGGAACTGCTCCGCCGTGTACGCCGGGTCTCCGACAAGCAGCAGTTCGGCCGCCGATGGCGCGAGTGGGCGGTCGCGCATCATCAGCCAGGTTGTGGCCGATGCTGAGTGGCTAATCCGGCGGCGGATCCCTACTGGGATATTGTCGTGCGGGTCGCGTAGCGAGGCCCAGGGCAGGCAGTGCAGCGGCCCATCGGCAACGATGATCACCTCGTCCGCATCCCTCGGGACGTCAGACAGCAGCATGTCCGAGAGCCCACGCAGCGTGCGCTCGTGTCCAGTACCACTCGAGCGGATGCCCGCTATGACCAGAGCGACCCCAGTCTCCAGCGCTCCGTAGGTGTCATTAACCTGTCGGATGCGCAGCGATGTCAGCGTGATCGTGGCTACCGCACAACCCATTGGCGTCGCAAAACAGTGCAACAGACACTGCCCCTGCTCCAGCCGTTCGCGAATCTCCTCACACCGTAGGGCATCGACGGGCCCGGCGGCTGGCAGCCGTTCGTCGATCGCTGCATCAAGGACATGGAGCGCGTGGCGTGCGCTCGCACGCGCGCGCCGTGCGTCTTCGGCAGGCACCGGGACGTCTTCTCCCGCCTCGATGGCCTGCAGAGCCCAATGAGCGTGCTGCAGTACACGACCGGGCTCCCGGCGTGCCTCTCGTAGCCGCCGGATCTCAGCCATGGCATCCGGCGGCAGCGCATCGGTGGAGCCTACACCCAGCTTGTCAACCAAGCGCCGGGCCTGACGACGCTCCAAGACATCGACGAAGGCGCGCGCGTCGGCGCCTCCAGCAGCGCGAATCATCAGAGTCGCGGCATAGACATCTGCGGCATGCCCGGTGATCGCGGTGATCGTCTGACGCGTCATGCCGGCCGGCGCCTCGCGCCGCACGCGCTCGGCCACCTCATGGGCATTCCGCGCCGCTCCGATGCCATCATCGATATCTCCGGTGCCACACAACAGCAAGGCCAACGCGCAACCCGTGTCAATCGCGTCACGTGAGTCCGGCGCGATCGCGGCGATAATGTTCGCGGCCTCGCGGATGACGTCCAGAGCAGCGGGAAGATCGCCATCGGCGACGGCCAGCTCGGAGAGCTGGCGCAGACACCGCGCGTGCATCTCCGAGCGCGCGGCGTCCTGAGCGACAATCTCGCGCGCTTCCTCCGCGTAACGACGCGCGGTGGTCAGGTCCGCAGCCGTCTGGTGGCAGTCGCTGAGTGCCAGCAATGCCTGCGCCTGGCCGCGCCGGGAGCCGCGGCGCCGCTCCGCCGCGAGCGCCTCCTCAAGTGCGCCCAGCGCTGGTACCAACTCGCCAGCGTCGCGGAGGGCACCGCCGAGGTTCATGAGGATCCAGGCGCGCTGGTCGCTCTCAGCGGCGTGCTTGTCAATGATGTGTAGCGCGTCCTTATACAGTGCGAGGGCCTGAGCTGGATCGCCGAGTACCGACCACAGAACGCCGTAATTTGCTATGGCGACAGCGAGTGGCTCACCTGGCTGCTGCTCGGCATAGGCAATGGCCATCCGATATGCCTCATCTGCGTGGTCGTAGCGGCCGAGTGTTCGTAAGCAAAATCCGGTCGTCGTGAGTAGGGCGGCACGGGTGGGCTTGTCATCGAAGGAGCCTCCTGGGATCCCCAGCCTGGCCAGCGCGCGACCACAGCTGTCCAACGCCTCTTGCGCGTGTCCTTGGTCGAGAAGAACCACAGCCTGGCCCTGGATCGCCGCCGCCCCGAGGAGGCCCAGCTTCAGCCGATGCTCGACACATAGGCGCTCGGCCTCTTGGAAGCGGGCCATCGCCTCAACCAGGCGACCACGCGTCCGGTCGTCCCGCGCGGCGCGCAGAACGTCATCGATCTGCGCGATCGCGTCCTTTAGGTCTGTCAGGTCGTTAGCCATCGTGGAAGTATGCGCCGTTGGGTTACGGACGCGGCCTGTCAGGTCGCTGCCACCACGCTCACGGAGGATCGGACCACCATTACTTGCCACATGCTGCATGATCAATCCTCAAAGACGGTTCTTCCCCAATTGCTTTCTCCCTCGTACGTGACTCGATGCGTCCACAACGCCCCAGTAGGTGGCACCACGCTCGATGCATGTCTAGTAGGGGGACGCCAACGGTGTTCCTACTTCTACCGCCAAGCCTCAGGCGGCGAGTGCACCGCATCCGCAGCAGAATCTATCGCTGCCGGCTTCGCTGCGGTGTTGCTTCCAAACGGGCTCGTTGCAGCTACCGCAGCGCAACGCTGAGTCGAACTCGTCCAGATCATCGACCAGTCGATAAAGATCGTCGGTCATCAGTGCCGTCGCGTCGACCCGGTGATGAACGCCGAAGTTCGACATGTAGCTGTCAGCCTCCATTCTGGAGAGAACACCCAGATCCTTGAGCGGCGAACCGTTGTGCTTGAACCCGCGGCGTAACGCCTTGAGGTAGTCGTAGGCTCCGTAGCGCTGCTCTGGGTCGAACCGGATCTCGTACCCAAACTTCGCAAGTGGCGTCGAGAGGCCCTGCTCCAAGGCACGGCGTGCGAGATGTGAAACCTCCATCGCAGTGGCGCCCTCGTCAAGCCTTTCTCGTAGAGTGACGCGTGGGTCGCCGTCGGATAGCTGCGGCCCGCCGCGCGGAGAGAATGCGATGATCTCCTTGAACTCCCAGCCTTTCACTGTGCGTCTGAGGATTTCCTTGAATGCACGGTCATGCGTGAGGGCGATCACTTGCCAGTCTGAGAACTCGTCAACGAGGAGGCGGGCGAGCCCTTGCCGGTGGGAAGCGTCGAAGCTGTTGACAATGTCATCGAGGAAAAGCGTGCGCCACGGCTGGACATCGAGCTTGAGCCGGGCCAGGTGCAGCGCGAGCCCAAGCGCATTCAGATGTGAGGTACTCATAGTCCGTTGTGGCGGGCTGACGCCAGGGTGGCGACCATCGAAGGTGAGAGAGAACTCCACCTGGCCGCTGCGTGCAGGCTTGTAGACCAACGCGACGTCGGTAAACGGACTGCCGCGAATGAGCCTGCCGTAGTAGTCGGCAGCCAGCGCGGCGAGTTGCGTGATCGCTGTCTTGATCGCTTGCTCGATCTCTTCATCGGCAATCGTAAGGATGCGCTGCACCGCAGCGCGGGCTTGCTCGAAGGCCGCGCTCCGTCGTTGTGCATCCTCGAGCCGGAGACACTTCTGACGTAGCTCAGTGAGTTCAACGAGTGCGCGCATCTGGGTAGTGCCGGAGCTGGTGGTTGCCGCCTCGCGTAGCCTTGGCAGCACTTCTCGAAGGGATGCAAGGTTCGGCACTGGCGGGCAGGGCTGGCGCTCGCGGTGTGCAGCCTGCAGAGCTTGCCGATACTCGTTCAATGTCTCCTCGGCGGCGATGAGCCGATCCTCGTCGGGCCAGCCGGTAGCTGGTGCACCACGGCAAATGGTGGCGATCGCGTCCGCGATCACGCCGATCTCCTCGCTGAACGCGATGAGGTCGGCGGCGGCTTCGGACAGGCGGCTACGGATCGCCTCCAGCGATGCGGCTCTCTCAGCGAGGCGCTCGGCCAGTTCATCGCCGACGATTGGTTGCTCGCAGACGGGACATCTGCGGTCGGCGGGCACGACGATCCGCTGTGCTGCCTTCAGCAGTACGGCCATACCGTCAGCGCGTACCGTGGCCTCATCGGCGATTTCGCGGTTCCAGCGGGGTGCCGGATCCTCGCGGACTGCGGCCAGCGCTGCGGCGAGCTGATCGATGATCCTCGTCTGATCTGGATCGACAGCGGGAGGAGTGGAGAGGCTGAGCGCGAGGATGTCGCCGGGCTGGCGGATCGGCAGTGTGAGGCCAGCGCGAACTCTGAGCTGCTCTGCGTAGGCGACGAGTTCTTCGCCGGCGAGTTGCGAATCGACGGCGGCACGCTCGGCGACGGCTTGGCGACGGGCGGTGTCGGCCTCACGCTTGACGTGACCGCAACTGGTCTTGAGTGGTTCACGCAGGCCATTGAGGGCATCGAGGCCAAGCAACTCAAGCAGGGCCTTCTTCTTCTCACCGGCAGTCTGGCTCATGAATCCCGTGATCGTCGCGTGCCGCAGGATCGGGATCGGGTGCACGTCGATCTGCGCAGCAGCGCTCGGGCCGAGTGGTTCAAGGTCGCCCGCTCCCGATCGCGTGATCGTGCGGCGCTGTGGTGGGAATCCTTTGCCCTTGATCTCGACCATCGCCTCTGACGCGTCGAGATGGATCGCAGCATCGATCGAGCAGCCCTCGCGATGAAAGGCTGCCAAGTCACCTGTGCCCCAGAGTTCGGCAGCGTCCGCCAGCGTGGTCTTGGCGTGCCCATTCTCCCCGACCAAGCACAAGCTCTTGCCGCGCAGCGACAGCGTGAACCTACGTGGGCAGCCGCGCAGCCCATCGACGACCAGCTCGCTGATCTGCCGGGTGCTCATCCGCCATCCTCCTCGTCGACCTGCGGCTCGGCTGTGCGCAGACACTCCTCGATGAAGGAGCCCACATGGGAGTCGAGACCATCGGAGGTCCATCTGCCTTCGTGGTAGGCGCAGGCGAAGGCGTCGGCAAGCGGCGCAGATTCAGCATCTTCGCCAGCGCGCATGAACAGCCTGTCGATGATCTCTGAGGCCGAAGCAAGCATCGCGCGCGATGGTACGCCGCCCACCGGTCGTGGTTCTCGCCCTGGTTGTCGGCTGATGCGTCAGCCCGCAAGCCCGCGAGCGCCGGCATGCAGCGCAATCCATTCGGCGAGCATTTGCCCAGCCTCCGCACTGGCGGCCTCCCACAACGGCCGGCGGGTACCCGCCGCGGCTAGCTGCACGAGCGCCCAATCGTTCAGAGCGATCTCATCGTCTTCGGCGGCGATCTCCCACGCAAGAGACGTGTGGTACGGAACCAGGAGAGGAAGTTCGCTCGCGACTTGCACAGGCTGGACCGTGCGGGGTGGGCAGCGCAAAACCGCCGCGTAAGCCGCGAGCCGAGTCGCCCGCCGCACCTGTCGCGGTGGGCGTCGTGCCACCCAATCCAGTCGGCTCGCAATTGCATCCGAGGACTCGTCGGGGCATGCAGCACGTAGGGCACGCTGAGACTCGATCGCGATCACCGCCCACAGCGGCGGCGGGAGCCCCTCGGCCGCCGCCCTGCGGCAGGCACGCTCGGCGTGTGGCAAGTCGAGACATAGGTTGAACTCTTCGTGCGCCAGCCCTGGACGCCGGGAACGAGCGTCGAGACGCATGGGACGCACGGGCTCGCTGGGCCGCTGGCCGTCACCGGGGATTAGCCGAAGTACAGGCATTACGGTTGAACCGTAACCTGTGGATCGGATGTCGCCCAACTACGGCCCGAACAGTCGTCCCGACGACGCCGTTCCGGACTGGCTTCTCGGCGGCAACCGCAAGCGGCGCGTGCTCGCCGCCCTCGCGTCCAGCGAGCGTCGCCACGGCTGGACCGCCGCAGAGCTCAGCAAGGAGCTGGGATGCGGGCGCACCACCGCCCACGAGATCTTGCGGGGGCTACGGCCACTCGGAGTGCTGGAGGCACTGCCGGATGGTCGAGTGAGGCTCAAGCGACACGGCGCTTTGGCGCACGCACTACGCGCATTCCTCGCCGCGCTCGCATCACTTGAGCAACAGCAGGTCGACCGTCCCCCGCGTCAGCGCGGTCGCACCTAAATCACAGAGACGCACCTCGCGGAGTCGGCGCCACGCGCGCCGACCGTCGCGATTTGCGGGAAGTCTCGTTCCGCGTTCGTTCCGCAGCCCTGTCCGCAAATCTCTGCGGTAAACCCGCAAATATGTTGATTCCCAGGTACTTCCTGAGGGTGAGCGAGGGGACTCGAACCCCCGACCGCCGGGACCACAACCCGGAGCTCTACCAGCTGAGCTACGCCCACCAGGCTGGGCTCCGAAGTGTAGCGGCGGGTCTGCGACTGGGGACGGAGGGCACCGGCGACTTCGGGCCCAGCGCATTTACGACGTGGTTGGACCTTGCTCGTCCACCCCACGCGGGGGCCTCTGTCCCCCCACTGCGAGCAGCTGCTCGGTGACGTCCGTCGACTGGCGCCGTGCGGCGCTCCAGCCGCGGCCCATCGTCAGCTGGTTGGGCGAGAGTGGCGGGCCTTCGAGGATCGTCAGGCGGGCGTGGCGTGGGTCCCACTTCAGTTCGCCCAGCTCAAACGGCCGGTCGGCAATCCAGGGCGCTAGCACCGTGGCGCGCAACTCCTCCGCAGTCAAGTTGAAGCGGCAGAGGTTGCGCGGGAAGTGGCGCAGCTCGAGGTGGTACACCTGTCCGGGGGCCGTCGCAAGCTGTGTGAGGGCCGTCAAAGGCTGTCCGGGGGCCATCAAAGGCTGTGTGGGGGCCGTCGCAGGCGTGGCACTCCGCTCGTGGCCGACCTGGCGCATATCGGGCCGCTCGTCGCCCAACGCCACCACCGCGTCGATCTCCACCTGCGCGCCCTTCGGCAGCGCCGCCACCCCGACCGTCACCCGCGCCGGGGGATCCTCGCCGAACAGCTCGGCGCACACCTCGTTCACCTCCGCGAACTGCCCGAGGTCGGTCATGTAGATCGTCAGCCTCACCGCCCGCTCAAGCGTTGTGCCCGCCGCGTCGCACACCGCGCTTAGATTGTCCAGGCAGCGACGTGCTTGCGTCCTGGCGTCGGCGCCCACCAGCTCGCCGCTCGCGGGATCCAAGGGGATCTGCCCGGAGCAATACAGCAGCTCGCCCGCCGCTCTCACCGCGTGGCTGTATGGGCCGATCGCCGCGGGCGCCCCTTGCGCGGTTACGGTGCGGCGAGAGCCTTGCATAGGCGGCAGACCCTACCGGCACCGACTCCTGCCCGGGTGATGCACCCCTGCGATCGGCTCGGACCCAACTGGAGTGACGCACCCCTGCGATCGGCTCGGACCCAACTGGAGTGACGCACCCCTGCGATCGGCTCGGACCCAACTGGAGTGACGCACCCCTGCGATCGGCTCGGACCCGACTGGAGTGACGCACCCCTGCGATCGGCTCGGACCCAACTGGAGTGACGCACCCCTGCGATCGGCTCGGACCCGACTGGAGTGACGCACCCCACTGTCAGATCGATTAGATTCCAACTGATGCGACCATCCGTCAGGAAGCTCGCCGTCGCGTTCCTGGCGGCTCCGATCCTTGTGGCGTACGCACCGGCCGCCGCCCAAGCCGATATTCCCTTTGCGCCGTGCAAGGAAAGCACTGAGTTCGCCTGCGCCCACCTCACCGTGCCGCTCGACCCCGGCGGGGCCGTGCCCGGGAACATCACGCTCGCTATCCGCCGCCGTCTCGCGCCCGTTGGCGATGCCCGCTCCGCGGTGGTCGCGCTGGCCGGTGGGCCCGGACAGTCGGCGATCCCGTTCGCCGAAACTTTCACCGAACTGCTCGGCCCGATCCTCGACACGCGCGATCTGATCGTCTTCGACCAGCGCGGCACCGGCTACTCGCATCCGCTTGCTTGCCACGGCTTCGAACAGCCCGGCGCGTATCGCACCTATGGCAAGCTGATCGCCTCCTGCGCCGAACAGATCGGGCCCGAACGCGCCTTCTACACGAGCCTCGACTCGGTCGCCGACATCGAGGCGCTACGCCAGGCGTTGGGCTATGAAAAGCTCGTGCTGTACGGCACCTCCTACGGCACCAAGGTGGCCGAGGAGTACGCCCAGCGCTACCCCCAACACGTCGAAGCTTTGATCCTCGACTCGGTGGTGCCGCCCGCCGGCCCCGACCCGCTCGACCGCTCCACGTTCGCCGCGATCCCCCGCATTCTGCGCCAGCTTTGCGCCTACCACCAGTGCTCGCACATCACCGCCGACCCAGTTGGCGACCTCGCGCGGCTGGTGCAACGCATGGGTGCGGGCGTAGTCACAGGACGCTACATCGGCCCACACGGCCATCCCCACCCGTTGGCGATCTCCTCCAACGAGCTCGCCGACGTCCTGCTCGCAGGCGACTTCAACCCGGTGCTACGCGCCGAATTCCCCGCCGCGGTGCGCGCCGCCGACGAAGGCGACAACGCCCCGCTCGCGCGTCTGCTCGTGCACACCTTCGGCGGCGAACGCGAAGAAGGGGAAGGTATCGACGCGCCGCTCTACTACACCACCACCTGTGAAGAGGAGGAATTCCCGTGGAGCCGTACCGCCAGCCCCAGCACACGCCTGGCTGAAGCCAAGGCGCGGATCGACGCGCTTCCGAGGAGCGCGTTCGCGCCCTTCACCGCCACCAACATGCTCGACTTCGACGAGCTCCGCACGTGCGCTTACTGGCCGTTTGCGACGCCCGCCCCGCCGGCCGTGCCGAGCACGATGCCCGCGGTTCCCACGCTGATCCTGAGCGGCGCCGACGACTTGCGCACCCCCACCGCCAACGCGCGCGCCGTGGCGGCACAGATCCCTGGCGCGCACCTGCTGGTGGTGCCCAACACCGGGCACGCGGTGCTCGAGGACGAGCCCACCTCGTGCGCACGCAAGGCGCTGTTGGCGATGTTCGGCGGCGACAGCGGCGCGGTGGGCGTGCATCCGATCGTCCCCTGCCGCACCGGCCCCCCGGCTTCCCCCCTGTTGCGTCCCGCCCCCTTGGCCCCCGCGCGGCTGGCCGACATCGCGCCGGCGCACGGCTACCGCGGCCGCGCCGGACGGACGATCGCGGCGGTGCAACTCACGATCGCCTACTTCGCCCGCCAACTCGAGCTGGCGCTGCTCGAATCGGGCGGAGCCGGCGACAGCCTTTCCGCCGCGCTCGACAGCGGCGGGCTGCAGGCCGGCTGGGCGGGATTGAACAAGCGCGGGCTGCGCTTCCACGGCTACTCCTACGTGCCCGGCGTCACGCTCTCCGGCGAGCTCGACGCCAACCGCGTGACGCTGCACGTGGGCGGGCGCGCCGCCGCCCACGGCACGCTGCACCTCGGGGCGCACAAAGGACTCGTCGGCCAACTCGAAGGCCAGCACGTCCAGGTACCTGCAAACTCGACTGGCTCTGACGCTATTGTCGGTAGCGATGCGCAGGCCGCCCGCAATCTCGGCACTGGTGGCGCTGCTACCGGTGCTGCTGTTGACGAGCTGGCCGGACTCCTCGGCCGCCTCCCCTAGCCCCAGCTTCTCACCGTGCCCTCGCGGGCACGAACCGGCGGGAGCACCGAAATTCTTCTGTACCACCGTCACCGTCCCACTTGACCGCAGCGGCGCCGTGCCAGGCACGATCGGCCTGCGAGTCGAGCGCCTGCAGGCGGGAGTGGCTCCCAGCTCGAGTGCCGTGCTCGCACTGGCCGGCGGGCCCGGCCAAGCGGCCGACCCGCTCGCCGGCCTCCTCGCCGCGGCGATCGCGCCCGGGCTGCACAGCCGCGACCTGATCGTCTACGACCAGCGCGGCACCGGGCGCTCAGATCCACTCAACTGCCACAACTCGCCGGCACTCGAACAGGCCAGCACGGTGGGCCAACTCGCCGAACGGTGCGCGCTGCAATTGGGGCCGGCGCGGGCGGGGTTCACCACCCAGGAATCGGTGCAGGACATCGAGGCCATCCGCGAAGCGCTGGGCTATCAAAAGCTCGTGCTGTACGGCACCTCCTACGGCACCAAGGTGGCGCTCGAGTACGCCGAACGCTACCCCGAACATGTAGAAGCGCTGGTGCTCGACTCCGTCGTGCTCCCCGAAGGCCCCGAACCATTCTCGCTCTCCTCCCTGCAGGCGCTGAAGCCCGTACTCGAAGAACTCTGCTCAGAAGGAGCCTGCGCCAACATCACCGCCAACCCGTTCGGCGACATCGCCACGCTCGCCGCCCAACTGCGCAAGCACCCGCTCAGCGGCTCGGTGTACGACGGCTCCGGCCATCGCCACACCGCCACGCTGGCGGAGCCCGACCTGCTCGACATTCTGTTCGCCGGCGACCTCAACCCGGCGCTGCGCACACTGCTGCCCGCCGCCGTGCAGTCCGCGCTGCACGGCGATCCCGACCCGCTGCTGCGTTTGAAGGCGCTCTCCGAAGGGCTGATTCCCAACGTGCCGCTGCCGCCGCGGCGCTCCCGCTCCGAACGGGAAGCCGCCGAAGAAGAAGACAACGCCTTGCTGCTCACCACATCCTGCGAAGAGAAGCCCTTTCCCTGGCAACGCTCCGCCGCCCCCGCCACGCGCGAAGCGGAAGCGCTCGCGGCGCTCCACGCGCTGCCCGGCTCCGACCTCTACCCCTTCGACGCCCCCACCGTGTTGGCCGACAGCATGGTGCCCGAGTGTGTGGACTGGCCCTTCGCATCAGCTCCGCCGCCTACCGCCGGGCCACTGCCCAACGTGCCCACGCTGATCCTCTCCGGCGCACAGGATCTGCGCACGCCAACCTCGGGCGCCCGGCGCCTCGCCGCGGAGATTCCCGACGCGCAACTGCTGGTTGTCCCCTACACCGGCCACTCGGTGATCGGCAGCGACTTCGGCAATTGCGCACAGCTCGCCGTCGAAGCTTTCTTTGGCGGCGCTCCGGTGCAGCCCTGCAAGCACCTACCCGACCCCTTCGCCCCCACGCCGATCACCCCCACCAAGCTCGCCGCCATCCAACCCGTCCCCGGCGTCGGCGTCGGCGGCAACCGTGGCCGCACCCTCACCGCGACGCTCGACACGCTGCTGGATCTCGACCGCGAGGTGCTCGGCGCCACCCTGCAGGTCGAGCAGAAACTCCCCAGCGGCACGAGTTTCGGGGGTCTGCACGGGGGCTATGCCAAGCTGAGCGGCTCCGCTGTGGGCCTGCACAACTTCACGTTCGTGCCGGGCGTGCAGCTCAGCGGCACCCTCTTCGACAAGGGCGGCAAGCTGTCCCGCGTCACCGTCCACATCAGCGGCTCCGCCGCCGCCCACGGCACCGTCACGATCGCCTCCGGCGAGCACGCCAGCGGCATCCTTGGAGGCATGCGCTTCTCTGTCAGCACCGCCAAGGCGCAGCTCTCACGAGCGCGGCCCTGACATCGATGCCCAACGCGCTCGCGCAGGAGACCTCGCCCTACCTGCTCCAGCACGCCTCCAACCCCGTGGATTGGCTGCCCTGGGGGCCAGCCGCGCTGGCGGCCGCCCGCGAGCGCGACGCGCCGCTGCTCGTGTCGATCGGCTACTCCTCCTGCCACTGGTGTCACGTGATGGAGCACGAGTCCTTCGAGGACCCCCACGTGGCGGCGCTGATGAACGAGGAGTTCGTGTGCGTCAAGGTCGACCGCGAGGAGCGCCCCGACGTGGACGCCCTCTACATGGAGGCCGTACAAGGCATGACCGGCCACGGCGGTTGGCCGCTCAACGTCTTCCTCACCCCCGAGCAACTGCCCTTCTACGGCGGCACTTACTTCCCGCCGGAGCCCCGCCACGGGATGCCGTCATGGACCCAGGTACTGCAGGCGATCGCCGCCACCTGGCAGGAGAACGCCACCGAGATTCGCGCGGGGGGCGAGCGGATCCGCGAGCAGCTGTCCGGCGGCGCGCGCCTGCGGCCATCCGCCGAGCCGTTGCAGGCAAGCGCGCTGGAGGACGCGGTGCAGCGGCTGTGGGAATCCTTCGACGTGCGCAACGGTGGGTTTGGCAGCCCGCCCACCCCGGCGCCGAAGTTCCCGCAAGCGCCGGTGATCGAGTTCCTGCTGGCCCGCGCCACCGCCGGGGCCGACCTGTTGGCACCCACCGCGGCGGCATCGGACGCTACGCCGGCCGGCGAGCGATCGGCACAGATGTCGCTCGCCACGCTGCGGGCGATGGCGGCCGGCGGCATCCACGACCAGGTCGGCGGGGGCTTTCACCGCTACGCCGTCGACGCCACCTGGACGGTGCCGCACTTCGAGAAGATGCTCTACGACAACGCGCTGCTCGCCCGCGCCTACCTGCACGGCTTTCAGCTCACGGGCGAGGAGGCTCTGCAAGGAGCCTGCGAAGACACGCTGGAGTGGGCGCTACGCGAGATGCGGGCACCCGAGGGCGGCTTCTACAGCGCGCTTGACGCCGACTCAGAGGGCGGCGAGGGGAGTTTCTACGTGTGGTCGCTGCCCGAGTTGCACGCCGTACTCGGCGAGGACGCCGCGGCGGCGATCGCCTGGTATGGCGCCACCGCCGAGGGCAACTTCGCGGGAGAGAGCGGCACGGAGGTGGGACTCAACGTGCTGGAGGCCCATGGCCCCCTGCCGCCACCGGAGCAACGCGAGCGGATCCGTGCGCGCCTGCTGGCAGCGCGCCAACGGCGACCGCGCCCGGGCCTCGACGACAAGCGCCTGACCAGCTGGAACGCGCTGATGATCGCCGCGCTCGCCGACGCCGGGGCGGCACTACAGCGCGAGGACTTCTTGCGCGCCGCGGTCGCCTGTGCGGAGTTCGTGCTGCGCGAGTTGTGCGTGGCGGCGGACCCGCCGCCGCCAGGCGACTCCTACGCCAACGGGGAGCGCAACGACATTTTGCGCGGCGCCGCCACCAAGAGCTGGGATGGCGGCAGGCTGCTGCGCACCTACAGCCACGGCCACGCCACGCTCGACGGCTACTTGGAGGACTACGCCTTCCTGTTGGAGGCTTTGCTGGCGCTCTATGAAGCTACTTTTCAGGAGCGCTGGTTCGTGCAGGCCCGCGCGCTGGCAGATGCAATTATCGTCCGCTTCGGCGACCCCGAGCGCGGTGGCTTCTTCTCGACCGCCGCCACCCACGAAGCGTTGATCGCGCGACGTAAGGAGATCGACGACGCTCCGATCCCCTCCGGCGGTTCCGCCGCGGCGCTCGGGCTGCTGCGGCTGGCGGCGCTCACGGGGGAGCACGAGTACGAGCGCCATGCGCTCGGCCAACTGCGGCTCGTGCACGAGCTCGCGCCGCGCCATCCCACCGCGTTCGGGCACCTGTTGCAGGCGATCGACTTCTACGTCTCCGCGGTCCGCGAGGTGGCGATCGCCGGCCCCCCCGGTCCCGCCCGCGCGGCGCTGGAGCGGGTCGTGCACGGACGGCCGCGGCCGCGGCTGGTGCTCGCCGGCGGCCCGGGCGAGGAGCCGACGGCGGTACCGCTGTTGGCTGACCGGGCGACCGTCGATGGCCGCCCGGCCGCCTATGTCTGCGAGCGCTTCGCCTGCCAGCGCCCGGTCACCGAGCCGGATGAGCTGGCGGCACTGCTCGGCTCGGTCAGGTAGTCGCCTGCACCGTGAGCGTGCCGAACGGGCCGTTAGCACTGAACGTGGTTGGGTCGGCGAAGCCATTCAGCAGGCTCACCGCGCCGGAGCTCACCGTTACGGGAACCCCCGACAGCGTCAGCGTGCCGGCGCCACTCGACGGTTTGACGACCTTCAGGCCGAAGAACGGACCGGTCGTGTTGTCGACATCCGCCGTCAGCGCGGAGCTCGCGCCCAGGGCGATTGACAGCTTCGAGAAGCTGGCCGAACTGCCGCCGCCGAGCGTGCCCAGCCCCGGGATCGAAAGCGAGGACTGCTCGGAGTAGGTGTAGCCGCCGGCGAGCGTCAGCGATCCTTCGCCGGTGCCCGAGTTGAGCTTGCCGGCGGTGATCGGCAGCGTCACCGAGTCGCCCGCGCCGCTGGTGGCGGGGGCTTCGAGTTCGATCGTCAGTTTGTGCGCTTCAAAGGCCGACACCGCGCTGGCGCTCGGAGTCAGCGTCACCGTGCCGCCGGTCACCATAAGCGTGGTGCCCGTCGCCTTCTGCTTGCCCTTCTTCTTCTTTTTCTTCTTCTTCGACTTCTTGTGGTGCGCCTTGGCGGCCCCACCCACACCGCTCGCGGATGCCACGGCGGTCACCGACACAGACATCAGCAGGGCAGCCAGCGCGGCCGCCACCAAGTATCTACGGAGCATCAAATTCCCTTCCATCGCCTACAGGTTTATGCAGCTTTGCGCAGGTAGCCTAGCCCAGGCCACACCGCGCACACCACCCGCCGCAGCACCTTTAGGTGCGAAGGCCCCTCCCTACAAAATCGACAGGTAGCGGTCGAGCTCCCACTGGGACACCTGCACGCGGTAGTCCTCCCACTCCTGGCGCTTGATCTCCACGTAGCGGTTGAACATGTGCTCGCCCAGCGTGCGCAGCACCAGCTCCGATTGGGCGGTCAGCTCGATCGCCTCGCCGAGCGTCTCCGGCAGCTGCTCCACGCCCAGGCGTGCGCGCTCCGCGCCGGAGAGGTGGTAGAGGTTCTGCTCCATCGGCTCCGGCAGCTCATAGCCCTTCTCGATCCCCTCCAACCCGGCCTGCAACAGCACCGCGAACGTCAGGTATGGGTTGCACGCCGGGTCCGGGCAGCGCAGCTCCATCCGCGTGGCGCGCTCGCTGCCGGGGTGGTACAGCGGCACCCGCACCAGCGCCGAGCGGTTACGCCGCGACCACGCCACGTACGTGGGCGCCTCAAAGCCCGGCACGAGGCGCTTGTAGGAGTTGACCCACTGCGCAAAGATCGAGCAGATCTCGCGCGCGTGGCGCAGCTGGCCGGCGATGAACGCCTTGCCGACATCCGAGAGGAAATAGGGATCGTCGGCGTCGAAAAAGGCGTTCTTGCCCTCGGTGAACAGCGACTGGTGGGTGTGCATCCCCGATCCGTTCTCCCCAAACAGCGGCTTCGGCATGAAGGTCGCATGCCAGCCGTACTTCATCGCGTACTCCTTGACGGTGATCCGATAGGTCATGCAGTCGTCCGCCATCTTCATCGCGTCGGCGTAGCGCATGTCGATCTCGTGCTGTGACGGACCCACCTCGTGGTGGGTGTACTCCACGTGGATCCCCAACTGCTCCAGCGCCAGCACCGTCTCGCGGCGCACGTCGCTGCCGGCGTCCAGCGTGGTCAGGTCGAAGTAGCCGCCGCGGTCCAGCGGCTCGGTGGAGTGGTGGTCGCGGAACAGGAAGTACTCCAGCTCCGGCCCCACGTTGAAGGTGTCGAAGCCCATCCCCTTGGCGCGCTCGATAGCGCGGCGCAGCACGTGGCGGGGGTCGCCCTCGTAGGGCGTGCGCTCGGGCGTGATGATGTCGCAGAACATCCTGCCAACCCCCTGCTCCTCCGGGCGCCACGGCAACACCGCGAACGTGGTGGGGTCGGGCAGCGCGATCATGTCGGACTCCTCGATCGCGTTGAACCCGGTGATCGAGCTGCCGTCGAAGCCCATCCCCGCCTCGAACGCGTCCTGCAACTCGGCGGCGTTGATCGAGAACGACTTCAGCTGGCCAAGGACATCGGTAAACCAGAAGCGGATGAATCTGATCCTGTGCTCCTCCACGAACGCGCTCACGTCCGCGGCGGTTCTCGGCATCTCGGGCATCGGGCGGACCTTAGTCGATCGACCCTCCCACCGGTATCGACTGGTGGCCAAGGCCGTGGCCCAACCGTGGGCCTAACCGTAGGCCTAACCGTAGGCCCGACGTGAGCCTAGCCGTGCGCGCTGAGAATCGCCGCAAGCACGAGCGCGAACCCCATGATCACCGCCCACGAGGCGATCCTGTCGGGGTGGGGACCCACCCACTCCGACGGTGTGCGGCGCGGCCTACGCCGATGGCGCACGGTCCGTTCGACCATGCGGTGATGGTTGCAACGCGTTCGGACGGCACAAACGGCGTGAAGTCTGGATTGGATAGCGGCTGGCGCCGCCGCGGGGCTCGTAGCTGGCTATCGGCGCGGCGGCGGAGGCCCAGCCCTCAGTGACCGGCGATCGCCGCCACGAAAGAGGCCACGTCTTCGGCTTCGACGCCCTGGAACAGCAGCTTGGGCATCTGGCCATTGCCGCGCGCGCGCCCTTCGAGGATCGCGCTCAGGATGAATGCCTTGCGGGCGGCATACCGTTCCTTTTCCGGCAGCGTCGCCCCCACCGTCGGGATCAGCACGTCGAGGTCCGGCCCCGTGCGCCCCACCGCCGCGGCGCCGGCGAGCGTGTGGCAAAGATTGCAGGAGTGAGCGAACAGTTCTCGGCCTTTCTGCTGCTGGGCGTCCAGGTGCACGCCGCCGACCCCCACGCTGGCCTTGTGCTCGGCGTTGGCCACCAACACCAGTGCCGGCACCACCAGACCGAAGGCGCACACCACCACGAGGCCCGCGGTCAGCCCTCGTACCGCCGCCTTAGATTCGCCCGGCAGTCGGTCGGAGGACCCGCGGGGGCGGCGCATCGCCAGCATGAACACGCCCAGGCCGAGCGCCAGGATGGCGACGGCGACGAGTAGTGGGAGTACGGCAACGGCCAGTGTGAGTCCCATATCGGCCGGCACGATATAGGTTGGCGGCGTCGGAGTGCGCCCACGGCGTGTGCTCCAACCTCAACAGCCTCGCGCCGATGGCGGCGGGCGCCACCCAAGCCACAGCACATTCCCCGGGGGAAGGCGGCGAAGGATGAGAACTTCCCCATCAACTCCTTCAGGATCTCTTGATCTATCGCGCTAGCCTTTTCAGCAGGCCCATGAGCTATTTCCTGCGCCGCCTTCCACTCTCGCGCCTACTGCTCCTTTGCGGCGTGCTGGTCGGGGTCGGCGTCGGCGCCACGGCCCTCGCGACAGCGCTCGGCGTGGGGCCGACGCCGCCGCCCAAGCCGCTGGCGGACGCGGTCCACGATGCGCTCACCGCGGGGGCGGGTGGGAATCAAATCCAAGGCGTAAGCGCTCAGATTCAGCTCACCAACCACCTACTCGAAGGCGCCAACCTCGCCTCCGGCGGAGGCGGCGACGGCGGCGGCGGCGGCGGAGCCAGCCAGCTGACCTCCAACCCGCTGCTCTCCGGCGCCTCGGGGCGGCTGTGGATCTCCAAGGACGGCCGCGTTCGCCTGGAGTTGCAGTCCGAAAAGGGGGACACCCAGGTGTACTACGACGGGCACACGCTCTCGATGTACGACGCCTCGTCCAACACGGTCTACCGCTACACGCCGCCGAAGGGCGAAGGCGGAGCGGACAGCTCGAGCGCAGGTGGTTCCGGCGAAGGCTGGCCGGGCTCATCCAGCGGCTCCGCCGGCTCGGACGCCCCCCACGAAGTCCCCAGCGTGGCGAAGATCGAAGCAGCGATCTCTCATCTCTCCAAGCACGCCAACGTCTCCGGCGCCACGCCTACCGACATCGCCGGCCAAGCCGCCTACACCGTGCGCGTCTCCCCCAACGAATCGGGCAGCTTGCTGGCTGGCGCCGAGCTCTCATGGGACGCCGTCCACGGCGCCCCGCTGCGCGCGGCGATCTACTCCACTGAGAGCGCCTCGCCGGCGCTGGAACTGGCGGCAACCTCGATCTCCTATGGGCCCGTCGAACCGTCGGTGTTTGAATTCACGCCCCCCACCAACGCCAAGGTCGAAGAAGTGGTGCTGCCAAAGCCCGGCGAACATCAGGGCAACTCCCAGCAAGACGGCCAACACGAACACCCGCACATCACCACGCACGGCAAGGGGCCCGGGGCGATCGCGGTGCTCGAAGGGAAGGCCAAGGCCGGCGAGTCCTCGCCGGCCTCCTCGCTGCCCGAAGGGTTGCAGCAGGTCAAGATCGACGGCACCACCGCGAGCGAGCTGCCAACCGAGCTCGGCACGCTGCTCACCTTCGAGCGCGCCGGCGTGCGCTATCTAATCGCCGGCTCGGTCACCCCCAGCGCCGTCGAAGCGGTCGCCGGGGAACTGTAGTCGTGGGCGACGCCTCGCCCCCGTCGCAGCCGGTCAAGGCGCGCGGCTTGGTCAAGCGCTACAAGGAGGTTTTGGCGGTCGATCACATCGACCTGAACGTGCACGCCGGCGACGTGTACGGGTTCCTTGGACCCAACGGCGCCGGCAAGACCACCACGCTGCGGATGGCGCTCGGCTTGATCATGCCCACCGAGGGCACCGTCGAGCTATTCGGCCGCGACCCGATCCGCGAGGGTGCGCGGGCGCTGGAGGGCGTCGCGGGATTTGTGGAGGCCCCGCGCTTCTACCCCTACCTGAGCGCTCGCAAGAACCTCGAACTGCTGGCGGCACTCGACGGTGGCGGCGCGCGCGAGCGGATCGGCGAGGTGCTGGAGACCGTCGAGCTGAGCCCTCGTGCGGAGCACCGCGTGGGCGGCTTCTCTCACGGGATGCGCCAGCGCTTGGGCATCGCCGCCGCGCTGCTGCGCCGCCCGCGGCTGTTGATCTTGGACGAGCCTGCGACCGGGCTCGACCCGGCCGGGATGCGCGACATGCGTCTGCTGATCCGGCGCCTCGCCGACGGCGGCATCACCGTGCTGCTCTCAAGCCACCAGTTGCCAGAGGTGCAGGAACTATGTGACCGCGTGGCGATCGTCGACCGCGGCCGGGTCGTCTACGAGGGCGCGCTCGCCGACCTGCGCCGCCAGGGCGGGGCGGGCTACCGGCTGCGCTGCACCGACGACGCCCACGCGCTCGCAGTGCTGCGTGCCCAGCCCGGCGTCCAACACGCAACCAACGGCGAGCACGGCCTCTCCTTCCAGGCGCAGGAGTCGGACGTGGGCGCCCTCTCGATCGCGCTCGGAGCCGCCGGCGTCGGCATCCTCGCGCTGACCCCGGAGCTGGCGACGCTCGAGGATCTCTTCTTCCGGCTCACCGAGGGCGACGGAACCCCGGCGAGCAATGGCCACGTCCCACAGGAGCCCCTGCATGAGCACGCTTGAGGCCTCCCCGACACTCCCTCCCTCCAGCGTGGCGCGCGTCAGGCGCCCATCCACGGCGACCGCCTACCGCTGGGAGCTGCGCAAGCTCGTCTCGCAGAAGCGCACCTACCTCGGGCTCGGGCTGGCGGCGGTCCTGCCGATCATCTTCGTGCTCGTCCAGAACCTGCGCGGACACCGCGGCCACGACCAGGGCAACATCTTCGCCTCGCACATAACCCAGTCGGGGTTGGCCACGCCGGTGCTGATGCTGCTGTTCCTGTCGGTGTTCATGCTGCCGCTGATCGCCGCTTTGGTGGCCGGCGACATCGTCGCCGCCGAGGATGGCAACGGCACGCTGAAGACGATCCTCACGCGCTCGGTCGATCGCGGGCAGGTGTTTGCCGCCAAGGCACTCGCGGCGATGACCTACGGAGCGCTGGCTGTATTCCTCTCGGCGGCGGTGGCAACCGCCGCGGGCGTGGCGTCGTGGGGCTTCAACAACGTCGTGACGTTCTCCGGCACAGTCGTGTCGGCGCCCGAAGGCCTGTTGCTCGTGTTCGCCGCCAACGCCTGCTACCTGATCCCGCTGCTGACAGTCGCCTGTATCGGGGTGCTGCTCTCCACCGCCACCCGCAATAGCGCCGGCTCGGTGGTCGGCACCGTGGGATTGACCATCCTGCTGTTCATCCTCGGCCAGATCCCCGGCCTCGAAGGGATCAAGCCCTACCTGCTCACCGAACAGTACGAGAACTGGCAAGGTCTGCTGCGTACGCCGACCGACTGGGCACCGATCGGCCACTCCGCCTGGGTGTGCGCGCTGTACGCGGTGCCCGCGCTGTTCGCCGCCTACCTGGTGTTCCTGCGTCGCGACGTAGCCGGCGGCTAAAACGCCTCCGTGATCATGAAAGCCCGCTGAGGGGGTCGAGGGCCAAGCAGAGCAAGGACGCAGGGAGCGAAGTGTGCTTTGCACACGAGCGACCGAGGACGCCGCTATGCGCCGGCCATCGGCCCCCTCAGCTCAGCTCTGCCGCGGCCGGCAACTCCACCGGTTCCAGCTCCACCTCGTGCTCAAGGCGATGCACCTCGCGGCGCTCGATCAGGCCGGCGCCGAGGCGCCCGGTGGACTCCGCGCCGCAGGCCACGCCGAAGCGCAGGCACTCCGCCGGGGGGCTGCCGGTGTAGCGCGCCGCCACGTAGCCCGCCAGGAAGGCGTCGCCGGAACCCCTTTTGGCAACTGGCTCGCGCAGCTCGATGCGGGCTCGCAAGAGCGTGGGCTGGCCGTCGATCTGCAGTTGCGCGAAGCAGCCGTCGGGCAGCGTCATGATCGCCTCGCGCGCGCCCAACGCCACCAGCTCGCGTACCGCCAGCGAACGCTCCTGCTCGTCGGTGAACTCGTGGCCCACCAGCTCCTCGGCCTCCAGCACGTTGGGCGACACCACGTTGGGCTCGGCGCGCATGGCGTGGCGCAACGGGTCGCCGTCGGTGTCGATCACCGTGGTAACGCCGGTGCGCTGCAATTCGCGGATCAGGCTCGCGTACACGTCGGGCTCCACGCCGCGGGGGATCGAGCCGGCGAAGACTACGATCGCCGCTCCGCGCGCCAGGTAAAGCAGCTTGTCGCGAAACAGCTCCACCTCACGCTCGCTCACGCGCGGCCCGCGCTCGTTGACCTCAGTCTGATCGCCGCTGGTGGGGTCGAGCACGGAGGTGTTAGTGCGCGACTCCTCGCGGATGCGCACGAAGTCGTTGAGGATCGCCTCCTCGGTGAGCTGCTCGACGATGTGCGTTCCCGTCGGCCCTCCCGCCATCCCGGTCGCGATCACGGGCTGCCCCAGTGCCTTCAGAGCACGCGCGATATTGACACCCTTGCCGCCCGCCATCGTGCGTTGCTCAACTGTGCGATGCCGGCGCCCGATGCGGAAGTTCGGCACCGACAGCGACTTATCGATCGCCGCGTTGAGTGTGACCGTAATGATCATCCCGAATGCCTCATCCGCGTGTGCGCCGCAATGCCGGGTGGCTGCGACGCACTCACGATTAGCCTAGCCCACCGTTGCACAACGTGGCCTAAAAATTCGCGCGATCGATCGCCGCGTGTCTTCCCCGTGCCAGCGGGAGCGCTGTGCCGCACCAGCGGAAGAGCTGCGCACCGTGCCATCGGCAGCGCTGTGCCGCACCGGCGGAAGAGCTGCGCACCGTGCCATCGGCAGCGCTGTGACGCACCGGCGGAAGAGCTGCGCACGTCATCGGCCCGCCAATGCCCAAGCCACCGCCCGCAACCGCTCGGCCTCCGCGCGCGCCGCTTCCGCGGGGTCGCCGCCCGCGGTCACGTGCGCGCCGGCGATGCTGCGCGAGGCGGTGATCAAGCCACCCGCCCGGCCTGGCGCAAACGCTGGCGCCAGATCCTCGACCTGCCCTCCCTGCGCCCCGACGCCGGGTAGCAGGAGCACTGCGTGGGGCATCAGCTCGCGGGCTCGCTCCAGGTGCTGCGGCTGCGTGGCGCCCACCACCGCGCCAACGTCGCTGAGGCCGGATGTGCCGATCCCCGCTGCCCCCAGCTCGACAACGAACGCCGCCAGGCGTTCCCACAAGGCCCCACCCGAGGCCAGCTCGAGATCCTGCACGTCGGCAGCGCCCGGGTTGGAGGTGCGCACAAGCAGCAGCACACCTGCCCCGGCCGCCCTGGCCGCTGTCACGAATGGCTCGATCGCATCCCCACCCAGTAGCGGGTTGACCGTCGCCAGGTCCACCCGCAGACGCTCGAACAGCGCCTGGCCGTAGGCCTTGGCCGTTACCGCCACGTCTCCGCGCTTGCCGTCGGCGATCACCTGCAGGCCGCGCTGGCGGGCGTGCTCGATGACGGCTTCCAGGGCCTCCCACCCTGGCGCGCCGAGCCGCTCGAAGCAGGCCAACTGCGGCTTGACGGCCACACATGCAGGCCCAGCGGCGTCGATCAGGGCGCAGCAGTGGACGCGCACCGCCACCGCCATCCGCCAAGTCGGCGAGTGCTCCGCCCGCGGGATGTCCCCCGCCTCATGAGCCCCCGGCCACAACGCCTCGGGGTTGGGGTCGAGACCGAGCACGATCTGCGACTCGCGCTCGGCCACACGGGCCGTCAGGATGTCGCCGAAGCCGGAGTTCATCGCCATGCGAGAATATCCGCGCCGATGGACCTACCCCACGTCGCCTGGATCGTGACCGTGCTGATCGCCTTACTGACAGCTGCGCTGCTGTTGCTCGCCGGCTACACCGGCTATGCGGTGCTGTCGGTGGCGGTGGGGGGGTCTGCGGCGATCAATCTTCTCTGAATCCACGCCCGCCGGGCACTCGGCGGGCGTGCGATCAATCGGCCTGCATACCCGCGCCGAGCCACCCCTCGAGCGCTCGCGCCGCACGGCCGCGGTGGCTGATCGCATCCTTCTGCTCGTCGCTCAGCTCCGCCATCGTCATCGTGCGCGCGCCGCGGCCGTCGGCCCCGGGCGGATTGTCGTCCGGCAGGAACGCGGGGTCGTAGCCGAAGCCCCCCTCCCCGCGCGGCTCGGCGGCGAGACGGCCGGTGCAGCGCTCCTCGAACAATCGCTCCACGCCGCCGATGGGGTCGACGTAGGCGAGCGCGCACACATATACCAGCGCACTGCCGGTCGGCGCCTCGCGCAGCAGCTTGTCGAGATTTTCCTGGTCGCTCGCATGCTCGCCGGCATAACGCGCCGAGCGCACGCCCGGCGCCCCGCCAAGCGCCTCGGCTTCGATCCCCGAGTCGTCCGCGATCGCCACCTCGCCGGTGGCCGCCGCCGCGGCGCGCGCCTTACCGAAGGCATTCTCCGCGAACGTCTCGCCATCCTCCGGCGGGAGCTTCACGGCCTTGGGGATCAGCACGATCTCATGGCCCGACAGCAGGCGCGCGAACTCGCGGCGCTTGTGCTCGTTGTGCGTCGCCAGCAGCAGCCTCACTGCGCGATCGCACGCTCCTGCGCGGCGCGCAGCTGCTCGATCCCGCCGGCGGCGAGCGCCAGCAGCTCATCGAGACTGGCGCGCGAGAGGGGAGTGCGCTCGGCGGTCGCCTGCACCTCCACCAAGTCGCCCTCGCCGGTCATCACCACGTTGGCGTCGACCTCCGCGCCCGAATCCTCGCCGTAATCGAGGTCGAGCAGCGCAACGCCACCCACCATCCCGCACGACACCGCCGCCACCGAGCCGGTGAGGGGAGAACGCTCGAACGCCTCCTGGGTCGCCAGACGCGCGCAGGCCAGCGCGAGAGCCACATAGGCACCCGTGATCGAGGCGCAGCGTGTGCCGCCGTCGGCCTGGAGCACGTCGCAGTCAAGGTAGATCGTGCGTTCCCCGAGCGCTTTGAAATCGATCACCCCGCGCAGGGAGCGTCCGATCAGCCGCTGAATCTCCACCGAGCGCCCGTCCAGGCGCCCGCGGGTGGCGTCGCGCTGCTTGCGCTCGCCGGTGGAGGCGGGCAGCATCCCGTACTCCGCCGTTACCCACCCGCGACCCTTGCCGGCCATCCAGCGCGGCACGTTCTCCTGCGCGGAGGCGGTACAGATCACACGGGTCTCGCCGATCGAGATCAGCGCCGAGCCAGTCGCGGTGCGCATGAACCCGGGCTCGATCGTCACCGGACGCAGCCCGTCGGGCGCACGGTCGTAGCTGCGGGCGCGGCTCACCGAAGCACCATCGTGTCGAGCACCCAGATGCAGCGCGTGCGGCTGTCGGTCGCGCGGTAGGCCATGCGGCGCATCATCTCAGAGCGCTCCGACCGGCGCGGAGCGCTACGGTCGCGGGAGTGCGGGCGCTGGTCGTGTCCAACATGCTCCCCGACGCCGGCCACCCCGAGCGCGGTCGCTTCGTGCGCGACCAGGTGGACGCGCTGCGCCGGCTGGGCGACGCGGAGGTGGAGCTGTACGAGTTCCCCCCCGGCGGCGCCGCGCTCGTAGATGCCGCTCGTGAGCTGCGCCGCCGCCACCGTGGTGGAGCGCGAGACATCGATGTGGTGCATGCCCACTTCGGACTCACCGCCTGGCCGGCGTTCGGGGTGAGGGCAGGCGTCAGAGGACTGACCGTGCACGGCACCGACGTGCGCCACCCCCGTACCCGTCTGGCCACGCGGCTGGCGCTGCCGCTGATCGACCTAATCGCGGCACCCACCCCGGAGCTGGCGCACGAGCTGCCCGGGCGCAGAGCCCGGGAACGCGCGCAGGTGCTGCCATGCGGTGTGGATCTGGCGCGCTTTCACTCAATCCCCCGTACCGCGGCACGCGCCGAGCTCGGCTTGGATCCGCACGCACCCTGCCTGCTGTTCCCGGCCGACCCCGCGCGTCCGGGCAAGCGCTACGACCGCGCGCTGGCTGTTGCCGGCGCCGTCCCCCTGCACACGCTCGGCGGCGTCGCGCCAGACCAGGTGCCGCTGTGGGTGAACGCCGCCAACGCGGTGGTAGTGCCCTCCGCGGCGGAGGGGTTCGGCTTGGCGGTGCTGGAGGCGCTGGCGTGCGACGTACCGGTGTTGGCAACCCCCGTCGGGGTACATCCGCAGGCGCTTGAGGGTGTGGCGGGAGCGTTGTGCGCGCCGTTCGATGCGGAGCGCTGGCGAGCTGTGGTCGCCTACCATCTGCGCGACGCCGATCCCCGGATCGCCGGCAGGGCGCACGCGGAACCGTTCTCCGCGACGCGGATGGCCGAGCGCCTTGCAAGCGCGTGGGGAGAGCTGCTTGCGCGAGGCCGATGGATAGGATGAACTAGTCGATGAGCGCCACCGCAGAGATGCCCGCCGGCACGGAGCTTCCACCTCCGCAACCGGGCCCGCCGGGATTCCGCGAGCGCGCGCGTATGCGCCGGCGAGTGCGCTTTCTGCGCAAGGCACGTGAGCTCGCCTACCGCGATCTTGGGGGGCTGGTATTCGAGATGCAGCGCCTCAACCAGCGCAACGACGAGCTGGTAGCAGCGAAGCTGGGCGTGCTCAGCCACTTTGACACCGAGTTGCGCGCATTGGAGGACGCCCTCGGCGAGCGCCGCCCAGTGGCGGTGCTGCGCGAGTCGGGCATCGGAGCATGCCCACGATGCGCCGCGATTCACGGCAGCGACGACCGCTTCTGCCCGATGTGCGGGATGGGGATGGGTCGCCAGTCGGAGAACCTGATTGCGGCGACGCCGCCCACGGTGACCGGCGCACCGGCGGCCCCCAATGCTGGGATCGCCCAACCCGGAGCCGCTGCGCTACCGCTCGCCGCCGCGGCGGTTGCTGCTGCTTCGAGCATCACGCCGGGCCAGCTGGCCCTGAGCGCCGCCGGCGCCCTACCGCCAACGGGCTCCTCCGCGGCCCCCACCCCGCCGCCAACCAGCGTCCCCACCCCGCCGCCTGCAAGCCCCCCTGCCCCGCCACGCCCGCCTGCCCCGCCACGCCCGCCTGCCCCGCCACGCCCGCCGACCGGAGCTCCGCCGCCGACACCGACGCCGCGCGCTCCGATGATGCCCCCGTCCGCGCCGGAGGAGGATCGCCCCACGGAGATCATCCGGCCACGGGACGACGAGTCGGCGTGAGCGTCCCCGCGCCTCCCTCGCTTGAGCCTCCCCGGGATTCAACCGAGGAGCGATGCCCGCTCTGCGGCACGCCGCTTGGCGAGGGGCAGGATTGGTGCCTGCGCTGCGGCGCCGCAGCGCGCACGCGCCTCGCCGCTACCCCGCGGTGGCGGCCACCGGTAATCGCGCTGGCGGGCGTGATCGTGCTTTCGCTGGGGGCGCTCACCGCCGCGCTGGTGTCGCTAACGGGCTCGAGCGGCCCGGAAAGCACGGTCGCCGTAACGCATACGGTGACAGCACCGACGGTGGGGGCAACGCCGGCGGCGACCAGCCCCGTGCCCGGCGGGGTAGCAGGCGCCGGAACGGGCGTGCCCACAACAAGCACGCCGGGGACGACGGTGCCGGGAACGAGCGCCACCACCACCTCCCCCGCGGGAGCGAACGGCGCCACGACAGGAGCGGTCGGGAGCGGCGCCACGACGGGAGCGGTTGGGAGCGGCGCCACGACGGGAGCGGTTGGGAGCGGCGCCGGCTCCGCGAGCACCGGCGTCTCGACAGGCGCTGCGGGCACGGCCAGCGGTGTGGCGAAATCGACCAGCACGAGCTCCGTGGGCAGCTCAACGACAACCACGGGGACGACCGGCGAGACGACGGGGAAACCCCAAAAAAACCCGCTGGAAAAGCTAATCCAGGCATATGAACGCCGCCACAAATAGGGGCCTTCGCAGCCACGCGCGACGACTCGCGGCGACAGCAGCGGATCACTAACGTGCAGGCAACCCGGGGGGGCGTGGACCTGGAAGTGGACGTCGCCGTCGTGGGCGCCGGCGCAGCGGGGCTGTATGCGGCGCTGTGCGCCGCCCGCGAGGGCGCGCGCGTAGCGCTTGTGTCGGCCGCACCATTGGCGCAAACCGCCAGTTATTGGGCACAAGGCGGGCTGGCGGCAGCGTTGGCCGAAGACGACAGCGCCGAGCTGCACCTGTGTGACACCGAACGCGCGGGCCGAGGCGCGACGCGCAGGGCGGCGGCGGAAGTGCTAGTCAACGAAGCGCCCGACTGCGTCGCCGACCTGCAGGCGCTGGGGGTGCGCTTCGACGCCGACCGCTTCGGGCGCCTGGCGTTGGGACTGGAGGGAGGGCATTCGGTGCGCAGGGTGGTGCACGCCGGGGGCAGTGCCACCGGTAGGCGCATGTTGCGCGCACTATCCGCGCTGGCGGTGAAGGAGCCGCGGATTGCGGTGCTCGAGAACGTGCGCGCCCGCGCGCTGTGGCCACGCGGGGGGCGCTGTGGCGGTCTCGTGTGCGAAGACGGGCGCGCAATCGCCGCGCGCGCGGTGGTGTTGAGCACTGGCGGCGCCGCCGCACTGTGGGCGCGCACCACCAATCCCCCGGGCTCGCAGGGAATTGGGTTGCTGCTGGCGCAAGCGCTGGGTGCAAAGCTGGCGGACCTGGAGTTCGTGCAGTTTCACCCCACCGCCGTGAAGGGCGTACGGGGACGCGAGGGCTTTCTGGTCACCGAGGCGATCAGGGGCGAGGGAGCCACGCTGCACGACGCGCGAGGGGGGCGCTTCGTGGATGAGCTGGCACCGCGCGACGAGGTGGCGCGCGCGATCTGGACGCGTATGCGAGAGACGGGGGCGGAGTCGGTGGGCCTCGACATGCGAGCGATCGACCCGGCGCTGTTCCCCAACGTGGTGGGAGCGCTGCGTGAGGCGGGGGTAGATCCGACGCGCGAGTTGGTGCCGGTGGCGCCGGCGGCGCACTACACGATGGGCGGCATCGTCACCGACCTGCACGCGCGCTCGACGATCGCGGGGCTGTACGCGGTGGGCGAGACCTCGTGTACCGGTCTGCACGGCGCCAACCGGCTCGCGTCAAACTCGCTGAGCGAGTGCTTCGTGTTTGGACGCCGTGCCGCCCACAACGCCCTTCAGGAGCCCGCCGCGGACGCCGGGCAGGCAAGCGTTGAGGAGCTGGAGGCGTTAGCGCAGCTACCGGCACCGCCCCTGGTGAGCGCTGCGACACGCGAGGCGTTGTGGCGGGATGCGGGGATCGAGCGCTCCGCCGAGGGCTTGGCGCGTCTGGCCGAAGATCCGCACCCGCTGGCGCGTGCGATCGCGGCGAGCGCACTGGAGCGACGAGAGAGCAGGGGGGCGCATATGCGCGTCGAGTACCGGGAGCTGGCCCCGGAGCTGGAGCATCGCCACATCGTGGTCGGTCCCGACGGAGATCGCGCGTGGGAGACTTGGGAGTGACCGCCGAAGCTCGCACCGCGTATTAGGAGTGACCGCCGGAGCACACCGCGCATTGGGAGTGACCCCCGAAGCTCACACCGCGAACACAACCGTGCAGACTGTGCCGAGGGCGATGCAGTAGATGCCAAACGGGCTGAGCCGGTTGGTTTGGAAGAATCGCAGGAGGAACTTCACCGCCAGAAATGTGGTGAGCACGGCGCAAAGACCAGCGACGAGCGCCGGGCCGCGCACACCGTTGCCCTGCGAGCCAAACAGTTCAGGCAGCTTCAGTGCGGCAGCAGCGAGGATCACGGGGGTAGCGAGCAGGAAGCTGTAGCGAGCGGCATCCTCGTTGGAGAGACCAGCGAGCAGCCCGCCCCCCATCGCGAAGCCCGAGCGCGAGATGCCCGGGATCAGAGCAGCCGCCTGTGAAGTGCCAACCGCGACCGCTTGGCGCCAGCTGAGCTTGGCGATGTGAGCGTCGGAGTCGCCGCGGTAGTCGTCGGGGGCTGGTGGGCGCTTGCGCAACTGCTCAAAGATCAACAGCGCGATCCCGTTGACGATCAAAAAGGCCGCGGCGATCGCGGCGGAGGCGAACAGTTTGCGCAGTGATTCTTGCAGTAGTAAGCCGATGATCCCGGCGGGGATCGTGCCAATGACCAGCAGCCAGCCAAGGCGCGCGTAAACGTCGTCCTCGCGGATTTCGCGTAGCCGCAGCGAACGCAGGATGCCGCCGACGATCTTGATCCAATCCCGCAGGAAGAAGAGCAGCAACGTGAGCGCCGTCGCGAAGTGCGTGGCAACGAGGAAGGTGAGGAAGAATTTATCGTTCTGGTGGATGTTCCAGCCGAACAGGCGTGGTAGCACTACTGCATGCCCAAGGCTGGAGATCGGGAATGGCTCGGAGAGTCCCTGCGTGAGGCCGAGGATCACCGCCTGGAAGTAGGAGATCGGGTGCATGCGCGCGAGAGCTTAAGGGCGCGAGCGGCGGTGTGCGCAGCTGACGTATCACCGGCGGCCCAGCCCAGCCGACGATCGGCCCTGCACATAGTGCTAATAATCTAGTACAATAGAGATATTGTCGATGGGGAGAGATAACGCGTGAGACACAGAGCTTGTACCGGCGCCAGCCCCGCGATCGCCGCGAGATTTGCTCGTGCTCTCCCGATCGCCGTGACGATCTGCGCGGCGTTGGTAGCGCCCGCGCGGGCGAACGTCTCCGGCGCGGCGACGATCGCCGCGCCGGAGACAATTTCCACAATGCTCGCCTCCCCGCCAGACGCCACCTCCGCAACGATCTTGCCCTCCTTCGCCCCCAGCCAACCCGGCTCCAAGGGAGCGTTGACACTAGCCCTCCAATTCTCCGGCGGTGAACTGGGCGTGCCCTCACCGGTGCACCGCACAGTGGTGAGCCTCCCGGCCGGCATGACCCTCGAAGTACCGAAGTTGCGCAGCTGCAGTGCGGCGCGCCTGCAAGCAAGTGGCCGCGCGGCGTGCCCGCGACAGTCGCTGATCGGGCACGGACATGCGCTGGCGGAGGCGCTTGTGGGATCGGAAGTCATCACCGAGCAAGTCACGCTGTGGGTTTTCATCGGGCCGCCGCGGGGCAACACGCCGACGGTCGAGCTCGTGGGCGAAGGCACCAACCCGGTACCGGCGCAGGTGGTGATTACCGGTACGGTGGTGCCCGCTCGCGCTCCGTATGGGGAAGAGCTCGTGATCCCCTTTCCCCCAGTGCCATCGCTGCCGTCGGTGTCGGAAACTTCGCTGGCCAACCTCACACTCACGATCGGCACGCGTGGTCCACATCCGCCACGCAATGCCAACACCATACTCGTGCCAAAGCGCTGCCCAACCGGCGGATACCCCTTCAACGCGGTCTTCACCTATGCCACCAGCGCCAGCAGCAGTGCCGTCGCCAAGGCGCCCTGTCCGGCCACGACCAGTCATAAGCAGGCAAAGCCAAAAGCCTCAAGTGCGCGGACAGTGTCGCTGCAGGAGAACGGCAATCTGCGCCTGACCAGCAAACACGGCTTCACGCTCAACGAGCAGGGCTCGGCGTCGGGCACGTTCAGCGGCACGATCCATGTGCGCTTGATGATCGTCTCAAGCAACCGCGTGAAGGCCGAAGTGAGCATCGCCCGTGGCGGCGGCTCGATCTCGGGCGAGGCCAGCGCGAGCTATCACCGCGGCCGCGCCAGCGCGAGCTTTACCGGCTCGCTGTCAGTCAGCGGCGGCACTGGCAGCTACAGCCACGCCCACGGGTCCAGCCTCAGCTTCAGCGGCACGATCCAGAACTCAAACGATGCGATCACGGTACATCTGAGCGGCCCGATCGACGACTGACCGATGCTGGAGCTGCATGACCTTGTCAAGCACTACCCGGCGATCGGCGGAGAGACAGTGCGCGCGGTAGACGGTGTGTCGCTGCGCGTGGAGCCCGGGGAGATGGTGGCGCTGTACGGGCCAAGCGGGTCGGGCAAGACCACGCTGCTGCTGATGGTGGCGACGCTACTGGCGCCCACCTCGGGATCGGTGCTGATCGGGGGACGCGATGTGTCCTCGCTGAGCGAGCGCGAAGCCTCCCGCTTTCGGCTCACCGAACTGGGTTTCATCCGCCAGAACTTCGACCTGCTGCCGGGCGTCAGCGCGATCGATAACGCGATCCTGAAGCTACTGAAGCGATACCGCTGGAGCGAGGCGCAGCACGAGCTTGCACCGCTGTTGGAGCAACTGGGGCTGGGTGGGCGCCTGCGCCACCGCGCCGAGACGCTTTCGATGGGCGAGCGCCAGCGGGTGATGATCGCCAGGGCGCTCTCCACCGAACCAAGCCTGCTGCTTGCGGACGAGCCGACGGGGAGCCTGGACACCCAGCGCGGGCGCGAAGTGCTGGAGCTGCTGCGCGGACTGTGCCGCGAGCGAGGTGTGGCGATCGTGCTCGTCAGCCACGACCCGATGGCGGCCGAGTACGCTGACCGGGTCCTCGCCCTGCGCGACGGCCGGCTGAGCGATTACACAGCCGAACGGGTGTATGCGTGAAACTCGCCAACATCGTGCGCCTCTACGGCGTGCGTCTGCGCGCGCGAGCGGCGCAGGAGTGCCTGGCGGTCCTCGGGATCGCCGCCGGAGTCGCGTTGCTGTTTGCTTCGCAGGTATCGAGCTCCAGCCTGCAAAGCTCGGTGTCAGCGCTCACGCACGGAATCGCCGGTAGCGCAACGCTGCAGTTGATCGCGCGCGACCCGCAAGGCTTCCCGCAGAGCACACTCGCGCGGGTGCGTGCGATCCCCGGCGTGCGCGTGGCGGCGCCGCTGCTTGAAGCACAGGCCAACGCCTCTGGGCCACGAGGCAGCGAGTCGGTGGAGCTGGTGGGTGCAGATGAAAGCCTCGCCAAGCTGGGCGGCAGGCTTGTGCGCCACGTCGAACTGACACCATTTGGGGGCGTGGGCGCAATCGTGTTGCCGGGGCCGCTCGCCACGACCATCGGGGTAACCAAGTTTGGCCAGGAAGCGACCTTCCAACTCGCCGGGCACACCGCCACAGCACCGCTGTACGAGCAGTTGCACGCGCGCCAGATCGGGACGCTGATCGAAAGCCCGGTGGCACTGGCGCCCCTCTCTCTCGCCCAGGAACTGAGCGGGATGGGCACACGCGTGAGCCGCATCCTCGTGCAGCCGGCGAGGGGTGCGCAGGCGCGGGTGTACACGGCGCTACGGCAGATCGCCGCGGGCCGCTTGAACGTCGAGCCGATCGACTACGACGAGACGCTGTTCGCGAAGGCCGCGGCGGCGAGCAACCAGTCAACCGCGCTGTTCGCGGCGATCAGCGCTTTGGTGGGGTTTCTGTTCGCGTTCAACGCGATGCTGCTGACCGTGCCACAGCGGCGGCGACTGATCGCCGACCTGCGCCGCGACGGGTACACGCCGGCGACAGTGATTGCCGTGCTGTTACTCGACGCACTCGTGCTGGGAGTGGTGGCGTGTGTGCTCGGGTTGGCGATCGGGGAGGAGCTGTCGATTCACCTGTTTCACTCCAACCCCGCCTTCCTCTCGCTGGCATTTGCGCTGGGCAACGAGCGCGCAGTGAGCTGGCAGAGCGTCGCCCTCGCGGCGGGCGGCGGCATGTCGGCGGCGATCGTGGCGGTGCTCAGCCCCCTGCGCGACATCCTCTCGCGCGACCCGCTCGCGGCGATCTCCACGCGAAGCGGAGGCTCGGACAGTAGGCGCGGCGGCGTCAGCATGGAGCGCATCGGCCCGCTGGCGGGAGTGGCCTGCCTGGCGGGCGCCACCGCCATTCTGCTCGCCGCGCCAGACGCGGCGCTGCCGGGGATGGTGTTGTTGTTTGGTGCGCTGTTGCTGGAGCTTCCACTCGCGCTCAACGCGATGCTCGCGCTGGTGAGGTGGCTGGCGGGCAGGATCACGAGCGCCGTGCCGCACGTGGCGGCGATGGAGTTGAGCGCGGCCCGCGCCCGCGCGATGGCGATCGCGGCGACCGGCGCCGTGGCGGTGTTTGGCAGCGTCGCGATCCAGGGCGCCCACGGCGATCTGCTCGCGGGCCTCGAAGGGGCGGCGCGCGAAATGAACGCGTCCACCGACGTGTGGGTGGCGCCGGCTGGCGCATACAACCTGCTGCAAACCGCCCCGTTCACACCGACGCTGCGGGCACGCCTGCAGCATCTGCCGGGCGTACGCACGGTGGGGCTGTACCGCAGCGGGCTGCTCGACTACGGCCAGCGCCGGGTGCTGGTGATCGCCCCACCGCGCCAAGCGACGCCACTGCTGCCAGCCAACCAACTCGTGCAGGGATCGCCACCTCTGGCCAGCAAACGTGTACACGCCGGCGGCTGGGTGGTGCTCTCGCGGGCGCTGGCCGAAGAACACCATCTGCACATCGGCCAGGCATTCACGCTGCCGAGCCCCGACCCGCAGAGGTTTCGCATCGCCGCGCTATCCACCAACCTCAGCTGGGAGCCGGGCGCGATCATCATGAACGCCTCCGACTACGCTCGCGCGTGGGGCAGCGCGGATGCCACCGCCTACAGCATTACGCTCGATCCCGGCATCCCACCAAGCGCGGGAGCACGCGAGATCGAACGCGCGGTGGGCCCGCCTTCGCGCTCGGGGTTGGCGGTACAGACGGCGGCGCAGCACGCCGCCAAGCAGAGCGCGCTCAGCCGCCAGGCGCTCGCCCGTCTCACCCAGATCGCCACGCTGATCCCGCTCGCCGCGGTACTGGCGATGGCGGCGGCGATGGGCGCACTGGTGTGGCAGCGCCGTCCACGCCTGGCGAAGCTTAAGCTGGAGGGGATTGCGCGCGCCGAACTGTGGCAAACGATCTTGCTGGAGAGCCTGCTGCTGGTGGTCGTGGGCTGCCTCACCGGGGCGCTGTTCGGCCTCTACGGCCAGCAACTGGCGGACCGTGCGCTGGCCGAAGCGATTAACTTCCCGGTGGTGCGCTCGGTAACGGCGCTGGCAGGCTTCGAGAGCCTGGCGCTGGTGAGCGCCACTGCCCTCGCGATCCTCGCAGTTCCCGGCTACATCGCCGCCTGCGTGCCGGCATCGCTGGCGCTGCAGGATTGATCATCTGCGTCAACCTCCCAGGTCGATCAGCAGGTTTTGCCGATCGTGCGGGTTGTACCGACCCGCGACGACAAAGCTCGCGTCCCGAGTTGTTTCACCAACTGTTCACAAGCTGATTCCCGGCTCGTTACAAGAACCCGCAATTTGCGGCCGAATCTTGTTACATGGACACGAACGGCACGACTATCCAGGGAGATGCGGATGACGTGAGCCGCGTCGACCTGCACTGTCACTCCTCCGCCTCGGAGATTTCGCGCTTGGGCATCCAGCGCGCAATGGGGCTGCCGGAGTGCGCAACCCCGCCAGAGGAGGTGTACGAGCTGGCAAAGCGCCGCGGGATGGACTTCGTCACGATCACCGACCACGACACGATCGATGGGGTGCTACGGATCGCCGACCGCCCCGACGTGTTCATCTCCGAGGAGCTAACCGCCCACTTCCGTGGCGAGCGCCAGGCGGTGCACGTGCTGTGTTACGGGATCGGCGTCGAGGACCACGAGTGGTTGCAGGCGCACAACCACGACGTGGAGGAGTGCGCCGCCTACCTGAATCAGCACGAGATCGTGTGCGCGCTGGCGCACCCCTACTACACCGTCGCTGCCCCGCTCACACCTCGCCACCGCCGCCGGCTGGTGGAGATGTTCGCGATCTGGGAGGTGCGCAACGGCGCTCGCGCCCGCGAGCTCAACCGACCGGCGGCGATCTACATAGCCACCCACGACGGGATTGGGATCGGCGGCAGCGACGACCACGCCGGGGTGGACATCGGCCGCACCTTCACCGAGACGCCACCCGCCGGCTCGCCCACTGAGCTGCTGGCGCACCTGCGCGCCGGCCGGGCGCGCGCCCGGGGCGAGCAGGGCAGCGCCGCCAAGTGGGCACACGCCGCGATCGCGCTCGCCGCCCGTTCGCTCGGGGAGGGCGCCGACGATGAACTGGGGACCGATGGGCTGGGGACCGATGAGCTGGGGACAGGACAGGGGAACACACCGCGGCGCGGTCCGAACCCGCGCGCGGAGCAGGGGCCCGACCCTCGCGCGGTAATGCGCATGGCAGAGCGTTTGCTGCGCGAGGGCGACGCCCGCCACGGGCCCACCGGCACGGACCTAACCCCCACCGATGCGCGCCAGCTGCTGGGCGCCTGGCTGACGGCGGTCGATCTGAGCGAGCACGAGCTGATCGCACACATGCAGGCGGACAGCTTCAGCCACTCCGACCTCTACCGCCGCGCCTGCCGCGCACACGAGCGCAAGCTGGGCAGCGCGGTGGAGTCGGTGGCGAGCGCGATCGAGGCGGGGGGAACGGTCGACCTCACCGTCGCAGCCACCTCGATGTTCGAGGGCTGCATCGCCGCGATCCCCTACGCACCCGCCGCCGCCTTCCTGGGGGCAGAGAAGGCGAAGCTCGACTCGCGCGAGGGCGAGACCCCACGGGTGGCGGTGATGGCTGACGGCATCGCCAGCACCCACGGGGTGTCGCGCACGATCGAGGAGCTTCGCCAGCGTGGTGTGAAGGGCTTTGAGATCGAGGTGATCGGCACCGACCCGGGCGTCGACCGGCGACTGTCGGCGGTGGCGGAGCTGGACGTGCCGCTATACCCCGGGCTGCGCATCGGCGTGCCGGGGCTGCCAGCCGCCGTGGAGACCCTGGCGGAGGGCTCATTCGACGCGATCCACGTCTGCTCGCCAGGCCCGGTGGGCATCGCCGGCGCGCTGGTCGCCCGCGGCCTCGGGGTGCCGCTAATCGGCAGCTACCACACCGAGCTAACCGCCTACGCCGCGCTGCGCTCCGGCGACCCCGGCCTCGCACAGGCGATGGACCTCGCCGTGCGCGCGCTGTACGGGGCGTGCGATCTGGTGCTCTCCCCCAGCCCCACCTCCGACCAGACGCTCGAAGCGCTCGGGATCGCCCCGACGCGGATCGCCCGCTGGGACCGCGGCGTGGACTGCTCGCGCTTTGACCCGGCGCTGCGAGGAGAGCTTGCGCTGCCGGACAAGCTCAACGTCCTGTACAGCGGGAGGATTACCCGCGAGAAGGGCGCCGATCTGCTCGCCGACGCCTTCCTGGAAGCGCACGGGCGCGACCCCCGGCTGCACCTCGTGTTGGCCGGTGGCGGCCCGGAGGAAGAGCGTCTGCGCCAGCGCCTCGGCGAGCACGCCACCTTCCTTGGCTGGCTGGAGGGCACAGAGCTGGCGCAGGCGTATGCGAGCGCCGACATCTTCCTCTTCCCCAGCGCCACCGACACCTTCGGGCAGGTGATCCTCGAGGCGCAGGCCAGCGGCCTGCCGGTGGTGGCAGTAGCCGCCGGAGGGCCAACGTCGCTGATCGAGCATCGCATCAGCGGTTTGCTGTGCGAGCCCGCCAGCGACGCGCTGGCGGAGGGCGTGCTGGAGCTCGCCGACTCGCCGCTGCTGCGCGGGCGGCTGGCGGCGGTGGCGCTCGCGGGGGTACGTATGCGCACTTGGGAGGGTGCCTTAGAGCGCCTCGCCGAGGGCTACCGCCGCGTGCTCGCCACACCCCGCCAAGCAGCCGGCAGCCCGGGGGCGCGCCGTGCCGCTTGAACGCCAGCTTGCGGTAGCGCTGCACGATGTCGAGCCGGCCACCTTCGAACGCTGCGCGAGCATCCGCGCATGGTTGGCACAGCGCGACGTGGACCGCGTAACGCTGCTGGTGATCCCCGCCCGCGATCTGCACCCGGTTGGTGAGCGCTCGCCGGAGCTGGTGGACTGGTTGGCTGCCCGCCGCGACCTTGGCGATGCGATCGCCCAACACGGCTTTCAGCACGAGCAGCTGCGCCGTCCGAGTCTGCCCCACCGCATCTCGGCGCCTGCGCGGGCCCGACGGTCAGCCGAGTTCGTGGGGCTCGACGGCGAGGAGACCCGCCGCGCCGTGGAGGCCGGTTGGCGGTTGATGAAGCTGGCGGGGATCGAGCCCGAGGGGTTTGTGGCGCCAGCCTACGCCTACACGCCCGCGCTGCGGCGGGCGTTGAGCATCCACTTCCGCTGGTGGGCCAGCCTGCTGAGCCTGCACGGCGAGGCCGAGCACTCCCAGCGCCAGCTGGCCTCGAGCCCGCTGCACCGGCTCGCCCCAAATCCGCGGCACCAGCTCGCCCCCGCCTGGAGCCCCCGCTCGATCCGCGCAGGCGCGCTGCTGGCAGGGAACACCTTGAGACTGGACCTATCTCCGACGCACCTTCAACATCCACACCAGCTGCAGGCGCTGGAGCGGACCCTCGCCCGCGTCGCCCGACGCCGACGTGCTGTCACCTACGGCGAATTGGCGGCAGTGGGAGTCCAGGCGGAGAACACCGAGGCTTCCAGCGAGCTGAGGCCACGCGTCGCGGCATAGCCCAGGGGCGGGAGCCCGAAGAGGTTCTCGATCGTCCGCAGCAGCGAGAAGTCGTTGAAGGATTCTTCCTGGTCGAAGGTGCCCGGCTTGATGAAGGGCGAGAGCAGCAGCGCGCCGACCTGACCGCCCCCCGGGGGTGGAAGTTTGACCCCGGGCGCCGGCGCGGAGGGGGTCGTTGCCACGGGAGTAGTCGTCGTTGTGGTCGAGGCCCCAGGAGAGGTCGTGATCGGGGTCGTGGCCGCGGGGGTGGTTGGGGTCGCTGTCGCTGGGGTGAGGTTCGGCGAGGTTGAGGTGGTGGTCGGGGTGGTAGTGGTTGGGGTGGCAGTGGCCGAGACGGTGGTTGTCGGCGAGGTGGTTGCCGGCGAGGTGGCGCCGGGAGTGGTGGGGGTCGTTACGGTCGGCATGCCCGTCGGCACGGTGGGCTGAGCGATCGGCGCGGGGAAGCGCGGCTGCACGCAGCAGGAGCTCGAGTCGGCGTACTCGCCGGTCGTGGGAGCCTGATCGGTGGTGATAATCAGCAGACCGCCCTTGCGGTAGGCGGGGGAGGCAAGGATCTCCGGGACGACGCGGCGCAGGAACGTTTCGGCGGCAGGCAGCCCGCTCGGGGCGCCCGGGGCGCAAGGAGTGGGACGTCCGTCGTGACAGAGGCCGGGAGCGATGTAGGAGAAGGCGGGGGTGCGCTTGGCGCTCTTGAGGTCGCTCGTGAGTCCTTCGATGCCCACGTCGTCGTGAGTGCAGGCGGGCGAGTGCAGCACGCCGTCGAAGTAGGTGAAAGGGTCGCGGAAGGTGGCGAACGTGTCCCCGCCGGGCGCCGCGGAGGTCGGGTCGGCGGCACCGAATTCCGGGTGCCAGCAAGCGGCTTTGATGCCTTCGGCGTAGACCTTCCATGTGAGTCCCTTGGCGGCAAGCTGTTCGCCCACGGTTTGGGCTTCCGTGGGATAGATACAGCCCTGCCCGGTGTACTGCCCCTTGCTGTTGGCCGCCCCCGGGACGATGTCGGTGAAGACCGGGCAGTCAGCGCCAGTTTGGGGTGTTGGCGCGAGGCCGCTGATCAGAGCGACCTCGTCCGCCAGCTCTTCGTGAGCCACCGCGTAGAAGCGCGCGAGCAGCTCGCCACGGTGCTCGAGCGTATGCGCGATGTAGGGCGCAGGCGATTCCGGCCCGAAGGTCTGCGCATAGGCCTGGTTGGCAAGCACGATCAGAAAAACATGCTTTACCGGCGGCAGCTTCGGCGTCACGCCCGCGGAGCCTTTGGAGCCGCCCTTGCCAGAGTTCTTGTGAACGCCTTCGGAGGAGGAGCCGGATTCTTCGTTGCTCGACGGCGATTCTTCGGAGGAGCTCGACGGCGCCACTGCCGGCGTGGATGTCGCTTCGGCCGGCGGGGGCACGGCGGCGAGCGGCACGCTTTTGGCGGGAGTGGGGATCAGCAGCGTGAGCGGCCCACGGCGCAGCGCATTGAGCGCACCCGAAGGATTGCGCGCGGCGGCGCCGGTGACCGTCCCGAAGGCGAGCATCACGAGCGTCAGCACGGCGGCCGTGCGGGGCTTCGGCAGGCCGCCGACCCACCAGCCGGGCGCTGCACGTTCCGGGGAGGACACTGCCGGCGCGTTGGCATCTGCGCCCAAACCTTCGAGAATCCGCTCCAGCGCCGGTGGGCGCGGGCCACGGCGAGCCCCGCAGCCGAGGCAGTAGCGCTGGTCGCTGCACAGCGGCGAGCCGCACTCAGCGCAGGCGCCCAGCGGGTGCGCCGCGGCGGCATCACGATCCCCGCTCACGGACAGCGGGTGCGCCGCGGCGGCATCACGATCACCGCTCACGGACAGCGCTCAGCCGACGGGAGCACTCGGGGGCAGCACGAGCGTCTGCTCCTCGGAGCGTTCCTCTGCGGCAGGATGCTCGCTCGTCGACCCGTTTGCGGCGGTGGCGCTCGGGACGCGCTCCATCAAAACCTTGCCGCACTGCCAGCAATACAACGCACCGCGGCCGTGCACCGCGCCACAGTCGGTGCAGGTGCCGGTCTCGACGTGCCCGCCTGTGCTGAGGACACGCTCGAGCTCGCCTAACTCGGCATCGCGCTCCTGCAGCTCGGCCGCCCGGCGGACGAGCACATCGAGACGGAAGTGATCGCGAATCGCCATCTCGTAGGCGAGGCCGCCGAGATCCCAGTGCAGCTCGGCGACCTGCGCCAGCAGCTCGTCACGCCGGCGCTCCAACCTGGCGCGCCCATCGTCCATCGGTGCGCCGCCGGCTCCAGAACTGTGTGCGCCGGCCCCAGCACTGGGTGCGCTGGCTGCGGAGGCTTGTTGCGGAGCATCCGCGTCGGGACCCCCTCGCCGCGAATCGAAGATGCCCATCAGCCTGTGTTCACCACGTTGGGAATATTGCGCGTTTTTTGCTCGGCACTTTCGCCGCTGCTGGGCTTGCTGGATTTGGAAGTGGAGTTTTTACTCGAGCCGCCACTGCCTGTAGAGCCTTTGGAGGTAGAGCTTTGGGAGGAAGGTTTGGTGGTGGTGGAGGACGAGGGTTTTTTCGCCGACGATGCAGGCGATGAACCTTTCCCATTACCGCTCGAGCCGCCCACCGTCAATTCCGTACCGCTCCCCTGAGTCCCAGTGGATGTAGCGCCTTCCGTCGGCGTGGTACCGGCTGCGCCCGAGTTGGAGGCGGCGCCAGCGGGGGCGACCGTGATCACCTGAGCCGGCGTTGTCATCGTCTTCCCGCCGCCTGCGCGGCCGATCAGCACGCCGACGCCCATCGCCAGCAGCAGCACCCCGACGCCGGCGACGGCAGTGGCGCCTGAGCGCCCACCGGAGCTGGGGGCTGCGCTCCCGGAGGGATGAGACCCGGCCCCCGAGCCGGAAGCGGCAGCCGGCGTGAAGCGGCTTAGAAACTGGCTGCGCGCCTGCACCTGACGCCCCCCGCACTCCAGGCAGTAGCGCTGATCGTCGGCAAGCGATGCGCCGCAGTAAGCGCAGGCTCTCATAGGCCCCGCATCATAGGGATTCACGGGGGCGACCAATGGTGACGATTCGGTGAACACCTCACCCGCGCGCGCAGTGGCATGCGAGACTGCCGCACGATGCAGACCCTCCTGCCTCAACTCGCCGACGCGCAGCCAGAGGCAGAACGGCGCCAAGTGCAGACCTTCGAGAACCTTGAGCTGCGCCCCGACGAGATGCAAGCGCTGGTGGCGGGGATGCGGGTCGGCCTCACCGTACGCGAGTTCCAGGTGCTCGCCACGCTGGCCGGCCGCGAGGATCGCGTGATGCGTCGCGCAGAGATCTACCGGCAGGTGTGGGGCGGCGAGATGAAGCATCGCGACCGGGCGGTGGATGTGTTTGTGCGCAAGGTGCGCACCAAGCTCGCGGCGGCGGCGCCGACATGGGCGTACATCCATACTCACTTCGGCATCGGCTATCGCTTCGCGCCAGAACCTCTCGCAAGCGCATCGGAATCGCCCGCGCTCGGCGCACAGCCCCCGGAGTCGGCCTCGGTGCAGCCGTGAGCGGCGCCCACCGCAACCATCTGGCGAGCATCGCGCCGGCGCTGTTAGCAAGCTCGGCGCCGGCGCTGCTGGCAGGCTTGGCGCTGGCGCTGCTGGCGAGCTTGGCGCTGCTACCGCCCACCTCGCAGGCGGTCGTCAAACCCAAGGCTCCGCGCGCCGCTACCGGGAGCGCGCTGCACGTCGGCGAATCGACCGTCGCGCTCAACGCCACGGTCAACCCCAGCGGCCAGGAAACCACCTGCTACTTCCAGTACGGCACAACTACCGCGTACGGAGCGCAGACGCCTACCGCCGCGGTCGGCAGCGGCACCGTCGGAGCAACGGTGAGCCAGCCAATCGCCGGCCTGCAGCCCGGCACCACCTACCACTACCGCATCGTGGCAACCAACGCCACTGGCACGGCCGCCGGCCAGGATCACATTTTCACCACCAAGCGGATCCCGCTCAGGTTCGTGATCGCCGGCGGCTCGAAGGTGGGCGTCTTCGGCAGCCCGTTCTCGCTGTCGGGCACACTCTCTGGCACAGGTGCCGCCGAGCGCCAGGTTATGTTGCAGGCGAGCGTGTTCCCTTACCTGAGCGGCTTTGCCGATATCGGCGCCCCACAAAGCACAAACGCCGAAGGCGGCTTCTCGTTCAAAGTTCCAAGCCTGTCGCAGACGACCGAGCTGCGCTTGCGCACAGTCGAACCGACGCCCTTCTACAGCCAGGCCGTTACTGTGCACGTCGCGGTGCTGGTGACGCTCCACGCACGCCCGGCCAAAGGGCTGGTGCGCCTCAGCGGCACCGTTGCCCCTGCCGCCGCGGGTGACCCGGTCGTGTTCCAGTGGGTCCGACCGGGCGGCAGGTTTGTGAGGGTGGCAAGCACGGTCGTAAGGAGGGGCAGCGCAACCGTCTCGCGTTTCAGCGCCGCCGTCGGCATCCGCCACGGCGGCTACTACCGCGCGCTCGTGCAGGCGAGCAACGGCAGGCTGGTATCAGGCTCAAGCCGGTCAGTGCTGCTGCGCGCGACGGTTGTGCACAAAGCCCGGCTGGGCCGTCGCTGAGGCGGCAGCACGCGGACCACTGGCGCACCTGCGCGCTGGCCGGGCGCGCTCGGGGCGAGCAGGGAGAAGTGGTACTGCCGCTCATGAGGATGTACGTGCGATGGCGCGCTCGTACACCTCCTGCATCGCGGCGACGTGGTGGGCCGTCGTGAATGCCTGCTCGACCCTGCGGCGGCCGGCCTCGCCGAGCTCGCAGCGGCGCTCCGCGCTCTCTGCCAGCTCGCGGATCGCACGCGCCCACAGGTGCGGCTGGAGCGGGGGCAGGAGCAGGCCCTCGCGCCCATCCTGAAGGATCTCCGGAGGACCGCCGACGTCCGTGGCGATCACCGGCACGCGCGACGCCATTGCCTCGATCAGGGCGCGCCCGAACGGCTCCTCCCAGGAGGGCAGCAGCAGGATGTCAAGGGCACTGAGCAACTCGGGAACATCCTCGCGCTCGCCGAGCCATGAGACGCGGTCCTGCAAGCCCGCGTCGGCCACCAGCGCACGCAGATGCGCAACATACCCCTCGTTGTCGAAGCGAGTGGCGCGCGCACGGAACTTGGCCGAGCCAATCAGCAGCAGGTGCGCGTCGAGGCCCTGCTCGCATACCTGCCTCAGCGCCTCAATCGCGGTGTCCTGGCCCTTCCACGGACTGAGCTGGGCAACCACCCCGAGCAGCAGCCCGCGCCCGCCGGCCACACCGAGACGGGCGCGCGCCGCGCCGCGGTCGATATGCGCGGCATCCCAATGCTGGAGGTCCACCGGGTTGTAGATGACCTCGAGCCGCGCATCCGGCGCGGCCGCCCGCACCGATTGCGCCGTGTACTGCGAATTGGCCACCACCGTCGTCGCCGTGGCCGCGATCAGGCGCAAGGTCGCTGTACTGAGCACTCCGGTAGGCAGACAGTCGCGGACGTGAGCCACCGTCGCGGTGGGCGTCGCGGCCGTCGAGAGCCGCGCGAGCCCCAGCACGATCCCCGCACGGATCGAGTTGGCGTGGACCACCTCCGCGCCGTGGCGTCGGGCTGCGCGATGGACCTGCGCCGCCGCGAGCGCCATCTCGGCTAGTGCACGCGGCGTGTGCAGCGGGTGCAGCCTCAGGCTGCCGGCGGTGCCGGCGATCGTGGTGGTGGGAATCCCCAGTCGCTCGACGGCCGCCGCCAGCCGTCCGCGCGGCACCGCGACGTGCGGCCGCGCTGTGTCGGGCAACCCGGCGAGCAGGCTCAACAGCGAGTGCTCAGCGCCGCTTACCTCGGCAGTGTGGTTTACGTACAGAACTCTCATGCGGCCCAGATGCCCCAGGCCAGACACTACGCAAAAAGACGGCCGCACCGATCTCATATCGGCGCGGCCGTCCCCTGGGCTCAGCCCTTTTGCGCCTATGCGGCTACTTTCAAGCTACTCAAGCGGCCTATTCTTTCAGCCACGTAAAGTTGCCGTTGGTCATCGTTTCTTCGATCTTGCCGCTGAACTGCCCTTCGTTGCCCGTTTCTTCCAGTTCTTTGCCTTCCACAACTTCCGACGGATTTTTCGGCCCGGTGCAGGGCCAGCCAACCGCCGTGTATTCCATCCCCTGCAACGCGCTTTCTACCTGAACTTTACTCTGGCCGTTGGGGAATTTTTTGTTGGCGAACGACAACACGTTGCTGAAGAAGATCGATTCTTTGCTGAAGCTGGCCTGCGCCGGGATTTCATAGTGGCACTTCAGCACCGTGGGAGTTATCTTGATCGATTCGGTGATCGCTACCGTGCCATTTGCATTGTATTCAAAATGACCTGGCGTGACCGTCACTTTGAGCTGACCGGAGAACGCAGTACACGCGGAGTATTTGACTTCACTGGTGAAGGTTTCGGACTTGCCGGACGCCACCGACCCCTTGGTTTCCGCCCGGGGACAGGTGACAGTCATTGGATACACATGGAATATTTCGTTCTTGGTGACGCTCGTGCCGTGGGTCACCCCACCGGGGGTAGCTTCGAATTCGCTGGCCGACGCCGACGCGGCGCCCACACCGAGCACGCCAACCGCCGCGGCGAGCCCTAAACTCATCTTGAGATATCTCATACTCCTGAATCCTCCGTTCGTCCTTTGAGAGTTGATGAACGTCGATCGATTCGACGCCCGAGGCAGCTAGATGTAAAACATCTGTCACCAAGCCGCACGCGACCCGGATCGCGCACACAACCTGGATCGGCACGGGCCGGACAGCCCGGCCAAGCGCTCCCGCCCGACGGACTCCGCCAGGCCGGCAAGGCATCCTCGCGCCGGCGCCCTAGCCATCGAGCCGCAGACTATCGCCCCATGAGGACAGTTCACGATCGAGGGCCGGTTCGCATTCAGCGATCCTGCCACCGAACTTCCCAATGATGTGAACAAACAGTGAAGCTAACCCTACCAGGGCTGTAAACTCCGCCCGAGCTTAACCCTTTCTTCTCTGTTATTTCACTCGTGCTTTACCCGTACTTCACTTGTGCTTCACCGGTGCTCGGTAGCGAACGAGCTTGACGGCGTAGGTCCGTACTCGGGGAGGGTTGGGCGCCGAAACGTGAATCGCCAGTGCCGCCCGCAGCTTGCCGTGAGCCACGGCGCCCAGCGCAGAGCGACCGGCGGGGTTGAGCTTGAACGTGACGGTGGCGGCCCGCTCGCGCGCAATCGTGAACCGAACCACTCCGATCGTGACCAGCTTGACGCGCCCCGCGGCTCGCGCTCTCGGCCTGATCGTGAGCACAAGACGACCGCGACACGCGACTGGGGCGGTGCATCGCAACTTTACCTTCGCGTGGACACCATGCACGGCGATCGATCGACTCAAAAGCACAACCCCGCCCCCAACCGCTTTGAACGCGCCCACGCCCTGCTTGGCCTGGGAGCTGTCCCCGAGCGAGCTCCCGATGGAGGTTTGCGGATTGCCAGTGCCCGCTGAGGAGCCGCCCGAGGGGGAGCCTCCATTCGGCGCGGTGGAGGGGAGCCCGAACACCCACACGGCCCCCGCCCTGCCGTTGTCGGCGACGCCGCCGATCAGTGCGGTGGTGCCTTCTTCGGAAAGCGCCAGGCTCGAGCCAAACCAACCCTTGCCCCGCTCTTCTGCGCCGCCGGTGAGCTTCGCTCCCTGCTGTGACCACGTCGAGCCCGTGCGCGAGAACAGCCATGCCGCACCGGCATAGCCGTCGTCGCGCAGCCCGCCGATCAGCGCAGTATCGCCATCGGCGCTGAGCGCGACGTTCCAACCGAATTCGCCAGTGCCTTCCTCCCCGCTCGCCGCCACGAGCTTCGCACCCTGCTGCGACCACGTCGCATCCAAGCGCGTGAACGCCCACGCCGCACCGGCTTTGCCGTCGTCCTGGCGCCCACCAACCAGCGCGGTGTCGCCGTCGGCGGAAAGCGCCACACTGTCGCCGAAGTGCGATTCGCCGCTCGCTTCGCCGCCGGTGAGCTTTGTGCCCTGCTGCGTCCAGGTCGAGCCCGAGCGCGAGAACGCCCACGCCGCTCCGATCAAGCCGTTATCGCAAGGCCCGCCGACGAGCATGGTGCTGCCATCGGCGGACAGCGCCAGGGCTCGACCGAACTCGCTCGCGCCGCTCTCTTCCCCACCGGTGAGCTTTTCACCCTGCTGCGTCCAGGTCGAGCCCGAGCGCGAGAAGACCCACACCGCGCCGGCGTTGTGGTCGTCGTTGGGAGCGCCAACCGTGACGGTTTCGCCATCGGAGGACATAGCCAAGCCGGCGCCGAAGTGGCCAGCGTCCAGCTCCCCCACGCCCGTGAGCTCCGCTTGCTCTGTCCAAGTGGAGCCCGAGCGGACGAAGATCCATACAGCGCCGCTGCCGTCGTCGAAGGTGGGAGCGCTGATCGCCGCCGTGTCGCCATCGCCGGAGAGCGCCACGTTGTGGCCGAAGTGATTTTCCTGCGCGCCCGCTTCCTCGCCGGTGATCTTCGCCTGCTCCGTCCAGCTTGCGCCCGAGCTGGTCAGCACTACCGCCGCCCCCGTTTCACCACCATCGCGGGGAGCGCCGATCAGAGCGGTGTCGCCATCCGCTGACAGCGCCACATCGCGACCGAACTCGCCCTTATTGTTTTCTTCGGTTGCCGTCAGCTTGGAGCCTTGTTGGGCCAACGCGACAGGCGCCGCCGCCTGCGAGGGGGATCCGTAGGCCAGGGCCGAGCTGAGCCCAACCGCCAGGGAGACACACGCCAGCCCCCGGCGATGTCTGCGTCCGCTCGCGCTCACTATTGCCCGCATTGCTGGCCCCCAGAACCTTGTAACGCTTCACTGTCTTGGCCCCGCGCCAGGATGCGCGAGGTGAGGCGGGCACCTTATTCAGCTGCCCGCGCCAGACTGTAAAGAGCTTGTAATCAGGTTGGAGTCACTCGTATCCGAGCATATGGGCCAATGCACTGATGGAATGACGGGCCAACGGGCTGCTCTGTGTACAGCTTGTCATCACCTGGCGTGCGATGCCGCGAGCGTGTCTAGCACCTGGCGTGCGATGCCGCGAGCGTGTCTAGCACCTGGCGTGCGATGCCGCGAGCGTGTCTAGCAGCACCGCTTCGACGCGCTCGGCGATCAGCGGCCAGGCAAAGCCGCGTGCACGCGCCGCCCCCGCCGCGCCCAGCTTTCGCGCAAGCGCGCGATCGAGCAGCAGGCTGACGATTGCGCTCGCCACCGCGCCCGTGTCGGTGGGATCGACGAGCAGCCCACTCTCGCCGTCGGCGACCGCATCGAGCGCCCCCGCGACGTTGCCGGCAACCACCGGCTTGCCGTAAGCAGCAGCCTCCAGGTAGACGATGCCAAAGCCCTCGCCGGCGAGGCCGCCGCCGGGCAAGCGGCTCGGCATCGCGAACAGATCAGCGCGCCGCAGCCAACGGTCGCGCTGCTCGTCGGGGAGCGAGCCGAGGAACCGCACCGCATCTGCCACCCCCTGTGAGCGCGCCAGCTCCTGCAGCTCGCCGCGCAGCGGTCCGTCGCCGATCACAACCCACTCCACGTCGGGCACCTGTGCGCGCACTCTCGCGAGCGCCTCGATCATCACGTCATGGCCCTTGTAGCGGTCTTGCAGACGGGCGATCGTCAGAATCGTCGGGCGCCCGGGGGGCTCGCTTTCAGAGCTCGGGTGCGACTCGGGTAGATCGACCCCCGGTGGGATCAGGCTGACGCCGCCCGCCGGCGCTCCCGCCGCAGCCATCAGGCTCGCGGTGTAAGAACTGATCGCGATCGTCCGCTCGGCTTGGCGAGCCGCGAACGTCGCCAGCTTCGGTTTGTTGAGAACCTCGTTGGCGTAGAAGTACTGGACGGTGGGCGCACCGAGTAGGCGCTGCACGAGCGCCGCCGCGGGGCTTGTGACGATGTGCGCGCTGAGTACCACGTCGGGCCGAAATCGCAGCGCCTCCCACAGGATGCGGGCGTTGAGCGTCGCGTTGCGAGCAGCACCCAACCGCCCATCGGCGCGCACACGTCGCGTCGCGACGCCGCTTGCAGCGTCGAACGCCCCGGCTTCCGGCGAGTCGAGCGTGACGACGACCGTCACAAACCCTTCCAGACCGGCGGCGAGGCGGTGGACGAGCACCTGAATGCCCCCACGGGCTGGGGGAAAGTCGGGTGTCAGAAGCAGCAGTCGCGGCTTGGGGGGACTGTCGCGGCGAGCGGCACGCCCGGGCGCGGAGTTCTTGTGCGCCCGAGCAGGCATCGGGCCGAAGCATACGTACGTCCGTCGCGACGGGGTGCGGTCAAGCGGCCTGGACGAACAGTCGATCGATCGAGCGGAGGGCATCGCTCCTGCCCCTCCCGCGCACATGCCGATCGCAGCCTCTACACGCTCCCACCGACCACCCCCACCAGCTGCGCTCCTCGGCGCCGCGGCGCTTGCCATCTGCCTGCTCATACCCTCCTGCGCCACAGCGCGCACCGACCGAGGCACACTCTCCGCCGAGCACAGAAGCGCCGCCGGCGTACGGCTCGCCGCGCATGCGAGCGCGGCCCATGCGCAGCCCGCGCGCGGTAGCGCCGCCCGCGCGCGATGCACTCGCAGGCACACCAAAACGTCAGTCGGCCACGGCCGCGCGTCACGTGCTTGCGCAGCCCCACGCGTCGTCAAACGAGAGCGTCCACACGCCTCAAAGCCCACCCGCAAGCCCTCACACAAAACTGTCACTGCGGGCGGGCCTAGCTACGGCCCGGCCGAAATCTCGCTTGGCGCTTCGAGTGGGGGCGGCGCCCCGACGACGACGCCGGAAGGAGGCGATCGGCGGGGCGCAGCCGGCAGCCTGCTCGGCGAATCTGAAGGCGTGGTGACCGACCCGATCGACTCGCGGTTCCTCACCGACTTGCCGTTCGGATCCAGCTCGTTCTGGATCCAGCCGTGGCGGGCCTACCTGGACACCTGGCCATCTTCGCGGCTACTGGACTCTCTCGGGATCAACTTCAACGTGGGCCCGACGAAAGCCGAAGCGACGGCGCGACTGTTGCAGGAAAGCGGCTTCACGCTGGCGCGCAGAGAAATCGGATGGGGCTCGATCTCCTACCAGGAACCAACCAAGATCCTCGACGAATCGGACATCCGCACGGTGCTGGACGCCATGCACAACCACGGGCTGCGGCCGTTGATCATGCTCAACGCCAACAGCGGCGACCCCGGCCCTTCCAAGCACCTCACGTTGGCAACCACCTCCACCGCACCGGCCGGCGCCCAAACCGTCACCTTGACTCCGGCGAGCGCCGCGGCGGTGGTGCCCGGCAAGACCGGCTTCGACGGCCTCACCTTCGGCGGCGAGCCCGACCTGCTCATCACCTCAGTCGGCGCGGGCGATGTCGCCAACCTCTCCGAGCCGTTGCCGAGCGCGTTGGCGGCCGGCGGGCATCCGGGCACGACGCTGCTGTACGCGCCCTTCACCCGCCCCACGCTCCCCAACGGTCAGCCCAACCCACAGTTCCAGGCGACGCTCGCCGGGTGGCTGAGCTATGTGGGAACCGTTTGCAAGCTGGCGGCGAGCGTGTTCGGGCCGGAAGGCTACGACGTCGAGATCTGGAACGAGCTGGGCTTTGGATCGCAGTTCCTGAACGCCGAACACTATTACTCCCAGAGCGGAGAACAGGCAGCCGAAAGCAGCTCCGAAACGGGTGGCCAAACGGAAGCGAGCGGCAACGCGGCAGCGGGCGGCAACGCGGAAGCGAGCGGCAACGTGGCAGCGGGCGGCGAGGCCGAAGCGCAAAACGACTCCGAACCGGAATACGGCGCCGAAGGCGGCGAAGTCCCCGAAGAACTGACCAAAGGCCAGGTAACACTCGCGGTAATCAAAGCGCTGCTGCGCGAAACGGTGACATACATGCGCAACCCCGCCAACGGCATCGGCCCCGGCGTCGGCATCACCGACGGCTTCGCCAGCCAGAGCCCCTTCCCCTCCGGCGCCGGCACGCCACTCGGGCTGACCGCCCTCAGCAAGCACCCCTACGCGGGGCTGCAGAGCTATCCCGCCGCGTACGCCTTCCAGAACATCGCCCCGCTCAACGCCTTCGGCGAACCAGACATCGAAAAAGGGTCGGCAACCCCGTTCTTCCTCCCCACCTACCAGTCGCTGTTTCCCGAGGTGACGCTCACTGGGACACACACCGAGACGCTGATCCGCGACATCGCGCCGTTCACAACCGACATCTACGGTTTCCCTCACGGCCGCGAAGTGGGGCCGACCGGCGGCAGCCCGCCGCAGGAGTGGGTGACCGAGTACAACCTCGGACTCGGTAAGGCCGCCGTCATGGAACCAGACGGGACGACGCCCGCCACCGGCAGCTCCGCGACGCTGACCGCGGCCGACAAGGCGCACTTCCACGCCAAGGTGGCGTTGCGCAGCCTCGTCGCCGATGTCAGCAAGGGGATCGCCCGCGAGTACTTCTACGCCGCCAAAGCCGGCGGGCTCAGCCTGGTGGGCGAAGAATTCTTCTCTGCGCTGGAAACCAACCCCAACGCCTACCCCGGCGGTGCGCTCGGCGGCGAAACGATGACCGGCCTGCGCAACATGCTCGCCCAGTTCCAGGGCCCCGGCCCGAACGGGGCGCCGCGCCAACTGCAACTGACGGCGATCGCCCAGGAAGGCAACCACGCACAATTCGCCGGCGACGGCAGCGCCGCCCACCCCAGCCTCTACGACCGCGACGTGCTCGCCGTCTTTCCCTTCCAAGCCTCACCCACGCGCTTTGTGGTCCCGGTATATGTCATGACCCGCGACCTGCTCACCCTCTACGAACCGGGCCAGCCCACCTCCGACATCCACCGCTTCGACCTGCCCGACGAGACCTTCCGCATCACCCTCGGCAACCTCCCCGAAACCGCCTCACCTCCGCTCATCAGCGCATACGACCCGCTGCACAATGAATCCACACCAGCGCGCCTGGTGTCGCGAACGGGCGCCACCGCCACGGTTGAAATCGCCGCCACTGACTACCCCCGCATCCTCACAATCGAATACCCGGGCGTGTAGCCTCACACCGCGGCGATAGTCTCGCCGATGGGCCATAAGTCTCACGGCCTCCCACGAGGCGCGTAACCTCACTCCCGGATCGCAGCCAGCAGCGCCTGGGGCGTGGCGCTGCCGATGTCGATTGCGAAGAACTCCAGGTTGCGCGCCAGCCGCTCCTGCGGCCAATCCCACCACGCCGCTTCGAGCAACACCCGCGCGACCTCAGGAGCACATCGCCGGCGTAGCTCGCGCGCCGATACACCGCCCACCACGGCGAAGTCGGCCACGTCTTTGGTCACCACCGCCCCGGTGGCGAGCACCGCGCCGGCGCCGACCGTGACACCCGGCAGCACCGTCACGCCGTCGCCCACCCAACACGCCGGCCCAATACGCACATCGCCGGGAACGACCATGCTCGGCAGGCCGAGCCGCTCATTGAGGAGGATCTGCAGATTGGGCAGATGCGTGGCGTGGTTGGAGGTGATGATTGTAAGCCGCATCCCGACCGCGCAGTAGGGGCCGATCGTTGCTTGCCCGGCCCCGCGAATCGATGCCGGCCCGTTGATCTGAACGTGATGCGCGATCACCGTCCCCGGCTTGATCTGCGAGCCGCTCGCCACCCACGACCCGGGCCCGATCTCAACGCCACGGGCGCGTAAGCGCTTCATGCCGCGCCGGCCGCGAGCTTCGGTGCGGGTCGTCCGCCACCGCCTTTTCAGATAATCGATGTCCGGCATGGCGGCATTGATCCTAAGCGACAAGCGCGCCTTCGCAGCAGACCGCAAGCGCCTCGTCACATGCCGATAACACCTCTTGGTGGTTCGCGCCGTGCCTGCCTATGATGCGCCGATGGGATCCGCTTCACGGGGGCCGAGCGTCTCGGTGGTGATCCCCGCTTACAACCAGCCGCGGATGCTCGGCGAGGCGCTCGCGAGCGTACGCGCACAGACGACGCCCCCCGTCGAGGTGGTCGTGATCGACGACTGCTCGGCGGAGCCGCTGCAGCCCGTTACGCCATGCCCACCCGATCTGCCGCTGCGCTTCGTGCGCCACCTGGAAAATCGTGGGCCGGCGGCCAGCGTGGTGCACGGCATCCAGCAGGCGCAGGGCGAGCTGATCGCGGTGCTCAACCACGACGATGTTTGGGAGCCCGGGTTTCTTGGGCACCTGATGCGGGCACTCGGGGCACACCCCGATGCCGGTTTGGCATTTTGCGACCACGGCATCATGCACGGCGATGGTCGGCGCGACGAGCGCCTTTCGCGCGCTCAAAGCGAGCGCTATGCGCGCGCTCACCTGCGAGCCGGGCTCCTCACTGGCGAGCAGTTGCACCGTCCGGCGCTCGTGGACAAGGCGATCGCCGGCTCCTCGTTCACGCTTGTGCGACGGCAATCGCTCGATCTCGCGTTGATCGGCGCGGGCAGCGACACGTGGGATTATTTTCTCGCCGTCGGCGCCTGCCGCAACGCACCAGCGGTGTATGTGGCCGAGCGCCTGGGGTGGTATCGGGTGTCGCCGACGATGCTATCTGCGACGCATGCCGACCCGCGCAGACAGATCGCACTGGTGAGGCCGCAGACCACGATCCTGCTGGTGATCTTGCGCGCGCCGCAGTTGCGGTCGATTCACCGCGCGATCCGCAGGCGTTTGATTGGCACGCTCGGCCGCGCGTTCGGCGTGGCGCTGAGGACGCGCCGTCCACGCAACGTGGCGCTGGTGGCAACCCAAGCGCTTGCTGGAATGCGCGACGCTGGACGCCTGGCCGGTCGTGAGCCTATGCCCCCCGGTCGGCCGTCGCCAGCGCCGCAGGAGCATGTCGAGGCGAGTCCGTAGGCCGATGGGCTCCCGCCCGCGGTGTCGCCAGCCAGTTGACGACCGTGCTCGCCGCGGCGAACGCCGCGCGGGCGAACGGCCCCTCGCCGGTGACCGCGAAGATCTCGTAGTCCAACTCGCTGAGCAGCTCCCACGGCGCCTCGGGCGCGGCGCCGTACAGCGCCGACGCCTCCGCGACGTGCTCAAAGACGATCAGTGGGCGTGCTTCGCGCAGAACCGAGATGCCGCCTTCGAGCACCGCGAGCTCGGCGCCCTCGACATCGATCTTGACGACATTCGGCACCACCTCGCCGATCTCCGCGTCGAGCGTCGACACCTCCACGGCGATGCGTTCAGGGCGGCCCCGCTCGTCGCTGATCTCCGGACGCGTGCGCAGCCCGCTCCAGCCGTCCAACTTGGTGTAGTGACAGAACTCCGCCATTTCGGCGCGCGCGCCGAGCGCCTTCGCCCGGCAGTCGACCCGCGGGAACGCCCGCTCGATCTCCGCGGCCAGGCGCGGAATCGGCTCGAATGCGAGGTGCCGGCCGTGCGGCGCGATCCGCACCGCCTCGCGCAGCACCTGGCCGCGGTTGGAGCCGATGTCGACGTAGCTGCCGTGACCGCGCAGCGAGGCGGCGAGGATCGCCGCGACCCCCACCTCCTCGTACTGGGCTTGCCTGGTTTTTGCGTCGATCGCGGCCAACAGCTCCGGCCGGTTCAGACGCCGCGCCGCAGCCCCGACCGCGCGCTTCGCGAATCGCATGCAAGCATTCTCGCATCAACCCGAGGCGGGTGGTCGCACTGTCGTGTGAAGATTTGACCTCAACACAAGCTCTGGGCTCGACCGCCGCGCCGCATCTGGGCTCGATCGCCGAGCCGCAGCCGCGATCTGTGTTGCTGGTGACACAGCTATGGGGCAGAGACGGTGGTGTGGCTGCCCACGTCCGCGCCAGCGCGACGCTGCTCGCCCAGCATGGCGTCGATGTACAGGTGCTGGTCGCGGAAGTCCAGCCCGGTGAAACAACGCCGGGGGTCACCGTGCACCACCGCCCCGAGCTGTTCGACGCACGCGCCACAATCGCCACCAGACTGGGAGCGCAGTTGGTAGGCGACCCGGCGGTGATTCACTTCCACAGGCGCGCCGACGATGAGCTCGTCGACGCCCTGCGCGCACGCGCGCCGGTTGTGTTCAGCGCTCACGGTTATGCCGCCTGCACCTCCGGCGTCTACTTCTTCGCCCCCGGCGAGGAATGTACGCGCGGCCACGGACTGGGGTGCGTGGTCAACTTGACCGTGCGGGGCTGTGCCCACACCCATCACCTCAAACCGTTCCCCGCCAAGTACCGCGAAGCCACACAGGGACTGCACACGCTCAGACGCGCCGATCTAGTGCTCGCCTACTCCAGCTCGATCGACCGGCACCTGGCAGCCAACGGCCTGGAGCGGCGGAGAGTGATTCCACTTTTCACCACAATGACCCCCAAGGTCGGCTCCGGGCACGCCGCGCGACGCCGCGTCGTCTTCGCCGGCCGGGTCGCCGGCCCGAAGGGGCCGGGCGTGTTGCTCCACGCGGCCCGCGAGGTGGACGCCGAGTTCGTCATCTGCGGCGAGGGGCGCCAGCTCGAGATGATGCGCACGCTGGCCAGCCGGCTCGGCATCGAGCAGCGCGTCATCTTCAAGGGCTGGCTCGAGCCCGAGACGCTCGCGCAGGAGCTAGCCGATGCGTCGGTGGTGGCTATGCCCTCGCGCTGGCCCGAGCCCTTCGGCCTCGTCGGCATCGAGGCGCTGTCCGCCGGGCGGCCGGTGGTCGCAAGCGCCACCGGGGGAATCCTCGACTGGCTGCAGGACGGCGTCAATGGCCTGAGCGTCCGGCCCGGCGACGCAGCCGATCTTGCCCGCGCACTCAACGAGCTGCTCGCCGACCCCGAGCGCCAGCGGCGAATGGGCGAGGCCGGCCGGGAGATGGTGGCCACCCGGTTCTCGCCCGAACGTCACCTGACTGAGCTGCTCGACAGCTATCGCAGCGCTCGCTCGACGTGGCTGGCCGCGCGCGGCCAGCCACTCCTGCGGTAGGCATGACCCTCACGAACGTGCGCTGGCTGCTCGATCGCGACGGGCAAGTCACCATTACACTGCCCGCTGGCCACGCCAGTCCTGACGATCTCGCCCAAGCGTTGCAGCCGGCTGCATAAGCACCTCCTCGAGCAGCGTACCTACGATCCGTGCGTTGCCCGGCGCGCTCATCCGTTCCTGCGCGAAGGCGCCACCGCGAGTGCCGAGCGTCTCACGCAGGTGCTTGTCGGTGAGCATCTCCTCAACGGCGCCCGCCAACGTGGGGGCAGTGGGCTGCACGATCCGAGCGGCCTCGGCCCGCCTGAGCACCGACCAGCAGCGGGGGCCATCGATCGCGATCACCGGCCTACCGGAGGCGAGCGAGGAGGCAAGCGTCGTCTTGCGCGTAGTGGGGCCCGCCGTTTCCGCGAACAGCAACACCTCGCAGGATGCGAGCGCGTCCGCGAGCGCCTGCGGCTCGAGGATCCCGGAAAATGACAATGCGTCCGAGACCTCGCGGGTGCGTGCCGCCGCCAGCCACATCTCGCCCGCGGCGGAGTCGCGACCGGGCGCGCCCAGCAGGTTCAGCTCGATGGGGATTCCGCGATCCCACAACAGCCGCACGGCATCGAGCGTCAGTGCCACCCCCGCACCCTCAGCCGAGTAACCAAACAGGCCAACCACGGGGCGGATGCGATCCTGGGTCTGGGGGCAATCCAGGCGCTGGCGGGGACCTGCGGGCTGGGGGCAATCCTGGGGATGGGGGCGATCCGCGCGCTGGGGGGGACCCGCAGGATGGGGGCGACCCGCGGGTTGACCGACATCGGCTGCAGGCGGCAGGTTCGAGAACACCGGCGCCACTACTGCCTGCCGTCGGGGCAGCCAGGGTCGGGACGCGACCCACTCGTCCTGAAAGTCGGCGGTAAGGATCAGCGCAGAGGAAGCGCGCACGACCTCGATCAGCATCGCCCGCTGCGTCAGCGCCCACGCCGTGCCCCGCCAGCCGCGGCGCCTCCACGGGTACGCGAACTCGTGGAGCACGGTGAGCAGCGGAATGCCCGAGCGGCGCAGGGCACGAAGCATGGGGTGGACGAATAGCGGCACACCACGGTGTGAGTATGCGAACACCGAGTAGTGCAATAGAAGGGCGTCGGGCGGATCGCGACGCAGCTCGGCGCCGAGTGTGTTCGTCCACGCTCGCATCTGCGACCCTGCCGCCGTGAATGGCGCCGTCCGGTCGCGCGAGCACCAGTGCGTCGAGCATGCGATGCCCTGCTGTTCGAGCGCCCGCGCGAGCAGCTCGGCGTGGTCGCGCACGCCGCAGATCGAGCTCAACGAGACGCCGACGACGGCGAGCCTCGCGGAGCCGTTAGCCACCAAGGATCTCCCCCCGGTACGCCGCCTCGATCGCCTCCGTGAGCGCCGCCCGATCACCGGTGGGCACCACCAATCCGCTGCGGCCCGGCTCGATCAGCTCCTTCATTCCGGTGTCCTCGCTGGCGATCACCGGCACGCCGCAGGCGAGTGCCTCGGCGGCCCCGTAGGAGAACCCGTCCACGAAGGAGGGGTGTACGCACAGCCGTGCCGCGAGCAGGTGGGGGAGCGGGTCGCCTGGCGCCACTTCGATGCGGCGGTCCTCGGCGCGGGCCTGCTCGATGAAGCGCCGCATCCCCCGCGATTTCCAGCCGCCGACTAGGACAAGTCGCATGTCCTCATGCGGCAGACGCCTTACCGCATCCACCAGCAGCGGCACGCCCTTGGCGACGGACAGGCCACCGACGTACACGATGTTGAAAGTCGGGGAGCGTCGTTGAGCGTCGTCCGGCGCGAAGCGGGCAGCGGGAGTCAACGGGAAGCGCGACAGCACGCTGTCGGGCACCCCCTCCTCGACGAACGACTCCCAGATGTACCGGGACGCGACGTAGATACGCTCCGCCTGTGCGTACTCGCGCAGGTGACGCTCGGAGACGCGACCTGCATTTGGGCGTTCCAGGGGATACAGGCGGTGCGCCGCCGCGTGCTGGCGGGCCAGACGCCGCTCGTGCACGCCACCCGAGACGAGCGCGATCGTCTTGTAGCCCATCTGCCGCGCGGCGCCAAACTGGGTGAGCGCCTGACCGCAGAACGCCATTAGGTGATCGCTCTCCAGGTGATCGCTCTCCGGGTGATCTCTCTCTGGCAACCGTCCGGCCGCGTAGGCGTCGAACTCGGCCCATACCCGTCTTGCGCGCCCGGTGGAGGGGCGCCCGAGCACAGAGACGGCTCGCCCAGGCAGGCGCAATCCACGGCGCGGCGATGCCGCGACTTGCCCACCGGCAGGCGGCGAGATACAGACGTTCGGCTGCCCGCGGCGAGCGAGCGCATCGAGGATCTCCTTGACGTGGCGCCCCAGGCCTGCCAACCCCGGCGACGCCGCACAGGAGACAACTACCCGGCCGATGGGCAGCGCCTCCTCCTGCGCCTGCTCAACGGCTGCGCGCCAGGCGGGTCCCAGCGGTCGATCGCACTCGTGTGCGGACACAGGCAGCTCAGCCGAGGCGGTCATAGCCCCACAGCCCCACCAAATCACGCCCCAGATACTCGCTGAGCGCCTCCACCTCGCCCTTGAAACGGCGACGCAGCTCCTGCATAAAGCGCTCGTCGGGCGCCTGCGGCTCACCCCAGACGAAGCGGCGGCGCACCGCCCGGACGGCGTCGCGGCGCAGCTGCTCGGGCACCACCCGCCTGACCCCCGCCTTCACCGTTCCCGCCAGCGGGCCGCGGCTCACGTAGAGCGTGCGAATCAGCGCGTCCAGGCGCACGGCGCGCACCTGCACCTTGGTCGGATTGGCATCGATCACTTCGATCGGGGCGGTGTCGTCCACCTCTAGGAAACGCAGCACCGCGCGGATCGTGCCCTCGTTGTCGCGGCGGAAGTCGTCGTAGATCAACACCTTCACCTGCTCGTGTGAGAGCGCCGCGTGGAAGCGACGCAGCTGCTCGACGTAGCGCACTTGATCGGAGTACAGCAGCGCCTGGGGCCAATGCGAGGCGCGCGGGATGCGCCGACCTTGGCGCCGCTCTGCCTCCAGCGCGATCGCCTTGCGGAAGTCCTTCTCGGTCTCGACGTGGTGCAGCAGCCAGTGCAGATGCAGCGAGCGCAGGAAGGTCGCGGGCTCACGCAGGATCGCGATCACGCGCGCCGCCGGCTGCAGCTGCGCGATTTCCCTCGCGGCGGTGCGCGACCACAGGTAGGTCGGCGATGCCTCGCCCGCGCGCTGCCCCGGCGCGGCCAGTGCAAATAGCGACAGGTACTCCGCGAGCGTCTGCGGATCCCCGCTCGGCACCTTCGCCGCGCGCTGGCGCAGATCGCTGGCGAAGAACTTCGGCTCCTTGCGCTCAGGCATGTAGATCTGCGGGTGGCGCCGCAGCATCTCGTACAGCGCGGTGGTCCCGCACTTGTGGTGGCCGGCGATGAAGAAGTCCGGGGCCTGCAACTCACTCGACACGGTCATACCCCCACAGGCTCACAAGGTCGCGGTCGAGGTACTCGCTCAACGCCACCACCTCGCCTTTGAAACGGCGGCGCAGCTCCAGCATCAGCCGCTCGTCGGCCGCGCGCGGTTTGGCGTAGACGACGCGGCTCTGGGTGGCGTAAAGCGCCCGGCGCCGCAACGTCCTCGGCGTGAGCGCCTTGATCGAGCCCTTCACCGCGCGCGCCGGCCCGCCGCGCCCCAGTGACACCGTGTGGAGCAGCTCGTGCAGGCGCAAGGAGCGCACGCGCACCGTCGGGTTGGCTTCCCGCGAGTCGATCTCACAGGTGTCGTCCACCTCGAGAAAGCGCAGCACCTCGCGCACCGTCGCCTCGTTGTCGCGCCGGAAGTCCTCGTAAATCAGCACCTTCACCTGCTCGGAAGGCAGGACGGCGTGGTAGCGGCGCAGCTGCTCGACGTAACGCACGTGCTCGGAATACATGAGTTCCCCGGGCCGCGGCGCGTTCGCGGGAATGCTCCTCCCCTCGCGCCGTTGGGGCTCGAGCGCGAGCGCCCTGCGCAGATCGATCTCAGTCTCGGTGTGGTTCTGCACGCACTGCAGGTGAAACGAGCGCAGGAAGTCGGCAGGCTCGCGCAGAATCGCGATCGCCCGCGCGGCGGGCTGCAACCGCGCGATGTTGGCGGCGGCGGTGCGCGAGCTCAGATACAGCGGCGTCGCCTCGCCGACGCGCTGATCCGACTTTGCGGCGGCGAACAGGGACAGATACTGCTCAAGCGTCTGCGCCCGCCCGCCGCCCCGCGGCGAACGCAGCTCGGGGCACAAGTACCACAGCTCCTTGCCCTCGGGCATAAAGATCTGGGGGTGACACCGCAGCATCTCGTACAGCGCCGTCGTGCCGCACTTGGGGTGCCCGACGATGAAGAAGTCGGGCACCCGTGACGGGGGCGCCTCAGGCGCGCGATCCAACGGCTCAGCCGATGTTGTCATAGCCCCACAGCCCCACCAAATCGCGCCCCAGATACTCGCTGAGCGCCTCCACCTCGCCCTTGAAACGGCGCCGCAGCTCGAGCATCAGGCTCTCATCCGGCGGCCGCGGGGCGGCGAACACGACCCGGCGCTGCGTCGCCGCAAGCGCGCGGCGACGCAGCCGCTGGGGCGCCACCGCCTTCACCGACGCCTTCACCGCGCGCGCCACCGGGCTGCGGCCCACCGAGACGGCGTGCACAGCCCGATCCAGCCGCTGCGAGCGCATCCGCACCGACGTGTTGACCTCTTTACTGGCGATCGACAGCGTCTCGTCCACCCCGACAAAGCGCAGCACCAAACGGATCGCGTTTTCGTTGTCGCGGCGCAAGTCGTCGTACACGAGCGTCAGCACCTGCTCGCGTGCGAGCGCGCTGTGGAAGCGGCGCAGCTGCTCCACGTAGCGCACGTAGTCGGAGTAGAACAGCATCTGCGGTCGCGACCCCACAGACGCTGGCAGGCGCTCGCCCCGGCGCCGCTGCGGCTCGAGCGCGATCGCCTTACCGAAGTCTTTCTCGGTCTCGTAGTGCGAGCGCACCCACTGCAGGTGCAGCGAGCGCAGGAAGCCGGCGGGCTCGCGCAGAATCGCGATCGCCCGCGCCTGCGGCGCCGCCGCCGCGATTTCCCCCGCCGCCAGTTGCGAAACGAGGTACAGCGGCGAAGCCTCCCCCGCGCGCTGCTGCGGCCGGGCGTCGTCGAACAGCGCGCCGTACTCCACGAGCGTGCTCGGCAGACCGCTGGTAGGCGGACGCTCCGAGCGCGGGTGCAAGTCGGGGCCGAAGAAGCGCACCTCCTTGAGGTCCGGCATGTAGATCTGCGGGTGCCCTCTGAGCATCTCCCACAGGGCGGTCGTACCGCACTTGGGGTGGCCGACGATGAGGAAGTCCGGCATTCTCCGCCTGGCCGCCCCAGGCTCCGCCGGGGCTGTCATCGCGCCACGACCTGGCGGTGTCGCGCCACGACCTGGCGGTGTCGCGGCACGTACGGGTGTCGCAGCACGTACGCCGGTGCGGAGACGGCGATCCACGGGTCAGCCGATGTCCTCATAGCCCCACAACTTCACGAGGTCGCGACCCAGGTACTCGCTCAACGCCTCCACCTCGCCCTTGAAGCGGCGCCGCAGCTCGAGCATCAGACTCTCATCCGGGGGCCGCGGTGTGGTGAAGAAGATGCGGTCGCGGATCGCCAGCGCCGAGCTGCGGCTAAGCCCTCGCGACGCGAGCGTTCCTGCCGCCGCGCGCGCGGCACGCGCCACCGGTCCCCGCCCAACCGACACTGCGTGCACCGCTTCGTGCAGGCGCCGCGCCCTTACACCCACGGTCGGGTTGGCCTCCCTCACCCCGATCTCGGCGGTGTCGTCCACCGCCAAAAAGCGCAGCACCTCACGCACTGTCGCCTCGTTATCGCGCCGGAAGTCGTCGTAGATCAGCACCTTCACCTGCTCCGGCGGAAACACCGCGTGATAGCGACGCAGCTGCTCGACGTAGCGCACGTGCTCGGAATAAACGAGCATCTGCGGCCGTAGAGCTTGGCGCGGGACGCGCCTGCCCCGGCGCCTTGCGTCCTCCAGCGAAAGCGCCTTGCGCAGGCTCTTCTCTCGCTCGTTGTACGACTGCACGAACTGCAGATGCAGCGAGCGCAGGAAGCTCGCGGGCTCACGCAGGATCGCGACGATCCGCGCGGAAGGCTGCGTCCCGGCGATCTGGCTCGCGGCAGTGCGCGACCAGAGATATTGCGGCGAGGCGTCGCCCGCGAGCTGGCCCGGTGCGGCATCCTCGTACAGCGCCAGGTACTGCTCGAATGTCTGCGGATCGCCGGTGGGCCGTCGGGATGGGGAGTCGCGCAGCTCGCTCGCGAAGAAGCGGGGCTCCTTCACCGCCGGCATGTAGATCTGCGGGTGTTGGCGCAACGTCGCATAAAGCGCTGTCGTGCCGCACTTGGGGTGCCCCACCACAAAGAAGTCGGGCACCCGCGCCCTGCCGGCCGCCGGTACGTAGCCCTCACCGGCTTGCGCGTCGGACACGTAGGTCGAGCTGCGAGCGCCGCTCACAGCAGCCCACTCCCCGAGGTGCCAGCCGCGATCCGCGAGGCCGACTGGTAGTAGGCGCTCTGTTCCTGCAGCAGCGAGATTGTGGCGAACGCCGACAGACGACCTTCGATCACCACCATCACCCGCTCGCAGATGTCCAGCGTCGACATCCGGTGGGCGATGATGAACAGCGTGAGGTCGTGCTTCAGCGCGCTCAGCGACTCCTGGATCAGCGTCTCGGAGTGGGGATCGAGCGCACTGGTCGGCTCGTCGAGGATCAGCACCTCCGGCCGCGCCGCGAGCGCACGCGCGAGGCAGATCCGCTGCTGCTGGCCGCCCGACACCGCGTCGGCACGGGGACCGACGATCGTCTCGTAGCCGTGCGGCCAGCTCATGATCTCGTCATGGATCCCCGCCAGTCGCCCGGCGCGCTGCACCGCCTCGTCCTCGAGCGGGCGGAAGTACCGGATGTTGGCCGCCACCGTGGCGTGCAGCAGGCGCGGTTCCTGGGGGACGTAGGCGACCTGGCGATGCCAGTCCTCGGCGGCGAAGCGATCGGCCGACACGCCGTTGATCAGGTAACGCCCCTGCGCGGGCGCGCGCAGCCGCAGCAGGATCTGGATCAACGTCGACTTGCCGGCGCCCGAAGGGCCGATCACACCGATCGTCTCCCCACGCATGACTTGGAAGCTGACATCAGAAAGCACCGGCCGCCCCGGCAGATATGCGAAGGAGAGGTTCTCGAAGGCGAGCGTCTGCACCGCCTGCAGCGACTGATCGCCCTCGCCGGGGATGCTCTCGGTGTAGCGCTGCTCAGCCTCCTGCAGTCGCTCGACAAACGGCAGCGACTGGCGCAAACCCTGCCAGGAGCCCTGGATCTGCTGGCCGAACGTGCCCGCTCGTACGACCAGCAGTACGATCGCCCCGATCGAGGCGGCGTGGGCCTCGCCGGTCTCGTACAGCGCCCACAGGCCGCCGACGAGCAGCAGATAGATCACGCTCTGATAGATGCCCCCCACCAGGCGGCCGATCGTCTGGGTGCGAAAGAAGAGATCCCGTGCGCAGGCCGCCAGCCGGTCGGCGCGGCTGCGCTGCGCCGACCCCACACCAAACACGTGCGTCTCCTCGGCGACCCGGATCGCCTCGCCGAGCCCGCCCGCGTATTCGATCTGGGCTTTCGAGAGCGCGCGCGAGCGGCTCACGCCGAGCGCGCGCAGCGGTCGCAGCAGCCCAAACACCACGACCGACGCCACTAGGATCATGATCGCCGCCAGCGGGTTGATCACCACCGCGGTGGCCATCAGCACGATGAACGTGAACGATGCGATCAGCAGGTTGGCGGTCTGCAGCGAGGCGTTGGTCGCCTGCAGCACCTGGCTGGTCATGATCTCCTGCAGATGGCCCTCGCGATCGCGCGACTGCACCCCCCATGAGGCACGCGTGAAAGAGTGAAACAGCGTCGTGCGCATCCGCGCCTGCACGTCGGCGGAGATCCGGGCCGGCAGGATCGCCATCGGCCACTGCAGCGCAAGACGCAGGCATGCGAGCACGCCGGCCACCGCGAACAGCGTCGTGATCGGCAAGTCGATGTGTAGCGGACCGAGCGCCGAGTGCACTCCATTCGTCTTGTCGACGAGCGCCACCCCCACCTGTGCGACCGTGGCGAGGATCGCCGCTTCGGTGAAGCCCGAGACGATCGAGACGAGCACGAGCGCCACCACCGTCCGGCGCCGGTCGCCGACGAGGGCATTCATCTGCCCGAAGGTGGATGACTTCACGGTCTGACCTCCGCGCGGCCCGGTCCCGCAAACCAGTAAGCGGCGATCCCCACGGCAAACCAGAACACCGGGCCAGCCGGTGAGGTGTACGTCGTCGGCCCGCTGAATCCCATCACCGTCAGCGCCAACAGCGCCGCGAACACCGCCGCCAGATCGACGCGCAGCCCGATGTCAGCGACGCGCCGCAACCGGCGCACCGCCAGCACGCCCAGCTTGACCGTCAACGCAATCCACAGCAGCAGGCCAACCGCGCCCAGTTCCAGGACGATGGAGTTGTACTGCGACTCCGCGCTGGCGGAGTGTTCTTCGATCGTCACCTTGTTGACGCCGCCGAAGCCGGTCGCCGCGGCGACGCTCGCCAAGCCGACGCCGAACGGCTCATTGGCGATATCGCTGGGAATCTGCGTCAAGGTCCGTTCCTTGGTGTCGACCGAAGCTGAGGCCGCCTTTTCCGGGCTGGCAATCGAGTTGAAGCGGGAGAAAACTCCGGCTCCCTCGGTGGCCGCCAGGCCCACGCCCACCGCGAGCGCCAGCGCCACCACCGCCAGCAGCATCGTCAGCGGGCGCATCACACGACCGGCATAGAAGCTCAGCAGCGTGAAGCCAAGCACGGCCGCCACCGCGGCGATCACCGACGTGCGCGAAGCGGAGGTGGCAACCCCCGCCAGCGCCCCCAGCAGGCAGAGCACCGCGAACAGCCAGCGTCTGCGACCGCGCGCGGTCAGCAGCAGCGCCAGGATCGCCGGCAGCGCGATCACGGCGACGGTGCCGCCGAAACCCGAGCTGGAGCCGAGGGCTGGCGGGCGAACCCGCGCCACGCCTTCGCTGCGGTAGGTGCGGCCACCCTCGCCTTTGGCCCCTCCCCCTTCGGCCAGTTCGCGATAGCCCGGCCCCCAGCTGGACAGCTGCGCCGGACCAAGGTGCGCCTGATAGATGCCCACCGCCCCGTTAGCCAGCGCGATCGCGCCGAGCAGCAGGAAGTATTTGCGGAAACGCTCGCGCGAGCGCATCAGCAGGTAGCCGAAGAAGAAGAACGGCATCCACTCCAGTTGCTGGCGGTAGCCACCGAGCACCTTGAGGATGCCGTGGGTGTTGGGGTTGAAACTCTCAACCAGCGCGAGCGCGACGAACGCCAGCACCCAGCCCGACAGCGGCGGCAGCTTCACGCGCTCGCGTTTGACGAGGATCCGTCCCAGCGCACCGAGGCTGACCGCGACAATCAGCACATCGCGGCTGGCCGACGCCGCGGCGCCCCCACCGGTGCCGAGCTTCACCGGCCCTTCGAGCAGCCCGAGGTAGAGCGCGACGAGCGTGAGCGTCACCGCGTAGCGGGTGCTGAGGAACAGCGCCACCACCGCGAGTACCGCGACGATCGCCCCCAGCGTCAGCAGGAGGTTTGGGTCGGACACCTCCTTGGCGATAGCGAGCGCGATCGCGAGCGGTGCCAGCACGCTGAGGGCAAGCAGCAGCAGCTCGCGCCCGCGGCGGCTCCCGGCGGCCGGCGGGGGACCTCCAATCGGGCTCGACGGGCGCGGGTAGGTGGCCATTTGGCGATCGGATCGCGCGGGTCAGCGCCGCTCGCCGTACGCCGAGGAGAAGCCGTGCCGTCTGATCTCCGCGCTCGACACGGCGGTTGCGACGACTCCCAGCACGGGGGCCGTGGCGGAACGCGACAGCAACTGCGTGAGCCGCTCGGCCGAAGCGACCCGCGTGTGGCCCAGGCGCCCGACGATCACGATCCCGTCGACCATCCGCAACAGCGGCATGGCGTCGCTCACCTGCATCGGCGGTGCGTCGATCAGCACATAGTCGTAGTCGGCGGTGGCGGAGCGCAGCAGCTCCTGCATCGCCGGACTGGCGATCAGCGCCGGGGGGTTAGCGACTGGGCCGCCGCCCGCAAGCACCGACAGCGTGCCGGTGCGACGCGCCTGCGCGATCGTTGACACCGGCGCAGCGGGTGCGACCGTGGAGAAGGGCGCCACAGGCTCTGCGGACTCGTAGCCGATGTCGGCGAGGATCGCCCCCACATGCTGCATGGCGCCCTCGTAGGTGACCGCTCCGGTGAGCACCTCCGCCAGCCCCCGGGGGGAGCTCAGCGCCAGCAGGCTGGCCTGCGACGGACGCCGCATGTCGGCCTCGATCACCACCACCCGCGCGCCGGCATCGCGTTGGACGATCGCGAGGTCGGCGACCAGTGTCGACTTGCCGTCACCGGCATCGGCGCTGAGGAACAGGATCAGCCGCGGCGATGCGCCGCGGTCGCGCTCGAGCATGTCGCCGAGCTGCAGCGAGGTGTGCAGCCCCCGCAACGGCTCGAGCAAAGCCTCGGCCGGCTGCGGCTCGCCGTCGCGTTGCACGATCGGCGTCTTTGCGCGCGGGAGCGCGGCAAGGATCGTGGTTTGGAAGGCCGATTGGAGGTCGGGGAGCGTGCGCAGGCGGCGATCGAGCCGCTCGGCGGCATAGGCGGCGAGCGCGGCCAGGGCGATGCCAATCACGAACCCGAAGATCGCGTTCCGTTTGGGCGTCGGCGATAGGAATTGAACCGTGCTCAGCGTCGCCGGGGCGACCTGTCTGACACTCGATACCGAGAGGTCCGATTCGAGCTGGTTAATCCGGGCGCTGAGCGTGGCGGACTGCAGCGTCGCTACGCCGCTGAGGCCCGAGCTTCTGCTGGAACCCTTGCCCTGAGCCCTGCTCGCAGCCACCTGCTGGGTGGCTTCGATGCGGCGCAGCTGGCGACGCGTAGTGCGAATCGCCGCCTTGATCGCGCGTTGGTAGCTTTCCTCGTGCTGGGCGACATAGGTCTGCGCGTAGTCGTTGACGAGCCGCGCGGCCAGCAGTGGTGTGCGAGCTTCCGCATCGATCTGGATGAAGTCGCTGCCGGCGATCGCTTTCGCCCGCACTTTGCCACGCGCCTCCACGAGCTTGTGCTGTGCGCGCAGCTTGCGGCGGACGGCTTCGCCGATCGTCGAGTTGACGAGTGTGGCTTGGTCGGCGATCTGCGTCGAGTTCAGAGCGGTTTTGCCGAGGGTGGTGTTGAGCACGCCCTGCTGTTCGGAGCCGCCGCCGAAGTACAGCTGCGTTTTTGCCAGGTAAACGTCGTGCTGATGGCGGTAGTAGACATAGGTCAGGGCGGCAACCGCCAAGCCGACGACCAGTATCAGCCACTTGCGTCTCCACAGCGGCCCAAAGATCGTCGCTGCGTCGGTTGTCTCGTTCATCGACTACGGTTCCTGTTCGATGGTCATCGTGAGACCCGGCGCCCCGAATCTACGCCTGGAGATGGGCAGGATCGGTCATGGGCAGCGGCCTAGTGTGAAGCTCTTGTAAAGACGAGCAGGGACGTACCTGATGAGCACGACGGCCAACCGCCAAGCAGCCGCGGGCGCGACCGGGAGCGATCCTGGAGCGAGCAGGCCGGACATGGAGCTCGACGCAAGCTCGCCCGAGCAGGCCGGCGGGACGAGCAGGCGGGTTATGTGCTTTGCCACACACGGCGCCAACCATCTCGACGCTGAGCGCATCCGTCTGCTGTTGGAGCCTCTGCACCCGGAACCCTACGACTTCGCCTACGAGCGCAAGCTCGCCTCGGCGATCGGCCTACTGCGAGCCGCGCGGCGGCGGCGCCCGAGCATGATTGTGATGGAGGGCACCGGCATCGCCGGGGGTCTCGCCGTGATCGCGATCGACGCCCTGCTGGGCATCCCGTTCGTGGTCTCCAGCGGCGACGCGGTCGGTCCCTACCTGGGCCTGCGCTCGCGCACGGTGGGAGCACTGGGCGGCCTTTACGAGCGCCTGCTGTGCCGGCGCTGCGCAGGTTATGTGGGTTGGACCCCCTACCTCGTGGGACGTGCACTCACGTTCGGGTCCCCGCGCGCGATGACGGCACCAGGATGGGCCCGCAACCGCCCATCCGACGGCGCCCGCGAGCGCATCCGCGAGCGCCTGGGCATTGCGGCACAAACGCTCGTGGTGGGGCTCGTCGGCTCGCTCGGCTGGACAGCGAGCGTCGACTACGTTTATGGCCTGGAGCTCGTGCGCGCAGTCGCTCGCCTGCAACGTCGCGATGTCGTGGTCTGCATCGTCGGCGACGGCTCCGGGCGCGAGCGACTGGAGCAGCTGGCGGGAACGGACCTGGGGAGCAGGGTGTTACTGCCCGGCCGGGTGCCGCCCACCGAGGTGGCCGACTACCTTGCGGCCTTCGACCTCGCGAGTCTGCCGCAGAGCGTCGATCGCGTCGGCGCGTTTCGCTACTCCACCAAGCTCAGCGAGTACCTCGCCGCCGGGTTGCCGATCCTCACCGGCGAGACCCCGGCAGCCTACGACCTTGACGACGGCTGCTTCTGGCGACTACCCGGCCCGGCGCCGTGGAGCCCGGTCTACGTCGATGCGCTGGCGGAGCTCTTGGAAGGTCTCACAGCGGGGGAGGTGGCGGCACGGCGCGAAGCGACGCTCACGCGGCGCGGCGAGCACTTCGAGCTGTCCGCCCAGCAGCGGCGCATATGCGGATTCATCGAAGATCTGCTCGCCGCTCGCGCTCGCCAGCAGGTCGATCGCATCCCCGCTCGAGGCCGGTAACAGGTCGATCACATCCTTGTCGGGTGTCGGCTGAGAGCATCAATCCGGTGGAGCCACCGCAGCTACCGACCAATGCTCCGCGCGGCCCAGCTCGAGCGGGCGCCTCCCGGCAGCTGCGCACCAGGGCCGGCGGGCTGCGCCGACGCCTGACGGCGGCCCCCGAGAGGAGTCACTCGCAGCGCGACGATCTGCTGGCGCGGCTGCCCAAGGATGGTGTGGGCGCTGAGATCGGGACTTGGAAAGGCGACTTCGCGGCGCGCATCCTCAGCGGTGCCCGCCCGCGCCGGCTGTATCTCGTGGACCCCTGGCAGTACCGTGAAGAGAGCTCGTACGAGAACGCGATGTACGGCGGCGAGGCTGGCGGGCAGCAACGGATGGAGGCGATCTGCCGGAGCGTGCTCGATCGGTTCGAGGCAGAGATCGAGCGTGGGCAGGTGATCGTTCGACGCTCGCCCTCCGCCGCTGCCGCCGGCGATTTCGCGGACGGCGAGCTCGATTGGGTGTACATCGACGGCGATCACACCTACGCGGGAGTGAAGGCCGACCTCGACGCCTACTACCGCGCCGTCAAGGTTGGGGGCGTGCTCGCCGGTGACGACTACGGGGAAGCAGGCTGGTGGGACAACGGGGTGACGAGGGCAGTCGACGAGCTCGCCGCCTCAGGCCGTTGCGAAGGGCCTGTGCTGATCGGCTCCCAGTTCCTGTTCAAGAAGATTTAACTCTTATGTCTTTCATGTTGGAGCGCCAAGCAAGTAATTTCCTGCACCGCCACCGGCGAGCGCGTGTGCTCCAAAAAAGACTCACCCGTCCGGTGAGGCGCGCCGCGGTGCCGATTCTCGGCGGTGCCGGCCGCGGGCTGCGGGTGCGCTTCGGCGAATCCGCGCTCACCCGCGCCGTCTCGCGCGTGGAGCCACAGGTCGAGGACACGCTCCTCTCGCTGGTGCACCCTGGCGACGTGTTCTACGACATCGGCGCCAACGTGGGCTGGTACAGCCTGCTGGCCGCCCGTGCGGTGGGCAGCACGGGCAAGGTGATCTCCTTCGAGCCCTCGGTGTCCAACGCGGCGCTGCTGCAGGAAAACATCGCCGCCAACCGGCTCACCAACGTGACGACGATCGCCGCCGCGGTCACCGACCAGAACGGATGGGCGACCTTCCTCTATGGAGGCAGCCTCGAGGGGCGCCTCGACAAAGACGATTGCGAGGCGCAGTCGCAGCGCAGGGCGGCGCGGAAAGCTCCCAAGCGCTCCTCGGTCGTGCCGATCTTGGCGCTCGACTCGTGGATCGCCGAAACCGACCAGGCACCGCCGAACGTGGTGAAGATCGACGTTGAGGGCGCCGAGGTGGGCGTCCTGCGGGGAATGGTCCAGACGCTGCACAAAGCCAAGCCGGTGCTGCTGATCGAGCTTCACAACACGCGCGTCGAAATCGCCGATCTGCTCGATGAAATCGGCTACGAGCACGCTCCGATCGAGTCCGACGCCGCTACCCGCGAGGAACCATGGTGGGCTCATGTGCTTGCACGACCGCTGCCGATGGTGACTGGCGATGGCCAGCCAGGCGCAGGTACAACTCGTGGTGCTTTACAGCCATCTGCCGCCAGCTGAAGGCGAGCGCCGACCGGCGCGCAGCGCCACCCACACGCTCCCTGAGCGCGGGGTCGGCTGACAGCCGATCCAGGCGCTCGGCGATCATCGCCGGCTCGCGCGAGATCAGGAAGCCGTTGTGGCCGTCCTCGATCAGCTCGCGCACGCCGCTCACCGGGGCGGCGAGGATCGGCAGGCCGCTCGCCGCCGCCTCGAAGGTAACCAGCGAGAAGGTCTCATAGCTGGATGGCAGCACGAAGGCGTCGGCCAGCGCATACACAAGCTGCACGTCGGAGGTAACCCCCAGCCAGTGCACTGCCCCACCAACCCCGAGCGAGTCGGCAAGCGCCTGATAGCGCTGTCGATCGCCGTCGCCGGCCACCACCAGATCCCACTGCGGCGCCAACGCAAGCGCTCGAATCAACGGCTGCAAGCCCTTGCGCTCCCACTCGCTGCCGACGAACGCCGCCACCAGCCGCCCCTCTGCGACACCGAGCGTGCGGCGCAGCTCGCGTGCCTCCCGTGCGCGCGCGTGAGGTGTGAACGTCTCTGTATCGACGCCGTTGTGGATCGTGAGAGTCCGCTCGGCCAGCTCGGGGTAGTGCTCGCGCAGCTCCTCCGCCACGCCCTCGGAGACGCACACGAACGTGGCGGAGCCGTTGGCGCGGTAGCACAACCGCTCAGCCACCCGCTTCAGCCCCCTGACGGCCTTCACATGCGCGCGAAACAAGCCACTGGAGCGGCTGGAGTAAGCCGGCCCCACCTGATGGCAGTAGTGAACGGCGATCACATCGACGCGGTTGAGCACAATCGCGCCAGTGGACTGCACCACGCCGCGCCGATGGCGGCGTACGGCGAGCGATCCTGCAAGCACAAACCACGGGTAGGCAACGAGGAACGGGCGGCTCGGTCCCCACACCCGGCGGAAGCGGACTCCCGCGTCGGGGGACAGCTCACAGGTACGGGAAATAACCGTAACCTCGTGCTCTAGAGCGCGCAGGCCCACGATCAGCTCGCTCAGCACGCGCTCCATTCCGCCCACCGAGCCGATGTCGTTTGCGACAATCGTGACCTCGCACACCGGCGCAGCTTAACCCCCTTTTTCGGGACGGCCGCAGCGACATTAACAACTCCTTCACAACGCGCCGCGAGCGGTGGCCATCATGAGCGAGATCGCACAGCGAACGCCCAGCTTGACGCGCAGGGCCCACCGATTGGTGAATCGGCCCTACTACTGGTATCGACCAGCCCAACTCGTGCTGCGCTTGCGCACACCGGCCAGCTCCGACGGGGCGCCGCGCCTGCTGCGCACCGCCTGGGGCTCGCGCCTGTACTGCTGGTCGGACCCGCTTGGCAACTCGATCGCAAGAACCGGCACCTACGACCTGATCGTCGCCGAGACGCTTGCGCGCCTCGCCGATCCCGGCGAGACCGCCGTTGACGCCGGCGCCAACGTCGGGGTGATGTCCAATCTGCTCGCGCACGCCGTCGGGGCCGACGGCCGCGTGGTCGCCTTCGAGCCCCACCCGCTCATCTTCCAGACGCTGAGCGGCAACGTCTCGCGCTGGAGCGCAGTCGAGCGGATCGACACGATCGAGCCCCGCCAGGCCGCGGTGTCATCTTCGGCGGGGCTTCTCCCCTGACGATCGAGCCCGATGTGTTCGCCCACAACAAAGGCACCGCCTCGTTGGAGGGCTCGGCTCGCGTCGATCCGAGCGATGGGCAAGCCGCCGTGGACAGTGGGACTGACGAGCATGGGACTGACGAGCAAACCGCCCCTGGCAACGCGATCGACGTGCAGACAGTGCGGCTCGACGAGGAGCTGACCGGCCCGGTGGGGGTGCTCAAGCTCGATGTCGAGCACCACGAGCTCGCGGCTTTGCGCGGGGCCGACGCACTGCTCAGCACCGGCTCGATCCGGGACATCCTGTTCGAGGAGCACGGGCCACCCCCGACCCCGGTTACGGCACTGCTCGAAGCTCACGGCTACACCGTGCTCGGGGTGCGGCAGGGCACGATCGGCCCGCTGCTGTCAACTCCGGCGGAGGCATACGAAAAGCAGCTGTGGGATCCCCCCGCCCTGCTGGCCACGCTCGACCCGGCGCGTGTGCGGCGGCGGCTGCGGCGGCGGGGCTGGGTCTGCTTGACGGCTCGGCTGCGTGCTGTGGACGCCGTGCGCGCCAGCGCCGAGTAGGTCTCCAAGATGCGCGCGTACGCCGACCAGCTCGACTCCGCCGGCACCTCGATGCGCGAGATTGTGCAAACCGCGCTCGCCGCCGCCCAGCCCGCGCCGGGCCTACGTTGGCTGGACATCGGCTGCGGACGCGGCGACCTATTGCGGCACATACGCGACGAATGGCGGCCCGCGACGCTGTGCGGCGTGGACCCGATCGACTGGCTCGACGATGACCTGCGCGCGGACGTGGAGTTTCACACGCTGGCGGCCGAGCAGGCCGACCAGCTCGCCAGCGCCGATCGTGTGCTGCTGGTGGAGGTGATCGAGCATCTCGAGGCGCCGTGGAGCGCGCTGCGGATGGCCGCCCGGCTGGTGGCACCCGGCGGTCGGATCGTCGTCTCCACGCCCAATCTCGCTTCGCTGCGCCACCGCCTGGAGCTGACGCTGCGCGGCAATCTGACGAGCTTCCGCCCCGACTACCAGCCACACGTGTCACCGGCGCTGCCACATGTCACAACCCGGATCCTCGCCGAGGAGGGCCTCGCCGTCGAAGCGCCGCGCTTCGCCGGAGCCGATGTGATCTCGCTCGCCAAGGGGCGGGTGTGGCCAGAGCGCGTGCGGCTGCGCTACCCCGTGCTCACATCGATCTCGACTGTGATCGCCGCCGCATCACCACTTCCAACTGGTGAAAGAACCGCTCCTGCATCGCCCCATCTGTGAATTCCCGCAGGTAGCTTTCGCGTCCCGCCTGGGCGATCGCGCGGCGCCGCTCGGGCGATGCCAGCAGCGATTCCAGCGCATCGGCGAGGTCGGCCGGCTCACCGGAGCGCGCGAGCACGCCGGTGTGCTGTTGCTCGATGAACTCGGCCGGCCCGCCGGAGTCGACCGCGAGCACCGCGACGCCTCGCGCCATTCCCTCCAGCAGCACGATGCCGAACGGCTCGGGATCGGACGCGTTGACGAGAATGTCCATGTGCTCGATGTACGGTCCGGCGTCGGGCACCTGCCCGGTGAGGGTAACCGCACCATCGAGTCCCAAGCTTGAGATCAGCGGTTGCAGCGACGCGGCGTACTCCGGGGAGAAGCCGTAGGCGGCGCCCCCGACGATCACCGTGTGGATCTCCTGTCCGCGTTGGCGTAGCAGCGCCTGCGCGCGCAGCAGCCGATCCTGGCCCTTCCATGGCTGCAAACGCCCGACCAGGCCGACCACGGGCACCCCGGGCGCGAGCCGCAACGGAGCGCGCTCGGGGTTTGGGGCGGGCACCGGGGAGCCGGCGGCGACCACGAACGTCGTTCGGGTCGGCGCAAGCCGCGCCTGCGCGTGGGCAGCCGCCTCGGAGTAGCACCCCACGGCGGCCGTGGGCAGCGCCGTCGCGCAGCGATCCAGCCAGTGGCCGTCAGGGATCAGCTGCTGCCACCAGACAACCCGCTCAGGCATGCCGGCAAGCACCGCGGCGGGGGCGCCGTAGAGCTGCGTTTTGGCCGCCCAGTTGAGAATCACATCCGGCTGGCGGCTACGCATCAGTCGCGCCAGCCGCGCCACGGTCATCGCCCAGCGGTGAGCCTCACGCAGACGCCCGGCCGGTATCACCGAAACCCGCAGACCGGCGTCGCTCAGCTCGGCCGCCCACGGCCCCGACTCGAAGAACACCGGCTCGAGCCGATGGCCGCGCTCGCGCGCGCCCTCCAGCGCCATCTGCAGCATCGCCTCTGCTCCGCCGAGGCGCTGTCCCCAAGGCAGGGTGATCAGGATTCGCAAGTCATTGTCACTTTCCCAAGTTCTTCACATTTTTGTCTTGGCTCGAGCATCAGCAAACTTCCCCAAGACTTTACATCTGCTCCCCCACCCGGCCAATAGGTTTGGCGCACGCTCGGTTTTGAATCGACCGCGAGCCTGCGATGAGCAATATCTCAGCCCCCTCTCACCCAGCCGAGCGCCGCACAAGGCCCCTACCGCGGAGCAAGCGTACCCGCTCAGCGCCCGAGCCCCCCTCGTCTTTCACCAGTTTTTCACCACAGCCGGGACGAGTCAGCCTCGCTCACGACTACCTGCTGGTGATGCGCGGCGCCGAGCGCACGTTTGCGGCGATCGCCGACCTCTACTCGGACGCGCCGATCTTCACTCTGCTCTACGACGAGCAGGGCACCAGTCAGCGCTTCGCCGAGCGCTCGATCACAACCTCCTCGCTACAACGTCTGGGCGTTGGCCAGGCACAATTCAGGAAGCTGTTACCGCTGTACCCATTCGCCGTGGAGCGCCTCCGTGCGCCCGACTGCGACGTGGTGATCAGCAGCAGCAGCGCCTTCGCGCACGGCATGCGCATCCCCGACGGCGCCGCACACCTCTGCTACTGCTACACACCGTTTCGCTACGCCTGGTATGAGGAAGCGTGCGCCCTCGGCGAGGTGCCCGCGCCACTGCGCCCGTTACTGCGACGCCAGCTGCGCCGTATGCGCCGCTGGGACCTCGCCGCCAGCGAGCGAGTCGACGCCTATGTCGCAATCTCCGAGCTCAGCCGCGAGCGCATCAAGCGCTACTACGGACGCGACGCTCCGGTCATTCACCCGCCCGTGGAGATTCACCGCTTCGCGCCCGGCACGCCCGGCGACGCGCTGCTGGTGGTATCGGAGTTTGTCCGCCACAAGCGACTGCACATTGCGCTGGAGGCGGCTCACCGTGCGGGCGTCCCGATCCGCGTCGTCGGCTCCGGGCCCGACCATGCCGCGCTCAGCGAGGCTTATCCCAACGCCGAGTTCCTCGGGCGCGCCAGCGACACGGAGCTCGCCGAGCTGTACGCGAGCGCCCGCGCCGTAATGGTGCCGAGCGTCGAGGAGTTTGGCATCACCGCCGTCGAGGCGCAGGCGGCTGGCCGGCCGGTGATCGCCGCCGCGGCGGGAGGGGCGCTGGAGACGGTGCTAGACCGGGAGACGGGGATCCTGGCAACCCTGGACGACGTCGACTCCTTCGCGCAGGCGATCCGCGAGATTGACAGGCTCGACTTCGATCCGGCGCGCGCCGTGCAAAACGCCGAGCGCTTCTCGGTAGCGACCTTCCAGCGCCGGTTGGCCGAGGAGGTCGCGCGCGCCCTGCAAAGCCGCGAGGACTCACAGATCGATCGCCGCGCCCGCGACCGTCGGGCAGCCGCCAAGCAGCGGTATTCTGCGGAGGAAGCTCGCCTGTCGATCGCGGCATGCGTAACTGAGCAGGCCTGACCGGCTTGCCGGGCACGCGGCGACGATCCCGTCTCAGCCGCTCCCGGGCACCGGTGCTTCACCAGAACTGAAGCGGATTTCCGCAGTGTGCCCGACGACACCCACCAGATCGCTGCGGATAGCGTGGCTAGGAGCAGCCCCCGGAGACGGCGGCGGCGTGCCGGGCGTCGCGACCGAGCTGCTGCATGGCCTCACGGCGCTAGGACACCAGATCGACTGCTTCATCCCCGCGGCCGCCTACGAGCCGCCAGCCCGACTGGCGGGGAATGAGCGCCTGACGTTCGTGTGGGGAACTGGCGATTGGAAGTGGGACCGCTGGTACAGCCGCACGAGGATCGGGGCGTTCGCGAGCGGGCTGCTGGCGCGGGCGCTGGCGTCGCTGCGCCTGCGCCGCGCGATCGCCGCCAGACACGCGCGCGCGCCTTATGACGTGCTCTACCAGTTCTCCAACATCGAGAGCCTCGCCGTGCCGCCGCGGGTGGCCCGCGAGGTGCCGCTCGTCATTCACCCCGAGACCCACGTCGCGGGCGAGCTGCGGTGGATGATCGCCGAGCGGCGACTGGCGCTGCGCTCCCAACCGCGCCGCACCTTCGCGTTCGTGGCGGGGATCATGTTCCTGCGCGCGCGCGTGCAGCGGGTGCGGATCCGCCGTGCCGATCTGCTCGTGTGCATCAGCGGGGTGTTTCGCGACCACTTGGTGCACGACTACGGCTTCCCCCGAGACGCCACCGTGATAGTGCCAAACCCGGTGCGCGTCGAGCGCTTCACTGCGCCCGACAGAGGCTTGGGCGAGCCGCCGACGGTGTTGGTGCTAGGCCGCGTGGCTGTGCGCAAGGGCATCGACGACGTGGTGGCGGTGGCAAGGATGCTGCCGCAGCGTGGAGTCGACGCGCGTATCAGGGTAGTGGGCGGTCCAAGCCTGTGGTCGGACTACACGCCGCTGCTCGACGAGCTGCCGGGCGAGAGCGCCGAATACGCCGGCGGCGTCCCCGCCGAGGAGATACCCGGGGAGCTGGCCCGCGCCAACGTCCTGCTGCAAGCGAGCCGCTACGAGCCGTTCGCGCTGACGGTGGCGGAGGCGCTCGCCGCCGGGCTGCCGGTGGTGGCAACCAGCGAGGTCGGCGCGATCGAGGAGGTGGACCGGACGGTCGTGGCCGAGGTCGCCCCCCGCGACATCGCCGGTATGACTACCGCGATCGCCGCGATGCTCGAGCGGCTCAAGCGCGACCCCGCCGAGCTGCGGTCGGCGGCGCGGGCGGAGGCGCAGCGGCTGTTCGCACCCGAGGTGGTGTGTGCTCAGGTGTCACACGCGCTCACACGCTTGGTGGGCGGCGAGCTAACCCACGGTTACACTCCGACACCATGACGGTCTCGACTCACCCGTCGACAACCGCGCAGCTACAGGGACAGCGGGTACCCGACTTCTTCATCGTCGGCCACCCCAAGAGCGGCACCACGGCGCTGTTCGACGCGTTAATACGCCACCCGCAGATCTATATGTCGCCCAACAAGGAGCCGTGGTATTTCTCAACGGAGCTGAGCCAGAGTCAGCCGCTCTCCGAGCGGGCGCCACGTCCAAGCGGCACCGGCTGGACGCCGCAGACGCTCGCGCAGTACCTGTCGCTGTTCGAGGACGCCGGGCCACAGCAGCGCGCGGGCGAGGCGTCGGTGCCATACCTGTGGTCGCGCACCGCCGCAGAGCGCATCGCCGCAGTCCAGCCGCAGGCGCGCATCGTGGCGATCCTGAGAGAGCCCGCCAGCTTCCTGCGCTCGCTGCACCTGCAATTCGTGCAAACCTACATCGAGCCGGAGAAGAGCTTCCGCAAGGCGCTGTCGCTCGAGGATGAGCGGCGCGCGGGCAGGCGCATACCGCACAACTCCTACTGGCCGGGCGCGACGCTCTACTCCGAGCACGTGCGCTACGTCGAGCAGCTGCAGCGCTTTCACGCCGCCTTTGCGCCCGAGCAGGTGAAGGTGCTGATCTACGACGATTTCCGCCGCGACAACGAGGCGACGGTGCGCGAGGTGCTGCGCTTCCTCGCGGTGGACGACACCGCGCCGGTCGCGGTGAGAGAGGTAAACCCGACGGTGAGCGTGCGTGCGCGACGCCTGCACGAGCTGGTGCACACGGTTGCCGCGGGAGAGCACCCACTCGCCCGAGCCGTGCGCGGCACAGCGGTAAGGCTCGCGCCCCGGGGGTTGAGCCGTGAGTCGGCGCTGGCGATTCGAGACCGCATCTTCTTCGCCAAGCCCCAGCCACCCGATGAGGACTTGATGCGCGAGCTGCGCCGCCGCTACAAGCCGGAGGTGGTGGCGATCAGCGAGTACCTGGATCGCGATCTCGTCGAGCTGTGGGGCTACCGGGATGTCTGACGTAACCAGTGCACAGGGGACCACGCTTGACGCAACCAGTGCGCCGGACCCGGCGTCAGTCTCGGCGATCGTGCCCACCAGTGCGCCGGACCCGGCGTCGATCTCGGCGATCGTGCCCACCTTCAACGATGTTGGTCGCATCGGCGATGCGTTGGAGTCGATCGCCGCGCAAACCGTGCCTCCGGGCGAGGTGGTGGTGTGCGATGACTGCTCGGAAGACGGCACCGAGGGAGTCGTGCGCGAGCTCGCCGCGCGGTATGCGCAGACGGTCGCCATTCGCTACCTACGCCTACCTGCCCGCGCCGGCGCCGCGGCGGCGCGCAACGCCGGGATCGCCGCCGCCAAAGGAGCTTGGATCGCCAACTGCGACTCCGACGACACCTGGGCGCCAACCAAGCTGGAGCGCCAGATCCGATTCTTACGCGAGTGGAAGGGTGAGCAGCGCATCGCGCTGCTCGGCACCCACGGCCACAACATAAATGACGCGAAGAAGATCATCTCGCCGGCGATCATGGGCCCCACCAGCGAGCAGGATTACAACGAGCTGGTGCGCACGGGCGGGATCTTCTACGTGATTCACTCTTCGGCGCTGTTCACCCGCGAGGATTTCCTGGCGGTGGGCAGCTACTCAAGCGAGTACGGAGCGGCCGACGACTATCCCTTCTTCTGCAGGATGGCCGAGCGGGGGGTCGTGCTCAACATCCCCGAGCCGCTCGTCTGCTATCGCAAGCGCGCCGGCTCGGTGCAATTCAGCCGCTTCTGGGACCTACGCCAGGACGTGATGCGACTGACCGTCAACCAGCGCCGGCTCGCGGGCGGCCAGGACCCGCTCGGACGGGAAGAGTTCGCGGCGCAGCTGGCCGCCGCCCCCCCCCGCGAGCGGTTCAAGCGCCGCCGGCAGCTGTGGGGCTTCTACTACTACAAACTGGGGTCCACCCACATGGTCAACGATAGCCGCGTGCGCGGAGGCTTGGAGCTGGCGTTGGCCTCGGTGCTCGATCCCGCGCGCGTGCGCGCTGGGATCGCAAACACGCTTGGGGCTCGCTACAACCCGCGGCGACCGACCACGTGGGGCACCGTGCGTAACAGGATCGCGAGGTCCTTCCACAGCGACCAGTCGGCGACGTAGCGGGCGTCGATCACGACCATCTCCTCGAGCGGCGCGCGGGCGGGGCCGAGGATCTGCCAGGGGCCGGTCATTCCCGGCAGCAGCTCCAGGCGCCGACGGTGAAGGCCAGCGACGCGCTCGTCCTCGTCGAGCACCAGCGGGCGGGGACCGACGAGGCTCATCTCCCCTTTGAGGATGTTCAGCAACTGCGGCAGCTCGTCCAGGGCGCTGCTGCGCAGAAAGCGACCCACCCGCGTGATACGCGGGTCTTCGGCGATCTTGAAGAGACCGCCACCAGCCTCGTTTCGCCCCCGCAGTGCATCCTTCATCGCCTCAGCGCCGGGGACCATCGTGCGGAACTTCAACATCTGAAAGTGCCGGCCGTGGCGCCCCACCCGCCGCTGGCGGTAGAAGACAGTGCCCTCGCCGTCCAGCTTGATCGCCACCGCGACCGCCAGCATCAGCGGCGCCACCGCCAGCAGCCCCAGTGTCGCCCCGAGCACGTCGAGCGCGCGCTTGGCACGCGGCAGCTTGGCACGTGGCAGTGAGCGGGAATGGTGGTGGCCGGCGGTGCCTGCGAGACCTATGCCAACGGCGGGCTCGGCCGCCACCACTTGCGCCTTGTCGGCGATCTCGACCGCAACTCCCACCGCACAGATGATCTACTGGCGACATCGAACAAATGTCGAGATTTCGTGATCGCACTTGTGTATCCCTTAAGAAACGGGCTACCCCATCCTTGGAGGCCGGGGCCTGGTCGGCTCCTTGTGTCGCCTCGAATCGAGTGGCAGCTGACTGCCGATGGCCTGCGCTTCTGCCTCAGCGAGGTCATTCACGATGCCAGCGGGCAAGAAATCCATCGGGTCTCGACTCAATGCGAGTGAACCCTTGTGCCCATAACGCGTCGCGGATAGTCTCACTAGCGGGGGTACCTAAAACCCAAAGGACGCTGACGACGGGATGTTCACGAGACGCCATGCCGTGATGAAGCTCAACTTCATCGAGGATCGACAGGAAGTCTCTCTCTGGATCTCCCTCTCCAGCGAACAAAGTGATCCCGCCTGAGCCTGGCTCTACACCAAGAGGTGGGTGCTCCTTCCAAAACTGTTGTGCAACTTTCTCGGTGCGCGCAGTTCGTAATGCCCAAATTTGATATTCGAGTGCAAGGTCACGCATGTTCGAAGCAAATTCATCCGAGAGAAGAATGATGATCTCCTGTTGCGTATTGGTTCCATTATTCATTGGCGCCAACCGGTCGGCCTGATCCTCGAACGCCTTCCAGCCAGTCATGCGCGTGGGGATCGCCAAAGCCATGGTCGTGTCCGAAGTCGAAGTCCCGAAGCGGCAGACCATCCGGCCCGTAGTCGCGTATCTGCCCAGTTCCGTTGCCACGGTCAAGTACGGACGTGCTATCCGGCTCACCTTGGTAAGGAAGACTTCGTGGAGGTTCCTGTACGCACTCCTCCTGGCTTGCTTGCTCCGCTTCTTCCAACTCGCGTTGCCTGAGGAAGGCTTCCCCTTCGTCGTTCCCGGGTTCTTCGCCAGTCCACGCATTGACGATCGATTTGACACCTTCTGTAATGATGTAGCCAGCACCGCCTACGACTACGCACGGGCCTATGGCCTCGGGCGTAAGGCAGGCGGCAGCCTCTGGCCCCTCAACCGGAAAGGGAATCGCCTCGAGTCCACTCGGATCGACATTGTTAACTGAGTTATCGAAAGCATAACTGTAGGGTTCCCATGTGAGGTCCGTCAGGGGATCGCGGCTGAGGAACTGTGCCGTTGACGGATCGTAGACGCGGTTGCGGAGGTAGACGAGTCCTGTGTCGCTGCTGGTGTATTGCCCGTCGTACCCGAGCGGGGTGGTAGCGCTCCCTTCGCAGGTCGGCGTCCCGTAGGCAGAGTAGCTGCATTTGCCTTCGACTTTGCCGGTCAAGCCCGTAATCAGCCGCGTGGAGCCCTGCTGATCGTGATGTAAATAAAGGACCGCCCCGGTGCTGTAGTTGATTTGCTCGACCGGGAGGCCACCCGGCCCATAGATGTAGCTGTTGGTTCCGTCGCTAAGCAGGAGGGGCGTTTCTTCGCCTTCGTCCCAAGTGAAGTAGCTGGTTATGCCGGAGATGGTTTGAGAGGTGCGGAGATCGCTTCCGTTGTAGGCGTAGCTGTCTTTGATTTCGGGTGTCACACCTTCTTTGGGGCGTTCAACGGTAGTGAGGTTACCGGCCTGGTCGTAACCAAAAGTGGTTGATGGGCCTGTGCTGGGAGTCGTGTCGGTGCGCTGGCCAACTTCATTATAAGTGTAGGTGGCGCCGGTGCTTTTTTCGAGCTCGTCGCCTTCGTTGAACGTGTTTTCGCTCGATGCCTCTTTGGTGGGATTATTGGCCGAGTCGTATTTGTATTCGGTGCTGCCATATTTTGTGAGCCGAGCGTTTTCGTCGTAGGTGGCTTCCGTGACTTCGGCGCCCGGGAGCCCTTTGGCAGTGGTCTTTTTGACCTGGCCGTCGTTGTCACGTGTATAGGCAAGCGACGCAAGCGTTTCCGTGCTTTTGGCCATTTTGTCTTCGGTCATCTGGTCTACGTTGTTGTAGGTGTAAGTGTCTTCGTTGTTTGTTTCGCCGGGGAAGATCGTGGCTTTCGGGTCTGAGTCGGGGTCGTAGGTGAACTTCGTTTCGTGTTTGAGCCAGTCTATGACCTTTTCAAGCCGGCCGTCCCTGTCGAACGCGCGCGTCACTTCTTTGCCGTTGGGGTAGGTGATCGTTGTGAGATCGTTGGCGAGGTCGTATTCGTGTTTGATCGTTTCTTTATGCCCATTTTCGATTTCGGTCAGCCGATCGAGCTGGTCGTAGGTATATTTCGTAGTGCCGGTCCCGTCGATCATCTTGGTGAGGAGCCCGTCTTTGTTGTATTCGTATTCTGCGTCGTGCGTTTTGCCATCGGAGTAGCTCACGCTTTTGAGGCGGTTCGCCGGATCGTAGATATAGGTCGTGACGCGTTTGGCAGAGTCGGTGAGCTTGACGAGGTTCCCAGCCGCATCGTATTCCTTTGTCGTGGCGCGGCTGAGCGGATCCGTGACTTCGGTGACCTCCTCTAGCGCATTGCGCTTGTATTTGGTCTTATGTTTATTCCCGTCGACCTGCCCTATCACTTGCCCGGCATCGTCGTATTCGGTTTCGGTAACGGTTTTGTTGGGCTCTTCCGTCCCCGTAAGCTCATCATCGGCATTGTAGGTATATTTAGTCGTATCGCCGTTAGGATCAGTTACCTTCTGAACCTCGCCGTCAGCATCGTATGTGTATTTTGTTACTCGTGGCGTTGGCGCCGTCCAATACGCGACGCGAGCATTGGACGAGTCGACGACATACACAGCGCCCGCAGAGTTGACGGCGACTCCCATCGGTTCTGACAGATTATCCCTGTATTCCTGCACCAATTCTCCCGTCGAGGTAACCTCCTTGACCCTTTGATCGCCTTCATCGCTGATATAGAGATTGCCGGTGCTTGGGCTGGCCGCTATTCCCGTAGGCGACCGCAGCACGGTTTTACCCCCGCCGGCCGTCCCAAATTTGGTGACATATTCTCCTTTTTCATTGAACTCCTGGACCCTATTGTCACTGGAATCGCTGACGTACAGATTTGCCCCGTCAAACGTGGCGTACTGCGGGAAATAAAACTGCCCGTTTTTTGTGCCTCCAATACCAGACCTGCAGCCGGTCGTACAAATTTGAAATTCATTTTTACCGTTACTCACCCCGTATCCGATATCCTCGATGAAGGTCCCGGTTGAGCTATACTCGGCCACACTGCTACCCAACAGAACAGTCACCCAAAGATGCCCACTGGGACTAACGGCGATCCCGGACGGGACACCAGCTGCAAATTGGCCAGTATATTCCCCTTTTTCATTGAACTCCTCGACCCGGTTGTTTTCCGTGTCGGCGACATACAGCGTACCGCTATAGAATGCCGCCCCTCTAGGCGTCCAGAACTGGCCATTGCCAGAACCCGCGATGCCCGCTCGACAGCCGCTGTGACAGATTTCGAATTTTCCTTCCCCTGTACCCACCCCAAAACCTATGGCCTCTACAAATGCGCCGGTTTCTGAAAACTCCTCCACCCGGTTGTTGCCGGTATCAACGATCCACACGTTTCCGTGCGCATCGATCGCAACGCCCTTGGGGAAGTCGAGCTGCCCCGCCGCCGACCCAAACGAGCCAAAAGATTCAAGCGGCTCCAGGATCGCCGTCGGCCTACCCTGCGCATCGCGTTCGATCTCAGTCGCGAACCTAGCCTGTTCGCCACCCGCGTTTCCACGCGGGCTCACCGTTTCTATGACCCGCGAATCTTCGTCGTATGCCCAAGTGCGCTTGTTGCCTTCAGGATCGACTTCGGCCGTACGGTCGCCTCGCGAGTCATATTCGTATTTCCACGTGTGTTCCAGCGGATTGGTCATGCTTTCGACTTCTCCGTGGCTCGAGTATTTGTATTTGGTGGTCTCCGTTTTACCGCCTGGTGCAGGCCGTTCGATAACTTCGGGATTGCCGTGGCTTTCGCGTTTGATCGTGGTCGTCTCGCCGTCGGGCGTAGTTTCAGAAATCACGTCATGGGTGGAATCGTATTCCCATTTGGTTTCATCACCATCAGGGTTTGTTTCGGTGATGCGATCGCCGGCCAGATTGTATGTGTATTTGGTGGTCTGTTTGTCGGGGTTGGCAACCGCGATCAGGTTGTCGTACCCGTCATATTCGTCAGTGGTTGTGGCCGCGAGAGGTGTGCCGTAGGCGCGCGTTATGCTCGTCGGCAGGTATTCGCTGTTGAATTCCTCGCGGGTGACAGCTTCGTTGGGTTCGGTGATTTCGGTGTAGCTGCCTTCGCTGGTTGTTCCGTATTTCCAACTGCGTTTGTGTTCCAGCGGGTCGGTTTGCGAGATGACCTGGTGTGAGCCGTTATATTCGGTCTTAGTAGCGTATCCGCGTCCATCGGTCATTTCGGTTAATTCATGCGAGCCGTTGTACTTGAATTGCCAGCGAAGCGCGCTTCCACCAGGCTGAGTAACGCTGACAAGGTTCCCGGATTCATATGTGTATGTCACGATGTAACCGTCGGGGTCAGTGACGCTTTCAACCTCGCCCGAGGAGTTGTAGGTAAACGTCAGTTCGCGCCCGGCAGGGTCGCTCACCGATTCCAATACCCCTTCGGCGTTGCGGTGCATCGTCAGCGTGTTGCCATCACGATCCGTTTCGCTTGCCAGACGGCCAGCGCTTTCAAAGGTAAGCTTGGCCTGGTCGGGTAGCGTGTATACGTAGGTGCTGCCTTCTGTCTTGAGTGTGGCTTGGACGAGCGGGGCAGGCGCGTACCATTCCCCTTTGTAGTTTTCAAAGAAGGTCGTGCTGCCGTTGTCTTGGTAAACGGTCGCCGTTTCGAGACATTCTTCGCACGTTTTGGCTCCGATCACGATGTGTCCGCCATAGGACCCAGTCCAGCCATAGCCAAAGGCACCGTGTTCGCTACTGCCCTGCGCGAACTGGGAGTTGTAGTAGCGTGTCATCCCCAGCGTGGGACCACGGCCACCCACGCTCAAGTCCGTCTGCGTCTCCGTGAGGTCGCCCGTGGCGCAGTTTACGGGATCCCCCTGCAAGCAGTGCTTCTTTTCCGGCTCTCCTTCATTCGTACCGCCGTACGATTCAGTCGCGCGATCCGGGGTGTGCCAAGCTGCAGTCAGCACGATCGCCGACGCCGAGAAGCTGGCGCCCGCGGTGATCGCTTTACCGGGCACGATATTGCCTGCTTGTACGCCGAATTTGATCGGGCTTTCACATTTGAATGTGCCGCCGCGGTGTCCGAGCGTAAAGAGACTGGTATTTGCTAGTTTATCTTCACCGAAACCTTGATCGCACGAGACGATGGTCCAGGCACCGGTTCCACTAAATTCCCCGGTTTCACCCGATTGTTCAAAAGAAAGACCTTGAAATTCGACCTTCTGGATTTCTGGATTGGCCGGTACTTCGTAGGTCAATCGCGCAGTTGAGCTTTCTACTTCTTTTCCTTCGTGGCTCAGCGGATAGTGCGTAGCCGGCAAGGTGACAGAAATCCCACCTCCAACCGAATAACTTCCGCTCCCTACACCGGTTTGGCTGAATTTCCAACCTTCGCTAGTAGTGGTAATCGATTTTTCGGTTTTGCGGACTTCTGGATCGACAAGCACTGGATAGGCTACATCGGCCGTGCCGTGCCGGACGGCGAGCAACAGTTCGTCACCGACGACGCGCATCCGCACCAAGACCGGCACACCCTGAGCGTCTACCGCAGATGGCGCGGGAATCCTAGCGAGCACCCTGCCTGCGCGCGAGATCGCCGCGCCACCATTTTCGCCTCTGAGGATCGCACCCGCCGGCAATGAGAGTCGGTAGCGCAACTGTTCGGGGCTCAGGCGCGAACGCAAGACGGCAAAGAGCTCCACGCCGTCGAGCGTAGGCGCCACATCAGCGTCAGTGTCGCGTGCGACGCCGCTAAAGAACACGCTCTGACCGCCGACCTGCTCGCCCGATGCGTCGGCACCCTCCATCGCAATACGCAGGCCGTCAGGGCCGACGTCGGCTCCCCCAGCCAAGCTCCGTGCGATCGAGACCGCCGTCAGTGGATGCACCGCTCTGAACCCATCGCCGGCGCCCACCAGGCTTAGATTGACCGGCTGCTTGCCGCGCTTCCGTCCGGGCACCACCAGCGGAGCCGTGGAGATCTTCTCCTCCAGACCGTGGGCCGTGCGAACCAGCGCGCGGTCTTGGCCGAGGTAACGCACGACGCGACCCGCGGCAGCGATGGATGCCGCTGGGTTGGCACTCGCCGCCGCCAGCCTCGCCTTGAAATCGCCCACCAGCAAGCGTTGAGCCCCAGAGCGCGAAAGGCCGTGAAAGGCGAGTTGGGACGCGAGTCGCTGTCGCCGCGCGGCTGGGCTGGCAAGCCAGCGCTCTCGCCGAAGGCCCTGAGCCCGCAGGCGCTCAGCGCGGAACGCGGTGTGGCGAACAACCGCCGTGGTCTGCACGCGCGTCGTCGGGGAATCACCGTGCCCGCGCAAGACGCCCGCCGCCGCCATAACGACGAGCAGCGGCGCCAAGAGGCCGATGACCCTCAACGAGAGCGCTGCGTAAAGGCCTCGCCCCGGCTCATCTGCAAAACGCGCCTTGCCGACCCGAATAGCGTCCACGCCACCCCTCCTGTTCGGTCCTGCTCGGATTGATGGTGGAGTTCTACCAGATGCTGCCGACGACCATCCTCGACTCGTACTAATCGTTCGATCCCACTGATACAAAGAGTCTTAAAAAGCAACGGGCCGCCCCATCCTTGGGGCGGCCCGCTCACTACCTATGTGCTACCGATCGCTTCTCAGATCGCTCCCTGTCGCGGTTGCGACTGAAGCGGGACTGACTAGAAGGCGACCCGGTTGGCGCCGTTCTGCGCCTCGGTGAGCACTTCACCTTTCGGCAGCGCCAGGTAATCCCTGTTTTTGACCAGGGCCTGACCGCCTTCCTTCGTTTTGGTTGCTTCCGTGTTGAGCACGAACTGCAGGTAGTCGTGCACGGTGGTGGCCTCTTCGAGCGTCGTCAGAGGCACCGTGAACGCGCTGTAGTCGTTGAGTGTGATCACGTAGGTGAAGCCGCAGAGCGTGTACTTCGGCTCTGTCAGTTTCGTCGTGACTTCGTCCCACGGAGCCGTCACTGACGGGGGCGGGAACGGAGCGGACCCATTGGAGAATTCCTCACCGGCGCAGTTGGCGCTGGCTTTGGCTTCAACGTCTTTGTTAGACGCTGGGTCCTGGTAGGATTCTTCGCCTTCTTTGTTCTGCAGCGGCATCCAGAATTTCTGGAATTTGGGGCCGCCCAGCAGGCTTTTCTTGCTGAACGCGCCATTCGAGCGCACGTCAGCGAGGTTCACGTAGGCGACGCTGCTCGGCGTTTCGGCGACGGTCGTCACCATGCACGGGCTGCCTTCGCACGCTTCTGCGCCTTTGTGCTCTTTCGTCACGACTCCCGCGGGCCACTGCGTGTTCGCGCCGCCCTCGGAGATTTCGCCCCACGTCACTTCTTTGCCTTCTTCGTCGGTGAACTTCGCCGGGTTGATCAGGTTCAGGTAGCGCTTGAAGATGTGCGTGGTACCCGAGCCGTCATGCCGCACGATCGGAGTGATCGTCGCTTCGGCGTTGCACGAAGCAGCCGTGAACGTCAGCGTCTCACCGGCTTCGACGGAGTTTTTGGTTGCGTTTTTCGAGAGTACGAGTTCGTTGCCAGAGATCGACGAAACGACCGAACCCGTGGCGACGCCGCCGCCGGTTACTTTCAGACCCACGGTGACACCGGGGAAGCCGCCCGACGCGACCGTGACTGTCGCCGAGCCGGATTTCACCGTGACTTTGGCCACCGTGAATTTGATTGCGGACAGTTTGTCCCCATTTTCGGTGAGCTGGCTCCACTTGGTGATCGTGCCCCGGTAGATCCCCTCAAGGGCCGAGTCGTTGAGCACCAGACGCCCAGCGTTTGATTTGCTGGTCGCCGCGCAGCCTTCCGGCAGGTTGGCGATGATCGCCACTGCACCCTCGAGCACCGGGATGGTCTCGATGGATTCCGGCGCGATCGTGGTCTCGCGTTTTTCAATTTCGCCGAGCTGCGTACGGTTCGGCGGTTCGTCGGTGCCGAGGAACGCGTTTTCCGGTTCAGGCCCAACGTATTCTTCTGCTTTTTTGATCGAGCCGCCCCAGCTCCTGAGGGCGTGTCCGCTGCCGGAGCCCGGGTGGAGATATTCGACTACTGGTTTATTTTTTTCGCCTTTTGCGGGCTGGGTGCCGTTGCAGGCGTACTTGTTGCCAGAGATGTTGAACTGTTCAGTCCACAGAAGCTCGGCTTCTTCCTGCAATGTCGAGCCCTGACCTTTGACTTTCGCAGTGCTGGAGCACTGGGCGCCGACGGTGGTCGCACTCGCGACGCCCGCCAGCGAGAAGACGGCCAGCATCGCCGCCATGAAGCACGTCAGCAAAATGCCGCGTGCGGAGAGAAACTTCATTACTCGACTACCTCCTGGTTAGCAGGTTAGGTTCCCTTGCCTGTAGCGGGTTATCCGCTACCCGGATGATCCCACTCGCCCCTAGCGTTGTGTGTTACCAACCTGATTCTTCACACATGCGGTTCGTGCGTCCGGCACTTGGATCACAAGTTCATCACGCGGATTCACGATTTCTTTACGGCTTGACTACTTCTGCCGTCGCTTCTTTTCCGTCGTTGTTACTTCTTTTTCTTCTTCTTGCCTTTTGTCTTGCTCCCGTACTTCTTGCGAGCGGAGGCTTCGCACTTGCCGCGCTTCTTCTTTGCCTCCTTCTTGCAGCTCTTGAGCGCTTTGGCCAATAGCTGCGCACGGGTCGGTTTCGCTTTCGCTTCTTCTTCCTTCTTTTTCTTAGCCGCTTCTTCTTCTTGTTTTTTCTTGGCCGCGGCCGCTTCTTCTTCCTGATGCTTTTTGGCGGCTTCGGCTTCTTCCTGCTGTTTTTTGGCCGACCCGATTTCTATTTCGGGGGTTCCTCCTCCGATCACAGGCGCGGCGCCAGTGACGAACGTCTTGTCTTCACCGTCGCTCACACCGCCCGCGGTGACCGCCACGATGCGGAAGTGGTAGGTGGTGCTGGCTTGCAGTCCGGCCACCGTCGCTGTCACGGCGACGGGCGTGGTGCCCGATCCGGGCGCGGACCCGCACGACGCGCTCTGGCCGTAGCCTGTCGACGTTCCGTATTCAAACTTGCACGTAGTCACGGTCGCGCCCTGCGGATTGACGGTGGCGTTGAGCACGGCGCCGGAGGATGTGACACCAGTCGCGGCTTCGGTCAGGGCCGTCGGCTTTGGCCCCGTGGTGAATTCGACGTCAGAGCCTTTGCTGGTTTCTGTGCCGTCGACGGCGACAATGCGGAAGTGATATGCGGTGTGCTGCTTGAGACTGGTCAGCTGAGCCGATACATCGACAGGGTTGACCGCTCCGGCTGTGGGCAGCGACGTGCAGTTGGCCTTGCTGCCATAGCTTTCCGTTTCGCCGTATTCGAAATAGCATTCCGAGACCGTTCCCCCGTTGGGGTTGACGGTTCCGGTGAGCGTCGCCGTGGTGCCTTCGACCTGCTGAGCTTCGCCGGTGAGGACCGTCGGCGGAGCCGCCGCGATGAGGATTTTGCTTTTCACCACGATTTCCGGCGTCGCCAGATCATCCGTGTGTATCGTCTCGGTCACCGTGTGTTCGCCGCTCGTGGCGAACTGGTGTTCCACTTCGGTCGTCTCGTACTCGGCGGTGCTCACCGTCTGTTTTGTGCCGTCGCCGAATTCCCATTCGACACTCAGTACGTTGCCCTCCTTGAGCGTCGACGACAGCGACACCTTGTCATCCATCGGTATCGGCTCCGATTCCGATATCACAGAGCCGTTCACCGCCGCGCTCGGCGCCGTAGCGCTGGCCTGTGGGCACCCGCTGCCCCCGGGACCAAACTCGAGCACACGCGGATCGTTTGAATTGGAGTCATATACGAATACGTCGTGTTCCTTGCCCGCAGCCACAGCCGGCGTACCTTCAAAGCTGATCAAGCACTGCCCGTTGCTCGTAGCCTTGCTCTGACCGCCGGTCCAACCTTCCTCGACGCCGGCGTCACTGAGTGTCAATACCCCGGGGTATCTGGCTGCTTGAGGGCCTTCGTTCTGCTGTTTGATGCCTCCAGATACGTAGATCGTGCCTTCCGGGCCGATCGAGAGACCCGCGCCTTTGCGCGCGGCCGGTTCCCCGGGAAAGGCGACGAGTTCCTCCTTAGCGGTTTCCAGTTCAAAAAAAACTTTGGGGGATGCTTTTTCGGTGAAGTTCGAGGGGACTTCGACGATCTGGCCGGCCGTCTCTACATATACCTTTCCGCCCGGTGTGACCGCCGGCGAGGTGACGAATGGCAACTGGTCGCCTTGAGCTTCAAAGAAGTTGGTGCTGTCCACGTAGCGAGCGCCCAGCTTTCCTTTCTCGGTGACCCGCTGCAGCGCGATGAGCAGCTGTGGTTCTTCTTCTTGTTCGCCCGGATCTTCGGCGCCGAGGATGATCACTTCGTGCGTCGTGGGATCCACCGTGATGCCTGTGGGTTCCAGCAGTGCGGCGCCCGGTGTTTCGGATTCCGACTTCAGCGCTGTGGGCCCAGCCAATATCCCGTTAGTCGCTTCGCTCGCCGGTTCGAGTTTTTCCCCGTTGGCTTTGGTCGAGAACGCGTAGAGGGTGCTGGCCGCGTACGTCCCGCCATCGATTCTGCGTTCTTCTTCTTCTTCGCTCGCGGGACGTTCCTCAACAGCGAGCACATAGACACGTTCGAGCGATGGGTCGACCGCAACACCCTCGATCATATCCTGCGTGCTGGCTTTGTGGACGATCGCCGGCTTGAGCGTCACAGACGCTTCGAACTTGTATTCGCCTTTGGCGTTGGCGCTAAACTTTTGAATGCGATATTCGCCTGCGACTGGATTGTCGACGATGTAGACGCTGTTATCGGTCGGATCGACGCCGAATCCCGCCACGATCGAAGGGTTGGATGCGAACTGCCCGGGACCGGTGCCGCGTTCCCCAAATGGCTGTCCGATTTCGCCGTAGTTGTCCGCCTGGGCGACGGTGGCCATGGCTCCAGCCATGAACAGCGCGCCAACCAAGAGTGCCAGCAGCCCTCGAAGGACACTTACGCGGTCAGACATCCATGCTCCGATCTTGTCGCTTTCCAAAACCCAAACCTTCGCGTGGTGGATGAGGCCGAGGGATTTCCATCTCGCCGCATACGACCCCGGAGCCAAAGGCACCCATTGCAATGCGAGGCTGACGCACAGCCTCGCCGATTTTGTATAGATGTCGTGAACAGGTGGAGAAAGGCGAGCCTCAGCGGTGCCGTCCTCGCCGCGGAGCCGTACGACGCTGAGCGCGCATCGTCGAGAGCGTGGCGTGGGCGAGCGGCAGATCCCGCCGTCCGCCTCGGGCTCGCCGGCGAGTGGAGGCGCCGGCGAAGGCCGCCAGCACAACCACGCCGAGGAGGTAGGCGGGTGAAGGCTCGTGGTCGCCCACGCGGTAGGCGACCGCTTGGTTGCTCACTGACTCGGTGGCTTCCTCATGCTCCTCTTCCTTCTGCGCCGCCTCCACCGGTGAGGTCACGGCCGAGGTGCCGCTCGGGGGAGTCGGGTTGGCGGCCGGAGGCAGCGGCGGCGGCACAATCGCCGCCACCGGCACCGGCGTGAGCGCCGCCACGAAGAACGGCAAGGGTGGCGCCGGCGGCGCGGGGCGACTGGGCGGAGCCACGGGAACGGCTACAGGCGGCGGTGGCGGGACGGGAACGAGCGGCGGCGGAGACGAAGCCGGCGCTGGACTCGCCGGCGCTGGCGCCGGCGCCGGCGGGGGGACCGGGGCGGCGGCTTTGCTCGAGACATGCGGCTTGTTTGCCGGCACCGTGCCACACGGCTGGCGGACGCTTCCCGCCTGCACGGTCACCGGCAGGGTGTATGAAAGGCCGCCGGCGCTGATCTTGACGTTCGTGGTCCCTTGGTTGTAGGCGCAGAACAGTCCCGCCTGCGTTGCGGCCACCACTTCGTTGCGTTCATTGACCGGTTCGCCATTGGCGTTTTCACTGAACCGTTCACCTGGATTGAGGGCGCCTTTGGAGTTGCGCGGTTCATCCCGGATCGGTTCGCCCTTGGCGTTCTGCAGGACCTCGTGACCGTGTGGTTCGGCGACGAGATTGGCCTCGACGAAGCCGCCGACTTCGGGGTTTTCCGAGGTGAACGTGGCTTCCGGGAACAGCCCGCTGCTGCATGTGGCGCCGACGCACAGCGAGGGAATTGGGATGTAGGGATCCGTTTCGAGGAGCGTCTGCTTGTTGGCCGCTCGATTGCCCGAGCGCGGGCGGCGCGCCAGCCCGACGAACGCCGCGGCCTGGCTGCGGCGCAAAAGCGTCCCGGCCTCGGCTTCCATGGCCAGTTCGCCGATGTTGGGGATCAGTTGCACACGGAACCCCTTTTCCGGAACGACGTTGGTTTTGGGTTCGCGCATCGCCACATTAACTTGGGCGAGCATGAATCCGCTGGCGCCGATGAAGTCGCTTTGTTCTTCAGCCAAATAGCTGACATAGCCAAGCGTGCCCGAGCCAAAGCTCGGGATCGACGCGCCGCCCGCCCGCAACGGCAGCTTGACGTTCTGTTCGGCGGCGTCAAAGAAGTAAGCCGATGCGCCGTGTTCCGGTTTATCGCCTGCGCACGCCCTACCTCCGCAGACGAGCGCCTGGGCGACCTTGGCGGCAGTCGCGGCGCCAGCCCCCCCGGCTTGGATCTGGGCGGCCAGATTGGCCTTGCCAATGACGATCGCCGGGTGTTCAGCTTCGTTGGCCGCCTTCAGCTCTCTTTCGAGCCATTCCAGCTGCGCCGGAACGACTTCTTCGTGATCGCTCTCGTCGAGGACGATCACGCGCACCGTGCCTCCTAGACCCTTGGATTCCAGCGCATAGTCGGGGGCCTGGCACGCGGACACGCTGGCAGCGCAGCGTTCTGTTTCTTCTTTCGAGGACCAAGCCGGCGCCAGCCCACCAGCTGGCGAGCCGTCGCCAAACGGCTGGGGAAAGGCGCTGAACTCACGCTCGAACAGTTCCTCGTTCTGTTCACCGTCGAGATCCGTCGGAGCGAGCGCGGCATATGTGGGGATCGAGCTGGTGTGCAGGACTTCCGCGTAACGCGCGAGCTCACGTTCGTAGGGGACCGCCTGCGTCGCTGGGCCGGCCGTTTCGCCCGTGGTGACCCGCGGCCCGGTGTAAAGGAACGCGCGCACGCCGGCTACCTCGCTCGCAATCTTCAGTGCATGCTCCAGCCACACGTCGGGACCGATGCGCGCGTTTGCGAGGGCAGCACACGGGGCGGCGCACTGGGCGCCACCGCCGATCGCAAAGATCGCGTCGCCCGACTGCGTGCCAATCGGAGCGGAGCCCACGCCCACGGGCGCCGCCCCCGGTTCGGCCGGATAGCGATACACGTCGGCGGTATCCAACAACGGGTGTTCGGATTCGATGTCGCCACCCACGGCCCAGCCCTGCCCTCCGGTCGGATTGACCAACACCCCCGCCACCGGGTCCGGTTCGTAGACGGTGTCGTAGTGGGTGTACCCACCCGGTGGTTCCTTGACGTCGCTCAGTTCGTGCTCCTCATCGCTCCAGCCGGTGGCGGTCTGGCGCATCACCCCGTGTTCGGAATCGGACCCCAGCGGATAGGGCTGGATGAACGTCGGTGGGAATCCCACGGGCGGGGTCGGTTCGGATTCGACCGCATAGGTGTCGGGCTCAGTCCCCGACGTGATCGCGCGCAGCGCACCCCCTTCGCGGAACAGGGTCAGTGCCCCCGGCGTGCCGTCCGCCACCGGGAAGGGCGTAGCGGTCGCCTGCCATGGCGCACCGACCGCTTCGCGCTCGTAGATCTGCGCCCCTTCGCCCGCGCCGGAGGCGATGAACGCGGCCCCGCCGTCGGGCAGCCCGGCGACCGCCCATGGCACGTCGGCGCCGATCGCGCCAGCGGCGCCCTGGTCGATCTGCCAGCCGGAGCCGTTGTTGACGATCAGACCGCCTTCGTAGCGATTGCGCGCAGGGTCGGGCAGCTTGCGATAGGCGACGATCGCTTCCGAGCCGGCGAACGCGATCGAGGTGAAGTTGGCGCCGCGCGCCTGCGGCGGGATCGCCGCTTCCGGTTCCTGCGTCCACGTCTTGCCGTAGTGCAGCAGCACCCCGTCCTGCCCGACGACGTAGCCGCGCGCCGGATTGGAGGGATCGAATGCGACGCCCAGCGGATTGCCCCGGAAGTTGGCGGGCTCGCCGGGATCTGGTTCCCATAGGCCGGTTTCGGAACGCCACAGCCACATCTGGTTGAGCGTCCCTTCGGCGGGGTCGCCGACCGCGTAGGCGCGTTTGGGCGTGGGCCAGGCGACGGCGCGCAGACGTGGCGTTTCGCGCCGTCCGCCCGGCCCCAGCAGGCTTTCCGGCACCCAGCCCTGGCAGGGCACGGGCTGCGGGGCGCACGTCGCGGTTGTGCCCGGCTCGTAGCGAGCGACCTCGCCCTGGTCGCCGACCGCGAGCGCTTCGCTTGAGAGCGCGCCGACCGGCTCGCCCGGCGCGGGCGCCACCGCCAGCAGCGCGGCATGGAACGCCACCGGCCACGGCGTCAAACGGCTGGCCACCGGGGTGGTAGTCAGATGAACGGGCAGGGTTTCCTGGCCCAGCCAGCCCTCCTGTGGCGAGGAGAAGGCCGCTCCGAATGTGCCGCCCACATCGGCGGGCGCCGGCGAGCCGCCAAGCGCGAGCACGCGGTTGAAAATGGTTCCTTCCAGGCGCAGGCTCACACCTTCGGGGAGCCCGGCGATGACGCGTTCGCCAAGGCCCTGGGGGGTGGCGGGGTTGGCCCAGGCGAAGCTCCGCCCATTCACCGTGGGTAGCGCTTCTGGCAGCTCGTACTGACAGGGAGGCGCGCTTGCGGGTGCATCGGCCGGCAGCTTGCACCACGCCGCCGCCACGCCGCCGGCGGTTTCGCTTTCGGGCTTGAAGAAGATCGTCGTAGAGGCCTGAGCATCACGACGCACCCCGTCGATCCAGATGCCTTCCGCGGTGACGGTGAGAATCTGCGACTGGTAGCCGCTCGGCACGATGAACGGCTTGTGCGACCGTCCTTCTTCGATGGGCACGCTCAGCGGTTCGCCCGGTTCGCCGCCGGACTTAGGTGTCACCGGCAGCCAGGTCGCTTCACCGCCGCTGCCCAGATGACGCCGGAACAGCGCCACCGACCCCGGCGCATATTCGGAGGAGAGCCGGGCAAGCAGCCACGCATTCTGCGGCGAGCTAGCGCCGATCGCGATGACCTGAAATTCCTTGCTGCTCTTTGCTGGTATTTCGATCGGCTCACGCGTCCAGCTTTCGCCGTCCCAGTGCAGCACGTCCGTATCGACGCCCCCCGCTTCGTCGACCGGCGCCACCAGCGCGCCGGCGTGCCCACCGGGTTCTTCGAGCGCCGCGATCACCGGGGCTTGATTGAGACCGAACAGGCTTTCACCTTCTTTGAGCATCCCGGCGGGTGGCGCGAGCGTTTCCTTGAACGCGCCGCCGGGCGCCCGCACGAGCACCGCCTGCTGCGTACCCGAGCCGCCTGCCTGAGGGACCCAGCCGGTGAGCACGCCGCTGCCGTCGGGGGTGATCTGCCCAGCCAGAGGACTTGGGTCGGGGGACTTGTAGCCCGCCACCTGGTCGAGCTTGAAACCGGCGAGCGTTTGACCGGCCGAATCCAGCGGTTGCGGCGCAAGCGACCAACCAGTGGCGGTGGTGTAACGCACGATCGCCGACGCTCCGTCGTCGATGCCCACACCCCACGTCTCGCCGGGCGCCTCGGCGGGCGAGGACCCGATCATCGTCACATCGCGCGCGGGTACCGAGGCGTCGGTCTGCGGTACGAGCGCTGCTGCGCTGCCCGGCTGCGCGGCGGCAGAGCTCGCGGCCGGGCCCGATGACCCGAGCAGCGGAGCAAGACCAAGCGCGCCCGCAGCCAGCACGAGCGCAACCAGTCCGTACCGGCGTAACCGGCCCCTTGCCGCGGTGCGCTGTCTCAAAGCGAGGGTTCCAATCCCGGCGTTCCGAGCGTATTGGGGAACGCGAGTGAGGTGGACACGGTGTTGGTGCCCGCTTCCCTAGTGGAGCGGGTGGGGAGCGGCGCGAGCGCATGTGTCTGCAGTTCGAGCTTCGTCGGCCAGTGCTGCCGGTTGAGGCGCAGCTGCAGGCTGCGATCGCCGGCCTCCAAGACATGTGTGGCGGTGCTTGCAACGAGGCTGTGCTTGCGTTTGGCGAGCAGCCGCACGCGCGCCTTGACGGCGAGGTGGAAGCTCAACATGAGCGTGGTGCCGTGCACCAGACGTGAGCGCAGGTGGGCGAGCAGCGGCACAGTGACCGTGTCGAAATGGCTTTCGGAGGTTGTTTCCACTCCGGCGTTGGTTTGCACCACCGGCGGCGCTTCTTCGAGCCCCGAATCGTCGGCGGGAGGCGCGTCGGATGGCACTTGGGGCAAGCTTTCATCGGTGGGACGCGTGGTGATCAGGCCTCCCGAGAACACTGGGTCGGTGTCTTCGGCCAGTTGACGTTCGCTCGGAGGGCTGAGGTGCAGCAGCCAGCCCTGATCGGTGACCATCCAGCAGTCGTGCGCAGCGGGACAGACGACCCTTTCGACCGCGCCCTTGGGGCCATACGGTTCGCCTTCGTCGGGCAGCGTCAGCTCATCGGAGATCGTCCCATCGGCTGAGATCCGCATCACCATGGCGTGCGCGGTCGGCTTTGGGATCTGGCTGTCGCCTTCGGTGTCCAGTGCCAGCCAGGCGCTGTTGGTGGCAGGTTCGGCGGCGATCGAAGTCACCACCTCTTCAGGGAAGCGTTCGAGCCCGGACGGCTTCGTTTCGGGGCCGAGCACCTGTGTCCACCTGGGGGTGCTTTCCTTGACGTAGCCAGCTTCGCCGAGGTATTGCAGCTTGGAGTAGCGCACGACGGTCACACCGGCGGGTGCCGATTTTTCGGGCGCCGGGATTTGCGGGCCGGCCGCGCCCCACAATGCCCCTTCTTCAGGCGAGGTGGAATCGTCGTCGGTAGAGAGATGCAGGTAGTCGAGCGCGTATGGGAACTCGCCCGAGCCATATAGGGGCGCGGCGAGTTCTGGTGCGAAATTGGCGGAGCTCGAGCCGCCGCGCAACAGTGCCGGCACCTGCAGCGAGCGCTCGAGCACCTGGTCGGCGGTAGACAACCGCAGGCTCTCGTACAACGCGTTTTCAAAGGAGCTCATGTCGTACACGGGGTGCCCTTCCGGCAGGTACGGTTCGGCCGCGATCGAGCCGCCGTTCCAGTGCAGCTCAAAGGCGCCGATCTGCGGCGCCGGCAGCGGCTGGCCGGCAAACCAGCAGTCGCTTGCGCTTAGACAAGCGGCGGCGTGCATCACCTGGTAGGAGTTCGACTGGAACGCCGGCTGGGCGTATGAGCCGACCACTTCCAGCTTGCCTTCGGGATCGTTGGCTGGGGGCGCGAAATGACACAACGTGTTGTCTTCCAGGGGAGGCTGACGGCCCAGCGCTTCGGCGGCCTGGCCCGGTCGCCCGTTGGAGATCGTCCAGAATTCGTTGGGACCGGCCCAAGCGATGCGCCCGTCGGTGGCGCCGCACGCCGTCGCCAGCTCGCGCCATTCCCCGCCGTTGTACAGCCATACGCCAGGACGGATCGTGCTGCCGTTGCCGGCGGTGATCAGCGCGCCGCGGTTGGGCGACCAAAACTCGATGTCCCCCACGCGGCCAAGACCGATCGGCGTGGAGGAGCCCTGCACCCCCGGCGGCGGCGCAGGCGGCTGTGGCTGTTCGACGCGCCATTCGGCGTTGTCGTCGTCGCTGAGACCCTGTCCGGTGGCTTGCGCGACAAACGCCAGCGGGGCGATCGAGAGGACGACGATCGCGAGTGCCGCGAGGCGTCGGGCGCTCAGCGCGATCGGCACGCGCAGAGCGTTCACCGTTTCATCCTCCTTGGTGCCCACCGACGGAGGGAGAGCTCCAGGGCAGCTCATCGCCGCACCTCCGGGCGTTTGACGGCAGCTCGGTGGGCCGGACGCGACACCGATGATCGCCGCCGTGCGATGCGAACGAACGACACGGGGATGCTCTGGTGGAGCCTTGGATGGCCGGCCGCGGTGAACGTCAGGTTGGCGGTGGCCGACAAGCCACCGCGTGACGCGGCCAGCGCGCTGTAGCCCCGGGTCAGCTTGAGCAGCAGCGTCGTCAAACCCCCGCCCGCGGCACTGCGGACCACGGCGGTGGACACCGTGCGAGTGCGCACGACTGCCGCGGCGCGTGCGTGCGAGCGCTTGCGGCCCACACGTCTGCCGGCGCGCGAGGCCTGCGGCGAGTGCGAGCGCACTGCGCTGCTTGCCTGCGCGCTCAGCGTGCCCGCTTCGGGCGTATCGACGTAGAGCAGCACGTTGCCGTCGCCGAGCGAGAGCGCTGTTACGCCAAGCTGCCACAGCGGCGCGATCGAGAGGCTGGGCGCACCCGTCACATACTGCGGCGTGGGCGTGGGCGCGAACAGCTTACGCGTGACGCTGAACACGTCGCTGCCATCGGTGGCTTCGCTGCCCAACGGCGGCGTGTTGCCATCTCCGTAGACGAGATTGGAGGCGGTGGAGGAGAAGGCAAGCTGTTCGCCGTTCACCGACAGCGACGGCGCCAGCGCGCCGTCGTCTTCTTTTTTGTATTCATCTTCTTCACCAGCCAGCACGGTCTGGTGCGGGTGTTCGCTCGCCCCCCCTTCGTAGCCGTGGGTGACGCGCGTGAGCGTGTCGTCGGCAAGATCGACCTCGAACAGTTCGTTCAGGCCGGGGATGGCCGCGGGCGCGCTGACGTAAGCGGGTGAGCCGAGTGGGAACACGGTGCGCTTGGTGGTGAACGCAATCTGGGTGCCGCTGGCCGAGATCCCGAGATTCAAGATCGGCGCGTTGGTCGCGATGTGCGTTTCTTCGCCACCGGCGAGCTCCGTCAGCGGTGTGAGCGCCTGGACACGGGAAAGCCCTTCGTGCATGTTGGCGACGTATGCGTCGGCGTGACGGCCCGACAGGCCTCCGCCAAAGCCGGAGCCGAGCGCCGCCAACGGGGCGCTGGCGAGAAACGCGACCGTGTATCCGTCGGCGCTGAGACGGGGAACCGTTTCGCCGGCGCCGCCTGTCCACACGCCGAACCTGGATTCGATGGCGAACGGCCCTTGGCAGGGATCCTGCGGGGATGCCTGCAACGGCAACATGGGCTCCGGGTGCGCCGCGCACAGCGGGTTGGTGGGGTCCGAGCCCCCGGTGACCCGCCGCGTCGGCGCCAGCTCGCTCGGCTCCCCCGCAGCGTTGACAATACGACGCCATAGGGGCTCGCCGTATTGGGGCGAGACAGATTCCTCGGGGAGCATCTGGGCCTGCTCGCCGATGTCCTGGCCCATCCACGCCACAGTCGAGCCATCGGCGCTGATCGACGCCCCGATTTCCGGTGGCAACGAATAAGCCTGCGTGGGCCGCGTGAACAGCGGTGGTACACCATGCGTGTACACGGCGCCGTAGATCGAGTCGCCTTCGTGCTGAACCTGCACCGGTTCTGGCAGCCCGGTTTGCAAGTTGGTCGCCGGCTGGCCGCTCGCCGGTTCGTACTCGGCGCTCACCAGTTCGGTCTGGCCGCTCTGAAAGTCGTGAACCGCCACCTGCAGCGGGGGCGTCCCCGGGCCATCGAGGTTGGAAACCGCGGTGGTCACAAACGCAACCTTCTGCCCGTCCGCGCTCAGCGCTGAGCGTCCGGCGGCCTCGGCGCCATAGTGGGTTTCTTCAAATTGACGGTTGCCTTCAGTCGGGTATTCGTAGCTCACGTTCGAGGCGAGCTCGAACGCTCCGGCTTCGGACGGGCGCTTGCTCATGTCGCGCACATAGACGTTCGGCGCTTCTTGCACCGGCGCGGAGTCGGGCTGGCCGTTGGTGATCGCGGCCAGTGAGCGCCCTTCGTTGGTGGTGAAGCTGACGTACTGCCCGGTTTGACTGATCGACGGCAGCTCCGCGTCGCCGCCGGCGACCTGCACAAGTTCGCCGGTTGGCGCGCCTGCTTGCAATTCGCGCAACCACACGCCCGCGACTCCCCCGATCGAACCGTCGAAGGCGACGTAGCGCCCGTCCCCGGAAATCACGGGATCGTGCGCGTATTCCACTTGCTGAAATAGACTTGCGGAGGCCAGCGAGATCGGCCCAAACACGTCGGCGCCCGCCGCTGGGCAGGCTGCGAGCGCCGTCACGAACGCCGCGCAGAGTACGAGCGCCGACCGCCGGCGCAGCGGCGCACCCCATCGCCCCGGTCGCGCGGCCCATCGCCCCGGTCGCGCACCCCATCGCCCCGGTCGCGCGGTCCACCGCCCCGGTCGCGCACCCCATCGCCCCGGTCGCGCGGCCCATCGCCCCGGTCGCGCGGCCCATCGCCCCGGTCGCGCGGCCCATCGCCCCGGCCGCGCGGTCCACCGCCCCGGTCGCGCGGATCGTCTCCCCGATGCGATAGCGCTCTTCATCGCACGCTCACCGGCTGTCGTACAACACCGGCGTTGCCGATGCGATCGCGCACGTGCACTTCAACCTCGTAGATGCCGCCATGTGCGTAGCGGTGGCGAAAGCGCGTGCGGCCATGCGCGGAGCTGCCGTCGCCGAAGCTGACGCTGATCGCCCTCGCGTCGACGCCCGCGTAGGCGTCGCTAACGCGCACGGTGACCCCACCACCTCGCTGCGCATGGGCGATCCGCACCGTCGGTGGCTGGCCCGCCACGCGCAAGGTGGCGGGCGCCGAGAGCGTGGCCTGGCCATCGATGTCAGTCGCAAGCACCTGCACTTCGTGGCGGCCGCTACCAAGCTCGTGGGGGCTTAAGTGCAGCCCGCTCGCACCGCTCGGCGTCGCGAGCCGGTGGCCGTCGAGCACCACCGTGTAGGTCAACGGCCCGTTGGCGCTTTCGGCCGGCGCCCAGGAGATAACCGCTTCCGAGGGCTTGATCCAGGTTTTGGGCACGTTTACGACAAAGCTCGCGGGGGGCGCGCTGACCTCCGTCGCGACGATCGCCGCGTTCCCGAGCGGCCCCTGTTGGAAGGCGACCAGGCCATCGCCGAGCCCCGAGCGGCCAACCGCAAGTTCGCTGACGGCACCGCCGGCGCCGCCGCTCACGAGCGCTGTCTGCACCGCGCCACTTGGAAAGTCCTCGCGCACGGCCACGGCGGGATTCCCGTTGGCGTCGGCGCTTGGCCACGCCGAGACGCCGCCCCCGGAAGGGTTCATGACACTCGCCGCGGACAGTTCGCTCGCTTCCCCCAGTGACGCCGGCTGCTGCCCGAGGAATGGCGGGCCCAGCGAGAGCGTCGCCGAGAGCCCGTGATCGGTGCCCTCGACCACGCGTGGTGTGCCGTTGGCGTCGTACAGCAGCCGCACATCTTCTTTTTCGTTGATGTCAACGCTCGGCCGCCCGATCGAAGCAGCCTTGCCGCCAGCCACGGCGGAGTCGGCAACGACCGCGCCGCGGAACTCCGCCCCGCTGAGGGCTTCGCCGTTGGACAGGGTGTTCAGGAAGATCCGCGGGCCGAACAGCGGCGAGCCCGCTCCGGCTCTTTGCAGGTAGGCGACATCCGCCTGCCCCAGCCGCGACACGGCGACGCTGGGCGCTTCGGCTTCCTGATCGATTGGCGCGCCGGCGAGCGTTTCGGCGCTGACCGGCATGACGTAGTCGAGATTCTCGCCAAAGATGCGCCTCGCCCAAATGCGCGCCACGCCGGTGATGTCAGGCTCCTGCCAGACAACCACACCATTGCCAGTCGGGCCGATCGCGATCCGCGGCGCGTTGGCCTGGGTCGGCGCGCGCATCGACACCCCCGGGTCGCGGTTGATCGCGCCCAGGTTAGACCACCGCTGACCATCGAAATGGGCGACGCGCACACTCTCGACGACATCGCCGGGATGCAGCAGCGGGGCCGAGCGGTGATTCTGGACCACGCGATAAACCACATCCGCCTGGCCGGTCGCGCTCATCGCCAGATCAGGGCTGGTGCCAGTCGCTTCTTCGACATCCGGGTCGACGATCTGCGCCGGACCGAACTGGGAGCCACCGCTGCCGAGCAGCGCTCCGAGCAGCTCGTAAACCGGTTTTTCGTGGAAGGTGGCGAACGGAGTGGCCCACACAACCAGCAGCTCGCCTCCATTGGCCGCCGCGATGCACGGCCAGCTGGCCGCGTAGGGCTGTTCGGTATCGACCCGGATCGGAGCCATCCAGTGTCCCGCGACGTAGCGCGAGACGAACACGTGGGCCACCCCGTCAACCCGCTTGAGGTACACCAACCCACCGGTGCCGTCTTCGGCCATCGCGACGCCGCCGAAGCCGACGATTTCCTCACTGGGCCCGTCGATCGTCGTGGCGGGCAGGATCACTGCGGCGGCGAGACGAGGCAACATGAGCGTCACGAGGATCACTCCGGCCAGCCCGGCAACGGCCGTGGGAAGCCGGCAGCGCGCCGGGAAGCGGGGGGTCAGCACTGCGGCGCACATCGCCAAGCCAAGATATATGCGCCCGCCGCCCTGTATGCCGATCGACGCAAGTACTTCACCAAAAGATCACGAGCCGGTTACAAAATCGGGCGCCCTGAGCGGACATGTGAAATCCACGACCATCGATGAAGTGAAGCGCCAGTCAGCCCGCGAGAGGTTCCACGAACATCCACGCGCAAGTGCGCTCGCGACACCGACGGCGAGGCGCTACGACGTTGATTTGTTGAGCGCCCCAGGCGTCGGGAAGTAAGCGCAGCGGAAGTTCTGCGGTTCGGTAACCGGCTCGGAGCCAGCGAAGCCACCCTGGGTTTTGTTGCTGTAGACGGTGACATACTGCAGCGATTCCGGCAGCGGATTGGCGGGCAACGGGATCGGGTTGGGCTGCCCCTGGCGGGGGTTGCCGGTGGAGCCTTCGCTGACACCCTCGAAGCCGGCCGCCGCTGAGCCTGCTTCGGTAGTGACCAGCGTCGAGCTCATTTCACGTTCGTCTTTCAGACCACGGCTGGGGTCAAGGTTGATCGTCGCGGTCAGCGGCGAGTCGGTGATCTGCCCCTCGAGCTTCACGCGCGCCGCAGCGCCGAGCAGTTCGGAGGCGCCAGGCAGCCAGCCGCCTTCTTCCTCGCACTTCTTGGAGGCCCAGATGTAGTTGTTCTTGCCGAGGTCCGCATTGGTGAGTGGGAAAGGCGCGGATTCCAAGCACCAGGTCCCGATGTCCACCGTGTCCGGTGGGCAGGAGGGGACAATCTGTTCGGCGGTTTTGCCGTCGAGACGCTTGGCGTTTTTGACAGTGCTCGCCGTCGGGATCGCGGAAGCGGGGAATTTTCCGTTGCGCCCTAGTGTCAAAAGCCCGCCAGGGTGGGGCTTGGAGCTGATCTGATGCCCGGCGATCATCGCAACTACAGCGTGGCGGGCGGCGTCTGCGACCCCTGTGAGGGAGAACACCAGTGCCACCAGCGCAACGGCCATCGCCGGGGAGGGCAAGTGCTTAGAGGGTGGCGCAGCCGGCCGTCGGCCGACGAGCCGGACCCCTCTCTTGCTGATCGACAGCCGCCCTCTCATTCCGCCGGCTTGGACTCGCCGCGGACAGTGAAGCGGGGAGGCGGCGCGGCAGTGGCGCGACGCACGTCGCGCAGCTCCTCGAGCGTCACCTCCTGCACGGTGGAGAGCACCGCTTCCAGCGCCACCCCTGAAAGCGTCTCTTGCTCCAAAAGCGCGTTGGCGGTCTCCTCGACCGTGCTCCAGTTGCGATCGAGCACCACCGCGGCGCGCGCCTCGGCGTCGCCCACCATCCGCTCGATCTCGCTGTCGATCACGTTCAGCGTCTCCGGCCCGACCGAGCCGAGGTCTTGCAGCGAGGCGCCGAGGAACACCTCACCGCTCTTCTCGCCGATCGTCACGAGCCCCAGTGCCTCTGACATGCCGAACGAGGTGACCATCGAGCGCGCCAGCGCCGTGGCGGCGTGCAGGTCGTCGTTGACGCTGGTGGAGTGGTTGCCGAAGGCGATCCGCTCGCCCGCGAGCCCGGCCACAGTGACGATCAGCTGGCGCTGCAGGTCGGGCTCGCTCATGATCGTCTGGTCGCGGTCGGTGAGCATGTGCGCGGCGGTGCCGAGCTGGCGCCCGCGCGCGACGATCGAGAGCTTGCGCGTGGAGCTGGTTTGGCCGAGCGCGTCGGTAACGACCGCGTGCGAGGCCTCGTGGATTGCGATCAACCACAGCTCGTCGCGGCTCAGGATGTGGCGTTTGGCGGGTCCGGCGACGACACGGTCGATCGCCTCCTCGAGCGTCGCTTGGTCGATCTCCCCGCGCCCTTCGCGCACGCTCAGCAGCGCCGCCTCGTTGATCACGTTGGCGAGCTCGGCGCCGCTGAAGCCGGGCGTTTGGCGCGCGACCTCTTCCAGCGACGCGTCGGGCGTCAACGGGCGCTTGTCGCCGTGCAGGCGCAGGATCTCCAGGCGCCCGTGCACGTCGGGGTTGTCGATCACGATCTGGCGGTCGAAGCGCCCGGGGCGCAGCAGCGCCGGGTCGAGAATGTCGGGGCGGTTGGTGGCGCCCATCACCACCAGGCCACCGTCACCGGCGAAGCCGTCCATCTCGACGAGGATCTGGTTGAGCGTCTGCTCGCGCTCGTCGTTGCCCTGGCCGATGCCGGCGCCGCGCTTGCGCCCGGCGGCATCGAGCTCGTCGATGAAGATGATTGCCGGCGCCGCTTTGCGGGCCTTGCGGAAGAGGTCACGCACGCGCGCGGCGCCGACGCCGACGAGCGACTCGACGAAGTCAGAGCCCGACAGCGAGAAGAAGGCTGCGTCGGCTTCGCCCGCGACCGCCTTGGCGAGCAGCGTCTTGCCGGTGCCGGGGGGGCCTACCAGCAGCACGCCCTTGGGCGCCGCGGCGCCAACGCTCAGGTACTTGGCCGGTTCGGCGAGGTAGTCGCGGATCTCGCGCAGCTCGGCCACCGCCTCGCCGGCGCCGGCGACGTCGCCAAAGGTGATGCGGTCGCTGGTGCCCTTGCCCTTCTTCTTGCCTTTGCCGGCAAACTGCGAGAAGCCGGCGATGCCGCCCGCGGCGCCTTCGGTGCCCATCCGCATAAACAGCGAGAACAGGCACACCAGCAGCAGGATCGGGATCAGGAACTGCACGATGATCGCCTTCGTGCCCTTACCCGACTGCTGGTCGACCACGACGGTGGCGCCACTTGCGACCAATTCGTGCAGCAACTGCTGAGTTTGCGCGCCGGAGGCCGGGTAGGCCGTCCATAGCAACTGGGTCCTGCCAAAACCTGGCGGGGCGACCGTGACGGTGCTGAGACGAATCTCTTTCTTGCCCTTGACCGTGACCGGCGTTCGCACTGTGTGCGAACGGGACGCAGGCAAGATGCCCGCGGCGGAGAGCTGAGGGGCCGCGGCGGTAGTGGCAAGCTCGACGCGGTTGTCGTGGTCGAGCAGCACCGCACGCGCAATCTTTTTGTTGCTGGCCAGCGTCTGCACCGTGTTGATCGGCGCCTCGATGCCAGCGCTACTCGGTGCGATCGACCCAAGCAGTGTGGCGAACGCGATCGCCAGGCCGATCGAGGCAAGCAGCAGAAACAGCGCGATCGGATCGCGCAGCATCACCCGGCGGGTGGCTTGCGCAAACGTACCCAGCGTCACCAACACCGGGCTGCGGCGTTTGGCAAGGCCCGAACGCACGGACGCCTGGCCGCCGGCGGGGCGGCTGCCCGCGCGGGTGGGCGCGGCTCCATTTCCCGACGGCGGGGCGGGCGGGAACGAAGGGGTGTTGTCGGAGCTGGGCTCGTCGGTCATGGCTAATGGCCCCGGCCGGCGGCAGCGCGGGCAAAGGCGACCCGGGACGGCGACGGTATGTCGGCGTCAGGTCTGTTCCGGCAGGTCTACATGAGCTGGCTTGAAAAGCAAACCCCTTTCACAAAATCGACACATCGCAGATCAGACCCCAGGCGTTGTTCACCAAATTTTCTCCACTTGGCCACCACCTGTTCACTTAGGTCTTCCGGCGAGGAGCCAAGACTGCAACGCCCCCGAAAGCAAAGGAGTCCCCGTGCGCGCTCACCGCACCCTTGTCGTCTCACTGGCCCTCGCCATGATCCTCGTCGCGCCGGCCGCGGCCGTGGCCGCCAAACGCCTGATTCTTGGAGGCTCGACCTCCGTGCTCCCGCTCGCCCAAAAACTAGCGGCCGCCTACCACCATCAGTTCCCGCACATCCCCGAACCGAAGGTCGAGGGTGGGCAGTCGGACATCGGCGTCGAGGGCGTGGCCAGCGGACGCTTCGACATCGGCGACTCCTCGCGCGACCCGCTCAGCACCGACCCCAAAAACGTCCCCCTCACCTGGACGAAGATCGCGCGCGACGGCATCTGCGTGATCACCAATGACAAGAACCCAGTCGAAAACTTCTCCCAGCAGACAGTTCAGGAAATCTTCAGCGGGTCCAAACGCGACTGGAGCGAAGTGCCGGGCTCCACCCAGACCGGTCCGATCGAACTGTTCGACCGCTCGACCGCATCCGGTACCCAGGACGCCTTCCAGAACATCTTCATGGGCCTCGACCTGAAGATCTCACCCGCCGCCAACGCCGAGAACTCCAACGGCGAAGAGCAGAACGCCGTCTCGGCGGACCCGGGCGCGATCGGGTTCGTCTCGTTCGCCTACACGGCTGGCGTCCACCCCGCCGACTACCAGGGCGTCGCCTGCAACCTGCGCAACGCCCGCTCCGGACAGTACGGCGGCGTGCGCAACTTCTGGATGATCACCAGGGGGAAGAAGCCCACTGGCGAAGCAGCCAAGTTCCTCAAATGGGTGACCAGCGGCAACAAGACCACCAAAAACATCATCAACTCCAACTGGATCGCGATCTACTAGCCGGTGGCATGAGGTGAACGGGGGCGTGGCGGGCGGAGGACTGTGAGTGCAATAGCCGATCCGCCCGCGGCGTCCGCCGACGGGAGCCGCCACGCGCGCCGCGCCGAGCATCTGCGGGACGCCGCCCGCGACCGGCGCGTCGAGCTCGGGCTCGGCGCGCTGGCGGCCGGCACGTTGGCACTGATCCTGCTGATGCTGGTGACGGTGCTGATTAATGGGTGGCCATCGTTCCAAGCCAACGGCCTCAGCTGGTTCGGGTCGGGCGGGGATCCCGTCCTGCAGTTCCGCGCGATGCAACTCGGCACGCCGCTGCCAGGCCATCCGCTGCTGTACTTCAGCGCCTGGCCGCTGATCTGGGGGACAGCGCTGAGCACTATCGGCGCGGTGGCGATCGCGCTGGTGGTGTCAACGCTCGCGGCGATCTTCCTCACCGAGTTCGCGCCGGTGCCGGCACGGCGCGTGCTCGAACCGGTGGTGAGACTGCTGGCCGGCGTGCCGTCGGTGATCTACGGGCTGGTGGGGCTGCTGCTGATCGCGCCGTGGATCGATGGCCTGATCAGCATCGGGCGCAAGGAATCTGTGCAGTACGTGGTACAGCTGAGCGGCTCCGACCTACTGACCGCGACACTCGTGCTCGCGATCATGATCGTGCCGATCATGATCGCGCTCACCTCCGGTGCGCTCGCCGCCGTGCCGCCCGCCTGGCGCGAAGGCTCGATGGCGCTCGGCGTCAACCGCTGGCGCACGATCTGGCGGGTATCGCTGCGGGCCGCGCGGCCCGCGATCGTCTCCGCCACCGTGTTTGGCACCGCGCGGGCGCTGGGCGAGGCGATCATGCTCGCGATGCTCGGCGGGGGACGGCCGTTCGCGCCCAACCCGCTCGACGGGCTGACGTTCCTGTTCGAGCCGATCCAGCCGCTGGGGGCGACGATCGTCAAGGAATTCGGCGGCAACCCCAACACCCCGATCGGGCACACCGCGTACGCGATCGCAGCCCTGCTCCTATTCAGCGCGGCGCTGCTGTCGCTCGCCGGCTGGGCCGTGAGGCAACCACTCAAACGTTACGGGATCGGCATCTGATGGCAACGGCCGATACGGCCATCCAGTCGCCGCCGGTGATTGTGCGGCCACGCCGCGAATCGACCTCCGCGTGGCCGCTGGCCGACCGGCTGGCGTACGGGCTGTGTTGGGTGGTCGGGATCGGGTTGTGCGTGGTGGCGGTGGGGATTGTGGCGTTCATGTTCATCAAGGGAATCTCGGCGCTGCATCCAAGCCTGTTCGTCGAATCCCCAGCGGCGGGGGTGCTTCAGGAAAAGCATTCGGGTGGCTTCAAGGACCCCCTGATCGGGACGTTCATCATCACCGCGATCGGCATCGCGATCGCCGCGCCGGTCGGCGTCGGCATCGCGGTGTGGTTGGTCGAGTACGCGCGTCCGCGCTGGCTGGCACGCACGGTGGAATCGGCGATCGAGACGATCGCCGGCATTCCGAGCATCGTGCTGGCGCTGTTCGGCCTATTCCTCTTCGCGCGCCCCCTGTTTTCGTTCCTCTCGGCGAGCGCCAGCAACGGGACGGTCACCGGCCTGTCGTTCATCAACGCCGGGATCGTCATGGCGGTGCTCGCGCTGCCACTCATGGTGGGTGCCACGCGCGAGGCGCTGCTGCAGCTGCCGGCGCGCCTGCGCGAGGCTTCGTATGCGCTCGGCAAGACGCGCGCCACCACGATCCGGCGGGTGCTGCTGCCCGGCAGCCGCACCGGGATCGCCAGCGGCGCGGTGCTGGGGATGGGTCGGATCGTCGGCGACACGGCGATCATCGTGTTCCTGCTCGGAATCGGCAGCCAGAAGACCGAAGGCATCGGTGGGGCGCCGGTGCTCAGCACGCTGCGCGGCACCGGCTCGACGCTCGCTTCCTACATCTACTACTACGCTCCCACCGGCGATGGCAACTCGCCCAACAAGGCTTACGCAGCGGGCTTTGTGCTGCTGATGATCGTGCTCGGGCTCAACGCGCTGGTGACGCGGCTGACGCTGAGAAGCAGCGGCGAACGCGCGGCGGCGCGCAACATCATGCTGCGTGTGTGGGCATGGGAGATGTGGCCGTGGAGCCAGTGGCGATGAGCCCCACGCCCCCCCGTGCCACGCAGTGGCCATCGTTGCGCCGGCCCTGTACAGGGAGGCGGCTGTGGAGCGCCTGACCCCCCCACCCGTGCGCCGGATCGCGGCCGACCGCCACCCGCGCGTGGTCGCCCCGACGCCGTCGGCCGAAGGCTCGGGCAACGGCGCGAGCGGCGTGGCAAGCGCACCTTCCGCCCTGGCCCGCCGCCGCGCCGCGCGCCCGGCGGCGGCGTACCCCCCCGAAGAGCGGATGCGGATCGAGTCGGTGTCGCTCGCCTACGGCGAAAGGTGGGTCGTGCGCGACGTCAGCCTGCCGGTGCGCCGGGGCGAGGTGCTGGCGCTGATCGGCGCGAGCGGCTCGGGCAAGACGACGCTGCTGCGCTCGCTCAACCGGCTCACCGAGATCACCGCGGGCGCCGGGCGTGCGGGGCGGATCACGCTCGACGGGCAGGAGATCCACGAGATCGAGGTCAACGCGTTGCGCCGGCGCGTGACGATGGTGTTCCAGCAACCCAACCCGTTTCCGATGAGCATCTTCGAGAACGTCGCCTATGCGCTGCGCGAGCGAGTCGACGCCCACCCCTCCGAAGCGTCGCGCCGCCGTCCTCGCCGCCGCCGCGCCCGGCGCGCTCAGCTGGAGCCGGCGGTGCACGAGGCCCTGCGCCGTGCGGGCCTGCACGACGAGGTCGCCGACGATCTCGACCGCCCCGCGCTGTCGCTCTCCGGCGGCCAGCAGCAGCGGCTGTGCATCGCCCGTGCGCTGGCGGCCGACCCGGAGGTGTTGCTGCTCGACGAGCCCTGCTCGGCCCTGGACCCAATCTCCACAGCGGTGATCGAGGATCTGATCGTCGAGTTGCGCGAGAGCGTGGCGATCGTGATCGTCACCCACAACCTGCAACAGGCCCAGCGCGTGGCCGACCACGTCGCCTTCATGCACCTCGGCGAGCTGGTCGAGTACGGCACCGCCGAGCAGGTGTTCGAGCAGCCCCGCCAGCAGCGTACGCGCGACTACATCGGCGGAGCCTTCGGGTGAGACCGGCGATCGCGCTGCTGCTCTGCGCACTCGCGCTTAGTGGATGCCAGTCAAGCCAGGAAAAGAGCGCGCAGCTGGAAAAACAGGCCAAGCTGGCGCGGGCCAAGAGCCCTGTGCAGAACACAAAAGGTCTCTCGATCGCACACGCCAGTAGCGAAGTCCAGGTGGTGGCGACGCAAGCGCTGCACAGCTCGGAAGGGACGGCGGTGGTGGTGACGCTACGCAGCCGCTCGCCCCACCCGCTGCGCAACGTTCCGATCGCGATCACCGCGAAGGGTGCCGGTGGGAGCACGCTCTACCAGAACAACGCCCCCGGCCTGGAAGCAGCGCTCACCTCGGTGCCGCTGCTTGAGCCGGGCCAGCCGTTCACGTGGATCGACGACCAGGTACAGGCCAGCGAAGCACCGGCGAGCGTCAGCGCGCTTGTCGGCGAAGCCGCAACAGTGACCGGTACCGTGCCGAAACTCGCCCTGACCGGGGTGCATCCGAACGAAGAAAGCGGCAGCCGCGGCGTGGCGGGCACCGTCCATAACGACTCCGCGACGACCCAGCAAAATCTCGTGGTCTACGGGGTCGCTCGCCGCGGCGGGCGGATTGTGGCGGCCGGGCGGGCAGTGCTCAGTCAGGTAGCCGCGCACGGCTCGAGCCCCTTCCAGGTGCTGTTCATCGGCAGCGCCCAGGGCGCACAGGTCGAAGCGAGTGCGCCACCGAGCACGTTCTGAGCGATCACCGTACGGGCGCCGGCGCGCCGGTACGATGAATGGCGCGGAATGGCGCGCACCGCGAACCGCTCCCACCTCGATTGAGCCTGCCCACAGCAGATCGGGTGAGGCGAGCGTTGGGCAACCGATAAACCCTAGTTGATCGATCGGCTTTACTTCACCAATCGACTTTGGTATAAAGGGCTGTTCGCATATCGAGCTCCGGCGAGTTGAGCTCCGAGTTGGGTGCACCGCCGCGGAACACCACCACCATGCACGTCGACCCATACATAGTCCTTGGAGCCGCCATCGTGGGCCTGCTGGTCGGCATGACCGGCGCCGGCGGAGGCGCGCTGATGAGCCCGATGCTGATCCTGCTGTTCGGGATCACGCCCTCCACGGCGATCTCCAGCGACCTCGTCGCCGCCGTCGTGATGCGCCCGGTCGGGGCTGGCGTACACATGCGCGCGCGCACCGTCAACTTCAAACTGGTGGGCTGGATGGTGCTCGGCTCGGTGCCCTCGGCGTTCCTCGGCGCCTACCTGCTGCACCTGATGGGTGGCTCGAAGGTGGACCAGGAAAAAATCGAGATCGTGCTCGGCTCGGCGCTGCTGATCGGCGCCGGCGCGATGGTGCTGCGGATGGCGCTCGACCGCCGCGCCGGCAATACCCGCACGGGGGTCGTGCACGACGTGGTGCCACGCCCGCTGCCGACTGTGGCGATCGGGATCGTGGGCGGGCTGATCGTGGGGATGACCTCGGTCGGCTCGGGCTCGCTGATGATCGTGCTGATGCTGTTCCTCTATCCAGCCCTGGGGGCCGGCCAGCTGGTTGGCACCGACCTGACGCAAGCCGTCCCGCTGACGGCAGCCGCCGCGCTGGGGGCGCTCGCCTTCGGCCACGTCGACTTCGGCGTCACCACGTCGCTCATCATCGGCAGCGTTCCCGCGGTGTACGTCGGCTCGCGCTTCTCCTCCACGATGCCCGATCGCTACGTCCGCCCCGCGATCGCCTTCGTGATCTTCGCCTCCGGCCTGAAGTACGTAGGCGTGGAAACCACTGCGCTCGGCTGGATCCTCTGCGGCACGCTGCTCGCCTGCGGAGCGCTCTGGCTGATCCGCGCCCGTCCGGGAAGCACAGCGCGCGGGGCCGCCGGGTCGGCGGGCGCGGCGCCCGAGGACCCCGCCCCGGTGGTGGACCCGGAGCCGGCGGGCGTGAGGTAGCCCGGGGCCGTAGAGCAAGAGCCTGGCCACATCGGCCCGCACGCGCGACCTCAGGCGAACAGTTCCGCAACCGCGACGCTGAAGTCCGGCACGGCGTCGCTCAGGTCGGCGATCTCCCCCACGCTGTACACGCGCGCGTCGCCCTTGCCCCGGTATACGGTCGCCGTCTGTTTAGCGGAGTCGATCACGAGGACCGCAGTCGAGCCGGCCGTCAGCCATTCGAGCGCCTTGTCCTGAACCTCGTGGAAGGTGTCGCTGGGCGAAACCACCTCTACGGCGAGGTCCGGTGCCCCCGGCCAGTATTTCACCGTCTTACCGGCCTGCTCCGCGCGCTCCTTGGAGACGAACGCCGCGTCGGGCGCGCGAACCGTGTCGGGCGCGCGCGTCAGAAGGAAGCCCGTCTCGGCCGCGACTGTCACGCCGCTGCCAGTCTGGCGGGCGTGGACTCCAAGCAGTATCCCGATATTCGCCGCAATGCGGCCGTGCTCGAAGCCCGGCTTGGTCAACGCCCGCAGCTCCCCGCGCACCAGCTCGTGACGCACCCCATCGTCGGGCATACGCAGAAGCTCGTCGGCGGTGGTGACGGCAGGGACACTGACAGCCACGTGAATAATTTTACCAATGCGCGATCATGAAGACAAGTGTATTCAGCATAGCGAGAGTGCGACCGCCGCCCGCATCGGCTGCCCTGCCCATCGGCGTGGCGTAGCGCAGACGCCGCCGGGCTTCAGCGCCAGCGCCCGCGCTGCTTGAGCACGATCCCCTCGAGCACGTGCGCAACCGTCTCGCAGGCGTCAACCGCCGCCTCGAGCGACTCGAAGATGTCCTTCCAGCGGATCACCACCATCGGGTCGATGCCACCCGCGAACAGCGAGGCGACGGCGTCGCGCTGCAGTCGATCGCCCTCGTTCTCCAAACGATGAATCTCCACCAAGTGGGGCCCCAGCTCAGTGCCGGTACGCAGGCAGCGCAGCGCGCGGGCGATCTGCTCGCCGGCACCTACCAGCACCTCGGCGAACTCGACCGCCTGCTCCATCGGGGCCTCAACGCCGTACAGCACCATCTGCGCTGCCGCGTGCTCGGTGTAGTCGACGATGTCGTCCAGCGCCGTCGCCAACCCGTAGCCGTCGCCTGCCGCAAACGGGGCCCGCACGCGGCCGCCCGTGGTGAGACGGTGGATGATGTCGTGGGTGATGCGGTCGCCCTCCTGCTCGCACACCTTCAGCTCGCGCGCCAGCACCGCGTGCTCGGGGAAATCCGCCAGCAAGTCGCGCATCAGCAGGCCCGAGCGCTGCACGTTGCGGCCGGCCTCCTCCACCAGCTCCATCAGCGACCCGTCCAGGCCGCGACGCAGGAAGCTCATCGCAGCGCAGCGCCGTGCGTACGGCAGATGGAAGCAGAGGGGGGGGCGGTGGCGGAGGCTTCGATCGCGAGGCGGCCGCCGGCGCCAGGGCGTAGCGTGACCCGGTGAGCAGCGGAAGTTGAAGGACCTTGGCGCCAGGAACGCATCGGTGGAGGATATTCCCCTGCGACGCCGGTGGCGGCCTGATCCACGCCAGAGATTGGGCTTTTACATTTTTTTCACGAATGGATCACGAGTTCGCAACTCGGCGGCCTATGCCGGGCTCGATCATGCGAGCTTGTGGAGGAGCATCTCGGCAATGGCGATCCCACCTACGGCGGGAATGGCAGCACGCTCTACGCGGGCGAGCTTGAGATCCGTCCCGCCGAGGGCCTGGCGCTCGCCACCGGCCAGGCATTGACGCTCTCCGTGCGGGAGTTCGCACTGCTTGTCGCAATGGCGCGGCGGCAGGGGACTATCGTTACGCGCGAGGAGCTCTACCGCGTCGTCTGGAAAGGGGAGCTGCGCGCCGGCGACCGCTCAGTGGACGTGTACGTCTCCAAGCTGCGTACCAAGCTCGAAGCGGCGATGCCCGACCGTCGCTTCATCCACACCCATCCGGGCTTCGGCTACCGCTTCCAACCGCAGCCTTCACGAAATTTTCACATCCCGGGGGTTGTTGACTAGAACAGTAGGTTTTGGCATCACCCGGGCAGGGAGCGCCTTGCGTCCGACTTCTCGATCCCGACCCCAATCCATTGACCCCAAGCCAGAGGGAGACTCAGCAGTGATCAAATTGCACAAGACAGTCGCGGCGGCCCTGGGCGTCGCGACGCTCTCGCTCGTCGTCGCCGCCTGCGGCAGCAGCTCGAACACCACGAGCAACACCACGAGCACCCCGGCCAAATCCGCCTCCGCCACGATCTCCGGAGCCGGCTCCACCTTCGCTGCACCTGTCTACGAACAGTGGGGCTCCTCCGAATCCGGCCTCGGCCTGACCGTCAACTACCAGGCCGTCGGCTCCGGCGCCGGCGTCACTGCACTGGCAGGCAATACCGTCGACTTTGGCGCCTCCGACCCACCGCTGAAGGCCCCCGAAACCGCCGAACTGTCTAAAGTCGGCGCACCGGTGCAGATCCCGATGTTCCTGGGCGCGATCACCGTCTCCTACAACCTCCCCGGCGTGAAAGCCGGCCTGAAGCTCGACGGTCCCACAATCGCCGAAATCTACCTCGGCAAGATCAAGACCTGGAACGACCCGGCGATCAAGGCGCTGAACCCCGGCGTCACGCTGCCGAGCACCCCGATCACCGTGATCCACCGCTCGGACTCCTCCGGCACGAGCGCCGGTTTCACCGGCTTCCTCGCCGCCGTAGACCCCGAATGGGCCAGCAAGGTCGGCTCCGGCAAGATCGTCCCCTGGCCGGTTGGTACCGGCGCCAAGGGCAACGCCGGCGTCGCCGGAGCGGTTCAGCAGACCACGGGCGCAGTCGGCTACGTCGAGCAGGCGTACGCACTGCAGCACAACTTCACTACCGCCGACGTGAAGAACAAGGCGGGCAACTACGTGGCGCCCACGCTCGCATCCACGAGCGCCGCCGCGGAAGGCATCGTGCTGCCGGCCAACCTCGCGTTCGCGATCAAGAATCCGTCGTCCCCCAACGCCTACCCGATCACCTCGCAGACGTTTGTCGTGGTGTACAAGGACATGTGCAAGGCGGGCGTCCCCGGCGGCAAGGCAGCAGCGGAAGGCGTCGTGAAGTTCCTCAACTACGGTCTCGGCGCGGGACAGTCGATCCTCGCCAAGGCCGACTATGCGGCGCTGCCGGCCCCGATCCTCGCCAAGTCCAAGGCGGCGGTTACGGGCCTGGAATGCGAAGGCTCACCGCTGAGCTAGCCGTGGACACGATTGGAAAGTCGAGGGGCGCAGCTGGCCGGCACGGCCAACTGCGCCACCCTCTAGTCTGAAAGGCGCTTTGGAGAAGCATGGTGAGAACTGAGCTGATACCGCCCCCGCGCTCCGCTTTGACCCCCCGGTCAGGCTGAGTATGGAGGCGGCATCGGTGCCCTCAGGCGGCGACCGCTCATTGCTCGAGCGGTCGCCGCTTGCGCGCCTGCCCGACCGTGCCCTGAAGTACGGGCTCACCGCGCTCGCCGCGCTGATCCTCGTCCTGATCGTCTACTTCTTCGTGCGCCTCTTCGGCGAAGCGCGCCCCGCGTTCTCCGCTTCGGGGGTATTTGGGTTCGTCTTCAACAATGAATGGAACCCCAGCGCCGAAAAATATGGCGCACTGCCACTGCTCGTGGGGACGCTGATCACCTCCGGCCTCGCGCTGCTGATGGGAGTGCCGATCGCGGTCGCCACCGCGCTTTACCTGACCGAGCTCTGCCCCAAGCGTATGCTGGCGCCGCTCACGATTCTCGTCGAGTTGCTCGCCGCTGTGCCCTCTGTCGTGTACGGGCTGTGGGGCATCTTCTTCCTGGCCCCCAAGCTCCAGCCGGCTGAGCAGTGGGTTGCCGACCGTCTCTCCTTTATCCCCTTCATCGGCGGGGGGCTGGTGACGATTCCCAACTGCTTCATCGCCGGCTTGATCCTCGCAATCATGATCCTCCCGATCGTCTCCGCGATCGCGCGCGAGGTGATGAGCACCGTGCCCCCCGACCACCGCGAGGCCGCACTCGGGCTCGGCGCCACCCGCTGGGAGATGGTGAGGATGGCGGTGATCCCCTACTGCCGCTCCGGGATCGTCGGGGGCGCGATGCTCGGCCTCGGCCGCGCGATCGGCGAGACGATCGCGGTCACGATCGTGATTGGCGACGATCCCGTGCTCGCCAAACACCTCTTCGGCCAGGGCTACACACTCGCCGCGGTGCTCGCCAACGAATTCGGCGAGGCCACCGGTTTGCACCGCTCAGCGCTGTTCGCCGCGGCGCTCGTGCTGTTCGTGCTCACGTTACTGGTCAACGCCATCGCCCGACTGCTTGTGCTGCGCGCCTCGCGCGCCACCAAGACGCGGGGCGCGTCCCAGTCGAAGCCCGGCGAGGGCCCCACCGACCTCGCCGCCGCGGCGGCGGCAGGCGCATGAGCGCGCACGACACATCCCTCAACCTCAGATCCACCATGGCGGCGGTATGAGCGCGCACGGCACACCCCTCAACCTCAGATCCACCGGGGCAGCAGCATGAGCGCGCACGGAGCAGCCAGCGATCGGCTTGCACGCTTCGCGGTCAGCCCGCGGCGGCGGCGCACCGACAAAGTCGCCCGCGGCCTCCTGCTCCTCGCCACGCTGGTGGCACTGGTGCCGCTCGTCTTGATCGTCTACTACCTCCTGAGCAAGGGCCTCGGCGCGTGGAGCTGGAGCTTCTTCACCACCGACCCCACCGGCAGCACCTTCTTCGGCGGCTCCTCGATCGGCGGCATCAAGAGCGCGATCCTTGGGACGCTTGTGATCGTCGCGCTCGCCTCCGCGATCTCGATCCCGATCGGCATCGGCGTCGCCCTGTGGCTGGTCGAGTACGGCCGCTCCAGCTGGTTTGCCCACACCGTGCGCTTCTTCGTCGACGTCCTCACCGGCGTCCCCTCGATCGTCTTCGGGCTGTTCATCTACATCGCGCTGATCATCGGCACCGGCTCCACCTACGCCGGCTACAAGGGCTCTTTGGCGCTGGCGCTGCTGATGCTCCCCGTCGTGATCCGCTCCGCCGAGGTGATCTTGCTGCTGGTGCCAGGCGCTCTGCGCGAGTCGGCGCTGGCACTGGGGGCTCCACGCTGGAAGGTGATCTTCCGGGTTGTGCTCCCGACCGCGCTGACGGGGATGCTGACCGGCGTGTTGCTCGCCGTCGCCCGCGCCGCGGGCGAGACCGCCCCGCTGCTGTTCACCGCCGGCCACACCAACAAGAGCACCCTCAACCTCGGGCAGTTCATGAACTCGCTGCCCTACCAGATCTACAACGACGTCACCTCTCCCACCACGCAGGTGGTAAACCGTGCGTGGGGGGCCGCTTTGACTCTCGTCACGATGATCCTCATACTCAATCTCATTGCCCGCCTGCTCGCCCGAAGGAGCCGCCTTGCATGAGCAACGACATACCCTCCCCTCCGACAACGGGCCGGCCTGAGCCAATGCTGCAGCCAGACCGCCCTCCTTCCCGCGCTGCCGGCCCTTCCGCGCAGACGCCCGCCGGCGCATCAAGACAGGCGGGCGAGGCGTCGGCTGGAGGGCTCTCCTCAGCCATCAAGGTTGCGCCCGAGATCCGCCTCGAGCAGCTACGCGCCTTCTACGGCACCTCCGAGCAGGTGAAGGGCGTCGACCTGCGCTTCCCACCCAACCAGGTCACCGCGATCATCGGTCCCTCCGGCTGCGGCAAGTCGACGATGGTGCGCTGCATCAACCGTATGCACGAGGAGATCCCTGGGGCCCGCGCCGAGGGCCGCGTGCTGCTCGACCAGTTCGACATCTACGACCCCGCCGTCGACGTGATCGCCGTGCGCCGCGCCGTCGGGATGGTGTTCCAGAAGCCCAACCCCTTCCCCACCATGTCTATCTTCGACAACGTGGCCGCCGGCCTGCGGCTCACCGCTAAAGGCCGGGGTGAGCTGCAGCATCGGGTCGAGGCCGCTCTGCGGGGAGCCGGCCTGTGGGACGAGGTCTCCGACCGGCTGTCATCTCCAGGCGTCGGGCTCTCCGGCGGGCAGCAGCAGCGTCTCTGCATCGCCCGTTCGCTCGCCGTGGACCCCGAGGTGCTGTTGATGGACGAGCCCTGCTCGGCGCTCGACCCGATCGCCACGCTGAAGATCGAGGAGTTGATCGAGCAGCTCAAGCGTCGCATCACGATCGTGATCGTCACCCACAACATGCAGCAGGCCGCCCGCGTGGCCGACCGCACCGCGTTCATGCTCGCCGGGGAGCTCGTCGAGGTGGGTCCCACCGATGAGATCTTCACCAAACCAACCGACCCCCGCACCGAAGAATATGTCACCGGCAAGTTCGGATAGCGGCTGGAACAGTCAGCCGGAGGAGGACGAGCCGGAGGGGGCAGGCTTCTCTTCTTCAGAGCACCCCGCGCCGCGCGCGCCCAAGCCACGTGCGGCGCGCACCTCCGCGACTGGCCCGGCCGCGGGAGGGACACTCGTGGGGAGCAAAACCACCCCTCGACAGCACTTCCAGGAGCAACTGCGCGAGCTCGAGCGGCGCGCGCTCGGCGGCCTCGACATCATCGTCGAGCAACTCGATCGCGTGCTTGAGGCTTTGGAGCACCAGGATGTCGAGCTCGCTCAGATGGTGATTGCCGACGACGATCGCGTGGACGGGCGCTACCTGGAGATCCATCAAGGGATCCTCTCGCTGCTCGCGCTGCAGGCCCCCGTCGCCGGCGACCTGCGCGTCGTCGCTGCTCTGCTGCATGTGATGAAGAACATCGAGCGGATGGGCGACCAGTGCGTCAACATCGCCAAGCTGATCCCGCTCTCCGGCAATGAGCCCCCCGTGCGCCGCGAACTGCTGGAGGCGCTGCTGAAGATGGGCGGCCTCGCCCGTTCGGAGGTCACCCAATCCAAGGCGGCCTTCGCCGGGCGCGACATCGCGCTCGCCGAGGATCTGGTGCGTCAGGACCGCACGATCAACCGCCTCAACCGCGACATCTTCCGGATGGCGCTCGACATCGGCGACGACCCCGACACGCGCGAATGGGCGATGCACATGATCCTCGTTGCCAGAGCCCTGGAGCGCGTCGGAGACAACGCCGTCGACATCGGCGAGCAGGTGGCGTTCGTGGTCACCGGCCTGTTCCGCGAGTTCTCCGACTCCTCCCACCCGTTCGGGAGGGATTAGCCGCCCAAGGGCCCCAAATCACTTCATCTTGTGAAGCGAAGGGTGGTTTGTGATGGGTAGGCCAGCGATGAAGTGACATTTGTCGCAATTAGCGCAGTACTCCTGTGAACATCCTGTGACCATCGTCCGAGCAGACCACATCCCGCCCGGCGATTTGCTTAGACTGAAGTCCGCGATGATGGAAACCATCCGCGCCGAGCAGGCGGGCCTAGCAGACTCTCGCAGCCCCTCCACACCGGCCCCGCCGCTGCGCGTCGCCGTCCTCGACCGCGACAGCGGCTTCATCCAAGTTCTCTCCAAGCGCCTTGACCGTCTCAGCTGGGAGCAGCGGGTGCTCGGCAGCCCGGTGCCCCCCGACGCGATCGGGGCGATGCGCCTCAGCGCGCTCGTGGTCGATCTCGCCGTGCTAGGACCGCAAGCGTGGGAGTGGCTGGAGCGACTCTGCGGCGCCCTCCCTGACTTGGGGATCGTCGTCTGCACCGGCCCCTCGACCGTGGCCCAGCGGGTGAGGGGGCTGCGCCTCGGCGCCGACGACTGGATCACCAAGCCCTGCCACCCCGAGGAGGTGATCGCGCGCATCCAAAGCGTGGTGCGCCGCCGCCGCCGGCCAGCGGGCCGCACCGAGGTGAAGTTGGTCACCGCCGGCGAGGTGGAGATCCGCTCCGACCGCTTCCAGGCTTTTGTGAACGGGCGCAGCCTGGACCTCACGCGCCGCGAGTTTGAGCTGATCGAGCTGCTCGCGGCGGCCGAAGGCCGGGTCTTAGAGCGCGAGGAAATCTACTCGCGGCTATGGGGCTACGCGATGGTGCGCGGCGACCGATCGGTGGACGTGTTCGTGCGCAAGCTCCGCCAAAAGCTCGAGAAGGCTTCCCCCGAGTGGCGCTACATCCATACCCACTTCGGGATCGGCTACCGCTTCGCCGCGGAGACGGCCGACGGAGCTCCCAGCCCCGCCGAGAACCCCATACTCCCCGAGCAGCCCGTGGTGCCGGCGCTCGAGGACACGCCCGCCCAGGTCGAGCCGGCGCTGGTCTGATATGTCGCGGTGTTTGTCAAGTGGGCAGGGTTGATCGCGCCTGGTTGAGGGGCGTTGGTTGTGGTCGGGAGGCCGGGACGCCGGACTCGGTGTCGGCGTTGCCAGTCTGATGATGCGGGGGTTGGGTACCCCAGGGCCCGGTTTCGTGCTGCCGGCTTGCGCTTTCTAGAAACGGGCATCGCACCCTTTGCAGTGCTGCCCATAGACCGATCGCGCGTGCCGGCCGCTGATGGCCCGGCGCCCCGGCCTCCCGGCCGGTAGGGCTGTCGGCTGGGGTCAGTCGGCGGTTGCTGCTGCCCAGAGGAAGCACGCGAGCTCACGGGCACAGGCGACGACAATCACGTTGTGCGCCTTGCCGCGGCCGCGCATCCGGTGATAGACACGGTGCAGCCGCTGCTGGGCACGGTTAGCGATCTGCAAGACGTGGTCGGGCTGGCCCTGCTGACGGTTTCGGAGTGTCGCCCCGATCCGTGGTGGGCGTCCGTAGTGCCAGGCCGACTCGACGAGCAGCCGGCGAGCGAAGCCCGATCCCGTCTTGGTGATCGAGCCCTGATGGGATGTCTCGCCGGACTGGTGAAGGGACGGGATCAGCCCGAGCCATGCGCTCAGTGCGTTCGCTCGGTGAAAGCGTTGCCAGTCCCCGCCGAGCTCGAGGTGCAATGCGAACGCTGTCAGGGTGTCAACGCCCCGGAAGCAGCGGAGCCTCGCGATGGTCGGCCACCACTGCTCGTCTTCTGCCAGGCGCGAGAGTCGCTCGGCGATCGCCGCCTTGCGCGCGCTCAGACCATCGACGGAGGCAATCAGATCAGCGAACACCAGCTCTGAGGCCGTCTCATCGAACTGTTGAGCCGCGAGCCAGCGCCGGTGGGCGACAGTCCAGGTCGAGGGCTCGGGGTAGATCCGGCCATGGCGCAACAGCATCTTTGAGACCCGGTGACGAGCCGTCATCAAATCCCTCCGGCACGCATCGTGCGCGCGCATCAGCTCGCGGGCGGCCTCCACCTCGACGGGTGGGACCACGACGGTGGTTAGCGACCCGGCGAGCAGCAGCCGCGCGAGCAGCTCCGCGTCCTTGCGGTCGGTCTTCACTCGATCCGACGGGCCCCGGGGTGTCTTGCCAGGAGCGATCACCTCGACGGCCACACCGGCAGCGCTCGCGGCGCGATAGAGCCCGAACCCGGTCGGGCCGGCCTCATAGCAAGCACGCACCGGGCCAGGCAAACCCGTAAGCCACGCGACCGGCTCCTCGACGCCCGGCCCGAACCGCGCGCGCAGCAGCTCACCCGTCGAGACGTCAATCGCCGCAGCATGCGTCGAGCGGGCATGGACATCGAGCCCCACATAAGTCACCATTCCGGTCATGGCCGGACCTCCTCATTGAATTGGGGTCAGCCGGAGCCATTCTCCGGCCAGACAAACCCCCGCGAGGAGTGTCCGGCCTACCCCGGCGGTCAACCCAACGGGCGACCTACGACATAGGGTCTAGCGCCCGCTTGGCTCCAGGGCCGCCAAATCGGCCCTCACCATCCGCTCCACCAACTGCTCGAAGCTAACGCTGGGCCGCCACCCCAGCCGCTCTTGCGCGCGCGTTGGATCGCCGACCATCGGTGTCGACTCCGGCGCGCGCACCAGCTCACCCGCCACCCGCACGTGATCATCGGCGTCGCGTCCTACGCAGGCGAACGCCGCGCGTGCCCAGTCGGCGACAGTGTGGGGCCGGCCACTGGCAAAGATGAAGTCTTGCGGCTGCTCCTGCTGAAGCGTCAACCACGCCCCGCGCATCACGTCACCCGCAAACGACCAGTCGCGCACCGCCTGCAGATCGCCCACCTCCACCTCGCTCGCCAAACCCAGCCGCACGGCGGCCGCCGCGCGCGTCAGCTTGCGTGTCACGAACTGCTCCGGGCGGCGCTCGGACTCGTGGTTGTAGAGGATCCCCGAGCACGCGTACAACCCGTCGTGGGCGCGCAGCACCCCAACGAGCTCGTGCGCGGCGAGCTTGGCGATCGCGTAAGGGTTCTCCGGCCGGCACGGCGTGTGCTCGCGCTGCGGGCTCTCCAGCGCGGCACCGAAGATCGCGCCCGTGGATGCCACGAACATGCGGATCGCGGGATCCACCTCACGCACCGCCTCAAGCAAAGCCGCCGTGGCGTCCACGATCGCCGCGCATGTCTCGGCCGGGCGCTCCCACGAGGCCGGCACAAACGAGGGGGCAGCAAGGTGGTAAAGCTCGTGCGGGCGCACGCCCGCTACCGCCGCGCGCAAACTCCCAGGGTCAAGCAACTCGCCCGCCACAGCCTCCACGTGGCCGCGCAGATGCTCTGACGCGCCCAGCGAGGCGCGCGGCCAGCCGCGCACCACGCCCGTCACCGCGTAGCCCTCCGCCAACAACAGCTCCGCCAGGAACGAGCCGTCCTGGCCCGTTAGCCCGGTGAGGAGCGCACGACGCCGGTGCTCAGCCACTCACCAGCCCGCGCTCCGTGCCGCTGAGCAGCCGGTGGTCGGCGTCGACCATCAGCCTGATCAGCTGCTCAAAGCTCGTCTGCGGCTCCCATCCGAGATCGGTGCGAGCCTTCGCGGCATCGCCGATGAGGTGATCGACCTCCGCGGGGCGCACCAGCGACTCGTCGAGCTCCACCCGCTCGTCGATGTCGATGCCGGCCTGGTCGAAGGCGATCTCCAAGCATTCGCGCACCGAGTGCGCAGTGCCTGTGGCGATCACGTAGTCCTCGGCCTGGTCGCGCTGGAGCATCAGCCACATCGCCTCCACGTAATCCTTGGCATAGCCCCAGTCGCGTTCGGCGTCGAGGTTGCCGAGCCGCAGCTTCTCTACCAACCCGAGGCGGATCGCCGCCGCATGCCAGGTGATCTTGCGTGTCACGAACTCCAAGCCGCGGCGGGGGCTCTCATGATTGAACAGGATCCCCGAGGTCGCGTGCAGGTTGTAGGACTCGCGGTAGTTGATCGTGATGAAGTGCCCATACGCCTTCGCCACCCCGTAGGGCGAGCGCGGGTAGAAGGGCGTCTGCTCGGTCTGGGGCACCTCGCGCACCTTGCCGAACATCTCGCTGGAGGAGGCCTGATAGAAGCGCGCCTCGGGGCACACTTCGCGCATCGCCTCCAACATCCGTGTCACGCCCACGCCGGTGAACTCAGCCGTCAACGTCGGCTGGATCCACGACACCGCCACGAACGACATCGCCGCCAGGTTGTAGATCTCCTGGGGCTGCGCCGCGCGCAGCGCATCCACCAACGAGCGCTGGTCGAGCAGGTCGCCCTGGTGCAGGGTGATCCGCTCGCGTAGGTGCTCGATCCGCTCGAAGCGCTCGGTCGAGGAACGGCGCACCACGCCGTGCACCTCATACCCCTTCTCGAGCAGCAGCTCGGCGAGGTAGCTGCCATCCTGGCCGGTGATTCCGGTGATCAGCGCGGAGCGTCCATTGGTCACAGACCGGACCCTACACAGCGCGACAGCGGCTCGCCGTAACCGAGGCGTTATCAGCGCCCGCCGCTCGCTGCCGCCAACGCTACTGGCCTGGCACGACCACCCCACAAACCGAACCCATCGCGTACGGCACGACCACCCCCAGCACGACCACCCCACAAACCGAACCCATCGCGTACGGCACGACCACCCCCAGCACGACCACCCCACAAACCGAACCCATCGCGTACGGCACGACCACCCCCGGCACGACCACCCCCACAGACCGAACCGCGTACGGTGCGGGCGCCAACCTACGAGCCGCCAGCCGCCTCCCCCGCGATCAGCGCCAGCTCGCTGGGACGCAGCAGCGCCAACAGCTCCGCGCCCGGACCGTCGATCCGCACGACCGCCAACCCGCCCTTCTTCAGATCGATACGAGCCCCCGTCAATTCCGCCGCCACGGTCGAGAGATCGGGCTCGTGGCCGACGACCAGCAGCCGCCCATCGGCTGACAGCGCGGCCAGCGCCTGGGGGGCATCGAAGCCCTCCGCCAGCGGCGCATAGACCTCAAGCTTGTCGCGCTGTTCTGTGCTCCACTCCTGCGCGGCGATCGTCGCCGTGCGCAGCGCGCGCTCCTTGGGGCTGCTCAGCAGCGCGTCGAACTCCACTCCCATCCGCGCGATCGCCGTGCCCGCTAGTCGCGCCTGGCGCTGCCCTCGCTCAGTGAGGCGCCGCTCGGAGTCCTCGCGGGTTCCGTGCGGCTCGGCGTCCGCGTGACGTAGCAACCAGAGCTGGCGAGCCATCTCCCTCCGGTATCACACTAGCGAGATGTCTAGGGTGTAGCGTTGAGGGCGCGATGAGCAGCACGCCAACGCAAGCGGAGGAGGGGGTTTCCCGGTCGGCTATCGACCGATCGGAGAGCGGCCTGCGCGACCCCTCGCTCTACCTCAACCGCGAGACTTCCTGGCTGGACTTCAATGAGCGCGTGCTGCAGCTGGCCGAGGACGAGGAGCTGCCGTTGCTGGAGCGCGTGAAGTTCTGTGCGATCTACACCACCAACCTCGACGAGTACTACATGGTGCGCGTCGCTGGCCTGCACGATCAGATCGAGGCTGGTGTGGAGAACCCATCGCAGGATGGCTCCACCCCCTCGCAGACAATCGCCCGCATCCGCGCGCAGGTACTCGAGCTGGGGGGCCGGTTGACCGCCTGCTTCGAGCAGCGTCTGCGTCCCGCACTAGCACGCCATGGCATCCGCATGGTCGACTTCGAGGAGCTTGACGAGCGCCAGCGCACCCACCTGGCAAGGCATTTCCAGCAGGTCATCTTCCCCACGCTCACCCCGCTCGCGGTCGCCCCCGGACGACCCTTCCCATACATCTCCAACCTCTCGCTCAGTCTCGCGGTGCACGTGCGCGACCCGGTCACCAACCAGACCGTGTTTGCCCGCGTGAAGGTGCCCACCGAGATTCTGCCCCGCTTCATCGAGGTTCCCACCGCCGCCGAGGAGGGCGCGAGCAACGACGGGGTCACGCTGGTGGCGCTGGAGCAGGTGATCGCCCATCACCTGAGCGCCCTCTTCCCGGGTATGGAGATCGTCGACCACCACCTCTTCCGCGTCACCCGCGATGCGGATCTCGAGGTCTCCGACGACGCCGCCGACCTGCTGCAAGCGGTGGAGGATGAGCTGCGCCGCCGCCGCTTCGGGGAGATCGTGCGCGTGGAGCTCGGCGCCCACTGCCCAGCGCCGCTGCGCGACGAGCTCGTCTCCCTGCTGGGTGTGGCGGAGGAGGAAATCTATCCCGTCGACGGGCTGCTCGACATGGGTGCCCTGTGGCAGATCGTCCACCTGCCTGGTCTCTCCGAGCTGCGGGACCCACCGACGAGCCCGATCACCCATCCGCGCCTGCTGAACACCACCTTCGGCGGTGCAGACGGGCGGGGCGGGCCCGGGGGGCGGGATCCAGATCCCCGGTCGGTCGAAGACGACCGGCCCGACGTGCTCGCCGCGATGCGTGAAGGCGACCTGCTCGTGCATCACCCCTACGACTCCTTTGCGAGCTCCGTCGAGCGCTTTGTGCAGCAGGCGGTGGCCGACCCCAACGTGCTCGCGATCAAGCTGACGGTGTATCGCACCAGCGACGACTCCCCGCTCGTCCCCGCGCTGGTGGACGCCACCGAGCAGGGCAAGCAAGCGGTCGCGCTGGTGGAGCTCAAGGCGCGCTTTGACGAGCGCATGAACATCCATTGGGCCAAGGCACTGGAGGAGGCCGGCGTGCACGTGGTGTACGGGCAGCCGGCGTTGAAGACCCACGTCAAGTGCGTGCTGGTGGTACGCCGCGAGGGCGATGGGGTGCGCAACTACGTGCATATCGGCACCGGCAACTACCACTCCACCACCGCACGCCTGTACACCGACTTCGGGCTGTTCACCACCGACCCGCAGATCGGGGCGGACGTGACCGACATGTTCAACTACCTCACCGGTTACGGCCGTCCGCTGCACTACCGCAAGGTATTGATGGCCCCAACCCACCTGCGCGAGGGATTGATCGCCGAGATCGACCGCACGATCGCTGCCCACACGCCAGAGCGCCCCGCCCGCATTCTGATGAAGATGAACGCACTCGTCGACGGCCCCTGCATCCGGGCCCTCTACCGAGCCTCGCAGGCGGGCGTGCGTGTCGATCTCAACGTCCGCGGAATCTGCTGCTTGCGACCGGGCATGCCCGGGATCTCCGAGAACATCCGCGTGGTCTCGATCGTGGGCCGCCTACTGGAGCATTCGCGCGTCTACGCGTTCGAGCGCGCCGGCGAGCAGGTCGTCTACATCACCTCCGCAGACTTGATGCCGCGCAACCTCGACCACCGCGTCGAGCTCGCCGTCCCGATCGAGTCGCCCGAGCTGCGCGCCGAACTCCTCGACGTGCTCGATCGCGCCTACCACGACAACCAGAACGCCTGGGAGCTCGGCGAAGATGGCGCCTGGCGACGACGCCATCCGGTTCCCGGTGAGCAGCCGCGCAGCCTGCAGCTGGAGCTGATCGAGATGCACGCGCACCGCGCCGCGGAAGAGTGAGCCAGAGAGCACGAGCAGGCGCCACGGCGCCACGCCGAGCCGCGACCCGGTACGTCAGCAGGGGCGCCGTTGGCGCCGGACGGGGGCAGCGGCCAAGGCCGTCGCGGCGCGAGCCTCATGGCTCTTCCGAGCGCCAGCGCTGGTAGAGCGTCGTGAACTCCGCCTGCATCTCCGGTGTGAAGTCCTCCGTCCGCAGGGCACCGGCGAGTCGGATCGTCGCCCGCATCTGCTCGAGGTACTCCGAGCAGTGCTCGCACGCCGCGAGGTGCCTCTCAAAGCGCCTGCGTTGCGAGCGCGACAAGGCACCCTCCAGATAATCGGTGATCAGCTCAACCATCTGCTGACAGACCAGCTCATCTCGACGCCACAGCAGCCTCATGTCGCCCCCAATTCAGCTTCGAGGGACTGGCGCAGATGACTGCGCCCGCGGTGCAGTAGCACCCTCTGGTTGGCTTCGCTGATCTCCAGCACCTCGCACACCTCCTGACCGCTCAATCCGTCGACGTCGCGCAGCATCACGACCTCGCGCTGGCGCGGCGGCAGCTCGTGCAGCACCGTTTGGATGCGCGCCGCCAGGCCCTGTGCGAGCAGGCGGTCATCGCTGTCCTCGATCCAGTGTTGTGGCGGTGACATCCAAGCGCCTGACACGTCAAAGCGGGCACTGTCCACAGCTGGGCCGACATCGCCGATCGCCACGCTGCGATGCTCGCGCACGCCGGTGCTCCTGGCGCGGTTGACAAGGATCGACAGCAGCCAGGTCCGAAACGACGAGCGCCCCGCGAAGCCGTCCAACCCGCGCAGGACGCCCAACCAGGTGTCCTGCACCACCTCCTCCGCCACCGCCTGGCTCGCCACATACGTGCGAGCCAGGCGCAGCATCGCGGAGTGATGACGCGCGGCCAGCGCGACGAACGCCTGCTCCTCGCCCGCGCGCAGCCGCGCCACCAACTCAGCGTCCTGGTCCACTATCCCGCGACAATACCCTCGCCGCCCACGGCCCCGGGGACGGTAAGCGCCCCGATTTTGCTCAGCGCACCGCCCGCGCCGATCGAGAACTCGTCCACGACTCCGCCGGCGCCGGTCTGCACGTAGAGGAAACGACCATCGCCGGAGACCGCCGCATCGACGGTGCCGCCGTCGGTAGTGGTGTTACCCAGCGGTGTGAGCAGCTGGCCACCGTCACTCGACTGGAAAGCACTGAGCGAGGCGCTGGCGGCGTTGGAGGCGTAAAACGTGCCCCCGTTGGCAACCACCCAACAGGTTGCTTCCTGGCCCGTGCTAACGGCATCGAGCTGCGTGAGAGTGCCGTTGCCTTTCAGCGCAAAGTCCGCCAGCGCGTTGGTGCCGGCCTCCGCCACGATCAGATGGCCCTCCTGGTCGAAGCTCACGGCAAACGGCACCGCGCCCGGCTCGGGGTTGACGACCGGCGTGGCGGATAGACGCCCAAACGGCCCGATCCGAAACACGTCGATATCACTGCCGTTGGCCTTGGTGGTGACGATCAGCCGCGTACCGTCAGGCGAGAAGGCGACCTGGCCCGGAGTGTGGGTGAACTGCGGTTCTTCGGTCGAGTTCAAACCCAGTGCACGGCCCGATCCCGGCAGCGGGAGCAGATGCCCAAAGAAGGTCACAAAACCCTGCACCCGCCCACCATCCTCAGCGTTGAGCACGTACACAACTCCATCGCGTGCTGCGATGCTCACCGGGAACGTTCCCCCCGAGCCGAGCACTTGGCGCAGCGCCAGGCGGTCACCGAACACCGAGAACACAGAGATCGTGTTGCTGCCAGCATTGATCGCATAGAGGAGGCCGTTCTGGCGGTCGTAGGCGAGCGAACCTTGCGAGGCGAGGTGATCGACAACCGATCCCGCCAGGACGCCGCCCAGCCCACCGGTGTCATAGACGCCGGCCTGAGTGAGGCCGCCGTCGGAGGCGCGGTCGTAGGCGACCACCTGGTTGCCAGCCGTGTTGTCGGTCTGCACAAACACAACACGACCGGAGCGGCCACCAAACGATCCGCCGCGGCCCGGCTGGCCGCCGAACGCGATCGCGGCACCGCTGGTGGCGGCAAGCAGCCCGAGGGCCGCAAGCGCAGCGGCGCTAAGACGAGTGATTGCTCTCATTGCAAGTTCTCCTTCGGTAGGGGACCGACTTGTAGAAGTCAGTCCGCCCCGACCCGGCAGCGTTACAGGGGAGCAAGCCAGCGCGCCAAGAGATCCTTACCCACTCACCGCTTGACGCGGTAATCGATGAACGTCGCAAACCGCGACTGTCGCACCCCGATCTGATCGAGTTCGAGCGAGTGCGAGAACCCGTCGAACAGCCGCTTGCCGTCGCCGAGGATGATCGGCGCCAGGATGATTGTCAGCTCATCGACGATCCCCGCGGAGAGCGCCTGGCGAATGGTGTCGGCTCCTCCCATAACGTGAACGTTCTTGCCGTCCGCCGCCTCGAGCGCACGCTCGACCGCCGCCTCGACCCCCGACACGAACGTGAACTCTCCGCTCTGCGGCTCCTCCTGCGGCCGATGGGTCACAATGAAGAACGGCAGGCCCCAAGGGTTCTTGTCGCCCCAATGCCGGGCTGCCTCGTAGGTGCGACGACCGCCGACGACCGCCCCGATCTTCGACGTCACCTCCGCCAGCCATGCGGCGTCGTCCTCCGCCGGCTCTCTACGCGCGTCGTCCTCGTAGCGCCACGTGCCACCAAACACCCAGGCGTGCAACCGCTCGCCGCCCTCGCCAAGCCCTTTGCCCGGTCCGTCGTCGGGTCCGGTGATGTACCCGTCGATCGACGTTGTGATGCCCGCGATCACCTTCGCCATCCGTACCACCTCTCATTCGTTCGCTAGACAACCATGCTCCTACAGATTGCCCAGCTCGGGGCAAACTCAGCGGGCGGCGGAGGTGTCGCCGCCCGCGTCGAGCACAGTCAGCTGCTTGAAGTACCGCCGATAGAAACCGCGGTCACGCGTCAGCAAGGGATCGGCGTTGGCGAGCGCATGAGCGCCGATCAGGAAGTCCGCAATCATCCTCTCTCGACTCGTAGCGCCCGCGCCGAGCCCTCGCCAAACCTGGCATCGGCGCCAAAGATGTCGAGGCAGCCTGGGGTGCGCGTCAGGCCGGCAGCGTGCGCAACGCCTCTTTGAGGTCGTCCACCGACTGGTAGTCCAGCCCCAACAGGTGGTCGTGGCGGTGGCGCACGATGCCCTGCTCGTCGATCACGACGATGCCGCCGAAGCGCCTGCCTTTCGCCCAAGGCGGGCACGTGCGGGCGTCGGGCAAGACGGCTCCTATCCGGCGAAAGCGGTATCTTCCAGAATGTGGCACTGGGGGGCGGAGCCGAATCTACGCAAAACACTTGGGCGGGCTGGAGGAGTCACGGGGTGTGAGTCGCATTCGCAGGGCCTCATACTGCATCGGCTTCCCGGTGAGCCTAATTTGTCTCGTCGCCCTCGTCGCTGGCTGCGGTAGCAATACGACGACGACGAAGACCAAACAGGCGGCTGCGACACCTCCGCCGGAGCCGTCGGTCGAACTGCATCTCAATCAGGGGAGTTTCTCTCAGACCGGCTCTCAGGCGACGCCGACGGGAACCGTGACGCCAGGTGCCGCCGTGACCGTCAACGAACACTCGGCCGCCGTCCACGGGAGCGACTGGCACGGGACGGTGCAGCACCTCCACGTCGGTGAAAACACCATCGTCGTCAGCGCGTCCCTCACGGGTCACCAGTCAGCGGAAGATACGATCACGGTCACCCGGCATCACACACAAGCCGAACTAGAAGCAATAGCTCAAGCCACAAAAGAAAGGGAAGCACGAAGAAAGGAAAGGGAAGAACAAAGAGAACTCGAAGAACGAGAACATAAAGAAGTCGAAGACGCCACCCTGTCTCAGCAGAATGCGTTGCGGTCCGCTGAACAGTATCTCGAAACGTCCGCGTTTTCAGAAGCGGGGCTGATCGAACAGCTCTCTTCCGAAGCCGGCAGCAAATATCCGCACGCGGACGCTGTCTTCGCTGTGGAACACCTACATGTGAACTGGAACGAACAGGCCGTGAAAGCGGCCAAAGAGTACCTCAGCACGTCATCGTTTTCATGCCAGGGGCTAATCGAACAGCTCTCTTCCGAAGCCGGTAGCAAATTCACCGTGGCGCAAGCCGAATACGCCGCCAACAAGGTCAGCTTGTGCTGAGGCGTCGGTTACGAGGAGCGCAGCGACCCCTACCCTAAACCCGGCCCGGCCGTTCAGCTAGTCCGCGGCCCTTCAGACACTACGTAGCCTTTCTTCGCCCTTACCTGCTTCACGTCTGTACCTGGACACGACCGTGTAGGTGAACCGTCTACTTTCGAACGCGTTCACGAGACATCCATGTTTGCAGTTTTACGTATGTATCACGGGATAGGAAAACCAACCCGCAAATCAGCACAATCGCTCCGAGCACGCCGAGAATGCCCCAAATGGCTGGGCGATGGCCCTGCCCCTGAGCCATATCAACACTGATAAGAGCCACAATAGTCGCAATACCCAAAGCCACCCTCACTATGCGAATCGCACTACGATTCTCCAGCATACGTATGATTTTTTGTGTGCCCCTATCCATTTTTTGTCTCCCATTACCTCTGCTAGATGTCGCTACGGTTATTTAGTTGCTACCCGGATGACGCCATATACGCCACACGCGTATCCAGTAATAGGATTAGTCCAACCCACGCTAATGCAAAATGCGTCCGCCGGCTCCCACGGGCTGCCACCGGCAGGCGCTTTCCGTGGACACGTTCCTCTATCACGGCAACTATTGCTAGCGCCTTCATTTGGACTTCCACGTCGGCCATGCCTTGGCGCTGGCGTCCCGTGTCCGGCTGCACCAATAAAAATGCGTTCTGCCAGAGTTGCGTCTTGCTCACGATTATATTCTATGCCTTCACCTGGTGATTGGGACAAAACAGCCGATTCCCTGTGGGCTTCTTCGCTCCCTGATTTCGCGCCTAGATGATAGAGGCGTATTCGTATCCGCTTTCTTCTTCCCATTCTTCTTCCCAGTATTCTTCGTATTCTTCTGTGCCGGCGGTTGCTTGGTCCCAGGGTGGGTTGGCTTGGAAGGCTGCTTCGATTTCGGTGTTGACGGGGGGTGGTGTGATGGCGTTGGCGGCGATGCCGGTTCCGCCTGTGAGGGTGGTGCCTTCGCTGGTGCCTCCGACGGCTGAGGCGCCGCCGGAGGTTTGGTTGAGGGTCCATTGGCCGGTGGGGTCGGTTTCGTTGAGGGGGTTGCCGTAGGTGTAGGCGTAGGCGTCGGCGGAGCCGCCGGGGGTGGGGTCTGGTTGGAGGAAGCGGCCGAGTTGGGGGTCGTAGGAGCGGGCGCCCATGGCGGTGATGCCGGAGGGTAGTTCGGTGGGTAGCTCTTTGGTGCCGAGCCAGGAGTAGCGTGGTGGGGCGCCGCTGGTTGGCACGCCGAACTCGGTGGTGTCGATGGTAGAGAGGAGTTTGGTCGCGGTTTCGCTCATGGATGCGGTGCTTTCTTGGGGACCGGTAACTGTGCGTTTAGTATGACTACCGGTGCCGTCGTACCGTCGTAGTTACAGGTCACGGCGCCGAGATGGTAGTCGGCGTATCGCTCTCGCGATGGCGCCCAAAGACGAAAAGCACCGCAAATGCCGCGACTACCACCAGGCCCGAATATCGTGTCGGCTGTATAGCCGCAGCTAGTGTCGCGTTTGGTTGATTCGTTGGCAGTAGCGGCTGATCGTGTTGAGGATCTGGTCGGCGGTCTTGGTCCAGACGTAGGGGCGCGGGTTTTCGTTCCAGGTCTCGATCCATCGGCGGATGTCGGTGTTTAGCGCGTGGACGGATCGGTGTGCGCCGCGGCGCAGGAGCTTGGTTGTGAGCTCGCCGAACCACCGCTCGACGAGGTTGATCCAGGAGCTGCTGGTCGGGGTGAAGTGCAGGTGAAACCGTGGGTGCTGAGTGAGCCAGCGTCGGACCTTCGGGGTCTTGTGGCTGGAGGCGTTGTCGAGCACGAGGTGCACATCGAGATGGGCAGGCACGTTCTGGTCGATCGCCTTGAGGAACTTCAGGAACTCGACGGCGCGGTGGCGTTGGTGAAGCGAGCCGATTACCTCTCCGCTCTTGAGGTTCAGCGCCGCGTAGAGGCTGGAAGTGCCGTGCCGCTCGTAGTCGTGCGTCGCGCGCTCTGGCGTGCCTGGGAGCATCGGCAACGTCGGCGCGGTGCGATCGAGAGCCTGGATTTGGCTCTTCTCGTCCACGCAGAGCACGACGGCGCGCTCGGGTGGGTTCAGGTACAGGCCACAGATGTCGTGGACCTTCTCGATGAACAATGGGTCCTTGGAGAGCTTCCAAGTCTCCTGGCGGTGTGGCGCAAGCCCGAACGCATGCCAGATCCGCATCACCGCATCAGGGGTCATCCCCATCTCCCGGGCCATCGAGCGGGTAGACCAGTGCGTCGCATTCTTCGGCGTGCTCTCCAGCGTCTTGGTCACGACGGCCTCGACCTGCTCATCTGTGATCGTCCGCGGTTTCCCCGGCCGCGGCTCGTCCGCAAGGCCCTCAAACCGACGCTGCGCGAACCGGTTACGCCACTTCGTCACCGTCGGCCGCGAGACCCCCAACGCTTCGGCGATCTCGCCGTTGGACCACAAGCCCTCCGAAGCCATCAGCACGATACGTGCCCTCAACGCCAGCGCCTGAGCGCTCTTACGCCGCCGCGTCCAGCCCTCCAACACGGCGCGCTCTTCGTCAGTCAACTCGATTGCAACTGCAGAAGGAATAGGCATGACCACCACCTACCCTAACTGCAAACAAATTAAACCAGCGCGACACTAGCAAGACAGGCACTACGAGCGCTACTGGCACTCTTCGATCCGACGAGCCCGAGCCGAGCTGGCGGTACACAACGAGACGACCACTTGCAATCAACCAAACAGCAAACGGCGCGATCAGTGCATACTCCAACCACCACGACCAGTCGACGATAGCACCTGCTGATGCGACGAGCAGCATTCCGACGAGGGCTGCTATTGGCTGCATAGCAATACCGCCATGTCGCCCGTCCGAGCGAAACTTCTCTCTGAACCAATGCCTGCTCAAATACGGCACCATTTTTCAATCCTCCTAGGGATAAAAGAGCATCCGACCTGGGGAATCAGGTGTGTTGGCACTATCGGCTCGATGCAGACTTACTAGCTAGTTAGGGAGCCAGCAGGCACCGAATCCGATTGTCCACAGTACCCAACCCCCAGGTCCCGAGGCCGCTGCAAGAGGGGCGGTAACACCGCCTATCATTCGACACGAGTTTCCAGCTGCCCCACCGGGGCTCCTAACGCCGACACACGTATGACCTTGCCAATGGCCTCCGTACTGTGCGCACCGCGAACTACCTTTTTCCCCATTGTTGTACGGCCGTGACCGGTGATGGCCGTTACGGTACGCAAAGCGAGCACACGGGGTCTTCTGTCCCGGTTCGCACAGCGGCACAGGGGCACCCAACGTCGTAGTTGCGCCACCTTCTTCGTTGGTCAGCGGCTGGACTAGCACCGCCGAGTCTACCTGTGATTCTTCCTTGCCGTCGTGATAACCAATTTCTTCGTATCCCCCTTCTTCTTCCCATTCTTCTTCCCAGTATTCTTCGTATTCTTCTGTGCCGGCGGTTGCTTGGTCCCAGGGTGGGTTGGCTTGGAAGGCTGCTTCGATTTCGGTGTTGACGGGGGGTGGTGTGATGGCGTTGGCGGCGATGCCGGTTCCGCCTGTGAGGGTGGTGCCTTCGCTGGTGCCTCCGACGGCTGAGGCGCCGCCGGAGGTTTGGTTGAGGGTCCATTGGCCGGTGGGGTCGGTTTCGTTGAGGGGGTTGCCGTAGGTGTAGGCGTAGGCGTCGGCGGAGCCGCCGGGGGTGGGGTCTGGTTGGAGGAAGCGGCCGAGTTGGGGGTCGTAGGAGCGGGCGCCCATGGCGGTGATGCCGGAGGGTAGTTCGGTGGGTAGCTCTTTGGTGCCGAGCCAGGAGTAGCGTGGTGGGGCGCCGCTGGTTGGCACGCCGAACTCGGTGGTGTCGATGGTAGAGAAGTTTGGTTGCGGTTTCGCTCATGGATGCGGTGCCGATGATATCGCCGTGGAGGTTGGATATCTGCAGGACGGGGGTTTCGCCGTTGGTTTGGATGGCGGTGAGGCCGGTGGGTCCTTGGATGTATCGGGCCCATTTTTCGCCTGGTTCGGTGCTCCACGACGGGCTGTTGCCTTCGCCTGAGTAGTGGTTTGTTACGTCGGAGGCGGCTTCTCCCGTGCAGACTGTTTCGAGGGTGCGTCGGGCGGGGTCAAGCTTGTAGCCGATTGTCTCGTGGTGTTGTTCTTGTTCGGAGAGTTGTCCGTCGGTGTAGAAGCGGCTGGTGAGGGGTTCGCCGCCTGCATCGGCACCGGGGAGTTTGGTGGTGTCGCCGAAGGGGTTGTATTCGACGCCGGTATCGATTAGCTGGTCAGCGGTATCGTAGGCGTGTTTTTCTTCGGTGGTGTTTTCGTTGTTGTTGCAGGTTTCTGTAGATGATTCGTTCTTGATGAGGGAAACGCGGTTGCCGTCTTCGTCGTCCCTGTATAGGCGGATTTTGCAGTGTTTCCCGGCGGGTGTTTCACGGGTTTCTGTGAGCCGTCCGATTTCGTCGTAGCTGTAGGTCTCTTTTGAGAGTGTGCTTGTTTGGCTCATCCATTGGCCGTGGATCGATGGGACTACTGTGTCTTTGAACCATTTGCATTTTTCTTTTTCTTCTTCGGTGCAGTTAGTGGTCTTTGTGTATCCCAGGCTGGTGCCTTCGCCCACGGGGTTGAGGGTGGTGGTTGCGGTCATGCCGTTGGGGTAGGTCTCTTCGGTGAGGTTTCCTTCGGGGTCGAAGGCTGTGTCGAACTTCATCGCTTCGTTGGATGAGTCGGTGAGTTTGGCGAGTAGCCCGGTCGTTTCGCTGTATTCGTAGTTCTGGGTACCCTTGCCGTCATTGGTTGCTGTGGGTCGGCCATCGATGTCGTATTTGTAGGTTGAGGTCGTGCCGGCCGCATCGGTGTATGCGGTCAGCTCGCCGAGATCGTTGAATGTGCTTTCGATCTTTTTTTCGCTTGCGCCGCTGCCGGTGCTTTGCTTGATCAGAGCCCCGGTGCTGGTGCTGCATTGATAGGAGACCTTTGGAAGCGCTTCGCCGGTCGTCGCGGTGATTTCCTTGCTCGTGATGCGCCCGGAGGGTTCGTAGGTGTCGGTCTCGGTGCGGGTCGCGGACCCGCTCGTTGTTTTGGTTACTTCTGGCTGCTCGCTGAGCGTCGCCGGCATCACAGGTGGGCTCTCGGGATCATCGCAGCACGGGGGCTTCGCGCGCTTGCGGTGGCCAACTGGGCTGAGGCCGGGGAAGACCATCGGCGAGAACCTGGTGCGGGTTGTGCCCCCTGTCGTGCCTGGCGAGCGAGATCACGATCACGCTGTGGTCCTTTGTGAACAGGGCGTGCATGCGCCAATCGTTAGCGAGATGCCGACAACACAGCGGGAAGTCTCCGCCGTCTGTGGCGGCCAGCCGGTACCCAGCGGCCTTGCAACCCTCGCCCTTTCAAGCCAGAGATCGCTGCGTCATACGCCCGCCGGTCGATCTTGTTCAACGAGGCAACGGATCGTCCTCGTCGGGCACCGTTCTAGTGTGGCGCTTGCTCTAGTGGAACTCGATGCCGGTGTGCCCAGGCATCCCTCGGGGACAGGTGCTAGCTTCCACTGAGCGTAGCTCTTGTGTTACACTACGGCAGAGCGATGGTACGCGGAAGGTCACGATGGCTGCTCGCGTCAGTCCCCGATCATGGCCAAGACTCTAGACACCAGCTACTACGAAAAGCGCCGCCAAGGCTGGCTTGCGGACGAGGGCACCCGCGCGGAGTACGAGCGAGCCCGGAGCGAGATCGAGCAGATCGATGCCGTCATCCGTTCACTGGACGAGATGCGCGAGGACGCCGGAATGTCGAAGGCCGAGCTCGCACGGCGCGTGGGACGTAACCCTGCCAGCATCAGACGCCTATTCACGGCCGAGCAGGCCCGCCCCGAGCTACCGCTCATCATCTCGATAGCCAACGCCCTCGATGCCAGCATCGAGATCAAGCGCCGCCCACGCAGATCGAGCAGCAAGCGCGCCGCCGTACGCGCCTGACCGCTTCGATAACGGCCGCGCCGGTTCGTAGGCTCCGGCAATGGCGTGGGACGTCATCTTCTATGCAACCGCTGATGGCTCCGTGCCGGGAGCGGATTTCCCCGACGGCTGCCCCGCGAAGGTCCGTGGAACGATCCTTGCTGTGCTCGACGCAGTCGCGGCCGCCCCGCCGCCCACGTTCTCCGGGGGAGGCAAGTGGGGGCGATGCAACGTACGGCTCGGCCGCGAGCACGGCCGCTCCTCGCAACGGAACGCGCCGCCGAGGCCGTTGCTCGAAGGCAGCTCAACATGGATCCTTGCCGCGGTGGGCAAGCACCTCGGCATCATGGAACGATGGCCACGAGCCAAAACGAGACTCAAGGGCCGCTGAGTTCAAGCCCTCAAACACAACGCAAGCATTTCAAGCCGACCCGGCCGTCTGTTCGGATGCGATCTTTAGGCAGCCGGACTGTGCAACGTATCCAGCGCCGCCTTGAGATCATCGACCGACTGATAGTCCAGACCGAGCAGATGATCGTGGCGGTGGCGCACGATGCCCTGCTCGTCGATCACGATCACCGCGCGCTTGGTGGAGCCCACGCCCGGGGTGATCGCGCTGTAGGCCTTTGCCACCGACTTGTCCACGTCAGCTAGCAGCGGCACCGTGAGTCGGTTCTTCTCGATGAAGCCCTCGTGGGAGTCGAGATCCTGCGAGGAGATCCCCACGACCGTCGCGTCCAGCGCCGCGAAGTCATCGGCGCGATCGCGGTAGGAGCAGAACTGTTTCGTACACACCATCGTGTTGTCGCCGGGGTAAAACAGCAACACCACCCGCTCCCCACGGTGCTCGGAGAGCTTGAACGGGCCCTCGGTGCCCGGCAGCTCAAAGTCCGGTGCCTGCTCCCCAACCTGTGGTGTCTTCGCCATGCCACCCTCCCTTGGGCTCGTAGAGGTGGCGCACTCGGCTGATCGCCGACGGCCTGGCCCTCTTTTGATGACCTCGATGCGAGATCAGCATACCTGCGGGCAAGCACGAGCCTACTGCCTTCATCGCGCTGACAGACACGGGCGGGCGACGCAGCGTCGGCGACCCGGTGCTGCGGGCCGCCGACGCTCACTTTGGCGCCGAGGTTGAGGGGGCCCCGGGCCGGCGTGAGATCCGGGAGGCGGCCGGTGGGAGAGAGAGGTCGTATACCGGCTGCTCGGAACGCACGTCGCTCCTATCCCCTATTGGGATGCCTCGCATGGTTACACCGGCAAGCAGCGAGGATGTGACCTTGGCGTGATCGCCATGCGCCACCAGCGGAATCGCCGTCGCAATCCCCTACCGCGCCCGAGCCGCCCATCGGTGCGCCAATCGGTGTGCCGGCGATCGCGCCCGGCCGATCGGCGGGCGGAATGAGCATGTGCGCCTCGCCGCAGGGGTAGCCTGGAAGGTATGGAGGAATCGCTCAGCGGCCAATTGCTGCTTGCCGCGCCTTCGCTGCTGGACCCCAACTTCCAGCGCACGGTGGTGCTGATCGGCGCTCATAGCGAGGCGGGAGCCATGGGGATCGTGCTCAACCGCCCCTCGGCGGTGACCGTCGCCGAGGCGGTGCCCCAGCTCGAGCAGGCCATCGATGAGCTCGACACCGTGTATGTCGGCGGACCGGTGCAACCCAATGCGATTGTGTTCCTTGCCGAGTTCCTCGACCCCACCCCCGCGGGGCTGCTCGTGCTCGGGCGCATCGGCTTCCCCGCACCTGAGGCCGACATCGACGAGCTCTCTGAGGCGATCGCTCGCCGGCGTGTGTTTGCCGGCTATGCCGGCTGGAGCGAGGGGCAGCTCGATAATGAGCTCGACAACGGCGACTGGATCGCCCACCCCGCGCAGCCCGACGACGTTTTTACCGAGGACCCGGAGGAGCTGTGGGCGCGGGTGCTGGCCCGCAAGGGCGGCGCTTACGCGCTGATGGCGCGGATGCCGCTCGATCCGCGGATGAACTGAGGAGCTTCTAAGCTCTTTCGATGCTCGCTCTCGCCCGCTGGTCAACCACTCACCGCCGTCTCGTCGTAATCGGCTGGATCGCCCTGATCGTCGCCGTGGGGGCCATTGCCCAGTCGGCGGGGACGGAATACTCCAACAACTTCACGCTGCCCAACTCCGACGCCCAGCGCGCGGCGGATCTGCTGCAGAAGAGTTTCCCCGCACAGGCGGGCGACCGTGACCAGATCGTCTTCCGCGTCGCCGCGGGCACCGTGCTCAACCCCACGGTGCGCGAACACATGAACGCGATGTTCGCGGAAGTCGCGAAGCTGCCGCACGTCTCCGAGGTGATCAGCCCCTATGCCGGGCCGTCCGCCGGCAAGGCGATCTCCGCCAACCGCCAGATCGCCTTCGCCACGGTGGTGTTCGACGAGAAAGCCAACCTGCTGCCCACCAGCGCCCCCAAACGCGTCGTCGAAGTCGCTCAAGGCGCCCGACGGCCGGGCCTGCAGATCGAGCTTGGCGGGCAGGCGATCGAGGCGACCGAGCAGCCGGGCTTCGGGCTGTCCACCGCAGTGGGGTTGATGGCGGCGATCGTGGTGCTGCTGCTCACCTTCGGCTCGCTGCTGGCGATGGGCCTGCCGATCGTCACCGCTCTGTTCGGCCTCGGCACCGGTCTCAGCCTGATTGCGCTGTTCACCCACGTCGTCGACACCCCCAACTTCTCCTCCGAGCTCGCCGCGATGATCGGGCTGGGCGTGGGGATCGACTACTCGCTGTTCATCCTCACCCGCTTCCGCGAGGCCTACGCCGGCCCCGGCCCCACCCATGGGCGCGTGCAGGAGTCCGTTGTGCAGGCGATGGACACCGCCGGCCGCGCCGTGCTGTTCGCCGGCACCACCGTCGTGATCGCACTGCTGGGGATGATGCTGCTGGGGGTCGACTTCCTTTACGGCGTCGCGATCTCGGCCTCGATCGGCGTGCTGCTGGTGATGCTCGGCGCGCTCACGCTGCTACCCGCGCTGCTCACCTTTGCAGGCGGGCGCCTAACCAAGCCGAGCCGGCGAGCACGCAGGCGTGCGCGCAAGGTCGCCGCCGCCGAACTGGAGGGTGCCGCGGCTGCGGGCAACAGCGCCGCCACGGGCAACGGCGCCGGCGCTGCAGGTGGCAACGGCGCCGGCGGGGTCAATGGCCCGGGCACAAACGGGAGCAGCAGCATCTCCGCACCCGCCGGCGGCGGGGCATGGCTGCGCTGGAGCGAGTTCGTGCAGCGCCGCCCACGCACGATCGCGTTCTCGGCCGCGCTCGTGATGCTCGTGATCGCCGCCCCCGCGACCGCCCTGCGACTGGGATCGAGCGACGCCAGCAACGATCCCGTGAACACCACCACATATCGCGCCTATCGGTTGCTTGCGGAGGGCTTCGGCGAAGGCTTCAACGGCCCGCTGCAGGTGGTTGTGCAGCTGCCACACCGCGACGACACAGCCGCCCTGCGGGAAATGCGTCGTGCCCTCGCCGCCGCTACCGGTGTCGTCTCAGTCACCCCACCCCGTCTAAATCCAGCCGGCGAAGTGGCGACCTTCTCGGTGTACCCCAACTCCTCCCCCCAGGCGTACGCCACCACCGTGCTGGTGCGCGACCTGCGCGAACACGTGATCCCGCCGGTCGCCGCGCGCACCGGCGCGATCGCCTACGTCGGCGGCGTCACCGCCGGCGCGGTGGACTTCGCGACCGTGCTCGGTCACAAGCTGCCGCTGTTCATCGGCGTGGTGGTGCTGCTGTCAGCGCTGCTGTTGATGGTGGTGTTCCGCTCACTGGTGATCCCGCTGCAGGCAGCGTTCATGAACCTGCTGAGCATCGGCGCCTCGCTGGGTGTGATCGTCGTGATCTTCCAGTGGGGCTGGTTCCCGGGGCTGCTGGGGGTCAGCCCGGGCCCGATCGAGTCGTTCATCCCGGTGATGCTGTTCGCGATCGTGTTCGGGCTATCGATGGACTACGAGGTGTTCCTTGTCTCGCGCATCCACGAGCAGTGGACCCGCACCCACGACAACCGCCGAGCGGTCGGCGAGGGTCTGGCGCTGACCGGCCGCGTGGTGACGGCCGCCGCCGCGATCATGGTGTGCGTGTTCCTCTCGTTCATGCTCGGCGAAGACCGCGTCATCAAGGAGTTCGGCCTCAGCCTCGCCAGCGCCGTGTTCCTCGACGCGCTGATCGTCCGCTGCATGCTGCTGCCCGCCGTGCTCAGCCTCGTCGGCCAACGCACCTGGCAGATCCCCGCCTGGCTGGAGCGGCTGCTGCCGCGCGTGAACATCGAGGGCACCTCGGTGCGTGCGCTGCCCGCCGAGGAGGAGGCGTTCGCGCTGAACGGCGCCGCCCGCGAGCAGGAAAAGGTCAGCTGAGCGCGGCGCGGCGCCCGCAGCCTGCCTGGATGGGTTCGCGACCGGTGGTCGGCGCGAACAGCGATGGCCGGACCGTGTGAGAACTACGAGGCGCAGGCGTTACAAGCTCCGTGCAGCACGATCTCGTGCTCGGAGACCGCCAGCGGCACGCGCTCGCTGAGTTCGTCGATCGCGCGCTCCAAAGCCTCGTCGGCGAACGGCATCACCACGCCGCAGCTATCGCACACGAGATGGTGGTGGTGGGCGCCCTCGGCGTCGTGCGCCCGCTCGTAGCGCACGATCCCCTGCCCGGTTTCCACGCGTGCCACCAAGCCGGCGCGCTCGAGCTCGTCGAGGATCCGGTAGATGCTCGCGCGGCTCACCGGCCGGGTTGAGCGCGCGCCCAGCTCCTGTTCGATCTCGGTGGCGGTGAGCGCGCAGCGCTGCTCCCCGAGCAACTCCAGCAGCGCGCGGCGTGCACCTCCGCGCCTGCGGCCCGCGGCCGCCAACGCTGCTTCCGCGCGCTCGGCCCAAGCTTCGGTGTGAGAGCCCCTGTTCATAGAGCGATCGTAGAAGCGTAGAGGGCCGTTCTCCTGCTGCGATGCCACGCGGCCCAGCCGCGGCCGATCGCGTAGGAGGCAGCGCTGATCGTTCCCACGAAGAAACCCACGGGGTAGTTGGTCGTGTAGGAAGCGGCGATCGCGCCCCACACAGTGAGCAGCGCGATTGCGACCGACAGCGCCATCGCGAGCAGCGGACGGTCGGTGAACGAGCGCGCGGCAGCGGGAGCGCCGATCATCAGGCTGAAGATCAGCAGCGTGCCGACGACCGGCACGGTCATGGTGGCAGCCAGCGCGACCACCGTCAGGAAGCACAGCTCCATCCTGAAGGCGCTCACCCCGCGCGCCTCGCCGACCTCGGCCAGCACCGAGGAGAGCATCAACGGGCGATACAACAGCGCAATCGCCGCGACGCACACGAGCGCCAGCGCGGCCGTCGGCGCGACCTCGTTGGGGGCGATGCCGAGCACCTCGCCGAACAGCAGCGAGTAGACCTCAGAGGAGTATTCGACGGTGAAGCTCAAAAACAGCGAGCCCAGCCCGAGCATCACGACGAGCGCCAGTGCGGTGACCACGTCGTGGCGTCCGCGCCTGCCCAGCACGCCGATGCCGAGCGCTCCGAGCAGCGCGAAGACCCCGAGCCCGATCAGCGTGTTGATCCCGATCAGGCTCGCTCCGGCGGCGCCGGCGAACGAGCCGTTGGGGATCGCGTGCGCCACGAACGCCGAGCCGCGCAGCACGACAAAGAAGCCGACGAGGCCGGCGACGACGGCGACGATGCTCGCCACCTCCCACGCATTGACCATAAAGCCCGAGAACATCGTTCAGGCTCGCGCGCGCCGCGCGAGCAGCCCGGGCAGGCCGGACAGCAGGTAGGCGAGGAAGATCAGCGTCACCACGAAGAAGCTCACCGGCCAGCCGGTGTGCGTGGGCGGCCAGTAGAAGCTGTCATAGGCCAGCAGGATGCCCAGCCACATCGCCGCCACCCCGAGCAGGCCGGCCACGGCGATCGCGCGACCCGGGCGCTTGGTCAGGCGCAGCGCCGTCGCGGCCGGGCCGACGAGCAGCGCGGTCGAGAGGATCGTGCCGATCGTCATCGCCGCGAGCGCCACCGCAAGCGCCATCGCCAGCAGGTAGGCAGCGCCGACGAGGCGTACGGAGACCCCGCGAGCGGAGGCCATCTCGGCGCTCAGCGAGCTGAGCAGCAGTGGCCGGTACAGCAGCGCGACGATCGCCAGCGCAACCACGCTCAGCGCCACGATCGCCGGGATCTGCGAGCGCGCGACGGTGAACACCGAGCCGAACAGGATCGTGTTCACGGCGCCGGTGGTGTTGTGGATGGTCGTGTTCAAGTACAGCAGCAGCGCCGCCAGCCCCAGAAACGCCCCGAGCACGATGCCGGTCGCCAGGTCGCGCCCGCGTGGGCGCTGAATGCCGATCAGCTCCATCACGGCCGCCGCCACGAGGTCGAACGCGACGACGCCCCACAGCAGGCCGACACCAACCAGGAATCCCCCCGACCCTCCGGTCGTGCCGATGTCGCCGAGGGCCTCCCCCGCGAAGGACTGTCCGCGCATGACCGTGAACATGCCCACGGCTCCCGACACGATCGCCGACACGGCGCCGATCACGACGGCCACATGCACCGCTTCGCTGGCGAAGAACCCCGGCTCGATCACCGGCGCGAGCGCCGCGCCCAGCGGACGGCCACCCACGTACGCGCTCATCGGGCATCCTTTGGGAGCGCTCGTTGGGCATGCTCTGGCTGCCTCGGCCGCCGGAGAGCCGGAGCTGCCCTCACGAGACGATCTCCAACCCCGGCAGGGCGGCCTCGTGCCCGTGCAGGTCGGAGTCGTCGCCCGCCCCCGCCACGACGAGCACGCGCCCGTGCACGTTCAGGACATCCACGTGACTGCCGTACAGCTCGCTGAGCACGTCCGCGCGCACAACCTGCTCGGTGGTGCCGCTGGCGGCGCGTCCGCCGGCGACGTAGACGATGCGGTCCATTACTGCTAGCAGCGGGTTGATCTCGTGCGCGCTGATTAGCACGGCAACTCCGAGCTCCTTGGCGATCCGCGCCAGCAGTGCGACGACCTCTTGGCCGGCGCGAAGGTCGAGGTTGGCGAGCGGCTCGTCGAGCAGCAGCAGCCGCGGGCGTCCGATCAGCGCGTGGGCGATCAGCACCCGCTGCTGCTCCCCTCCCGAGAGCAGCCCGACGCGCGCGTCGGCGAAGCGCTCGGCGTCGACCGCCCGCAGCATGCGATCGACTTGCGCCCTACGGGCGCGGGATGGCAGCGGGATGCCCAACCGATGCGCGTCGAGGCCGAGGCCGACGAGGTCGCGGGCTCGCAGCGGCATGTCCGGGTCGAGCAGGAACTTCTGCGGGACATAGCCGATCAGCGGGTTGCGGCGCGAGCGCGGGCGACCGTCGAGCAACACCCGCCCGGCGACGGCGGACTGCAGCCCGAGGATCACCCGAAAAATGGTTGTCTTGCCGGCCCCATTGGACCCGATCAGCCCCGTGAACTCCCCTGGGCGGATGCCGAAGGTGACCTCCTTCAGGATCTCGCGCCCGGAGAGCCGCACAGTGATCCCCTGCATCGACAGGATCTCCTCAGCGCCACCGTCCCGCCGTTGCCCGCCTCCATCCTGCCGTCCGCCGATCTGCCACCGCCCGCCGATGCGCTCGCCGCGGCCCATCACAGCTTCTGCGTGGAGGTCTTCTCGGCCACAGCCCTCCGCAGGGCTTCCACCTCGGCGAGCATCCACGACTGGTAGTCGTAGCCGGGGGTGGGCATCGTCTCGTACACCCCCACCACCGGCACGCCGGCCCGTTTGGCGGCTTCCAGGAACGACTGCGTCAGCGAGTCGGTCACCTGCTGGTTGTAAACAAACACCTTCACCTTGCGATCACTGAAAAGGCCGTTCTGCAGCGTCACGTCTTGCGGCGCGGGATCGACCCCGTTCATGATGTCCGCCTGCAGTCCAAACGGCGTCAGGTTGTCGGTGCCCGCCGCTTCGAGCATGTAATCGCCGACCGGCTCGGTGGTAGCCACAGGCGTGTTGGGATAGCTGGCGGCAAATCGTTTGAGCGCCCGATACCAGGGAGTGAGCGAGCGATCGAACCTGCTCGCGTTGGCTTGGAAGTAGAAGGCGTGCGCGGGCTGCAGCGCGGACAGGTCGCTTGCCACGGCCTTTGCCACCGCCGGCATCGTGGTCGGTTTGTACCAGAGGTGTGGATTGGGGGTGGAGTCGGGCAGCCCGAGCAACTGCTGCACGTCGATCACCTTGCGCGTGGAGCTGGAGGAGGCGGACTCGATCTTTTCCATGTAGGTGTCATATCCGACCCCGTTCTGGACGACCAGTCGGGCGGCGCTGACGACCTCGGCCACGCTTGGGCTGGCCTCGAAGGTGTGCGGGTCGGTGTTGGGATTGCTCTCGATCGCCGTGACCTTTACGTAGTGGCCGCCGATCTGTTCGATCACGTTGGCGTACTGATTCTCGGCCCCCACGGCGACGATCGTGCCGCTAGGGGCGCCGGCCTGGCTGGTACCTCCACAGCCGGCGGCCACCACGGCCGCGAGCACAGCAACCAGCGCGAGGGCTGCGATGAGGGCAATGCGTGGACGGGTCGTGGAACGCACGTAAATCATCGCGCCAGTGGTCCTCTCAGCAGGTCGGTTGTCGGCACGCCGCCACCCTACCATAATAAGATTGAGTCTTGTTCTTATTTTATCGGGTGCCCCTCCGGCAGCTCCAGCTCCAGCAGTTCCCCGCCCATGTGCTCGACCTGCAGCGTGGTGTGCTCGACGCCAAAGCGCTCCACAAGTAGCTCCCGCAAGGCGCGCCGCGCCGCGTGACAGTCGGCATCCTGCTTGACCAGCACGTGCGCGGAAAGCGCCGGAAACCCGGCCGAGAGCTCCCAGACGTGCAGGTCGTGAACCTCGACCACCTGCGGGTGCGCGGCCAGCGCGTGGCCGATCTCCTGCGGGTCGAGGCCCGGCGGCGCCGCCTCCAGGAAGATGCGCCCCGAGGCACGCAGCAGCCCCACCGCGGAGCGCAGCATCAGCGCGGCCACCAGCAGCGAGGCGATCGGGTCGGCGCGCTCGAAACCGGTGAGCAGGATGACCGCTCCCGCCAGCGCCGTGCCGATGAACGCAAACAGGTCGGTAAGGATGTGCTGGAAGGAGCCCTCGATACTCATGTGCGACTCGCGCCCTGCGCCAGCCAGCGCGACCGTGGCCGTGCCGTTGACCACGATCCCCGCCAGCGCCACCGCCACCATCGTCCAGGCGGAAACGGCCGGCGGGGAGATCAGCCGCGTCACCGCGGAGTACACGATCGCGACGGCCAGCACCAGCAACGTGATCCCGTTGGCCTGCGCCGCCAACGCCTCGACGCGCAGGAACCCGTACGTCATTGCCCCCCGCGCCGGCCGCGCCGCCAGACGCAACGCCACCAGCGAGAGCCCCAGGGCGGCGGCATCGGTGAGCATGTGGGCCGCGTCGGAGAGCAACGCCAGCGAGTGCGAGAGCACCCCTGCCACGACCTCCACCGCCATGAACCCCAGGATCAGCGCCAGCGCCGCGCCGACGCGGCGGGTGGAGGCCGGTGAGGCGTGGAATGGGCCGTGGGAGTGGCCCGCGTGCGGCATACCGTGTGAATGCCCGGCGTGAGGGTTCACATCAAAATAGATGGCGGGATCGGGGTGGTCGATTCGGGGATGGGATGCGACGCACGCGAGCGCAGCAGTGCTGGTAGCACGGCGAGCATCGCGGGTGGCGCAGACCGCCGCGAAGCGGCCGCACCGAACCGCCAGATATTTTGATGTGGGCCCTTAAAGCGACTCACCCCCGAGCGATCGACCTCAACCCGAGCCGGCCGGAGGGGGCGAGGAGGCAGTCTCGCCTCCCTGGTAAGGACCTTCGTCCTCCAGTGTGCGCCGGCGCCCGACCAGCAGCACGACCAGCACAACCACGATCACGACAATCAGAACGCCACCCGCGATGTAGCGCAGTTTGTGGTGGGCGGCGGCTTTGGGTTTGGAGGTGGCGATCGCGAACGACGAGCCACCGGCGGTCGCGGCCGAGCGCAGTAGTTGCACCTCAGCCGGCGTGTAGGTGACAGTGATGTGCCCGCCGTTGGAAAGCGAAGCGTGGGCCTTGTAACCCTGGGGGTGAAGCACCACCGCAACCACTTCCCGATGGTGCAGCTGAGCCAGCAGTTCCGGGTAGTTCTCGCGCTGGAAGTGGGTCGCGAGCGCCGGGGTCGGGGCGAGTCCGAACAGGAGCAATGCCGCACACGCGGCAGCCACAGCAGAGCGTCGAATCAGGTGGTTCATCTGCGAAACCCTACACCCGCCCGGTGTCGTGCCGGTAGGCACGGCGGGCGAGCAGCGCGAGTACCGCGGTCCAAGCGGCAAGCACGATCCACGCCTTCGTGGGCCACGCCTGGCCGCTGAACACCACGTGAGAGGCCTGCACGAGCCAGTAAGAGGGCAGGATCTGCGCAACGTCATGGAGGAAGCCGCTGTGAGGAATCGGAAACCATGTTCCCCCGAGGAACGCCAGCACCCCGACGCCACCACCGACGGCCGGACCAGTCGAATCGGGTGTGAGCATGTGGCCGATCGCGATGCCGAGCGCCGCAAACGGAATCAGGCTGATCAGGATCAGCACAGTCATGTGCAGCCACTCGCCCGCCGACAGCGAGACGCCGAACGCCGCCCCCGCCACGTACAGGACGGCCATCGTCAGCAGCGCCATCATGTAGGAGGTGAGCACCTTTGCGCGCAAATACGCGCGGGTGGAAAGCGGGCTGATGCGCAACTGGCGGTTCCAGCCCACCGCGCGCTCGGCGGCGATCCGGGCGCCGCTGGAGAGCATCCCGCTCATTGTCCCGAACGAGATCATCCCAACCATGAAGTACAGCGGTACGGAGATGCCGGTAGCGCCAGCGTGGCTATGACGCTGGGGGCCAACGATCAGGCAATACAGCAACAGCGGGAACGCCAGCGAAAGAATGAAGAAGCGCCGGTTGCGGAACGTGCGCAGCAGCTCGAAGCGGGTGTAGGCAAGGGCGTTCATTGGCGCGGCGACTCACATCCCATGTAGGCAAGGGCGTTCATTGGCGCGGCGACTCACATCCCATGTAGGCAAGGGCGTTCATTGGCGCGGCGACTCACATCCCATGTAGGCAAGGGCGTTCATTGGCGCGGCGACTCACATCCCATGTAGGCAAGGGCGTTCATTGGCCCGGCGACTCACATCCCATGTAGGCAAGGGCGTTCATTGGCCCGGCGACTCACATCCCGTGTAGGCGAGAACGTTCATCGGCCGTCCACCCCGAAGGCCGCGGTGGTGGTCGCGGGCTCGTGCACGTCGGTGTCGGCCGTCAACTGCAGGAAAGCCTCCTCCAGGCCGGCGGCGGCGATCTCGATGTCGCGCGCGTCGGGATGTGCCGCAAGCAGCGCCCGGATCGCGGCGTCTGAGTCGGCACAGCTGAGCACGATTGACTCACCGCGGCGATCGGCGCCGCTGACGCCGGGGAGCCGCGCGAGCGCGTCGAGCTCCGCATCGGGCAGCGTGGCGCGGATCGTGCGCGTGCCGACCATCGCCTTGATCTCGGTGGGCGGCCCGTCAGCGACCACGAGGCCGTGTGCCATCAGGATCGCGCGGTCGGCGTAGGCGTCGGCCTCCTCCAGGTAGTGGGTGGCGAACAGGATCGTCTTGCCGCGCGCGGCAAGCTCGCGCATCGTCGTCCAGAACGCACGGCGGCCCTCGACGTCCATAGCCACGGTGGGCTCGTCGAGCACCAGCAGCTTGGCGTCGCTGACGAGCGCCACGGCGAAGCGCACCCGCTGGGTCTGCCCGCCGGAGAGCTTCTGCGTGCGCTGCTCGGCGATCTCGCTGAGCCCGGTGAGCTCGAGCGCCTCGGCGAGGTCGAGCGGCGCGGGGTAGAGCGAAGCGACCATCGCCACCAGCTCGCCGACCGACAGGTCGCGGATCAGAGCGCCAGTCTGCAGCATCGCACCGACCTGCCCGGCATCGACCGCGGTGGTGGGCGTGCCGCCGAATACCGACACGGTGCCGCCGTCGGGCTTGGAGAGGCCGAGGATCATGTCGATCGTGGTCGACTTGCCGGCGCCGTTGGGCCCCAGCAGCGCGACCGTCTCGCCGACGTTGATCGAGATGTCGATGCCGCGCACGGCATGCACCGAGCCGTAGCTCTTGCGCAACCCCGCGACCTCGATCGCGTACCCAGGCATCTTCAGGTGCGCCTGCTTGCGCTCACACGTATGGCGCTCGCCGGCGCGCGGGCGCTCATTTGCCGCGTCGGATACGAGCCGCCTTCATCCGCTCAGTCTTCCCAAGCTCGACCTTGCGCATTCGCACGGTGACGGGCGTCACCTCGACGCACTCGTCCTCGCGCACCCACTCCATCGCCTGGTCGAGCGTCAGCTTGCGATGCGGGATCAGCCGCTCCAGCACGTCCGAGGTGGAGGAGCGCATGTTGGTCAGATGCTTCTCCTTGACGGGGTTGACGTCGATGTCCTCCGAGCGGGCGTTTTCGCCGACGATCATCCCCTCGTACACCTCCTCGCCGGGACCGACGAACATCGTGCCGCGCTCCTGCAGGTTCATCAGCGCGAACTGGACGGTCTCGCCGCGGCGATCCGCGATCAGCGCCCCCGAGGCGCGCGTGCGCATCTCACCCGCCCACTTCTCCCAGCGGTCGAAGACGTGGTGCATCATGCCCGTGCCACGCGTCTCGGTGATGAACTCGGTGCGGAAGCCGATCAGGCCGCGGGCGGGCACGAGGTAGTCCATCCGCACCCAGCCGGTGCCGTGGTTGGTCATGTGCTCCATGCGGCCCTTGCGCAGCGCGAGCATCTGCGTGACGACGCCGACGAACTCCTCGGGCACGTCGATCGAGAGCCGCTCGACCGGCTCGTGGCGCTTGCCGTCGATCGTGCGCTCCAGCACGCGCGGCTGCCCGACGGTGAGCTCGAAGCCCTCGCGGCGCATGATCTCGACCAACACCCCCAGCTGCAGCTCGCCGCGACCCTGCACCTCCCACGACTCCGAGCCGACGCCGCCGGTGTGGAGCACGCGCAGCGAGACGTTGCCGATCAGCTCGGCGTCGAGGCGGTCGCGCAGCTGGCGCGCGGTGACCTTGGAGCCCTCGCGGCCGGCCATCGGCGAGGTGTTGATGCCGAGCGTGATCGACAGCGACGGCTCGTCGACGGTGATCACCGGCAGCGCCCGCGGGTCGTCGGGATCGGCGAGCGTCTCGCCGATCGTCACCTCGGCGATACCGGCCACCGCGATGATCTCCCCCGGCCCAGCCTCCTGCGCCTCGACGCGCTCCAGCGCCTCCGTGACGTACAGCTCAGAGACCTGCGCGCGCTCGATCGAGCCGTCGGCGCGGCACCAGGCGATCTGCTGGCCGCGGCGGATATTGCCGTTGCGCACGCGGCAGATCGCCAGGCGCCCGACGTAGGGAGAGGCGTCGAGGTTGGTGACGAGCGCCTGCAACGGCTGCTCGGGGTCGTATGTCGGCGCGGGAATGTGCTCCAGCAGCAGGTCCAGCAGTGGCGCGAGGCTCCCGTTCTCGGCGCCGGTAGCCGCACCCTGCCCTGCACCCGACTCCGCCTGCTCACCGGCCGCCACGGCCGCGCGTGCCATCGACTGGTCGTTCTCAAGCGACGCGACGCCTGCCTTGGCGTTGCAATAGACGATCGGAAAATCGATCTGCGACTCGTCGGCGTCGAGGTCGAGGAACAGCTCGTACACCTCGTCGATCACCTCGGCAACACGCGCGTCCGGGCGATCGACCTTGTTGACGACGAGGATCACCGGCAGGCGCGCCTCCAGGGTCTTGCGCAGCACAAAGCGCGTCTGTGGCAAGGGTCCCTCGGAGGCGTCCACCAGCAGCAGCACACCGTCGACCATCGTCAGGCCGCGCTCCACCTCACCCCCGAAATCAGCGTGGCCGGGCGTGTCGACGATGTTGAGCTTCACGCCCTTGTAATGCAGCGCCGTGTTCTTCGCGAGGATCGTGATGCCCTTCTCGCGCTCGAGGTCCATCGAGTCGAGCACCCGGTCAGCCACCTCCTGGCCAACGCGAAACGCACCCGACTGCCACAGCATGGCGTCGACGAGCGTGGTCTTGCCGTGATCGACGTGGGCGACGATCGCGACGTTGCGGATGTCATTGCGGGGAACGGACATGGCAGCCCGGCAGGCTAGCGGGTACTGGCGAGATTGCGGGCCATGCGAGCCCCGAAGCGCGTCAGCGCCGATGGCATCCGTTCCGCCGCGGCCACCACCGTCTCCAAGGCGGCGGCGAAGCGGCGGATCTCGGACTCCTCGATCACGAGCGGCGGGAGCGCCTTGATCACGTTCATGCGGTGGCCGGCGACCTGGCAGAAGATGCGGTGCTCGTGGAACAGGGGCACGGTGACCAGCTGCGAGAAGAGACCGGGTTGGGCGCGCTCCAACGCGTTCCACGCCGCCCGCGCCGAGCGGCCTTCGGGCGGGCCGAGCTCGATCGCCCACATCAACCCGAGGCCGCGCACGTCGCGCACGATCGCGTGGCGCTCGACCAGCGGCTGGGTCAGTTCCAGCAGCAGCTCGCCCAGCCGCGCCGCGCGCTGCACCAATCCCTCCTGTTCGATGACTCGCAGCGTGGCGAGACCGGCCGCGGCGGCGAGGTCGTTGCCGCCGAATGTGGAGCCGTGACGCACGGCCCGCTCCATGCCGTCAAAGACACGATCGAAGGCGGCGCGCGACACCAACACTGCGCCGATCGGGATCAGGCCGCCGGAGAGCGCCTTGGCGACGCAGATGATGTCGGGCTGAAGGCCCCAATGCTCCAGCGCGAACAGGCGCCCGGTGCGCCCCAGCCCAGTTTGCACCTCGTCACAGACGAACAGCGCGCCGGCCGCGTGACAGCGCTCCTGCGCGCCCGCGAGGTAGCCCTGTGGCGGCAGGTTGACGCCCTTGCCCTGCACCGGCTCGGCCACGAACGCCGCGACATCGCCGCGCGCAAGCTCGCGCTCCAAAGCGTCGAGGTCACCGAAGGGCACGGGATCGCAGCCGCCCAACAGCGGCCCAAAGCCATCGCGGAAGTGGGCGTCGCCGTTGAGCGAGAGCGAGCCGAGCGTGAGGCCGTGGAAGGCGTGCTCGGCGTAGATGATGCGACCACGTCCCGTCGCGGCGCGCGCGATCTTCACCGCCGCCTCGACTGCCTCGGTGCCGCTGTTGGCGGGCACCATCGCCGCCACGCTCGCCGGCGCACGGGCCAGCAGCTGCTCGGCGAGCACACCGCTCAGCAACGTGACGCCGAGCTGCGGCAGGTTGCCGGTGCGCGCCGCCATTACCTGCTCGATCGCGGCGATCGCCTCGGGATGGTTGCGCCCGATCGCGAACACGCCGTAGCCACCGAAGAGATCGAGATAGCGCTCGCCCTCGGCGTCGATCAGATGCGCCCCCTCACCGCCCACCCACACCTTGTCGAAACCCAGCGTGCGCAGGATCCGCCCCATCTGCGGGTTGAGGTGGCGGTCGTTGAGCGCCAGCTCCTCCCCCGTCCGGGACGCGATGATCTCGCGCACCGTCGGGATGGGAGCGGGGGTCATGCGATCAAGCGTAGGCCCGCTTGCGCATCCGGCGCTCCTCGGGGACGCTGACGACATCCCACACGAGCCCCACACGCTCCAGACCGCGGATCACCAGCGCGGAGATGTCGGGCTGGCGCCAATTCAACCCATGGCTGGCGGAGGTGGGGAAGGCGTGGTGGTTGTTGTGCCACGCCTCGCCAAAGGTGGGCAGCGCCAGCCAGGCAAGGTTGCGGGAGTAATCCTCGGTGGCGTAGTCGCGACGCCCAAAGAAGTGGCAGAGGGAGTTGATCGAGTAGGTCATGTGATGCAGCACGAGCATCCGCACCGCACCGCCCCACAGCAGACCGGTGAGAGCGGCGCTCAGGGTGCCGCCGATCGCATAGCCGAGGCCGAAGGCGACGGCGAGGCCGCCGAGCGCCCACACGAAGAAGGTGCGATCCACGAACTCGACCACGGGATCGGCGATCAGGTCGGGGGCGTAGCGTTCGCGCGAGCCGCGCTCGGTGTGGATGAACAGCCAGCCAAGGTGCGCGTGGGCGAGGCCGCGCAGGGCGCCGCGCAGACCGACGCCGTGGTCGACATGGGGGCTGTGGGGATCGCCGTCCTTGTCAGAGAAGGCGTGGTGCTTGCGGTGGTCGGCCACCCACGAGATGATCGGCCCCTCGATCGCCGCCGACCCCAGCACGGCGAGCACGCCGCGCAGAGCAGGGGAGGTCTTGAAGCTGCGGTGGGTGAAAAGGCGGTGAAAGCCGATCGTGACGCCGAGGCCTGTGAGGAGGTACATGATCGCGAACACGATCAGATCGGAGCGGTGCAGCAGTCCGTCCCACATCTGCCAGCCAACGAAGCCAAGCGCGAGGATCGGCCCGATCGTGATCAGCGCGGTGAGCGCGCGATTAAGCCACTCGTATTCAACCGGCTGGACATCGTCCGGCCCGACGGTCGCCAGCTGGATGTCGTCTGGTCCGGCTGAGCTCTCGTCCAGAGCGCCGGGAGGAGGGGTGTCGATCATGGGCTTATGTGTTTGAGGCAACAGGGAAGCTAGCAGTCGCGAGGGCGGCAGGTCGCACACGGGTCGTAATCTTCTCTGCTCAATGCAAGCTGATCGGCAAACAGCGCGCGACAGAGAACGCCGGCGCAACGGGAGCCGCTAGGCAGATGCCCTTCGCACAGACTGAGCCGCTGCGGCGCGAGCTGGCGCGAGCACTTCCCGAGCGCCCGTTTGCGCTGCGCTTTTGGGATGGCACTGAGCTCCCCGCCACCGCACCCGAGGGACCGGTGTTCACGGTGCGCTCGCCGACGGCGGTGGCGCACCTGCTACGTGCGCCAGGGCAGCTCGGCCTCGGACGGGCATACGCCGCGGGGGAGTTGGAGGCGGACGACCTCGACCGCGTGATCGGGTTGTTGGATGGCTTCAAAGCGCCCCCGATCGACCGCGCCACGCGCCTGCGCCTCACGCTCGCTGCGGTGCGGGCATGCGGTTTGACGCGCCCGCCGCGGACCCCCGCGAGCGAGCTGCGCCCGCGAGGTCGCCGCCACAGCCGCGAGCGCGACGCCCGCGCGGTGCGCCACCACTACGACGTTTCCAACGACTTCTTCAAGCTGTTTCTCGATTCCTCGATGACCTACAGCTGCGCGGTGTTTTCGCGCGGCGCGAGCACGCTGGAGGAGGCACAACTGGCTAAGCGCGAGCTGGTGTGCACGAAGCTCGGCCTCAAACAGGGCGAGCGCCTGCTCGACGTGGGCTGCGGCTGGGGCAGCTTCGTCCTGCACGCCGCCGAACGCTACGGCGTGAGCGCGGTGGGAATCACGCTCTCGCGCAACCAGGCGGAGCTTGCGCGCCGGCGCGTGGCGGAGGCGGGACTGGAGGATCGCGTGGAGATCCGCTTAGCCGACTACCGCGACCTGGTGGGGGGGCGCGGCGGCGAGCGCTTCGACGCGATCGCGAGCATCGGCATGGTCGAGCACGTGGGCGCCAGCAAAATCGACGCGTACGCCGCGCAGCTCGCCGGCCTGCTGGACCCCGGCGGGCGCCTGCTCAACCACGGCATCGCGCGCCTGCGCCACGGAGACCCGGAGGCGGGGGCGTTCTCCGAGCGCTACGTCTTCCCCGACGCCGCCCCATTGCACATCTCGCGCGTAATGCTCGCGCTGGAGCGCGCCGGTATCGAGCCCACGCACGTGGAGGGCTTGCGCCAGGACTACGTGGACACGCTGAGCGAGTGGATCAAGCGACTGGACGCCAACCGCGATGAGGCAGAACGGCTGGCTGGCGGCGAGCGCGTGCGCGTATGGCGTCTCTACCTGCGCGCGGCGCGCAACGGCTTTGTCACGGGGTTCACCTCGATCTTCCAAGTGGTTGGACGACGGACGTAAAACCTCGGCGGGCGCGGCGACCGACCTACCCCAGCGAGGCCATCACGTGCTTCACCACCGTGTAGTCCTCCAGCGAGTAGACGCTGAGATCCTTGCCATACCCCGACTCCTTGAACCCGCCGTGGGGCATCTCGGAGACGAGCGGGATGTGGTCGTTGATCCACACGCAACCGAAGCGCAGCGCCTTCGAGACACGCAAAGCGCGGCCGACATCGCGGGTCCACACCGAGGAGGCAAGGCCGTAGCGGGTGGCGTTGGCCCACTCGACCGCCTCGGCCTCGTCGGTGAAGCGCTGCACGGTGATGACCGGGCCAAAGATCTCACGCTGGATCAGCTCGTCCTGCTGAGTGGGACCGGCGATCACCGTCGGCTGCAGGTAAAAGCCGGGGCGCTGGGGGGCGGCGCCGCCGGTGACGACCTCGGCGTGTGCGGGGCGGCGCTCCAAGAAGCCCTGCACCCGCTCGCGCTGGCGGGCGGAGTTGAGCGGGCCGAGCGTCGTGTCGGGGGCGAGCGTGTCGCCGATCACCAGGCCCTGGGCCTGCTCGGAGAGGCCGGCGACGACGTCGTCATAGACGCGCTCGGCGGCGAGCACGCGCGTGGCGGCGGTGCAGTCCTGGCCGGCGTTGTAGTAGCCGGTGGCGGCGATCGTCTCCATCGCCGTCTCCATCGCGACATCGTCGAACACGAGCACCGGGGCCTTGCCGCCGAGCTCCAGGTGGACGCGCTTGAGCGTGTCGGCGGCGGTGCGGGCGAAGTGCTTGCCGGTGTCGACCGATCCAGTGAGCGCGAGCATGTCCACGTCGGGGTGGTTGATCAGCGCCTCGCCGGTCGGCTGACCGGGGCCCACCACCACATTGAGGACGCCCGGCGGGAGGATGTCGGCGGCAAGCTCGGCGAGCCGCACGGTGCTCAGCGGTGTCGTCTCGGCGGGCTTCAGCACGACGGTGTTGCCGGCGGCAAGCGCGGGGGCGAATTTCCAGATGGCCATCATCAGCGGGTAGTTCCAGGGCGTCACCTGGCCAATCACACCGACCGGCTCACGGCGGGTGAACGAGGTGTAACCCTCCATGTACTCGCCGCCGGCGCGCCCCTCCAGGCAACGCGCCGCGCCGGCGAAGAAACGGAGGTTGTCGGCCATCACCGGCAACTCGTCGTTGACCACGTTGGCGATCGGCTTGCCCGCGTTCAATGCCTCCAGCCGCGTTATCTCCTCGCCGTGCTCCTCTACCAGGTCGGCGAGCGCCAGTAGCGCCGCGGCGCGCTGGGCGGGGGTCGTGCTCGACCATCCATCGAACGCACGGCGGGCCGCCCGCACGGCGCGGTCGACGTCCTCGGCGCTGGAGCGGGGAGCACGCGCGATCTCCTCCTCCGTGGCCGGGTTGAGCACCGGTTCAGTGTCACCGTCGGAGGCGACCCGCTCACCGTCGATGAAGTTGCTCAGCGTCTCGATCTGGGTGGCCATCTGGACCTCCTCTTAGAAATTGTTAGACAGGGTCCGCGAGCGCCTCCGCCACCGCGGGGTGTGTGATCTGCCCGTCGCACACGTTCAGCCCGAGCCGCAGGCCGGGGTCGCGATCGAGCGCCTCCTCGACACCGTGCTCGGCCAGCGCGATCACGTAGGGAAGTGTGGCGTTGGTCAGCGCGTAGGTCGAAGTGATCGGCACGGCGCCCGGCATGTTGGCGACGCAGTAGTGAGTGATGCCGTCCACCTCGAAAGTGGGGTTGGAGTGGGTGGTGGGGTGCGAGGTCTCAAAGCAGCCGCCCTGGTCGATCGAGACGTCGACAAGCACCGCGTGGCGGCGCATCAGGCCAAGCTGCTCGCGGCTGATCACGTGCGGCGCGCGGCCGCCGTGGATCAACACCGCGCCAATCACGAGGTCGGCCACCGGCAGCATCTCCTCGATCGCGAGCGTCGAGGAATACACCGTCGAGGCACGGCCACCGAAGGTGACTTCCAGCTCGCGCAGACGATCGATCGAGCGGTCGAACACGAACACGTCGGCCTGCATCCCGATCGCGATGATCGCCGCGTTCATCCCGACCACGCCGCCGCCGATCACGAGCACCGTGGCGGCAGCCACGCCGGGAACGCCGCCGAGCAGGATGCCGCGGCCGCCGAGCGGCTTCTCCAGCATGAAGGCGCCCGCCTGCGTGGCGAGCTTGCCCGCGACCTCGCTCATCGGTGCCAGCAGCGGCAGGTTGCCGCGCGCGTCCTCGACCGTCTCGTAGGCGATACAGGTCGCGCCCGACGCCTGCAGGCCGCGCGTCAGGCTGGGCTCGGCCGCCAGGTGCAGGTAGGTGAACAGCGTCTGTCCCTCGCGCAGCAGCGACACCTCGCCCGGCTGCGGCTCCTTCACCTTCAGCACCAGCTCCGCCTCGCCGAACACGGCCTGTGCGTCGGGGACGATGCGCGCGCCCTGCGCCACAAAGTCGGGGTCCGTCATAGCGCTGCCCTCCCCGGCGCCGGCCTGCACGATCATCTCGTGACCGCGCACGCTCAGCTCGCGCACGCCCGCGGGCGTGATCGCGACGCGGTACTCGTCCAGCTTGATCTCGGTGGGCACTCCGATCCTCATCGCCGTGACCTCCTGTCACCGTCGAAAGCGCACAAACTAACCCCTCCCCCGACCCCCCTTGTGGGGGTCCCCATTAAAACCTCATCGCGCCATCCTGGGTTCGCAGGGCAAGCTGGGCAAGGACGCAGGGAGCGTGGCGTGCTGGCCGAAACGGGGATGCGAGCGAAGCGAGTGTCTCCCGGCTTCGGTACGCGAGCGACCGAGGACGCAGATCCAGCGCAGCCATGCGGGCCCAGGATCACCTTGCCAGCTCCCGGCCCCGCAGCGCCAACCAGAACTCGATCCGGTCGCGCGCGGTCGAGAAGTCGCGGCCGGTCAGCTGTTCCACGCGGCGGATGCGGTAGCGCAGCGTATGGCGGTGACAGTACAGCGCGGTGGCGGCCTTCTCCCAGTGGCCGTTGTGCTCGATGAACACGTCCAGCGACCGCAGCAACTCATCGCCGTACTCGCCCTCGCCCGCCTCCACCGGCCCCAACACACCACGGCAGTAGGTCAGCAGCGCGTCGTCGTCCTGCAGCGACAGCAGCAGCTGGAAGGCGCCGAGGTCGGCGTAGGTGGCCACCACCTCCGCGCCGTTGCCATTCTGCTGCAGGCGCACCGCCTCCAAAGCGCAGCGCGCCTCATGGAAGCTCAGCCGCAGCGACTGCGTCGGCGCCACGCGGCTGGCGCTTGCGCGCACTTCGCCCCCGACGCGCGCCACCAGCTCGGTGCGAATGCGGCGAGCGAGCACGATCGGGTCGAGCCCCTCGGCACCGTCCAGCACCGCGCACAGCAGGCCAGCGCGGATCGCCACCAGGCTGCCGAGCTGCCTGCCCGCCCCGTTTTTCTGGGGCCCACCCACCTGCTCGCCGAGCAGGTCCTCGCGTGCGAGAAACCGCTCCACCAGCGGCGCCGCCACGGCAGGATCGACCGATCGCCCGGGATCGGCCAGCACGAACGCCAGCACAGCTGAGCGCTCGCCGATCCCGAACGGGCGCAGCCGTGCTTGCAACTCCTCCGGGTACAGACGCCCGGTGAGCGCCTCCGCCAACACGTCGCCGGCCATGCTGCGCTGCAGCATTTCGTAGCGCTCGTCCAGCAGCTGCGCAAACGCCCGCTCGGTGATTGCGATGAACGGTAGCTCGTATGGCACTTCAAACAGCGGGAAGGAGCGCTTGCGCGCCTCGTCGGCGAGCGCCGGCGGCAAGCGTTTGTGGGCGAAGCCGGTGCCGAAGCCGAGACCGCCGATCTTGTGCTCGGCGAGGCGCGCCACCAGCTCGCGCTGGGCTTTTGCGCTCTGCAGCTGCAGCCCGGTCGTCAGTAGCAGCTCGCCGCCGCGCAGCCACGGTGTGGGGTCGACCAGCTCGGTGCTGTGTACCCAGCGCAGGTGCGCTTTGGCGGCATCGCCGCCACTGATCAGCTCGAGCCCGAGCTCGGACACCAGCCCCTCGACGGTCAGCATCCTCTCCCTCCCCTCCTCCTATCGCCCATGAGTCGCCCCTACCGCTCCACGATCCGCTCCCACGCCTCGCTCAGCACGGGGCGCAGGATCGCCTCGATCTCCGCGAACTGCTCGGGGCCGGCGATCAGCGGTGGCGAGAGCTGGATCACCGGCTCGCCGCGGTCGTCGGTGCGACAGATCAGCCCGCGGCGGTACAGCTCGTGCGAGAGGAAGCCGCGCAGCAGCTCCTCTGACTCCTCGTGTGTGAAGGTCGCCTTGGTGTCCTTGTCCTTCACCAGCTCGATCGCTTGGAAGTAGCCGGCGCCGCGCACGTCGCCGACGATTGGCAGGTCGCGCAGCCCCTCGAGCATCGCGCGGAACGCCGGTTCGTTGGCGAGCACCCGCTCGCACAAACCCTCGCGCTCGATGATCTCGATGTTGGCGAGCGCCACCGCGCTGCAGATAGGGTGCCCGCCAAAGGTGAAACCGTGGTTGAAGATCGCGTCGCCATGCAGGAACGGCTCGGCGATGTGGTCGCCGGCGAGCACCGCGCCCATCGGCGCGTACGCCGAGGTGATGCCCTTCGCGGTGGTGATGATGTCGGGCTGGTAGCCATACCGTTCGCAGCCAAACCAGTACCCGAGGCGCCCCCACGAGCAGATCACCTCGTCGGAAATCAACAGCACCCCGTGGCGGTCGCAGATCTCGCGTACGCGCTGGAAATAACCCTCCTGGGGCACGAAGCAGCCGCCGCTGTTCTGCACCGGCTCGAGGATCACCGCCGCCACCGTCTCCGGCCCCTCGAACACGATCGCCTCCTCGATCGCCTCCGCCGCCCACAGCGGGTCGCGGTCTTCTTTCCAGCGGTACGAGTTGGTGTTGGGGACGTGGTGCCCGCCAGGCGTTAGGGGCTCGAACGGCGCGCGCAGCGCCGGCAGGCCGGTGGCGGTGAGCGCCCCCATCGAGGTGCCGTGGTAGGCGAGGTGGCGCGCGATCAGCTTGAAGCGCTGCGGCTGCCCCCGCTCGGCGTGGTAGGCCTTGGCGAGCTTCCACGCGCTCTCGACCGCCTCCGAGCCGCCGGAGGTGAAAAACACGCGGTTGAGGTTGCCGGGCGCGAGGTCGGCGATCCGTGCCGCCAGCTCGATCGAGCGGGGGTGGGCGTAGCTCCAGTTGGTGTAAAACCCGAGCTCCCGCGATTGGCGCTCGGCGGCCGCGCCGAGCTCGCCGCGGCCGTGGCCGGCGTTCACACAGAACAGGGCGGACAGCCCGTCGAGATAGCGCTTGCCGTGCTCGTCGTACACGTAGCAGCCCTCGCCGCGCACGATCACCGGCACCTCGTGGCCGGCGTAGGCGCCCATCCGCGTGAAGTGCATCCATAGGTGGCGGTGCGCCAGCTCCTGGAGGTCGCCCCCGCCTCCCGTGGCCGTCGGAACGGACTCGGTCGCCGCAATCGGATCGCTCAGGTGGGTTGCCATCTCCTCGTCTCCTTGATCGGAACTCTAGACCCAAAGGATAGACACTCAGGATAACCGTACTCCGCTGTAAAGCATGTATCAATGCGCTACAAGTTCAAGAGCCGAAGCACTCATTGTACGAAATGTATAAGTAGGGAATGAATCTTTGGGAATTGCGCACCTTGTCTGGCACCGGTTGTGGTCGTAGCGTCTGTCACGAAGGTCACCGTTCGGGGAGCCATCGTTTGTTTTTGAGGCGGGGCGCCCACCGTTTGGGAATAGGCAGGAGGGCAAGATGGCTACTGTCAGCGTCGCGGCATCAGGCGCCCCCGACCCTTCGGGAGTGATGGACAAGGGCCTGAAGAAGAACGCGATCGGATACATCTCCAACATCGTGATCGGCGTGGCCTCGACCGCGCCGGCCTACTCGCTGGCGGCGACCCTCGGGTTCATCGTCGCGGTGAAGGGCGTCGGCGTGCACGCCCCCGCGGTGATGCTGGTGGCGTTCATCCCGATGCTGCTCGTCGCCTCGGCCTACAAATACTTCAACCGCGCCGACCCCGATGCGGGAACGACGTTCGCATGGGTCACGCGCGCGTTCGGGCCGTCCACCGGCTGGCTGAACGGCTGGGCGATCTTCCTCTCCGACGTGATCGTGATGGCCTCGCTGGCAGACATCGCGGCGATCTACACCTTCAAGCTCTTCGGCTTCACCGAACTCGGCGAATCGAAAGCGGCGATCATCATCGGCGCGGTGCTGTGGATCGCGATCATGACCTGGATCTGCTACCGCGGCATCGAGCTATCCGCGCGCATCCAGCAGTTCCTGCTCAGCGCCGAGATCTTCATCCTCGGGCTGTTCGCCGTCGTCACGTTCGTCAAGGTTTACGGCAGCCATCCCCCGGCCGGCTCGATCAAGCCCTCGCTCGATTGGATAAACCCATTCGCGATGAGCTTCGGCGACCTGGTGGTGGCGCTGCTGCTCGCGGTCTTCATCTACTGGGGGTGGGACTCCGGCGTTGCGGTCAACGAGGAGTCCGAAGACCCGGCCGAGGGGCCCGGCAAGGCCGCGGTCATGTCCACGATCCTGCTCGTGCTGATCTACGTCGTCGTCTCGGCGGCCGCCCAGTCCTTCCACGGGACCGCCTTCCTCACCAACGAAGCCAACCAGGAAGACGTGCTCAGCGCGCTCGGATCGGGGGTGCTGGGGAGCGGCCTGGACAAGCTGCTGATCATCGCGGTGCTCACCTCGGCGTCGGCCTCGACGCAGACGACGATCCTGCCGACCGCTCGCACGACGCTCTCGATGGCGCACTGGAAAGCGGTCACCTCCCTGCTCGCCCGCGTGCACAAACGCTACCTCACCCCCACCGTCTCGACGCTCGGCTTCGGCGTGCTCTCGATCGCCATCACGATCGCGCTGCTGCTGCTCTCCGAAAGCGTGCTGGTGGACTCGCTCACGGCGATCGGCTTCCCGATCTGCTTCTACTACGGCTTCACCGGGGTGGCCTGCGCCTGGTACTTCCGTCGCGAGCTGAAAGAGAGCACGCACAACCTGCTGCTGATGGGCGTCGGCCCGGTCCTGGGCGGCCTGATGCTGTTCGGCATCGGCATCAAGGCGGCGTTCTACTACTCAGAAACCCAGAACGTCGAATCCAAGCCGATCCTCGGCATCACGCTGCCGCTGTGGATGGGCATCGGCGGGATGCTGCTGGGCGCCATCATCATGCTCGTCTCACGTCCGTACTTCAAAGAGTACTTCTCACGCAAAACCGAAACCGCGCCGCCCGGCCTGCTCAAGCAGCCGCCGCCCACCGGGCCCGTGCCGGCGCGCGTGGACTTCTGAGGCAGGCGAGACTGCCCTGGGGGCAGAGTGGGGGCGGGGCGCGGTGGCAAGGAAGCCGCGCCCCGCCCCTCATCCCGACGCTGTGCCGCGGGCACGCGCAGGCGGCCGGCGGCGGTTACGCCGGATCGTCACGCTGCCCGTGCGGCGCGCCGAGCTCCGCCAGGCGCTCCAAGAACGGGCCGGGCGGGAACGCCTCGGGGCCGAGCACGCCCGTGCCTCGCCACGCGCCCTCGTCGAGCAGCTCCAACGCCACCACGGGGTTGATCGCGGTCTGCCATACAACCGCCTGACTGCCGTACTCGCGCATCGTGTACTCGTTGTCGGCCACGTGGTAGAGATAGGTCGAGCGGGGCCCACCGTCGCGGCCGGTGCCCGTCACCCACGTCCCCGCACAGGTGCGCCCACTCATTCGCTCGCCCAGCGTCGCCGGGTCGGGCAGCGCCGCCGCCACCACGTCGCGGGGGGCCACCGGCACGCCGCGCACCGTCACCGGCTCGGTCGAGTCGAGGCCGAGTTTGTGCAGTGTGCGCAGCACCCCGATGAACTCCTGACCCAACCCGTACTTGAACGTGACCCGCTCGCACGCCACCCAGCGCGGGATCAACACGACCTCCTCGTGCTCGACGTTGACGCACTCCACCGCACCGATCCCCTCCGGGAACTCGAACAGCTCCGGCTCGGAGAACGGGGGCGTGGTGTAGAAGCCGCGCTCGCGCTCCCAGATCAGCGGTGGGTTGAGGCACTCCTCGATCGTCGTCCAGATCGAGAAGGTCGGTGCGAAGTCATACCCCTCGACAACCAGGTCGGCGCCGTCGCGCACCCCCACTTCATCGATCTGCTCGAACAGCTCCTCGGCAGCGTAGCGCGCGAAGATGTCCGAGAGGCCCGGCTCCACGCCGATCCCCACCAGTGCCAGCAGACCAGCCTGCTCCCACTGCTCGTGCAGCGCCAGCTGGTGCTCGCCGAGCATCACTCCGGGCAGCTCGTACGGGCGTTGCGCGTGGGGCTTGGAGAGCGTCATCGCCATATCGAGGTAAGTCACGCGCGCCTGGAAGCAGGCAGCGAAGATCGGCTCGTTGAAGCGGGGGTCGCAGGCGTTGAGCACCGCGTCCGGCTTCACCTTGCCGATCAGCGCCACCAACTGCTCCTGGCTGGACGCATCCACCTGCTCGGCGGTGAAGCGGTCGGCCTCGCCCAGCCGCGCCGCCGCATCCTTGGCGCGCTGCGGGGAGACGTCGGCCAGCACCACGTGCTCGAACGCCGGCCGGCGCTGCGCGATCGCCGCGAACGCCGCGCCCACACCTCCGGCTCCTACGACCAGGACTCGCATTATCCTCAGCCGATCGTAGCGCGGATTCCCAGAGGAAAGAGGCGCCTCGCGCTCGTGGCGGTGCTGCTCGTGGGGCTGTCCTACGCGACGCTGATCGAGGACTTCTCCTGGAACCAAACCTCGCACTACGACCTCCTGCAGGCGCTCTACCACGAACACACCACGATCGACCCGTACGAGCGGGACACGGGCGACAAGGTCTTCTACAAGGGCCACTGGTACTCGGCGCGCGCGCCCGGCCTGGCCCTGTTCGCGATGCCTTGGTACACCGTCCTCAATGCAGTAAACGCCCAGCAATGGGCCAAGGAATCTCCCGCGGAGCCCCGCGCGGACGAGATGATCTACCTGCTTGGGCTGTGGGGCAACGTGCTGCCGGGCTTGCTGCTGCTGGTGCTCGTGTGGAGCGCCGCCGAACGCCTGCAACCCGGCTTTGGGGCCGCCACCGCGGTTACCCTCGGCCTCGGCACAATGGCGCTGAGCCTCTCGACGCTGCTGTTTTCGCACATCTTCACCGCCTGCCTCAGCTTCGCCGCGTTCGCGATGCTGATGCGCGAGCGCGACGGGCCCCCGCGCGCCTGGCTGTGCGGCGCCGCGGGCCTCAGCATCGGTTACGCGATCTCCTCGGAGTACCCGCTCGCGCTGGCCGGCGGTGTGCTGGGGCTATACCTGCTTTCACGCCGCGACGCGCTCAATCCCCTGGGGGTCTTGCGTCGCGGCGGCGCCTACGCAGCCGGCGTGCTCGTGGGGCTGGTGCCGCTCGCGCTCTACAACCTTGCGGCCTTCCACTCGCTCACGCACGTCGCCTACGCCAACGTGCCCCAACAGCACAAGGGCTTCTTCGGGATCACCGCCCCCAGCCTGCGCGTCGCCGCCACGCTGCTGGGCGACTCGCGCGGTTTGCTCACGCTCGCGCCCGTTCTGGCGATGGGCGCACTCGGCACGGTCGCGCTCTACCGCCGCGGCAAGCGCGCCGAGGCACTGGCGATCGGCGGCGTCTGCCTGGTGTACCTCACCTACAACTCCGGCTACTACCTGCCCTTCGGCGGCGGCTCCCCGGGACCACGCTTTCTGACCACGGTACTTCCCTTCCTCGCGCTCCCACTGGCGATCGCCTTCGAGCGCTGGCCGGGCCCGACGATCGCACTCGCCGCGGTCTCGATCACCTGCTCGGTGCTTGCCGCGATCGCCCACCCGCTGATCGGCTACGAGACCGAGACCGTCAGCTGGATGCGCCACCTGCTGGAGGGCTACTTCCAGCCCACGATCGCCACCGCCTATGGCCTCGGCCGCGGCTGGGGTGAGATCTGGGTGTTCCTGCTCCCGGCGGTAGGCGCGATCGTCCTCGCCGTGATCGTCACCCCCCGCGTGCGCCTGTCAGGCAGCTCGCTGCGCGCCGGCCTGCTCGCGCTCGCCGCCTGGGCGCTCTACGCCGCGCTGGCCCCCACCCTGCTCGGACTCGACCACCAAGGTCTGCTCGACGTCCTCCACTCCGGCGACCCCAAGGCCCTGACCAAGGGCGCCTACTTCGGCCCCTACCCGCTGCGCGCGCTGGTGCCGCTGGCGTGCGGGTTCGCGCTGGCGGCGCTGGCGGCGACTCAGTTATTGACCGTCTTGACGTTGCAGCGCGCGGCACGTAGCTGCTTGCATACGACCACGTAGCCCGGCCGCGGCTTGTAGTGGGCGTTCGTCAGGCCCGCGTCGAAGCGCGTGGAGGGAGTGCCGCCAACCCAGTTGTAGATGTAGACGCGCTTAACCCGTGGGGTGGAGGCGGCCACGCCGAACATGTACTGCAGCACTTTCGCGGCCCGTCGCAGCCCCGAGCCATGATTGTTGGGGAAGGCGTTGCCGAATTTTACGACCCCGCCGGTCTCGGTCAGCCACACTTCGCCGCCGAGGTCGGCCGCGAGGTCATGCGTGCGCCAGCTTTCGTAGTGATTGAGATCGGAGTAGTCGTGCAAGCCCCACACCGACGGCATCGTCGTTTTCAGACGACCGATCTCGCGCTTGAATTCCTCGATGTACTGCACCGTCCCGCCGATCTCCACGTTGTCGAGCACGTCGAGACCCACCACCGTGCACTTCACGCAGTCGCGCTTGAGCGCCTGGTAGTACTGCGCGTCCTGCACCGCGCTCGGGCTGACAAACGAAGCGCTGCCGTCGCTCACATACCCGCGGTTGGCCTCATCCCACGCCTGGTATTCGCGCACGTGCGGAAACAGCTTGATGAACTTCGCCACCGCGCGCTTGTAGGCGGCGACGCTCGGCAGTTTCAGTTTGGTGTACTCGGAGTGGTAGAACGCCACCAGGATTTTTTGGTGGCGGGCTTCGGCGTCCTTGATCCAGGCGGCGGCCTGCTGCAGGTCGTACGGGCGCTCCGCCACGTCCCAGGGGGTCACCAGCCGCGAGATCTTCGTGTGCAGCTGCTGCCACAGGGGGTTGCCGAACATCTCGTTCTGCGAGTCGCTGATGCCGGTCATGTACCACTCGCCATGGGAGCTCGAACTGTCGGCCGGGCTCGCCGCGAGGAGCGCCAGCGCCAATAGCGCGAGCAGCAGGATCGTGGACCGAAGCCGGGGGACACTCGCCTTCGGCGAGCGTCCCCGTTGCGGCCGGCGGGGAAGTGACCGAGGCGGAAGCGATCGAGGCACGTTCATCCCAACAGGCTAGGAGCTCGAGGGTTGCGCAGGCGCCGCTTGCTCCGGCTGCAACGAAGCCTGCGTCGCCGCGCTCGCCGGGCGCAGCACGATCACCTCGCCTGGCACGTTGGTCAGCAGCCACGCGACCGCCTCCGGCGTAAAGCCCTCGCCGGAGCTGTCCGCGCCAGCCGCCACCACGATCCGCTCGAACTGCTCGTGCGCGATCAACTCGCGCAGCGCGTGGCGCACCGTGCGGCCGCGCTCGATGCGCGAATCGACCGGCACTTCTACGCGCGCGGCGCGCTGCTCGATCGTCTCCAGCATCGGCAGCGCCACGTCGCACTCGGCGCGCAGTGGCACGTCCACCGACAGGCGCATCGGCACCAGCGCCAGATACACCGGCATCAGCGTGGCGCCCTCCGCACGCGCCAATCGCAACGCGGCCGCCAGCGCCGGCTCGGAAAGCCCCTCGCCGGTGAACGGGAAGGCGATCCGGCGCACCCGCTCGCGGCCCCGCAGCGCCCGCTCACGCCGCCGGCGTTCGAGGATCAGCGCAGCGCCGAAGCCGGCCGCCAGCGCCACCACGATCAGGACCGCCGCGAGCAGGCTCACAGCGCCGCCCCCTCCTCCTCGGTGGTCTCCCCCGAGGGAAGCAGCGTGCGGTCGGCGACGATCCGCAGGTCCACGCCCGGCAGGCCTTTCAGCAACTGGAACGGCAGTGCCGGCTGGCTGAGGCGCCGCCACGCGTTGCGTGGCTTGGGCCGGCCCATCAGCATGTAGGTGGTGCCTCTTCCCCGCGCCACCCGGATCGCCGTCTCCGCCACCTCATCGGACTCCTCGATCAACAGGTGCGCCCCCAACACCGACGCCAGGCGCCGCAGCGCCTCCAACTGCTCGCGCTCCTCCTTGGTGGGCGTGGCGCCCGGCGGGCGCACCACCAACAGGTCGAGCTCCGCCCCCAGCCGCTGCGCCGAGCGCCACGCGCGGCGCACCACGCGCTGCGAGCGCGGCGTCGGCGTCACCAGCGCCAGCAACCGCTCGGAGATCACCTGCGGGGCCGACCTCGCGATCAGGCTGTCCTCGCGCCGGTAGGTCATCGGCGCCTCACGGCCGCGGCGCTCGAGCTCCACGCCCTCCGCCACCTGGCGCAGCGCCGTCTCGCGCAGCGCCGCGAGGTTCTCGATCTTGAAGAAGTTGCTGAGCGCCGCTTGCACCCGCTCCGGGGCATACACCTTGCCGGCGCGCAACCTGCCGATCAGCGCCTCCGGCGTGATGTCCACCAGCACCGTCTCGTCGGCGGCCGACAGCACCGCGTCGGGGATCGTCTCGCGTACCCTGACCCCTGTCAGCTGCGTCACCTGGTCGTTGAGGCTCTCCAGGTGCTGCACGTTGACCGTCGAGAACACGTCGATGCCGGCCATCAGCACGTCGCGCACGTCTTCGTAGCGCTTCTCGTGCTCCACGCCCGGCGCGTTGGTGTGCGCCAGCTCATCGATCAAGCACAGCTCCGGCGCGCGCGCCAACACCCCCGGCAAATCCATCTCATCGATCTCGGTGTCGCGGTAGCGCACCCTGCGGCGCGGCACCAGCTCCAGGCCCTCCGACTGGGCGACCGTCTCCATGCGACCGTGCGGCTCCAGGTAGCCCACCACCACATCGCGGCCGGCCTCCGCCTCGGCCTGGCCCTCCTGCAGCATCCGGAAGGTCTTGCCAACGCCTGCCGCCATGCCAATGAATACCTTGAGGTGTCCACGATCTGATGCCACGGCCTTGATTGTCCTTTATTGCTCGGCGGGTGACCGCTATGTCTAACGCGCTGCTCGGCGCGGTCTTTGCGGCCGGCGTGATCGTCAGCCTCGGCGCGAGCTGGGCGCTGGTCGTCAGGATCGAGCGGGTGGGGGCACGCCTGGGCCTCTCCGAGGCGCTGCTGGGGATGCTCGCCGCGTTGGCCGCCGACGCGCCCGAGATCACCGCCGCGGTGACGGCGCTTGCCCGCCACGACACACACATCGGCGCGGGCGTAGTGATCGGCTCCAACGTCTTCAACCTCGCCGCGCTGCTGGGTCTCGCGGCGATCGTCGCCGGCCGGATCGCGCTGCACCGGCGCGTAATCGAGCTGGGCGGGGCGGTGGGCCTGTGGATCGCGGGGGTTTGCGTGCTGGTAGTGGTCGGCGCGCTGACGCCGATCGTGGGGGTGCTCGCCGTGCTCCTGGTGTTCGTGCCCTACATGGTGGTTCTCGGCATCGGCGTCGAGCGCTTGACTCCTCTGAGGCTGCCGCCGGCGTGGACGCGCTGGCTGACGGCGGCGGTGAGGGAGGAGGAGCAGGAGCTCGAAGTGGCGATCCACCCCGACCGCGGACACGCACGCGATGGCGCGGTGGCAGCGCTCGCGGTGCTGGTCGTGGTGGGGGCGAGCGTCGCGATGGAGCGCAGCGCCTCGGAGCTCGGCGCTCGCCACGCGATCCCGGGCATCGTGATCGGCGGGGTGATCCTCGCGGCGGTGACCAGCCTCCCCAACGCGGTCGCCGCCGTCTACCTCGCCGCCCGCGGTCGCGGCGCCGCGACGTTCAGCACGGCGCTCAACAGCAACGCGCTCAACGTGCTCGCCGGGCTCTTGATTCCGGGGGCGATCGTCGGCCTGGGCACCCCCTCGGGGCAGACCACTTTCGTCGCGGTCTGTTATCTCGGCCTCACCGCCGCGGCGCTGGGGATCGCCTACCTCGACCGTGGCTTGCGCCGCCTACCTGGCACGCTCATTGTCGGAGCCTACGTGGCGTTCGCACTGGTGCTGGTGAGCGGCGTGTAGCGAGGACGTTACTCTCCAGGTCGAGTCATTTGAGCGCCATCGCGACACAGCCGCCGCCGCCCGGCACGATCCCGCCGGAGCCTCCGCGCCGTCCCTGGTGGATGGCCAAGCGCGTGCTGCTCGGCGCGGTTGGCGTCGTGCTGCTGTCGGCTGGGGCGAGCGCCGTGCTGGCGCGCAACGAGGTCAGCAAGGTGGTAGCGGCGCTGCGCCAAAACAAGGCGGTGAAGGTCGCCGCCGCGATTCTGCCGCAGGCGCCGAGCGGGGCGCCGGAGACGCTGCTGCTGGTCGGCAACGACGAACGCCCTCCCCCCAAGGACAACCCGAACGGGGCGGTGCTGCCGCACTCCAACGAGATGCTGTTGGTGCGCATCGACCCGAGCAAGCCGACGATCTCGATGCTCTCGATCCCGCGCGAGCTGCGTGTGCCGTTCACCCGCCTGAACGGCCAGATCGAAGAAAACCGCATCAACTCCGCGTTCACGTTCGGCTACGAGGAAAGCGGCGAAACGACCTCGGGCGGGGTGAAGCTGATGGTGGAAACGCTGAAAAAGGTGATCGGCATCACCCCCAACCTCGTGTTCGTTACCAACTTCAAACGTTTCAAGCGTGCCGTGGACGAAATGGGCTGCGTCTATATGACCGTCGACAAGCCCTACCACCACGTCAACGAACCGGGCGGCGAACAGTACTTCGAAATCAACCTCCAGCCCGGCTACCAGCGGCTGTGCGGGCAGGAAGCGCTCGAATTTGTCGCCAACCGCCACGAAAGCACCTCGCTGATCCGCGACGCCCGCGACCAGCGCTTCCTGCTGGAAGTGAAGGCCGAGTATGGCCCTACGCTCTTTGAAAATCGGGAAAAGTTTGAGCGCGTCATCGGCAAGGCGGTCGAAACTGACCTGCGCAGCGAAGCACAGGTGCTGCAGCTGCTGGAGCTGCTGGTCGAATCGGCCGGCAAGCCGGTGCGCCAAGTGCCCTTCCACGTGCAGTTGCACAGCACCTACGACACCGCCACGCCGCAGGAGATCGAAGAAGCGGCGCACTCGTTCCTGAGCGGCACCGCGGCGATCGCGCCACACCTCCTGCACGGGTCAAGCCACGCCGGACGCCCGGCCCATAAGCGCCGTCCGACCCCCGCCCCCGCCACCGAACCGGCCCCCGTGCTGTCGCCCACGTCGGCCACCACGCTCGCCGAAGCGCGCACGATCGCCCCGCGTCTGCCGTTTGCGGTGGAGGTGCCGCGCCGCCAGTCGACCACAGCCGAATCCGAACCGGACGTGGTGCGCCGCTACGACATCCGCGGTCCCGCGGGCAAGCTGTACCCCGCCTACGTGGTTGTCGTCGACCAGGGCGAACTGGGTCAGTACTACGACGTCCAGGGCAGCGGCTGGACCGATTCGCCGCTGCTCAGCGACCCCGCCCAGGAAATCACGATCGGCTCGCGTACCTACAGCCTCTTCTACGACGGCGAACACCTCAAGACAATCGCCTGGCGCGAAGGAAATGGCGCCTACTGGGTCGAGAACACGCTCACCAACAACCTCTCGCCGCAACAGATGCTGGCGATCGCCCAACAGACGGTGCCGGTCATCGGCACCGCGACCGCCGGCTCCAAAGCGCCGGCGAGCCCGCGCAGCTTCAAACTGCCGCCGCCCACCGCCCGCGCCGCGAGCACGCTCGCCAAAGTCGGCGCGTTGCTCGGCTTCGTTGGGCTCGTCGTGGTCGCGCTGCTCGGAGCGTGGGTGCTGGCTCGCCAGCGCGAGTTGCGTGCCCTGCGCGAGCAGGTGGCACAGGCGCTGGCCGTGGAAGCTCGCCAGCGCTCACGGGCCAGATGACCAACACCTCAACCCCTTCGTCCGGCTCTGACGGGCGGTCGGATCGCCGGACGGAGCGAGCGGCTAGGCCCCCAGCAGGTTGTGCACGACCAGGTCGATCAGCTTGATGCCGATGAACGGCGCGATGATGCCGCCGAGGCCGTAGATCCACAGGTTGCGGCGCAACAGCGCGCTCGCGCCGATCGGACGGTAGCGCACGCCGCGCAGCGACAGCGGGATCAGCAGCGGGATCACGAGCGCGTTGAAGATGATCGCCGAGACGATCGCCGACTGCGGGCTGCCGAGGTCCATGATGTTGAGCACGTGCAGCGGGCCCTTCGATTGACCGGCGGCGGCGTAGGTGCTGATGAACACCGCCGGCAGGATCGCGAAGTACTTGGCGACGTCGTTGGCGATCGAGAAGGTGGTGAGCGCGCCGCGCGTGATCAGCAGCTGCTTGCCGACCTCGACGATCTCGATCAGCTTCGTCGGGTTGGAGTCGAGGTCGACCATGTTGCCGGCCTCGCGCGCCGCCTGCGTGCCGGTGTTCATCGCCACGCCCACGTCGGCCTGCGCGAGCGCCGGCGCGTCGTTGGTGCCGTCGCCGGTCATCGCGACCAGGCGCCCCTCCTGCTGCTGCTCGCGGATCAGCGCGAGCTTCGCCTCCGGCGTCGCTTCGGCGAGGAAGTCGTCGACGCCCGACTCCTCGGCGATCTTGGCCGCCGTCAGGCGATTGTCGCCGGTCACCATCACGGTCTTGATGCCCATCGCGCGCAGGTGGTCGAAGCGAACCTTCATCCCCTCCTTGATCGTGTCCTTGAGGTAGATCACGCCCAGCACCTGGCTGTCGCGCGCGACCGCCAGCGGCGTGCCGCCCTCGCGACCGATGCGGTCGAGCTGCAACTGCAGCTCCGGCGGCGGCGAGCCGCCCTCGTGCTTGACAAACTCGACGATCGCGTCGCCCGCGCCCTTGCGCAGCTGCTGGCCGTCGTAGTCGATCCCGCTCATGCGCGTCTGCGCCGTGAACGGCACGAAGTTGGCGTTCAACGTGCTCATGTCGTGCTCGCGCAGGCCGTACTGCTTGGCGAGCACCACGATCGAGCGGCCCTCGGGCGTCTCGTCGGCCAGCGAGGAGAGTTGCGCCGCCTCGGCGAGGTCAGACTCGGGCACGCCCGGCATCGGGATGAACTCCGAGGCCAAGCGGTTGCCGATCGTGATCGTGCCGGTCTTGTCGAGCAACAGCACGTCCACATCGCCGGAGGCCTCGACCGCGCGGCCGGAGAGCGCCAGCACGTTGCGGCGCACGAGGCGATCCATGCCGGCGATCCCGATCGCCGACAACAGCGCGCCGATCGTCGTCGGAATCAGCGCCACCAGCAGCGCGATCAACGTCGTCTCGGAGATCGCCGTGCCGGCGAACAGCCCAAACGGGCGCAACGTGGCAACCACGATCATGAAGATCAGCGTCAACGCCGCCAGCAGGATGTTGAGCGCGATCTCGTTCGGGGTCTTGCGCCGCGCCGCGCCCTCCACCAAGGCGATCATGCGATCGAGGAAGGAGTGCCCGGGTTCCTGGGTGATTTCCACCACCACCCGGTCGGAGGTCACCCGCGTGCCACCGGTCACCGCGCTGCGGTCGCCGCCGGACTCGCGGATCACCGGCGCCGACTCGCCCGTGATCGCCGACTCGTCGACGGTGGCGATCCCCTCGATCACCGTGCCATCGCCGGGGATCAGCTCGCCCGCCTCAACCACCACCACATCGCCGCGAGTCAGCTCCGAGGCGGCCTTGGTGGTGCCGTCGCGCATCGTCGCAACCGTCTCCTTGCGCATCGAACGCAGCGTGTCGGCCTGCGCACGGCCGCGGCCCTCGGCGAAAGCCTCCGCCATATTCGCGAAGATCACCGTCAGCCACAGCCAAATGGCGATCGTAAACGTGTACCAAGCCGGCTCGTGGCCGCCGCCGAGCGGCTTGCCGCCAAACGCCTGGATCAGCCAGGTGACGGTCGTGATCACCGAGCCGATCTCCACCACAAACATCACGGGGTTGCGGATCTGGATGCGCGGGTCGAGCTTCTTGAGGCTGTCGATCAGCGCGCGCACGACGATCTCGCGCTGGAACAGCGAGACGGCGCTGCGTTCGGTGGCGGCGGGAATCGTTGACATCAGCTGCTGGCTCCGGTGAGGCGGTCGAGGGCAAGGTTGAGCTCGAGCACGTTCACTCCTTCCTCGCCGGAGAAGCCAAGGCCACGGCCCGATGTGTACTTGGCGATCAGGCCGTCCACCGTCGCCAGCGAGAGGTGACGCAGCGCCGCGATGCGGTGCGCCTGAATCCAGGCGTTGGCCTGTGAGATTTCAGGGTCGAGGTTGGAGGCCGAGGTGTTGGCGGCATCCACCGGGATCTTGGCCGCCGTCAGGCCGGGGTCGTATTCGGCTTTGGTGGTCGGGTTCTTGTTCAGTTCCAAATAGGCCTTGATGTTTTCTTCGTCCGCTTCCTTGGTCTTCACGCTGTTGGGACCGCGGTTGGAGAAGGTGCTGGCGGCGGCGTTGTACGCCCCGCCTTCGGTGGCGGAGGGGCGCGACTGGAAGTAACGCGGATTGGCTGCTGTGACTAGTTCTTCTTCCTTTTCCTCCGGCTTGCCGTTCTTGCCAATCACCGGGCTGGCGAAGCTCTGGCCGATGATCTTCGAGCCGACGACCTTGCCGTTCACCTTGATCTGCTGCCCGTTGGCGTTGCCGGGGAAGGCGACCTGGCTGATGCCGGTGATCGCCAGCGGGTACGCCAGCCCGAGCAGGATCGTGAACACGATCATGCCGATTACGGAGGTGACGATGTCGCGTTTCATTGCAAATGGGAGGGGGTCATGGGGGAGGTTTAATAGAGGTGTCCGGTGAGGCCCTGCACAATCGGGCCGAGCAGCAGGGCGGGGAAGAAGGTAAGCGCACCGACGAGCACGATCACGCCGATCAGCAGAATCGCGAACGTCGGGTTGTCGGTGCGCATCGTGCCGAGACCGGCGGGGGTCACCCGCTTGCCGGCCAGCGCACCCGCTACCGCAAGCGCGAACAGGATCGGCGCGTAGCGCGCGAATACCATGTCGAAGCCGCCGAGCAGGTTGGCGAAGGTGATGCCGTGGGCGCCGGCGTTGCCGGGGTTGGGCTGGATGAAGCCTGTGTAGCCGGCGAACGCCGAGCCGTTGTTGTTGGCCTGTGACAAGTAGGCGTAAAAGGTCTCCGAGAAGCCCTGCGGCGTGTTGCCGCCGGCCTTGGATAGCGCCACTTCAGAGATCGATTTACGCCCCGCCTGCGTGGCCGTAGCCATCGCCGTGCAGAACAGCGCCGCCAACGGCGTGATCAGGATGCCGAGGCCGGCGAGCTTGATCTCGCGCGCCTCGATCTTCTTGCCCAGCCACTCGGGCGTGCGCCCCACCATCAGCCCGCCGATGAACACTGCCAACAGCACGTACAGAAGGATCGAGTACAGCCCCGTGCCGACGCCGCCGAAGATCACCTCGCTGGCCGAGAGATTGGCGAATGGGACAGCACCGCCGATGCCTGTGAAGGACTCGATCGCGCTGTTCACCGCACCGCACGACGTGACGGTCGTCACAACGTCGAACAACGCCGAGCCAGCGATCCCGAAGCGCTGCTCCTTGCCTTCCATGTTGCCACCGGTGGAGCCCGCAATCACGTGCGTGTTCAAGCCGGCGGCGTGCTGCGCCGGCGAGCCGTGAGCCTCGGCGATATAGGCGACGGCGACGGCGCCGAGGAACATGAACATCACCACGCCGAAGATCGCATAGCCCTGGCGGCGATTGCCGCTCATCCGCCCATAGGTGAAGATCAGTGCCGCCGGGATGACCAGCACGAGCAGCATCTCGAAGAAGTTGGTGAAGCCGTTGGGGTTCTCGAATGGGTGAGCGGAATTGACGTTGAAGAAGCCACCACCATTCGTTCCCAACATCTTGATCGCCTCCTGTGAGGCGACCGGCCCCATCGCGATCGTCTGCCGCAGGCCCGTTACCGTGTGAACGACGAGGTAGCTCGAGAGGTTGGCGATCACGCCCTGCGACGCCAGAACCAGCGCCGCCACGATCGACAGCGGTAGCAGGATGTAGAGGACCGTGCGCACGATGTCCTGCCAAAAATTGCCGATGCCGCTGCCGGTGCGCCCGACGATCCCGCGGATCAACGCCACCGCCACGACGATTCCCACGCCGGCGGAGAGGAAGTTCTGGACGGTCAACCCCGCCATCTGGCTGAGGTAGGTCATCGTCGTCTCACCGCCGTAGAACTGCCAGTTGGTGTTGGTCATAAATGACGAGACAGTGTTGAACGTCACGTTCCAGGGTGCCGATTTGAAGCCCTGCGGGTTGAGCGCGTGAGGCACGAAGAAGGCATTCTGCGTGCGCAAAATCAGATACAGCAGCAGCCAGCCCGCGAGCGAGAAGATAATCAGGCTTTTCGCATACGCCTTCCAGTCCTGCTCCCGCTTGGGGTCAACCCGCATGATGCGATAGAGCAGACGCTCCGGCCCCCCCAGCAGCGGCGTCAGCACGACCCGTTCACCGGTAAAAACACCGGCCATGTAACGACTCAGCGGCAGCGCGAGCACCGTCAGGATGATCGCGAACAGCGCGATCGTCAGCCAGCCGGCGAAGGTCATCGTTTAGAGGTTCTCCCCGCGGATCAGCGCGTAAAAGAGGTAGGCGACGATCAACACCGTCACCACCAGGCCAAAGAAGTCCGCGCCACTCATGTGCGCGATGAAGGGCCCAACGGAGGGGTGCTCATATCCGGTCGATTCCCTCGACTATCGCGAGCAGAATCGCGAACATCGCAATCCCGATCACTACCGCCACAACGTCCATGAGTGCACTATCGCCGCTCGCTCATCACGAGTGTGTGACGATTCACCATCCGCGTATAACGATTTCGTTACGGCACGGGCACCAGCGGCGCCGGGTGGCCGTGCGCACGGTAGGCGGCATTCAAGGCCGCGACCGTCCGCGCGTATGACTGCGCCGGGCGATGCCCACCAAACGTGACGGTGACCGTGCCCGCATCGCCGTGCAGTGCGATCGCCCCACCGTGCACCGCATCGCCGCCGGCGATGCGCGCATCGCGCGCCCACCACGGCAGTGCCCAGCTCAACGGCGTGCCGGCGGCGAGCGCAGCGCGCCAGGTAAGGGTCTCCCCCCGCCGCGTGGAGCGCTCGGCGAAGGAGATTTCGCCGTGGTCGGTGGGCGCCGCCGTCACAGCTATGCACTGTCCGGGGGCCACCCATGCGGGGCTGGCACCGGCGAGCAAGCGTACGCCGCCGGCGGGTGTGTCGGACACCAGCATGTTGCGCAGCAGCGCCACATATTCGGCGGCGAACGTGCCGTGTGGGGCAAGGTTGGTGGCGGAGGCGCGGCCGCCGTAAGGGGCGATGCCGGTCTCCCAACCGCCATCGGTGGCAGTGGTGTGCGCGAGCTCGGCGTACAGGCCGGCGACCGCGTCCGAGGGGTCGCCGGCGGCGAGCTCGGTTTGGAAGATCCTGAACCCCAGGTAGTCGTGTAGCTCGCGACCGCCGAGGTAAGTGGGCAGGCCCTCGGCCATATGCGCGCGCGCCCACTTCAGCGTGGCGGCGACGGCGGGCGTGCGGGGATCGAGCACCGGCACGGGGAAGGCCGCCCAGTAGTTGCCCCAGTCCTGGCCGCCCTTAGCGTCGAGCACCGGCGGGATGTGCCCTTCGCGGGCGACGGCGGCCGCGATCGCTCGATCCAACGCGGCCTCGAAGCGTTCGTCCACCGCGCGCCAGGCGGCGAGGTCGGCGCTCGCCTGCGCCGCTGTCGAGGCGCCGCCGGCGCTCTGCCCCGCCAACATGGCGGCGGCGATCGCCGAGCGCAGCCCGGCGGCGGCCCACAGATCGTCGCCGGTGATGTGCCCGTAAGCGAGCTCGTTGTCATCGGGGTTGCTCGCGGGCAGCAAGCCCAAAGGATCGTTGGCGCTCACGGCGGACAGCCAGCCGATCGCGGCGGCAAAGCGCGGCAGCTGCGCGGCGGCATAGCCCGGTTCCCCAGCGAGCGCGGCGTGCTGAGCGAGCGCCCACAGCGCCTCCCCCCAGTCGTCGTACTGTCCCGCCTGACTGATGAACAGCCCGTTGGCCTGTTGGAAGGCATCGATGAAGCTCAGGTTTTGTGCCGCGGCGGCGTGCAACCCGGCGAGGTCGAGCGCCTGCGTCTCGATCGCCGCGTCGCGAATCCAGAAGGCCCGGTACTGCAGCCGATTGGGGCTCTGCTCCCAACCCGCGGGGGTGAGGTAGCGCGATTCGAGCATCTCCGCAATCGCCGCCTCATAGGTCGCATCGACCTTCGTCTCGGGCACGTCGATCCGCATCATCCCCGCCTCCTGTCCCGCCCACAGCGAGCGCAGCGCCGCACGCGCGGCGCCCAGCGGCATGCCGTCCAGCGCGCGATCGGCGGCGGCGCCGGTGGGCGGCGGTTGGAGCGGGATCTGCCAGGTGAAGCTCACGCTGCCGTGAGGCGCCAGGCGGGCGCTGAACACGCGTCCGTCGTGGGGCGCGGTGAGTGTGCTGCGCGCGGGCGTCGCCAGCGGGCTGCTCGGCGCGGCCGGGCCCCGCGCCAGCAGCAGGCCTGAGCGATCGAGGTCGCGCCCCGCGACCGTGTAGTGGAAGGCGTCGGAGAACGGCTGGCCGGGCTGTTCGTACCCGCCGACGGACTGCGCCTTTACCGGGCGTTCGTAGCGAAACGCGCCGGTCCTCGCGCCGTTGGGGCCGCGAATCCGGCGGCCGCGGGTATATGCCACCACCAGCGCCACCTTCGCCTCACGCCGCCGGCCGGAGCCGTTGGCGGCGGTCACCGTCTCGTACGCCACCGGCCTACCGGCGACGGGCACGGCGAAAAGCGTCACGGTGTAGCGCACCGGCCCATCGGCGAGCGGCGCGCTCGACAACAGCGGCTCGCCTGGGTGGGGCAGCGTACGGGTCGGCTGGTCCCAGCCGATCAGACGGCGCCCAAAGCGCAGCTCGTACTCGGCCCAGCCGGTGTACAGGTCGCCTTCGGGGGTGACCTCGGCGCCGGCCCCGATCCCGGGCACCGCGAGCTGTTCGGTCGGCGCCGAGAGGAAGCCGGTGCTCGGCGTGGCGGCGGCTCCGGCGGGAGCGATCGCCGTGAGAGCCGGCGCGCAGAGCGCGGCGAGGACGAGCACGAGCGAGGGACGCATGGCAGGATCAGCGTAATGCCGGAACCCGTGGCCCAGCGCCGGCCGGTGCCGCAACTTCATTCAACAAACCGATAGCCCACGCCCGGGTCGGTGAGCACGTAGCGGGGACGCTCGCCCCGCGGCTCGATCTTGGCGCGCAGGCGCGCGATGTGGGTGCGCAGCGACTGCACGTCGTCCACGTAGCCGGGGCCCCAGACATCGGCGAGCAGCGCGCGATGGGTCATCAACCGGCCACGGTTTTGGGCCAGCACCCGCAACAGCTCGAACTCGATCGGGGTGAGGTGGACGGGCTCGCCGTCACGGCGCACCGCATGCGCCGCGAGGTCGATCTCCAGGCCGTCGGCCGCGATCTTCGGCTGCTCCTCGCCCGCGCCTTCGCTACGGCGCAAAGCCGCGCGCAGGCGCGCCACCAACTCGCGCGTGCCGAACGGCTTGGTGATGTAGTCGTCCGCCCCCGCCTCCAGCGCTCGCACCTTCTGCTCCTCCTCACCCACCGCCGAGAGCACCAAAATCGGCATCTCGCTCCACTCCCGCAGACTGCGGGTCACATCAACGCCGTCGCCTCCGGGCAGCACCAGGTCGATGATCGCCGCGCGCGGGGCCTTCACCGCCGCGAGGTCGAGCGCCTCCGGGGCACTCTGCGCACTGATCACCTCGAAGCCGGCCTCCCTGAGCACCACCCGCAGCGCCCTGAGGATCTGCAGCTCGTCGTCCACCACCAGCACCCGCGGCCGCGCCGCCGGGGCAGTGTTGATCGCAAGAGAGGGGCTCGGCTCGTCTGCCTCCGGCCAACTGCGCCACCCTCTAGTTTCCATTCGCCTCCGACCCCCGTGCCAGCGCAGTGGCCGCCTCCGGCCCGCCCCGCTCCAGCGGCAGCTCGAACACGAACGTCGCCCCCTGCCCGGGCAGCGACTCGACGTGCAGCGAGCCCCCGTTCGCTTCCATGAACCCCCGCGCAATCGCCAAACCGAGGCCTGAGCCGCGGCGCCCTCCGCGCGCTGTGCCGGCGCTGTAGAAGGGCTCGAACACACGCTCCAGCTGCGCCGGCGGGATCCCCGGGCCGCGATCGACTACGCGCACGATCAGGCGGTCGCCCTCGCCCGCCAGCGTCCTTACCACGCGCGCCCGCACCGACACGGGGTGCCCGCCCGAGTGCCGCCGGGCGTTCTCCATCACGTTGACGAAGGCTCGCTCCAGCTGCGTGGAATCGGCGCGCACCAGCGGCAGGTCGCGATCGATCGTGACATGGAACTCGTGCGGCTGGGCGTTCAGATCCTCGAGCGCCATCCCGATGATCTCCTCGATCGACAGCCACTCCCGGCGCGGCGCGGCGGCGCCCGCCTCGAGCTTCGACAGGTCGAGCAGGTTGTCCACCAGTCGCGACAGCCTGCGCGTCTCCGCCAGGATCGCGCTCGCCAACTCCTCGCGCTCGGGAGCCGACACACCTGGTAGCGCGATCGCCTCCGCCGCCGTCGAAATCGCGGTGAGCGGACTGCGCAGATCGTGCGACACCGCCCGCAGCAGCGCCGTCTTGATCACATCGGCCTGGCGCAACGCCGCGGTCTCCACGACCCCGCCCTGCAGCGTTTCGCGCTCCAGGGCAGCGCTCAGCAACGCCTCCAGCGCCGGCACCACCCGCTCCTGCAGCCGATAGAGGCTCCGCTCGGAGCTATCGGCGCCCACCACCACCGTGCCCAGGCGGCGGTCGCCCTCGCGCAGCGGGAACGCCACGCTACGCGGGTCGGGCTCCACCGCCTCCATCACGATCGCGGCCGATTGCAGTTCCAGCGCCTGCGCCATCCGCGCAGCCGCCGTCGGCAGCACCTGCGCAAGGCTCTCGCCCTGCAGCAGCAGCCGTGCCATCTCCAGCACCAAGCTCGCCTCGCGCCGGCGCTCCAGCGCCTCCTGACGAGAATGCGAGGTGGGAACCGGCACGATGCCGAGCAGGCGTGACACTTGCGCTCAGCGTACACAGACCGTGCGTTCGTCCGGTGGCACGGCGACCCCTAATGCCGACAGGCGCTACCGTCGATTCTGTAGGAAGACTCGATCGAGGTGCCTCTCCCGACGATGCCCAGACCGCACAGCCGCACAATCCGCAGCGCACTTCTGACCGCGGGGGTCGCTCTCTGCCTGCCCGCGGCAGCCGCGTCGGCGCAAACGCAAACTGTCGCGCCATTGCCCGCCTCCGACTACCAGTCGCACCCCGCGTGCCGCGCGCCGGCAGCGGGACACGCGAGCTGCCTGGCACTCGAGCTCGTGCCACACACGAGCGCCGCCCGTGCGCGCACCCACCCACTGGGGGTGGTGCAGACGACCCACGGTGGCCCGCTCGAAGCCGCCAGCCCCAAAGACGACACCGACGGCGTGCGCCCCGTGGATTTGCGCGCCGCTTACTTCCCCGGTGAACGGCCGGAAGCCCCCGCCTCCGCCCCGCAGACGATCGCACTCGTGGACGCTTACAACGACCCCGAAGCCGAAGCTGACCTGGCGGTGTACGACAAAGAATTCGGCATCGAAGCGTGCACCGCGGCGAACGGCTGCTTCAAGCAGGTCAACCAACAAGGCGAACCGGGCAACCTGCCGTTTCCGACGAGCGAAGCGGAACGCCGAGCGGAACTCAAAGTGTGCGAAAGCAAACGCGGAGCCGGGACTAGAGCGCAAAGGGTGGCCTGCGACAAGGTGGAAGAAGCCGAGGGTTGGGCCGTCGAGATCTCCACCGATATCGAGACCGCCCACGCGATCTGCCAGCGCCACTGCCGCATCGTGCTCGTGGAGGCCAGCTCCTCGGAATACACCGACCTTGAAGCGGCCGAGGAAACGGCGGTGAAAATCGGTCGTGAACAGACCACCGCCGAAGACACCGAGGTGTCGAACTCCTGGGGTGGATCCGAACCCGAACCGGTGCTCGAAGAATCGATGCTCGACAGCTCAGCCTTTACTCACCCCCGCACGGTCATAACGGCCGCCGCCGGCGACGACGGCTACCTGAACTGGACCGAGGCGGCGGAAGCCAAGCAAGCCAAAGAGGAATATTACGTGGGGGCCGACTACCCGGCTGCCTCGCCCAACGTGATCGCCGTCGGCGGCACCAACCTTGCCCTTTCGGCGTCAGGTGCCTGGGAACGCGAAACCGTCTGGAACGACGACCACGGCAGCAAAGAAAATTATGGGGCCGGCGGCAGCGGCTGCAGTACACAGTTCAAAGCCCCGAGCTGGCAGAGCGCTGTCCCCGACTGGTCGAAGGTTGGCTGCAAAGATATGCGCGCCGTCGCCGATGTCGCCGCCGACGCCGACCCCTACAGCGGAGTCGCCGTGTACGACTCCGTGCCCGACCCGCACGAAGAAGAACTGGGCAAAGAAGTCAACACACCGCTCTACTGGTGGCCGATCGGCGGCACCTCGGTGGCCTCGCCGATCATCGCCTCGATGTTCGCGCTCGCCGGCGGCTCGCACGGCGTCGAATACCCGGCAAAGACGCTCTACGAACACTTGGCAAGCGGCCTGCTGCATCCGGTCACCGAAGGCGGCAACGGGGAATGCGACGACCTCTACACCTCCTGCACCGGCTCGATGGAACCGCTCTCCCCGCGATTTGCGTTCGACTGTGGAGAAGGAGTCCTAATCTGCAATGCCGCCGCGGGCTATGACGGCCCATCGGGCGTGGGCACCCCCAATGGGATCGGCGCATTCCAGCCCGGCAGCGAAGCGGTTGTCGAGCAGCGCAGAGAAGAAGAAGAAGCCACGCAGAAGACCGAAGAAGAAGGGCGTAAGCAAGTCGAAGCGGAAGCCAGGCGCAAGCGGGCCGAAGAAGAAGCCACAGCCAAACAGAAGGCGGAAGCAGAAGCCAAACTGAAGGCTGAAGCGGAAGCGCTAGAAAAGCGAGCCAAAGAAGCTGAAGAAGCCGAACGCGCAAGGCAGGCCAGCGAAGCGAGGCAGACTCTGGAAAAGCAGGAGCAGACCGAAGCCGAACGGAGCGCTCTCGAAAGGATCGAAGCCGAAGAGCGGGCCGGCGGTGGCCTCGCAAGCAAGAGCGGCGACAGCACGATCTCCCAGGACGGCTCCGCGGGCGGCCAATCGAATGACGCCCAAGCCAATGGCGCCCCCTCGAGCGCGGGCTCCGGCGGCGCGGGCGCCGGCCATGGCTCGGCGCGCCTCTCCCACCTCGTCCTCACCGCGCGGGCGAGCACGGTACTCGCCCACGGCCTGCCCACCGTCGCCCAGGTGGCGTTCGCCTTCACGCTCAACACCTCCACGCCCACGCGGGTGCAGGTGACGCTCACCCGACTCGCCCGCGTCGGGGGACGCCGGCGTTGGGTGGCCGCGCCCGGCGGGTTTGCGCTAACCGCCGGTGGAGGTCGCCACCGCGCTCACCTGCAAGGCCATGGCACGCTTCCGGTGGGGCGCTACAAGCTTACGCTGACGCTCGCCCACGGCGCGGCGCATTCGCTGGTGTTCGATACGTAGCCTTCGCTGACACGTAGTCCTGCGCCGAGACATAGTTCTCCGCCGCGACGCAGCCCTCGCTAGCGGCGCACCCGGTTCTCGGTGGGCGCGGCCAGGCGCGCGACAGCGTGCTGGATCTGCTCACCCCGGAGCGTGAGCTCCCAAGCATTGGGCGCACCCCGTACATCACCGCCACCCACATTGACAATCAACCCCTGAGACTCCAAGCGGCTGAGGAGCTTCGAGATCTGGCCCTGGTCGACAACCTCGGCGCGGTTGGCGATTTCGCGATTGCTCGATCCGGGCCGCTCGGCGATCGCCTTCAGCACGCGCGCAGTGCGGTAGGTGACGCGCGGGCCCAGACCCTCCAACACCACGCGCCCACTGGCCGGTGGCTGGGGCTGGCGACTAACCGCGGAGCGGCCAGGCCGCACAAGCTCGCGCCTCGCTGCGGCGCTACCGAGATAGGGGAGCAGGATCAGGCTCATCAGCTCTCCCTGCAGCTCGCTCGAAGGCTCTTGCGTCGAGGCGAGCAGACGCGTCTGTAACACCACCAGCAAAGCACCCACCACCCCCTCGGCGGTGATCGCGGGAGGTTCCGCACGGACCCTCGACTCAAGCCGTCCACGGTCGATGTACCCGGCCAGGGTCGCGATTGCTTCGGTACGGCGCCGCAGCACGCGCGGACCGGCCCCTAGGGCATAGACGATCCACAGCCGCGCTAAATCGGGCTCCCGCTCGATCCATTCGAGCGCGGCCGCCAGCGCAGATCTGACCGCTTCGAGCCAGCTACGCTCACCGGTGTAGGCCTGCTCCATCACGCCGCCGACGGCCTCCGAGCACCACTCGAAGGCCGCGAGGAAGCATGCTTCGACATCGGCGAACTGCCCGCGGAGTTTGCGCGGCGAGATCCCGGCTCGCGCGGCGATATCGGCGAGGCTAGGGGAGCCTCCGCCCTGCGCGGAGACGGCCGTGGCCAGCGCCCGGAAGACGCGTGTGCGCTCGTCGTCGTCCCCCGAACCCACTGGCTGCTGCACCTAACCCTGCTCCTCTCCATCCGCGCGAAAGCCGCCGGCGCCCGCAACTGCCTGCACTCAAAGCCAGCAGCGGCAAGCTTGATCTTTCCTCTCGGCCATATCTTCTCATTGTCTAGCCGGCGTCGCATGTTGTAGGCGGGTGTTTCCAAGATCTTCACCGGAATCGGAACCCAGTCCGTCACGTTGTTTCCCACTATGCGGGCTCCGAGCCCGCGGCGCCGGTCCGCTGATTTCGCACGTATGCAGGGAAAACGTAGGAGTGCGGGAGCGCACCACGATCGGCCGAAAGTGACTCCTCGCAATTTGCGTTGCGGGATCGCGAGACCCGGCTTACCCTCGGATGGCGATGATCAAGTCTGCCCCTGCGCCCGTAGCTCAACTGGCTAACGGCCATGACGACAGTGGCGCCAAATCTCCAGGTGTAGTCATTCAACCGGCGACGAGCTCCGGGCCACTGGCCCGCGCGGTTCGCCAGCCGGCGGCTATCTGCCGCCTCGCGGTCGCTTGGTATGAGAAAGCCCTCGCGAGTCGCCGGTCTAAGAGCAGCGGCCTTCTAAGCCGCCGATGTGGGTTCGAGCCCCGCCGGGCGTACTTTTCCTTCTCCCAACAGAGCACGTGAAGAGGTGCTCGATCAACTCTCAGAGGCGCTCAGCGCACTCGCGCCGCACGCCGACTTTGCGGTGATCCCGCTCCACAACCCCCGCCGGGGCGCCGACGCAGAGGTATTTAGGGGCGCAAACCGGGGCGGGGTCCAACTGACCGCCGCGCGCGAGGCACTTGCGGCGCTGCCGGACGTGGCGAACGTCAGTGCACGCGGCAGCTCGCTGATGGTGCGCTTCGCCGACGCGGCGCTCGCGGAGCTGGGCGAGCAGTTGGAGGCTGGCGAGGAGGAGCTTCTGGACGCACGCGACCTACTCGGAGGCGCCGAGGCGCTAGTCAACTTCTGCGACGCCAACCCCACCAAGGCGCTGCACATCGGCCACCTGCGCAACGTCGCGCTCGGCCAAGCTCTGGCGAGCGCGCTCGCGGCGGCGGGCGCGCGGGTGACGCGTCAGAGCCAGGTAAGCGACTACTGCCGCAGCATGGGCGAAGCGCTGGCGGGGTATATGGAGTTGCCCGAGCACATCACCCCGCACAGCTACGGCGTCAAGAGCGACCACTTCGTGGGCGAATGCTTCGGGCGTTATGCCGCCACCCAGGCCGACGGGTCGAGCGCCGATGCTCCCCGCGCAAGCGCAGGTGAGGTAACGACGAGCGTCGAGGGTCTTGCGTCTGGCGCCAAGGACCCCGCCCTGAGCGCCGAGGCGGCAGTACGCGACGACCTCGCGGAGGAGTTGCTGGCGCGATTGGACGCAGGCGATCCACAGATCGTCGCGCGCTGGCGGAGCTTGCGCGCATGGGCGTTGGATGGCCAGCGGGAAACACTCGACGCACTCGGCGTGAACATCGACCGGCAGGTATACGAGTCCGACTCACGTCGGCTCACCCGGTGGATTCTCGACAAAGGCTTGGCCGGTAGCGTGCTGACTCGAACCGACAGCGGAGCGGTCGTATACGAGACGCGCGAGGCGGAGTACCCACGGCTGTTGTTGGCGCGGGCCGACGGCTTCCCCACCCAGCACCTGCGCACGTTTGCGCTATGGCACTCGCTGCACCGGGAGCTGAGCGGGATCCGCACGATTGAGCTCGTCGGCGAGGAGTGGCACGCATATGTGCGCTACCACGAGCGCCTCATGTACGGCGAGGGGGAGCCCGCTCGCAAGGAACACCACCCGAGCGACAACGTCATCTACGGGATGGTGACGGTGGAGGGCAGCGCGGTGAAGTCGAGCCACGGCAAGCCGCCGCTCGTCGATGGGGTACTCGAGCGGGTGACCGCCTCGCCACGGCTGCGGGAGCTGGCGGCACGCAGCGAAGGGCGCTTCAGGCCGCGCGCGCTCGCGGCATTGGTGATGCTCGGGTTTTACCTCGGTCGCCCCACGCGCAAGCCGGTGGATTTGACGCTGAACGAGATGCTCGACCTCAGCGGCGGCATCGGCTGGGAGCTGGCGCGCGCGGCGGTGGAGGCATGGAGCCCCCGTCACGACGGCTCACCCGACCCGGCGCCCGAGCAAGCCGAGTACCGCCACATGGTGATGCAGTCGCAGGTGCACCGTCGGCTGCTCGCGCGTGCGGTGGGGCAACTAGACGTGTATGAGCTCGCACGCTTCTACGGGCACCTCAGCCGCCGCTATCTGCGCGCCAACGCCGACGCGCGCACGGCCCGCGCGATGCGCTCGCTACTGACAGCGGGGATCGGCGCGCTGGGCTTGCCGTGCGCACGGTCGGAGGGAGCTGTCGCGCAATGACACCAGTGGCGGAGAGCGGTATCGCATCGCAGATCACGCCAGCCGAGGATGGCGGAGCAGACACCCAGACAAGCGTCCCCTGGGCGGGCAGTCAAGTGGCACAGCTGGATCGCAACGAAGCATTGCGCGGACCTCCGCCGGGCGCCGTGGAGCGCGTAAGGGCGGCGATCGCGCGGGGGCACGTGTACCCACACGAGGCGCTGGCTCGCGCAACCGCCGCCGCCGCGGAGCACCTTGGCGTGAACACGCACCAGCTGATCCTCACCACCGGCGTGGACGAGGCCGCCGACCTGTGCATCCTCGAGCTAGGCGACCCCCACACCGTGATCCCCGGCTTCGACGGATATGGCGACCGCGCGGCGGCGCTCAACCATCGCTGCATCGCATGGGCGCTGACCACGGACTACGCGCTGCCGGCAGAGCTGATCGAAGCCGCCGAGGGGCGGCTGGTGATGCTGGCAAGCCCCAACAACCCCACCGCCAACGCCTTCGCCCCGGGGTCGCTGCGGGCGCTGCTGGAACGCTTAGCGCATCTGATGCTCGACCAGACCTACGTCGACTTCTGCGCTGACGCGCCAGGCGTGGAGTGGCTGGCGGAGCACCCGAAGCTGCTGGTGTTCCGCTCCTTCTCCAAGGCGTATGGGCTGGCGGGATTGCGTATTGGCGCCCTGATCGGCGAACAGCAGCTGATCGGGCGGCTGCGCGCGCGACAAGCGTATTTGACGATCAGCGGGCTGGCGGCGGAGGCACTGATCGGGGCGCTGGAGAGCGACGCCGACTTCCCGCTGCGCCACGCGCGCGAGGTGAGCACGCTGCGTGTGGAGTTGATCGCGCGGCTGCGGGCGCTGGAGCTATTTGAGCGTGTGTACGACAGCGAAACCAACTTCGTGTTCGTGAGGTGCCGGTCGCCTGGCGAAGCGGCATCGATCCGCGCGGCGTTGGCGAGGCATCTGAACGTGATCGTGGCCTCGACGGCGCCACTCGGGGAGCCGTCGGGACTGCGCATCGGCGTGGGCCTGCACGGGGACACAGACCGGCTGTTGGCCGGATTGACCGCAATCAAGGACAAGGAGATAGCGATATGAACGGCAGCACAGGGCACGGGCAGAGGCACGGCACGAGCGGTGGCGGGACATGAGCGGCGGCACCCAAACCATTGCCCGGGCAACCCCCGAGGCGATGCACCGCGCGGCGTTCCGGCCGACGCTGCTGCGTGCGCTCGACTACCTCGCCGGGTGGGGGACGGCGGAGCTGCTGATGGCGATCGTCGACGACGAGCCGCTGCTGACGGCACTGGAGCAGGGCGTCAGCGCCGAGGAGCTGGCACGACGGCTGGGCTCGCCCGACACCGAATTGACGAAAGCGCTGCTGCAGGCGCTGCACTCCGAGGGCGCGCTGGTGTGCGAGGACGGCGTGTATCGCCTCGCCGAGGACCTCTCGGAGCTGCGCGCGGTGCATGGCTGGTTGGAGCTGTTGATGGAGGGCTACCGCGAGCTGTTCCAGGGTGTGGGCAGGTTGATGCGCGAGGGGCCGAGCATCGAGCGCAACCATCTGCGCGTGGCGACCGGCAGCGCGCGGATCGCGATCTACGACGCCGTACCGCTGACGCTGCGCCTGATCGAGCGCCTCGGCGCCTCCGAGGGGGTGGTGCTGGACTACGGTTGCGGCAGCGGTCTGTACCTGATCACGCTGTGCGCCCAGCACCCGGGGCTACGTGCGATCGGCGTGGAGCTCGCACAGGAGACCGTGCAGGCGGCCCGCGCGCGCGTCCTTGACGCAGGCCTGGAGGATCGCATTACGATCGAGCACGCCTCGGCGCCCGACTACGTCCCGGGCGAGCAGGTGGACTTCGTGGTGTCAGCGTTCGTGCTGCACGAGATCGTCGGTCAGCGCGGCGTGCAGGGGACGGTCGAGTTCCTACGCTCCTTCGGCGAGCGCTTCCCCCACGCGAAGCTGCTGATCATCGAGGTATCTAATCCCTACGAGGAAGGCCGCGGCGAGCTGGTGGGTAGCGACCGCCAGGGACGGGGCTATTACAACTACTACATCTGGCTGCACTCGGTGACCACCCAGCGACTGCTGCCGCACGCGCAGTGGCTGGAGCTGTTCGCGCAGGCCGGCTACCGGGTGCTGCACGAAGAGCGCGTGGACGACATCGTCGACTCGACGGGCCTGGAGATCGGGTACGCGCTGGAGCGGACCTGATTCTTGGTCCTGAACCCTTCATTTTGTGAAGCGAAGCGGGTGGGTTTTGTGAAGTGAGCCGGGTGGGTTTTGTGAAGTGAGCCGGGTGGGTTGCATGCTCCACCGGTGGTTTCATGCTTCATCGGTAGTTCCATGCTTCCCCGGGTGGTTGCATGCTTCATTTTTGGCCCCCTAAACACTTCATTTTGTGAAGTGTTTAGGGGCCTCAAAATGAACAACATCCCCACCCCCTCCCCCTCTTTTGAGATCCTTCAAGCAGCAGCCGGCAACTCACCCGGCGCCCCGTAGGGCAGCAGACACTCAGGGAGCGCCACCGAGCCATCTTCGCGCTGGCCGTTCTCCAGCAGCGCGATGATCGTGCGCCCGACGGCGACGGCGGTGCCGTTGAGCGTGTGCAGGACCTCGACGCGCTGGCCGAAACGGGGATGCTGGTCGAAAGGGGGATGCGAGCCGGAGGCGAGTGTCTCCCCGCTTCGGTCGGAGGCGAGTGTCCCCCGGCTTCGGTCCCGGCGCACGCGGATGTTCAGGCGCCGAGCCTGGTAGTCGGTTGTGTTGGAGCACGAGGTCAGCTCGCGGTAGCGACCCTGGCTGGGCAACCACGCCTCGCAGTCGTACTTCTTGGCGGCGGGCACGCCGAGGTCGTTGACCGCGATGTTGAGCACCCGGTAGGGCAGCCGCAGCTCGCCAAGGATCTCCTCCTCGATCGCGAGGATCCGTTCGTGCTCGGACCCCGAAGCTGAGGGCTCGACGAAGCTGAACATCTCAACCTTGTCGAACTGGTGCACGCGGAAGATCCCACGCGTGTCTTTGCCGGCGGCGCCGGCCTCGCGGCGGAAGCAGGGGGAGAAGCCGGCGTAGCGCAGCGGCAGGCGCTCGGCGTCGATGATCTCCTCATCGTGCAGCGAAGCGAGCGCGACCTCGGAGGTGCCTACCAGGAACAGCTCGTCGGCGGGCAGGCTGTAGATCTGCTGCTCGGTGTCGGGCAGGAAGCCGGTGCCGTATAGCGCGCGCTCGCGCACCAGCACCGGCGGGATCACCGGCTCGAAGCCGTGCCCGCGCAGCTTCTCCAGCACCCAGCGCACGAGCGCGAGCTCCAGCATCACGAGGTCGCCTTTGAGGTAGGCGAAGCGCGCGCCCGACAGCTTGGCGGCGTGATCCATGTCGATCATCGAACCGGCCAGCTCCAGGTGGTCGCGGGGCGTGAATGGCAGCTCGACACCGCCCACGCCAAGGCCACCCGGCACGGCCTCCCACACGCCCGCGCCAGGCCCACCCAACCCCGCCTCCCCCACGACTCGCACAAGCTCATCCTCCGGCCCAGGCGCGGCGGTGGGGTCGGGCAGGTTGGGCAGCGGGAGGAGCAGCGACTCAAGCTCTCGTTTAGCGCGATCGGCTTGGTCGACGAACTCCTTGACCTGGGCGCTCATCTCTTGCATGGCGGCTCGCAGCTCAGGCGCCTCCTCTCCACGAGCCCTGGCAGCCGCAAATGCTTCAGATCGCGTCTTTTGCATGGCGCGGAGACTCTCCGCGGAGGTCGTCGCAGCGCGCCACTCTTGATCCTTTTCGAGAATCCGACCAACGGCCTCAGTCAGATCCGGGTTGCGGCGGGCGAGAGCCGCGCGCACGCCATCGGGGTCCCCCCGGATCAGCTTGATGTCGAGCACGCGACCAAGCCTCGGGCTGGCGCCCTATTTGGCGGCGTGCTTGCCGTTGGAGGCGGCCGGGGCCGCCGCGGCACTCGCGGAGGTTGAGGTGCTCGCCGAAGGCGCGGTGGCGCCTGTCGAAGTTGTCGAGCTTTCGGAGGAGCCCGGGATCGCGGTGCTTTCGATCGACGGCACCTTGGGCGCCTGCAGACCAGCGTACTTGGCGAGGAACGCGGCGACTTCGCGCGCCTGGACGCCGACGACGATGTTCTGGGGCATGATCGCGCCGGAGAAGCCGCCATTGCGGATCGCGTACAGAACCTGGTTGTACTGCTCCTTGCGGAAGTCAAAGTTGGGGCCGTTGGTGCGCACGCGGTCCTTGATGCTGACCGCCGACCCCTCGGCGCCGACGGTGGCGAGCGTGTGGCAGCCCGAGCAGCGCTGCAAGAACAGCGCCGCGCCCTTGTAGTAGGGGCTAGTTTTGGAGATCTGGATGCCCTGAGTGCCGCAGGCGCTGACGCCGACGGCTGCGACGGCGCTCGCCGCCAAGGTAGCCGCGAGCTTCAGTCGGGCGCTCATGCGAGGCTTCGGTTGGGCGCTCATGCGACGCGGAATATATAGGCTCGCCGGATGCGACCACGGCCCCTCGCGGTGGCTCCGCTCCGGCCCCTCGCGGCAGCGCTGCTCACGGCGCTCCTGCTGGCGGGGTGCGGCTCCGGCCAGACCGTCCGCGTAACCGACCACCACCTGGCGCTCACACTCGAGGAGTACCGCATCCTGCCGCAGACCGTGAGCGTACCGGCGGGCCCACTCACAATCGCCGCGTGCAACCGCGGCATCCTCACGCACAACGTGGCGCTGGAGCGAGGCAGCCTCGACTCCGACGAACGCACCACGCTGATCGACATCCCCACATTGCTACCCGGCAGGTGCGGCTCCGTAGAGGCCCCGCCACTGACGCCAGGCCGCTACCTACTGGCGAGCACCGTCGGCAACCAAGCGGTGCTGGGTATGGCGGCCACGCTGATCGTACGCTGAGCCCGCCCCCCGTGGGCGGCCGCCGGATATAGCTGGATGGCCGTTGGCCGGGGACGGCCGCCAGACATAGCTGGATGGCCGTTGGCCGGGGACGGCCGCCAGACATAGCTGGATGGCCGTTGGCCGGGGACGGCCGCCAGACATAGCTGGATGGCCGTTGGCCGGGGACGGCCGCCAGACATAGCTGGATGGCCGTTGGCCGGGGACGGCCGCCAGACATAGCTGGATGGCCGTTGGCCGGGGACGGCCGCCAGACATAGCTGGATGGCCGTTGCGATGGTGCTAAACCGGCGCAGAGATGGCCACCCCCGGGCAACAGCGCAGCTACCGCCAGGCGATCGGGCACTTCGCGACCGGCGTGGCGGTCGTCACCGCGCAGAGCGCGGAGGGACCTGTGGGAATGACCGCTAACGCCCTCTGCTCGCTCTCGCTGGAGCCGCTGCTGCTGCTGGTGTGCATCGACAACTCGGCCCGTACGCTCGCGCCGATCCGAGCGACTGAGCGCTTTGCGGTCAACGTGCTGTGCCGCGAGCAGCGCCCGCTGGCGGACGCCTTTGCCTCCAAGGAGCACAAGCCCGCATATTTCGAGGACACCCAATGGCGCACCCACCAGGGCGTTCCGGTGCTCGAGCAGTCGCTCGCCTGGCTGGTATGCAATCTGCGCGAGCTGCACCCCGGTGGGGACCACACGATCGGCATCGGCGAGGTCACCGACATGGCCTACGACGAGCGCGGCACGCCACTGGTTTGGTACCGGGGGGGGTATGTGGAGCTGGCCTAGATCCCATGCGCCGTTTCGGCCGCGCGCAGCAGCAGGAACACGACAACCAGCGCGGACAGGGCCATGATGCCCTGCTCGCGGCGGACGATCGCCGCGACCACGGCGTGCTGCTCGGCCTCGGGCAGCTGACCTACCTCCTGGGCGCTCTCCAGGCCGCGCTGGTCGAGGATCGTCTGGGCGGAGGCGATGCGCAGCTGCTCGGCGACGAAGGCGACCGCGAGCGGGATCAAGGCGTAGAGGTAGAACAGGTTTTCGCTGGAGGTGTGGCCGGCGGCGGCGAGCACGCCGACGGCGAGCGCGAACGCGACGGCGGCGCCCTGGGCGATGCGCAGGAGCACCCAGAAGCGGCGGCTTGAGTGCCAGCGATACCAGCACCAGCCGCCGAACAGGCCGGGAACGGCGTTGATCGCCGCGACCACGAGCGCGGCCTCCACCACCGCGTCGTTCATATCGAGCCGATCGTCACTATGTAACACTCTCGCACAAGCATCGGCGGGCGGTGGTATAACAGCCGACGGTGCTGCGTTCCTATCTCCCCGCGCTTGTGTTCCTGATCCTCGGCGGCGCCGTGGGAGGAGCGTTTACGCTACTCAATGGCGTGCTGGGCCCGCGCCGGGCGATCAAGCAGAAGCAGGATCCTTACGAGTGCGGCCTACCTTCGGAGGTCAAACGGGGGCTGCGCTTCGGGATCAGCTTCTACCTGATCGCGATGCTGTTCATCCTGTTTGACATCGAGGTGATCTTCCTATACCCGATCGCGGTGCAGCTGCGGGCGTATGGGAGCTATGCGCTGAGCGAGACCGCTGTATTCATCGTGCTGTTGGTCGTAGCTTTTGTGTACGTATGGCGGAGGGGTGCGTTGGAGTGGAGGTGAAACGCACCCCGCTCGCCGGCCCCGGCGCCCCGGCCGATCCCGACCGTCTGCAGGTGAACCGCCTGAACGCGTCGCAGCTGCTGCGCGGCAGCGAGGTGGACGGCCTGACGCCCTCCGCCCACCTCGAGGGCGCCGAGCTCGAACGGTATGTCGAAGAGCGCGTGCTCACGACGACGCTCGACCGCGCCGTGGCATGGGCGCGCTCGAATTCGTTCTTCCCGCTCGGCTTCGGGCTGGCGTGCTGCGCGATGGAGTTCTTCCACACCGCCGGCCCGCGCATGGACATCGCCCGCTTCGGCTTTGAGGCCGTCCGCGCCTCTCCTCGCCAGTCCGACCTGATCATCCTCGCGGGGCGGGTGTCGATCAAGATGGCGCCGATCATTCGCCGCCTCTACGACCAGATGCTGGAGCCCAAGTGGGCGATCTCGATGGGCGCCTGCTGCAGCTCGATGGGGGTGTTCAACAACTACGCGCTGGTGCCATCTGACAAGTTCATGCCGATCGACGTGCACGTACCGGGCTGCCCACCGCGCCCGGAGGCGTTGATGCACGGCATCCTCAAGCTGCGCAAGCTGGTGCAGGACGACCCCGACAGAGGTTGGCGCGAGCGCTATGACGCGGTGGGCACGGAGGAGATCGTCCCCGGTGCCTGACGCCACAGGCCTCGAGCTCCTCGCACGCGGGCTGCGGGAAGAGCTCGGCGATGAGACAGTGCTGGACACAGTGTTCTTCCGCGAACGGGGGACGATCGAGATCGACCCGGCGCGAGTGCGCGCGGTGTTGGCGCACCTGCGAGGCAAGGGCTACGCGTTCATGGCGAGCCTGCACGGCGTCGACTACTACCCGGAGGAGCCGCGGCTTGGGGTGCACTACGAGCTGCTGGACATGAGCCGCGTGGATCGCGTGACGGTCAAGCTGCGGGTGCCGATCGACGCGCCGCGGGTCGCCTCGGTGACGGTGGAATGGCCCACGGCCGACCACCAGGAGCGCGAGGTGTACGACATGTTCGGGGTCGTGTTCGAGGGGCACCCCGACCTGCGGCGGATCTTGATGCCCGAGGACTATGAGGGCCACCCCCAGCGGCGCGACTTCCCCTTGGGGGGCGAGCCGGTGCGCTTCACCTACAACGACAACCCCACGCTGGGAGCACCGCGGTGAGCGCGATCTCCGACTACCACGTCCCCACGCCGGGAGCCCACCCGTGAGCTCGATCTCCGACTACCGTCGCCGCGAGCAGAGCATCACGCTCGACCAGTCGGGGGTGGGCGGCGCCGCCGGGGTCAGCGCCGACGCGATCGAAACCAGCGACGAAGCCTCGCATGAGCTGCTGACGATCAACTTCGGCCCCCACCACCCCGCCACGCACGGCGTGCTGCGGCTGCTCGTGACGCTCCAGGGCGAGGTGGTGCGCGACCTCAAACCGATCATCGGGTATGTGCACACGGGCATCGAGAAGACCGCCGAGGACAAGGCCTACTGGAAGGTGATCCCGGTAGTCGAGCGGATGGACTACCTCTCCTACTACTTCAACGCGATGGCCTACTGCGGCGCGGTGGAGCGCCTGCTGGAGGTGGAGGTGCCCAAGCGCGGGCAGTACCTGCGCGTGATCCATCTGGAGCTCAACCGCATCGCCTCGCATCTGATCTGGCTGGGCACGAGCGCGCTCGACCTCGGCGCGAGCTCGATCTTTCTGTACTGCGTGCGCGAGCGCGATCTGATCCTCGATCTGTTCGAGATGTCCTCCGGCCAGCGCATGCACACGCGCTACTTCCAGGTGGGGGGCGTCTTCGAGGACATCCCCCGCGGCTTCGAGGCGAAGCTGCGCGAGTTCCTGAAGATCATGCCCAAGCGCGCCGACGAGTACGGCGCGATCCTCAACTCCAACGAGATCGTGCTGCAGCGGCTGCGCGGCACCTGCCCGCTCGACGAGCGCACACTGCTGGAGCTCGGCGTGACTGGCCCGCTGCTGCGCGCCTGCGGCAACCCCTGGGACCTGCGCAAGGCCGACCCCTACAGCTCCTACGACGACTTCTCCTTCAAGATCCCGGTCGGCACGGTTGGCGACAACTACGACCGCTTCGCCGTGCGCATGGCGGAGATCTACGAGTCGGTGCACATCATCGAACAGGCGCTCGACGGGCTGCCCGAGGGGCCGCACATCACCGAGGACCGCAAGGTCGCGTTGCCGCCCCGGCATGAGCTGGCGACCTCGATGGAGGCTTTGATCCACCACTTCAAGCTCGTCACCGAGGGCTTTCGGGTGCCGCCCGGGGAGATCTACAACCCGATCGAGTCGCCCCGCGGAGAGCTGGGCTGCTACGTGCGCTCCGACGGCAGCTCCAAGCCGGCGCGAGTGCACATGCGCGACCCGTCCTTTGTCAACCTGCAAGCACTGGCGCACATGACCAAGGACAGCTACATCGCCGACCTGATCGCGACCACCGCGATGCTCGATCCGATTCTCGGGGGAATAGATCGATGAGTGCCATCGGCGCATGCGCCGATGGCCCGGGGGGCGCATGCGCCCCCCGGCGGGTGGGCGCATGCGCCCACCCGAACAGCAGCAGGACTCCTGGGCTCGCATGGCGGCGCTGGACCGAAGCCGGGAGACACGCGCCTTGGGCGCGAATCCCCGTTTCGGCCAGCGTCCTCGATCGCTTGTGTACCGAAGCCGGGAGACACTCGCTTCGCTCGCATCCCCGTTTCGGCCAGCACACTTCGCTCACTGCGTCCTTGACCAGCTTGCCCTGCGAGCCCAGGAGGGCGTTGTGAGTACCCCCGTTCCCCGCTATGCGCACGGCTCGCGCGTCCCCGGCTGGGACATGCCGGCCGACCTCGACAAGGATCCCGCGACGATCCCCGGGGTGGGCGGGTCCCCATCCGCGGAGGTGCCCGACGAGCTGCGTGCGTCGATCGAGGCGCACATGGCCCTCTACCCCAACCCTCGTTCGGCGATCCTGCCGGCGCTTGAGGCCGCCCAGCGCGTGCACGGCTGGTGCTCGCCGGAAGCCATCGACCAGGTCGCATGCGTGATGCAGCTGACACCCGCCGAGCTGGTGGCGGTCGCCACCTTCTACGACATGCTCGAGACCACCCCGGTGGGGCGCCACAGCGTGTACGTGTGCACCAACATCTCCTGCTCGCTGTGCGGCGCCGACGAGCTCTACGAGGCCGTCCGCACCACTGCCGGCGACGATCCGGAATTCAACGTGCGCGCGTTCGAGTGCCTCGGCGCCTGCGACATCGCACCGATGGCCTCGGTCGACGGTGTGTACGTGGGGCCACTCGGCATCGACGACGTGCCGCGGCTGCTCGACGACGTGCGCGCCGGACGGCCGGTGCTGCCCGAAAAGCAGCTCGCCCGCCGCCTGGTCGCCGACCCGCACGCCAACTCCCGCGAGTTCCCGGAGCATCCCGCCGAGCATGCCGCGCGCCCCGACGCCGCCGACCAGGAGCAGGAGCGATGACCCAGACGCTGCTGTTCACAGACATCGACGAGCCCGGGCTCAACACGCTGGAGGTGTACGAGCGTCGCGGCGGCTACCAGTCGCTGCGCAAGGCTTTGACGATGCCGCCCGAAGCGGTGTTGCACGAGCTCGAAGCCTCCGGCCTGCGCGGGCGCGGGGGGGCGGGGTTCCAGATGGGCAAGAAGGTGTCGTTCCTACCCAAGGGCGCGATGGACAAGTACCTGGTGTGCAACGCCGACGAGTCCGAGCCCGGCACCTTCAAGGACCGTGAACTGATGCAAAAGTCGCCGCACATGCTGATCGAGGGGATCGTGATCGCCGCTCACGCGGCCGGCGCGACCCGCTCGTTCATCTACATCCGAGGCGAGTACGTGCTGCAGGCCGACATCCTCGACGCCGCGCTCGCCGAAGCGCGCGCCGCGGGTTTGATCGGCGAACGGATCCTCGGCTCCGACACTTCGCTCTCGCTGGTGGTGCACCGCGGCGCCGGCGCCTACATCTGCGGCGAGGAGACCGGTCTGCTCGACTCACTGGAGGGCAAGCGTGGCAACCCGCGCCTGAAGCCGCCGTTCCCCGCCAACCAGGGCCTGTACCAGGGACCGACGTTGATCAACAACGTCGAGACGCTTGCCACCGTGCCCACGATCATGCGCATGGGCGGCGACGAGTACGCGAAGCTCGGCGTCGCAACCTCGACCGGCACCAAGCTCGTGTCAGTGTCGGGGCACGTGCAAAAGCCCGGCAACTACGAGATCGAGCTCGGGATCCCCTCGCGCGAGATCATCTATGGTCTCGCCGGCGGACCGCCGGGGGGGCGCAAAGTCAAGTGCTGGTTCCCCGGGGGCTCCTCCTCGCCCGTGCTCACCGGTGACGACCTCGACATTCCCTACGACTTCGACTCGCTCGCCAAGGCCGGCACGATGCTGGGCTCGGGCGCGATCATCGTCGCCGACGACTCCACCCCAATCCTCGACGTGGCGCTGAAGGTCGCCAAGTTCTACCGCCACGAGTCCTGTGGCAAGTGCACCCCCTGCCGCGAGGGCACCAACTGGACGGTGAAGATGCTCGAACGGATCGACTCCGGCGAGGCCACGCCGATGGACCTCGAGATCATGGCCTCCGTTCAGGAGCACATCATGGGCAACTGCCTGTGCGTGCTCGGGGACGCGATGGCGATGCCGATCGGCTCGATGATCGCCAAGTTCAAAGACGAGTTCGAAGGGCACATGGAGCAGGCTCGCTTGCGCGGCACCGGCGCAACTGCGTCCGAGGGTGCTTTAGCCGCCCAAGGCGCCCCACTGACGGGTGCCGGCGCGGGACATGCGGAGGCCCACTGATGCCGCGTCCCGAACCGCGCACGATCACCTTCACGATCGACGGCCTCGAGGTGCAGGCGCCCGAGAACGCGATGCTCGCCGACGCCGCCAAGCTCGGCGATGTCGAGATCCCGGTGTTCTGTTACGAGCCCAAGCTCGGCAACCCAGTCGGCGCCTGCCGTATGTGCTTGGTGGAGATCGAGGGCATCCCCAAGCTGCAGACGGGCTGCTCCACGCCCGTCAAGGACGGCATGGTCGTGCACACCCAGTCCGAGCGCGTCAAGACCGCCCAGAACGCGGTCGTCGAGTTCCTGCTGATCAACCACCCGCTCGACTGCCCCGTGTGCGACAAGGGAGGCGAGTGCCCGCTGCAGGACATCACCTTCGGCTGGGGTCTCGGCACCTCGCGCTTCATCGAGCCCAAGCGTCACTTCGTCAAGCCGCTGGCGCTTTCGCCGCTGATCGCGATCGACCGCGAGCGCTGCATCCTCTGCTACCGCTGCGTGCGCTTCTCCCAGGAGATCTCCGAAGACCACCAGCTGGTGCTGCAGGAGCGCGGCGCCCACTCCTACGTGTCCACCTTCGACGGCCACCCCTACGTCGCTCCCTTCAGCGGCAACATCGTCGAGCTGTGCCCCGTCGGCGCGCTCACCTCGCGCGCCTATCGCTTCCGCGCGCGGCCTTGGGACATCGAGGACGCGGGCTCGGTGTGCACGCTGTGCCCCGCTCAGTGCAACGTCACGCTCACGGTGCGCGACGAGCTCGTGCTGCGGGTGCTTGCGCGCCAAAACCCCGAGGTCGACGACGGCTGGCTGTGCGACCGCGGCCGCTTCGCCTACCCCGCGCTGGGCGGTGACGAGCGCATCACCGAGCCGCTGGTGCGCGACGGCGGCGAGCTGCGGCCCGTCTCCTGGGAGCGCGCCCTGGAGGAGGCCGCCGCCGGGCTGAGCCGCGCGGGCTCGCGGGTGGGCGCGCTCGCAGGCGGCGATGCCACCAACGAGGAGGGCGCGCTGCTCGCGCAGCTGATGCGCGAGGCGCTCGGCTCCCCGCATATCGACTCGCGCGTCGCGGGCACACTGCCGCTGGAGCTCCACCGCGCGCTGAGCGAGCCCGCCCTCCAAGCGAAGGTCAGCGATCTGGAGTTCGCACACGCGGCGCTGCTACTCGAAACAGACCCGATCGCCGACGCCGCGATCCTCGACCTGCGTCTGCGCAAGGGCGTACGCCGCCACGGCATGAAGCTGATCCGGGCCGGCGTGGATGAGCTGCTGCAGTCAAGCGGCGAGCTCGCCAAGACGCTGGCAGTGGCGGGCGCCGACAGCGAGGTGGTGGTGCTGTGGCACGAACGCCTCACCGCGGGCCCCGACGGCGAGCGCGCCGCGCGCGCGCTGCTGGAGCTGGCGGACGCATTGTCGCTGGCGGGCAAACAGAACGCGGGCCTGCTGGAAATTCCCGCACATGCCAACGGACGCGGCCTGCGCGAGGTGGGCGTGCTGCCCAACGCCGGACCCGAGCTGAGCGAGATCGCCGAGGAGGGCCTCGACGCGCCCCGCATCGCCGCCGCGCTGGCGGCGGGCGAACTGAGCGCGGTCTACTTGCTGGGCGTCGACCCGCTCGCCGGCCCCTCCCCGCTCCCCTCCTCCGAGCACCTGCGCTCGCCGTGGACCGCGCAGCGCGAGCAATGGGAACAGGCGCTGGAGCGCGCGAGCACGGTGATCGCGCATGCGACATTCCTAACCGAGGGCTTGCGCGAGCACGCCAACGTGGTGTTCCCGGCGCAGGCCTACGCCGAGAAGAGCGGCACGATCGTGCACCCCGACGGTCTCGTTCAGCGCCTGCGCCCCGCCGTCAAGCGGGTGGGGGGGCTCCAATCAACGCGCGCGGAGACGGAGGTGCTGGGCAAGCTGGCGGCGGCCCTGCAGCGCGAGGCGGTGCGGGCGTGACCACGACGACAGCGGCAGGCGGTGGGCGCGTGATTGCGGTGGCCCTGCAATATGAGGCGGTGAGCGCGTGATCGCCACCGTCGGCTTTTACGAAGAATGGTGGATCCAGGTCCTCAAGGCGATCGTGATCTTCGCCGTCGGCTTGCAGCTGGTGCCGGTGGTGCTGCTCGCCGAGCGCAAGCTGCTGGGCCGCTTTCAGTCCCGCTACGGCCCCAACCGCGTCGGTCCTTTCGGCGCGCTGCAGCCGCTCGCCGACATCCTCAAGCTGCTGACCAAGGAGCAGTTCCGGCCGACGACCTCGATCGGCTTCCTGTTCGCGTTCGCACCGGTCATCTCGATCCTCACCGCCGTCGCCGCGTTCGCGCTGATCCCGTTCGGCAATGTCCAGCACATCTTCGGCAAGCCTGTCGGGTTGTACGGGGTGGACGTTTCGATCGGGCCGCTCTACCTGTTCGCGTTCGGCGCGATCGCCTTCTACGGGGTGATGCTCGGCGGCTGGGCCTCGGGCTCGAAGTACTCGTTCCTCGGCGCCATGCGCGGTGCCGCCCAGCTGATCTCCTACGAGGTCTCGCAGGGGTTGGCGCTGGTCGGCGTGATCATGACCGCCCAGACGCTGTCGCTCACCGGCATCGTCACCGCCCAGAAAGGCATGTGGTACATCGTGCCGCAGTTTTTCGGCTTCCTAATCTTCCTCACCGCCAGCTTCGCGGAGATCAACCGCGCCCCGTTCGATCTGACGGAGGCCGATGCCGAGCTGGTCGGCGGTTACAACACCGAGTTCGGCGGCGGGCGCTTCGCCTCCTACTACTTCGCCGAGTACCTCAACGTCCTGGTCGTCTCCGGGATCGTCACCACCGTGTTCCTCGGCGGCTGGCTGCTGCCGTTCGGCATCCACCCGCCCGGGTGGGTCGACCCGTTCGTGGTGCTGTTCAAGATGGGTTTGTTCACGTTCTTCTTCATCTGGATCCGCGCCACGCTCCCGCGCCTGCGCTACGACCAATTGATGAGCTTTGGCTGGAAGGTGCTGCTGCCGCTGGCGACGCTCAACGCGCTGGTTACCGCGGTGCTTGTGGTGGTGACGCACTGATGCCAACCCCCACCCCGACCAACACCCCCGCCGCCGCGGCAGCGGCTGCCGTCACGGTCACACGCTGGCACCCCGGCGACGACGTGATCGAGGTCAAGAGGACCCCTCCCCCCGGGGCTGCGCGCGGCACCTGGCGCACGTTCCGCGAGACCGTGCGCGGCCTGATGACCACGTTCGGGCGCATGGTCGAACCGGTCGTGACCGTCCAGTACCCGGAGGAGAAGACCCCCGTGTACCCGCGCTTTCGTGGCCGCCACAAGCTTCATCGATTTGAGGACATCCCCTCCGGCGAGGGGATCTCGGGTGGGGGGGAGAACGTCGGCCTTGAGAAGTGCGTGGGCTGTTCGCTCTGCGCCGCCGCCTGCCCCGCCGACTGCATCCGCGTCGTCGCCGCCGAGAACACGCCCGAGAATCGCGTCTCCGCCGGCGAGCGCTACGCGGCGGTGTACGAGATCAACATGTCGCGCTGCATCTTCTGTGGCTACTGCGAGGTCGCCTGCCCATTCGACGCGATCACGATGGGCCACGACTACGAGCTGTCCGACTACACCCGCTCCGATTTGATCTTCACCAAGGAGATGCTGCTCGCCGAGCCGCTCGAGCGCACGCCGCTGCGGAACGAGGGGGAGTGATGAGGATCGAAGATCCGGTCACGGCGGCCTGGAGGGCCGCCGTCGCAATCAGAATCGCCGACTGGAGGTCGGCGTGAGCACTCTCTTCTTCTTCCTTGCGGCCTTCGGCGCAATCGGCGGCGCGGTCGGCGTGATCGTGCTGCGCGACCCCTTCTTCAGCGTGCTCGCGCTCGTCGCCCACCTGCTTTCGCTGGCCGTGCTGTTTCTGCTGCTGCGCGCCGAATTCGTCGCCGCCGCCCAGGTCGTCGTCTATGCCGGCGCGGTGATGGTGCTGTACGTGTTCGTCGTCGCCTACGTCGGCGACAGCGGACGCTCGCTCAGTGCCCGCCTGCGAGGGGCGGGTGGGGGCCAAAACGGCTCCAGCCTGCGACTCGGCGGGGCGGTGCTGGGGGGCGCGGTGCTGCTCGAGCTGCTGATCGCGCTACTCGGCTCCGGCCTGAAGGCGATCGAAGGGTACGGCGCGGGATACGCGCCCGGGCCACATAGCTACGGCACGCCCGCCTACATCGGCAACCTGCTGCTCACGCACTTCTTGCTCGCCTTCGAGATTGCCTCCTTCCTGCTGCTGATCGCCGCCGTCGGCGGGGTCGTGCTGGCACGGCGCCGCGGTGGGCTGGACGACGACGAGGAGGAGGCCGCCCGGCTCACGCCGCTCGATCTCCTGCGGCCTCAGGGCACGGGCACGATGGCCGAGGGCGTCACCGGGCTGGAGTTCGCCGCCGCGCACGCCGCCGGCGGTGAGGCCGCGCGCCGCAACGGCGCATCCGAGGAACAACCTCAGCCGGTCACCGTCGGCGGGCCTGAGCGCGACGGCGACGGGCACTCGAGCACGGAGGGTGGCTGGTGAGCATCGCCTGGTATCTCGCCGTGTCGGCGATCGTTTTCGCGCTCGGCGCCGTCGGCGTGATCGTGCGGCGCAACCCGCTCGTGGTGCTGCTTTGCCTGGAGTTGATGCTCAACGGCGCCAACCTCGCGTTGATCGCCTTCGCGCGCATGTGGGGCAACGGCGACGGGCAAATCCTCGCGCTGATTGTGATGACCGTCGCCGCCTGCGAGGTGTGCATCGGGCTGGGCATGATCGTCGCGATCTACCGCCGGCGCCTGCCGATCGATGTCGATGAGATGCGGGAGCTGCAGGGATGATCCTGAACACGCATGGCGGCGCTGGGCGGCGTCCTCGGTCGCTCGTGTGCAAAGCACACTTCGCTCCCTGCGTCCTTGCCCAGCTTGCCCTGCGTGCCCAGGATGCGCGTATTGCAGGAGAGAGCGAATGAGCGCGACGACGTTCGGCTGGCTGGTGCTGCTGTTCCCGCTGCTGGGGACGCTCGTGATCGGCTTCGGCTTCCGCGGACTGGGATCCCACCCACCCGGGCGGGCATCCAATCGAACCGCCGGCTGGATCGGCACGGCGGCGATCGGGCTGGCCTTCCTCGCCGCGCTGGGGGCGCTGATCAAGATGCAGGGCCACGCGCCCTCCCACCGCGAGCTCACCTCCTCGCTGTGGAACTACGCGGTGACGGTCGGGGTCGACGCGCACGTCTCGATCCTCGTCGATCCCCTGTCCGTCTACATGATCCTGGTCGTCACCGGGATCTCGACGATGATCCACCTCTACTCGATCTCCTATCTCGACGAAGACCGTGGCTTTGCGCGCTTTTTCGCCTACCTCAACTTCTTCGTCTTCTCGATGCTGCTGCTGGTGCTCGCCGGCAACTTCTTGCTGCTGATTGTCGGCTGGGCATTCGTCGGCGCCGCCTCATACCTGCTGATCTCCTTCTGGTACCGCCGCACCACCGCCACGCGCGCGGGGATCAAGGCGTTCGTGATCAACGTGCTCGGCGACGTCGGCCTGGTGCTCGGCACCTACTTCATCTTCAAGCACACAGGCACGCTCGAATTCACGAAGGTGTTCGCCGCCGCCCCGCACGTCTTTCACTCCGGCGAAGCCGACATCACCGCCGGCTGCCTTTTGCTGCTCGTCGGCGCCTTCGCCAAGTCCGCCCAGATACCGCTGCACACCTGGCTGCCAGACGCGATGGAGGGCCCCACGCCAGTCAGCGCTTTGATCCACGCCGCGACGATGGTCACCGCCGGCGTCTACCTGATCGCACGCATGCACGTGCTGTTCGAACTCGCCCCCGCCGCGCAGGACACCGGCGCAATTGTCGGGGCGCTGACGCTGCTGATCGCCGGCACAATCGCGCTCACTCAGACCGACATCAAGCGCGTGATCGCCTACTCGACGATGTCGCAGATCGGCTACATGATCATGGGCGTCTCCGTCGGCGCCTACGCCGCCGGGCTGTTTCACCTGATGACCCACGCCTTCTTCAAGGCGCTGCTGTTTATGGCCGCCGGCTCGATTATCGGCGCGATGGCCGGCGAGCAGTCGCTGGAGAAGATGGGCGGCTTCCGCAAGGCGATGCCGTTCACGTTCGCCTGCTTCGTGATCGGCGGCCTCGCGCTATCGGGCATCCCCCCCTTCTCAGGCTTCTTCTCCAAGGACGAGATCCTGCTCGTCACGGCGGAGCGCGGAGGCTGGCACTGGGCGCTGTACGTGGCCGGCTACATCGGCGCCTTCCTTACCGCGATCTACACCTTCCGCATGATCTTCCGCGCCTTCTACGGCGACCCCGTCGCGGAGGCAAAGGAGCTCGAAGGCGGGCACCTGCACCACGCCGAGGTCCCCACCAACCCCGCCAACGGCGAAGTGGAGGACACCAACGTCGGCTTCCCCGGCCCCCACCACGCGATCGCCGAGCGCGCGCTGCCGATGCGCGTGGCGATGAGCGTGCTCGCGGTCGGCTCGATCTGCGCCGGACTCGTGCAGATCCCAGAAGTGGATGACGTGGTCGTCAACTTCCTGCGCCCCACCTTCGCCGGCTCTCCGTTGTACGAACCGCACACCCGCGACGGCCTGCTGATCTTCGGCCTCTGCCTCGGCACCGCGCTTGGCCTGCTCGGTATCGCGATCGCCTACCGCATCTGGGTGCGCGAGCCGGAGATTGCCGTCCGCGCGCGCAAGCGCTTGGCGCCGTTGTATGAGCTATTCGTGAACAAGTGGTACTTCGATGAGCTCAACGACGCGCTGATCGTGCGCCCAATGGCCGCCGCCGGCCGATGGGCGCGCGGCACCTTCGAGCGCGTGTTCGTCGACGGCACCTTGATCGGCGGCACCACCGGCGTGGTGCGCGCCGGCTCCGCCGCGGTGCGCGCGGTGCAGAGCGGCTTCCTGCGCTACTACGCCGCACTGCTGCTGCTCGGTGTCGGCGCGGTCGGCCTCTACTTCCTGCTCCAGTCCTGATGCCGGCGCTCTCGATCCTCATCTGGCTCCCTCTTGCCTGCGGCGTGGTGGGTGCCCTCTTCGCGGGCGCCAACCAACGCGCGCCCGAGCGGATCGCCCTGCTCGGCTCGCTCGCGGCGCTGGGCCTCGCGATCGGCTACATCGCCGACTACCACTCCGGCGCGGGCCTGCAGCACGTCACCGACATCGTCTGGATCGCGGCGCTGGGCATTCACTACAAGCTCGGCGTCAGCGGCCTCAACGTCTTCCTTGTGGGCCTCACCACGCTGCTGTTCGCGGCGGCCATCCTGTCGCTCAACGTGCGCAAGGGCGCCCTGCGGCCGGAGCGCCCCGCGCTCTTCTTCTTCCTCTTCACGCTCGCCGAGTCGGCCGTGCTGGGTGCGTTCCTCGCGCAGGACCTCGCGCTGTTCGTCGCCTTCTTCGACCTGATGCTGATCCCCTTCTACTTCCTCGTCGGGATCGACTGGCAGCCCGCGGCCCCCACCGCGGGCGCCTCCGCTGCCGGCGTGGGCGCGCACCCGGGCGCCGCCGGCGAGCATGCCGCGGCGCGTCCGGATCGCGTGAAGGCGACACAGAAGCTCGTGATCTACACACTGGTGGGCTCGCTGTTGATGCTCGCCGCGGCGATCGCCACCGGGGTGCTCGCCTCCGAACAGCACGGCACCCCGATCACGTTCGTGCTCTCCTCGCTGCACTCGCTGCCGCTCAGCAGCGGATCGCAGGAGTGGATCTTCCTGTTCTTCGCCGCCGCCTTCCTCGTCAAGATGCCGGCCTTCCCGCTGCACGGCTGGATGCCCGACGGCTACCGCGCGATGCCGATCGAGGTGCTGATGGTGTTCTCCGGGGTCCTCTCCAAGGTCGGCGCCTACGGCTTCCTGGCAATTGCCTTGCCGCTCTACCCCCAGGCCGCCGTGCACTTCCAGCTGCTGATGCTGTTGATCGCGCTCGCCTCAATCATCTACGGCTCGGTGATGGCGTTCACGCAAACCGACGTGCGCCTGATCGCCGGCTTCTCCTCGGTCGCGCAGCTCGGCTTCATCACGCTCGGCATCTTTGCGCTCAACCCCCAGGGGGCGCAGGGGGCGCTCTTGCAGATGGTCAACCACGGCCTCGTCGTCGCCCCCCTGTTCCTGATCATCGCGCTGCTCGCCGCGCGCGCCGGTGGCTCGGAGGACGTGCGCGACATGGGCGGTATCGCCTTCCGCGCGCCGGTGCTCGCCACGCTCTTCTTGATCGTCGCGCTCGCCACGCTGGCGATGCCCGGCTCAGCCAACTTCGTCGGCGAGTTCTTGATTCTGCTGGGCGTCTTCAAAGCGAAGCTGGCGATCGCGATCATCGCCTTCAGCGGCGTCGTGATGGCGAGCGTGTATGCGCTGCGCCTGTTCATCGGCGCGATGCACAACTGTGTGCGCGACGGCGTCGACTCACGTGAGATAACGCTGCTCGACGGCGCCGTTTTGGTGCCGCTGGTGGCGGTGATCGTGTTCCTGGCGATTTACCCGCAACTCGCGCTGCAGCGCAGCGAAGGGTCGGTGAAGGAAGCAGTCGCCTCCGCCCAGTCCGCACAGACCTCCAAGCCACCGGCACTCGCGAGCACAAGCCCATGACCTCGCTCCTCTCGGCCCACCTGGCGACCGCCACCCTCAAAGGCCCGCCCGTCAACTTCGCCGGCCTCTCGCCGCTGATCGCGCTGCTGGGGGGCGCCACCGTGGTGTTGCTCGTCGGCTTGCTCGGCCGCCGCGTGCGCGAGCGGGTCGTGCCCACGCTCGCCCTGATCGCGCTTGGCGCCGCGGCCGGCCTGACGATCTGGCAGTGGAACGAGCAGGAGTCGATCCTCTCCGGGGCGCTACGGATCGACGACCTCTCGCTGGTGCTCAATCTGATCCTGATCGCCGGCGGCGCCGCCACGGTGCTGCTCGCGTGGCGCTCGCTCGCCTCCAAAGAAGCCGGCCACGGTGAGTTTCACGCGCTGTTGCTCACCTCGATCGCGGGGATGTCGCTGCTGGCGGCGGCCCAGAACACGGTCGCGCTGTTCATCGGCCTGGAGTTGCTGTCGATCCCGCTGTACGTGCTGTGCGCGACCGAAATGAAGCGCGAGCATTCGCTGGAGTCGGGGTTGAAGTACCTGATTATCGGCTCGGTCGGCTCGGCCACGCTGCTGTACGGGATCGCGCTGATCTACGGCGCCACCGGCGCCACCGACTTCGGGGCGATCGCCGAAGCAATTTCGGCTCACGGGCTGAGCACCAACGTTCTGCTGCTAACCGGCATCGCGTTGTCGGTCGCCGGCCTCGCCTTCAAGGCCTCCGTCGCCCCCTTCCACCAGTGGACGCCCGATGTCTACGAGGGCGCGCCCACGCCGGTCACCGCGTTTATGGCGGTCGCCACCAAGGTCGCGGCGCTCGGCGTCTTCCTGCGCCTCTTCGACGTGGCGCTGATCGGCGCGCAAAATAGTTGGGGACCCGCTGTCGCCACGCTCGCCGCGGTGACGATCATCGTCGGCAACGTCGGCGCGCTCGGGCAGTCCTCGCTGAAGCGAATGCTCGCCTACTCCTCGGTCGCGCAGGCCGGCTACATGCTCGCCGGCGTCGTCGTCGCCACGCAACTGGGGGTGCGCGCCACCGTCTTCTACCTCGCTGTCTACATGTTCATGAACCTCGCCGCCTTCGCGGTGATCATCGCTCGCGAACGCACCACCGGCCTTGGCGACAGCACCCGCGCACTGGCGGGCTTGGGTCGCGACCAACCGTACCTCGCATGGCCGATGACGCTCGCGATGCTCGGCCTCGCCGGGATCCCCGCCACCGCCGGCTTCATGGGCAAGTTCTACCTGATCGATGCCGCCGTCTCCGGTGGCTACACCTGGCTGGGCGTGGTGATCGTGATCGGCTCGATGATCTCGCTCGGCTACTACCTGCCGGTGATCGCCGCGATATGGATGCGCGCGGCGCCGGGAGACGAGGGCGTTGCCGGCACACCCACGCGGCCCTCGGCGGACGCTCCGGCCAGCGGCTCCCCAGCGGGGGGCCCGCTGCCTGCGATTGCCGGCGGATCGTCCGAGCTCGACACGGAGGCCGCGCCCCCGACGCAGGGCCTCCCCGGTGGGCCAACGAGCGGCCGGCAGCCCGAGGTCGCCCTGGTCGCAATCCTCGCCGGCACCGCCACGCTCTTCTTCGGGATCATCCCCACGCCGCTGTTCGACCTCGTACGCCACGCCGGCGCCGGGCTCGGGCTGTTCTGAGCTACGCGTAGTACGCCAGCCAGGCAAGGCCACGCCGGCACCGGGATCGGGCTGTTTTGAGCTACGCGTAGTACGCCAGCCAGGCAAACAGGCTGGTGGTGCCTGCCATCGTGCGGAACATCCCCGGCAGCGTCTGCGAATCCTTGATCGGCCCGCCCCACCAGCTGCCCAACCACAAGCCGTCGCCGATCGTTGCGTGCTGAGCCGCCGCCGCGGCGTTGACCTGCGCCACTTCCAGCCAGTGGTTGTCACCCACCGCCTTGCCGTAGGCCATCATCCACTCGAAGAAGATCGAGTCGTACAGCGGCGCGAAGTTGTACTTGACGCCATAGATCTCGGTCATCGCATGCGCCTGTTCGGCGGAGTGGCTGCAATAGCCGTTATCGCCAGTGGCCTGGCAGAGCAGACGCTGGGCGTAGATCAGCGGCGCCTGCACGTAGTCGATCACGGTGCTGCCCGGGCCGCCGCTCAGGTAAAGGCCGTGGAAGCCGATGTCGTGCGCGTTGCCCCAGTCGATGAACATCCGCACCTCGTCGAGCTGAAAGCGTTCGTGGTCGATCCCGTACAGCAGCATCCCCAACAGGCTGTTGGCCGCGAGCGCCTCGCCCGCGTGGTAGGGATGATCGGTGTTCCACCACATGCCGCCCCCAGCGGCAGCATCCCACCCCTGCGAGGCCGAGAAATTGAACGCCCGCTGCGCGTCGTGCAGGTAGCGGCTCTCGCCCGTGGCTTTGTAGGCCTCAGCGAACGCCACCCCCAGCCAGCCATTGTCGTCAAACCATGCCTCCGCGCCGCGGTAGCGGTCATCCGGGTAGGGCGCGTACCCGTTGAGGTAGGGGTTCCAGTAGTGCTCGGATGCGTGCCCGAAGCGATCGACCTCCGCACGGTGCGCCGCGGAGGGGGCGGCGAGCTCCAGTGCATCCACCGACTCGAACATGCGCACGTCCCCCCACACCGTCAGCAGCGGATATTCGCCGGTGCAGCCTAGGTACTCGCAGTACCAATCGCCCGAGCGCCAGCTGGCGCTCTGCGACAACCCGTGCTCGGCCAGCGCCATGTAGTCGAGCGGCTGGGCTGTGGCGGCCTGGGGAGCCACAGCCACGACGGCAAGGGTCAATGCCACGGCGATCCAGTGCAGAGACTGCGAGCCCGGGCGCTCCAAAGACTGCGAGCCCGGGCGCTCCAAAGACTGCGAGCCCGGCCGCGCCCAAGACTCCGAGCCCGGCCGCGCCCAAGACTCCGAGCCCGGCCGCGCCCAAGACTCCGAGCCCAACCGCCCGCACACGTTCGCGGTAATCCTCTTCAGAGCCCCTACACACGCGCGGACGATCACACGATCGTATCGGCGAGCCTGCCCGCGACGCTTAGGTCGAGGCCGCCCGGGCGGCCGTTTCGGCCAACTCCAACTGCCGCTCGACGAGGTCGAGCCCGGCCTCCCAAAAACCCGGGTCGGTGAGGTCCACATCGACGAACCGCCCCAGCTCCTCCGGGCTGCGCGAGCCGCCCGCGGCGAGCAGCTCCAAATACTGCGGCACAAAGTCGGCGCCGCGCTGCTCGTAGCGCTCGTACACCGACAGCGCCAGCAGCTGACCGTAAGCATAGGCGTACACGTAGCCCGGGGTGTTGATGAAGTGCGGGATGTACGACCACCAACTGCGATACCCCTCGGTGATCTCCACCGAGTCGCCCAGCAGCTCCGCCTGGCTGTCGGCCCACAGCTCGGCGATGCGCTCAACCGAAAGCTCGCCCTGCTCGCGGCGGGTGGTGTGAACGAGCTCCTCGAAGCGGTTCATCGCCACCTGACGAAACACGGTGGCGATGATGTCCTCGAGGTGCTCCGCCAGCAGCGCCAAGCGCGAGGCAGGCGTGGTGTCCTGCGCGAGCAAGCGCCCGAATACGACCGTCTCGCCAAACACCGAGGCAGTCTCCGCCAGCGTCAGCGGCGTGCCCTGATGGAAGATGCCCTGTTGTGCCGCCAGCGCAAAATGCACCCCGTGGCCGAGCTCGTGTGCAAGCGTCAGCACGTCGCGGCGACGCGCGGTGTAGTTGAGCAGCACGTACGGGTGCGCCGAAGGCACCGCCGAGGCGCAGAACGCACCCCCGCGCTTGGCGGGGCGCACGGGCGCGTCGATCCAGCGCTCGGCGAAGAAGCGCCCGGCGAGATTCCCCAGCTCGGGGGAAAAGGAGGAGTAGCAGTCGAGCACCAGCTCCCGCGCTTGCGCGTAAGTGAAGCTCACCTCGTCCTGCGTCACCGCCGCCATGCGGTCGTAATCGGCCAGGCGCTCCACCCCGAGCAACCCCGCCTTCAGGCGATACCAGCGCCGCGCCAGCTCGTAGCGGCCGCGCACAGCCTCGATCAGCGCTGCCACCGACTCGTCGCTAGCCTCGTTGGCGAGGTTGCGCGCCGCCAGCCAGTTCGGGTAGCGGCGCAGGCGATCGTCCACCGACTTGTCCGCGAGCAGCGTGTTGAGCACGAACGCACGCGTGCGCAGCCCCGGTGCCAGCGCAGCGGTCACCGCCTCCGCGGCGTTGCGTCGCGCCTCGCGGTCGGGCAGCGCCAGGCGGCTGAGCGCCACGTCGAGGGCGACGCGCTCATCGTCCAGCTCAACCTCGATTGCCGAGGTCAGCTCCTCGAACAGCCGCGCCCAGGCAGTGGCACCGGTGAGCGACTTCTCGGAGAGGACCTTCTCCTCGGGTTCGCTCAGCAGGTGCTCGCGGTAGCGACGCACGTTGCGCAGGTGGTGGCGACAGAAGTCGAGCTCGTCCCCCGCCAGCAGCTCCTCGGCGCGCTCCTGCGGCAGCGCCGCCCACTCCAGCTCGAAAAACAGCAGCGTCGTCTCGATCGCCGTGTCACGCTCCTGCACCATCTGCAGCAGTGCGCCGTTAGCCGGGTTGGCGGTGTCGGTGGAGAAGCGCAACCCGGCGTAGGTGCCAGCGCGGCCCACCAGCTCGAGGATCGCCGCCAGCTCGCGCATCGCCTCCGCCAGACCCGCGCCATCCAGCTCTCCGAGCTTGCCGGCGTGGCGCTGCGCAAAGGTCTGCGCGCGAGTAAGCGCCTCCTGCAGGCGGCGCTCGACGCCGGCCTCGCCCTCGCCCTCGAGGAGCGGCTCGAGATCCCAGGCTGCCTGCTCGAGCTCGGGGTCGACAGGCTTGGCGGCGGTGGCGGACATGGCGGGTCAGGATAGAGGGTGGCGCAGCCGGCCGGAGGCCGGCGAGCTGGGCCCCTCTCTTTGCCAGTCAACCGGGTAGGGCGTCCGAACGAGGTCCTAGCATCGCTCGCCCGATGCACGAAACAACCCCCAGCGTGTTCTTGATCGCCCGCCCGTCGGTCGACCTCGAGGGGATGCGCGCATACCTGCGGGACGTGGGCGGGGAGTCCTGGCTCGAGCGGCGCCTCGGCGAAGCCGGCGATACCCCTGGATCGGAGTCCACCCACCCGGAGGTCAACGCGGGTGAGTTGCTGTTGGAGTTCGGGGGGCGTGCCTGCTACCGCAGCTGGGAGCCGGGGCTGAACCCCAATGTCTCCAAGATCCGCACCGACCGGCGCGAGTACTTCGCCAACATCCTGCGCAGCGGTCACGGCAGCGTGCTGGAGCACGCCAACTACTCGTTTGCCCTGCGCAACGTCTCGCGCGTCTTCACTCACGAGCTAGTCAGACACCGCGCCGGCTCGGCTTTCAGCCAGGAGAGCCTGCGCTACGTGCGCCTCACCGACATCGGCTTCCGCGTGCCTCCGGCACTCGAGCCGGTGCGCGAGCAGGTGCTCTCGATTGTGGAGCAGCTGGAGGAGTTTCAGGTGAGCGCCGCCGCCGAGCTTGGGATCGACACGGAAGGCGTGCCGTTCCACGTCAAGAAGGAGGTCACCTCGGCGCTGCGCCGCCTCGCGCCGATCGGCCTCTCCACCGACATCGTGTGGACCGCCAACGCCCGCACGTTGCGCCACGTGATCGAGATGCGCACCGCGGAGGGAGCGGAGGAGGAGTTGCGGCTGGTGTTCGACAAGGTCGCCCAAACCATGCAAGCCGAGGCGCCGCTGCTGTTTCAGGACTTTACGCGCGACGATGACGGCGCGTGGGTGCCCGAGCACCGCAAGGTTTAAGTCAGAACCTCAACCGGCCGCAGACACCCCTCGCCAGCCTCACCCCGCCAGCCTCACGCCGCCCGGGTCTCCAGTGTCGTCTTGACGACTTTGGTGCCCTGCTCCATGAACTCGCTGGTAGTAGCGGCAAGCTCGTTGGGCAGCAGGTCGGCGGTCCAGACAAATCTGCAAGCACCATCCCCCTCGGGGAAAACCTGAGCCGATGCGTTGTGGTGGGTGTATGGCCCTTCGACTATCGACCATACAAGCCGACGGGTCTCCTCGTCCAAATCCACCAGCAGCTCGCGGAGCACGGTGCCGTTGAAGAACGTAACGATCCTGTCCTCGCCATCGAGACGGGTGTCGACTACGAAGCCGGGCACAAGACGCTCGTGCAACGCGCCCCAATCGCGTACGGCCGCCCACACGTCCTCCGGGTGCGCATCGATCAGAATTTCCGTGCGGATTGAAGCCATCTGCGTGTCTCCTTCGTTGGGTTGACACAATGATGACGATGCGGATGTCCACAGTCTGGCGGAAATCGGCCGATGACATTAGGGTCCGCGTCAGGGCTCCATAGGTCCCGCGTCAGAGCCCTGTAAGGCCCGCGCCAAAGCTCGGTAGGTCCCGCGCGCGCAGGGCCCACGTCAGAGCTCCGCCGCATCGACCCAGGGTCAGGCGTCCATGCGGGCCGTACGCCACGCGCCGAGCCCGAGGAACACCACCAGCCAACCCAAGATCACGAGCACGGCGGTGCCGCCGGACATCGAGAGACCCGATATGCGATCGCCCAAATCGACGGGGCTGAAATGGGTGAGGGCCTGGTCGAGGATGATGTTGCGCACGCTGCTGAACACGGTGATCGCCGCCAGCAGCGGGCTCGCGATCACCTGCCAGGCGATCAGCGCGATGATCGCCGCCGGCCGGGAGGTTGTCAGCGAGGCGAAGCCCACCGCCACGGAGCACAGCACGCCGGAGCCCAGCAGCAGGAAGCCGAGGCTGTTGAAGATCAGAGCGCCGTCGGGCGTGGGCAGGTTGGAGGCGAAAACGAACGACCCCAACACGATCAGCAGGTAGGCGGAGCCGATCACCAGCCAGCACAGGGCGAGCGCGGCGGGAACGCGCGAAGCGAACAGCGCCAAGCGCGAGCGGCCGGTGACGACGAGATCGCGGAAGACCCCCGCGGAGGCATCGCCGGTGCCTGCCTCGACGCCGATCAGGATCGACGCGAGCGGGCCGAAGAACAGGCCCCCGAGCAGCCGTACACCCAAACTGAAGTTGTGTGCCCCGCCGATCGGGCCGTTTTCGCTGGGATTGGCGGCGTGCAGGATCGCGCCGATCACAAAGAACAGCACCACCGGCGCCACCGCCAGGAGAATCGCCCAAATCAGGATGCCGCGCTTCTTGCGCAACTTGAGGAAGTCGGCGCCGAACATCTGCGCCGCGACGGTGACGGGTGAGGGATCCGCTCCGCGACCCCCGGGCGTCGATGCCGATGGAGCAACTGCGCTCATGCCTGCACCTCCTGTGCCTGCGCGGGGCGCTCGGAGGTGGCGCCTTCCAGCCGCGTGGTGACCTCCAGAAAGCGCTGCTCGAGGCTGTGACGCACCGGCTCCAGGCGCATCACCCCAACACCCGCGCGCACCAGGCTCGCGTTCACCTGCGCCGCGCTCTGCAACTCGCCGTTCAGCACCACACGCAGGCCCTCATCGGAGCGACGGGCCTCGCGCACCAACTCGCTGCCTTCGAGCGTGCCGAGCGCCAGCTCGACATCGTCCACGCCGACGATCAGCTCGTTGCGGGCGCCGTCGCCACCGCGCGCGAGCTCGGCGATCGAGCCCTGCGCGATGATCTTGCCGCGATCGACGATCGCCGCGTGGTCGCAGATCTTTTCGACCTCGTCGAGCAGATGCGAGGAGAGGAAGACGGTGCGGTTCTCCTGCTCGACCATCGCACGGATCATTTCGCGGAACTCCTGAATGCCGCCCGGGTCGAGGCCGTTGGTGGGCTCGTCGAGAATCAGCAACAGCGGGTCCGCCAGCAGGCAGCGTGCCACCCCAAGGCGCTGGCGCATTCCCAACGAATACTTCTTCACCTTCTCGTCGGCGCGCTCAGCTAGGCCGACACGGGCCAAGGAGGGAGCGATCCGCACGTGTGCTTCGGGCCCGCGCACGGCGGCGACGATCCGCAGGTTCTCACGACCTGTCAGGTTGGGATGAAAGCGGGGCTCCTCGACGATCGCGCCGACTCGCCGCAGCGCCTGCGCGCGCTCCGCCGGCACCGGCCGCCCCAACACGCTCATGCTCCCGTCGCTCGCGTGCGTGAGGCCGAGCAACATCCTGATCATCGTTGTCTTGCCCGCGCCGTTGGGACCGAGAAAGCCAAAGGCACTGCCGCGCGGGACGTTCAGGTCGACGCCGTCGATCGCCGCGCGCGTCCCAAAGCGCTTGATCACCCCCCGCGTCTCGATCGCGGCTGCGCCCTCATGCGTCTGCATGGACGCGAGCCTACCCTACCCGTCAGTCCTCCTGCGCCTGCAACTCCCTGACGCGCTCCTCCAACTGCGAGGTCACACCGGGGTCGCGCAGCGTGGTGACATCACCGAGCGCGCGGCCCTCGGCGATGTCGCGCAACAGGCGGCGCATGATCTTGCCGGAGCGCGTCTTGGGCAGGTCGTCGGCCCAGATGATCCGCTTGGGGCGGGCGAACTTGCCGATCCGCTCGGCGACCGTCGCGCGGATGCTCTCGGTCTCGCGCTCATCGCCCTCCAGCTCGCCCTGCAGGGTCACGAACGCCACGATCGCCTGGCCGGTGTCCTCGTCGTGCTGGCCGATCACCGCGGCCTCGGCGACGTCGGGGTGGGCGACGATCGCCGACTCGACCTCCGCGGTGGACAGGCGGTGCCCGGAAACGTTGACAACGTCGTCGATGCGCCCGATCACCCACAGGTAGCCGTCGGCGTCGCGGCGAGCCGCGTCCCCCACCAGGTAGGTCTCCTTGCCGAAGCGCTCGAAGTAGGTCTTGATGTAGCGCTCGTCCTCCTTGTAGAGGGTGCGCAGCATCGACGGCCACGGGCGGGTGAGCACCAGCAGGCCCTGACCCTTCTCGATCGCGTAGCCGCCCGACTCGTCGTACACCTCAGCCTCGACGCCGGGGAAGGTGTGCGTGCAGGAGCCCGGCTTGGTGGCGGTGATGCCGGGGAGGGGCGTGATCATGATCGCCCCGGTCTCGGTCTGCCACCAGGTGTCGACGATCGGACAGCGCCCGCCGCCGATCACTTTGTGGTACCACAGCCACGCCTTCGGGTTGATCGGCTCGCCGACCGTGCCGAGCAGCCGCAGCGAGGTGAGGTTGTGCTCGTTGGGCCACTGCGCCCCCCACTTGATGCAGGCGCGGATCGCCGTCGGCGCGCAGTAGAGAATGCTGACGCCGTAGCGCTCGATCAGCTCCCACCAGATGCCCTTGTTGGGATAGTCCGGTGCGCCCTCCCACATCACCGACGTGGCGCCATTGCACAGCGGGCCGTAGACGATGTAGGAGTGCCCGGTGACCCAGCCGACGTCGGCTGCGCACCAGTACACATCGGACTCGGGCTTGAGGTCGAACACGTAGCGGTGGGTGGCCGACACGCCGGTGAGGTAGCCGCCCGTGGTGTGCAGGATGCCCTTCGGCTTGGCGGTGGAGCCGGAGGTGTAGAGGATGTACAGCGGGTGCTCGGCGTCCAGCGGCTCGGCCGGGCACTCGGCCGCGGCGGCGGCGAGGATCTCGTCGTAGAAGACGTCGCGGCCCTCGCGCATCTCGCAGGGCGTTCCCTTGCTCCTCACCACCACGATCTTCTCGAGCGTCTCGAGGTCGCCCATCACCTCGTCCACCCGGTCCTTCACCGGCGCTGTCTTGCCCTTGCGCGCGGCGCCGTCGACGGTGATCAACACCTTCGCCTCGGAGAACTCCATCCGCTCGCGCACGGCCTCGGCTGAGAAGCCGCCGAACACGACGTTATGGGGGGCACCAATGCGCGCGCAGGCGAGCATCGCCACCACCACCTCGGGGATCATCGGCAGGTAGATCCCGACCACGTCGCCGCGACGCACGCCCAGATCCTTCAGCGCGCTCGCGAAGCGCTGCACCTCGGCGAGCAGTTGCGCGTAGGTGATGTCGCGCTCCTGTCCCTCCTCGCCATGCCAATGGAAGGCGACACGCTCGCCCCGCCCCTCCAGCACGTGGCGGTCGAGGCAGTTATAGGAGGCGTTCAGCCGACCGCCGACAAACCACTTGTAGAAAGGCGGGTTGGAGTCGTCGAGCACCGTTTCCCACGGCTCAAACCAGTGCAGCTGCTTGGCCTGTCCCGCCCACCACGCCTGCGGGTCGCGCGCAGCCTCCTCGTACACCGCGGGGTCCGCCAGCAGCGCCTGCTCGCGAAACTCGGCGGAGGGCTCAAACGTCTCCACCTCCAGCAGCGCGGCGAGCTCGCGGTCGAGCGCCTCACCTGAAACCGACTTTGGCTCAGTCGCCATCTCCGCCCTTCTTTCTTCAGTCGCGTTTGCTCAGAGGACCACCGCTACCAGGGTAGGGCCGCGCTCTTGCCCCAAGGGCAACTCGGCCCTACCAGGCAGGGTACGCCTCATTCCCTCACTCGCGTTTGCCCAAAGGCACCACCGGCAACATCGTGCGTCCGAAGGTCGAGTTGACCACCACCGCGCACGACGCGTACCAAGCAGCCGCCGCGGTCGCGAGACCTAGATAGCCACCCCAGTGCGTGACGGTCGCGTGCGGACCCACCGCGCCGATCGCCAGCAGGATGAAGGTCACCGTCAACAGCACGAAAACCGTCAGCACCGCCAGGTTGACGCGCAGCGCCGCCACCGTCATGTAAGCGGTGAAGATCGCCCACGCCCACAGATACACGCCGACTGCATGCCCGGCGTTGCCGCCGATCGACTTGGCGTAGAAGACGTTCAGCGCCCAGAACGAGAGCCAGAAGGCCCCGTATGAGCAGAACGCCACGGCGCCGAAGGTATTGCCGGTGCGGAACTCCCACAGACCGGCGATCAGCTGCACGATCCCGCCGTAGGCGAGCGCCAAGCCGAGCACGACTGGGACACCCTTTTCGTCGACGAGATTCGAGTTGAACATCGAAAGCACAAACGTGGTCATCGCGAAGCCCGCCAAACCGAGCGGCCCGGGGTCGGCCGGTTTCCACAGGCTTGCCTGTGAGGCCTCTCCCGGCGGCGGCTCGCGCCGCGGGACCGACTGGATCGAGTCGGGACGATGAATCGATGCTGCCTCCATGGGACCCTCCCTTCAGCCAACCCTTCCTGGGGGCGGCTCAGGACGCTTTATGGACCGTTGGCGAACGGGGAAGGGGGAATGTGACTATTCCCACGTTCTCACACTCATTGTTCCCGCTCTGCGAGAAACTCAATCATCGGTCGCGGGTGCCGCGCTTGCGCCTACGTCGAGAGCTGCTGCGGGCCGGCTGCATCGGGTCGGGCGCCACATCGCCCACTCCGTTGGCGTCCTGCTCGGCGCTTGACTGTTCCCGCGCGCCGCGCCTCCCCGCGCGGAAAGCGTCGCGGCGGGCGCGAGCTTCGATCTGGGAGGGCATCAGCTGCGCTTCGCCGGAGGCCCACGCCAGGGGGTCGCCGCCCGGCCAGCGGCCCATCATCAAGATGCCGATGCTCACCATCCAGAAAGCCGGAATCAGCTGCTGAACCTCTCCCAGCGCCAGCCCGAAGGGCGTGAAGGCCAGCAGGGCGGCGAAGATCCCCAGATAAAGCATCCAACGGGCCAGCAAGCCGGTGCGCGTGGCGCCGAGCATCACCACGATCATGCCCGCCGCCAACCCGAGCCCCGCCACCAGCCCGAGGTACTCGCTGAATTCCAACACCGCGCTCTGCGTCAGCGCATTGTTGACCGCTGCGTCGGTGAAGTCGTGGCCGCCGACGAAGTTGTGCGCGTTCACCACCTGCGCCAGCGGATGGACGATCGAGACGAACACCATCGCCGCCCCGCCGGCAAGCACCAGCGGCTGCGCGATCGGGGTTGTTTCGGGTCGGCGAAAGCGCACGGCGCTGAGCAGGAACAGCAGGATCACGACAAGCAGGAAGATCGCCAGCGCCTGCAGCAGGTTGCCGGCGATCAAGCCGAAGGCATGGTGGTCGATGAACCGCACCTCGGCCGCGCCCGGGCTCACCGCCGGGTTTGCTTCTCCGCGCAACGCCGGCGCCAATCCCTGAAGCGTGCCGACCGTGGGCAGCGATCGCAGCGTCGAGTTGACGATGATGCCGCCCAGCAGGAACAGCACGCCGCCGGCAATGGCGGGCGATCCTAGACGGGAGCGGCGCTGGCTCTCGAAAGCGACTCGCGCCCGGATCTCCTGTTTATCGGGCTTAGGGGCGGCTTCCGCCAGCCCGTCGCCATTGCGATTGCGAGGCATGGGCAGGGCAGTCTATGAGGTATCGAAAAAGAGGGGCCCGGCTCGCCGGCCTTCGGCCGACTGCGCCACCCTCTTGGGCCGCTACGATGTGACCGTAATGGAGAGTGGTGGTCTTGGAGACCTGTTCGGAGATCCCGATGACCTGCAGCGGCGCTTGGCGGACTTCGCGATGCAGATGCAGGGCCAGCAGCGCCTCGCATGGGCTGACAACGCGATCAAGCTGGCAGTTGACATGACCGTAGCGGCCGTCAACCGAATCAACGTGCAGGGCAGCCCCGACGCCCAAGCCGAGCAGATCCGCGCGGTGATGGCGACCGTGTTTCCCGAGGCCGTTACGCTCGTGCGCGAGGCGCGCGAGGGACTTCAGTAGGCGGGTCGTCGACCGCGGCCTGAGGACGCTCGCCTGCGGGACGCATCCCCCGCTCGCCTGCGGGACGCAGCCCCGTTTCGGCCCCCGGATCGGCCAGCAGCAGCACGCCGGCCCGCTCCGCCCGGCGCTCGGCCTCGCGCGAGGCGCGCCCGGCGGCGATCACCTCCCTGAAGGAACGGAAGCGGAAGATGAACACCACCGCGCCCAAACCCACCAGCGCCGTGAAGATGGCGATCGCGATCTGCTGCCCCACCGAGTAAGCCGCCACCGCCGCGGTGCCCGCGGCACTCGCCGCGAACACCTTCACCAACAGCGCCTGCTGCACCCCGGCGCCGCCGGGCGTGAACGGCACTGCGCCCGCGACCTGGTTGACCCCGAACACCAGCAGCACGTTCTCCACCGAGCCGCCCACGCGGAAGGCGTCGAGCAGAAACCAGAAGGCGACGAAGCGACAGACCCAGCCCGCCGCCTGCCAAGCCGCGACTTCGCGCAGGTAGCGGGGCCGGTCGTAGAGGATCGTCAGACCCTGGCGGATGCGCTCCCAGAAGGCCTGTACGCGCACCGACAGCAGCGCGAACGCCACCAGCCCGAGGATCGCCAGGGCGGTGATCAAGAACAGCGTGAAGCGGAAGTGCGCCGCCAGGTAGGAGATGTCGAAGGAGCCGAGCTGGGAGAAGTCGGGCGGCTTAGGAAAGACCCCCTGGCTGAACGCGAAGATCAGCACGAACACGCCCACGCTCACGTCGAAGACCGACTCCACGAAGAACGCCGCCGCCACGGTGGGGTAGGTCGAGCCCGGGATCGAGCTGCGCGTGAGAAACAGCTTGATGATGTCCCCCCCGCGCGCGGGCACGACGTTGTTGAAGCCCACTGCGGCGAAGTACGCACCCCAGATGCGCCGCCACTGGAAGCTCACCGCCGGATAGGCTGCGCGCAGGCTGTGAAAGAAAGCCCGCGAGCGCAGCGTCAGGTTGAGCCCAAAGAACGCCAGGCCCAGCACCAACGCACCCCAGTGCACCGCCGCCAGGTCAGAGAAGAACTGGCCGGCCGCTTCCAGGAAGGCGCTGACGCTGTGGCCGATCGAGGTCGAGGCAACTGGCACGCCTCAAGCGTACGGCTTCAAATCTCGTCCTCGTCGTCGTCCTCCTCGATCGGGTCGTCAAACTCGTTGAGGTCCAACTCCTCCTCGTCGGTGCCAAACTCCTCGTCCTCCCCCCAATCTTCGTCGTCGAACTCATGCTCGGGGGCCTCGAGAATGGTGCCCAGCGACATGCGGCTCTCCTTTCAGGGCTAGCTCGTGAACTTGCTTGTCTAGCTTCATACCCGGTTCGGGGAGAAGCGGGCGCATCATAGTGTTGCGCCGTCACCCATGGAGCGCAACCACGGCCGCCGGATCGAGCAGGACCTCAACCCTGGCCGCCAGGTCGCCAAAGGTAAGGAGTAGCAAGTAATGGCGACGGGATCACCAGCAGCCGTTCCGGCCACTCTGCGCATCATTCGCCAGGCGCCTCCGTGGGAGTGGTCGTGGGTGCTGAGCGACGCCCGCGGCGAGGTCTTCGCGAAAGCCAAGATCAACCCGGGCAAGCGTGGCCACCAGATGCTGCTCGAGCGAGACGCGCTCTCGCATCGCATGCCTGGTCCCGAGCTCCGTGACGAGATGACTGTGCATCTCAGGGAGTTGTTGACGGATGAGCTCGCCGAGGCACTCGCGACGAGCAGCGCGGGGACGCTGGTCGTCGAAGGACGGCGATCGAGCCAGCTGGCGCTTTCGCTCCCCTTCGAGCTGCTCTTCCATACTCACGAACCCGGGGCGATCGTGATCAGGAGAATCACGCCGCCGCCCAGGCTCGTCGTCCCACCACGAGCGAGCAGCGAGCGAATCGTGACAGCATTCGCGCTTACCCCCGATCAGCAGTACCTTCCGTTGCATCTGGAGGCCGAGCTGCTGGCCGAGCATGCGCGCAGATCGGGCGTAGCGCTTGACGAGCTGTTTGTGTGTTTCACCGGAGAGGATCTATTGCGAGCGGTGCGAGGCTCCTCAATTGTGCACCTCGCAGGCCACGGTCATGAGGGCGCGATGCACTGCGAGTGGCGCGATGCGCCGGATTCGATGCTCACCTCGGCGCACCTCATCGACGCGTGGCGGCACGCGTCACCCCGCCTTGTCGTTCTCGGCTTCTGCGAGTCCTCGAGTGAGCGCGACGAGCTGCGTTCGGCGCAGGTCCTCGGGCGTGGCGAGATGACACTGCGGGAGCATGAGCTCTGGATGTCCGCGACGGCGCCGTCGTCCTCGATGGCGGTCGATCTCGCCGCTGCTCTGCCCGTGGCCGTGATCGCACTGAGGACGGATGCGGACGACGGACAGGCACGGAAGTTCCTGAATGCGTTCTTCGATGGCCACCTGCGGAAGGGCTTCTCGGTCGAGCATGCCTATTCCCGCGCGCTGGCCGATTGTGGTTTCCACGACGGCGTCGGCCTGCCCGTTCCCATCCTCTACGTGGGAGGCGACACGGTGGGCGGCAACAAGGTGGGAGGCGACACGCACCCATTGGCGACAGCGGTGTCAGTAAAACCTTCGGACGGTCCCGTGCGCTGCCTCGCCCCTTCGCAGCGACGCTGTCTCAACACTTTCTATAAGGCGACCAGTCCGCTCGGGCGAGCGATCAACAACGCCTGGGGCTGTCGTGTCACCGGCGAGAATGCACAGCTTCGAGCCACTCTGCTGGTCGCGCTATTGGAGGCCACCGAGCTGTGGCGAGCGATCCTGGGCGTAGCCGGCGCGAGCCCAGAGCTGGGCATCAACGAGGTCGGGGACACGTGCTGGGAGGTATTCAACCGTCCCATCGTAAGCTCGGGGATGTCGATCACGATGACCAGAGTGGACCTCGAGCGGTGGCCGCATGCCGTGACCATGGGCGAGCTCCTCTCCACCCGAGACGACGTCCCGTTCTCGGATCTGCAACTTGTTGGGGACGCGACCTGTGACGTTCCAGCAGTCGTGGATGCGGTGCTGCGCAGCGACGTGGCCGCGATGGCGGGGCGCTTGCGCGAGTTGACGGGCGGGCGTCGCGACAACGGCTGGGATGCCACTCGTGAGCTGCTCGCCCTGCTACCGGATGCAGCACGCGCTCACGTCGTCGCTTGGGCCGACGCGCGGTGGCGAATCGTCGAGTCGCTTGGCCAAGTCGCGATCGACATCCTCGCAGCAATGGCGATCGTGCCCGAAGACGAGCAGCTCCTGGCCCCAGACCAGTCGCTCCTCTACACGGTCGCCAAACAGACGGGTGTCGAGCTCGATCAGCAGCGGGCAACGCTGGTGGCATTGGTCAAAAGCGGCGTCCTCAACATCGGCACCGGACTGATGCACTCAAGCTGGTCGGAGACCGTCTCCTGCGATCTTTTGACTGAGCGCAGAGCATGGCACGCACGCTCTGCGCGAGCTGCGGCCGCCCTGGCGGGGTGGCAGGTGGAGCGCGAACTGACATTCCTGCCGTCACTTGACTTCATCGAGACCGTCAGCACAGCTCGCTTGGTCGAGGTCGCTGAGCTCTGCCTCGTAAGCGCACACCCAACCCTGCCCGCCCTGATCGATGAGCTCTCCAAACGCGAGGGGGGGCGGGAGCTCGCCGCCGCGCTATCGGCACGAGCGGGAGTGGCCAAAGCCCAGCTCACTGTCGGGGAGCTGGCGGCAGTCAACGAGGATCCCCACTGGGGCGAGTGGGACCTGCTGATCGAGGCAGCTCGCTTCGAGGAGGCAGCCAAGCTACTCGACGAGATCGAGGCACGCAGTCACACCACCGACCATCCATTGCGCATCGACGTCAACCGGCTCGTCACCCGCTCAGACGATCCAGATACGCAGCAACTGCTGCGGGATGCGATGACGCTCGAGGCGCGGCTCGTTGCGGAGGCGTCCCCCTCAGAGCGAGGCGCGACCCAGGTTAATCTGCTGCTGGTAACTCGCCAGGCCCAGGCGACGGCGCTCAAAGTGATGGGGCTGCATGAGGCTGCCGCCGATGTCCTGCTGGGGCATTTTACGGAGACGGTAAGAGCTGGATCGGAACCGTCCGCCTGTGCGTATGCCGGAGCACATGCGATCAAGATGTTGTGTATGCAGGGAGCCGTAGACCGTGCGCGGGAGGTCTGCGACGTGCTGGTTACGATGGTTGCCAACTTCGAGCCATCGTCCGCCACGATGCTCGTCCACACCGCCGAGGTCGAACTGCTGGTCGCAGAGGGGCGGTTGGTGCATGCGGGGGCAGCGGCAGACGACCTAATCGGCGAGATCGCCGCCTGGCAGACACCACGGGCGGACCAAGTGCGTGCCGCCGCGGCTGCATCCTCGGCTGCCCTGATCGGGACTGCGCGCGCCATCGCGCTGGCTGCGCTAGTCGACCTGACCGGCCGCCAACGTGACATGCTCGACGATGACCAAGCACCTAGGCTCGCCCGTGTCTCGCAGCACGTTACGGTCGAGGAGGTCGTCGAGTCAGCCGACGAGCTGGCCGCACGAATCCCAGCCGCACTTGAGGCGATGGGCTTGTCGGCAAGCGGCTTTCGCGATAGTGCGCGTGCCTTCGCGGAGCGGTTCAAGCAACTGTCCGAATACTCGTCCGAGGTCGTCCACCTGAGCGGCCGAGCGGTACGGTCGCTCACAGACCGCGCCGCCGCCCAGTGCCCGCTGTCCCAGCGCATTCTCCATGTCGCAAGCGTGATCGAAGGCAAAGGGATCGTGTCCAACAGCGTGGCGCAGGGCGAAACCCCAAGCAGCTACGACCCCATCGGGCTTGCACGTGAGCACGCGCGGCTGCAGGACACGCTCAAACATTTGTTGCTCGACGCCGTCAAGACGGCGCTGCCCTTGCTGATCGACGCCTGGCATGGCGACCGCGAGGCGTGCATGGTCTGGGCGGGGGTGATCGCCGACGACGGGGAGGACCATGGGCCATCCCAAGCCACATACGCCCTGATGGCGCTCGCTCGCCACAATGTCCCGGGAGCATGGCTGGCACTCCTCCGCGTAGAGGATCTCCGGTTGACGATCGCGATCTGCGTCGCGATTGAGGAGTGCTGTTTGAGCGAGCAAACAGATGCCGCGCCTCGGACGGTCCTCGCGCAGGAGTTCACGCCGATGGCAATCGAGAATTGGGAGCGCCTGTTTGACCAGTGCGCAGTTTACGTGCCGTCAGCAAACGCAATGCTGCTCGCACTGTCGATGTTTGGCCCCCCGCGGCAACTGGTGGCCGCCCTGTTGGAGGCGAAGCGTCGCGGCATATCGCTCGGGTCGCTCTTTGAGGTCAAGGACGACGAGCCCGTCATGCGGCGTGTTTTCGAACTACTGCAGCAGCGCGCCGATGCCCAACTCGTGCTCGCCGAGGCAGCACTCGAAGGTGAGCCCGACCAGAGCGACGATGCGTTGGAGCTGCTGCAAATGCTGAGCGGCTTCGAAGTTCCCGAGCTCGCGCTACGGGCGAAGCGGGTCCGACTGATGGCCACTGTTCAGCAGCAACGCGTCGGGATCATCCCCGAGGCCTTGGACGAGCTCCTGGCGTGCCTGGAGCAGGGTGAGGCTGAGGCAGTCGAGCGTATGCTGGCACTCAATGCGGCGACGCTCGCGGCACTGTGCCTCGGGCGAACCGACGTTGCGCTTCGCACCGCGCGGGCGCTGTGCGAGCACCCCACCGTACAGGCAAGCCTGCCCCTGCGACCGGGTGCGTTCTCCCTTTACTTCCACGCGCTCGCACTCGATGGACAGTCACAGGCGGCCGCGTCGACACTCGCACAGGCCGGCGCCGAGCTCGGCTTCTCAATAGCTTGCGCAATCGTCCTGGAGGTTCCGACGGCCTTTGAAACCCCCTTAGCTGAGTTGCTCGTGGGCGTCATGCTCCCGCTTGCGAAGGTCGACGAGCCAGCTCGCAACGCCGCTCCGTTACGCTCAGCGCGTATGGGATTCCTTGAGCGGGTTCGCGATTTGGAGCTGTGGGCAGAGGTGCGTCGCGCCACCGAGGCGACGCTCGTGGAGAGCGTATGAGGCACCGCGGCATTGCCGCCCAGTACTCCAGGCATCTGCGCCGCCAGTTCGGGTTTTGGCCGACATGGCTTCCAGATGCTCACGTCGCGGTCGGCGATTTCGGCCAGATCCAGCAGGGCGTCTTTATGCGAGAGGGCCACGCCAGCGACCTGTCGGTGTCGTATCCACTGGTCAACCTCCAGGCGTACAGCGATCAGGTCTTCGCCAGCGAGGGCGTCCGACATGCCATGGTCGACGGCGAGGCGTCGGCGCAGGTCGCCGAAGGACGCGCTGGAGCCCGCATAGAATTCGGCCGTGCGCTCGGTGTCTTCGTCGGGCTTCGCAATTGTCGGGAAGAGCGGGTCTCGGACATGATCTCACTGGCTGCGCAGCTGGATGGATGCAGGCAGGCAGGGCATTGGTCGGACGCCCAATGCTTGGTCACTGGAGTTGTAAAAGCAGATTCCGCGCTCATCGCCGTCAGCTCCAAGAGTGGCGGCGTGCTGGATATCGCAGCTACCGTACCCTCACCCAACATCCTGGCCCTGCTGCGCGGCGATGTCCACATTGCAAGCGAGTTCGGCGTCGCCTATCGCAGCCTCGTCACCGCTGGCTGCACGCCACTCTTGCGCCTCTCCCGCCTTAGTTCTCACGGCGAGCTGATCGTGCGGGGGAGCGGCGCAACTGCACCACGCCTCCTGGGATTGGATCCCCAAGCTGGCCTGGCTAGCGAGCTTCCCGTAGAGCGGCCAGGACATGCTCATCGTGCTCGGCGGGCTTGACCTTGCGAAGCACCGTAGTGACCTTGCCAGCGGGATCGATCACGAACGTTGTGCGTTCGTTGCCCATATAGGTGCGCCCGTACATCGACTTCTCCACCCACACGCCGTAGACCTCGGCGACGGCATGGTCGACGTCGGCGAGCAGTGTGAAGTCGAGGCTCTGCTTGTCGTGGAACTTCTTGACCTTTGCCACCGGGTCGGGGGAGATGCCGAGTACGCGCGCACCGGCCTGTGTGTAGTCGGCGCGGTGGTCGCGCACGCCACACGCCTGTGTCGTACAGCCCGGCGTGTCGGCCTTGGGGTAGAAGTAGACGACGACCGGCTGGCCGCGGAGATCCGAGAGCCGGACCGGGTTGCCGTCCTGGTCGGGCAGCTCGAAGTCGGGGGCCATGTCTGCCGGTTCGATCATCGCTCGCTCGCCATCCTAACCGGGTCCTATCCGGGGGTGGCCCGACCTGTCACGGCTCCTACTTCAACAGTCGCGACAAGCGCCGGTCCTTGAGCACGCGCCCGTCGGTTTGGCAGGTGGGGCAGTAGGCGATCACGTAGTCCTCGAAGTGCACCGAGCGCAGCGTGGTGGCGCAGCGGGGACAAGGGGAGCCCTCATGGCGGTGGACCTGCAACGGCATCGGCAGCTTGTCGGGAATCGGCAGCGCGATGACATGCTCGTAGTGGTCGATCGCCGCACCGAGAATGGCCACAATCGCCTCCCGCAGCCGCCCCGCCTCCTCCTCGGTGAGGTCGGCGCCACGCTTGTAGGGGGACAGACGAGCCTGCCACAGAATCTCGTCAACCCACGAGCGCCCGATGCCCGCGATCGTGCGCTGGTCGCGCAGCATCGTGTGCAGCGGGCGCGGCGCTCTGAGCAGCTCCCGCAGGCCGTCCGGCTCGCCCGGATCGGGCCACGCTTCCGGCCCAAGGGTGGCGAGCGCCTCCTCACGCTCGAGCTCCTCCGCGCGCAGCAGCTTCACCCACGCGGCCTGCTTGGAGCCGAACTCGCGCAGACGCAACTCGGCCTCGCGCGCGGCGCCGGCGCCGGCGCCGGCGCCTGGAGAACCGTCGCCATCCGGCGTCTTCCTGTCCTCCACCGGCAGCCGCACCCGCACCAGCAGCCGCGAGGTGCGATCCCGTGGCCCCGCACGCTTGTCGTACAACTGCAGCCTCCCGGCGGACATCAGGTGGATCAGCAGCGTCAACCGGTCACCGCCCTCCTCAACACCCGCCACCTCCACGATCAGGTGCTTGCCGCGCCGGCGCACCCCCGCGATCGTGCGACCCGCCAATTCCGAGAGCGGCGGGTCGAAGGTCTTCAGCGCATTGATCCCCGGCGCCAGCGCCGACTCGATCTCAGCCCCCCGCAGGGCCTCGTCGAGCCGGCGCGCGGTGATCTCCACCTCTGGCAGCTCCGGCATCGACCTCCACTTTAGGGGCCAGGGGTTACGCCGATCGGCGGCCCTTCGTACTTGACGCCGCTGGGGCTGGTCCAGCTCACCTTCCAGTCGACGCCCGCCGTCGTGGAGGTGAAGTACCAGTAACCGAGCGAGTTGGTGGAGACGGTCTTCAGCAAGCGGTAGTGCTTCGAGCCGCGCGTTTTGACGAGAATCTTCGCCTTGGTGGAGCCCGTGGCTGGCCGTACCAAACCCCACAGCGAGAAGCCGTGGCCGGCTTTGGAGACGACCAGCGGAATCGGCCACGCGGAGTAGAGCGGCTTGGGGGCGCCGTTTTCGTACTCCAAGCCCGTCTGGAAGCCCACGAAGCCGCCGTGAACACCCGATCCCGGGGGGCCGCCGGTGCGATCGTCGTGCAGCAGGTACTGCGAGAAGGCCGCCACGCGTGGGTTTTTCCAGGCGATGTATTCGGCCAGCGCGTCGTATTCAGCCTGCTTGGCCGGGGAGACGCCCTCGTAGCGGTTGGGCTTGCTCTGCACGCCAAACTCGGTGAGATAGATCGGCAGGCCCGACCCGATCGCGCCCGCGCGGGCCGCCAGGTTGAGCGCGTTTTCCAGGCGGTACAGCACGCCGATCGTGACGTTGTCGTACTCGGGCGGCACCCACAGAGGCCCCTGCTTCTGGGTGTAGGCGTGGGTTGAATAGCCGTACGCCTGCAGCGCTTCGCAGGAGCCCGCCTTCTTGTAGTGGGAGTTGAGGCACAGCACGCCACGCATGAACGCCAGTGGCGCCACGTCGTGGAGCAGCCCATATTTGCGGATTTCCGAGCGGCTGAGGCTGTCGGAGCCGACCGGCGCCGTTTCTCCCATCAGCACCTTCGGGTGCGCGAGACCGGCCGCGTGCAGGCCCGCATAGCCAGCCTGGTAGAGCGACCGGTAGATACGCGGCGAGGCGGGTGCGCCGCCGGCGGTGAACTGGGGCTGCAGGAAGGCGACGTTGTTGGGCTCGTTCCAGATCGCGAACAGCGACGCCTCAGAGCCGTAGTGCTTGCCCACCGCGGTCATGAATTCTTCGAAGTCCTTCGCGTTGGGGCTGCCCAGGCTCGTGTGATTGGCGCTCGCCCAGTGCGGCACCGGTGAGGTGACGGTGAGCAGCACCGGCCATTTCAGTTCCTGTGCCTTGCTCAACAGCCAGTCGTACGGGCCCCAGTGGTAAGAGGCCGGGTTGGTGGCTTCAAAGCTCGGCTTCTTGTTGCTGTTGGCGTTGGGCGCGACTTCGCGCCAGTAGAGCTCCACGCGCAGCGCGTGCACGCCCAGGTGCTGGAGCTGGGCGAGCGCATGTTCGCGCTTGTGCGGTTCGAGCAGCACCGAGCCGCCCTCGAAGAAGACGGTTTGGTTGTGCGAGGCCAGCGCCGCGGGGGCGCTCACGGCAAACACGACGCCGACGAGCAGCAGCGCGAGGAGGGATTTACGGGCTTTGGTGAAGGAGGTGAGGGCTTTGGGCATGGAGGCTATGACACGGCGGCGGGGGCGATGTTGCGGTGGATTGGAGAAGCGGGATCGATCAAATCGGCAAGTGACATAAGCCACGACCACCGGTGGGAGATAGCAGGGAACGTGGAGAACGGGAAGGCACGCGCTCCGGTAGCGTGCGGGCCATGAGTTCAGCAGTTGCGCCGGATGACATCGTCGAGACCCACGTGCAGGCGCAGGCCAACGCGCGCCCGCCGCTGCTGGTGATGGAGCCGCTGCGAGAGTTCCTGGACGCCCACGGACTCGGCAAGGGGCAGCTCGAGGCGAGCCCGATCGGCGAGGGGCACTCCAACGTCACCTACCTGATCCGCCGCGCCGACGGCACCGAGCTGGTGGTACGCCGCCCGCCGCGCCCGCCGCTGCCGCCATCAGCCCACGACGTGCTGCGCGAGGCGCGTCTGCTGCGCGCGCTGCACGGCACGCCGGCGCGCGTGCCCAACGTGCTCGCCGTGGGGGAGGACCCGACGACGATCGGCTGTCCCTTCTATGTGATGGAGCGCGTGGAGGGCGAGGCGATCGTGTTTACGCTGCCGTCCGCGCTCGACGCGCCGGCTGAGCGGCGGCGGATCGCCGAGGAGCTGATCGACGCGCTGGTGGAGATCCACGCGGTCGATTGGCGCGCGGCGGGCCTGGAGGACTTCGGCAAGCCGACCGGCTATCTGGAGCGCCAGCTGCGTCGTTTTGGCGGGCTGTGGGAGATCAACAAGACGCGCGAGATCCCCGCCGTTGAACGCGTCGCGGAGTGGCTGGGCGAGCACCTGCCCGAGTCCGGCCCTGCGACGATCGTGCACGGCGACTACCGCCTCGGCAACACGATGTTCGCCACCGACGCTCCCGCCCGGCTGACGGCGGTGCTCGACTGGGAGATGGCGACGATCGGCGACCCGCTGGCCGACCTTGGATACATGTGCATGGTGTGGGGGCAGACCGACGACCCGCCGACCGATTCGGGAGACACTCGCTTCGCTCGCATCCCCGAATCGGCCAGCATCAGGGACTCGCTGGGCGCGGTCACGAAGGCCGAGGGCTTCCCTACTCGTGCGGAGCTGATCGCGCGCTACGAAGCGCAGACAGGGCGCTCGATGAGCGATCTGCGCTGGTATGTGACGCTGGCGGTGTGGAAGATGACGGTGTTTATGGAGGGCAACTACAAGCGCGCGGTCGCCGGCGCCACCGACGACCCCTATCTGAAGCACTTCGGCGAGGGCGTGTTGCAGCTCGCGGCCCACGCCGAGGAGGTGGTGCGCGGTGGGTGATTCCACCGAGGCGCTCGGCGGCGAGCACGGGCTCCAAGAGTCCACGGTGCGTGAGCCCGCCGACGCGCCCGAAGGCGAGAACGGGCTCGACGGCGACGGCAACGACGACAGTGTCCGCTCGGCCCTGCTGATCGATTGGGGCGGCGTGCTCACAACCAACCTGTTTGTGTCCTTCCACGCCTTCTGTGTGGCCGCGGAGATCGACCCGCAGAAGCTGATGGGCCGCTTCAAAAGCGACCCCGAGGCACGGGAGCTGCTGGTGGCACTGGAGAAGGGCGAGTTGGACGAGCGCGAATTCGAGTTGAAATTCGCCACACTGCTCGAGGTCGAGCCCGATGGGCTGGTCGATGGCCTGTTCGCCGGCGTGCAACCCGACGAGGAGATGGTGAACGCGGTGCGCTTGGCGCACGCCGCCGGGCGTCGCACGGCGCTGGTGTCCAACTCGTGGGGCGTGCACCGCTACCCACACGACCTCTTCGAGGAACTGTTCGACGGCGTGGTGATCTCCGCCGAAGAGGGCATCCGCAAGCCCTCGCGCCGGATGTACGAGCTGGGGGCAGAGCGAGCCGGCGTGGCGCCCGAGGCGTGCGTGTACGTCGACGACCTGCCCTTCAACCTCGCCCCCGCCGAGGAGCTGGGGATGGCCACCGTTCACCACACGAGCGCCGAGACGACGATTCCCGAGCTCGAACGGCTGCTCGGCCTGCCGCTGGCTTAGTCCCTTTTGCCGCGGCCGTACAGCAACTTGAACACTTTGCTCAGCCGTTTGGTGCCCCTGCGGGTGTAGGGGAAGAAGTGCGGTTCGCGCTTGAGCGCCAGCCGCGGCGTGATCAGGATCGCCTGCTGGTTGCAGTACTTGCGAATCCCACCGGCGCCGTGGCGCGAGCCGAGACCGGATGCCTTGACGCCGCCCATCGGCAGCTCCAGCGCCGCGAAGTTGATGATCGCGTCGTTGACGCACACCGCGCCCGATTCCACGCGCCGTGCGATCTTCTCGCCCTTGGCGGTGTCCTTGCTGAAGACTGAGCCGGCGAGCCCGTAGGGGGAGTCGTTGGCGAGGCGCACGGCCTCGTCGGCGTCGCGCACCTTCATGATCGGCAGCGTCGGGCCGAACGTCTCCTCCTGCATGATCTTCATCGAGTGATCAACGTCCACCAGCACGGTCGGCTCGAAGAAATTGCCGTCGCCCGTACCGCGGTGGCCGCCGGTGAGCGCGCGGGCGCCCTTGGCCAACGCGTCGTTGACGTGGTCCTCGACAAGGTCAACCTGCGGGGGAAACGTCATCGAGCCGACCTCGACCGTGCCCGGCCCGCCGTCGGGGCGGCCTTGGCGCAGCGCGCGCACCTTGTCGGTGACTTTGGCCACGAACTCGTCGTACACCGGCGCCTCGACGTAAGCACGCTCGATCGAGATGCAGGTTTGGCCGGAGTTCTGCATCGAGTAATAGGTGGCGACGTTCGCCGCGCGCTCCAAGTCGGCATCGGCGAGCACGATCATCGGGTCCTTGCCGCCGAGCTCCAGCGACGCCGGGATCAGCCGCTTGCCGGCCGCCTCGGCGACCTTGCGCCCGGTGCGGGTGGAGCCGGTGAACATGATCATGTCCACCTCCTCGATCAACGCCGCGCCTGTCCCCCCGCGACCCGTGGCCACCTGGAAGACATCCTCGGGGATCCCGCACTCACGCAGGCCCTCAGCCAGCAGCAGCGAGGTCAGCGGCGTGATCTCGGAGGGCTTCAGGATGACGCTGTTGCCCGCCGCCAGCGCGGGGACACAGTCGCCGAAGGAGTTGGTCAGCGGATAGTTCCACGGGCCGATCACCCCGATCAGCCCCAGCGGCCGGTAGCGGAGGATCAGCTTCTTGCCCTTCACGATCACCGTGCTCGTCTTGACCCGCTCGTCGGCGAGGTACTCCGGCGCACGCTTGGCCCAGAAGCCGAACGCGGCCCCGCCATAGGAGATCTCAGCCAGCTGCGCATCCTCGTAGGTCTTGCCGGTCTCCGAGACGATCGTGCGCACGATCCGATCGGCGTTGTCCATCACCCACTTCTGCATCCGCAACAGCACCCGTCCGCGACCCTCGAAGCCGTAGGCCTCCCAGGTGGGCTGCGCCTCACGTCCGCGCCGCGCCAGCTCCGCGATCGCCGCCGCATCGAGGTCGGGGACGGTGGTAACGATCTCACCGGTCGCCGGGTTTTCAACGGGGATCTCCGTTCCCGCGGGTGCCGCAACCGCCGTACCGTTGGCCGCGCCATTGTGGATCTCGATTGCGTGCTCCTCGACAGTCGCCATTGCGGGACCTCCCATGCTGGTTTGCGCTCTCTCCAGAGAGGCTACACCTCGCACGCGGTCTCGTCTGGCTCGGGAGCCAAGTTTTGTGCAGTTGGTGCATGCGCCAACTGACCACCGGCGCATGCGCCGGTGGTCGGCCGGTGCATGCACCGGCCGCAGCCGCCGCACATGTGCGGCGGCTGATCCACGCTAGACGATGCTAGACACGCTAGACGACGCTAGACGCGCTAGACAGCGCTAGACTGAGATGGTGGCCCGAACAGAAAACCCCTACCGACCCGGCTTCAACGAGCCCCCCAAGGAGCTGGCGGGACGTGAGGCGGTGTTGGAAGACCTGCGCGACGCGATCGAGGTCGCCGCGCTCGATGCCCGCACCCCTCGGCCGATCCTGCTCGCCGGGCCACGAGGCGTCGGCAAGACGGTCTTGCTGGCCGAGGCCGCCGCGATCGCCGGCTCCCAGTATGGATGGCCGCGCGCACATGTAGAGATCAGGCCCGAAACGTCCTTCACCCCCGATCTCATCGAAGCGATCGACCGCACGCGCGCACTGCTCGAGCAGCCGCCTCCCAAGCGCGGACTGCGTGCGGAGTCGGTAACGCTCCGCGCCGGCGTGCCGGGCGTCGGCGGCGAGGTCCGCTTCGCCCGTTCCGCGGAGACCCCGACGGACCCGGCGCCCGCGCTGCGAGAGGCGTTCACCGAGCTCGTCAGGCTCGCGCTCGCACGCGGCAGCGGCGTGGTGCTCACGCTCGACGAGGCGCATCTCGCCACTCGCCAAGAGCTCGCCGCACTCGCCGCACTGCTGCAGGAGGGCACGGGAGAGCGCTGGCCGGTCGTCGTGGTGATCGCGGGCTTGCCGTTGATGCGGGCGCCGGAGCACTCGGTGACCTATCTCGAGCGCGGCGCCTGGCACGAGCTGGGTCTGCTCTCACCGCGAGAGACGGTGCGGGCACTGCGACTCCCCGCCAAGGCCGCCGGCAGGCCGATGGACGAGGATGCGGCCGCACAGCTGGCACAGGCGTCAGGCGGGTACCCATATGCGGTTCAGCTTTACGGCCATCACGCCTGGCGCGCCTCCGCCGAGCGCGATCGCATCGACCGCCGAGCGGTGGACGCCGCTATCCCACGCGCCCAGCGGGAGCTCGAGCGCGGCCTCTACGCCGCTCGCTGGACCGCGGCCAGCCCCGCGCAGCGGCGCTACCTTGCCGCACTCGCCACGCTCAGCGATGCTGCCCGCCCCACCACGGCCCGCGCTGTGGCCGACGCGCTGGGGCGCACGCCCAAGCAGCTCTCGAGCGTGCGCGACGATCTCATCAAATCGGGAACGCTCACCGCCGAAGGGAACGAGCTGCGCTTCACGATCCCCGGCATGAGCGCTTACGTGCGCACCCTCTAGCTACGACAGCTCGATCGAGGCGATCCCGACCGGCTCGACCGGGCGGTCGGAGCCGTCGGTGGCGACGCCCTCAAGGCGATCCACCACGTCCATGCCGTCGGTCACCTCGCCGAACACGGTGTGCTTGCCGTCCAGCCACGATGCCTTCTTCGCGGTCACGATGAAAAACTGCGAGCCGTTTGTGTTGGGGCCCGCGTTGGCCATCGCCAGCGCGCCGCGCACGACCTTGTGGGGGTTGATCTCGTCCTCGAAGGTATACCCCGGGCCGCCGGTGCCGGTGCCTTGCGGGCAGCCACCCTGGATCATGAAGTCCTTGATGATGCGGTGGAAGTTGAGACCGTCGTAGAAGCCGTCGGCCGCAAGCTTGCGGAAGTTCTCGACCGTTTTCGGAGCGTCCTCGTCGAACAGCTCGAAGGTGATCGCGCCCTCTGTGGTTTGCATCGTTGCTTTCATGTGCCTATACACATCCTTTCGTGTTGATCTAGCAGGCTAATCCTCGTCGCGGCTCTGCCGCAGAAAGGTCGGGAGGGATGAGGCTCGATGAATACCGACGCGTCTCTCAAGTAGCGGGTCGTGAGGGCGACGGCTTCCAAAGCCCGGAGCTACAGGCCAAGGCTATCGCGGCGTACGCGGGCATCCACGGACACGCGGTCACACCCAATCCCCGGAGCTGGACGTTTCGGGAAGCAAGCTCAAGCGCCCGATCCTAGACAAGATCATCGCGCGGATACGTGGCGACGAATCGGACGGGATCATCGTCAACGACCTAGACCGCTACTCGCGCGATGTGCTCGGCGCCAACCTGCTCTTGGTCGAAATCAAGGACGCGGGCGGCACGCTCGTCAGCGTTCACGAGAACCTCGACATTACGACGCCGGACGGCAAGATGATGTTCGACTTCCGCATGGCGATCGCGGAGAACTACCTCGCGCGCTCGCGCGAGAAGTGGGCCGAAGCACAACGGCACGCCGTAGAGAAGGGCATCTACACCGAGAACTTCGTTCCGCCCGGACTGGAAAAGCGCGAGGACCGGCGCCTGTGTTTGAGCCCGGATGCGCCGATCATCAAGCAGGCATGGCAGATGCGGATTGCCCGCGAGCCGACCGCGCGCATCGTCCACTTCCTCAACGAACGGCTGTCGCTGCCCGAAGGTCGGTTGTGGACGTACACGACCGTCGATCGCATGTTTGCAAAACGCATCTACACGGGTGAGCTGAGCCGTCGCGGGGTCACGAACCGCGAAGCGTGCGAGCCGCTTGTGACTGAGGCCGAATGGCAGGCCGCGCAGATCACGAGCAACACGAGGACAAGACCACAGGCCAGGCGCGACAAGAACTTGTTGGCGGGCATGATCCGTTGCGCAAGTTGTCGCTACGTGATGACTGCCTCGGATGCACAGGTCAAGCGGAAGGGCAAGAAGCACATCATCCCCGTGTACCGCTGCCGACGGGTCCATGCGCGGGGTCGCTGCTCGGAACCGAGCAGCATCACGCGCAAGAGCATCGAGCCGTACGTCGAAGATGCGTTTCGCTCGGAGATGGCGGGCACGAGCTTCACGGCCGCGCAGACCGACACGAAGATCGCGCAGGCGCAAGATCAGCTAGCAGCACTCGAAACCGAGCTTGCGAAGTTTGCTGCGGACACAACGGTCAGGGAGGCTCTAGGCGAAGCCGCCTACCATGCCGCGATCCAGAGCAGGGCTCAGGGCGTAGCAACCGCCAGAGAGACGCTACGGTCCTGCGCCTCGAACACGGTCACGTTGGAGGGCATCGAGACTTGGGACAGTCTCTCCATTGACGAACGCCGAAGGATTCTTGCTGGCGCGATAGATGCCGTCTTTATCCGTCGCGGCTCCGGGGTCGATGACCGCAGCTTGATCGTTTGGGCCGGTGATCTCGAAGGAAACTTGCCCACCGAAGGGAGGCGAAACGGCCCCCTTACGCCGTACGTCTGGTAGCGGTATGAACTTGTAGGTTGGATGGCGAGCGCTGAGCACCTGGGACAGCGTTCCAACTGCTCTGTCCTTGGCGTGCTTCGACATCCGTCCGTAGGTGCCTGCGGAGAACATGGAATCCCACATAGCAATACATCAAGCTAGCAGGTCTGCGCAGATTCCAAGCTAGTTCGAGGGGCCTCGGCGCGCGTCCGCAGTGCCGGGCCTACCCAACGATAAGGGTGGTCGTTTGATAGGGTGTCGGCCGTCCTAGGGTGTCGGCCGTCCCCCCTTCTCGTGGACCAGGATTCCTGTTGATCGGACTGTCGATTTGATTCGTACGCCCAATTATCCGAATGCGTCCACTAAAGGTGCTGTCATAAGACGAAGCTGTCCGGTGGACGCTCGATTGCACTTCTCACAAGGGGGGAGCATTCCATGCGCATAGCGTGCCTTAGCGGACGCCTGGCCGTCGTCCTAGTGTTGAGTTGTCTGTTCGCATCGACAGGTGGAGCGTCGGTCGTTTGGGCCGATCAGAGCCAACCTTGCAACATCTCCCAGTGGACCGGCACAAGCTTTGAGAGCTTCCCGCTCTACAAGCTCTCTGGTCCGGCCGCACATTTCGATCCGCCGCTGCTGCCAGGCGACGGACCCATGACAGCCACTGTCAGCGGGTCGTCGATAACTGTCTCCATCCACGAGACCTTTGCTGGACCGTTGACGGAGACCGTCCCTGCTGTCGGCGCGACCACACGCGATGCAACCGTGACCGCACAGGCCGAATTGAGCGGACAGATGGTTCAGATCAGTCCCACACAGGCGGGCAGTTCATTCACGGCCGCCATTACGGGAGATTCCACACTCGAAGGAATCGGCTTTACGTTCTCGGGGGCTCCGCTTACGTCCACCGACCAACGCACGGCCTCCGTTACAGGGACGTTCAACTGCGCTGCTAGCCAACTCAGCCTCTCATCCAACCTCTACTTCAACCCTATTCATACGGTCACCCTGACCGCACCGGGCGCGGCCCCAGCGATCCCGCCCCTCGCACAGAAAACGGCAAAGACCTTTCAGGGCCGTAACTACAATAAGACCGTGCTCGATCAGCCGCTCACGCTGTACCGACGGTATGGCGGCAAGTCGGGAGAGTTCGGGCAGTTTTGGAGCCGCACCGACTTCAACAGCGCGAGCGACGCCAGGCGGTATCTCGCCCTTCCGCCCGGAAACCCCGCGACCAGTCGTGTCGTCATCGAGGTTCCAAGCGACGAGACGATCTATTGGGGCAAGGCTGCTCGGAAGTGGTCAGAGCCTGGCGGCGGAGATCAGGTAGTCTTCCCTCCGCGCTTCAGAATTCCGAAGGATTGGATCACGCACAGATGACGGAGGGCGGATCGGCTGCGGCCAAGGTCATCAAAGCGTTTTTTGCGCGAGATGTCCCGATTGACCTCTTCCTGCCGGACGGATGGTCCGGGGGTCGTCCGATGGAAAACTACCACGATCTGAAATCGGTCTCGTTGCTGCCCGAGGAACTCATCGTCAATCTCAAGGGAGGCTTCTCTCTTACGGTGCGTGGCAAGTCGCATTCGGTTCGGGAGACCGTGACCAAGCTGCTGTGGCCGAACGGAAGCCGGCGGTCGAGATTTCGGAATTCAAGGAGTTGATCTACCGCTGGCCAGGGGGATCAAGCACGTACGACGGCGGGGTCGCCTTGTTTGTCGCTGGCGGATAAACCGTAGAAAGGAATCCTCATGAAGCTCGATTTCGTATCGAAGCGCGCACCATTTCGCACTGGCACCGGAATGATGCTCGCCATCTTCATCATCGGCTTGGGCGCACTCTGCTCCGTGCCCGCCGTGGCTGCGGCCTCTCGTCACCATCGACGGCACCACAAGCACTTGCGCCACAGGCATCACGCAAAGCCCGTGCCGTCAGTGCTGCTGACCGGGCTCGGCGCAACACAACAAGTGTGGGATTCGCACCACCAGGCCGATCCTGCGCACCCCAATAACTTTGACCCTATGCCAGAAGGCACATATCCTGGTGCGTTGGACAACGACCAATTTTACTACGTGGTCTTTGACGAACTTGGCCGTATCAGCGCAGTCAGCGAGAAGCTTACACCTGGTACGACACAGGCGGCGGCCAACGCGACCATTGCAGCTTCATTGCTGCCACCTGACGCAAAAAAGATTGCAGGTCCTGTCCAGCCTGCGGGCGGTGCTCCATGTGTTGCCGAAGAGTTCGAAAGTCGGACGCTCGGCGCGCAAGATGGAGGCCGCACCGGGATCACAGTCACCTATCAGTCTTACTACGACCTCTACGAAACTGCCTACACGAGCCAGGACGTACAAGAAGCGTTTGTAAGTTCCGCACATGGGATTGTACCTGCCGCCGACTTCGGCCAAGGGGGCTTCGGTGCGTTGATTTGCGGCTAGACAGCGTATGGGCAGAGCAAAAAAGAGCACTAGCGTTACCACGGGCGCGATAGCTGCGGATTAGGGTCAGACGACAAGCATCAATCCCTCATCACGACACACACGGCTGCGGTTAGCGCGTCGCTGCCACGCCCGTTGCCATGTTCCCCTGCGTGTCGGTTCGACCTACCGTTGTGCCAGTGCTTCCGTTGAGCTGCGGTCCTAAATGCACTCGCTCTGCTCGGGACACTCCGCGCCGGTTATCTCTGGCGTGTCGGTGGCATCGAATCCACCACGGAGGAAAACCAATGGCAACCAGGTCTCATCGTCACTCGCGGCGCTCTTGCCGCCTGCGTCGCGTCCGCAACGCGGTTTGCGGGCAATGGGTGCTTGCGCTGATTGCGCGCACGCTTTCGACCGTTCTTCTAATGGTCGTTGCGCGCTGGCTGCATCTGCCGATGCCTGGCGGGGAGTGATCCCCGCCTAGCCTCTCCCCTATCTCGCTCGGCATATCATCCTCGCACGATGCCTAGCAGTGAACGGTTCGTTTGGCACTGCCACACTTGCGGATGCGAAGTCGAAAAACCGTTGCAGGGACCAACGGGCCAACCTGGCGTGTACTGGCCGTACTGCGCGGACTGTTTTGCAAAGCTCTCAGATGAGGATCAAAATACCGTCGCCAACGAGAAGCTAAAGCCTCACGCATATTGACGTTACGCAACTGCGTGTTGCACAATGCGCGTTGAAATGACACGGCCACTACTTGCAAAGCACGCGCTGAAATGCAGCGGGTCTTTGGACTGAAGCGCTCGGGTCAAACTCAAAAACTCAAGGTGACTGGCCGGACAGCGAGACGCCTGCATGGCATGCAGGAGGTCGGCGGTTCGATCCCGCCAGGCTCCACTTTGAGCAATTGCGAGTTTGGCAAGAGCGCTTTCGTGCAATGCAGGCGCTCTGCTCCGGTGAGCGAAAGCCGTGATACATATAGACATGCAAGCGCTCCGGGGCAGCGGGTGCGAACAAAGTCCGTACAACTAATGCGGGCTTACGGAGGACCCCGGACATGCCCGACCTAAGAGTTGCCTCGACTGCTCCCGTTTCTCACCTTGAAAGCCTCGTAGACGACTACTTCATGGCGTGCCGTGCGCGCGGTCTGTCTCGATCGACAATCATCAGCTCCTACGGCTACCCCATACGCAAGCTCTTTCTCCCGTGGTGCCAACGTAACGGAGTGACCGAGCTGTCCCAACTCACGTCGCGCACGGTCAACGAGCTGTCCATGAGCCTCGCTGAGAGTGCCAGCAAGGACGGGCGCGTACTCTCGAAGGCCACCGTGCATTCCTACACGCGGGGCATTCGTAGCTTTCTCCGTTGGTGCAAGAAGGAAGGCGAAGGCAAGGCGGCACTGCCGTCTCTCCCCCGTTTGCCGCGCCTCTTACGCGACGTGCTCGATCGAGATGAGATCGACACACTTGAAGCTGCGGCGCAGACGGAACGCGACCGTCTGATGATCCGCGTACTTGGCGATACCGGGCTTAGGGTGGGCTGTCTCCGGGTGCCCCCAACTGTCGGGAGCACCCGGAGACAGCCCAGCTTAGATCGTATGCAAAGCGCGGCCGTACCTCTGTCCAATCGCTTGCGATACCCCGTTGGACGGGTCTTTGGGCACGCGAGTGTTGTCTTGCGGCACCGTATCGCATCGGATCGACGGAAGATTTTTTATAGCGACATCTTGACAGCGGTGTGCATCGTGGCTGTTATTGACATCGGGCTACTCCATCAGCCAGTGCCGGAGGCGCGACGGTGGTCGTACCCAAAGCTAGCTGTGTTCGCCGACACAACAAACGTCGAAGTCAAACACGAGACGGGATTGGCGCTTCCAAAAGTCCTCGTTGTACTCGGGGCTGATAACACGACCGATCGGCACGATGGCGGCAACGGTCGCGCCCGCGTTGTTGAGCGCGGACGCTGCACTCTGAGCGCGGGCACCGGATGTAAAGGTGTCGTCAACGAGCAACACCCGCTCACCTCCGAGCGGGCGCAGTGCCTCGTAGCCGTCGTCACTCGCGGCGTTGTGCTGCGGAGGCGTGCCGCCACGGCGAAGCAGAGGCTCGTATTCCTCCCGCAACGAGGGCACGAGCTTGATCGCAGTTGCAAGCGGGTGCTCACCAGGACGGTCTGTCGAGGACGGCACTGACGTGATGACGTCCCAAGCGCCACCGGCCGTAGTTGAGATGCAGCCACCATGCTGCTTTAGGAAATAGCCAAGTAGCGCAGCAGTCTTGACGAGGAAGTCCCACGTCATCTTGCTGCCGTCATCGTCCTTGTAGTGCTTGAGCTGGTAGTGGAGTTGGAGGCCGACCTCGTACAAGCTGATCGGCACGATCAACGGGCAAGGCTGCGACACCTGGCCCTCGACTTGCTCGCAGCTCCAACACCGCGTATACGGGGGATTCGGCGGTCGGTGGCAGCGATCACATATGCAGTCCCCGATGCGCGGCACTGGCGCGCAGATGGTTGCGAGTGGCAGGGCAACCTCGCGAACCGTCGTCATTACTGCCCCCGCGCCTAGAAAAGCTGCAATTCAGTGATCGGCTCGCGGTCTGATTCGAGCGCAGCAACCACATCTTCAACGCCGTGCACAACCTGGGCTCCGCGTCTACTCCGATAACGCTGCGCCCACTCCTCTTGCAGCACAAGGCTCTCGACAAGAAAGAGGCGCTTGCCATGCTCCAACGCGAGACGTGCCTGCATCTTGGCGCCGCTCGTAGCGCTGGCCTCGATCACGATGGTGCCAACGGCGACGCCGCTTGTCACGACGTTGCGCAGCGGAAAGTTGGAGCGGCGAGGCGGGGCGCCTGGCCAAAACTGAGAGAGCAATGCGCCACTCTCGGCGATGCGTTCGGCGAGAGCGGCGTTTTCCTTTGGGTAGACACGATCGATCCCCGTGCCCATGACCGCGATAGTCCGCCCGCCTGCGTCGAGCGCAGCGGTATGGGCCTCGGTGTCGATCCCGGCCGCCATGCCCGAGATCACCGTGACGCCGCGCTCCACGAGAGCTGCGGCCATGTCGCGTGCTACGGCACGTCCTGCATCCGAGGCGCGGCGAGTGCCAACGATCGCGACCGACCGCGAATCGTCGTCTTGAAGCGTGCCGCGTACAAACAAGAATGGCGGACGGTCATACACGCGACGTAGGTTCTGCGGGTAGTCATTGTCGAGCACGCTCAGCAGACGAGTGTTGGGGCACTCTGCGAGCGTTCTCTCAATGACGTTCGCCCAGTGCTCGACCATCGCTTCGCCGACCCGATCGGCTAGTAGGCGCGCAATCACAGCCTGACCCTCGTCATAGAAGACGTGGCTTCTGTCGGCGACAGCGACCGCACTGCCAGCTTCCTCCACAACATCGGCGACCTGATACCAAGGACCAGGAGCAACCTCTGTCAGTGCAATGAGCGTTGCTTGCTCGCGAAGCTCGGAGCCCGTCATGGCGAACATACGTTCGACTGTATCACGGGCAAGGGACGATCACGCAGACCGGCGGGGCGAGCAGTGAACCGAGCCACAGGGTGATCGTACCCGCCATGCAGGCCGTCAGTCGCGGGCGAGAGCGAGACTGTTATAGGGACATCTTGACAACGGTCTGCATGGTTGCTGAGCTCATGGTCGCCACCTTATCGTTCTACGTGCCCTTGAGCGTGCCGATCCCAACTCAGGGCTGGCGGAACACGGCATGAGTACCGATCCGACGCCAGATGACGTGTGGCTCACCGGACTGAATCTCGTCGCCGTACTCGAAGGTCGCGCGACCGTCTGGCGCCCAAGTCATCTCCCACACGCCGCGACGACCCTGCACGCGCTTGACGCGCAGACTCGGATGGAAACCCTCACCACCGTCCGCAAGATCGGCGATAAACTGCGCTACAGCCTTGCGGAATGCCAGCTGCTGCTGTGGGGTGAGCCGATCCCAATCACGCCAGAACGATGTGAGGACTTCACGCGTTGGCATCCATCGGCTTCGTACGCTCGCCCAAGGCCGCTAGCAAGTCCTCGTCGTTGTCATAGCGAGTTGCGCGGCCTGCCGCAAGATCATCGTCCGCCTCGCGCTCCTTGGCCTGCCACTCACGCGTCCAGAACCATGCCTGCTCAGGGTCAATGCGACCGGCACTGATCTCGCCCAGAAGGATCGCCACACCATCGACCGCTCCATCTGGCAGACGGTCCACTAGCTGATGCAACTCGGCCTTGGTCATGCTCTGATTGTCGCACGCATCGGCGACATTGCTCTCGATCCAGGAAGTGGAATTTCCGTCCGCGGCCGTGCGTCTCATTGGGCTGGTCATGGCGGCCACCAAGCAGTTCTTGCGACAATCGGGGCAGTGGCCCACCCGAACGTGTTCAGCGCCAGCTTCGCCTACGACCCGGAGGACCCCGTCGGCTACCGCGCCGCGGTCGCCGACGTGGGCAAGGCGGCAGGTGGCACCGAGCTGACCGTTCGGTTGTTCGAGATCCCCGCCGGCGAGAGCCTGTGCCCGTACCACTACGAGTACGTCGAGGAGTGGCTGATCGTGCTGGAGGGCACCGTCGCACTGCGAACTCCCGCCGAGACCCATGCGGTCGGCGGGGGCGAAGTGGTGTGCTTCCCGCCGGGGCCCGATGGCGCCCACAAGCTGACTAACGCCGCCTCGACTCCGGCGCGCGTGCTGATGTTCTCCAGCGCCCGTCAGCCGGCTGTGACGGTCTATCCCGATAGCGACAAGATCGGCGTCTGGCCCGGCCACGATCCGGACAATGTGATGCTGCTGCGAGCCAGCGGGCAGGTCGGCTACTACGAGGGGGAGACCGGCGAGGAGACCGGCGAGGAGACCGGCGAGGAGACCGGCGAGGAGACCGGCGAGGAGACCGGCGAGGAGACCGGCGAGGAGACCGGCGAGGAGACCGGCGAGGAGACCGGCGACCGAGCTTAATGCAAAGCTCCACACAAGCCGCTGCGCTGGTAGCGTGATCGGGCGTGCCTACTGTGTACGAGGCGGCGGGAGGAGAGGCCGGCATGCTCGCTCTGGCCTCGGCGTGGCATGCAAGGGTGATGAATGACGAGGTTGTCAGCCACGCGTTCAGCCACGGCTTTCACCCCGAACACACCCCACGGCTCGCGGCCTATTGGGGCGAGGCACTCGGCGGGCCGGCGGCGTACTCAACCGCCTATGGCGACGAGACCGCCGTGGTTCGGCTCCACAGTGGTCACGGACCACACGAGGAGATGGACCAACGGGCGATTGCCTGTTTTGATCAAGCGCTTGCGGACGTGGGCATCGCCCACGACGATCGACTCGGGCAGGTTTTGCACGACTACTTCGCGTGGGTCACCACCCACACCATGTCGAGCTATCACAAATCCGCAGACGATGTGCCGAATGACCTGCGCATCCCCCGGTGGTCGTGGGATGGGCGGCTCGCAGAGAGCGATCCGCCGGTCCGCGGCATGTGAGATCGAGAGAGTGCGCGGGCGATCGGACGTCGCAGGGGCTTTACTGCGCCACCCGTTCCAACCGCACGGGGTGCCCGCGCACGCGGCGTTGCTGCAGCGCCTCGATCACGCGGTCGGCCTCTGAGGCCGGCACCGACAGGAACGAGAAGCGGTCGAGCACCAGCACATCGCGCACCGCCTCACCGTCGAGGCCCGTGGCGGAAGTGACCGCCCCCACGATGTCCGCCACCTGCACCCCGCCGGCGCGGCCGCCCGCCAGCAACAGCTTCGTGTGCGGCTCTGAGCCGTCGCGCGAGATGTGCGGCTTGGAGTGCCTGCGCGGGCGCTCGCGCACCGGCGTGGGCGGCGCCTGCGCGCCCTGCTCCCACGGGGCGATCGAGGTGCCGATGTGGCGCTCGATCGCCTCCAGCTCGCGCTTCTGGCGGGTCTCCACGAACGTGATCGCCCGCCCCGAGCGCCCCACTCGGCCGGTGCGCCCGATGCGGTGCACGTATGTATCGGGCGAGGTGGGCACGTCGTAGTTGATCACGTGCGTCACGGTCGAGATGTCCAAACCCCTCGCCGCCACATCGGTCGCCACGAGGATCGGCACCCTGCCGCCCTTGAACGCCAGCATCACCCCGTCGCGCGAGCCCTGCGTCATGTCGCCGTGCAGCGCCCTCACATTCATGCCGCCGTCGCGCAGCGTGCGGTACAGCTGGTCGCAGCGCACCTTCGTGCGCACGAACACGATCGCCTGGTCGGGCTTCTCGGCCTTCAGCACCTCCACCAGCTTGTCCGGCTTCTGCTTGGCGTCCACCGGCAGCTGAAACTGCGCCACGGTGTCGATCGTCAGCGTCGCCGCCTCCACCTTCACCAGTACCGGGTCGTACAGATACCCGTCGGCAAGTTTGCGGATCGGCGGGGGCATCGTCGCGCTGAACAGCGCCGTTTGGCGGCCGCTGGGGGTCATCGAGAGGATTCTCTCCACGTCCTCGAGAAAGCCCAGGTCGAGCATCTCATCGGCCTCGTCCAACACCACAAAGCGGCAGTCGTGCAACACCAGCGAGTGGCGGGAGATCAGGTCCAGCACCCTGCCAACCGTGCCAACCACCACGTGCCCACCCGAGCGCAGCTGCGCCTGCTGGGTGCGGATCGGCGCGCCGCCGAACACAGCCACCACGTCAACGCCCGCGTGGGACCCGTACACGCGTAGCGCCTGTGTCACCTGGATGCACAGCTCGCGCGTGGGGGTCATCACCAGCGCCTGCACCTCGTGCTCCTCGGGGTCGATGTACTCCATGATCGGCAGCCCAAACGCCGCCGTCTTGCCGGTGCCGGTCTGCGCCTGCCCGATCACATCGCGCCCTTCCAGCAGCGGCGGGATCGCCTGCTCCTGGATCGGGCTGGGCGACTCGTAGCCCACCTCGCGCAGCGCGCCGAGGGTGCGCTCGGTCAGGCCGAGCTCTGCGAATGACTTTGCCATGGCGGACAGCAGCTTACGGGCTGGAGGCCCATCTCTGTAGCCGCCTGCCGGCAAGATGGGCAGCAAGACAGGCTCTCAGTGGGTTTTAGGCCAGCGGATCGAGCAGCAGCTTGCCCGTGGTGCGCCGTTCGCGCAGGTCGATGTGCGCATGCGCGGCCTGCGACAAGGGATAGGTGTGTCCGACCACGACCTCCAATTTCGGGTGGGCGGGATCCGCTCCTACGCGCGCAAACAGGTCGGCGAGCGCCTGCTCGAACATGCCGGGGCGCTCCAGGCAGTGAAAAATGTAGAAGCCCACCACCGCCCGCGAGTGGCGCAACAGCGACCCGCTTCTCACCTCGTTCGGCTGCTGCGAGGCGATCCCGCACACCACCAGACGCCCAAACGGCGCCAGCGCGCGGTAGGAGGCGTCGAACACCTCGCCGCCCGCCATCTCGAACACGACGTCCACCGGCTGCCCCTCGTTGGCCTCCAGCAGCCGCTCGGTGAGGCCCTCCGGCGCGGGGTCGATCGCCGCGTCGGCGCCCAGCCTCAGTGCCAGCTCGCGCTTCTCCTCGCTCGACGCAGTGGCGATCACGCGGCCGGCGCCGAGCGGGTGCCCTAGCTGTACCGCCAGCGAGCCCACACCTCCGGCGGCCGCGTGCACCACCACGCTCTCGCCGCCTCCCCCATTCCCGCCCCTGCCCTGGTCCATTCCATGAATTTGCTCGTGCCCACCAACTTCATACGCGCCCTCCCCGTACGCGCCCTTCCCGACGCGCCCCGCCGTGCGGTAGAGATGCCAAGCCGTGGTGCCCTGCACGAGCAGCGCCAGCGCGGTGTCGTCGGAGACGCCCTGCGGAATCGCCCACACGTGCGCGGCCGGTGCCAGCGCATACTCGGCGTAACCGCCCGTCCCGGTCAGCGCCACCACGCGCTCGCCGGTGTCCTCGCGCACGCCCGCCACCTCACCGCCCGGCACCAACGGCAGCGTGGCCTTGCGCACGTAGGAGTTGGTGCGCGTATGCGTGTCGGCGAAGTTGATGCCCGCGCGCGTGACCCTCACAAGCACCTCGCCGGCACCCGGCTCAGGGCGCTCCAGCTCAACGAGCTTCAATACCTCGGGGCCGCCGAACTCGCTGATCTGAATAGCGCGCATCTGCGGGAGGCTATAGGGTCCTCCGCGATGGCCATCACCGTCGTCGGATCGATCGCATACGACAGCGTCTCAACCCCGTTTGGCGAGCGCCAGCGGATGCTGGGCGGCGCCGCGGTGCACTTCGCGTTGGCGGCCTCCTTCTTTCAGGAGGTGCGGGTGGTGGGGCCGGTGGGCGACGACTTCGGCGAGACCGAGCTGGACGTGCTGCGCAACCGCGGCGTCGACATCTCCGACGTGGAGCGCATCCCCGGAGGCAAGACCTTCTTCTGGCGCGGCAAGTACGGCTGGGACCTCAACTCGCGCGAGACGCTCGACACGCAGCTGGGCGTGTTCGAGGGTTTCCAGCCCAAGCTGTCGGAGGGCTCGCGCTCCAGCGACGTGCTGTTCCTCGCCAACATCCAGCCCGACCTGCAGCGCGACGTGCGCGCACAGTTGCCCGATGCACGCTTCGTGGCACTCGACTCGATGAACCTCTGGATCGAAGCGGCCCGCGAGTCGCTGATGACGGCGATCTCCGAGTGCGACTGCCTGATCCTCAACGACTCCGAGCTGCGCCAGCTCACCGACAAAGCCAGTCTGTATGCCGCCGCGCGCGAGATCCTCTCCTGGGGAGGCCCCAAGGTGATCGTCGCCAAGCAGGGCGAGTACGGTGCCGCGCTGGTAACCCGCGACGGCTTCTTCTCGCTGCCCGCCTTCCCGCTGGAGTCGGTGGTGGACCCCACCGGCGCGGGCGACACGTTCGCAGGCGGTTTCGTCGGCTACATCGCCGCCCACGTCGACGAACAGATCACCGACGAGCTGCTGCGCCAGGCGATGGCACACGGCACCGCGCTGGCGTCGTTCAACGTCGAAGAGTTCGGCACCCACCGCATCGAGCGCCTCGCCGGCGCCGAGATCGTCGCGCGCGTGCGCCAGCTGCGCGAGTTCACGCAGTTCTCCGCCGCGCCCGTGCCGCTCGGCGAGTAGGAGTCCATGCCGCCCACGGGTCGGGATCTGCCGCTCGGCGAATAGGAGTACATAGCCGCCCACGGGTCGGGATCGGTAGTACGATCGGATGTGGCGTGAATGCCTGGACCTTCATCTGGCTGATGGTGATCTTGAAGATCCCGATCGTGGGGTTGTTCCTGATCGTGCGCTGGGCGGTCCGCCAGGGTCCCGAGCCCGCCACCGAAGAGGACGGCGGCATCCGCTTCGACCCTCGCCCCCTGCATCCCAGCCATCCACGCCACCCGCGCCCGCGTCTGCCGCGCACGCCGCGGCGCGGACCGCATCGAGAGGCGTCGGCGCTATCCGCACCGCCGCGCATCCGTGCCGCCGCCGCTCGCGCACGCCTCGTTCAGCGCTGAGCGCCGGACCCGAGCCACGAGCCGCTACGGTGCGGGTGGCCGAAGCGGCCACCGCCCGTGCGCGTGCGCTTCGTCGAGAGGCGCAGACCCGCATACGAAGCCCCATAATCGGGCAAGACGGTTAAGAGGTCGAACAGGGAGACAGCGATGAGCACCGAGACAGCGGATACGCAGCAGGGGGCTAGGGGCCAGCAGGCAGGGGGCAACGGAGCCACTCCCGCCGCGACACTGACCGTGACCGACAACCGCACCGGGCGCACCTACGAGCTGCCGGTCACCGACGGCACGGTGCGTGCGATGGATCTACGGCAGATCAAGACCGACGAGCACGACTTCGGGCTGATGGCGTACGACCCCGCCTTCACCAACACAGCCTCCTGTCGCAGCGCGATCACCTATATCGACGGGGACGCCGGCATCCTCCAGCACCGCGGCTACCCAATCGAGCAGTTGTGCGAGCACTCGACCTACCTGGAGGTCGCCTATCTGCTGATCATGGGCGAGCTGCCCACGCATGCACAGCTAGAGGAGTGGGTCTACCAGATCACGATCCACACCTTCGTGCACGAGAACGTCAAGGACTTCATGCAGGGCTTTCGCTATGACGCCCACCCGATGGGGATGCTCGTGGCCTCGGTCGGCGCCCTCTCGACCTTCTATCCGGACGCCAACCAGATCAGAGATGCGGTCGTCCGCGACACCCAGATCATCCGCCTGCTCGCCAAGATGCCGACGCTCGCGGCGTTCGCCTTCCGACACAACATGGGCCAGCCCTACGTCTACCCCGACAACGACCTCAGCTACGCCGGCAACTTCCTCTCGATGATGTACAAGATGACCGAGCTCAAGTATGAGCCCGACCCGCGCCTGGAGCGGGCACTCGACGTGCTGTTCATCCTGCACGCCGACCACGAACAGAACGCCTCCACCAACGCCGTACGCTCGGTCGGCTCCACCCAGGTCGACCCCTACTCCGCCGTCGCCGCCGGCGTGGCCGCGCTGTACGGGCCGCTGCATGGCGGCGCCAATGAGGCCGCGCTGAGAATGCTGTCGAGAATCGGCACAGTCGAGCACATCCCCGGCTTTCTGGAAGGCGTCAAGGCAGGCAACGAGCGGCTGATGGGCTTTGGGCACCGCGTCTACAAGAACTACGACCCCCGCGCGCGCATCATCCGCAAATACCTCGATGACGTGTTCGAGGTGCGCGGCAAGAGCCCGCTGCTGGAGGTCGCCTCGGAGCTGGAGAAGCGGGCGCTGGACGACGATTACTTCACCTCGCGCAAGCTCTACCCCAACGTGGACTTCTACTCCGGCCTGATCTACGAGGCGCTGGGCCTGCCAGTGGCGATGTTCCCAGCAATGTTCGCGATCGGGCGCACCTCCGGCTGGATCGCGCAGTGGCTGGAGATGGTCCAAGACGACGAGCAGAAGATCGCCCGCCCCCGCCAGATCTACACCGGCCAGCGCGACAGAGACTACGTGCCGGTGGCCCAGCGGGGCTGAGCGCTACAACACGAGCGTCGCGCCGTGGCGGCGCAACCACTCGCGATCCTCGCGCCAGCGCGGCCAGCGGCGCTCCACCAGCGCCCAAAACCGCGGTGAGTGGTCGAGGATCTCCAGGTGGCACACCTCGTGCCACACGACGTAGTCGAGCACGCTCTCCGGGGCCATCAAGAGGCGCCAGTTGAAACTCATCCCCCCCTTGGCCGAGCACGAGGCCCAGCGGGAGCGCTGCGCGCGGATCGAGAGACCGGAGTAGGGGGTGCCGGCCTGCGCCGTCGCCCGGTCCAGGCGTGCGCCGATCTCCGTGCGCGCAGCGCGGCGGTAATAGCGCTCGAGCGCCGGCCGCGGATGCTCCGCCGGTACGAGCAGCTGCGCGCCGCGGCGATGCACGCGCGTGCGCCCTACCTGGCCGACCAGCTGCAGCGACTCGCCCAGGTACGGCACCGTGGCGCCCCGCTGCGCCACGCACGCGATCGTCTCCTGCGCCTCCCGCAGCCGCCGCTCGATCCACGGACGCAGCTCCTGCACCGCGGCGGCCGCGGCGCGCTCGGAGGCACGAGCCGGCAACACCACCTCGACGCCTACCGCCTGTGCGTCGGCCAGCGGACGCACGTTGACCCGTACTCTGCGCGCGCGGCTGGAGCGTCGGATCGTGTAGGGGATCTCTGACATCGCCCCGTAGGGTACGCGGGCCGGCGGGTGCATAATCCGAGCGGCGTGCCACGCTCGATCGTCAAGCTCCCCCGCGAGGTGCGCACCCCATACGAGGTCTATCTCAACGGCGTGCGCCAGGAGCTCGGCGCCGACTACCTCGTCAGGGACGGTGCGCTCGTGTTCGAGCGCGAGCTGCGCAAGGACCACATCAGCGGCTGGCGCTGGCTGCTGGGCGCGTGGGGCGTCGGCACCTACCGCCAGAACGACTCCGTGGACGTGCGCTACGAGGCCGCCGACGGCTCACCGCGCGTGGCGGAGGGCTTGGAGATCGAGCTGGGGTAAGGGCGCCATCGAACAACCGGACGCCGGCTCGACCCTATGGCGGTTAGCCCGTGCCACGGAGCGCCGGCCCGGCTCACTCCCACGGTCGCGCCAGCTTGAGGGCGCTGACGATCGCTCGTGTGGCGGGTGAGCGGTTGAGCGTGTAGAAGTGCACTCCGGGGGCCCCCCTGGCAAGCAGCTCCGCGCACTGCAGCGTGGCGTAAGCGACGCCGAAGTCGAGTGCTGCCTCCTCGGCGCTGGCGCGTAAGCGCAGCTCCCGGCGCAGGCCATCCGGGATCGAGGAGCCACACTTTTGACTCATGCGCTCCACCTGGCCGGCGTGGGTGATCGGCAGGATCCCCGGGATGATCGGCACCTCGATCCCCGCGTTGCGCGCACGCTCGACAAAATCGAAGTAGAGCGAGTTGTCGAAGAACAGCTGGGTGATCAAAAAGTCAACGCCGGCGCGCACCTTCTCGGCGAGATGCCGCAGATCGTCCTCGGGGCTGGCTGCATGGATGTGCGTCTCGGGGAAGCACGCGGCGCCGATCGCAAACGGGTAGTCGTCGCGGATCAACGCCACCAGCTCACTGGAGTACTCCAACCCCCCGTCGGTCTTTGTCCACGCCTCCTGCCCCGGCGGGGGGTCGCCGCGCAGGGCGAGCACGTTCTCGATCCCCGCCTCCCGCATCTCGTCGAGCGTGGCACGCAACTGTGCCACGGTGGCGCCAACGCACGTGAAGTGCGCCATCGCCTCCAAACCCTGCTCGTGCTTGATCCGCTTGACGATCTCGATCGTCCGCTCCCGCGTGGAGCCGCCCGCGCCGTAGGTGACCGACACGAACGATGGGTGCAGCTCGCGCAACTCCTCGAGCGCCGTGTACAGGTTGCGCTCGCCCTGCTCTGTTTTGGGTGGAAAGAACTCGAAGGAGAACACCGGGTCGGCGTCCCGCAGCAGCTTGTCGATGCGCATGGGCGCTCAGTTTGACAGCGCCCGCCGGCGCCGACCCTCGCTCACCGCTCCTCGGCTGCCACGGCCGCCCACTGCTCCGGCTCGCCGGGGATCCGCCGCGCGCGCCCGGTAGCCTCCAGATGGGTGAGAAAGGCCAGCGTCTCGGTGAGCAGCCACGGGGCGGTATTGGGGGAGAACGGCACCTCGTAGAGCACCTCTGGCACGACTTCGAAGGCGGTGCGCGGCCGCTCGGAGATCACCTCGAGTACGCGCTCGGTGCGCTCGCGCACGAGCTTGCGGTTGCCTTCGATGTGGGCGTGTACGTCGGCGAAGGTGCGCCCGTGCCCCGGCAAGCACAGCCGCGCGCCCAGCCGCTCCACGACATCGAGCGAGCCGATGAATTCACCCACCGGGTCGGGCGAATAGCCGTAGTCGAAGAACAGCGAGATGCGCCCCAGTAGGTGGTCGCCAGAGATCAGTAGACGCCGCTCAGGCTGAAACAGGCAGACATGCGAGGGGGCGTGCCCGGGCGTCTCGTGCACGGTCCACGACCCCAGGTCGGTGGCGATCGTCACGCCAGGCAGCAGCGCGCGGTGCGGCTCGATCACCGCGGCGATCCCCGAGTCGTGCTCGCCGCGCTCGGCCGCGTAGCGGCGTAGCGGCTCCTCGGGCACGCCGCTCTGGCGGGCTACTTCCAGGCGCCGCGCGATCGCCGCATCGGTGTCTTGCGCCCACTGCAACATGTGCTGGTAGTTGGGGTGCATCCACAGCTCACAACCGGCGCGTTCCACGATCGTGGCGGCCTGGCCGTAGTGGTCGGAGTGGGCGTGCGTGCACACCAGCAGGCGTATGTCTTCCACCCGCAGGCCGCACATCTCAAGCGCCCGTTCGAGGTTGGCAAACGAGCCCTCCTCGTGCATCCCGGTGTCGAACAGCACCACCCCGTCGCCCGACGCCACGGCCCACGCGTTGCCGTGCGGCACCCCCGGCCACGGCAGCGGCAGGCGCAGACGGAATACCCCGGGCAGGATCCGTTCCCCCCGGCCCAGCTCGTGCTTGTGCACCATCTCCGCCATCCTCGGGAGCCTATTGGCTAATAGGCCAGACGGCTCTCTGGCTCGCAAGCCAAACGGCCCTCCAGGCCAAGCGGCTCAGGTCAAGCCCGGTCTTCGAAGTCCCTACACTTTGTATCTTCGCCACAAAACGCCCAAGGGGAGCTGAGAGCATGGCTGAGGAGCACGTCGAGCAGGCCGCCACGAAGGTCCAGGAGGCCGCCTCCAACATCCACCAGCCGACGGGTGCCCGGGAGCGCATTTCGGGAGATCGTGCGGGGATCAGCGAAGCCGAGACGGTGGCTCGCGGCTACTTCGAGGCGATCAACGCCCACGACCTCGACGGCGCCGTGGCGCTGTGGGCGGTGGGGGGACGCGAGCACGTGCGCGGGCAGATCGACGCCGCGGCGCCCGAGGGAGTGCGGTCGTTCATCGGCGACCTGCTGGGGGCGATGCCCGACGTGCGCTTCGAGCTCCTGAGCACCACCACCGAAGGCGAGCGCTGCGCGGTGCAGTGGCAGCTGACCGGCACGTTCGTGGGCCCGGGGACCTTCAACGGGCTGCAACCGACCGGCCACCCGTTGACGTTCGAAGGCGTCGATCTGCTGACGGTGCGCGATGGGCTGGTGCAGCGCAACGACGCCTTCCCCGACTCGATGGCGGTGCCGCGCCAGATCGGGATGCTGCCGCCGCAGGGCTCCACCGCCGAACAGCGGATGATGGGCGCGTTCAACGTCAAAACGCGCGTGACCGGGCGGATGCTCGCCGAGCCCGAGTTGGTGGCCGAGGGCGTGTGGGTGGTGCAGGGGGGCCGGCCGGGCCGCTGCAACGTGTACCTGATCGAGGATGAGGGCGGCGTCACGATGTACGACGCGGGCGCGCGGACGATGGTGCGCGCGGTCGCCGCCGCGGGCGCCAAGCTCGGCGGCATCCGCCGCGTGGTGCTCGGCCACGGCCACACCGACCACCGCGGCACCGCGCCGGCGCTGGGAGTACCCGTGTACTGCCACCCCAACGAGGTGCAGGACGCCGAGGGTAGCGGCGGCTTTCGCTACTGGCCGGAGGGCCTGGTCGGCATGCCGACCCCCCAGCGCCAGATCCACCGCGTGGTGCACCGCTTCGCGTGGGACGGCGGCCCGGTGAAGATCGCGGGGACGATCAAGGAGGGCGACGAGGTGGCGGGCTTCAAGGTGATCGACTTCCCCGGCCACGCCCCCGGCCTGATCGGGCTGTGGCGCGAGTCCGATCGCCTGGCGCTGGTGAGCGACACCTTCTACACCGTGGACTTGTGGGGACGCGACCGCGAGCCCAGGGTGCCCGACCCCGTCTACAACTACGACACCGAGCAGGCCCGCGCCAGCGTCCGCAAGCTGGCCGCCCTGGAGCCCGCCGTGGCGTGGGCCGGGCACGCCAAGCCCGCGACGGGCGACGTGCGCGCACAGCTGGAACGTGCCGCCAACCAAACGTGAAGTGGCCAAACGCAAGCCCAAGCAGCGACAGGCGCGGCTGAAGGCGCCGGATAGCGACTACACCGACGCGGAGGGCAACGTGCTGACACTGCGCGGCTCGATGACGGTGGCGACGCGCTCGCAGTACGCGCAGACGCTCGCCGGCGCGTACGGACGAGCGGCGAGCACACGCGAGGACACCTGGCAGCGTGCGGTGGAGCTGCTGTTCGAGCACCTAGCGGTGCGCTGGACGATCGCCGGCGCACCGATCGAGCGCCAGCGTGAGCTGTTGGAGCGCTTCCGGGCAGCCAACCCAGAGGAACGAGCGTGGGTGCGAACGGCGCTGCGCGAGCACTGCGCGGAGAACTTTCCCGACATCACGGCGCCCTAACCCTCCGCGCCTACACAAAAAGCACCGGCGAGGTCCCCTCCGGCCGCTACCGTGCGTGCCGATGCGCCGCACAAAGATCGTCGCCACGATCGGTCCCGCTTCGCGCGAGCCGGAGACCCTGCTGAAGATGGTGAATGCCGGGATGGACGTCGCGCGGCTGAACTACTCGCACGGGACGCTCGAAGAGCACGCGGAGACCGTCAGGCGCGTACGCGATGCGGCAGGCAGGGCAGGGCGGCCAGTGGCGATCCTCCAGGATCTGCCGGGGCCGAAGCTGCGCATCGGCCCGCTGCGCGAAGACGTGGTGGAGCTGAAGCCGGGAGAGCGCGTCACCTTCTTCTGCGGGCCGGAGGACAGCGATGGCGCTGGAGCAGGCGGGGACGCCGAGCACATGTCGATCTCCTGGCCGGGGCTCGCCGACGCGCTGCAAGAGGGCGAGGTGATGTATCTCGCCGACGGCTCGGTGAGGCTACGCGTTGTTGAAGTTCGGGCTGGTGCTCACGAGGTGGAAGCCGAGATCGAAGTCGGCGGCGCGGTGGCGTCGCGCCAGGGTCTCAATATCCCCGGACCGGTGGACATGCTGCCAGCAGTGCCGCAGGAGGACTTGGCGCTGCTGCGCCACGGCGAGTCGATCGGCGTAGACATGGTGGCGCTGTCGTTTGTGCGCCGCCCCGAGGACATCGAGCTGGTGCGCGAGCACACGCGACTGCCACTGGTCGCCAAGATGGAGAAGCCGCAGGCGGTGGAGCGCGCCGAGGAGATTTTGAGGGCCGCCGACTGCGTGATGGTGGCGCGTGGCGACCTCGGCATCGAGCTGCCGATCGAGCGGGTGCCGCTGGTGCAGAAGGAGCTGTTGCGGCTCGCCGGCTGGTTGGCACGGCCATCGATCACCGCGACGCAGATGCTCGATTCGATGGTGACCTCCTCGCGCCCCACGCGCGCCGAGGTGGCGGACGTGGCGAACGCGATCCTCGACGGCACCGACGCGGTGATGCTCTCGCAGGAGACCGCAATCGGCGCCTACCCGGTGGAGGCGATCGCGATGATGGCGGCGGTGGCCGAACAGGCCGAGTCGATCGCGCCGTACGACGAGTGGAACGCCTCGCGGGTGCGGCGCACCGAAGCGGACCCTGCTTACACGCTGGCGCACAGCCTCTGCATCGCCGTGCGCGAGCTGAGCCTTGACGCGCTGATTGTCCCCACGCTCTCGGGGCGCTCCGCGCGCCTGGTGTCCGCGCACCGCCCCACGGTGCCGATCTACGCGCTCTCCCCCGGCCGCGAGACCGTGCGTCGCTGCGGGCTGATGTGGGGCGTGCAGGCCGCCTCAATCCCCCGCCATGGCACCACCGAGGAGCTGATCGCCGATTCAGCCCGGCGCGTGGTGGAGCTCGGTTGGTGTAAGAAGGGCCAGCGCGTGGGTATCACCGCCGGCTTGCCGAGCGGGCGGCCGGGAACGACGAGCCTCGTGCAGATCCAGGTGCTTTAGCTCACCGCGCCGACGCCGCCGTGGGCGTAGAACTCGGCCTCTTCGCGACCAAGCTCAGTGACGGGCGGATCGCCGTAGATCCACTCGCGCGCGATCCGATGCCAGTTGGCGCTGGCACGCAGCTGTGCGAGCACCGCCAGCGTCAGCATCTCCATGCGCCGGCCGACGAGGTGCTCGGCGCGGATGTCCTGGTGGCGCATGTGGCGGAAGTGGCTGGAGCGGGGGTCGGAGCCTTCGATCATCACCTCGGTGGCGATCTCCGGCGTCAGCGCCACCACCTCGTCGGTCGCATACCAGCCAATCACATCGGTGAGGAACGCGAGCACCTCGTCGGGTTTCACCCGCTCGGGGTGCGGCAGGAAGCCCGACTTTGCCATTAGTGCGTGCAGAGCGTCGGCGTCCTGCTCGGCCACCGTGCGCTGCGCCGCCAACTCGAACTCCACCGGCGCCGCATCGAGGCGCTTGAAGAGGCCGAAGTCGAGGAACGCCATCCGCCCGTCGGCCAACAGGATGAAATTGCCGGGGTGAGGATCGCCGGAGAACTGGCGGTGGCGGTAAAGGCAGCCGAGGAAGAAGCGGAACAGGATCTCCCCGATGCGATCGCGCTCGGCCTGCGGGTAACCTTTGAACTCCTCGAAGCCCACACCCTCGACGAACTCGCTCACCAGCACCCGCTCGCGCGAGAGCTCGGTGACCACCTCGGGAATCTTGATGAAGGGGTGGCCGCGGAAGATGAGCGCCAGCGAGCGCTGATTCTGAGCCTCCAGCTCGTAGTCGAGCTCCTCCACGGTCCGCTCTCGAACCTCGTGCGCGACCGCACGGACATCGAGCTTTGGGGTCATCCGCTTCATCATGCGCAGGATGATCTCCAGGTTCTGCAGGTCGGCCCGCACCGCCGCCGCCACGCCGGGATACTGGACCTTCACCGCGACCTCGCGCCCGTCCTCGCGCAATCGCGCACGGTAGACCTGCCCGATCGAGGCAGCCGCGATCGGCTCCTCCTCGAAGGACTCGAACACCGCGGAGATCCGCTCTTCGAGGTCGCCCTCGATCACCTTGCGCATCTGCTTGAAGGAGACCGTCGGCGCCGCGTCGCGCAGCTTCGCGAGCTCGCGCTGAAACTCCTCGCGGTACTCCTCCGGAACCAAGCCGACATCCAGAAAGGACATCACCTGGCCGAGCTTCATCGCCGCCCCCTTCATCGTGCCCAGCACGGCGACGATCTGTTTGGCGGTCTCGACCTGGCGGCGAGCCAACGCTTGCTGCGAGGCATCCTCTCCGCGCGTCACGTTGGCGGCGCGCGTGCCGAGCTGCTTCACCGCCTCGCTGGCGGCCAGTTTCCCCACCGTCGCCGTACGGCGCACCCTCGATGTTGGGATCTCCTCGCGCGCCACGGCCACAATACTAAGGCCCCGTCAAGCCCTCGCCGACGAACCGCTCAGAGTCTTGTGACCTGTGAACCCGGGACGATGTCATCCACGCCGTCGGGCCAGCGCACCCAGGCCTTGTGACCGCCGTCGTAGTCGCCGCACAACAACACCAGCGTGGCGGGCTCGCCGAGCGCCGTACAGCGATCAGAGCCCTCCCCGTCGAGGCCGCGCCACACGCGGATGAACGGGTTGTGCTCCCACTCCTCAGCGACCGAGGTGGGCTCGGCATGGCCCGGCTGGATCACCGTCTCCGGTGGTAGCTCCATTAGGGTGCCCATGATCGAGTCCTTCAGGTCGGTGTAGGTCGTATGCCCGGGCGCACGCACCCCACCAACCGAGCCGCGGAAGAGCGTGTCCCCCGTGAATACGGCCCCTTCGCGACCGGTAAACCCGCCCGGCGCGGTGCTCGAAGAGGGCCGCGCCTGCCCGTCCAGCGCACACACAGCGAACGACAGCATCCCCGCCGTATGCCCTGGCGTCAGCAGCGGCCGCACCTCCAGCGCCCCAAAGCGCAACATCTGCCCTGGCTCCACGGTGCCGGTTGCCATACCCTCCCCGAGCAGCTCCGCTTCCACGGGGTGGATCACCACCTCGAGCTTTGGCCAATGCTTGCGCAACGCCCCCACCTCGCTGACGTGGTCGAAGTGGTGGTGGGTCAGCAGCACGTGCGTGGGCGTCAGCCCCAGACGCTCCGCCGCCTCGATCAGCGGCGCCACCGGACCGCCCGCGTCCACAAAGAACGCCGGTCCTCCTTCGCCGTCGGCAACCAGGTAGGTGTTCGACAAGAACTGCGGGTGCGTTGCACGCTCAACTATCACGGCCCGCCCTCCATCTGAGACTCATCGCGCCATCCTTGCACGAAGCCGCCCTTGGGGGTTGCCGCAACGCTCCCCCAACGGCCTTACACTCCCCGCATGCCCCTCATTCACACCTGCTATCGCATCACCGACATCGACCGCTCGATCGCCTTCTACAGCGCGCTCGGCTTCGAGGAGATCGGGCGCATCCCGATCAAAGACGAGGCGATCAACGTCTTTATGAACCAGCCCGGCGACGGCAACATGCCGCGGCTGGAGCTGACCTGCAACTTCGGCGTGGACTCCTACGAGATCGGCACCGGCTACGGCCACATCGCGATCACCGCCGCCGACCTCGACGCGACGCTCGCCCGCCTGGCCGAGCAAGGGATCGAGCCCGAGAAGCCGCCCTACTCGGTCCGCGAGGGCGGCTCACGGCTTTGCTTCGTGCGCGACCCCGATGGCTATCGCGTGGAGATCCTTGAGATGTAGGGACGCTTGAGGTACAAAAAGTCTGGGATCCCGTCGCACTGGATCGAGGATCACCCTCGCGCAGCACGAGTACCGTCCCCGTCGAGCGCTAGAACCTGGGGATGGCTGAATCGATCGAGCAGTTCAGCTTCGAATTGACCGCCAGCGCGCTGGCGGAGCAGGAGCGCGCCCTCACAGGACTGCGAGCCCGTGCCGGGACGGTGCTTGCGGCAGCGTCCATCGCAGGCTCATTTTTTGGCGCCAAGATCAGCCACGGCTCCCTCGGCGTCTGGGGAGTCCTCGCCATGATCGCCTTCGCCTTGTGCGTGGGGAGTGCCGTCTGGGTGCTCCTGCCTCATGCATTTGTATTTGCCTTCCGAGGAGAGGCACTGCTGGCCGAGAGCGATCACCGAGGCGTCTCCAACGTGACAGAGGCCTACCGCACCGCGGGCATTTGGGTCGAACCGCACCTCGAGGTCAACCTCAGCAAGATCGCCGGCCTCTCGAACTGGCTCGCGGCGAGTTGTGTGCTGCTCGCCACTGAGGTCATCCTATGGACGCTCAGCCTCATAGGCTAACCTGAGTTCATGGCGGACAAGCCTCCACAGACCACTACGCCCCAAGGCCCGCTCAAGCCCCGGCCGCCGGCACAACTCCCGGTCACCGCTCCTCCCAGCTTCGCCCTCCCCGAGAAGCGCAGCGGTTTGCTGGGCGGCAAAGGTAGCTGACTCCCACGGAGAACCCACGCGAGCGGCGCGTGGCGATAGCCTCGCGTTGTGGAACTGGGCCTCGCCACCTTCGCCGACCTGCCGTTGGGTGCCGATGCACCGCATGCGGCACGGCGGCTCAGGGAGTTGCTGGAGGAGATCGAGCTCGCCGACCAGCTGGGGCTGGAAGTGTTTGGGCTTGGTGAGCACCATCGGCCCGACTATGCGGTCTCCGCGCCGCCCGTTGCGCTTGCTGCGGCGGCGGCGCGCACGGAGCGTATTCGGCTAAGCAGCGCCGTGACAGTGCTCAGCTCAGCCGACCCGGTGCGGGTGTTTCAAGATTTCGCCACGCTCGATCTGCTCTCCGGTGGGCGGGCAGAGATCATGGCGGGGCGGGGGTCGTTCACCGAGTCCTTCCCGCTGTTCGGGTATGACCTCGACGATTACGACGAGCTGTTTGCGGAGAAGCTCGAACTGCTGCTTGCGTTGCGCGCGTCCGAGCGCGTCACCTGGTCGGGGCGCCATCGAGCGGCGTTGCACGAAGTCGGGGTGTATCCGCGCCCGCTGCAGAGCCCGCTGCCGGTGTGGATCGCGGTGGGCGGCACGCCGGCGTCGGTAGCTCGCGCGGGGATGCTCGGGCTGCCGCTGATGATCGCGATCATCGGCGGGGCACCGGCGCGCTTTGCGCCGCTGGTGGAGCTCTACCGCCGAGCGGTGACGCAAGGCCGAGCGCTTGCTGAGCAGGGCCAGGTGGCGCAGGGCACACAGGATGGCGCTGTCGGCCATCCCGCCGAGGGCCCCACGGGAAGCGGGCCCGCGGTGGGGATCAACTCGCACACCTACCTCGCCGCCACCTCCCAGCGGGCCGCCGACGAGTACTTCCCGGCCTATTCGCAGGTGATGAACCGCATCGGGCGCGAGCGTGGCTGGCCGCCGATGTCGCGCGCCCAGTTCGACGCTGCCTGCGGGCCGGAGGGGCATCTGCTGGTAGGCAGCCCACAGCAGGTGGTGGAGAAGATCCTCACCGAGCACGAGCTGTTCGGGCACGATCGCTTCCTGGCGCAGGTCAGCATCGGCGCCCTGCCGCATGAGCGGGCGATGCGCTCGATCGAGCTGTTTGGGGGCGAGGTCGCGCCGGCGGTGCGCAAGGCGCTCCAGCCAGTGGACACTCGCTGATCTCGACCCCCGAGCGGACTCCTCGCGCGGTACGCTTCCAATGAGCGATGGCGGACACCGGCAAGATTGCCAAGAACCTCGAGCGCTTCGCCCAAGCGGTGGCGTCGCACGACCGCGAGAACCCCTCCCACACCGCCCACGGCATCGGCCTCGCGCACTTCGACATGGAGCGGCTTGGCTTCGAGGAGGGCGAGGAGATCCTGCCGGGCATCACGATCCACGCTGACAGCGGCGTCACTGGCAACTTCCGCGTGCTTTGCGATGGGCAGCACGACGAGGAGCAGGAGCAGTCCGAGGCGCAGGTCGTCGAGGCGGTCGCCACGCGGTCCGTTCCCGTCGCGGCACCCGGCGGGCCGGGCGATCCGCGCTTCCGGCCGTTTGGCGAGTAGTTCGGCGCCCTCAGCCTCAGCCCGCCGGGAGCGGCGCGGGGATGCCGGCCCGCTTGGCGATGATCCCCACCAGCCGCTCGATCGTGGGACACTCGACGCCCTGGCGGGCGGCCGCACGCAGCACCGCGCCGGGGATCGCGTCCAGCTCCGGTGGGCGGCCGGCGGCGATGTCGCGCTGCATCGAGCTGCCCAGCGTGGCGTGCGCAGCGCTCAGTTCGCTCAGCGGGTCGGCCGCCTCGACGTTCGCGCCCTCCGCCGCCGCCACCGCGCAGCCCTCCTCGATCGCGCCCACCAGCTCGGCGCGCAGCTCCGGCGTGGCGAGAATCTCGCCCAGCAGCTTGTCGAACGCGCTGGTGGTGCACGCCAGCGCGTTGAGGCGTACCAGCTTGCCCCACATCACCTGCGCCTCGGACCCCTCCACGCGCGCGGGGATCCCCGCCGCCTTCAGGGTAGCTGCGAGCGCCTGCATCCTTGGCTGTGCCGAGGCGTATGCGGAGGCCATATCGATGCGCAGGAACGGGCTGGTGTGCACCACCACGCCCGCTTCCGGGCGGTCGGCCTCCACGCGGATCGTGCCCGCCACCACCGTCTCCTCGCCGAAGCGCTCGCGCAGCACCGCGAGGTGGTCGAGACCGTTGAGCAGCGGCAGTACCAGCGCGGGTTGACCCCCCGAAGAACGGCCAGCGACACGCTCCAACGCCTCGCACAGCCCCGTCGCCTTGGTCGCAACCACCAGCGCATCCACAGGCTCATCGAGGTGGTCCACCGCGCGCGGGTGAGCGATGAAGTCGCCGAGCAACACCGAGCTCACGCGCAAGCCGCGCGCGGCGATCAGCTCGGCTGTCGAGTCGCGGGCGACCACCACAACCGGCGTACCCGCGTGGTCGAGCGCGCCCGCCACGAGACCGCCCACGCCGCCGGGGCCGAGCACCGCGACGGTCACGGCTTGCCCCCTACCGCGAGGCCAGCGACCGATGCCGTCGAGGAGCTTGTGAGGACCAGCGTGCTCACGGCAGTGGATCCACCAGCACGCCGGGGTTCATGATGCCCCGCGGATCCACCGCTGCTTTCGCGCCGCGCAGCGCCGCCGCGAACGGCTCCGGGCGCTGGCGGTCGTACCACGGGCGGTGGTCGCGCCCAACCGCGTGGTGGTGCGTGATCGTGCCACCCGCCTCGATGATCGCGTCCGACACGGCGCGCTTGATCTCTCCCCACTGCTCCAGCTCCCCGCCCCGGCGACCCTTGGCGATCACGGTGTAGTAGGACGCCGGCCCGTCGGGGTAGACGTGCGTGAAGCGGCAGGACACGCCGCCCGGCGCGCCCACCTCGCGCATCGCCAGCTCCGCGGCCGCCGTCACCCGCTCGTGGAAACCCGGGAAGCGCTCCCAGGTGATCGCCGTCTCGAATGTCTCACTGATCGCGCCGATCGCCACCAGCACGTCGCGCAGGTAGGGGGCGCGCAGAAACGCCTCGCGCCAGTTGCCCACCGCGTCGCCGCCGCGCTCCCGCGCCTCGCCCCCATGCTCCCGGCAGATCTCGAGCGCCCGCTCCATCGCCGCGTCCACCGGGTGGTCGGGCGACTCAAAGCCCAACACCAGCAGCGCATGCCCGCCGTCCCCCGCCATCGTGATCCGCGCCTCGCGTGGGTCGATCAGACGGCAATTGGCGGGGTTCAGCCCCGACTGGGCGAGCGCACGCACGCACTCCGCGCCCTGCATGAAGTCCGCGAAGCGCACCCCGGCCGAGCGCCGGTGGGTAGGCGGTGGCTGCACGCGCACCCACGCCTCGGTAATCACCCCCAGCGTGCCCTCGCTACCGGCGAGCATCCGGTCGGGGCTCACGCCCGCGCCCGAGCCGGGCAGCCGGCGCGACTGCCACTCCCCCGCGGGGGTGATCGCGCGCAGCGACTCGACGAAGTCCTCGATGTGCGTCCACACCGTCGCGAAGTGGCCCGCCGCGCGAGTCGCGATCCAGCCGCCCAGCGTGGAGAGCTCAAACGACTGCGGGAAGTGGCGCAGCGTCAGGCCCTGCTCGCCGAGCTGGCGCTCGAGCGCCGGTCCACTGGCGCCGGCCTGGATGCGCGCTGAGCGGGAGACCCGATCGACCTCGAGAACCTGCTCGAGCGCACCGAGGTCGAGCGTCACCGCTCCGTTGTGAGATGACGGCACCTCGGGCCGCACACCACCCACCACGCTTGTGCCGCCACCGTAAGGAATCACCGCCACGCGCTCGCCGGCACACCACTCCAGCACCCGCTCCACATCGTGCTCATCGCGCGGGTAGGCCACGAAGTCGGGGGCGTGCTCGAAGTTGCCACGAAAGCCTCTCACCACATCCGCATAGGACTTGCCCCAGGCGTGCGAGGCACGGGCGTGGGCATCGTTTTCGCAGATCTCCGTCAACGCTGCCGGTGGCGCGACCCGCGGCACCGGCAGCGCCACTGCCTCCAGCGCCACCGGGTCGTGCACCTCCACGTCCCCCAACCCCAGATGTGCCGCCAACCCGCCCGCCGCCGCGCGCACCTCGGCGGGCGAGAATCGCTGGTCCTCATATCCCCATCCCCAGTGGCTGCGTCGGCGCTCGGGCACGACGCCGAGTTTATTTTGCCGCGCCCGTGCCGGTCGCGGGGCACGGAGGCCCCGCGCCTGCCACGCTTCGCCTGCGCACTGAGGCGCGCGGATGCTCCCCCAATGCCCCCGCCAAATTCCCTCCCGCGAATGAGCAAAATGCACATCGGCCTCAACCTCATCTATCTCGTGCCCGGCGACACCGGCGGGATGGAGGTGTACGCGCGCGAGCTGCTGCCGGAGCTGCTGCAGGCGGCGCCGCGGGGCACGCGCTTTACCGCGTTCATCAACCGCGAGGCCGCCGCCGCGGGAGGCCCGTGGGGCGAGCTGCTGCCCGCCGTAACCGTGCCGGTGAACGCCCGCCGTCGCGAGCAGTGGGTGCTCGGCGAGCAGACGCTCCTACCGCCGATGGCGATGCGTGCCGGGGTGAACATCGTGCACAGCCTCGCCTCCACCGCGCCCGCGTGGGGGCGCTTCCGGCGGGTGCTGACCGTGCACGACCTGATCTACGCCCGCTTCCCCGACGCCCACCCAGGCCTGCGCGACCGCGGCATGCGCATACTGGTGCCGCTCGCCGCGCGCCGCTCCACGCGGGTGATCGCGATCTCCCAATCGACCAGTCGCGACCTCGTCGAGCTGCTCGGCCTGCCGCCGGAGCGGATCGATGTGGCGCCGCAGGGACTCGGCGCCGTCCGCCGCGCGGACGCGCGCTCGGTGCAGGAGACCCGCGCGCGCTTCGGCCTGGGTGAGCGACAGGTGCTGCTGACGCTCTCCGCCAAGCGCCCCCACAAGAACCTGCTCGCTTTGATCGGCGCGCTCGCGCTGATCCCCGCCGAGCGCCGGCCGCTGCTGGTGCTCCCCGGCTACCCCACCTGGCACGAAGCGCAGCTGCGCGCGCACGCGGCCGCACTCGGGATCGCCGCCGACGTGCGTTTGGAGGGCTGGCTGGAGGAGGGGGAGGTGGAGGGGTTGTGGGGGGTGGCCGACGCCTTTGTCTATCCCTCGCTCTATGAGGGCTTCGGGCTGCCTGTGCTGGAGGCAATGGCCCGTGGGGTGCCGGTCGCCTGCGCCGACTCCTCATCGCTGCCCGAGGTGGCCGGCGATGCGGCGCTGTTGTTCGACCCCCGCTCGCAAGAGGCGATCGCGCAAGCGATCGAGCGGCTGCTCGGCGACCCCGCGCTCGCGGCGAGCCTGCGCGAGCGCGGCAGCGCCCGCGTGCGCGAGTTCAGCTGGCGGCGCACCGCGCAGCTGACGCTCGACAGCTACGCGCGGGCGCTATCCGGTCCATAGCTCGCCAGCACCGCACGCAGCGAGGACTCAAGCGACAGTCGTTGTGCGTTGTGCTCAAACCACTCTGCCGTGCTCTGGCGCATCGCGATGCCTGCCTCGTGCACCTTCACGATCGCGGCGGCGATCGTCTCGGGGTCGGCGTCGGCGGCGACCACACCGTTGACGCCCTCTTGCACGAGCTCCACCGACGCGTTGTCCTCGCCGGCAACCACCACGCTCGGGGTGGCGTGCGCAGCGGCCTCCACGACCACCATCCCATACCCCTCGCGGCGTGAGGTCGAGAGCATGCACATCGCGCGCGTCAGTGCCTCGTCGATGCGTGAGGCGTCAACGAAACCAGGGGCGCTCGCGATCGCGCCCACGCCGTGCTCCTCGATCGCGCGCTCCAGCGCCTCGCGCTCGGGGCCGTCGCCGTAGAACTCGGCTCGCAGCTTCTCGTCGGCGATACGCCGCGCCGCCAGCGCGAACGCCGCCACCGCCAGCGGCGCCTGCTTCTCGGGTATCAACCTGCCCGCGAACACCACCAGCGACGCGGCGGGGCGCGCGGGGGGCGTGTCGAGCTTGCCCGCGTACTCCCCTTCCAGCACCGTCGGCTCACCACGCAGTCCCTCCGCGCACAGGCGCCGAGCGTGCAGCCGCGAAAAGCAGAATGCCCGCTGGGGCAGCCGCGCGCATAGCAGCTGCACCGCATATCCCACCGCTCCGCCGAGCCCGCCGAGATATTCGCGCCAGTACGCCCTGCTCCATACCTCATGCCAGTCCACCACCAGCCCATATCGCCCAAGCGGCCGCGCCGCTGCCGCCGCCAGCAGCGAGAAGTAGGGGAACGAGCAGGTGTGCACCACCTCATAGCGGCGGCCGTGGCGCAGCAGATGCCACAGTACCCCCGCCCCGAACACCAGCGGCGGCGCGATCCGGCGGCGGCCATCCTCGGTGTACAGGGCCATCTTCGGCCCCACCGCCACCACCCGTACCCCGTCGATCTGCGGCGGCGACGCCCGCTCCCACTGGCGCAGGGTCAGGTAGGTCACCTGGTGACCCTCTGCCGCCAAACGCTCAGCGAGGTTGCGATACCAGCGCTCGGCGCCCCCTACCGTGTGCGGGAAGAGGCAGTCGTATACGAGGCAGATGCGCATCGGCACCGAAGAGTGTCAGAGCCGGGAGGGTCGGCGCACTTGGCAAGGCGAACAAGGGGTCGGCCCACCTGGCAAGGCGAACAACGGGTCGGCCCACCTGGCGAGGCAAGCGCGCGGTCGTCCGACTGTCCGGCATCCAGCGATCCGCACACGCGAGAGCCTGCTTGCGGGATGGGGTCGAACGCTGCGGTAGCATCCGGCAGCGGAGAAGTGCGACCCTTTCCGCCCCCTCGCGCGTTATAACCGCATGACTCGGCTATCGCCCACCATCCTGGTGCGGCGCAGAACGGGTCTCCAACAATGAGCACAGTCGAGCAGACCAGACCCATCCTCCCCGCCGACATCGAAGGCCGCCCGCCGAGTGGCCCCGATTCGTTGCTGGTGTCGGTGGTTATCCCCTGCCTCAATGAGGCCGAGAACATCGAGCGCTGCGTGGCCGCCGCGCTCGATGTGCTGGCGCGCACCTCGCTGCAGGGCGAGGTGATCGTGGTCGACAACGCCTCCGAGGATGATTCCGCCGCGCTCGCCGCGGGCGCCGGCGCGCGCGTGGTGCACGAGCCCTACCGCGGCTATGGCAGCGCCTACCTCGCCGGTTTCGCCGCCGCGCGCGGGCGCTACATCGTGATGGCCGACGCCGACCTCACATACGACTTCGACGAGATCCCACGCTTCGTCGCCGAGCTCGATCAGGGCGCTGAGCTGGTGATGGGCGACCGCATGGACAACATCCAGCCAGGGGCGATGCCGTGGCTGCATCGCTACATCGGCAACCCGATCCTCACCGGCCTGCTCAACCTGTTCTTCGATACCGGCGTCAAGGACGCCCACTGCGGGATGCGCGCGCTGCGCCGCGACGTGTTGCCCCGCCTCGACCTGCGCACGACCGGCATGGAGTTCGCCTCCGAGATGGTGATTCGCGCGTCCAAGGCCAAGCTGCGGATCGCCGAGTTCCCGATCGAATACCACCCGCGCGGTGGCGAGAGCAAGCTGTCGAGCTTCCGCGACGGCTGGCGCCACTTGCGCTTCCTACTCGTGCACTCCCCCACCCACCTGTTCATCCTCCCCGGCGCGCTGCTGGCTGGCCTCGGCACCTTGATCGTCGCGCTCGTCGGCGGCGGCCTCGACTTCTTCGGGCGCTCCTGGGGCATCCACGCCCTAATCGGCGGTGCCCTGCTGATGGTGGTAGGTACCCAAGTGCTCGCGCTCGGCCTCTGCGCCCACGCGTACGGCACATATTTCATGGGCGAGCGCGACCCCTGGTTTGACCGCATGCGCGCCCGCTTCCGCCTCGAGCATGGCCTGCTGCTCGGCGGCGTCTTCGTGTTGGTTGGCTTCGCACTGGGCGCCGTGATCGTCGCCACCTGGATTTCGCATGGGTTTGGCTCGCTGGCCGACGAACACATGGCGGTTGTGGCGGCCACGCTTTTGATCGTTGGGGTTCAGATTTTCTTCTCTTCGTTTTTGCTGAGCATCCTCGGGCTGCGACGCTCCAGATAGCGCGCCCGGTGTCCCGCCCACCGGTGCTCACCGAGGCCACTTCCGATCCCCTCGGGCATGCGGCTCCACAGACGGGCGAGCCAGCCGCCGGCCGGCTACGCGCGCTAGCGGCCAAACCACCGCTAGTGCTTGGTGCGATCGTGCTCGTGGCCGCGACGGTCGCAGCGATCTTCTCGCTTCAGGTCGTCGAATTCGAGCCGGACGAGATCGGTTACACCCACCTGGCGATCGGGATCGCCCATTCGCTCTCGCCATTCACCACCAGCTACGGTGGTTCCCAGCGCCTCAATCAGCTCTACCCGCTGCTGATCGCGCCGATCTGGGGCCTGTTCAACAACGTCGAGGCATTCAGGATCACGCACGCTTGGAACGCGCTGTTGATGGCCGGCGCAGCGATCCCCACCTACCTGCTGGCCCGCGAGGTCGTGCAGCGCCAGTGGGCTGCCTACCTGGCCGCCGCGCTAGTCGCGGTGGCGCCGTGGCTGACGATCTCAACCTCCCAGCTGACCGAGGTCGCCGCCTACCCTGCTTGCGCATGGGCACTGCTGGCGATGCAGCGCTCGCTGGTGGTACCGAGCTGGAAACGCGACTTGCTCGCACTGCTGGCGATCGGGGTGGCGACCTACGGCAGGCTGCAACTGATCCTGCTGGCCCCAGTGTTGATCATCGCGCTGCTGCTGCATGAGCTCGGCTACTGCCTTGCCGCCGGCGGCGACCGCCGTGCGCGGCTGCGCGAAGCGGCGGGGCGGATGGCGCGCGGTCACACGCTGCTCACTGGCGCCGGCTTGCTGGGGCTGCTGATCGGCGTGCCACTGCTACTCAGCGGGGGGCTCGCCAGCGCTTTTGGGTTCTACGGCAACACACTCAGCGGCTTGGCGCTGGGCGGCGCGACTTTCGACCTCGCGCGCAGCTACATCTCGTTCATGGCACTGGGCCTCGGTGCGCTGCCCGTGGCGCTGGCGATCGGCTTCGCCTGCGACACGCTTGTGGCTCCCATCTCACGTACCGCGCACGCCTTTGGATCGCTGGTGATCGTCACGGTGCTCGCCGTAACGCTGCAGGTGGCCGAGGTCAGCGTGCGCTTCAACGGCAGCACCCTGCAGGAACGCTACAGCTTCTACATCGTGCCGCTGCTGGTGGTGGGCATGTGCGCGGCGCTGCTGCTCAGCCGCAATCCCGCCCGCACGGTGCTGCTTGGGACGCTCGTGCTGGCGGCGCTGGTGGCCACCACCCACTACCAGACCGAGCGCACCGCCTTCTGGTACCAGGTCTCCCCCGGGTTGACCAGCTTCTATGACTGGGTACGCCCGGCGTTTGGCGCCTCCAGCTCGCCGTCGGCCAACCCGGGAGCCTCCTCCGAGGTACTTGCCGGCGTGATCATCCTCGCGCTCGGGGTGCTGCTGGCGGCCCTCGCGCGGCGCCTGTCCGCAGCGCGACTGCTGGCGGGCGTGGCGACGCTGGCGATCCTCTTTTGCGCCGCAGAGACCGTCCACGCGCTGTGGCGCGTGATCCACGGCAACGCCAGCGGCAAGGGCTTCGGTGGCGCCAGCATCAGCGACGCCGACTGGGTGGACCGCAGTGTTCCCAGCGGCGCTTCCGCCGAGCAGCTGGTGGGGAGCGTAGGTGCGCTGGGCGAAGCGCGCGCCCTGTGGGAGCGCGACGACCTCTGGAACCGTTCGCTCACTGGCGCATTCACGTTCGAACAATTCAGCGATCCCTTTCTGGCGACGACGGGCCTGAGCGTCGAACAGCGCTCGGGGATCATCGCGCTTAGCGGCAGCAGCGCAGGTGCCAACAACGCCGGCGCCAACGGCCGCGCCAGCGGATCGGCGGCAGCCGGCGCCCTCACTCCCACGCCGCGCTATCTGGTTGTCCCGACGCGCGGCTTCCCAGTCGAGCTGCAGGGCTCTGTGCTGGCGCGCGCTCCCGGCGGCAAATTGCAGCTCCTGCGGCCCACCGTGCCGCTGCAGGCAGCTTGGGCGCTCTCCGGCATCTCCGGCGACGGCTGGCTACAGCTCCACCGCGCCGCCTCGCTGCGGCTGTACGCCCTGCGGGGCGCCCCCGGCCGCTGTGCCACGGTGGGGTTGACCGTGACGCTCAGCTCGCTCACCACCACCAGCCGCGAGCTGCGGCTAGCGGCTCATGGCATCGAACGCACCGTACCCCTTCCGCCGGGTGCAACGCGCACGCTCTACACGCGCATATGCGGCAGTCGCGGGGAAGCGCCGCAGTTGCGCATCTTCAACGAACAGAGCCCCGCCGCCACCAACCCGCAGCTGACGCCGCAGTTGCAACGGGTGACCGTGACCGGGACCGGGGCATGAGCGCAGTCGATCGACGCATCTTCAGGGCGTGCCGGCCGCGGGCCACCGCAAGCCGCGGCGCTCGCCGTCATCCGAACCGTTGGCTGGCGGTTTGGCCACTGGCAGTTTGCCCACCGGCGGCTTGGCCACTGGCGGTGCTGCTTCTGCTGGCGGCGCTGATGAGCGGCTGCGGCGGCAGCGCCCCCGGCAGCGCTGCGAGCAACCCCCCGGGCACGGGGGTCGGCTTCGCCGCGGCGCGAGGCTGTCCCACGCATGTGAGGCTCACCACCGCCGCAACGCGCCACGTCGGCGTTGGCGCCGGTGCACTGGCAGTCGCTGGCAGCACCGTGTGGGTGGCCCGCCCTCAGGCGAGCACCATCACTCGCGTCACGCCGACGAGCACAACCGCGGTGCGCGTCGGCGCCAGCCCCGTCAGTATCGCGATCGGTTTCGGCAAGCTGTGGATCGCCGAGCGCGACGACAACCGGATCGCGACGATCGACCCACGCACGCTCGCACTGCGGCAGGGCGCCCCGCTGCCGCTGCCGGTCAGCGTGGTCGCAGAGCCGTTGGGAGTGTGGGCGCTGAGCCTCGACGCCGGTGCGATCTACCCGCTCGACCCGGTCACCGGCGGCCTCGGCGAAGCGATCTATGCGCCGGTGTCCGACCCCAGCGAAATGGTGACCTCGGGCGAAGACCTCTGGATCCTCGGCGCGGGTGACAGCGGCCTTTCGCCGGTCAACGCCAAGCTCGGGCGCATCGTCCGCGCCGGGTTCGGTCTTCCCGGCCGGCCGTTGAGCGGCCTAAGCGCAGCCGGCTCGGCGCTCTGGCTAGGCGAGCCGGGGCGGCACGCGCTGCTGCGCGTCGACGCACCCACCAGCGCCGTGCAGGAACTGCCGGCGCCCGACGGCATCCAACCAACGGCCACGGCAGTAGGCACATGTGGCGTGTGGGTCGCCGATGCGACCGGTGAGCTGGCGCTTGTGAATCCCAGCACCGCCGCGCCGCTGGGGCCGCCGCTCCACGTGGGCCATGCGATCGCCGCGCTCGCCCCCGCGGGCACCGGCGTGTGGGTCACCGATCCGCTCGCTGGGACACTGGTGCGGGTGGAAGCCAGCCCGGCAGGCGCAGCCTAAATCCATCGATCAACGGGCTAAGCGTCCAGCGCCCGCCGCAGCCCCTCCTCCACCTGCTGTGCGGCCCGCTCCCAGGTGCGGCCTGCCATCAGCTCGATCCCGGCCCGTGAGACGGTCGCCCGGCGCTCGGAGTCCTCAAGCAGCCGCTCGACCGCGCCGCACAGCGCGAGCGGGTCGGGCTCGACCAGCGTGAGTGGGCCGTCGGCGCCGAAGCTGGCGAGCATCGACTCGCTCGCCAGCTCCACGCAGGGCAACCCGCTTGCCATCATCTCCAGGCAGATCAGCGACGGGTTGGTGAGCGAGAACACTATGCCGAGCGTCGAACGGGCGTACAGCTCGGCCAGACCCCTGCCGTCCAGCACGCCGGAGTTGGTATGGGAAAAGGAGACGTTCAGCGGGCGGTCTTCCCCGTAGAGGTCGATCTCGACATCGGGCCGGCGCCGCGAGAGCTCGCCCAGGGCGGCGAGCCCGAGCGGGACGGCACGCCGCGGGGTGACCGCGCGCGCGTAGAAGGTCACCAGCTGCCGGTCGCCTCGCACGCCTCCCCCGCCTCCTCTTCCTCCCTCCTTTCGGCGACTTCCACCTTCCCAACTCCAACGCCGAACCTGCTGCGTGGCCTCACGCGGGTGGTAGATCGCGTGGTCCACCGCGAGGTCGAAATGCGTGGCGACAGCGCCGTAACAGGTGCGCAGCAACTCGGCCAGCCACGGGCTGGCGGCGATGCAGTGGAGCCCCTGCCGGTAGGTGTCCGCGGCCCACATGCGCTCGGCCGAAATGGCATAGAAATCGGGCTCGTGATCTTGCACGAGATATGCCCGGGCGCGGGTGTTGGTGAGCTCCAACGCGCGTGCCACCGTCTGCCAGCCGGTCGCCAGTACGACATCGGCGCCGCGCCACTCGCGCAGGTCGGTGTGCAGCGGCAGCCACTCCGCGGCGAAGAACTTGCCGAAGCTGCCCTTGGTGACGGACGCGCGCTCGCGGGCGTGCCGCGCTTCGTGATCCTCCAGCCACACCGACACCTCGTGCCCCCGCGCGCGCAGCCCTTCCAACACGCGCACGATCGTCGCGTGGCCGCCGCTGCCGCGCCGGAACGAGGGAATCAGTGTGGCGATGCTCAACCGCTCGCCGCCCTCGCGGGGCCGCGTGGTCACGACGACATCAACCGTCGCGCGCGGCGGGTCAGCGGACGCAGCGGGTAGGTGAAGACTTTGACCACGCGATAGCGGCGCAGTACCAAGAGCAGCCGCACTGGAGCGCTGCGGCGCACCCGCCCCAGCAGGCGCTCAAAGCGAAATGCCCGCCTCGCGAAGTCGGTGCGCTCGCGCAGATGCACGCTGTAGATCTCGATGCCCCCACGCAGGTCGGCTAGCAGACGGGCACTGGCGGCAGCGCCATCGGGCGGCGGCTCGCGCGCGATCGCCATCAGCGCCTCAGCCATCTCACGGCTCGTTTGCTCCCACGAAGGCCACGCGCGCGCGGTGCGCACCGCCCCCGCGCGCAATGCCTGCAACAGCTCGCGATCGCGCGCCAACAGGTCAAGCTGGCGCGCGGTGCCGCGCAGGTCGTCCCAGTCGGTGAGCAGCCCGTTGACGCCATGCTCGACGTACTCCTCGTGGCCGGTGACAGGCGTCACCACGCAGGTGGCGCCGCGGTGAAAGCCCTCCAGCGGCGGCCCAAACATGCCCTCCACCGAGGACAGCTTCAACACCACATCGGTGCGCCCGTACAGCTCCGCCATCTCGCGGTGGCTGAGCGGGCCGACGACCTCATCCGCGACCACCTCGCCGAGCGCCTTGCGCTCGCCGCACACAACCGTCACGTGGCGGGGTTGGCGCATCGCGGCGGCCGCGTCGATCGCGTGGTGGACGTGCTTGAACCAGGCGCTGGGCGAACCCTCGATCAGCACGCGCAGCGGGCCAGTGGACGGCGCCGGCGGCTGCTCGAGCGGGACAAACACCTGCTTGTCGATGCCGTTGCGCACCACGTGACAGCGCGCGTCGGGGCGCACCCCGGCGAGCGTGTCGGCGATCCATTGCGCCTCGGTGATGAACGCGACGGGCAGGTCGAGCGTGAGGCCGGCCCCCAGCCGCTCGGCCTGGTCGTGCAGGTAGAAGCGGTCCTCGAGGCTCTGCACGAAGTAGGCGTAGCGCTCGGCGGCGAGCTCAAACAGCGTGAAAGTGGTCTCCCACCAGGTTGCCACCGCCACGTCGTAGCGCTCGGCGAGCGCCTGCTCACGCGAGCAGACGTGCAGGTGGGGCAGGTCCTCATAGCCATGCCAGCTCGGCCCCTCCTCCTCGCGCACCAGCACCAGCGTCACATCCCAGCCCTCGATCATGCTCAGCCGGCGGGCGTGCTGCACGACAACTCCCACCCCGCCGGAGAGCTGCAGGTCGTTGACGAGGAAGGCGACCTTCACGAAGGCGCCATCTCGCGGGTGGTTCGCTTTTGCGGGTCGGACATGCGTAGGGCCGATGACGGCCCGCCACCGTAGGCGGGCGGGAGGCGCCGCTATCGTACCGGGGCCAATGAGCGAGACCGCAGTCCGCGCATCGCGAGCAGTGGGCGACAGCGCTACCGCCACACCGCTGCGGGTCGCGCTTGTCGGGCCGCCGGTCTGGCTGGACTGCTGCGCGCCGACAGCGCCTGCCGCGTCGGCCCCCGCCCCTGGGCTGGTGTGCGAACGCTTCGACCTCGCCGTCGGTGCCGACACCGAGCAGGTGCTGACGGGCGTGGGCGCCTTTGCCCCAAACGCCACCGTGATCATTGACCCCGCATCGGTCCTCACACACAGCGACGGCTCGCCCATGCCCTTCGCACACGAGTTGAGTGCGATGGGAGGGGCGACATTGGGCATGCTCGTCGGCGGCCTCCCCGACGCCAATTCCACCGCCGCCTTCGCCATGCTCGATCGCCTCGTCACGTTCAACCCGGCACTCACCGGGGCATCGGCGGCAGGCAAAGAGGTGTGGCGTGCGATCCCGCCGCCGGTGGGCGACGCGCACTTCAAAGAGGTTCGCCCGCTACGCCACGCCCCCCGCTCGATCTCGATCGGTCGCTCGACGGACCATCGCGAGGGTGTGCTGACGGCCGCCAAGCACGAGCACGACTTGTTGCAGGTAATTCACGGCGTAAGCGGCACGGAGCTGGTGGAGCTGCTGGGCGAATACGACGTCGGCGTCTACCTGCCGCGCGCCACGGGCGCCGGCTTCGGCTGGCAGGTGGGAGCGCACCTGGCGGCCGGCCAGCTGCTACTGGCGGGCACGCTCGCGCCTGCGCACGGGCTGGAGCGCGGCATCGACTATCTGGAGATCGACTCGCCCGAGGGGCTGGTGTGGCTGCTCGACCGGCTTGGGCGCTTCCCGGAGATGTACCAGCGCATCCGCGTGCGAGGACGCCTGAAGGCCGAGCAGTACCGCGCCTCGAGCCTCTTTCGCCGCGTCGTACACGACCTGCTGCTCGACGTGGCGGCGTTCGGCGCGGCCACCGCCTGACGGACGCGACTACGCCCGCCGGCGACCGCTTCCGTGCTCCGCCACATCCACGAGCGCGTCGCGCACGAGCTGCGGGTAGACGAGCGAGGCGCGGAAACACTCCGCCGCCCGGCGGCCGGCGGCCTGCACGTCGGCGTAGGTGAACGGGTCGCGCACAAGCTCCTGCACCAGCGCCAGCAGTTGCTCCGGTGTGGCGGCCTCCAGGTAGTCGACGCCGGGCCGCAGCTCGTGGCGGGGGCTGAGCGGCTCGGAGATCACGAGGTGGCCGGCGGCGAGCGCGATGCAGACGCGGTTCTCAAAGGTTGGATAGGGGTTGTTGTGCAGGTTGAGTTGGACATCGGCGCGTGCGAAGAAGCGCAGCAGCAGCTCGCCGTACAGCCCGTGGCCGATGTGCACGAGCGGGTGTGCACGCTTGATCGGGGCGAGCAGCTGCTCGCGGTGCTCGGTGGAGCGCCCGACGAACAGCAGCCGCGGCGGGTGCGCACGCGGGCGCACGTCCATGTAGAGGCTGTCGGCGACGGGCAGCGGCAATGAGCGCCACACCGGCAGCACGTCGGCGGCGGTGTCGGCGATCAGCGGGTCGAAGCAGACGATGCGATCGAAGTTGGCGCCGTCGACGTGTTTCAGCCACCACATCCGCTGGCTCAGGTCGGGATGATCCGCGCCGCCCGTGCGCGGCAGCGGCTCCGTCAGGTAGCCGATCGTATGCGCCCGCAGCGAGTCGAACTGCCCTGGAGGGATGATCTCCGGGCGGAACACCAGCACCACGTCGGGGTCAAGCGCCTGTAGCTGGGCGAACATCGGCTCGGGCGCGACGCCGGCGCGGAAGTCGAGGAACGTCGGCTGCAAGCCCCCGGCGGGGAGCTCCAGCGCGCACTGGCGGAAGAAGACGCCCTGGCCGACGAACGCGACGCGCAGCGGCGGCGCCTGCAGATCGCTCTGGTGGGGACTCGCGGCGAGCGCCACTACAGCTGCTCGGCCACGCGCGGGGCCCGACGATCGAACAGCAAAAAGCCGCCGACGATCGCCGCCAGCGCGATCCCGATCGGGATCAGGATCAGGGCACCTCCGCCGATCGCCTGCGCCGCGCTCGGATAGCGGTGGGAGATGAACACGTGGCGGGCCTGCTGGAGCAGCGCGGCGAACGGGTTGGCCATCAGCACATGGGCGAGATCGATGCGATGGCCGAGCAGCGTGATCGGCTGTAGCCCGGCGATCGCGATGAAGATCCCGGAGGCGTAGAAGGTCATCTGCAGCACGACTTCCCAGATCGGGCGCACGTCGCGATAGCTCACGTAAGACACCGACAGGATCATCCCCAAGCCGGAGGTGAAACCTGCCAGCGCCACCACGAGCAGCGGCAGCTCCAGCCAGCTCCACTGCGGCGAGCCGCCCGCGGCGAGCAGGAAGATAAACACCGGAACCAGGTTGAGCGAGAGGTTGAGCAGCGCCGTGATGACGATCGAGAGCGGCACGGCGAGCCGTGGGAACTCGATCTTGCGCACGAGGTTCTCGCGGTTGACCAGCGAGCTGACGGCGCCACCGCTGGATTCGCTGAAGAAGGTGAACAGCACGATCCCCAGCAGCAAAGAGGCCGGATAGTACGGCTCGGAGCTGCCCGCGGCGAGTTTGGAGTGGCTGATCACGAGGTAGATCACCCCGAACAGCAGCAGCGGGCGCATCAGCTGCCACAGGTAGCCCAACACCGAGCCGAAGAAGGCGAGCTTGAACTCGGTCTTGGCGAGCGCCCAGGTGAGGTGCAGCAACCGCCGCGGGTCCGATCCCAGCGCGGAGGGCCCCTTGATGCGGTGACCGAACCCCCCAGGCCCCGGCGCCACCGCAACCGGCTCGACGCCGGCGGGCTCCGCGGCGGGTGTGGCGACGGGCGCGCTCACCGCACCAGCTCGGCTTTTGCCGCCCGTGCGGTGTCGCGCTCGATCGCCAGCTCATAGGGGAGCTCCAGCAGCGCCTCCGAGCGGCGCACACCGGTGACCACGATCGAAAGCATCCGCTCGCGGCGGTCGATCCAGGCACCGCCCGGTCGCGCGACGGCGGGAGTGACGTGATAGCGATCGGCCGCCAGCACGTTCTCGAAGCGGATCAGGAAGACAACCTCCTCACCGGCCCGGAAGAGACCGCTGCGGGGCTGGCCAGCCAGGCTGGAGGCCGACAGCAGGTGGTCGCGGTGGCCGTTCTGCACAGTGACCCCAAACACGGGATGCTCCACATCGTCGCGGAAGCGCACGCGCGCGGCAAACGTGCAGGGCCGCCCGTTGGGCAACGTCTCGTTGCGCACCCCACGCTCGTCCTCAAACCATGCCTCGAGGATCTCCGCGGCGCCGTCGCCTTCAGCGGCGGGCGTTGGCGTGCTCACACTTGACAGCCCATCCTCATCCGCCAGCGCACCCGCATCCGCCCCGGTGCCCTCGGACGGGTCGGGTGAAATCCCGCGTTCGGATGTAGAACCGAAAGCGGGGCTGTCGCTTGATGGGGCCCCGAAGGCGTGCACCGCCACCTGGTTGGCGTCGCCCATTCCCGGAGCGCCCGCCTCTCTGATGGCGGCCTCCTCGGCGGCGGCTGCCGCCTTCTCCACCTCGCGCGCCTGTTGGGAGAAGTTGAGCTCCAGATAGCGGTTGCCGACGTGCTCTGGATCGCCCAACACCACCGGGCGGCCGTGCTCGAGCAGCAGCGCGCGGTTGCAGAAACGCTGCACCGCGCCCATGTCGTGCGTGACGAACAACACGGTGGCGCCGCTGGCGTGGATGCGCTCGAACTCGTCGAAGCACTTCTGCTGGAAGGCGGCGTCGCCGACGGCGAGCACCTCGTCGATCAGCAGGATCTCGGCGTCGACGTGGATCATCACCGAGAAGGCCAGGCGCACCAGCATCCCGGAGGAGTAGTTCTTGATCTTCAGGTCGATGAACTCGCGCAGTTCGGCGAAGTCGATCACGCTGTCAAAGCGCCGCCGCGCCTCGCGCGGGCTGAGCCCGAGCATCGTCGCGTTCAGCAGCGCGTTGTCGCGCGCTGGCAGGTCGGGGTTGAAGCCGACCCCCAGCTCGATGAACGTCGACATGCGCCCGTTGACGTAGATCGCCCCGTTGTCCACGCGGTAGATGCCGGCCAGGCACTTCAGCAGCGTCGACTTGCCCGACCCGTTGCGCCCGACGATCCCGAAGAACTCGCCCGGCTGGACGGCGAAGGAGACCCCGCGCAGCGCGTGCAGGACGTCGGTGACGCCGCGGCGAAACGGGTGCAGCGCCCGCTCCTTGAGCGTGCTGACCTGCTCGCGCGGAATCTCGAAGCGCTTGTGGACGCCCTCGACGGCGACCGGTGGCGGGGCGGTCTGGTGCATGTGATTCAAAGAGAAGGGTATCCGTGCGCCCGGCTACGCCGCCCCGCTCGCCAGTGTGCAAGCATCCGCGCCGCGGTGCACGGCTGCACGATCACAACCTCGCACTATCTGGCTCATGCGCGCGTGATGGCCGAGTCGTTCCTCGCCCATAACCCGGACGCCGGTTTCTCGGTGCTGATGATCGACGACTCCGCAGGCGGCATGAGCAAGGAGTCGTTTCAGACGCTCACGCCCGCGGAGGTGGGCATCGACGAGCAGGAGCTCAATCGCAGGAAGACGATGTACCTGACGCAAGGGCTGGCGGCCTCGATGAAGCCCAACCTGCTCCAGGCGCTCCTCGGCGCAGGCCATGAGGCGGTGCTGTATCTCGACGCCGACGGCTGCATCTACAGCGACCTCACCGAGCTGGCGCAGCTGGCGCAGCGCCACTCGTTGGTGGTGTCCCCACACACCCTGGACCCGCACCCGCTCTGGAAGGTGGACAGCCCCGAGCAGATCTTTATGCGCGTCGGCGCGATGAACGCGGGCCTGATCGGCGTCGGCAACGGAGGAGGAGATGCGGGGAGGGGAGGGGCGGCCTTCCTCGACTGGTGGGGCGAGCGCGCGGCGCGCCGCTGCATCTTCGACGAACCGCACGCGCTGTTCCTCGAGCAGACCTGGCTGACGCTTGCGACCACGCTGTTCGACCACCACATCCTGCGCGACCGCGGCTGCAACGTGGCCGGCTGGAACCTGCACACGCGCGACGTGCAATGGGACGGGGACGTGCCCAATATCGACGGCGGCCCACTGCGCCACTTCCACTTCGCGATGAGCTACGACCCCGAAAAGCCACAGCTGCTGACCCCGTCCGAACATGCTTGGTGGTGGGCCCCCCTGGAGCAGCGCCCCGGCGCGGCGCGGCTCTCGCGCGAGTATGCGCAGCGCCTGCTCGCACATGGCTACCGCGAGCTCAAGGTGGCGCCGCCGCTGTTCAACAAGATGCCGGACGGAGCGCCGATCGAACCGTGGATGCGTGCCAGCTACCGCGAGGCACTGCTGGATGCCGAAGAGGACGGCACGGAGGAGCCGCCCAACCCGTTCACGCACGGGGCGGAGAGCTTTCAGCGCTGGTTGCAACCACGTGCCGTCGAGCGCCTGAGCGGTCAATCCGCCGCGGCCGACCGAGCCGCGTCCGCGGGAACGTCCGCGGAGGAGGGGGAGGATCCATTCAGCGCCAAGGAACTGGCGCGAGCGATGATGGACACGGAAAAGCTGCTGGGTCGCATCCGCGAGTTGGAGGGGATTCGCGACGACGCGATCCGCTGGGCCCAGCGGGTGTCGACCGAGCTCGAGCAGGCTAAGGAGTCGATCGCGCAGCACGACGAGCGAATCCTCGAACGCGACGGGCTGATCCGCGAGCAGGATGCCGAGCTGAAACGCAAGGTGGCTCAGATGAACGAGATCTGGGCCTCCCCCAGTTGGCGTCTCACCAGCCCGTTGCGCGCCGCCAAGACGCTCTTGTCGCGGCGCCGGCGCGCCGCCTAGGACCCGCGGGTGAAACTGCGCTTCCTGCTCGCCAGCCGCGGTAATCCCCTGCTCGCTGAGCTGATCGCGCTGCTCGCTACCGTCGCCTGTGACCTGGGCGTCGCCAGCGATGTGGTGATGGACGCCTATCCGGAGCCCGACCCACGGGATGTCTATGTGATCGTCCCGCACGAGCTCTTTGAGCTGACGCCCGGCCGCGGTGGGCCCCAACCGGCACAGCTGCAGCGCACCATCGCACTCTGCACCGAGCCTCCCGACAGCCCCTCCTTCGACCTCGCCGCTCACTACGCGCACCAGGCGGCGGTCGCACTGCACACCCATCGCAGCGGCTGTGAGCTACTCGAGCGACGCGGGATCCGCAGCGAGCACTTCCAGCTGGGCTACTCCTCGCGCTGGGACCGCTGGGGCGCGCGGGATGACACTCGCGAGATCGACATGCTGCACATCGGGGCGCGCGACGCCTGGCGAGAAGATCAAATCGCCGGCTGGGCGCCCACGCTGTGGCGTCACCGCTGCCGCTTTGTCTTACCGCGGACGCTCGACCAGCCGAGCGCCCAGCTCGCCGGGCTGCTGCCCGACGGAGCGCTGCCGGCGCTGTGCTCGGCGCGCGTCGTGCTGAACCTCCACCGCCGCCACCGCACACACTTCGAGTGGCCGCTTGCGCTGGCGGCGATCGCCAACGGTTGCGTGTTGGTGTCCGAGCACGCGGTCGATGCGGAGCCGCTGGTGCCCGGCGTTCACTATGTGAGCGGTGCCGGCAGCGAGCTGGCGCAGCTGGCTGAGGAGCTGCTGCGGGATGAAGAACGGCTGCGTGGTCTGCGAAACAGCGCCTATGAGCTTGCGCGTCGCGAGCTTCCGCTCGCCCGCTCGGTGGCGCGGCTACTCGAACTGGCCGCCGGACTGCGTCCGCACGACCCAACCCGACAGCCGTCGCCCCCGTTGGCACCCCCGCTGCCGCTCGACCCTGACCAGCACGGCGATCCGGCGGTTGCGGCTCAGCTGAACGCGATCGTGGGGTCGCTCGCACGACTGGGTCACGAGACGCTTGACCTACGCCGCCGGCTGGAACGGATCGAGCATCGGCTGAGCTCGCCCGAGCCGGTGGATGAGCCGCGGCAGGTGTATCGAAGCGAGACCTTTCTCGCCGCCTCGCCGCGCGTGTCCGTGATCGTGTCGCTCTACGAATATGAGCACGAGGTGAAGGAGTGCCTGGCTAGCGTGGCCGCGTCGGGGTTCACCGACTTCGAGGTGCTGGTGTTGGATGACGCGTCGCGTGACGGCTCACTCGCCGCCGCGCGCCACGCACTCGCGGCACACCCGGCGATCCCTGCACTGCTGTTGGAGCATCGGGTCAACCAGGGAGTGGGACGCGTCCGCAACGCATTAATCGAACATGCCCGCGGGGAGCTCGTGTTCGTGCTGGATGCCGACAACCTGATCTTTCCCGTCACGCTCCAGCGCCTCGTGGCGACGCTCGATCGCGATCGGGGAGCGAGCTTCGCCTACCCGATGCTGGTTGCCCAGCGCGACCGACGCCCGGTGGACGTGTTCAACGCCTGGCCGTGGGACCCTCGCGAGCTGGTACGCGCCAACTACATCGACGCCCTGGCGCTGATCCGCCGCGATGCGCTGCTGGAAAACGGCGGCTACATCGAGGATCTACGCATCGGCAGCGAGGATCACGACCTGTGGTGTCAGATGGCCGAGCGCGGGCAGTACGGCGTGCTCGTGCCGGAACTGCTGGCCATCTACCGCATCCAGGCCCATTCCAAGCTGCGCACCTTTGGCGGCTCCCAAAACGAGCATGCGCTTGCGCGGATCCGCGCACGCGCCCCCGGCCTCATGCGCCGGCTGGCCGAGGAGGACGAAGCACTAGCAGCAGACGGATAGGATGCGCCGCCGTGCGTTCACCGATCGCGAAGATCCTCGCCGGCACGCGGGGGCCTGACACCGATCGGCTCTGCCCGCTGCGGGTGCTCGGCTGCAACGAGATGTTCCCGCTGATGAGCGAGACGTACATCTACGACGAGCTCGAGGCCCTGGCGCTGAACGGTGCCGAGCTCGCGCTGTATCGCAATTCGCCGAGTATCTCCCCGATGCCGGTGTCGCGTCCCCTCTACATGGACCTCGACGCCGCGATCACCGAGTTCCAGCCCGACCTGCTGTTCCTGCACTGGGCCACCTTCGCCGTAAATATGCTGCCGCGCATCGAGGCGACCGGCCTGCCGTGGGCGCTGCGGGTGCACTCCTTCGACTACGAGCCCGGCACGGTGGCGATGCTTCGCGACCACCCCAACTGCGTCGGCGTGTGGGCCTACCCCACCCACGCCCGGGAGGTTTCCGGCACGGCCGCAATGCCACCGCTGTACACCTCCGTGCCCAGTGAGGCGGCGACGCAACGCACGCGGGATGTTGTGCTCTCATCCTCGGCCGGCCTGCCCAAGAAGGATTGGGACACCCTCGTGGACGCCTTCGGCCGCCTACCCGACATGGACAGGCGGCTGATTGTCGCGATCACCAACGGGCACGAGGGGGTTCCGTCCGAGCTCGCCACCCGCTTGACAGCCTACGAACGTCCGCCGCTGCTGCAGATCAACACTCCGCGCGAGACCGTCATCGACCTGATGTGTCGCGCGGCGGTGCTGGTTTACACGCTCGTGCCAGAGATGCCGGTTGTCATGCCGATGTCGGTGGTGGAAGGGCTGTGCTGCGGAGCGTCGGTGATCGTCCCCGACACGCCCGAGGCGCATGAGTTCGCCGGCCCGCACGCACGGGGCTACCGCACCCCCGAGGACATCGCCGCACACGTCCGCGAGGTGATGGCCGGCGGCCCTGCGATCGAGGCGGAGCGACGCGAGAACATGCGCTACGGACGTGAGCGCTTCGCCAACCCGAAGCTTTTTGCGCGCTTCGCCGAGGAAGTCTTCACCGCCGTACAACGCTGGCGTGCCAGCCGCGACGCAACAACCCCGTGACGCCCACCCGGTACGAGGTCACTAGCCTTGTCCTTGATGTCCGCGCAACCCGAGCCCACCACCCCGCCGCAACCCGAAGCCGCGATCCAGCCCGAGCCCGTGACACCGTCACGCCCTGAGGTACTGGCGCGCGGGCCATGGCCGCTTGAGCGGGTGAGCGTGCAGTGGCGCGAGCAGGAATTCGAGCCCTCGCCCCTGCATGCCGCCGAGGCCGACGCCGCGATCACGGCGCTGCAGGAACGGGGCTCGCCCAGCCACGACGGGATGGCGGGGCGCCTGGTGGCATACAACGAGCGCGACGGGGGCCTCGAGATCGAGATGCAACCGGTGCGTTGGGCGCTACGCCTGGTCGGCGGCGATGCCTCCTGCAGCATGGCCGCACTGTGCGTCACCCGTGACGCCGAGGGACGCTGGCTGGCGGGGCGGCGCGCACCGTGGGTCGCCTCCTGGGCGGGCCGCTGGGCGCTCGGCGCTGGCGGCGCGGTGGACCTCGGCGAGAGCCCCGCCACCACGCTCACGAGAGAGCTGCAGGAGGAGTGGTCGGTGGCGCCCGAGCGGGTGCGCGCCGAGGCATTGGTGGCGCTGCCCCACCGGATGGTGATGTTCGTCGGACAAGCATGGCTGCCGGAGGGCGCGGAAGTGATACGCGACCACGAGCACGACGCCCACGCCTGGTGGCCGGCGGAGATCGGCGATTGGCCGCCTGAGGCCGGCGACACGCTGCCACTGATGGCGCGCTGGCTGTCAGCGCCGTGAGACGCAAAGCGGTGCTCTGGCGAGGATGACCGAGCGCTCGCCCTCATTCGGCGGCGAGCAGACATTCACTCGCCTGAAGTGGGTGTCGTTCACCCATTCGTGTGTGTACACGGCGCTGTTGGTGTGCGCCTTTGCGATCGGCAAGCCCCAACCGGAGACATTCGTGCTGGGGCTCACCCACGGGCTGCTGTGGATCGCGATGTCGCTTACCTGCATTGTATGCGTGCGCCTGCGGATCGTCCCGCTGCGGCTGGCCACCGCGGTCGCCGTGCTCGGTGGCATCGGGCCGTTCTTCGGCAGTTACGAGTTCGTACGCGAGTCACGCCGGCGCCGGGAGCGCATCGATCCATTCCAGCCACCGACCGCGCTAGAGTGAGTGCAGGTATGGCGGCAAGCACGACGACTGCGCAGACAATCGACGTCGTGACTCCCGCCGCGGGCGAGTCGGTTACCGAGGGAACGATCCTCGAATGGCGCGTCAAGGTGGGCGACCCGATCAAGCTGGACGACCCGATCGTCGACATCTCCACCGACAAGGTCGATGTCGAGCTGTACGCACCCGCCAGCGGCACCGTCAGCGAGATTTTGGCGCAGGAAGGCGACACGGTCACCGTCGGCCAGGTGATCGCGCGGATCGCGATCGGCGGGGGCACGCCCGCCACGTCGGGCGGCGGCTCGCAGGGTGGCTCTGAGGGGAACGGCAGCGCGAGCGACGGTCAACCCTCGAGCCCGGCTTCAAATGGCGCTCCGTCGCCACCGTCAACGTCCTCCACCCCGTCCGCACCAGCTGTCCCCGCCACCCCTGTCGCGGCGCGCGCCGCCGCCGCCGAGGGCGTTGACCTCACAACCGTCTCGGGCAGCGGGCCGGCGGGCCGCATCGTCAAGGCCGACGTGCTGAGCGCCGCAGCCGGCAACGGCGCGGCGACGACCGCCGCATCCCCGGCTACCCCGACCCCATCCACGACCGCCGCGCCCGCCGGTGCACAGCTGATGAAGGGCAGCGCGGCGGCGCTGGCACGTTACATGGACCAGTCGCGCTCGATCCCCACCGCCACGAGCTTTCGCACGCTCACCGTCACCGCGCTGGACGCCCGCCGGCGCGCGCTCAAGAGCGCCGGCAAGAAGGTGTCGTTCACTCACCTGATCGCCTACGCGATCGCGCGGGCCGCACAGGACATGCCGGTGATGGCGGAGCACTTCGCCGAGATCGACGGCCGTCCCCACCGCGTGAGCGATGCGCAAGTCAACCTTGGCCTCGCGGTGGACGTGGAGAAGAAGGACGGCAGCCGCACACTGATGGTGCCAGTGATCCAGAACGCCGCCAACATGTCCTTCGAGCGCTTCCTCGCCGCCTACGATGCGCTCGTCGAGAAAGCGCGCACCAACACGCTCACCGCCGATGACCTGGTCGGCGCCAACATCACGCTCACCAACCCCGGTGGCCTCGGCACGATCGCCTCGGTGCCGCGCCTGATGAACGGCCAGGGCACGATCGTCGCCACCGGCTCGATCGGCTACCCCGTGGGACTCGCCAACATCGGCGCGATGATCGGCGCGGAGAAGGTGATGACGATGACCTCCACCTACGACCACCGCGTGATCCAGGGCGCGGAGTCGGGCCGCTTCCTCGGGCGAATCGAGGAGTACCTGCAGGGCGAGCTGGGCTTCTACGACGGTGTGTTTGCCTCGCTCGGCGTCGAGCTCGGGCCTGCGCCGCCGATCCCGGCGCCGGCGGCGGCCGCTGCGGCGGCGTCGGCCACCGCCGAGGAGGCACAGCGGCGCGCCCAGCCGCGCGCGGTGCCCGACGAAGCGCTGCTGCAGGCAGTGCAGTCGGCGACGGCGCTGCTGAAGGCGTTCCGCACCCATGGCCACCTCGCCGCGCGGCTTGACCCACTGGGCGTCGAGCCTGAGGGCGATCCCGCGCTGGACCCCGAGCCACTGGGGCTGACACCCGAGCTGATGGCGCAGATCCCCGCCAAGATCCTGCGCATGTGGGTGCCTGGGGCGACGCTCGCCGACGCGCTGCCCCACCTGCGCGAGACCTACTGCGGCACGATCGCCTACGAGATCGAGCACATCTCCTCCCACAAACAGCGCGTGTGGCTACGCGAGAAGATCGAGTCCGGCACGTTCCGCCAGCCGCTGACCAACGACGAGCAGCAGACGCTGCTGAAGCGCTTGGTAGAGGTGGACGCGCTGGAGCGCTTCATGCACAAGGCTTATCTCGGCCAGCACCAGTTCTCGATCGAGGGCCTCGACGTGACGGTGCCGATGCTCGACGAGCTAATCCAGCTGGCGGCGGCGCATGGCGGCAAGGAGGTCGTGATCGGGATGGCGCACCGCGGGCGGTTGAACGTGCTGGCGCACAATCTCGGCCGCCCTTACGACACGATCTTCGCCGAGTTCGAGGGCGCCTCGACGTTGGAGGCGGTCACCACGATCCCTCAGGGCGGAACGGGGGACGTCAAGTACCACCACGGCACCCACGGCAGCTACCAGCTGCCCGACGGCGAGACGATCCAGGTGAATCTCGAGTCAAACCCCTCGCACCTGGAGTACGTCTCCGCGGTCGTGGAGGGAGCCACGCGCGCGGCTCAGACCACGCGTAAGGGGCCGCACGCCCACCAGGACACCGACGCGGCGGTGCCGATCGCGATCCACGGCGACGCCGCCTTCCCCGCCCAGGGCGTCGTCGCCGAGACGCTCAACCTACAGGCGCTCGACGGTTACAAGGTGGGAGGCACCGTCCACCTGATCACCAACAACCAGATCGGGTTTACCACCGACCCCGACGACGCCCGCTCCACGCGCTGGGCGTCGGACCTCGCAAAGGGCTTCGACGTGCCGATCATTCACGTCAACGCCGACGATGTCCCCGCCTGCATGAGCGCCGTACGGCTGGCCTTCGCGTTCCGCAAGGAATTCGGCCACGACGTGTTGATCGACCTGATCGGGTATCGCCGCTTCGGCCACAACGAGTCTGACGAGCCCGCCTACACGCAGCCGGAGATGTACGCGAAGATCAAGAGCCACAAGCGTGTGGCGGAACTGTGGGCGGAGCGTCTGATCACCGACGGCGTGGTGAGCAAAGAGCAGGTCGATCAGCTCGCGCAGGGTGTGTGGGACAACCTCACCACGCTGCACCAGCGCCTGAAGGCGAAGATCGCGGCGGCGGCCGAGAACGGCGGGAGCGGCACCGGCGAATACCAGCTCGACCGCTCGCCCTCGCCCGAAGTGCAAACCGCGGTGCCGGCAGAGCGGTTGCGCGAACTGGGCATCCAACTGCTGCGCACGCCCGAGGGCTTCACAGTGCACCCCAAGCTCGTCAAACAGCTTGAGCGCCGCCGCGCGGCGCTGCAGGAGCGGCCCGCCTCCGGCGAGGAGCCCGCCCGCCTCGACTGGGCGCATGCGGAGGCGCTGGCGTTCGCTTCGCTGCTGACTGACGGCACGCCCGTGCGACTGACCGGCCAGGACACCGAGCGCGGTACTTTCTCGCAGCGCCATCTCGTGCTGCACGACGCCAAGACCGGGCAAACCGTCTGCCCGATCCAGGGCCTCCCCGAGGCGCTGGCGCCATTTGAGCTGCACAACAGCCCGCTGTCAGAGCTGGCGTGCATGGGTTTCGAGTACGGCTACTCCCAGGAGGCACCGGAGACACTCGTGTTGTGGGAGGCGCAGTTCGGCGACTTCGTCAACTCCGCCCAGGTGATCGTCGACCAGTTCATCGTCTCAGGCCTCGCCAAGTGGGGGCAGACCTCTCGCCTCACGCTGCTGCTGCCACACGGCTACGAGGGCTCCGGCCCCGAGCACTCCTCCGCGCGCCTGGAGCGCTTTCTTGCGCTCGCCGCCGAGGGCAACATCCGCGTGGCCAACCTCACGACGCCTGCCCAGTACTTCCACATGTTGCGCCGCCAAGCGCTGATCGCCAAGCAGCGGCCGCTGGTGATCATGACCCCAAAGTCGCTGCTGCGCCTACCGCAGGCGAGCAGCGACATCTCAGAACTCGCCGAGGACAGCCGCTTCCAGCCGGTGCTGCCCGAGCCCGGGGTGCAGGACGAGCAGGTGACGCGCTTGGTGTTGTGCACCGGCAAGATCTACTACGACCTCGTCGGCCACCCCGAGCGCCAGGGCAAGCAGGCGATCGCGGTGGGGCGCGTGGAGCTGCTGTACCCCTTCCCCGAAGGCCAAATCCTGCAGCTGATCCAGCGCTACCCCAACCTACGCGAGGTTGTGTGGGCCCAGGAAGAGCCCCGCAACATGGGTGCCCGCGCGCACATGTTCCCGCGCTTGATGCAGATCCTGCCCGAGGAGATGCACTTCGGCTACATCGGCCGCCCCGAGCGCGCCAGCCCAGGCGAGGGCTACCCCGCGGCGCACGCCGCCGAACAGAGCCGCATCGTGCGCACCGCCCTCGACCTCAGCATGAATACCTCCCAGTACCCCCGCAAGACCCCCGGTGAGCGCTGATGATGGCCCTGTGGCGGCGCTGGCGCCGGATCATGGCGCAGCGCAAACGCAAGCGCCGCGCCGGCGGCTGAAGCCGGCCGCGTTTAGCCGCCGCCAGCGGCTACTGAAACCAGGCCGCGTTTCAGTCGGCTCGCACCGTCTGGACGCTGGTGGCGCCCCCCGCCAGGGCAAACGCAAGCTGCGCGGCAAGTGGGTGGCGCCTTGGGCGAGACAGCCGCCTCCTGCCCGCTGCCGTCAGGTGCAAGGCAATGCGCGCGCTCTTGCCCGCCGCCAGCGAAAAGGATCCTTTGGCGAGCACCAAGGTCTCCGGCCCCAGCACTGCGTGCGCACCTTCGCGATGGCGGCCGACGACCTGCACCGTCAGCTCGACCGACCCGTGGCATCGGGCGTTGCTGCACTCGAGCCGAACGTGCACCAGTCGTGAGCGGCCCGGCTTGATTACCCCTGTCGAGGCGACCTTGATCCGTGGCGTCGGCCCCGTTGACTTGGCGGGCCCGGTGGTGGTAATGGGCGCCGTAGGAGAGAGTGTGCTCCCAAGGGGTTCGGGCGGCCCGGGTGCCAGCGATGCGTCGATCCCCGAGGTGGTGCTCCCGACCAGTACGGGCACCAGCGTCGCTTCGGAGAGCACCGACTTGCCGTTATAGATCTGCTCCGCATATTCCTTGGCGCCGAACAAGACTTTGTATTCGCCCGCCGCCAATCCGGCGATCGTGTATTCGCCGCTCGCGTTGGTAAGTGCGCAGCCACCGGTTTCGGGGGTAGCGCCGAACGCACAGACGACTCCCCCGCTGATCGCGGCGCCCGTCACGGAACTAGTGACCTTCCCGGCAATCCGACCGCCTTCGGAGAGCTTCGCGTCGATGCTCGGGACGGTGCCGTTGGCGGCAACCGTCACCGGCGTAGCTTCCGCAAACGAGGCCTTGCCGTTGTAGAACTGGGTGACATAGTTAAGTTCGCTCATGAACGGCGCGCCGAAACCGACAATGTATTCCCCGCCTGGCAGGCCGGAGATCGTGTATTCGCCGTTGGCGGCGGTGGTTGGGCATTTGAAGGGTTCTGCTTCGCCGCCCCCTTCACCGCTTTCACCAGTTTCGATCGGCCCTTCGCCGCTCCCCTTCGGGAATGCGCACACTTCGATGCCGGCGATCGGCGCTTCCGTCGCGGCGCTGGTCACCTTGCCGGTGATCTTGCCGCTGCCTTCGGCCGCCAGGGCGTTGGAGGCCATACCACAGGCGCAGCCAAACGCGATCAGCACCGCAAGCCATGCTCGACCGTGAGGGTTGACGCTTCGCTGAAGAGGCCTGGGAATACACCCATCATACTGAACACTTCAGCGACCCTCGACACTTCAGCGACCCCCCGACGCCAGTTGGTCAACTCCCCGACGCCAGTGTTGGCTAACACGACCAACCGCTAGGCACAAGCGCCGGGCCCCGGGACATACCGGAAGGCCCGGCGCAGCCACCTTGCTCAACCGTCGGTCTCCCCCCTCAAACGTATTCCTCCGCCAGCGCCACTTCTGGTAAGCCCGCGCCATAGACGTAAGACCCGGCCGCGGTGCACGCTTCGGTGGACTTGCACGATACGCCCGACAGACTGCTGCTCTTCGATTCTGGGTTGGGGGTTTCCTGAACAGCCCATTTTTTGCTGCTCCACACCTCCGCGAGCGTCACTTCCGTGCCTGCGCTGTTGACGTACTTCCCCACCGCGGTACACGCTTCGCTCGTCGTACACGACACACCCGACAGGCTGCTGCTTTTCGCCCCCAGCACGTTGGGAGTTTCTTGGGTTTCCCACACTTTGCCGGTCCACGCCTCAGCTAGAGCCTCTTCCGTCCCTGAGCCATTGGTGTAGTGTCCGACCGCTGCGCAAAATTCATCTTTTTCAAGTGGACACGATGCGCCCGACAGACTGCTCTTCTGGTCTATCTCTGTCGAGAGGTTCGGGATCGCGCGCGTGAACCAGCCGCTGAGACGGGGGATGCCGTCGGGAGTGCCCCAGCCGGTTGGTCCGTCATAGGCGGGCTCGCCGTGGCACTCGTATGCGTCTTCCGCGGGCGGCACGCAGATTCCGTTGCTGCCTTCGGTGATGTCAAACAACATACCGGGGTGTTCGTAGAAGGCTTTGGCGCCAGCCGATTTCGTCGCGCTGTTGGCGTGGGCCTCGATGCCAGCGACAAGCGGTGCGGCCACGCTCGTGCCACCGACGAGTTCCCAGCCGCTCGCATAGTGCGTGTTGTAGATCGACACAGGCGTTTCCAGAGCTGCAACGGCAGAAACGTCGTTGTCCATGCGTTTAGTGCAGCCGGTGTCTTTCTGCCAGGCAGGCTTGGCCTCGTACAGGCTGCAGCCGCTGCCGCTGTCTTGCCACACCTTCTCAGACCAGCCACGCGAGTTTTCCGCCTTGATGAGAGCGGTCCCCCCAACCGCGATCACGTTGGGGGATGTCGCAGGCCAACTGGGAGCGCCCACACCATCGTCGTAACCCGAGTCTCCTGAGGAGACAGTCACCGGAATACCGGGATGGTTGTACGCCGCGAGATATTCTTTGCACCCATTTTTCGCGGGACACAATGTTTCGTTGTTCTCGGGGATGCCGTAGCTGTTGCTGATCTCTGTCGCACCGAGTTTTGCCGCCTCTTCCGCCGAAGCCGCGAGATCTTTCGCTGCTTCGGTGGTTGCCTCCACGAGCAAGATATGACAACTTGCGCAAGCGGCGGACACCATGTCAAGGTCCAGAGCCGACTCCAGCGACCACTCTTTTTCGGCTTCGCCGCTTTCCGGCGGATAGTTTGCTTCTTCGCCTTTCTCGTTGACCTTCTTGAAGCAACCATTGGCTTTGGTACAAGCCGCCAGACCGTACTTTTCACGATATTTGGCAAGGTCCGATTCAGCGGCCGCATAGCCCCAGGCGTCGATAAGCGCGACGGTTTCCCCGGGTGCCGCCCGAGGTGGGTATGTCATAGGCCGACTGAAGGTCTTTCGGGTCGTAGCCGCCCAGTTCGCCGCCACCCTCGTAGAGGGGCCCCCCTGCGGCAAGCTGATAGCCGGACGAGGTCTTGACGGGGCGAGGGTCGACGACGATGTCACATTCAACCATCACGCTACCGCCGGACGGACAGGGCGTATAGGGCATCGTTTTGGAGGGCGCGAGCGAGTACCCCAGCCAACCTTCTGCGCCCATCGCAGCGCCCGCGGGCTGCGCGAGCGCCGAGCAGAGCAACAGGGCGCACAGCGTCGCCGCCAGTGCCATCCGAGTCGCCGCCAGTGCCATCCGAGTCGCCGCCAGTGCCATCCGAGTCGCCGCCAGTGCCATCCGAGTCGCCGCCAGTGCCATCCCAGGAACCGTACGAACCCTCCGGCGCATGCCGATCGATCCACTTCCACCGACCCGGCGTGCCGGGCCATGCCCCCACCAAGATCTGCCCATCATGCCCTCCTCCTCGATCCCTACACGTGTGTGACGCCCTGGGCCTAAAAACCAAAGACGGACTTCTAGAATTCGGGCGGCTCCTGCCAGCTGCTGTGTAAGACGCAGTTTTTGGACTTATCCTAAACAGATCGAGGAGCAAACGTCAACCTTAATTGCGACATGCGTCCACTGGCCTCGATACTCGACCCTTTCGGTCGACCGGACGACGGGCTGTGTATTCACCACAATAGATCTTACGTATAAACCACAGCCCGATTAGCGTATTAACCATTACCACACTGCACACAAACGTCCCTCAGCGCGTAGACCGCCAGATGAAAATTGCTTATATCTGACAGCCCTAACGACCAGCCACTGCGCGGGATCTATCTGCTTTCGCGGGAGGAAGCTCCCTAGCGGGAGGAAGCTCCCTGTGTGTCACTTGCCTCGCCACACGGGCTCACGCTTCTCCTTGAAGGCGCTCGCGCCCTCTTTGGCGTCCTCGGAGGCAAAGACTGGGCCAGAGATCGCAGCCTGACGCTCCCACATCTCGGCCGTTGACCAGTCGAACTGCTCCTGCAGGATCTGCTTGGAGGCAATCAGTGCGAGCGGGCCGTTCTTGGCGAGCGTCGCGGCGAGCTCGAGCGCGACCTCAACGGCGCACCCGGGCTCCGCTAGGCGGTTGACCACACCAAAGTCGTGGAAGCGCTCGGCCGGCATCGTGTCCCCGGTGAGCGCCAGCTCCATCACGACGTGGTAGGGCATCCGCCGCGGCAGGCGCAGCAGCGCGCCTCCGGCGGCCACGAGCGAGCGCTTGGCCTCCGGGATTCCCAACTTCGCTCCCTTGGCGGCGACAATCAGATCGCAGGCGAGCGCCACCTCCATACCGCCAGCCACGGCAAAGCCCTCGATCGCCGCAATCAGCGGCTTACGCGCGGCGCGCTGCGCGATGCCCGCGAAGCCGCGGTCGCCAAACCAGGGTGATTCGCCGCGCACGAACGCACCAAGATCCATACCGGCGCAGAAGAAGCCGCCGGCGCCGGTGAGAATCCCCACCGCGAGCTGCTCGTCGCCATCGAGCTCCTCCAGCGCGTGTGCCACCCCCTCGGCGACGGCGGCGTTGACGGCGTTGCGCACCTGCGGGCGGTTGAGGGTGATCAACAGCACGCCGCCGCGGCGCTCGGTCAGGACGGCCTCGTCGCTCTCCGCGTTCATCGACGACATCCTACGCCGCGAACAGCCGTAGCTCCGGCTCGCGCTCGCCGCGCAGCACTTCCAGGTCGACCTCCACGCACTCGATCCCCCGCGACTGCGCGAGCACGCGCGCCTGAGGCTTGATCTGCTGCGCCGCCAGCACCCCGCGGCAGGCGCCGAGCGCCGGGTCGTGGCGGATGCGCTCTAGGTAGCGCGTCAACTGCTCGACGGCGTCGATCGTGGCGATCCGCTTGATCTCCACCGCCACCCATTCGTCCTCGGCATCGCGGCACATCAGATCGACCGGCCCAATGTCGGTCGGCCACTCGCGGCGCACCAGCCGGAAGCCCTCGCCGCACCACCGCGGGGCATCGGCCAGCAGCTCCTGCAACTCGCGCTCCACGCCCTCCTTCTCCAGCGACACCGACGTATCCAGCTCGTGCTCGATGTCGGCCAGCACCTCGGTGAGCACGACCTCAAGGCGATCCTCCTGGCGCTGCTTGCGCACCGTCAGGTGCGTCAGCGCGCCCTCGGCGTCGGTCTCGGCTTCGAGCACCGTCGGCGGGGTCATCCAGTTCAGCGGCTTCACGTTCGGCCCCCCACCGTCGGCCCACACCATGAACGTGCCGTCGGCCTTGTGCATCAGCAGCCGCACCGCCTCCGGCAGCACCGTCGTCAGACGGCCGATGTAGGAGACCTCGCAGCGAGCCACGATCAAACGCACCCCGAGACCCTATCCCGCACGGCGGATCGCACACCGATTGAGGGAGCGGCTCGCACCCGGCGCGGCAGGTTGCACACCGATTGATGTAAGCGACTCGCACCCGCTCGAAGATCGGACTCTCATGTGCTCAGACCGCGAGACGCTCACCGCCTGCCATACCATTTAGCCATGGCATACAAGACGGCAGCGATTCGCGCCTATCGCGCCGCCGGAGCGGTGGCGATCCTCTTCGCCGTCTTTTACCACCTGAGCCAGGGCCTGGAAACCCTGCATTGGAGCACCGCCGACTACTTCAGCTATTTCACGATCCTCAGCAACCTTTTCGCCGCCGGCGTCCTGCTCTGGGGAGCTGTGCACGCCGGCCGAGAACGCTCGACCGGCGCCGAGCTGCTGCGCGGGGCCGCGGTGGTGTACATGCTGACGACAGGCATCGTCTACGCCGCGGTGCTTTCCGGCCAGGGCTCCGTCGTTCCATGGTTTAACGCGATCGTCCATCAGGGAATGCCGGTGGTGGTTGCCCTGGACTGGGTGATCGATCCGCCGCACACGCGCCTGGCAGTGCGCCGCACCATGCTGTGGTTGGCCTTCCCGCTGGTGTACATCGCATACACTTTGATCCGCGGGGCGATCGTCAACTGGTACCCCTATTTCTTCGTCAACCCCAACCACTCCACCGGGTATGCGGGGGTGGTTGTCGGCTGTGAGGTGATCGGATTGGGGATCATCGCCCTGATCCTGCTTACCACCTGGGTCGGCAACAGCCGCACGGCTGCCGCTGCGGCGATGCCCGGCTTGGAAGTGTCAGCGCGATAGCGCCAACAGCTACTCTGGCTCCCGCTCGGACTCCAGCGGCTGCGCGACCGGCTGCTCGTCCACGACCCCACCATTCAGCGCCTCGCGGAACTCGCGGATGCTCTTTCCGGCCGCGCGCGTCAGTTCGGGCAGGCGTTTGGGGCCGAGTACGACCAGCGCAACCGCCGCGATGAACATGAGGTGCACGGGGTTGTCGATGCCCATAGCCTCAGGCTAGCGCGCGTCAGCCGGACCGGGCCGTACTCTGGACGCGATGGACCAGGTGTCCTCCCCCCCGCCGCCCCGGCCTTACCCGCCGCCGCCCGCCGCCGAGCCGTTCTGGCCGGCGCAGGCCACGATCCTCGCGGCGATCGCGTTGCAACTGCTGCTACCAAGTCGGCTCACCGTGGGCCCTCACTGGTTGGTGCCCGCGCTGGAGGGAGCGCTGCTACTTGGGATGTTCATGGCTACGCCCCGCCAGCTCGAGCACGAGCACCCCCGCCGGCGACGCGTGGCGCTGGGACTGACGGCGTTTGTGAGCGTCGCCAACATCTACTCGCTGGGGGCGCTCACCCACTTCCTGCTGCACCACAACGTCGATAATGGCCGCCAGCTGATCACCTCCGGGGTGCTGATCTGGCTGACCAACTTCCTGATCTTTGCCCTCTGGTACTGGGAGACCGACCGCGGCGGCCCCGGCCACCGCGCCGCCGGGAACGATGGGCCACCCGACTTCCTTTTTCCCCAGATGAGCGACGACCGCATCGAGCCGCTGTACTGGCGGCCGAAGTTCATCGACTACTTGTACGTCTCGCTCACCAACGCCACCGCGTTCTCCCCCACCGACACGATGCCGCTGACGCCGACCGCCAAGAGCATCATGAGCATCCAGTCGCTCGTCTCGCTGGTGACGATCGGGCTGATCGTCTCGCGCGCGGTGAACATCCTCGCCTGAGCGGCTGCGTCTTCGCCCGAACGGCTACGCCTCGCCCGAACGGCTACGCCTCGCCTGAGCGGCTACGCCTTCGCTTGAACCGCACGCCTCGCCCGAGCGGCTGCGTCTTCGCCTGAGCGGCTACGCGGCGGAGGGCGCAGCCTGCATCCGCGGCTCGATCGCCAGCGCTTTCACCACGAGATCTTTGACCTCGCCGTTGGCGCCGAGGCTGAGTGCGCGCTCCAGCGCCTCCAGGGCGCCCTCGCGGTCCATCATCCGCAAGCGCAGGCGGCCCAGGCGCTCCCACGCGCCGGCGTCGGAAGGGCCGCGCTCGGCTGCGCGCCGCGCGGCTTCCTCGGCGAGGTCGACAGCACCAACGTCTTCATAGATACGCGCCGCGAAGCGGTGCGGCGCCGGGCGCTCGCCGTCCACGCGCGCCCAATCTCGTACCGCGCGCGCCGCCGCCTCCAGTTCACCGGCCTGCCAGAACGCCAGCGTCATCATCCGCAGCACCCCCACGTTGTCGGGCTGCGCTTCGCGCGCATACACCAGCCGCTGCGCGGCGAGCAAATATTCGCCTTCGGCCATCGCGCGCTGGGCGGCGACCATGAAGCGCTCCATCCGCTCGCCTCCGGGGTCGGGCTTGGAGAAGTCGACGAAGCGCATACTGCCCGCAGGCACTGTGCGGATGCCATGGCTGAACTGCACCCGCGCCCACTGCTGGAGCTCCTCACCTCCGGCGCTGTCGCCGGTGAAGTAGATCCCCGCCACCGTTCCCACGCCCCACTCCGGGTAGGAGATGCAGCGCGCATAGCGGTGCACCACGGAGTGGTCGGGCACGCGGCTACCGAACGGGTCGTGTTTGGCGCTCTCCGCCGCGTTTTCGCGGGCACGCTGCTCAGCTTCGTAAGCGCGGCGCCCGGCCTCCTCCCGGGCCTTGCGTGCCGCCGCTGCGCTCGCCCGCACCGCGCCCCGCGAGACGTGGCCGCCGCGCAGGCTCTCCGCCATCCGCTCCAGCTGGTCGGCCGCCTCGTTGATCGCCTTCAGGTGGCGCTCATGCTCGGTCTGGCGCCCGGGGGGGGCGAGGTCGGGGTGCCAGCGCTTCGCCATCCGCCGCCGCGCCAGCTGTACCGCACGCTTATCGAAAGGCGGCTCCAGCTCCAGCAGCATCATCTGCTGCTCGATATCCAGCACGGTGGGCATAGACCCGTAAACGGTAGCGCGGGTGAGCCGCTGTTCAGCTGCAACCCGGCTTGCGCCCCGGCTCACCCGGCTGCGGCCGGCTGCGCTGGTGGGCCTGGCTCATCTGGCTGCGCCGGCTGCGCGGGTGGGCCTGGCTCACCCGGCTGCGGCCGGCTGCGCTGGTGGGCCTGGCTCATCTGGCCGCGCCAGCTGCGCGGGTGGGCCTGGCTCATCTGGCCGCGGCCGGCTGCGCGGGTGGCTGGCCTTCTATCCTGCCTGCGAATGTCCGCTCAGTACATCTTTACGATGCACCGCCTCTCCAAGGTGCACCCGCCCGACAAGACGGTGCTCAGCGAGCTGACGCTCGCCTTCTACCCCGGCGCCAAGATCGGCGTGCTCGGCTACAACGGCGCCGGCAAGTCCTCGCTGCTGCGGATCATGGCGGGGCTCGACGAGGAGTACCGCGGGGAGGCGGCGCTCGCGCCCGGTGCGACAGTCGGGATGCTCGAGCAGGAGCCCCACCTGAACGAGTCAAAGGACGTGCTCGGCAACGTACAGGAGGGTGTCGCCGAGACCAAGGCGCTACTTGACCGCTTCAACGAGCTCGCCGCCGACTACACCGAGGAGAACGCCGCCGAGTTCGCCGACGTGCAGGCGCGGATCGAAGCGGCCGACGCGTGGAACCTCGACACACAGCTGGAGTACGCGATGGACGCGTTGCGTCTGCCGCCGCCCGACGCTGAGGTGGCGCGGCTGTCCGGCGGCGAGCGTCGGCGCGTGGCGCTGTGCCGCCTGTTGCTGCGCGCGCCCGACCTGCTGCTGCTGGACGAGCCCACCAACCATCTCGACGCCGAGTCGGTCGCCTGGCTGGAGCGCCACCTCGCCGAGTACAAGGGCACGATCGTCGCCGTCACCCACGATCGCTACTTCCTCGACAACGTCGCCGGCTGGATCCTCGAGCTCGACCGCGGCAGGGGTATCCCCTACGAGGGCAACTACTCCTCATGGCTGGAGCAGAAGCAGGCCCGCCTCGCCCAGGAGGAGCGCTCTGAGAAGGGTCGCCAGCGCACGATCGCCGCCGAGCTCGAATGGGTGCGCACCAACCCCAAGGGCCGGCGCACCAAGTCCAAGGCGAGGCTGGCCCGCTATGAGCAGCTGATCGCCGAGGAGCGCAATATCAAACTCGACGACGTCCAGATCCACATCCCGCCGGGGCCGCGCCTCGGCGAGAAGGTGCTTACCGCCACCGACCTGCGTAAGGGCTTCGGCGAGCGGCTGTTGATCGAGGACCTCTCCTTCGACCTGCCCCGCGCCGGGATCGTCGGCGTGATCGGCGCCAACGGCGCCGGCAAGACCACGCTCTTTCGGATGATCACCGGCGAGGAGGCTCCCGACGAGGGCACGCTCGTGTTGGGCGACACCGTGCAGCTCGCCTACGTCGACCAGTCGCGCGACGCGCTCGATGCCTCGAAGACCGTGTGGGAGGAGATCGCCGACGGCCTCGACCACCTGCAGCTCGGCGAGCGCGTGGTCAACTCCCGCCAGTACGTCGCCGGCTTCAACTTCAAGGGCTCCGACCAGCAGAAGCGGATCGGCAAGCTCTCCGGTGGTGAGCGCAACCGCGTGCACCTCGCCAAGCTGCTGCGCGCCGGCGGCAATCTGCTGCTGCTCGACGAGCCCACCAACGACCTCGACATCGACACGCTGCGCGCGTTGGAGGAGGCGCTGCTCGGCTTCCCCGGCTGCGCCGTCGTCATCTCCCACGATCGCTGGTTCTTGGATCGCATCGCCACCCACGTGCTCGCCTTCGAGGGCGACTCCGAGGTGGTGTGGTTCGAGGGCAACTTCGAGGCCTATGAGGAGTACCGCCACGAGCGGATGGGGTCCGCGGCGGACCGACCGCACCGGATCTCCTACAAGCGGCTGGTACGGGGCTGATCAAAACTCATCCGAGTGTCGGCGTCAACCGCCAACCTGGTCAGAGGTCTAGCAAGAAGCGCAGCGCACGGGCGATCTTGAAGCTTGCTTCGTCGCTCACGGCTCCCAGCCGTCCAATCAGTCGCCGCTCCGAGACCGACTTGACATCCTCGCACTTCGCGTAGCTAACCTCATCGAGCCCCGAGCCACCCCGCTCGATCTCGATGTGGGACGGCAGGCCCCGATAGGTAGTCGTGATCGGCACGGCCACCACAACGCCCGCGCGACTCTCGTTCAACAAATCAGACGACACAACCACCGCGGGGCGCCGGCCCGACTGCTCGCGGCCTATGGGATCGCCAAAGTCGACCAGCCAAACCTCACCCCGCCGAGGGGTCACGACGAGCTATCGCGCAGCGCGCCGCTCTCAACAGCGCGCTCGGCCTCGGCCTCGCCCCAAGCCTCCTTATCGGCGCGCAGAGCCCGATAGCCGGCCGACAGCTGCTCGAAGAACACGCGCCGCTCTAGCGCATCGGCGGCCTCATCAACCAGTTGGCTCATCGGGCGGCCGGTTGCTTGCGCCAATCGCGCGAAGCGATCACGAGTTGGCTCGCTCACCCTGATAGTCGTGCTCATGGGTTTGTAGTCTACTATATAGGCGCTTTATCTATCTACAAGGCGCCTCGTTCGCCCTTTCAAGTCGATGCGCGTAGCCAGGTCGCGTTCTTAGTTAGCAGTCGCTAAGATAGGGGCGCTCTGCGCCGGAGTGGCCACTTGCGGCTCCGGCCTTGGGGACCGTGCGAGTGACTACGACTACAGATAGGAAACCGTCATGCCTGATTACACCGCAAAGAGCATCAACGACATGGAGGGCGCCTTCGGCGGAGGCTTCAAGAAGGCCCGCGCCGAGCTGGGTGTCACCTCCTTCGGCATGCAGATCATCGACATGCCACCCAACTACCCTGACTACCCCGAACACGACCATGCCGAGGGCAACCAGGAGGAGGTGTTCGCGGTACTGCGCGGCTCGGGCGAGATCGACGTCGAAGGTGAGCGGATCGAGCTGACTCCCGAGGTGCTCGTACGCGTGGGCGCCGCCGCCAAGCGCAAGATCTATCCCGGCCCTGAGGGTCTGCGCCTGCTGGCGCTCGGTGGAACGCCGGGGTCGGCCTACGAGGTCAGTGAGTTCACCGAGCTGAGCGCCGCTTAGCGGCTGGTTGCGAGCCCGGGCGCGAGGGTCTGCCACGCAGATCCGCCGCGCCCGGGAGTGCCGGGCCCCTTTAGCGCGCGAACGATGTATCTACGACCAGCGTGCGCGCAGCCGCCGCGATCAGCTGCGCGGCAGCGTGCACGTCGGCGAGCTCCACCAGCTCAACCGGGGAGTGCATGTAGCGCAGCGGGATCGAGACGAGCGCGGTCGGGACTCCACCGCGGCTGAGATGCACCGCGTCGGCGTCGGTGCCGGTGTTGCGGCCGATCGCCTCCACCGTGAAGGGAATGCCCTCGCGCTCGGCCGTGTCGTGCAATAGCTCGAACAGGCGCGGGTGCAGGGTGGAGCCACGGCTGAGTACCGGCCCCGAGCCGAGCGGGTGCTTGCCGGCCTCCTTGACCTCGATCCCCGGCGCATCGGTCGCGTGGGTCACGTCGACGACGATCGCCGCGTCGGGCGCCAGCGAGAAAGCGGAGGTGCGCGAGCCGCCGAAAGTGGTCTCCTCCTGGGCGGCGGCCACGGCGATGAGCTCCCACTCGCTGCCACCCGCGTCCGCCACGAGGCGCGCGGCCTCCAACGCGACGAACGAGCCGAGCCGGTTGTCGAGGGCGCGCGAGGCGATGCGCCCGCCCGGCAGCTCGACGGGGTCGCCGGCGATCACCGCCACGTCGCCCACCCGTACCAGGCCACGGGCCTGCTCGCCGTCACGCGCGCCGATGTCGATGTGCAGGTCGCGCACCTCGGCGACCTTCTTGCGCTCCTCGTCGCGCAGCAGGTGGATCGGCTTCTTGCCGATCACGCCGATGAGCTCTCCCCCGCGCGTGCCGAGCACCACACGCTGGCCGACGAGGATCTGCGCGTCCCAGCCGCCTACCTCGCGAAACCAGAGGAAGCCGTCGTCATCGATATGCGTGACGATCAGCCCGATCTCGTCGATGTGCCCCATCACCACCAGCCGCCGGGGGCCGTCGGCGGCAGACGCAACATCCCGGGCTGGTTGGGTAGCCGAGACAGGCTCGCCACCTCCCGCGCCGCCCGCGGGCACTCGTGCGGACGGTGTGCCCACCACGTCGGTGTCGACCTGTGCGCCAAACCCTTCCGCCGCCATACGCCATACAGCCGCGGGCGCAGCCTCGTAGCCCGAGGGGCCGCGTGCCGCGAGCAGTTCGCGGAGCACCTGCGGAAAGGGGTCGCTCATGCGGCGAGCAATCCTCGCAGGACGTACTGAAGGATCCCTCCATGGCGGAAATAGTCGGCCTCGCGGGGCGTGTCAATGCGCACGCGCGCCTGGAACTCGACGGTCTCGGGCGCGCCGCCTTGCTCGCCCGCCACGCGCTTAGCTTGCACCCTTACCTCGCGCGGCGCCTCGCCACCCTCGTTCATCGCCGCGGCGAAGCCCTCGATCGAGAAGATCTCGTGGCCGGTGAGACCAAGCGATTGCGCGCTCTGGCCAGCGGGGAACTGCAGCGGCAACACGCCCATTCCGACGAGGTTGGAGCGGTGGATACGCTCGAAGCTATGTGCGATCACGGCGCGCACACCGAGCAGCTTCGTGCCCTTCGCCGCCCAGTCGCGCGATGAACCGGTGCCGTACTCCTTGCCGGCGAGCACCACCAGCGGCACCTCTTCCTCCATGTAGCGCATCGCGGCGTCGTAGATCGACAACTGCTCGGGAGCCTCGCGACCGCCGGTATCGCCCGCCGCAGGGGTGGACATGTGGTAGCTGAACCCGCCCTCCGGCAGCGCCGACCCGTCGGCGCCCCGCAAGAGGTTGCGAATCCGGATGTTGGCGAAGGTGCCGCGCATCATCACCTCGTGGTTGCCGCGGCGGGCGCCATAGGAGTTGAAGTCGCGCGGGGCGACCCCATGCTCCTGCAGGTAGAGACCGGCGGGCCCGTCGCGCTTGATCGAGCCGGCCGGCGAGATGTGATCGGTGGTGACGGAGTCGCCGAGCAGCGCCAGCACGCGCGCGCCCTGCACATCCCGCAAGGGCTGCGGCTCGGGAGGCATCCCCTCGAAGTAGGGCGGCAGGCGCACATAGGTTGAGTGCTCCTCCCAGGCAAAGCGATCGCCGGATGGCACCTCCAGCCCGTTCCAGTGCTCATCGCCGGCGAACACCTCGGAGTAGCTCTTGCGGAACATGTCCGACTGCACCGCCTGCTCGACCGTCTGCGCCACCTCGCGCTCAGATGGCCAGAGATCGCGCAGGTACACATCCTTGCCGTCGGCGTCGCGGCCGAGCGGGTCGGCGACGATGTCGATGTCCATCGTGCCCGCCAGCGCGTAGGCGACGCACAGCGGCGGGGAGGCCAGGTAGTTCATCTTCACGTCGGGGTTGATGCGCCCCTCGAAGTTACGGTTGCCCGACAGCACCGAGACGACCGCCAGATCCTCCTCGCCCACGACCTTCGAAATCTCTTCGGGCAGCGGCCCAGAGTTGCCGATGCAGGTGGTGCAACCGTAGCCGACCAGATTGAAGCCGAGCTGCTCCAGCGACTCGGTGAGGCCGGCGCGGTCGAGGTATTCGGTGACTACCTTCGAGCCCGGTGCGAGCGAGGTCTTCACCCACGGCTTGCTCTGCAAACCGCGGGCGAGCGCGTTGCGGGCGAGAATCCCCGCGCCGATCATCACGGAAGGGTTGGAGGTGTTGGTGCAGCTGGTGATCGCCGCGATCACCACATGACCGTGGCGCAGGTTGAAAGGCGGCGATTTATGGGCGGCGGGCGGGTCGGAGGTTGGGAACGACTCCGCCAGCGCCTCGTCGTAGGCGTCCTCCTGCCCACCGTTGGCGCCCAGGTACTCGCGCAGCGCCGAACGGAACGCCGGCTTGGCATCCGTGAGCGAAATCCGGTCCTGTGGGCGCTTGGGGCCGGCGAGGCTGGGCACCACCTCGCCGAGGTCGAGCTCGACCTGCTCGGAGAAGCGCGGCTCGGGCGAGCGCTCGTCGTGCCACAGGCCCTGCTCGCGCGCGTAGGCCTCAACCAGCTCCACCTGCTCGGCGGGACGCCCGGAGAACTCCAGGTAGCGCAGCGTCTCGGCGTCGATCGGGAAGATTGCGCAGGTGGAACCGAACTCGGGCGACATGTTGCCGATCGTGGCGCGGTCGGCGAGTGGCAGGGTGGCGAGACCAGCGCCGTGGAACTCGACGAACTTGCCCACCACGCCGCGCTCGCGCAGCCGCTCGGTGACGGTCAGCACGAGATCGGTGGCGGTCGCCCCCTCGCGCAAAGCGCCGTGCAGACGGAAGCCGACGACCTGCGGAATCAGCATCGACAGCGGCTGGCCGAGCATCGCCGCCTCGGCCTCGATGCCGCCGACACCCCAGCCGAGCACGCCGAGGCCGTTGACCATCGTCGTGTGCGAATCGGTGCCCACCAGCGTGTCGGGGTAGGCGCGCGGCGGGGCGGAGCCATCGCCATCGGCGACGAACACCACGCGCGCGAGGTACTCAAGGTTGACCTGGTGCACGATCCCGGTGTCGGGGGGGACGACCTTGAAGTTGTCGAACGCCTGCTGACCCCAACGCAGGAACAGGTAGCGCTCCTGGTTGCGCTCGAACTCGCGCGCCGCATTGATGGCGAAGGCGTCGCGCGTGCCAAAGGCGTCGACCTGCACGGAGTGGTCGATCACCAGCTCGGCGGGCGCGAGCGGGTTGATCTTGGCGGGGTCGCCGCCCATCTGCGCCATCGCGTCGCGCATCGCCGCGAGGTCGACCACGGCGGGCACGCCGGTGAGGTCCTGCATCAGTACACGGGCGGGCGTGAAGGCAATCTCCTGTGAGGGCGTCGCCGCCGGATCCCAGCCGGCAAGCGCCTCGATGTCGCCGGCGCGAACGGCGCCGGCGCCCTCGGTGCGAAGCAGGTTCTCGAGCAGCACCTTCAACGAGAACGGCAGCGTCGCCACGTCGAAGCGCTCCGCGAGCGCGCTCAGGCGAAAGATCTCGTACTCGCGCGCACCCACTGCGAGCGGGCCCCGCGAATCAAAGCTGTTGCCGGCCATACCCCCAGTCAATCAAAGACCGCCGACACCTGCCCGATCCTTCCCCGACAACTGGAGGGCACGCAAAAAAGGGACAATTCAAACCGCGAGCTCGACGTGGCCCTTGCCCGTGCGCTTGCTGCGCAGCAAGGCCGTATCGCAGGCCTCCAGCAGCTGATCGGCGCTCATCGGAGGCTGCCACTGGGCGACGCCGATCGAGGCGGAAACCCCCGCGACGAGATCGAACGAGGAAACGCCGGCGAGGCGCTGCAGGGCACGGTCGCCCGCGAGCGCGGCGCTCTCGAGGGCGGCGTTGGGGAGGATCACGACGAACTCGTCGCCGCCATAGCGCGCGACGCGGTCGAAGGCGCGGAACTCGCCCATCAACGCACGCGCAACGCCGCGCAGCACCGCATCGCCGGCCGGGTGCCCGTGGCGGTCGTTGACCAACTTGAAATCGTCGAGGTCAATTAACAGGCAGGAGAGGCTGCCGCCGGCGCGCGTGGCGCGGTCGATCTCTTCGCGCAGACGGCGGCGCATCGCGCGGTGGTTCATGCAGCCGGTAACCGCATCGGTGCCGGCCTCGGCGCGCGCACGCAGCAGCGCCAGCGCGCCCGCTGCCTGATCGACCAGCGCGGCGGCCCGCTGAATCGCCCGCTCGGGCCAGGGCTCGGAAGGGCGGCGAGAAGCCACGACCACCGCCTCCACCTCGCCCCGCACGGCGAGCGCCAGCAGCAGTGCGCAGCCTGTGGCGGCGGTGGCGGCCACACGCGGCAGCGAGGCCGCCAGCTCGCGGGCGCCGACAGCAAGCACGTTCTGGCCGGTGCTCGCGACCCACGCGATCCCGGGCGGGCGCTCGCCACGCGGCACAACGTAGCCGAGGCGGCCCTCGCCTCCGAACAGGTAAGCCACGACAGGCTCCCCCGCCTCCGCGCGGCCGTCGGGGGCAAGGTGGTGCACCTGGATCTCGTCGGCGCCCAGCAGCGTGCCCAGCTCGTGGGCGAGCGCGCGAAAGACCGCCTCGGAATCGCCGCCCTCGTCGGCGAGCCGCATCAGGCGGCGCAGGGCACCGAGCAGCGGGTCGCCGTCGGCGCCGGCGACAGTGCGAATCGGGATCTCGAGGCTCGCGGTGGCCATGCTCATGACTCTAGAGTGAACGGCGGCGGTGACGTGTTGTTTTTGTGAGCTCGGCGCGGTCCGCCGAACACATGCGTAGGGATGGTGAGGGTTGTTTTATCTCCGATCTGTCGTCCGCCCACGACGAACCGCATGCCGGTGTCGGCCTGCTCCGTGCCGGCGCTTGTGCTTGTGCGACTTGTGCTTCGCGCGTGGGCAGGCCTTGACGGCGATCGGTGTGTTCTGTGTGATCTTCGCTGCGCTCTGGGCGACAATCGTGGTGGGCATCGCCAGATGAGAGCCACAGAGGGAGCCGTTGCGGTTGGCGGTGAGCGCCGAGTGAGAACCGGTGGTGAGGTTCAGCGAGAAGCTCGAGATCGGCGCGTCGGGAAGCGCTTCAAAGGCGGAGCTGAGGATGCCGGTGGCGGCGATGTGGGTGTGGCCGACGAGCACGATCTCGACCCCGTCACCGCTGAGGATCACGTCGAGGTCGGGGTAGGCTTCGTTGCCGTGGGAGACGAAGTAGGCGGAGCCGGTGAGCTTCCCGGGCAGTACCGGCGTGGTGACCGTGGCCGACCCAACCAGCGATTCTTTTGTACACCCGCCAGGCGGGCTGCTCGCTTCGAAGGTGGCCGCAAGACAGGCTTTGTGCAGGGTTGTGATCCGGGCCGCGAGTTTCTTGGGCAGTGAGGTGAGCACCTCGCGGATGTTGGCCTGGTGGGGCGCCTGCGTGACTTTTACTTCGAGGCTGGCGCCATTGATACGCGAGACCGTCTTGCCCGTGGCGGCGGTGAGCTTCGGCGTGAACGCCAGCTTGTTGCATCCGCCCACCTGGAAGAGGCTGGAGAGGTGCTGTTCGGCGAGCGCGCTCGACCCGGGCACGAAGCCGCTGAGCAGCGATTCGGTCGCCAGCGCTTCGCAGTTGGTGGGGTTGAACAGGAAGTCGTGGCGGTTGACCGCGATTTCGATGCTGCGCAGACGCAGCGGCACGCCCTGCACGATCTTGGGCACGGTGGCGGTGACGATCGCGCGCGCGGTGTAGGGGTTGACGTTAATCGCCGCACGCGCGATCACGTCGCCGAAGTCGAAGGGGCCGGCGCTCGCGGGTACGACAATCGAGAGACCGTAGGGAGCGCCGTTGTAGGGGCCGGTGAGATAGACCTTGCCGGAGAGCCCATAGGGTTCGGGCCCGGAGCCGGCGCTCACCGAGGCGCTGCCGATTTCACTAGCAGCAGGACAGGAGCCTGCGTTGGCCTGGGCTTCCCCACACAACGACACGGACGGGATCGCGCCGAGCAGCCCCGCCGGCAGCGTGGTGGTGACCCCGGAGAGGTACTGCTGCCCATCGGCGCGGGCGAGATCGAACGTGTAGGAGGTGTAGGCGCCGGCTGCGGAGGAGCTGTTACCGGTGCTCTGGCTGAGTGAGAACGGCAGCGACGAGGGGCACCCGCTGGCGGCGAACGGCGTCGAGCTGAGCGCGGCGGCGGCGCCGGTGTAAGGAGTGAACAGCGCTTGCACCTGCCCCGTTTCGCACGACAGCGGATTGGCGAGCGGCGCCAGCGCCCCTCCGTCGAACTTCATCGCCAAAGCGGAGAAGGGCAGCTGCGGATTGCCCGTAAAGGTCGCTTCCAGACGGCCGGTGGCGGGGTTGGGGTTGACCTGGCCTTGGAGCCTAACCGCCACGCCGAGCGCGCTTTCGGCGTCCAGGTAAATCGTGTAGGGCGGCCCGGCGATCGGCGCACCGGTAGGACTGCCAAGGTAGACATTGCCGGTGAGCGAGCCGGGTGGCAGATCTGTTTCGATGCTTACGCTCCCGACCTTGGCGGCGGCGGGACACGTGACGGGCCCGGTTGTGCGAACCCCGGGAGCGATCTGCTGCAGCCCCGCTTGCGCTTCGGTACAGCTTTGCAAGCCATGCGCGGCGGAGGGGTTGAGCGTGAGCCCTTCGGGCAGCGTGACGTGGGCGTCGTCGATATCGGCGGTGTCGATCGCTTCAGCGGAGACGTGTTGCGGGACCTTGACTTCCGCGGTGAGACCATCGGGTTCGTCGGATTGGGCTGTTTCCGCGTGCGCTTCGGCGGTGGGGGCGAACGGAACTCGGTTGCACCCTTCGACCCCTACCGGAGTGTGAGTTTGGGTGCGCGAGATTTCGCCTTCCCACGATTCGACTTCCAGCGCAGAGGTCGTGGTCGTGGAGCAGACGCTCGGCAGCGTAAGGAAATCGCCTTCGCCGGCCCGCCCGTCGAAGATCAGCTTGGACTTCAATACCGGAATCGATTTTGAGATGTTGTTGATTTCGAAATACTCATGAAAATCGGTGTTCCAGCTGTCGTGGCCTTCGAGGAAGATGTGTTCGTTGGCGACCGCCGGCACCGACACGTGGATGCCGAAGTCAAGCGGCAGCCCGGGCGGCTGTTGGAGGTTGTAGACGGGAGCCGAGATGGTGGCGTTGGCAAGCGCGACAAAGACGGTAAGTTCATCGGTCCCGACTTGGGTTTCGGCGGAACATTCATCGTGTTCGAAGCTCGCTACAGGGCACCGCGGCAGCACCTCGGGGTCGGCCGCCAGCCCCGGGGGGATGTCGACCCGCACGCGCTTGACGTTGCCAACCGGTTCACGCCCCAGGCCAACCGCGGTGGAGTTGAATTCAAAGCCCGTGATGCCGTACGGCGGATGGCCGGCGGCCTGGGTGAAAGCTTCGCCGGGGTTGGCTTCGACGCCGGCATACGTACACGAGGCGACCGTGCAGGTGCCCGCTTCATAGTTCTTTTCTTCGACGCCAAACGCTGCCTGCGCGACGGATGCCGTAGCACCCACAGCACCGCAGACAACCCCGGCGAGCAGCGTTACGAGCCAGACCCGTGCCCTCACGATGAACCTCCTGATCGCTGTGCCTCTCCCGTGACTCGGCGGGGAACCTCCCCCGCCCACGTGCCCGGATCGCCATACCGACCGGGCTCACAGCCTTTATACCCCCACGCCGCGGGGTTCTAACTCAGGTTGGTTGTACCCGCCGGCGCCAGGATCGCCGGCGGGTACGGGTACTACGCCCTGAACGTGACGGTGGCAAACGCTTTGGAGGTGAGCTTGCCTTTCTTCGGCACAAACCCGACGCGCACCTTGATCCGCAACTGGCGGAATTTCCGCAGCACTTCTCCACCGATCCGGGTGAGTGGCACCTTGACTTTGGTGGTTTCGGCCTTGCCGATGTTGCGGGTGACGAACTCCAGCTCTGTGCCCCTGAAGCTGATCTTTCCCGCCGCCGGTACCTGCACGGTGAGCGTCGCCGTCTTGCCGGAGGTTTTGTGTTTGACCACTTCCACCGGACAGTTGCGCACCGTGATGGTGGGCTCCTCGAAGATCGTCGACCCGTTCTGGCCGATCATCGTCGTGTCCATCCTCAGTTTCGAGCGGCACAGGTTACCGTTGGCGCCAAGCACCGAATTGGGGCCGGACGGTAGATAGAGCGAGAAGCTCGACAGCGGCACGTCGGGCAGCGATTCAAACGAGGTGGTGATTACCGAGTTAGTGATTTTGGTGTGCCCGACGAGGATCACGGTGACGCCGCCGCCCCGTAGGATCAGATCGAGGTTGGGGTAGGCTTCGCTGCCGTGTGACACCAGGTAAGCCTGACCGGTGAGCGTCCCCGGCAGCACCGGCGTAACCGCTTTCACAGTGCCTACCATCGCTTCGCTTTTGCAGCCGCCTGGCGCCGGCCCGGCTTCGAAAGTGGCGGCCGGGCATGCCTTGGCGAGCGTCGAGAGGCGCACCGGCAGCTGCGTCGGCAGCGTCGTCGTCACCTGTTTGAGGTTGGCTTGGCCGGCCGGCTGGCTAACGTTGACTTCAATGTTGGCGCCGTTGGTGCGCGAGGTTTTGGCGCCGGCGATCGCACCGAAGTTGGGCTTAAAGGCCAGCTTGTTGCATTCTTCGGTCACCAGCGGGCTCTTCGCTTCCGAGGTGGTGAACGTGCTGGAGCCCAGCAACGTCGTCCCGGTGAGCGTCGATTCCGTCAAGAGCGTCCCGCCCGTCAACGGCGTGCCGCAGTTGGTGGGGTTGAGCATGAAGCCCTGACGGTTGACTTCCACTGTCAAACTCTGCATCCGCAGCGGGATTCCCTTGTAGATCGTGGGCACTGCCCCGGCGATCACCACGCGCGAGGTGTACGGTTCGACGTTGATCGTCTCGTGCGTGACCACGTTGCCGAGGTTGAACGGACCGGCGACGGCGGGCACCACGATCGCGAGACCGTAGGGAGCGCCACCGTAGGGGCCGGTGAGGTAGGCCGAGCCGGCGAACCGATAGGGCGAGGAGCCAGCTCCGGCAAGCACCGTAACCGAGCCGATCCTGCTGGAGGCGGGACAGCCGCCCTTGTTTTCCTGCGCTTCAACGACCTGGGCTTCGGCGCAGAGCGCGACCGCGGGGATTCGCCCGACGAGGCCGGCCGGCAACACCGTCTTGATTTGCGAGAGGTACTGCTGACCCTCAGGACGCGTCAGGTTGAACGAGAAGTTCGTCGACGCCCCAGCGGTTGCCGGCTCGGTTTCGCTGCTCTGCGTGAGCGAGAACGGCAGCGGCGAGGCGCAGGCTCCACCGGAGCCGTTGGCATCCACAACGAAGGGTTCGACCAGGGGCGACTGCGCAGCGGTACCGGTGTACGGCGTGAAGCTGGTTGTGGTGCTCGTCGTGCCGCAGGCAAGCGGGTTGGCGATCGGCGCCAGCGGGCCGCCGTTGAAGTGCAAGATCACTTCGCTGAAAGGCTGTTCGGGGTTGTTCTTGAACCTCGCGGTAACCCGCCCCGTGGTTTCGTTCGCTTCGACTTCGCCTTCCAGACGCACCGCGACGTCGTAGCGTTTGGATTCGGCGTTGAGGTAGACGATGTAGGGCTGTTTGGTGATCTGGCCGGATGCGGAACCGCCGAGATAGACGCTCCCTTCCAGCGATCCCCGCGGGAGATCCGGGACGTTCAGTGTGACCGTGCCAATTTTCGAGCCGGACGGGCAGGTGACAGGATTGAGCGTGCCGATCCCGATCTGGGTCGGCGAGCACGCCTGGAGCCCATAGGCAGCTGAGGGGTTGAGCGTCATCCCTTCGGGGAACGTGATGGTTGCTTGCTTTAGCTGCGAGGAGTCGATGTCCGCTTCTGTGTGGCCCGTGTTGTGCGGCAGCGTCAGATTCGTGGCGACGCCTGTGGGCTGATCCGACTGAGTGGTTTCCGGCGTGAGCGAGAATGCGGGCGCGAAGGGAACGGTCGAGAAGGAGGGTTCGCCTTTGCAGCCTTCGGTGGGGACGGTTCCTTCGTGGCGAATTGTGGCGGCTGCGCCTTCGTAGGTTTCGACACGAAGCTTAGTCGTTGTCGCAGGTCCGACACCCGCGCAGTTGCTCGGGTTGGTCACAAAACCACCCTGGCCCGTGTTCCCGGCTGTGCCGTTGAAAATTACCCTTGACTCGATGAGCCCTGGCGTAATATTTTTGATTATGTAGTAGTCGTGGTAGTCGGCCTTGCCGGTTCCTTCCGATTCGACCCCCTTGCCAGTTCCTTCTGGTTCGGCTCCCCATTCGATATGCCCTTCGAGGAAGGTGTGCACGTACAGCGGAACGCCCAAAACCGGTTCGAGATTGAGTGCGATACCGAAGTAGGAGGCCATTCCTTGGGGCTGCTCGAGGTTGTACATCGTGCCTTCCAGCACGTAGTCTTTGTACACCCCTTTTGCCAGTTCAAACACCACATGAACGATGTTCGAGCCGATCGCGCTTTCCGGGCAGTTAGGAGCCGTAAAAGCATGTATGCCGGTCACCGGTTCCAGTTCGGTGCCCTGGAAATCAGCTACCGAGCACTTGACGACCGCCTCGGGGTTCGTGGACACGCCAGGAGCGACATCGGTGCGTACACTCTCGATGTTGCCTTCGGGCACGAGGATTCCCGGTTCAATTTCGATCGTTTTCACCCTGAAATCGGTGATCCCACCAGTCGGATGGCCCGCTGCCTGGCTAAAGAATTCCGACGGGTCTTTTTCGGTACTTGTGGCAGTGCAAGTGGTGTTCTTGCAGTTTGCGGAAAAGAAGCTTTCAATGCCGAATGCCGCCTGCGCCGCCGGCGCCGCCACAGCAACCCCCGCGCAAGCCAACAGCGCAACCAACCAGACCCGGGCGTACCGGACCGTCACGTCAACGGGAAACCTCATCGTGCATCCTCCCTCGTAGCCCAGGGTCGTCCTTGCATATACCTGGAGAACACTGACTTTATACCCAGGTTGCGGTTTCCTTAAGCAACTTTTCGTGCACAGCCGACGGGTCGGGAGCTTTTCCCTAACCCGAATCGGGGTTGAGGGGAGGGAATCGGGGCTGAGGGGGTGGGAATCAGGGCTGAGGAGTGGTCAACGGTGCGTGCTCCGCACGCGCCGTCGCCAACGCTTCGTCGAGCCCGCGGCGGCTGACGCGGTCGACGAGCGGCTGCACCAACATCCGCAGCGCCAGCGCCGCCCCCACCCAGCCAGGGGCCGTGACGCGCCGGGAGCGACGCTCCACTCCGCGCTCGATCGCGTCGATCGCGCGCTCGAGCGGCACCGGCTTGACGGCCCGGCCCGCGCGCCGGGCCTGCCCGGCGGCAGCCCGCGTTTCCATGCCGCGGCTGACCATGTCGGTGTCGATGAAGCCGAAGTACGCCACGCCGACGCGCGCGCGTGAACCGCCCAGCTCGATGCGCAGCGTGTCGCCGAGCGCCTCGACCGCGGCCTTCGAGGCGTTGTAGGGGCCGAGCATCGGTGCGTGAACGGCCGCTGCCAGCGAGGCGATCGGCAGGGCGTACCCACGCGGATGGGCGATGTGGGGCCCGGCGGCGCGCAGCGTGTAGTAGACGCCGAGCAGGTTGACGGCGACGATCCGCTCGAAGATCTCCGGATCGCCCCCCACCAGCGGCAGCTGCCCGGCGACCCCGGCGTTGGCGATCACCACGTCAAGGCCACCCAGCCGCTCGACGGCACCCTCCACCGCGCGCTCCACCTGCGTCCGGTCGGTCACATCGCACTCAAACCAAGGCGCACTCCCGCATTCGGCGGCGACCTGCGCGAGCAGCTCCGGCTCGAGCCCCGCCAGCGCGACCCGCGCGCCCCGCCCATGCAGGCGCCGCGCCGCCCCAGCCCCGATCCCGCGCGCCGCGCCGGTGATCAGCACACGCCGGCCCTCCAGCGGGATCGCGGCGGCCCTGCTCATCGGGTACCGGGGTGCCGGATACCGGGGTGCACAAGAGTCATCGGCGACGGAGCCTACAGATCTGGCGCACCGTTGGCGGCGGGGCATGGAGGCCCCGCCCCCGTGCGGCTGGGATGCACAGGCGGCGCGCGGACGCGCCCCCAATAACCCGCTCAAGCCTTCAGCAGCGTGGGGCGTTCAAACGTCGCGGCTTCGGGAATCGCGATGCCCGCTTCGGTTTCAAACCACTGCTCAAGCAGCGAGCAGTACATCGCGCGGAAGTCGGAGGTGTTGAGCAGGTTTTCGTTTTCGTCGAGCTTGCCGAGACCCGGGAACTCGCCGATCATCGTGCCCGCCACGCGCGTGCCGATCAGGAACGCCACGCCGGCCGCGCCGTGGTCGGTGCCCGAGCCGTTTTCCCGGGGGTGGCGGCCGAACTCCGACCATAGCTGCACGATCACCCGCTCGTCGAGCTTGCGGGCTTCGAGGTCGCGCTGGAACGCCAGCACCGATTCGACGGTCTGGCCGAGGTTGGTGCTCAGCGTTTCGGGCTCGTCGGAGTGGGTGTCGTACGCGCCGGGTGCGGTCAGCGACGCGCATGTGATCGGCAACCCCGCGGCGAGCATCGCCGCGAGCGCTTCCAGGCGCCCGGCGAATTCGCCGCCGTCGGCCGGGTAGGCGACGGGCGCGGTGTATGTCGGCTTGCCTTCCGGGCCGACAAACGGCGCCATCTCGTTCAGGACGATGCTCGTGTCGTAGGCGGCGTTGCGCGCCTGCTGGTAGGCGGGGGACGGCGCCGCCAGCGTGCCCAGCTGCCCGAAGGTTTCAAGCGCCTGCTCCGCGATCGGTCCGTCAAAGCCGTACGCCCACATGTTGTAGCCCGCCGGCGAGCTCACCGCCGCCACCGGCATCTTCGCGGTCGCCAGCGCCGGCGCGAGGCTGTAGTCCAGCGAGAGGCCCTGCAACGGGTTGCCCGGTTCGCCGGTCGCGTCGAGCAAGCGCCCGATCCAGCCGGTGCGCGTCTGCGTGTCAAGCTCGCCCACCTCCCAGTAGTGGCGGCTGGTGAAGTGACTCTCATCAGGCGGGTCGTACCCGACCGCGGGAAACACCGTCACCTTGCCTTCGCCGTGCAGCGTCGCAAGACCCCCGGCCTTGGGGTGCCACATCAGGTTGGGGTCCTCGCCAAACGGTTCGCCCGAGCCTTCGGCGAGGCCCAGCTCAGGGCGCAGTTCGTGGTAGCGAGCTTCCTTCACGGGCGCCAGCACCGACAGCGCATCCCAGCCGCCTTCCATAAAGATCGACACCAACACCGGCTTATCGGGGGAGTTGGCGGCGGCCTGGGCGATCCCCTCTTCGAAGTGGCGCGGGCTCAGCATCGAGGCGCCGTACACCGACAGCACCGCGCCGGCCGAACGCAGCAGGAAACTACGCCTATCCATACCGGTGCCGGCCGGCAGCGGCATCCCCGGCTCGATCGAAGGCAGCCCGCGGCCCGCGCTCGCCACGCCACGGCGCAGCAGCCGCGCGCGGGTGAAGTCGTTGCAGGAGCAGCCGTCAGGCATCTCAGATCACCTCGGTTGGGCGGGGGCGGCGCTAGGGGTCGGGCGATAGTCACATCCCGTCCGGCGGGGAGGATTGCTGGCTGCCGCGATGGTCACGGGTCAACTCACCTGCATGTCGGGAGAGGTGGCGACCAGCATCCGCAGCGCGTTCTGGCGGATCGCCCGGTAGGGGCTCTGCTCCCATTCGGCCATTTCGCTGGGCAGGCACGACTGTGCGAAGGCCGCAATGCACTGGCGCGATTCTTCGGACAGCGGCGGGTTGCCCCAGTATCCAAGCGCGCTCGCCAGCGCCGCGCCGGCGCTCTCGGTGGGAGAGTATTCCGGTTCACCTTCGGACGGCCAGGGGTTCGGGTAGCTTTTGGCGACCACGTAGTTGGCGATTTCCCAGCGCGCCTTCAAGGTCGAGGTGTCAAGCCAGCGGCCGAATTCCCAGCCGGCGACGTTCGGCGGGTAGAACAGCTGCTGTCCCGCGTTTGACCCCAACCACGCCCACGCGGTGGTGTCGATGTAGCGGCCGATCGCACGCAACAACCCGGCGTTGTAAACGACAGGGGGAGTCACCAGCTCTTCGCCTTCGTAGAAGTCGGGGTGCTGCAGGATCGCCTCCACCACTGCTTTGATGCTGTAGCCCGAGCTTGTGTACAGACCCTGCAGCGAGGCCAGCGTCGCTTCGTCGGGCTGCGTGGGGATGAAGTAGCCCCACAGCTTGGTGACCACGAACGAGGCGTGCAGCGGGTGCTCGACGCACATCCGCACGGCGTCTTCCCAACCCCAGTTACCTGTTTGCCCGAACACGGTCTTTTCCCCGTCGTCGTGCTTGGAGGGATCGAAGTGAAAATCGTGCATCCCTGCTTCGGGCGACCATTCCGCCTGCCAGCCGGTGAGCGCGCGCGCCATTTCGCGCACGTCGTCCTCGGTGTACGCGCCGCGGTCGGCGCCGAGCGAAAACAGCTCCATCATCTCGCGCGCGTAGTTCTCGTTGGAGTCGCCCTTTTCGTTGTAGATCCCGTCGAGGAACACCAGCATCGCGGGGTTGGCGGTAACCGCGAGGAACAGGTCGTGGAAGCTACCGAGCGCCTTTTCCCGAAACAGGTCGTTCTGGTCGAGCATCAACTGCTGGCTGTTCACCTGCTCGTTGGAGCTGGCAAACCAGTCGTGCCAGATGAACGTCATGCGCTCGATCAGCGGCTGGTCGGTGCGGATCATGCGATCCAGCCACCAGCAGTGGTCGTCGCCCCACACACTCGTGGGTTGGAGCGGCTGGCCTGCTTCGTTGGTTGGCGCCGGCCCGCTCAGCACCGCTGCGCCCGCCGGGCGCGCGAGGCTGTACACCGCCTGCTGCAGCGGCTGCCCCACTAATGCCTGCGCCTCCCCGGCGGCCGGTCCGAAGCCGGCGCGCCACAACAACCGCTGGGCGCCCCCAAGCGTCAAGGGCACGCCGAGCGAGGCCACCGGCGCGCTCGACGGCGGCGGCGGCGAGAGGGGCGCGGCGGGCAGCGCCAGAGCGACGGTGCCGAGTGGGTGCCGATGCGCCCGGCGGTGCTTGCGGCGATGACGCCGGCGCTTGCGGCTGTGCTTCGAGTGGGGTCGGCCGGTCTGCGGATGCCCCTTGGCGTCCTTGGCTTGTCCGTGGCCGTGCGAGGAGTGCCCGCGCGCGTCCCGGGCATGTCCGTGACCGTCGTCAGACCCGCCGCGCTGCGCGGCTGCCTTGCGCGAGGTGCCCTGGCCCTGCTCGCCCATAGCGGGAGATTCTCACGCCGCTCGGCGGCGACAACGGCTCGGCTAGACAGGTGTTGGAGGGCCGCCGTGTCATCGGGCGCCTCGCTGGCGGCTCAGCTCGGCAGGTGGAAGGGAACGGTGGTGATGACGATGCCCTCGTAAGAGATGAGGGCAGCGCGCAGGCGTATGGCGATGCGGTTGTGCAGAATCCGCTGCCAGCGCTTGGCGACGACGATCTCGGGCACCACAAGCGTGAGGATCACGTCCGGGCGCTGACGGTGCAGCGCGGCGATGTAGTTGGCCAGCGGCGCGACCGTCGCACGGAAGGGGGACACGACGACCTCGAGCGGCAAATGGTCGCCCCACGCCTGCCATACGCGGTGGAAGCGCTCGGCCTCCTCCTCGGTGGGGCTCATGTGCAGCGCGAGCACCGGTTGGGCGAGCGAGACGGCGTAGGCGAGCGCGTGCAGGGCGGCGAGATCGAGCACCGCGACAGGTACGACGGCGAAGCTGCGCACCTCGGAGGGGTCATCCTGTGCCTCGGCCAGGCGCGTGGAGACCTTCGACGGCAGCCGGTGCGGCACCACGCGAGTGCCCCGCCTGCGCCCGCCCGCGTCGGGCCGTGGCGTCAGCGCCTCACGGGCACTCACGTAGTGCGCGTGCACGCGCCCGCACGCCAAGACGATCAGCGGCACCAGCACTACCACGACCCAGGCGCCCTCGGCGAGCTTGGTGATCGCGGCGATCAGCACCACCGCCCCCGAAAGGACCGCGCCGAGCAGGTTGGTGGCGAGCGCGGCGCGCCACCCCCGCTCGCGGTGGCGCCACCAGTGCGCGACCATCCCGCTCTGGGCGAGCGTAAAGGCGAGGAACACGCCGATCGCGAACAGTGGGATCAGCGGCGCGGTTTCACCGCCGAAGGCCGCGTAGATCACGGCCGCGGGAACGGCGAGCACGAGGATGCCGTTGCTGAACGAGAGGCGATCGCCCATGCGCAGGAACAGCCGCGGTACGTAGCCGTCGCTGGCCATGAAGTACAGGAGCCGCGGAAAGCCGTTGAACGCCGAGTTGGCGGCGACCAGCAGCACGAGCGTGGTTGCGGCCTGCACAAAGCCGTAGGGGATGCCGCCGCCGACGCTGTTGTGCGCGATCTGGGAGAGCACCGTCTCGCTCCCACCCGGGGTGGCGCCATCGAAGTGGGCGACGAGCACGACGCCGATGAACATCGAGATCAACAGCACCATCATCACCGTGAGGGTCTGGCGGGCGTGCCGCGCTTGCGGAGGGCGGAAGACCGGGACGGCGTTTGAGATCACCTCGATCCCGGTCATCGCCGTCGCCCCGGAGGCGAACGCGCGCAGCAGGAGCAGCACGCCGACCGCCTCGGTCGCCCGGTGGGGGGCCGGGGTCGCGGGGTGAAAATCGTGGGAGCCCGCCTTGACCAAGCCGGCGATCACGACCAGCGCGATCGCGGCCACAAACAGGTAGGTCGGGGCGGCGAAGGCGGCGCCGGCGTCGCGCACGCCGCGCAGGTTGCCGGCCACCAGCAGCACGATCACCACCAGGCCAATCACCACCCTCGCCGAGTCCAGCGAGGGTATCGCCGAGGTGACGGCATCCACCCCGGCCGCGACCGACACGGCGACCGTGAGGATGTAGTCGACGATCAACCCCGCGCCCGCGAGCAAACCCCACTGACGCCCCAAGCTGTCGCTCGCGACGATGTAGGAGCCCCCTCCGTGCGGGTAGGCTCGGATCACCTGGCGGTAGCCGAGTCCGACGGAGAGCATCAACACCGCCAGGGCCGCCCCGATCGGCAGCGAGAGCTTCAGCTCGCCCGAGCCGGCGAGCACGAGGACCGCCATCATCGCTTCCGGCCCGTAGGCCACCGAGGAGAGCGCGTCGGGCGACAGCACAGCGAGGGCGAGTAGGCGCCCCATCAGCTCCTCGGCGATCGCCGTGCTGCGCAGCGCCGGGCCGATCAGAACACGACGCAGCGCATAGGCCACGCGGCCCGAGCGCGAGTTGCCTTCTCCCGCCTCAGCCGTCGCTTCGAGCTCATCGTCCTCCGCTCCCTGCCGCGCGCTGCGGATTTGGATGAAGCGCCCGGCGCGGGTCTCGAGCGGATCGACGAACTCGAGGTGGCGATCGACGGGCAGCGCACGCTCCCAGACCCGCCGCGCCGGCATGCACCCCGCCCAGCTGTGACCCACCTCCCTCAGCGCGGCAAGCGCACGCTCATCGAGCTCGGGCAGCTGCGCGCTTGCCGTGACAGTTGCGTCGGGCCCACCCTCCACCGGATTGCCGATGCTAGAAGTACGTCCGCGGCGGGATCGCCAGCAGCGCGTAGATCTGTGTCAACGCTGCCTGGCCGAGCAGTTCGGCGGTGGGTGGAGAGCCGTAGGCGAAGAGGTTGTCGCTGAGGCGGTGACGCTCCCAGGCCCAGAAGGCGTATTCGCGCGCCGGATAGGTGCCGGGCGCTTCGTGCGTGAGCGAGTCGAAGTAGATCTGGTTGCGGAAGTACACCGCGGCGAAGAACGGGTTTTCCGAGGCGAGGCGGCCATAGTTGAAGTAGCTGCGCGCGGCGCGCGCCGTTTGACGCGCCTCGGTGAGGTAGGACTGCACGTGGGTGACCTGATAGAGCAGTGTCCCCGCGCCAATCATCACGCCCTGCGTGTAACTCCACAGCGACCGGTTGACGGTGCCGTCCAGTTCGATGTGATCGGCGTACAGCCCGCTCGGTTCGAGCAAGCATTCACGCACCCAGCCGTACGCCATCTCCGCGAACTGCAGGTAGCGGGCTTCGTGGGTGATGCGGTAGAGCTGCACGCCGAGCTCGGCGGCGGGGCCGTCGGTGATCGTGTTGCGCTGGGAGTTGTTTTTGGCGTTGGAGAACGGCACCCCGCCGGGGCAGGGCAGCGGTTGGCCTTCGGGGCCGGCCGTCTGCCAGCCGGCCATCACGAACTGCATGATCTGCTCGGCGCCGCTCAGCGCGGTGGTGTCGTGGTTGAGCTCGTACATGCGTGCCAGCTCGATCCCCACCCACTCGTTGTCGTCGTAGTAGCTGTTACCGCCAGGGCCGATCGGGGGCGCGGTGACATCGTCGTAGGAGTGCACCGTGGTGGCGGTGGCAGCGCCGCTCGCAGTCGTGGGCCCCACCGGAGCGCTGCTCGCGTACACCTGCAGGCTGGCGCCGAGCGCGCGCAGACTGCTTTCCAGCTTGGGTTGCTGCCCGGCAATATGGGCGACGCTGACGCTCGCCGCCAGCGCCTGCGAGAAAGGCCACAGGAACGAGTACTCCGGTTCGCCCTTGTACAGGCCCGCACTGGCGACGTAGAAGTTCTGCTGCATCGCTTCGTATGCCGCCAGGGCCCGCTTGGCGTAGAGGTTGAGCGCCGGCGGTTTGGGCTTTGCCGGCGCATGCGCGCGGCGGTGAGCGGCGCGCGCGGCGAGCGCTGGCGTACGCGCACGCGGGTGTTTTGACGGCGCAGCAAGCGCCGGCGCGCAGAGCGCCACGGCGAGCGCGAGCGTGGCTGCGAGGCAGCCTAGGAGCGCGAATCGACGGTTGGCGGGGCGGGGTCGCGTCATCGGGTCGTCAAGGCTGCAAACAGGCTAGCGAGGAGTTCGATGCGGCTCGCTCTAGCGCGAGTTCGATGCGGCTCGGTCGTGCCTACCTCGGCCAGAGATCGATCGATTCAACCCATTGTCGGTGGGTCCGCGCTCAACCCTTTGTCTACCCCCCGTGAGCGCCAGAAAGTGGCTGTGTCTTCGGATATAGAGGTCCAGATTTATGCACATATTCGCAGCAGTCAAACAAAACGAGGGGGAAGCTATGAGCACGGTGACCGAGAACTTGCAGCTTGCCCCAACGTGTCCACCGATCCCCGCCACCCTGCGCCTGGAATTCGAGGGGGGCGAGGGGATGCCGCTGCGGGCGGCAGTGCACGGCGAGATCGATTACGCCGGCGCCTTCTCGATGCAAGTGCGGATCGCTGCGGCATGCCAGCGCCACCACGCGCGCGGGCTGATCCTGGACCTGGCTGGCACCGAGTTCATGAGCTCCAGCGGGCTGGCGGCGATCCTCAACTTGCAGCGCGAGTCGGCGTGCCTGCGCGGCGGGATGGTGTTGGTTGGCCCTACCCCGGAGGTGATGCACCTGCTGGAGCTAACCGGCATGCACCAACGTCTGCTGATCGTAGATACATGCGAAGAGGCCGAGATGCTGTTGCTGTACAGCGCCGCCGGCGGCGCTGTCGGCGGCGCTGTGAGCCCGGGCTTGCCGCACGACCCCTGTTTCAACTGAGTCGGGTACGGTTCCCCCGTGACCACGGTCCGGGAGGCGACGATCGAGCTGCTGCGCGAACGCGGCATGACCACTCTGTTCGGCAACCCCGGCAGCACCGAGCTGCCGATGCTGAGCGACTTCCCCGCGGACTTCCGCTACATCCTCGGCCTGCAGGAGTCGGTGGCGGTGGGCATCGCCGACGGCTATGCGCAAGCGACGGGGCGACCGGCGCTGGTCAACCTGCACACGGCACCCGGCCTCGGCAACGGGATGGGGGCGATCTTCAACGCACAGGCCAACCACTCGCCACTGGTGGTCACCGCCGGCCAGCAATACCGCTCGCTGATGACACTGCAAGCCAACCTCACCAACCGCGACGCCACGCGGATGCCACACCCGTTGGTGAAGTGGAGTTGGGAGCCGCCGTGCGCCCAGGACGTGCCGCACGCACTGGCACGCGCCATCCACACCGCCGCGCTCGCCCCGCGCGGCCCGGTGTTTGTGTCGATCCCGATGGACGACTGGTATGCGGAGGTGCGCTCCGAGGAGGAGGTGCGCCACCAGACCACGCGCGCGGTGAGCGGCGCCGGCGTCCCTGACGGCGGGCGGATCCGGCAGCTGGCGCGACTCCTGACGCAGGCCACGAACCCCGCGTTGGTGGCGGGACCGGACATCGACGCCTCCGGCGGCTGGGATGCCGCGGTGCGCCTCGCTGAGCACGCGCGCCTGCCGGTGTACGCGACGCCGGCGACCGGCGGAGGGCGGCTGGGCTTCCCCGAGGATCACCCACTCTTCCAAGGGATCCTGCCGCCGGCGGTGCAGCCGCTGGGAGAAGCGCTCGCCCCGCACGACTTCGTGCTGGCGGTGGGCACCTCGGTCTTCCCCTACTACCCCAACATCCCCGGCCCGCTGCTGGCGGAGGGAACCACCCTGATCGCGATCACCTCCGACCCTGAGGAGGCCACAAGGGCGCCGATGGGAGACGCGATCGTGGCCGACGTGGCGCTGACCTTGGCGGCGTTGGCAGACGCGGTGCTCGGGGAAAGGGGAGGAGCAGGGGGCGGGGGGTCGTCGCCGGGAGCGTCGGCGGGGCTGGCCCTAGGAGCCGCGCAGGGGGGCATCGACCGCGAGCCCCCACCGGTGCGACCGGCTCCCGAGGCGGTGCCGCTCACCGACCCGATGAGCCCCTCGACGGCAGTGCGCACGCTGGCGGAAGTCTTCCCCGAGGACGGGATCGTGGTGCTGGAGTCGCCCTCGGCGACGCCCGCGCTGCGCAACCAGCTACGCCTCGGGCGCCCGGGCAGCTACTACTTCTCCGCCGGCGGCGGACTCGGCTTTGGCATGCCGGCGGCGATCGGCGTGCAGCTGGCGTGCCCCGAGCGCCCGGTCGTGTGCGTGATCGGCGAGGGTTCGGCACAGTACGCGGTGCAGAGTTTCTGGACGGCCGCCGCCTACAAAGTGCCCGTGACGTTCCTCGTGTTGCGCAACGAGGAGTACGCGATCCTCAAGTTTTTCTCGCTGCTGGAGGAGATCCCGAACGCGCCCGGCCTCGATCTCCCCGCCCTCGATACCGCCGCGGTGGCGGCCGGCTACGGCGTCAACGCACGCCGCGTCGCCAACCCGGAGGAGCTCGGCGTGGAGCTGCGCCGCGCGCTCGCCTCCGACGCCCCCGAGCTGGTGGAAGTGCAGGTGGCGCCGGGTATGGCGCTGACGTGAGCGAACCCGACGTGATCGTCGTCGGCGCCGGCTTGGCGGGGCTGGTGAGCACGCTCGAGCTGCTGCGCAGCGGCCACACCGTGATGCTGCTCGACCGCTGCCATCCGCACGAGCTTGGCGGTCTCGCGCGCGAGGCGTTTGGGGGCATGTTCATGGTGGACTCGCCCGAGCAACGCCGCTCGCGGATCCACGACAGCGAGCGGCTGGCGCTCGAAGATTGGCTGCGGATCGCGGAGCTCGGCGCCGAGGAGCAGTGGCCGCGCAGGTGGGCCGAGCAGTACGTCACGCGGGCGCGCGATGACGTAGGCGGCTGGCTGCGCGAGCTGGGGGTGCGCTTCTTCCCGGTGGTCAACTGGGCCGAGCGCGGCAATTTCGGCGACGGCAACTCGGTGCCGCGCTTTCATCTCACGTGGGGCACGGGCAAGGCGCTCGTGCAGGCGGTATGGGCCGCAATCGAGCGCCACCCGCGCCGCGCGGCCCTGGAGGTGCGCTTCGGCGCGCGCGTCGTCAGCCTGCTCGTCGAGGACGGCCAGCTGGTGGGCTGCACGATCGAGCAGGGGAAGGAGGGGGAGGGGGAGGATGGACACCTACGCGCGGGTACGGCCGTGGTGATCGCCGCCGGCGGAATCGGCGGCAACCATGAGCTGGTGCGGCGCGTGTGGCCGACCGCAGAGCTCGGCAGCCCGCCCCGGAAGATGCTGATGGGCTCACACCTCTACGCCGACGGTGCGCTGCACGAGGAGGTGGAGCGGGTTGGCGGCGCGGTTACGCACCTGGAGCGGATGTGGAACTACGCCGACGCCGTGCGCCACCCCGCGCCGCAGCGTCCCGACCATGGCCTGAAGCTGATCCCGCCACGCTCGGGGCTGATGCTCAACCCCGACGGCCGCCGCTACGGGCCGGTGCCGGTGATGCCCACTTACGATGCCTACGCGGCGCTGGAGCGGATGTGCGAGGACGAGCGCAAGTACTCGTGGCTGATCTGCAACCAGCGGATCGCGCGGCGCGAGCTGGACGTATCGGGCTCCCAGCACAACCCCCACCTGCGCGAGCGTCGTTGGGTGCGCTTCGCGCTCGGGGTGCTGCTCGGCAAACCGCGTGTCCTCGCCCACCTGCTGGAGGGCTCGCCCGACTTCGTCAGCGCCGATTCCTTGCCGGAGCTGGCGCGCAAGATGAATGAGGTGACCGGCGAACAGGCGATCGATCACGATGTGCTGGCGAGCGAGATCGGCCGCTACGACGAGTCAATCGCGCGCGGCAAGGGCCTCTTCAACGACGACCAGCTGCGGCGCATCGCACAGCTGCGCAACTGGCGCGGCGATCGGCTGCGCACCTGCGCCTTCCAGCCGATCCTCGACCCCAAGGCGGGGCCACTGATTGCGATTCGGTTGCAGGTGATGGCGCGCAAGAGTCTCGGCGGCATCCAAACCGACCTCGCCTGTCGCGTGCTGCGCGCGGCGGACGGCGAGCCGATCCCCGGTCTCTACGCCGTCGGTGAGGCCGCCGGGTTTGGCGGCGGCGGGATGCACGGCAAGCGCTCGTTGGAGGGCACCTTCCTCGGCGGCTGTGTCTTCACCGGCCGCCTCGCCGCCGCCGCGATCGCGGGCGCGGAGCTGCCGCTGCGGCTGCCCCCGCGCGTGGCTGCCCCCGCGCCGTAGTGGCCATTCCCGCGACGCGGTCCGGCGGATCGGCGACGGCGCCTCGCTACGACTACACGACGGTGGGGCACGTCACCGTCGACGTACTCGCCGCCGAGCCCGCACTCGCCGCCGAGCCAACCGAGGGCATCGCGTCCGCTCGCCCCGGCTCGCCCCAGCATCGATCTCATCGCCCGGGCGGAACGGCGCTCTACAGCGCGCTTCAAGCCGCGCGGCTGGGGCTGCGAACGCGAGTCGTGACGCAGGGCGACCCCCGCGAGATCGAAGACCTGCTTGCGCCCTACCGCGACGAGCTGGACTTGACGATCGTTCCCGCCGGGCACACCACCACGCTGCGTACCGCGGGCGCCGGCCACGAGCGCCGCCAGCAGCTGCTGGCGTGGGCCGGGCCGATCGCGGCGACAGTGGCGGTGGACACCGCGATTCTGCACCTCGCCCCCGTCGCGCGCGAGACGCCACGCATGTGGGCGGGCGGGGCGCGGTTCGTGGGGCTCACCCCGCAGGGGCTGGTGCGCGAGTGGAACGCGGAGGGGGAGATCGCGCTCACCCCCCTGAACCGCGATCTGTTGCCGGCGCACTGCGACGCGTGGGTGCTCAGCGAGCGCGAGCGGGAGTGCTGCGCGGAGCCGCTCGCGCTCACGACCGCGGCTGGCACGGTGGTGGCCGTCACAGCCGCACACAACCCCACCGAGCTGCATCTGCCTGGTGGCGAGCGCCTGCGCGTGCCCGTGCCCGCGGTCCAGGCGCCGGTCGACGACCTCGGCGCGGGCGACGTGTTCGCCGCCGCCTTCTTCGTCGCGCTGTACGAGGGTCAAGCCCCGACCCAGGCTGCCGCCTTCGCGAGCGCCGCCGCCGCCGTGCGGGTCGCCGGGGTCGGCCCGAGCGCGATCGGCGACCGCGCAGCGATCGCAGCACAGTTGCGTGTCAACTCTTGAATCGCGGCCTCCCCACCCGGTCAATCACCCCGCAGTGGACCGCCCCGCGTGGCGGTCGAGGTCCCAGGGGCTGGGGCTACTCGGCCGGCGCCGCCGCGATGAGGTCCGCGAGGTCGAGCTCGGCGAGCGCCGCTTCGGCGCCGCAGGCACGCGCCGCGAGTAGCAGCGACCCGCCCACCGGGGCCATCTCGACGACCGCCACCCGCGCCCGCGGGGCAACCGCGTGGATTGCCTGGGTGAGGGGATCTACGAACACCGCGCCGGCCTTATAGGCGCTGCCGATCAAACCGACCGGGAACTCGCCCTCCAGGCCGGCCTGGTCGATCACCGCGGCGATCTGACAGGCCAGCTCGGCGGCGCCGCGCTCGTACAGCTCCTGCGCCACCGCGTCGCCCCGTTCGGCGAGGGTCGCCGTCTCGATCGCAAAGGCCGCGATCTCGCCCTTGGTGAGCGGCTTGCTGTACACCTTCGCCGCCAGCTCCTCCACGCTCGTCACCTCGAAGAACTCGATCGCCGCCTCGCTCAGCGCGGTTTCGGGGCCCGAGCGCTCGCGGTCGCGCAGCGCCGCCTTGATCGACTGGAGCCCCAACCAATAGCCCGAGCCCTCGTCGCCCAGCTGATGGCCCCAGCCCCCAGCGCGCCAAGCGCGCCCGTCGGCGCTTACGCCGAACACGTTGCTGCCCGTGCCCGAGATCGCGCCGACGCCGGGGCGAGCGTCGGTCGCGGTCGCCCACGCCCCGACCACGTCGCCCACCACGATCCACTCCTCCGAGCGCTTCGCGCGCACGTGCCTCACCACCGCCTCGGTGTCCGTTCCCGCCACCGCCAGCACCGCCGCCTGCAGCTGCTCGTCGGCGATCCCGGCGCTCGCGAGCGCCTCGTCGGCCGCGCCGAACAACGCTTCTCCCGCCGCCGCCACGCCGACCGCGTCCTGGTTGCTCGGGCCGCCATGCCCGAGATGCAGCCGTCCGTGCTCGACATCCAGCACCGCCGCCAGCGTCTTGGTCGCACCACCGTCGATCCCCAGCAGAAAACGCGCCTCGTCCGCGGCGGACTCCGCGTCGAAGTGCGCGAGCACGGCAGGCAGCTTGACAAGCGAGTCGCGGTCCATGCGGGGGATACTTACAGTCGGTGCCCGCGACCGTCGCCCACATGCTGCTGCCCCGCCCGCTCGGTGCACCTGGCGCGGTGGGCTCGAGCTGATGTCAGCCACCAGCGTGCAAGCCGTCTTCCCACAGGCTCCACGGCGCGCGGGGCTGTACGAGTCGTTCTATCTGCGCGCCGTCGCCCCGGAAGGTCCGCTCGGAGTATGGGTTCGCTACACAGCGCACAAGCATCCGGGAGGACCGGCGCGGGGCTCGCTGTGGTGCACGGTGTTCGAGGGCATCGACGCGCCGCCGTTCATGCACAAGCTCACCACCGACGAGCTCTCCGTCCCCGACGGGGACTGGATCGCGGTGGGCAGCTCGCGGCTTGGGCCCAGGGGCGCAGAGGGTGTCTGTGGGGTGGCGCGCTGGTCGCTGCGCTTCGCTTCGCATGAGCCGGAACTGCGCCATCTGCCGCATGCGCTCCTCTACCGCGCGCCGCTGCCCCGCACGAAGCTGACGAGCCCCCTGCCAGCCGCGCACTTCGAGGGCACGTTGGAGCTCGCCGGGCGCACCATCCCGCTCCACGGCTGGCGCGGCATGGTTGGCCACAACTGGGGCGCCCAGCACGCCGAGCGCTGGGTGTGGCTGCACGGCGTCGGCTTCGAGGAGGATCCCGACGCCTGGATCGACGTGGCTATCGGGAGAGTGCGCGTGGCCGGCCGCACCACCCCGTGGGTTGCCAATGGGCAACTGCGTATTGACGGCGTGCACCATCGGCTGGGCGGGTTGGGGACACGGGGGCTACTGGTCGCCGAGCGCCCCGAGCGTTGCGTACTGTCGCTGCCGGGAGCCGACGGGCTGACTGTAGAGGCGCATCTGCAAGCGCCCCGCGCGGCACTTGCAGGCTGGCGCTACGCCGATCCTGACGGCGGCCGACCGTCAGTGAGACACCAGCACGAGGTGAGCAACTGTTCGATCGCCGCCCTCACGCTCACCGTGCGTCGCCCTGGGCAGCCGGCGCGGACACTGCGCACCGCACACGGCGCCGCTTACGAGCTGGGGATGCGCGAGCACGACCACGGCGTCCCGATTGCGCCGTTTGGGGATGGCTGAGAGAAACAGTTGGACTCTCTGTTGGTGGGCTTGAGAAACATTTTCCAACGCTCCGCAAGCTCGCCAGACGCCTCCAATCCCTTCAGTAATCCTCCGCAAGGTTGGACTTATCTAATTAAAATTGCTCGCTATTTGCGTGCAAACCGTCTACAATTGAGCGGTAGCTGCATGGAGTGGCACGGATAGGCAAGTTAAGTTCGGACTCGTGGTTCCAGCGGTGAGCGTTGGCGTCTACCGGGATGGTGCGTCAAGATCGCTGGACGATTCTGAACTTCAACAAAGCCCCGGGGGCAGTTTTGGGGCGGTTGGGACAGCGAGGAACAGGGATGATCATCGCCAGCAGGAACCCAAATCGCATCGACGTACCTGCGGCCACGGGCCACTCGCGTGTGCTCGATAGCGGGCGCCGAGCAGGGCACAACAGGCACATCGACGGCATCCACTCACCAGACGCTCGATTCGGCGAGAGGCTATCTCGGGCCAGGTACACGCTCCCGAGGCCCGGCCTGGAAGCAGCAGTCGCGCTCATGCTGCTGGCGCTCGCCGCCAGCGCCTTCATCCCCGCGACCCGCCTGGAACTACATACCAGCGGCGACGAGGTCGCGTTTGAGACGACCGCCACACTGATCTCAACGATCGCAGCAGTCCTGTTCTTCGATCGCTTCTGGCACCACCTGCGCCGGCGCGACCTATTGCTCGCCGTCGGGCTGGCGGTGAACGCCGCCTCCAACCTCGGCGCCGGCCTGCTGCTCGCCAACGATGTCGAACTCGCCGGTCGGACGATCGCGTGGTTTGTGCTCGCGGGACGACTGGCGGCGTGGGGCGTGATCGCGACGGCCGCGCTCACCCCCGACCGCGTACTCGCCCGCCCCAGCCACACAACCACCCGCACCGCCGTCCGCTGCGCCGCCGCGTTCGCCGGGCTGTCGATCCTCGCGGTGCTGCTCAGCACCCACTCGGTTGCCTCCGAAGGCGGCGAGGGAGGGCCGCTCGGCAGCACCACCGCGATGCTGCCGGTGCAGATCCTGCTGGTGGCGCTGACGAGCGCCTCCGCGCTGGCGCTGCACCGTGAGTCCTGCCGCGAGCGTGACTCGACCACGCGCCTGCTGACACTCGCCTGCGCCTTCGCCGCCGTGGCCGCGCTCGCCAATTGCGCCGACCCCTCCTTCTATGGCTCCCACGAGGGGGTCGGCGACGTGCTGCGCCTCGGCTGGCTGGTGACGCTGTTTGCGGCGGTCTGCGTCGAGTGGTCCTTAGACGAGCGCCGCGCGGCGCTCAACGCGCTCGCGCGCGAGCGCCGCCGGATGGCCGCCGACGTACACGACCTGATCATGCAAGACCTCTCGTTCGCGCTCGCCAACGCGCGTGCTCTCTCCGAGAGCGCAGCCGATCCAACGGGCGCCAACGATCCCGTGCGCACGACACACGCCAGCACGGTTGTCAGTGCGGGTGAACGCGCGCTGGCGGGCGCTCGCGACGTCGTCAACGCACTGGACGGGCGCGACACCCGCCCGATCGCACAGACGATCGAGGCAAGCGTGCGCGCCGCGGCGCGCCACACGCCATTGCGGTTTGACGCCGCGCGGGTGTCCTCCGAAGCACACGCCGACGAGCCGACGCGCGAGGCGCTGGTGCATATCGCGCGCGAGGCCGTCACCAACGCCGTCAAGCACGCCGGCGCCAACGCGATCGAGGTGGTGCTCGAACACGCCGGTCAATGGCGGCTGACGGTGCGCGACGATGGACGTGGCTTCGATGAAGTACCAGCCACACACGCCCCTGTCGGCGGCTTCGGGCTGGGGAGCATGCGCGAGTGCGCGCACGTACTCGGCGGCGCCGTGCACGTGGGCAGCACTGTCGAAGCCGGCACAACCGTGGAAGCAGTGCTGCCATGAGCGCCGCCCCCACGGTGGTGATCGCCGACGATCACCCCCCGATCCGGATGGGCGTGCGAATGGCGCTGATGCGCGGCGGCTTCCGTGTGCTGGCCGAAGCCGCCGACGGCGAGAGCGCGGTTGAGGCGGTGCTGCGCGAGCGCCCCGACACCTGCCTGCTCGACGTGCGGATGCCGGGCGGCGGCGGGATCGCCGCCGCCACTCGCCTCGCCGAGCTCGCGCCTGGCACCGCGGTGGTGATGCTCACCGTCTCCGGCTCCGCGGAGGACCTGCTTGGCGCACTGCGCGCCGGCGCCCGGGGCTACTTGCCCAAGGACATGTCCCCCGATCGGCTCCCTGCTGCGCTGCGTGGAGTACTCAGGGGCGAGGCCGCGCTCCCGCGCACGTTCGTCGGGCGGATGCTGCACGAGATGCGCACGCTCCCCGCCCCCGGGGCTGGGCCGTTGCGCGTAGGCGACATCGAGCTCACCGCACGCGAGTCCGAGATCCTGCGGATGTTGCGCTCCGGCCTCTCCACCGTGGAGATCGGCGAGCGCCTCTCACTCTCCCCGGTCACCGTGCGCCGTCACATCTCGGCCGCCACCGCCAAGCTCGGCGCCGACGGGCGCGAACAGGCGTTGCAGGCGATCGCCTAATAGCCGGCTCTAAACCAGCCCCGCGCGCACTGCATAGACGGCCGCCTGCACGCGGCTGCGCACGCCGAGCTTCTCGAAGATGTTGGTGACGTACTGCTTGACCGTGTGGGGGCTGATCGACAACTCCAGGCCGATCGCCACATTGTCCGCCCCCTCTGAGATCAGCCGCAACACCTCCGCCTCGCGTGGGGTTAGCGCCGGTCGCGCCGCCACCGCCGCCGCCCGGCCGGCCTCGAGCTCGGCGCGCTCCATCGCCTCCTCGCCGCTCACAGCGTGGGCGTCGGCGTCCGCACGCACGCGCGCCATCAACGCCCGCGCCACCTCGCCGGAGAGCATCACCTGGCCCTCCGCGGCCTGCCTGATGCCCTCCGCCAACCGATCCGGGCGGGTGTCCTTCAGCAGATAGCCACAGGCCCCTGCCGCCAGCGCCTCAAGCACGTCGGTGCCTTGGGTGGACACCGTCAGAACGACTGCTTGGGTGTCCGGGCTGCTGCGCGCCAGCCGCCGCAGCGCCTGCAGCCCCGATGTGCCAGGCATGTTGAGATCCAGCACGACCACATCCGGCTGCAGCTCCTGCGTCAGCGTCACCGCGTCTGCACCGTCGGACGCCTCGCCCACCACGTCCATGCCGGCCTCCTGCAGCAACGCGCACAGGCCCTCGCGGAAGAGGTGGTGATCGTCGGCGATCACGATGCGCAGAGCTTCGCCCGAGGGAGGCACATGCGGAAAATAGACCAATCGCCCGGCCGGCGCGCGTTTCCGGCGCCCGCGCGGGCCCAGCGCCTGTCCCCGATCCGCGGGGCCTCTAGCGCGCGGGCCTGAACCCGTCCCGATCCACGAGGTCCCTACCACGTGGGCCTGAACCACCCCAATCCACGAGGCGACGTACGCACGATCCAGGCGCTGATGCGTCACGCTCGCCTGACCACAACCACGATCTCTGAGCCCCGAGGACTCTCACGAAGAACCAGGAGCTGGTCCTTACTTTGCAGCAGTACCAAGCCGCGTTGCCACACCGACGATCCATGCTGTCGGGACCGGCCCCCAGAAGCGGCTGTCGTCGGATTCCCCACGGTTGTCCCCCAGCAAAAACCAGTACCCAGGCCGAATCTTAATTGGGTCCGGGAAATCGCACTCAGGAGTACCACGGCAAGCGCGGATATATGCTTCGCTCTGGCGCACAAACCGGTGCGACTCCGTAGTCCTCCGATACACGTGCCCGCCCCGAATGTAGATTTCGTCTCCTGGGCCAGCAACGACCCGCTCGACCAGCTCAAGCGTAGACTCCTCGGGAATCGGCGTATCACACGCAGCGGTGCCCGCTTCGACGAGATGCGACTGAGGCCCACACTTCTCCTCCAGCGCGCCTTCCGGTGGGTGGAAGATGACAATGGTCCCTATACTTGGCCGACCTTTCTTCACGACGACTTTCGATCCGATACGCAGCGTCGGTTCCATCGACCCTGACGGAACTCGGTACATCTCCAGCGACGCTGAGTCCCGTGTTGGTCTCACCGTGATCGGCCTACTCACGGCGCCAGCCGGGTCGATGCGACTCTCTCCGCACCCACCCATCACCAAAGAGGACATCAGCCCTACAAGGAGCCAAATAGCAGGAGACACACGCATGCTACCAGCACACTTCACCGCCCCATACTCATGACCCCGGCCGGGCTGGAGTGGCCTGGCGGGCACCGGGCTCCACTCGCTAGAGATTGACATTCCGCACGTGCTCTCTCACGCTCTTGGGCTAGCTCTGTCAGCAGGGCTCGATACTTGGCCAGCTCGGCCAGAGGACTGGTGTGTCCTGGGGCGCCTCTTTGGCTCGGGAAGGGCATAGTCGGTGGACTGTATCACGTCTTGACGAATTGTAAAGCGATGAGACATGCCTGCAGCTAATTATGCGGCAGCGCGAGACCAGAATCGGTGTGGCCCCATGGCTCCTAACCCCCTTGCCCGCCAAGGAGCGACGCAAACCGGTTCGCATTGAGTCGGACTGACCGAGAGACCGTTCGCCCAAAGGTCGTCCTGCCCACCCGACAGGGCGTTGTCCATTCCACCATACGCGATCGTCCCCCCTATCTACGGGGCTTGGCGCCACGGGCAGGCAGAACGTTTAGCGACTACCCAAAACGGTTAAGCAGTGACATACGCGCGTCGAGTCACACCGGACCCGCGCCCCCTATTTCCCTGCCAGGAGGGTACCGATGTTCACCCCGTTGTCACGCAGGCTTGTCCCTGCCCTTGTACTGCTGCTTCCCTTGCTACTTCTCTTCGCTACCTCGTCGGCCGAGGGCGCACACACCTTGCACGATGAAACGAAGCGTGCATCGCACCGTCACGTCACTCATCGTCATCACCACAGCCACTCCAGCCATCGCTCGAGCGGCAAGTCGGCCGCCGTTCGCAGCGCCACTGTCCTCAGCGCACCGATCGCGTCGTCCTCTGTGTTGTTGCTCGGCGACGAAGCGGTCGAGTACCGACGCGCCAGCCTCAGCGCCGGCGAAGCCGAAGCATTCCCCTTTCAGGCGCTCGCCTCGGGGCTCACCGGCGCCGTGCACGTCTACATCGACTATCACAACACCGCCCATGCCCTGACCGTCGGCCTCTACGCCAACGCCGGCGGCCACCCCGGCACGCTACTGGCCACGGGCACCGCCACCTCCCTCAGAGCGCACACGTGGAACACGGCATCAGTCGCCTCCGTACCGCTTGTATCCGGTTCCACATATTGGCTGGCGGTACTAGGCACCGGCGGAACGCTGCATTATCGCGACCGCGCCAATGGGCCTTGCGATGCCGACACCAGCACCCAAACCAACCTCGAGGCGTTGCCCGCTTCGTGGAGCGCCGGCGCGGTGCATTCAAACTGCCCGATCTCCGCCTATCTCACTGGATCGAACCTTGTTTCGGACCCGCCGCCGCCGGTCGAAACGACGCCGCCTCCAGTTGAAACGACACCCCCACCCGGGGAATCGACACCTCCGCCAACCGAAACGACGCCCCCGCCGGTCGAAACGACCCCACCCACGCCACCCGCCGCGCCCACCGCGGGCTTTACCTACAGCCCAGCGGCGCCAGTCGTCGGACAGGCTGTCACCTTCAAGAACACCGGTTCGGCTTGCGCGGATACACCCTGCAGCTACGAATGGTCAGACGATGGCGGCCCCACGCGGCCGGCCACGATGCTCTGGCCGCTTGGCAGCGGGTCGAGCTTGTCGTTCACCTTCCACGAAGCCGCTACCAAGTATGTGCGCCTGCTGGTCACCGACGCGCTGGGCCGCACCGCCACCGTCGAGCACAACGTCCTCGTCGGTAGCGAACCCAAGAGCGAACCGCCGCCGAAAAAAACCGAACCGCCCGTGGAAGAAAAACCAAAAACTGAACCACCGGTGGAAGAAAAAACGAAAACCGAACCGCCAGTCGAAGAAAAAACGTCGGGGGACACCAACTGCATCAACGCGCCCAGCGCCTGCGGCTACCCCGACGCCACCAACACGGGTGTACCCGCCGGCACAGCGCTGACCTCGAAGTCGGGCGAAGTGTCCGTCACCAAAGCTGGCACCACCGTCAAGGATCTCGCCGTCACCGGAGAAATCGACATCGAGGCCGACAACACGATCGTCGAAGACGACGAAGTCACCGCCAGCGCCGGCAGTGGCAATCGTGGCATCTACATCGCCCCCGGCGTCACCGGCACGGTGATCGATCACGTCACCTGCCACGGCGCGGGCAAAGGAACTCAGTACTGCATCTTCAACAAAGACTCCTCGACGAAGATCGAATACTCCTATCTCTACAACTGTGGCGAGTGCCTCAACGGGCCGGGAGCGATAACGAACTCGTTCTTCGATGTCACCGCGGTGATCTCAGGCGAACACTACGAGGACATCTACTACGGCGGCGGCGAAGGCCCGCTGATCGTCAATCACGACACGATGCTCAACCCCCAGGGACAGACCGCCACGGTGTTCGCCTCCACCGACTTCGGCGACCAAACCACGCTGACGATCACCAACAACCTGCTCGCCGGCGGTGGCTACACCCTCTACGGTGGCACGAGCTGCACCACGGGCGGCTGCGGCTCGGTCGTCGGGCCGGTAACCGTAACGGACAACCGTTTCAGCAATAAGTATTACCCCGACAGCGGCTACTACGGCGTCGCCTCGTACTTCGACAACGCCGTCACCACCTGGTCGGGCAACTTCTGGGATGCAAGCCTGAAATCAGTCGAAGAGTAGGACTGCGGCGTGAGCTCTGGCGGTGGGCACTCCCTTAAGCGATGGGGAGCCCACCGCTGGGGAGGCCGGATGCTTAGAACCGGTTTTGCAAATAGGCGGCGCGCCCCGGGAACGCCTCGGGCGCGCCGCCCTTTGCAACCGGCTCTAGCTCGGAACGTGCAATAAGCGCGTGAGGGTGACTGCGCGTGGCTGTTTTGGTGGGTCGGTGGCTTGTTGGTCGGCGATCGGGCTGGGTGGCGTTGTTTGTGGGTGTTCGAGCGGGAGCGGGGTGTGCGCTCGGCCCGTTTCGGGGCAGGGTGATTACGGCCGGTGGCCGAGTGGTCTGCTGGGTGGTGGCGGGGTCGCTGGTGGCTGCTGTCAGCCGCTCGCGGTGTGAAGCGTTTTGAGCTTCTGAAACGCGGCGAGGAGCTCGGCCGTCCACGGCCATGTGACGGGGTCCCCGTCAAACGCATGCGAAACCAAACCCGCTCCGTCCGACATGACTTCTACGGTTACCGGGCGTCCATCACGCATCACCTTCAAGGTGACCTCCAAGCTCGGGATCAAGGACCTTCGACAAGCCCAAGGATCCCTACTCAACCGGACGTTTCCGCGCCCCCGCTCAACCCGGGGGCGCGGTCATTACTGCACGCTCCGGGCTAGCGCGGTGCCTCGTTTAGCGTAGTCGTGCCGGTGGGCAATCCGTTGCGAGTTGGCTCGATTTGAGGGACGGGGCGTGTGATCTTACAGTCACACGCCCGGCTCTGTTGGAACTAGTTGGACATAAGGGCGTCAGCAAGCTCACATCGGTCCCGGCAGCAGGCGCGAGTCGCGGTCCACGAGCTAGTGTCCCGCGCCGTTAATTCGTTTTAGAAGTCGTGAAATGGAGTTGAGGATCTGCTCGGCGGTCTTGACCCAGATGAATGGTTTGGGGTTTTCGTTCCATGCCGCGACCCAGTTGCGGATGTCTTTCTCCAGTGCGTGGACTGAGCGGTGATCGGAGCGCCTGAGTAGATCGTCGGTGAGGTAGGCGAACCATCGCTCGACCTGGTTGATCCAGCTGGAGTATGTCGGGGTGTAGTGCATGTGAAAGCGGGGATGCGCGTCGAGCCAGCGTTGGATGGTTGGGCTCTTGTGGGTGCCGTAGTTGTCGCAGATCAGGTGCACGTCGAGGTGCTCGGGTACCTGGCTGTCGATCTTGGTCAGGAACTTCTTGAACTCGATCGTGCGGTGACGGCGGTGAGTCGAGCTGATCACGGTCCCGTCTTGAGTGTTGAACGCGGCAAACAGGCTGGTGGTGCCGTGGCGCAGATAGTCGTGGGTGCGCTTCTCCGGCATGCCTGGCATCATTGGAAACGCTGGCTGGGAGCGCGCGAGCGCTTGCACCTGGCTCTTCTCATCCACCGAGAGCACCACCGCGGCCTCCGGCGGATTCAGATACAGGCCGCAGATGTCATACACCTTCTCCACAAACAACGGGTCGTTGGAGAGCTTGAAGGTGTCCGCGCGGTGGGGCTTGAGATCAAACGCTCGCCAGATCCGCCCGATCGTCGACTTTGACAATCCCGAGCGCTCGGCCATCTTCGCGCGCGACCAATGCGTCGCGTTCTCCGGCGTGGACTCCAACGTCGCCACGACTACGTCCTCGACCTGCTCGGCAGTGATACTCGCCGGGCGACCCGGACGCGGATCGTCCGAGAGGCCGTCCAACCGCAACTCACAAAACCGTCGGCGCCACTTCCCGACCGTCGGCGTTGACACCCCACACGCCACCGCCACCTCCTTATTGGAGTGCCCCTCCGCGCACCGCAAAACGATCCGCGAACGCAACGCCAACGCCTGTGAAGACTTCCTGCGCCGCTCCCACCGCACCAACTGATCGCGCTCAACGTCAGTCAACTCCAGCACCTGCTTGGGCCGTCCAGTTCTCGGCATACCACAGCATACCACACTTAAGCAAAGAACTTACGGCGCTGGACACTAGCAGAGCGCCACCTCATCGCCGTCGGCGACCTGCAGGCGCATCGCGCGCGGCACCGAGAAGTCCCTGAAGACTCGCGCGTCGCGGCCCACCACACTCGCCACCAACCGTCCCCCGACGTGCAGGATGCTCGCTCCCGCGAACACAATCGAGCGCTCGATCTCGGCGCCCTCGACACGGACCCCCTCGCCGATCGAGGTGTGTGGGCCAATGTAGGAGTCGGCGATGTGCGCATCCGCCCCCACGATCACCGGACCGCAGATCACGCTCGACGTTACCGACGCCGTCGGATCGATGAAGACTCGGCCCTCGAAGCGATTGCCCTCGTACTGCAGCGCCGAAGCGACCCGCCGCTCGAGCCCATCGAGCACCGCACGGTTCATGGCGAGCAGATCCAGCGCCTCGCCGTGGAAGGCGTTCCATTCGCGCACCATCCGCACCTGCGCTCGCGTGCTCTCACGCGCGATCAGCCACTCCACCACCGCTCCCAGTTCGAGCTCCTGCCCACAGGCCTCGGTGCAGCGCAGGTCATCGAGCGCACCTGCGCCCAGCAAGCACACACCCGCCATCCCGAGTCCCGCCCGGGCGGGGTCGAGCTCCGCGACACGGAGCATGCGCTGCGTCGCCGGACCCAAAGATTCCGTGTTGCGCGCGCCCTGCGCCACCAGCAGCACAATGTCTGCGTCTTCCTCGTTCAGCAACTCCAGAAACGGTGCGAGCGGCTGTCCCAGCAGCCCATCGGCGCGATGCACGATCGTGGGCGCGCCATTGGCGAACTCCACGATCGCCTGCAGCGCGGCCGCCGAGTCGTCAGGTGCGTCGTACGCTAGATAGCGCACCTCCGCGCGCGGGCCGCCATCGTCGATGCACGTCGCGATCTCTCGGGCGAGGCCTGTGGGCGTGAGCACCGCGATCTCTTCTACCCCCGCCGCCGTCAGCTCATCGAGCGCATGGCAGACGATCGGGCGGTTGGCGATCCGTTGCAGCGGATTCGCCCGTGTGGCATCCAGCCACGGTCCCGTTGACCTGGCGGTAGGAGCAACCACGATTACGCCTCTGCCGCGCACGTAGACAAAACGGGTTGAGCAGGGCAAGGCTCGCACGCAAGTTCGGCCCCGACCTCAACGTTGGGCGGGGCAAGGCTCGCGCACAAGTTCGACTCCAACCCCAACGCTGGGCAGAGCAGGGAGGCTCGCACAGCTCGCACAAGTTCGGCTCAGACCTCAAGGTTGATTGATATTGCGCCGAAATCCAAAGCAGACCAGGATTCGTATGCGACTTCGCGGTTGCCAAAAAAGGCCGATCCTCGATGCTGTACACTCCACGCCGGTGCCAGTCCGCCCACTAGCTGCATGGCGGCACGGATGCGCGCTTCGCTGACAGCCACAACGATTGTCCTTGTGCTAAGCGCCACCGTGGTGGCCAGTGCGCAGGGCGCTGGGGGTGTGCAGGCTTCCGCCCCCGCGCCGGTGGCGCGCGCGGCAAAGAGCTCCTCGAAGACCCGTCGTCGGTCGACCGCCCGCTGCTTGACCCGCAAGGCTCAACGCCACCGCCATGCCGGCACGGACGCAACCTTGCGCAAGGCCGCGCGTTGCCCCAAGCCCAAGTCCACGCACAAGCGCAGGTCAACACGCAAGCGCAAGGCCGCGGTCACCCCGGCCCCGCAGACGCTCAACCCCGGTGCATCCCCGATCCTCGCGGCCATCCTCGCGCCCGTGGGCCCCTCCTCCATTGGGCAGCTGACACCGTCGAGGGAAACCTCCGAACCGAAAAAAGGAAGAGAAGAACCGCAAGAAAAAAGCGAAGAACAAGAAGCAAAAGAAGAAAAATCGCCCGAAGAACCGAAAGAAAAAGCAAAAGAAAAAGCCAAAGAAGAACCCCCTCCCCACGAAGAACCGCCGCACGAAAAACACCCGGTCGAATCGACCAGCCAGCTAATCGGCAGTGCTGCGCTGCAGCCCAGCGAAGACATCACCTCCGGCGGCCAGGCCGAAGCCTTCCAGTACGTTGCGCTCGCCAGCGGCGAAGTCAAGAGCCTGACGCTGTACGTCAACTCCGGCTACACCGCCTCCGCGATCGTCGTTGGGCTCTACAGCAATGCCCCCGGCCCCCCCGCCCATCCAGAAAAGCTCCTGACCAAAGCCACCATCGACGCACCGGTTGCGGGCACGTGGAACTCGGTGAACGTCTCGCCGGTGACGGTGACGAAGGGCACCACCTACTGGCTGGCGGCATTGGCACCGAAGGGGACGCTCGCGGTACGCGATCTCGCCACCGGCGGCGGACCGACCCAGAGCAGCTCCTCCGAATCGCTCAACTCGCTGCCCTCGTCGTGGTCGAGCGGCGAAAGCTGGGCCAACTCCCCCGCCTCCTTCTACGCGTCCGGCACCGCCGTGAGCGAACCGCCGCCGAAAGAAGAACCGAAAGAAAAAGAAAAAGCCAAAGAAGAACCAAAAGAACAACCGAAAGAAGAACCGCCGGCGGCCGAAGAACCGACGGCGCGCTTCACTTACAGCCCGTCCGCGCCGATCGCCGGCCAGCAGGTCAAATTCAACGGCAGCAGCTCCACCTGCCCCGCCGCCGGCCCATGCACCTACGAATGGTCCAACGACGGCAGCGCCACGCGGCCGATCCCGCCGCTGTTCCCACTTGGTAGCGGCGAGACGATCTCGCTGACCTTCTCGAGCGCCGGCACCGAGTACATGCGCCTGGTGGTCACCGACGTGCTCGGCCAGTCCGCAACCGTCGAGCACAATGTCACGGTCGCTCCCGAACCGTCGCCGAAAGAAGAACCGAAAGAAAAAGAAAAATCTAAAGAAGAACCGAAAGAAAAACCGAGCGAAGAACCCAAAGAAGAACCCAAAGAAAAGCCCAAAGAAGAACCCAAAGAAAAGCCCAAGGAAGAACCAAAAGAAGAATCGTCGAGCAAAACCAACTGCATCGACACGCCCAGCGCGTGCGGCTACCCCGACGCCACCAACACCGGCGTGCCGGCCGGCACCGCCCTGACCCAGCGCTCGGGCGAAGTCACCGTGACCTCGGCGGGCACCACCGTCAAGGACCTCGCCGTGAGCGGCGAAATCCTGGTGGACGCCGACAACACGACGTTGGAAGACGACGAAATCTCGGTTAGCGCAGGAAGCGGGAACCGTGGCATCTACATCGCCCCCGGCGTCACCGGCACGGTGATCGACCACGTCACCTGCCACGGCGAGGGCAGTGGAACTCAGTACTGCGCCTTCAACAAAGACTCCTCCACGAAGATCGAACACTCCTATTTCTACAACTGCGGCGAGTGCCTCAACGGCCCTGGCACGATCACCGAGTCGTTCTTCGATGTCACCGCCGTGATCTCAGGCGAACACTACGAGGACATCTACTATGGCGGCGGCGAAGGGCCGCTGATCGTCGAACACGACACGTTGCTCAACCCACAGGGGCAGACCGCGACGGTGTTCGCCAGCAACGACTTCGGAGACCAAACCACACTGACGATCAGCGACAACCTGCTGGCCGGCGGGGGCTACACCATCTACGGCGGCGCGAGCTGCACCACCAGCGAATGCGGCGCCGTCAAGGGCCCGGTGACCGTGACCGACAACCGCTTCAGCAACAAGTACTACCCCGAAAGCGGTTACTACGGTGTCGGCGCCTACTTCAACGCCGCCGTCACCACCTGGTCCGGCAACTTCTGGGACAACACGCTGAAGACGGTACCGGAGCCGACGGCCTGAGACGCCCACGGCACGCCTGGCGCGGTTTCGGCCTCACCCTTCCATACCTTTTACGTATTACTGAGCTGGTTCTGTGGTGCCTTGGTTAAGCAGCCCAAGGTATTCGTCGTACACATACAAGCGGCCACGCTGGCGACCAGTTACCTCTCGGAGGATGCCTGCTTGCTCCAGCCGTTTGACGCCGTTGCTGACCGTCGGTTCGCTTAGCTTTAGGGACCTTGCGGCTCGCTGTATGCTTATGACGACGAAACGCACTACAAAGTCGTGAATACGCAGTGCAGTCGGAAACCCGCGCCCTAGGTCGTGCAGCTTTTGGCGATCACGCTCCACCATTTGCACTATGCACTGGGCGGTGGTGGTGGCCGACTCGGCGACCTCGATGACTCCTTCAAGGAAGAACTCGAGCCACATCTCCCACGCGCCTTCAGTACGAACACTCTGAAGGCGGTCATAGTACGTGTCACGATTGCGCTTGAGGTAGAGACTGAGGTAGAGAAGCGGGCGCGAGAGTACACCTTCGCTACAGAGCAGCAGGGTGATCAACAGCCTACCGACGCGGCCATTGCCGTCCAGGAAAGGGTGGATCGTCTCAAATTGCGCGTGGGCCAGAGCGGCCTTGATGAGGATAGGCGTCTGGACTTGATCATCGTGCAGGAAGAGCTCGAGTGCTCCCATTGCACGCACTACCTCATGTGGTGGGGGAGGTACGAACCTGGCGTTGCCCGGGCGCGTCCCACCAATCCAGTTCTGTGTAGTGCGAAACTCTCCCGGAGTCTTGTCGGCTCCTCGAGTGCCGGTGAGTAGCCGTGCGTGAACCTCCTTGAGCAGGCGAAGGCTGAGTGGAAGCTCATCGCTTTGAATGCGATGTAGGCCGTGGTTCATGGCCTCGATGTAGTTGAACGTTTCTCGAGCGTCGGCTTCAGGAACGCCTGGAGCCGCGTCATTCTCGAACAAGAGCAGGTCGGATAGCGAGGACTGGGTGCCCTCAATCTGTGAGGAGAGGACCGCCTCCTTGCGGATGTAGGTGTAGAGGAACTGATCTGGGTCGGGCAGCAACAGCGTCACGCCGTCGAGACGCCCGAGCGCCTGGTTGGCGCGGTCGAGTAGCCCTTGCAAACGAGGAGTAACGTCGAGTGACGGTAGCGGTGGCAGCGGGTTCGGGATGAACGTCGAATAGCCCTCGGGACCGCTATTCGCCGAACGAAAAGTCCCAGCCCGTCCGGCTGTCTGGAGATCGTCGTCGCTCATCGTTAGCCAAGGATCCTTTGGTAGCCACCAACCTTACCAAAGGAAAAGGCCATAAACTTTTGTTAGTCGGGAGCTAACTAAGGTTTCTTTACGTCCAGCCGGAGGCGCGCCTACGCAGGATGGGGCACATCGGTGCTGCCCACGCTGGGCGCCACCGACGCCCGGCTGGAGCGCCGCCCGCCTAGCGCGCCGAGCAGCCGCCCGCGTAGCTCGCGCCTGACGAACAGGCGAAACTCCGGGTCTTCGACCCTGGGGGTGCGACGGACGGCGGAGCGTAGGTAGCCGTAGAGGAAGGCCGCGCCGGACAGACCTCGCGGAGGCGTCCGCGCCACCTTGAACGCCCGCAGGGCTACCCACGGGAGCGTGAAGTGGACGATGTAAGCGCACTCCCCGTGCCGCGCGCGGCCGCGCAACGTGCCGTCGGCGCTCGCGAAGGGGCGATGGTGGAGCGCGATCAGATCGGCGAAGGCGCGGGTACGGTAACCGCGCATGCGCGCGTAAGTCTCGTCGATCGTGTCCCACCCCAGGCGTTCCTGCATGCCCCCGATGTCGGTGAAACACTCAAGCGAGTAGCACTTCAGGGTGCCGGGGACATGGTGTTCGGTGGGCATCCGCATCGTTTTCCAGCCCCCTCCCGCATCCTCGCCGTGCGGGTCAGGGTCGGCATACAGCCCGCCTGCGAGGCCCAGCTCGGGATCGCGCTCAAACTCTCCAAGCAGGCGCTCGAAGTAGTGCGGCGGCAGCTCGGTGTCGCCGTCGAGCTTGGCGATGTGCGTAAACGACCGCCACTGCACGCTGTGCAACCCCAGGTTGAAAGCCCGGGCCTCAACCGCCAGCGCGAGGCGATCGGTCACCGGGCCCTTGCGGGCATGCTTGGCGCCGTCGAGCACTTGCAGGAAGTCGATCCGCTCAGCCAGTCGCGCAAGGATCTCCGGCGTCTCATCAGTCGAGCCATCGTCCACGATCACCCACAGGTCGGGCGGACGCGTCTGACGCGCCACCGCTTCGGCGATCAGTTCGATATGAGCCGCCTCGTTGCGGACGGGGGAGATCAGAAGCAGTCGCTGGGTCATCGCGGTGACGCTCTCGCTGGTCATCCAAGCAACGCGCCGGAGGACACCGTGCTCGCGCGAGCGACCGCAGAGCTTGCGGGCAGCGCGGCCGCCTCGACAACCCCGTGGATGATGCGCTCGATGCGCCCCCCGGCGTCCTCCCAGGAGGCTCCCTGCACGCTCGCCGCCGCCGCCTCTGCCGCGGCCCGCCGCTCCTGCGGTGGGCGGTCGACTAGGCACGCCAGCGCATTGGCGAGATCGAACGGCGTCGCGGGGGCGTAAGCGACCTCGGGATTGTCGAGCACCACGCGGTTGTGCTCGGCGTCGTTGACGACCGGGATGCAGCCCGCGGCGAGCATCTCGTGGGGCACCAGCGAGACGTTGGTGGCGGAGAGCACGAGACCGGCGATGCAGCGGTTGTAGAGCTCGCTCAACTGCTCAGGGGTCAGCAGCCCGTGGTCGACGGCGGCGAACGGCAGGTTGCGCACCGACTCGCCGTACAGGTGAATGTCCACCTCGGGATGGCGCTCGGCGAACAGGTCGAGCGCCGCCACCGCCAGCCCGAACGCGCGGCGCGGGGTCGAGGGCCGGCAGTACAGGCACACCCCGGTGCGCTCGGCGGCGGGGTCCAGTCGGTAGCGGTCGAGGTCGCAGCCGAAGTCAAAGTGCTCGGCCGCCATGCCATAGTCGCGCGCCAGCATCTGCGCCAGCCACGGCCCCGCCGTCACCCCATGAAAACCGAAGCCGTAGGTGGCCTGCGCCAGCAGCGACTCGCTGCCGGCGGGGTAGAAGGAGGGCTCGTGATCCTGCACGAGGTAGAGGCGCGCGCCCCGCGCCGGCGAGGTCAGCACCGGGTAGGCCGTTTCCCACGAGGTGGCGAAGATCGCGTGGGCGTCCTCGATGCCCTCTGCGACATCGCGGATCTCGGCTTGCAGGGTGGGCCACCACGCCCGCATTTTCAGGCGATGGCGGTCGAGTGACCAGCCGTGGCGGTCGTGCAGGTAGACGGTGCACTGGTGCCCCGCGCGCTCGAGCGAGGACGCCAACCGGAACAGCGTCGTAAACCCGCCCGCCCCCTCCCCGGGAGGCGCACACACCCAAGCGATCTTCAGCGGCTCGCCCTCGCCCAGGGGCAGCGGCGGCGGTAGCCGCCAGCCGCCGGCGGCAATCTCCGCGGCCCGCGCGAGGTCATCGCGCGCAACCAGCAGCCGCGCTTCCCCGGCGGGGGCCACCCACCTTGAAGTGCGGTCGAGCAGGCGCGCCGCCACGCCGGCGTAACCTTCGCCGCGTAGCAGCAGCCGCGTCTGGCGGGCGCGCTCACGTATCGACGGGCCGTAGCTCATATCCCCTTCAGCCTCCACCGCATGTAAATCGCGCGCGAGCGCAGCCGGTGGGCGGCGCCAGTGGCGAGGAACGGCAGAAAGCCGCGCGAGCGTCCCGCGCCGATCCAGCGGCGCAGCCGGTAGCCCCGCCACTCGCGCAGGCGGCGGGCGTCGGGGTACACATCGAGCGCGAAGGCGCTCAACTCCCTTGCCGTCTCCTGCGCCTCACCGCGATCGACCGCGCGGCTGGCGCGCCACAGCGCCTGACGGGCGAGCGTCCGCGCGACCGTCCGTTGCAGTCGGCGGGTCGCAAGCCGACCGGCCCGCGGCGCGTGGGAGCGCCGGGCACCGAGACGCGGCCCGCCTGCGCGGCCCACCGGCCCGATCTGTGGTGGGCAAGCGGCGAAGAACGAGTCGAAGGCGACGCGCCGTTCGCGCAGATCGACGATCTCGCTGGTGTTGCTGCGCAACATGCTGTCTGCGTGGACACGGTAGATCGCCTGGGGCACGCCGCGGATGTAGGCGATGTCGGCGACGGCGGCGATCCGCAGCCACATGTTCAGATCGCTGGCGTGGTGGCATGCGGGGTCATAGCCGCCGACCGCCCGCTGCACTGAGTTGCGTACCACCACCTCCGGGGAGGAGATGCAGTTGTAGGTGGAGCGACAGCGGATGCGCACCCAGTCGGCGCCCAGCCACACCTTGGTGGCGCGCCAGCGACCGCAGGGCGGCGGCACTGGACGGCCCTCGATGGCCTGGATCGTCTTGCCGTAGACCATGCCGACGTTGGGGCGCTCCGTCATTACCTCGGTGGCGCGGCGCAGGCAGCCGGGCACGAGCAGATCGTCGGCGGACAACAGCACCACATACTCGCCCGAGGCCCACTCCAGCCCCTCGTTTGCGGTGGCGATCAGACCTGCATTCTGCGTGTGCGCTCGAATCTCGACGCGATCGTCGCGCGCAGCCAAGAGCCGGGCAACCTCGGCGCTGTCATCTCCTGAGCGGTCGTCGATCACGAGCACACGCACGTCGACGCCCTCCTGGAAGAGCACACTCTCTAGGCACCCCTCCAGTAGGTGGCCGTAGTTGAAGCAGGGCACGATCACGCTGACCGTGGGGGTTTTGCTCACATACTCTTAAACGTCCCAGCCCAACTTGAACTTCTTAGAATCGGTTTCAAATCGGCGCTGCGCCCAGGGAAGCCGGGCGTGTCGATCGTTGCAACCGCGCTCAGCCGAGGCCGCACGCGGCGAGCGCCGCCAGCACCCGCTCGACCGCCGCGTCGATGCCTTCCTCGCAGGTACGCAATACCACGTCGGGCTGCTCGGGCGGCTCGTAGGGGGCATCCACCCCGGTCATACCCGGTAGCTCGCCGGCGCGGGCGCGGGCGTAAAGACCCTTGGGGTCGCGCTGCTCGCACTGCGCTAAGGGGGTGCTGACGAACACTTCGAGGAACGGCAGCTCCTGCTTTGCGTGCAGCTCCGCGGCGAGCTCGCGATCGGCCGCGTACGGGCTGACGAGACTCACCAGCGCAACCGCTCCAGACTCCGCCAAGAGGCGCGCCACGTGGGCAGTGCGACGCACGTTCTCCGCCCGCGCGTGCTCGTCGAAGCCGAGGTCGCCGTTGAGACCATGGCGGAGGTTGTCGCCGTCGAGCAGGTAGGCGGGGCGCCCGGCGCGCACCAGGCGCTCCTCGATCGCGCGTCCGATCGTCGACTTGCCCGCGGCGGGCAGACCCGTCAACCACACCGTCGCCCCGCTGTAACCGAGCGCCCGCCAGCGCTCGCCGCGCGAGATCGTCTCGCGCTCCCAGCGCACGTTGGGGCTGCGCTCGGTCTTTGCGGCAGGCTCAACCGCCACACCGTCGCCGCCCTCGGCCGCGTGGGCGGCGGTTTCGGACTCGGTGTCGAGGATCACGCCCGCCGCCACCGTTTCGTTGGTCGCCTCGTCGATCACGATCAGGCTGCCGGTTACGCGGTTGCGCCGGTAGGAGTCGAACACCAGGGGAGAGGCCAGCTCGACGCGCACGCGCCCGAGGTCGTTGAGCTCGAGCGTGGCCGCCCGCTCGTCGCGGTGCAGCGTGTCCACCTCGATCCGGTAGCGCACCTCCAGCGCCCCCACCGCCGCGGTATTGGTGGTGTGCTTGACCAGGTAGCGCCGCCCGGGGTCCAGCGGCCGCTCGGACATCCAGCACAACAGGCTCTCGAAACCGCTCGCCACCGCCGGTTGGTTGTGGGGGCGCGCGATTAGGCTGCCACGGCTCACGTCCACCTCGTCGGTGAGCCGCAGCGCCACCGACATCGGCGGGAACGCCTCGCGCAGCGGGCCGTCGAAGGTGTCGATGCCGGCGACTGTGGTGCGCTGGCCGCCGGGCAGCACCACCACCTCGTCGCCCTCGCGCAGCACCCCACCCGCCACCTGGCCGGCGTAAGCGCGGTAGTCGGTGGGTGGGTGGGACTTAATCCTGCGCGGGCGGATCACCCACTGCACCGGGAAGCGCACGTCGATCAAGTTGCGGTCGGAGGCGATGTGGACGTGCTCAAGGTGGTACAGCAGCGGCGCGCCCTGATACCAGGGCATCGCCGGCGAGCGCTCCACCACGTTGTCGCCCTTCAGCGCCGAAATCGGGATAAACGTCACATCCTGGATGTCCAGGCGCGCCGCGAAGCGCTCGAACTCCTCGACGATCGAGTCGAACACCTCCTCGTTGTAGTCCAGCATGTCCATCTTGTTGACGCACACCACCAGGTGGGGGATCTGCAGCAGCGAGGCGATGAACGCGTGCCGGCGCGACTGCGCCACCACACCCTTGCGCGCGTCGATCAGCACAATCACCAGATCCGCGGTGGAAGCGCCCGTCACCATGTTGCGCGTGTACTGCTCGTGCCCGGGCGTGTCGGCGATGATGAAGCGCCGCTGGGCGGTGGCGAAGTAGCGGTAGGCGACGTCGATCGTGATGCCCTGCTCGCGCTCGGCACGCAAGCCGTCGGTGAGCAGCGAGAGATCGACGAAGTCGTGCCCCATCCGCCTGCTGGTCTGCTCGACATGCTCGAGCTGGTCGGCCAGCACCTGCTTGGAGTCGTACAACAGGCGCCCGATCAATGTGCTCTTGCCGTCGTCCACCGAGCCGGCGGTGGCGAAGCGCAGCAGCTCCGCGGGGCGCTCCGTCAGGCGCGCGAAAATCTCCTCCTCGGCATCGCGTGCGGCAACCCGGCCCGCGGCACGGCTGTCGAGCACACCAGCCACTCCCCCCTCCTCCTCCCCATCCAAACCGGCCTGCTCGCGGAGAGGGTTCTGATCGACGCGCGCGTTGGAGCTCATTAGAAGTACCCCCGCCGCTTGCGATCCTCCATCGCCGCCTCGCTGGCGCGATCGTCGCCGCGGGTCTGCCCGCGCTCGGTGAGATCGGTGGCGGCAATCTCGGCCACCACCGCGGCAAGCGTCGCGGCGTCGGACTTGACCGCGCCCGTGCAGCTCATGTCGCCGACTGTGCGGTAGCGCACGCGCGCAGTGAACGGCCGCTCGCCGTCGATCAGCTCCATGAACGGGCTTACCGCGTAGAGCATCCCGTCGCGCTCGAACACCTCGCGCTCGTGGGCGAAGTAGATCGAGGGCACCTCCAGGCGCTCCTCGGCGATGTACTGCCACACGTCGAGCTCCGTCCAGTTGGAGATCGGGAACACGCGCACGTGCTCGCCGCGATGCAGGCGCGCGTTGAACAGGCTCCACACCTCCGGGCGCTGGCGCTGGGGCTCCCACTGGCCGTGGGAGTCGCGGAAGGAGAGAATCCGCTCCTTCGCCCGCGCGCGCTCCTCGTCGCGCCGCGCGCCGCCGAAAGCCGCGTCGAAGCGGTGCTCAGCGATCGCGTCCAGCAGCGTCACCGTCTGCAGCGCGTTGCGCGAGGCGTACGGGCCGGTTGTGTCCTCCACGCGTCCGCGTCGAATCGACTCCTCCACCGAGGCGACGATCAGCCGCTCGCCGAGCTCGGCCGCGCGGCGGTCGCGATACTCGATCGCCTCGGGGAAGTTGTGGCCGGTGTCCACGTGCATCAGCGGGAACGGGAACGGCCCCGGCCGGAACGCCTTCTCGGCCAGGCGCAGCAACACGATCGAGTCCTTGCCGCCGCTGAACAGCAACACCGGGCGCTCAAACTCGGCGGCGACCTCGCGCATCACGTGCACCGCCTCAGCCTCCAGCGTGCGCAGGTGCGCCAGGCGGTAGCTGCCTGCGGGGTCCCGCTCGCCGGGTGATGCGGCTGGTGCGGGCAGCTGGGAATCAATCGTGCCCGGCATGCGCGACTAACGCTAGCGCGGGCGCGAGACTTGCGGGTGCCAGTGCGGTCACAAAGCTGTTACAAGCGCCGCGGTGGCCTGTCTGAAGGGATGAAGATTGGCCCACCTGGCACCGCTCCGCCGCGGCGGACCTGGTGTTCCTGTTGGCGATACACCGGCGCGAGCGATACACCGGCGCGAGCGATACACCAGCGCGAGCGATACAACGGCGCGAGCGATACAACGGCGCGGAGAATCGGTTCGCCACCACCGGCCTTCACCACGAGCGAGGAGACACAATGAATATGCACCGCGGAACGTTGTCCCTGCTGGCCGTGCCCACCGTGGTCGGGGCGATGGCGATCGCCGTCCCGGCGCTGGCCGGCACGAACAAGGGCGCTCCCCTTGCCACCCCCACCGCCCGCGAGACCAGCCGCAGCTGCCATGCGGTGACCGTCATCAGCCACGGGCGGCGGGTGCGCGCGTGCCTACTGCGGGGACCACGCGGCTACACCGGCCCCACCGGCCTGCGTGGCCCGACCGGTCCGAGGGGCCCCAAAGGGACCGGATCCAAAGGCACCACCGGGTCGCCGGGAGCCCCGGGGCTGACGGGGCAGACCGGTCCCGCAGGGACGGCGCGCGGCTATGCGGTGGTGCAGCCGACCTCGCCGACCGCCGCCAACCTGATCTCTGGCCAGACCTCCGGCATCACCGGCGTCAGCGAGGTCAAAGAAGGCGTCTACTGCATCGCTCCGGCGGCCGGCGGCGCCAACCCCGCAAACGACACAGCGGCGGTCTCACCGGAGGTCAGCTACAGCTCCGGCGGAGCGCCGGGCACGATCGCGCTCAACGCACAGCATCCCGACTGCCCGGCCGGCGACTTTGAGGTTGAGACCTACATACCGGCCACCACCACGCTGTCGAGCAACTACGCCTTCACGATCGTCATCGCGTAGCCAGCCCTCGCCGCGATCGGCATAACCCAAGTGATCTTGGCCGGCGGCGCAGCGCCGGCCAAGATCACCCTTTTGTACGGCCGCGACCTGCGGCCAGGCGCTTGAGCGGTCTCGTTCGTCAGCCGTTGTGCTTTTTCTTCTTCTTGCCCTTACCGTGGAGCTTGATCTTCCCCGAGCCTTTGGTGCAGCTCTGGTAGGTCTGGCTTCCGGTCAGGCGCTGCTTGAGGATTGTGGTGGCCACCACGCTTACCTTGTAGGTACCGGCCGGCAGGTTCTTGATCGTCACACCCTTTTTGATGCGCTTGATCCCCTTGATGTCGGCGACCTTCTTGCCGTTGATCTTGACGAGCACCTCCTTGAGGGCGTCGTACTTGGGGCTGTGCAGCTTCAGTGTGAGCAACGTCTGGCGCGTGCATTCTTTGGTCGCCGGCGGCAACACCACCGTGTTGGTGCTTGTCACAACCGGCAGGGGCGCGATCAGGGCCGACTTCACGCAGCCAAAGTTTGCTTCGGTTTCCGCGCCGTCCGGCGCGATCTTCGGCTGGGTGGTGTTGGGGTGGCTGAAGCACACCTTCAGGTAGCGAGCGCCGTTCGGTTCGTGCAGCACCCGCCAAGCGGTCGGCCCGAGCGGCGTCTCCCGGTTACAGACGCCCGGTTCGCCGTTGAACCACTGGTGGAGGCCCCAGAAAGAGCCGTCGGGCTGCGCGGTCATGTCGGTCCACATCACTTCTTCGGCGACGTGCGTGCATTTGTCGAACGTCGTCGGTGTCTCGACCGTGCCCTGGTAGGTGCCGTTGGCTAGGGGAGCGATGGCGACGCTGCCGCCGTTGAACGACCAGACACCTTCGATTTCATTCGTCGTGGCGCCGGCGGGGCCCGCGCCGAGCGCGAGCACTCCGAGGAAGACGAGTACAAAGGACTTGAGGGCTCGGTGAGCAAGAGATGGAATATTCATATCCCCCTTCAACGGTGGACGGCCGTCGAAGCTTGCGCGCGACTTACGGTGGGCCGAGGACGATCCCTCGAAGTGGCCATTCGGTCTCGTGCGGCTAGTGTCCTGGCATGTCGGAGAGCACAATCAGCCAAGCGCACGCCGCGTCAGAGCACACCCGCCTGCGGGCCTTCGGACTCAGCCTGCTCGCCAACACGCCACTCCCCGGAGCGTGGCGGGACACCTCAGAGCAAGGGCTCTTCGCCGAGCCGATCCTGCACCTGCGAGCTGCCCCGCCGCAGGCGATCGCCGAAGGCTGGTCGGGAATGGATACGGTCGGGGACACCGTCGGCTGGGAGGGCATGATCGACGGCGCCCGGTTCGTCGTTGAGCGGGGCCCGGCCGGCGACCACCGCTTCGTGCACGACGGGCGCGCGGTACACCACCTTTCCGCCGACACCTCGCTGCTGTTGTGTGGCCCGGACACGGCCGGTGAGCCGCTGCGGTGGCGGGTGGTCCTCGACTCGGTGCTGTTCAGTGCCGCGCTGCTCCGCGGCTACGAGGCCCTACACGCCGGGGCCGTGAGGACCGACCGCGGCGCGCTCGCGATCACCGCCGGCACCGGTGGCGGCAAGAGCACGCTGCTGAGCGAGCTCCTGCGCGGCGGACTGGTGCTGATGGCGGACGACATACTCGCGCTGGAGCCATCCGCGGGGACGGGACCCCCGCTCGCGCATCCCGCGCCGCCTCTGATGACAGTCCCGGCCGCGAGGATCTCAATGCTGAGCGAGATCGGCTCGCCGCAGACGATCGCCTCGCTGGAGCAGGAGCACTGGATGGCCGTTCCGGTGCATCCGGCGCCGCTGCCGCTGAGCGCGCTGGTGGTGCTCAACCGCAGTCCCGGCCTTGCCACGTCGCTGCACAGAGCTCGCAACCCGCTCGCCGTGCTGATGGGCTCGCTGCTGCGGTTCCCGCGCGTGCCCGAGCGCGAACGCACCCGCTTTGAAATGGCTGGCGCGATCGCGTCGTGCGTCCCGATCTGGGAGCTCTGCGCCGATCCAAGTGTCGCGCCCGCTGCCCTGGCCGGCCTGCTGCGGGAGGGAGTCATCGAGTCACAAGCGCCGGCGCCAAGCCGATGATCGACCATAATCGGGTGATGGCGGCCGCGATTAACCCGGAGAGCAAGTAGACCGTTGATAAGCGGCGCATCCGGGGGGCACGTAGACCGTACATAAGCGGCACATCCGAGCGTTGTTAGGGTCTCACCAACCTCGCGCACGATCCACCCACGATGAGCTCCCCTTCCGCAGCCCCAACCGCTCCCAGCGAAACGATCGCCCCCGCGCCCGGAACGCCCGTGCTCGAGCTCGAGCACCTCTACCACCGCTGGAAGGGCCCCAAGCCACCGGTGCTGGACGGCGTCAGCCTCGCGTTGCACGCAGGCGAGGTGACCTGGATCGGCGGCGCCAACGGCGCCGGCAAGACCACCCTGCTGCGACTCGCCGCCGGCATTCTGCTGCCGCAACGCGGAAGTGTGCGCATGGGCGAGCTCACGCCAAGCTCCAAGGGCAGCCGCTACCGACGACAGATCGGCTTCCTGTCGGCGGGCGACCGCAGCCTGCAGGCGCGCATGCGCGTGCGCCAGCAGCTCGACTACTGGGCCCGCCTCGCCTACGTCCCCCGCGAGCGGCGCGCCGAACTGGTGGCGCAGAGTCTGCGGCAGTTCGGGCTGGAAGAGTTCGCCGAGCGGCGGGTCGATCGCATGTCGATGGGCCAGCGCCAGCGCATCCGGCTGGCGATGGCGTTTCTGCACGAGCCGCGACTGCTGCTGCTGGACGAGCCACGCAACTCGCTCGACGACGACGGCTACCGACTGCTCGGCGAGCAAATCGAGCGGGCGGGCAGCGGTGGCGCCGCCGTGTTGTGGTGCTCGCCGCGGGGCGAGGACCGGGTGCTCGCCTGCGACGCCGGCTACACGCTCGAAGACGGCCATCTGGAGCGCGTCACATGAGACTGTGGTGCGATGCGATGCTGGGAATCATGCGACGCGACGCGATCCTGTTCGCCAGCTACCGCACGCAGCTGATCTCGCAAGTTGTGAGCCCCCTGTTCGCGATTGCGATCTTCTATTACATCAGCCGTCTGCTCACCGACAAAACCTTTCACTCCCCCGGGGGCTACTTCGGCTTTGTGATCGTCGGACTGGTGATTGTCGAGATCCTTACCCTCTCGCTGGGCATCATGCCCGGGAACATGCGCCAAGAACTGGTCTCTGGCACGATCGAGCGCTTCCTCGTCAGCGCCCACGGCCCCGTCAACGGCATCCTCGGCACGATGCTGTTCCCACTGTGCAATGCGCTCCTGAGCGGCGTCCTCACGCTCGTGCTGGCGACCGTGGTGTTCGGGCTTCCGCTGGCGTCAACCTCATTCCTCGCGATTCCGGTGGCGTTGCTCGGAGTGATTGCCTTCCTGCCGTTCGCGCTGTTCCTCGTCGCGATTGTGATGGCGTTCAAGCAGGTGGCCAGCGTGAGTCAGTTCATCGTGTCCGGGATCGCGATCGTCGGTGGACTGTACTTTCCGATCGCGGTACTGCCAGGGTGGATCCGGTGGATGTCCGAAGCTCAGCCATTCACGCCCGCCACCGACCTGATGCGTCATCTGCTGGTGGACACGCCCCTCGCGCATCCCGCGGGAGTGGAGCTGCTGAAGCTCATAGGCTTCGCCCTACTTCTACTTCCCGCCAGCTTTATGCTCCTGCGCGCGGCGATCCGTTACGGTCAACGTACCGGAACCATCGCTGAGTACTGAAACCCCAAACACCGACCAGGAGCTCCTCGTCCATGGCCTCTCTCTCCTCCAGCGAACTGCTCGCCGCCCGTGTGCGCCTGCCCCAGCACGTGGTGCATCGCAGCTTTGTCGCGGAGACCGTCGTGTTAAATCTGCAAACAGGTCAATATCACGGATTGAACCCAACCGCGGGCCGGATGCTGGAGGAGCTCGACACGGCCCCGACCGCCGGCGCCGTCGTACCGCGGCTGGCACGCGAGTACGGGGTCGAGCAGGAGCAAATCCAGAGCGATCTGATCGCCCTCTGCGAGGGCCTGCTCGAGCGTGGCCTGATCGAGATCGTGGATGCAGACCCAGCCTGAGGCGCCCGCCGGCCACAGACGCTTGGTGCATGGCACCGCGTTCGGCCTGTCGCTCGAAGTCGACCCCAGCATCGAGCTCGACGGCATCACGGATGCCGCCACGCCAGCTCCGGACCTCGACGCTTCCGCCACCCACAAGCTCGACACCCCCGCTCCTGAGCGCTCCACGCCCTCGCTCGCCGCTCGGCCCCCCACACGCGTGAGACTGGATCCGCGAGAGCTCGGGCGGCGCTGGAGCCGCGCCAACCAAGCTCCTGAGCGGATGCGTGAGATGCGCGACGGCTCAACGGTGCTGCTCACCGTCGAGCTCGCCCCGCCCGCCGGCTATCTCCTGCACGTGCCCGGGTTCTGCCGCATCCTGATCGCGCCGGACGGCACCGAGCTGCTCTGCGGCCCTGAGCCCGGGTGCTCGGAGTGGGCGACCCTCCTGCTTTCCCAGGCGCTGCCGCTGGCGGCCACCCTCAGGGGGTTGGAGGTGCTGCACGCTTCGGGGGTGGTGATCCAGGGCAGGGCGGCGCTGTTCGCCGGTCCGCAGGGGGCTGGCAAGTCCTCGCTCGCGGCGGCCTTGCTGCGTGGAGGGGCAGCCAGCCTACTCAGCGACGACACGGTGGCGCTCGAGTCACGCGGCGGCGCACTGATCGCCCATCCCGGCACAACCGTGCTGCACTTGCGAGCCGCGGAGCATGAGCGTCTGTCAGCGGGCGAGCGCGCGGCGCTCGGCCCCGTCACCACCGTCCTCGACAAGTGGCAATACAGCCCGCGCGCGAGCGCCGCCCCAGCACCGTTTGGCGGGCTGTTCCTGCTGGAACGCGGCACGCACGGTCCTCCGCTCGAGCGCATCGAGGCCGTCGACCCGTTCGCGCTACTGGCATGCACCTTCAACCTGTCGGTGCGTACTCCGGAGCGCCTCGTGCGCCACCTCGACCTGGCCGCCACACTGGCCGCCACGAAACGCGTCTACCGCCTTCGCATCCAGCCCGGCGTAAACGCAACGCAGCTCGCGGAGACCCTGCACGAGCAGCTGCCGGGACTCTGAGATCGATGTTCGCCGTTGCCTGGGGCGAGCGTGCGGTAGAGCTCCTTGACCGCGCCGCGGAGGCTGCCGGCGCGCCCTTGGAGCGTGCCGGCAGCCTGGCGGTAGTCGGCGCCGAGGGCGCCACCAATGGGCGCTGGCGCTGCTGGATATCGGGACGCCTCACCAACACCCGTGAGTTGCACGAGCGCCTGCGGCTACCGGCCGACTGCAGCCAGCCGGCGCTGCTCGCGCACGTTCACAGCCAACTCGGCGCGGATGCCTGCCGGCTGTTGCGAGGGACGTTCGTAGCGGTGATCCTCGACCGCGACCGCGCGAGCGCGACGATCGTCCGCGACCACCTCGGCGGGCGCCCGCTCGTGCACGTCCGCGTCGGCGACGGAGCGCTGTTCGCCGAACACGAGCGCGCGATCGTGCAGCTGCTGCCGAGCTGCCCCAACCCCGATCGCCTGGCGTTGGCGCAATGGATCGAGCGCGGCACCACACCCTCCCGGCGGACCCTGTTTGAGGGCGTCAGGCGCATCCCGCCGGCCCACAGAGCCCGTCTTTGCGCCGGCACAGTCGCGATCGAGCCCTACTGGCGCCCCCGTTATGAGGGCACCGTCGTTGGCTCGCGAGAGACGATCGCCGAGCGTCTGCGCGTCGCGGCATTCGCCGCGGTCGAGCGCGCCGCGGAGGGTGCGCGCCGGCCCGCCGTGCTGCTCAGCGGTGGCCTGGACTCGGCCTGCGTGGCGGCGGGTCTGGCGGAGCGGAGCAAGTCCGCGGGCGAAGCGCTCGCACTCTCCGGAATCTTTCCGCAGCACCCCGAGACCGACGAGCGCGAGCTGATCGAGGCGACGGCACGGCACACCGACCTACCCGTCGAGTTGATCGCGTTCGACGATCGCGCCTCGGTGCTCGCACCGGCACTCGAGCACATCGAACGCTGGAGCCTGCCGCCGGTCACCCCCAACCTGTTCCTGTGGAAGCCGCTGATGGCGCGCGCGAGAGAGCTGGGCGTCGACGCCACGCTAGATGGGGAGGGGGGCGATGAGCTGTTCGGCTTCGCGCCCCACCTGATCGCCGACATGCTGCGCGCCGGCAGGCTGGTCGCGGCGTGGAGGCTGACCCGACGCATCCCAGAAGTGGGCGCCGATGCGGACACGCGCATGCGTCTGCGGGCACTGCGCATATACGGCGTGCGGCCCCTGATCCCGGCCGCAGTCAAACGCAACCGCCGCCGGCGCGCCGGCGCGCGCTCGCGCCCGCCCGGATCGTCGCTGCTGCCACCAGCCACCGTGTCGGCGCTGCTGGAGCTCGAGGACGAGGAGCCGGCACGCGGGCTCGACGGTCCGCTGTGGTGGCGGTCGCTGGCGGAAGGCATGACTGAAACGGGCGAGGCGTTCAACGTCGCCGCCCACCTTCGCCGCGAATCGATCGACGAGCGGATCGACGGGCGCCATCCCTTCCTGTTCGATCTCGACCTGCTGCAAACGGTGCTGGCCGATCCCCCCCGGATGCAGTTCGACCCGGTCCGTGACCGCGCGCTCCTGCGCGACGGGCTGACAGGCCATATCCCGGAGACCGTGCGCACCCGTCACGCCAAGAGCTTCTTCACCGACCTGCTGGCCGCCGGACTCTCCGCCGATGGCGCCCTGCTCGCCGCCGGGCCCGGCCGCAGCGACGCACCGGTGCGCGCGTTCGTCGATGCGCGAGCGCTGGAGCAGCTGTTGGGTGCGGAGATCAGTCCCCGCAACAGTCGCGTCGCTCGCCGCCTGTGGCATGTGGGCTTGGCCGATGTGTGGCTGCGGTCGCTCGAGCGCCCCGAGTACCCGCGCGAGCTGCTCGACAGGGCCTCGCTCCGCACTTGAGAAGGTGGCACACGTAGGAACGGGCGCAGGCAGACCGGGCGCAGGCAGACCGGTACTTTTTTCATACCGGTACTTTTTCTAGTCTTGTGAGCCGCCCGAGCCTCCATATCCTTCTGCTTCATCGTCCTCCACCTACGAAAGGAAGCTTATGGAGAAGGACACCACCGAGTACGAGACCCCCAGGATCGAGGATCACGGGGACCTCGCTGAACTCACCGCAGGTAACAGCTCGGGCGAATACCTCGACAAAACCTTTCCCATCGGTACGCCGAAGAAGGACCTGTCTTTCCAGTCCTCGCCGTAAGTCGGCGTTCGACGGACAAAGGTTGCCAAATGCCGGTCTCCTCGCGAGACCGGCATTTGGCGTTTAAGAAGGTCTTTTTGCTAAGGACCTTCTCTTAGATCGGCCCTCAGGTCGGGCGAGGCGAGGGCCGGTGGGGCGAGCGGCCCCACCGGCTGTTAGTCCTCGCCGCCCGCCGGCTAGTAGTCCTCTCCGAATTCGGCGGTCAGCGTGAGCCCTTTGCCTCCAAGGATCGCCGAATAGTTGCCGCCCGCGGTGTTGGCATCGCCACCCAACACCGAGGAGGCTGTCCCGTGCGCAGCGTCTTTGTTGCCACCGCTCACCGAGGATGTCGCCCCGCTCGCTTGGTTTTCGCTGCCGCCGCTGACGGAGGCCTCGAACCCGCTGGCCATGTTGAGCAACCCGCCGCTCACCGAGGCGAAATCTTCGCTGGCCTTGTTTTCGGCGCCGCCGCTCACCCAACTGCCAGTGCCGCTGGCTTCGTTGACGATGCCGCCGCTCACTGAGGCGCCAAGGCCACTCGCCTTGTTCACCTGGCCACCGCTCACCGAGGCTCCTTCGTCGCTGGCCGCGTTGTCGTAGCCGCCGCTCACCGAGGCGCGCAATCCACTCGCGGTGCCGTCTTCGCCACCGCTGACCGAGGCGTCGCCGGCGTCGGCGACGTTGTGTTCGCCACCGCTCACCGCAGCGCCGGCGGCGCTCACCGTGTTGTGCGTGCCCGCAAGCAAACCGCCGTAGCTCGTATAGGCCTGTTTGAACGTCCCCAGCAGGAGGTTGCCGGAGCCAGTTTGGGTACCGGGTTCTTCGTCATCGCCGACAATCAGGTTGCCCAGACCGTTGATTTCGCTCTCTTTGGCGGCCCCCGATACGACCTGCACGTTGACGCCGGAGAACTTGATCGTTGGCTTTTTATCGATGCCTTCCTTGACGAATTTGATGTAGGGAACGACCGCTAGCAGCGTTTCCTTGTCGGCCGTGGTCAAACCGGCGAAGGTGCCTTCTTTGCCTTCTTTGCCGGGAGGGCCTTCCTTACCTTGCTTGCCTTCGGCGCCCAGTTCGACGAGTTTATATTTGGCGGCACACGCACCTTTCGTCGGCGTGACCGTTGCCGCATTTTCAGCTTCAGGCACACATAGGCTCACCCCGCCAGCCGCGTACGCACCACCAGCACTCACGAGCAACCCCACAGCCACCAAGGCTGCCACCGCCACGCCCCAAAGGGCCCTGAACGACTTCATCGCGCCACCTCCCCTGCTAGAGATGAGCGGACGAGCAGTGAGCGTCGCCCGCGGTATTCGGCCATCGTGGCACCCTGGAAGAATCTTTGCGTCCTCGGAGTTGCTAGGGGTACGTATTGCACACACGCGCCATGCCGCATATGACTTCGCCCCGCACCGCGAGGCGATCGCTGCGTTCTGACCCCGAGGACTCATAATGCTCCCCAGCACCATGCCCGAGATCTGTCCCCCCCAAACAATCCCCGATGTTGCGGCGCTGTCAACGGCAAAGGTCGTGGTGCCCCAACATGTGGTTTATCGCAGCCTGCCCACCGAGACAGTCGTGCTCAACCTCCAGACGGGGCGCTATCACGGGCTCAATCCCACCGCCGGCAGCATGCTCGAAGCGCTGGCGGAGGCAGCCTGCGTACATGACGCCGCAGTGGCGGTGGCCGAGCGGTACGCGCAGCAGCAGGTGCTTGTCGAGCGGGATATGTGCGAGCTTTGCCAGGCTCTGCTCGCGCGTGGATTGATCGAGCTCGATGGCGAGTCCGCGCGCTGAGCGCAACCGCCGCGCCGACTCCCGCAGTGCGGAGGCCCCCAGTCCGCCGCCGCCCACCCGTCGGTTGGGGTCAGTTGAGCGCATGCGACTCGCAGGCGAGATTGTCGCCGCCTATCTGCGTGCGCGACGCGAGCTGCGACGCGCACCGATCGCCTCGGTGGTGGCGGCACTGCGCTCGCAATCACCTCCCTCACGGGCGGCGACCGATACGGCCACACTGGCGGAAGCCCGGTGGCTGGGGTGGGCGGTGACCCGAACCCTGGCGTTGATGCCCGGCGACACCCGCTGCCTGGCGCACTCGCTGGTCCTCACCCGATTGCTGGCCCAACGGGGCATACCAACCAAGCTCGTGATCGGCGCACAGGCCGCCCCGGAGTTCCTCGCCCACGCTTGGGTGGAGTACGACGGTCAGCCGGTGCTCTCCCCCGGTGACGAATCGCTCGGCCGACTGGTCGAACTCTGACGGGGCCGATTGCACCGGACGCACCACCGGACGCACCGGCCGAACTCTGACGAGGCCGATGCACCGGGCGCACGGGCCGTAAGTCCAGTGCCATTCCTGCCGTTACTCTGCCATGCCAAGGGCCAGAGCACCGATGGAGCAGCTGGCGGCGGCTGCCCACCCGCTCGATGACGGCGCAGCGGTCGCACTGATCGCCGGGGAGGTGCCGCGGGAGCGCATCGGTGCGGTGCTGGAGGAGCAGGGCCTTGACTTCACCGCATTCGAGAGCGCAGAGCTCATGCTCGAGCACGGCGCGGTGAGCGACCAGCAGCTCGTCGTACTGTGGGTACAAGACGCAGCCGCCGCCGCGGCTAGGGTGGAATTGCTGCGGCGCGGCATCGAGGACGCACGGGTGGTGGTGATCTGCCCCGGCATCCAACGTTGGGAGGTGCGCGCGGTCCTCGCGGCAGGCGCCGCCGGCGTGGTGCTGGAGGAGGAGATGGCGGGCACGCTCGGCGCCTGCCTGCAGGCCGTGCGGGTGGGCCAGATCTGCGTGCCCAGACAGCAGTGGCGCCAGATCGCGCCACCAGCGCTCTCTGCACGAGAGAAGCAAATTCTGGGACTGGTGGTGATGGGCTACATGAACAGCCAAATCGCCGAGCGCTTGTTTCTTTCGGAAAGCACCGTCAAGAGCCATCTCTCCTCGGCGTTCGGGAAGCTGGGAGTGCGCTCGCGCAACGAGGCAGTCAACCTGATCCTCGACTCAGAGCGCGGGTTGGGCATGGGAATTCTGGCTCTTGGAGGGGAGCCGCTTCAAACCGCAGGGACCGGTTGATAGCAACAAGCGCCAGGGAGGCGACGCAGCAATGAGCGGGGGTATCGGCAGCAAGACGGAGATACCGTTTCCAGAAGCCAGCCTGGGCAAGGGCGACTTCACCGAAGTGCAAGTTCAGCGCGGCCACGCCGCGGAGGAGCGCGATGCGCGGCCCGTCGAGACGCGCGGCTGGCTGGAGAATCTCTCGCGCGAATCGCTATTCCGCCGCGCGCTGCTGGCGGCCGACGTCGTCGCGATCGTCGGCGCCTTCGTCGTGTTGGCGGGGATCTCCTCGAAGTCGCTGCAGCTCACATGGGTGAGCGTCGGCGGGCTGCTGACGCTGCTGATGGGGGCAAAGATCCTCGGCCTCTACGACCGCGACGACGTGCTGCTGCACAAGACCACGCTCGACGAGGCGCCGAAGCTGTTCCACCTGGCGACGCTCGGCGCCTTGGCTGCCTGGCTGGCGGGAGGGTTTGTCGTGGAGGGCAACACGCTGACCCGCCGCGAGGCGCTGCTGTTGTGGGTGGTGCTGATGCTGCTGCTGGTGCTCGCGCGCTCCACGGCTCGCGCGCTCGCGCTGCGGGCAGTGCCGGCCGAACGGTGCCTGTTCATCGGCAACCAGGCGTCCGCGAAGACGATCAGGTCGAAGCTCGCCGGGCACGGCGGCGTCAAGGCCGAGTTGGTTGGCCACATCAACCTGGACGACGTCGGGATCTGGTCGGTGAATGCGCTCTCGGCACAGCGGCTCACGGAGATCCGCGAGCTGGCGCGCACCCTCAACGTGCACCGCGCGATCGTGGCGCCCGGCAGCGCCGACGGCGGCGAGATGCTCGATCTGGTGCGCACCCTCAAGGCGGTGGGAGTGAGGGTGAGCGTGCTGCCGCGCCTGCTGGAGGTGGTGGGCTCCTCAGTGGAGTTCGACGATCTGCACGGAGTCACGCTGATGGGGGTCAGGCGCTTTGAGATGTCGCGCTCCTCGGCGGTGGTCAAGCGCGCCTTCGATCTGCTCGGTGCCTCGTTGGGGCTGCTCGCGGTGGCACCGCTGTTCGCGGTGATTGCGGTCGCGATCAAGCTCGACAGCTCCGGGCCGGTGTTCTTCCGCCAAGCGCGGGTCGGGCGCCACGGCAAGCACTTCGACCTCCTGAAGTTCCGCACGATGATCCCCAACGCCGAGGAGCTCAAGGATTCGCTGCGCCACCGCAACGAGGCGCAGGAGGGACTCTTCAAGATCGCCGACGACCCACGCGTCACTCGCGTCGGCAAACTGTTGCGCAAGAGCGCCCTCGACGAGCTCCCGCAGATGCTCAACATCATCCGCGGCGAGATGAGCCTCGTCGGTCCGCGCCCGCTCGTGATCGACGAGGACCGCCGCGTGGAGGGCTGGTACCGCCGGCGGCTGGAGCTGATGCCGGGGATGACCGGCCCCTGGCAGATCCTTGGCCCCTCCCGCGTCCCGCTGAGCGAAATGGGCGCGATCGACTACCTGTACGTCGCCAACTGGTCGCTGTGGGGCGACCTCAAGATCATGCTGCGCACGGTGCCGCATGTGCTTGGGCGACGCGGGCTCTGAGCGATCTCGGCATCGCCGCGGGCGGCCATCCGGCAAGCAGCGATGACCACGACGGCCACAACCAGCCACGCGAGCGATAGGGGGATCAGAAGTATCAGCATCGGATCACGCAGGAGGCCATGCCTTTAGAGCCCACGCCTGCCTGGTTGAGACCGCTATCGGGCGGAACTTAGACCTGCTTTACGGTCCCACCGGAAGATTGGCCGATCGATAGATCGAGGGTGGGCCCGCCGGCCCGACGGCACGACCCAAAGCGCCGGCAACCAGAAGTTTACGGCCGTACAACGAGTTGATAGAAGCATCGAACATCGACTCGACTGAGAGGACGCACCCCGGTGGAGATAGGTTCTGAAAGATCAAATTTTGGGCGCGGACTGGATATCCTTCGCCGTCGCTGGCCCTGGATCCTGCTCTGCTGCATTCTCGCCACCGGCGCAGCCTACGGATACTCCAAGCATCAGACCAAGAAGTACACCGCAACGGCCTTGCTCGTCTTCAAGAGCGACCAGCTGGCCCAGCAGATCGCCGGACTTTCTACAAACTTCACCTCTGCCCAGGGCGAACAGAACAGCGATGCCAAACTCGTGCAGGTCGGCAACATGGCGGCAATCACCGCAAGTCGACTCGGCCAGGGACTGACTGAGCAAAAGGTCAGCGAAAGCCTGAGCATCGCTCAACAGGGCGAAACAAGCGTAGTTGGGGAATCGAGCATCGTCGACGTCTCGGCTTCTGTGAAATCCCCCATTCTCGCGGCCCGGATCGCCAACACTTATGCAAAACAGTTCGTCGCAGAACAGCAAAAAGCGAACTACCTGTACTTCACATCAGCGCTCGCGACGGTCAACAGACAGGTCGCGGCCCTTTCTCCTCAACAAAGACTCGCCCCATCCGGGGTATCCCTCGAGGAGCGCGCACAGGAGTTGAAGCTTCTCGCGGGCCTCCAATACGGTAGCGTTCAGCTTGCTCAGAGGGCATCCGTCCCAACCAGCCCTTCCTCGCCCACGACGTCGAGGAATGCTTTGATCGGTGGAGCGCTGGGTCTCCTCTTGGGCGTGGGCCTCGCCCTACTGCTGGAGCATCTCGACCCTCGTCTCAGACAGCCAGAAGAACTGGAAGCGATCTATCGTGCTCCTCTGCTCGGAGTTGTTGCGGAGAGCAAGTCACTCTCGCAATCGGCCCTTGACACACCGGCACTCGTGCTGCCATCTGCCCAGGCAGAGGCGTTCAGTATGATTCTTGCGCGCTTGCGATCCTTCAATGTCGATCGCGACTTGCGTGTGATCTTGGTGACGTCGGCCGCGCAGGGCGATGGAACGACCACTATCGCCCTCCACCTTGCGATCGCGGCGGCCAAGAGCGGCTCACGCACATTGCTTCTCGAGATGGATCTTCGGCGTCCGACGCTCGCTCATCATCTCGGCATCCAGCCCGGGGTGGGATTGATCGACGTGCTCACTGACGTCACATCGGTCAGCGATGCAGCCCAGTCCATCGACCTGTCGGCTACCGGACCAACACTCGATGTTCTCACTGCCGACGCCGCACAACCGGCTAACCCCTCTGAACTGATCAAGGCTCACATCATGGAGACCCTGCTTGAAGGGACGCGATCGACCTACGACCTCGTCGTCGTAGACACGCCATCGCTGATGGCCGTCTCGGATGCCTTTCCAGCACTCGGTAAGGTCGATGGCGTCCTCGTAGTGGGCCGTATGGGGCACGACCGGCGGGACACCGCGGAGCGCCTCCAGCAAGTTCTTAGCCGAAGCACAACGCCGCTACTCGGTGTGGTCGCAAACTGTGTCAAACCGGATAAGCGCGGTTCCTATACGGACGGTGCCGTCGGCCACGATCAACCAACTTCTACGGCCGACTCGGCCGACAGCATCTTCTCCAGCACCGACCAGCCACGCTCAGTAACCAGGACTTAACCTGAGCCATCGCATAAAAGCGCTTTTCGACCCCATGCTGTTACCAAAGCAGATGAGGGCACCTCTGGATCAACACGTCACCACACACGACCGATCGGCGGCTGGTCTTCTCGGTCTCGGAGTAACTGGGTGCCTGCTCGCGCTGGTCATTGGCGCCACGGCGGCTACCACACACGCCAAGCTTGTCGCCGGGGCGCTAATTGCCTTGACATTTTGTGGAGTATGGGTCGCCCTTTACTTTCGCGATCCCATTGGCGCTCTAATTTGGCTCTGGCTGATCGTGGTCTTCAACGGGCCCATATCGGCAGCGGCAGGCTACAACTCGTCAGCGGGAGAAGCCGTCCGCCAAAGCGATGAGGTACTGATGTTGATTTACCTGTGCCTAACGGTTTGGCAAACGATGCGCACCAGCATTCGCATCCCCCCTCTCCGATTCATTCTTCCGGGTATCGGTGTAGCGCTGTTTGGACTGCTTGGGGCGGCCGTTCACAATGTGCCCCTTACAGTGACCATGGTAGGAACTTGGCTGGGGCTCAAGCTTTGGGTGATGGTCGGCATCACGCTTGTGCTTCCATGGACGCAAGACGATCTAACTAGAGTCTATAGAACATTTACCCGGGTTGGCGTACTCGTGGCCGTGCTGGGTTTCGGCGACTATCTGACCCACGAGGCTATTTCGCGCGCACTGGGAACCTCCATCTACCAATTCAGCACCGAAAGCTTCCGCGGCGAAGCCGTGCACTCGATCTTTCCCCACCCTGGCGAGTTCAGCGTGTTCATGAGCATGCTTTTTGCGCTGTCGTTTTCTCGCTTTGCAAGTAAACGCAATAAATCCGACTTGATAATGGCATTGCTGTTCGCCGCCTCAATTATGCTGTCGCTACGTCTCAAGGGCTTTCTATCGCTAGCCGCGGTGATGGTGATCGTCGCGTTCGTCCAAGGACTGACAAATAATCGAGGGACGGTAGCCATCTTGTTGATCGGCACCTTGCTGTCGGTCGCGGCATACAGCCTGGAGGCAAAGGTGATTACTACGCAGCTCTCCACCTATACCTCGTCCTCGACGACCGCGCGCGCGCGACTTTATACGACGAGTGAACGCATCGCTAGCGACGATTTCCCGCTAGGGGCCGGATTTGGGCGGTTCGCCAGCTATGCCTCGCGCATCTACTACAGCCCCGTCTACCAACAGTATGGTCTGAATGAGATCTGGGGCCTATCGCGACGTTATCCTCAGTTTATCGACGACACATCATGGCCCGCCGTTATAGGGGAGACCGGGTACGGCGGCTTCGCGATCTATCTAATCGGAGTCATCTTCGTCATCCTCGCCGTTATTCGGCGCCTACGTACGGCCACGGACGCGACCAAGTGGGCACCACTGGCTACGCTTTGCGCCATCGCGGCGTTTCTCATCGACTCTCTCGGCGAGGCCACCATAGTCGACTGGCTCTCGATCCTCACCATAGCGATGTTTCTTGGTCCCACATTGATCACAATTCCCGATTCGCGCCGCCCAATAGCGCGCCGACTGAGCCAGCAAGCCTAGGGGCGCGGGCCAGTCGAGACCATGGCTGAGGTTCCACGTCTGTCGATCCTTTGAGTCAGTTTCGATTATCCTGATGACATACAATCAATCTCGTGTTATCCATACCGGGGCCACAATGAACAACGGACAACGACCCGTCGTTCTGGACGACTGTAGTTACAAGCGACGCTTGGCCCTCGTCCTTTGGAATGGCGACGTAGGCGGCGCCGAGGTCTTCAGTGTGGCGCTAGCCAGTCAAATGCGTCAACTGGGCAGAGAGATAACGATCATCTTCGTAGGCAGCCCACAACCTCTCGCCACTCGCCTGCTTGACAGCGATGACGTTCCCTATCGAACCCTGGGCTTCAATCGTGGGCGTGACGTACTCAGACATCCCCGTCGGTACGCAGCCGAGATTGCCCGCACGGGCCCAGACGGAGTCTTACTAGTCAGCTGCGGCTTTATGGGAGCGAGTCTTCGTGCTGGCGGCTACCGTGGGTCGATCGTAGCCGTCGAGCACGGAGACGTACTAGAAGCTCAGTTTTATTCTAGGCGTCAACGTCCACTGCGGTGGATCGGCCGCGTAGGCGGCGCTTGGGCCGACAACGTCGAGGTTGCAGTGTCGGATTTTGTCCTTGAGCGCTTACGACGACAGCCGCACACACATGCTATCGGGAGAATATACAATGGCATTGATCCCGACCAATACGAGTCAGCCGATGGAGCAGACGACGACACCAGTGAACGGGGCTGTGTCGTTGCATTTGCTGGCCGCTTGGTGTATGGGAAGGGAGCAGACCATCTAATCGAGGCAGTAGCTGGGCTATCTTCAACGCAGCCGATGCGATTGCTCATCGCGGGAGACGGCCCTGAACGCGCGCGGCTGGAAGCGCTGGCACGTTCACAGGGGGTCGGCGACATGGTCGACTTTCTCGGGCTGGAGCACAACATGCCGGCGTTTTGGCAGATGTGCGATATCGCTGCGATTCCCTCGACAGAGTTCACCGAGTCATGCCCGATGACGACGCTCGAGGCAATGGCTTCCGGCAAGCCGGTGGTTGCCACCCGCAACGGCGGCCTCCCCGAGCTTGTCGTTGATAAAAAGACGGGGATCGTAGTCCCTCCCCATGACAAGAGCGCGCTCGCCAAAGCTTTAGCTCTCTATGCAAGCAACAAGGAGCTGAGGCTGACTCACGGCAAGGCCGGGAGAGCCCGCGTCATCGAGCATTTTCACATCAAGAAGTGCGCGCGCGCTTATATTAATCTCTTTGACGAGCTTGCCGGTGACCGAGTCCGCTAGAGTCGCCGGCCGCACCACCCCGTTGGTTGCCAATGGGCAACTGCGTGTTGACGGTGTGCATCATCGGGGGTAAGCCGTCATCCATCGTGCGCTCTTTCTGGACCACGTACGATGCGCGCGAGGGCCAGTCCATACCTGATGAGGATGCGCAGGCAGTGACCGAGAGGCGATATCGCCTTGCCGTCGAGCGAGTGTTGCGCGTACTCGTCCAAGACCTCACGCGGCGGTACCACGTTGCGTCTTATAAAGGCGCCGAAGGCGCCTGGCGGCATCAGCAGCCCGTCGATCAGCCCAGCATCGGCATAGAGTTGGTGCAGACTGGCGCGCGGGTTGGGATCCGCGAGCCGCATGGCCATACGACCGCGCAGGCGTAGCTTGGGTGCGTCGCCTACGACTCGCGCCGCCGGCAAGCCCACAACCCGTTCGGCCACCTTGGCCGCCGCCGGAATTACACGCCCAAAGGCCGGGTAGCTGCGGAGCAACTCATCGAGCGCGCCTGGTTGTATGCCTGCGCCAAACACATCCCACCACGCGCCCAGGTCGGCGGCTAAGCGTAGGTCAACGAAGCCGTCCCGCGCGTAGAACAGGAGCAGGGCCGCAAGCTCGTCCACTGGGGCTGGACGCCAATCGCCCGACAGATCTAGCGTCGGCGGTAGCAGCCACTCACGCGCAAAGCTCCGCTCATACCAGTGGATCCGCCAATGGAGCTCGACTGGCGGCAACTCCCCGCGCTCGTGCGCAAGAGCGAAGTGCAGCATCGGCAGACCGTCATCCTGCACGTAGTCAGTGGGGGCGTCATAGCCCAGTCCGCGTACCACCTCGACGGCCATCGGAAGTTGCTCGGTTGCGACGAGCAGATCGATGTCGCCCGACAGACGCCGGCCCGGATCGTTGTAGATGGCTTCGCTTAAGCTTGGGCCCTTCAATACCGTAGAGCGAATCTCTGCATCGGCGAGCGCGGTCGCCACCCGCTTTGCGATGAGTTGAAAGAAGGCACCTTGCCGACGCCCAGCCACAATCGACTGCTCAACCGCCCTCACAAAATCCCTGCTTGCGCCTCCCTCTGCGAGTTCTAGAATACGTGGGCCCAGGGTGGGTAGCAGCTTCCGTCGGCGCAACGTTTCGCCGAGTCCTAGCCAGTTCACGTCGGACACAAGCCCCTTAGCCTCCTCACGCGTCGCCAAGCGACACGTGGCGGTGCCGGCGCTGAGCAGGATGAGCCGCCGTTCAACTCCATCTGCCGGCACATCTCGAGTCTACCTGCTGGCGCCGTTGGCGGACATGCCGATGACGTGTCGCCAAGACCGCATATCTTGAGGCGGTCGGGGACAGTTCTGAGCCAGCGATGGACCAAAAGTTGTGGACCACGCCGCACGTTCCTAGGTACCTTGCCAGGCATGCCCCAGCTATAAGCCATCATCGCTCACGCCATCAGCTGATTGTCCTTGCCCAGATCCAAACATGACATGGATGCTGCTGATACCTTTGGGGGCCCAGGGCCAGAGTCGAGCTTGGGTGCGGATGCCAAGGCCTCCCACCCCAACACAGACACCTTGCCCTCGCCGTCGCTCTGGCGTCATGTCCGGCGCGATGTTGTTTTGCTCGGCGCCGGCAGTGTCGCCGTCGTAATTGCCCAGCTCGGCTTTAGGACCATCCTGCTGATCGCGCTTCTGCCGGCGGCCTATGGCCGCCTGACGCTGCTACTCAGCATCTACAATACGGTCTTTCTCATCGGTGCCAGCGGCCTACCGAACAGTGTTGCGCGATACATCGCCGCAAGCAATCAAACAGACGACGGCCCGATCATACGCTCCGCGGTCGTAGCGGGCATTTGGCCGACGGCTACCGCGGCGATCGTCGTTGCGACCTTTTCCGCGGTGCTGCTCAAATCGCCGGTGGCGTTCCTCTTCGCGGCGATCGGTCTCTCTAGTCTTGTCTATTCGCTAATAGCCACTGGCATCCTGCGAGGACGCGGTCGGATAGTGCTAGCGGCCTCGATCCTACCGCTGGCGGCCGTTGGTGAAGTTGTCCCGCTTGCCGCCCTTTGGCTGTTCGGTCTGGGCGTGACCCCTCTGTCTGCATTTGGAGTCTTTTGTCTGGGCAACCTCGTCGGCCTCATAGCGGGCATCCTGTGCACCGCCAGGACTCGCCCGAGAGTTCTGACTACGGGGTCACACGAGGAGTCCGATCTCAGATCCGCTCCCAGTTCCCGGGAGCTGCTTGGGTTTTCTCTTTGGCTTGGTGCCGCAGCGATCGCAGTCGCCATTATGCCGCTCATTATGCGATCTATCGCGGTGATCAATTCCTACGTCGTGGTCGCCGTGGTAGACGTGGCGTTGGTCCTGCTCTCAATACCTCAGCGTCTGGGAGTGCTGATCGTGCAGGCCGCTGTTCCCCATGCCACTCGGGCACTACGCTCCGGCGATGTCAATCTCACGATCTCCAGGCGTGAGCACCTATATCTCGTCCTACCATTTGTGTTGCTGGCGGCATTGATTGGGTTTAGCCCGATCGTCGGGTGGTTTTTTACTTTACTTGGGCGTCCCGAGTACGCCAAAAGCGCTCCGTATCTCGCTCTGGCGCTCCTGGCTGGGCCTCCTCGCATTCTCTATGGTCTTGTTGAGGGGGTCTTGGTCGCCCATGGAGAGGGGCGATTCTTGGCACTCAATGCCTGGGCCGTCACAATAGTCGCGACTGTCGCTATGCTTGTGGCAGCGGTGCTGGGTAGCACGCAAGCGGCTTTCGCCATATTTGTCTTGGCATGCTGGGCGGTCTACATTTATGGGCTCAGGCGCATCCATCAACTATCGGCATCCAGGACGCAATCCGCTCGGTCCGTTGCGTTGATCCCGCAAAACTGAATTGTGCTTTTCGTTCTTCCAGGTTAGCCTGAAAACAACAATCATAGCTAATGGCGCTACCCACATTCTTGATAATCGGCTCGTTTAAGTGCGGGACCACCAGCCTCAACCATTATCTTGCCCAGCACCCCGAGGTTCAGATGGCGGCGATGAAGGAGACTAACTTTTTTTCAGGCCCGCCAAATGATGCCCCATACCCACCTGGGGCCAAGCGGATCAAGCATCTGGATGAATACGAAACCCTGTTCGATCCTGCATTGAAGGCTCGCGGCGAGGCGTCGCCGAACTACACGGCCTTTCCACGTCGCCTGGGAACCCCGGACAGGATCAAGCAGATTATCCCCGATGCAAAGCTCATCTACCTAGTGCGAGACCCCGTGGCACGCACCATCTCGCATTTTCATCACCGCGTTTCGACCGAAGGCGAGCGCCGGTCGCTGGGAGAGGCGCTTAGCGACCTCTCTGACCCCTACTCGCCTTATACTTGCCCGAGTTTTTATGCGTCGCAGCTGGATCAATACTTGCTCCACTTTACTCAAGAGCAGATTCTGGTAGTCGACCAGGCCGAGCTGCTGTCCAATAGGCAAGCAACGTTACGAGAAATTTTCACCTTTTTGGGGATAGACAACTCGATTGTCTCTGAGCATTTCCACGAGGAGATCAACACCGGCGAGGAACGTCGTACCTATTCTAAATTTATACTTCTTGTTCGGTGGGCGCGAGCTACCCCGCTGCAGCGTGCACCGCGTGGGCTTCGCGTGGCTCTTCGTAACTCGTTTGAACGAATCGTGTCACAACCACTTGAGGCCCCAAAGCCGGATGACGAACTTCGGACACGGCTGCAGAAGCTCTACGCAGAAGACGTTGCACGTCTGCGTGAGATGACCGGAAAAGCTTTTCCCACCTGGAGTGTCTGATCATAATGCGCAATAGAAATCACGCAACGCGACGCCTATAACCTCGGGTCCACGTGTCGCTCTGCAGAATTCTTGGCATTGCACACCCACGCTATTTGCCGCCTCTGGATCGGCCAAGAAATACTCGATGGCGTTAGCGAGCGCGTTGGCGTCATCCACTGGCACAAGCATCTCTCGACACGGAGCCAGCTCACCAGTTCCTCCAACCGGTGTGGCGACGAACGGTCTGCCTGTGGCTAGGGCCTCCGTCAGAATCATTGGCATCCCCTCGGCACGCGAAGGAAGAACCACAACCCGCGAAGCTCGAATCAGCGACCTGATGGCTCGCGGGTCGACGGGCTTCTCGACAGACATTTTGTCCAACTCGGGAGGTGTGTAATCGTCGATTGGCCCGACGATCCTGCAGCGACCGTCAATCCCTCGGTCGACCAAGATCCGCCATGCATCGACGAGTACATCGGCACCCTTGCGCTTGCCTATCGAACCGGCAAATAGGGCCACCGCCTCAGTATCGCGCGCCGGAGGGGAATCGTCGTCAATGGCCACTGGATTGGCAAGGATCTTGATCTTGCCCCTGATATCTAGGCCTTTAAGAGACCTTTCAGCCTCTCCCGAAAGGCAAAGCACTCCGTGCGCCCGCGCCAAGATCGCCTTGACGAACCTCGGATGGGCGTCCGCGAACTCAGGGAAGTCAAAGCCGTGTATTGTCACCACGACTCGCAGTCCGCGACTGCGCGCCAAAGCGATAAGGGGCCCGTCGCGCAGATAGGCACCTCCATTTGACATGTGCACGTGGATAATCGTGTCGGGGCTGGCTCGCAGGATCGACCCTGCCGCGCGACGCACCAGCTGAGCATTGACAAATAGCCGAGACTCATTCCATGTGGGCCTAATCGAGATATCGTCTGCGCCGATACCAAAGTCAGCGATCGTACGGATCACCGACTGTGTTCCACCAACGGTTAATGGGTGGGGGCCAGCGTGAATGACTTTGATTAGTCCGTTTTTTTCCACTACTCGTTATTCTCCCCGATGCAGCAAGGACTCCACGGGCTAGAGTGCCAGTATATTGACCGAAGCATGACTTAATGGGCTTTACGTGGGTGTCGGATCCGACTATTATGCTCCTATGGATGACGTGGCTGCGGGGTCACTCGATTTGGTGAGGGTCGCACGTGCGATCCCGACGGTGCCGATCCTGGGAATCGGCGTCTGCAAGCTGACCAGAGATCAAGCTATTCAAGTAGTCGATACCTTGGCCGCAGAAGGCTCACCCCAGATGTTGGCTTACGTGAATGCCCATACCCTCAACCTTGCGGCACGGGACGACGACCTGCAAAAAGCTCTCAAACACAGCACACTCGTCATGAACGATGGTTTCGGCCTTAATCTTGCGGCAAGGATGCGTGGCGAGCGCTTTCCCGAGAACCTCAACGGAAGCGACTTTACTGTTCGATTACTAGAACTTGCGGCGAGAAAAGGTTGGGGCGTGTTTTTGCTCGGCAGCGAGCCAGGGATCGCTGAGCAAGCAGCCGGTCGGCTCGAGGAGCAGATCAAGGGTCTGCGGGTCGCCGGGGTTTGCCACGGTTTTACGGGCGAGAGCGACGAGTTGCTGGCTGAGAGGGTCAGAGATGCCGGGGCAGCCATGCTGATCGTCGCTTTCGGCAGCCCTCGACAAGAGACGTGGATCGACCGCAACCTCGCGGCTACCGGTGCGCTTATCGGTGTTGGTGTTGGCGCCTTTCTGGACTTCAGCGCCGGGAAGGTGGTCCGTGCGCCACGCTGGATGAACGTCCTCGGCATCGAGTGGTGCTTTCGGCTGGCCCAAGAACCACGTCGATTGTGGCGTCGCTACATTGTGGGCAACCCCCTCTTTCTTTGGCGGGCCTGGCGATGCCGGCGCCACCCGGCGCTGTCGAGGACAGCATCTGAAGATGCGCGAGCTGGGCACGCCCAGACATTTATTGGGGATAGTGCCATCCCTGAAATCGCGCAGAACGACCTCCGCTAGACTATCGCCCGCATGGAGAGGACCGCGCTCGCCCCGAACGTCACGAGCACGCGGATTGGATTCGGCTGTGCGGGTTTAATGCGCGAGCCTTCCGCCAGCAAGCGCCGGCGCCTGCTCGAGGAGGCATTCGACCAGGGCGTCAGGCACTTTGACGTGGCACGTATGTACGGGCTGGGGGCGGCCGAGGGGGAATTGGGTCGCTTTGCGCAAGCGCGTCGCGAAAGCATCGTGATCGCCACAAAGTTCGGGATCGAGGCCGCTGCGACTTCAGGGCGACTCGCCCGTCTGCAGGGCCCAGCTCGCGGGCTGCTCACGCGCTACCCCGCACTCCGAAGCTATGTGAAGAGGCGCTCAGACGCTTTTCATCAACCCCATCGTTACGATGCCGCCACCGCTCGCGCGAGCCTTCAGACCAGCTTGCGCGAACTAAAAACCGATTATGTGGACATCCTGTTCCTGCATGACCCCTCGCCGGCCGATCACGTGGATCTGCCGGAGATCTGTGCCTACCTCGAAGAGGCCCGTCAGGCAGGGCAGATCCGCGCCTGGGGCATCGCCGGGGAGCGCGATCCCTGTGTTCAGATCAAGCAGAGATTGCCGGCGGCAGCGATCCTGCAAGTACGCGACGACCTGCTTTCGCGAACCTCTGCGACGCCTTCCGCCGAGCTGAAGCCACGCATCACTTTCGGCATTCTGGGCGAAACGCTCGAGCGTATCTGCGCTCATATAAACAGCTCACCTGAGTGCCGCTTGCGGTGGTCTCACGCGGCGGGCACTGACTGCTCCTCGCCAGAAGCACTCGCCTCGCTGCTGCTGCGCGATGCACTGCAAGCCAACGCACGAGGCGTCGTGTTGTTCAACACCACCAAGCCCCAGCGCCTACGCGGACTGGACAACCTCATTTTGGCCGCACACAATGACGAAGATCCGGCCGTCTCGGCAGTCAGACGACTAGTCAGCAATGAGCTGGCAACTGCCTGATCGGGGCTCGGCGATGCAGACAGATTCGGCGATGATCCCAGCAAACTCGCGTCTCGAAGCGGACATCGCCGTCGTGGGTGCCGGGCCCGCTGGCATCGTCGTGGCGCTGGAGCTTGCCCGGTCGGGACATAGCGTGTTGCTGATCGACAGTGGCGGAGACTCCCCCAACCGTGACGTACAGCAACTCGGTGACGTTACAGGGCTGGATCCCCTCCACGTCTCGATGTCGCTCGCCACCAGCCGGCAGATCGGAGGCGCCTCAAACCTCTGGGGAGGACGTTGCGTGCCATTCGACCCGATCGACTTCAAGCCTCGGGCGATCGCCGGCGAGGCGCGCTGGCCGCTCAGCTACGAGGAGCTAGAGCCCTACTTTCAGCGCGCTTGCGACTGGTGCGTCTGCGGCGATGCGGTGTTCGACGCCCGCGAGATCCCCGATCTCGCTGACCGTTCGCTCATCCCGGGCTTCCCCGACGGCGAAATCCGAGCTTCATCGCTTGAGCGCTGGTCGCTGCCAACCAATTTCGGGCGGGAGTACTGCACAGCTCTGAAAGACACACCGGGGCTGAAGCTCCTCACCAACTTGACTTGCACGGAGGTAGTGTGCGCTCCCGACGAGCCACGCGTACAGCACCTCCAAGCGCAGAGCTTGGACGGACGCTCGGTGCAGATATCAGCCTCACACTATGTGTTGGCCTGTGGCGGTCTCGAGACCACGCGTCTGTTGTTCGCCTCCACCCGCAGCCATCCCGAGGGACTTGGCAACCACTCCGGGCACCTCGGGCGCTGGTATATGGCCCATGTCGAGAGCCGCATCGCCCAAGTTCACTTCAATACACCGCCAGCCGAAACGATCTACGGTCATGAGCGCGATGCCGCCGGCGTTTACGTACGCCGGCGACTGACCTTCTCGGAGGACTGCCAGGACAGCCAGCGGTTACCGAACATCGCGATGTGGCTGGTCAATCCCGATGTTGGCAACCCCGAGCACGGGAGCGCCATTCTGTCCTTTGTATATCTGATGCTCGCGTCTCCTTTGGGGCGGTTCTTTGTCGCCGAGGGAATCCGACAGGCACACATCAAGACGGCCCAGCCGGTGTCAAAGCGCAGACATCTCTTGAACATTATGCGCGATCTCCCTTCGGCTGCACGCTTTGCCTTGGTTTTTGGCTACCGGCGCTTCCTCAAGCGCGGACGGAAAGTACCCGGGTTCTTCGTGCCGAGCGCCGCAAACGTCTACCCATTGCTCTATCACGGCGAGCACCTACCGCATCCGGAGAGTCGCGCTGAGCCAACGTCTGATCGCGACGCGCTGGGCGTGCCACGCCTGCGGACACATCTACAGTTCGGGGAGGATGACATCGCGGCCGTCACGCGTGCTCATCGCCGTCTGGATGAGTACCTACGTGAGCATGGGCTCGGCTATCTAGAGTACCTCTATGAGGATAGCGAAGCAGCCGTTCGTGAACAGCTGTTCGGCGGTTATCACCAGGCCGGCACCACCCGCATGTCGGACCTTCCCCAGGACGGCGTCGTAGATCGCAATCTGGCGGTACACGGGTTCGCCGATCTCCATATAGCGAGTAGCTCTACCTTCGTAACGTCAAGCCAGGCAAACTCCACCTTTATGGTCATCGTATTCGCGCTGCGCTTAGTCGACCATCTAAACCGGAGCCTCGCGCCCACAGCTTGACGAGGTTAGCCGCGTGAGGGCTTTGGACGCAACGTGACAATGACAGCACTCGCTGGCCGCACGGCAACCCGGGCGAACCCGCCGGCGTGAGATAGCCCGCGGGTTCTAGCCCGCCATCGCCCTTGGCTGGTCACCGTCGTGGCACCAAAAGTAATACCGCTCCTCGCCGTGTCCGAAGGGCCCGTAAGCGACTCCTCGGTGGCAATGCGTCCAGACACCGGAATGGACACCGCCTGAGCCAAGCCCCCACTGTCAAAATTCTCGATCGCGATCCTGACCGCCCCGCCAGGCGTGAGAGTAGCCCAGGTCACGAGGTTCGGTAACGGATTCGGCCCACTCATATGCGTCGGTATAAATCGCCCGCCCTCGAGCTTACTGGCCGCGAGCAGCCCGTAATACTCGGGCTGTGCAGTCACGTCTCCGGCAGAGGCTTCCGCCGTCCCCCCGGATACACAGATCGGGCTATAGCTTTCCGCGCCGCAACCGCCCAGCCAGCCGTGGAAGTTAATGCCAGTCACTCCACTGCTCGCTGCACGAAGAACCCAATCTAGAGACCACAAGGCGCTCGCGAACACCGGGCTTGCCGAGAGACTACCCCTGCAGGACACACTGTTGGTCTCTCCAATCCGCGTTGGGCGGCCCGTGACAGCTCCGGCTTGGGCAAGCGCACTGAGGGTTTCGTTCTCCTGTTCACGGACCAGCGGCGACAGCAACCCGGCGGCTGTAGGCTGAGCCCGAAGAGCGGAAGACGGCACATCCGGACACGTGCTGGTGGCGTAATAATGCTGAGTTAGTTCAGTAAACATACTGACCGCAGGCCCCATCTCTACCAACCAGCGGGTTCCGCTAGTAGCCGGACCATCGATCGCCACGCCTGGAGCCGCCGTTCTCAGTGCCTCGTCATAGGCTTCCGCTTCTTTCAGGTATTCGCCAACGCTGTAAGTGGGCGGACGTAGATTGATATTTTTGTTGCCGAATTCATCCGGCTCGTTGCCAATTTCAATACCCAAGAGACTTGCGCCAAGAATGCTCTGCGCATAGTGTGCCTCGTCAGCCACACGTGCTGGTTCAAAATGGCCTAGATCCACCCCGAGCAGTACCCGCCAGCCGGTAGCCTCCAACAGGCTGCGCAGAGCTGACAGGTCTCCCGGCGTGACGGTGTTTGTGGCCCACGATGGAGGCGATTCGCCGTTGCTTGTCCACCAGGAGGAGTCGACGGTATTAGCACCGATGCGCAGTACCGACGGTCCCAGGAGCCTCATCAGCCGCACAAGGCGGTGATGGAGGGGACTCAGATGACCGGAGCTCAATTCCTGGGTGCCCATCGAAAGCCCCACCGAGCCTGGAGCAAACTCGCTTCCGGGGCGGTTTGTTTCGACAGTCAGAACCACGGTCGCGGCTTGCGCTACAGTTGCGGTCGATCGAGCCCACGCCAGAGTGCCGGCACCCACCAGGAGAGCGAGGAATGCGATCAGCACCTGGATGCTACGTCTACCCGTGATCCCAGTCGGCTTGCTCAAACCTAGACTCGCTCTCTCTGAAGACCATCGAGCAGAAGGCCGGCACGCGTTGCCTCCAGCCTCGCCTTTCTTATCATAAGCCAACACCCCACCTTGCGCGATAGTTGCGGGACGAGAGCGCTATCGCGGCTATCGAGGCCACACAGCCTCAACGGCCAGGGCCGGGGCTTGCTGCTTGTGCAAGGTCACGCCCACCGTGTCCTGCCCCGACAGCTCACGCCTACGCGCAGCTAGCCAATATCTGCTGGGTCAGCCTGTTCGAGCGTCGACTGACGCTATGGCGATGGGAAGCTGGCCAGCAGGTGTTCGCGGTAACCCACCCCGAAGCTGGTGGGGGTCCCGTTGTAGTTACTTATCAGTGAGGGGTAGTCAGAGCAGCCGCCAACGAACCAAGCCCACGCCAGGTAGGAGACACCATGCGCATCCGCCCAGGGCAGGAAAGCATCGATATCCTCATCCGCACAATCCATCTCGCCCAGCTCGGTGGCAACCACAGGGAACTGTTCTGCCACAATGCCTATATTGGCGTTGAAGTGACTGGTGCTTTTTTGGTTGTATATATGAGCAGATGCGACAAGCTGGCCTGCTGGATCGGTGGGGCGATGTTCAAGCCAGGCCTTACTGAGGTCGGCGTTTTCCAGCCCCGTGACTAGGACAGGCTGCGTAGCGCCTGTTTCTCGGACGGAATCGACGAGCTGCTGCATGCCCGCGGTCTGATATCCGCGCGGCGCTATACAGCCGTTGAGCCAGCAGTCCCACGAAATATTGCTGGGATCGTTGAAGAGGTCGAAGAGGACGGCGTGATCATTCTTGAAATACGATGCCACCGACGCCCAAAAGGCCGGCGAGTGGCTCTCATCGGCCATTTCATAAAATCCCGCAAATTCAGGGCCCAGATGCGACAAGATGCCTTCGGGGGCGCTCCAATGCAAGTCTAGGATGGCATACATCCCGTGGGCATGCAGTTGTTCGACGTAGTCGCGTATTTCTTCATGAAAGACGCCGATGTCGGTGGGCGCACCATTGATGCCCAGCCAACAATCCTCATTGAGTGGTATGCGCACCGCGTTGATGTGCCAGGCGGCAATCGCGGCGATGCTTTCTTCGCTGTGAGGACCATAGAACGCTTTTCCATATAGGCACTGCCACTCGGTGCCAGAGATATTGACGCCGTGCAGTGTGACGACCTTACCCTTGCTATTGACAAGATGGTTGCCACTGACTGCGATCGAGAGCTCGGCGCCCGGCGTTGGTTCTTCCGCGGGCGCAGGTTCTTCAGCCCGCGCTGGCTCGCCTGGCTCACTCGGCGGTTGGACTGGTTCGCTTGGTGCCGAGCCCGAGTTCTCCGTAGACCCGGCGGACGACGAGTCCCCGTCTTCCAGCGCCTGTGGTTCCGGCGTTTTGGCAGACAAGGCTGCTCCAGTTTTGGGATCTTTTGTGCCAGAAGATGCGGGGCCCGGCGAGAGCGACGAGTCCGACTCGTTCCAAGTGGCGCTCCACCCGGTGGCAGCGGCCTTCGGTTTCTTGACCGCACAGCGCTTGACAATCTTGTGATGCCTGCCCCTGTGGGCGGCGGCACGAGCTCGGCGGCGCGCCGCCGAGGCGCATCCCCCGCGTGATGCGGACGATCTCTTCGCGAGGGAATGCCTGTGCGAGCCCCTCACGTCAGCCGTTCGCCGCGCCGCTACGGCATCGGGCCTCCCACAGAGAACGATCAGCGCGAGCCCGACCGCGAGCAGGCCGAGCTTTAGCGCTACCGGCAAGTCCCCGAGTCGCGCTGCAAATCGGCTTGCAGTGCTCATAGGAGACGGTTATCGGGCGATTCACCGGGACTTCAAGGAGGTCCGCGTCGCGGTGGACCTTTGTTTGCGCTGTCTTGCGGTTACCACCGTCGATTCAGCCGCCCGCAGTGCTGTGTGTAGACCACCATTGTGGCGTGCTAGCAGAGAGGTGCCGGCGCCCTCCTTCGGCAAGCCAGAGAGGTGCCGGCGCCCCCTCCTTCGGCAAGCGACTGGAGGCCTGGCCCCTCGCCACGCTGTGGAGCTGACAGAAGTCCAGGCAAACCGCCTGTTATTCTGCAATCGCAAATTACTCATATCTTCGGTCGTAGACCACGACCTTGCAGATAATACGCACCACGGTCCCCGTCCCCTGGCGTCGCGGCCGTGGCCAGCGAAATCCGCTCAATGCGAGCCTTCCCTATGCAAACCAGCCTTTTTCGGTACCCCGCGAGAGGATCCGTGCGGCAGGACTGGCCGCTATCTCACGTTGAGGCAGAGTGGAGCGTGAACCGACCTCGACGGTGAACGGCGTGTGCCCTGACTACATCCCCGACAGCCACAGCCAGCTCGATCCCCCGTTCGTCCGTGGGCTGACGCTCGACCTCGAGGGCTTCGTAGGGGAAGCACTTGAGGAGGAGTGCGCGCGACTGGGCGTCTCGATCGAGGAGTTGGCGCGCTTCGCGGTGCTCTACTACCTCGCCGACCTCGACAGCGGACGCATCGCGCGACAACTGCCGGCTGAGCCCTCCGCCGGAGAGCCGCACCCGCTCCGCCGCCTGCTCGACGGCTGAGACTCACGGCTGGCGCGATTTCTTCAGAGAGGCAGTTACGACTAGGACTGCGAGCAGGAGCGCTTTAGGCGCGCGCCCGGCCGGCCATCGTGGTCGGCGCCATGCCACGGTTGGCGAGCTCGACGGCGAGTGTGCGGCGCCCGCGATGGTGTAAGCCGTGGATCGACCCCTCGCTCTTGCCGGTCAGCTGCGCGATCTCCACCGGCGAGAGACCCGCGACGTGGCGCAGGATCAACACCTCCCGCTGGGCGGTGGGGAGCGTGTCGAGCGCCTCGCGCAGCTCATCCATGCCGCCGCGCGCCGCCGGGTCGGCCTCCTGGCGATCGACCTTGTGGACCTCCTCAACTGGCACCAAGCGCTCGCTGCGGATGCAGTCCATCGTGACGTTGCGCGCCACCCGCATCGCCCACGCGAAGAAGGGTACGTCTCGCTCCTCGTATTTGCCGATCACCCGTATCAGCTTGGCGAACACGTGCTGGGTGATGTCCTCGGCTTCGTGGTGGTTGTGGACGATGCTGCGCACATACCCGTAGACGTTGTCGGCGTAGCGCGCATACAGGAACCCCAGCGCGTCGCGGTCGCCCGCCTGGGCGCGCTTGATTGCACGCGACACTGAGGGCGAGTTGGTCTGCTCGCCGCGGCTCACCCAGCTGGTAGGCCCACTCGATCTAGCTTTGCTTAGCGAGGACTCGGTCGCCCTACGCTCGTCGGTCTCTACCGTCGCCACTGTCGATACCCCCGTATCGGTCTGCTCCTGCCGTGCCATCCTGGCTTACTCCCAATGACGGAAATGAGGCCGGACGCTCCAGCGCCTGCGTGTTTTCCGTGACGCTACTCATCGCTGATCAAAACGACGTTAAGAAGCTGTACAAAATCCGCGGCTGAGGTCTGTGACGAATGCGCAAAGCCGATTTGCAACCATGCCCCTCTCCAAGCCCCGCCTGTCCCGACAACCAATTCCGCAATTTGCGGGCTACCTGAGCGGGCACCCTACCACATCAACAAATGATCTACAACGGCTGCCGCTACACGGTCGAACGCTTGCAACATCCTGGAATCCTCACTAAAGCAGTTAACTTTTCGGCACACTGCCCGTCTCCTATTTCTCACTAAATCACTCCGCTTTATCCGAAATAGGAATCCCTGGACGGCGCAGACAGAGATGTCGCGCCGCAGTAGGCTGCTCCGGTGGCCATACACGACACTCTCGTGCGCTTGCGCCGACTCGCCGAGACGCTCGCCCAGCGGGCGCTGGCGCCGCTGGGCTACCAGCTCTCCAGGCGCCATTTCTACAGCCCGATCCCCATCGTCGAGGAGCTCCCTGTGGGCCTTTGGGACGGCCCCTACGAGTTACCCGGCGTGGATCTGCGCGTCACCGACGCGCTCGCGCTGCTGAACGGCCCGCTGGCGCCCTACCTCGCGGAGTTCCAGCCACCGATGCACCCCGCCGAGCCGGGCCGCTTCTGGCTAGACAACCGCTCTTACGGGTGCGTCGACGCCGAGACCCTCTACGCGCTTCTGCGCCAGCTCAAGCCAGCGCGCGTGTACGAGCTCGGCTCCGGCGCCTCCAGCCACGTCATCCAGTTGGCGGCACGCGCCAACGTGCGCGAGGACAGCCCTTTGGAGCACACCGTCTTTGACCCCTTCCCCTACAGCGCCAGCCCGATGGGCCCTGTGCTCGGCGCCACCACCCATCCGCTGCGCAGCGAGGATCTAGACCCCGCCCGCTTCGCCGCCCTGCGCGACGGCGACGTGCTGTTCGTCGATACGACCCACACCGTGCGCACCGGCGGCGACGTTACCCACATCTTCCTCGAGATCATCCCCCGCCTCGCCCCCGGTGTCGTCGTTCACGTGCACGACATCTTCCTGCCCTACGAGTATCCGAGGGAGTGGGTCATCGACCAGCATCGCGCCTGGGCCGAGCAGTACCTGCTGCAAGCCTTCCTCGCCTTCAACCACGACTTCGAGGTGCTGATGCCCAACCACGCGCTCGCCCGCGCCGCACCGCAAGAGCTCGCGCGCGCGATCCCCTCCTTCGATCCGCGCACCGTCAGCCCCGGAGCGTTCTGGATCAGGCGCACGCGCTAGTCAGCGCAACCCCTGGACGCGGTCGCGCCCCTCCACCATCATCCGCCTCACCAGCGACCACGGGCTCCTATTCGGTGCAGGCACCTCGGCTGGGTTCAGCGGATGCTCGGGGATGAGCGTCAGCTCGATCCGGCCGGGGGCATCGACCGGTAGCGGCTCCGACACACCCCGACCGGCCGCGAAGGCCATGCTAGCCACACCGACGCCGTCGCTCACCTGCCGCCACCCCGCTCCCCCCAACGGCTCCTGCGCCAGCACGCGCAACTCGCGCACACCGGCAGGCAGCTCCAGACCCACGCGGCGGGCGTGCATCCGCACCCACAGCGTCTCGCCCGTCCGCCGAGCAGCGTAGCTCTCGCGTGCGATCGCGCCCAGCGGCCGCCATCGCACCTCCCCCAAGGCGTTGATGTCATGTGCTGCCTGCGCGAGGATGTCCAGGCCCTCGGCGAAGTCCCAATGGTGGCCGTAGAGGATCAGCGGCTGCCCCAACAGCGCCCGGAACGCGAAGTCCTCGCGTGCGTCCACCAGCGGGCTGCGCAGCAGCATCGGCATCCCACCCGCCACCAGCTCTGCCGGGTACCACTCGCTGAGCGGGGTCGGCGGCGGCTGTTCGTCGCGCCACGGATAGGCCCGATTGAGGCACACCGCCTCGATCCCCAGCTTGTACATCGCCCGCAACGCCTCCTCCGAGCAGGCGCTGTGGGGCGGCACCATCGCCCGCTCCACCGCCACCCCCGAGCGGCGCTCCAACGCAACCGTTCGGCGCAAGGCCTGCGCGATTGCCGCCTGCGCCTCGCGATCGCCACGCAGACGGCCCAGCTCCTGCGCCACGTGGTCGTTGCCGTGCATCAACAGCGACACCACCTCGCGGTTGCTCCCCACCAGCTCCGCTGCGCGGCGATCCACCCACCAGCGGTCGAGCGGCACCGTCGCCAACCCCAGGTGGTAGCCGTGCAGCCTCGCGTGGGCGATCAACTCGCGATACTTGAGATGTCCGTATGACGGCCAGTGGAGGTTGGGGTCGTCCACTACGAACGATGCCCGCGGCGAGGGCAGGCTCCAGCCTTCCGCGCCCGCCACCCGCCCGAGGAAGCACACCAGCGGCAGCAGGCCCATGAAGCGGCCCGCTTTCAGCTGCTCACGCAGAGTCTCATGCTCGCCCAGCCGCGCCAGCGGGTAGATGCTGTGCCACTGCTCTCCTTGGCCCGTGCCCGCCTGCCACCACACCGGTCGCCCCCTCACACTCGCCAACACCCGGTCGGTGGGCGCCAAGGACGGCGGCGCTTCACCGGCGATCGCACTGTCCGCGATCGCCCGCCCACGCAGCGGGCGGGCGAGCTGCTCATCCTCAGCCAGGGCCACCACGGCGTCTTGCTCGTGGCGGCGCACACCGGCGCAGAGCACCAGCAACGGTATGCCCGCTGGGGCTTGCGCAAAGCGCTCGGAGCCAAGCAGCAGCGCGGCATCCGCATCCCCATCGACTCCATCGGCCGACTCAAAGCTGACCGGGAAGATCTGTTCGGATAGCGCCAGCAGCGGCCGCGCGGCGGCTGCATCGGCGGGCGCTGCGAGCACCGCGATGCGTCTACGTGGTTCGTCGAGCTCGAGCTCGACGTTGTCGCGAAAGCCTGTCAAGTGGGGTCTCGTTGATCTTTTATGGCCAGTCCCGATCTTATGGCGGCGGGCACGCAGCGCGTGGCGGCGATAAAGAAGCAGGCAGTATCGCAACGGATCGTGATGCTGCTCGAGAACTTCACCTATCCCGCCGACACGCGAGTGCGCAACGAGGCTGAGTCACTGGCGTCCGCCGGCCACCACGTCACCGTGCTCGCCCCCCGCGGGGAGGACCAGTGCTCGCGGGAGCGGCTGCGAGGCGTGGAGATACGCCGCTACCGGACCGTGTGGGCAGGGCGCTCACCCTGGACGTACCTGCTCGAGTACGGGATCGCCCATCTGCAGCTCACCGCCCGCTCGCTGGTGGCGCTGCTGCGCGGCGCCGACACCCTGCACCTCAACGGCCCGCCCGACACGCTCGCGCTCGCGGGACTGCTCGCACGGCTGTTCGGGAGCAGGGTCGTCTACGACATGCACGACTCTGGGCCGGAGCTGTTTGGAGCCAAGTTCGGCGACTCCAAGCTCGGAGCGCCCTTGACGGTGGCAGTGCGCGCCGCCCAGGTGGCCGCAATCCGCTGCGCCAACCAAGTGATAGTCACCAACGAGACACAGCGCCAGCTGGCGCTCACGCGCGGCGGCCGCGCACCGCGTGATGTGACCGTGGTGCGCAACGGCCCGCGGCTACGCGAGTTCCCCGACCCGCCGAGCGGCGCTCCCGGTGCACTGGCCGCGCCGAAGCTGATCTACGTCGGCACGCTCGACGTGCAGGACGGCGTACTCGAGCTGCCCGAGATCCTGCGCGCCACCGAGCTTGCGCAAGCGCACCTGACGATCGTCGGCAAAGGCACGGCCCAAGCGGAGCTGCTGGAGCGCTGCCGCGCAGCGGGCGTCGAGGATCGCGTCACGTTCACCGGTCACATACCGCACGCACACGTCGCCGCCTTGATCTGCGCGGCCGACATCGGCATCGACCCCGCGCCCGGCACCGAGCTCAACCACGGCTCGACGATGATCAAGGTCGCCGAGTACATGGGCTGCGGACGGCCGCTGGTGGCATACGACCTGCGCGAGACTCGCCGCACCGCCGGCGAGGCGGCCCTGTATGCGCCGTGCGGTCAGCGCCAGGCTTTCGTCGAGCAGATTGCCTCCCTCGCCCGTGACGGCGAGCGTCGGCTGCGCCTCGGCCGGCTCGCGCGCGAGCGCGCCCTGGAGCTGACCTGGGAGCGCTCCGAGGAGTCCTTGCGCGCGGTTTATGCGCGTCTGGCCTGAACGGCCGGATGCTCTTGGCCTGACTATCGCTCGTTGTGTCGTCCGCCGCCACCCGGGACCCGTTGGCGTAACCTGATAGGAGCGTGGCGGTAGCAACCGCCCCAAGGTGAAGCCTGTCCGCCGATGGTTCAGTCAACGAGAAGATCGATTGAAAGGGCGTGATGGATGATTGTGATCGGGGCAGGACACCCACAAGAGCACCCATGCGTTGGCGGCGGAGAGCGTGTCGTGCGGGTCGCGCCGAAAGCTGATGGGCGCCTCCCGCCGCGGCGAACCCGCGTTGACTGGTACACCCAGACGGATTGCCGAGACTCAGCAAGACTGTGCTCATGACGGTCACGGTCGAATGTCGCGCAGCGCAGACGCGGGACGCGCCGAACATGGCCGAGCTGGTCGCGCGGTGTAATGAGGGCTACAAGACCTGGGCACCTGCTGGGTGGAATGCGCCGGGCGGTATCGCTGAGCGCGAAGAGATGTATCTCACGCAACGCCTAGCCGACCCTTCGGTGTGCGCACTCGTGGCTATGAAAGGAGACCAGCTCATCGCGTTCGCGATGTGGGCACCATCGCACAGAACACCGGGCGTGGCAGATCTCTCGCTCCTCTTCGTGGACCCAGCGTCATGGGGCATCGGCCTGGGGCGACAACTGCTGTTAGAAGCAGGGCAATCAATGCTCAATGCATCGGCGTCATGGGGCATCGGCCTGGGGCGACAACTGCTGTTAGAAGCAGGGCAATCAATGCTCAATGCATCGTTCTCCCAAGCTGAGCTCTGGGTGCCCATAGCCAACGCTCGCGCAAGACGACTCTACGAGCGCAACGGATGGCGCGAGACGAGCGAAGCCAGGGACCACCCATTACTCGGCTTGAAGCTGCGACGCTACCAACTATCGCTCACAGGAAATGACGCAATTTCCGTGGCCTTGACATAGAAGCAACTTTCTGCGCCCCTTGACATCGCCATAATGTTCGACAGCCCCGACTGATGCTCTCACCAGCGCAACGCAAGAAAGGAACTGCCGATGATGCCCTCACAGAGTATGCCCTCCGGGCAGGAGAACCGCCGTGTGGCGTTCATTCAGTCTTCTTGGCACGAGAGCTTAATCGAGCGCTGCCGCGCCTCCTTCCTACATGAGCTCTCGGCGCTGGGGATTCCAGAGCAGCAGGTAGAGGTGTTTCGCGTCCCAGGTGCGTTCGAGATCCCGCTGCTTGCAAAGCGCGCAATGCAAACCGGACACTACGACGCGGTGGTTGCCGCTGCCCTCGTTATCGACGGCGGCATATACCGTCATGAGTTCGTAGCGGAGACCGTGCTGGACGCATTGATGCGCGCACAGATGGAAAGCGACGTGCCATTGATCTCGTCGGTGCTCACGCCCCACCACTTCCACGAGCATGAGACACACGTGGGCTTCTTCAGCGAGCACCTCTCCCAGAAGGGCGCAGAGGCAGCACGTGCCTGTGTCGGCGCACTCGCAGCGCTCGACGAGCTAGCCGCTGCGGTCGCCTCTTAGCTGACCTGCGAGTCATCGACCTCTGCGCAAATGAGCCATCGCTTGACATAGGAGCAACTTTCGCTGGTCAGAGGGATTTCTCGATCGGCGAGGCATGGCGTCAGGACTGATGGGCGAGAGGGATCGGTAACCACAGAGCAATGGGCCCAACCGAAGGAGCACGTGATGCGGAAGCTGATCTACTCGATGACGGTGTCGCTTGATGGCTACATCGCCGACCCCGATGGCGCGATCGACTGGACCGTGCCCGACGAGGAGCTGTTTGTGTTCCACACCCAGCAGGTAGAGGAGACCGGCGTGCATCTCTGCGGACGGCGGCTTTACGAAGCGATGGTCTACTGGGAGACCGCTGAGGAGAATCCGCTTGTCGCGGAGCACGTCAAGTTCGCCCAAATCTGGAAGGCCCTGCCGAAGGTCGTGTTTTCCACGACGCTGCAGAGCGTGGTGGGCAACACCAGACTCTCCAGGGACGGCGTCGGCGAGGAGGTCTCGAGGCTCAAGGAACAGCCCGGAAAGGACATCGCCGTCGGCGGCGCCGGCCTCGCCGGTGCGTGTATGAAGCTGGGGCTGATCGACGAGTGGCGGCTGTTCGTCAGCCCGGTCATACTCGGTGGCGGCACGCCCTACTTCCCAACCTTGGACGAAAAGATCAATCTGGAGTTGGTCGAGACGAAGACGTTTGGCTCTCGCCTCGTTTACCTTCGCTACAGGCACGCTCGGGTGTAATCGCACGTCGAGCACACCGCGCTTGCGCGCTGTCTGGGCCGCTGGCGTCTTTTCTTCGGTCGCCGTGTAAGCAATCGGCGCGTCCTGGACATATAGCGTTATGCAGATCGACGAGGGCGAGCTCTTCGACGCCTACTTCCGTGGCCACGCCGCGCGGGTGCACGCGTTTGCGCTACGCCGGGCCGGCCCCCAGTCCGCCCAGGACGTAACCGCCGAGACATTCCTTATCGCCTGGCGCAGACGAACGGAGATGCCGGCCGAGCCGCTGCCGTGGCTCTACGGCATCGCGCGCGGGGTCCTAGCCAACGAGTTGCGAGCCGCGAATCGCCGCGGCATGCTCGTATCGCGGATCGCTGCCGAGGCGCCTCCGTGGGACTCCCTCGCTAGCGGCGACCACCAGATCGTCGAGGCGCTGGCGGCCCTGCGTGAGCCTGATCGCGAGGCGCTGCTGCTCTGCGCCTGGGAGGGCCTCTCGACAAAGGAAGCAGCGAGGGCCGTCGGTTGCAGCGCCGCGACTTTCGCTGTGCGATTGCACCGTGCCCGCGGGCGGCTTTCGCGCCTCTTGAAGGAAATGGACGTGGAGGCCGACCCGGTCCGTTCCAACGACGCAGTTCCGGAGGTGCCGAGATGACCCGTCCAGGTGATCCGTTCGAGCGGGTGCGGAATGCAAACCCCGTGCCGTCCGCAGTCGAGCCCGATTGGGGGACGGTCAAGGAACTGCTGGCAGCCGCCGCAGACAGCGACCCCGCCAGCGCACCGTCTCCCCCAAGCAAGCGGTTGCGCCGATCGAGGGTCAGCGGCCTGCTCGCTGGCCTGGCACTCTGCGCCGTCGCCGCAACCATTGCAGCGCTCGCGCTGGCACCCGCGGGCCGATCATCAGACTTTCTCGCCAAGGCCGCCGCGGCGCTCACGCCGGCGAGCGGCACCGTCCTTTACGAGCGCTGGGAAACGACAATCGGACGGGAGCCGAGCAACCGTGATCGTCCGCGGTCCACCACCTTCGGCCCGGAGCAACTCTGGATCGAAGGCAACCGCCCGCGTCGCTACAGGACGGTGCTCCAGCCGCACAGCGACTCGACCGAAGCGCATGCCGCCGCCGGCCTCGCCTACGCCTATGGAGTGACCATTGGCTCCGTCGGCGACCCGTTCAACTTTGGTAAGGAGCAGGGCGATATGCTGCCCCGGCTGCTGGGGCAGCGAACAAGACAGGTTGACGTGCCGGCCTGGCTACAACAGCAGATCGCTGGGAAGCCGCTCGAACTCGGCGGCACCGTTGAATCGCCGACGGGGAAGACAAATCGTGGCGCCGTCCAGCCAACGCTCACCTTCCTGCCCACGAATGAGCTTCTACGGGCGCGAATCCAGGTCACCATTGGCCCAACGTTGCCCGGTCCGCACGATCAGATCATCGAAAACGGCAGCGACCCCGTCAGCGTGCTTCGCGCTGCGATCGCCGAAGGCAGGGCACATGCAGCCGGCGCCAGCCAGCTGTCTGGCCACTCCGTGCTGCGGATCGACCTTGACCTTCCGCACGGTCCGCCCGCCGACGCGCCTCCGCTACCTGCCAACCATCCGGTCTTTCACTCCGAAGCCTATGCCTACGTCGATCCCGGATCCTTCCACCCGGTGGAGATCGTCTACGGACTCCACACCTACCGGTTCCTCGCCTACGAATACCTGCCCGCGACCGCGGCGAACCTGGCGCTCACCGACATCCGAGCGCAGCATCCGAGGACAAGGATCCTCGACACCGTCCCACGCGAGCCACAAGCCGGAAAACCTCGTCGGTAGGACGCTTCGACCCGAGCTTCCATCGCTTCCCACGGCGATGCTCCAGGGCTTCGGTTTATGCGCGCTTCGGCTGAGCCGGCGAGGCGAACGGCGGCGCGGAGACACCCAGCACAACGGCCAGCGCGCGACGCTCCACCGCCGCTCTCGCGGCCCAGCGTGGGCGCAACAGGCCAGCGCCGGTGGCGAGCCCGGCGCGCAGCGCATGGCGCAGCGCCAGCGCCGCCTGGATCGCCGCCGAGGACGCTCTGCCGTAATGCTTACGCGCGAACAGGATCTTTGCGTAGCTCTGCTGCGCCGAAAGGTCGGGTCCGGGGGCGTGGCCGGAGTGATGCGTCACCGCCATCGTTGGCAGATGGGCGACCACCCAGCCGGCACGGTGGAAGCGGAAGCACCAATCGGTCTCCTCGGAGTACAGGAAGAAGCGCTCGTCGAGTGGCCCCACCTGCGCAAGCGCCTCGGCGCGCGCAATCAGAAACGCCCCGACCAGCCAGTCCGCCGCGGCCTGTGACCGGTAGAGCGCGGGGCGCGGCTGCTCCTCACGCCAGCGTCGCAGCGGCGTCCAGCGCGCCGCCGCGAGTGCCTCGCCAAGCGCCAGCCAGGCGGAGGGGAAGCGCCTGATCGAATACTGCAAAGTCCCGTCGGGAGCGTTCTGCACGACGCTCGCCACACCGATCTCGGGCTTTGCGTCGAGCGTGGCCACCAGCTCGTCGAATGTGCCCGCGTCGATCTCCACATCCGGGTTGAGCAGCAACACGTAGCGGCCCCGCACGTGCTCGAGCCCGCGGTTGTTGGCCGCGGCGAAGCCGATGTTGGCCTCACGCAAGACGCGCACGTACGGGAGCGCCGCTTCGATCTGCTCGGGCGTGCCGTCGGCAGAGCCGCTGTCGATCACCAGCCACTCCACATCCAGCTCGCGCACGGCGGCGTAGGCGGAGCGCAACGTCATCAGCGCCAGCTCGGCACGGTTGTGCGTTACCACGATCACACTGAGATCGACACTGCTCATCACCCAACCAACGCGACCGCCGGCCGTTTCTCTCGCCCCCGCAAGCTACCTGTCGCTAAAGCATTGTGAGCTCGGCGGTCGATGCGAGCAGCATGGGGCTCAGCTCGTTGCTTACTCGGATGCTCAACTCGACCGCTCGGCGCAGAGCCCTGATGGCGTCGGCGATGGTGCTCACAGCGATCGCCGCCTTTTTCCTGTTCACAGCCCTCGGCGTTGGCCACGGTAAGCGCCGTGCCGCGCCGTCGGCGCCGTATGTGCTGACCCCGCTTGCGCGGTACTCCGCGAGCTCCCCCCACGTGCTGAGCAAGCTCGTGGTAAATGGCTCCCAAGGGATCGTCAGGGGCGCCCCAGAAACACCGCCATCCGAGCTGCCGCCGGTGGCAGCCTCGGCGTTCAAGCGGCCGATCGCCCAGTACCGCGCTTACGCCATCGCGCAGCTTGGCGTGATGGGGGGACAGATCCCACGCCTGGAGAGCGCCCTTGAGGCGAACAACCGCGCGGCGGCGCAGGCCGCGTGGCGCGCCGCATACACCGACTACCTGCGACTCGGCGCGGTCTACCTGGATGGGCAGACCGCCCTGGACGAACAGGTCGTGAGCCTCAATCTGAAGATCGATGGCACTCCGGGCGGCCTGGAAAAAGGGGCCGCGAGCCCCCAGTTCACGGGTCTGCACAGGATCGAAGCGGGGCTGTGGAGCGGAGTGGCGCCGCGCACGCTGCTCGGTTTCGCACGCTCGCTCGACGCCGACGTGCACAGCCTGGCGCACGTGCTGCCACACGCTTCGCTGACACCACTTGAATACGCCACCCGCGCACACGAGATCCTCGAGGACGCGACGCGCGATTTCCTCAGTGGCGCGGATGTGCCGTGGAGCGGCGAAGGGGTGCTCGCGACCGATGCTGGCCTCGAAGCCACCGAAGAGGTCATCGCGACGCTGCACTCGCTGCTCAAAGGGCGGGAGAACACGATCCCCATCGTCCGCACCGAACTGGCGGCGTTGCGGTCCGCGATGGCCTCGCTCGCCGCCGCCCACGGCGGGCGTCTGCCGGCGAACGGGCAGCTGACCCAGCGGCAGTCGGAGCTACTCAACGGCACCATTGGCGGCGCGCTGGAGGCGCTCTCCCAGGTACCGGGGGCGCTCGAGACCGAACTTCCACCACAGATTCCCAAGGTACCGCCGCGCGAGGAGCGAATCGAACCATGAGCCCGCCTTACCGCTCCCGCCATCGCTCGCCACCAACGCCGCCGCCCAAGCCGCGGATGGAGCCATGAGCCCGCTCGACCGCCGCGCATTCCTCACCCGCTCCGCCGCGCTGCTGGGAGCCGGTGGGGTCGGCGGAGTCGCCGCAATCGCTCGCGCCGCCGGCGAGGAACAAAAAGCGCCCGCTCCGACCGCGCCTACGGCCGCCCAGGAATGGAGTGTCTCCCAGGCCCAGCTCGCCCAGCACGAGCCGTTCGACGGGCCCCACCAGGCTGGGATCCTGACGCGGGCCCCGGCGCAGGCGACGTTCGCCGCGCTCGACTCGCTCGCACCCAACCGAGCAACTCTCGCAGAGGCGTTGCGCGCGCTCAGCCGGCGCGCCCGCGAACTGACGGCCGGCGGGGCGATCGCGCTGCTCGACGTCGATGACCCTCCGGCGGACTCGGGGATCCTCGGACCGGTCAACGATCCTGACGTGCTGACCGTGACGATCGCCTTCGGCGCCTCGCTGTTTGACGGGCGCTATGGGCTTGCCGGCCAGCGCCCGCGCGAGCTGGTGAGCATGCCCAAGTTTGCGATCGACGACCTCGACCCGGCGCAGAGCCATGGCGACCTGTTGCTGCAGATCTGCGCGCACCAGCGCGACACCGTCGTACACACGCTGCGCGAGCTGCTGCGCACCGTGCGTGGCGCGCTGCAGCTGCGTTGGAACATTGACGGCTTCTCCGGCGCCGCCCGCGGCCCCTCCCCGCACAACAGCCCGCGCAACCTGTTTGCGTTCCGCGACGGCACCGCGAATCCGCCAACCAGCGACGCGGCGCTGATGAACGAGCTGGTGTGGGCAGGACGCGGCGAGCCGGCGTGGGCCGCGGGCGGTACCTACCAAGTAGCGCGGATCATCCGCCAGCACGTCGAGTTTTGGGACCGCGTCGGCCTGAACGAGCAGGAGAACATGATCGGGCGCGTGCGCTCGACCGGTGCGCCGCTGGGCGAGACCAACGAGTTCGACGATCCCCGCTACGAACTCGACCCACACGGCAAGCGGATCCCGCTCGACGCGCACATCCGCCTCGCCAACCCACGCACCACCGCAACCGCCAACCAGCGCATCCTGCGTCGCGGCTTCAACTACACGCGCGGCTTCGACGCCGCCGGGCAACTCGACCAAGGCCTGGTGTTCGTCGCCTTCAACCAGAGCCCCATCCGTCAATTCGCGACGATCCAACAGCGGCTGATCGCAGAGCCGATGATCGACTACATCACGCCGGTCGGCGGCGGCTACTTCTTCGCGCCCCCCGGCGCCAGCGGCGGCAATGACTGGGTCGGCTCGGGCCTGTTCGCGGCCGCTTGAGTCGGCTCGGGCCTGTTCGCGGCCGCTTGAGTCGGCTCGGGCCTGTTCGCGGCCGCTTGAGTCGGCTCGGGCCTGTTCGCGGCGGCTAGAGTCGCCTCGGGCCTGTTCGCGGCCGCTTGAGTCGCGTCTTCGCGGTTTCCTGCGCCGTGGTGGTACGGCCCGAAGCTCGGGCCCGTTAGCGGCCGTTTGAGCCGCGCAAAAAGCGCCGCCCTCGAGCGTTGCTTTTGGTGGAGACGTTGTTCCACCTGCCCCACCACCCGGAAGGATCGAGCTGAAATGGAGTTTGCGCTTGTATTGCGAGAGCTGGCCCGCCACCGCTGGGCGCTGGCCGTCGGCGCGTGTGTCGCCCTTATCGTCGCCACCTTCAGCGTGTACCACCTCGATGGCCTGAAGCTGAAGCCCCGCCAGCTGACGCACTCGAGCGCCAGCACCTCCGTGTTCGTGGACACCCCCTCCTCGGTGCTCGGCAACCTCACTCCCTCGTTCGACCCGCTGCAGGCGCGCGCCACGGTGTACGCCAACTTCATGGCCAGCCCCGAGGTGCTCGGGATGATCGGGCAGAAGGTGGGCATACCGGGCGACCAGCTTTACGCCGCCGGGCCCGTGGACTCGCAGGTGCCGCGCATCGTTGAGGAACCGACCGCGGTGCAGCGCAACGTCGAGATCACCGGCGAAACGGCGCCTTACCGACTGAACTTCAACAACGACCCCAACCTCCCGACGATCGGCATCTACGCGCAGGCACCCACCACCAATCAAGCGGTGCTGCTTGCCAACGCCGCCGCGATAAGCCTCGCCCAGTACGTCAAAAATCTCCAGGACGCCGACAACGTCCCGGCGCAGTCGCGCGTCGTGATCCGCCAGCTTGGCGAGGCGAGCGGAGGGGTTGCCGACAGCGGGATCAGCAAGGCGCTCGCGGTGATCGTATTCCTCGGGGTATTCCTCCTCTGGTGCGTGCTGATTCTGATGGCGGTGCGCTTCCGCGTCTATTGGCGCGCCAGCAAGGAGCTCACCGGTGAAGAGCTCGCCGGCGAGGCCGAAGACGAGCTCGTCGCCAGCCCCCAGCTCGTGATCGCCGAACTTCCGCGCCTCCACGCAAGTAGTCGGTGACAGCGGTGCTGACGGGCCCGTCAGCACCGAAGCCGCGGCCGTCGGGGCCCGACGCCTTCCCGCGTACCCGCCGGCCGCTGCCGTGGGTGCTCGCCGGGTTCCTGGCGATGCTGTTCTTCATTCCGATCGACTCGACCGAAGTGAAGGTCAGTCTGCCGGTGGGCTCGAATATCGACCGCTTCGCGATCGTTGGACTGGTGCTCGCATGGCTGGTGTTCGGCGGCGATCAGCGGGCGTTCCTGCGCACCAAGCGCTCGAAGCTGTACGTCGGCGCGGCCTGCGCCTTCCTCACACTCGCAGTCGCCAGCCTGCTGCTCGACGCCGGGCGAATCGTCAACATCGGCGACTTCACCCTCGCCGAGAAGCGCTTCGGGCTACTGGGGTCGTTCCTGGTGCTGTCTTGGTTTACGCTCACCGCGCTGCGCTTCGAGGACGTGCGCGGCTTCTCCACCTATCTGATCGGGCTCGGCACGGTGATGGCGATCGGCATGCTGATCGAGCGGCACACCGGCTACAACATCTTCTACGAACTGAGCGCCACGATCCTCAAACCGATCGCGAAGGTCGCGGCGGCGCCTACCAACATCCACCCGGAATACGGCACCGACGGTCGCGTCGTGGTAGTGGGACCGACATTGCATGGCCTGGCGGCCACGACGATGCTGATGGTGACAATGCCATTCGCGCTTGTGCACATGTTCGACACCAACCGCACGGGGAGCGGGCAGCGGCGGTCGTGGTGGTTGAACGCGATCGCGCTGTCACTGATGCTGGTGGCGGCGGCCGCGACCGATCGCAAGACCGCCCTGCTGGTGCCGATCGCCGTGGTCGCCTACCTCGCCTGCTACCGGCCCCGCCAGGTGCTGCGCCTGGCGCCGATCGGGCTGGTGGCGATGGTGGGGCTCGTGCATTTCGCCTCGCCGGGAGCCCTCGGCACGATCTTCACCCCCAGCGCAGGACTTGAAAGCAGTTCCACCACACACCGCATCGGCGACTTCACTAACGTCGAACCGGACGTCCTCGCACGTCCGATCCTGGGGCGCGGCTTCGGCACGCTCAACGTCGAAGCGCCGACCCAATTCCGCATCAACGACGACGAGTACATCGACGAGATCTGGCAGGTCGGGATGGTGGGCCTGGCGGTGTACATCTTCATGATCCTCGCCCCCGTCTTCACCGCCCGCCGCGCGATCCGTGCCCGCGACCCCGCGGTCTCGTCACTGGCCCTCGCCGCCTCAGCGGGTTGCATCGCCTATTTCGTCGTCAACGCGCTGTTCGACGCGATGTCCTTCCCGCAGGCCCCCTACATGTTCTTCATGGTCGCCGCCCTCACGGTGATCGCCTGCGCCGGGCCTGAAGGCAACGTCGTGCCGAGCCGCGAGCGGGTGCGCCAGCTCGCGCGCCGCCGCCCGCGGGCACTGGCCGGGACTGCTTCCGTCTAGCAGCCCTGGTCGAGACTTGTCAAGCTGCGCAGGTCCTTCAAGCTGCGCAAGTCCTTCTCAAGCTGCGCAAGTCCTTCTCAAGCTGCGCAAGTCCTTCAAGCTGCGCAAGTCCTTCAAGCTGCGCAAGTCCTGCTGGCTATCGCGCCTTTTTCGCCTGCCTTTGGCGCGTCTTTGGCCCAGGCTGCTTCGGCGCGTAACGCTTCTTCGCAGCGGCGACACATTGCGAGCGTCTGCGCTTGTGCTTGAGTTTCTTGCACGCCGCCAGAGCCCTGGCCAGTATCTGCGCCCGCGTAAGCGGCTTCGAGGCGCCCTCGTGGGGGCCGGGCCTGCCACCACCTGACGACATGCTCTGGCTCGGGGCTCGGCGTCGTGGAGCTCGGCGAGTTCGTACCGGAGATCGCCGGCGGCACAGTGTTCACCGGCACGTCCCCGGGCAATGTGGTGTTCCCATCGACCTCAGGGTCTGTGCCTGTTCCGGCACTCCCTTCCGGCCCGCTCGCGCCTCCCTCGCCTCCTCCTCCCCCGCCGCCCCTGCCCCCCGGGGCCAGCGGGCCCGCCTTCCGCCCTGTCCTCCGACAGAGACGAATCGGACACCGTAACGGTGGTCGTGGTGAACAGCATCCCGCCGAAGCCGTCGCCACCGTCACCACCCGGCTGAACCGTTCGCGCCTGAGCCGCTGAGCTGGCCAGCACCGCCGTAGCCGCCCTGTCAACCTTCATCGCCGTTGGCTCCCGCGCCGCCCTGCGCCTTGTTGGAGCTCGAGTCGACGCTGACGAGGACGAGCGTCATCGTGTTGGCGATCGCGCCGCCTTCGCCAGGACCGCCAGGGCCCGTACTGCCGGCGCCACCGCCGCTCGAGCGCGGTGGCGGTCAACCCGCTCAGGCGTGGATGTGGCTCAAAGCCTTCGCCGCGAATGAGGCGGCGATCGGGCAGGGGGCCGTGACGGTCAAGTAACGGCCGGTGCTCAACGGGACGATCATCGTCGGGGAGCCCGCGACGCCACAGTAGGCGGGGCGGCCGCTGACGGTGACCGACATGCGGTCGCGCAGGTGCGCCTGTGGTTTGAGCGTCGAGAAGTTGGTGGCGACCACGGCGACCGTGACTTGTGTCTTGGCTCCCCGCGGCGCGTAGACGCAGGTGGGACCCTGGGGCGCGTCCACGGGCTGGCCAACCGGCTTGCCAAGGATCGCCTGCGCCTGGGTGCGGCTCACGAGCGAGCAGGGGTTGAGCGCTTTGGCGCCTGTGCTGCTGACCTCGTCGTCGATCATCCCTACCTGCGCGCGCGCCTTGACCGGGCGGCGGCTGGTGGGACGTACGTCACCGGTGACGCGTGCTTGACCGGCACCCCGCGGTTGTTGGGAGACCGGCCGCACCCCGCGGGCAGCCTGCACCCGTGCGCCGACGACGCCCTTGGGGGCGGTCGCGGAGGCGGAAGACGACGCCGAGGAGGACCCCGCCGAGGAGGAGGACGGGGAGGAGCTCCCGCACGCTCCAAGCGCCAGCATCGCAGCCAGCGCCGGCAACGTACACAAGCTGTTGCGGATTGCCTTGCTCATCGTCATGCGCCCGGCGCGAACAGCACGTCAACCCAGTAGCTGGTCGCGTTGTAGCTACTGGTGGGGAACGTACTTTCCAGGCTGTAGCTGTACACGCCATTAGTACTCGTCCCGTTGGCGAGCGCCTTGAGCGGCGGGTTGCTCACCCCGGCGGACGCGAACGCGGCGGGCGTCGCCGAATAGTGCCCGTTGGGCGCAAAGTAGCCCACCACGTAGGTCGTTCCCGCGGTGACCGCCACAGGGCTAGAGAAGTTGACCTGCTGCCAGCCGGATTCCGTTTCGCCCAGGAACGTCGCCGAGGCGAGCAGCGCCCCGCTTTCACTCCACAGGCTGCCGATGTGCGTGCCGGTGTTGGTGGCGGCCTTGTAGAAGCGTACCCCGGTCACCGAACCGTTTTCTTCGGCGGTGAACTTCAACCCGAGCTCGATCGAGCCGCGGTCGCCGGAGTCCGCCGTTTCCGGCGTGGCGTAGTCGAAGATCGTGTCCTCGGGCGTCGTCGCGTTCGAGGCGGCCGACTGCGGGCCGGTCCCGATCGCGTTGGTGGCGGCAACCTTGAAGGTGTAGCTCGTGCCGTTGGTAAGACCGGTGACCACGGCGCTACGCGCCGAGGCGGCGACTTTCACCGCTGTCTGCGCACTCGAGCCGATGTAGGGAGTAACCGTGTAGCCGGTGATCGGGCTGCCGTCGGCGTTGGGCGCGCTCCAGCTCACCTGCGCCTGTTTGGTCGCCGCGGTCGCGCTTACGCCTTCGGGCGCTTCCGGCGCCGAGGGCGCGGCCACGGCAAACAGCACGTCCACCCAGTAGTTGGTCGCGTTGAAGCTGTTGGTGGGGAAGGTGCTACTGGCACCGTAGGAGTACACGCCGTCGGCGCTCGTTTCGTTGGAAAGTGCCTTCAATGGCGGGTTGCTCACCCCGCTTGAGGCAAATGCGGCGGAGCTCGCCGAGTAATGACCGCTGGGGGCAAAGTAGCCCGCCACGTAGGTGGTGCCGGCTTTGACCGCGACAGGGCTTGAGAAGTTGACCTGCTGCCAGCCCGATTCGCCTTCGCTGGTGAAAGTCGCCGAGGCAAGCAGCGTGCCAGTGGAGCTCCACAAGCTACCCACGTGGGTACCGCTGTTGGCGGCCGACTTGTAGAAGCGGATCCCCGTCACCGAGCCCTTTTCTTCGGGGCTGAACTTGACCCCCAGCTCCACCGAGGCGCCATCGCCGGAGTCGAGCACAGCGGGAGTGGCGAATTCGAAGATCGTGCTCTCGGGCGTCGCCACATTCGAGACCTGCGACAGTTCGCCGGTGCCCACCGAGTTGGTGGCGCTGACCTTGAACGTGTAGGCCGTGCCGTTGGCAAGACCGGTCAGGTCGAGCGAGGTGGTGGTAGCGCCGACTTTGACCGACGACTGGGCGCTTGAGCCGATGTAGGGGGTTACCGTGTAACCGCTGATCGGGCCTCCGCCTTCATTGCTCGGGGCCTTCCAGCTCACCTGCGCCTGGCCCGACGCCACAGCGGCGAACACGCCGGTAGGCGGCGAGGGTGGCCCTGTCGGCGGCACGGGCGCGAACAGCACATCCACGAAGTAGTTGGTCGCGTTGTAGCTGCTGGAGGGGAATGTGCTGCTCGAGCCGTACGCGTACACGCCGTTGGCGCTGGTGCCGTTTGCCAACGCTTCCAGCGGCGGGTGGCTGACGGCGGAGCCAAAGCCTGCACCGGTCGCCGAGTAGTGGCCGTTCGGAGCGAAGTAGCCCGCCACATAGGTGGTGCCGGCTTTGATTTTCACCGGTTCGGCGAACGACACCTGCTGCCAGCCCGATTCCGATTCGCTCGTGAACGTCGCTGAAGCGAGCAGTGCGCCGCTGGAGCTCCACAGGCTACCCACGTGCGTGCCGGTGTTGGTGGCGGCCTTGTAGAAACGGATCCCCGTGATCGAGCCTTCGGTGCTGGCCGTGAACTTGACGCCGAGCTCCACCGAGCTGGGGTCGCCGGCGTCGGGGAGCGCGGGCATCGCGAAGTCGAAGATCGTGTCCTCGGGCGTCATCGCGCTGGAGGCCGGCGAGGCTTCGCCCGTCCCCACCGCGTTGACCGCCGCGACCTTGAAGGTGTAGCTGGTGCCGTTGGTGAGACCGCTCACCGTCGCCGAGGTCGCGGAGGCGCCCGCGCTTACCGGCGTCTGCGCCGTAGCGCCGATGTAGGGGGTGATCGTGTACCCCGTGATCGGGCTGCCGCCTTCGAGGGTCGGCGCTTTCCAGCTCACCAAAGCTTGCTTGGTGGCAGCGGCAGCCGACACGCCACGCGGCGGTGAGGGTGGCGCTTTTTCGGGCGGATCAACGGGATTCGAGTGTCCGGAGACCGGTCCGGCGCCGTTGGGGTTGGATGCCTGCACGGTGAACGTGTAGGTGGTCCCCGGCGTGAGGCCCGTAACCGTGACTGAGGTTTCCGGCGGGGTGCCGGTGACCGTCGTGGTTTTCTGCGCGGTCGAGCCGATGTATGGGGTGACGGTGTAGGTGCTCACCACGCCGCTGCTCGGCGCCTTCCAGGAGACGGTGGCAGCACCGGCCTGCGGCGTGGCGCTCACTTCGGTCACCTGCCCGGGGATCGGCGACGGCGTGAACACCGGGTCCACCCAGTAGTTGGTCGCGTCGAAGCTGCCCGTGGGGAACGTCGGCGTGCTGGAGTACGCGTACAGGCCGTTGGTAGTAGCGACGCTCGCCGGCACCGCGTGCAGCGGCGGGCTGTTGAGCATGTTGCCGCCGGTTGGGGGCGGGTTGTAGAAGTAATCGGGTTCCGCAGAGTAGTGGCCATTCGGCGCCAGGTAGCTCACCACATAGGTCGTGTGCGGTGAGATCTGCACGGGCGTGGAGAAGTTGACCTGTTGCCAGCCCGAGGCGGTTTCGTTGGTGAAAGTCGCCGAGGCCAGCAGCGTCCCACTTTCGGTCCACAAGCTGCCCACGTGCGTGCCGGTATTAAGCGCCGACTTGTAGAAGCGCATGCCGTTCACCGTTCCGAACACGTCGGAGGTGAACTTCATTCCCAGCTCAAGCGAGCTGGGGTCGCCCGAGTCCGTCACCGGCGGCGTCACGGCCGAGCCCCAGATCGAGCATGGGCATTCAACGTTGACGGTGACGCCCGCCGAGGGTGTCTCCAGGTAGGCGCTGTCGTTGACCGCCCGCGATTTGATGTTGGTGGTGGGGTTACCGTGAGCGGCCCAGGTGTAGGACCATTTGACCGTCGCTTCGGCCGGCGTGGTGAGCGTCGCCGGGTGCCAGGTGGAGCCACCGTTGGTGGAGACTTCCACGCCCGCCACCACGCCCCCGGTGGAGTCCGTGGCGGTGCCCGCGATCGTCACTGCGCTGCCGTCCTGAACGGTCGCGCCCTGCGCGGGTGAGGTGATCGTCGAGGTCGGCGGGGTGGTGTCGGTCGATTTGCTGCCCGGCGCCAGCCCGGCGATCAGCGACCCCGGCTGGGCGCCCATTTCGGCGAGCAGGTTGACCGTCGCCTGCTCCAGGTTTGGGTCGGGCGGCTTGTTGCCGGGCTCGGTAGTACCCGATTCCCAGGCGTTGACGTTGGCGAGACCCCACGACCATTGCACGGTGCCCGCACCGAACACGAGCGCCCCGCTGGGAGCCCTGTACATCGTCAGGTGGTGGGTCGCCGTCTGGTTTTCCGCGAGGCGGCTGCCGTAGTCGGTGAACGTCTGCAGCCCACTGACGGTCGTCGAGGAGAGGTCGAACTCGCCCGCCGGGCGGAAGCCGTTGTCGACATCCTCGTCCCACTCGTAGCCGAGCGTCCCGGCGCCAGGCGCAAGCGTCAGCGACTGCCCGGAGTGCAGCGTGGCGGCAGCCGTGTTCTTCCACAATCGCAGCTTGCTGTACTGCGAGGGCACGGTGATGTCGGAGGTGCCGGCGTTGACCAGGAAGAGTTGGCCGGTGAGCGCGTTCTCGGGCCTGCCGCCGTTGGCGGGCGGGCTGAAGCGCGGATCGCGCCAGGAGCCGGTCCAGGTCGGCGGGTCTTCGGGATCCACCGGTGCGTTGTAGTGGGTCTCCTTGTAGGTGATCAGCGTGCGGTAGGGCGTACTGGTGCCTTCGGTGCTTGCCGCCCAGCGCGTCTTCCAAAAGATCTCGTTGCCGCTGAAGAAGGCGAGGTTGACACCCGCGGAGAGCGCTGATTCGACGTTGTTGCGCTGCCCTTCGGACCAATACTCGTCGTGGCCGCTGGACATGAACATCTTGTGGTTCTTCAGCAGCGCGCCGTTGTGGTCGACTTCGGACTCGCTCGTGTAGCTGACGTTGTAGCCGTTCTCTTCCAGCCAGTACATCATCTGGTATTCGGCGTACCACAGGTAGGAGGCCCCGCCGTCGACCTCGAAGGAGCCCTCCCACGGCCGGTTGTAAGAGACGGCGTCGGCCCCCTTGTACGCTTCCGGTTCGCCGGGCGGGCAGTCGACGGTGCAGGTGTAAAGGCTGTTGCCACCCCAGTCGTTGTAGGCCTCCCAGGTGGCATCGGAGGTCTGCAGCAGGATTTCGGAGTGGCTCGAATCGTTGCGCACCACAAACGGGATTTGGCTGTCTTCCTTGCTGCCGCCGAGCACCAGCTCCGCGATGTAGACGCCCGAGACGGCATTGCTTGGCACCGTCCACGAGGCCGAAACCCCCCAGTTTCCGCAGTCGATCAACCCGGTCGAGGAGTTGGTCAGACAGGCCGGCTGTTTCTGTGGCAGCGTCGCCGTCGGTTTGATGTTGGAGGCGACCAAACGCGCACCGTCGCCTTTGTAGTAGCCGAGGCGCAGGATTTCGATGTGGTAGGAGGACGCATTGGTGTCGATCTTGAACGACTCGGTCTGGCCGACATTGACGCTCATCGAGGTGGCGTACCCTTCGATTTCGGGGTTACCCACGCCGTTGACTTGCCATTCGCTCGGCGCCTCCCCCGGGAGCGCGTTCTCACACACGATCGGGTTGGCAGCTTCCCCGCATTTGTCTTCTTCGGCCAGTGCCGGCGCCGCCCCCAACGAGAGCAGCCCGAGCAGGGCGAGCAGCGCGAGCAAGAGCACCCGGGCGAGGCGCGGGAAAGGCGCGGCGGGCGGCATGACCCGCGCGACTCTTAACGGTCCCGACTCCTCGACCTCTCCTCGGAGAATGAATCTCACGATGCTCCCCTCCCACTCAGGACCGCCGGCACCGTTCGCGCCAGGATCGATAGGTTGAACCACAGCGAACGGCGGTGGGTGTACTCGACATCAAGCCTTACCATCTCCTCGAGCGTCACCTCCGAGCGGCCATTGACCTGCCATAGACCGGTGACCCCTGGCTTGACGGCGAAGCGGGCAAACCAATGCGGCGGATAGTGTTCGACCTCGTAGGGGATCGGCGGCCGCGGCCCGACCAGCGACATCTCTCCGCGCAGCACGTTCCACAGCTGCGGCAGCTCGTCGAGGCTAGAGTGCCGCAGCGCCCTGCCGCAGCGTGTCACCCGCTCGTCTTCGCTCAGCTTGAACCGAGCTCCAGAGGTCTGCGGCTCCCCATCCTCCCCATTGATCAATCCGAGCACGAACTCGCGGTGGCGATCGTGCGAGGCGCCGTCGTGCATCGTGCGGAACTTGTTGACGGTGAACGGCACGGTGTCGCGCCCGACGCGGCGCTGGCGAAAGAGCACGGGCCCGCGAGAGTCAAGTCGCACCAGCAGCGCGATCAGCGCGAGCAACGGCGCGAGCACGACGAGCAAGATCGAGGCGCCGACGATGTCAAGCGCACGGCAGCTAAGGTCCGTCAAGCGGCCGACCGCGGGCAGGCCGGCGGTCGGCAGGCCGGCGGGCTCGCCGAGCGGGGCGTGGGACACCACGCCATTACGGCTCAGCGTTGGCGTGTGTTGGTCGAGTGCACTGCTTGACACAACAAAAGAACGCACCGCCTGCCTCCAACTTTTGTGTTTAGGCGGCGAGCGCCAGCGCGTGCGTGGCGAGCCGCGCGAGCACGTAGTCCTGCTGCTCCTCGCTCAGGTCCGGGAACAGCGGCAGCATCAGCACGTCGCGCGTCGCCGCTTCGGTGTGAGTGAGATCGGCGTGCCGGCCGGCGTAGGAGCGCTCTTCGTGAATCGCCATCACTCCGCGACGCGTGGGAATGCCGTCGTGCAGCAGGCGATGCATCAAGTCGGTGCGACCTACCGCCGCGCGAGGGCCGACGCGCACGCAGTAGGACTGCCAGGTGCGCTGGGCGTAGGGAGGCTCGTAGGGCGACTCAAGTTCGGGCATCCGTTCGATCGCGGCGTTGTAGCGCTCGGCGAGATAGCGCCGGCGCTCGAGGATGCGATCGAGATCCTCCAGCTGGCAGAGCCCCAAAGCAGCCTGCATGTCGGTCATGCGCGAGTTGAAGCCCCGTTCGGGGTAGCGCTCGATGACCACGTCGCGAGCGGCGTGGCGGGCCAGGTCGGACACGTCCATGCCGTGCGCGCGCAGCCGCCGCATCCGTTCGGCGAGCATCGGGTCGTTCACGGCGATCATGCCGCCCTCGCCGGTGGTGATCACCTTGCGCGGGTGCAGCGAGAAGCAGGCGAGCGGCCCGAGCGAGCCGATTTGCCTGCCCTTGTACTGCGCGCCGATCGCGCAGGCGGCATCCTCGACAATCTTGATCTCGTAGCGCTCGGCGAGCTCGAAGAAGGCGTCCATGTCGGCGGGCAGGCCGACCTGGTGGACGGGCATGATCGCCTTCGTGCGGGACGTGATCACGCGCTCGGCGGCAGCCGCGTCGAGGTTGTAGGTGAATGGGTCGATATCCGCGAACACCGGCGTCGCGCCGCATTGCCACACCGCATTGGCGGTGGCGATGAACGACAGCGAAGGGACGATCACCTCGTCGCCCGGGCCAACCCCCGAGACGTGCAGGGCGAGCTGCAGCGCCGTCGTGCAGCTCGTCGTGGCGACCGCGTCGAGCGCTCCGACGCGCTCAGCGAAAGCCTGCTCGAACTCGCGCACGCGCGGACCCTGGGAGACCCAGCCGGTGGCGATCGCTTCGGCGACAGCAGCGGCCTCACGGCCGGAGAAACAAGGGCGTGCAAAGGGAACCTCCATCACGATGCCCCCGCCAGCGCGGGCGCCGGCGCCTGCCGACGCTCAGCGCGCCACCAATCAACCAGTAGCTGCAAGCCCTCCCGCAGATCGATCTGCGCCTCGAATCCCAGCCGCTCGCGGGCGAGCGCTGTGTCGGCGAGGCGTCGCGGCACCTTGTTGACACCGCGCTCCGGACCGTGTTCGACCGGCAGGTCGGCATCCATCACCTCGATCAACATACGCGCGAGCTCGAGCAGGCTGGTCTCGGTGCCGCTGGCGACGTTGAACACTTCGTCGCTCGCGTCGGCGCTCGCGGCCAGCAGGTTGGCGCGGGCGACATCGCCGATGTAGACGAAGTCCATCGTCTGCAAGCCGTCGCCGAGGATCAGCGGCGCGATCCCCTCTTCGATGCGTTCCATCCAACGCACCAGCACCTCGGTGTAGACACCGTGGATGTCCATCCGCTGGCCGTACACGTTGAAGTAGCGCAGCGCCACATAGTCGAGGCAGCGCATCGAGTGGAAAGAGCGCAACAGCCCCTCGTTGAACGTCTTGGCGGCACCATAGAGCGTGTCGTTGGCGTAGGGGTGGTGGGACTCGTCGGTGGGGAACTCCTCCGCCAAGCCATACACCGAGGCCGAGGAGGCAGCGACGATCCGGCGCACCCCCTCCGCCAAAGCGGCCTCGATCACGTTGTAGGTGCCGTCGACCATCACTTCGAGCGCCAGCCGCGGTTCCTCGGCACACTGCGTGATCCGCAGCGCCGCCTGGTGGAAGACGACATCGACGCCACGCGTCAGCTCGGCAACCAGCTGGCGGTCGCAGATGTCGCCCTCAACCAAACGCACCGGTCCGTTGGCGAGTGCCCATGCAAGATTCTCGGGGCGGCCGCGCACGAAGTTGTCGAGCACGACGATCTCCTGCGCGCCTGCTTGCACCAGCTGATCGGCGATGTTGGATCCGACTGCCCCAGCGCCGCCTGTTATGAGTGCGCGTTCGCCGCGCATTGTTGGAGTATTCACGCTCACAGAACGCTCGACGAAGGGTTGATTTTTTGAGCGTTTGCTTCAGTTGCCAGCAGGAGCGGCGATACCTCGCGGTCGGCGGGGGAGAGCGGCCCTGGGGAGAGCGGCCCTGAGGAGAGCGGCCTGATCACGCGCGCGGGGTTGCCGGCGGCGACCACGCCCGCGGGAATCGATGCCACCACCACGCTGCCGGCGCCGATCACCGAGTGCGCACCGACGCTCACGCCCTTGAGGATCATCACACCGTCGCCCACGAACACGTCCTCGCCAAGCTCCACGGGCGCCATCCGCGGTTGACCGTCGCGGCGACGCTCGGGCCGTAGGTCGTGGAAGTCGCTGTCGTAGATCGTCACCTCGGAGCCCAGCAGCGAGCGCGCGCCGATGCGGATGCCCGGTCCGTCGCTCTTGATGAAGGCGTTGTTGTTGATCTGCACGCCATCGCCGATTTCGATCGCCGACTCGGGCCGTGCCGACTCGATATGGCTGTAGCCGCTGTAGAAAGCCTTCGAGCGAGGCCAGCCGAGCTCGACGCCGCGGCCAAACACGATCGCGCCTTCGCCGAGCAGCAGCACCGGCTGCAGCACCGTGGGGGAGCCGCTCACCCGCCGGCAGTTGGAGAGCGCCCGGTACTTCCAGATCCGCCCACGGCGGAGGGGGGCACTCAGGTAGTCCGAGCCTCGCATCCCCAAACGAACGCCCCGGTGCCGGTGGGATTTCCGAGGGGGATCGCCCGCGCGCTGAGCGGGATCGCCCGCGCGGCAAGGGGAGGATGCGAGAACCCCCGGCGACCGCTCGTTGATAAGGGGCCATGACAGACGACCCTCAGTCAGCCGAGGAGCTGCGCGCCGCGGCGGTGCGGGGCGTTCGCAGCTCCTCGATCGCGCGACCGGCCACCGAGGTGCTGCTGCTGGCCTCGATGGTGTTCCTCGCGCGCATCATCCCGCCCGCCGAATTCGGCCGCTACGCGGTGGCGCTGATCGCCCAGGAACTGGCGTACGTGATCACCGCCGAAGGCGTGGGCAGCGCGCTCGTGCAGCGCAAGATCGTCGCTCGCGAGCATTTGCAGAGCGGAATGGCGCTGGGGCTGCTCACCGGCGTTGTGCTGGCCGGGCTGATGCTGATCGCAGCCACCCTGGTGATCGACCCGATCTTCGGCGCGCGCACCGCCCTGTTCGTACGGCTGATCTCGCCGCTGTGTGTCATCGCCTCCGCCGGCACCGTCTCGATGGCGCTGCTACGCCGGCGGATGGCGTTCCGGCGGCTCAGCGAGGTCGAAGTCGTGAGCACGCTCGTGCGTGTGATCGCCTGCGTCGGACTCGCCTTCGCCGGCCTGAGCGGCGAGGCGCTGATCCTCGGGATGCTCGCCGGCACGCTGGCGATGACGCTGATCATGTGGGTCAGCGCGCCGCCTCCGATGCCGCGCCTGCACATCCAGCCGGCCCGGGAACTGCTCGACTACGGCTTCTCGGCGTCGATGGCAGCCGCCAGCTGGGTGGGCTTCCGCAACAGCGACTACGCGATCGTCGGCGCCCGCCTCGGCGCGGTGCCCGCCGGGCTGTACTTCCGCGCCTATACGCTCGCCGTGGACTACCAGAAGAAGGTCAGCATGGTGATGGGCCAGGTCGGATTCCCGCTGCTGGCGCGCACCCGCGGAGAAACCGAGATGTCGGACATGCGCCGCCAGATGGTGCGCCTGCTGACGATCAGCCTGTTCCCGCTGCTGGCGCTGCTGGCGATCGGCGCGCCCGTGCTCGTCCCATTCCTGTTTGGACCGAAGTGGGCCGGGGCGGTGGTGCCAACCCAAATCCTCGCGGTGGGCGGCGCCTCGACGCTGGTGATCGACGCCGCCGGCACGGTGCTGATGGCCACGGGCCGCACACGGGCGCTGCTCGGCTACGGCCTGTCGCACTGGATCGTCTATGGATGCTCGGTCTTCCTCGTGGTTCAGTTCGGAATCGTCGCCGTGGCGATCGACGCCGCCGTAGTCCACACCTTGTTCCTCGGGATCGCCTACGTGCTGATGTTGCGCGACTCGCCCGAACGCCCGCTGCGCTGCCTATGGGGCGACATCGCCCCGGCCACGGTCGCCTGCCTCGGCCTCGCGGCCGTGGCTGTGCCCGCGAGCATCGCGCTGTCGGCGGCGCACCTCCCCGCCATCCTGTGGCTCGCCGCGGTCGGCCTGGTCGCGGTCCCGCCCTACCTGCTGACGCTGCGCATCGGCTTCCCGACCACCTGGCGCAGCCTCTGCGCGATCCTTGCCCAGCTGCTGCCGGAGAACCGCCGGCTGGGGTGGGCCAAGCGGCGGCTGGTGGTTGCCGGGGCGCGGGCGGCGGCCTGAGGGCGTGCCAGTACAGACCTGCCGACAATGCGCCGCAACTATGCCGCCCCGGCGTGTGTTGTGGACTGCGGTGCGACCACGAACCATTCTTCTGGCCCTTACCGTCCTGTTGAGCGGCATCCTATGGCTCCCTTCACCAGTTGCGATAACAGGCGGTTCCTCGAAGCCTGTGCGTCTGCACGAGCGATAGGGAGGGCATTGATGCTTCGAAACTGGGTTGGATCAGGTTGCTGGTGACGTGCGCCATCGGGAGTGTGCTTGCCGTGTCCTGCGTCTCCAGGCTGGCGTTCGGCGCGGGCGGGGTCGGACCAGCGGTTGCGTCCTCCTTTCTCCCAGGGGGCGAGCCGCTGGTCCTTGCGTCAGACGGGCAAGGAGGAATCTGGTACGGGGGTGCGGCGCCACTTGTGGTCAGCGACGAACCCGAAGCGGAGGCGAGCGTGTGGCATCTCGCGGTTGGTGGAGGAGTGACGCGGGTTCAGTTGCCGCTCAAGTCGTGACGGAAACACGTCCTTTTGCGCCTCCTCGGCCGATGCTGTTCGCTGGGGGCGATATCTGGTTTGTAGCGGGACCGCACACGATCGGGCGGATGAGCATGTCGGGGCGAATTAGCTTCGTCGCGCCTCGCTCCTCCTATCGAGGTATCGGAGCTCAGGGGGCCCGCGACGGTGATCTGATGGGCTGGCGATCGCGCCGGGAGGAGATGTGTGGTTCACGCGCGACTCGGGGGAAGTCGGCAAGATCGAGCCGGGCGGGCAAGTCGAGACGATCACCAACCGGCTGGTTGACGCATACGGGATCGCGTTCGACGGCCGCGGCCGGGCGTGGGTCGGCGAGGGGCCGGGGTACCAGCGAGAATATGGCGGCGAAACTCCATTTGAGCGCAACATGGAACAGCAGATGGCTCCCCCCTGCTCCGTCGTGCCGCGTTCCCTCGTTAATCGGTGTGGAACACTCGCTTGTGTGGCTGAAAGGCACCGATCCCTTCAGTCTCGGCAACGAAGAGCAATCGCTCTCACACTGCGAACATCGGATCCGTTTGACGCATGTGACGATCAGGCGGGAAGGCCGTCGTGGGCGGCTGTTCGTGGTCGCCCAGCACCCAGCGGCCGGGCGGCGTACAAAGGGCTATGTTGGTGTGAGTATCACGCTGGCAGTGGCGAGTGTGCCGCGAGGCTGTGGCGTTCCCCGGCCGTTCAGCGCTCTGTTTCGCTCGAGCCGGCTAGTGGTCTGGCGAGTAGCCACCGCGGCTCCGGAGAACGAAGGCGTTCGGGAAACCTACTACGCATGTGATCCTCCGCTTGGCAAGATGCGCAAAATCACATGGGATGGGTCGGAAATCGAGGGAGGCAGCAGGATTGCACGAATGGTGTTTGCCGGCCATTACCTGGCGTATGTGACCAACTACGGCAGCAAGTACGGCGCCAGCGAAACTCTCACGGTCGAGGATGTGATGAACGGGTCGGTCACCGAAATCGCTACCGACAATGATTCCTCGGGCTACGTCGGCGGCGTGGGCGGTGCCCTGCAACTGCCGGAACTCGAACGGCTTGGCCCTCCTCTCGGGCGCGGGGTATACGAATTCGCGCTCGGGACCAACGGCGATGTGGCGTGGGTGGGCGACACCGAAGTCGCCGCGGGCATGCCCGCACAGGCGGTGCTCTACCTGAGCGGCCGTCGGCATATCGAGAAGCTGGCCGTCGGGCAGCGGATCGACGGGCTGCATTTCTCCGGACCGCTGCTGAGGTGGCAGGTGGATGGAGAGGAACGGGTCATCCGCAAGTGATCGCGAGGCTGCCCGCCTCCGGTCGCGCCCGCGTCTCCTTTCACCCGCAAACGGTCGCGAGGCTCAGTCCAGCGACGTGGTAGCTGGTTTACCAGCTTGCGTCCAATATAGCGTGCCCGCAAGCGCCAGCGAGGCGGGGTTGATATCGGCCCCGGAGGCGAGTGATCGCGTGCCTGATTTATCAATTGCGTATACCCGATATTCGACCGGATAGCCGGTTTCAACAATCCACGCTACTGCGCCATCTCTCTTGACCACTAGAGCAGTAAGCGGACCCGCGGCGATTGGGATTGCTCCGGGCTTAACGGGTCTGCTGGTGATCACTTTGTGCAGTACTCGGCCCGAGACAAGATTGCGGACAACCATTTCATATAGGCTATTTTGTTCGCTGCCGTAGGCCTTTTCATAAGCGACGACCGGGCCGGCGAGCGTCTCCAGCTCGACACCTGAACTCCCAGCTCCGCCCGAGCTTCCAAGATGTTCTTCGGCTTCGCCTAGCAAATAGGAGCGCCTCTGTCCGTGCGCACAGCCGCGAACTACGGATTCAGCTTCATAGGCATGAGGACGACGTTCCTTCACGATATACAGCTCCGCCTGCTGGTCGGCCAGCAAAATCTGCGACTTCGCCGGCTGGCATGTCGTGGGTCGAGCACTCCGAGTGCTCGCAGCGCTCGACCCGATTGCCACCAGTGACAGAATCAGCACAGAGAGTACAGAGATCGCGAGTTGTCGCATAGTCCTTACGACTACTGACGCATTCCAGAGTTGCCGGCAACCCCTGATCGGAAGAAGGACAAGTGCTGCTCTCAGCCCAGCGATGCAGACGCCGGCTTGCCGTCCCGCGTCCATGAAACCGTGTTGCCTTCGGCTGCAAGGCTATGGTAACCGATATTTGTAGCGCCAACGGAGAGCGCCAACGAGGAGGGGTCGATGTCGGCCCCGGAAGCCAATAGACGACTCCCCGACTTATCGACGGCCTCCACGTCAAAATAGGGGACTTCCGTGAGAATAGATCCAGTGGTCCGCTCGTAATCGTCAGCGATCCATGCCACTGCGCCGTCACTCTTGAGAACAATCGACACGACGTTGCCAACCCCGATGTAGCCCGGTTCGGGCCGCAAGGGGACACCTGTCGGCACCCGGTGAATTGCGCGGCCGGTGCGCAGGTCTAGCACGACGACCATCCACGCATTGGGCCCCGATTCTCCGAGCGACGCTAGTTCGTAGGCAACGACCGCGCCTGATAGCGTCACCGTCCGAGCACAAGCTGACTTCGTTTCTTCTCCACCGCATCCTGTAAGGAGAAAAGAGCGTCGATGGCCGTACGCACATCCGCGAATACTCAAGTCTCCGTAGCTATCCCGCGCGAAGTAGACCTCTGCCTGCCGGTCAGCGAAAATCAGACGCGAATGCCCTGCCTGGCATTGCGCAGGCACCGTACGCCGAGCGTGCGCGACGCTAGTCGAGCCAGCGCCCAAGAGCAAGGCCAGCGCAAAGGCAGTAGATATCACGATTCGTCGCATGACCTTAAGACTACCCTGGCCCTCCAAAGTTGCGGAGCATGTCGTGCTCTGCGTGGACGAGAAGAGCCAAATCCAGGCTCTCGATCGCACCGCGCCGACGTTGCCGATGCTCCCAGGCACGCCAGAGCGCGCGACGCACGACTACGAGCGGCACGGCACTTCCAGCCTCTACGCGGCGCTGAACCTCAAGAGCGGAGAGGTAATCGGCTCGCTTCACCAACGCCACCGCGCCGTCGAGTTCCTGAAGTTCCTCAAGGCGATCGACCAGAACGTGCCTGCCCATCTCGATGTGCACCTCGTGCTCGACAACGCCTCCAGCCACAAGACCCCGAAGGTCCGACGCTGGCTCACTCAGCACCCACGGTTTCACCTGCACTTCACCCCGACCAGCAGCTCCTGGATCAACCTCGTCGAGCGGTGGTTCGGCGAGCTCACAACCAAGCTCCTGCGCCGCGGCGCACACCGATCCGTCCACGCGCTAAACACCGACATCCGCCGATGGATCGAGACCTGGAACGAAAACCCGCGCCCCTACGTCTGGACCAAGACCGCCGACCAGATCCTCAACACGATCAGCCGCTACTGCCAACGAATCAACCAAACGCGACACTAGCACCTTGCTAGCGGTGTCTGCTTTGGCTTCGGTGAGGAAGTCGTTGTCCCTTTCGTATTGGGACTCGGTCTCCTGGGGGTGGAGTTCGCCCGATTTGGGTGTGACCTTGGACGTGGTGGCCAGGGGCGCGGGCCGGCGGTTCGGAGCTTTCCGATTCTTCGCCGCCGAGTTCGTCGCATGGTTCTCAGACTGCCGTGGAGTGACCAACCATCTTTTTTTAGCCGCTATGAGCCGGCGGTTCGGTGCTGGCAATCTTGATCGGCTGGGCGCCAGGCTCAAGCGCCTGCGCATAAAGGATCCTTACATTTTTCATTGGTTCTTCAACCCAGAACACGGTCGCGATCCCTTGAAGATCGATAGTCGCGGCGGATTCCCAATCCGTCGCTTCGGCGGGCGCGCGTGCAGTCGTTTGCAAACCACCATTGACTCCCTTGGAATTCCCCAAAACGATCTTGACGGACCTACTGGCAAAATCCCAGGCGATGACCACCTGACCTAGTGCGTTGCCGGCCAAACTCGGGTAGTCACCAAACTGCGAAACGCGACGCTGGGGACCGACCCTACCGGCAGGGGAAACCGCGACCTCCTTGAGACCTCGGAGGTCTTCCGCAGGTGACACAATGACCGCCCGTCCAGCATTATCAACGGCAGCCGCAGCATTACCAGACAGAAACCCCTTTGGCAAGCGGACCGGCCGGTCGAAGCGACCATCCGCCCTCCGGTACATCAACAAGTTGGGAGCCGCAAATTCGTTTTCAGTGCGTCTATAGACCCAGAAACTTTTCCAGGCGACGACCGCATTGCCATCGGGCCCAATCGCGACCACCGGCGGAACCATATAACCAACTAGTCCTTTACGCGCGTTACGCGGCTGAGCCACCAAAACACGTGGCCGCGCAAATACCCCAGACACGGTAGCAGTTACCGCCGCGATCCTAACTACTTCATACTTCTTAGACCCATAATAGCCGACTACCAACGCCCGCCCGCTTTCATCGACACCGATGCCACTGACCTGAAACCCACCGCCGATGAACGTGGGCCTGGAGATGGTACCAGCCGCCGTACCAAAGGCCAGATAGGTGCCGCCGTTGGTGTCCCACGCAAGCAGTGTTCTACCCACGCTGTTGCTCGCCACCCACGCCATCTGCGGCGGACCGCCCTTCGTCGACAGCTCAACCGGCGCCTGAAAGCCGCCCCCAGCCGGCCGAAATGCCGCCCACGCACCCGAGGTCTCGTACGTAGCCCCATACTGCTGGTAGCCACCAAACTTTTCATGCAGACCAACCACCCAACCATCGCCGGCTTCATCCAACGACACCCCAGTCGCATACGACAACTTCCCCGGCGCCGAAACCATCCCCAAACTCGCAAACCCCGAACTGACTGAGCCAACCGCCGCATCAGCCACCGAATTTTCACAAAACTTTACTTCAGACTGCTCCCCATCCTCCCACACAACCAAAGCTTCCCCACGCCCGTTCCCAGCCGCCAACAGAGACGAGATCCCATGCCCCCCGCATGAAAACCGATCATATTCCCCGCGCGCCGGAACAGCCACTAACGCACTCGCGATAACCCCCAACCCACATGCAAACGCCCCCCACCTCGCACCCACAGCGCGCATCGCGCCTACGACACCCCTCGAAAGCACCGCAAAAGGCACCAACGCAAAGATCAAGGACATCCGGATTCGCCGCATGATCCTAAGACTATCGTGGTGATCCATAGTTGCGGAGCGAAACGACATTTATACGAGCCAGCCTTCGACAACGGCACCGTCAGATGCATCTCTGAATTTTATTATCTTTGCCGTAGGTCGCCAGTCCACCGCTTTTTCCGACGAGCCGGAAGTGCCATGATTTGCCGCAGATGAGCAAATCAGGGTGGAATCCTCCCAACTCGAAATCGCCTTCGGCTTCTTCTTTTTCTTCTTCTTTTTCCGCGCCCTCTTCTTCGCGTTCGCGTTCCGCTTTTTCTCCTCCGAACGCGATCGGTTCGACTTCGACTTCGGCGTCTACGTCGACCGGGCTCGTACCGCTTCCGGCCTCCCCCGGTGAAGTCGTATAGCCATAGGTCTTGGTCGGCCCATATTCGAACTCATAAGTCGAAGCTTCGCCATTGGGGTTGATCGTACCCGACAATTCGTACATCCAGTCGCCAAGGAAGAGAGCGCTGCCGGTGGTCACCGTCGGTCCGCAGCCGGTCGTGAGAGTCTGGTCGCCACCGAGGCTCGGTGCGCCTTCGTCGCCCAAGTCCTCCGCCTCGACCTGATAGTGGTAGGTGGTACATGGTTCCAGGCTGGTCAACGCGACCGTCTCACTCTGGGCGCCGGTGTCGTTGGCGAGTGCAGTTGATGTCGTCGTGTGCCCATAGCTTGTCGTTAGTCCGTACTCGAGGAAGTAGTCCGTGGGTAAGCCCTCTGGGTCAACATCCACCAGGACGGTGCTTGCGGTTGGCGTCGTCGTGCCCGGCACCGGACTCTTGGTCGTTGCGGTCGGACAGCCTTGCTCGCCAAGCGCTAGGACGCAATATGCCTCGCGCGGGTTCTGAGCTTCAACGGCCTGGCCGTTGCCGTTGAGTAAAGCGCTGTCGAACACTTCGCTGTGCTTTTCGTGGTGCTCTTCCATTTCTTCTTTCGACGGGGCCTTGTAAAGGTAATAGTCGACGAGTTCTATGTACAGCTCCGAGGCTGTGTGCAGGTGGAGGAAATCGTGCGCCGCAAGACGCTGACGTTCAGTTGCGTTGGAGGAGGTGGCAAGTTCAGTTTCACCGCCACCGTTATTCAGATCGACCCCTTGCTCACTTAGCCAGATACGGGGGTGGCCCATGCCTCTACGCATTTCCTTCGCGAAAGAGCTCGCATCTTCGATGCGATCTGGATGTGCCTTGCTCACTTCGACGAGATCATGGTAGTCGTGCAATCCCCACACATTTGGCTTGCGAGGCCAAAGGTGGTGGTCGTGGAGAATGACATGCTTGTACTTTGATATGTAAGAGTGATCTTTATCCTCTGCGAATTCACCCGCAACCATCGTGCAGTTACAGCCCAGTTCCTTGAGGACTGCCCGGCCCTCTTTCCAGAAGAGGGCCGCCCTTTCTGCGTGTTTGTACAGCGGATCGTAGCTTTTCCCAGTATCGAGATCAGGCTCATTCCACGCCCCCCAAATTTTTACTTCTGGTATCGAATCTGGGATGGATTCTTTGTGAATTTCGTGTTCTTTGGCTTCTTCTTTTCGGCTTTTCTTGATTTTTTCGATGACTTCCTTGATGCCTTCCCCATACTTCGCGGTCGACGGGTCGTCTCCTTTCGGGCACCACACTTTTTTTCCTTCCTTCTTACAAAAAGTATTTTCGAGCACCCCGAACGTGACATATGGCTCGAGGTGCTGTTGATTGACTGCCTTAAGCCACGCGATAAGTTCTTCCAATTCTTTAGCGTTTGGTTTATATGGGACAACATCTCGCGCGATCTTGACATGCAGCGGCCCGCTCTCCAGATGCGTGTCGAAGTGTTTTTCCAGCTTCCCGGGTTCTTCTTCGGCTTCGTCGAAGCTGGTCGCTTTTGGATCGGATAGCCCATAGCGGACTTCAAAGGCCGGTGTCCCTCCGGTGCTGATGGGACCGATGATCGGGGTGGCAGCTGTCAATGGGGGCGTCTTGCCCGTGAGTGAGAGCGTCATCGTGAACGTGTTCCCCGCCGCGCTGAGGGTCGCGGGCACGCTTTCGCCCTCGGCGTCCATCACTTTGGGCGGGGCGATCACCATTAGGACCTTGTTGGCGGTGTCTTCTTTGGCGTCGGCGAGGTAGCCCGTATCGCTTTCGTACTGGGACTCGGTCTCCTGGGGGTGGAGTTCGCCCGATTTGGGGGTAACTTCGGATGTGGTGGCCAGGGGCGCGGCCGGCGGTTCGGAGCTGCCCGATTCTTCGCCTGAGCTTTCCAATTCTTCTTCGGCCGCTTTGCCGTCCACGCCTCCTTCGCCGCCGGGTTCGGCGGATGTGGTTTCTGGTTTGCCGAGGGGTTCTTCCGGCAGCGAGCCGCTGAGCACGGAGCCGGACTCCGGTTCGACCACTGCGATGCTGCCGTTGGGCAGTTCTTCGAGCTGCTGGCCGGCACCGAGGCCGACTTCCCAGGTGTACGAGCTGGGCGCTTCGGTGGAGCGCAGTTGCAGCAGCGTGGTGGCGCCGAGCGCGCTGGGGCGCACGATCGTGTCGGTGTGGGCCGAGGTGCCGGCGAACACCGCCGCGGCGCCGTTGACGATCGTCGGCGTGGTCGTTGCGTTGGCGGCGGTGCCCACCGGCGTGATGCTGAATTCGCCGTCGGGGCTGTTGACCGCGAATTCTCCGGGGGTTTCCTTGGAGATCGTGGAGCCGTTGAGCGTGGCGCCGGCGGTCAGTTCGATCCCCGTGTCGCTGATCGCCGGTTTGACCGCCTGTTCTTCAAGGCTCGCGCTGGTCGACGCGGCCAGCACCGAGGGGTCGGTAGCTTCGGCGATTTCGATCGCTTCTTTGACGCTCGCTTCGCTGGCCGAGACGGCGACCGCCGGGGGCGAGAGCGCACTGGTCGCCCCTTCGGAGTTGCTGACGGTGACCTTCACACGCAGACTCGAACCAACGTCCGCGCCGGCCACGGTGTAGCTGGGTTTAGTGGCGCCTTCGATGCTCGCGCAGCTTTCCCCGGCGGTGTTGCAGCGCTCCCAACGATATGTGTAGCTCAGCGGCCGCGAACCCGACCAGACGCCGTTGTCCGCGAAGACTCGTTCGCCTTCCTTGGCGGTGCCGATGATCGTGGGGCCTTCGCTGCTGGCCGGCGGCCCGGGCGCTTCCACCTCTTCGCTCGGTTCAGAGATCGCGCTCGTGCTTCCCAGCGAGTTTTTGGCGGTGACGATCACCTGAATCGTGGATTTGAGGTCGGCTTCCCCGAGCATGTAGGTTTCGCCGGTCGCTTCGTGGATGTTGGCGCATTCGCCGCCTTCGGCGTTACAGCGCTGCCACTGGTAGGTGTAAGCGATCGGTTCGCTGCCCAGCCACAGGCCGGGCTCGGCACTCAGCGTCGTGCCGGTCGTGGGGTTGCCTTCGATCGATGGCGGGCTGGTGCTTTCGGGCGCCATCGGTTCCGAGGTGACCAGCGGTGTCGGCCCGGACGACGCGCTGCCGCTGCCCGCGGTGCCACTCACCGACACCGTCACCTTCAGGGTGTCGCCGAGGTCGGCTGCCACGGTCGTGTAGGTCGCTTCGGTGGCGCCCGTGATGTCCGCGCAGGATTCGCCTTTTTCGTTGCAGCGCTGCCACTGGTAGGCGTAGGCGATCGCTTCCGCCCCGGTCCAGATCCCCGGGCCTGCGGCCAGCGTCCGTCCCAGTTGCGTTTCGCCGGAGATTGACGGGGCGGAGACTTTTACGAGCGTCGCGGCGCTGACATCGACCCCGGGGCTCGCCGCCGCCGTGGAGCCGCCTTCGTCGGCGGCCGTCATGAACACGCGCACCGCGGACCCCGCGTCGCTTTCGGTCAGGGTGTATGAGCCCGACGTGGCGCCCGAGATCGCACTGCACCCTTCGCCGCCTTCCTCGCAGCGCTCCCACTGGTAGCTGTAGCTGAACGGCGCTTCCCCGGCCCATGCGCCGCCGGTCGCGGTGAGCGTGTCGCCGACGAGGCCGACCCCTGAGATCGCGGGGGATTCTTCGATGACCGGGCCGCCTTCGGCCGCGATCGGCAGCGTCACCGGCGAAACCGCGGCGGCCGTCCCACCCGTTTCGCTGGCGCTCACCAACACCCGCAGTGCGCTGCCCACATCTTCCGCGCCCGGCACGTAGGTTGATTCGGTGGCGCCCACGATGTTTTCGCAGCCGTAGCCGTACCTGTCGCAGCGCTCCCACTGGTAGGTGTAGCCAATCGCTGCGGCGCCCAGCCAGCTGCCGGCGTTCGCGGTCAGCGTCCGGCCGCGCTGCGGCGTCCCCGAGATACTCGGCGCCCACGTGTTCTGGAGTATCGCGGCGGCGCCAATCGCTTCGGTCGCGGGCGAGACCGCCGTCAGCGACCCGAGCGCGTTGCTCGCGCCTACTCTGACCCGCAGCGTCGCACCGGCATCGCCTTCGAGGAGTTGGTACTGCGATTCGGTCGCACCCGCGATGTCCGCGCATTCCCCGCCCGTGGCGTTGCACTTCTCCCACTGGTAGGCGATTTCCGTTTCCGTTCCACCCCATTCGCCCGGTTCGGCGTACAGCGTTTCGCCGGCATCCGGGGTGCCGGACACCGACGGTGCCCGCAGCTCGCTCGGCGCACCCTGTTTGACTTCCGCACTGACCGCCGAGGTCGCCTGCGCCGTGCCGCCGGGGTTGGTGGCAGTGACGAGCACCCGCAGGCTCGTTTCCAGGTCCCCTGAGGAGACCGTGTAGCTGCTCGCGGTGGCGCCCGGGATTTCCTCGCATTCCTCCCCTTTGACGTTGCAGCTCTGCCACTGGTAGGCGTAGCTGATTGGGCTTGCCCCCGACCAGCTGCCCGGGTCGGCGCTCAGCGTCTCGCCGTCCCGCGGGCTCCCTTCGATGCTGGGCACGGCCGTGTTCGCCACCACGTACGTGTTCTCGCCCCGCTCGTAGTGTTCGAGGATCGTGCCCGCGCTGAGCGTCGTTTCATACAGCGCCAGATCCTGCATGTTCCCAGCACCGAACAGGGCGTCAGCGTCGCGCGACATCCAAAACAGCGTGGAGTCCGCGAAGCTCCCCGCGCCGGTGCCGGACTCTGACTTCGTGTAGGACACAGCATGACCGTCGACATACGGCGTGATCTCCGTTTCGCCGGGCGCTTCGGTGTTGAGCACGAACGTGTAGTAGTGCCACGCCCCCGCGCTTGGGCGTTCGAAGAAGACGGTGTTCACCGAGCCGCCCCGCCCCAGCGAGGCCGCGAAATCGGAGCCGGGCGTCGCGTCCGGGTCGATCAGAAAACCGCCGTCGTGTTCGTTGAAGTTCGGGGTGAACTCCAGCGCCAGATGGTCGTCGGAGCCGTAGGTGCTCCACTGCATCCAGAACTCGACCGTCAGCTTGTGAGTGCCCGAGAGGTTCACGTTGGCCTGGGCTGCGCCCGAGGACCCGTCGAACAGCGCCGCCGTCGCTGAGTTGTCGACCAGGCCACCCGGTTCGCCGAGCGTCACCCCACCCTGCGCTGTGGCGCCCGCGCCACCGAAGACATCCGCGAACACCGAACCCGACGCCTCGCCCATCGGCCAAAAGTGCGCGAGCCCGGCTGTCTTCTCGACCGCTTGTTCGTACGCCGGGAGCGCCGCGCCGACCGTCACCGTGTGACTGACCGTCGCGGTCGCGCCCGTGCCGTCTTTCACCCGCAGATCGACCGTGTAGGTGCCGGCCGAGGAGAACGTGTGCGACACCGTCGGCGATTCCCCGGAATCGGTGCCATACCCTTTGCCACCGTCGAAATCCCAGGCGTAATCCACAATCGACCCCGCCGGCGAGGACGAGCCCGACCCGTCGAAACGAACCGGCACACCCGCCGTTGCTTTCACCGGCGTCGAGCCGAACGCCGCTTTCGGCCCACCCACCCCGAGATCGTAGTGTTCGAGGATCGTGCCGGCACTGAGCGTCGTGTCGTACAGCGCCAGATCCTGCATGTTCCCCGCGCCAAACAGGGTGCTCGCATCGCGCGACATCCAAAACAGCGTCGAATCGGCGAAGTTGCCCGCGCCCGTCCCCGACGCCGACTTCGTATAGGAGACGGTATGCCCATCGACATACGGCGTGATCTCCGTTTCCGCCGGCGCTTCGGTGTTGATCACAAACGCGTAGTAGTGCCATTCCCCCGCGCTCGGACGCGCAAAGAACACCGTGTTGGCCGAATATTCCTTCCCCACGGACACCGCGAAATCGGAGCCCGGCGTCGCATCCGGGTCAATCAGCAGGCCGCCCGGGTAGTCGTTGAAGTTCGGCGTGAACTCCAACGCCAGGTGGTCGTCGGCCCCATAGGTGCTCCACTTCATCCAGAACTCGACCGTCAACTCGTGCGTACCTGACAGGTTCACGCTCGCCTGCGCCGCGCCCGAGGACCCATTGAACAGCGCCGAGGTCGCCGACCCTTCCGCCAACCCACCGGGTTCTCCCAGCGTCACCCCGCCCGAGGTTTCCGCGTCAGCACCACCCACCACGTCAGCCAACGACGCGCCCGACGCCTCCCCCATCGGCCAAAAATGCACCACCCCCGACGTGCCTTCGACCGCCTCTTGGTACGTCTCCGCCGAGGCCGCCGACGGCGCTCCCAGCAACGTGATCGCTCCTAAGGCGAGCGCGATGGCGGCGAGCGCGCGCAACCCCACGACCCCCGCCGTTCGGCCGCTGGCCGCCGACCGGCGCATACATAGGTCTGAGCGAAATGGCCCCACGGGCCGTACACTACGGCGACACAAACAGTCGCGTCAATAGAACCTTTCGGTTCCGCCCGCTATTTGCGAGCGTTCTCGCCGAATCGGCCCACCCGAATGAAGGCGATGCTTGGCCGCTGCCCAGGGCGGTGCTTCAGGCAGCCTGCGCCCGAGGCGGTGCTTCAGGCAGCCTGTGCCCGAGGAGGCGGTGCTTCAGGCGGCCTGCGCGCGCTCGAGCATCGGCGCGACCAGCCGCGGGGCGCCGTGTTCGCGCATCGAGGCCTCGGCGCCCTCCATCGCGGCGACGATCTCGAGGCCGAGCGTCACGTTGGAGCGCGGTTCGGAGCCGGTGCGGATCGCCCGCGCGAGGTCCTGCAACTCGAGGCTGAGCGGCTCGGCGGGTGCCACTCTCGGGATTACGACATCGCCGGTGCGGTAGATCAGCTGATGCTCGCCGAAGTTGGCGGGCGGGGCGATGTCCAAACCGCGGTCGTACACGCGCACCGGCTCATCGGAGGCGGCGTCGTCGTACTGCACCATCAGCTTGCTGCCTACCACAATCATCTGACGCACCTTGCGCGGCGCCAACCATGAGATCTGCACGTTGGCGGTGGTGCCCCCGGCAAACCCAAGTGTGAGAAACGCGGTCTCGGGCACACCGTGCTTGAACACGCTGCGGCCCGACGCGGACACCTCTAAAATCGGGCTCTCCAGCCAGTAGAGCAGGATCGAGAGGTCATGCGGAGCGAGGTCGCACACTACTCCGTCGGCCTGGTACTTACCGAGGTTCATGCGCGAGGAGGTGACAAAGTGAATGTCGCCCACGTCGCCCTTGCGGATCATGTCACGCACGGCGTTGACCGCCGGGCTGTAAATGAACGTGTGGCCGGGCATCAATACCAGCCCCTCGGCCTCAGCCAGCGCCGCAATCTCGCAGGCGTCAGCGAGGTTGGTCGCGAGCGGCTTCTCCACGAGCACGTGCTTGCCCGCCTGAAGCGCTGCCTTGGCGAGCGGGTAGTGACTCTGTGGCGGAGTCGCGATCAAAACAGCCTCGACCGCGGGATCCGCCAGCACCTCGCTGAAATCGGGCGTGGTGCGAACGTGTGAAAAGCGGCGACTGAACGCATCTCGCTGCACGGGGTCGCGATCGCAGAGGTACTCGAAGTTAAACTCCGGACGCTCCTCGAGGTTGCGCGCCAGGTTGGGACCCCAGTAGCCGTAACCGACCACCGCGGTGCCAATCGGCGCCGGTCGCGGCACGATGCGCTTGACGCGCCCGCCCACATCGACAGGCGCAGTGGTGTCCTCTACGGACGTAACCCAACCTCCGAGCATATGTTTCAACCCTTCCGATTTTTTTCGAAGCTGGACGCTTGTACTAAATCAACGCGTCGTAACAGCTTCGTCTTTTGTCAAAGAAAACGTGTCTTTTGTGGATGTCGCCGAAGCGAAGTCCGCGACCGCGTCGGCGACCTGCTCGAGCTCGGCGTCGCTCATCCCCGGGAATATCGGCAGGGAGCAAATGCGCCCTGCCAACTCCTCACTCACGGGGAGGCTGCCCTGCCCCAGACCAAGGTCTGCGTAGGCGGCCGTGCGGTGGATCGGCACCGGGTAGTGGATACCCGAGGCGATGCCCCGCTCGGCGAGGTGCTCGCGCAGCGCGTCACGCTCAGCGCAGCGCACCACGAACAGGTGGTGCACATTGTCTGCCTCGGCGAAGGGCAGGCGGACGGGGTCGACCACGCGCGCGCCGGCGTCGCCCCCCGCGGCGCCGCGCGCGTCGGACAGCCCATGCTTACCGTCCCTCGCGATCGGACTCGCCCCGTCCGCTTCTGGTTGCCCTCCTCCCGCGCCCGCGATTCGCGCACGGCCACCGGCGAGCCGCTCACGCAGCTCGGCGCCGAGCCGCCGGCGTTCCTCGTTCCAACCGTCCAGGCGCGTAAGCTTGCGTCGCAGTACCGCTGCCTGCAGAGCGTCCAGACGGGCGGTGGCGCCAACCATGCGATGGTGGTAACGCGGGCGCTCCCCGTGTGAGCGCAGCAGCTGCACACGGTCGGCGAGCTCCGGTCTACCAGTTACAACCGCACCGCCGTCGCCCCAAGCACCGAGGTTCTTGGCGGGGTAGAAGCTGAAGCAGCCGAGCGCCCCCAGCGTGCCCACGCGGCGTCCGCGGTAGCGCGCGCCGTGCGCCTGGCAGGCGTCCTCCAATACCTCGATGCCGGCTTCCTCCGCCAACGCGAGAATCGGGTCGAGGTCGACGGTCGCCCCGAACAGGTGCACCGGAATCACACAGCGCACGCGCGGTGTGATGTGAGGCGCGATCAGCTCCGCGGTGAGCAGATGCGAGTCGGGATCCACGTCCACCAGCCGCGGCGTGGCACCGACGGCGCTGACCGCCTCGGCGGTGGCGATGAACGAGTTGGTGGGCACGATCACCTCGTCGCCCGGTCCGATCTCCAGCGCCCGCAGCGCCAGCACGAGCGCCTCGGTGCCGGAGGACACGCCGATCGCGAAGTCGCTCTCGCAGTAGTCGGCGAACTCACGCTCGAAGGCCTCGACGTGGTGGCCGAGGATGAATGCGCCCTGCTCGGCGACTTCGTGCACCGCCCCCAACAGCTCCTCCAGCAGAGCCGGGTCGGCACAGTCCATGCGCGCGAACGGCACCTGCGCCGCAGCCGCGGGCGAGTGGTCGGGTGTCGAAGCCGGCGTGTGGTTGGGCGTCCGCGCGGCCGGGCGCTCGGTGACACTTTTATCGATGGCGCCCGTGCGAGGAGGGTCGGCGACCGCGCTGCCATTGGTGGAGAGGAAGGTCGACATCGTCATACCCTCAGCACGCCGCGGCGACGGTGGCGGGGGCGGATTCCAGGCGGATCAGCTCCTGCTGCAAAGCCCGGCGGCCACGGTGGTGCAAACCGTGAATCGAGCTCTCCGAGCGACCCATCTGCGCCGCGATCTCCGGCGGTGTGAGACCGATCACGTGGCGCATTACCACCACGCTGCGCTGCTCCTCCGGGAGCGCATCGAGCGCGGTGCGCAGATTTGTGGCGCGGTCGTGGGCGACCTCCTCGGTGTAGGAGTCCGAGCCGAACACCTCTTCCGCGGGGATCGCGCGGCGCCGACGCAGATGGTCGAGCGCCACGTTGCGCGCCAACCGCAGCAGCCAGCCAGAGAAGGGGATACCGCGATCGTCGTACTTGCAGATCACGGTGATCAGCTTCAGGAAGACGTGCTGAGTGAGGTCTTCGGCCTCCTTCTCGTCACGCACGATGCTGCGCACGTAGCCATAGACGTTGTCGGCGTAGCGCACGTACAGCAACCTCAGAGCGTCGCGGTCGCCCTCCTTCGCCCGTGCGATTGCCAGTCGCACCTGGCGCATAGCCTCGGGCGACTCGTCGAGCGTTGTGCGCGCGCGCAAGCCAATCTGACTCTCGCGAGCATGCGTGTCCTTAGTTAGCACCGGAGGTACCTCCATCCATGGTTTGACGTTCCCGTTTGCTGACTTGCCAAGAGGGATCCGGCTCGTCGGTCGGGCCGACTGCGCCACCCTCCATCCCGACCCCTGGCGCTGCCCCCGGGGCACGGCGTGTGTGACCAGGCGATGATGCGCACACCGCGAGCAGCCCACAACCGCCCGTTGGTCGCTACTTGCGTTCAACCGACATGAACGCCGCGATCCGCCATCCTTCGGGTGACCCCAACTCAAGGAGCCCCGCATGAGCGAGCACCCGCGCACCCGCAGCCAGCCCGACGAGGAGGATCCCTACGAGTCGTTGATGGCCCGCAAAGGGGCACCCAAGCACCGCTTTCCGGCACGCGAGAGCGACCCCCGACTGGCATACGTGCTGGTGCACGACGAGCTGCTGCTGGATGGCGTGGCGCGCATGAACCTCGCGACGTTCTGCACCACCTGGGCCGAGCCCGAGGTGCTGGCGCTGCTGGCGGAGAGCTTCGACAAGAACATCGTCGACAAGGACGAGTACCCCCAGACCGCGGAGCTGGAGAGCCGTTGCGTGCGGATGCTCGCCGACCTGTGGCACTCCCCCCACTCCGGCACCACGCTCGGCACCTCCACCACCGGCTCCAGCGAGGCGGCGATGTTGGCGGGGTTGGCGGCGAAGTTCCGTTGGCGCGAGCGGCGCACAGCGGAAGGCAAGCCCGCCGAGCGGCCAAACTTCGTGTGCGGCCCGGTGCAGGTGTGCTGGGAGAAGTTTGCGCGCTACTTCGACGTGGAGATCCGCCAGGTGCCGATGGACCCGGGCCGCTACCTGATGGGTGCCGAGCAGTGCCTCGAACGCTGTGACGAGAACACGATCATGGTGGTGGCGACGCTCGGGCAGACGTTCACCGGGCTGTTCGAGGACGTCCCCACGATCGCGGCGGCGCTCGACCAGTTCCAAGACGAGCGAGGCCTCGACATCCCGCTGCACGTGGACGGCGCCAGCGGCGCACTGCTCGCCCCGTTCACCGCCCCCGAGCTGGAGTGGGATTTCCGCAACCCGCGGGTGAAGTCGATCAACGCCTCCGGGCACAAGACCGGCCTCGCGCCGCTGGGCTGCGGCTGGGCGGTATGGCGCGAACAGCAGGACATGCCCGAACGGATGATCTTCAACGTCAACTACCTCGGCGGGGAGATGCCGACCTTCAACCTCAACTTCTCCCGCCCTGGCGGCCAAGTCGTCACCCAGTACTACGACTTCATCCGCCTCGGCCGCGAGGGCTACGCGCGCGTGCACGGCGCCACCTATGAGACCTGCGCCTACCTCTCGCACGAGATCGCCAAGCTCGGCCCGTTCGAGATCGTCCACGCCGGCGATCCGCAACGGGGCATCGCGGCTGTGTCGTGGACGCTCGCCCCGGGCCGCGAGCACACCTTCAACCTGTTCGACCTCGCCGACCGTCTGCGCGCCCACGGTTGGCTGGTGCCGGCCTACACGTTGCCGCCCCACCTCGAAGACCTGGCGATCCAGCGGATCCTCGTGCGCCACGGCTTCAGCCGCGACATGGCCGACCTGCTGCTCGCAGACATCCACCGCAGCCTCAAGACGCTGGGGGACCACCCGCCGAGCACATCCCTCTCAGAGCTCGAGGTCGGCTCCTTCAACCACAACGCTACGCCGGCCGTGAGCTGATCCCTCGGCGTCGGCGGTCCTTGATGGTGGTTGCTTGGGATCGTCCACGCGGCCAGGTGCTGGTGCCAGCCTGGTTGGCGCGGGCCTCCATGCCCGCGTCCGGCCGGCGTCGGGACTACAGCGCCTCCTGCGCAAACGCCTCGGCGAGGTCGCCGTGCCAGGTGCGGAAGAAGGCCTCGGCGGTGGCGGCGTCGAGCGGGCGCGCAAACAGGAAGCCCTGGCCGCTGTCGCAGCGCTCGTCCTTGAGCAGAGTGAGCTCGTGCTGGCGCTCGATCCCCTCGGCGAGGGTTTCGATCGACATCGCCTTGCCGAGCTGCACCAACATCCGGATCAGCGTCTCCCCTTCGGGACTCTGCGTCAAGCGGGCGATAAATGAGCGGTCGATCTTCAGCGCGTCCACGGGGAACTGCTGCAGGTGGGAGAGCGAGGAGTAGCCGGTGCCGAAGTCGTCGATCGCGATCCGCACTCCCAGCCGCTTGACGGCCTTCAGCCGCTGCACCGTCTCGCCTGTGTCGCGCATCAGCGTCGTCTCGGTGATCTCGAGCGTCAGCGCGTCCGGCTCCATACCGCTCTCTTGCAGCGCGTCGCGGACGTCGTCGACGAAGTCGTCGGTGTCGAGCTGGCGCGCCGATACGTTCACCGACATCCCGATCGCATACCCCGCCTCGCGCCACCGCGCACCCTGCAAGCAAGCCTCGCGCAGCACCCAGCCGCCGACCTCGACGATCATGCCGCTCTCCTCGAGCAGCGGCACGAAGTCGTCCGGCTGCACCATCCCACGCCGCGGGCTGTTCCAGCGCAGCAACGCCTCCACGCCGGTGGGGCTCATGTCCTGCAAGTCAAACGTCGGCTGGTAGGCGAGCACGAACTGCTCGTGCTGCAGCGCTTCGCGCAGATCCATCTCGAGTTCCATCCGGCTCTGCACGGCGTCCTGCATCGTCGACTCAAACACTACGAAGCGGTTCTTGCCATCCCACTTGGCGCGGTACATCGCGACGTCGGCGTCGCGCAGCAGTTCCTCGGCGGTCTCTCTCGCACCCATCGCGATCCCCACGCTGGCGGTAACCACCAGCGGCGTATCTTGCAGGCCGTCGAGCCGGAACGGCGGTGCCAGCGCCTCCAGCAGGCGCTCCGCGATCAGCTCGGGGCCAGCCGCCAGCGACATTCCCTCGGCAATCACCACGAACTCGTCGCCGCCGAGGCGCCCAAGCGCGTCGGTCTCACGAATTGTCCCGCGCAACCGCGCCGTCACCGCCTGCAGCAGCCGGTCGCCCGCGCCGTGGCCAAGCGTGTCGTTGATGCTCTTAAAGTTGTCAAGGTCGATGAACAGCGCCGCGACGGGCGTCTGGCTGCGGCGCGAGCGCACCAACATCTGCTCGACGCGGTCGAGGATCAAAGTGCGGTTGGGCAGGCCCGTGAGCGGGTCGTGGGTGGCGAGGAACACCAGCTCCTCCTGGCGGCGAGAGAGCTCCTCGTGAGCCTTGCGACGCTCCTGCTCGAAGGACTCGCACATCCGCACGAGCGTCACATCGAGGCTGCGCTGCAACATACTCAACCCGATCTGCACCACCTCGGGCGCCAGTTGCAGCGTCGCGGCACACTCGAGCGTCACCTCCTCGGCGGCGTCGCGCCAGCGTAGACAGCGCTTGGTGACCTCGTTGAGCGGCGCCGCCCGTTGCGCGGCAAGCTGGCCGAAGATGCGCCACGACTCACGACCAACCTCGCGCGCCACCTCCTCGCCATCGCCCGCCATCCATCTGGCAACCGCGATCGTCGAGACCGAGCCGACTCGCGCGAAGCTCTCTTCGACGAGCGTGTCGAGCACGTAGCCGGATTCCGCCGAGCGGCGCTGCAGCCCCGCGACAACGTCGTCGGTACGCCGTTTCAGCGCTTCACCAAGACGACGCAGATCGAAGGAGGGATCCGGCATATACAACGTCTATCGACGACCCCACCGATTACTTGAGCGCCCCCCGAGCGGCCATGGTTGCATTCGACACCAGGCCTCGTAAGCAGTAGTTTTTAGACTGCGGATCGCATCCAGTGTGCCCGCAACTCCACTGCTCGCTCGGGGTTTGAGGGATCAGTAACGGTTGACTGGATGACGGACGTAATAGACAAGAGCTTGACGAAAAGCCCAGTGGGCCAGTAGGGTGCTAGGCTCAGCCTGGGGTCTACAACGCAGTGGAGGAGAGGACTGGCCATGAGAAGCTTTGCTCACCGTAGTCTTGCCGTTGGGAGCGCGGTTGCGGCCGCAACCGGGGCACTCGCGCTGGCCGCCGGCACCGCCGGTGCGGCGAGACCCGAGGCGCACGCAGCGCGTACGGTTACGCTGAACGACAGCGGCAATCTGCACAAAACCTCCAAAAAGGGGTTCAACCTGTACGAGTCCGGCAACGCCAGCGGTACGGTCTCCGGCTCGATCACGCTACACCTGGACGTGACCGGTACCAACCATTTCACCGCCGAACTTAGCGTCCACCCCAGGGGCAGCTCGATCAACGGCAAGGCTTCCGGTAGCTACCGCACCAACGGCGGCACCGAGAGCTTCTCGGGCACGCTCTCGGTCACCAGCGGGAGCGGCAGCTACTCCGGCGCCCACGGAGGTGGAATCAGCTTCAGCGGGACACTCAACCGCGCGAACGACTCCGTTTCCGTGCACGTCAACGGCAAGTTCTCCTCCTGACGTACGGCAGGGGGGACTCAATGTTCAACAGAAGAACCCTGGTGGCGACGGCGGCCGTGCTCGCGTGCGGCTGCCTGCCGGCGAGCGCCGGCGCAGTGGCCTCCGAGCAAGCGACACTCAACGCTTCCTTCACGCCCGATCGGCTGGGGGCGAGCACGACGATCGGCTTCTCCTTCACGGTCTCGACAATCGAAGGGTTGGCTCCCCCGCCGCTGACCAGCATCGACCTGCACATGCCCGCAGGCATGAACTACACGGACACCAACCTCGGCCTGTCGGTCTGCCAGCCGGCGCGCCTACTCGAAGCCGGCCCCGCGGGCTGCCCCGCCAACTCGCGTCTTGGGGCCGGCAGCGCGAACGTGGAAGTGCCGTTTGGTGACGGCGCCGGTCACGAGCTGCCGGAAATCGAGGCAATCATGGGCCCATCGAAGAGCGGCAACATCAATGTGCTGTTCTACGCCAATGGCAAGACCCCAGTGTCGGCACAGCTAGTGTTCCACGGCGAAGTGCAGCCGGCCGGCGGGATCTTCGGCTCTCAACTGGCGACGACCGTGCCGGCGATCCCCAGCGTCCCCGACGGCCCCAACGTCTCGATCATTAGCGTAAAGGCGACGATCGGCCCGCAGGGCCTTACCTACTACAAGCACGTCCACGGCAAACGCGTAGCGTTCCATCCGACCGGCATCGGCGTTCCAGAACACTGCCCCCGTGGCGGCTTCCCGTTCGCGGCCTCCTTCACCTTCGAAGACGGCTCATCGACGAGCACCACGGCGACAGTGCCCTGCCCCAAGGCACGTCGAGCCGGTAAGAAGTAGTTAGGCCACATCCTCGGCATTGATCGCGCGGCGCCTCCTGGGAGATCCAGGGGCGCCGTTTGCGTTTGTTCGGTGACCTCTCCGGAGCAAGTGGAAATAGGGACCACCCCTAAGGGCCTATCCCTGTAGGAGGGTTTTGGTGGTGTAGCGGCGAACTCCGGGTTCGATCTGTTGATCGGACATAAGGGGGTGCGTGATGGGTTTGGTTGTCCGCGACGATGGCTGGCGTATGCCGGACTGGTTGTGGGAGCGAATCGAGCCTTTGTTGCCGGAGGCGCCTGAGCATCCGTTGGGAACTCACCGGCGCGGTCTTCCCAAGCGTGAGGTGATGGACGCGATCTTGCTCGTGCTGCGCACTGGTATGCAGTGGAACGCGCTCAACGCGACGGGGGTGTGTAATTCCTCAACGGCGCATCGGCGCTTTCAGGAGTGGGAGCAGGCAGGCGTCTTTGATGAGATTTGGCGCCAAGGACTGCTCGACTACGACGCGCAGGTCGGTATCGACTGGTCTTGGTTGGCGGCCGACGGTGCGATGAGCAAAGCGCCGCTCGGCGGGCCGAGGACTGGTCCTAATCCCACTGACCGGGCCAAGGGGGGGCGAAGCGCTCGCTCCTCGTCGAGGCACGTGGCGTCCCGATCGGGATCGCTCACGACGGCGCGAACCGCAACGATCACAAGCTGCTGAAGGCGACGCTCGACTCGATCCCGATCGAGCGACCCGAACCACCCGAGGCCGACCCCCAAGGACTTTGCTTGGACAAGGCTTACGATTTCCCCGTCGTCCGCGAACTTCTTGAAGGCCGCGAGTTCACCCCACACATTCGCGCTCGCGGCGAGGAGATCAGCCTCAAGCATCACAACCCGGACTGGCGAGCGCGGAGGTGGGTGGTCGAGGCCTGTCACTCATGGCTCAACCGCAACCGGGCGATCCTCATCCGCTGGTCCAAGAAGGACGAAAACCATCTCGCCCTCCTCCAACTCGCGAGCGGCATGATCGCCCTCAAGCGCGCACACACCGCACGCACAGCCAACGCCCTACAGGGATAAGCCCTAAGGCGACACTGCGTGCTGGTGAAGCCTTATTCGGGGCCGACCGAAGCCCTTATCCGGGGCCGATTGAAGCCCTATCCGGCCTCATCCGGGGACCGTTGAAGCCTTGTCCATTATCCGGGGGCCGATTGAAGCCTATCCGGCCTCATCCGGGGACCGTTGAAGCCTTGTCCCTTATCCGGGGGCCGATTGAAGCCTATCCGGGAGACCTATGTGACCTACCGCCGACGCGACGGCAAGCCCCCGGATCAGCCGAGTTGCAGGCTCAGTCCTGCAGCGCCACCGCCGGCGGCACACCGGCGGCGATGTAGCCGGGGATCGCGACGATCGCAACCGCGGCCGCTGTGACCAATGCGAGGCTGGCGAGCGCGACGAGCCCGCCGAAGGAGTAGACGACCGGGAAGTTGATCACGTTGGCGAGGGCGCGGTCGAGCAGCCGCTGGCCGTAGAGGCCAAACACCGCGCCGCTGACGCAGCCGACGCCCAGCAGCAGCAGGCTCTCCAGCAGGATCGTGCGCCACAGTTCCGCGCGCGGGAAGCCCTCGAGCTTCAGCTTCGCCAGGCGCGGACGGCGCTGCCACACCATGTTGCCCATCGCCGCTGCCATCGCCAGCACCGCCGCGATCAGGATCAGCGTGGCGATCTGCGTGAGACGTTCCAGTCCCTGGCGGCTGAGCGCCCGCTGCTGGTTGGCGTGTTCTTCGGCGGTTTGCACCGCGAAGCCCGAGCCCTTGCCGAGCGCGCCTTCGACCTCACGCTTGCCCTGCGCCTGGGAGACTCCAGGTGAGAGCAGCACGTTGTAGGCGCTCGCGTCCAGCGAGCCCCACGCACGCGCATAGTCAGTCGCGTTCATGATGATCGCGCCCGGCGCCCAGCCGATGTTGGTACCGATCGCGGCGACTTTGAAGGTGCTCGGGATCGGGGTGGGCAGCGCGAAGGGCTCGCCGATGTGCAGGTGGTGTTCGTTGGCGATCGCCTGCGAGACGACCGCCCAGCCGCCGGCACGCACCTCCGCTTCGGCGCGCGCCACGTTCCCTTCGACGATCTGGCTGGCGGGCAGCAGCGGCGTCGATTCGCGTGGCGGTGCGATCACCCACACGCGCCGTTCGCCGATGTCGAGCAGGCCCCCGCGGTAAAGGCGCACGCCGCTCACGCCCGGCAGTTGCGCGAGCTTGGCCTGCTCGGTGGGGGCGAACGGCGTGGTCTTCAACAGGTTGTAGGTGCCCGCCGGAGATACCCACACGTCGGTGAAGGCATTCATGTCGTGCGCCGCGTTTTCCAGGCCGTGCAGCAGATCGCCGTGGGCAGCCTCGATCGCAACGCTGCCAAACACCGCCACGGCGCCGGTCGCGGCGATCGCAACGGCGCGGGCGCGCCCGGCGCGCAGCTCCATTACCGCCACGTGCGGTACCGCGCTGGTGATCCTCGGCGCGATCCGCCGCACCAGGCTGAGCGTTGCGTTGAGGGGAATCGGCAGCAACAACAGCAAGGCCCCCACCAAGAACACCATGCCGAGCACCGCTGATTTCGGCGCCGCCAGCAGGATCGCTGTGGCCGCCGCCAGGCACACCACTCCGCCGAGCGCCAGCCAGCGCGTACCGCTGAGCGTGCCAGCGCCCTCCTTATCGGTGATCGCCGCCAGCGGCTGGCGCGAAACGATGTCTTTGAGCGGGCTCAGCACCGCCACCGAGGCGGCCAGCATCCCGCCGGCCACCGCGATCGCGACGCTCTGCGCGCTCACCACGCGCTGCGATCCCACCGCGAAGGCGGAGGAAAGGTAGCCGGGGTTGGAGTGGAACAGGTGAATCGAGAGCTCCTCGCCGAGCGCCAGCCCCACCACGCAGGCGAGCACGCCGAGCACCACCGCGTCGAACATCATCACCCCGATCACCGTCCGCGGGGGGTAGCCGTCGCGGCGCAAGTCGGCGATCAGCCGCCGCCGCTGAGGCACCGTCAGCAGCATCGCGTTGAACGCAAACAGGAAGCCCACCAGTGCGCTGATTACGGCAAACAGCGCGGTGGATTGGTTGGTGGCGGCGGCCGCTTTAGTGAACAGCGTTTCGTCGTAGTTGGCGGGCTCCACGTCCAGGTGCCCTCCCGCCAAGCGTTCCAGCTGCGCCCGCACGCCCGCTTCGGCGCCAGCCATTGAGCGCACCAGGATGCGACTGACGTGGCCGCTGAGACCACTGATTTCCTGTGCGAATTCAAGTGGCGCGACGGCGATTGGGCTGGCGGTCAACGGCCCGATCTGTTTGGCGTGCAGTTGCTCATACAGCGGTGCCTGCGCCACTTTCCCGTCCAGCTTGAGCGTCGCTTCCTGGCCGAACTTGACGATCCCGATCTTGCGCGCCAGCGGCGCCGGCAGCACAATCGCGCCGAAGCCGGCCACCGGCGTCAGCTTGGTGTTGTGCACGAGCGTCCCGCCCAGTTCGGAGAGGCTCCCGTCGGCGCCGACCAGCTCGACTGATTCGTGGCCCTTGGGGCCGGAGATCTCAGCGCTCGTTTCTAGCAACGGCGCCGCCGCGCGCACGCCGGGGATGTGGCGCACCTTCGCCACCATCCCCGCTTCGAAGCCCTGCGCATCGCGTGCGACCAGTTGCAGCGTGGCGTCTCCGACGATCCCTTTGGAGAGCTGCGCCACCGAGCTCGACAGGCTGGAGCTGGCCACCTGGGAGGCGAACAGCAGCGCCACGCCCGCTGCGATCCCGACGATCGCAAATAGCTCTTGCAGCAGGCGCGCACGCAGGCGCACGCGGTACAGGTGCAGAACGTTCAGTGGCTTCACGCGGCGCCCGAGCCCCTACTGCGCTGCTACCCGAGCCGCCCACTGCTCAGGCTCGTACTCGCCGAGCTTGCCGTCGCGCAGCGCATACACGCGGTCGGCGTACGCCGCCGCCTGCGGATCGTGGCTGACTAGCACGATCGCCACATGCTGCTCGCGGCACAGTTCGGTCAGGAGTTCCAGCACTTCGCGCCCACGCTGCGTATCGAGGCTGCCAGTCGGCTCATCCGCCAGCAACAGGCGCGGCTGGGTGGAGAGTGCGCGCGCGATCATCACCCGCTGGCGCTCGCCCATCGAAAGCGTCTCGGCGCGATGCTCCAGGCGCCCGCCGAGACCGAGGCGCTCAAGCAGTGGCGCGATCTGCCGGTGGGCGTCGCGCCAGCGCATACTCTTCAACAGCTTGAGCACTGCGTTGTCGATCGCCGTGACGCCGGGCAGCAAGTCGAAGTTCTGGCGGATGAAGCCCAGTTCGGAGAGTCGGAAGTGCGAGGCCTCCTTCTCGGTCAGCGACGATACGTCGCGGCCGCCGATCAGCACGGCGCCGCTGGTCGGCTGCAACAGCGTCGCCACCATCAACAGCAAGGTCGTCTTGCCCGACCCACTGGGGCCGTACAGCACCACCATCTCGCCCGGCTCGACAGTCATCGAGACGCCGTCGACGGCGCGCACGGGCTCACCGCCAACCTCGGGGTAATGCTTGACGAGATCGCGCAGCTCAAGCATCGTGGCTACCCCTCGTATCGAAGCTGACAACGGCAATCCGACCGCTCCAAAGGAGCCTACATTTCATCCGATCGGACACAGGCTTACTTTATGCCACGCACATCGTGGCCAAGGGAGCCTGGTGCCGCGATCGCGGAGGCGGCCGGAGCGATCTCCTGCGCAGGTGGCATGACGACCTCCGCCCCACCGCCACGTCGCGCCGGCGCGCCGGGCACGCTCGGCGTCAAACGCCGCAGCGCATGGCGCCCACGGAACACCATCATCGCCAAGCGTGCGGGCTCGCCGAGCGCCTCCAACACAGCATCTGTGACCGGCGCCGCCGCGGGCGCGTGCGCCTCGGGCGTACAGAGGTAGAAGCTCGCCATCGCCGCCAGCACCAGCGTGTGTCGGCGTCCGGGCAGCGCCTGCGCCGTCTCCATCGAGCGCTCCGCCAGCATTCCCATGCGCGTGGCGGCGTCGCACGGAGTGGCATAGCAGCCAACAAGGCTGCGCTGACCGGTTGCGTAATCCTCAGCGGCGTCCACCAGGTTGTCCAGCAGCGAGTGCAGCGCTCCGATCCAGGGGAAGTAGGCCGCCTCGATCGCCGCGACCTCTTGGGCCTCGACGTGCGGCTCGGCGGCGGCGGCGATCAGCGCATAGATGCACAGCGAGCTGCCGCCGGCGGCGGCTGTCTCCCACCAGCGCATGCCGGTTCCACTCGGAGTGTGCGAGCGCGCCCACCGTTCAAGCGCCAAGTAGTCACCCTGTACTTCACCAGTGTTACAACTCTGGAAGGCCACGATCCGCTCCGCCGCGCGCAGCGCCGCGGGCGCAACCGCCGCGTAGGAGGGCAGTTGCGCGAGCGCCGCCCGGCAGCCGTCCACCGTCTCGGCGAGGTAGCCCCCATCCTCATGCAGATGGTGGTGAGCGTAGTAGTCGAGGTGCTTCGCCTCGGGGTCGAGTGCGACCAGCAGCGCGCTGTGCAACAGCCTCCCGTTGGCGATCGGGTCGGTGTTGGGCAGCTCCGTGAGCATGTCCAGATAGTTGTATGCCGCCTGAAAGCACACCATCGCCCGCGCCGCGGCGGCGCGCCGGCGACGGGGCGCGAAAGCGGCGAACGCGCTCGCCCCCTCGATGTTGCCCCACTTGCGCAGCGCGTCCAGCACGACGCGCTGCAACAGCGCGTCGGGGATTTGTTGCGCACGCACTTCGCGGCGCCGTCGCTCGGCGCAGACGCCGGGGAACACACCGAGCCAGTAACGACGCGCGGCGCCCGCGAAAGCGCCGGTCAAGGCGATGCTGCCGCTCCCTCTTTGACCCATCGGCACGACCCCCAGGATTTTAGCTGCCAACCACGCCCGACCCAGGCGCTTGACTCGATTATAGACGCCGAAGGTACCCTTTGTCTACTGCGCGGTTCAGCTGTGAACTTCTTTAGTGCTCCTCGCGGGCGCGAATCGCCTGCGCGAGCTCCTCGCCGCGGAGGGTCAATCGCCACATGTTCGGCTCGCCCCGCACCTGGCTCTCGCCGCCGTTGGCGATCAGCCCCAGACCCTCCAGGCGTGTCAGCAGCTTCGACATCTGGCCCTGGTCGGCGATGCCCGCGTCGCGTGCGATCTGGCGGTTGTTGAGGCCCGGCTGAGCCGCAACGGCCGCCAGCACGCGCATCGTGCGGTAGGTGAGGCGCATGTCCAGCCGCTTGAGCGGGTCGTCCTGGCTGCGCATTTGGCGGCGCGCGCGGGGAGCGCGGCGAGCCAACTCGTCGGCGGCCGCGCCGGGGCCGAGATAGGGCAGCACGATCATGCTCATCAGTTGCCCACGCAGTGGCAGCAGCGGTTTGGGGGATTGCTCGCGCAGGCGGGTGTAGAGCACGCCCAGCACCGCGCCGACCACGCCCTCCGCGGTGACGCGGTTGAGGCCCGCGGGGGCGGCCTGCTCACGGCGGCCGCGGTCGACCACCGCCACCAGCGCGTCAACTACGCTCGCCCGGCGCTCCAGCGCCGCGGGACCGGCGGCGAGCGAGTCCACCACGCACAGCGCCGCCGTCGCGGGATCGGCGTCGCAGTATTCGAGCAGCGCCGTGAGCCCGGCACCGATCCGCACGCTCCAACCGCGCTCGCCCTTGTAGGCGGGCACCACTGCCGCCTCGATCCGCGCCAGCGCCTCGTCGAGTGCCGCCAGTAGGCACGCTTCGCGATCGTCGAACAGCTCATAAAAGGTCCGACGCGAGACACCTGCGCGTCCGACGACATGCGCCACCGTAACGCGCTCGGCGCCTCGCTCGCGGGTGAGATCCACCATCGCGCCCAGCATCCGCGCCCGCTGTATCTCCGCCACGCGCTCGCGCTCGAGCTCGACGCGGGCTCGCGACGAGTTAACCCCGCCCACCGCGCGCCGCTCGGCTGCGTCACTTTCGCGCCGCCGTGCTCCGCCGTTCTGAGTGCCGCGCCTGCTCACGTTGACATGACTTCCGATCCTCTCACCGCCCTCCCCGGCTACCCGGCATGTGGAATATAGGCGACACGCAGTGATGTTGTCAAGGGCTGTCTCTCTTTCTCCAAAGAACGCCCTATAGGAATTTCCATGTACGCCCAGGAGCCCCGCGACCAAAGGCCGAATTCGCATATCTAGTCATCATCAGAACAGCGACTCCCGCAGTTTCATTGTATTCTTCAATTTTATAGCGCAGAGCGACCGGAGCGTAGGCATTGGCCACGCCCGCCCCAGCGGTTGGACCGGCGCCCCTCGGGGAGCGTTGCGCATAAGCGTCCGATCGCGCAGTAGCGCCAGGAGGAACAACGATGGACCGGGCCGTACGCGGAGTGCTTGACCTAGCCCGCGGCGTGCTCGCCGAGCTCGACCTCGACGTGGTGCTGGAGCGGGTGCTGGAGTCCGCGCAGGAGCTCACTCACGCGCGCTATGCCGCACTCGGAGTGCTCGATGGGTCGCGCAGAGAGCTCTCGCGGTTTATCACGCGCGGAATCGACGACGCCACCTATGCGACGATCGGGGCGCTGCCACACGGGCAGGGCGTGCTGGGCGCGCTGATCGAGGATCCTGTGCCGCTGCGCCTCGCAGACGTAGGTGCTCACCCCCGCTCCTACGGGTTCCCGCACGGGCATCCCCCGATGCGCACCTTCCTCGGAGCGCCGATCCTCGTCAGTGGACAGCCGTTCGGCAACCTCTACCTCACCGAGAAGGCAGGCGGTGAGCAGTTTTCGCCCGAGGACGAGGAGGCGCTGATCGTGCTCGCCGAGCTCGCCGGCGTGGCGATCGACCACGCGCGGCGCTACACCGGCGCCAGCGAGCGCCGCGACGAGCTCGAGCGCACCGTCGCCACACTCGACGCCACCACCCAGATCGCGCTGGCGGTTGGCGGCGAGACCGATCTGGAGGTGATCCTCGAGCTGGTCGCCAAGCGCGGCCGCGCGCTGGTGGGCGCGCGCGTGCTGTTGATCGAGCTGCGCCGGCGCGAGGAGCTGATCATCGCCGCCGGCGCGGGAGAACTGCCCGCGGGCGTGATCGGTCAGAGCCTCCAGTTGCGCGATTCGCTCGCCGGACAGGCGCTGCGTGTGAGGCGTACGCTGCGTCTCGACGACGAGGTCAACCGCGCTCGCTTCGACGAGCACGGCACCGGGCGCCTCGGCGTGAGTGCGCAGGGCGGTTTGGTGGTGCCGCTGCTGTTCCGCGGCCACGGCTACGGCGCACTGCTGGCGCTCGACCGGATCGTGGATGGGCCAAGCTTCAGCACCGAGGACGAGCGACTGCTAGAGGCATTTGCGGCGAGCGCCGCCACCGCCGTGGCAACCGCTCAGTCAGTCGCTAGCGAGCGCCAGCGTCAGCGTCTCGCCGCGGCCGAGGGCGAGCGCCAGCGCTGGGCGCGGGAACTGCACGACGACACCCTGCAAAGCCTGTCCGCACTGCGCATCGGGCTCTCCACCGCGGCGCGCTCGGAGCATCCCGAGGCGCTGCGCGAGGCCTACCGCCAGGCGGTCGCGCAGCTCGAGGAAGGGATCATCAATCTCCGTGCCCTGATCACCGACCTACGGCCCGCCGCGCTCGATGAGCTCGGCACCGAGGCCGCGGTCGAAGCGCTCGCCGAACGGGCAACCCGCCACGGCATCGAGGTCGACGTCAGCATCGAGCTCGCCCACGAGCGCACCTTGGAGCGAGACGGAGATGGTGGCGGTCCGCCGCTGGCTCGTCACATCCCGGAGCTCGAGACCGCGATCTACCGGATCGTCCAGGAGGCACTCACCAATGCCACCAAGCACGGTCAAGCGCCGCGCGCGATCGTCGAGATTCACGAGGACAGCGACACGGTGTACGTCGAGGTGCGCGACGACGGCTGCGGCTTCGACCTTGCCGCCGAGACTTCAGGCTTCGGCCTGCTCGGGATGCGTGAGCGCGTCGAGTTGCTCGATGGGACGCTGCACGTCGCTTCGTCCCCCGGCGTCGGCACCACCGTGCGCGCGAGCTTCCCGGTTCAACGCCGCGCCGGAGCGGCTACGGCGCCGGCCTCAGAGGCGGCGGTGCGCGAGATCCGCAGCAGCGAACGGTGACGCACGCTCACGCGTGGATCAAACCGCGATCCAGCGCGTAGCGCACCAGCTCCGCGCGCGAGGCGAGGCTCAGCTTCTGCTGGATGTGGGCGCGGTGGGTCTCGATCGTGCGTACCGAGAGGAACAACTGCTCGGCGATCTCGGCGTTGGTGTGGCCGAGCGCGATCAGCCGTAGCACCTCCACCTCGCGCTGGGAAAGGTCATCCGGGCGTACCGCAAACGACTCGGAGGCAAGCTGTGCCCCCAGGCGCGGCGTTAGATACGTTTCGCCCGCGGCCGCCGCACGCACCGCGTGCACGAGCTCGTCGTCGGCGGACTCCTTCAGGACATAGCCGAGCGCACCCGCCCCGAGCGCGCGACGGGCAAAGGCCGGCTCCTCCTGCATCGTCAACACCACGATCTGGGTGCCGGGAGATTCGGCGCGTAGGGCCGGGATCGCATCGAGGCTCGATTCGCCGGGCATGTTCAAGTCGAGCACCAACACGTCGGGACGGTGGCCGCGCACGTAGCGCCGGGCGCCCTGTACCTCACCGGCCTCCGCCACGACCTCGAGGTCATGCTCGCTGTCCAGCAACATGCGTAGGCCGCTGCGCACCACCGTGTGGTCGTCGGCGAGCACGATCTTGATCATCCGCCGCGGGGGACCGCCGCCGTCGACCCCGCTCGCGCCGGGTGCCTGCGTCTCCTCTTCAGGCATGACCCGGCTAGGTATAGCCGCGATCGACACCGCCGTAAGCCGTAGTTCACCGCAGTGCAGCCGCGATATCCGCGTGTGGATACATGCTTGCAGTCAGGTCCGCTGAGCCGTTTCTTCCGTGATTTGGGATTTGTAAAACTTGACAACGAGTCATTGACCCGCGAGGATGAGCCTCCGCCAAACGACTACCCGAAGGGGGGCGATGGCGGAATGACTGGGATGTTGTACGGGCTGGCGCGCTTTTGCGTCAGACATCGTTTCGTCGTCGTCGGCATCTGGCTGCTGGTCGCGGTGGCGCTGGTGGCGGCGTCGCATCGGCTGGGCGAAGAGACCAGCGAAAACCTGTCGCTGCCTGGCACCGACAGTCAGCGGGCGAGCGACACGCTCGCCAAGTCGTTCCCCAACCAATCCAACGGCTCCAGCCCGATCGTGCTGCACGCTGCGCATGGCAAGCTCACCGAAGCGCGCTACTCGAACGCCGTCAACCAGGCGGCGGCGGCCGTAGCGAAGGCACCGCACGTCGCGTCGGTCGTCAACCCGCTGACGCCGCAGGGCGCCGCGGCGCTCAGCAAGAGCCAGGCGACCGGCTACCTGTCGGTCACACTCGACGAGAGCCCGGGCGCGCTGTCGGTGGAAGAAGCGCACACAATCATCGACGCCGCCAACCCCGCCAAAGTGGCGGGCCTGCAGGTGGAGACCGGAGGCCAGCTCGGGCAGAAGGTTTCAAAGCCCGCCACCGAGACCAGCGAGCTGATCGGGATTATTGCGGCGATGGCGATCCTGACATTTGCGTTCGGGACGGTTGCCGCAATGCTGCTGCCGATCGTGAGCGCGGTGATCGCGCTGCTCACCTCACTGGCGATCATCCGCCTGCTCGGCCACCTCACAACGGTACCCAGCGTCGCGCCGACGCTGGCGACGATGATCGGGCTGGGCGTGGGCATCGACTACGCGCTGTTTATCGTCACGCGTCACTTCCGCGGCATCGGCGAGGGACTCGACTACGACGAGTCGATCGCGCGCGCCGGCGCGACCTCCGGTGGCGCCGTGTTCTTCGCGGGCAGCACCGTCACGATCGCGCTGGTGTCATTGGCGGTCGCCAACATCCCGCTGGTGACGACGATGGGGCTGATGGCCGGCATCGCCGTCGTCGTCGCGGTGCTCGCCGCACTGACGCTGCTGCCGGCGGCGCTGGCAATCCTCGGTCAGCGCATCAATGCGCTGCGCGTACGCCCGCCCCACCGCGACCTGCGCCCCGAGGACGCCACCCAGCGGGGATTGTGGGCCAAATGGGCGAGCGACATCGCTCGGCATCCGCTGTTCGCGGGCATGGCGGCGCTGGCGATCCTGCTGCCGCTGATGATCCCGTTGCTGTCGCTCAGCCTTGGGCAACAGGACACCGGCGCGCTAGCCACCACCACCACAGCGCGGCGGGCGTACGATCTGATCTCCGAAAATTTCGGCCCGGGCGTCAACGGGCCGCTGCTGATCGCGGCGTCGCTGGGATCGCCGGCGAAGGGACCGAGTGACCCGCGCCTGCAGACGCTTCAGCACGATGTCGCCGCTACGCGCGGAGTCGCCGCGGTGAGCCCGATCCAGCTCAACCAAGCCGGCACCGTCGCCTACTTCAACGCGATCGCGACCACCGCGCCCTCGGCGAAAGCCACCGAAGAACTCGTGGGACGGTTGCGCGCGGACACGATCCCCGAAGCCGAGCGTGACACCGACATGAAAGCCGATGTCGGCGGCAGCACCGCCGGGTACGTCGATCTCGCCTCGCGGATCTCCGAAAAGCTGCTGCTGCAGATCGCCGTGGTGATCGCGCTCAGCTTCATCCTGCTGATCCTCGCGTTCCGCACCGTCGTCATCCCCGCCCAGGCGGCAGTGATGAACCTGCTGTCGATCGCCGCCGCTTACGGCGTGCTTACCGCGATCTTCCAGTACGGCTGGCTGAGCGGCGTGATCGGCCTCGAAGGGCCGGTGCCGGTCGTGTCCTATGTGCCACTGTTCATGTTCGCGGTGCTGTTTGGGTTATCGATGGATTACGAGGTGTTTCTCGTCAGCCAAATCGAGGAGCACGTCAACTCCGGCCAGGACAACCGCGAGTCGGTCGTCTCAGGCCTGGTCACGAGCGCCCGTGTGATTACCTCGGCCGCGTTCATCATGGTGTTCGTGTTCGGCAGTTTCGTGCTCAACGGCGACCCCACCGTCAAGCAGTTCGGGGTCGGCTTGGCCGTCGCCGTGGTGCTCGACGCGACCGTCGTGCGCTGCCTGCTGGTGCCGGCGCTGATGCTGCTGATGGGGCGCGCCAACTGGTGGATGCCGCGCTGGCTGGGGCGGGTCGTCCCGCACACCAGCATCGAGGGCGCAGAGTTCTTTCGGGCGCGCGATGCCCTACCCGGTCAACCGGCTATGGCGTCTCCACCAACAGCGTCACCGGTCCGTCGTTGACCAATTCGACCTGCATGTGCGCGCCGAACACGCCACGCTTCGCGCTGGCCGCGGCGCAGAAGCACTCGTACAGCGGCTCGGCCTGCGCCGGCGCGGCGGCGGACGTAAAGCTGGGACGGTTGCCTTTGCGGGCGTCGCCATAGAGCGTGAACTGGCTGATACAGAGAAGCTCGCGCTCACCCAGCGGCTCGTTCATGCGCCCGTCGGCGTCCGCGAAGATGCGCAGCGCCCGCACCTTCGCCGCCAGCCGCTCGGCCGCCGTGGTGTCGTCGCCGTGGGCGATCCCCAGCAGCACCAGCAGCCCCGGGCCAATCCGCGCCACCTCGCCGCCATCCACGCTGACGGCCGCATGAGCGACCCTCTGAACAAGCGCTCGCATTTGCCGTCAGGGTACGTGGACAGGCGAAGTGATTGTCGCGATCCACACGGCGGCCCTGCGTGAGGGAGCTGGGGAAGGGGAGTGGTACCAGTGCGCGACAGCCCGTCAATTAACGGACGCCGTCAGCGCACTGTCGCCGATATGGCCAACCAACCACGGCGTCAGCTCATCGGCCGGAGCGGGCCGCGAGATCAGATAGCCCTGGCCGGTGTCACACCCCATCTCGGCTAGGCGCTCGCATACCTCGGGGGTCTCGATCCCCTCGGCGACAACGTGCAAGCCGAGGTGCCGCGCAAGGTCGATCGTGGTACGCACGATCGCCTCGTCGCGCGGGCTCTCGCACATCGGCGTGACGAACGAGCGGTCGATCTTGAGCTCGCCGACAGGCAGCTTGGCGAGGTAGGCGATCGAGGCGTTGCCGCTGCCGAAGTCGTCGATCGACACCCCCACGCCGAGCCCGCGTAATGCCTCTAACACGCCGACTGCGGTGGCCGGGTCGGCCATTGCCGCGCTCTCGGTCACCTCCAGCGTGAGCGCCGCCGCCGGTACCGCGTGGCGCGCCAGCAGCGACTCGATCTGCGCGGGCAGCTCGGGGTCGTGCAGGTTGCGCGCGGAGAGGTTCACAGACATTCCCAGTTGCAACCCCGCTTGACGCCAACGTGTGGACTGGCGCAGAGCGAGGTCAACCACGTGCAGCGTCAGCGGCCCCACCAACGCCGTCTGCTCGATCAGCGAGATGAACCGCAGTGGCGGGATCATCCCCTGCTGCGGGTGGCGCCAGCGCAGCAACGCCTCCACGCCGGTTACGCGCCCAGTGCGCAGCGCGATCTGGGGCTGGTAGAAGAGCACGAACTCGCCCCGCTCCAGCGCCGGGCGCACTTCGCCGAGCAACGCCAGCCGCTCCGTCCCCGAGTGGTCGCGCTCGGGCGAGTACACCTCGACGCGGCCGCGCCGCGAGCGCGCGCGATCGAGCGCCATATCCGCTCGCTGGAGCAGCTCGTCGGCTGCTTGGGCATGGTCGGGCACGAGCGCGATGCCGATGCTCACCTCGACGTTCAATGCCACCCCATCGAACGTCACTGGCGCCTGCATCGCCGACTGGACCGCGCTCGCCACCTCGAGCGCCTCCTCGACACTCTCGATTTGCGGGCTGAGAATCGCGTACTCGTCGCTGCCCAGCCGCGCTAACAGCATGTCAGGGTGCAGCTGCGTCCGCAGACGTGCCGCCACCTCGCGCAGCACCGCGTCGCCCGCGCCGTGGCCGAGCGTGTCGTTGATCTGCTTGAACGCGTCGAGGTCGAGCAGCAGCACCGCGATCCTCCCAGCGGCCCCGCCGCCGGCAACCTGGGCGACCGCGGCCGGGAGGCACCGGTCTTCAGCCCGACCCCCCGTTTCGACCAAAGCCGGCAGACACGGGCTTTCAGCCCAAGTCCCCGTTTCGGCCAGTGCCTGCGCGACGCGCTCGCGAAACAGCGTGCGGTTGGGCAGCCCGGTGAGCGAGTCGTAGCGCGCGAGGCGATCGTTCTCCTGCGCTTGGCGGCGCAGTCGCTTAGAAGCGGTGGCGACGATCCGGTAGAGGATCGCCCACAGCAACGCCAAGCCGAGGAACACCAGCAGCGCGATTGTGCGCTCATAGCCGGCGATCGCCGCCGCAATCGGCCGGTAGCTCAAATAGATCTCAAAGGCGCCTGCTGGCCTACCGGCGGCGGCGAAGCGTAGCGGCACGTACACCTCCACCAACTGCCCCAACCCGACCTCGCTGGCGGTCTCGCTATGGAGGGTCGGAGTGACAACCTCGGCGGGGTCGGGGTCGCCGGCGAGCGCGTCCTCCAAGTCGCCGTCGCCCTTGCCCAGATGGCGCCCGATCAACGCGTGGTCGTCGGAGTAGATGATCCGGCCCCTGCTGTTCCAGATCTTGATGCGCGCGAGGTCGCTCGTCACTGAGCGAGCGCGCAGCTGTTCGTCGAGCGTCTTGATGCCTTGCGCGTCCAGCCCGTCGCGCAGGTCGCGCGGGGTGAGCCGCGGCTGGATCCCGAGGCGCGCCACCAACTGGGCGGACTCGCCCGCATCGGCGAGGCTGCGCTGCACGATCTGTCCCTGCAGCACCCTGGCGAGCACAAATCCCAGAGCGACAATCGGCACCAGGCTCAGCAGCGCGACCTGCCCCGTCAGGCTGAGACGCGCACGCTGTCGCCGCATGCACTGCTATTCGGCATTACGCCACCAACCTGAAGCGGTGGCGGGGGCCGCCCACGGATGGCCTGCCTACTCCTCCCGCTCCTCCCCCTCCTCATCCCCCTCGTACAGCGACTCGCGCGCGAGCTGCTTGCCCTTCGGGCTCCACAGCTTGATCTCCAGCAGGTTGTGACGGTAGTCGTCGGGGGCGATCAGCGTAAAGCGATTGTCTGCCAGCTCGCACTGGTCAACCGCGAGGTCGGCCAGCTCCGCCGTGGCGATGCAGCCCCCCGCCACCAGCGGGCGGCCCCACACCAGCGTCATCGCCGCCACGTCGCCGTCCGGCCCGCGCCAGCGGCCGATCACCTCGTCGCACAGATCGAGGCTCCACTGCGGGTTGGCCTCAGCGGTTTGGTCGGTGAAGTCCACCTGCGTGAAAAACCCGCTCGGCTCGCCCTCCTCCTCGCCGGCCGGCAAGTAGCGCACGTAGCCGTACAGCTCATACCCCCCCGCGGTTGTGGCGGTGGCGGGCACGTAGGTGCGCCCATGCCAACTGCGGTCGGGATACCACACAATCCCCACCGGGTCCCCAAGGTCGTCGGGTGCTTCAGTCAACTCCGAGCACGCCGCCAGCAACTCCCGCTCCAGGCGCTCCTCCCAGCGACCGTAAGGCAGACCCTCCTGCGGGGGCTCCGCGGCGAAGCGGGGGACGAAACGCTCGACGGGGGGCACGCCGGCAGACTACTGGGCGCCAGGGCGTGGTTGTTGTACGCCGGCATACGCGAACTGGAAGGACGGCACCGCTCACGCCTCGCGCAGATGCGCGGCGGCGTCCTCGGGCGCGACGATGTTGAGGTTGACCCCGGTGGACAGCTCAAGCCCGGCGAGGTGGGTGAGGCGCGGCAGCACGTCGATCCGCCAGCAGAAGCGCTCCGCCCCCCGGGGCGCCGTGCGCACCCACAGGTTGAGCGGCGGGCTCGACCCAAGGTGGTGCGTCAGCCGGCGCAAACCGTCGTGCAGTAGCGCCGCGCCGATGGCACCCTCTTCCTCGAAACGCGCGCGGGGACGGCGCGGTGCCAGCATCAGTTGGTAGGGCACCCGCGAGGCGTATGGGGCGAGCAGTACCGCCTCCTCGTCGATCGCCACCACTCGTTCGCCTCGGCGTACCTCCTCCGCCACTAGATCACCCAGTAGGTCGCCGCCCATCGTGCGCGTCGCGTAGGCGCCCGCGCGCTCGCGCTCGCGCGCCACGTCGGCGGGCACGAAGTCGAGCGCGTACAGCTGCGCGTGTGTGTGCGGCAGCGACGCTCCCGCCTCGCGGCGCTCGTTGACGATCAGCTGCACGCACTCACACTCCGCGTGTGCGCGCATCCGCGCGCGCCACACCTCCATCGCGGCTGCCACCTGCGCGGGTGGCAGCTCCGCGAGCGACATCACCGGTTGGGGCCCGTTGACAATCACCTCGTGCGCCCCCCTTGCGGGCAGCGCGGTAAACAGGTCGGGCCGCGGGTCGCGCGGCTGGTCGGGCATCGAGGCGCGTTGCCGGTCGCGGTTCGGGTCGCGCGGCTGGCCTGCCGTCGAGACGTGTTGTCGGTCGAGGCTCGGGTCGCGCGGTTGGTCGGAGCCCTCCGACGTGAGCGCCGGATAGAGGTTGGGCACCACGCGCACCGTCCACCCCGGGGTGTTGGCCCCTCCGCCGCCCGGACGCACCGCATACAGCTCCGGCGGAGTGCGGTCCTCATGACCCTCCGCAAACGGGTCGGTGGCGGGGTCGATCGGCGTCGGGGCCGGGCAACGCGGCTCGCCACCCGGCCGGCGCGAGCGCTCCCCAGCGACGATCGTCTTGTACCCGCTGAGCGGGTCCACTCGCACCTCAGGCAACGATCACGCGCCCATCGCGTAGAACTCGACGTCCCGTTCCAGCTTTGCGGCGCTGGGGAAGGCCCCATCCTCAATGTATTTTTCGCCGCGCCTGTTGTAGAAGACGGTGGCGGGCACAAACGTGGAGTCTGAAACTTCCACGCCGAGCTGCTGGCTGGGGTCGTAGTAGCTGGGATAGCTCACGGGGAAGGAGGCTAGAAACATCTGCGCCGGCCTGCGGCTGGTGTCACCGGAATCGATCCCGATAAACGCCACCTTACGCCCGAGGTTGGCGGCGGCCTTTTGGAAGGCGCCGAACTCCGCCTTGCACGGGCCACACCATGAGGCCCACTTGTTGATCACCACCGGCCAGCCATGCAGCGCCACCAAACGGGCGTGCAGCGCCTTGGCACCGCCGCCAAGCAGCTGGTTGGCCTGGGCATGCAGCACCGCCAGCGGAGCCGGCGAGCCGGCCAGACGCGCCTGCATCTGCGCTGGGGTCAGTCGCACCGCCGAAGTCTGTGAGGAGCTGGGGCCGCTCGCCAGCTGGACGAGACCCACCACCAGCACGGCGACCAGCGCCAGCCCGCCAGCGAGCACGATGAGGCGTTTGGGACCCACCGCGTAAGGGTGTCAGATGGCGCGTATGGAGCGCACCCCTCAAACGAGCGCAGAGGCCGCGTGTGAGGCCGCCCTTCAATCTGGCCGCGGAGTGCTGTATCTTGGATGTACTCGGGGCCTGAGTTGCGCCGGGTAACCGGGGGTCTGCCGGCATGGGGTCGGCGCTCCGAGCCACGCCTCTTTCTTGCGGCGGCTCCATCTCGAAGTCCAGAGCCTCTTATGGCCGAGTCCACACAAGTGGCCCTTGCGGTCGCGTCCATTCCAAGCTCCGCCGATATCGAGCGTGCGGAGGAGTTCGTGCGCGAGCGCTTCCTGCACGAGGGCGAGGATGCCGCAACCGCGCTGGCGCCAGGTGGCGCGCGCCGGCGTGCGCTCGACGCCGCGCTGGCGGAGCTCGAGGAGCACCTTCGCTTCCCCTCGACGGCGTGGCGACGAGAGTTCTCGTTGCTGCTGGGTTTGGAACGGGTGCTCTCTGACCAAGAGCCGCGGCTGCGCGACGGCACCGTGCTCTCCGCCCACCAGGTGGACGCACTCTCCGGCACCCTCACCGCGCTGTTGGCCGAGGCACAGCGCAGCAACGGCAACGGCAACGGCGCCGGGAACGGTCGCGCCGCCGCGATCGCCTCGCCGGAGCTGCTGGCGTCGGCGGCGATCCTCGGCAACGGCGGACCGGCCGCCGAGACGGACGATCATACCGACGGGGCGCAGCTGGAAGCCGAAGAGGAGGAAGAGGAGGAGGGGGAGGGGGAGAACGAGGGGCGAGCCGGGGCCGAGGACGACGACGAGGAACAAACCGAAGACGAGGAGGATAAGGAGGAAGAAGAGGAGCTCGGCGACCTCGAGGACGAGCTCGAGCCGCTACCTGAAAGCGAGGCCGAGGAGGAGACCGAGGAGAGCGACGAGGAGCCGCGCGACTGGGTGGATGAGGACGATGAGGAGGAGATCCCCGACCAGCCGGAGGACCCCAACGCGGCGAAGCGCTTCTGGTTTGAGCACGCCACCGGGGCGGGCAAGACGGTGGCGGCATTGGGCTTCGTCGAGGGGTCGCAAACCGGCGGCATCCTGATCCTCACCCACAGGCGCAACCTCGTCGACCAGTTCCTCGGCGAGCTGCGCGACCGCGGCTACTCGCGACGCATATCGCGCCCGCTGTACATGGGCGAGGACTCCACCAAGGGCCCCGTGTCGGTGGAGACCTACCAGTGGTTTGTGCGCAACGCCGGGCGCATCTCCAGCGCCTACACAATCGTGATCTGCGATGAGGCCCACACCGCCCTGGGCGAGAAGACCAGCGGTGCGATCCGTGCCTGGACGGGGCCGATCTTCATCGGCATGACCGCCACCGGTGCGTTGATCGCGCGGCATGTCACCGACCTGTTTCCCACCCAAACCTCCCGCTTCGATCTCGCCCAGGCGGCCCGCCGCGGTGTGATCGCGCCGCTGCGTTGCGTGCGCATCCCGCCAGGCGTGGGAGTGCGCACGATCGCCAAGGTGCCTTTGCGCCGGGGCGAGGTGGACGTGGAGTTCGACCAGGAGGAGCTGGCGCAGCTGCTCGACCAGCAGCCCTTCAACCTGGCGATGGCCAACCTCTACCGCACGCGCTTCAACGCGGTGCCCGGGGTTGTGTACGCGGCGGGCGTACGTCACGCTTACAACCTCGCCGAGGCGTTCCGCGCGGAAGGGATCAAAGCCCAGGCTGTATCGGGCGAGACACCCAAGCGCGAGCTCGCCAGCATCCTCGCGCGCTACGAGCGCGGCGAGATTGACGTGCTGATCAACGCGCAGCTGCTCGCCGAGGGGTGGAACAGCCCCCGCGCGACGGTGTGCGTGCACCTCGCGCCCACCGCCTCCAAGCGCATCTACCAGCAGCGCGTCGGCCGCGTCACGCGCCGCAACCCCGGCAAGGAGGCGGGGCTGGTAGTGGACTTTGTGCATCCTGCAACCAAGCACGACGACCCGGTGGTGACGCTGCACTCGCTGCTTGACCGCGACGTTTATCGCGGCGGCGCGATCGTCGTCGGCCCCGTCCGCCGTGGCCGTGGCAGACGTATGCGGGTGGAGCGGCGCGTGCTGCCAGTGTGCGCAGAGGAGGAGCGGCGCTTCGCGGTATTCGAGCGCGAGCTGTGGAGAATCGCGGTGGAGAACCTCGACTACGGCGAGCAGCACGTGTGGGCGGCGCTCGCCGGCGCGCGCGTCACCGCCACCGGCTGGCGGCGAGCGCGAGCAATGCTGCACTTCGACCGCGGCGGCGAGCTGAAGAGCAGATTTCTAATCACCGCCGTGCAGCGCAACACCAACCCGCAGTTGCGTTTGCGCGCGCTCGCCGACATCGCCGCCGGCCGCGACCCCGACGCGTTTGACACCGCGATCGACGTGATCGGCGCGTGGTCGCGTGAGGAGCGAAGGGAGGCCGCGAAGATCATGCTGCGCGCGCTCGTGGAGCGGCGCATCGGCCGCCGCGACCAAGCCAGCGCGTGGATTTGGCGGCTGGCGGAGTACACACGCGAACTGCACGAGGAGTACGCCGTGCAACGGTGGCCGGAGACCAAGCGTCTGCTGGGGCTGCTCGTCAACTCCTCCGGCGGCGCGCACGCGCGCAACGCGCGGCGTTTGATCCACGCCTCACGTAAGCAGGATCGCCGGCTCGCCGCCGCGCTGCTGGCGGCCGCGCTCGCGCACACCCCGGAGGCCGAGGAGGCGCTGCGTGGGGCGCGCACGCGGATGGCGCGCAAGCCCCCCGCGCTGGCACGTGAGCTGTTGCGCAACTTCCCGAAGCGGCGCGCGCGCAACAACAAGCGCAAGCGCAAGGGCACGAAGGGCGCCGTCGCGGCAGGTGCGCCTCGCCGGCCCGCAGCCGTGCCGATCCCGGTGGACAGCCAGGCGGAGAGCATCGCCCAGGCCGTCAACGTCGCCGAGGGCGTCAGCGAGCCCGTCGAGGTTGCCACGGGGCCGGGCACCGCACCCACGGGAGACAACGAGCGCGCGGCCGCCCGGCCGGCAGGCGCCGGCGAGCAGCCCGAGGCCGGCGAGACCGCAGCCGGTGAGGCCGCAGCCCGTGAGCCGCGAGGAGAGCTCAAAGAGTCGAGCACCTCGCAGCCCACGGGCAAGGCTGCTGCGAAGCCAAAGACCCGGGCGCGCGCCCGGAAACCTGCGGCGTCACCCAGGGAGGCGGTGGAGTCGGCCGCCGCGAGGGTGAGGGCCGCGAGCGCCGCTCCGGCGGGAGGCAAAGTCGCGATCGCCGCTCCGGGAGACAGGGTCGCGGGAGCCGCTCCGGCGGAAGATCAAGCTGTGGGCGCCACCCGGACGGGAGACAGAGCCGCGAGGGCTGTCCCGGCGGGAGACAAAGCCCCGAGCGCTGCCCAGCCCAAGGGCGAACATGTGGGCGTTGCTCAGCCCCGAGGCAAGGCCGTGAACGCAACCCTGGCCGGCAACGAGCAGCAGGAAGAGGCAAAACCTCGCCGCGCGAAAGCAAAACCCAAATCGAAACCGGCGGCGGCCGGCGCGGCAGCGGACAAAAAAACCAAGACAACCAAACCCAAAGCTGCCAAACCAAAAGCCGCCTCGCGCAAGAAGACTGTGAGCTAAAACCGCTCGGCCGGAACGTTCAGCGGTAAAGGCTCAGCGGTGCGCCCGTACCCGAGCTGTACTCGCCGTCGCCGGGCCGCTCATCGGGCATCGCACGAGCGATACGCCCGCTCGAATCCTCTTCCAATACCGCCCGCATGTCCAGCTCTACTGTCTCCTGGTTCAGGTGCGAGCTATCCGCGTCCCAGGCGTCCTCCCACCTTACTGCTCTACGGGACTCGCCAGTCGCCGCACGCTTCGCCGTAAAGGTAGGGCCGGTCTCGGCCGGCGGCACGCCGTCGCCCAGGGCCATTGTCTGGCCCAGGGCCTCGTGTTCTTTGCTCGCCACCTCGCTCGGATCGGCGCCGTGCAGGCGTCGGAGCTCAAGGTGCTCGCGGATGGCATCGTCTAGCAACCCCATAGCGCAGCCTCACCATAGCTCCTCGGTCGGCGTATTTTCTCGCGAGACCCTACACTTGGCTCCGCGGCCTTGAGCCGTGTGCGGGGCTATAGCTCAGTTGGGAGAGCGCCTGGATCGCACCCAGGAGGTCGGGGGTTCGAGTCCCCCTAGCTCCATAAAAGCGGACTCAATGCGAACCGCTGGTACGCAGAAGGTCGGTTCGATCTGATCGCGTGCATCCACGCGGATTCCGTCGATCATGGTTTGGAGCACGCCCTTGACGCGCTTGGGGTCGCTGTCGTTGAGCGCGGCGCGGAGGTTGCCGCGTAGCGCGCCGAGGTCGGCGGCGCTGGCGCGCTCGGGCTGCTCGTCGTCTTGTTGTGTAGCGAGTTCGCTGGCGCGACGCTCAAGCGCTTTTGCCTGCTCGCTGAGGCTCGCTATGCGCGGGGCGCAGGTGTCCTCGGGCATCGTCCCGGACTCGAACGCGCGGAAGTAGCGGTCCAGCGCCGCGCGTGTCTCCGTGAGCTTGTCCTGTAGCGCGGCCAGCTCGGATTGTTGCTCGCCCTCGCGCTGGGACAACCGCTCGTATGTCTCGGTGATCGCGCGGTCGATCAGGTCGTTGTCGTCCAGAACCTGCCAGAGCCGGCGCGTGACTGCCTGCTCAAGTTGTTCGGCGGGTAGCCGGTCGTTGGCGCAGTGCTTGGTGCCGTAGTTCGCCCGTGTGAAGCAGGTGTAGTAGGTGTAGCGGCCGTTTCGTCCGTGCGCGGCGGTGCCGACATAGGCTTGCCCGCAGCGCCCGCAACGTATACGGCCGGTCAGTAGGTACTCGGCGGGGTTCGCTGCGCGCTTGGAGCGATCCTCGCTGCGCTCGGTGAGGATTGCCTGTGTCTTGTCGAACAGCTCTTTGGGGATCAGCGGTTCGTGCGGTGCGGGATACCAGTTGCCTCGGTAGTAAATCTCGCCGATGTAGACGCGGTTGCGAAGCACGGTGAGGACGCTTTTCTTGCTCCATAGCCGCCCGTTCTTTGTGCGGTAGCCCTGCTCGTTCAGCCAGCTCGCAAGCGCGGATGAGCCCGCCTTGCGATTCGCGTACTCATCGAAAATTACCGGGACAAGCGGCGCCTCGGCCGGATTACGCTCCAGGCTGTCACGGTCGGCTGCGATGTTCAGACCGTAGGGGCGCTGCCCGCCGCACCAGCCGCCGCGTGCTGCCTTGCGCTCAAGGCCGGCAGTGATGCGCTCCACGATCAGCGCGCGCTCGAACTCGGCGAACACGCCGAGCATCTGCACCATCATTCGTCCCGCCGGGGTTCCGGTGTCGAATGGCTCGGTCGCCGAGCGGAAGATCACGCCGGCTTGGTCAAGCTCGTCAATGATCTGCGCGAGGCCCCGGATCGAACGGGCGAGCCTGTCTACGCGGTAGACGAGCAGCACGTCGAAGCGCCCGCGCCGCGCGTCCTTGAGTAGACGGGTCAGCGCTGGCCGGTCGATCACGGTCCCGGTGAACTGATCTTCGTAGCGTCGCTCGATGCCCCACTCGGGCTGACTGTTCACGAACGCCTCAAGGCGGACGCGCTGCGCCTCAAGGGAGTTGGGCTGGCGCTCCTCGTCGGTCGAAATGCGCGAGTAGGTTGCCACCCGCACCGGCTCGGCGCTCTCGGCCGGGTCGGGTGCGAGTGCTAGGGATGCTCGGCTGCTCATGGCTGCTCCTTGGCTCGGGAGCATCCATCTAGATCACATCCTCGGCCGGTTCTCAAGCTCTTTGGCAGCCGTTCCGGGTGGGCTTCGATCCACTCGACTAGAAGCTCGGCCAACGCCTCGATGAGCTGCCTCTCCTCCTCGTCGCTCATCGGCCGCGTGCAGCCCGGAAGCAGCGTCAACGGTGCCTGCGTGCCCTTCTCCGGGCCAGGCAGGCGGCGCCGGGGTTTGCCTCCGCTCTCGGCAGCGGTGGCGCCGCGTTGCCGGCTCGGGGCAATGCTGGACGTGGCTGGGCGATGCTGCGACTTGCCGCGCACTATGCCGGCGAGTCGTCGGGCTCATCGGCCGACGGCCGGGAAGTGTCCGAGCCTTCTCGGCCGCCGGGGATGAGCGTAAGGACCGGCCTGCCGGGCGAACGTCGAGACTTGCCCGAGCTCGTGTGGGTCCGGGGCGGTGGCTCTGTCTGCTGGCGACTGTCGCAGGCTTCGCAGAGCAGCCCCGGCGCCTGCCTCGACACGTCCGTCGCGCGGTTGCCGTCGCGGTCATATCCGCCCCACCGGCACCAGCGCAGTCCGGCTGCCTCGGCCTCGGCCTCTAGCGCTTCGATGGAGGCGAAGAACTCGGGGTAAAGCGCCCTGAGCGTCGCGCGCTCTTGGGCGGCAGACGCAAACGCGCCGCAGTTGCACTCACCGGAGCGGTGCATCAGCGCGGCGGCGTCTGACTCTGGCAGATGATGTTGGCGGCGGTAGCGGAGCATGTCCAAGTCCGTCCAGCTGATGAGCGGATTGACGAACACGGCGGACGTGCCTTTGAGACGGTCGATCGGTTCACGGTTGGCGCGGCGGCGGCTCTCCCCGCGCCGTATGCCTGAGAGAAACAGCACGCGAGCGCGCCGAGAGTGACCGACCTTGCTCTCGCGCAGGAGCGCCCTTATTTGGCGTTCCTTGAGCGTGACGTACGCGCGCCCGTGCATCGCTGGCCCTGGGAAGCCAAGGCCGGGCTCGACTGTGCCGTTACGCCGGACGGTTCCCCCGAGAACCATCTTGCGGTAAGCGTCCCCGGCGTGCAGGACACGCAGCGGCTTATTAACCCATCGGGCGAAGTCGTGGACGAACTCGGCGACGCCGGGAACGGCCGTGCCGGTGTCGATGAAAGCGAGCCCGTCGTAGTGCTCGCGGCAACGGTGGGCGAGCACCGTGGAGTCGTTGCCTCCACTGAATAGACACCATACGGCGACGGGGTTGTGTTCGTCGCGCGCGCGGGCGATCAGCTCGTCCGGCTCGCGCTGTGTAAGTTGGTGCGGGTGTGTGTCTTGATCGGTCAGCGCTCATGGAGCCGGCGGGCAACCCTGGGCACAACAGAAAGGTCACGCGAGCCCCCTTGACGGGACACGCGAGCATCACTTCCGGCCGAGCTGGATAGAGTGTGATCTATGGGCGAGCCGCTCTTGCTTGTCGAAGCTGCCGGTAGCTATAGGTCCGGTTCGGAGGATCGGCTTACCGAGATCATGGCAACGGCATTAAACGCCCACGACGGGTTCTCCCGCTTGCTCTTAAAGGACTTGGAGGTAGACGGGTGGCGCCACGTTGAGGTCAACACCCAGCAAGGCTTCGGTGGCGAATCGCGGCTGGTAGATATCGTCATCTATTGCTTTGACAGTGGTGGTAGGCCGTCGGCTACCGTTTTTATTGAGAACAAGTTGGAGGGCTATTGGTTCAGTGAGGGTCAAGCACAACGACAGCGCGTCGCCCTGGAAGCCACGAAACATCAGGGAGGCAAGCGAGTTCTTGCAGGCATCACCGAGGACAGTGATCTTGCGCGCTCCGATTCTGCACAATATGGGCGATTCGCCTTTAAGCCCGGACTTCACTACGACCGTGTGCTCGTCTGGTCCGAAGTTGAAGCTCTGGCGCGGCAGGCAGGAGAGGGCTATCAAGCGCCGTGGGGAGGGGCCGACTGGCAGAGACGCGCACTTAATCCCGAGACACCTGCCTGCCAACGCCTATTGTACGAGTTCATCACATATCTAGGAGGGGAAGCATTGGCTGCTCTCGACAAAGACACGGTGCTTGCGCTCAAGTGGTGGGAATCGGCCGAAGACCGCGTTGTAAATCTTCTGGAGCTAACTGTGGGCGCAAACGGTGACTTCACACCATTAGAAAAGAAACCGGACGATCTTGTGATTGAAGGCGAAACTATGACAGGGCGTCTTTGCTGGGTTGTTTCGTTTGAGCCGTCCCAGCGTCATTGGTTGACCTCCAGGACAGATGGACAACTAGACCTTTTAATTGCTCTCTCCGAGTACGACGATGATCGTCCGGTAAGAGAGCCGCATATCTATGCCGGTATCTCTTTTGCGGTAGACAGAGATGAGCGCCGCGCGATCGAAAACGCGAGTGAATGGAAGGCTAGCCTAGAAGCTCAGGGGTTTCGCATGTATCCCGACCGTGGTGTGGTAAGTGTATATCGAGGCACACCGCTAAATTGGATAATTCAGCAGGGAAGCACCGTGAACGATCAAGCTGGAGCATTGGCTACCTGGACTGCCGAGACGTTTAGCGCTGCCCAGCTCCTCCCCTCTCCCTTGGAGATATAAACAGATAACGCAGCGTCTCATACGCCGTACCGCAGCTGTCTACGTCAAAAGCTCCCAACGCAGCTTCTTTCCGGTCGGGTGTGTGTCGGCTGCTGGGCGTCCGGGGCGGTTCCAGCGCCCGCCGCCTGCCTCCCCGACGAGTGTGAATCCGCTCGCGCGCAGCGAGGCGCCGCCCTCCTCGGGCAGCGTGTAGGTGATGATCTTTCTGTAGCCGAGGGCCTTGCAGGCTCGCCAAGCGGCGCGGTAGAGCATGGAGCAGGCGTTCGGGGCGCCGTCCGTGCAGCAGCGACGCACTTCTGCGGTCCAGCCGTCATCGAGCGCGCGTGCGATCGGACGGCCAACCACGGCGACGCCGCGAAGTTCGTCGCCGTCGGTGACGCCGACGACGCTTATGCAGCCGGGTACGGGTCGGTTGTGGCGGTGGTACTGCGCGATAAAGGCATTAGCGGTCTTGAGGGTTGTGGGGATGAGTGACAGGCGCACGGCGCCCGCCGGTCCCCTTGTGCGTCCAGAGTGTGTTGCGCTTTTGGTCAGTGCTCATGGAGCCGGCGGGCAACCCTGGGCAACACAGAAAGGTCGTGCGAGACCCTGAAACGGGACAGCAAACGACGAGAAAAAAGGCTGGCGTCTCCCCCGTGACCGCGCGGGAGACGCCAGCCAGCGAACGCCTAAAACGGCAGAGCGGACTCGGCTAGGCAGGTCGGGCAGTACCGCTCGCCATACGCGCGAAACTTGCTGCAACCGTCGTTTGCGCACTGCGGCTGTCGTGTGCGTCGTGGTGGCGCGCGCCGTTCGATCGCATCGACATACCCGAGCTCTCGCATAACCTGGGTGTGCGACCGACGGCTGAGCGTGGCGAGAAGCTGCTCGAAACCGTCCGGGTCGATAGCCTCAAGGTCGCGCAGCAGCGGCACCGTGAACGTCCCGCCGCACGGGCACTGCGGGAGTCCTGCTGTGCGGATCGCAGCAGCCGACCCGTACAGGATGCAGCCACAGTCTGAGCACTCGATCTTGCGCAGCCGGCACGATGACTTGCGCCGGCCGCGCTTCAACGTGGCGGGCATTACGCCACCGCGCTTTCGAGCGTGCGGGCGATCGTGTCCACCGTCTCGGCATAACGGCGAATCGCTGCCACGTCGTTAGCCTCGCCCCACCCTGCGATGTAGGGGATGCCCTCGCCGCTTGTGTCGAGTCCGATCGAGCGGCAGACGATCACGGCTGCTGTCTCCACGACGACCTCGGCGTCCGCGCGGCCGTGCTCTTTGTATGTTGGGACGCCGACCGCGTGCGCCAGCTCGTGGATGAGTGTGCGCACTCGACCGTTCGCGCTCGTGGTGTTGGTCGAGACGCAGATCAGCCGCTCGGCTGCCTTGCAGAATCCGCCGCTGTGCTCTAGTGGCCGGTACTCGACGTGGTAGCCGATGCTGCGCGCGAAGCTCTCCAGCTTGGCGATGTAGGGTGCGTGCGAGTCGCCAGTGACGGGCTCGCAGGGAGGTTCCGGCAGTGGCTCTCCGTCGGTCTGCGATATGTCGAACACGGAGACGGCGCGAAACAGTGTGATCGTCCCGTCCGCGTCCTCGCCTTTGTCGTCGCGCTGTTTGACGACCATCGGCGCCATGATCCTGATTGCGTGCTCACCCTTGCGGACTTGCCGGTTGAGCTGCTGCCACGCCTTGAAACCCGCGACCCGCGTAGCCTCCGGGCACTGCATGGCGATCAACATGCAGTTGTTCATGCTGTAGTCGTGGAACGTCGCGCGAGTCTCGGCCCACCTGCGCCAGCCCTCGGAAGTGAGCAGGGCGCGCGCCGCGCGCTCGATTGCGTCTCGCGCCTCAGCGCGCTTAGTCTCACGGTATGCGGTGCGCTCGGCGTCTGAGAAGGTGCGTCGGCGCGATATAGTTCTAGTTGACATCGAAACTTACCTTTCGTTGTCCATGAGCCCGGGCGTTGGCGCGTCGCGGGCTCACTTTTTGTTATTGACGTTTATACATCTATCACCCCTGCCGTCTCATTTCAACCAGATGTCACACATTTACGTATAAACATTTATGTTTGCTTTCACTCTCTTGACTTTGCGGCTGCGTGCGTGGCCGCTAGTGGTGAGGTGTGACTATTTGCGCTCCAGACCACGACAGTGATCGGCGCTCCGGTGCTGGCGATGGCAGCGGCAGCGGTTTGGGCGCGTGCGGCGCTCGGAACGGCGAGCAGGGTTAGCGGGTCCGCGTGACGTAGCGCACTGCGAGGGATGGCTCGTGTGTAGCGGGTGGCCTTCTCGTGCAGGCGCTCGACTGGCTCTGTGTCGCGGTCAAGCTCAAGTAGTAGGTGAATCGGAGCGCGGCCGGGGAGAGTGAGTACGCCGTAGCCGTCGGGCTTGACGATGCCGTCGAGCATGTGGTGTGTCGTGCGCTCGCCGTACCACTCGGTTAGCGCTCCGTGCGCTGCGGTTGCGTCCTGAGCGAGGCGGGTGAAGAACTCGCAGCGTAGGCTCCGGGGAGCTATGGCTGGCGATCTAACCGGCGTCAAACGAAAGATCGAGCGGGCGCACCACCACCTCGCCGAACTGCGGGAGTCGCTTGAGGACGCCCTCGATGCCAGCGGAGAGCGATTCAGCAGCGAGTTTGATCCGCAGACCGGGCAGCAGGTCTATCGGGCGCATGGCCTCCCTAAGATCGGCCCACAGTGGAGCCTCATGGTCGGCGACGTGCTCCACAATCTTCGATCTGCCCTCGACCATCTGGCTTGGCAGTTGGTGATCCTCGACGGAGGGGAGCCGGGCGTGCAGACACAGTTTCCTGTTCGTGAGACGCCGTTCAATAAGAGCGGCGATCTCACAGCAACCCAACTCAACCCGCCCGTCAACGATGCGAGGATTCTCGACGCACTCGAAGCCTCTCAGCCGTACCGAGGAGCAGACGGGAGTCCAGCGCAGGTGGATCGTAACCCGCTCTGGCTGCTCCACCGGCTAAACATCATCGACAAGCACCGCCTGTTGCTAGTTGTCGTGTGTGCCTTGAATAGCCATGAGATGTGGTGGGGCGGCGACTCGGATATGCCAGTACCGAGCATCAAAGTCTCTCTCGCGCCAGTGGATGAGGATTCACCCGTAGCGTGGTTTGGCTGGGGCGACGCGAAGCCGCCCGTTGGCTTCGACCCCCACCTATCCCTGACAGTCAGCTTCCACGAGCCCGCAATCGTCGGAAAGCTGAGGATGCAGCCGATCAAGCTCGTGGATCTCCTCGACTCGTTGTGCAAGTGGGTTGAGTGGGAGATTGTGATGCCCCACTTCGAGCCGCTGTTCGCCTGAACCGGCGCGAGCGCGGCTATCCTGGCGGACGATCTGCTGCCTCTGGCGGTGCTTCGTCAGGATGATGCAAACGCACGCTGCCCGTGCCCTCCTCCCCGATTGGCACGATGGCAAGATCGTCGCCTTGGCCTTCCAAGTTGCCTTCGGGGAAGTGCAATAGCTCCATGCCGACGTAGACCTCGGAGCCAAAGAGTCGCACCCACAACGGTCGCAATAGGGCGAACTGAAATGGACCGTCAAATGCAGGTGGGGTCGCGCCTGGGGCGAGGTCCACTTTCCGCCAGGTGATCGAGTTCTCGGGCTCGCGGATGCGTGGAATAACCTGGCCCAGCGTTTGGGCGTCCTCGTTGGAGGGATGGGCGGGCGGGTAAAGCTCGTGTCCGAGCCACGCCTCGAACTCGGCTACATAGCCGAGCAGGACTATGAGCTGTTCGAGTTCGTCCTGCCACTCCTCGGTGTCGTCCGGCGGGATGAGGGTCGCCTGCACCGCCTCGCCGCCGGACGGATAGCGTAGGTCAACGCTCTTGCTTCGTAGCGCGGCGAGCATGACCCGGCTTGCGAGCAACTGCTCTTGGCCAGTGCCGACACCGCGCGTATAGCGCCAATCCAATTGCATCTGCATCCTGCCATCAGTCGCCCGCGAGGACTGAAATATCTCAAGACCGCCGACTCCACCCCCTAGAGTGAGGTCCCAACCTTGCGGTGCATCGACGCTTTCAAGTATGACGCCGACCTCTGCGTCTCCCGCGCAGACCAGCATGGGTATGCGGGGTAGTGGGACGGGCGCCGGACTACTCGCCTGAATCTCCATTGGCCCCCACAAACCTGCTTCCGGCATGAGCCCTTGCAAGCCGACAGGAATCTCCTTCATCAGTGCGCCCAGCCCCGAACTGACTGTCTCCGTGCCGCCGTGTTGCATCAGGCGCTCCACCGCCGCACGAGCGCGACGGCCGTCCTCGTCATCTGAGTAGGCAAGCTCGGGACGGCCGCCGAGGTCATCGATTGCGCCTGGATAGCGCTCGGACCCGTCGATCCTCACCTCTTGGCCGCCTACCAAGATCGTGACCGATAGGAACGTTTGGGGTGCGGGTGGCGTTTCGGGTGCGCCTGGGCTGCGCGACAAGATCGTGTAGTGCAGGTGCGGGTCGCGGTCCATGTAGTCTTGGATCGCGGCTTGGCGTTCGACCGCCTGCTGTGTGCTTTCCAGTGCGCCGCCGACCGCAGTAGCACGCAGGACAGCCTCAAGGTTGGCCTCTCGGTTCTCGAACAGCCATGCCGCAGCGCGCCGCCCCTCGTCGGTGTCGCGGATGAGTCGCTGTAGCTCTGATGCCGGCCAGAAGTCCAAGCGAACCTGCGGAAAGCAGTCGGCGAGGTCGGTGCGGAAACTCTCTTGCTCGGATGCTGAAAGATCGTGGGCAAAGCAGAACGTGATCCGAGGCGGTCGCCAAAAGGCCACAGCCCGCGTGACCGATTTGCGGCATTGCTCCCAATGGATGCCGCTCGTGAACCGCTTTGCTTGCCAGCCCCGCAGAGTCCTTCCCCTCGTATCCGGTAGACGTGCGTCTAGACCGTGATCCTTGGCGCTCACAGGCAGCACTCGGGGGTCCGTTGAGCGCGCCAGCAAGAACACCAGCGACTCGAACTGATCGGGTGTCAGCTCGTCAAGCGGATAGATCACCGGCCCCCGCGCGCTTGCGTCCATCGGCTGAGGTTATCCGGCGGCGGGGGGCGGAAATCAAGCTAAAGGCCCGAGAGCAGGGCGCTAAGCGAAGCAACGTCGATCTTCCGGCGACGTAGAAGGCGTCCGCGCCGATCGGCAGCTAGGTCGCTAGGCGTGACGACGATCATGGGAGCCCGTGGGCGGGAATCTCGACTGCCCGGCGGTCGTCGTATATCCGTCGCTGGATTCCGCGATGTACCCCGCTGACCGTGAGCGCGTTGGGCTTATCGAAGTGGGCCACGGGCTCGTCGTGTTGGCGCTCTCGGTACTCGATCACGAGGCGATGTTCGGCGTAGTAGGCGTCCACTGGCAAGGAGCGGCGCCGGCCATCGCGTCCGGGGTCGCCGACCAACCAATCAAAGCGGTGCTGACGGCTCGCGTGCTCGCTCAGGAGCGCGTCGCACAGATCGATCACGTAAGCCTCGTCTGAGTCCGAGCGTGGGCGGCGGGCGTTCATCGTGTTTGTGTCCTAAACGTGCCTTGGCTTGATGCGACGGTGGCACATCGTGTCAGTTTCGCTCGGCTCCTTGAGGCCGTCTCGCAACGGTCTCCTTGCTTGACACGGCTGTTTTCTTTGCAAAGTGCAGGAACGCTGCGGCCAAGGGCTTGAAATCGCCTGCGACCGAACCTATCTTCGCACCTGACGCGGAACTGAGCCGTAAAGAGCGAGGCCATCGAGGTGTGAGGCCGCGCCACCCAAGCCGGAGCGCTGCAAGGCGAGCCGGGGCGGGTTCCTCAAGCGGCCCGGAACCGCGTCAATTTTTGTTCGTCACCGAGCTTTGGGCTTCTGCTCGCGTCGCTCTTGTGCCTCGCGCTTGAGCTGAGCTTGCTTTCCGGCTATCTCGGCAGTACGCTCGGCTTGACGTGTCTGAGCCAAGCTGCGCGACTTGGCGGCGTTAGCAAGATGATCCTTGCGCTCTTGTTGCTGGTCCATGCGACCTCCTCGTAGAGACGGCGACTCTACGCCCATGCAAGAAGCCCATACCACCGAGTGTCCACACGGTCAATCGTGCGCAGCGGCGGGCGGCCATGACGCGCCGTGGTCCTCGGCCTTGCGCTCGGCCTGCGCCATCAGATCGGATGGTCGAATCCCGAGGGTACTCGCCAGCGTCGCAACTGCCACGATCGTCGGGCGACGCTCCGCGCGCTCGATGCCGCCTATGTAGTTGCGATGCACGCCGGATTCGAGGCTGAGCAACTCCTGGGACATTCTGCGCTGCTCGCGTAGGTCGCGGATGACTTCTCCGAGACCTACAAGGAGTGGGTCGGGTGCGGGCACGGGACAGCACGTTGCACTCCAGGCGTGTTAGTTTCTACAGCCCAAGCGTGTTGCTTTGCTCACGGCCATGCCAGCTCAGGGGATCTCATCGAACAGCCGCCCGGCGGGCACCTCGAGCGCTTCGGCCAGCAGTACGATCGTGGGGAAGCGGGGAGCCCGGTTGGCGCGCTCCATCTTTGAGATCGCCGTCGTGTGCAGGCCGGTCGCACGCGACAGGTCCTCCTGGGACCAACCACGCTCTGCACGAACTGTCTTGAGGTTGGCCGCGAAACGCTCCAGTGGGCTCACGGCGAGTAGCTTCCGTGCGCTAGCCCAAGAAGCCAAGAGACATATCGTCAACCTTCGGTTAGAGTGCGCCGAATGAAACCGGCCCTCTGGACCCATGCCTAAGCGCAGGCGAGAGGACGACGAGGAGCCGGCGTGGTCGGTTCCCAGCCTACGTGAGCCGCGCTACTCGCAGTCACTGGAGCGCGGGCTGGCAATTCTCGTCTGCTTCAGCGGCGAGCGTCCCGTATGGGGCATCGCTGACCTCGCGGACGAGCTAGGGATGAGCCGTTCGACCACACATCGCTACGTGATAACGCTGGTCGCGCTCGGCTACCTGGAGCAGGGCGACCGGCGCAAGTACCGCCTCGGGCTGCGCGTCACCGATCTGGGCATGTCGGCGATGAACTCCACCGGCCTGCGCGAGCACGCGCGCTCCTATCTGGAGGAATTGCGACAGCGAGCGAGCTACACGGTCAGCCTCGCAGTGCTCGACGGGTCAGACATCCTGTACGTCGATCGCGCACGCAGCTTTCGTCGCGGGCAAGGCCAGGCCGACCTGGGCCTCGGCCCCGGGTCGCGGTTGCCGGCATACTGCACCGCGCTAGGCAAGATCCTGTTGGCGTACCTGCCGGAGGAGGAGCAGCGCGAGCGGTTGGCCGAGATGACGCTGACCAAGCGCGGCCCGAACACGATCACGAGCAGGAAGGCCCTACGCGACGAGCTCGATCAGGTGGCCGAGGAGGGGTTCGCCGTCAACGATGAAGAGCTCGCGCCGGAGCTGTATTCGATCTCGGTGCCGGTGCGCGACGAGGCCCGCGAGGTCGTCGCGGCCGTGAACATGGTCGCGCACTCCTCGATGATCTCCCTGGAGGAGCTTGTCGATGCGCTTGGCCCGCACCTGGTCTCGACCGCCGACCGCATATCCGCGCGGCTGGGCTACCGGCGAGACGACGAGACCGGAGGCCACGGTTGACGCCTGGGTCACATACTCCTAACAGCCCGAACGTCGTGCTCTCCGTTAGGGTTCCGCGCTTGACGGCAGGGACGACCACGGGGGGCCGCAAACGCCGGTCAGAACAAGGCGCTACGTGCGCCAACGGAAGTCTGCGGGTCCACACAATGATCGGAGGATGTCGATGAGCCACGGAAGGCGCCTGCGCAGAGCCTCGGCCGTGAGGCGCATGGTTCCGTGGGTGGTGCTTGTGTTGGTGCTTTGTGGCCCGGTGGTGTCTGGTTTGGCGTTGCCGGGCGTCGGTCGCGCGAATCAGCGGGCCGTTGGTCGTGGCGACACCGCTGCTGTGGCGGCGCGTCGGCAGCGGCTCGCTGAGTTGGATGTGTCGGCTGCTGCGGTGAAGCTGTTGGCGGGGAATGTGTTGGTGGGCAGCGCGACGGTCGGCAACGTCGGGGCTGTCCGAGCGCGGTCGTCTACGGCTGACGTGGCGTGGAAGTCGAGCGGTAGTGGCGGCTTGGTCCAGCTGGGGAAGTTCCAAGTGCCCGCCTTGAAGCCTGGTGAGCACCACAAGGCAAAGTTTCAGTTTGATCTCCCTAAGGGTGCGTCTGGCAGTTATGAGGTGAGTGTGTGCGCGGATGTCCTCGGCCAGGTGCAGGAGCGCAGCAAGAAGAACAACTGCCGCGACGCGGGAGTCATCACGGTCCCCGGCTCTGGCGTGAAGGCGTCGGGGCCGACAAGCTCCGAACCCTCGTCGCCCTCGGGCTCGTCTCCGGGTGGCTCCTCGCCGGCGCCCGAATCGCCGACGCCTACGAGTCCAGCGTCGAGCCCACCGAACACCGTTATCGACAGTGGTCCGACGGGCTTGATCGGCGTGTCCTCGGTGACGTTCACGTTCCACGGCAGCGACACGAACGACACGTTTCAGTGCAGCCTCGACGGCGCACCGTGGGCATCATGCACGAGTCCCCAGCAGTACAGCTCGCTCGCCGAGGGCGCACATACCTTCCAGGTGCGTGCGGTTAACGCTGCTGGTGAAGTGGACCCGACGCCGGCCAGCGCATCGTTCACGGTCGAAGCGACACCGCCGCAGACGACGATCACGAGCGCTCCGAGCGGGCGTGTCCCCATCGGTGAAGTCTCGATCTCGTTCACGTCCACTGAGCCGGGCAGCGCTTTCCAGTGCAGTATCGACGGTGCCGCCTACAGTCCGTGCAGCTCGCCTGATGTGGTCAAGGACCCGGCGGCAGGTCCGCACACGTTCAAGGTGCAGGCGACCAACCATGCGGGGGTCAAGGAAACCGCTGCGCCGCCGTCGGCGTCGTGGAGTTCGGTCGAACCGCAGCACGACCTCTGCGGCACGATCTCGAGCAACACCACGATCGGACCCGACTACGCCGCTCGCTACATCATCACTTGCTTGACAACCGTGGCCAGCGGAGCGACCCTGACAGCACAGCCCGGCACGGTGGTCAAGGGCGATGGTGGGAACGGTTGCGATCCGGGGTTTGATTTTGGCCAGGAGTGCTCGATCGAAGTCAAAGGCTCGTTGGTCGCGGTGGGGACGATCTCTGAACCGATCGTGTTCACGTCGATCAACGACAACAGTGTGGGTGGCACGACCGGCAGCGGCACCCCGGCAGCGGGCGACTGGGATGGTATTTCTGCCAACGCGAGCGGATCGCTAGACATTGAGCACACGGATATCAGCTACGCGCGTATAGGCGTTGCGAACGAACGCGCTGGCGCAGGGGCGGAAGGGGCGGCTGTGCTCAAGGGTGACACGTTCATATCTGAGCAGTATGGGGCGGCGATTCTCGAAGGTCCCGCGCCGACGCTGCTCGACAACTCAGCGACCGACTCCGGTAACGGGGCTCCGGCCTTTCAGGTCACCTCGGAATCGTTGAACGCGGGCTTGTTGGGTGGCAACAGCGCGACTGGTGAAGGCTCGCAGGTCGTGCAGTTGACGGGGACGCTGGGCACGAGCTCAACGTTGTCGCCCGAGCCGGCGGCTTGGTCGATCTCGCAGAGTGTTGTGGTTCCTGCGGGCAAGACGTTGACGATCGCGCCGGGCACAATCGTCAAGGGGCATTCGGACTCGGGTTGTCCTTCGGGCAACCCTTATGGTGAGGTTTGCTCGCTTGAGGTCAAAGGCTCGCTCGTGGCTGACGGCACCGCTGGCCAGCCGATTACGTTCACCTCGATCAACGACAACTCAGTTGGAGGCGATACGGGCAGCGGTGATCCTACGGCTGGGGACTGGGGCGGCATCCGCGCCGACGAAGAAGGCTCCCTCGAAATCCAGCACGCCAACATCAACTACGCCTGGGTTGGTGTGACGAGCGAAGGTAGTGGCACGGCGGTGCTAAAGAGCAACGCGTTTGACTCGCCCGAGTACTACGCAGTGCAACTAAACGGCCCACCGTCGCCGACCTTGTTGGATAACTCTGCGAGTGGTTTTGGTTCGGGTCCGGCCTTTCAGGTCACCTCGGAATCGTTGAACGCGGGCTTGTTGGGTGGCAACAGCGCGACTGGTGAAGGCTCGCAGGTCGTGCAGTTGACGGGGACGCTGGGCACGAGCTCAACGTTGTCGCCCGAGCCGGCGGCTTGGTCGATCTCGCAGAGTGTTGTGGTTCCTGCGGGCAAGACGTTGACGATCGCGCCGGGCACAATCGTCAAGGGGCATTCGGACTCGGGTTGTCCTTCGGGCAACCCTTATGGTGAGGTTTGCTCGCTTGAGGTCAAAGGCTCGCTCGTGGCTGACGGCACCGCTGGCCAGCCGATTACGTTCACCTCGATCAACGACAACTCAGTTGGAGGCGATACGGGCAGCGGTGATCCTACGGCTGGGGACTGGGGCGGCATCCGCGCCGACGAAGAAGGCTCCCTCGAAATCCAGCACGCCAACATCAACTACGCCTGGGTTGGTGTGACGAGCGAAGGTAGTGGCACGGCGGTGCTAAAGAGCAACGCGTTTGACTCGCCCGAGTACTACGCAGTGCAACTAAACGGCCCACCGTCGCCGACCTTGTTGGATAACTCTGCGAGTGGTTTTGGTTCGGGTCCGGCCTTTCAGGTCACCTCGGAATCGTTGAACGCGGGCTTGTTGGGTGGCAACAGCGCGACTGGTGAAGGCTCGCAGGTCGTGCAGTTGACGGGGACGCTGGGCACGAGCTCAACGTTGTCGCCCGAGCCGGCGGCTTGGTCGATCTCGCAGAGTGTTGTGGTTCCTGCGGGCAAGACGTTGACGATCGCGCCGGGCACAATCGTCAAGGGCTCAGGAGAAAATGGCTGCGGTCCGAGTCCTGGAGACTATTGCTCAATCGGGGTCCAGGGTTCCTTGGTTGCCGTAGGGACAGCTGCACAGCCGATCGTGTTCACCTCGATCAACAACAACTCGATTGGTGGTGACACGGGCAGCGGCACCCCGGCTGAGGGTGATTGGTATGGGCTTTACACCGATGGTGAAGGTTCGGTTGATCTCGAACACGTAAAGCTCAGCTATGCCACGACCGGACTTGCGGCCACAACCAACAAGCACGTCACCGTGGAATCTGACATCTTTGCGCATAACAACACCGCGTTGGACATCTCGGCGACGGTTGGCACAAACGCTGCCATCCACGAAACTTGGTTCGACGAAAACGGCATGGCACTCGATGGCAGCTCGGACTGGGAGCCGATAGAACCGTGTCAGTACATTCCGAGTATGTCTGCTACTGGCAACGAGTACGGACCGCTCAAAGGGTCTAAGCCATTCATCTCAAAATCAGAATCCGAGGAAATCCTCGCTGCCCTTGCCGTCCCGGAAACCGAGGATCAACTGCCTGAAACCGAAGTTGGCGAAACGGACCGTATCACTTGGTCGGCGCTTGGCTGCCAGCCGTTGGATGAGGATCACCCTCATGTTGTATTGGCGACACCGTTTGATGCCTGATGAAGCGGTGCAGCCCAAGTTTGCTCGTTTGCTGTGTTGGGCGAGCCATTGCGAGTGAGACTCGCATCATCTATCCGTCAAAGAGGAGCTAGCTATGCGCCGTAGACCGACACCAGCTACCATCATCGCCGTCGTGGCGCTCTTTGTCGCGCTCGGCGGCACGGCAGTTGCGGCCAATCGCTACCTCATCACGAGCACCAGCCAGATCAAGCCGAGCGTCCTCAAGGAGTTGCGCGGACACGCTGGCGCGACGGGACCAACTGGAGCGACAGGACTAGCCGGATCGGCCGGTGCGACAGGCGCTCCCGGTCCAGCGGGAGCCACAGGCGAAACAGGAGCCACCGGCAAAGAAGGAGCGCCAGGCAAAGGAGAACAGGGACCTCCGGGCGCGTCGGGAACGAGCATCGTGGCCCGCGCTCGGAGTGCTGGCGCTGTGAGCAGCGCGACCGAAACGCTGACAGCCGATCCGCTCACGGACGCGACGTGGACCCAAGGTGCCAACGAACTCGATCAGTTGGTTCTCCAGCTTAAGGTCACAGTGCCACCCGAAGCAGAATGTACCCACAAAGTCGGCGGCGGATTCGCTTACCCGCAAGGACACGCAACAATCCAGGTGAACGGCAAACAGCAAACAGAAATCGACCTTGCTGCGAGCCAAAGCGAACAGACAGAGACCATCGAAGGCTCGTCATGGCTGTTCGAGCCAGGTAAAGAAACAAGTCAAACGCTCACAGCAGAAGTGACGGACGAGTGCGGTACAGGTGGCGGCAACAGCGGCGGCCACTTCAAGATCGATTCAATAAGCATCGACGTGTTGGGTGCGCGTTAGCAAGATGAATGTTGCCGTTAGTGTCGGAGGGGACCATGCGTAGTTTGCTTGTGCTGTTGGCCGGAGCCCTGATCGTGCTCGCTCTTGGGCTGGCTGCGCCTGCACTCGCCCAGGCTGAGTCAATCGAAATCTCTCATGGTGCCAACCCCGCCCAGGACGTTGCTCTTAACATCACCGTCTCGGGCACGGCCGACGGCCATCACAAGTTGTACGTGATCGTCAACACGTATGGTGATTCCTGCGCAACGTACCCGGATTTTGAGTCGGGTACGCACTTGGCCTACGGCGAAAGCCTCAGCGCAGGTAGCTACAGCAAGGAATACTCCTACACCCCGACCCAGGTTGGCACCTACACGATCTGCGCGTACCTCGATGAAACGGAATCCGGGACACCTGACGTTTCTAGCACGGAAAGTTTTACGGCGGCGATGCCCAACGGTTCCGCCTCCGTAGAAGTGAGCGCGAACCCAACCCAAAACGTACCGCTCAAAATCAAAGTCTCAGGAAGCTCGGAAGTCGCGCGGGAGCTGTACGTGATCGTCAACACGTATGGGGATTCCTGCGCGACGTACCCCGACTTTGAGTCAGGTACGCACTTGGCCTACGGCGAAAGCCTCAGCGCCGGCAGCTACAGCAAGGAATACTCCTACACCCCGACTCAGACCGGGACCTATACCGTCTGTGCTTACGTCGATGAAGATGAATCGGCCACCCCGGACGCGACCGGCAGCGACAGCTTTACCGCAGCGATGCCTAACGCCTCGGTATCGCTCGAAATCAGCGGCAGTCCAACACAGGATGTGCCACTGACTATTAAAGTCTCCGGGAGCACAGAGGTCGCGCGGGAGCTGTACGTGATCGTCAACACGTATGGGGATTCCTGCGCGACGTACCCCGACTTTGAGTCAGGTACGCACTTGGCCTACGGCGAAAGCCTCAGCGCCGGCAGCTACAGCAAGGAATACTCCTACACCCCTACCCAAACGGGCAGTTATACAGTCTGCGGCTATATTGACGAAAATGAATCCGCTACACCGGATGCGACTGGCAGCGGAGGTTTCACGACCGCGGTGCCCGCCGGCTCCCTCTCGTTTGCCATAAGCCCAGGCTCAACAGAAAACGGGCCAGTGAGCGTCAGGGTCTTCGGGAGCACGGAGGTCTCGCGGGAGCTGTACGTGATCGTCAACTCATATGGAGACCCCTGCGCCAGCTATCCAGACTTTGAGTCGGGAACGCATCTCGCCTACGGAGAAACCTTGGGTGCTGGCACCTACGAAAAGACCTATACCTACACCCCAAATCAAACGGGCACGTACACGGTCTGTGGCTATCTCAGCGAAAGCGAATCTGCCACCCCGGATGCCACAGGCGGAGGTACTTTCACGAATATCACGCCGCAAACGAGAGCGGCGGAAGCCGCTCTCGCCGCAGAAAAGGCAGCGCGAGAAGCCGAACATGCCGCCGAAGTAAAGAAGGAACAAGAAGCGGCGGCCAAAGCGAAGGCCGAAAAAGAAGCCCCCGCCAGGGAGGCCGCCGAAAGAGCTGCGGAGATTGCTGCCGCGAAGGCGCGCGCCCATAAGATTCCCGTCAAGCATCTGTCTGTGACGCCCGCCGCCCACACTAGGAACTCCAGCTTCGATCCGGGCTATACCAATCTCGACATAACGACCTCACCTTACGCATACGTCGTCGTCAAGCTCTCACGCTACGGTCATAACACGGAGCACCTGGAATGGGGAGGTCATTCAAGCGAAGTCGCCGAGGTTATTCGCTGGAGCTGCAAAAGCCCTGGAGGGATTTACCGCTACATCGTCACAGCCAAAAGCGGTGTTGGGCCGACCCTTACACGAAAGGGACATTTTGCGCCTGTCTCGATTGCACGCTGCCATGCACTGAAACAGCAGGAAGCGGAAGCGAGAGAACGCAGCGAACGTGAGGCGGCGGAAGAACAAAGTCACGTTGAACGTGAAGAACGTGAACGGCTGGAAACGAACGAAGCCAACTGTCGTGCTGAGGGCGGAACGCCACGCACCCTTTACGTAGAAGGTAGAGCCGAACGGTATTGCATCGCACCGTGGGGTGGGTTCCTTCCGGTGCCGCAATGATGACCAGCTCACTGAATCCGATCGATGTCAAGCGACGCCTAATCGAACCAGCATCTTGACGGGGCGGGAGGTTAGGAGTGGAGCGAGACGCCCTTAACTTCTTTGAGCCGTTCGAGCGGCTGCCGCCGAATCACGAGAACCAGCTCACCCGCGCGTTGCTGCTCGTGTTGCGTCTCTCTCCGGTCGTCCACGAGGCTTGGCTGGCACGGGCTGCTCCTGGACGCCGCCTGCATGAACTGCCGGCGGCGGTCTTCAACACGCAGCGCCGAGCCGTGCGGGCCGAAAGCAACGCCCAGGACGAAGTGCCGCTCATCTCGGTCTTCCTGGCGCCCAATCAGCCGCTCGGCGATGACGTGATCGTCACCGAGTCAGACCGGCATCAGGTGCTCGATGCTGTAATCGAGTACGACGACGCCCTGGTCATGGTCGTGGAGAACAAGGTTGCCGAGGCCAGCGATGCCCAAGCTCGGGAGTTGAACATCACAGGCGCAGGGGTCGTGATCGCCCAAGGCCAGGAGCGGCAGGTCGTGACCTGGCCCGAGGTCATCGGCGACATCACCGGCATCGTGGAGCGCAGCCTCGCGGGAGGTGCCGAGCGCACTGTGCTCGAAGACTTCCTGGCCTACGTCGAGGACCACTTCGCCGAGCTTGGGCCTTACCGCACCCTCGGGCTGGCACGAGGCAACGCCTTCCGCACCGGGCGGCGGCTGCGAGCGCTGCTCGCTGAGGCTTCCGGTCGTGAGGCCCGGATCGACAAGTGGGGGCCGACGGTTGACCTCCCCGAGCTACCCGGCACCGCCTCGCGCGCCTATCTCTTCCACCTCAAGGATGGCATCGAGCTGTCGGTATATCCGGCGGACACGCTCTCGCAGGCCCGCGCCTTCTACACGCGCCCGGCGGCTGTCGCAGCGCTCCATGCCCTAGCCAAGGAGCCCGGATGGCGGGTGATGCCCAACTTTCACTTTGGGCACATGGAGGGAGGCTACGCTTGGACGACCACGACGATCGACGCGGAGCGCTACATCGCCCTCTGGCAAGCCAAGATTGACGAGACCATCTCCCTGAAGCGCGACGACTGGTATGGGTACTGGGCTTGGCTCATCCAGGAAGGACTCGCCACGCCTGACGATCGGCCCGAGTTCGACCGACACTTCACGGCCACCAACCGCCAGACCGCGACTCCGCGCCCTGGCTTGATGCTCGTTCGGCGCTGGGAGTTGAGCGAAGCCGAGAGGCTAGACGGAGAACACAAGCTAAGTGGGCAGATCGCTGCGGCTCTCGAAGCCGTCACCGCCGCCCTCGCGGCCTCGTGACGGATCATCCTCCCATGCGCCTACGCCCCCTACTTAGCCTGGGCGCCGAGGCCGATGCGCCCGCACTTGGGCTGGGCGCCAACGCGGGTCCGGTCGGGCGCCGGAGGATGCGAGGCCGGTAAGGTCGAAGCCTGGCTGCGTCACGTCCACCCGAAGGCTGGCTCCGTCCAGCACCGCCGCAGGCGCTTGAGGGCACAGAGAGCTTCGCTGGCGTCGATGCGACGGTTCTGGACTTTTGGCGCTGGGCGTTCTCGGACCTTCGGGACAACACCCAGCGGGGAGTGCTGGCGGAGTTCCTTGTGGCGCTCGCGCTCGGGCGCACCGAGACGCGGCGGAAGGCGTGGGACAACCACGACGTGACGACGAGATCGGGCCTGCGAATCGAGGTCAAGGCGAGCGGCTACCTGCAATCGTGGGCACAAGCCACGCACTCCCGGCTGAGCTTCGGGCGCGTCATCGCACGCACCTGGGATGCGAACACCAATGAGTTCGGTGCCGAGCCCGAGGTCCGCGCGGATGTCTTCGTATTCTCGGTCCAAACCTGCAAGGACCCACAGCGCTACGACGCTCTCGATGTCTCGCAATGGGAGTTCTACGTCGTAGCCGCTGACCGAGTGCGCGAGTGCAGGTACAAGAGTGTGAGTATCGCCTGGGTGCGCAAACATGCGGACCCAGTGCCCTTGAGCGACCTGGCGGCGACCATCGAGCGCGTCGGGCGTGGCGGCAGTACCCACCTTCCTGCGTGACAGCCGCGCGGGCGTGATCGGCCGGAGGTGTCCTCTCGCGGCCGATATGGGCGAGGGCTAGTTACGGGCCGGATGGGGTCGCTCCGGCCATCGGTGCCGTAGAAGCGAATCAGCACAGTGGAAGGACCGATAGGCTGCGCCAATGGCGCTGCGAGGGAAGGATCTGCGACAAGAGATGGTGCTGCCCGGCACGCCAGACGACCTGGTGCAGGTCGTCGAGCAGGCGCTTCGATCGGGCGGGTTCACAAAGATCGAAGCCGACACTGAGGCCGCCGTGTGCAAGGGCAACTATCACAAGGGAACAGTGTGGGGCGAGTTGCGGATCGAGCTAGACGACGACACGCCCGGTCACACACGCCTCTACCTTCAAGCCTCGGCAGCGAAGGACAACATCTGGACGGCGCTCAAAGGCGACCCGAACGAGCGCATCATCGACCGCTTCACACGCTGCCTACCGCCACCGTCGCCGAATGCCCCCGCCGCGCAAGCACAGCCTACATCCGTCGCATCCGAGCTTGAACGTCTCGCCGGCCTGCGTGACCAAGGCGTGCTGTCTGCGGACGAGTTCGAGGCGGCGAAGGCGAAGGCACTGGGCTCGTAGCGCATAGCGACACAGCGTGTCATTGCATCTGACGATCGTCTGCTCGGGCTGAGCGGACGGCCTCAACAGCAACGATGCGGATGGCTTCCTCCATGCAGTGTTCCTCGGCGGTCGAGACGATGATCGAGACGGGGACCTCCAGGACTTCAGCGAGGTCGGCGAGCTTGCCGAAGGTTGGGTTGCTGATGCCACGCTCGATCGCGGAGAGGTATGTGGGGTGCATCCCGGCGTCTCGTGCGAGACCTTCAATCGTCAGGTTCCGCGCGAGCCGCAAGCGCCGGAGTGCGCGTCCGAGGTCGGCCTTGTGGACCCGCAGGCAGGTGCCAGCGTCCGGGAAAGTGACGGAGACCTCCACGACTAGACGGTCGTGCTCGTGAGAATCGTTCGCTCGTGTCTGATGACAGTCATACGCCGATCAGTCCCAGGGCGTCAAGATGCCGCGCACACCGAGACGCCAGGACCCGATTGTCCAGCGCCAGCACGACGCCGTGTCGCTCAAGGCACTCGATGGCGCTGCTCAGTGCCGACGGCTCTGCGTCGCTAGCTTCGGCTTCGAGTTCGCTGCGTGACCACTGCTCGTCGTGATCGTCGCGTAGGAGTTGCAGGACGATGGCCCGTTCGATCCGAGGATCGGAGGGCAGGCGGGGATGCTCGGTCATGGGACTCCCTTCGGTCGGCCGAAGAAACCCGCCAGCGAGCACAACAGAGCCTATCCGTAGACAGCTACGGTTTGGCCGTGGCATCGAAGGGCGGGTTCCTTCGGCGCTACAGGCCGGGCGGGCGTTAGCGCGCTCGTCCGGCCACTTGATTTGTCGATTGGTGGCGGATGAGATAGCGAGGTCCCCGGACGGACCGGGATTCAGCACTTAGGACGGACACGGCCAGGCTTGCTATGCCGTGCCGTCAGGCGACATCCGAACCATGCTGCACCGGCGAGTGGCTGAGTTCGGATATACGAGCCGACGCGGAGCGGAATGTCCAATTAGGCTCCCGGCCTATGCGTTGCCGCCTAATCGTCCTTGCAGCGCTCGCATTCGTTATGGCGGGATGTGGTAGCTCGGAATCGTCATCTTCCTCGACGCCTACAACAGCCGCCAGCCACGAAGCTGCGACGACCGCTTCCAGCGAACCGGCGACGACCGCCAGCGTGTCGAGCGCACCGAAGCCTGGCGAACTCACAGGCTGGGGCGCGACGGACGCCGCTTGGAATAGTGCCCACACCGAAGATTCCCAGTTCGCGTCAGGGTCGGTATACAACGAGAACTCTGCGCTCCAGGAAGTCAATGGCCACCCCGGCGCTGAATACACCGCCGTCATTCATCAGGACGGCCATGTGCTCAACTACTACTACAACTTCCAAAGCAAGTCGATCTCTGAAGCCAAGGCCGACGTGTTCAGCAGCCAGTTCCCTACGGAAACGCGGATCGTTTGGTTTGCCGACAAGGGATCGTGCGCGGATATGCTCGTCCAGAGCGACGCGCTGCGCAAAGCACTGAGCAGCAAGACCGTCGGAGACAACGAAGGCACGGCGCTGGTGGAGTTTGGAAGCGGCGAATCCGGCGCGGAATCGTACGATGAAAACGCAGTGACAAACGCGCTCATCATGCTGCCGGCAGGCGCGAATCCGTCAGGGCCGTCCACAGCGCCCAGCTGCTAGTCGGCGCAAAGATTGGTAGGCGTTCCCTGGGTCAGCGACCTCGCGCACGAGACACGGACAACCTCCTGCACGCCGCAAGCGTACCCGACACCGCGCCGCCGGCCAGGGCCATCGGCTACGGTGTCCGCTTGAGCGAGCAGGAGTACACCGTACGCGCAGCCCGACCCGCCGAGGCACCGGCGATTCTCGACCTGTGGCAGGGGGCGCGCAGCACGCACGCAACCACCCCCGACCGGATCGAGTACGTCCACCGACTGCTCGCCGAGACGCCCGGAAGCCTGCTCGTCGCCGACGCTGGCGGCGTGCTCCTGGGCACGCTGATCGCCGCGTGGGACGGATGGCGGGGGAACATGTACCGGCTCGTAGTGCTCCGCGAGCACCGCCGTTGCGGCATCGGCCTTGCGCTCGTGCGCGGCGGCGAGGAGCACCTGTGCCGGCAGGGCGCCCACCGCATCACGGCCCTTGTCGCGCATGAGGACGAGATCGCGTCGGCGTTCTGGGAGTCTGCTGGCTACCCGTGGGACCGCCCGATAGGCCGCCGCGTGCGCGACCTGTAGCGAGGGCGGGATTGATACGCAAACCTGCGACCACCGATCGCCCGGAAAGTCGGGCGTTTGTCCACCGGATCGAGGAGTCGTGGTCGCTCGGAGAGCCGGCGTCCTCGTAGAAAGGGGCTTCTAGCTCGGCGCTGGTCGAGGATTGCTTAGCGCCGAATCTCGGATCAATCGCCCTGCCATCCGTCGCCGACCAGCTCCTCGATCGAGTCGTACTCGGCCACGATATCGAGTGAGCTGCCGTCAATCGCGCCGTCGTTCGGATTCATCAGGGCGGTCCCTGTGTCGGGGGTGGCCCCGAACACTCGAATGCAGTCCGCCGCCTGGCTGTTGCGCTCGGGCGGCTCGATGTCGTCGGCGAACACCAGGCCAAGCTCGCGGCTCTCCGGCTGCCCGCGCCTCACTGGCAGCCACGGGTAGCGAGGCCACTCTGAGGTACGGCGAATAAGCCCAGCCTCACGCTCGGCATCATCTCCGGTCAGCGTCATTGAATAACAGGCTCGCAGGCGACCCGGACGCGGCGGTCGCCTAGCGGGATGCGAGGTCGGTGTGACCGGCCCATTCTGGACTGGCGTCCTGATCGAGCAGCCAGCGCAAAACACGATCATCGACTTCATCCCACGTAGCCATAGGCTTGATTCTGGCCCAATGTGGCGTCGGCTGCGCTAAAGCGCCACTTACGTCCTGCGCGCGGCTTACGGCTCGGGCTCGTCCTCCAAGATCATTTCGCCGCCCGCGCGGCGCAGTTCGCGCTCGATGCTCGCCAGGCCGGCCTCGGTCGGCCCGAACACACCGCCACGAGCGACGAACGCAGGGGCAGGTAGCGGGACACCGACCGTCAGGTGCAGATAGCGCGGCGACTTCACGCCGAGGTCGGTCAGCGTTTCGTGTGCGTACCGCCACGCCTGCTCGACTGGACTGTCGGGCGGTTGGACGAGCGACGTGACGCTACTGCGTTGGACACCCTTCGTCCAATGCACGCCCACCACGCCATGCCGCGCCACACAGATCATCCAGTCCTCGTACCTGTCCCTGTCCACGGATTCAACGCGGAAGACCAGCTCGTGCTGCGTCACCGTGGGGAAGATGCGCGGCTCGCCCAGACCACCGGGAGGCCACCCCGACATCACCGCCGCGATGCGCTCCTGTGCGCTCGTGCTAAAGCTGGGAACGAACAGCCGTGGGGTTAGGTCGAGCGGATACCCGGGCGCTCCGAGCCCGAGAGCGAACCTGACGTTCTGCTGCTCGCCGCCCGCGAGCTTCCCGACGCGGGCGGCTATCTGCTCCGCCTTCTCAACGCCCGCTTGGCGTGCCCCATCGCCACGCGCGAACAGAGCCGCGAGCCGGGCCGGGTCCTTCACCGGGAGCGTCTGCCCGGAGACGCGCTCGTAAACCGTTCCAGCGGTGATGCACGGCGGCGTCTGGCTAGGGGGAATCTGGACGACCGCGATATGCGTGCCTTCGCTACCCACGGGGAAAGACTGCACGTCCAGGCCGTCGGGGTAGGGCATTACGGCGTCGTGGATCAGTAGGTTGGTGATGTCGGTGGGCGGATCACCCGTCGGGAACGCGGCTCCGTCGAGCGCCCAAGCGCCGCCATGCTCATGCGCGCCGATGATGAGGTAGCCGGTGTCGTGCCCGTTGGCGAAGCCGCAGACTGCCTTCCGCAGGGACTTCGCCTGTAGCTCGCGCTTGCACTCCCACAACAGCGGCTCCGACGGCGCCTCATCAAGGAAGGCTTGCAGGTGGGCGAGCGTGAGGTCAGTCCAGGCAGGGCCGAACACGGTCATGCGCGAATCATGGCGCACCCTCGCTGTGCTTCGCCCGGCGGCTTCCTATTCCGCTTCGTCAAGCGACATCCGCCCGCCGGGAAGCCGCGCGGAGTGGTTCGCATTGAGTACCGTTGGCTCCATTTCTAAAGATCCTGCAAATCAACGGTTTCCGGCGAGGGCCGGGAACGGGTCTGTCCGGAACATTGTGTAAATGGCGTGATCGATGGCCTGCGTTGGGTGGGCCTCGTGAAAGGGGATCGCGCTGATGAGCAATGCAACGAGTACCGCACCTGAGAGGTCGGGGGTTCGAGTCCCCCTAGCTCCATTTCTAAAGATCCCTGCTAATCGGCCGCTTTTGGTAAGCGTTCAGTCGTGGTCTTCCTGTAGCGAGGATTGGCGGGCGGTGCAGCGAATCTTGCGGGTATGGACCGCTCGGAGGCGGAGGCGATCTTTGGTGCGGGGCGGGAGCGGTGCGTCGATGCGATCGTTGAGCTGGCGGGCGAGCGTGAGCAGTTCGCGGCGCGTTGTGAGCGTCTGGAGGAGCGGGTCGCTCGGCTTGAGGAGCAGGCGCGAGGGGATTCGCGTAACTCGTCGAGCCCTCCGTCGCAGGATCCGCCCAAGACACGGGCGGAGCGTCGCGCGGAGGCGCGTCGTAAGGCGAAGCTGTGGAGCAAACGCGACGGCGAGAAGCGAAAGGCGGGCGCCCAGTCCGGGCATGAGGGCTCCGGTCGCAAGCTGCTACCGGAGGACCGGGTGGATGAGATCGTTGATCACTACCCGCAGGAGTGCGGCGGATGCGGGCGTGTGTTCAGCGAGCAGGAGCGGCAGCCTGGCAAGCGGTTCGGGCGCCATCAGGTAGCCGAGCTGCCGCCGATCGTGGTGCTCTTCTGCGAGCATCGCACTCACCATCTGTGCTGCCCAGGGTGTGGCAAGAAGGCTGTGGCGCGCCTGCCCGACGGGGTAGGCGACTCGCCGTTCGGCACCGACTTGCAGGCCGCGGTCGTGACGATGACCGCACGTAACCGGGTTTCGCGGCGCGACATGTCCGAGCTTGCGCGGGACCTGTTCGGACTCCGGTTATCCGTCGGGGCGGTCGATGCGATCTGCCAGCGCGCGGGGAAAGCGCTGCGGGCCCCACACGAGCTGCTGGTCGAGAGCGTGCTGGCATCACCAGTCCTCAACGTCGATGAGACCGGCTGGTTCACCGCGCATGAGGGCCGCACAATGTGGGCCGCGACCACGCCCGAGGCAGTCATCTTCCGGATCGCAGAGGATCGTCATCGCGACCGCCTCAAGGAACTGCTCGGCGCGGACTTCAAAGGGATCGTGGGCTCGGATCGCTGGTGGGCATATGAGCTGGTCGATCCCGCCTCGCGCCAGGCCTGCTGGGAGCATCTCAAGCGAGACTTCGCCTTCCACGCGGGAGGAGCCCTGGCCGAGCAGAAGCAGTTCGGAGAAGCCGCCAGCGAACTGACCAAAAGGCTGTTCGAGACCTGGCACGCCTTTGGCGAGCACCAAGATCGCCGGCGCCTCGCGGGCGAGATAGCCCCGATCCAAGCCGAGCTCCGGGAGCTACTGGAACGCGCCGCACGCAAGAGCACCTACACGCGCTTTCACCGCCGCTTCGCCAAGAACCTGCTGAGGATCTGGCCGGCGCTCTGGACTTTCGTCACCGTCGAAGGGGTCGAGCCCACCAACAACGCAGCCGAGAGAGCGCTACGCGGGCCGGTCATCTACCGCAAGCTCTCACACGGCACCCAATCCACCGACGGCGAGCGATTCATCGAGCGCGCGCTGTCAGCCTCGGTCACATGCCGCCTGCAAGCCCGCTCGATGTTCGCGTACATGCGCGAACTGCTCACCGCCCACGCCCGCGGCGACCCACTCCCAGCCCTGACCTGAGCCCCCGCACCTGCCCACCAGCACACCCCACCGGGACCCACGACTGAACGCTTACCGCTTTTGGCGGAGCGGGATCGGCAGGAATTGCCGTTGATCGGCGGTAACTTCGGGCACTAGTTCTAGTGCCTAGGATCGTGGGGCTTGTGCCCGATCACGGTGGATTACCGGCGATCGGGGCTCGATCGGCGCGTGAGTGGAGCCATGGTCGCCGCGTTCAGAACATCAGTGGCCCCGGCACCGAGGAGCTGCCTCGATGCGCCGCTGATTGTCTCGCAGCGTCGCGCTGTTCGCCTGGCAGGTCGTGGCGTGCGGCTGATCGTGACCGGCTCCTCGGTGTCGCCCGAGCGAAGGAGATCCACCCGCCCAGCACGAGTGCCGAGCGGTTCGTGTTGACTTCGGTTGGCTCCTGAGAGAGTCGTCTCTACACACGAGGTCCGAGTTGCGGCGCCTCATCAGCTGGATCCACCTCGCAATGAGGTCAACACCTCAACGTCGTGTCCGTTGCTCATCGCCAGGATCTTCGCGTCGAAGGTGAGCAGACACATGCCGCGGCGGCGCGCAAGTGCCAGCAGGTGCGCGTCTGTCACCTGCCGGTAGCCGGTTATCGCCGGTACATCGCTGTCGCTCATCGAGAACGTCATCGGCGAGGAAGCGGTGGCCGGGGCGGGCGCGCAGCGCCGAAAGCACTGCCCGTGCCGCGTCGACACTTATCACGCTCGGTAGCACCTTTGGGTTGGACGAGACTCGCACGAAGCCGCTCTCCGTGGTTGGGCACGTCGCCCATCCCACTGAGCTATTGGCTGCGAACCAGGCACGCATTCGCGAGTGATGCACGTGCGAGTCCCACGCCAGCGCCACGAGCGCGTTGACGTCCAGTAGCGCCACGAAGGAGCTCAGTCCTCGTCGAGTGCGCGCCGCACCATCTCTGGCGTGATTGGCGGCGTACCAGCCGGCACACGGATCACCGGCATCCCGTCGTCGGCCTCGACCCGGGCGGGAGTCAGCCCAAGACGGGCGAGCTCGGAGATGACAGAGCCGAGCGAGCGATGCTCACCGGCGGCGAGCTCCCGCGCAGCCGCGACCACGTCCTCATCGATGTTCAAGGTCGTCCGCACAAATTGATGCTAGCGCATCACCGCATCACTAGCCCTATCGTCGGTGGGCGTCACTCAGCCGGCGGGGCTTCTCGTTTCGGCTGGAGATCGGCGATTTGGTGGAAGAGGTCTGCGAGCGGACCAGGTAGTGACAACATCGCCCAGTGGCCAGTGGGAAGGTCGTGAAGCTCCCAGTCGGTGTCGGCGAAGATCGCGGCGGGCGAATCGTCCTGTGCGATGAGGTTGCGCAGGCTTGCCACGTCGATGCCGCCGGCGGTGCAGAAGATCGCTGCGCGTCGAACACCGGGGGGCTTGTTGTGGGCGAGGCGTACGGGTGAGGTCATGGTTGCGTAGGGCTGCGGGGTGGCGCGTTCGGTGAGCAACCGCAGATGCTCCTCGTTCAGGCCACTGACGCTGCCGAACGTCCCAGCCGTGAGGGTTTCGCGGTCGGGAACCGGCCACTGCCAGCCATGCCCCTGCTCCTCGACCGTACGGCGCTGCTGCTCACGCTGCTCCGGCGACTGCACGTCGGTGATCGCGGTCCCGTCTGGGAGCGGAGAAGTGTCCAGATACACAACGGCGTTCAGCCGCTGTGGTCTGCGGTCCGCGACAGCTGTCACAACGGTACCTGCGTAGCTGTGCCCAACGAGAACCACATCGGCGAGCGCGTTGTAATCCAAGAGGTTTACGACGTCCGCGATGTGCGTGTCCAGATCGACTTCCGCACGCGCGAGGTGCACGCGCTCCCCCAACCCCGTCAGGGTGGCAGGGTAAACATCGTGGCCTCGCGTGCGAAGCTGCGCCGCCACATCCCGCCACACCCAGCCACCGAGGCAAGCCCCGGCGACCAGCACGATCGGCCGTCGTGCGACGCTACCCACAGTCGTCTCCCGCTCCGAGTTCGATCCCGTGCTGTGCAGCTTCGCTGCCGGACAGCCAAGCCAGCAGCGCCGCCCGTGAGAACCGCCACTCATCCGCAAACGCTCGGCCGGGCAGATCGCCGGCGACAGCGGTAGCGCGGACAGTCTCGACCGGTAGCCGCAGCAGTGCGGCGGCCTCCTCCAAGGTGAGCACCTCCCCGGTGCCCTCATCCTCCCTGAGCTCGATGCGACCCACCGCGAGTTGGTCCGCCAGCAGGTCGCTCACAAGATGCTGCTTACGGCGACCCGTCGAGCCGACCAGTCGGTCAAGCGCTGCCGCCTGCTCGCGAGGCAGCCTGACAAAGAGCGGGACGCGATCTTCGGACACCCGCACTAGGATAGCAGTAGCTATCAACCGATAGCAAAGGTGCTGCCATCGTCGCCGTCGGATCCACGCAACTACTCCGCGGTTTTTAGCTACGTTTGAGTTCGATTTATCGTCAAGTTTTGGGAGGTCGAAAATGGTCGAGCGGATCGATGACATGCCCAAAGGCACGATCGGCTTTCACGCCAGCGGCAAGGTAACGCGCGATGACTACCGTCAAGTGCTCGAGCCCGTGCTGCGTGACGCCGTCAAGTCCGGCGAGGTACGGATGCTCTATATCGCTGACGGGGAGTTCGAGATGGACGGCGGCGCCGTCTTGGAGGACGCCAAGACAAGCCTGAAACTTGGGGTGGGACATCTCTCGGCTTGGCAGCGCACCGCGGTCGTCACCGATGTCGACTGGGTGCGCCGAGCGATCCAACTGTTTGCCTGGATGGCGCCGGGAGAGGTGAGAGTCTGGGGACGCGGCGGACTGGCCGAAGCCCGCGAGTGGCTAGCCAGGTGAATCGCACTCGTCGCCAAATGCTTCAGGCTAGGCTGCGACGCTGCCGATCCGGCGCCGTCGCGGGGAGCGTCTAGCCAGCACCTCACCCCATTCGGCGTCCTCGATCCCTCCAGGCTGGGTGTTTTGAATGAACTCGCGCAGCACCTCAGATAGCGCGTCTGGATCCTCGAGGTGCGGGAAGTGCGCTGCGTCTGGCAGCGTCCGAAAGCGGCTGTGAGGGATTGCCTCGTGTGCGTTGCGTCCGTGACTGAGCGGGATCGTGTTGTCGCGCTCTCCCCAGACGATCATCGTGGGCATCGACTCCAACAGATACAGCCGATCGGTTGCGCTGACCCGTTGACCATGCACATCGATCACCGCCCGAAGTGTCTGCAGGAAAGCCGCGCGCGCCTCAGCATTCTCCAGCGGACGCAGCGCCCTCGCCACCGCTTGCGCATAGATGCCAGCGCGAACTTCCCGTTGCCCCAGCCGACGGCCTGCCTCCGATAGCGCATCGGCTAAACGCGGACGGACTGTCAACGACAGCAGCGCCGACACGCCGGGGACCGTGGCAAATCGCAGCATTGGGCTGACCTCGTGCCCGAGGCCGCCACTGGAGATGAGCACCAGCCGCTCAACCCGCTGGGGAAATTGGTAAAAAAACTGCATCGCCACGCCCCCGCCCAAGGAGTGGCCCACCACTGTCGCCCGGTCGACCCCCACGGCGGCCAACAGATCCCGGATGCTGGCCGCGTGCGCCCCCAGCGAGTAGTCGCCGCGTGGCGCCGCGGAGTCGCCATGCCCAATCAAGTCCGGTGCGATCACCGTGTAGTCGCTGGCCAGATTCAGCGCCACGGAGCGCCAGTGGCTGGAAGAGTTGAGCATCCCATGGATCAACACGACCGGCGGTCCGCTGCCAGCGACTCTGTAGATCACACGGCGTCCGTGCAGCTCGATTTCCCACTCGTCAAACTGGGGTGGAAGTGCGGCCAGAGGCACGGGTGGCGAGGCGTCTTGGCGACGATCCTGGTGATCGGGTGTGGCCTGGCTAGATGTCAGTACGGCACCTCGTGGGCCACCCTAGCAAAGGGTTCTGTCGGCCCCAGCGCCGGCTATTCGCATTTGGACTTGGTCACATCCTCGACTTCGGCCGCGGCCTTCTTCAGCGTTTCCACCTCCGTAGGGATTACGGTGACGGCGTGCGTCAAGGTGGAGGAACTGGGGGAGGCGACCACTTCCTTAGCCGACTTTTCAAGCGCTTCGAGCGAAGTCTTTGCGGTGCTGATCTGCGGAGCGAATTCGGTTTTGACCGCTGCGTAGAGGTCCTTGGCGCTGGCGCTGACATTCTGCACGGCGGTGGAGATGCCGCTGATGTTGGTCGGGCTGATTGCAACCTTTTCAAGTTCCTTAATGGAGCTACGGAAGCCGCTCACCTGCTTGCAATAAGCCGGCTTGCTGCTGCTGCCACAGCCCGGTAAGAGCGCGGCCGCGGCCAGGGCGGCCGCGGAGAGCACGACGGAACGTCTGAGATTCATGGTCATCACAATGGCCGAGACATCAAATCCCGAGACATCAAATCGTAACACCTGACCCACGCGGGAACGGGGAGGCGTCGAGTCCCCCAGCCTGCCCACCTTGCCGCCGCCCCGGCAGAGCAAAGCGTTCGTTCAGCTCGGCGGCTGACCGACGTTAAGGCGGTTGCCATCCGGGTCGGTGATGGTCGCACGGCGCACGTCACCACCGATCGTCTCGACTGGACCGGCGGAGATGCCGCGCTCCGCCAGTCCGGCGAGGAAAGCGTCGAGGTCATCCACGAGCAGTGTGCACACTGCCGCACCTGGGCGATCGGCGTCGAGGACTACGTAAACCCAGCCCGTCTCGGTCAGCCGCCACGCCGCCTCGCGCTCGTTCGGGACAAGGTCAGGCGGTGCCCCGACCAGGCGGGTATACCAATCTACGGCAGCGTCACGGTCGGCCACCGGAATCGCGGCGAACACATGCGTAACGGTCATCCTTGCCACCTTAGTCACCAGAGCGGAATAGAGTGTCTGCTCCATGCAGGCGCTCTACTACCGGGGCAGCGCGGGCGGCCTGGAGTGGCGGGACGATCCGTCGCCACAGATTGAGACACGCTCCGACGCTCTCGTGCGCCCCGTCGCGGTGTCAAGCTGCGACCTCGACCAGGCCATCATCCACACCACCGTTCCCGGAGCCGAGCAGCCATTCGCGATCGGGCACGAGGGCGTCGGGGAGGTGGTTGAGGTCGGCGCGGGGGTCACATCCGTGCGACCGGGCGATCTCGTGGTGATTCCCTATCACCTGTCGTGCGGCACATGCGATCGCTGCCGTGCGGGTCTGCCGCTTTTCTGTCGCGCGACGGCGGCCGACGCGCTCGCGGTCTACGGGATTCCGGTTGGCGCGGAGTACGGCGGACTGTTCTCCGAGCTCGTCCGTGTCCCGTTCGCCGATCACGCACTCGTCAAGCTACCGCCGAGCGTCTCCGCGCTCGCAGCGGTGTCGGTCGGCGACAACCTCACCGACGCCTACCGTGCGATCGTGCCGCGCCTGCGGGCCATGCCTGGCAGCGATGTGCTGATCATGAGCGGCGGGTCGATCGGCCTCTATGCGGCCGAAATCGCACGGGCGTGCGGCGCCGGCGCCGTGCGCTACATCGACGCGAGCGCAGAGCGCCGCGATCTCGCCGCCAACCTCCACGTTGAGGTCGGCACACCAGAGGATTTCGACCCTGGCAAGCACGAGTACGAGATCTCGCTCGTCACACACGGAAGCATCCGGGCACTGCGTAATGCGATTCTGGCGACAGCGCCCGGTGGGCAGGTCGAAAACCTCGGCTTCCACTTCGCCGACGTGGAGCTGCCGCTGCCGGCGATGCACTTCAAGTGCCTGCACTTTCGCTCAGCGATGTCCAACGCACGGCCGCTGTTCCCGGAGGTACTCGCACTGCTTGCAAGTGGCCGCATCGATCCCATGCGCGTACAAACTGCGGTGCTGCCATTCGATACCGCCGTTGAGGCCCTGCCCACGGCGGGCTTCAAGCCCGTGTTCGTGCGCGAGCCCGCACACGCGGCGTCGTAATATCTCCCCCAATGAGCGCGGTGGGCTATGCGGAAAGCTTGGGGCCGGCACGAGCACAAACGCTGTTCGGCCGCGTTATGGGGCTCGTCGCCCTCACCGTGGGCTTCGCGACGCTGGGGGTGTACCTCGGCCGCAACCTCGGCGGCGCAGAGTGGTTCATCGCATGGCTGATAGCGCTCGGCTGCCTGGTTGGCCTCAATGTCGCCAACGCCCGGGGCCACCACGGCTTGGCGCTCGGGCTGCTCTTCGCCTTTGGCCTGCTGATGGGGGCGAGTGTCGCGACGACAATCAACTACTACTCAGCCACCGACCCCGCGGCGGTGCGACAGGCATTCGGCGCCACAGCCCTCTTCGTTGGCGGGCTCGGGGCGGGCGGCTACGCCATCCGCCGCGACCTGTCCTTCCTCTACCGAACGGCGTTTTGGCTGCTGCTGGCGCTGATCTTTGGCGGGATCGTGCTCATCTTCGTCCACATCCCCGCCCTGTACACGGTGTATGCCCTGGCTGGGCTGGCAATCTTCGGCCTCTACACGGTGATCGACTTCAACCGCCTACGCCGGGCGGGCACTGAGGAAACGATCCCGCTCGCGGCGGGGATCTTCTTGGATGTGCTGAACATCTTTCTGCTCTTCCTGCGGTTGTTTGCGCGCTCCTCCTAACAGTCCCAACCACAGGAGAGCCGACGCGGGGACTCGAACCCCGGACCCCTTCATTACGAGTGAAGTGCTCTACCAGCTGAGCTACGTCGGCGTGAGCACTGGATGCTACAGCCGTCGTGTCGCCGCTTACAGCTGCGCGAGCGCCGCCAGCAGCGACTCGCCGTGCTTCTCGCAGAAGGCGGGGCCAATGCCGCGGATCTCGATCAGCTCCTCGTTGCTTGACGGGCGGCAGCGCAGGATCTCCTCGAGCACCGCATTCGCCGCCACTGTAAACGCCGGCTTGCCCTCCGCGCGACTGAGGCGCCACTCCCGCAGCTGCTCGTACTGTGCTTCGTCCACCGGGTTGGTGGGCGGGGAGATCGCGGGGGAGATCACGTCGCCGTTGACCGCCGGCTGCACAGACCGTCCCCCCGCGGTTTCCGGCCGCGCCCGCGCTCGCTTTGTGCCGTGCGCGCTCGCGGCAATCGCTCGCTCCAGCTCGGGGTCGGGGTCGCACACGCTGCAGCAGCGGCCATCCCGCGGGCTTTCCTGGGAGTCGCCGAAATGCTCGAGGATCTGGCGGCGGCGGCAGTCGCTGCCGTTGGCGATAAACCGCTCGATCGCGCGGTAAGACTCCCATCCTCGGTCCTTTGCCGCCTTGATCGCGGCGTACGCGGCGCGGCCGTCCAACTCGCCGGTGAGGCGCACCCGCAACCCTCCACGCGCGCCGGGCTGCAGCTCTGCCGCGCCGGCGCGCTCAGCGATCGACAGCAGCACCCGCTCGCTGTCGTCCAGCTCCCCCGGAGCGACCTCCGCCACCTCCCCCTCGCGCGCGCCCATCGTCGCCGACGTGCCGCTTCCCTCCTGCGCGCGGCGGCGCAAACGGCTGACGTACGCGCGCACATCCTCCACGCTCGTTTGGCGCTCGGTGTTGAACCGAATCAGCCTTCCCAAATCCATGCGCGAGGCCAACAGCAGTGCTCGGGCCGGCTGCCCGTCGCGACCACCGCGGCCAGCCTCCTGGTAGTAGGCCTCCAGGCTCGTCGGTATCGCCCAGTGCACAACCGTGCGCACATCCGCCTTGTCGACGCCCATCCCAAACGCGTTCGTGGCAACCACAACCTCCGCTGCGCCCTCCATAAACGCCTCCTGCGCTTTGCGGCGCTGCGCCGGGGACAAACCAGCGTGGTAAGCAACCGTTGCGACGCCCCGCTGCGCGATCAGCGTCGCCACCTCCTCGGTATCCTTGCGCGTGCCGCAGTACACGATCGCCGGCCGCGCGTCGGCGCTCTCCAATACGTGCAGCAACGCCGCACGCTTGCGCGCCACCGCACCCTTGCCTTCGACTCTCACCACGTCGAACGCAAGGTTGGGCCGGTCGAAGCCTGAGCTCACCGGCAGCCACTCCCGCAGCCCCAGCTTCGCGGCAATCTCTCCCGCCACTCGGGGGGTGGCGGTAGCCGTGGCCGCCATCACCGGTGGGCGCCCCAGTGCAGCGATCGCGCCGTGCAAACGCAGGTAGTCCGGGCGAAAATCATGACCCCACTCCGCCACACAGTGCGCCTCATCCACCACAAACAAACCCACCTTGCGGGTGCCAAGCGCCTCGCGGAAGGCGCGCGAGGCGAAGCGCTCCGGGGCCGCCAACACCAACTGCGCCCAGCCCGACTCGATGTCCAGCAGCGCCCGCGCATTGTGGCCCTCTTGCTGACCCGACGCCAGCATCACCGCCTTCACGCCCGTCTGCTCCAGGCGCCGCCACTGGTCGGCCATCAGCGCAATCAGGGGGCTGACAACCACCACCAGGCCACGCCCCGCCAGAGCCGGCAGCTGGTAGCACAGCGACTTCCCCGCCCCGGTGGGCATCACCACCAGCGTGTCCCTCCCTTCCAGCGCCGCCGCCACCGCCTCGCGCTGGCCCGCGCGGAAGGTTGGCAGGCCGAAGCGCTCCAACAGCGCCTCCGGGGTCGGCGGCGGGTCGGTCTCCTCCGCCTGAGCGTCCACCAACTCCTTCAGCCGGCCCGCCGCGGCGTTGAGCGTCGCGCGCTGGTCAGGATCGAGCGCCCCCCACAACTCCCGCGCCTGGCTCAGCACCCCACGCGCGCGAGCGCACGCCACACGGTCACCGGGGTGCCCGCCGAGATCGTGCTGTGCCGCCTCGATCGCCTCCAGGATCTCGTTCATCATCGATACCGTAGCTTCGACTCCGGTTGGCACACAACGCCGGCATAACGCGAAATTTCACCGGGTCGACACCGGTGTCCGCGGTGACCGCCTAACTGCGTGCCCACCCCCGACCCCCCTTGTGGGGGTCCCCATCCCAACCCCTACTGACGCGTCCGCCACACCACGCGCGTACCGGCCGCCGGCACCAGCGTGATTGCGCGGCGGCGGATGCGCTCGCCCTGGTTGAAGCGTTTTCGCCGGGCGGTTAGCGGGCCTCGGTGGCGGTGTGCTTGCGGCGGCAGCGTCGGCTGCAGCTCGCTGAGGATCGTGCGCAGCATCAGCTTCATCTCCAACAGCGCAAACGACGCCCCGATGCAGCGCCTGATGCCGCCGCCGAAAGGGATCCAGGAGAAAGTCTCTGGTTGCCTGTCGAGAAAGCGCTCCGGGCGAAACTCGCTTGGAGACTCGTACTCGTGCGGGTCGCGGTTGGTCAACCAGATCGATGGCGCCACGCGCGTGCCCTGCGGCAGCTCATGCTCGCCCACGCGCAGCGGCTGCTCGAGGATCCTCACCACCATCGGCACCACCGGTCGCACTCGCATCGTCTCGTGCACCACCGCTTGCATGTACTGCTCGTCCTCGCCTGCGTCGATCTCCGCGGTGAGGCGCGCCAGCTTGTTTGGGTGCCTCACCAGACGCTCAATCGCCCACGCCACCGAGGTCGCGGTCGTCTCGTGGCCCGCCAGCAGCAGCGTCACGAGCTCGTCGCGCAGTTCGGCGTCACTCATCGCCGCGCCCTGCTCGTCACGCGCCAGCAGCAACAACGAGAGGATGTCGGTGCGCTCGCCGAGGTCCTGTTCGGCGCGTCGTTGTGCGAGCTCGGCGTGGATCACGCCGTCCAACCGGTCCAGCGCGCGCCCAAACGAGCCCTTCGGACGCTCCTGCGTCGGGCGGCTCAGCGCCACCTTCAGCAGCATCGGCAGCCGCAGCGGCTCGAACAGGGCGGCGATCGCATTGCGCAGCGGGTCCATCCGCTCCGCCTCCACCCCAAACACCGCTTGCAGGATCACCTCCAGCGTGATCGCGCGCGTGCGCTCCAGCAGCGCCATCGGCCGCCCCAGCGGCCACCTCGCGATGTCGCGCCGCGTCGCCTGCACGATCGCCTCCTCGTACTCCTTCATCCGCTCGCCGTGGAACGGCGGCAACAGCAGGCGCCGCTGGCGGATGTGCTCAGGGCCGGTCAGCGTCAGCACCGAGCTCGGCCCCATCACCGGCGCGATCGGCGACATCCCCGCCGCCGAGGGGGCCACCTCCGGCGCAGCCGCAAACACCTGCTTCACCAACTCCGCGCCGCTCACCACCACCAGCCGCCGGCCGCCCGGGAAGAAGCGCATCGTGAACATCTCGCCGTAGCGCTCGCCGCCGCGGTCGAGCACCCACGGCAGCGATACCGCCCAGGCGATGGTCTGCAACAGCGGCGGCCACCTCGGGCCACGGGGCAGCGACGCACTGGTCTGGTGCCCCACCGCCGGCAGGGTGCTCGCCGCGCTCGCCACCTCGCAGAGACTACTGCGGCCTACCCGCCAGCAGGCGCCGCCGCAGACGCGCTTGGCGCGTGGGTGCGTGCGACTCCGCCAGCGCACGCGCCAGACGTGCATGCGCGTGCTCCACCTCCGGCGCGCTGAGACGCGGCGGCTGGCGTTCCACGTAGTCCAGCAACATGCGCGCCGGCACCACCCGCACGCCCTTGCGGCGGCTCATCGGGCGGTCCACCCAGGCGCGGCTGAACACCACCAACGGCTCCACGTGCTCGGCGACGATCCCCTCCACCGCCTTGCGCTGGGCCTGGGCCTGTGCCAGCACTCCGCCGTGCATCCGCCCCACCGTGATCGGGCCCGGATGACTCTTGGTCTCAACCGTATACACACCGCTCGGCCCGATCAGGATGTGATCGACGTTGCCCCTGCCAAAGCTCGCGTCGTGCACCACCCGCCAGCTGCGCCCGGGCAGCTCCTCCAACAGCCTCCCCACATGCTCTTCGCCCGCCGCGCCGCGGTCGTGGCGCTCCACCAACGGCAGCACCCAGCGCGAAATCGCGAAGATCGCGAGCAGCAACCCCACCTCCGCACCCAAAAAGCGCGGATCGCGCCAGCCGAAGCGTCGGCCCATCACGGTCGTCTCCACCGCCAACGCCCCCAACATCAACAGCGTGCGCATCCGCAGCCGCTGCACGAGCGAGCGGGTGTACTGCCCCGGCGCACGCGCCGTCGGGTCGCGTTCGAAGGCCACACCTTGGACATCGGTCCACCCGCTGCTGGCCTTTAGGACAGCTTCCTCAAGCCCCCCGGGGTCGCCGTCGAGGTTGATTGCATGAACACCTGCGACCCTCCGCCGGATGTTGGCCTGCTGCTGCGCGCCCACTCCGAGCAGCGCTGGCTGAGCCGCGAAGTGGTACCCGTGGTGCGCCAGATCGAGACCGGCGAGCGCCTGCCCGAGGAGCAGTTGCCCGCGGCGCTCGCCTACCTCGAGGTCGTCTGGGCCGAGGCAACTTGTTTGGCGAGCGCCGCCGACGCGGCCCTGTGCAAGCTCGACGTGGTGGATCTCGCGCACTCACCGCTGCCGGTGCGGGCACGCCGCTACCACGCCTCCGTGCAAGCGCTACGCGCAGTCGTCGCACAGCGCGTCGCCGCGCTCACCGCCGCCCCCATCGGCTACGCTGAGCCGGCCGCCGATCGACGCGCGGACGCACTCACCTGATCGGCCCACAGCGCCTGCAGCCGGTAGGCAAGCGCCTCTAAGGCAAGCTCCTCAGAAACGTTGAGCGCCAGCCGCAGGCGCGTGTCGCGCACCAGCTCCATCGCTTCGCGCAGCCGCACGGGAGAGCACCCGGCCGCGTCGCGCTCCAGCTCGGCACGGCGATCGAGTGCATACACCAGCTCGCCCGCCCCCTCCGCCACACACCACAGGTCGCGCAGCCACAGCTGGGCGAGGCGCAGCGCGAGGTCGAGTGCGCTCGCCCGCGCGCGGCGCTCCACACGGCGCTGAGCATCAACCGCTTCGCGCTCGTAGCGTTTGCGCTCCTTGGCGGGCAGCAGCTCGAGCTCCCCCGCCACCCGCGCCGCCAGCTCCTCGCCCGCGACGCCGCCGGCGTCGCGGGCGGCCTGCACCAGCTCCAGCCACGGGCGACCGGCGGTGTCGCCGCGCAGCGCGCCGCGCACAAAATCCTCGACACGCTCGCGCATCCCACTGCCCCACGCCCCCGCCAGCCGGCCGGCCAGGCGCGCGTCGCCCTGCCCCAGGCGAGCACACGCCGCGAGCCGACCAGTCGGCGATCGGTCAGCGTCCGCCTCGACATGTTCGCTGCTCAGACGCTCCTCGATGCGCGCGCTCGGCAGCGGGTCAAAGCGCACCTGCTGGCAGCGCGAGGCGATCGTGGGCAACAGCTCGCGGGGGGTGGGAGCGAGCAGGATGAAGTGCGCGAACCAGGCGGGCTCCTCGAGTGTCTTCAACAGGCGGTTGGCAGCCTGATCGTTGAGCGTATGCGCGTCCTCCAGCACCCACACCCGCCGACGCCCCTCGAACGGGGTGCGCGCCGCCGCCGCCACCACCGCCTCGTCGATGTCGCCCACCAGCATTTCCCCGGCGCCGGAGGGCCTCACCCACGTAAGGTCGGGGTGCGCCCCGCGCGCCACCCGCCCGGGCACCTCCGCGGGCGCGGGTGACCCCTCGGCGAGCAGCAACGCGGCGAAGGCCCTTGCCACGGTGCGCTTGCCGACGCCGTGAGGTCCGTGGAAGAGGTAGGCGTGCGATGGCCCCCGCCGCTCCGCGGGCGTCCCCTCGCCGGCGATCGCGCGCACCGCGGGCAGCAGTACGGCCCGTGCATGCGGGTGGTCGTCGAGACCCGGGAGGCTCACGCGGCTCATGCTAGAGGCGATACGGTCCGTCGATGCCGCCGGGCACGCTGATCACGATCGAGGGGCTGGACGGCGCGGGCAAGACCACGCTCGCACTGGCGCTCGTGGAGGCGATCGCGGCGCGCGGACGCACCATGGAGCTGCTGCGCGAGCCCGGCGGGGTGCAGCTCTCCGAGCGCATCCGCGAGCTCGTGAAGGACCCCGACCTCACCGTCGGCGCGCGTGCGGAGGCGCTGCTGTACGCGGCCGCGCGCGCACAGCTGGTGCAGGAGCGAGTGCGCCCCCTGCTCGCGGCCGGCGCGCTCGTGCTGCTCGACCGCTTCGTCGACTCTTCGCTCACCTACCAGGGCGCCGGCCGCGAGCTGGGGGTGGAGCAGATCCGTGCGATCAACCATTTCGCCACCGACGGCTTGCGGCCTGACCGCACGTTGCTGCTGTGCATCTCGCCCGCCGCCGGACGCGCACGCCAGGAGCGCCGGGCGCTGCCGGCAGATCGGTTGGAGTTGGAGGGGGAGGAGTTCTTTGCGCGGATCGACGCCGCTTACAGGGCACTGGCGCAGGCGGAGCCTCAGCGGATCGTGCTGCTCGACGCCGAGCAGCCACCGGAACGAATGCTCCGCGACGCGCTCGCAGCGATTGAGGATCTGCTGTGAGTGGCGGCGTCGGCCGACTGCGCCACCTCCGAGCAGGCGCGTCTAGCATGGGGCGATGCCACTCGGCGATCTCATCGCTCGCGGCCAAACGCTCGTGGCCGCGCTGACCACAACCACTGCACCGGTTGTCAAAGCCGCATCCACCACAGGCCCCTCCACCGGCGCGATCGTGGCGGCGGTGCTGGCGGCGGTCCTGATCGTCCTCTGCCTGGCGTGGGCGGCAGCGCGCTGGTGGGCGTACGAGCCCCGCTGGTGGGTATCGCTACGCCACTGTTTGGCCGAGGCCAGCTGGCGCCTCTCAGGCACTTGGCGAGACTTCGCCGACTGGGCGCGACTCGGCCGGTGAAGGCCGGAACACCGCTCCAGAGCTAGTAAAATAGGAGGCCACCACGAACGCAAATCCTTCCGCCTGAGCGCGCGAGATGATGTTTGGCCCAGATAAAACAGAGTCGAGTGGGCGCCCGTGGTAGGACGCCGGCGCGGAAGGAGCAAGGCCGATGCAGACAACGTCCCAGCCCACCACCATCGAGACGGCCACCCCCGGCGCGGCGCTGTCGATCGAGCGTTTCTTCACTGCCCCCGGAACGCACCCCTTTGACGCGATCGAATGGGAGCTGCGCGATGCGCGCATCGGCCACGGCGACCGCGTAGCGTTCGAACAGCGTGGCGTGGAGTTCCCCAAGAGCTGGTCGCAGAACGCCACCAACATCGTCACCCAAAAGTACTTCAGGGGCCAGCTCGAAAGCCCCGCGCGCGAGCACTCGGTCAAGCAGATGATCGGGCGCGTCGCCGGCACGATCGCCACTTGGGGACGGGAGCGCGGCTACTTCGCAACCGACGAGGACGGCGAGGCGTTCGAGGCGGAGCTCACGCACATCCTGCTGCACCAGCTGGCGGCGTTCAACTCGCCGGTATGGTTCAACGTCGGCTTCGAGGAGCGTCCGCAGTGCTCGGCCTGCTTCATCCTCTCCGTCAAGGACACGATGGAGTCGATCCTCGACTGGAACACCAGGGAGGGAATGATCTTCCGCGGCGGCTCGGGCTCGGGGATCAACCTCTCCAACATCCGCGGCTCGATGGAGCCGCTGGCGAAGGGCGGCACGGCGAGCGGGCCGGTGTCGTTCATGCGCGGGGCCGACTCGTGGGCCGGCACGATCAAGTCCGGCGGCAAGACTCGGCGGGCGGCGAAGATGGTGGTGCTCGACGTTGACCACCCCGACATCCGCGAGTTCATCTGGTGCAAGGCCAAGGAGGAGGACAAGGCGCAGGCGCTGCGGGACGCGGGCTTCGACATGTCGATCGACGGTGAGGGCTTCACCTCAATCCAGTACCAAAATGCCAACAACTCGGTGCGAGTCACCGACGAGTTCATGCAGGCGGTGGCGGACAACCGTGAGTGGCGCCTCACCTCGCGTGTCACCGGCGAGCCGGTCGGCGAGCCGATCCCCGCGCGCGGGCTGATGCGCGAGATCGCCGAGGCGGCGTGGCGCTGCGCCGACCCGGGTGTGCAGTACGACACCACGATCAACGCCTGGCACACCAGCCCCAACAGCGGTCGCATCAACGCCTCCAACCCCTGCAGCGAGTACATGCACGTGGACGACTCGGCGTGCAACCTCGCGTCGCTCAACCTGATGAAGTTCCGCCGTCCCGACGGCACGCTGGACGTGCAGTCCTTCGAGCACGCCGTCGACGTGATGCTGCTGGCGCAGGAGATCGTCGTCGGCCCCTCCAGCTACCCCACCGAGGAGATCGCCGTCAACGCGCGCGCCTTCCGCCAGCTCGGCCTCGGCTACGCCAACCTCGGGGCCTACTTGATGGCGGACGGGATGCCCTACGACTCCGAGCGGGGCCGGGGTACGGCGGCGGCGATCACCGCGCTGATGACCGGCCGCGCCTACCGCCGCTCCGCCGAGGTCGCCGGGGCACTCGGCCCCTACGAGCGCTACGCCGAAAACCGCGACCCCCACAACGCCGTGATGCGGATGCACCGCGACGCCGCCCATGCGATCCCCGAGGCGACGTGCGCCGACCGTGAGCTGCTTGGAGCCGCGCGGCGCTCCTGGGATGAGGCGGTGGAGCTCGGCGAGCGCCTCGGCTACCGCAATGCGCAGGCCACCGTGCTGGCGCCGACGGGGACGATCTCGTTCCTGATGGACTGCGACACGACCGGCGTGGAGCCCGACTTCTCGCTCGTCAAGTTCAAGGAGCTGGTCGGCGGTGGGCAGATGACGATCGTCAACCGCACCGTCCCGCTGGCGCTGCAGACGCTCGGCTACTCCGAGCAGCAAGTCGAGCAGATCGAGGCGCACCTCGCCGAGCACAGCACGATCGTCGGCGCCCCCGACCTGAAAGAGGAGCACCTGCCGGTGTTCGATGTCGCCGTCGGCGAGCGCGCGATCTCACACATGGGCCACCTGAAGATGATGGGCGCGGTGCAGCCTTTCATCTCGGGGGCAATCTCCAAGACCGTCAACCTGCCGCAGAGCGCCACCGTGGAGGACATTCAGGACGCCTACACCGAGGCATGGCGGCTCGGGATCAAGGCGCTCGCGATCTACCGCGACGGCTCCAAGACCGCCCAGGCATTGCGCACCGACGCGCAGCAGGACGAGCCCGCAAAGGTCGATGTCGATGAGCTCGTCGAGAAAGCCGTGGCCAAGGCACTCGCCGAGGCGGGCCCCCGGCGCAAGCGGATGCCCAGGGAGCGTCAATCAATCACGCACAAGTTCTCGATCGGCGGTCACGAGGGGTACATCACCGCTGGGATGTATGAGGACGGCAGCGTCGGGGAGATCTTCCTCACCGATATCGGCAAGGAGGGCTCGACGCTGCGCGGCATGATGAACTCGTTCGCCACGGCAATCTCGATCGCGCTGCAGTACGGAGTGCCGCTGGAAACGCTGGTACAGAAGTTCAGCTATATGCGCTTCGAGCCCGAGGGGATCACGGGCAACCACGAGATTCCATTCGCGAAGTCGATGCCCGACTACATCATGCGCTGGCTGGCCTCGCGCTTCCTCGACACCGACGCCCAGGAGGAGCTAGGCATCCTCACCCCCGCGGTGCGCGCCCGCAAGGCCGCCCAGGAGGCCGCCCAATCGATGATCGCCTCCGACACCGCCGGCCCCAGCGCGGGCGAGCAGCCGCACAGCGAGAGCAGCCGGCCATCGATGACTTCGGGCGGCAACGGTGGGGCGAGCGCACCCACGAGCGCGTTCACCGACACCCCGCCCGTCGTACCAGCCAGGCTGCAGGGCCTCGACCTCGGCCCAGCGTGCAGCCAGTGCGGCGGCATGATGCAGCGCACCGGCTCCTGCTACACCTGCAGCAGCTGCGGCAACAACACCGGCTGCGGCTGAGGCTCGATAGTCGGCGCGCTACAGCGTCCTCCTTCGCTCGTGTGCAAAGCACACTTCGCTCAGTGCGTCCTTGTATCGCTTGACTCTCGAGCCTCAGGGTCGTAGTGCGACGTTGGCGCTCCAAACCTGATTGCATTAGCGCATGGGGAGCAGAGCTGTTGCGCCGGGGGCGCTTGTTGCGCTGGCCGTTGTCGCCGCGCTTGCTGGCTGCGGGGGCGCCACCAAGACGACGACAACGCTGGTGACGACGCCCGGGCAAGCCAGCAGCGACGCGTCAGCTACACAGGCATCAACTGGCGAAACGGTGGCGACGGTGGAACGGACGCCGATCGCCAAGGCGTCGTTCGTGCACTGGCTTGGCGTGACCGCCGCGGTCAGCCACGCCAATGCACACAGCAAAGCGACGCGCGCCGCGCTCAAGAATCAGACGCTCGGCTTCCTGATCACCTCGCAATGGGTGCTCGCCGAAGCGGCCCACCTGGGGATCAGCGTGAGCGAAGCCGAAGTACACCAGCGGCTGCACCAGGTCACGGCCAAGCAGTTCCCCAAGGCCGCGCAACTCAAGCACTACCTTAATTCGATCGGCGAGACCGAAGCCGACCTGCTGATGCGCGTCAAGGCGGAACTGCTCGAGTCCAAGATCTCTCAGCATGTAACCGCCGGCAAGACCGCCTCCACCGAACTACATCTGCTGATCAGCGACTTCCAGAAGAGCTTCGAAGCGCGCTGGCGCGCCCGCACAAGCTGTCGTCCCGGGTATGTGATGGAAGACTGCCTGGAGTTCAAAGGCACCCCCCACGCGCCGGCGACGAGCAGCGCATCCTCGTCAACGAGCTCCTCGTCGTCATCATCCCACCAGGCGCCCACCAAAGCGAGCTCAAACGCCAGCGGTGAGCTTCCCTCGATCCCCGGAGCGATGGCGATCAGCAGCTCGGCCTTTGCACGCAATGGCGCGATCCCCGCCCAGTACACCTGCGACGGAGCCAACGTTTCGCCGCCGTTGCAGTGGCAGCACCTGCCCGCCCACACCAAGGAGCTCGTGCTGTTCGTCATCGACGACAGCACCGATGGGTCCGCAGGTGGGATCCGCTGGGTCGTGGCCGGCATCAACCCCAGCCTCTCCGGCATCGCGGCCGGCCGGCTGCCCGCCGGCGCGGTGGTTGGCCTCAACCGCTCCGGCAAAGCCACCTACGGCGGGATCTGCCCCGCGAAAGGCAAAACGGCGGCCGTCGAATTCGTGCTGTGGGCGCTGAGCAAGGAAATCACGCTCAGCAACGGCTTCATCCCCGCGGTTGCCGAGCACGACTACAGCCACAGCGAGCTGGCCTCAGCGACCACTTACGCGACCTACACGCGGCCCTGAGGCGCAATAGCCGGCGCATATCGGCGTCCTCGGTCGCTCGCGTGCGGGCGCACGCCACGCTCCCTGCGTCCTTGATCTGCTTGGCTCTCGCGCCTCAGGACGTAGCGTGGGCCGTCAAGTCAAGAGACGATCGGCGGCTGCACGCTCGGCCACGGCCGCGCCATCCTCGGAGCGGCCGAGCACGCTGATGAAGACCGCGGCGAAGGCGATGCCAAACACGAGGAACTCGATGAAGCACATGCCGGCCCCCGCGAGGTGCTGATCGTTGATCGCCGAGAGGCCGAAGGCGCGGGGGGCGTTTGCGTAAAGCGGGTACTCGGTGTGCGCCAACCACGTGAGCGGCAGGCACACCGCGGCGCTTGCCAGCCGCGAGAAGCCCAGCAACGCCAGACGCTGCCCGCCCGGACGCAGACGGGCGCGCGGCAACGGGTCGACGATCAGCCACCACAACGCGAGGCCCGTGTAGAAAAGCGTGGCGTGCTCGAAGGCGTGCACCGTGGGGTGCCGCGCGGCGAAATCAAAGATCGTGGGGATCGCCCACACCCAGGTGGCAGTCACCCACAGCGGGATCGCCACCCACGGAGAGGTCAGCCACGCCAGCATGCTGCCGAATCGACCGCCACCGGGGGCGACCGCCCGCAGGGCGCTGCGGGAAAGGCCGAGCGGTAGCAGCGGACGGCGCAGCCCAAGTACGAGCAGCGCCGGAGCAACATCGGAAAGCAGCACATGCTGCGCCATGTGCGCAGAGAGCAGGTAGGTGTCGCCGATCGGGTCGAGCGGGGACAGCAGCGCGATCGCCAGCACCAGCAGCCCGGCTCCGTAAGGCACCCAGTGGCCGGCGCCCACAGCGGCCGAGCGAGCCGCGGCGCGGCGGTAGGCGCGCGCGTACAGCAGCGCGGCGAGCCCCAAGCCGAGGATCACGATCGGGTTGAAGGTCCATGAGCCCCAGCCGGGAATGTGCGACATGCGCGGCATCCTATCGATCCTGAGGCGGGAGAGCCGGCGCTGGCCGAAACGGGGATTCGTGCCAGGCACGTGTCCCCCGGCTTCGGTCTGCGTCCTCGGTCGCTCGTGTGCAGAGCACACTTCGCGGGTGGGCGGGCATTCATCCTTGATCTGCTTGGCTCTCCCGCCTCAGCTCGTCCCATACGACGGCGGCGGCGGCGCTTCATTGCGGATCCCAGCCAGATCACTCAGCAGCTGCGACCCCGTGGTGCCGCCGAGCACGCGCAGCCGCGGCAGCCGGTAGGAGTCCTCGCCGGGCTGCGCCCAGCCGGGCACGACGGTGGTGGAGCCGCGGTAGCCAGCCGCCTGCACGGCGGCGACCACCGCGGCGTTGTAATGACCGGAGGGGTAGCAAAACCAGTTCACCGGCACGTGGTACAGGCGCTGCACTTCAGTGCGGGCGACGGCCACCTGGTGGTGCAGTTCGGCGGGGTCGAGCGTGATCAGGTCGGCGTGGCTGAAGCCCTGGGTGTCGAGCTCCCAGCCGGCCGCAACGAGGCCGTGCACCTGTTCGGAAGAGAGTCCGCCCTGGGAGGGCGGCAGGCCGGTGAGCTGTAGATTCTCGACCCCCTCCCAGCCCAGTCGCCGCAGCACCGGCAGGGCATTGCTGTACTGCGATTGATAGCCGTTGTCGAAGGTCAGCACGATCGGCTTGCCCGCCGGCAGCCGTGCGCCTTCCCTCCAGTTTGCCCACAGCTGGTCGAGTGTCACCGCGTGAAAGCCGGCGTGCGCGAGCGCCTGCATCTGTTCGGCGAACTCTTCGGCGGGCACATAGAGGCCGGGGAACGGCGCCCCCGCTGGCGGGGGATTGATGACGTGATACATCAGGATCGGCACCGCCTCGGTGCCGCGTGGGCCCCGTACGGCACCTCTCCTCGTCGTGGGATGCCTCCTGCCGGGCACCTTGGCGGAGCTGGCTACGGAGATTGTGTGAGAGCCCGTCGAGAAGCCACCCGTGGCCATCACCACCACGATCACGACCGCGGCAAGTGCAGCGAGGAGGGAGCCGACCGCGAGCGCCCGCCGTCGCCGGGCGCGCTCGCGCCGGCGTTCCTCGCGGCGAGTCTGGATCTGCTCGCGCTCCAGCGTTCCTCAGATCAGTTGAGGCGACTCTTCAGCGCGCTCGCGGCGGAGAACTTGGCGGCCTTGCTCGCAGCGATGCTGATCGTGGCGCCGGTGGCGGGGTTGCGTCCCTGCCGGGCGGCGCGGTGGCTGACGCTGAACTTGCCGAAGCCCGCGAGAGCGACCTCACCGCCGGCGGCCAGCTCCTCGGAAACTGTCTCGATCGTTGCCTCCAGGGCCTGGCGCGCCTGGCTCGGGGCTAGTCCGGTGCGCTCCGCGACCTTGTCAGCCAGCTCGTTCTTGGTCATGTTGGCACTTCCTCCCATGTTGGGTGTGATTGCTTAAAGCGAGCAGAGTAGCGCGCCTCCAGGACAGACATTGGCCTGCTCCCAGCCGTGAAGGCGGTCCACAGCGCTGCCAGCCAGCAGCCACAGGCGAGACCGACGTGCACCCAGACGAGCTCGGTCGGCAGATGGGTCTCGTACTGATCCAGCCCAACCACACCCTGCAAGGCCAGCAATACGCACAGCACCGTAGCGGCGCGCCGCACCTGCGGGTCGGCGTTGCGGCGGCGCGCCAACCACCACACGAACACTGCGAGCAGGCCAAACGCGAGGGCGATCTCGCCGTGACGGTGGATCACGAAGTCCATCGTGCCGCGCCCATCGAAGTCGAGCCGGTTGATGTGTTCCCCCGGATTGCCCCCCGCGTGGGGGCCGGCCGCGGTGGCGGCGGTCCCGGCGAAGATCGTCAATGCGCCGAGCGCCACGAGCGTCCACGCCAACCGTGCAAGCGTGCGGTCGGCGGCGGGGGCACGCTCGCCCGGCTCGTAGGTGGCCCGCCACACGAGCACGGCAGCAGCCGTAAGAATCAGCATCGAGAGCGCGAAGTGCCCCATCACCCAGCCATAGTCGAGCTTGCCGCGCACCGTAAGACCTCCGAGCACGGCCTGTGCGACCACACCCAAAGGCAGCAGCGCCGCCAACCGGACGAGGTCGCGGCGGTAGGGCCGGCGGCGCAGCGCACCGACCCACACAAGGCCGGCGGCGATGCAGACGGGCACGGTGATCAAGCGGTTAGAGAACTCGATCAGCGGGTGCGTGGAGAGCGGCGGGTAGAGCTTGCCGTCGCACTGCGGCCAGTGGGGGCAGCCCAGCCCGGAGCTGGTTAGGCGCACGGCGGCGCCGGTCAGCACGATCAGCGTCAGCGCGCCAAGCGCCACGTACGCCAGGATCAAACACTGGCGTGGGGTGACCGTATAACCGTGGGTGCATTCGCGCAGAGACCGACGATCGGGCATCGAGCGAAGTTTGCCAGCTTAGGCCGGGCCTCAACCCTGGTAAACGAACGGCAGCTCGTCAGCGAGCTCGCGCAGCGCGGGCGCCGCGGCGTCGCGGGCGGAGACGATCGGCTCGATCTCCGCGGGCCACGCGATCGCGACATCGGGGTCATTCCAGGCGATGCCACGCTCGATCGAGGGGTCGTAGTAGGCGGTTTGCTTGTAAAGCACATCCGCCACCTCGCTGAGCACGCAGAAACCGTGGGCAAACCCGACGGGAACGTACAGCTCGCGCATCTGCTCATCGTCGAGCTCCACCGCCTCCCACTGCGCGTAGCTGGGAGAGCCACGCCGCAGATCCACGACCACGTCGACGATGCGCCCGCGGGAGCAGCGCACCAGCTTGGCGACGCCGTCGCCGATGTGGAAGTGCATCCCCCGCACCACCCCGCGGGTGGAGCGGGAGTGGTTGTCCTGAATAAAGCGCTCCGCCGGGGGAATCCCCGCGGAGGAGTGCCACTCCTGGCGGTAGGTCTCGCTGAAGAAGCCGCGCTCGTCGGCGAACACACGCGGCTGCAGCACAACCGGCCCCTGCAGGCGCGATAGCGGAGTGGCGTTCACGCGGGGAACAGTACTCCAGGCCCTCAATGGCGATGACGACGATGGGCAACCCGGTGGTAGATAACGAGGCTGCGCTGGGTCGTGTTGCGGAGCTTGTCGACCGCGATGAACGTGAGGATGTTGCGACCGGGCCGGATGCGAGCGGCACCGTGCCAGTGCAGCGCCCCCGCGAGCGTCGAGGGGAACGCCTGGTTGGTGTAGTTGCGGATCAGCTTGCCGTCGATCTTCAGCGTGATGCGCCCCACGCCCATCCGGTCGTGCGCGGAGACGCTGATCGGCAGCGTGCCGGAGTAGGTGGTGTGGTCAGAGGGCGCCGAGATGTCGATCGAGGGCCCACTGAAATCCCCGCACGGTTCGTTCAGCTGATCGCCGCCGTGCGCGTAGGCCGCCATCGCCGCGAAGGAGGGCTTACGCGAGCCGTTTTCGCGCAGCAGCCCGGAGACGGTCGGCCCTTCGTCTTGCAGCGGAAACCAGATCGCGACCTTCACATAGGGCGCTTGGGCGAGACAGTTGTACGCCTGGGACAGGTAGGTCGCCTGCTGGTCGTCGCTGACCCCCTGGGCCTTCTGCCCGGCGAAGGCCCCTTCTTCGCACTCGGCGGAGGTCGTGCGCCAGCTCAGCTCGGTCATCCAGATCGGCTTGTCGTCGCCGTTGGCGAGCATCACCGCGTGGACTTCGCGGTAGGCGAGGAAGGAGTCGGGGATCATCCGTTCGTTCATGCCGCGCAGGAAGGTGTAGGGAGAGACGATGTTGCAGGCGGTGTCGGTGTGGACGGCGACGGCGTCGAAGGAACCCTTGGCGCCAGCCTGGTAGAGCCCTTCCAGATAGGGGTAGTCGTTCCCGGTCAACCCGCCGACCAGCACGGTGGCGTTCGGTTCGGCGGCCTTGATCACGGGGTAGGAGGCTTTCAGCAACGCCGCGTAGGCAACGGGGTTGGGGGCCCCGACCCACCACGCCGGCGCGTCCTCCTCGTTCCACAGCTCGTACGCGGCGACGCGCGAGCCCCACCGCTGCGCGAGCGCGCCGACGAAGGCGGCGTAGTCCTCGGGGTTGGCGGGGGGTGTGTGTTCGTTGGAGGAGCCGGTCTCCCACTGCGGCGAACCAACCACGTCCGCCACGACCTTGGTGCCGCGCGGCAGTTCGCGGAACAGTTTTTCGTAGGTGCCCAGCCACCCGGGCGAGTAGTCGCCGGGCGCCGGCTCGATGTCGGGCCAGGTCACGAAGATACGCACCCAGCGCGTTCCGAGCGCCTTCAGGTCGGCGATGTGGTCGGCGCCGGTTTTGGAGAGCACCACCCCTGGTTCAGCGGCGGGCGCGGAAGCGGGAGCAGCAGCGCCAGCCAGTGCGAGCGCCAACAGTCCAGCCAGTAGCGTGCCCACAAGCAGCCGGCGCTGATGGCGTTGGCGCATGGGCGTATCCATACCTTTCAGATCGTAGGTCCGCCCGCGGCGCTTGACGGCGGCTGGCGGGATTCGACAGATAGCGGGCATCCAGATCGTTCGATGCGGCAGGGCGCCGACAGATTTGGCGCCGACAGATCTGGCGCCGTGTTAGCCAACTGTCTGCGACAGAGCCCGCACGCGTGCCAGCACCGCGTCGATCATCGGCTCGGTCAGCTTGCCGGTAAAGGTGTTCTGCTGGCTGGGGTGAAAGCAGCCGATCAACACAAACGGCTCGCCCGCGTGCTCGACCCCGTGGCCGAAGCGGGGACGGGGTCGCGGCAGGCGCTCGCCGCCGACGCTCGCGCGCAGCCGCAGGGCGGCGTCCCAGGCGAATGCCCCGAGACAGAGCGCCACGCGGACATCGGGCAGCAGACGCAACTCCGCCACGCTCCACGGCAGACACGCGTCGCGCTCGGTCGTGGTGGGGCGGTTGGCCGGCGGCGCGCAGCGCACAGCGGCCGTGATCCACGCGTCGCTCAAGCGCAGCCCATCCTCCCGGTGAGTGGACGTTGGCTGGTTGGCGAAGCCGGCGCGCCACAGCGCCGCGAACAGGAAGTCACCGGAGCGGTCGCCGGTGAAGACCCGCCCCGTGCGGTTGCCACCGTGCGCGGCAGGCGCCAGCCCAAGGATCAGCACTCGCGCTGAGGGATCCCCGAAGCCGGCTACGGGGTGACCGGCGTAGCGCTCGTGCGCGAATGCCGCCCGCCGCTCGCGTGCCACCTGCTCGCGCCACGCCACCAGCCGCGGGCAGCGCCGGCAGGCTTCGATCTCCCCCGCCAATTCATCCAGCTTGGCGGCGCCGCGCACGCCGGGAGCCACCGCTTCGGCGCTAGGAAGGTCGCCTCGCTTGCTCAGCGGCCCTCCTAGCCCTTGATCGCAGATGAGGTGCCCAACACCGCGCCGGAGGCGCTGAGCGCCTGCACCTGCACGTACGCCTCGGGCCCTGGCGTGGCGATCGCAGTCTCGAAACCGCTCCGTTCAGCGGTAGCTACGGCATTCAGTTGATGGGCGGAGGGGCCGGCGAGCACCCTCCAGGAGGCGATCTCGGTTGCCCCGTTCCAGCTCGCGTACACCGTCACCGGTCCCGTTTTGCCGGCGCTCGCGGCGATCCCCGGGGCGCCCGAAGGGGTACCCGTCCATGGGAAGCGGTAGGCCCGATAGGACTCGTCACCGGGCGGCATATGCGCGTCATACAGCAGCTGACCGGAAGAGCTGAATTCCGAGAACCACGGTTCCGCGCCCCAGCCGATGAACAGGTTGCCGCTCGGCAGCAGCTGCACGTTGCCCTGGCTGCCCGCCTTCAGTGCCGGTCCGGGGTGCTCGAACTCCGACACCAGCGTCTCGGTGCCCGCCTTCTGGTTGAGCGCCACCAGGATCCCGCGCGATTGCGGGTGCACGATCGGCACACCGCCGTTATCGAACACGGAGATCAGGCCGTTGGGCAGCAGCGTGGCGTCGTGCTGGAAGGCGGTCAGCGTGCCCGAGCCCATTTTGATCGTGCTGTGCTTGCCGCCCGCCTCCGCCACCACCTGGCCGGTCTGTTCGTTGACCTCATACAGCGCCCAGGTGTTGCGCGCGGAGATCAGCATCTCCCCTGCGGGCTCTTGATCGAGCGAGTTGGCGTGGAAGAAGTCGTACGGCCATTCGTCGCTGGCGCCGTAGGGCGTGGAATAGGAGTTGGTGAGCGGCACGTGGTCGACGCTGTCCCATTGACGCCGCACGAGGCCGGTGTGCACGTCGATTTCCTGGAACAGGCTGTCGTTGACCGCCCCGTCCTGGGGGCCGTGGATCGAGGTGAGGTTGCAGCGGATCGGGTTGAACACGGTCAGCAGCGCGGTGCCGTTGGCGTCGAGATGGAAGTCGTGCAGGTCAGCCGTGAGGCCGTTGCCGGCGTGGATGTGCAGGATCTGCTTGTAGGAGCTGTTGGCCACCACCTCTTCCCCCTCGCCGAAGCCCTGCGGTGGGATGTACCCCTGCCACCAGGTCAACACCGGCTGGCCTTCGTAGTTCTGCACCTGCAGGTTGGTCGAGTAGGTCCCCTTGGGCAGCGGGTCAAACCACACCAGCTGGCCGTCGCTTTCGGTGATCATCGGGCCGTCGCCGCCCGGGCCGGAGTAAGGGGCGGAGAAGATGTCGCCCGCCGCGCTCGTCGCCCCGGTCGTAACCTGGATCGAGGGCGAGTTGAGGCTCGGCGCGGAGTGGTAGTGCTGGACCTCCGCGGAGGTCCCTTCGGGCTCTTTGCCGGGAGGCTTGTTCGGAATTGGGTCGGGGACGGAGACGGTAAAGCGATACGCGAACGGCTGCGAGTGCCGGCCCACGAGCAGCTTGCCGCGGACGGTCACCGTCTCGCCCTGCAAGAAGGGCTGGGTAGGCAGGAAGCTGGCGCCGTCACCCTGGGAGTAGGCGATCAGCCGGCCGGGGTGCCCGCCGCTGATCGAGCCGCTGACACTCACGTCCGAGAGTTGTTTGGCGGGCACCCCCAACAGGCTGATCTGCGTATGCGGCGAGGCGTCGAGCGAGTCCGGCAAAGGCGAGACCCGCAGCGGCGTGCCGGACAGCACGTCGCTGCGATTAAGCGTGGACGGCACACACTGCGGCGCCGCCGGGCCGCGGAAGGCGGCCTCCTCGGACATGATCCGCTTGCCGCCGAATGTCAGCGTGCCGGCGCTGGCCGCGAGCACGAGCAGGCCGCCGAGCACCAGCCCGCGACGCAGCCAGCGATGGTGGGGCACCGCACCAGGGACGCGCCTGCCGCTCCCCGCGCTCCTGCCGCCCCTCCAAATCCGGGCGGGCGCCCACGACCCCTCGACGTGCCCCGCGGGGCGCTTTTGCCGACTCATATCCCACGAGCCTAGCGTGAGCGCGCGTCGCTCTGCGCAGCTGCATCCCTCGTGTCGGGGCTATATCAGCACCATACGCCATAAGAATCTGTTTCAAAATAGGCGTGCGTCAGGGCGTGCCGATCGTTTTGAACAGGTTCCAACTAAGTGCCGCCGTCTTGCCGGGAGCGATGTTAAGGTTCGCGGGCGCATGCGGGAAAACGGTCCTACCGGCAACGGCCTTGGCAGCGGCCTCCTCGCGCTGCTCGCCGCGATCTTGCTCGCCGCGGTGCTCAGCTCCTGCGGCGGCAGCGCGACCTCCGCCTCGGTTGCGCTCGGCGATCCGGCCGCGATCGCCGCGGCCGCCGCCAACGCGGTCACGGTCTCGCCGCTGCCAGGCACGCCCGACGCCTCCCCCTACACGCAGATCAGCTTTCTGGGAGAAGCCGGCACAAAAGTTGCGAACGTGCGCGTCGTCGGCTCGCGCAGCGGCACGCACGCGGGGCGCCTCGAGGCCTTCTCGACCGGTACCGGGGAGAGCTTCCTACCAAGCAAGCCGTTCCTCGCCGGCGAGCGCGTCACCGTCCACGCCGAGGTCGGCGCCGGCACACCCGACCAAGCCGTCACCACCAGCTTCACAATCGCCCACCAGGCAACCGTCAGCCAGGTGCAGTTTCCGCCCAACCCGGGCGACCCGCACGCCGTGCAGCACTACCTCTCGGCGCCCGAACTGACACCCTCGACGGTGACGCTCACGACCCCGGCAAAGGCCGGCGCGGCGAGCGGCGATCTGTTTCTCGCGCCCTACCAGGGACTAGGCGCCCCGGGGCCGATGATCGCCGAACAGGACGGGGCCTTGGTGTGGTTTCACCCGCTGCCACCCCACGACTCGGCCACCAACTTCCAGGTGCAGAGCTACGAAGGCCAACCGGTGCTGACGTGGTGGCAGGGCCGCATCATCAAGGTCGGTTTCGGCGAGGGCGAAGACGTGATCTACAACAGCTCCTACCACCAGGTCGCGACCATCCGCGCCGGCAACGGCTACCGCGCCGACCTGCACGAGATCCTGCTGACGCCGCACGGCACCGCCTGGATCGACGCCTTCGACCCGATCCACATGAACCTCGCCTCCGTGCACGGCTCCGCGCACGGGATCCTGCTGGACTCGGTGATCGAGGAGATCGATATCAAGACCGGCCTGGTGATGTGGGAGTGGCACGCGCTCGGACACATTCCCCTGAAGGACTCACTCAACCACGTCTCCTCAGGCGAATACCCGTGGGACTACGTGCACATCAACTCGATCTCCCCCGAACCGAACAGCGCCACGGCCTCCGCCCAGGCCGGGAATGTAATGCTCTCGGCGCGCAACACCTGGACGCTGTACGACGTCAACATGCACACCGGCGGCTACAACTGGCTGCTGGGCGACGGCGGGCACTCCAGCTTCAAGCTCGGCCCGGGCGTGCGCTTCTACTGGCAGCACGACGCCGAATTCCAGCCGGGCGGGCTGATCTCGCTGTTCAACAACGCCTCCGACCCCCCCAAGCAGCGGGAATCGAGCGGCCTGCTGCTGCGTCCCAACTTCTCCTCGCACACGGTGGCGCTCGTCAAACGCTTCGTCAACCCGAGCAAAACGCTGCTGGCCTCCAGCCAGGGCGACACGCTCACGCTGCCCGGCGGCGACTGGCTGCTCGGCTACGGGGGCCTGCCCAACTTCACCGAGTTCGGCTCCTCCGGCCAGGTGCTGCTCGACGGCACGCTCGGCAAGAACGTGCAGGACTTCCGCACCTACCTCTCGCAATGGAGCGGCCAGCCCACGACCACGCCGGCGATGGCGGTGCAGGCCGGGGCCAGCGGGGCCGGTTCAGCCACAATCGAGGCCAGCTGGAACGGCGCCACCGATGTCGCCTCCTGGCAGGTGCTCGGCGGCAGCTCGATAGAAAGCCTGGCGCCGCTCACCACCGTGCCCCGGCACGGCTTTCAAACCACGATCATGGTGAATGCCGCCGGCGGGAGCGACGTTGCGGTGCGAGCGCTGGGGGCGTCTGGCCAGACGCTCGGTACTTCCCCGGCCCAAGCGGTGCCTTAGCGAGGGGCACGCGAGCGGGCTGGCCCGGCTGGCCTGGCTGGCCCGATTGGCTCGGTTGGCTCGGTTGGCTCGGTTGGCCCGGTTGGCCCGGTTGGCCCGGTTGGCTCGGTTGGCCCGGCGCGAGCGTGGTGGAGGAACCGGTGTTCTGGGCGAACGGGCTCAGCGGCCCGTGTTCGCTTTCTTCGCGGCGCAGCCTCGCGGCGGCGGCACCGCGCGCCGCTTTCTTGGCCGTCAGGAAGTAGTTGTCGAGGCCCAGCCCGTGCGCCTCAATTAGGTGGCGCGGCAGCGGGCCGCGCAGCTCCTCGCGCAGAGCGTGCTGATACAGCCTGTTCAGCTGCCCTTCCAGGCGGCTGCTGCCGGCGCCGTTGTGCAGCTCCAGGCGCCCGGCGCGCGTGCGGTAGTCGTAGAGCTCGCGCTCCTGTCCTTCCCCTTCGGGTTCGGTCCCTTCCGGGCCCCAGTTGGAGTAGGTCGCAAACTTCGCATTCGCCGTGCGCAGCGCCACGACGTGCAACGGCGCGTCGGCGGCGTACGGTTCGGTCGCAAACTCAGTCACGATCTCGTCGGTCGCGTGCAGCACATAGTGGCGCCCGCGGGCGCGGGGGTCGGCGAGGATCGCCGTCAGATCGGCACGGCCCGCGATGTGCGCGTAGCGCGGCTGCGAGCGCCACTCCTCTGAGCCGCTGGCGATGCTCAGCAAAAGCGGCGCCACGTCCACGCTCGAGGTCAGCTGCGTGCGCGGCCGGCCGGTTGCGGCGGTGAGCTTGCGGCGCGGGTCCTTGACGATCAGCGGCACCCTGATCGCCTCCTCGTAGGCGCCCCCGCCCTTGCCCCGCAGGCCGTGTGAGGCGCCGTACTCGCCGTGGTCGGAGGTGAACACCACGATCGTGTTCGCCGCCACACGGGGGTTGCTCTCCAGCGTCGCCAGCACCCGGCCGACATGGCCGTCCACATTGCGTTGCAGCTTCACGTACAGGTCCATGAACTGCTCCCATTTCCTGAGCGCTTCCGGCCCGGTGAAGGGCACGGGCCCGAACGATCGTGCCGCGGTCTGCTGGAGCGAGAGCTGCAACAACGGCTTGCGGTGCGCTTCGAGTTCCTCCGGCGTCTCGAAGTTGGGGGGCAGCCCCCGTACCAGCGCCGGCGCGCTGCGCTCGCTCGGGACGTGGTCGCTCCACTTGTGCCACCACGCGATGTCGTGCGGGTTGACGAACGACACCGTCGTGCACCACGGTTGCGCGGCGTGGCTGTTTTCGGCAAACCATTCCTCAAACTGGTCGGCGATCATCGGGTCCACGCGCCAGCCCTGGCCGGGGCCGCCGTCGGGTGAGGGGTAGGTGCCGCCTTCGAAGCCATACGGTTCAAGGGCCCCCGCATTCTGCAGCCCCGTCCACTTGTTGTCGCCGTGCGTGAGGTGCCACTTGCCATACCACCAGGTGGCGTAGCCCTGTTCGCGCAGCATCCCCCCCCAGGTCGGGAAGCCCGGGTCGAGCGTGCTGCCGCCCGTGATCATGCATCCGGTCTGGTGCGTGTAGAGGCCCGTCAGCAGCGTTGAGCGCGCCGGCGTGCAGTCGTTGGAGGCGGTGTAATGACGCTCGAACGACACCCCTTCGCGGCGCAGACGGGAAAGGTTGGGCAACATCCGCGCGAGCGCCGGCGACGCCGTAAACCACTGTGGCGTGCGCAGCTGGTCAACCATGATCACGAGGATGTTGGGCTGCTCCAGTTGCGCCGGCGCGACCCGGTTGGGCGTCGGCCCGAGCCCCTGCTCGGGGACGCTCGCCGTGGGCGGCGGCTGCCGCCGCACGTACCGATGCGGGTGGGGCGTCGGTGGCGCCGCGGGCTGCGCAACCTCTTTGGCGACCGCCGCCATCGCGCTGCCGCCGAGCAGCGTTCCGCCCGCGACCAACCCTCCCTTCAGGAACGTGCGCCTGTCAATCCGTGGCTCGGGCATCTGGTGGCAAGGTACGCCAGCGCACTCTTGCGCAGGCAAAGGTCGGGTTAAGAGCGCGTTGCGATCCCGCGGCGTTCCCTAACGTACTGTGCAGGGATGACATACACCACCGCCAACGCCAGGCAGGAGCTGCTCGACGGTATCGCCGGCGCCACCGACGAGATCGGTCTCGCGCTTGCGTCGCTCGGCGAGGCCTACGAGCTGGTGGACGAGAACACCGCCGAGCGACTCGAAGAGGCGTTGTTTCGGCCCGTTCAGGCGGCGTACGGGCGCGCGCAGCGCACGCACGCCGGGTTTGCCCAGCGCCACGGACTGCCAGGTCGTACGTTTGAGCCCCGCACCCCCGGCGCCCCCGCGGGCGGCGCGCGCGGCTTCCTCGACAGTGCCGTCGAGGCGGCTGCAAGGGCGGACAACACGCTCGCCGCGATTCAGGACTCGATGCTGCCCGTCGAGGTCGGCGATCCAGAGCTACGCGCCGGGATCTCCGGGGTGCGCGAGCAGCTCGGCGGCCTGCGCGGTCGCGCGCGCGAGCTGCTGCGCACGCTGGGGCGCTAGAACACCGGCGTCTCGGTGTAATCGCCGAACACCTGCTGCAGCGACTCCACGATCTCGCCCTCCGAGGCGCAAGCGCGAGCGCAATCCAGCAGCGGCTCCATCAAGTTGCGATCTGGCTGCGCCGCCGCGCCGCGCAACGCGGCGAGCGTGCGCTCGACCTGTGCGCCCTCGCGCGTCGCGCGCGCCGCCTGCAGGCGGTCGAGCTGCTTGCGTTCCAGCGCCTGATCGACGCGCAGAATCGGGATTGGCGTCTCGTCCTCGAGCACGTGGCTGTTGACCCCCACCACGATCCGCTCGCCGGCGTCGATCTGCTGCTGCAGCTCGAAGGCGGCGTCGGCAATCTCGCGCTGGGGGAAATTGCGCTTGACCGCCTCGACCATCCCGCCGAGCTGCTCGATCTTCTGGAAGTACTCGTAGCAGCGTTGCTCCATGCGATCGGTCATCGCCTCCACGAAGTAACTGCCCCCCAGCGGGTCCACCGTGCTGGCGACGCCGGTCTCGTGCGCGATCACCTGCTGCGTGCGCAAGGCGATACGCACCGCCTCCTCGGTGGGCAGCGCCAGCGCCTCGTCGTAGCTGTTGGTGTGCAGCGACTGCGCGCCCCCCAGCACCGCCGCAAGCGCCTCCACCGCGGTGCGCACGATGTTGTTGAGCGGCTGCTGCGCGGTCAGGCTGACGCCCGCGGTCTGCGCGTGGAAGCGCATCAGCCACGAACGCGGGTTCTTCGCGCCGAACGTCTCGCGCAGCTCCCGCGCCCAGATGCGCCGCGCCGCGCGGTACTTGGCGATCTCCTCGAAAAGGTCGATCTGGGCGTTGAAGAAGAAGCTCAGCCGCGGCGCGAAGTCGTCGACGTTGAGGCCCCGCTCGACCGCCTGGCGCACATAGGTGAGGCCGTCGGCGAGCGTGAATGCCAGCTCCTGCTGCGCGGTCGCCCCCGCCTCGCGGATGTGGTAGCCGGAGATCGAGATCGGGTGCCAGCGCGGCATCTTGCGCGTGCACCACTCGATCATGTCGCCGCACAAACGCATCGCCGGGTCGATCGGGAAGCACCACTCCTTTTGGGCGATGTACTCCTTCAGGATGTCCGCCTGAATCGTGCCCGAGAGCTGATGAAGCGGAACCCCCTCACCCGGAACCCCCCCACCCGTCTCGGTGGCGGCCACGTAGAAGGCGAGCATGATCGCCGCCGGGGCGTTGATCGTCATCGACACCGACACCTCGCCGAGGTCGATCCCGGCGAACAGCGTGCGCATGTCCTGCACCGTGTCAACCGCCACGCCCTCGCGGCCGACCTCCCCCAGGCTGCGCGGGCTGTCGGAGTTGTAGCCCATCAGCGAGGGCATGTCGAACGCGGTCGACAGCCCCGTCTGCCCGTGCGCGAGCAGATAATGGAAACGCTCGTTGGTCTCCTCGCTGGTGCCAAAGCCCGCGAACTGGCGCATCGTCCACAGTCGCCCGCGGTACATCGACTCGTACACCCCGCGCGTAAACGGATACTGCCCGGGGCGCCCGATCGGATCCTCGGGCGTGCCGATGCCGGCCGGCAGATCGGTATCGGTGTAGAGCTCCCCAACCGGCTCACCCGATAGCGTGCGCGCGTCCGCCGTGTCCGCCTGCGATGGGGAGGTGGCGCTTTTCACGATGACTGCAAGATACCGGCACCTGACGGCGCTGTTCGCGGCCGTGACGTTCGCGCTCGGCGGCTGCGGCTCCGCGGGCGGGAGCGGCGCCGCGGCTAGCGACCATGGCGGCCCCACGAGCGGTGCTGGCGCCGGCGCCGGCATTGCGGCCGGCGCCGCCGCGCGTACCCCCCTCCCCCTCCCCCTTCCCCACCCGGCGAAGGTGACGTTGATCCTCGATTTCACCCCCAACGCGGTGCATGCGGGCATCTACCGCGCGCTGGCGGCGGGGTACTACCGGCGCGAGAACATCGAGCTGCAGGTGGAGGCGCCGAGCGCGACCGTCGAACCGATCAGCCTCGTGAGCGCCGGCCGCGCGCAGTTTGGGCTGGCCGACGGCAGCGATGTGGCGAGCGAGATCGATCACGGCGGCGATGACGAGGCGGTGATGGCGGTCGTGCAGCGCCCCGTCGGCGGGCTGATCGCGCTGGCTTCCGAGCGGCTGCGCTCGCCCGCACAGTTGCAGGGCCGCACCGTGGGGATCACCGGCGTGCCCTCCGATCTGGCTGTGCTCGACACCGAGGTGCGCCATGCCGGCGGCGATCCCGCGAAGGTGCACGTCGTCACCGTCGGCTTCAACGGCGCCCAGGCGTTGCTCGCCGGACGCGTGGCGGCGTTCACCGGCTTCGTACCCGACGACGGGGTGGGTCTGGAAGTGCAGGGCCATCCGATCACGCCCTTTTGGCTGGACCGCAACGGCGGGCCCCCCTATCCGGGGCTGGTGGCCTTCACCAACCGTGCGCTGGCGCGCTCAGACCCGGCACTGGTGCGCGACTTCGTGGCCGCCACCGTGCGCGGCTACCAGGACACGCTGCGCGATCCCGCCCGCTCGCTGACGGAGCTGCTGCGCGCCAATCCCGACCTGCCGCGCGCACTCACGGCCGCCTCGCTGCGCGCCTACCTGCCGCTGTTCGACGCGGCTGGCGTGCCGGCCGATCGCCAATCGGTGGGGAGGATCCAGCCTGCGCACATCGCCGCGTTGTCGCAGTGGATGCTCGCCAACCATCTGGTTGCGGCGCCGATCTCCTTCGCGCGGTACGGCACCGATGCCTTCCTGCCCGGCGCATCCCCGCCTGACACATAACCGCACCCTTTCGATATGTGGCATTTATACATGTCCTTGATAAGGACGTACATCGATGTATAATCGTGGGTGCGATGCGCGGCAGGGGAATGCAGCGCCGCGAGGGTTTACAAGGAGGGGAGCGGGGCAAGAGCTTTGACGGGAGGCCCCACCGGGGGAGGTCACAATGCGCCTGCTTGTGACCGGCGCCGGCGGGTTGGTCGGCTCCAACGTCGCCACCGCGGCGGCGCAGCAGAGCTGGGGCGTGCTCGGCACTTGGCGCGAGACGCCCATCAGCCTGTTGGGAGGCGGCACCGCGCAGCTCGACGTGACCCACCGCCACGCCTGCGTAACGCTCGCCGAAGAGTTCGAACCGGACGTAGTCGTACATGCGGGCGCCGCGGGCGGGGCAGGCTTGGAGCGCACACCGCAGCTGGCCGAACTCGACCTGGTAGGGGTCGAAAACACGCTGGCCGCCGCGCGCACCGTGCACGCCCGCTACGCCCTGACCTCCTGCGATCTGGTGTTCAGCGGGGCGCGACCCTCGGGGGAGTGCTGGGAGGAGGACGACCCCGCCGAGCCGACCACACCGCTCGGGCGCTCGCTGCTGGCGCGTGAGCAGTTGGTGGAGGACTTCGGCGGCAGCTGGCTGATCACGCGCCCGGCGGACGTGTACGGGGTCAACCTCGCGATTCCCGCGCAGGTGGGGTTTCCGTACTCATCCACGCAGGCGCCCCTGCCGGATGCCACCGACGCCCGCGCCCGCTACATATGGGAGCGCTCCGGCCCGCCGTTGCACTGGGTGGCGTCGCTGCGCGCCGGGCGGATTTTGCGCGCGCCCCCCGGAGTCCGCCGCTCGCCGACTTACGCGTGGGATTACGCGCAGCGCCTGTGCGAGCTGATCGCACAGGAATACGACGGCGTCTTCAACACCGCGGGCCCCACGATGCTCGGCCGCCTCTCGCAGATGCGCCTGCTCGCGCGTGCGTTTGGCTGCGAGATGGAACTCGTGCGCGATGGCCCTCCCGCGCCGCTGCCCGTCAACACCGCCCTGTGCGACAACCGGGTGAGCTTCGTGCTGGGGCACCAGGCGATCGATCCCTTCAGCGGCTACCGCCTGATGCGCCGCCAGCTCGAGCGGCTGCTTGGGAACGCCGATCCGCCGGCCGCGCCACACGCGCCGAGCACCGCGCCACCACTGGTGATCCACGGGCTAGGCTGAAGTGATGGCCACGCTCGCGGACACCACCATGTCGCTGCGGAGCGAGTTCGCGCGGCTGGTCGGCGCCGAGCACGTGCTCGACCCGGCGACCGCGGGGTGGGGTGGCGCGTGGGCTCCATACAACCATGACGCCACCCGCAGCCGCGGGTTGGGCGGCCACGCCGACCTCGTCGTGCGCCCCGCCAGCACCGCCGAGGTGGCGGCGGTGATGGCGCTGTGCTACGAGCGCGAGGTGCCGTTGATCCCGCGTGGCGGTGGCACCGGCCTGGCCGGCGGCGCCGTGCCGCTCGCCGGTGGCGTGGTGTGCTCGCTGGAGCGCCTGCGCCGCGTGCGCGAGCTGGAGCCGACCCTGTGGCGGATGCTACCCGAAGCGGGCGTCCCCACGCGCCACGTGCAGCGACTGGCGCGCGAGAACGGACTCAGCTTCCCGCCCGACCCCGGCGCCGCCGAGCAGTCGCAGATCGGCGGTAACGTCGCCACCAACGCCGGCGGTCCGCACGCCTTCAAGTACGGCGTCACCGGCAATTGGGTGACGGGCCTGGAGGCGGTGATCCCGCCCGGCGAGACGATCGCGCTCGGGGGGCCCTACCGCAAGGATGTCGCCGGATACGACCTCAAGAGCCTGCTGGTCGGCAGCGAGGGAACCTTGGGGATCGTCACCGCCGTGCGCCTGCGACTGATGCCGGCGCCCGAGGAGGCGCTACCGCTGATCGCCTTTTACGCCACCAGCGAGCAGGGCTGCACGGCGATCCTCGACGTGCTGGGCGCCGGGATCGTGCCCGCCGCGCTGGACTTCCTCGACGGCGAGGCGCTACGGATGGCGGCCGGCGCATGGGCCGGCGGCAGTGGCATTCCGTTTCCGCTCAACACCGGGTTCATGCTGCTCGCCGAGGTGGACGGGACGCGCGAAGAGGCGCGCGCCGCGCACGCCGAGCTGGCGAGCGTGTTGGGTGGCGGCGCGCTCGAGCTACGCCGCCCCGACCGCGCGGCCCTGTGGGAATGGCGCGACCGGGTGCCCGGTGCGGTGAGCGCGATCCGCGGCGGCAAGGTGAGCGAGGACATAGTCGTACCGGTCGAGCGGCTCGCCGAGGCGCTGGAGCGCTTCGCTCAGATCGCCACCCACCATGGGCTGCGTTCCTGCGCGTGGGGCCACGGCGCCGACGGCAACGTGCACGCCAACCTGCTCGTAGACCCGCGCCGCGAGGCGGATCTCACCGCCGCCGCTGCCGCCACCGAGGAGCTGTTTGCGCTCGCCGTCGAGCTCGGCGGCTCGATCAGCGGCGAGCACGGCGTCGGCTGGCTGAAGCGCGGCCAGCTCGCCCAGCAGTGGCCGGAGGGGGCGCTGCGGCTGCATGAGGAGATCAAGCGGGTGTTCGACCCCAAGGGACTGCTGAACCCCGGCAAGAAGCTCGCGCGGCTGCCTTGACCTGGCAGGGGGGTGGTCGGGAGGGGGGCCCACCCCCCTCCCGCACCAAGTTGCTCGCGCGGCTGCCTTGACCTGGCAGGGGGGTGGTCGGGAGGGGGGCCCACCCCCCTCCCGCTCCAAGTTGCTCGCGCGGCTGCCCTAACCTGGCAGGGGGGTGGTCGGGAGTGGTCGGGAGGGGGGCCCACCCCGCCCCCCTCCCGCACCAAGTTGTTCGCGCGCTGATCGTCGATTGCTTGCTGGCAAGCGGTCTTTCCGCCGTTAGCGCTAGTCTGCGCGCCTTGGTATTCCAATCCGAAAGGAAGCATTCATGAACAAGACTCAGCTCGTCGACGCCCTCTCCGCCGACAGCGGTCTCTCCAAAGCCGATGCCTCGCGTGCGCTCGAGTCGTTCGTGGCGACCGTAGGCAAGACTTTGAAGAAAGGCGACGAGGTCGTGATCACCGGCTTCGGCAAGTTCTCCGTGGTGAAAAGGGCAGCGCGCCAGGGCGTCAACCCACGCACCGGGGAGAAAGTCAAAATCAAGGCCTCCAAGGCCCCCAAGTTCACACCCGGAGCGGGTCTGAAGCAGACGGTGCACCCGAAAAAATAGGCGCGAGCCGCCCGCCGCAGGCGCGGTGGGCGAGCACTCGCGGACTCGCGCGCAACCGCCGCGAGGGGAATCGGGGACGAGGGATGACGCGCCGCGCGTGGCGTGCTCGCGCGTGGTAGCGTCGCCACATGCCGCGCGTGGACGAGCTCGAGCTTCCTACTCTCGACTATCTCGATCCGACCCTGAGGGGGGAGCGCTTCCACACGAGAATGCGCGAGCTGCTGGCCGATCTGCGATCGGCCGGCGGCTGGTTGGCCGCCGGCCCCTACGGCTACGCCGTACTCGACCGCGAGGCAGTTGAGTTCTTCCTGCGCACCCGCGCGGCGATCTTCCCCGGCATGACGATCGCCGAGATCTTCGAGGTGCGCGAGGGGCCGCTGTACGAGGAGATGCGCCGCAACATCCTCCACATCAACGGCGCCGACCACACCCGTTTGCGCAGCCTCGTCAACCCCGCCCTCTCGCCGCGCGCGGTCGAGCGCTACCGGCCGGTGATGCGAGACTTGTTGGAAAGGATTTTTAAGGAGATTGGGGAGGGGGGCACGCTCGAGTTTGTCAGCGACATCGCCAAGCCCTACCCTTCGCAGGCGATCGCGCATGTGATGGGGGCACCCTTGGAGGACGCCCCGCGACTGCACCACTGGTCAAACTGGATTCAGCGCCAGTTCGACGCGATCTCGATGACCGAGCAGAAACCGGCGATCGAACGAGCGGTGTCCGAGTTTTACGAGTACGCCTGGGGGCTGGTAAGGGCCCGCCGCGAGCAGCCCGGGGACGACCTGATCTCGCTGCTGATCGCAGCCGAAGAGCAAGGCGAGCGGCTGTCGGACGTAGAGTGCGTCAACCTCGTGCTGAACATCCTGATCGGCGGCGTCGACACGACCCAAAGCCAGCTGGCGCACGCGGTAAGGCTGCTGGCCGAACACCCCGACCAGTGGAAGTTGCTCGGCGAACGGCCCGAGCTCGCCGCGCAGGCGGTCGAGGAGGCGCTGCGCTACGAGCCGATCACCCCCTTCACCGCCCGCATCCTGACCGAGGAGCTGACCTTCCGCGACGTGGTGTTCCCCGCCGGCACGATCGTGATGGTGTGCGCCTTCACCGGCAACCGCGACCTCCCCGGCGACGACGGCAACGGCGCGGGGGCGGGAGGGGATCCCGATCAATTCGACATCGCCGCCGAGCGCGACCGCGCGCGCGTGCTGACGTTCGGCGCCGGCGTGCACTTCTGCGTCGGCGCCAACCTCGCCCGCGTCGAGCTGCAGGAGGCGCTCGCCTTCCTCGCCCCACGGATGCCGGGGCTCGAACTGGCGGGCGAGCCGGTGTTCGAGGGCATCACCGGCATCTACGGCCTCGCCGAGCTGCCTTTGCGCTTCGCCGCATAGTCGCGCGCTTCGCGGCCGTTCGTGGAACAATTCGCAGGGGGGGCATTGCTGGACCCTGAGCGACGCATAGGAACAGATGACTCTGCGGAGGTTGAGAGGAACGGTCGTCACGGGCCTTACGGTAGGCCTCACTGCCCTTGCGCTGGCGGCGCTGGCGGTTGGCGCGTCGGCGGGTGAGTACCACGTGTACTCGTGTCGTACGCCTTCCGGGCAGGTTGCTCCTACGGATGGGTGGAGCCCGTCGGAACATCCTTCTTACGACCCCACGTTGAATACGTGTGCAGCGGGGGGTGGGTTGATTGCTGCACTAGACGCACACTACACGCACGAAGGAGACACTGAACGCGCCACATGGAAGTTTGAAGTGCCCACAGGAGAGACCATTGCGACTGCAAGATTGTGGCGTGCGGGTGACACGCTTGGAGGCGCGTACGAACATTCTTACTACGTCATCTATGAGTCGGGGCTCACCAACACAGGAGAAACCCAGGTATTCGACAGCTGTAATGCATCGAGCGGATGCCTCCAAGAGGGCAATCTTGATAATCCTTTCGCCACAGATAACCTTGTCACTGCACCAGAAGGTACTCTCAGTAGCCCAGAGCTTTCTTTGAGTGCCACCTGTGGCTCAGGTGTTCCCGGCGTTGAATGCCCGAAAGACTCGGGGGACTCTAATGGCTACGACGCAATCGTCGAGCTCTTCGCCGCCGACCTGGTCCTCTCCCAATCCACAGGGCCCACCGTCTCCGCAGTGAGTGGAGACCTCGCCGAAGACCCGACGGTGAGCGGCATCAGCGACGTGGCCTTCCACGCGACCGACCCCGGCTCCGGCGTTTACGAAGCGATCGTCAAAGTCGATGGCGAAACAATCGACCACCAGGTATTGAACGAAGAGGCCGGACGCTGCCACAACCTCGGCGGCACCACCGACGGGCTGCCGGCGTTCCTCTATACCCAGCCATGCCCGGCGGAAGCGAACGCCGATCTGCCGCTCGACACGACCGCGCTCGCCAACGGCCCCCACCACCTGGTTGTCACCGTCACCGACGCGGCGGGCAACGCCACCACCGTGCTCGACCGCGAGATCACGGTCGCCAACCAGCTGCCGCCCGGCTGCGCGGCGAGCACAATCGCCGGCGCCGAGAGCGCGGCCGAAGCGGTGACGCTCACGGCCGGCTGGAAGGGCCACGCCAATCCCCGTCTACGCGCGCGCTACGGGGCAGCCCACACAATCGCCGGGCGACTCACCGGCGCGGGCGGAGCGCCGATCGCAGCAGCGCCAGTCGAAGTCTGCGAGTTGCCCGCTTACCGCGGCGCGCCAACCATGCTGCTCGCCGCCCCGCGCACCGCCGCCAACGGCGACTGGAGCCTCGCCCTCCCCCACAACCTCTCCTCCAGCGCACTGCGAATCGCCTACCGCAACCACCCGTTGCAGGTGCTGCCCGCGGCGCTGCGCACGCTGACACTCACCGTCCCCGCCACGCTGCGGCTGCACATCGCACCACATACGGCGAGCGTCGACGGTGCAATCCATTTCAACGGCAGCCTGCGCGGCGGCCCACTTCCACCCGGCGGCAAGCAGCTGGTGCTGGAGGCCCGCTCCCCCGGCGGCCCCTGGATCGAGTTCCACGTGATCCGCACCCGCGCCGATGCGCGCTTCGGCTACCTCTACCACTTCCGCCTCCGGGGGCCGGCTCAATATCAGTTCCGCGTGCTCTGCGAAGCCGAGGCCGACTTCCCGTTCGCCACCGGGGTTTCCAACGTGGTTGGGGTGTTCGAGCGGTAGGGGTGATCGCGCGTGCGGATATACTGTAACGATATGGACGGTAGTGGTGGTAGGTCAGCGAGACAGGTCGCGGCGATGCTTGGCACGAGCCCGCCGCGGGTTCTACGTGCGCTCTCCGAGGTCGGCATAGCTGTACAGCCGGGGCGGCGGACCATGCTGAGCGCCGAGCAGGTGCACGAGCTTCGAGTTCGTCTTGGGGTAACGCCTGCGGTCGAAGGGCTGAGCCCTACCGAGGCGCAGGTCGCAGCCGCGCTCGCCCGGTCCCCCCTGGGACTTGTCTCCCAGCGCGCCGTGGCGCGGCGTGCGGGCGTATCGCCGACCACCGCGGGGCGCGCAATTGGCAGTCTCCGCAAGAAAGGCTTGGTGTGCCTGCAGGAGCACTCACTTCCCGGCCGGCGTGCGCACCGTGCCAGGGTGATCAGCGCCAACTACGCCTCGCCCGCGTGGCGGCGCGTCGCGGGCGGCCTCGCGCAGGTTCAACCACCCCGGCGAGCCACGCCGTCGAGCCGCGCGGCGCGCGTGCCGCCATCCCTCGAGCACCTGTTTTGGGATACCGCCGACTCGCAGATGGATGTCCGGCGAGCCGGCGGCTATATCGCACGGCGGCTGCTGCAGGCGGAGGATCCGGAGGGCCTTGCGTGGGGCGCGGAAAACCTGCGAAGCGGCGACTGGGAGCACGCCGCCGCCACGCGCGGGATCACGCCGGCCACGCGCGGGCTGGCGCTCAACCTGGCGAGCAGCGCCCACCGGTGACCCTCCCGGCTGAGCTGCGCCGAATCCTGGCGACTGACACCGCGGAGGCCTGGGTGCTGATCGCACCGATTCTCCCAGCCAGGTGCTGCCTGGCCGGCGGCACCGCCCTCGCGATCCATCTCGGGCACCGCGAGAGCCGCGATCTCGACTTCTTCTTCACCGATCGCAACCTGGATCTCGACTCGCTGCAGTGCTCGCTGCGAGCACGTGGCGAGCTTGCTGTCACTCGCCGTGCCGCGGGTACGCTGAGCTGCCAACTGGGCGGCGTAAAGGTCCAGTTTCTGTGCACGGAAGGCCAGCGCGATCTCGACCCCACGTTGCTGGTGCAAGGCATACCAGTGCTCGGCCTCTCCGACCTGCTCGCGACGAAGGTGAAGGTGATTGGCGATCGTGGCGAGCTTCGCGACTACTTCGACCTGCAGCAGATCGAGCAGCTGACGGGCCGCCGCTTCGAGGAAGGCCTCGGCCTCTACCAGGCACGCTACGGAGTCCCGCCGGAGGACGCGAGCATTCCGCACATCGTGCAGAGCCTTGGCTACCTCGACGACGTGGATGAAGACCACATGCTTCCTGCCACCAAGGCGCAGATCGCAGCCTACTGGCGTCGCCGCCAGCCGCAGGTTCTGCGCAGCCTATCCCGCCACGCCGCCGGCGACGCCTTTGACGTGCAGCCAGCAACGACCCCAGTGCCCCCGTACGGCTGCACACTGAACTGTTACCTCTCGAAGCTCCCTGCCCCAGAGTGCGCTTGCCCATGCGCGGGAGAACACCACGGCCAGGGGACCGGAACCGACTGACCGTGGTCAAGTCGGCGACCCTCGGGAGTTCGTGCAACAGTGGTGTTACACTGCCGCTATGCCCACGGTCCACCCGCGCATCGCCCTGACCCGCGACCCCGAGCTCGACCGGGCCTTGAAAGTCGGCGCCTCCATGCTCGGACCGTCCAAGCCGACGGCCAGCGTGGCGCGGGAGCTGATCCTGCGGGGCGCCAACGACCTGCTCGCGAACTTCGGCCCCGAGCTGGACCGGTGGCTGACCGAACGGGGAGCCACACCGGCGACGCGCTCCACCGGCGACCTGTTGGCGACGGCGGCTGCCCTCGGCCCAGCCGACCCCCGCGACCCACACCCCCTCTCGGACGCGCTGGCCGAGATACGGGCCGAAGAAGATCGTTAGCGCCGGGTGCCAGCCGTCGAGCTCGCCTACCTCGACGCCTCCGCGTTCGTCAAGCTGGTGGTCGCCGAGCGAGAGACACAGAGCCTGAAGGCCGCGCTGCAGGGCGTGGTACGGGTCGTCGCCTCGGAGATTCTCGAGGTCGAGGTGCTGCGCGCCAGCCGCCGTGCCGGCGGCGACGCCACCTCCGTCCGAGCCCAGCTGGCAGCCGTACGGCTGCTGCCGCTGACCGGCGAGATCCGAACGCTGGCAGGCGAGCTGGACCCACCGTCGGTCAGATCACTGGACGCGATTCACATCGCCACTGCTCTGAGCCTGCGCGAACGACTCATGGGGCTCTTCACCTACGACCAGCGAATGCACAGCGCCGCCCGTGACGCCGGGTTGGAGGTGTATGCCCCGGGGTAAGCTCGACCGGCCCACCAACGCCGTAATCCGATAATCTTATTGGCATGAATCGGGGGAGATGCGCGGTGATCGCAATATGGCTCGTTATATTCGGATTGCTCCTCCTGTCGGGCGCGAGTCAGATAGCAGACGCGTCGACCCAAGCACCTATTCCGCAGAAGGTTCGAGCGACGCTACTCAAAGACGCAAAGCGCGAAGCAGCAGACAACGGGGACACACATCCTTACGACATTGAGGCGGTCAACACCACCCTGAAAGCCGCTGATCGGGTTACCTGCGGCTGCAAAAGCTCGGCTTCGTCGATCAGCACGCCCGTTTACCTCGTTGCCATGCGTGGTCGTTTCTCGTGTAACACGTGCTCTCCCCCTCGTGGCGCGAGAATTCCACCAAGCGAGGTGATCACACTCGTCTTTATCGTCAAAACGATGTCTCGCGCTGCATTCAGCCTCGGTAATTCCTACCCTCATCTCAGTCTTGTTGGATTCCCTATCCAGTTGAATACCTCGCCAGGACACCACTAATATGCCTATTGGAGTCCTCCGGGTACTGGCGTGGTCATAACGCCTCCCACGAGTCGGTTGCCTACTGTTCCGCCCATGATCAAGGAGTCGGCCGTGGCGACGAGACCAAGGGCCGTCGCCACGGCAGGATAATGTGGCGTAGCTCTCTATGCGTCTATCGACCCTTATCCCTTCCCCAATCCTGCGCACGATCGACGGACTACGCGCTCGCCGTCGCCTCGCCATAACCACGCCGATCACGGCTGAGTACACGCAGCGCTACGGGCTGGAGGTGCGGCATGGCCCCTTCGTGGCAATGCGCTACGGGGAGGGCACGGCGCAAGCAACCAACGATCTCGTGTCGAAGCTCACGGGCAGTTACGAGCGCGAGCTGCACGGTGCGGTCACCGAGTGGATCGCTTCCGATTTAGAGCACGTGATCGATGTGGGCTGTGCCGAGGGGTACTATGCCGTCGGCTTCGCATTGAAGATCCCGGGGGCGACGGTACACGCCTTTGATATCGATCCCACCGCCCGCGAGCGATGCGCTGCGATGGCTGAGCTAAACGGCGTTGCCGGACGCGTGCGGGTGGCCGGCGCCTGCAATCCAAGCTCTTTCGATTCCTTCCCACAAGATGGAGTGGCGCTCTTCTCCGACTGCGAGGGCGCAGAGCTCGCGTTGCTTGATCCCGCCCTTGCGCCCCGCCTGCGAAGCTGGCCAATCATTGTTGAGCTTCACGACTTCGGCGACTCAACAATCACCGCCACAATCTGCGAGCGCTTCGCACCCACTCACGAGATCAGCATCATCCAGGCCACGAAGCGCCATAATGATGTGCCAGTCGAGCTGTCGTTCGCGACCATGCGGCAGCGCTCGATACTGCTGAGCGAGCGGCCGCAGGGAATGAGCTGGGCGCACATGCGACCTCGCTCGCTTTCAGCTTGAGAACCTGCCGCGTCGCTTTGCGCTTATAACGGGATAGCGTGGACGACGACAGACTATGGCCTGCGAAGTGCTGCCACGCGTGCCATGGCGAGCCCGGCGAGCATACGCGCACTCTGCATAGGGTCTGCGCGCAGGTCGCGCCAAGCCCAGCCAGCTCGCTCGCGCCGCACAGCCCAGGCCCTCTCACGCTGCTCGCGTGTGGACAATGGGCGGAACTGCCCGGAGACTCGGCGTGGGTAGTTGATCTCAAAGTCAGCTTGGGCTGTGATCCCCGGCATCCAGTCTGGCGGCGGTGCGCCGGTAGCCACTACAGCCTCGAAAAGTTGCTCGAGTCGGCGGGTAAGACCAACCGGATGCCACGCAGCTTTTGCCTTCTCTGCGGCTGCGGCCCCGAAGGCATGGCGGCGCTGCTCATTCCTGAGCAGGTCAGCCACAGCCTCTGCGAAAGATCTAGGGTGGTTTGCCACCCAGCCGTTCACACCGTTGTCGACCACCTCAACCTGGGCATTATCCGTCCACGGCGTCGCATTCGTCACGACCGGGACGCCGAGCGCCATTGCCTCGGCGATGGCTAAGCCAAAGGACTCGCCAATCGACGACGCGCTCGCGAACACGTCGGCTGCGCAATAGAACGCCGCCAAGCGCTGTGGATCGCTTGAAGACGCTAGGCAGCGCACGCGCTCGAGCACGCCAAGGCGTCCCAGCTGCGCACGGCGATGCGGGGTGGCCCCCACCAACACAACTTGCACATCGGGCACCAAACGCAGGAGGTGCGGCACCATCGCGATGAGAATGTCGCCCCACTTGCGGTCGTCCTCGCGTCCCACCCGCACCAAGGTGGGGCGCGAGGGATCGAGCCCAAGCTGAGCGTGGGCCTCTTCTCTGGATATCGCGTTGGCTCGCAAACCCTCGACATCCACTGGGTAGTACAAGATGCGATGCCGGTCATGAAATGTGTTCAGATCCAGTCCAGCTCGTTTTCGATAGCGCATCGCACACATCTGGCTGATATGCAAATGTGCGGAGAACTGTGCGTCGTCCGAGGAAACGTCCTGGAGGCCGAAGACATTAGTCTCGATCAGCGCCTTGATTCCTGCCGTCCTGCAGGCCAACGGTACGATCGGCTCTGCCCAGCCCATCCGATGAACGTGTACCACGTCGACTCCACGCAACTGCCGAGCAAGCCGTCCAGGGTCGTCCTGAGCACTGACGACCTCGATGCCGATAGCCGCCAGCTCTGCGGCTCGCACGCCGAGCTCGCTCAGGGCGATAGCGCGCACGCGTACGCGTGCCTGATCGTGATACCGCGCGTGAGTGACCGCGACCTTAGCAGTGCCGCCCATGCTAAAGGAGTTGCATATCACAGCAAGCTCGAGAGCCATCGCCGCGGCAGGATAGTGTGATCGTGCCGCTGATGCATCCAGCCGGTGTTATTGATGAATGATCGTCAAGTAGATCTGTGCGTAAATTGCTATGAGCGCACCTACCGGGATGTTCTCCAGCCCGGCTTCTTCCCCCGAGTGGCCGCAGAACACTCCTACCCATTCGCTCGACGTACAGCAATCATCAACAATGTGGGTGATCGCGTGGACGCGCAAATAAGAGCGCAGCGCCTACGGGACGCTGGCGAGCTCGACGAGTGGTTCTTCGTCGAGGATCACATCGACTCGGCGCTGGCTACCGCCGGCCTGAAAAGGTCAGACATCGCTCCAGCTCCTCACTTCACCGATTGGGGATTGGTTCTCGTGAGCGTGCCCGGTCCAGATTGGTTTGTGCATTGCGACCCGGAGGTTCGTCTGCTCGACCCGGTCGATTGGGTCGCGCCATCGATCGAGCTAATGGAACGCGATGCTCGCCTGATGGTGGCCAACCCGCGCTGGCATACGCCCCCGTGGATACGCGACACGCTCCCTCGCAGCACGTTCGAGCACACAAGCGACTTCGCCGTCGGCTTAGGCTTCAGCGACCAACTGTTCCTCAGCCGCCGCTCGCAGATGGCTGCACCGATCTATCGCGAGCGCTGCTTGGCCGCCTGGCGCTATCCGATGATTGGCGTAACTCGCTCTTTCGAGGCGCGGATCGATTCCTGGATGCGACACCATGATCGCCTGCGCGCCAACTTTCTTGACGCCACATACGCCCATCCAGATGAGATTGGCGGTGCCTATCCCAAACGCAAGCCGAAAGAGCGGGCTGTATCCCTATGGAGATGGGCGGTCATCACCGCAATCGAACGCTCACCTGTCAAGCGTCGCTGCTGGCGCGATCTCTGAGTCGATCGACCTTGAACGGGCTGGGCGTCCACCTTGAGAGAAACAGGGTGTTGTCTGGATTGCAGCCGCCGTCAGGCCAGCGCCCCAGCACGTAGATATCGTGGGGGAAGCGCGTCTGGACCGCGAGCAGCTCCAGGCCTGCGTGGTCGAGCAGGGCGATCAGCGAAGGCGTCGTGAAAGTGTGGTGATGCAACACTCGCGTCGAGTGGTTTTCCCGCCGGCGAGCCTCCCAGGTCTCCCGGTCACCCGGCTCGGTGTTGCCGCCACGATCGTGCAGACGCAAGGTTTCCTCCAGGTGCGTGAGATCGTCCTCGTCGATCCCGCTTTCAAAGTCCTCGACTATGTGGCGCAGACCCGTCAGCGGCCTGCGCCGATCAAACGTCCCCGCCATATGCGGCACGACCATCAGCAGATGGCCACCCGGGCGGGTCGCATCTCGCCACGAGGCCAATGCACGCAGGGGATTGGCGATGTGCTCGAGCACGTGCGAGCACATCACTACGTCGTAAGCCTGCTTCGGCAGAACGCCGAGGTCGGCTCCGTCAACCACGTACAGCTCACCACGGCGCTCGTGCTCGGGCCTGTAGCCCCCTTCTCTGTCAAGGTCGTGCCACATCGTGTGGGTCGCCCATTGGACACCGTCGACCGCGTCGAGGATCGGGTAAATCGGAAGTAGTCCATCCGCACCAAAAACGGCGCTGGGACCCCCAACCTCCAGTCCCCGCGCGCCGCGCAGCGGCTCGCGAAACGCAGCAGGCAGGGGGCGGGTGTAGTGGCCAGCCGCACGCCAACGCAGCTCGGTTAACTTCTCCCGCAACCCCATCGAGCTGCCAGCCTAGTGACATTGGTTAGCCTATGCGCAGATGACTGCCTGCTGGATATGCGACGGACCCGTCCGCACCTGCGCGCGGTTCGCGCCGGAGCCTTTTCTCGAGTGCCGGCGCTGCGGTTTTGCGTTCAGGCCGGACCTTGACGCTGCAGCGCTGAGAAAGATTTACGCCGAGGGGGAATACGGGGAGACGCGAAGCGCCGACTACCTCGACTCCCTGCAGGACAGGCGCCGCGACGCGCGTGTGCGACTGCGCTATATCAAGCAGTGGGCATACAGTGGCAAGCTGATCGACATAGGAGCCGCCGGAGGAGCGTTCGTCGCGGAGGCTGGAAAAGCCGGCTTCGATGCCTACGGGATTGAGCCGGTACCTAGTGGTTGCTCCGCTTAATTCGCGGTTTGTTGTAGGGCTCCTTTGATGTGCGCCGAATCGAGTCGCTGGTTGTCCAGCGATGATGGAGGTTCGGTATGGCTGCGCCAGCGAAGTGCATCGAGGTTCCAAACGAGGATCGGGCTGAGCTCGAGCGGATTGCGCGTTCGGCGACTGAGCAGGTGCGGATGGTCGAGCGCGCCCAGATCGTGCTCTGTGCGGCCGAGGGTCACTCGGCCGCTGTGATCGGCCGGATGGTGGGGTGCGCGACGGTCACCGCGCAGAAGTGGCGCTCGCGCTATGAGCGCGAGGGGATCGCGGGGCTCTTCGATTTGCCGCGACCCGGCAAACCGCTCACCTATTCCTGCGAGGAGCGGGCGCGGCTGATCGCCAAGGCGTGCACGCGCCCGTCGGACACGCCGGCGGGCCAGCGCCGAGAGCGTTGGACCTATGAGGAGCTCGCGGCGGAGGTTGGGATGTCGTCCTCGCACGCGCACACGATCCTTGCCCGCGCCGACATCAAGCCGCACCGGAGCGACTACTGGGTGATGAGCGATTTTGAGGACCCCGAGTTCGAGCAGCGCCTGAAAGCGGTCTGCGGCCTATACGTCGATCCGCCGGAGAACGTGCTGGTCGTCTCGATCGACGAGAAGACTGGCATCCAGGCCAAGGCGCCGACCAAGCCCGACACCCCCGCCGCGCCGGGCAAAGCGCCACGGCGCGAGCACGAATACACCCGCAATGGCACGCAATGCCTGTTCGCCTGCCTGAACATCAAAGAAGGTGACGTGCTTGGGATGGCGTCGAAGACCCGTAACCGCCACGACCTGATCCGTTTCCTGGATCGCTGCGACCACGAGATCCCCGAGGTCGAGGGTCAGCAGATCGTCGCGATCTCGGACAACCTCTCCACACGTCGAACCGAGGAGGTGCAGGAATGGCTGGAGGCCCATCCCCGTTGGCGCTTTCAGTTCACCCCCACCCACGCCTCATGGCTGAACCAGGTCGAGATCTTCTTCTCGATCCTGCACAAACGCCTGCTCAAGCACGGCGCCTTCACCTCAGAGCAAGACCTCGCCGAGCAGATGCTCGCCTTTATCGAGACCTACAACCAAACCGCCAAGCCATTCAAGTGGACCTACACCGGCAAGGTGCTCGAGGCATAAACCCGCGAACTACCCGGAGCGACCACTAGCTTTGCGCGAGCGGCACGGGAGAAGCTAGGGGTCGACGTGCGCGAGGGCACGATCGAAGATGCCGAACTTGACGCCGAAAGCTGCGAGGTGATCACACTCTGGCACGTACTCGAGCATCTGCGCGAACCGGTGGCCCACCTGCACCGCCTCGCGCGAGTCCTGTCGGACGGAGGAGTGCTGGCGGTCGAGGTGCCGAATGCTGGAAGCGCCGTTGCCGAACGCCTGGGCGCATCGTGGGCCGAGCCGAATGTGCATGTCAACCAGTTCACGCCGCTCAGCCTCCGCATGGCGATGGAGCGTGCAGGGTTTGAAGTGCTCGATCTGCACACAGTGGCGATCACCCCCTACCTAACGGCGCCTAGACGGATCGATCCCCGCCATCTGGCTGGACGGATGAAGGCAGCAATATGGCTGCGCCACCTCAGTTACAAACACCCGGCCGGTCACGAACTGATGCGGTGCGTTGCCCGTCACTCGCACGAGCGGTAAAGGCAGGTCGCGCCGCCGCTTAGCGGCGCAACAGCAGATCGCGCGCCATAAACGCGCCGCGCACCTTCAGCGAGTAGCCCGGGTAGTGGCGGATCCGTGGATTCGGCGCCGGGGTGTCGGGGATCGAGTTCCAACGGTTGGAGATCACCTTTGTGTGCTCGCTCAACAGCTCTGTCGGCGCACCTGGGCCGACCGGGTCGAGCTCATAGCCGAGCAGCCGGCAGATTGCGGCGTTCTCCCACCAGCGATGGTTGATGAGATCCTCCTGGGCATAGACCTCATCGAGGAAATCGATCGTCTGCTGGCCGCCACGCAACATCATCACTCCCGAGTTCGGCATCCGCCCCTCCTTCGTCGCGTGCTCCGCCAGATAGAGGAAGCGCCCATCATCGAGCTCGCTCGCGATGTCCAGGGAGCGATCGACGATGACAAGGTCGGCGTCCAGCCACAGCAGCAAGTCGTACTCGGTCGCCAGCGCGCGCAGCAGCACCACCTTCGACCACGGCGCGGGGCGCGAATGGTCGACGAGTTCCGTGCGAAGCTCGAGGCTGTAGCCGTGACGTGCGGCGTATGGACGAAACGAGCGGACCGCGAGGCTGAGCAACCGCGATTGCCGACCGGTGCCGAGCGAAACGATCGCCTTTCTCATTGCTTGGCGTCCGCGGCAACGCCAACGCCGGCAATCGGCGCATTGGCCCACTTCGACAGGAACAGGCGACGGTTGCGGCGATGGACCGAGCGCCACGTCTCAGAGCGACCACCCCACCGCGCCCGTGCCCACGGCGTCTTGCGGCGCGAGACGCCGTACTCGTGCTCGCACCGCACGCCAGCCACCGCGTAGCAGCGACGGCCCGTGGCACGCACGGCAGTGCAGAAATCGATCTCCTCCCATGATGCCGGGGCGTAGCGCTCGTCAAACCCACGCACCCCCTCCCAGGTATCCCTGAGGCAGGCAAACAAAAAGCCCGAGACGGCCTCACACTCGGCCTGCTCGCCGGCGGGACGCTCGTCCATGCTTACCAAGTCGCGAGCTTCCCCGCGAGCGATCTCCCAACGCGCGCCGACAGGCCCAACCACCCCCGCCTGCGGATTTTCCTGCAGAGCATCGGCGAGCATCGCCACCGAACGGGGGCCGAGCTCGACGTCGTCGTTACAGAACACGAGCACCTCCCCACCGGCTGCACGTGCAGCTGCGTTCCAGGCTGGAGCCACGCCACGATTGACGCCCAGATCCACGGTGCGGGCGCCGGACGGGACACCCGCCGCCCGCGCGTCGATGCCGTTGAGAGCAACGACAAGCTCGCCGGCCCGTCCGTCGAGAGCTGTCGGTAGGGCCGCGCCGATACCTGCGACGTTCGGAGCTGGATGGGCCTTGTATACCGCGACGCAGACGGAAATCATCGTCGCCAGGGTAAAGCGTCGAGAAGCTCTTGGGGGACGGCGTGCAGCGTCAACAGCACAGCGAAGTAGACGATGCTGGCCGCGATCACCGCGGCCACAGATTGGATCGAGAGCATGAGTGCGCCGACGCCGAGTCCCAGCGTGAGCGCAAGCGGGAAGCAGGCGAGGATGCGTGGTGGCGGCCGAATGTGATGACGCCAAAGGAGCACGACATATGCGCTCGCAAGGCTCAGCTCGAGCACGGCAGTCGTGGCAGCGCCGCCACGCGCGTGAAATGCGGGTATCAGAACAAGGCTCAGCGTCAGCGCCAGCACGAGTGCACCGGCGTTGGCGACGAGCAGGGCACGATACAGGCGCAGCGAAAGCAGCACGTACCCCCAGGAGGCGACCAGGAAGGTCGCCGTCACACCGATCCCCATGATGCGCAGTACGGCGATCGCTGGGTTGTGTTTCGTTCCCGTGACCACTTCGATGCCAAAGCTCGCGCCGATGACGATCACGATCGCCAACCAGCCACCGGCGATCACCGCGCCCTCGAACACACGCGCAGCCACGTAGCGCAGACGCTCGCGATCGTTCGCGGCCGCCACCGCAAGCACCGGCAGAACTGACGCCGCTAGCAGCCACGGAGCCGTGTTGAAGACTTCTACGATCCGGAAGGAGATTGCGTAGTAGCCGGTTTGCCGGCCGGGATCGAGCAGCGACATCACGATCAGCGCGACCTGGAAGTAGACAGTCCCGAGTGCGCTCGCCAACGCGTACAGCGCCGTCTCGCGCAGCAGCTGGCGCCAGCGCGGACGTTCGAACGCAGGTGCCAAAGGGACGTGACGACGCACTAGAACGCCGGTGACGAGGAGCGCCGTAACCTGGACGAGCAGGGCCACTGTGTAGAACCCAGTGAGCCCGCTTCCGGCAAAGACCAACCCAACCAGCAGGATCGTCGTGAGCAGCGAGCGGATCAGGTCGATCCCGGCCAGCGCGGTGATACGGAGCTCGCCCGCGAGCGCCACGGCATAGGAGCCCTGAACGCCGGCCAGCATATAGCTGGCCGAGCCGAGCAAGAGGCCGAAGACGAGCACACGCTGGTAGCCGGCGACTAGACCAAAGCCGATGGCCCCCGCTGCTCCCAACACGCCAAGCGCGAGTCGCAGCCCCGTGAGATTGGTGATCAGCGAGCGGCGCTCGGACTCATCGCCAGCCGAGTAGAGCCGGACGGCGACATTGCCAAGACCGCCCTCGGTCAGCGCCGTAACTACGAAGATCACAGAGACGACCGTGAGATAGCGTCCGTAGTTGACTTCCCCGAGGTGGCGCACCACCAGCGGGGCGCTCAGCGCTCCGGCGAGCACCCCGGTCATTGTGCCGATGACGCGCAGGCTTCCCCCGCGGATCACACGGCCGCCGGCGTTGCCGGCCGCGTACGGATCGTCAGCCTGAGGTTGCGCGACCAGCGCGCCGCTCTCGCCGGTATCGACGTCGCCGGTCAAGGCCGTCTGCTGTGCGCCGGCAGATCGATCCCACACTCACCGAGCACCTGCTTGGCGCGCTCGGCCGTCGTGTTCGCCTCGGCCCACGCCAGCGCACCGGCCTGCAGGGCTGCGTAGCGCTCATCGTCCAGTACGGCGATCTGAGCCAAAAGATCGGCGGCGTCGTGGTAGGCGATGCAATTGCTCGCGTCGAGCCCGCGTGGGGCGCAGGTGGCGGGCTTGCGATCGAGCCCGCGGAAGCAGGGCACCGTCCCGCAGGCAGCGATCTCGTAGTGACGCAGCGCGTCCCAGCCTTCGCGCTTGGTGGTCACGCCGAAGCGCGAACGGCGCAGGTCCTCGTAGTAGTCGGATTCCTCGGAGAAGGCGTAGCCGTCCTGTCCACCGATGAGCCCCGCCAGCTCAGGATCGACGATGTGACGCGGGAAGTCCTTGTCCTTGGGCGGCGGGCTGCTGAGCACCTTATCCGCGGGAATCGCGAAGGAGATCGGTCGTAACCCCAATGTGCGTCCCAGGCGAGGAGGAAGTATCAGGTAGGAAGCAAACCACCGCGTCAGGGGGGTTAGCTCGCGCTTGAAGCAGGTTGCGCGCTTGTGCGCACGTGGTAGAAACCACCAACCCGGTACCCGCCACCACAGCCCTGAGTACGGATAGGGCTCGACGCGATCGGCACCATCGAGCACCGCCAGTGGCACACCGGCGGCATGCAGCGGCGGTCCCCATTCGGCCCACTGGCCAAACGTTCGCCAGATGTCGCCGAAGACGACCAGATCGAACTCGCCGGCGAGTGCACGCGGGAAGAGGTGGTCGCGGTCGATCGGCAGATCGGGCAGCAGCCCGTACAACGTAAACGCCCCGCCTCGCACCCGCCCCCGCACGCCATCGCTCAGCGTGTCGTACATGAACTCGGCCTTCGGATAGTCGACAGCATCGGCGCCCAGCAGTGATCGCAGGCCGTGGAAGACACCGTCGGTGAGGTAGTCCTCGTGGTTGGGGTTGACGACCAGTACGCGCGGCACTGCACTCACTCGCGACGGGTGCCCGGCTGGTCCACGACCTGACGCACCGCGTCGCGGGAGGGGGGCGTGTCGCGGAGCTGACGCTCCCAGATCTTTAGCTCGGCGAGGACCCAGTAGCACAGAGTCATCAGCGCAACAGCGAGGCCATAGCGCCCGCCGCGAAAGCCGCGCTTGGCGATGTAGTCCTGCGCGAATCGCGCCGCCGGGATTGCGAACAGGCGCGGCAAACTCGCGCGGCGCCCCGCCTGGGTAAGCCGATCGGCCTCATGGTCGGTGTAGCGATTGGCGGCAGTCATCCAGTCGTGGATCGTCGCGAAACTGTGGTGGACGATCGCGTTCTCCACGCGGGCTGGCGCCTGCTCGACGCGACCGCTCACTCGCGGACCAGCATGCGTCCAGACCGCCGGCCACGTGGTGCGCTCTCGGCGAAAGAGTCGCAGCTGCCAATCCGGCCAGATGCCCGATCGCGGCACCCACCAACCGAACTGGAAGTTCTGGCGGGGCAGCCACACCCCGGCGAGATCGTCTTGCACCAGATACTCGCCGACGATCGTGCGCAGACCCGCACCTGCGCGCTCATCGGCATCGAGTACCAGGATCCATGGCTGCGTGGCCGCGTCGATCCCCGACTGCCGACCCGGCTCAGCCCAGCCTGCAGCAGGTACCTGGACGATTGTGGCGCCGAACGTGCGCGCGATGTCGAGCGTCTCGTCACTGCTCTCCATGTCGACAACCACGATCTCGCTGATCCACTCGCGCACGCTCTCAATGCAGCCACGCAGCAGGGGCGCCGCGTTGCGTGTGCTGATGCAGAGAGTGACTGGCAGGGCCTCCATAGCCCACACAATAATCTTGTGAGCGCATCCGACGTATCGTCACCTCGCCGTCTATGAACCTGCATGAGCTTGCCAACCGAGCGCTTCTCTCGCACACGCCGCTGCGCGACCGCTCAACCCGCAAGCGGCTCGTGCATGCGAGAAGGCGCGTATTCGAGGCGGCCGGATCGGCTCGCTACTCGCGGCCGGCATACAACGACATCGATGCCAAGCTCGAGCGTCATCTACCAACCCAGGGCGTGTTCGTCGAGGCCGGGGCCAACGATGGCTACACGTGGAGCAACACATACTTTCTGGAACGCTTCCGCGGCTGGCACGGTGTGTTGATCGAGGGCATCCCTGCACTCAGCGAGGAGTGCCGTAGGCTGCGTCCCAACTCAAAGGTGTACAACTGCGCACTCGTCGATCCAGGCTTTGCGGAGCCCGATGTGACGATGACCTACTCCGATCTGCGTTCGCTAATCAAGGGCTCCGAGCCAGGCATGGAGGAGCAGGCCCTAGCGGCAATCCATACGCCCTACGAGGTGCGGGTGCCCGCACGCACCCTGGACGATGTGCTCAAAGAGGCGGGCCTAGAGCAGATCGACTTCATCTCGCTCGACCTCGAGGGCTTCGAGGCTCAGGCGCTTCGCGGTCTTGACCTGGAGCGTTACCGTCCCGGCTGGCTGCTCGTCGAGGTAGCAGCCGGCGGCGGTCGTGCGGCCGTGGAGGAGGTACTCGGGGCGCGCTATGAGGCCGTGCAAGAGATGACTCTCGGAGACGTCCTCTATCGCCTCCGAGAGTTGCCCTGACAATGCGAAGCCCGGCACGGCCGATCTGACGAGTCGGCGCCGCCTAAGACCGAATGCCAGCCCCCTGCACCGTGGCGGTGACCACGCTATCGGCTTGCCGATCACGATCGGACGCTACCGTCAGAACGTCCACCACCCGCTCTGCGAACTCCTCCCAGCTGAACTGACGCGCCCGCTCTGAGGCGAGCCGGCCGAGCTCGGCTCGATGGGCGTCGTCGCCTAGCACACGCTCGAGGCCGGCGGTGATGCTGGCCACATCCAGCGGGTCGGCATACTCCACGGCCTCGCCGCCGACCTCCGGCAGCGAGGAGACGCCTGAGGTAAGCACCGCGGCGCCGGCGGCCATCGCCTCCAGCACCGGCAGGCCGAAGCCCTCGCCTAAGGAGGGGTAGCAGAAGACCGCGCAGCGGCGGTAGAGCTCGGCGAGCGCGGCATCGGATACGTAGCCGAGCATCGTGCAGCGCTCGCCCAGCGAGCGCAGCGCGTCGAGCGTCTCGCCGGTTTGCCAGCCGCGCGCGCCGACCACGACGAGCTGGTGGCGCTCAGCAAGCTTGCCGTTCAGGCGCCGGTAGGCCTCAACCAGGCGGGGTAGGTTCTTGCGCGGCTCCAGCGTGCCCACCGCGAGCACGAAGCCGGGGGGCGGCAGCTCCGCCGCCTCGGCTGGGTCGAGCTGAGCGTCGAGCGTGGGCGCAACCCCGAGCGGCGCCACAACCGTGCGCCCGGCGGTCGCGGGGAAGCGCTCGTTCAGCGCATGCGCCGTCGCCTCGGAGATCGCCAGCAGCGCCGCGGCGCGGCGCGCGGAGCGCCCAAGGGTTAAGCGCTCGATCACCGCCGAGCGACGGTTGGGCAGCAGCGCCGGCTCGAACGGCACGAGGTCATAGACGATCGGTACGTCGGGGATGCGCAGCAGCCAGCCGGTGAGGTAGGAGTTGGTCGAGAGGAACACGTCGCACTCGCGGTTGGCGGCCTGTGCTGCGCGCACGTGCCACCACGGGTCGCGTGCGGCGATCTCGCGCCATTCAAAACGCCCGTCGAGCGACCGGCCGACCCGGGAATGCTCGCCGTCGGAGGCTAGTGTCCCCGCGCCTCCGTCGTGCCACGCTTGGCGCGCGTAGAGCACATAGCGTTGTCGACCCTCGTCCTCGCGCTCGGCCAACGCGCGCAACAGCTCGCGCACCAGCCGCCCGCGGCCGGCCGGCACCTCAACCGCGGCGCGCGCGTCGATGCCGATCCGCAACGTGCGGGTCGCAGTACGAGCGCGCCGCCCACGCTCGGGGCGAACGGGTGTGAGAGTCGCAGGGGCGTTGGTGTGGGTGCTCACGGTGTCCTGCCGGTGGACATGGAACTGCCTTTACAGGCTAGCCGCTCTGTCCCCCGCCGGCGCTGACCAACCCCCGTTCGAACGCATACCCCACCAGCTCGGCGCGCGTGGAGAGGCGCAACTTCTGTTGGATGTGCGCGCGGTGAGTCTCGACGGTGCGGACCGAAAGGTAAAGCTGTTCCGCGATCTCAGCGTTGGTGTGGCCGAGCGCGATCAGACGCAGCACATCCAGCTCGCGCTCGGAGAGGTCGTCGGGTGGGCCCGACGACGGCTCGGAGGCGATCAGCGCACCGAGGCGAGGGTGTAGGTAGCTCTCGCCCGCGGCGGCGCGATGGACCGCCTCCACAAGCTCATCGTCGGCGGCCTCCTTGAGCACATAGCCGAGCGCTCCCGCGCCGAGCGCCTCACGCGCAAATGCCGGCTCGGACTGCATCGTCAGCACCACGATCTGCGTGCCGGGCGACTCCGCGCGGAGCAACGGGATCGCCTGCAGAGCGGAACCGCCCGGCATGGCGAGGTCGAGCACCAGCACCCGCGGGTGGTGGCTGCGCACGCAGCGCCGCGCGCTGTCGACGTCGCTGGCCTCCGCCAGTACCTCGAAGTCGGACTCGTTATCGAGCAGCATCCGCAGCCCGCTGCGCACTACCGCGTGGTCGTCGGCGAGGACGATCCCGATCTTCTCGGAGTCCTGGTCGGTCACGTGCATGAAGGTAGCGAGTACTTTTCAGCGACCATACGCGCGTCTGCCCTGGCGAAACGCTGGTTACGTCCTGCCTTGAGTCTAACGGCCCAAAAGCGTTGCTCAGCGTCCTATGCTCTGACCCCATGCCCGCCAGCAGACACCGGCGTGACAGCTGCCGGGGCATACGCGCGTACCAGCCGCTCCACCCCCGCAGTGCAAACTCCGAGGCTGACCAGCGCAGCGACGATGATCGCCGTGGCAACGTCGGCTGAGAGTACGTGCTCGGCCAGCCCCAGCGAAGCGATCGCGGCCGGTACCCCGAGCTGCGCGCTCGCCGCCAGGCCCACCGCCACAGACCGGCGCGCGAGCGCCACCGCCAGCAGGTGGATCACGACGTTGAGTACCGCCAGCGCGCCGGCGAGCGCCAGCAGCGACGGGCGGCCGACGAGGCCTCCCAGGTCCAGTTGCGCGCCGAGCACGACGAAATAGAGCGGGATGAAGAAACCGTCGGCGACGCCGCGCATCTGCGTGGAGAGGCGTTTGGGGCCGCCAACCAACGCGACCGTCACACCAGCGCCAAAGCCGGCGATCAAGATGCTCGCCCCGCCCTTTTGTGCAATCCACGCGAGCACGAACAACGCGAGCAGCGAGAGACGCAGGTCGAGCGCCCAGTTGCGCCGCTTGGAGAGATGGCGCACGTGGCGCACCCAGCCGGCGGCGGCCAGCAACCGAGCGACGCCGAGCAGCGCCAACACCGCGCAGGCCACGAGCGCCGCCCCCAGCGCGGCGTGGCCGACGCGCGCCGGCTGCAGCACGATCGGCACGGAGAGGATTGTGATCACATCGGCGAGCGTCACCTGCGCCATCACGATCATCACATCCGGGCCTTCGATGCCGGTCTCCTGGAGCGCCGGCAGCAGCACCGCGGCCGAGCCAGAGGCGAGCAGCACCATGTAGATAGCCGCGTGGCCGGTGCCCGCGATGCCGGCGGCGAGCAGCCCGCCGGGGATCGCCAGCACGCAGACGACCCCCGCCAGCAGCCCACCACCGCGCAGCGACGCGGGCAATCGCTTGTCGCGCAGCGGCAGGTGCATCCCCACCGTGAGCATTAGCATCGCAAAGCCGATTTCGCCGAGAAACGACACCGTGCCGTTGGCGGGGTCCACGGCATTTAGCACCGAAGGGCCGACAATCACCCCGGCGAGGATCTCGCCGATCACCACCGGCACAAACCAACGCCCGGCGACACCCAACAGCGGCCCGCCGAGGCCGGCGAGCACAATCACGATCAGCGTCTCGAAGCTCACGCCGCTACGGTACCCGCGTGCCGATCAGCTCCGGCATACGGGCGATCAAACGCGAGCCCGCAGCGCTGCTGGCTCGCGTTTTAGTCCTACCAAGTTCTGCGGCTCAGGACGACGGTGGCGGCGTCTGGTCTAGTCCTGGCCACCTGGGATCGATGCCTTCGCTCCGCAGCAGCTCGGCCTGAAGGGCGAGAACGTCCTCTGGGCGGCGGTCTTTGCCCAGGTAGTAGCCATTCGGCGGACTCAGTCGCCCCAGTCGGTCACTCTCTTCAGGAGGTTGTAGATCTTCTCGTCCAGCCATCTCGGCTTGCCCCGATGTCCACGAACATGTCGCGCCATCAACAGCGCATAGGTCTCAGCTATTACCTCATGGGTATAGCTCTTAGAACCATAGCCGGCACCACGGATAGCCAACACGGCCCCCAAGACCGCTGCATCTGCCGATTCGACTGCTCCCGCAATGGTGGCTGCAACGGCCGCCGCCGCATCCCACCGTCGAACATCGACGCTCCGACGTGCTCGTCGACCGCCTGATCAAGGCGATCGGCGCCGAGGGCGACTACGCTCCTCTTACTGTCGACGTTGCCGTACTGCACGCCGAAGGGAGGGACGAAGATCGAACCCCGATACTGCTTGGTAGCGCATCAAGAAACTGCACGCCGAGCGCTTTGGCGAACAGCGATAGATAGGCCGATGCGGCGCCGTAGGCTATGCCAGCGCGCTGGGGACCTCGTCTTTGAGGATCTGGCGTATCTGGTCGCGTAGCTCCGGCGTGTCCTCATGTCCGTGTGCTGTCACCGCGTGGATCACGGCAGCGTCAAGCACATGCCCTTCGCTCCCGGCCATTGTCAGGTCGCATCCGCTCTCGCTGGGCATCTCGCGGCAGTCGATGTATTTGCGCAACATCAAGCTCTCCTGTTCGTAGAGGATGTGTCTGATTCCGAGTTGGCCTCAAAGCTCTTGTGCTCGGTGTTGTGCACACTCTCTCCTCGGTGTTGGGGGGCGATGTGGACGCTGATACTCTACCTACTAATAGATAGATTGTCAAAGCAAGGACGGTTTCGATGCCCCTTGGCAGCGACGAAGTACTCAAGGACTTGCAGTCAGACACGAGCAAGCAGACGACGAACACGCGCTCACGCATCCTCGACGTCGGCGAAAGGCTGATCCAAATCCGCGGCTTCAATGGCTTCAGCTACGCCGACGTGGCAGCCGAGCTCTCCATCACGAAGGCCAGTCTGCACTACCACTTCCCCAGCAAGGCCAACCTCGGTGAGGAGATCATCACGCGCTACGCGGAACGTTTCGCACAGGCGCTCGATGCGATCGATGCAAACCTGAGCAACGCCCCCGCCAAGCTCGTCGCTTACGCGAACCTGTACGCGGAGGTGCTCCGCGAGGAGCGTATGTGCCTGTGCGGCATGCTCGCCTCCGAATACGAGTCGATTGCAGACCCGATGCGCAGCGCGGTGATCAGCTTCCTCGACGACAACGAGGCCTGGCTGGTAGCCGTGCTCGAGCAGGGGCGCGGCGAAGGCAGCCTGTGCTTCGCAGATTCCGCAGCCTGCACCGCCCGGAGCATCGTCAGCGGCCTGGAGGGCGCCATGCTCATCGCCCGGCCATACCGCGCCGTCGAGCGTTTCGACGCGGCCGCCACGCAACTCCTCGCGGGCCTAGCTGGCGCCTGACTCGGCTCTGACAGACGGGGTGGTCAGCTCAGCTGCGGCGCGAGCTGAAGCCCGATCTTGGGGAGCGCGCGACGAACTCTGCGGTCGAACGATGCCACGTTGGCGTCGTGAGCCTGCGCCGTCGCAAGCGCAAACCCCTCCGCGAGACTGATGTTCAGTCCGCGATGCCGCGCCGCATCCACTGCGATAGAGGGCGTAGGAGCGACCAACTGGACCCCCAGTGCGGCCAGCGCGTCCCTTGCCGTCTTCAGGGTGTGCTCGTCCTCCGCTGGTCTGACAAGCGTCTCAGCGTAGTTGATGAGCGACAGGAGCAACGGCACGCCATCAGCTGCCAGCCTCTTGACTGCCGTCGCTGCGCTGGAATGATGCGGGTCACGCCGGTCGAGCGCCGCGATCACCACGTCGGTATCGAGCACGCACCCGCTCACGCACGCTCGCCCGCGCGAAGTCGCTCGAGATAGCCGCGCTCATACAGACCGTCGAAGACGCCCAGCGCGCGCTCGGCGTCGCCCGATATGCGGCGAACGACGATGCGATCGGCCCCTTCGGCTTCGATCGCAACCTCATCCCCAACGGTCAGGCCGGCCCGCCTCAACGACTCGACCGGGAGGGTCACCTGGTGCTTGCTGGAGATCCGGGCCATACCTTTACCATAGTGTAAAGGCGGACCCGGCACGGAGAGGGCGGGATTCGAACCCGCGATGGAGTTTGATCCCCATACTCGCTTAGCAGGCGAGTGCCTTCAGCCACTCGGCCACCTCTCCCGAGGTCGGCCACCAGTGTAAAGCCTCAGGTCATCGCGCGGGAAGGCGAGCGCATCCGTCGCACCGCTCGTAGGGAGTTTGCGCCACGGGCGACCCTGCGCCACCGACGACCGCAGCGAGCGCCCTCACCAAGCAAAGCACACGTCGACTACCTGCGCCAATCGCTCCCATGCGGCCGTCGCGGCGGTCTCGCGATCGACTAGCCTTCGCGGTGGCGCGCTGGAAGGGTGGCAGAGCGGTTGAATGCAGCGGTCTTGAAAACCGCCAGGCGGGCAACCCCCGTCTCGGGGGTTCGAATCCCCCCCCTTCCGTTGCGCGAGCCCGATCCGCCGGAAGTGGCTGCCCGATGAGGAGCGCAGGCCTCTTCAGACGTGCGGCTTGCCCTCGGCGATGCGCTCCAGCCCGTCATCCGGGATCGGCTCCCATGACGCGGCGTAGGCGACGTAAGCGCGCCAGCTTGCTCGCACGCCCGGGTCGCCGTCGAAGGCCCCCATACGGACGCTCATCTTCGTGTGGTCGTCGGGGTTGCGACTGAACAGATGCCCGCCGCACTCGCGACAGAAGAGCTTCTCGAAGCCTCCGTCGGGGTGGCACCACGCCGTGATCAGCTCCTCGCCCCGCAACAGCCGCAGCGTGCGGCCGTCGATCCGTGCTTGCAGCGAGGAGCCCGTGCCGGTGCGACGCTGGCAGCGCGTGCAGTGACAGTAGCCCGCGGCGGGGGGCGCGGCGGTGAGCTCGAAACGCACGCCGCCGCAGAGGCAGCCGCCGCTCAGCACTGGATCGGCCATTGGCCCAAGTGTGGCATTCCTGTCGCCGTCCGGTCGCCCACCCGTGTCGGCCGGTGGGTCGCCACGCCCGCGCGACCACAGACATCTTTGCGCTCGGTCGGCGGGCCTCTTGCGCCGCGCGCTGTCGATTTTGCCGTTGCTCGTTCGTCTTAGATGAGACGATCCCCAACCAGGAGGAAGCGATGAAGTTCATGCTTTTGATCCACCAGGGCACAACCCCCACGCCGAACGACCCGGATGCCTGGGGGCAGCTTTCGCAGGCGGAGCAGCAGGCGGTGTACGCGGACTACAAGGCGATCAACCAAACCCCCGGCGTCACCCCATCACCCGTCCGGATGCAGCCGCCGGAGACGGCTACCACGGTGCGAGTGGAGGACGGCAGGACACTCACCACCGATGGGCCGTTCGTGGAGAGCAAGGAGGCGCTCGGGGGGTACCTGTTCTACGAGGCCAACGACCTCGACGCGGCGATCGAGCTGGCCGCGCGGATACCGGCGGCGCGCATGGGCGGCGCGATCGAGGTGCGGCCGTTGGCGGAGTAGAAGCGGCTGGCTACCGCGTAAACGGTCGGGACACGCCGATCACGCGACCATGGGCGTCCAGCGCCTGTACCTCGAAGCTCTGGTAGCCCGGCGCCACCGGGATCGCTGTCTCGAAGCCGGACCTGGCGGCACTCGCCACAGCGCTCAGCCGGCCGGCGGCCGAGCCGGCGAGCACCCGCCACGCGACCACCTGGGTGGCACCGTTCCAGCTTGCGTACACCGTGGTGGTGGCGCCTGTTTGGCGGGCGCCACCAACCGGTGGGGATAGCGGCAGACCCACCCACTGCGCCAGCGTCGCGCGGTAGGTGAGGTCGGGCCGCGGGAATTCCCCTTCGAGCAGCAGCTTGCCTGAGCGGCTGTACTCGGAGAAGTAGGGCTGTGAGCCCCAGCCGACAAACACGTTGCCGCCCGGCAGCGGCTGGGTGTCGCCCATGTATTCGGTTTCAAACTGGCCGCCGCCGGGGTATTGGGCGAAGAGCGTCGCCGTGCGTGTGGTCTGATTGACGTTGAGCACGATCCCGCGCGAAGACCCCGTCGCCGGCACCGAGGTGCCGCCGCCGGTGAGCTGGCAGCAGTGGTCGTCGAACAGCGTCACCGTCGAGCCTCCCGCCAGCATCACGTCGTGCTGCCATTGGAAGGCGGCGCCCGGGCCAAACTTGAAGCTGGAGCGCTTGCCGCCAAGCGTCCACTCGATCTTGCCGGTGGCGATGTTCACCAGGTAGGCCGCCCAGGTGTTGCGCATCGAGACGAGAAACGTGCCGTTGTTGGGCACGCTGATCGAGTTGACGTGGTAGGCGTCCCACGGAAAGCCGTTGGTTGGCTCCGAGGCGTAGGAGTCACTCAGCGGGATGTGCTTGAGCGCGTCCCAGCTGCGCAGCAGCTGGCCGGTCTTGAGGTTGTACTCCTGCACCGCCGAGTCGATCAGGGCGCCGTTGTAGGCGCCCCCGTACTTGGAGAGGTTGATCGGGATGTTCTTGTTCGCCGTCACCCATGCGTCGTTGCCGCGGATCGCCAACTCGTGCAGAGTGAGGATCCAGCCGTCCTTGCCTTTCAACGTGGCGACCTTCTGGTAGTGCTGGTTGACCACCACGTCTTCGCCGCGCTCGGTTTGACCGGTGTTGGTGACAACGCCCTGCCACCACCCGAGTGCCGGCTTGCCTTCGTATTGCTGCAGGCTGAGGTTGGCGGCGACGATCTTTTCCGGCACCGGCTGGAACCAGACGGGTTGCAGGCCGCGGTCGAGGATCAGCGGGCCGCTCTGGCCCACCATCGGCGGTTCGTTGAGATCGTAGAAGTTGGTGGTAAGGATGTACCCTGGCGCCAGCGTTCCCGTCGGCGCCGGCTGGTTGCGGTGGAGCTTCGGGGGGCGCAGCGAGGGCTCGGTGACGAAGTGGTAGGTGTCGGCGGTGACATATGCCCCGACGGGGGCACCATGGGAGCCCGCAAACGCCTGGTCGATTGCGACAAAGCCCACCACCACGATCACGACGACGACCGCCAGGCGTCGCGCCGCGCCCGCCGGTGCGACGCTGGGCGGGCGCATCGCCACGAACGTCACCAGCGCCGCCGCCCCCGCGAGACCGGCGCCGATCAGATAGGCGAGACGGAAACCGTCGGTCAGCGCCTGCGGCACGCCGACGCCGGTGCCGATCAGGTGGGTGGTGCGCTGCGTGGCGAGCGTCACCAGCACCGCCAGCCCGAGCCCGCCGCCGATCTGGCGCGAAGTATTGACGAGACCCGACGCCAGCCCCGCCTGCCCCGGCTTGGCGCCCTGCGTCGCGGCGATCGTCGAGGGAACGATCGACATCGCGATCCCCGCCGCCACGAGCAGCCCGGGGATCATGATGTACACGACGCCGCTGCCACTCGATCCGACTTTCGCGAGCAGCAGCATCCCCCCGGTCAACATCACCAGCCCGCCACCGAGCACCGCGCGCACCCCGAAGTGGCCGACGAGCTTGCCGGTGCGCGAGGCCACCGCCATGATCATCAACGTCATCGGCAGGAAGATCAGCCCGGTCTCCAGTGGCGAGAGGCCCAGCACCTGCTGCAGGTACAGCGAGCTCACAAACCACATCGGGAACAGCGAGGCGCTGAACAGCAGCACGATGTTGTTGGCGATCTGCAGCGGCTTGGTCAGCTCCTTGAAGGGGATCAGCGGCGCCGACGCCAGGCGCGTCTCGATCACGCCGAACACCACCAGCAACACGATGCCGCCGATGATCGGACCAAGCGCGTCGAACGTGTCCCAGCCCTTCAGACCCGCTTCCACCACTCCGAACACCAGCACCATCTGGCCGATCGTCAGCGTCAGCGCGCCGGCGAGATCGAAGTTGCCCTCCCGCGGGCGGCGGCGCTCACGCACGACCGCGTACGCCACCAGCGCGGCGGCGATCCCGATCGGGGGGTTGATCAGCAGCACCCAGCGCCAGCTGAGCTCCTGCGTGATGATCCCGCCGAACAGCATCCCGGCGGCGCCGCCGAGCCCGTTCATCGACGCCCATGCGCCGATCGCCCGGTTGAGTTGGTGCCCGGGCGCGAACGAGGAAGTGATGATCGCCAGCGAGCACGCCGCCATCAGCGCGCCGCCCAGACCCTGCGCCGCGCGCGCGGCGATCAGCGTGACACGGTCGGGCGCGAGGCCGCCCGCCAGCGAGGCGAGCGCGAACAGCAACAGCGCAATTACGAACATCTTGCGCTGCCCGAAGTAATCGGCGGCGCGACCGCCGAACATCAGGAAGCCCGCGAACGTGATCGAGTAGGCGTCGACGATCCACTGCAGTTCCGGCGCGGCGAAGTTGAGGCTCAGCTGGATGTGGGGCAGCGCGACGTTGACGATGCTCAGGTCGAGGATCACCATGAACTGCGCCACGCAGCAGACAACCAGCAGCCATCTGGAGCGCCCGCCCTGTCCGGTCTCGGGCGGAGCGGGCTGCGCCGCCGCAGGGCTCGCCGGCGTCTGGACGCTCACGTCAGCCCACCCGCGGGCGACCGACCATGCAGGATCGACCGGCGTTGGAAACGCTTGGTAGGGTGGGCAACCGATCCCCGAGCGACAGGAAGAGGAGCCCAGCCGATGAAACGAGCGCCATTGGCCGCCATGCTAACGCTACTCGCCACTGTGGCCGCCGCCTTGGCGGTAGCGGGGTGCGGCGGCAAATCGTCGACCACGCCGACAACCGGTACCACCGGCACGACGAGCACCACCACAACAACCACACATAAGCCTGCCGCCAAAGCACCTGGCTACTGAGCCGACTGGCTGGGCAGCGAGGCGGAGTAGCTGTTTACCCTCACCGCGGGTGAGGTCCCCAGCACGTGGCCGTCAGCGTCGAGCGCCTGCACCGCCACATAGGGGTATTTGTGGTTGGGTAGGATCGTCGAGCTTTCGAAGCCGCTGGTGGCGATTGTGGTTTGCGCCGCCAGCGAGCCGGGATGCGCCCCCGCGAGCACACGCCACGCCGCCACTTCGGTCGCACCGTTCCAGCTCGCGTGCACGATCGTCTCTTCGCCGGTGTTGTTGAGGCTGGCCAGCGCTGTCGGCGGGCTCTGTGGGCGCCCGCTCCAGGGGAAGCGGAAGGCCCTGTAAAAAGTCATGTCGTACGGCAGATGCGCGTCAAACAGCAGCTCCCCGTCCGACGCATACTCGCTGATCGCCGGCACCCCGCCGTAGCCCACCACCGTGTTGCCGCTCGCCAACGTCTGCACATTGCCCTGGCTTGCTGAGAGCAGCGGGGTTGGATGCGTAAGGGCTGAGCGCAGACGCGCTTGGTGGGTTTGAAGGTCCAGTGCAATCCGCACGGCGCGCGACTGGCGGTGCACGGGCGGGTTGGAGCCGTCGTCGAACAGCGTGATTTCCCCGTCTGGCAGCACGCGGCCGTCGTGCTGCCACGCCGTCCTGGTGCCCGGCCCCATCTTGAACGAGCTTTTGTTGCCGCCGAGTCGCCAGAGGATCTTGCCGCTGCCGCCTTGCAGCTGATAGGCCGCCCACGTGTTGCGCGCCGAGATCAGGATGTTGCCGTCTGGCTCGGGATCGATCGAGTTGAGGTGAAACCAGTCCCACGGCCTGGTGTTTGTCGCCGCCGCGGTTTCCGACTCCGAGGCAGCCACGTGGTCGAGGCTGTGCCATTCCCAGCGCACCAACCCCGTCCTCATGTCGATCTCCTGGATCGCCGTGTCGATAATCGCCCCGTTCTTCGCTCCACCCGCCGGGGCGAGGTTGCAACGGATCGCGTTGTAAGCGGTGATGTAGGCGATGTCGTGCGGGGCGATCTGGAAATCGTGCAGGTCCGCCTTCAGCCCGTTGCCGCCGGAGATCCTCGCGACCGTCTGGTAATGGGAGTTCATCACGAGGTCTTCGCCCTGCCCATACCCCAGCGACAGCACACGCCCCCGCCACCAAGTCAGGTCGCGCCGGCCTTCGTAGGTCTGCTCGTTCAAATCCTCAGCCGTTTCGCCCCCCGGCAGCTTTTCAAACCAGACGAGCCGCCCTTGCGGCGTGTAGATCAGCGGCCCGTACTGGCCCGGGCCAGGCCCGTTGGTAGTGAGGATGTCGCCCGCCGCGGAGTCGCGATCGAGCACGGTGACGGTCAGGATCGGCGGCTGGGCGCCCGGGAGGGTATTGAAGCTCTGGTAGTCAGCGAGCGCCGCTTGCGGGTTGGGGAACTCGGAGATGCTCGCCGTCGGGTAAGGCGTGTCGACATGAAATTCAAAGGCGATTTGTCTGCCGCCGGCGGAGGCCACCGATTTGCCGCCTGCGACCGAGCCGATCGTGGCGTGCACGGTGACGCGCTCGCCGGGGTCGAACGGAGCGTCCGGCAGGAAGCTCGCGCCGTCGCCTTGTGAGTAAGCACGGAGCCCGCCGGAGTGGTTGCCGCTGTGTTCGCCCACCACCCTTACGCCGCGGATCGCCGCCGCCGGCACCCCCAGGAAGCTGATCTGGGTGTGGGGGTTGGCGGTGTCGGTGTGCGGCTCCGGCGCCACATCCACGTCGGTGCCGGGCAGCGCCGCGGTGTGCTGCTGCGTAGTCGGCAAGCACGATGGCGAGACCTCCTCGGAGGTCTGTTTCGGGCTCGATCCCGACCCCAGCTTCAGGCTGGGGGAGTCGAGCGCGATCGCCAAAACCCCCCATACGAGGACGGCGATTCCAAGGATGATCAGTGCATTGCGGCGCATGTCTTGACTGAGAAAAGGACGGCCAGGCCCGCCGACCTCGATGCAGAGCAGCCCGGAAGGGTGCCACATCCCACGCTGAGCAGCGTAAGAGTTGCCTCAGAGCGCGCTCACCGCCGGCAGATCGTCGCAATACGCGATATCATGGATGACTACTGTCGCTATGACGATCCGGTTGATTGAAATCAGCTGAGCCGTCGATGGCGTGATCTTAGGAGCGAGCACTTGCAAGGACCTCAGCAGCTTCGTCAGCAGGAACGGCGCGAGCAGAAGCTCGAGGACATCCGCGAGCAGGTGGCAGAGGGCAAGCTCGTGATCAGGAAGATGACCGCCGCCGAGCGCAAGCGCTATCCCCCCCGCGATGTCGCGCCGCGACGCTTCAAACGGCACTGACAGCGCCGGCGTCAGGCTCGTGCTTGGCGCGCTGCTGCTGGCCGTAGGCCTCGTTAGCTTCGCGAGTGCCTCCTCCTCCTCGGCTTCCACGAGTCGCCGTCCGCCAGCCAACGCCGCCGGCACGCTGAACGTCAAAGACGAAGGACACCTGCATTCGGTCAACAACTCTGGGTCGGAACTGGTCGAGGAAGGTCCGGTGTCGGGGACGATCCCCGGCAAGGTCAAGGTGAGCTTCAACATCGGCGCCACGATCTCCGCCAAGTTCACGATCTACGCCAAGAGCGGCGGCTCGATCAGCGGCCATGGCGGGGGAGCGCTGCACTCCACCAGCCTCACCGCGAGCTTCGGCGGTTCACTCACCGTTACCGGGGGCTCGGGTCGCTACGCGCACGCCCATGGCAAAGGCAGCCTGTACGGGTCGATCAACCGCAAGACGTACGCGCTCACGGTCTCCACTGTGGGCAAGCTGTACTACTGATTCCCCCGCGCGATCTTGGCGAGGTCGATCGTGGCGTCGTATAGCTTGGGATCAACCCCCAACTCGAGTGCTACCTCGCGCAGTGGGCGGCCAGAGTCCGCGGCCTGCTTGACGATCGCAGCGCCGCGGTCGTAGCCGATTGCGCCGTTGAGCGCTGTGGCGACCGCCAGCGTGGCGCCGGCGGACCCGTCGGTGCCGGCCTTGTTGACGCGGATGCCGTCCACGCACTTCTCTGCCAGCGCACGCGAGGCGCTTGTCAGTAGCTGCAGCGACTGCAGCAGGTTGCGGGCGATCAGGGGAATGCGGACGTTGAGCTCGAACTGACCCTGCATCCCGCCGATCGTAATCGCGGTGTCGTTGCCGATCACCTGCGCACATACCTGCAGTACCACCTCGGGGATCACGGGATTGACCTTGCCGGGCATGATCGAGGAGCCCTTCTGCAGCTCGGGCAGATACAGCTCGCCGATGCCGGCGCGCGGTCCGGAGCCCATCAGCGCAAGGTCGCCCGCGATCTTCGTAAGCGACACGGCGCTCACCTTCAGCGCGCCGGACAGCTCAACTAGCGCATCGCGACTGGCCTGCGCCTCGAAGGGGTCGCGCGGCGCCGCGATCTGGCGCAGGCCCGAGTCCTTCTTCAAGCGCGCGCGCACCTTCTCGGCGAAGCGGGGATGGGTGTTGAGACCGGTGCCAGTGGCGGTGCCTCCAAGCGGGATCTGGCCGACGTGCTCCAGCGCGCTGCCCACCCGCTCCTGCGCGAGCGCAATCTGGGCGGCGTACCCGCCGAACTCCTGCCCGAGCGTCACCGGCACGGCGTCCATCAGGTGGGTGCGGCCGGCCTTGACGACGTTCTGGAAGCTTTTCGCCTTCTTTGCCAACGAGCGCTCCAACTGCTTGAGCGCGGGCAGCAGCTCACGCTGGGCGACCTCCAGCGCGGCGAGGTGCACGGCCGAGGGGAAGACGTCATTGGAGGACTGGCCCATGTTGACGTGGTCGTTGGGGTGCACGCTCTCGCCCGCCAGCGCCGCGATCACCTCGTTGGCGTTCGTGTTGGTGGAGGTGCCCGAGCCGGTCTGGAAGACATCGATCGGGAACTGCGCATCGTGCTTGCCGGCGGCGATCTCTTTGGCGGCCTTCTCGACGCGCGCGGCGCGGCGCTTATCGAGCAGCCCCAGCTCACCGTTGACGGCAGCGGCGGCGCCCTTGATCCGCGCCAGCCAATGCACCACCGCGACGGGTACGGTCTCCCCCGAGATTGGGAAGTTCTCGACGGCCTTGGTCGTCTCCCCGCCCCACAGCTGTTGCTCTGCCATTTGGTCTCCTTGAATCGACGCTCGCGAGCAGGAACCCTACCGACCAAGCGAGGGCCACCTGTGCCCACCCTTGGTTTGAAAGCAAAAGCAGGCCCGGCTCGGCGGTCAAAGCAGGCCCGGCTCGGCTGTCGAAAGCAGGCCCGGCTCGGCGGTCGAACCTGGCCCGGCTCGGCGGTCGAACCTGGCCCGGCTCCGCGGTCGCTATCCACAGAACGCCACGAGCTCCCGCGCGACCCCTACCGGGTCGTCGTAGGCCATCAGGAACCCCGTGCCGGGCAGCACCCGCAGCTGCGCGTCGGGGAGCAGCTTCAGCGTCTCCTCCGCCCCCGCGAGCGGGTGCAGGCGGTCGCTGTCCGCCCACAGCAGCAGCACCGGCATCCGCAGGCGCGGGTAAAGCTCCAGTAGCTGCGTCTGCGGCCCACGCGGCCAGCGGCGCGCGAACTTCGCCCAGGAGCGCGCGAGGCTGGGGTTCCCGGGGACATCGGCAAACGCGTGCCGCACGAGGTCGCGCACCGCCGGCTCCCCGCGGGCGGACAGCCGCAGCCCCAGCGAGGGGGAGAACACGACCGGCGCGGCGTGGGTGAGCGCGCGGTCGGCGCCGGGCAGGGCGCCAGCGCGGGCCGCGACCCGCCAGACGCCCCGCAGCCGCGCGTGCTGTTCGGGGTAGTGCAGGCGGTTGGGCATCAGCACCACGCGCGCCGGGTGCAACTGCCCACGGTCCACCGCTCGCAGCAGGATCTCAGCGCCGATGTCATGGCCGGCGAGTAGCGGCCGCGGGCCGAGCACGTCGGCGGCGAAGCCCCCGAGCACGTCGGCCAACCAGTCGATCGTGTAGGGATGCCGCGGCCGGTCCTCAGAATCGCCGTGCAGCGGCAAGTCGGGAAGCACCACGCGGAAGCGCTCAGACAACCGCCGCACCACCGGCTCCCACTCCATGTGGGAGAGCATCGCGGAGTGCAACAGCGCCAGCGGGGGGCCGGCGCCGAGCTCGCGGTAAGCCACGCGGGCGCCGTCGGGGTGGTGGTAGAGGCGCAGCCTCACACACGTACGCGGTAGCAGACCACCACAGCATCGTAGGAGCGTCAGACCACTGCTGCATCGTGGGAGCGTCAGACCTACACCGCATTGTGGGAGCCCACGCTGGAGACACTCGCGCCGAGCTCGGCCCCCGTTTGCCCAGCGCCTGCACGGCCCGGGGAAGTGCGTCTTTCCAGCGTGCAGGCTCGCCATTACGGTGCTGGCATGTCCAGCTCGATCGAACGTCGTGATCGTCGCCTACGGCCGCTACAAGCTCACCGCGAGCTGCCTGCGCCATCTGCGGGCGCAAACGATCGAGCATCGGGTCATCCTCGTCGACAACGGCTCCACCGACGACACCCGCGCCCGCCTTTGCGGCGAGTGGCCGGGGGTGCACCTGGAGTGCTTCGACGAGAACCACGGCTTCGCCGAAGCCTGCAACCGGGGCGTTGCGGCCGGCTCGGGGGAGATCATCGTGCTGCTCAACAACGACGTCGACGTTCGACCCGACTTTCTGGAGCGCGTGGTGGCGCCGCTGCAGCGCGACCCCGGGGTGGGAGCGGTGGCGTCGCTGATGCTCCAGCCCGGCGAACGGCTGATCGACAGCGCCGGACTCACCGCCGACGTGACATTGGGAGGGTTTCCCAGGCTGCAGGGACTGGACGCCACCGAGGCGCGCCGCGAGCGGCCGATTCTCGCCGGCCCGGCGGGTACCGCCGCCGCCTACCGACGTTCGGCATGGCAGCAGATCGGCGGCCTAGATGAAGCGATCTTCGCCTATATGGAGGACTTCGATCTGGCGCTGCGCCTGCGCAGCGCCGGCTGGAGGGCGGCGCTGGCAAGCGACGCCGTGGGCGTGCACCTCGGCTCGGCCACACACGGACACCGTTCGGCGTGGCAGCGACGTAACGGCGGTTTCGGGCGTGGCTACATGCTGCGCCGTTATGGCCTACTGCGCGGGCGCACGGGACCACGCACGCTAGCCACCGAGACCGTCGTCGCGATCGGCGATCTCGCCATCTCGCATGACCTAGCCGCTTTGCAGGGGCGTCTCCGGGGGTGGAGCGCCGGCCGGCGCCGCCCACGCCTCCCCCGCCCGCCGGCAGTCGCGATCGACCGCGAGATCAGCTTTCGCGACTCGCTAGATCTACGGCGCGGCGTGTATTCGCGCCGCGCCGCCTGAGAGGCCACGCTGCTCCCCCCACCAGCGCACAGTGGCGGCGATCCCCTCGGCGAGCGGCCAACGGGGGCGAAAGCCGACCTCCTCCCGCAGCCGGGCGACATCGGCGATCAGCGATCGCGGCTCCCCGGGGCGCTCCGGCAGGGCGCCGCGGCGCACCAGCTCAGGGCGCCCGATCTCCCGTACGATCGCGTCCACCACCTCGCCCACTGTCGCCGGAGCGCCGGCGGCGATATTGACCGCCCCCACCACGGAGCTGTCGAGTAGCGCCGCCACGGCGGCAGCAGCGTCCTCGACGTGCATGAAGTCGCGCACCTGCATGCCACCGCTGACCGCGACCCCCTGCCGCGCCAGCAAAGCGCGAATTACCGACGGCACCAGGCGCTCGGGGGCCTCGCGGGGGCCGTAGAGAAAAAACAGCCGCCCCCACGCAAGCTCAATCCCCTCCTGCTCGGCGTAGACGCTCGCCACCCGGCGCAACGCATCCTTGGCGGCGCCATACAACGTGGCAGGCACCAGTGGAGCCGTGTACTCGCCGAGCGGCTCCTCAGCGCGCGACCAGTCGTACTCGGCGCAAGTGCCGAGTACGACCAGCCGCCGCCCTCCGCCGCGCACGAAGGCGGCGATCAGACGCAGGCTACGCTCCAACCAGATCAAGTTTTCGGGGGTATGCCAGTAGCGGCCCGGCTCGGTGCACCACGCCAGGTGAACGAGACGCTCGGGGGCGAGCTGCGCGATCAGCCGCTCCACCGTGGCGTAGTCGGCCAGGTCGGCGCGGTGCCAGCGCACACCCGGCACCGTTGGCGGAGTGAGACGCGTGGAGAGCCCGTGCACCTCGACGCCCGCGCCCACCAGCGCCTGGAGTAGTGGCACGCCGACAAAGCCACCGGCTCCGGTCACCAACACGCCGCTCAACCTCCACACCCGCTTTTTTCCCGCACCCCTTCTCGATAGCCACCCTCCTCGCTCCTGCCCTCCCCACACACACCCTCGCCATACCCGCCGCCGTACGGGGCGGCGGCGGCGCCCCACGCGTAGGCAGCGAGCACCCGCCGACGCGGGCGATCGGCGCGCTGATATCCGAGCGTCCGGTTGTCGGCCACCAGCAGCCCCTCTTGGTCCCCCTGCCAGAAGGTACGGCTGCGATCCCAATCGGGGTGGTCGTAAACTGCGCCGTCGCGGTCCACCACCAGGGTGCGCAGCCCTATCCGCTGCACCTGCCTGGTAATGCTTCCGCGACCGTGCTCCAGCGCGTAGGCGTCGAGCTTGTCGCGCACCGGGCGCAGCCGCAGGCGCGACAGGATGGCGTGGGACACCATGAAGGCGTTGGTGCGCAGATGGTGGGCCGGGAAGCGCTCGAGCTGGGGGAGTTGGCGCAACGCGCTCCAGCGCGCCTGCAGCGACTCCCGGCGCGAGCGCCGCTCGGCGCCGGCGTGTTCGAGCTCAACCGCGAGCAGCTGCGCGCGGGCGGCACGCGGCGCGGGCAGGAGGCCGCGGTAGGCGCTGGGCAGCCCGAGCGAGTGGGCCATCCACGAGCGGGAGCTGGCCCACGAGCCGCTCGCCCCCACCAGCCCGACACCGGGCCGAGCGAGCGCGGTGTCGAGCTTCGCCAGCCAGCCGTCTACGAGCGGGCGGCTGTAGGAGTTGACGAAGCAGTAGCGCTCGCGGCGCAGGCGCGCCGCGGTTGCGAAGTACGCCGCCAGATCCTGACCGCCCTCCGGGAAGAGCAGAACCTCGGGATCGAGACCGGCGAGCTCGTCGAGATACGGCCCAGCCTCCGCGGCCGAGGCAAACCCGTTGAAGGCGACCACCAGGCTGTGCTCGACGCCGGGCGGGTGGGCGCGCAGCGCCTGCGCAAACTCACGCAGCGGCCGCGTCCCGAGCGGCGCCCACACGAGATGGACGAGGCAAAGGCTGCCGGCGCTCTGTGTCACCGGGCCCGGAGGACGTCCGCCCGCCCGTGGAGCCCGCCACCACCACCCCCCTGGGGTGCCTCTGCCCGCCCGTGGAGCCCACCACCACCCTGGGGTGCCTCTGCCCGCCCGTGGAGCCCGCCACCACCACCCCCCTGGGGTGCCTCTGCCCGCCCGTGGAGCCCACCACCACCCTGGGGTGCCTCTGCCCGCCCGTGGAGCCCGCCACCACCACCCCCCTGGGGTGCCTCTGCCCGCCGGTAGAGCACTCCGCCATCGCCCCGCGGCACCTCGACCCGCCGGTAGATCTCCTCGACATACCCCGGCCGCACCCACGACTGCTCGCGGGAAAGCCGCCGAAAGCCTCCGACCTGTGCGATCGCGTCCGGCACTCGCCCCTGCGAATACTCGAGGAACGGCGCCCTCGCCTCGTGGTTGTTGCTGTAGAAGAACCCCTCGCAGTTCGCACGGGCCCACTCCAGATACGACACCATCGTCTCGTAGGGCATCTCCGGCATGCTGTCCTTGTTGAACAGCACGTCGTAGGGGGTTTCGACCTCCGCGAGCGCGTGATTGGGGAGGATCGCGACCCTCGCCTGAGGCTCACCGAAGAAGGAGACGGCGTCCGCCCCAAGCGCCTGCGCCAGGAAATAGCCCTGTAGCACGTTCACCGTGGCCAGGTCGACGATCGTGTAGTGAACGACCTCTGGCTGGCGACTGAGCAGCCAGTAGCAACCGCCGCCGTAGCCGCCGCCGATCTCGACCATCCGCAGCCCCCGCTCGCCGCGGTCGCTCAGATGCAGGCCGATCGCCTCGCCGAGACGCACCGCCGTGTAAACCTGGTCGGGCGTCTCCGCCGTGATCAGGCGTCCCTCGACAGCCAGGCCGTAGGCCGCTCCGATCGGCGGAAAGGCCAGCGAACCGCCAGTGGCGCGCTCCAGCTCCACGACAAGATCAGGGAGCGCACGCTCGCGGCGTGGGTCGAAGCTGCCCACATACCCCTGTTCGGGGTTCTCGGCCGCCACCACCCCGAACGCCTCCGCCAGCGCTACGAGCGAGTCGAACACCTTGAGCAGCAAGATGCGCGCACCCAACGGCGATTCGCTGTGCGGGGGCATGCCGCCGGGGGCCATCCCCCCCAGACCCCAGATGAACTCCTCGCGAAACATCGAGGCGAGCAGGCTGGCGAGCTCGCGCGGGTCGCGGTGCCGCAGCGCCGCCACCAGCCGGCGCTGATGGGTGTCTGCCACCCACGCCCACACACCGCTGGTGCTCACCGGGCCTTCGTCGCCGCTGGCAGCGGCGAAGGCAGCGATCAAACGCTCGCAAAGCGCGATCTCGGCATCGGTGACCGCAGCCGGCTCGCGCCACTCCATGACTGCTCCCGGGACGCGCCCCGCGGAGCGCCACAGCATGCGCGGCCGGCGCGTGGTCTTGAGTGCCAACCAGTTGGTTGGAGTCGCCCCGACGCGCAGGGCCGATCGGCCCGCGGCGCGCCGCAGTGCCACCAATGGGTGCGTGCCGTTGTCCGTCACGGCCGCCCCGCGTCGAAGTCCGGGTAGGAACGATCGCGCACAGAGATCGTGCGCACGCCCACCGGCGGCGGCCACGCAATCGCAAAGGCAGGATCGTCCCAGCGCACGCCGCGAGCGGCCTCGGGCACATGTGGACGACCGATCTGGTAGAGCACTTCGCAGCCATCGTCGAGAGTTTGGAAACCGTGCGCCAAACCGGCCGGCAGGTGCAGCGCACGCCGATTCTCGGCGCTCAGCCGCTCCCCATGCCAACGGCAGTAGGTCGGCGATCCGGGGCGCAGGTCGAGTGCGACGTCGAAGATCGCGCCGCGCACACAGCGCACCAGCTTGGGCTCCCCGTGAGGCTCGGCCTGGTAATGCATGCCGCGGAGCGTGTCCCGCCGAGCGTTGAACGAAGCGCTGCACTGCACGATCGCCGGATCGATCCCGCGTGCGCCGAACTCGGCTGCGTCGAACGTGCGCGCAAACCAGCCGCGCTCGTCTTCCAGCGGATCGATCTCGATCCGCCAGGCGCCCGGCAGCGGCGTCTGCTCAAACCTCATCCGCGCCATCCGTTCACCCGATGCAAGCAGCCGTCCCGCTCGAACCTCATCCGAGCCTCCCGCGCAAGCCTGGCAGCGCACGTAGGTCGGAGGGGAGCGCCCCCCGCCAGAGCAGCACCGCCCCGTACAGGCCGCTTGACAACACCACGCGGCCGGCGATCGGGGCAGCCGTGAGCAGCATCGGGCTTGCGCCTAGCGCCGCCGCCAGGGCAACCTTCGGCAGCACCTCGAGGTTGGGCCGCAGGTGGGCATGACCGCCTACCAGTACCACCGCGCCGACGATCGCGGCGAGGATCTCCACCGAGGCCGTCGCCGCCGCGGCACCCAAAGCGCCGTACAACGGCGCCAGCACGGTCACCGATGTGGCCACCAGCGCGAGGAGGGCGAGGTTGAGAATCAGGATCGCGCGGTGCCGGTGGAGACTCAACAGCGCGTAGCTCCACACGCCGCTCACGAAGACGGCGCCGACCGCAAGACCCTGGACCGCAAGGATCGGCACCGCCGGCAGGAATTTTGCGCCGCCTACCACCTCGATCGCCAGGCGGGCGCCCACGACGAGCGATAGCGAGACCCACACCCCGACGATCAGCGACACTTCGAACACGCGCGAGATTGCGTAAGCGAAGCGGGCAGGATCGCCGTGCGCCGTGTGCGCGAACACCGGGAAGGCCGAGGCGATCATCAACCCGGGCAGCGTGAACAGGTTCTCCACCACGCGGTAGGAGACGCTGAAGTAGCCGAGCTGACGGCCATTGCAGAGCAGCGATACCAGCACGACAGCCACGCGCAGGTACAGCGTGGCCGTGATCACCGCCGCCGAGTAGGTGATCATCGGCGTCACCAGCGCGCGCCAGCGGCGCACGTCGAACGAGGGCCTCAGCGGGATGTCGCCGCGCACCAACGCGATCGTCGCCGGCAGCAAGATCAGCGAGGCGATTGCCGTGACAGCCAGGAAGGCGAGCAGGTGGGCGCCGAGCACCACCAGCAGGGCGATCGTGCACGCGGTGAGCATCAGCCGCGCGAGTTCGAGCGCCGACATCCAGCCGAGCCGCAGACGAACCGCCAGCGACACCCACAGGAGCCCCAGTGTGTTCTGGATCAGCACCCCGCCACACGCGATCAACACCCCAAGCCCCAACAGCGAGCCGTAGACGGCGAACGCGAACATCGTGACGAGCAGGGCGCCCAAGAGCGCACATGTCAAACGCATTCCCAGCAGGGTGCGGGCGAAGGCGTCGCGCTGTGCACCGCGCAACACCGAGAGTTCGCGCATGCCAACCCCGGTGAGGCCGAGATCCGTCAGGCCCGTCACCAGCGCACCGAGCGACATCGCAATCGTGTAGCGGCCGGTGTCGAACACGCCGAGGTGGCGGAACAGGAGCGCCGCGGCGAGGACGCTGAACAGCGAGCCGACGCTGAACGAAACCATCCGCAGCGTCGCCCCTCGCACGACCGCGGGGCCGGCCGCCGGGGTGGAGAGCACGTCCGACTCGGTCGGAGCACGCTCACCGAGCGACTCGACCGCACTCACCATCGACCGATCCTCGCGGGCGTGGGCCCGATCCTGGTGGCCGCGAGACCAATCCCCGCGGGCGCGCAACCAATCCCCGCAGGCGCCGGGCCAATCCCCGCAGGCGCGCAACCAATCCCCCCGAGCGCGGGGCACCTAGCAGCGTCCCGGCGCGGACGGACGGCGTGGAGGAGTTTCACCCGATCCCCCGCATCAGAGCAGCGTCAGCTCCGGTGTGCGCGCCGCGAGGCGCCCGCCCCACTCGCCGACGAAGTGCAGCTGCCCGGCGATCTCCTCCTTGAGGTTCCAGGGCAGGATCACCACCACGTCGGGGCGGTCTTCGCGGATCGCCTGGGGGGAACGGATCGGGATATGGCTGCCGGGCAGGAAGCGACCCTGCTTGTGCGGGTTGAGGTCCACCGTGTAGTCGATGAAGTCGCGCCGCACGCCGCAGTAGTTGAGCAGCGTGTTGCCCTTGGCCGGCGCCCCGTAGCCGACCACCCGCCGGCCCTCGTCCTTAAGGCCGATCAGGAACTCCAAGATCCGGCGCTTGTCGGCCTCCACGCGCGCGCCGTATTCGGTGTAGGTGTCCAGGCGCTCGTAGCCCGCGGCGCGCTCGCGCTCGCGCAGCTGCTGCGCCCGCGGTGTGTCAGGCTTGCCGGGGTCGTCTGCGTGCGCTCCGTAGACCCGCAGCGAGCCGCCGTGCGTGGGCAGCTCCTCGACGTCGAACAGGCGCAGGCCGTGGGCCGCAAACACGCGGCTGGCGGACAGGAAGGAGAAGTAGGAGAAGTGCTCGTGGTAGATCGTGTCCCACAGCCCATCCTCGATCAGCCGCATCAGGTGGGGGAACTCCATCGTGATCGTTCCGCTGGGCGCCAGCAGAATCTTCAAGCCGCCGACGAAGTCGCCGAGGTCGGGGACGTGGGCGAGGACGTTGTTGCCCACCAACAAGTCGGCGCTGGATACGGCGGCCAGCGACCGTGCCGTATCGCGGCCGAAGAACTCCACCAGCGTGGGGATCCCCTTCTGGAGCGCAACCTTCGCCACGTTGGCGGCGGGCTCAACCCCGAGCACCGGCACGCGGCGCTCGTGGAAGTACTGCAACAGGTAGCCGTCATTGGAGGCGATCTCCACCACCTGACTGTGCTCGCCAAGGCTGAGCAGCTCGATCATCCGCTCGCTGTAGCCGCGGCAGTGCTCCAGCCAGCTGGTCGAATAGGAGGAGAAATAGGCGTAATCGGAGAAAATCTCCGCGGGCGTCTCGAACTCCTCCAGCTGTACCAGGAAGCAACGGCCACACACCAGTGCGCGCAGGGGATAGAAGGGCTCCATCGCGCCGACGCACTCGGGGGAGGGGTAGGAGTTGGCCAGCGGCGAGGAGCCCAGGTCGGCGAACACATCGCGCAGCGGGGCGCCGCAGAAACGGCACGGCGTATCGGTTGCCTCACTCATTCCCAGATCCGCCAGGGCGCCTCGCCGGAAGCCCACAGTTGCTCCAGTTGGTGGCGGTCGCGCACCGTGTCCATCGCCTGCCAGAAGCCACGGTGGCGGAAGGAGGCGAGTTGGCCCTCACCGGTGAGCTTGCGCATCGGCTCCTGCTCCCACACCTCCCAGTCGCCTGTCAGATAGTCCCCCACCTTGGGGGAGAGCACGAAGAACCCGCCGTTCAGCCACGCCCCATCGCCGCGCGGCTTCTCCTGAAAGCTGCGCACGTGCGTGCCGTTCAGCTCGACGGCGCCGAAGCGGCCGGGTGGCTGCACGGCGGTGATCGTGGCGAGCGCACCCTGCTCGCGGTGGTAGGCGATCAGCGTGGTTATGTCGATGTCGGCCAGGCCGTCGCCGTAGGTGAAACAGAAATCGTCCTCGCCGACATATGCAAGCGCCCGCTTCAGGCGTCCGCCCGTCATCGTTCCCTCCCCGGTGTCCACCAACGTCACCCGCCACGGCTCGGTGCTCGAATGGTGCACTTCGATGTCGCCGCGCCCGAGGTCGAAGGAGAGATCGCTCGTATGCAGGTGGTAGTTGGCGAAGTACTCCTTAATGACGTAGCCCTTGTAACCGAGGCAGATCACGAACTCCTGCACCCCGTGGGCCGCGTAGATCTTCATGATGTGCCAAAGGATCGGCTTGCCGCCGATCTCCACCATCGGCTTGGGGCGAACCGAGGTCTCCTCGCTCAGCCGTGAGCCCAGGCCACCGGCCAGGATCACCGCCTTCATCTGGCGTTGCCGAGGGCGCCCGCGGGCGCCCCATCGAGCTCGACTGCCGACATGGCAAGTCAAGCTAACAAGGCACTTCCGAGCAGTCGAGCGCCCGTCGCAAAGTCGCCTGCCCGCCAAGCACAAGTGCCTGTATCGTGTTTCTCATGTCGAGCACATGGGCGGGGACTCGCGTGCTCTTCACCGGAGCGCAGGGCTTCATCGGATCTTGGGTAGCCGAGCGGCTGCTCGACGAGGGGGCCGAGGTGCTCGTGCTCGACCGGCCCCTTGCGGAGCTCTCGCGCTTTCGGTTACGCGGGCTGCACCATCGCTGCACGCCGGTGCCCGCCGATCTGCGGGACTCCTCCTCGCTGCGCGCCGCGCTCGACGGAGACTGCGTGCAGGCGGTGTTCCACCTCGCGGCCACCGCGATCGTGGGATCGGCCACCAGCTCCCCCGCTAGCACTTACGAGGTCAACGTGCGAGGCACGTGGAACCTGCTCGAGGCCTGCCGCCTCGCCGCCGAGCCGCCGCGGAGGGTGGTCGTGGCGTCCACCGACAAGGCCTACGGGGTGCACAACAATCTCCCCTACCGCGAGAGCCACGCGCTGCAGCCGCGCTATCCCTACGACGTCTCAAAGGCGTGCGCTGACCTGATCGCGCGTTCCTACGCGCACACCTTCGGTCTTCCGGTAGCCGTCACCCGCTTCGGCAATGTGTTCGGTGGCGGCGACCTCAATTTCTCGCGTCTGATCCCGGGAACGGTGAGAGCGCTACTGGCGGGCCAGCGGCCAGTGATCCGCTCGGATGGGTCGATGGAGCGCGATTTCCTCTACGCCGAGGACGCAGTCGCAGCCTATTTGGCAGTGGCCAACTCGCTCGATCGCCCAGAGCTGCACGGTTGCGCATGGAACGCGAGCATCGGCACACCGGTGAGCGTTCTGGAGGTCGTGAAGCGGCTCGTCGAGATCTCAGGCGCGGTGAGCGAGCCGGATGTCCGCGGGGAGGGCACTCCGCACGGCGAGCTCGCGCGCCAGTGGCTCGATTCGAGCGCGATCGCCGAGCAGCTCGGCTGGAGGCCGGCGTGGAATCTCGAACAAGGCCTCGAAGCCACGTATCGATGGTATGAGCAGGAGCTGCCGCAGCTGCCGGCGCTTGCTCACGCGGGCAGCTGAGCGCACCTGGCCCACGCCTGCGTCCTGGCCCACGATCGCCACCGCGCCGTTGGAGGTGGCGCTGCCGGCGAGCGGGCCCGGAGCGGGAGCGAAGCCCGAGTTTTTCCAGCGCACTTGTTCACGCTGGCAACTCAGCAGGGTCCTTCCAACGCAGCGCCCCATCCAGCCGCCCCGCGGCGATCAGTTCCTTGATGCGCGCGATTCGCATGAACCGCGACCCCTTGAAATCCTCGATGCTCAACCCGTGCTCACGGTAGGCCGCAAACATCTGCTCGGCGCTCGCACGCACCGTCCAACGGGGGTGCAACTCGGGAAATGCCTGCTGGAGCTTGGCGAAGCTGACGCGATAGCTGCGCTTGTCCGGTCCGGCGCCCTCGGCGAGCACCACTCGCGACCCGGGGACAACCTCCTCCACGATTCGTGCGATGTCGCGGATCCGGTAGTTCTCCTCGTCGGCGCCCACGTTGAACGCCTCCCCGTGCACCTGCTCCCGCGGCGCCTGCATCAGCCCGAGAAATGCGCGCGAGATGTCCTCGATATGCACCAGCGGCCGCCACGGCGTGCCGTCGCTCTGCATCAACACCTCGCCGGTGGCAAAGGCGAAAGCGGTGAGATTGTTCACCACCAGATCGCCGCGGTGGCGCGGGGAGAGACCGTGAGCTGTGGCATTGCGCAGGAACGTCGGGCTGAACGAGTCGTCGGCGAGCAGCCCGATGTCGCGCTCAGCCAGCACCTTCGACTCGCCGTAGGGCGTCACCGGATTGAAGTCGGCGGTCTCATCAATCCAATCCTGGCCGGCAGCGCCGTAAAGGCTGCATGAGGAGGCAAACAGGAAGCGCCCCACTCCCGCCTGCTTGGCGGCCTGCGCCAGCGACACCGAGCCACGGTGGTTGATCGCGAAGGTGCAGTCGGGATTGAGATCGCCCACCGGATCGTTGGAAAGGGCGGCGAGATGGATCACCGCGTCGAAGCCGTCCAGGTCGGAGGGGGTCACCTCGCGCACGTCCTTGCGGATACTCGGCACGGCTGGCCCGCATTCGTCGCCGAAGTCACAACCCTCGTACATGTAAGTGTCGAGGCCCACCGGCTCGTGCCCGGACGCAAGCAGGAGCGGCACCAGGACGGATCCGATGTAACCGTGGTGGCCGCTGACGAGGACGCGCATGGGCGGCGAGTCTAGCCAGCCCGCCCACCGAGGCGGGCTCGTGTCTCCCACCCTTGAGCGAAAGGCCACACCTACAATGGCCGCCCGTGGCGAACACCCCGCGACATCCCCTGATTCCGCCGCGCGCCGTGGACCCTCACCAGGCACTCCCGGCGATGGAGCGCGAGGTGCTGGCGCGCTGGCGCGAGCGCGCCGTGTTCGCACGGTCCCTGCGCATGCGCGAAGGGGCGGAGCCGTGGGTCTTCTACGAGGGTCCCCCCACCGCCAACGGACGCCCCGGCGCCCACCACGTGCTGGCGCGGGCGTTCAAGGACATCTACCCGCGCTACAAGACGATGCGCGGCCACCGCGTCGAGCGCAAGGGCGGCTGGGACTGCCACGGGCTGCCGGTGGAGATCGCCGTCGAGCAGAAGCTCGGGATCAACAGCAAGCACGAGATCGAGAACGTCGTTGGGATCGAGGAGTTCAACCGCCAGTGCCGCGAGTCGGTGTTCGAGTACCTGGAGGAGTGGAACCGCCTCACCGAACGGATCGGCTTTTGGATCGACCTCGACGACGCCTACCGCACGCTCGATGAGAGCTACATCGAGTCGGTGTGGTGGGCGCTCGCGGAGATCAACCGGCGGGGCCTGCTGTACGAGGGGCACAAGGTTGTGCCCTACTGCTACCGCTGCGGCACCGCGCTCTCTTCACATGAGGTGGCGCTGGGGTACCAGGATGTAGTGGATCGGTCGGTCTACGTGCGACTGCCGGTGCACTTCCCTACGCAGGAGCAGTCTGGCGGCCTGGTGCAGCAGCCTGGAGGCCCTGTCTGGATGCCTGCCCAAGCCCCCGACGCCGATTCGCCTTTGAAGGAGGGCGACGCCTTGTTGATCTGGACGACAACTCCGTGGACGCTGCCGGGAAACGTCGCGGTGGCGGCGGGGTCGGACATCGAGTACGCGCGGGCGCGGCGACCGGTGGGGGATGAGACCACAGACGAGAACGTCTACGTCTTGGCGGCGGCGCTGGTGGAGAAGGTGTTGGGCGAGGGCGCGGAGATCCTCGACCGCTTCCCCGGTGAACAGCTCCTCGGCGGGCACTACGCGGGACCGATCTTCAACACCGGCCCCGCGGGAGGCTTGCCGATCATCGCGGGCGACTTCGTCACCACTGACGATGGAACCGGGCTCGTGCATATCGCACCGGCCTTTGGCGAGGACGACTTCAACGCCGCCGCGGCCGCTCCCGATGTGCCGTTCGACCCCCGCGACCGGCACAGCCTCTTCAACCCAGTCGCCCCCGACGGCACCTACGACCAGCGCGTCCGCGGTCACGACGGGCGCTCCTACGAGGGACGCTTCGTCAAGGACCCAGAGCTCACCGAGGAGCTGGTTGCGGACCTGAGCGAACGCGGTCTGCTGTTCAAGCGCGAAGAGTACGAGCACTCCTACCCGCACTGCTGGCGCTGCGGCACACCCTTGATCTACTACGCCAAGGCGTCCTGGTACATCGCGACAACGACCGTACGCGAGCGGATGCTGGCGGCCAACGAGACCGTGACATGGCATCCGCCCCACATCAAGCACGGCCGCTTCGGCGACTGGCTGTCCAACAACGTCGACTGGGCGCTCTCACGTGAGCGCTACTGGGGCACGCCGCTGCCGGTGTGGCGCTGCGGCGCGGGACACCTCCATGTCGTTGGATCGTTCACCGAGCTGGAAAGGCTGACTGGCACTGCGCTCGCCGACCACCACCGTCCGTACGTGGATGAGGTCGAGTTCCCCTGCCTGCATGCGGCCGGCGGGGGGGCACCGTGCCGTGAGCCGATGCGACGCGTCCCCGAGGTGATCGACGTGTGGTTCGACTCCGGTGCGATGCCGTTCGCCCAGCATCACATCCCGTTCTCCGAGGAGAGCGAGCAGGAGGGAAAGGAGAAGGAGAAGGAGAAGGGGGCGGGGCACGCAGGTGGCGTCGAGAGCCTGGTGGCGCAGGCGCAAGACTTCGCCACCGACCCGAAGCGCTTCCCGGCGGACTTCATCTGCGAGGCGCTCGACCAGACACGCGGCTGGTTTTACTCGCTGCTCGCCGTCTCCACGCTGCTGTTCGATACCGCTCCCTACCGCAACGTGGTGTGCCTTGGACTGCTCGTCGATGCCGAGGGGCAGAAGATGTCGAAGTCGCGCGGCAACACCGTCGAGCCCGGCCAGGTGATCGACAAGTACGGCGCGGACGCCTTCCGCTGGTACTTCTTCACCGCCAAGCAGCCGTGGGACGGGTATCGCTTCTCCGAAGAGGCGATCGGCGAGGGCGTGCGGCTGTTCATCAAGCAGCTGTGGAGCACCTACTTCTTCTATGTGCTCTACGCGCATGCAAATCGGTCCTCGCTGCTGCAGGCGCCGCAGCAGAGGGCGGCGGCGCAGGCTCTGAGCGATACGCCCAACGGGGCCGCGAGCGAGGCGACGGAGCACGCACAGGCGCCCGACGACCTCGATCGCTGGGCACTTTCACGCACAGCCAGCACCGCCGAGGTCGTGGCCGAGCGACTCGACGCCTATGACACGACCACCGCGGGGCGAGCTATCGCCGAGCTGCTGGACGAGCTCTCCAACTGGTACGTGCGCCGCTCACGCCGGCGCTTCTGGGACGGCGACCCGGCGGCGTTCCGCACGCTGCGCGGCTGCCTGCTCACGATCGCCAAGCTGCTGGCGCCCTTTTGCCCGTTTGTCGCCGACGAGATCTACGACAACCTCGATGGAGCACTGGAGAGCGTGCACCTCTGCGATTTCCCGGCCGGCGATGCGCTTCCCGCGCGCGATCGAGATCTGGAAGAGGCGATGGCGATCGCGCGGGAGACCGTGCGTCTCGGCCTCGGCGCGCGCGGCCAGGCGAAAATCAAGGTGCGCCAGCCGCTCGCCGAGGCAGTGGTGGTGGCGACCGGACGCGAGCGCGCGGCGATCGAGCGCCTAGCCGATGTGGTGCGCGAGGAGCTCAACGTGCGCCGCGTACGCTTCGTCGCCGGCGCCGAGGACTTGGGTCAGTACGAGGTGAAAGCCAACTACCGCCGCCTGGGGCCGCTGTTTGGCAAAGAGATGCCGCTCGTCGCCGAGGCGATCGCCGCGCTCGACCCCGCGCAGGTGGCCGCGGCGGTGAGAGCCGCGACGGCGGCTGGCGCCGACGGCCCGTCTCACCCGGCTGCCACGGGCAGCGCAAATGGCGCCGACGGCCTCGGCATTTCGGTCGGGGGACGCGAGCATACGCTTACCGCCGAGGACGTGATCCTCACGATGCAGGCCCCCGAGGGTTACTCCGTCGAGCGCGACGGCGCCCACGCGGTGGCGCTCGAGCTCGCGATCGACGACGACCTGCGCCGCGAGGGCCGCGCGCGGGAGATCGTGCACGCCGTACAGAGTGCGCGCAAAAACGGCGGGCTCGCCGTCGAGGACCGGATCGAGCTCGCTTTGGCGGGCGATCCCGCGCTGCTGGACGCGGCCGCCGCCCACCGCGACTACCTGATCCGCGAGACGCTTACGGTGGAGCTGCATCTCGGCGACGACCGGTCGCCCGGTGAGATGGAGTTCACCGAGCAGACCGAGATCGACGGCCTGGAGATCGAGATCGCGCTGCGCCGGGTCGAGCGTCGCTGAGAACGCCTACGCGCGCTGACAGCCGTGTCCGCCGCGACTGACCGCCGTGTCCGCGGGCGTAGCGCCACGGGACAGCGGCAGGTGGCTGAGCTAGCGAAGAATGACAGGACCGTGCGTTGTCATGCTCTTCAGTGTATCGGCTCCGAGCTGGCGCCGCGCGAGCTGTCCGCCTATCCGGCAAACAGTCAACCCGATCGACCAGCACGGCAATTGGCAGGGAATACTGAGCTTCGGCGCGAACACCGGGAACCATGGGGCTCATCTTCGCGACGCTTAAAGCTGGCGAAACCGCGGAGAGCGCCACGGCGTTGCTCGCTCTGCTTGCGTTGCTCGGCACAGTGCGCCAGCTTCGGCAGACACGGGCTCACGAATACCTCCGACGATTCGACGAGCCAAGTCTGCTTCCGTACATCGAGAAGACACATACCGTCATACGAAAAAGCGAAATACCGGTCGCGACACGCATCAGCAGGTGGGAGCAGATGCCGTTCAGGGAGCAGCTCGACGCGCTGCTCTACCTGAACTTCTGGGAGGAGATGGGAGGCATGTACAACCGCAATCTACTCAACCGCGGAATCATCGGCGATTACTTCGGGGATGCGGCGCTCGACTATTGGGGTCTCTCAGAATGGCTCGCTCTGCACATGCGAGGCACGGACAATGAACACGTCTATCGCGAACTCGAGAAGATGTGCAGACACATCAGACGCCGCCGGCGATGGCGCAAACTGCTGTCGGACGCAATCAGATTCAGGTGGCTAAGCCGGATCGGACGCCCGAGCTGAACAGCGCGCTTGACAGCCAGCCGCGTACCCCTCCCGGCGCAGCCCCTTTAGGGGCGGAGCCTATTTTCCCCAAGGACTACGCCGCCAGCGGCGGCTCCAACTCAGCCTCGAACTCTCAGCGGGAAGGGGGCAGGCCCCCCTCCCGACCTCCCCCCTGCATCAACCGGCCAAAAGGCCTACGCCAGCGCCGGCTCCAACTCAGCCTCGAACTCTCAGCGGGAAGGGGGCAGGCCCCCCTCCCGACCTCCCCCCTGCATCAACCGGCCAAAAGGCCTACGCCAGCGCCGGCTCCAACTCAGCCTCGATCTTCTTCTTCGGGTAGGCCCCCACCACCGTCTTGACGGGCTGGCCGGCCTTGAAGAGGATCATCGTCGGGATCGACAGCACTTGGAAGGTGGCCGCCGTTTGTTGGTTCTCGTCGACGTTGAGCTTCACGATGCGCAGGTCGGGGCGCTCCTGGGCGATCTCCTCGAGGACGGGGGCCACCACGCGGCAGGGCCCACACCAAGGCGCCCAGAAGTCCACCAGCACGGGGGTGTCGGATTCAATGACCTCCGCCTGGAAGTTGGTGTCGGTGACTTCGCTCAAACTGCCCGCCATGGGGGCCTCCTTTGCCGTTCATCTGTCAAGGTTCTCCATACACTATACAAAATGAAGGATAGTCTCCGGCATCCCCGCGAGGGTCGCGTGCCGGCGCTCCTGCGACCCGCGCTGGACGCCGTGCCGTTGAGCGAACGCCAGCCCCACGTGGCAGCTGTCCACGCGCAGGCATTGCGATAACCGCCGAGCCCTAGCTGCTATGATCATTCGGATGATAGCAAAAAGTGGATTTTGTTTCTAGTCGCACCCGGCCAGTGACATGAGTCAGACACCGCTGCCGGATACTCAATCTTCGCGCAGCGTGCGCGCTTCGCCATCCCACCCCAAGCAGTCGATGACGAGAGCCGCAGTGTCCGGTGCAATTGACAGCTGGCGGACCTCCCGAGGGACCCGCATCGAAAAACTTCCGGCGCCGCTTCGACCACCCGCGATCTTTATTCGCAATCAGCTAATCGACCGCACCTACGTATACAGGTCCGACGGCCTGGCAACCGCTCACTACTGCCCGTTCCGGGACGATCAAGAATTTGAATCCTCATATGCCGAGATGGCTAAGTCGTGGTTTCCGGGAGCGGACACGCGGTGGCGCATGTGGCTGCTGACCTCCTTTGCTCAGCAGTGCCAGCATCTGCCTGGTAATTTCGCCGAGTTTGGCACCTGGCGTGGCGGATGCGCTTATATGATTCTCAGCCGTACAAAAGTTGCGGCTGACCACCGCTTTTTCCTGTTCGACACATTTACGGGCATCCCCGCCGATCAACTTACCGCCGGTGAGCGCGAGCGAGGCTTTGCGGGCGCACACAACAACACATCGGTTGACCACGTCAACAACCTGCTCGCCCCCTGGCGACCCAGGTACGAGCTGTGTCCGGGCGACGTTTTTCAAACGCTCAACACCACCGATGTTGGCGATCTGTCATTTGCCCATATCGACCTGAATGCGGCAGCGCCTTCCGGCCGTGCGCTCGCCTTTGCATACGAGCATCTGCTTCCTCGTGGAATCATCGTCTTTGACGATTACGGAGATGCCCCCTTCAAAGAGCAGCGATCGGTGATCGACGAGTTCTTTCGCGACCTGCCTGAGCAGCCAATCGCATTGCCCACCTGCCAGGCATTTGTGATTAAGCGCTGATCACCCTCGATCTCGCGCCCACGTCTCTATTTCCGCGCGGCTACATCGTGGCCCGCGGGAGGGGTCGCGGGAGAGGCGGATTGCGTCGGAGACGAAACAGATCGATCGATATCTCGCCCGGCACTTGCGGCCGCGGGGGCGGGCGACGCATCCGCGGCGGCCCTCACCATGGGCGGCTGGCGACCATATCGCAGCCGCGGCACCAGCCACATCGCCTCGGCGGCGATCTGCCAAGACATCTTGCTCGTCCCGTGCTGGCGGTCGCGGAAAACGATCGGGACCTCGACCACATGAAAGCCGGCACGCACCGCGCGGTAGGTCAGCTCCACCTGGAAGGCATATCCATGCGAGCGCACGCTGTCGAAGTGGATCGCTTCGAGCACCTCGCGGCGAAAGCACTTGAAGCCGCCCGTCAGGTCGCGTACGCGCAGGGACAGCACCAGCCGCGCGTAGGTCGAACCGCCCTCGCTGACCAAGCGACGCAACAGGCCCCAGTCGCTCACCCCGCCGCCGGGCACATAGCGGGAGCCGAGCGCGAGGTCGGCGCCGTTGGCGATCGCCCCCAACAGGCGCGGCAGGTCGGCCGGGTCGTGGGAGAAGTCGCTGTCCATCTCCAGCACATATGACGCCCCGTGCTCCAGCGCATGCGCGAAGCCGGCGAGGTAGGCGGGGCCGATGCCTTCCTTGGTGGCGCGATGCAGCACCCTCACCCACGGGTGCTCCTCCGTCAGCCGATCGGCGATCTCGCCCGTGCCGTCGGGCGAGCCATCGTCGACGATCAGCACGCGATACTCCGCGCACGGAGCACTCGTGAGCGCCTCTCCCGCGGTGAGTACGATCGCCTCGATGTTCTCGGCCTCGTTGTAGGTGGGAAGTATGAGCCAGGCGGTGCCGTCCACTGAGGCTCCTTACCCTAGAGCGTCGGAGCATCGATCGGCCGCACCAAGCGACGCACGATCGATCGGCCCAACTGAACGACGAAGCTTGACCCGCAGCGGTGTGCGCGCGCCAGATAGGGCAATCTTGAAGCCACCATGCCCGATCTACCCAATCCCGCGATCGCCGACGCCCTCGAAGAACTCGGCGATCTGTATGAGTTGGACGGGGCGATCGTCCATCGCGTGCTCGCCTACCGCCGCGCCGCGGACACGATCAGGGAGGCGTCGGTGTCGGTGGGAGCGCTCGCCCGGGCGGGGCGCGCCACCGAGTTGCCGGGGATCGGCGAGACGCTGCAGGAGAAGATCGTGGCGCTGCTCGACACCGGCGCGATCCCCGCGGCGGAGCGGCTGCGGGCGAAATTCCCACCAGGCGTGATCGCGATCACGCGCATCCCCGGCCTCGGCCCCAAGCGCGCGCGGCTGCTGCACGAGCAATTGGGCATCGACTCGCCCCAGGCGCTGCGTGAGGCGGCGTTGGCGCAACGGCTACGCGGCGTGCGCGGCTTGGGGGCGAAGTTCGAGGACAAAGTGCTCGCGGCGCTCGACGATCTGGCGGCGCAGGGAATGCCCGTCGATGGTGCGGGTTGGGCGGGCGTCCGAGCTCAACGGCGGGCACTGCTGCCGGCGGCAATCGAGCTCGGGGAAGCACTCGCGGCCGGCCTGCGCGAGCACGGCCCAGCCGACGCGCAGGTGCAGCTCGCCGGCTCCGCGCGGCGGGGCGTGGACAGCGTCAAGGACATCGACCTGGTGGCAGTCACCGCCGAGCCCGAGCTGCTGGCGCAGGCGCTGGGGTCGTTAGAGCAGATCGAGCGCATTGGCTCAAGCAGCCCCACCGGCGCCCGCGGGCGCACCTACTCCGGTATCGGTGTCGATCTGCGAATCGCCGCACCGGCACAACTGGGCAACCTGCTGCAGCACTTCACCGGTTCGGCGGCACACAATGCCGCGCTGCGCGAGCTCGCCGTGCGCAAAGGCCTGCACGTCTCAGAGTACGGCGTGCTCGACGACGCCACTGGGGCAACACAGACGTGCGCCACCGAGGCTGAGGTGTATGGGCTGTTGGGCCTCCCCTACATCCCGCCGGAGCTGCGCGAGCATCGCGGCGAGCTGGAGGCGGCCTCCGACGGCCTACCGACGCCGATCGAGCTGGCCGACATCCGCGGCGACCTGCACTGCCACACGGTCGCCTCCGACGGCAAGGCCACGATCGAGGAGATGGCGCGGGCGGCGCAGGCGCTCGGCTACGAGTACCTGGCGATCACCGACCACTCCGCTTCGCACGGCTTCGGCAACGATGTCTCCCCGGCGCAGCTGCGCGAGCAGATCGAGCGTGTCGGGGAGGTTGCACGAGGACTCGACGGCTTCACGTTGCTTGCCGGCAGCGAGGTCAACATCCTGCCCGACGGCACGCTCGACTACGAGGACGACTTGCTGGCACGGCTCGATTGGGTGGTGGCAAGCATGCACACCGCCTTCGGGATGAACGAACAGGCGATGACCGAGCGGATGATCGCCGCGATCGAGCACCCCTTGGTAGACGCGATCGGCCACCCCACTGGGCGCCTGATCGAGCGCCGCGAACCCTATGCGCTGGACCTCGAGGCGGTGTTCGCCGCGGCTGCCCGCACCGGCACGATGCTCGAGATCAACGCCAACCCCGACCGCCGCGACCTCCACGAGACCCACGCCCGCGCGGCTGTGCATGCGGGCGTAAGCATCGTGATCGACTCCGACGCCCACTGGCCCGCGACACTGCAAAACATGCGCTGGGGCATCCTCACCGCGCGACGCGGTTGGCTCACCAAGAGGGACGTGGTCAACACGCGGCCGTGGGCGGAGCTGGCGGGGTTGCGTAAACGGGCGCGCGCCTCACATACCGCGCATCGGCATGGCTAACGGTCGCCGCCCTTCGTACACCTCTAGCGGTCGCTGCCCCTTCGTACGACCTCTAGCTCAAATGGCGACCTCCGCTCGATCCCCCACCAACCGCGGCAGCAGCTCCTGCGCAACCAGCCGATCGACCGCGGCGGTGGTGAAGGGCGCCACCAACTTGGTGGCGCGCGCGGCGTAGTCGCCCGTGGGGTCGTCGAGCGCACAGCGCAACGCGGCACCGAGGTCTTCGCCAACGAAGCGGCGGTCAAGCTCGCAGGCAAGTGGCAGCGCGACGTAGGCGCCAGGCGCTGCGTTCGTGACGAGGCGACATCCCTCGGCAAGCGCCTCCAGTTGGGCGAGGCCGTAGTCCTCGCGGCGGGGGGCACACACGAACACATGCGCACGGCGCAGCAGTGCGCGGTAGTCCTCCTTGGTGAGCGTCCCGGCGACCTCGATGTCTTCATCGGGCAGCTCGATCCCGCTCTCGCGCAGTGCTCGACGATCCACGCCGGCCACCACCAGCCGCTCGCCGGGGCGACGCACGCGCCGCCAGGCGGCGAGCACGCGGTCGAAGCCCTTCTTGTAGGGGTTGGCGGCGTAGGTCACCGCCGCGATGTCGCGCTCCGAGAGGCCCGATTGACCGCCCTGCGACGACGCGATCGGCGAGGGCACCACGAGCGCACGGTGCTCGCAGCCGGGTACCGCGGCGGCGGCCTCCGCGAGCGCACCGGCGCTGGAGGGCAGCAGCAGCGGTGCCTGACGCAGCCGGCGGCGCTCCAGCGGACGCTGCCACAACCCGTGGCGGCCAAGGCGATTGGCGGCGGCGGGGGCATCGAAACGAATCGCCCCCGGCAGCGGCCACAGCAATGCGGCGGTCGTGGTGGAGTAGATCACCGAGCGTGGCGGGTTCCCCCTCAGACCCTCCAATGAGTCCATGGCGGCGCGGCGAGCTGAGCGTGCCCAGCGCAGATCGGTGAGCATCAGCGTGCGCACCTCCCCCGGGTACGCAGCCGCCGCTACAAGGACCTGGGCACCGGCGCGCCGCAATGAGCCCACCAGCTCCTCGTCGGCGACCCGCAAGCCTTCGGTTGAGCCGAGCTGCACCAGCAGTACATCGACGCTCCGCACGTCGCTTCAGATCAGGCTCTCGGGCCGCATCGCCTTGAAGCCGGGCGTGCGCTGCAGCGCAATCGGTTGGACCGGGGAGGTCGGCAGCACGTAGAAGCGCACCCCGTCGCGCTCCTCGATCGCGCTCACCGCGGCATGCTGGTGGCGCCAGGCGAGCGCCCAAATGATCGCGAAGCCGGCGCCGATCCCGGGGATCTGGGGGGCGAGGAAGGCGAGGCCGCCGGCCAGCACGGTGATCGCCAGCAGCGGCCACAGCCGGTTGAGCAAGATCGCAGCGGGGCGGTGCTCGGGCAGCATGTTGGTGGCGCGTGCACCTGCCAGCAGCCTGGCGATCGGGGGGTTGGCATCGGCGCCCCTGCCGAGCGCCAACCCGATCAGCGCAGCGATCGCCCACCACCCGACCGACAGCAGCGCCGCCAGCGAACCTGAGCCGGTGAGAATCGAGAGCACGGTGATCAACGCCAGCACGGTGGCGACGCCAGCGCTGAGCAGGACGGTGGTCTTGAGGAAGTCGACGAAGCGCACGGGGTTGCTACTCGACGCACACGGCGCAGCGCGCGGTCGTTGACTGATAGATGGGCACCACTACACCAGGGCTCCAAGTAGGCGGCGCACGCCCTCGGGGCCGTCAATCGCGAAGTCTGCCTCCCCCACCAACTCCCGTGGCGCTTCCTCCGAGCGCACCGCGACGCACACCGCACACTCCAGCTTCCCAGCCTCCACCAGCGAACGCAACCCACGGAAGGCGTCGAGATCGGTGGTGTCGTCGCCCACATACAACGCGGCCTTGAACGGAGCATGCCGATCCAGCAGCGCGATGACGCCCATTCCCTTATCGAGCGCCACGGGCGGCCGCACCTCGAGCACCTTGCGGCCCCAGTGCACAGCAAATCCCTCCGCTTCAGCCTGAGCGGCGATCTCCCGCACTGCGTCCTGCGCGGCATCCTCGTCTGGCGCGCCGCGCCAGTGGAAGGCGGCGATCGCCTGCTTGTCCTCGGCGCGCACCCGTAGGCGTTGGCGCTCACCGGTGAGCGCCTTGGCGGCGAAGTCGCGCACGCGCCCACTCCAGGCGGCGAGTTCGGGGTCTAGCTCGGGGCGAGTGGCGCCTGGCAGCAACAGCTCACCGCCATGGTTGCCGACGTAGGCGATCGTCCCGATCGCCACGATCTGGCGGGCGGTGGCAGCGCGGCGACCGCTGACGCAGCCCACCAGGCAGTAACGCTTGGCGATCTCGATCAGCAGCGCACGGGTCGTCTCGGGCACGTGAGCGTCGGCGGCGTGGCGCACGATCGGCGCGAGCGTACCGTCGATGTCGAGCAGCACGGCGGCGTGGGAGGGATCGGAGCGCAACGGCTCCAGTGCCTCCACGAGCGGGGCGGCGGGGGACACAGCCTTAGTATGCCCGGCATGGCGGCGCGCAGACCGCCCGGCGGGACGCTGAAGCTAATGGCGATCGGCACCGCGGCGGGCTTCTTCAGCGGGATCTTCGGCGTGGGGGGCGGCACGGTGATCGTGCCGCTGCTGGTGCTGTGGCTGGGATATGGCGAGCGCGAGGCAACCGGTACTTCGCTGGCGGCGATCGTCTTCATCGCGGGCTTCGCCGCCGCCGTGCAAGCGGGGTACGGCAATGTGCGGGTCCTCGACGGCCTGCTGGTGGGCATACCGGCGGTGGGCGGGGTGTTGCTAGGTGCGTGGCTGCAGCAGCGACTGCACACCCGCACGATCGCACTGCTGTTCGCGGCGGTACTGGTAGCAAGTGCGGTGGAGCTGCTGGTGCAATGATCGGCGCAATCGCGATCGGGCTGGCGGCGGGTGTGGTCGCAGGCCTTCTAGGGGTGGGAGGAGGGGTGTTGTTTGTGCCCGGCCTGGTGATCTTCATCGGCCTCACCCAACACCAGGCGGAGGCCACCTCGCTGTTGGCGATCGTCCCCGTCGCGCTCGCGGGCGCGGTCATGCAGGACCGCTACGGCAACGTGCGCCGTCACGATGCGCTACTGCTGGGCCTGCTCTCGGTGGCGGGCGCCGCGGGTGGAGTCGCAGTAGCCAACGCGCTGTCGGGGAAGGTCTTGCAGGTGGCCTTTGCGCTGTTCATGCTGTTCGTCGCCTCGCAGCTTGTGCGCAAGCACACAGGTAAGGGCGTGGAGAGTGGTAAAGGCGTCTAGACTGAGATCTATGGGATTCGACAACCCACTCCACATCGCGTTCATCGTGGTAATCCTGCTGCTGGTGTTCGGCGCCAAGCGGCTCCCGGAGATCGGTCGCTCGTTGGGTAGCGGTATGCGTGAGTTCAAGGAGTCGATCAGCGGCGAAGCAAAACCGCCGACCCTGAGCGCCGCCACCCCACAGCCGGTCGCTCAGCCGCAGCCGGTCGCGCAGCCCCCCGTGGCACAGCCCGCTCCCCCGCCGGCGCCGGTGGCACCCGAGGCGCCAGCGGAGCCACAGAGCTAGCCGCCGACGCGCCGGATCGATCCGCTTCGCACCGCTTCAAAAGCGGAGCCGGGCACGCGCTTGAGCTGTTCGAGGTCTGCATCGTTCCAGCGTGGGTTGGGGGCCCCGGTGATGTACCAACTGGAGCCATTGTCGGCGACGATCAACCCGTAGCGCTTTAGAGCGCGCAAGATCACGAGCGACTCGCCGTGGTAAGAGGAGAGGTTGAAGCTCTTCTTCAGCCGCAGGCGCAAGCCCATCGGCGGAAGGCTTGGGTCCTCGCTGGAGGAGGCCAAATGGGTGGCTGGGTGAATGAAGCCCGCCTGGGTGCGGGGTACCGTGACGCGCAAAGCATGGTCGATCCGCCCGGCGTGGACTTCTTCATAGCGCACGAGCAGAGGGAAGATCGGCAGCCCAGCGGCGTCGGCTGAAGTCCAGCCGTTGGGGCGCAGGGCGTTGCTGCGCAGGTTGAAGACGGCTCCCGACGCGGCGTCCCATCCCACCCCCGAGCGATGGGCGTCGAACAGCTCATACAGCTTGCACACCCCCTCTTGGAGCACCAGCACGTGGCGGTCGCCTTCTTCACCCGCCCCCTCTACCGGGGCATCGGGCGGGATCGGGTAGGGGCCGCGGTTGGATTCCGAGCCGTAGGCGGTGAAGTGGATCGCCACCTTCGGTTGGTGCGGGCCCACCACCGTGAAGGGGATCCCATAGCTCGGGTTGGTGCCGAAATCGGGATGAAGGTGCAGGTTGGCACCAATCGCGGCGATGTATTCGGCCGAGCGCGGGTTGACCGGGGCGTGCAGGATTTCCTGGTTGAGAGGATTGCTGGCAGGGAAGATCGGGCAGGGCCGAGGGGTGCGTCGGCCGTGGGCGGGGGCGGGGGCGGGGATTAGCGCCAGCGCGCTCACTAAGCAACCGCCGAGGAACAGGAGAGCAGCCAGGCGCCTCACTGGGCACAGGTTATGGGACGCGCCCGTACATCCAGCAACCCACTAGCCGAAGATCGGCGGCAGGTTCGGCAGCAGTCCAGCACGTCTCTCCCGAGAGGGCTACGCCACCTCCGAAGATCGGCGGCGGGTTCGGCAGCAGTCCAGCACGTCTCTTCCGAGAGGGCTACGCCACCGAGGGACGGGCCTCCACCAGCAGCGGCGAGCCGCAGCGCCAGCAGTAGGCCGCGCCGCGGCTGTGCACCGCGCCGCAGGCGCGGCAGGCGCCGCCCACCCCATCCTGGGCGGAGGCCAGCAGACGCTCGACCTCACCGAGCTGGGCATCCGCCTGCTGAAGCTCGGCGGCGCGGCGGGCGAGCACATCCAGGCGGTAGTGGTCGCGAATCGCCATCTCGTAGGCCAGCCCACCGAGGTCCCAGGTCAGCGAAGCGACGCGCTCGGCCAGCCGCACGCGCTCGCGGCGCAGCTCAGCCGCGGAGCCGCTTTGCACCTGTTGAGAACTCGTGTCAGCGGAAGCGGGGACAGAGGCGTGGGCGGCAGAGGCGTGGGCGTGGGCGGGAGCCGACATGGGGGCGGCGGCGATGCGCTCCTCCCTAGTTGGACTGTCCTCGCCGACATGGGGCTGACCGTTGGAACCCACACTCATTGAGATCAGTGCGTTTCGATCGGTTCGTCGCCCTGTTCTTTGACTTCTTTCGCGTGCTGCTTACCAGTCGTGTGCGCGAGTTTCTGGGCGGAAGGCGCGGCTTTGGGCTTGGGCAGTGCCTTGGGAGCCGCTGCTTCCCTGGCGGCTTTGGCTTCTTCGGCGCTGCTTTCTTCGACGGCGCCTTCGCTCTTGGCGGCTTTGTGCGACTGCGAGGAGGCCGAGCTCGTGGATGCGCCGTGATGCCCGTTTGACGAGCTGGAGCCCGATTCGCTGGATGTCCCTGTGCCGGCAGCGGGGGTTGCGGCCGCGGGCGCCGCGGCGAGCCCGCTCAAGCCCTTCACTTCGAACACCTGCTTGCCGGGGTTTGAGCCACCGGTGATCCAGTGACCGAGGAGCAACCCAATCAGCAGCGCAGCGAGCAACACCCCGAGTAGGCCGAACAGGCCGGAGTAGCGACGCAGCGCGCCAACCACGCCCGGCGGATCGGGCGGAGGTGCATAGCCAGCAGCGGCCTGCGGTGCCCCGAGAATCGGCATCGTGGCGGTCTGTGGCTCGGCCTGGAGCACATCGAGAAAAGCCAGCCGCACCGGCGAGCAAGGACGGCCACAGGCGAGGCAGTAGCGCTGGTCGGGGGCAAGCGGGGCACCGCACCCGGCGCAGGTCGCAGTCGTGACGCCGTCGGAGGATGTGGGGAGCTGAATGACGTCCATGAGCGCGTCTCCCACAGACTCAGCCGAAGGTGCCGCGGACGTAGTCGCGGGTGCGAGGGGCACGGGGCTCCTCGAAGACCTGCTCGGCGGTGCCGTACTCGACGAGGTCGCCGAGGTACATAAAGGCGACCTTGTCGGCGACGCGGCGGGCCTGGGCGAGGTTGTGGGTGACGATCACCACCGCAAGGTCGCGGCGCAGCTCGTGGATCAGCTCCTCGATCACCGCGGTGGAGATCGGGTCAAGCGCCGAGCAGGGCTCGTCCATCAGCAGCACCTCGGGGCGCGGCGCGATCGCACGGGCGATGCACAGGCGCTGCTGCTGGCCGCCGGAGAGGCGCAACGCCGGACGGTGGAGATCGTCCTTGACCTCGTCGTAAAGTCCGGCGCGCCGCAGCGCGTCGATCACGAGCGGCTCGAGCTCCGGTCGGCGGGGCCGGCGGCGGGACTGCTCGCGCAGCGCGAAGGCGACGTTGTCGAAGATCGACATCGGAAAGGGGTTGGGCTGCTGAAAGACCATCGCCACACGCGCCCGCAGCGCGGTGTCTTCGAGGTCGTGGATGTCCTCGCCGTCGAGCAGGATCTGCCCGCCGCGCCGGGCACCCGGCGTCAGCTCGGTGAGCCGGTTGAGGGTGCGCAGCAGGGTCGTCTTGCCGCAGCCGGAGGGCCCGATCAGCCCGAGCACCTCGCCTTGGTGAATCGAGAGCGAGACCGAGCGCACGGCGTTGGCGCCGCGCCGGCCCAGGGTGCTGGCGCCGCCATAGGAGACGCTGACATCCTCCAGCCGCAGCCGCTCGGGGCCGGCGGCGGTTGCGACCGGCCGCAGCGCCTCGCGCTGCGCGGGCGGCCGCACGGGCTCGGGCGGCCGGTCGAGCACGATCGTACGCACCGGCGGCACCGGCTCGATCACCAGCATGGGTGCGGAGATGTCCACCGGACGGGGAGCCTGTTCGAACTCGAGCGTGGAGGTCTTCATCGATTCCTCACTTTCCACACTATAAAGACTAAAACGATGTTGTGGGACATCTTTAGACGATCCCCTCGACGGCGGTGACGAAGCCGCTGGAGCGGGCCTGGGCGCTGCTGATCCGTTCGACGATGAGATTGAGCACCAGTACGAACAGCATCAGCACGACGGCCGCCGCGTACGCCTTCTGTGGAGCGGCGGCTTCGCCGGCGGGGGAGTTGTCGTAGACGTAGCTGGTGAGCGTGGAGCCGGTGCCGCGCAGCAGGCTGAGCCCGGGAACCCCTCCCTGGAGTGGTTCGATGCGCAAGGTGTCGCCCAACAGCACGATCACGATCGCGGTGTCGGCGATGATGCGGCTGACTCCAAGCGTGACGCCGGTGGCGATGTTGGAGCGAACTCCCGGCAGCAGCACACGGCGAATCGTGGCGATGCGAGTCTTGCCGAGCGCGAAGGCCGCCTCACGCATGTGGGTGGGCACGGCCTGCAGGCCGTCGCGAGTAGTTACGAACAGTGGCGGAAGCGCGATCAGCGACATCATCGCGCCGGCCACGAGGAAGGAGCGGCCGAAGACGCCTCCGCCGGAGGCCGTGAACGAGGCGAACGCAAAAAGGTGCAGCTGAAAGATCGCCAGACCGAAGAAGGCGATCACGATGTCGGGTGTGCCGGCGACGATCTCGATGCCGGATTCGACCACCCGGGTCAACCAGCTCGGACGCCCGTACTCGACGATCCACAGGGCAGAGCAGATCGCCAATGGGGCGGCGATCGCGATGCCGATGAAGGTCAGCAGCACGGTCCCGAGCAAGGGGTCGAGAAAGCCACCGGTCTGGCTCTGGTTTTCGCCGACAGTGGGGCGACTGAAGATCAGGGAGGGACGCAAGTACTGGATGCCGCGATAGCCCATGTAAAGGATGATCGCGGCGGTGATCGCGCACAGCAGCAGGCCAGCGCCCCAAGCGGCGAGCAACAGCAGGCGATCGCTCCAGCGCCAGGTGCGCATCGAGGAGCCTCGCCCGCGCCGCGGGCCGGTGGCAGGCATCGATGCCCCGGAGTGAGGGGCAAACGTGCTCATCCGCGCACCTGGTACTTGCGCAGCGGCAGCTTAATCAGATAACCGCCGATCGAGAAGACGAAGGCGGAGAACAGCAGCAGCAGCGCGAACGCGTACAGCGCGGCGCGCAGCGCCGGCGCGCTGATCCCTTCGTGGTAGTCCACGATCGTGGAGGCGAGGGAGCGCAGCGGCTCAAACAGGAATGTGACTCCATCGCCCGGCCTGGGGGCGAAGAAGATCGAGCCGGAAACCATCGAGATCATGATCGCCTCGCCCAACGCGCGGGCGGTGGCGAGCACGGCGGCAGCGACGATCGCGGGGCGCACGGCGCGCAACGTGACGGCGCGGATCGCGCGCAGACGGTTGACGCCCAGCGCGGCCGCACCCTCGCGCCAGGCAGCGGGCACGGTGGCGAGGGCGTCGCAGGTGAGGGCAACCATGATCGGCGTGATCATCACGGCGAGGATCAGCACGGTCGGTGCCAGCCCGGCGCCGGTGAGCTGCACGGTGCCCTCCACCGAGGAGCGCTCGGAGGGGCTGATGACGTGATTGCCGAAGAAGGGCACCAGCACGAGAATCCCGATCAGGCCCCACACCACCGAGGGAACGGAGGCAAGTAGGCGCACGACACGCACCATCACGCGGCGCACCCGCAGCGGGGCGAGCTCGACGATGAAAACCGCGGAGAGCAGCGCGAGCGGCAGCGCGAGGAGCACGGCGAGTGCCGTGATCAGGAGCGTGCCGTAGATGATCGGCCAGGCCCGCAGGTGGTAGGCCGAGGCCGGCGGGTTGGACGAGGAGTTCAGCATCGTTTCGATCTGCCCCCTGAGACTGCCGCCCGAGCCCAGCCAGCTGAGGCCGTTGTGATCGAAGATCGGCCAGGCGCGCTGGGCCACGAGCGCGATCATCGCGAGCACGCAGAGGCACGCGAACAACGCCACCGCGCCGAGCACACGCTCGGCGCGGTGGTCAGGCCAGGGATTGCGTAGACGTTTCAGCATTGGTTTGGAAACACGACCGACCGGAGCAGCAGGATCGGGCTGCTGGCCTGCTACACGGCGAGCCGCGCCCTCTGCCAATCAAGAGGGCCGACTCGCCGGCTACGGCCGGTCGCGCCACTGGCTATGACGCTTTGACCGGCACCCACTGGGTCGAGATGATCTTGCGGGCGGCCTTGCTGGTCCTAATCCACGAGATGAACTTGGCGGCGGCGCCGGTGGCGTCACCCTTGGTCACCTCGTAGAAACGCGCCGTGGCGGTGTACTGCCCGGATGCGATGTTGGCGAGCGTGCAGGCCACCCCGTTGTACGCAACAGGATGCACCGTGCCCTGGTCAGCGCGGTAGTTGGAGAGGAAGCCGATCCCGCGGGGATCGTTCGCCACCTGCTGCTCGAGCTGTCCCTCGGAGGGCTCTTCGGCGGCAGTGGCGGCAACGCTCTTGTTGGCGAGGAACAGCGTCTTGAAGTTGGTGAGCACGCCGGCGGTGGAGGCGCGGCTGATCAGGTCGATCGGCCCCGAGGTCGAGGCGCCGGAAACCTGGCTCCATTCCTTGTCTTTGGCCTCAAAAATCGCCTGGACCTGCGCTTCGCTGAGGCTCGACACGGGGTTGGACTTGTTGGTGACGATGCAGATCCCGTATTCGGCGATCGGGTAGAAGACCAGCCCCGCCGGATCCGTCGGCAGGTTTTCGCGCGAGACGTCTCCGATCGTGGTGCGGCCGGCGGCAACGTCGTCGACGCCGACGGTGGCACCGCCCTGGGAAATCCGGAAGGAAACCTTGTTGTGGTTGAGCTTGGAGTACTTATGGGCGAGCAGCTGGACAAGTGGGAAGGAGGCGGTGGCTCCGCTGATCGTGATCACGCTCGTAGCCGAGGCGATCGCGGGCACCGCGCTCCCTATCAGGGTCACAGCCGCGAGCGAGGCGGCGATACGGCGGATTCGATGCATGGTGTGGGCCTCCGATGGAGTGTGGGGTGATGGAAAAAAAGAGGGCTCGGCTACCGGCCTGCTGCCGACTGTGCCGCCCTCTTGTTGACAACTTGACGGCTAGCAGCCTACCATATTCTTCATAAAGAAGATCAGGATTAGCTATTTTGTAGAACATATCGATAAGGTCCGAGTTGCGCTTGAGCTTCCCACCCACTTCCCACGAACAGCAATGACTCCCCCTCCCCTCCCCCAAACCCCCAGGCTGCCCTCTCTCAGGGTCGGCGCGATCCTCGCGGCAGGAATGCTCGCCGTCGGGATCGCGCTCGGAGCCTTGATCGGCGCCGGCCCGGCGAGCTCGCTCGCGAGCAGCTCGCGCGCAGCGGCGCTGGGGCACGTACTGGCACTGCTGGCGCTGAGCGAGGAGACAAACTCCGGCAGCGACCTGCTGCTCTCCTCCGAGGCCGCCCATCCACCGGCGAGCACACCTCAGCCGACACCGTCATCAAGCAGCGAAGCCTCCACGGGAGGCGGTGAAGCAAGCGGCAATGCGGGGAGCTCCACCCCGACCTACCAGCACGCCGCGAGTACCCCATCGCCTTCCTCTCGCTCGGTGTCTCCAACTCCCGCCACCACACCGGCGGGGGCAGGCGAAGGCGAAAGCGAAAGCGAAAAGGCGCCCACCACAGGTAAGCCGCTGCCGCCGATCGCCGACGCATGGCTGATCGAGCTGCCCTACGGCACAAGCTTTGAAAGCGCGCTCAAGCAGAGTGCAGCGGCGCCCTACCTGGACGCGCAGCTCAAGCGCGAGGGCACCGTGCTGAGCGGCTACACCTCACTGGCAGCAGGGCAGCTCGCGGGAGCGGCCACGCTGCTCTCGGGTCAGGTCGGTGCAAGCGTGACCACGCTGGCACCGCCCGCGTGCGTCGCGGACACGCAGACGAATGCACCAGCCGGACAGCCAGCCCCAACTGGGCAAGTAACCACAGCCGGGCAGGCAGCCCCAACCGGACAGGTGACCCCAGCGGGACAGGCCGCGACCGGCACGCCATGCCCATCCGGAGAACCCGCGGGCATCCAGGCGGCAAATGCATTCCTGCAGGAAGTGGTGCCGACGATCACCGCCAGCCCGGCCTATCGGGAACACGGGCTGATCGTGATCACCTTCAGCGGCGTGCAATCGGCCACCACCTACCCGGCGGGCACGCTGACAAGCACGCTCACCGCGACCGGCACGCCCGCGGGAGCGCTGCTGCTCTCTCCCTTCCTGCGCCATCCGGGAACGCAGAGCGCAAGCGCCTTCAACCCTCTTGCCCCTCGCGAAAGCCTCGCGGGACTGCTCGTCGAGCAACACCACTAGTCAACTCGCCATCAACGAAGGAGGCTGTATGCACTCACTGAAGTCGATTTATCGCAGTGCCTTGGGATCGAGTCGCTCAACCACATGGTGGTTGACGACGCTGCTGGGCGCGTTCGCCCTATCGCTATCGAGCCCAGCATTCGCCGCGGCCGCAACGGCTCCGGCGAGCACGACGGCTCCAGCGGCCACAACAACCCCGGCGGCCGCCGCGCCGACCGGGTCCAACCCAAACGACTACGAATGCCAGGGGCAGCTCGCTGCCGGCAAGTACGAAGGCGAAGGCAAGCCCGAAGGGACGCCGATCCAGTACCTGTTCAAATGCGACGGGCAGATCACCGGCTACCAAGTGCAGACGCAGGTACCGATCACGGGGATTGAAGGTCAGCCGGCGGTCACCAACTACCAGAACCAGTCGCTCAACGAAGCGTTCTCGTGCAGCGGCGCATTTCCCGGGTACGCGGTCAACTGTGTGGGCGCCACCACCAAAGAAGCGTACGAGCGGATCACCGGCCAGTTTGAAATCGGCTGGAAGCTGTGCACCGAACCGCGTGTGGACGCGTTGCTCACCGTCACCTACGCATACCTGGAAAAAGGCGTGATCACACAGGCGATCGCGGGGCCGTTCGACCTTGGGCGCCCAGAGGGCTGCCCGACGACGGCGCTGTCAGGCAAGGACCGGTTGGACGCCTACCAGGGCTCCGAACCAAAGAAGCACAAGCGGGGCAAGCGAGACGGAGGCAAACACCACGGTAAGAACCACGGTCAGAGCGGCAAGAAGGGCAAGCATGGGAAGGGGGGTTCGAGCTAGCCGCCGCCTCGTGAGCTCGTCGGGCTTCACGCCAAGCCCGACGAGCTCATGGGTGCAACCAATAGGCTGCGCGATCCAATGAGGATCGCATCGGCACTACGGAGACGAACGTGGGTCATCGGCGGCACCTTCGCGCTCGCGATCGCCCTCCCGGGCTGTGGATCGAGCGACTCGGGAGCGCCCAGCTCGGGGGCACCCACAACGATCACCGACACGGCGGCGGTGTCATCGGTAACCCAAACGGCGGTTGTGTCAGCGGCCGCCAGGAGCTGTCCCGCGGCGACACTGGAAGCGATTGAAGGGGTTGCCCAGCGGGTCTACCAAGAGTCGGCCACGGGACGAATCGTCGCCGAGGCGCTCCAGCGCCTAAAGAGCTCCGCGGCGCTGGCGCAAGCCGTCGAAGGAGATGCCCGGGCCGCGGCACACCGGGTTCTGCAAGAACTGCTGCTCAACCAGATCGTCAGCGTACGCGTAACCCGTGGCGGGCACACGCTGACGACGATCGAACGGGGAGCGGGGATTGCACCACGCAGCGAGCCACTGCTGAACGCCCGGGGAGAAACCGTGGGCGAAGTCACGGTGTCTGTGCAGGGCGCCAACGGGTATGCGCAAACGGTCAGCGGCCTGCTTCATGCGCAAGTGGTGGTGCGTAGCACCGGACGCGTGCTCACGAGCACCCTGCGCCCGGCGCCCGCCAAGCTGACGGCCGGGAAGCCCAGCCTCAGCTATGGCAGCAGCAGCTACCGCGTGAGCACCTTCAGGGGGAGCGCGTTCCCGCACCGAGCGCTGAGCATCTCGCTACTGACGCCGAGCAGTGCGATCGCGGCGGTGTGCGCGAAGCGAGGCGCCACCGTAGCGCAGGCGCAGGCCGACACCTTGGGGCTGGTGGCCGAACGGGTGTATTACGCCGAGCATGAAGGCAGCAAAGCGGAACTGCTGCTGCATTACGTCGAGCGCTCGCGTCCGTTCCGCGAAGCGGTGCTGGCTGGCAACCCCAAGGCAACACGGACGGCGATCATCGGCTTCTTCCGTAGCCACCTGCACATTGTGCGCGTGCGCGTGATTCGCGCCGGCAAGCTACTGATCAACGTCGGCGGACCCCACGTGCTGGCGCCAATCCCCGGCGTGATCCGCAACGCAAAAGGCCAGGCGAAGGCCCATTTTCTGTTTGCGATTCAGGACGACCTCGGCTTCCAGATCCTCTCCCACGCCTTTACGGGGGCGCAGGTGGTAATGCGCGAGGGATCGCGCCAAGTGATGGGCTCGCTCAGCCCCGGCCCGGCGACGATCCCCGCTCGTGGCCGGTTGGTTTATCGCGGCGTGACCTACCAGGCATATTCGTTCACCGCGGAAGCCTTCCCCACGGGGCCGCTGCGCATCTCGTTGCTGTTCCCGGCGAGCTGAGCAGTGGCAAGTAGTCGCGCAGCGATGCTGCTCACAGTCCTTCCCTAAAGCGCATATTCTTGATAAGATTGCTGAACAATGCACTCCGTCAAGTTCCCCAAGCAGCGCCGATGACCCCCCTACTGATTGCCTGGGGGGTATGGATATTCGCCCTGTTGCTAGTCCTCGTACTTTGCTTTGCGGCACAGCTGGGCGACCAGTTGGACCCCGTAAGGTCACACGAGGCTGGTGGTCATGCGCTCGACTTCCTCGATCGAGGTGAGACCGTCGCGGACCTTCTCGATGCCATCGTCGCGTAGGCGGCGCATCCCTTGCAGCGCCGCGGTGGCGGCGATGGCATCGACGGAGGCGTGTTGCAGCACCTGGGTACGGATCTCCTCGCTGATCGTCAGCACCTCGTAGAGCCCCACGCGGCCACGGTAGCCGGAGCCCGAGCAGCGCGAACAGCCAGCCGGGGCGTAGGGCTGCTCATCCAGCCCAAACTCGGCGAGCACAGACTCCGGCAGCGTCGCGAGACGCTTGCAGTGGGGACAGAGCTTGCGCACCAGCCTTTGCGCCACCACGCAATCGACGGCGGAGGAGATCAGGAAGGGCTCGATGCTCATGTCGATCAGTCGCCCAAGCGCGCTGGGGGCATCGCGTGTGTGCAACGTGGACAGCACCATGTGGCCGGTGAGGGCGGCCTCAACCGCGATGTGGGCGGTCTCGCGATCGCGGATCTCGCCCACCATGATCACGTCTGGATCGGCGCGCAGCATCGAGCGCAAACCCGTGTCGAAGGTGACGCCGGCCTTGGGCGCGACCTGCATCTGCTTGATCCCGGCAATCCGTGACTCAACGGGATCCTCAATCGTGATGATCGAGCGGACGCTGTCGTTTAGCGCGCCAAGCGCGGCGTAGAGGGTGGTGGACTTGCCTGAGCCGGTCGGCCCCGTAACCAGCACCGCCCCGTGGGGTCGGCGAATCGCCTCGGCGAAGCGGTCCCGCTCGCCCGGCTGCATCCCCAGCGAGTCGAGGTCGTTGACAACCGCGCCTTTGTCGAGGATGCGCATCACCGCACCCTCGCCGTAAACGAGCGGGAGCGTCACCACGCGGATGTCTATGCGCCGGCCCTCGACATTGAGCGCGAGGCGGCCGTCTTGAGGTGCACGCCGCTCAGAGATGTCGAGGTCGGCCATGATCTTGATGCGAGACACCATCCCGGTCGCCATCCGGCGGCGCACGGTGGCAGCCGGGTAGAGCATTCCGTCGACGCGCAGCAGCACGCGCGTGTCGGTTTCTTCAGGGTTGATGTGGATGTCCGAGGCGCCCTGCTGCACCGCCTGAGCGATGATCGAGTGCACGAGCTTGATCACCGGCGCGTCTTGATCGGCCTCCTCCGTGAGCGTGGTGGATACCGCCTCTTGCCCCTCGTCGCTGTCCACCGCCTCGCCGATCTCCTCGATCGCGCCCTCCAGCCGCCCGAGCCGCGAGGCGAGCAGCTTGACGTCCTCAGCGGAGGTCGCCGCCACCCTGACCCGCCGGCTGGTGATCATCGCGATGTCGTCGATGCTGAGAATGTTGGTGGGGTCCGCCATCGCCAGCAGCAGCGCCCCGTCCTCCATGAAGCGCACCGGCACCGCCTGATAGCGCTTGATCGCCTCGGAGCTCAGCAGGTTGACGGCGCCCATGTCGGGCTCAAACACAGACAGGTCGATGTAGTCGAGGCCGAAACGTTCCGCTACCACGCGGGCGAGCTGGTCCTGGCGCAGAACACCCTGCTCGACCAGCACCTGGCCGGTCGGCTTGCGTTGTGAGCGAGCCGCCGCGACCGCCTGCTCGACGGCTTCGCGGTCGGCGAAGCCAAGGTCGACCACCACCTCGCCGATGCGCCGCACCGACCGCCCCGGGCGGGTGGGCGAGCTGAGCCCATCGGTCGGGGGCGGCTCCCCAGTGGCCGGTCTCGATCCCCCATTGGTCGGTGGCGATCCCCCAGTGGCCGGTGGCGGCTCCAAGAGGGCGGTTGCGGTTGCGGCGGGACGCTCAAGCACCGCGGTCGCGGATGCCGCAGTGGCCTCGAGCGGGATCGCCGGCAATGCCGGAGCCGCTGGTGCGGCAACCGCGGACTCGAGCGCGGACAGCTCAACCGCCACGGGAGCCGGGGCAGGAGGCGAGGGAACGGGGGGCTCAGGTGGGGAACTTGGCGCGGCAGCGTCCGGCGCCCCACGTCGGCGTCGAAACCAACTCATCGCGTTCTAATCGGCATCGGCGCCACCCCGCTTGACCGTGGTTATGGCGGATGCAGCCCTGCTTGACACCGCGGGCCCCAAAGCCGACGAAAAACCACCTACGGGCCGTGCTCGAAGGCACTCTTCAGATGGGCATCGAGCGCGTTGCAGCGGTAGAGGGCAATCGCCTCGGCGGAGCCAAAGCGCTGACCGGGCAGCGCCTCGGGGCCGTGGTGAGCGAGGATGCAGTGCTCGAGCGCCAGGCGCCGCGGCGCGGGCAGGGAGTCGGGGTAGTGCGGGGCGAGCAGCCGCAGACCGAGCTCGACGTGGCCGAGCAGCCGCCCCTCCTCGCTGCGGGCAATCTCGGCGCCATACACGAACTCGCGGGTCTTGCCGAGGTCGTGTAGGAGCGCAGCGGCGAGCAGTAGGTCGCGGTCGAGGCGAGGGTGCAGCGCGCACAACTCCAGCGCCAGCGTCGCCACCGCGACGGTGTGCTCCAAAAGGCCGCCCAAATAGGCGTGATGACTGCCGGCTCCAGCCCTCCCGGGGGCGCCTGTGCGGGTGGGAGAAGGCGCCGAGCAGGGCGCCCGGCGGAGCTCGCGGCGCAGCTCGGAGTCCGCGAGCACACTTTCCAGCAGCGCCCTTAGGCCGGGTTCGTAGAGCTCCCGTGCGAGGTGCTCAAAGAAGCCTTCGAGCTCGTCGCGGTCGCGGTGGGCGACGGGCAGGAAGCCGGTCGGGTCGGACTCGGTTCCCTCGGCGCGCGCGATTGCGCGCAAGCCGACCTGCAACTGGTCGCGGAAGCGCTCCACGCGGCCCTCCACGCGCACCAGCTCGCCGCGCTCAAAGCGCCCGGCGAGCAGATCCGCGTCGCGGAAGGCACGCGCGAGAATCGAGCCGGTGCGGTCGCGCAGCTCGACGGTTAGGTAGGGGACGCCGGCGCGCGAGAGTTGACGCTCCTTACGCGAGCACGCGAACACGCCCGCCACCTCCTCGCCCTCGCGCAGGGTGGCAACTGTCTGCTGGCCGAAACGGGGATGCTCGCCGAAGGCGGGTGTCTCCCGGCTTCGGTCCTCTTGAGCGTCCCTGGCGGCAACCATCACCGCATGATGTACGGTGAAGCGGATGCAGCCGCTGATCTGGGATCGTCGCCCGACGGGCTTGCGTGCTCCGGCGATGGTGTGCGCATTCGAGGGCTGGAACGATGCTGGCGACGCAGCCTCCTCGGCAGTGGCGTTTCTCAGCCGGGCGCTCGACGCCGAGCGCTTTGCGCACCTGGACGCCGAGGAGTTCTACGATTTTCAGACCAACCGTCCACGCATCCGCCTGTCAGAGGAGGGCGAGAGCCGCCGCCAAATTGACTGGCCATCGGTGGATATTTATGAGGCGACCGTCTCGGGTGCGCCGCGCGATCTGGTGCTGGTACGGGGAGTCGAGCCCTCGCTGCGATGGCGTACGTTCAGTGCCCTGATTGTGGAGCTCGCGGAGGTATTGGGCGTGGGGATGGTGATTACCGTCGGGGCACTGCTGGCTGACGTACCCCACACGCTGCCGGTGGCGATGACCGGCTTCGCATCCGATCCCGCACTGATGGACCGTCTCGGGCTGACCAGCCGCCCAAGTCGCTACGAGGGGCCTACCGGGATCGTGGGCGTCCTGCACAGCGCCGCCGGCGAGGCCGGCCTGCCTTCGATGAGCCTATGGGCCAGCGTCCCCCACTACGTCGCCGCGGCTCCCTGCCCAAAGGCGGCGCTTGCGCTGGTGCGCCGCCTGGAGGAGATAGTGGGTGTGTCGCTGGATCTCGGCGAGCTGGAGGATGCCGCCACAAGCTATGAACGCCAGGTGGGCTTGGCGGTGTCGAGCAACCCAGAGGTGCAAGCGTTTGTTGAACGCCTCGAGCAGGATGCCGAGAGCGAGGAGGAGGAAGACGAGGAGAGCGGACAATGGGGAGCCGAGTGGGGCCCGATCTCAGCCGATGACCTGCCGTCGGGAGAGCGGCTGGCGAGCGAGTTTCAGCGCTTCCTGCGCCAGCAAGGCGATCAGAAGCCGCCAAAGTAAAGCGCCGGCGGAGCGGCTGAGCCGCCCCGCCGGCTGAGGGAGGAGAGGGTCCTACTCCTGCCGGCGAGATATGAGGCCGGCAGACTCTTCCGCGCTTGCGGTCTCCTCAACCTAAGGCGGAGGAAGCTAACGCTCGGTCGGCTAGACCCTATGTCGTAGGTCGCCCGTTGGGTTGACCGCCGGGGTAGGCCGGACACTCCTCGCGGGGGTTTGTCTGGCCGGAGAATGGCTCCGGCTGACCCCAATTCAATGAGGAGGTCCGGCCATGACCGGAATGGTGACTTATGTGGGGCTCGATGTCCATGCCCGCTCGACGCATGCTGCGGCGATTGACGTCTCGACGGGTGAGCTGCTGCGCGCGCGGTTCGGGCCGGGCGTCGAGGAGCCGGTCGCGTGGCTTACGGGTTTGCCTGGCCCGGTGCGTGCTTGCTATGAGGCCGGCCCGACCGGGTTCGGGCTCTATCGCGCCGCGAGCGCTGCCGGTGTGGCCGTCGAGGTGATCGCTCCTGGCAAGACACCCCGGGGCCCGTCGGATCGAGTGAAGACCGACCGCAAGGACGCGGAGCTGCTCGCGCGGCTGCTGCTCGCCGGGTCGCTAACCACCGTCGTGGTCCCACCCGTCGAGGTGGAGGCCGCCCGCGAGCTGATGCGCGCGCACGATGCGTGCCGGAGGGATTTGATGACGGCTCGTCACCGGGTCTCAAAGATGCTGTTGCGCCATGGCCGGATCTACCCCGAGCCCTCGACCTGGACTGTCGCCCACCGGCGCTGGCTCGCGGCTCAACAGTTCGATGAGACGGCCTCAGAGCTGGTGTTCGCTGATCTGATTGCCTCCGTCGATGGTCTGAGCGCGCGCAAGGCGGCGATCGCCGAGCGACTCTCGCGCCTGGCAGAAGACGAGCAGTGGTGGCCGACCATCGCGAGGCTCCGCTGCTTCCGGGGCGTTGACACCCTGACAGCGTTCGCATTGCACCTCGAGCTCGGCGGGGACTGGCAACGCTTTCACCGAGCGAACGCACTGAGCGCATGGCTCGGGCTGATCCCGTCCCTTCACCAGTCCGGCGAGACATCCCATCAGGGCTCGATCACCAAGACGGGATCGGGCTTCGCTCGCCGGCTGCTCGTCGAGTCGGCCTGGCACTACGGACGCCCACCACGGATCGGGGCGACACTCCGAAACCGTCAGCAGGGCCAGCCCGACCACGTCTTGCAGATCGCTAACCGTGCCCAGCAGCGGCTGCACCGTGTCTATCACCGGATGCGCGGCCGCGGCAAGGCGCACAACGTGATTGTCGTCGCCTGTGCCCGTGAGCTCGCGTGCTTCCTCTGGGCAGCAGCAACCGCCGACTGACCCCAGCCGACAGCCCTACCGGCCGGGAGGCCGGGGCGCCGGGCCATCAGCGGCCGGCACGCGCGATCGGTCTATGGGCAGCACTGCAAAGGGTGCCATGCCCGTTTCTAGAAAGCGCAAGCCGGCAGCACGAAACCGGGCCCTGGGGTACCCAACCCCCGCATCATCAGACTGGCAACGCCGACACCGAGTCCGGCGTCCCGGCCTCCCGACCACAACCAACGCCCCTCAACCAGGCGCGATCAACCCTGCCCACTTGACAAACACCGCGACATATCAGACCAGGTTCAGCACGCGCTCCTGCAGGCGGCTGGCGAAGTCAGCGCCCTCCTCCAGGCGCGCGCGCACCGCGTCTTCGATTTGCGCTTGGGTCTTCTCGAGCTGCGCCTGGGTCTGCTCCACTTTGGAGGAGACATCCTTAGCGAGCCGGTCGCGCCGCCGGTCGAGCTCACGCCGGCGCTCCCGCAGTTCGCGCTCGACGCGGGTGCGGGTTTTGCGGACCTCGCGCTCCAGGCGGGTACGGGCGGCGCTGCCGCGATGCTCGAATTTGCGCAGCTGGCTCTGTGCCTTGGAAGGAGACGAGTAGGTCGAGATCGTGTCGGTCACGGTCGACACCACCCGCTCGCGGGCTAGCAGGGCGGCCCCGACTGGGATGAGAACGGCCCGTTCGGCGTAGTCGCCGACGAGGTCAGTGGTGCTGCGGGTGGAGTTTGCGCTGGCAGCCGATCCGCGGCGGCCGGCCGAGCTACGCGTGCTCGTGCGCCCGGCAGCGGATTTGCCTTTAGCGGCGCCGCGCGAGCGTGCCGCGGTGGCGCGGGAGGCACGGGCTTTGGATGCGCCCGCGGCCGAAGCACGTTTGGGTGCAGCGGCTTTCGCGGAGCTTGCTGCTTTGGCTGGGACGGGGGGAGTAGTCGTGTCAGGCATGTGGAGGGGTCTCCTCTTGTCGTGTTCCCCTCGGGGAGGAATCGATGGGTACGTCCGTTCTATGCGTCATGGCAAGGCGCCACTTGACGAACATATGTTTGTACCCTGCTCTCCCAGGATCGTTACACCACGAGCTTAGCATGATGTGAAGGCGCCGTAAAAGCTGGCCTTACGTCCTTGTAGCTTGTAACACACGGAACATCCGTTCGCCCAATGACGCGGCAAGTGGGTAGCCACTGTATAAGCCGGATTCGCGCGTTTTTTCCGTCGTAGAGCGGGTCTACGGTGCTCCGCATCCATAACCAGTGGCCCCGGCGTGGGCTGGAACCCGACGCCGGGGCCTGAGCACAGGAGGCCAGCTCCCATGCCTGACAAGAACCCTATCTGCGATCCCGTCGCTGAACTCAACGCGATCGAGCGCGACGTGTTGTACCTGCTCACCAGCGAGTATGATCTGCCGATCTGGTCCATTTGGGACCTTGCGCGTGCCGTCGAGCGGGGCAAGCACGTCAAAGACACGTTGCGGTCTCTGCGCACGAACGGCCTCATCAACCAGACCAGCGACGGCTACGTGTTCGCTACCCGCGCGGCCTTCCGCATGGTGCAGATCGTCGGCCGAGTCAACTGACGACGGCCATCGGGGCGCCACGCCGCAGGGTTGGGCGTGGCGCCCCACATGTCGGAAAAATCGTTCATCGTCGCGTCCGGTACCAGGTCCAGAATGCGATGAGCCCACCCGGTTGGAGCCGGATGGGCTCATAAAGCTTCGTGGTTGACGTGGGAACGTGAGTTGAGGCAAGGTAGCGCCAGCCGCGGACGGAAAGAAAGGACGTGCCGTGGCTGGACCCAAACCCCCGGATGACCTGATGGCTACGATGACCGACCCGCGTGGGCGGACGGTCTGGCTAACCGAGCGGGCCTGGAAACACATTGTCGAACAGCACCAAGAGGTCGAGACGCATCCCGATTGACTCAAGAAATGCGTGGAAACAGCCGAGATGCGAACAAGAGGAAACTACGAGGGCGCAGAGAAGCTTTGGGCACAGAACCTTGGCCCTTCCAAGTGGTTTTGCGTCGTAGTAAGGTATGAGGGACGGATTGGCACCATAAGGACCGCCTTGGCGGTCAAGCGGGGGCCACGACAAGGAGACCAGATTTGAGGACGCGCATCGGTGAGTGGGAGTTCGACCACTCCAAATACGACCCCGACGCGGATGTCCTCTACCTCAGCATGGGGCCGCCGCGCGAGGGCTACGGCGAGGAGACGCCCGAGGGCCACTTCTTGCGCTTTGACGAGCACGGAGAGTTCTACGGCGTCACGATCATCGACGCCAAACGCCTCATGAAGACCGAGGGGCAGATCACGCTCACGCTCCCAATGCGCGAGCACGTTGAGTTGCCCGAAGAGCAATTCGCGTACGCCTGAGCGTGAGCCGCTAGCCTAGATACGTGGCCGAGACTCCCGAGCCCGACGAGCCGAAACAGACGACGCCAGCGGGCCACCGCATCCCGATCCCGACGCGCGAAGACTTCGACCAGCTCGTTAGGAAGGTCGCGCCGCCCCCAGCAGGTCATAGACCCCCTGACGAGACAGACGAGCCTCCCGAGCAATCCGAGCGATAGGCACGCCGTCGGACTGCGCTTCGCGCATCCGCTCGCGCAGATCGTCGGTTGCCTGGTGTCGTAGCCGCTCGGCGTACTCGCGTCGTTTGGCCGCGCGGCGGATGCCCTTGATTGCGTCGGACTCGCTCACGCCGCCGCCCGGTCGAGCAGCGTCTCGAACATCGAGCGCGTGGTGTTGCTGCGCTCGTTGTAGCGGAAGACGTACTCGTTGAGGTAGGACGGGAGCCACCTGCTCGACACGGCGTGGTATACGCCCCGGATGCCGTTCTTGGTATTGCCGAAGAACCCCTCGACGGTCTGCGTATGGACGGAGCCCCGCACATAGATTTTTTCGGAGTGCTTGATACGTTTGTGCGAGATGAACCCGCTGCTCAGCCGCTGCTCGTCATACCCCGCGTAGTCGTCCGTGAAGATCATCGACGTAGGGAGCACGTAGCGGTAGATCGGTCCCTCCACGTCCGGCGATGAGCGGGACTTGACGACGTGCGCCTTGACGCGGCCTCCGCGCTCTACTGCGGCCCATATCGTCGGGCGGTTGCTGATCTTGACCCGGACGTGCTGCTCGCCCTTGACTCGATCCGACTGCCTGATTTTGCCGCCGCCCGCCGTCTCGTCCACCTCGACATCGCCGCGTAGCGGCCTCTCGTCCTGCTTCATCAGCTCGTGGCGGATCTTGTTCAGCATCCGCCACGCGGTCTTGTACGACACGCCTATCTCGCGCTCAAGCTGCTTAGCGGAGAACCCACACGAGTGCTCGCCATCATGTACATCGCGTAGAACCACAAGTGCAGCGAGGTCGAGGACTTGTGGAAGATCGTCCCGGCCGTCGGATGGATGTGGTGCCCGCAGCCGGTGCAGGTCCACGACTGCCGGCCCTGCGCAGTCTTGTACTTGCGGAAGGCGCGTTCCAGCTTGCACTTCGGGCAAGTGGTGTGTTCGCCGTCCGGTGAGAAGCGCGAGCGCCACAGGTGCTCAAGGCAGGCTGCGTCATCGGGATAGTCACGCATGAACTCCATGAGCGAAAACTGGGAGTCCGAGCACATGGTCCGGGTCGGATTGTGGCGGTTGCCTGCGGCCATAGTGTCAAGTTACTAGACACATCGGGCGGTGTCAAGGATATTGACACTTATTTTAGAAGCCGCGACACTAGGCAAGAGCAGCGCCCATGAACGCCCCAACGCCTGAGAGCAGCTACCTACGGCTCGACCGGGCCAAAGAGCACATCGACTTCATCCACAACGAGGTCGGCGCTTTCCTCGACGGTCACCCTTACGAACTCGCTGAGCACGAGACACGAAACCCAAACCCCGGACCAGCGGGCGGCATGGTGGGACACTCCGTCTACAGCCTCAAGGTTCACCGGGAGCCACCACCGAGCTGGGGAACGATCGTCGGCGAGGCCCTGCATGACATCAGGTCCGCCCTCGATCATCTTGCGTGGCAACTCGGCAGGCTCGTCAACGATCCCCCGCCCAACCGCACTGCCTTCCCGATCTTCGATAGCTGTGCCAAGTACATGGCTGAAACGGAGCAAGGACGCCCCAAGAGGGGTAGCGGCCTCGAACAAGTCAGCGGACTCGCCCCGCAAGATCAAGCAGCTATCGAACGGTTGCAGCCTTACAACCGACCGAAGACGCTGGTACCCGACCCCCTCTTGGAGCTTTATCGGCTCTCCAACTTCGATAAGCACCGGGCAGTCCATCCCGCCTTCATAGTGACGGGAAGCCCACGCATTGATATCCAGGGCAGTCGCGGCATCGCCTACAGCCCCGACTTCAACCTCGGACTGGCGGCGGGCGATGGCGCACACATCGGCCGAGCAACATGGACACTCCCGCGAGCGGATGCGCACATGCACGTGAAAATCGAGGCTCCCATTCTTATAGCCCTCGACCACTCCAAGGCCATCGAACAGGCGAAAGCACTGGGCGAGCGACCCATCGTCACCGCTCTCGCGGTCGCTCTGCACGACATGCGTGATTGTGCCCTCCGCATTGTCGAGCAATTCACGGGGCGCTTTAGCTAAAGGCACGGGGGTCAAGTTCCGTAGTTTCTACCTTTGTGCGGATCGGCACTTATACAGTGGCTACCCACTTGTCAATGACGCGGCGAGTATGTAGCCCACGGCACCTGCATTTCCAATGACGCGGGCCCGCAAACCCGGTGCGGCCAAACCTGGTGGCCTAAAGCCGGCACAAGTTAGGACACACTCCGGGTACCTCGCCCTTGGAAACCGCCTCAGCCGACGCGCGCAAGCCACAACTCGGGAGCCTGCAGCTCGGCGGCCGTCGGCAGGTCCTCGGGCGAGCGCCACGCGCGCGCGAGAATTTGAGGCCCGTCCGCACCGCCGGCGAGGACGACGGCATCGCAGAAGCGGCGGCCCTCCGCATACTGGCGCAGCTTCAACTCCAGACCCATCAGCCGCTCAAGCACGCGCCATGGCAGCCCACGGTGGTCGCGGCGGCGAGTCATCGCGGCCCGTAGGCGAGGCAGCGAGGGGAGCACCTCGGCGCCGACCGCGTCCATCACGTGCTCGGCGTGACCCTCGACGAGCGACATCGTCGCCTGCAGCCGCTCGACCAGGCGCCAGCGCTGTTCGCCAAGCGTCAGACGCACCAATTCCCCGTGGCGCAGTCGCTCGGCGAACACGCGGGCGTCGCCGGCGCTGGGCAGCCTCAAGAGCGCGCTGAGGGATACCGTCACCTGCAGGCCCTCGATCAACTCCCGCAAAATCCCCGCAAGGTGCTCGCGCAACCAAGGCGCCCCCGAGAATTGGACGGCGTGGGTGATCTCATGGATGGTCACCCACACAAGGAGTTGCTCGCTGTCCACCTGCATGTTGCGCGCAGCCTGCGCAAGATTGGGGGCAACCAGCAACAAGCGCGGAGTCACGGTCGGGTCGAGCAGAGCGAGGTCGTACTGGCCGAGTACCCGCTGCGAGAGCATGCCCGCCATAACTCCTACCTGCGCCCCCAGCAACAGCCCCCCGGCGGCACCAAGAGCATCGTATAGAGGCCCCAAGTCCTGTCCTGGGCGTTTCCAGTTGAAGCGCATCCGGTGCGTGGAGCCGCCCGGAGCTAGCCCCTCCGAAGCAAATGACTCGAGGATCGGACGCATCGTCTGCAGGTTGGCCGCGATCCAACGGGAGCGATCGACCGCTTCGAGCGGAGGCAGCTCCGCGGGGAGCGCGAGGCCGGAGTAGTCACTCACGCGGCGAGCAAACTGCAGCGCCAGCGGCTGCACGCTCTCGCTGAGCACCTGGCTGGGCAGGTCTCCAAGCTTCGGCGATCCCGCGATCAGGTCCCCGACGCGCTGGGCTGTGCTCCAGTCGATGGCATCCACACTTGGAGGGTAGAGCTCCTACCCATATCCTCTAAACCGTGCCCTCCTCGCTCGACGATCCGAAGACCAAGAACGGGCGATCGACGCAGCGCCGGGAGCTGCTGCAGCGGGCGGAGGTACGAGACGTGCTGGCGTGGATGCGTCTGCTCGTTGACCCTCGCGACGCGGCGGCGGCGGTGCGCGCGTTGGCGCGCCCCCCGATCGAGCTGCGCCAAGTCGACTTGGCGCGAGTGATCCAAATGGTGCGCAGACAGCGCTTGGAGGTGGTAGCGGCGCTCGCCGGTGCGATGGATGCTCCACAGCTGCCGCCAGAGGCGCGGGAACGGGTGGGGCGCTTCCTGGAACTGCACCGCTGGGCAGCCGGCGGGCTCGACACCGTGAGGGCCGACCTGTTCGTAGCCCGGCTAATCGAGCGTCTGGGATTGCGCCGGCGACAGCTGCTCGCAGCAGACGGCGAGGACGCGCAACGGCTCGCAGGCCTGGCGGGGCTGTGCGAGCTGGCGGAGGAGTTCGTGCGCTCCTCTCCCCGCCCGACGGCTCGGGCGCTGGCGATCCAGCTGACGGCGGCAGCCGAGGAGCGGCGCCAGGATGAGCCGCGAGCGGCACCCGCAGGCCCCCCCGAGGGGACACTGCAGGCGACGCTACGCATGATGCGCGAGGAGGTGCTTGGGGATGTGGCGCGAATCGCCGGGCGCCTCGGGGAGCTGCGGCTGGACACCGAGCTGGATGTTTCCCATGGAGTGGTGAGATATCTCGAGTTGCTGAAGCTGGCGGCACTCGCCGAGCGTCCCGAAGATGAGTCGGTCAAGGACGCGCTGCAGGATCTCAATGCACGACTGCGAGCTGGGATGACGCCGCTGCAGCGGGAGATCTATGAGAGCTCACCGTTGGATGAGCTACTGCGCGCCGATCCCGCGGGGGACGACCCACTCGACGAGGGACACAGCGAACGGGCGCGAGCGCAGGCGGTGGCCGCACGGGACGAGCCGACACTCGAGGCATTTCTGCCACGCAAGGGCGAGGGCCTGGTGCTGTCGGCCTCGGACGTTGAGACCTATCGCGGCTGTCCGCTGAGATACAAGTTCGCACGGGTCTTGAAAATCCCCACCGAACAGACGCTCCACCAGCGCTTCGGGATCGTGGTGCACCAAGTTTTGGAACGCTTCCACGCCGCCTCATGCCCCGATGGGAACCGGGATGCTATGCAGGGAACGCTCGCCGAGTTGATGAGCCTGCTGGATGTCGCCTGGCGGCGGGCGGGCATGGGTGATAGCGCCCAGGAGCGCGAGCTACTCGGAAAGGCACGGTCGGCGCTCAGCCGCTACCACGAGCGCCTGCAGGAGGAGCAGGTGCAGCCACTGTGGTTCGAGCGGCCATTCGCCTTCAGCCTCGGGCCCCACCATGTGCGGGGCCGGGTCGACCGCGTCGACCGTCTGCCGGACGGTGGGTGGGAGCTGATCGACTACAAGACCGGCTACGCCAAGACCGCCGAGGAGTTGGGCGACGACATCCAGCTCTCTCTCTACGCGATCGCGGCGCAGGAGGCGTGGGGCTTAAGCGACACGCGCCAGTCCTATTACTACGTCCTCGACGACCGCAAGGTGCCGGTGCCCGGCGGCGCGAGTACCGGTGCATGGGTGAGGGAGGCGGTGCTTGAGGCCGGCGTGGGGATCCTCGCGCAGAACTTCGAGCCCACCCCCTCGCCAGTAGCGTGCGCGCACTGCGACTACCGCATCGTGTGCCCCGCGGCAGAGCGCTAACGAAGTTCTGCGAAGATGGGCTCGTGCCCACGCGCGAGCAGATCATGAAGGCTTTGGAGGCCGTGATCGACCCCGAGCTGCGCCGGTCGATCGTGGAGCTCGAGATGGTGCGCTCGGTGGAAGTCGGCGCCAGCGGCGTGGTCGACGTGACCGTGTCGCTGACGACCGTGGGCTGTCCGATCCGCGGCCACTTCCAGACCGCGGTCGCGCAAGCGGCTGGCGCGGTGGAGGGCGTGACGCACGTGAACGTCTTTTTCGACGTGCTCAACGACGCCGAGAAAGCCGCGCTGCGCGAGCGACTGGGGCGCGCCAGCCTGCCCGCGGGCGCGCTGGCACAGGTGCGCAACGTCGTGTGCGTCGGCTCGGGCAAGGGGGGTGTGGGCAAGTCGACGCTGACCGCCAACCTCGCCGCCGCGCTTAGCGCCGAAGGGAAGCGCGCGGGGGTACTGGACGCCGACGTGTGGGGCTACTCGATCCCGCGCATGTACGGCCTCGGCGCTACCCGCCCGCCGGTGTCGGCAGAGCGCAAGATCATCCCTCTGGAGGCACACGGCGTGAAGGTGATGTCGATCGGCTTCTTTGTCGAGGAGGACGCGGCGGTGGTATGGCGCGGGCCGATGCTGCACAAGGCGCTCACCCAGTTCCTGCAGGATGTGGAATGGGGAGCCCTCGACTACCTGCTGATCGACCTGCCGCCCGGGACGGGCGATGTCTCGATGACGCTCGCCCAGTTGCTGCCGCAGGCACAGTTTGTGATCGTCACAACCCCCCAACCGACGGCGCAGCGAGTAGCGCGCCGTTCGGCGGAGATGGCCCACAAGGTCTCGCTCGAGGTCGTCGGGGTGATCGAGAACATGTCCGGCTTCACAACCCCGGCGGGTGAGCGGTACGCAATCTTCGGCGAGGGCGGCGGCCAGGAGCTCGCGGAGGAACTGCAGGTGCCACTGCTGGGGAAGATCCCGTTGACGATGCCGCTGCGCGAGCACGCCGACAGCGGCGTTCCGCTGGTGCTCGAGGATCCCGACGACCCCGCCGCCCAGGCGATCCGTCAGGCGGCGCGGGGTCTGATCGCGATGGCACCACTGGAGCTGCCGGTGCTGGACGACCCCACCGTGGCTAATGAGGCCGCGCCGCCACCGCCGAGCGCCAAGCCGGTGGGCATGTCGCTACCGATGGCTTGACGGAAACCGGACACTCCCAACTTTACTTTGTGAAGTGGTAGGGCTGGCCGTGGGGCATGGAGGCCCCCACGCCCACCAGGCTGGCAGCATCGCTTGCCTGCGCGGATGCTCCCAAGATCCCCCAGCGAACACGCCGCCTGCGCGGCGCGAGCTACCGGCTGTTGGCGAAGTACTCCGCGTTGATCTGGGTGTACTTCTGCCACTCCTCGGGCAGCTGATCCTCGGCGAAGCAAGCATCCACCGGGCAGGCCTCCACGCAGGCGTCGCAGTCGATGCACTCGTCGGGGTCGATGTAGAGCATCTCGGCGGCGTCGTACCCGGGCTCGTCGGGTGTCGGGTGGATGCAGTCCACCGGGCACACCTCGACGCAGGAGTTGTCCTTGGTGCCGATGCACGGCTCTGCGATTACGTAGGCCATTCGCTTCCTTCTCGAGTCGATTTTGGGCTGCTTGCAGGGAGAGCAGCGAATACTAGCGGCGTCCCGCCTAATTTCCCTTACGCCAGGCCAGCGGCACACCCTCCCGGGCGCCGCGTCAGGCCCGCTTGGGGCAACAGGCCGCTGGGGGCGCCTGGAGCGTTAGGCCCGCTTGGGGCACGGGGCCGCTGGGGGCGCCTGGAGCGTTAGGCCCGCTTGGGGCACGGGGCCGCTGGGGGCGCCTGGGGCGTCAGGCCTGCTTGGGCCCGTAGTAGCGGGGTCGTGGCAGTGGGCAGTAGTCCTGGGCGCCCGCTGCGTTGGGGCTGCCGAGCCGCATCCATATCCCCGTGCCATCGTCCAGCGTCACACAGGGGGGCACTCCGTGAGTTTCGACCTTGCCGTGTGCCAGGGTCACGACACGGCGGCCCAGCCCGACGATCGACGCCCCCGGGGTCAGCCCCTGCAGTTCCGCGATCTGCGCCAGCGCCGTCACCCCGCCGTTGGAGAAGTCAGGTTCCAGCCCTTGTTCCGGGTTCCATGTGATGAAGCGCACACCGTCGCGCTGTAGCGCCTGCAGAGTCCCGAGCAGGTCACCATCCCGCGCTGGCCCCGACACGAGGAAACCGCTCGAATAAAACCTGAAGTAGCCCGACTGATCCAGGTTGGTCGCCGAAGCGCCCGGCAGCGCGATTCGCTGGGTGGTGCCGACGCCAAAGCTAACCCCAAGCGTGCTGGCCGTCACCGCCATGGCGAGCGCAGCGATACCGAGCGTGCGCCATCGCCCTGGCAGGCTGGCGATCCAACCCGCCGCAAACACCGCGGGGTAGATCAGCAGCGGCATGCTGTAGCGCGTGTCGTGAAAATAGGTCTCGGTCAGGATCAGCCACGCCAGGAACGAGCCCACCGCCAGCTCGGGAGCCAGACGGCTGACCGACCGGCCGCGCGCGAAACCGGCCATCATCCACAGCCAGCCCACCGCTGCCAAAACGAACAGCGGCACCAGCAGCTGCACGTTGACCATGTTCCAGAAGTACCACTCGAGGTTTGCGCTCGACAGGCGGGGCGGGGCAATCCCTTTCGGCGACGGCCCCGCGTAATTGGGGAAGGCGCTCGAGGAGTCGGTCGCCTCGTGGCCCAACCCCTGAATCACAGCGTGCTCACGGATGTACCAAGGGAGGGCGATCACGAGCGCGACGACGGCAAACAGCGCAAAGCCACGCCAGCACCGCCGGCCACCGCGGACCACCGTCACCAGCACGATCCCGACAACGAAGATCGCAAACGGCTCCTTGGTGAGCATTCCCAGACCGGCCGCCACACCAGCGACGGCACACACCCGCAGCTTCGAGAAGCCCTCGGTGGCGATGATCAGCCACACCGACACCGCCACCATTGCGGTCTCCGGGGCGTCCGTCATGAACACGTGGAACTGCGCGGTGATCAACGGCGACCCAAGCGCGTAGACAACAGCCAGCAGGCCGGCGGTGGGGCTGAAAGCGAGCCGCCCAACCTTGTAACAGCCAAGTGCCAGCAGCGTCACAAAGACGAAGTTCTCAGCGAGCACCAGCGGTGCGATCCCAACGCCGCCGAGCAGAATCCCCAGCGAGCCGATGAGGTAGACGAACGGTGGGTAGGGAGCCGTCAGGGTAAGCGCGGTTCCCAGGTGTCCGGCAGCAAGTTCGTGGTGAACGGAGATCGCGAGGCCGAGGTGCAGTCCGGCATCGAAGATCGGGATACTGCGATCCTGCGTCAACCACCACCAGGTGACGCCGATAAACGCCACCGTGACTCCGATTGCGCCCCACGCGGGCGCCGGCCATCCGAGCTCGGCGATGCGCGCCCACGGCGTTTTGCGCACGTGCAGCCGGGGGGCGGTGAGGTCCGTCGCCATCGGCCCACGGTAGCCTCCGATACCGGCTGCTGCAACAATTTTGAACTCTTTGTTTCTGACATACGGGCACTCGCGGTCGCTTACAGCACCCGCAACGAGGCTTCGCCGCGGCCCGCTCACCAGTCGCGCTAGGTTGGGGCGCGATGCTGCTGTTGACCGGCGCCACCGGCCAGGTCGGTTCCGCGCTCCTCGGCCGCCTGCTGGCCGAAGGTGCCTCGGTGCGCTGCCTGGTGCGCGACCCTCGCCGGCTGGGCACCAGGCGTGTGCGGGTGCAGATCGCGCTCGGCGATCTCGCCGACCCGCCGTCGTTTCGCAACGCGATGCGCGGGGTGGACACGGTGGTGCACCTGGCCGCATCGATCCGCGACCAGCCGCGGGGCTCGATCGAGGAGCTCGGCGGGATCGCCACCTGGCGTATGGTGCAAGCCGCCGAGCGGGCGGGCGTCGAGCGCTTTCTGTTCTTCTCGGCGCTCGGAGCCAGCACCCACAGTCGCGCGCGCTTCCTGCGCGCCAAGGCACTCGCCGAGCAGGCAGTGCGCGAGGCCCAGCTGCGCTCGATCGTATTCGCGCCCTCGGTTGTGTACGCCCCGGGCGACCGCTGGCTGACGTTGATGGAGCGGCTCACGCTGCTACCGGCGATGCCGCTCTCCGGCCAGGGTCGCGCCCTTTATCAGCCACTCTGGGCCGAGGACGCCGCCGATTGCGTGATGGCCGCACTGCGAGCACCGGAGCGTGGCGACTCATACGAGCTGGCGGGGCCACAAACTCTCAGTCACGAGCAGATCGTGCGCCTGGTGTTGCGCTCGCTGCACCGTCGCCGTCCGCTGGTACGCGTGCCCACCCCGCTCGTGGCCCGCGGGTTGCGCCTGCTCGAGGCGGTCGCCGGCACACACGCCTTGGCCACCTGGGATGAGGCGGAGCTGTTGGAGGTTCCGATGCTCAGCGCCCGGGGAAGCGCCGATGCCGAGCGTCTCGGCGTGCGGCCGCGCGCGATGGGTGCAGTACTAAACCCGTCTCTATGAGATGGCCAGCTCCGGCCGGCGTCCCGCCCACGGACGCGCAGCTTCTAGCTGGGTGGCCAGCCCCAGCAACGTCCCCTCTTGGGCAGGGCGACCTACGAGCTGCACCGCAAGCGGCAAACCGTCATCGCCGTGGTACAGCGGCAGCGAGATGCCGGGCTGGCCGCTGGCGTTGAACACGGGCGTAAACGGCGTGAACAGGCCTGAGCGGCTGAACGTCTCTAGCGGATTGGGCGCCGCGGCGTCAAGCGTGCCGAGCGGTAGCGGACGCTCCGCCAGCGCAGGGGTGAGCAGCGCGTCGTAGGGCTCCAGAAACTCCACCAGCTGGCGGGTAAAGGCCTGCAGCCTAACGGTCCCCCCAAAGCCCTCGATCGCGTTCAATTTGCGCGCCAGGCAGAAGATCGCCCAGCTCATCGGTTCCATGTCCTCAGCCGTCGGCTCGCGGCCGGCGACGATGCCGGAGAAGGCGATCGAGAGGCCGATGTGAGTGCAGAACACCGCTCCGAACAGCTCCTGCACGCCCTCGAGCTGCCACGGAGGGTCGACCTCCTGCACCTCGTGGCCCAACCCGCGCAGCAGCTCGGCAGCCTCGCTGACGGCGCTCGCCGCCAGCGGGTCCACCGTCGCCTCGGCAACCGGAGGCAGCGTGGTGGCGGCAATCCGCAGTGGGACGGGCGGGCCTCCGGTCATCGTGGCAGCCTGCGCGAAAGACTGCGCCGGCGGGGGGGCCCAGGTGGCGTCGCCGACCTCATAGCCGGCGAGCACATCGAGGATCGCCGCCGTATCGGCGACGTTACGCGTCAGCACCCCATCGGTCCCCAGCAGCGAGTCCCCCAATTCGGGAGCAGCCGAAATGCGCCCGCGCTGGGGCTTCAGCCCCACCAGGCCGCAGCACGCAGCAGGGATGCGGATTGAGCCGCCGCCGTCGTTGCCGTGCGCCACCGGCACCATCCCCGCGGCAACCGCGGCGGCGGAGCCGCCAGAGGAGCCGCCCGGGGTGCGCTCCAGGTCCCAAGGGTTGCGGGTGGGCCCGAACAGGCGCGCCTCGCTAGTCGGCAGGATGCCGTACTCGGGCAGCGTGGTGGACCCCACCACGATGAAGCCGGCCCGCTTCAGACGGCGGGTGACATTGTGGTCGTAGCTGGCGGTGAAGTCGCTCATCAGCGAACAGCCGTAGGTGAGACGCAAACCGCTGACGGGACGGTTGTTCTTGATCGCGATCGGCACCCCCGCGAAGGGACGTTCGTCGCCCGGCTGCACCTCCTCGGCCGCCGCCAGCGCGCGTTCGGCGTCAACCTGCACAAAGGCGTTCAACCGCGGGTTGAGCTCCTCGATGCGTTCAAGCGAGCACTGCACCAGCTCACGCGCGGAAAGCTCCCCAGTGCGCACCATTGTGGCGAGCTCGCCCGCCGGGCGGAACATCAGATCGTCGTCAGACACCAGCTCCTCCTTCCTCGAGACGGACGGGTGCCCGTCGCCGGAGCAGACTAACGCTCCTGGCGAGCGGCGGCAACGGCGTCCATTCCTGCGACGATATGCCTGCCCACAAGGCCACCGGTCGGTCGCGGCGCAACTCGCGGCAGCCGGCCCCGGGGGCGGGCGGGCCTCCCAATCAAAACGAGCCCAGAAAGCGAGTGCCATGAGCGCGGTTCAGACAGCACCGGAGGTCCAAGCGGGCCTGGAAGGCGTCGTCGCCTTCGCAACAGAGATCGCAGAGCCCGACAAAGCAGGAGGGGCGCTGCGCTATCGCGGCGTCGACATCGAGGATTTGGTGGGAGCTGTTCCCTACGAGCAGGTGTGGGGGCTGCTCGTGGACGGCCGCTTCAAACCGGGGCTGCCGCCAGCCGAACCACACCCGTTGACGGTGCGCTCAGGCGATCCCCGCGTGGATGTGCAGGCTGGTCTGGCGATGCTCACTCCGGAGTGGGGCTTCAACCAGCTGATCGACATCTCCGACGAGCAGGCCCGCGAGAACCTCGCGCGCGCCTCGGTGATGGCACTCTCGTTCGTCGCCCAGTCCGCGCGCGGAGTCGGCCAGCCGCCGGTGCCGCAGGAGGAGATCGACCGGGCCCGGTCGATCCCCGAGCGCTTCCTGCTCCGCTGGCGCGGAGAAGCCAACCCCGATCACGTGAAGGCGATCGACGCCTACTGGGTGTCTGCCGCCGAGCACGGTGTCAACGCCTCCACCTTCGTCGCGCGCATCGTCGCCTCCACCGGCGCCGATGTGGCGGCCGCGTTGTCGGCCGCAGTGGGGGCGCTCTCCGGGCCACTGCACGGCGGTGCACCCTCGCGCGTTCTGAAGATGCTCGAGGAAGTTGAACGCACCGGCGATGCCGAGCGCTGGGTGAAGGAGGCGCTCGACCGCGGCGATCGGCTGATGGGCTTCGGCCATCGCATCTACCGCGCTGAAGACCCGCGCGCGCGGGTCCTGCGCCGCACCTGCCGGGAACTGCGCTCGCCCCGCTACGAGGTGGCCGAGGCGCTCGAGCAGGCCGCCCTAGCAGAGCTACAGGCGCGCAAGCCCGATCGCGTGCTCGCCACCAACGTGGAGTTCTGGTCGGCGGTGGTGCTCGACCTCGCGGAAGTACCGCCGGACCTGTTCACCCCAATGTTCACCTGCGCACGGGTGGCAGGCTGGTCGGCGCACATCCTCGAGCAGAAGCGTGAAGCGAAGCTGATCCGCCCGACCGCGAAGTACATTGGCGAGCCATCGCGGCCGATCGGAGCGGTGGAATAGATTGATGGGCCTACCAGCGGTGAATAGGCACGCGGGGCCTCTACAAGGCTCTGTCAGTCAGAAACATGCCCACAGTGGAGTTGCCGTGTGTGTCACGATTGCTCGGCAAGGCGCCGTCCCGGCGCCTCCTCGAAGTGGTGGATTGAGGAACGCCCCAAAGCGGGTTGGGGGTTTTTGATCCATCGCCGGCGAGGACGGCGGACCGCCCCCCAGGGCTAGACCGCGGCGAGGGCCCGGCACGATGCCGGGCCCTCGCCTTTTAACAACATTCAAAACAGGTGGTGAGTCGGAGATGCAACCGCTCTCACACATTCACCACGCTCCGAGGGAGGGTGACCTTGCACCCTCCCTCGAGTTTACTGCTACATCATTCCGCTCATATCCGGCATGCCGCCACCGCCGCCACCGCCGCCTTCCTTCTCCGGTACCTCGGCGACGATCGCCTCGGTGGTGAGGATGTTCTTGGCGATCGACGCCGCGTTCTGCAGCGCCGAGCGGGTGACCATCGCGGGGTCGATAACCCCTGCCGCCACGAGATCGACGATCTCGTTGGTTGAGGCGTTCAGGCCATGGCCTTTCTTGGCCTTGCGCACGTCGTTGACCACGACGGAGCCCTCGAGGCCCGCGTTCTCGGCCAGCTGACGCAGCGGCTCCTCGAGCGCGCGCAGCACGATCCGCGCGCCCGTGCGCTCATCGTCTGAGCCATCGGCCGATGCGCCGTTCTCGCTCACCGTGACCGCCGAGGATGCCTGCAGCAACGCGACGCCGCCGCCGGGCACAATGCCCTCCTCCAGCGCCGCCCGCGTGGCCTGCAACGCGTCCTCGACGCGATGCTTCTTCTCCTTCATCTCCGTCTCCGTGGCAGCGCCCACCTTCACGACGGCCACGCCGCCGGAGAGCTTCGCCAGGCGCTCCTGGAGCTTCTCGCGATCGAAGTCCGAGTCGGTGTTCTCGATCTCGTTCTTGATCTGGTTGATGCGCCCCTTGATCGCCGCCGCATCGCCGGCGCCATCGACGACCGTGGTGTTGTCCTTGGCGATCACCACACGCCGCGCGCGCCCGAGCTGGGAGAGCTGGGTGTTCTCCAGCTTGAGCCCCATCTCCTCGGTAATCACCTCGGCGTTGGTGAGGATCGCGATGTCCTCCAACATCCGCTTGCGGCGATCGCCGAAGCCCGGCGCCTTCACAGCCACGCCGGTGAAGGTACCCCGCAGCTTGTTCACCACCAGCGTCGCCAGCGACTCGCCCTCGACGTCCTCGGCGATGATCAGCAGCGGCTTGCCGCTCTGGATCACAGCCTCGAGCACCGGCAGCACGTCGCGCACCGAGCCGATCTTCTGGTTGGCGATTAGGATGTAGGGGTCCTCCAGGGTCGCCTCCATACGGTCCTGGTCGGTGACCATGTAGGGAGAGATGTAACCCTTGTCGAACTGCATGCCCTCGGTGAACTCGAGGTCCATGCCGAACGTCTGGCCCTCCTCGACGTTCACCACGCCATCCTTGCCAACCTTCTCGATCGCATCGGCGATCACGTCGCCGATCTCCTCGTCGCCGGCCGAGATCGTCGCCACGCGGGCGATCTGCTCCTTGCCGGAGACCTCCTTGGCCTGCGATTTGATGCTCGCCACCACCTGGTCGACGGCGCGCTCGATGCCGCGCTTGAGCGCCAGCGGGTTGGCTCCCGCCGCAACGTTCTTGAGCCCCTGGCGCACAATCGCCTGGGCCAGCACGGTGGCTGTGGTGGTGCCATCGCCGGCTACGTCGTTGGTGGCGGTCGCCACCTCGCGCACCAGCTGAGCGCCCTGGTTCTCGAAGACGTTCCTCGACCTCGATCTCGCGGGCGATTGTCACCCCGTCATTGGTGATGGTGGGGGCGCCGAACTTCTTGTCCAGCACCACGTAGCGGCCCTTCGGGCCGAGCGTGACCTTGACCGCATTGGCCACGGCGTCCACGCCTGCCTCCAGCGACTTGCGCGCCTCGGCGTCGTACTTGATCTCCTTATGTGCCATCTCTCAGGTTCTCCTTGTCCGATTAAGAGGGGCCCGTCTCGCCGGCCTACGGCCGGCTGCGACACCCTCTAGGCGACCTTGGCGAGGACATCGGACTCGCGCAGCACGAGCAGGTCCTCCCCATCGATCTTGATCTCGGTCCCGCCGTACTTGCTGTAAAGGACCTCGTCATCCTTCTTCACGTCGAGCGGGATGCGCTTGCCGTCATCGTCGATCCGGCCGTCGCCAACGGCGAGGACCTTGCCCTTCTGCGGCTTCTCCTTGGCTGTGTCGGGAAGGACGATGCCACTGGCAGTGGTTTCCTCCTCCTCGATCGCCCGCACGATCAGGCGATCGCCCAGGGGCTTGAGCTTCATATTGGTGAGACCTCCACTATCTAGAGAGTTCGATCGCGGGGCCCCCAACTAGAGCGGCCGGCCCCTCGTTTTGGCACTCTTCTTGCTTGAGTGCCAACGACCAGCCACTATATACGACAGCCAGCGCAATTCAAGGCAAAATCGGCACTTTCCTGCCCTGAGTGCCAAGCGACCGCCCGCGGCGCTGCAAGGGTCTTAGAAGTGCTTTGTTAGGTCGCTACTCGTGTTGTGGTGCTCTGTGGAGGGGTATGTCGGCGTGGTTGATCGTTTGGTGACAGGTGGCGTAGCGGCCGGTCCAGCATTTGAAGAGGGGCTGGAACAGGAGGACTGCCTGAGGGAGGGTCAGGCCGGCCGCGGGCGATTTGGGTTCTGCTGCTCCAGGGTGAGGAAGCCGTGTGCAGCCGTCACGAGCGCGGTGTGGTGGTACCAGCCGAGCCAGGAGCGGCCCTCGTAGTGATCGAGGCCGAGTTCGCCCTTGAGCTGTTTGTAGTCGAGCTCGATCTTCCAGCGCATCCGTGCCAGGCGCGCCAGATGTTCGGGCGAGGTGGAGGGTGGCATGTTGCTGATCCAGTAGTCCAGTGGCTCCTTGTGGCCTTCGGGCCACTCGCAGATCAGCCACTCCTCGCAGGGCTCTTGCTCAGCCCCGTTTTGCCAGCGCGCCAGTGCGCGGACACGTAGGAACGCGAACTGTGAGGTAACCGGCGTCCCGTCGGGGCCGTCCCTGAAGGTGACGGTCTGCATGTTCTCAGGGGCGAGTCGGGCGATGAGCTTACGGGCGGGCTCGGGCTTGCGGTCGGGGCGCAGCCGCGTGCGCCGCCTGCCGGTCTCCCCGGCGCGCTCGGGTAGCGAGAACACGGTGTCCGGCGCGAATACGCTCGCGATCTTGTCGATCGAGAACACGTACTGGAAACCAGCATCATCCAGATCCCGACGCAGCCTGGTGTTCTCGCCATACGCCTCATCCCCCAAGATCGGCGCCCTGCCGATATCCCACCCGCCGGCGCGCTCGATCAGGTCCTTCCCGAGCTGTGGCTTCTTCTTGAACTCGATCTCCTCGGGGATCCTCGCTCTCGCTCTGCGCTCGGCGTCCTCGCACCACTCCTCGGGCAGATACAGCGCCCACCCCAACGGGACCGTGCCCTTGCTGCCCACGGCGTGCACCGAGACACCGATCTGGCAGTTACCGATCTTGCCGAGCGTCCCCGAGTACTGACGCTTGACCCCAGGCGAACGCTTGCCGTCCTTCGGAAAACCAGTTTCGTCGAGAACCCACGCCTGCACACCGATCTGTGGCGCCACGCGCTCAGCCGTGGCCTTGACGACCAACCCTGGATCCCACGTACTCACCGCCAAGAACTGCTGCAAGCTCTCATAGTCAGCCCCACCACCCAGCCGCGCGACCATCGGCTCAAGCGACTTACGCGGACCCTCCTCAACCAGCCCCCGCAGATACAACCGGCCGTTGACCAGCTGCACAGGCCGGCTCACCGCCTCCTCAAACACCCCCTCGGCGAACACCTCCAAACGCTCCCGCACCACCACAGGCCCATCCACCACCATCTCCATCATCGTCACCACGAGCCTCCCCACGCCAAGAACCAGACGCAAGAAGAGTTCGCCGAACCAGCAACGAATCCTACAAAGAAACTAACAAAGCACTATTAGAAGATCTTGCGAAATAGGCGGTACGTCCGGGGCGTCCCTGGGACCGAGCTGGGCGACGCGGGCTGCCGCTAGTCCCCGCTCAGTTCTGAGCGCCGCCGAAGCCCTTCATCGCCTCGGTCATGCCACTCGGGTTCTCGAGGATCTGCGAGAAGCGCACCACCGTCACGATGTCTTCCGTCGAGACCGGGCGGCCGTAGATCTGCTCGAGGAACTTGATCAGTTCCTCGTGACGACGAAACTCGGGGTTGTCGTGCTTGATGTCGCGCGGGGACAGCTCAGCGAGCTTCATCACCTCGACCTGGTCGATCACCGCGTCGAAAATCCTTTCCCGCGGCGAGTATTGGTAGCCGATAGTCACCAGTACCAGTTGGTTCTTGCGGTACTTGCCCGACTTGTCGCCGAGGCGGATCGTGGCCGTCTTGCGCCCACGCTTGAGCTCGTCGGCGAAGATCGTGGAATAGAAGTTCAATACCTGCATGTGGAGGACCTATGAGAGAGGGTCTTAGATGTTGGGAGGGGGCCTTGGGGGAGGGCCCGTCCTCCCCCAAGCCAAGACGCGGAGTAGAAGTTGAGCACCTGCACGACAGAGCAGGCTATCTGATGACAAGGAATCCCACCCACCTCGGCTTGCCGAAGAGCCGCTCAACCCGAAGGGCCGGGTCTGCCGGCTACTCCGCCTGCTTGAGATCCAGCGCAGCCAGCGCGCGCACCGCCATCTCGCGTTCGCCCGGATAGGTCAGCTCGGCGCACGCCTGCGCCAGCGGCATCCAGCGCGCCTCCTCGACCTCGTCATCGTGGTCGGCCGTGTCGCCGGCCTGGTAGCGCAGCAGAAAGAACACCACCGACTTCGGCACCGCGCGGCCGTCACGTCGATACCAGTAACGCACCTCGCCGAGCTCCTCTACGAGCTCGGCAGACACCCCCGTCTCCTCGCGTACCTCGCGGATTGCCGCCTGCAGTGGTGTCTCACCTGGGTCGATGTGGCCCTTGGGCAGGCCCAGCACGCGCGCACCGTCGGCAGAACGGCGGCAGGGAACAATCACCAGCAACTGCCCGTCGTGCACCACCGCCCCCCCTGCCGAACGCTCCTCAGAAGACATAGGAGCGCAGCGCGTCGGGATCGTGCACAACCAGTCGGCCACGGCCCTGAGAGATCACCCCTGCCCGCTCCAGCACCGCCAGGAAGCGACTGGCCGACTCCCGCGAGCTGCCCGCCAGCTTGGCCAGGTCGGCCTGGGTGGCAAGGATTGGGATGTCTCGAATGAGCCCTGGCTCCGCTTGCGAGATACCGGGACGGGCCGACGCAACCGGACTGGCGACCAGACTGGCCTGCGCGACCAGATCGCTGAGCGCCGAAGCCACACGGCTTTGGACCGTCTGGAAGGAGCGGCGCGCCAGGCGCTCGTTGGTCTCGCGCAGGCGCCGGGCGAGCGCGATCAGCAGACGCATCGCGATCTGGGGGTGTTCGGCCATCAAGCGGCGCATGTCCGGGCCTAGCACCGCCAGTGCACTCGTCGGCTCGAGCACCTCCACCGTGGCCGACCGCCGCTCGTCCTCGAACAGCGCGAGCTCCCCGAAAATGTCGCCCGGGCCGAACGTCGCGAGCGTGATTGTGCGGCCATCGCCGTGCTCGTGCACCGCCCGCACGCGGCCGGCATACACGACGTAGCACGTGTCGCTTTGATCCCCCTCGCGGAACACCACCTGGCCGGTATCGAAGCGGCGTGGTACGGCAAGCTGGGCGATGCGCTCGAAATCGGCGGCCTCGAGCGTGGAGAACACGGGCACTCGCGCAAGCAGCTCCACGACCTCCGCTGAACTCGGCGCTCGCATTGCCAGAGTGGATAGCACACCCCCTGTGGCCCCTGGCGCGCCGGCCGGCGCTATCTTCAGAAGATGGTCTTATCGAGGAGGCTTGCAGCGGCACTGGGGGCCACCTTCGCGCTAGTCGCAGCGGGGAACGCCCTCGCCCGGCCATCCTTCACGCCGCTGCTGAAGTCCCCCGAATTGTGGGCTACCGTGGATATCTGCAAGGCGCCCCACCACCACGACACAATCGGCATCCGTGGCTCGATGCCTAGCGACGGGCATTCGCATGACGCGATGTACATGCGCTTCGTGGTGCAGTCCCTGGACGCCACCACCAAGCAGTGGGCCGACTTTGGCAAGAGCGCCGACTCGGGCTTCGTATCGATCGGCTCTGCCGCCCTCACCCGTCAGGCGGGACACACCTTTGAATTTGAACCGATCGCCGCCTCTTACACCCTGCGCGGACAGGTGGAATTCCAGTGGCGCCGGGGCGGCAAGGTCGTGCACCTCGCAAGCCTTCCCACCACTGCCCGACACGCGAGTCTGGTGGGAGCCGAACCAAAGGGGTTTAGTTCCGCGACCTGCGTGCTTCAGTAGACCTACCAAGGGGGCTCAGGGGCGGGCCTCCCCTGCCCTGCCTACCTGTTGAGTTCCGCGACCTGCATGCTTCAGTCGCGGAACAGGCGCGGGTCGTTGGTGATGATCCCATCGACACCCAACGTCGTTAGACGACTCATCAGCGCGGCATCGTCCACCGTCCACACATAAAGTTCCCCGCCCGCGGACGCCACCGCTTTTACCAGGGCAGGAGTAACCATCCGCCAGTGCGCCATGATCGCGTCGAAGCGCCCCGCCCGCAACGCCGCCCGGGCACGGCCGGGTAGCCATGCGCGATAGGCAGCGAGCAGCGCCAGCACCGGAATCGCCATCAACCTATCTTCGGTATAGTCGCGGCGCGCGCGCGGCACCGACCACCCAACCCGCAACGACGGCTCGATCGCGCGCATCGCGTCGAGCTCCTGCGGGTAGGTGCTGCTGACCAGCGAGCGCTCGATCAAGCCAACCTCACGCAACTCTTTCACGACCCGCTCGCCGTAGCCCGGCAGCTTCACGTCGACGTCGAGCTCGATGCCCGCGTAGCGCTCGCTGGCGAGGTGCTCGAGGCCCTCGCGCAGCGTGAGTGGCGGGGCGGCGTGCAGCGCCTCGTAGTCGTGGGCCAACAGTAGTCGTCCGCTGCCATCCACGTGCTCACTGAGAACGTCGAACTCAATCATTTCCACGCCGGCGCTCACCGCCGCCTCGAAGCTGGCAAAGGTGTTGCCCGGAGCCAAGTGCGCGGCGCCCTTGTGGCCAACCCTGCGCGGCGCGGTGCTCAGGGTTCGCGACACGTGGACCCTTGAGCCGGGAAGGCCATCACCGGCCCCAGGATAGAGATACGCCCGGAAAGTGTTTCAAAATAGGCGGTGCGTCCGGAACGTATCCGGGCGTGCGGATCTTTTTGAAAGACCTGCTCAGCCGCGCTCGTCGCGGGCGAGACTTCTGCGGGTGGCCTCGATCGTCTGGCCGGCGGCCTTGGGGCCGACATAAGGAGCGAGCACCAGGAACGCAAGGTGGTCGGTGAGCGAAGGGAGGTATCGCACGCGCTTGCGCATCGCGTAGTTGCCGATGATCGCCCACATGGCACCAACGACAGCTTCGTGCGCGAGCATCGGCGCGCGGCGTGGTTCGGGCGAGCTCTCCTGCAGCAAACCGGCGAGCTTGCCCAGCGAGGAGCCGATGCTGTCGGTCACCGCCGGTCCCACCTCGAAAAGATCCTCGAACGCCATCCGCGTGAGCCCTGGATGCACGACGAAATGGTCGATGCCGGCCCTCACGCCCAGATATGCCGCCTCCTGCCAGTTGCTCCCGCGAGCCGCCGCCACGGCGACCACTTCGATCGTTTCGTCCAGGAACTCCTCCAGCGCCGCTAGGAAACACTCGCGCTTGCTGGGAAAGTATTTGTGGAACGATTCGGTTGACATCCCCGCGAACTGAGCTATCTGTGGATCTGTGAGCTCGCGGTAGCCCTCGTCCAGCGTGAGGTGCACTACCGCACCGAGCACACGAGCGCGTTTCTCCTCGCATTCGAGGAAGCGAGCCGGCTCGGCCGGCCTGTGTGGCGGCGGCGTGCGCGATACCCCGATCCGCGCGGCCGGCGAACGGTAGGCACTGATCCAGTCGAGTAGTTCGTCGGTCAGCGTCGGCAACTCCGCCGCACGGTCGGTGCGCAAACGCTCGAACATCATGTAGCGCCCGCCTCCGACAATCGCCTTCGGCCCCAGCGGCGGGAGTTGCACGCCGTCGGGCGCCGCTCTGAATCCGTCGGCCAGCACCCGCTCGAAGGCGACCGCCGAGCGCATCATCCGTTCGCGACTCTTTGCCCCGAGGCCCAACCCCTCGATCAGCACCAAGCGTGAGGACTTGACGTTCCTGCATGCGTCTTCCACAAACGCCTGGCAAGCTCTATGCAAGCGGTTGGCCCAGCCGCGCTCCATCATCCAGCCGTCCATCATCCGGCGCTTGGCGCGCGCCACCGCGATGTCGTAGGTGCCGAGAAAGCAGTCCTCCTTGTTGGCGAACTGCTCGTAGAAGGCTCGCCGCGAGACGCCCGCCAGCGCGATCACGTGTGCCACCGTCGTCGCCTTGTAGCCCTGGCGATGCACCGCCTCGATCATTGCTCCAAAGAGACGTGCGCGCTGATGCCTGGCGACCGCGTCACGCCCCATTCCGTGGGGGCCGTGCGGCAGCCGCCGGTACATCGCGTTCAGCTCCCTCTCGGTTCCACTCATCCCCACACTTCCGACCATACAGGATTGCCCGAAGATTGCAAGTTAAAAATCGTGGGATCGATCCGACATTTTCGATCTAACTGTGAAAGCTGGGATTTGGCCAGATTGCCAATCTGTCCGAATAGATGCTTTCGGTGGTTATAGCGCGATGGCCCGCGCCGCGCCCTGATCGGCTGCCTGTCAGCCCGCGCGGAGCTCCGCGCGGCGCGGGCCGATGCGGAAGCCGGCCAGTTCTAGCACGGCCTCCCAACGTGAGCCGAGCACCGGCTCCCCGTCCACCCGCTCGAGCGCGATCCGAGTCGCCAACCGACCGGTGCGCGCGTGCTCGGCGAGCGCCACCAGCGCCCGCTCGACGCACTCCTCCGAAACCTTGTGACACTCGCCTGCGACCGAAGCCGGGGGACACGCGCCTCCGGCGCTGGCCGATGCGGGGACGCGAGCGGAACGAGAGTCCCCCGAATCGGTCCCCGTTTCGCCCAGCGGATCCGTTTCGGCCGAAGTCGCCAGCACCCTCAGCGATCTGCCGCCACGCTCCAGATAGAGCACCGGCTGCGTGTCAACCAGCACCACGCTTGCCCCCGGCGCGCGCGCCGGGGATGGCCGCGCGCGGGTCCCCTCGGCGCGCTCTGGCACGGCGGCGGAATCAGTGATGTGGAGTTGTTCCTTACCTGTGAGAGCGTGCCGCGGACGTGGCCACGGCAGCGCGGCGCCGTACGGCTGTGCTGGATCGGTGGCGGCCAGCACCAGTGTCGACCCCTCCCCCGGCGTAGGCCTGCGGTCCGCGCGCAAGCGCTCGACTGCGCCCGGCAGCGCGAACTGAGCCCCGCCCAAGCCCTCGACGAAGTAACCGCGCCGCACCGAGCCCAAGGTCTCCAGACGGCACAGCTCGGGGTAGAGCGCCGCAAAACCTCCCGCCACACCCTCTGCGCGCACCAACTCCCGTGTGAGGATCCCATAGCGCTCCAGCAGCAGTTCCGAGATCGCGCGCAAGCGTTCAGAGGAGGAGGAGGAGGAGGAGGACTTGTCCCTACCGAACAACGACTCCGTCAGCGACCAGCGGCCGGGTGGATGAGCGGCCCGCCGGCCGCTACGACCGAGAGCCGCTCGCCCGGCGAAGCGTCCCCCGCGGTGCGGCATCGCAGCCGACGAACCCCCCGCCGCGCGGGATGTCGCGTGCCCACCCTCTAGAGTCGGCGGGACCGAGAGCACGCCGCGCGTGGGGTGGCTGCGGCGGGCGCTGGGGCTAGTACTGGCGAGATGCGGCGAGCGCAGCGGAGCGAACGCGTCGTTGGTGATCTCCCCGGCCCAAACAAGATCCCACAGCGCCTCACTCAGCTCCGGGGCAGGCAGCTCAACCTCAGTCAGCAAATCCGTGAAGAAACAAGGGCCTATCTTTAGACGTGCGCGCACGCGCGCATGGGCGCTGCTCTCTGGCGGCTGCTCACCGCGACGCGTCGGCGGGCCCAGCAAACCGACATCCTCACGGAAGTACAGCGCCACGCGGCCGTCGGAGCGTCCGAGCGCTCCCGCCCCCACCCACACCAGCTCGCCGCTCGCGCACAACTCATCCATCCACGTCGTCGAATAGGCCCCCACGCGGCGCGGCAACACCTCCCGCTCCCAGGTGTGGGGCGTCAGCGCCAAGCCTTGCAGCGGCACAAGCGCCTCGCGCAAACGCTCCACGCCCGCTCCAGCGGCAGCATGGCGGTCGATCCCCTGCCACGCCGGCAAGAAAGCCGCGAACGCGCGCCGGTCGGCCGGCTCGATCTCGCGACGCAGCGCCGCCAGCGAGGCTCGTCGCAGGCGGCGCAACACTTCCACGTCGCACCACTCCGGGCGTCCGCTGACGCCATCGGGCAGCAACTCCCCGCGCACCAACGCACCGGCGCGCTCGAGCCCCGATAAGGCCGACTCGATCACCGCGGCGCCGAGACCGTAGCGGACACGGGGGCGCTCGGTTGCAAAGGGCCCGCGCGTCGCCGCGTAGCGGCGCAGCAGCCGCTCCAGCGCGTCGGGCACGTCCGCCACAAAGGCCTCGGGCAAGCCGCCTGGCGGGACCGCGCCGAGCGCGTCGCGGTAGAGCCCGGCGTCGGCGGCGTCGATATAGCGCTCCTCACCACCGATCCGCACTCGCACTGCCCGCCGCTCCTGCCCTAGCGTCGCCAGCAGCGTCTCCGGGTCGATCCCGTCAAGCACGCGCTCGGCGACCTCTGCGGCGCTGAGGTCGCCGAGCAGGCGCAGCGTGTCATGCAGCTCATCGCGGTTGGCCACCAGCAGTAGCTCGTCGCGTCGCTGCAGCTGCGCCTCCAGCCGCTCGAGCGCACCGCGATCGATCAGCTCGCGCAACTCCTCCTGCCCAAGTAGCTCCCGCAGCAGGTCCCTGTCCAGCGACAGTGCCGCCGCGCGGCGCTCGGCGTTGGGGGCGTCGCCCTCGTACATATAGGTCGCCACATAGTCGAACAACAACGAGGAAGCGAACGGCGAAGCGGTGGCGGTCTCCACCTCCACCACGCTCAGCTCCCGCCGGTGCAGTCCGCTCAACAACTCGGCGAGGCCCGGCAGGTCGAGCACGTCGCGCAGACACTCCCGATAGGCCTCCAGCACGATCGGGAAGTCGCCGTAGCGGCGCGCCACCTCCAGTAGCGTCTGGGCCTTCAACCGCTGCTGCCACAGCGGCGTGCGCTTACCGGGGTAGGCCCGCGGGATCAGCAGCGCCCGGCTGGCAGCCTCGCGGAAGCGCGCCCCGAACAGGGCCGAGCCTGAGAGCTCGGCCACCACCAAGTCCTCCAGCTCGTCGGGCTCGATCATCGCCAGCTCGACTGCCTCGGCGCCGCTCAGCTCGTCGGTGTCTGGCAAGTGCACGACGATCCCGTCATCCGACCAGATCGCATCTGCCTCCAGCCCCAGTCGCTCGCGGATCCGCGCCGAGAGCGCCAGGCCCCACGCGGCGTGGATGCGCCCGCCATAGGGGGAGAGCACGCACAGCCGCCAATCGCCGATCTCGTCGCGGAAGCGCTCCACAACGACCGTGCGGTCGCTCGGCAGCACGCGGGTGGCGGCCTGCTGTTCGCGCAAGTACTCCACCAAATTGCGCGCCGCGCGCGGGTCGAGGTCGTACTCGCGCTCCAACACCTCCGCCGGCTGCTCCACCGCCCAGCGGGCAAACGCGCCGATTGCCGCCCCCAACTCTTTGGGGCGCCCGACGCCGTCGCCCTTCCAGAACGGCACCGTCCCCGGGGCGCCCGGCGCCGGTGTGACAATCACACGGTCGCGGCCGATCTCCTCAATCCGCCAAGCGGAGGCACCAAGCAGGAAGACCTGACCGGGTCGTGCCTCGTACACCATCTCCTCGTCGAGCTCACCCACACGACGGCCGTCCGGCAATGTCACAAGGTAGAGACCGCGGTCGGGAATCGTGCCGGCGTTGGCAACTGCCAGCGCGCGTGCTCCACGCCGCGGGCGAATCGTGCCTGCGAGGCGGTCCCACACAATCCGTGGGCGCAGCTCACCAAACTCGGCGGAGGGATAGCGACCATCCAGCATGTCCAGCACGCCCTCCAGCTGGCGGCGCGGTAGCTCCGCGTAGGAGTGAGTGCGCGTGACGCGCGCATACAACTCCTCTACCGCTAGCTCCTCCTCGGCGGCCGCCATCGCGACGATCTGTTGCGCCAGCACGTCCAGCGGGTTGCGGGGCACCACCGTCGGCTCGATCGCCCCTTCGCGCATCCGCCGCACCAGCACCGCGCACTCCAGCAGGTCGGCACGGAACTTCGGGAAGATTCGCCCGCGCGAAACCTCGCCGACACCGTGCCCGGCGCGCCCGATCCGCTGCAAGCCAGCGGCCACCGACTTCGGCGACTCGACTTGCAGCACGAGATCGACCGCGCCCATGTCGATCCCCAACTCGAGGCTGGAGGTCGCCACGATGCAGGGGATCTCGCCCGCCTTCAGCAACTCCTCCACCACCAGGCGCTCCTCCCTGGCGAGCGATCCGTGGTGGGCGCGAGCGATCTCGCGTGGCGAGACCAACTGAGATCCCTCTCCGACCCCTCGGGGGCCTTCCTGGTCGCTCGCGACCCCATCGCTCGCCGCCTCGTCCTCCGCCGCCGCCAGCTCGTTCAACCGCAGCGCCAGCCGCTCGGCCGAGCGGCGGTTGTTGACGAACACGATCGTCGAGCGGTGCGCGCGGATCAGGCGCAGCAGCTCCGGGTAGATCGCTGGCCAGATCGACCCATGCAGTGGCTGATCGGAGTCGCCGTGCACTTTGCCATTGAGGTCAACCATCGACTCCACCGGTACGTGCACCTTCACGTCCAGCGGCTTCGGCGCGCTGGCATCGACGATCCGGCACTTGCGCCGTGGACCGACAAGGAAGCGCGCCACCTCCTCCAGCGGCGTCTGCGTCGCCGAGAGTCCGATTCGCTGCGGCTCGGGATGGTCGGCCTCGCGGACGAGCGCGTCCAGGCGCTCGAGCGTGAGCGCCAGGTGCGCGCCCCGCTTGGTGGCCGCCACCGCATGGACCTCGTCCACGATCACCCACTCCGCGCTCCTTAGAGTCTCCCGCGCGCGCGAGGTCAGCATCAGATACAGCGACTCCGGGGTGGTGATCAAAATGTCGGGCGGCTCTTTCAGCATCCGCTGACGCTCGCGCTGCGGGGTGTCGCCGGTGCGGATCGCCACGCTTACGTCGGCGCCAATCCCTTTCAACGGCGCTCGCAGGTTTCGCTCGATGTCGTAGGAGAGCGCCTTCAGCGGCGAGATGTACACGACGCGTGTGCGCCGCATACGGTTGGAATGAGGGAGAGGAGGGGGGGCTGTGATTGGTGCTTGCCCGGCGCTCGCACCGATCGAGGCGTCCGCCGCCAGCCGATCAAGCGCCCACAGGAACGCTGCCAACGTCTTACCCGACCCCGTCGGCGCGGAGAGCAGCACGTGCTCGCCACTTGCGATCGCCGGCCACGCTCCCACCTGCGCCGGGGTGGGCTCTGCAAAGGCCGCCGCGAACCATTCGCGCACCCTGGGGGTGAAAGGGGAAGTGGTTGAGAGAGACACTTGATCGATGGCCTTCTCAGCGAGGCTAGTACACGCCCGGCAGAACCGCTTTTGCAGACCCGAAATCGCGTGTTCTTTCCAGTAACCTGGACCCATGGCGACCTCCAAGCTCGACCTCGACCAGGGGCTCGTGGAGTCCTGCCGACAAGCCGCCGCGCGGATCGCAGCCGATGTCGGCGAGCAAATCGCGGGCATGACCACGGTCTCGGTGGAGCGCACCGTCGCGCGACTGTTCGGCGTCGACGGCGCCAACGAGCTCGGCGCGCCGCTGCCCAACGTGCTGGTAGACCACGTGCGCAGCCGCGGCGGCCTCGGCAAAGGGGTGGCCCACTGGATCGCCAACGGGATGATCCACGCCGAGGGTGTTGCGAGCCCGCCCGCCCAGGCGAGCGCCCAGCAAATCGCCGAAGCCGTCGAGGAGGGCACGCTCGATCTCTGTGCGCTGCCGCGGGCGCCGGAGAGCGCGATCCGCGAGCGCGCCCGCGCCGAGCTGGGGCAGAGCCTCGAGCGGATCGGCGCGCGCATGGAGGAGCGCCGATCCCTGCGCGAGCGTCTGGGCGAGAGCTCCGCGCCGCTGCGCTACGTGCTGACCGCCACCGGCAACGTGTATGAGGACGTCGTCCACGGTCTCGCCGTCGCCGAGGCGGGCGGGGACATCGTCGCCGTGATCCGCTCCACCGCCCAGAGCCTGCTCGATTACGTCCCCTACGGCCCCACCACCGAGGGCTACGGTGGCACCTTCGCCACACAGGCCAACTTCGCGATCATGCGCGCCGCGCTCGACGAGTGGTCGGAGCAGCACGGCCGTTATGTGCGCCTGTCGAGCTTCTGTTCCGGGCTGTGCATGTCGGAGATCGCCGTGATGGGCGCGATCGAGGGCTTCGACAACATGGTGAACGACGCCCTTTATGGGATCCTCTACCGGGATATCAACCCCTTACGGGGCCTGCTCGACCAGCGCGTATCGCGCACGATCAACGGCTACTTCGGGGTGGTGATCAACACCGGCGAGGACAACTACCTGCGCACCGCCGACGCGTTGGAGGCGGCGCCCTCGGTGACCGCCTCGCAGTTCATCAACCACCAGCTCGCCCGCGCCTCGGGCGTGCCCGATGAGCAGATCGCGCTCGGTGACGCCTTCGAGATCGACACCCCCGTCACCAACGGCCTGCTGTACGAGTGGGCTCAGGCGCAGCTCACGCGCGAGCTGTTCCCCGACTGCCCCGTCAAGTACATGCCCCCAACCAGGCACATGGACGGCAATCTGTTCCGCACGCACGCCTGCGACACGCTGTTCAATCTCGTGACGGTCGCCACCGGCCAGGGCATCCAGACGATCGGTGTACCCACGGAGGGGATTTTTACGCCCCACATCCACGATCGCGTGCTGGGATTGCAGAACGTCAACTATGTGTTCAACGCGGCGCGCGACCTCGGCGAGGAGATTGAGTTCAAGCGCGGCGGCATCGTCCAGACGCGCGCCCAGCAGGTACTACGCGATGCGCACCTGATGCTCGAGCGGATTGCTGAGATCGGGCTGTTCAAGGCAATTGAGGGAGGCGTCTTCGGAGACGTCAGCCGCCGCCTCGAAGAGGGCCGTGGGATGGAGGGAATCGTCGCCACCGACGAGGGCTACTTCAACCCGGTCACCGAGCTGATGCAGGAGACGCTCAGCGTTGTCTAGCGGGACGCCTCCGGAGCCGCGGCGTGCCGATGACCAGGAGGCCGGCCTGGCAATCGACGCCGCTCGCGAAAGCGAGGTCAAGCCCTACGCCGACCACCACGGCGATGGGATCGTGCAGCTGAGCTTCACGCTGCCCGTACCCGACGGCGTGGCGGCACGCAAGGCGGCGCTGGAGCTGGCCGGCAAGATGGGCTTCCAGCACCCCGAGGTGGTTCATCACCAGCGTCTCACCGATGGCCATACCTACTTCGTGATGTACGGGCACACGGTGCACTCCGTCGACTACGCCTCGCTCAGCGAAGAGGGGATCGACATCGTGCAGTACATGACCGAGGACGAGGTGGAGAGTTACGCCCAAGAGCACGTCCGCCGGCCGATCGTCGTCGTAGGCGCCTCCACCGGCACCGACACTCACAGCGTCGGGATCGACGCGATGCTCAACCTCAAGGGCTTCCATGGCCACAAGGGCCTGGAGGGGTATAGCGCCTTCGAGGCCCACAACCTCGGCAGCCAGGTGGCCAACGGGGCGTTGGTCGCGAAGGCGATCGAGCTCGACGCCGACGCAATCCTCGTCTCGCAGACGGTTACCCAACAGAACCTGCACATCCACAATCTGACCGAGTTGGTGGAGATCGTCGAGGCGGAGGGCCGCCGCCGGGAGACAATCCTCGCCTGCGGGGGCCCCCGGGTCTCCAACGAGCTTGCCAAGGAGCTCGGCTACGACGCCGGCTTCTCCAAAGGCACCTACCCCCACCATCTCGCCACCTTCCTCGTACGCGAGCTCGCCGCGCGCCTCGGCGGAGGCGAACCCGAGGAGGATCAGCGCGACGTGCCGCCCGCCGGGCGCACAACCTTCGCGGAACATCGCCGCGAGGCCGGCAGGCTAGGCTGAAGCCCATGCAACAGCTCTCCGAGCTCACCGCTCCGGCGCGGCGCCTCGCCCTCGTCGGCCTGGCGAAGAACACCGGCAAGACCGAAACGCTTGCCGCACTGCTGCGCGAGCTGCAGCGGCTTGGCCGTGGCGTGGGCGTCACCTCCGTCGGGCGCGACGGGGAGGAGCGTGACGTAATCGACATCCGCATTGAGAAGCCTCGCGTGGAGCTGTGCGCCGGCAGTCTTGTCGCCACAACCGATGCCCTTTTGCGCGCCGGCGCAATTCCCCACGAGGTCGTCCGCGAGACCGGCGTGCGTACTCCACTCGGGCGCGTGCTGATCGCTCGCCTGCTGACGCAGGGCACGATTGAGGTGGCGGGGCCCAGCGCCGCCGCCGACGTGCGCGAGGTGTGCGACGCGATGCTTGCCGATGGGGCCGAGCAGGTGCTGATCGACGGCGCAATCGACCGCCGCGCGGCATCCTCACCGGCCGTGTCGGACGGCCTGGTGATGTCCACCGGCGCGGCCCTGCACGAGGAGATCGAGCAAGTGGTAGCGCGTACGCACGACGCCGTCGAGCTCGTGCGTCTGCCCAAGCTGGAGGAAGCCCACGTGCGTGAGCTTGCCGCGACAAACGCCGCCAGCATGCTCGTGGGCGCAGCAGACGAGGAGCCACTGACGCTGCACCCCCGCTTCGTGCTCACCAGCACTGCCGCCGACATCGCTCAGCTGCTGCGCGCGCGTCCCGCCGCGAGTCACCTGTTGGTGCGTGGTGCGTTGTGCGAGCCGTTTCTCGCCGAGCTGTTGAGCGCCCGCGGTTCAATCCCGGCGGATCAGCTCGCACCGCTCGAGCTCGTCGTTGCCGACGCCACCAAGGTGTTCCTCACCGACCATGGCGTTGAGTGGTACCGCCGCCAGGGCGTCTCGATCGTTGCGCTCGCCACGATCGACCTGCGCGCAATCACCGTCAACCCAGTGGCGCCCCAGTCGCACCGCTTCGACTCACCCCGCCTGCGCGCCATGCTGGAGGAGGCGATCCCCGGCGTGCCGGTGCTGGACGTACGCGACCCCGCCCACAACCTGGTGCCCGCGGCGTGAGCCCATCGGAGGAGCTCGAGGAGCCGGTCGAGCAGACGGGGGGGGGTGTGGGAGCCGCCGGATCGGCGGGTGCACCGGCCGAGCGCGACGGCAGCGCGACGGCCAGGGCCAGCCAAACCGCCGGCAGTGATGGCGGCGAGCCGGGCAGCGCGGACGAACGCCGCGCGAAGATGGAGCGCCTGCGTGGCGAGGGCGTCGAGCCTTACCCGCACATCTCCACCCGCGTGCCCCGCACCTGGGTCGCTGACATCCAGGCCGCGCACGACCCCGCCACGTTGGATGTAGGCGCGCATGAGGGCCTGGCCTACCGCATCGCCGGACGCTTGATCGCGCGACGTGGTCACGCCAAATACACGTTCTTCGACGTGCGCGACCAGTCCGGCTCGATGCAGGTGGTGGCACGCCGCGAAGAGATGGGCGAGGAGGCATATGAGCAGATGGTGGGGCTGGACATCGGCGACATCGTCACTGTCGAGGGTGCCGTCTACATCACCCAGCGCGGCCAGCTCGCACTCGCCGTCAACGCCTGCACGCTGCTCGCCAAGGCGCTGCGTCCGCCACCCGACCGCTACCACGGGATGGAGGACCAGGGCACGCGCTACCGCTACCGCGAACTGGACCTGCTCGCCAACGAGCAGACGCGCACGATGTTCTTCAGGCGCACCAAGATGATCGAGGCGATTCACGACTTCCTGCGCGAACGCGGTTTCACGCAAGTGGAGACGCCGATGCTGCAGACGCTCGCCGGCGGGGCCGCGTCGCGACCGTTCGTCACACACCACAACGCCCTCGATGTCGATGTCTACCTGCGGATCTCGGTGGAGCTGTACCTCAACCGCTGCATCGTGGGGGGCCTCGAGAACATCTACGACCTCGGTCGTGCTTTCCGCAACGAGGGCATCTCCCACCGCCACTCCCCCGAGTTCACGATCCTCGAGTGGATGATGAGCTACGCCGATTACTGGGACGTCGCGAAGTTCACCGAAGATATGGCTGAGAGCGTCGCGCTGAGCACGCTGGGCACAACGAAGGTGGAGCAGTACGACGGACGTGTGGTGGACCTCGCCACACCATGGCGACGGATCACACTACGCGAGGCGATCGCCGACGCCATCGGGATCGACTACCTGGAGGCCTCGCGCGAGCAGCTGATCGAGGCTGCGGGCGAGGCCGCGGTGGCGGGAGACCCTGAGATCACGTGGGCGAAGCTGGTAGATGCGATCTACGTCAAGCACGTCGAGCCGACGCTGCACCAGCCGACGCACGTGTTCGACTTTCCCGTTGACCTCTTTCCGATCTGCAAGCGCCATTCGGAAGATCCACGACTATCGGAGCACTTCGACTCGGTGATCCGCGGGATGGAGATCCTCAGTGGCGACACCGAGCTCAACGATCCGGTCGACCAACTCGACCGCTTCGTGATCCAACGCCAGCAGAGCTCCGGGGAAGACGACGGCGACCAGCCGCAGCCCAACGACGAAGAGTATGTGCGGGCGCTCGAATACGGGATGGCGCCGACCGCGGGGGGCGGGCTCGGCGTAGACCGTCTGCTGATGGTGCTGACCGGCGTCGAGTCGGTGCGCGAGGTGGTGCCGTTCCCCACGCTGCGGGCGCGAGGGTAGACGGCAACGCCCTACCCCGGACAGCAGTCGGGCCCGCCGCGTTTCGCGACGGGCCCTGGCAGCTACTTCCTTACCGCTGCCACAACTGCTTGCTACCGAGCCATTTGGCCGCTATTCGCTCGCTTTGACAGCCGCGGCCTCAGCCTCTTCGAGCTTGCCGTTCAGGATCGCGGTGTTGTGCCCGGCCGCTGAGGGCAGGCCGAGCTCTTTGTTGACGGCTTCGTCGACGACACCTTCGAACAGTTTGCCGCCGCAGCCGTGCGCCGCGGGCGAGGCCCAGGCGTTGTCCACCAGCGAGCCTCCGGTGAGACGCACCAGGTTGCCTTCTTCGAGGATTTCCAGACTGCCCGCCGCCCCTTTGATCGGTTTGTTGGGTTCAAGCGGTTTGGTCGTTCCGGTCGTGAGGTTCAGGATGATCGAGCTCGCTTCCGAGCCTACGTAGCATTCGTTGCCGAGGAACACGTTGCCGAGCTTGACCTTCACCGGCAGTTGCAGAGCAACGCCTTCTTCGAAGATCAGATTGGTCGTGTTCAGCTTGATCGCACTCGCAGGCTTCGCCAGTTCGGTTGTGGCCGTTACGCCGGTGATGCCTTCATTGACTATTTTTTCAAATTTTTCTTTTGCTTCTTTGTTGAGCCATTCCGGCGCAACGATGTCGAGTAGGCCACCCGGTACGTACAGCGCAGTTTTCGACAGTGTTTCGGCGCCTTCAGCCGCGATGAATTCGAGTTCGCCGGTCGTCGCGTTTTCGTGCAGGCCACCCTGCAGCGTGATCGTTTTGTTGATCGGCACCGAACGTTTGCCGACGGTGAATTCACCGCTGGTTGTTTCCGCAATCGTACAGAGTTCGGTCGATTTATTGTTCAACGGGCAATACTTGAACGGGGCGAAGTTCCCCGTCGGATGGTGTTCGGCCGCAGCCGGTCCGGCGATCGCCAGCGGCACCAACACGGCCGCGACAGCGATCAGGATGCGCCCGCGGAGACCCGCGAAGCGCCTGATGTGATGCCTAGTCATATGCATCTACCTTCCTTACTTGATCCATAGAGTCCAAGGGCATGCTGCCCTTCGAAGCTAACCGACCTGCCATGGCCTTGCAAGGAACGTTTCCGACCATTTGCGGATAGCGTTGGCTTGCGCCGATAAGCCCAAGAGCGCCCGACCACGTGGCCGCGGGGCCCGCCGCATAAGCGACGGGCCCCTTGCTGCGACCGACTTCTACGTTGCTGCCGAACTGCTATTCGCTGGCTTTGACAGCCGCAGCCTCAGCCTCTTCGAGGTTGCCCTTCAGGATCGCGGTGTTGCGCCCAGCTTTGGACGGCACACCGAGGATTTCGTTGACCAGCGGGTCAACGGCCCACGAGAAGAGGATGCCGCCGCAGCCGTTGGCTCCTTCTTCATCCGCGAAGGCGTTGTCCACTAGCGAACCTCCGGTGAGACGCACCAGGTTGCCCTCTTCGAGGATTTCCAGACTGCCGGCGCTACCTTTGATCGATTTGTTCGGCAACGGCGGGCTCGTCGTCCCGGTTGTCAGGTTCAGCACGATCGGTTTCGAGGAGGAGCCAACGTAGCATTCTCCGCCGAGGAACACGTTGTTGAGCTTGACCTTCACCGGCAGCTGCAGAGCAACGCCTTCTTCGAAGATCAGGTTAGTCGTGTTCAGTTTGATCGCGCTCGCAGGCTTCGCCAGTTCGGTGATCTCGGTGACACCGGTGAAGCCTTTGTTGATGACGTATTCGTTGAAGAGTTCCTGGAGAATGGTCGGCCATGATTTCGGGGCTTTTATCCCAAGCAGGCCTCCGGGGACGGTCTCTTCGGTTTTCGACAGCGTTTCGGCCCCTTCGGCCGCGATGAATTCGAGTTCACCGGTCGTCGCGTTTTCGTGCAGGCCACCCTGCAGCGTGATCGTTTTCGTGATCGGCACCGTCTTCGTTCCGACCGTGAATTCGCCGGCGTTGGTGTTCGCCACGGTGCAGAGTTCCGTCGCTTTGTTGCTCAACGGGCAGTACTTGAACGGCGCAAAGTTCCCTTTCGGGTTATGCGCGCTCGCAGACGCAGCGACCGCCAGCGAGGCCACAACGGCCACCGCAGCGATCAATATGCGCCCAATATAGTTCCTGGTCATACGGTTCCTACCTTCCTTTTTCGTCCAAGGGCAATTGCCTTCTTGAACCTATCCGAGCCAAGGAGGAGTTGCAACAAGTGTTTCCGACATTACGGAGCGTTCTGGCTGCCGATGACAAGCCTTGGTTTGGTACCGCGGTCTTGTATCCGCATACCAGCACTCCCCGCGCTTGGCGCCTACGCTCCTTTTAAGCCGAGGCGCGGCCCGCCGGGAGAGGGTCGGCGGACCGCGCGTCGGGAGCCCAAACCTAGGTGCAAGCCGCCACTAATCAGCGGCGGCGGCTCGCCTTGACGCTTTTCTTCTTCGTTTTCTTCTTCGCGGAATGTTTGTGCTTCTTGGGCTTTGGCTTCGACTTCGGACAGCCGGTGATCTTGACTTTCGTCGTCTGCTTGACCTGCGCCCCGTTCTGACCGACGATCGTCGTCGGCATCGAAAGGCTACTGGAGCTACACAGGCCTTTCGGGGTGAGCGTCGCCAGCGCCGAGTTGGCCTCCTCCGGAAGGTTCGCTTCGAAGCTTGTGATCGGCGCATCGGGCACCGTCCCGAACGTGCTAGAGGTGATTTTGGTTTTCGAGTTGATGTGCGTTTCGCCGGCGAGGTCTATCGTCACCCCGTCGCCCTGCAACACGAACACCAGTTCCGGGTATTCCGTGCCACCGTGGGAGACGAAGTACCCCGGGCCTTCCAGCCGTACCGGTAGCACGGGGGTATGTGCAATCCCTGTCCCCACGTCAGATGCCGCTGGGCAGTTGGCCGGGTTTGCGTCGAACACCGCTTCGGTGCATGCTTTCTGCAGCGTGCTCAGCCGTGCTGGGAGCTTCTCGGGCAGTTCCAGATGGACTGAGCGGATCGCCGCTTCGCCGGCCTTCTGCGTCACTTTGACGTTCAATGAGGCGCCGTTGCCGCGATCGCTAGACTTGCCTTGGGTCGTGGCCGAGAACAACGGTGCAAACGGGAGCGTCGCGCAGTTGGCAGCCTGAAAGCGACTGGATGGCGTCGCCGTCGCCCCTTCGGCGCTCGTGATCGCCGAAGTAATGCGGAATTCTTCGCAGTTGGTAGGATTGAACATGAATTCTTTGCGGTTGATATTCACGTTGACCGTCCGGATGTCGAGTGGGACACCTTCGAGCATCGTCGGAAGCGGTTCGCTCGCGATCGTCAGCACACCCGTCTTGGGGTTCACGGCGATCGATGCGCGGACGATCTCCTTGCCGAAGCCGCCGTTCCCTTTGAGTGTGAACGGGCCCGCGGCCGTGGGTACCACGATTGATAGGCCGAACGGCTTGTTGTTGTATGGGCCCGTCAGGTAGACGCTGCCGCCTTTCACTGTGTACGGGTCCGACCCCGGGCCAACCAGCTCCGTCGTTTCGCCGATCTTGCTCGCTTCGCTGCATTCGCCCTGACTCGCCTGCGACTCCTGGCAGAGCGGCACCTTCGAGAGCGTCCCGAGCAGGCCCGGGGGTGTCGTCACAGTGATCCCGCCCAGGTGCTGTTCACCGTCGTTACGGGCAATCGTGACCGACTCTTCGCTAAAACCTCCCGCCTGTGGGTTTGTGGTCCCAGCCACCAGAGTCGGGGCGAAACCCTTGACGCCGCAGCCCGCTGACACTGCGAAGCTGCTGCCCGGTTCGGCCGCCGGGTTGCCGTCCCACGGCACCAGTTGAGAAGTGGTCGTGTAGGTGCCGCACGCAGAGGGCGTTACGAGCGGCGCACGAGGCCCGCCGAAGAAGTGCATCTTCAGTTCGCTGAACGGCAGCTGGGGCAGGTCGAAACCAGTTAGCGGGTCTTCGCCGAAGTCAGCGGTGAGTTGCCCGGTTGTTTCGTTGAGTTCGACCTTGCCGGGGAGCTTGAGTATCGCCCCGCTGCCTTCGGCTACGAGGTAGAGCGCGAACAGTGAGCCGAACGGGTTCGATCCGTTGCCTTCCAGGTTGCCCTGTTGCGCTACGTACACCGAGCCATTCAGACGCTGTTCGAGCAGAGGTGTCACGACTTCCACCGTACCGAGCTTCGAGGCGTCGGGGCAGTTGGCAGGCTGGCCGGATTCCAGATTGATGCCTGATATTTCTCTTTTCTCTTCCTTTTCTTCTTTTTCGGATCCCCGGCCCCTGAGCAGTGGGCAGCCCTCCAGGCCGCTCGCCGCGGACGGAGAAATCACCATGCCCATGGGCAGTGTGACTGTAGCGGCCTTGAGGTCGGACTTTGCGAGCAGTTCAAGCCGTTCTAGGCCTTCTTCCTGTGGGGTTTTTAGGTCTACTTCCAACCCCATTGGAGATCCCGTCGCCAGCGTAGTCGATTCGGATGGCTGCACCGACAGCGTCGGTGCAAAGCCAAGTTTTTCGCATCCGCTTACGGCTTCTGCGGTCGCTTCCTTTGTTACAACGTTTTGCGGTTCCTGCCAGGAGTAGGCGCTCAAGGTCGCGGTCAGCAAGCTGCCCGTACACGAAGTCGGCAGTGTCAGGAATGGCCTTTCGGTCCGTTCCACAGGACAGCTACCACCAAATTCGGCGCATAGGCCGCGCTGTTCGTCGTGACTCTCAGCCGACGGATCTCCCCAAAGGGTTACTGCGGCGCTATATAGACCAGCCTTCTGGCTGATATCAGCAACATCAGCCGCCAGTTCATACCCGCTTCCGGTATGCACCTGGCCCACTATATGTACATATACGCCTTCCAGGCCAGCGACATCAAACGCGAACTCTGCGGGCGCCCCAGGCGGCGGCACCATGTTGTACAGCGGATCAGTGCGTTCCCCATTCTCGAGGCCGATTTTGACATTTACGACACCCACAGCGGTCGCGAGTGGGCATTCCCCTGTCTGCTCGAATTCCGTCTCGGCGCACCTCTCTTTTGTGGCAGTGGGGTTCGCTATAACCCCGGCGGGAAGATATACTTTTACCTCCTTTGCATCACCATCTGGCATTTCGCCGAAATACCCTTCTTCTATTTCATCTAGTGCAGGAGGATGGTGCGCAAGAACAATTGTTGTTGTCATTGAATAAGGATGCGACCCCGCCTGCGTTGCAAGTGCGCCGCCTTGTTCTGCCGCGATGATGTTTTCGAAGGTTTCCACACCAAATGGTGACGCCGCTCCCGCTGTGTGAGCAGTCATGGCTGTTGCCGCCGCGGCTACGACCCCAGCTGCAACAAGAGTGCGGATCCATGCTACCTTGTACATTATCGTCCCTTCCCGCTTTTCTTGGTCTTGGGCCCGTACTTCCGGTCGGCCTGCTTTCTGCACTTAGCTCGCTGCTTCGCCGGCTTCTTTCGGCACACCCCCAGTGCCTTGGCAAGCTTGTCGGCACGCGGAACTACATTGATATGGGGCGCTGACGTGACTATCTGTGGACTGAGGTTGCCCATGCCCGTCAGTATCACACTCGCGGGAACGGTAAATACTGGCGATGAAGGCAACGCGCCGCGACAGGCTTCCGATTCACAAGGACCTTCCTGCGTCCTGTTCTGATAAGCCAAGCCGCCATTTTCGCGCGCATCGTAAATGTCGACGTTGCCATCAGTATCTTGGCTAACTAGCGACTGTCGTGTAAAGAAAAAGATATTCGCTCCGTCGGTACTTGCATCTCCAAAATAAGATTCGGTTGGGCTTTGGCCCGACGAGATCAGGAACAGGCACCCTCCGCTAACGTTACCGGCACCGGCTTCGCACGTGCCTTCTTTTTCACTCTCCCACTCATACACGTCCATTTCGCTATTTACATCTTGTGAGACAAGTGCTTCCTGTGTCTCGAAAAATATGCGATTCCCATTGGAGGAAAGGTTGTTTGTTAGGAAACCGTTACGCACGAGTGGAGCAAACGGCCCTCGGTGAAAGGTCAGGAAAGTTTCTTTGCTTGGATGGGCTTTTAGGTTACAGGAAATGCAAGTGGGGTTGGCCGATGACAACGGTTGCGTAGCGCTATACCGATAGAGCTCGTCAAAACCGTTGTTTTCATAGCCCGTGATTTGCGCAAACGAGCTGAAGAGCACAGTCGTGCCATCCGGCGTAACACGCGAGCTCTTTACTCCCTGGCTAGCACCACTAAAACCGGTATCGAAGTCGGTCCAGTTGTCCATATCGCTGGACCCTGGCCCGCTGAATTTTGTAATAAAGGTCAATTCGCCGTTGTGCCACTCATACAAGTTGGCTTCCCCGGCAATCGCTCCACTGGTGCCGGGCAGTACCCCCTCGGCGACGAAATAGACATAGGCCCCATCATTAGAAATGCCCAGCGTGCCAAGCACGTGAGCTTCCCCGCTTGTAATGGCTTCCGTTTTGCCACCTTCTGAGGCGAAGCGGTAAAGATTCCTATTTGCGGCTTCACCTTCAGTATAGAAAACAAACGACCCGCTAGGAGTCGCGGCCCGCCAATAGGCCGGCTTGGTGCCAGCAGAAACCTGAACCGTCCGGTGGGTCAATGGCTCACGCATGTAAATTACCCCAGTGTCAAAGTCAGTGAAGAATATGCGCGAGCCGTCTTCCGACACCGTGTTTTGCAGATCGAACCTACCTATTCCCCCGCTCGTAGCACCACCTGGCAGTATGCTTTCTTCCTCCCCTTCTTCGGTTTCTACGATCGCACTTCCACCGGGGCCCGCGACAGCACCACCTTCGGGCGTGGTTTCATCAGGGAGTACACCAACTAGCGTCACCACGCCATTGACCCACTGATAGAGGTTGGTGCCGGCTTCCTTCCTTTCTGGGAATCTGATGGCTTTTTCAGTTAGCTTTGCTCGGTCCTCAAAAATGATGCTTGAATCGTCGCGCGAAGAATCGACAAAGCGAGCGTCGCCACCCGGGGCCAGCAGCCGATATTGGCCAGAAGCGTCGTCTCGAAGGTAGGTGTTCTTTTCACCCAGTGTGGCGTTTGTAACCGTGCCTTCTTCACCTTGAATCGAGGCTTCGCCCAGCAAGGGGCCTGGAGCGCTGACTTCGACTATTGCGTAGCGTTGGTCTTCAGTCACTGCCTCCACGAGCGTAGGAGAAGCGGGGTTTGAAGGTGGCAATAGCCCCTGTGTCGACCATTCGCCATCCTTAAAACTGCTTAGATAAGTTGGAAATTCCGTGGCACCTTCAACTCCGGGGAAAGGGAGTAGCGAGAAGTAGACTACGCCTGAACCCGAGGGTGAGCTCTGCACGAGATACGGCCTACCCTGTGCATCTGTCGTGTTCTTGTTGACCGGCGACACTTGCTCGTATGCTCGGCAATCCGGAAGCTGACTGGCGAGTGCCTCCTGCTTACGGATCTGTTCATTGGGGCAACTATTTGCCGACGCTTCGATTGACAACGATGCTAGAACCGAGACGACACCTAGCGTGAGCAAAGAACAACGCACCAAGGCAACTAGGATCACACGGCAGCTTTGGCTTCCTTTCATAACAGCCCTCTCCCTCTCCTCTGTCTCTCCTGCGCCTACCGATGAGCGCCCTAGGAGTATCTCATGCCCTACGGGGCGAGTCCAGCGGTGTTTCTGACCTACGCTAGACTGGCAAGCGGGTGGCGCATATGCGCCACCCGCTTGCCTAGTATCGATGATTAGTCAACTATTGCCTTGGTTATTTACTGTCCTTGAACGCCTCTTTGTTTTCCAACTGCATCGACGCGGTACCTTTGTATTTGGCTTCTTCTTTGCCTAGTTTGAGGCTACTCCCAGATTCTTCGCAGGCAAGTTCATGTAATACCTTGAACACTTCACCTTCAGGGAGCTTGCAAATCTGGCTACCTTTTACTTCGAGGGAGCTTTTTAGTGCACAGCTTTCGATGACGATGGTCGTGAAAGGACCTGCTCCTTCTTCGTTGAATTCGTCCTCAATCACTCCCCCGCTTTCGATCAATTTATCCGTCACTTTAGCTTTTATATTGGGGACTACACATGCAGCCTCATTTTCAATGCTGCATTCTTCGTAAGTAATTGTGGCTTTGGATTTGCCACCAGTTTCAACCGTTCCGCTGACTTTACCCTTTTTACATGTGATCGTCACGGCCGTGCCGGCGATCTTCGATTTTAGGTCAGATAAGCCGAGCGTGCCTTCTAGTTTTAGGGCAGTCGTTACTTCCTTGGTTTCCCAGTTTCCTGTGCCAGCTGTGGTACAGGTGGAATTCGTCCAATGCCCAGTACCTGCCGCAACTTCTGCGCAAACTAAATAATGCGGCGCCGCCGAAGCCGATGCGGACGCAAAGGCGCCCACAAAGGCCATGACGGCTACGCCCATTAGGGCCAACCTTATTCGTGACATGGAATAAACAGCTCCTCTCTGCCCCAGGCTAGTGGGGCAGTAGCTTTTCGTCCGTACGTGCTGCCCACCAAACGCGAGCAGCACGCCGGTCCTCTCTTTGGCTCTTGCGGAGTCCCTACTTATCGATCCGCTCGAGGCAGATTCCACGATGCACGATTTGGGACCGTTCGTCAAGCTCAATGATCGGACCGCTTTGCGTAATCCTTTGTGTCAAGCAGGAGGGCCTGAGAATCTCCAGTATCTGTGTCCCTTTGCGTCGCTATGGCCAAGACGACGAGTCGGAGACATATGCGCGGAAGTTGGTCTTCGGCGGACGCTCATTTCGTCTTGCGCCTCCCCTCGAAACCTGCTATGGTGCCGCTAAGATTTCAGTAGCCGAGCGCGCTCAGCGCGGCCTTTTAGGCCCGGCAAACCGGGCCTAAAGCGCACCAGCGTCCCGCTGCCAACCGACCACCACCCCGATCCCAAGGAGCGCCCAACCAATGCCCAAGACCATCGGCATCGACCTCGGAACCACGAACTCATGTATGGCTGTGCTCGAGGGCGGCGAGCCGACAGTCATCGAGAACGCCGAGGGCGGGCGCACCACGCCTTCGGTCGTCGCCTTCACCGCCTCCGGCGAGCGCTTGGTGGGCACCGTCGCCAAGCGCCAAGCGGTTACCAACCCGCAGAACACCGTCTTCTCGATCAAGCGCTTTATGGGGCGCAAGGAGGGGGAGGTACGCGAGGAGGAGTCGATCGTCCCCTACAAGGTCGTCGCCGGTCCAAATGGGGACGCGCGCGTGGAAGCTGGGGGCGAGCAGCACTCACCGCCGGAGATCAGCGCGATGATCCTGCAGAAGCTGAAGACCGACGCGGAAGCGTATCTGGGCGAAAGCGTCGACAGCGCGGTGATCACCGTTCCCGCCTACTTCAACGACGACCAGCGCCAGGCCACTAAGGATGCCGGCAAGATCGCCGGGTTGGATGTCAAACGGATCATCAACGAGCCCACCGCCGCCTCGCTGGCATACGGGCTCGACAAGGAGAGCGACCAGACGATCCTCGTGTTCGACCTCGGCGGCGGCACATTCGACGTGTCAGTGCTCGAGATCGGCGATGGCGTGTTCGAGGTCAAGTCGACCGCCGGCGACAACCACCTCGGCGGCGACAACTTCGACAAGGCGATCGTCGACTGGCTGGTGGCTGACTTCAAGCGCGATCAGGGGATCGACCTATCGGCCGACCCGATGGCGCTGCAGCGGCTGTATGAGGCTTCGGAGAAGGCCAAGATCGAGCTCTCAACCACGCAGGAGACGCAGATCAATCTGCCGTTCATCACCGCCGACTCGGCGGGACCGAAGCACCTCGACACGCGCCTCACCCGCGCGAAGCTGTCCGAGCTGACGAGCGCGCTGCTCGACCGCGTCGTGGCGCCCGTGCGCCAGGCACTGGACGACGCCAAAGACAAGGGCGTCAAGGAGGTCGACCACGTCGTGATGGTTGGCGGCATGACGCGTATGCCGGCCGTCCAGGAGAAGGTCAAAGAGCTCACCAGCAAGGAGCCCCACCGTGGCGTCAACCCCGACGAGGTGGTCGCCGTCGGCGCCGCAATCCAGGCGGGCGTGCTGGCCGGCGACGTCAAGGACGTGCTGCTGCTCGACGTCACCCCGCTGACGCTCGGGATCGAGACCAAGGGCGGCGTGATGACGAAGCTGATCGAGCGCAACACGACGATCCCGACGCGCAAGAGCGAGGTGTTCTCGACCGCCGAGGACAACCAGCCCTCAGTCGAGATCCACGTGCTGCAGGGCGAGCGTGAGATGGCGACCTACAACAAGTCACTGGGCAAGTTCCAGCTCACCGGCATCCCGCCGGCGCCGCGCGGCATCCCACAGGTCGAGGTGGCGTTTGACATCGATGCCAACGGCATCCTCAACGTCTCCGCCAAGGACCTCGGCACCGGCAAGGAGCAGAAGATCGAGATCAAGTCCGGCTCGGGGCTCTCCGAGGAGGAGATCAAGAACATGGTGTCCGACGCGGAGTCGCACGCCGAGGAGGACCGCAAGGCGCGCGAGCTGGCGGAGGCCCGCAATAACGGCGAGAACGCCGCCTACCAAGCCGAGCGCCAGCTGGCCGACCTCGGCGATCAGGTGGACGCCGACTCCAAGCAGCGCATCGAGGAGGCGATCAAGGAGGTGCGCGAGTCGCTGGAGACCGAGGATCCGGAGGCGATTAACGCCAAGACCGACGTGCTGCAGAGCGCCTTCCACGCCGTCTCGGAGGCGATGTACCAGCGCGCCCAGGAACAGGCCGCCACCGCGGACGGCGGCGCCTCGACCGACGGCCACGGCGCGGCCCCGGGCGAGGAGGACGTCGTCGATGCCGAGGTCGTCGACGAGCCGAAGGCGTAGGCGCCCGATGACAGACATAGAGCAGACGCACGATGAGCAGCTCGAGCACGCCGAAGACCAGGTCCATGCGGAGGATGCGGGACGCGACTATCTTCCCCACGACTTGGTCGATGCCGACGAGATCGAGGTTGAGCTCGACGAGCTGGTCAAGACCGCCAAGCAGCGGGATGACTATCTCGCGCTGGCTCAGCGCACGCAGGCTGACTTCGAGAACTACCGCAAGCGCGTCGCCAGAGAGTCGGCGACGGCGGCCGAGCGTGGTGTGGCAAAGCTCGCCAAGGAGCTGCTGCCTGCCCTGGACAACCTCGACCGGGCTTTGGGGGCAGCGGCCGCCGAAGATCCGCTGCTGGAGGGCGTGCGGCTGGTGCGCGCGGAGCTGAGCGCGGCGCTGGCGCGCGTCGGCGTCGAGGCCTTCGACCCCGCCGGCGAGCAGTTCGATCCGACCAACCACGAGGCCATGGCGCAGCGACCGCAGGAGGGCACCGATAGCGGCACTGTGGTCGAGGTTTACCAGCCCGGCTATCGATTGAACGGTGCCGTAATCCGACCCGCGCGCGTTGTGGTGGCGGCGTAGGAGGCACGGCGATGGCGGCTCGACCAGACCTCTACGCGACGCTCAGCGTCGATAAAAAAGCCACCCCCGATGAGCTGAAGAAGGCCTACCGCAAGCTTGCGCGCCAGTACCACCCCGACCGCAATCCCGACGACAAGCAGGCGGAGGCGCGCTTCAAGGAGATCTCGCACGCCTACGACGTGCTGTCGGATGAGGAGAAGCGCAAGCAGTACGACAGCGGCACCGGGCCCTTTGCGACCGCCGGGGGCGGCGGCTTCGGGGGCTTTGGCAACTTCGACTTCGACGCCTCCTCGATGGGCGACATCCTCTCGAACCTCTTCAGCGGGTCCGCCAGCGGCAGGCGTACGCGCGCCAAGCCACGCCCGGAGCGCGGCCGCGACCTGGAGACACAGGTGTCGATCACCTTCGAGCAGGCGGTGTCCGGCGCACAGGTGCCGCTCTCCGTTGCCACCCAGGCGACGTGCCCGACTTGCCACGGCACAGGCGCAAAGCCTGGCACCACTCCAAAGGTGTGCCCCAAATGCGAAGGCCGTGGGATCGAGACGCAAGGTCAGGGGATGTTTTCGATCTCCCAGCCGTGCTCGCGCTGCGGCGGATCGGGCACCGTGATCGAGGATCCCTGCCCGACCTGCCACGGCTCGGGCGCGGTGCGCACGATGAAGAAATACCGCGTCAACATCCCCCCAGGCGTAAAGGAGGGCTCGCGTATCCGCCTGCCCGGCAAGGGCGAGGCCGGCCCGCGTGGCGGCCCACCCGGCGATCTATACGTGATCACCCATGTGGCGCACTCGCCTGTGTTCAAACGGAGGGGCGACAATGTCGAGGTGGAGGTGCCGCTGAGCATCCCTGAGGCGCTGCGCGGCGCCGAGGTGAAGGTGCCAACGCTGAGCGGTACCAAGACGCTGCGTGTGCGGCCCGGCACCACCCATGGCACGGTGCAGCGCCTGCGCGGCGAGGGACCGCCGAAGCTCGGCAGCGGCTCTGGTGGGGGAGCTTCGCAAAAAGGCGACATCCACTACCGCTTCACGATCGACATCCCCGACCACCTCACCGACGAGCAGGACGCCGCGGTGCAAGCGCTCGCGGACGCCTCCAACGGCAACGATCCCCGAGCGCGGTTGTTCGAGCAAGTCGCGACATGACCGATCGCCAACCACCCTCAGCTGGAGCCGGGAGACGCTCGCCTCGGGCGAGCACCCCCGGTTCACCCAGCAGAGGCGAGATCGAGGTTGCGCCCGACCGCGGCGTGTTCATGATCTCAGTGGCGGCACAGCTCGCCCAGATGCACCCGCAGACGCTCCGCACCTATGAGGCGCGCGGCCTAATTGACCCCAAGCGCTCCGCGAAGGGCACCCGTTTGTACTCGCGCGAGGACGTTCGAGAAACTGCGTCGCATCCAGGGGATGACCGCGGAGCTCGGACTCAACCTCGCCGGCGTCGAGCGCGTGCTCGACCTGGAGACGGAGATCGACCAGATGCACGCCCGCATCGAGGAGCTGGAGGTGCAGGCGCTGCGCGCCCAGGTCGAGCTGGCCGAGCGTTTGGAGGAAGTGCGTCGCTCGTTCCGCGCCGAGCTGGTGCCGTTCCCCAATTCACGCCCCCCCAGCAGAGAGATCGTGCGCGCCGCCGACGTGCGCCCGTTCGGTCGCATAACCCCCAAACACGCACGATGACAGTTAGAAAATCTGCTAATCTAGCACTTAGATTTCCATGCAGCCAGACAGGCTTACGATCAAGTCTCAGGAGGGGCTCGCCGCCGCGGCGCGCCTTGCCCAGGAGCGACACAACCCCCAGGTAACCCCGGCGCACCTGCTTGCGGTGCTGCTCGAGGGCGACGAACCCGGGGGCGTGGCCGTGCCCGTGCTCACAAAGCTCGGCACCTCACTCCCGGCGCTGCGCGCAGAGGTCACACGCGCCCTGGACGACCTCCCCCGCCTCAGCGAGGGCTCCGGCAGCGAACCCGGGCAGCCCTCGGCCGAACTGGTGGCGGTGTTGCGCGCCGCGGAGAACCACGCCAAAGCTCTCGCCGACGAGTACATCTCCACCGAGCACCTGCTGCTCGCCCTGGCCGACGACAAAAGCCGCGCCGGCCAAGCGCTGCGCGCGGTCGGTGCCAGCCAGGATCGCCTGCTGCAGGCGCTCGCCGAGGTGAGGGGCCCACACCGCGTCACCGACCAGAGCCCCGAGGAGAAGTACCAGGCGCTGGAGCGCTTCGGGCGCGACTTCACCAAGCTCGCCGAGGAAGGCGCTTTGGATCCGGTGATCGGCCGCGACGAGGAGATTCGGCGCGTGATCCAGGTGCTCAGCCGCCGCACGAAGAACAACCCCGTGCTGATTGGCGAGCCGGGCGTCGGCAAGACCGCCATCGCGGAGGGCCTCGCACAGCGGATCGTGGCGGGCGACGTGGCGGAGTCGCTGCGCGACCGCCGTGTGATCGCGCTCGACATGGGCTCGCTGATCGCGGGAGCCAAGTACCGAGGCGAGTTCGAGGACCGTCTGAAGGCGGTTTTGAAGGAGGTGGCCGAAGCCAAGGGCGGCGTGATCCTGTTCCTCGACGAGCTGCACACGATTGTCGGCGCGGGCGCAGCCGAAGGCGCGGTGGACGCCGCCAACCTGCTGAAGCCGATGCTGGCGCGTGGTGAGCTGCGCGCGGTCGGCGCGACGACGCTCGACGAGTACCGCAAGCACATCGAGAAGGACGCGGCGCTGGAGCGGCGCTTTCAGCCTGTGATGGTAGGCGAGCCGAGCGTGCAGGACACAATCGCGATCCTGCGCGGTTTGAAGGAGCGCTACGAGGTGCACCACGGCGTGCGCATCCAGGACAACGCTTTGATCGCCGCGGCGACGCTGTCACACCGCTACATCGCCGACCGTTTCCTGCCCGACAAGGCGATCGACCTGATCGACGAGGCCGCCTCCAAGCTAAGGATCGAGATCGACTCGCTGCCGACCGAGATCGACGAGGTAGACCGGCGCGTGATGCAGCTGGAAATCGAGTTGACCTCGCTGGCGAAGGAGACCGACGAGGCCTCGGCCGAGCGCCGCGGCGCGATCGAGCGCGAGCTGGCGGAGTTGCAGGAGCGCTCGGCGGCGATGAAGGCGCAGTGGCAGGCCGAGAAGCAGGCCATTCAGGGCGTGCGCGAGAAAAAGGCGCGCTTGGAGGAGGCCCGCGTGGAGGCCGAGCGGGCCGAGCGCGCATCCGACCTGCAGCGTGCCGCGGAGCTGCGCTACGGGGAGATCCCGACGTTGGAAAAGGAGTTGGCCGCCTTGGAGGAGGGGGATCTGGAGGGGGCACGCAGCGAAGCGACGGCGCCGGCTGTGTTCCTCAAGGAGGAGGTCGACGCCGACGACATCGCCGAAGTGGTCGCCCGCTGGACGGGCATCCCCGTCAGCCGTCTGCTGGAGGGCGAGGTCGAAAAGCTGATCCACATGGAGGAGCGCCTGCATGAGCGGGTGATCGGCCAGGACGAGGCGGTGGAGGCGGTGGCGACCGCGCTGCGGCGCTCGCGCGCGGGCCTGCAGGACCCCAACCGCCCGATCGGCACGTTCCTGTTCCTCGGCCCGACCGGCGTCGGCAAGACCGAGCTGGCAAAGGCACTCGCGGAGTTCATGTTCGATTCCGAGGAGGCGATGGTGCGCCTCGACATGTCGGAGTACATGGAGAAGCACACCGTCTCGCGCCTGGTTGGCGCCCCTCCCGGATATGTCGGCTACGAAGAGGGCGGCCAGCTCACCGAGGCGGTGCGCCGCCGCCCCTACTCGGTGGTGCTGCTCGATGAGATCGAGAAGGCGCACCCCGACGTGTTCAACACACTGCTGCAAGTGATGGACGACGGCCGCCTCACCGATGGACAGGGCCGCACGGTGGATTTCAAGAACACGGTACTGATCATGACCTCCAACATCCGCGTGGGCCTGAACGATTCAGATCCCACCCACCCGGCCGGCGAGGTGGTGGATCCGGAACGCCTTGGCACTCCCTACGCGGTGGGGACGCCGCGCGCGGGCACCGGCGCCGAGGCGGCCGCGGCCGATGCAAAGCTCAGGGACGCGCTGCTCGAGCACTTCAAACCGGAGTTCGTCAACCGCCTCGACGACATCGTGCGCTTCCGGGCGCTGAGCCGGGGGCAGATCGGCAAGATCGTCGAGCTGCAGACCGAACGTGTGATCGCGCGCGTGCGTGAGCGCGGCGTCGAGGTGGAGCTCACGGAGGCCGCGCGGGAGCTGCTCGGAGACATGGGCTACGACCCCACATACGGCGCACGACCGCTGCGCCGCGTGATCCAGAAGCAGCTCACCGATCGCCTGGCGCTGTCGCTGCTGAAGGGCACCCTGCGCCAGGGCGACAAGGTCCTTGTGGACGCCGTCGACGGCAAGCTGACATTCGAGCCAGTCGTAGCAGCCGCCCTGCCGGCAAACTGAGCACTCGAAGACTAATCTGAGGTCGCTGCGGCAACCCGCCGGAGCAGCCAGCGCGAGCCACGACCCGAGGAGGAGTCCCCATGCCGACGTACATCATGCTCGCCAATCTCACGCCGGAGGGTGTGCAGACGGTGAAGAACAACCCCCAGCGGATCCACGAGGTCAACCGCGAGGTGGAGCAACTGGGCGCAAAGGTGAAGGCGCAGTGGGCGACGCTGGGGCGTTTCGACTTCGTCAACATCGTCGAAGCCCCCGATGAGCAGACGATGGCAAGGGTTTCGCTAGAGCTGGGCTCACGCGGCACGGTGCGCTACGAGACCCTCGCCGCGATCCCCGTAGACGACTTCATAGCCTCGCTGTGAGCCACGTCTCGCCGCACCTGGCTGCGTCCCCGCCGGCGGGGCCGTGCAGAGCACTGTTCCCGCCGGCGCTCCTTGCCAGGCACGACGAGCCACGGCTCACAGGACCGGGGGTCGCATGAGGGTTCTCGTCGTCGGCAGCGGGGGGCGCGAGCACGCCCTAGTGCGCGCGCTGGCGCGCTCCCCGGAGCGGCCGGAGCTGCTGTGCGCGCCAGGCAACGCCGGCATCGCGCAGGACGCGCGACAGCTCGATGTGGCGGCCGACGATGTGGAGGGAATCGTTGCGGCGGTTGAACGCGAGGGCATCCACTTCACCGTTGTGGGGCCGGAGGCGCCGCTCGCGCAGGGCCTCGTGGATGCGCTCGATCGCCGCGGGCGGCTGGTGTTCGGACCGTGCGCCGCCGCCGCGCGCCTTGAGAGCTCAAAGGCCTTCGCCAAGCAGGTGATGGAGGAAGCGCACGTGCCAACCGCGCGCTGGCGCCACGCTCACACGCTGGAGGAAGGTGAGGCGGCGCTGGCGGAACTGACCGGCCCGGCGGGTGTGGTGGTGAAGGCTGACGGCCTGGCGGCCGGCAAGGGCGTGACGGTGGCGGACTCGCCGGAGCAGGCGCGGGCGGCGTTGCGGGAGATCTTCGTGGAAGGCCGCTTTGATTCGGCGAACAGCGCCCTTGCCAACGCCGCACACACGGGCGCGAGCGCAGTGGTGGAAGAGCGCCTGAGCGGCAGGGAGGTGTCGCTGCTGGCGCTGTGCGACGGGGTGAGCGCCTGGCCATTGACGCCGGCGCGCGACTACAAGCGCATCGGCGACGGCGACCGCGGCCCAAATACGGGAGGCATGGGCGCCTACTCGCCCGTGGTAGAGCTCGAGGAGGAACGGGAGTGGGATCTCGCCGAGATCGTGCACAAGCCGATCGTGCGGGTGATGCGCCGGCGAGGAACGCCCTTCCATGGGGTGCTGTACGCCGGGCTGATCCTTACCGAGGACGGCCCGCGCGTGCTGGAGTACAACGTGCGCTTCGGCGACCCCGAGGCGCAGGCGCTGCTGCCGCGCCTGGAATCAGACCTGCTCGACATGCTGCTGTGTGCGTCGCGCACCGGCGGGCTGGGGAGCAAGCGCGATGAGGCTGAGGAAGCGGTGTTCCCGATGTGGTCCGCCCAATGGGCGGTGACGGTGACGCTGGCGAGCGCCGGCTACCCCGCGTCTTCCTCCAAGGGCGATCCGATCGCCGGGCTGGAGCGAGTGCCTGCGGGCGTGGAGGTGACGCACGCCGGCACAGCGCACGCCGACGGCGAGATCGTGACCGCGGGTGGACGGGTGCTGAACGTCACCGGTCTCGGCGAGGACGCGGGCGCCGCGCGCGAAGCGGCGTATGCTGCGGCGCAAATGATCTCCTTCGACGGCATGCAGATGCGCGGCGACATCGCCGCGACGGTGGAGCCCGACCCCAGCCTGCGGGATGTCGGCGAGTGGCTGCACGAGTGGTACGAGGACGGGTCTCCTACAGAGCTGAACGCGGAGGTCGAGTGACATGGGCGATGTGACCCCGCTGACAACTACGCTGAGCGAAACCGAGGTGCGCGCGCAGCTGGAGGAGCTTGATGTGGATGCCCCCCGCGTGGGGATCGTGATGGGCTCGGCGAGCGACATGGAGAAGATGGAAAAGGCCGCCGAGGAGTTGCGGGCACGGAACATCCTGCACGAGCTGCGGGTGATGTCAGCCCACCGCGAACCGGACGTGGTGGCCGAATATGCCAAGAACGCGCAGATGCGTGGCCTGCGCGTGATCATCGCCGGCGCCGGCATCTCCGCGGCGCTGCCCGGCGCGGTCGCAGCCCACACCGACCTACCGGTGATCGGCGTCCCCCTGTCGGGCCGCCTCAGCGCAGCGGGCGGGCTAGACGCAATCCTCTCGATCGTGCAGATGCCACCGGGCGTGCCGGTCGCGTGTGTGGGCCTCGACAACGCCCGCAACGCGGCGATCCTGGCGGCACAGATCCTCACCGCGTAATGATCGACCGCTACACCCGCCCGGAGCTAGGTGCGATCTGGACCGATGAGGCGCGCATGGAGGCCTGGCGCGAGGTGGAGGTGGCAGCATGCGAGGAGCTGCCGCGGCTGCTGGGGGAGGGCAACGGCCCTAGCGAGAGCGACCTGGAGGCGATCCGCAGGGCCACCTTCACCGTGGCGGCGGTGAACGAGCGCGAGCGCACCACCGACCACGACATGGCGGCGTTCGTCGACGTGCTCGCCGCCTCCGCGGGCGAGGCCGGCCGCTGGATCCATTTCGGCCTGACCTCCTCAGACGTGCTGGACACGGCGCTGGCGCTGCAACTCAAAGCGGCCGGCGAAGTGATCGTGCCCGGCGCGTACGCTCTGCTCGAGGCGCTGGCGGCGCGCGCCCGCGAGCACGTGCAGACGCTGTGCGTGGGGCGCACCCACGGCGTGCACGCCGAGCCAACCACGTTCGGCGTAAAGCTGGCGGGCTTCGCCTTCGAGGCGCACCGCAACGCGCAGCGCTTGGAGCGCGCCTTCGCGCAGGTGGCGGTGGGAGGAGTCTCGGGCGCGGTCGGCACGTACGCCGCCACCAGCCCCGAGTTCGAGGCGCGCGTGCTGGCGCGCCTGGGCCTGGAGCGCGAGTCGGTCTCCACGCAGGTGGTGGCGCGCGACCGCCACGCCGAGCTGCTGAGCGCGATCGCGATCGCGGGGGCGGGCATGGAGCGCCTGGCAACTGAGGTGCGTCATCTGCAGCGCACGGAGGTGCGCGAGGCGCAGGAGCCGTTCCGCGCCGGCCAGAAGGGCTCGAGCGCGATGCCGCACAAGCGCAACCCGATCAAGGCCGAGCAGATCTCCGGCCTTGCGCGAGTGCTGCGCGGCAACGCCCAGGCGGGCATAGAGAACGTGGCGCTGTGGCACGAGCGTGACATCTCGCACTCCTCGGTCGAGCGGATCGTGCTGGCAGGCTCAACGACACTGATCGACTACCTCCAGCACCGCGCGACGGCGCTCGTGGAGGGCATGACGGTGGACGCGGAGCGGATGCGCGAGAACCTCGAGCTGACCTACGGCGCAATCTTCTCCCAGCGGCTGTTGTTGGCGCTGGTCGAGAGCGGCATGAGCCGCGACGATGCTTACTACAGCGTCCAGCGCGCCACCCAGCAGGCATGGGACACGCGCACGCCGCTGCGCCAGCTGTTGGCAGCCGATGGGCGGGCGGGCCTCATTTCCCCCGACCTCGACCTCGACGCGATCTTCGACTACGGCCACTACACGCGCTATGCCCAGGAGATAGTCGCGCGGTTGGACGAAATCGCTTAATCGCCTCGCGCCGCACCTCTCGGTAGAGTCGAGCCCATGACCGCGCTCGCCGACCTGCCCCTCCTCGCCAGCGGCAAGGTGCGCGAGCTGTATGACTTGGAGTCCACCGATCCCGGCCGTCTGCTGATGGTCGCCAGCGACCGCATCTCCACCTATGACGCGGTGCACCCGACGCCGATCCCCGACAAGGGCAAGGTGCTCACCGGGCTGTCCGTGTTCTGGTTTCAGAAGACCGAGCAGATCGTCGCCAACCACCTGATTTCCGCCACCGAGGGCGTATCCGACGAGGCCCGGGGCCGCGCGCTGGTGGTGCGCAAGCTCGAGATGCTGCCGGTTGAGTGCGTGGTGCGCGGCTACATCACCGGCTCGGGCTGGAAGGACTACCAGGCGACCGGCGCCGTGTCGGGGATCGAGCTGCCGGCCGGCCTGCGCGAGTCCGAGCAGTTGCCCCAGCCGATCTTCACGCCGAGCACAAAGGCCGAGGTCGGCCATGACGAGGCGATCGACTTCGAGCGCGCCACCGAGCTAGTCGGCGACCGCGCGCTGATGGAGCGGGTGCGCGACGTGTCGATCGAGCTGTACTCGTTTGCGGCCGCACATGCGCGCGAGCGGGGTGTGATCCTCGCCGACACCAAGTTCGAGCTCGGTCTCGACGGTGGCGGCGAGTTGGTTGTGGGCGACGAGGTGCTGACGCCCGACTCCTCGCGCTACTGGCCGGCCGAGGGCTATCAGCCGGGCAGGGGCCAGCCGAGCTTCGACAAGCAGTACGTGCGCGACTGGGCTGCAGGCAGCGGCTGGGACAAGCGCCCACCCGCACCGGCGATCCCCGACGACGTTGTGGCGGGTACACGCGCGCGCTATGTCGAGGCATACGAGCGGATCACGGGCGAGCCCTTTCAGGCGTGGCTGGAGCGCACCACCCCCAGCGATTGATGCGCGCTCGCGTCCTGATCCGCCCGAAGGCGGGCATCCTCGACCCACAGGGCGTCGCGGTGGAGCGCGCGCTACCGGCGTTGGGCTTCGCCGGCGTAGCCAACGTCCACGTGGGCCGGCTGGTGGAGCTGGAGGTGGAGGACCCGTCGCAGCTTGAGCCGATGTGCGAGAAGCTGCTCGCCAACCCGCTGGTCGAGGAGTACGAGGTGCAGCTGCTCGACAGCGGGGATGACCAGCCTCGGAGCGAGTCGTAAAGTCATATGCACATGCGCATCTGCTCATGTGCATGCTAAGGTTTCAATATGCCGCAGCTCACGCGCCGCACTCAGCTTCTGCTTGACGACGATCTCCACCAGCGTCTGCGCGAAACAGCAGCGCAGCGGGGTATCTCACTCGGGGCCCTGATTCGCGAGGCCATCGATGAAAAGCTCTCGCGCGTTCAGGATGCGCGCGCCAAGGCGATCGACAAACTGCTCGCGGCACCGCCCATGCCCGTCGATGACTGGCCGGTGATAAAGAAGCAGATGCTCGAAGACAGGTACGCGAGCGTCACGCGCATCCTCGACACTTACGACTGACCCCCGAGTGCGTCGCTTCCTCTTCGACACGGGCGTGTTCGTTTATGCGCTCGGAGCTGAGCATTTCTACCGCGAGCCGTGTCGAGCCATTCTGCGCGAGATGAGAGGCGGGCAACTCGCCGGGGAAGCAAGTGTCGAGTTGATCCATGAGTTCACGTACGTGAGGGGTAGAAAGATGGTGGCTCGTAGCGAAGCCGCCGAGTCGGCACGTGACATCGCCGACATGTGCCGACTGCAAGTGGTCGAGCCGAGCGACATCGAGCGCGCTCTCGACCTCTGGTCCGATTACGAGCGGCTCGACATGCGCGACGCGATCTTCGCGGCGCAGGCACTGAATCGGGACATCGATGCGATCCTCAGTCCCGACCGGGACTTCGACGGTATTCCCGGGCTCGAGCGCATCGACCCGGCGGACGCCGAGGCAGTGGCGAGGCTGCGGTGAAGTTCGGCGTCCTCCAGTTCCCCGGCAGCTGTGACGAGGTCGACGCGCTGCAGGCCGCCCGCCGCGTCGGCGACGCCGAACTGATCTGGCACAGCGATCGCGACCTGAAAGGCGCCGACGCGATCGTCGTGCCGGGAGGGTTCTCATACGGAGATTACCTGCGTGCAGGCGCGATCGCGCGCTTTGCGCCGGCGATGGAGTCGGTGATCGCGTTCGCCCACGAAGGCGGTCTGGTGCTGGGGATCTGCAACGGTTTTCAAGTGCTCTGCGAGGCGCGGCTGCTACCGGGAGCGCTGCTTCCGAATGCCGAGGTGCGGTTCGTGTTCAGACAGGTCGAGCTCGATGTAGTTCACCCAGACAGCGCATTCACTCGGGCCACCGAGCACGGCGCCTCGTTGAGCATTCCGGCAAAGCACTCTTGGGGGCGCTACTACGCAGACGAGCCAACTCTCGACGAGCTGGAGGAGGCCGGTCAGGTCGTGCTGCGCTACGGCTCCGGTCATAATTTCAACGGCTCGCTGCGCGACATCGCGGGCGTGCAAAACGCCGCCGGCAACGTGTTCGGACTGATGCCCCACCCCGAGCACGCCGTGGATCAGCTCACCGGCTCTACCGACGGCCTGCGGATCTTTGAGTCGATGCGCCTCGCGGTGGAGGGTGCTCGTGTCTGAGGGCGCCAACCAATCCTCGATCGACCTCCCTGATCTGGACGACGCACTCGCTCTCGGCTTGACCGCCTCCGAGTACGAGCTGATCCGCAAAAAGCAGGGCGGACGTGCACCAAATCAAGTGGAGCTGGCGATGTACTCGCTGCTGTGGAGCGAGCACTGCGCTTACAAGCACTCCAAGAAGCTATTGCGCACACTGCCAACGGAGGGACCGCACGTAGTGATGGGACCGGGCGAGAACGCCGGCGCAGTCGATGTCGGCGGCGGGCTGGTGTGTGCCTTCAAGGTCGAGTCCCACAACCACCCGAGTGCGGTCGAGCCGTTCCAGGGGGCGGCCACCGGCGTGGGGGGCATCCTGCGCGACATCTTCGCGATCGGGGCGCGACCGATCGCCGTGCTCGACTCGTTGCGCTTCGGGGAGCCTTGCGCAATCCATCCCGGCGCAGCAAATGATTTGGGACCCACCCACCCGGAGCCCATCCCCCCACCCTCACCGGCGCGTGCGCGCTACCTGCTCGACGGAGCCGTGTCCGGCATCGGCCACTACGGCAACTCGATCGGCGTGCCCACCGTCGGCGGGGAGGTGTACTTCGAGGGGCCCTACGAGCAGAGCTGCTTGGTCAACGCGATGGCGCTCGGCCTGTGCATGCGCGAGCAGCTGGTGCGCAGCGCGGCGGCGGGGCCCGGCAACATAGTGGTGCTGTTCGGCGCCTCCACCGGCCGCGACGGGATCGGTGGAGCGTCGGTGCTGGCCTCCGCAGAGTTGGGGGAGGCTGAGGACTCCAAGCGCCCGACGGTCCAGGTAGGGGACCCGTTTGAGGAGAAGAAGCTGCTCGAGTGCTCGCTGGAGCTGTTGGAGCGCGGTCTGCTCGTCTCGCTGCAAGACCTCGGCGCGGCCGGGCTCACCTCCTCGGCTTCGGAGATGGCCTCCAAGGGCGAGGTCGGCATCGACATCGACGTGTCGCGCGTGCCGCTGCGCGAGCCCGACATGGAGCCGTTCGAGATCATGGTGTCCGAGTCCCAGGAGCGGATGCTGTGCGTGGTCGCGCCCACGGACGTGCCCGCGGTGCTGGCGCTGTGCCAGAAGTGGGAGGTTGGGGGCACCGCGATCGGGACGGTCACCGATACGCAGCGGATGCGCATTCTCGACGGCGAGCAGCTCGTCGGCGATATGCCGGTGATGGCACTGGTTGACGACTGCCCGTTGTACGACCTGCAACCGGCAAAGCCCACCACAGCGATCTACCCCACGCCCACTGCGACGCTCGCACGCGACGCTGCCCCGCGCGAGACGCTGCTCGCGCTGCTGGCGTCACCCAACATCGCCTCGCGCCGCCCACTGTTCGAACAGTACGACGCGATCGTGCAATCCCGCACGGTGCGCCGCCCCGGGCAAGCCGACGCCGCAGTGCTGCTCCTCCCCGACGGTGACGCGCTCGCGGTGAGCATCGACGGCAACGGCCGCCGCGTGGCCGCCGACCCCTACCGCGGTACTGTCGAGGCCGCTTTGGAGTGCGCCGCCAACCTCGCCTGCGTTGGCGGCGAGCCGCTGGGCACGACCAACAATCTCAACTTTGGCAACCCCGAGAAGCCGCACATCGCTTGGCAGCTGAGCGAAGCGGTACGCGGGCTCGGGGATGCCTGCCGCGCGCTCCAGGCACCGATCGTCGGCGGCAACGTCTCGCTCTACAACGAGGGTCCCGCCGGTCCGATCTACCCGACTCCGGTAGTGGGCATGGTCGGTCGCCTACCCGACGCCGCGCGCGCGGGGCGGATCGGCTTCGCCCAGGTAGGCGATGCGGTCGCGCTGGTGGGGCCGTTCAATCCCTCGCTCGCCGCAAGCGAGCTGCACAAGCTGCGCGGCGAGCCACTGCCCGACGGGCTGGCGGAGATCGCCCTGGATGCCGTGCTGGCGGCGCAGGCCGCCGTCCGCGAGGCGGTGCGAGCCGGGGCGCTGAGCAGCGCGCACGACATCGCCGAGGGCGGGCTCGCGGTCGCGCTGGCCGAGTGCTGCCTGGCCGGCACGTTGGGCGCCAAAGTCTCGCTGACCGCCCACACGCCTGCGCCCGAGCACGCCCCCTCCGACACGCTTACGCAACTCTTTGGCGAGGGGCCGGGCGGCTTCATCGTCTCCGGCGCCAGCGACGCGCTCGAGGAGCTGGCCGCGCGGGCACCGCTCCAGATGCTGGGCACGGTCGAGGGCAGCTGGTTGACGATTTCGACAGATGCGGGGACGCTGAGCGCAACCCTCGCCGAGCTGGCCGAGGCTCACGGGGCGCTGGCGGAGCTGTTTCCTTGATGCCCGCCCCTCGCCCCCACACGCCAGCAACCTCGATGTGCTGCCCATCTCCCATCGGCCGGACATGGAGCCGGTGGGTGGCCGCGGCCGCCGACCCCACGACGGGGGCTGCTAGCTTGTGCGTGTGAGGCCCACGCTTGGCCGCGCCGAGGATCGCGATGGGCCGCGCGACGAGTGCGGCGTCTTCGGCATATACGCGCCCGGCCACGAGGTCTCGCGACTCTCCTACTTCGCGCTGTACGCGCTCCAGCACCGCGGCCAGGAGTCGGCGGGCATCGCCGCCGCCGACCGTGGTGGACAGATCATCACGCGCCGCGAGCTGGGGTTGGTCAACCAGGTATTCAGCGAGAATGACCTGCGCACCCTCGGCGGCGAGCTGGCGATCGGGCACGTGCGCTACTCCACCACCGGCTCCAACGCTTGGGAGAACTCCCAGCCGGTGCAGCGCTCGGAGGGCACCCATGGCTCCCACCGTGAGCTGGCGCTGGCGCACAACGGCAACCTGATCAACGCGGTGCAGCTGCACTCCGAGCTGCTCGAGCGCGGGGTCACGTTCAGCTCGACCTCGGACTCGGAGATCATCGCTGCCTTGATCGCCACTCACCCGGCGGAGGATGTCGAGGACGCGATCGCCGACGTGCTCCCACGTTTGCGTGGCGCCTTCTCGATTGTGGCGATGACCAAAGACCGCGTGCTGGCCTTCCGCGACCCTCACGGCCTGCGCCCGCTGGCGTTGGGCGCACTACACACCCCCGACTCCACCCGGGCGGACGGGGCCGGAGCGCGGCACCCCGACGCCACGACGGGGACGGACGGAGCCGCCGAGGTCGCCTACTGCGTGGCCAGCGAGTCGTGCGCGTTCGACATCATCGGCGCCCACCATCTGCGCGACGTGCGCCCCGGCGAGCTGGTGAGCATCGGCGCCGACGGCATCCGCAGCCGCCAGGTGGTGGAGGGTGCACGCCAGGCGTTTTGTGTGTTCGAGTACATCTACTTCGCGCGCCCCGACTCGCGCATGAACGGCCAGGCGCTGCAGGTTGCGCGCGGGCGCATGGGCGAGATCTTGTGGCGCGAGGCGCCGGTCGAGGCTGACCTCGTGATCGCCGTGCCCGACTCCGGCAACCCCGCCGCCCGTGGCCTCGCGCGCGCCAGCGGTATCCCCCAGGACGATGGTTTCGTCAAGAACCGCTACGTCGCACGCACTTTCATCCAGCCCGGCCAGGAGCTGCGCAAGCACGGGCTGCGCCTGAAGTTCAACCCGCTCCCGGAGGTGATCGCCGGCCAGCGGCTGATCGTTGTTGACGACTCGATCGTACGCGGCAACACGACCCGCCAGATTGTGCAGATGCTGCGCGACGCCGGCGCGCGCGAGGTGCACATGCGGATCTCTGCCCCCCCGATCAAGCACCCCTGCCACTACGGCATCGACATGTCCACGCGTGAGGAGATGATCGCCCACGGCCGCACCGCCGAGGAGGTCGCTGAAGAGCTCGGCTGCGACTCGCTGCATTACCTCTCGCTGGCGGGCGTCTATGAGGCCGTCGGGACCGGTGCCCACCCACCCGACGGACGCCAATCCCATTGCGATGCTTGCTTCAGCGGCGACTACCCGTTGGAGGGCACGGGCGACGCCAACGGCAAGTACGCCCTGGAGCAGCCCGTTGGGTCGTCGCTGCCGCTGGCGCGAGCCTGAGTCTCAAAGCGCCACTCCTCAGCACATGGTGAGGCATCGGGCGCCAGTACTCCGCATATAGCTTGGAGTGGCGTTCTCCTCGCAGTGACTCGGCAGTACCCATGCCACGCGCCTCTGCGCCGGCCCCGGCGACGGTGGTTGGAGATACCTTGGCGCCCAGCCAGACACCCAGTCCGAAGGCGGCGATGAGCTCCCACTGCGGAAGCGCCCGTCCACCCCACTGCGATGGGTCGGGGTGCTGAGGTGGCTCGGGAGAACATGAGTCCTCACCTTCGGGTGGCGCTTGCGCCGCGGGCTCCAGAGCCGGTGGCGAGCGGCGGCGCGACAGCACACGCGTGGCTGTAATCCAGAGCTCGAGCAGCTGAGGGGCAAAGCGCACTAATTCGCCGGGTACGGCGACATCGAGCATGCCCACAACGCTCGCAGTGGGAAGTGAGCCAAGGCGCAGGGGGCGAGAGCTTGCCGGCCAAATCTGCGGTGCGATCGTCTCCACTGGGTGCGCCTTTCTCCCGGGTGTTTTATAGATTGAATGATGATATCATCTAGCTATGCCATACATACTGGAAAGATTTGCGAATTATCGATTTTTAAACAGGCAACATCCAACCGTCTCGGGCCTCCGGGGCTGTGCGTAGGCTGAGCCCGTGGCAGACACCAAAGCTCCCGGTGGAGGGGCGGCTTCGCACCGCCGCTCCGCCATGTACCCTGGCTCCGTGGCGGAGCGCAGAATCATGGTGCCTCTGAGTCAGCGGGTCCGGGAGTCTGTGCGCCAGACGACCTCCATGTCGCTGCCGGCGCCGATCCACTTCCGGCTTGACGAGCTTGTGCGACTGGCCAGCGATGTCAACTCGAGTCGCGCGGAGCTGATTGCGATGCTGATCGCCTCCGCGCCGCTGGCCGCAAACGAGTTGGAGGACCGGATCCTGGCCTACCGCAGGCTGACCGCGGGCGAGGTCATGCCCAACCTGCTCGCTGCCGAGACGGAGGACGACACTGTGGTTGTCCCACTGCACGGACCGGGACGCCGCAAGAGGGGATAGCCGCGCCGGCAGTTGATGCATTTGGCCGGCAAGCTCTCCGGCCCCTGCTCCTGGCTCACTTCCGCTACGAGGCACGCTCGTGGCGTTCCGCGAGAGCATGAGCGATCGACAGTCGCTTTCTAGAGGATTTGGGTCCTATCTCGGGGGCCATCTATAGAAGAAAGCCCATTTAATATATTTTTCTGTTGGGTATCAACGATAAAAGTATGCCTTTTCGCTAATAAATACTGCTGGATATATAGTTTTTCGCTAGCTTTGATCTATGAACGACTCCCAACTCCGGCGCCTGCTAAGCGACCGCAGCCCATGGCGAGCTCGGTCGGGCTGGGCGGCCGACGATCCCGACCTACGTGCAGCAGCACGGCTTCCGCTGCACTATGAGCCCGAGCCACTTGGCGACATCCGGGCACCGGGGCTATACGTCCTGCGAGGCCCACGTCGCGTAGGCAAGAGCCTGGAGCTCAAGCGTGCGATCGCCCAACTGCTCGCGCAAGGGATTGACCCGAAGACCATCTTCTACTGCTCCTGCGACGGGCTGTCCAAGCAGGATCTAAGACGCCTGATCGCCCAGGGACACAATGTCACCCGCACTCTGCCGGGAGCGCGTCATTGGCTACTCGACGAGGTCACAGCCGTCGTGGGCTGGTCACAGACGATCAAGGAGTTGCGCGACCAGGATGCCACCTTCCGTGAGGCGTGCGTCGTTCTGACCGGGTCATCGGCGCGCGATCTGGAGCAGGCGCGCAAGGACCTGGCCGACCGTCGCGGGGGCATCCCCGATTCCGACAGGCTACTTTTGCCTATGGGCTTCCGGGCGTTCTGCCGGGCCCTCGACGGGTTCGATGAGCTGCCGACACAGTCCATTGCGCCCCGAGACTTCCTCGGCGTCGAGGCTGAGCGTGCGATCATGGCTTTGGAGCCGTGGGTCTACAAGCTGGCGGACGCGTGGGAGCTGTTTCTGGACGTTCGGGGGATTTCCGCGCGCCGTCGGGGAGCAGGTTGGCGGCGGAGCCGTGAGCGAGGGGTTCATCCAGGGCCTATGGGATGTGGTGCTGGGTGACGCGATCCGCGCGACATCGATGTCAGAAGCAGATGTGACGGCACTGCTCGACCGCTTTGCCGCGAACCTCTGTAGCCCGATCAACGTGTCACGCATCGCCCGGGATGTAGGCCTCGGGGGACATCAGGCGGCTATGAACCGGATCGAGGACCTCGTCCGCGCCTTCCTCGCTTGGCGCTGCCACCGCATCCACGACGGGAGACCCAACCTCGCGGCGCAGCGCAAGCTCTACTTCATCGACCCGCTCGTCGCGCAACTCGCCCATTGGCGCAACCCGAGCTTCCCTTTTCCCGACGCCGCCAAGCTTACTCAGCAGCAGATCGGACTTGCTCTGGCGCACGCGATCTCCCTCGGTGGCCCTACCGCGTTTGTGCAGACCGACCGGGTTATGTACGAGCGCACCAACACAGGCGCCGAAATCGACTTCGTCGGCCCCGATCTGGAGATCCCGTTCGAGTGCAAGTACACCGACGGCAGTTGGCGCCGGGAGTCACTTACGATGAAGGCCCGCTACGGTCGCGGCGTGATGGTTACCCGCTCGCACCTGCTCACCGACACGGAAGAGCCAGTATGGGCAATTCCAGCCGCCATCCTCGTCTGGCTACTAGGACGTTGAGGGATCATCTCGCACCACGGTCACCCGTCGAAGTCGCCTATGCTCGCGTGGCCGCTTTCCGGACTCCGCAAACTCTTCTTCGGCCACTTTCACTCTGTCCCGAATCATGAGCCCCCCTGCGCCGCTGCCGATCGCCGTGCTGGTCTCCGGCGCGGGCACCAACCTGCAGGCGCTGCTCGACACCGTTCATGAACGCGAGGCCGTAGTGGTGGCAGTGGCCTCGAACGTCGACGGTGCCACGGCACTTGGACGCGCAGCGACCCGCGGTATCCCAACCGGCGTGTTTGAACGCGCCGAGTACCGCGACCGCGAGGCGCGCGACCGGGCGCTGGCGGAGTGGCTGGTCGCGCGTGGCACGCAGTTGGTAGTGCTGGCCGGCTACATGGAACTGGTAAGCGAATCTTTCTTGGTGAGCTTTCCCGGAGCCGTTATCAACGTCCACCCCTCGCTACTGCCGGCCTTTCCCGGGCTGAAAGCGATCGAGCAGGCGCTCGCGTACGGGGTGAAGGTGTTCGGCGTCACAATTCACTTCGTCGACGCCGGCGTCGACTCGGGACCGGTGATCCTGCAGGGCCCATGTGTGCTGGCCGACGCGAGCGATCCCGTGCAGGTGCTGGAGGCCCTGCGGCCACTCGAGCACGCGCTGCTGCCCGAAGCCGTACGCCTATTCGCACGCGGCGCGCTCAGCCGCGACCCCGAGAATCCTCGCCGCGTGGCAATCGCTCCACCACAATGAACGACGAGCACGAGTTGCGGCAAAGGGTCGGCATCGGTGAGTAGGCTCTGACTATGCCCTCCGAGAGCAACACCGTGGTAGGTAGCGACGCGGGGCTGGAGCGCGCCGCCCCCGGCGAAGTCCGCGTGCGCCGCGCGCTGCTGTCGGTCTCCGACAAGTCGGGGCTGGTCGACTTCGCGCGCGGTCTCGCGGAGCTGGGCGTGGAGCTCGTCTCCACCGGCGGCACCGCGCGGGAGCTGGCCGGCGCCGGGGTACCGGTGCGGGCGATTGAGGATTTCACCGGCTTTCCCGAGATGATGGACGGGCGCGTGAAGACGCTGCACCCGCGACTCTACGCCGGGTTGCTGGCACTGCGTGACAGCAACGACCACCTCAACGCCGCCGCCAAGCACGGGATTGAGCCAGTCGATCTGGTGTGCGTCAACCTCTACCCATTCGAGCAAACGGTTGCCCGCGGCGACGCCACGCCCGCCGAGATCGTTGAGAACATCGACATCGGCGGGCCGACGATGATCCGCGCAGCCGCCAAGAACCACCCGTTTGCCGCCGTCGTCGTAAACCCCAACGATTATGCGGCGGTGCTCGCCGAGTTGCGTGAGTCCGAGGGCCGGCTGTCACCGTCCACGCGCGAGCGGCTGGCGGCGGAGGCGTTCGCGCTCACAGCGCGCTACGACGCCGCAATCTCGACCTGGTTTGCCCGGCGTACTCACGCAGAGGGTTTCCCACCACACTGGCGCGACGCCTACGAGAAGGTGAGTGACCTGCGCTATGGCGAGAACCCCCATCAGCGAGCCGCCTTCTACGCACGCGTGGGCTCGTCCACGCACCTGCTCGACGGCGTGGAGCAGCTGCACGGCAAGGAGCTCTCGTTCAACAACCTGCTCGACCTCTCCTCTGCGCGAGAGCTAGTGGAGGAGTTCGACGAGGCTGCGTGCGCGATCGTCAAGCACAACAACCCCTGCGGCTGCGCCGTCGCCGGTAGCCCGCAAGAGGCCTACGAACGCGCCTTTGCTTGCGACCCTGACAGCGCCTACGGCGGGGTGATCGCCCTCAACCGCGTCGTCGATCAGAACTGTGCGCAGGAGCTCGCCAAGCAGTTCATCGAGGTGCTGCTCGCTCCCGGCTTCGACGAGGGGGCGCTCAAGGTGTTGCAGGAGAAAAAGAACGTGCGCCTATTGGAGCTGAGGGAATGGCCGGCGACCAGCCACGAGGTCGAAGGCAAGCCGGTGCTCGGCGGCCAGCTGGTGCAGACCCGCGATTTCGTCAGCGAGACGCGCGAGCAAATGCACGCGATGGGCGCGCGGGAGCCGAGCGAATCGGCGTGGCGCGACCTGCTGTTCGCCTGGACTGTGTGCCGCCATGTGCGCTCCAACGCAATCGTGCTCGCCGCGGGCGGCGCCACGATCGGGATTGGCGCCGGCCAGATGAGCCGCATCGACGCGGTACGCATCGCGGTTGAAAAGGCCCGCAGGTTCCGGCCTGAGCAGGTTGTCGGCGCAGCCCTTGCCTCCGACGCCTTCTTCCCGTTCGCCGACGGCCCTCAATTCGCGATCGACGCAGGCGTCAGCGCGATCGTCCAGCCCGGCGGTTCGGTGCGCGACAAAGATGTTGTAGACGCCGCCGACGCCGCCGGTGTCGCAATGGTGGCCACAGGCATCCGGCACTTTCGACACTGACGCAAAGAACATACGCGATATATCGTGCTACTATCGTTATGGTCAACGATAGGAGTTAGATATGTATGGTCATCATCAACACACCCCAGACGAAGGGCCGTGCCGCCACCACCGCCGGGCGGGCGGTCCCCGCGGCGGCTTCGGCGGATTCCCATTCGGCGGGTTCGGGCCCGGCGGCGGGCCCAGGCGCGGCGGCGGCCGCAAGGCAAGGCGCGGAGACATCCGCACAGCCGCCCTGCTGCTGCTCGCGGAGGAGCCGCGCAACGGCTACCAGATCATGCAGGAGGTCGAGGAGCGCAGCGAAGGCGCCTGGCGCCCAAGCCCCGGCTCGGTGTACCCAGCCCTGCAGCAGCTCGAGGACGAGGGCCTGATCCGCTCCGAAGAGATCGAGGGGCGCAAGCTCTTCCGACTCACCGACGAGGGGCTCGCTCACGTCAAGGGGCGCGACCCCGAGCGTCCCGCCCCGTGGGAGGAGATGAGCGGCGACCTGGGCTCGATGGCCGTCGAACTCGGCAAGCTCATGCGCGAGGTCGCAGTCGCCTTCACACAGGTGATGCACGGAAGCGACGCCCAGCTGGTGGAGGCCCGCAAGGTGCTCATCAACGCACGCCGCGAGCTCTATCGGATCCTGGCTGACGGCGCCGAGCCCGAGGCCGACCGGGAATCCTGAAGTCAGACGAGGTCCGCGCTACGGTGGCCTCTGTGAACGCCGACAACACTCCCGCCGTATCGGTCAAAGGTCTCGCCAAGCGCTATGGCGAGATCGAGGCCGTGCGGGAGATCGACTTCGAGGTCGCCCGCTCGGAAGTCTTCGGCTTCCTAGGGCCCAACGGGGCGGGCAAGTCAACGACGATCAACATGCTCTGCACACTGGTGCGCCCCACCGGCGGCTCCGCCCTGGTCGCAGGCCACAACGTGGTCTCCGAACGGGACGCGGTGCGGCGCAACATCGGGCTGGTTTTTCAGGACACCACGCTCGACGGCTACCTTACGGCCGAGCAAAACCTGCGCCTGCACGCCGAGCTGTACGGCGTCCCGCGCGAGACAGTCGCGCCACGGATGCAACAGGTGATGGAGATGGTCGGGCTATGGGAGCGGCGTGGGAGCCTCGTCGGCACCTTTTCCGGCGGGATGAAGCGGCGCTTGGAGATCGCGCGGGGTCTGCTGCATTCCCCGCGCGTGCTGTTCCTCGACGAGCCCACCGTCGGACTCGACCCGCAGACGCGCAGCTCGATCTGGAGCTATATCGCCGAGCTCAAGCAGCGCGAGGACATCACGATCTTCCTTACCACGCACTACATGGACGAGGCCGAGTACTGCGACCGCATCGCGATCATGGACCAGGGGCGCATCATCGTGCTCGACACCCCGGAAGCGCTGAAGGCAAGCGTCGGCAAGGATCGCGTGCAGATCTCAACGCCCGACGACCCGGCCGCGATCGTCGCTCTGCGCGAGCGTTTTGACATCGAGGCCGCGATCGCCGAGGGCGCCGTCACCTTCGGCGTGCCCGACGGCGGGCAGTTTGTACCCCGCCTGTTCGATGAATGGGACCCCGCCCACCCCCCGATCAAGTCAGTCTCGGTCTCCCGCCCATCGCTGGACGACGTGTTCATGTCCTACACCGGCACCACCATCCGCGACGCCGAGGCCACCTCAACCGATCACATGCGCAACGTCGCGCGGATGATGGCCCGCTGATGGCCGCCACCGACACCACCGCCCCCGCCCCCGCCCCCGCCGTCGCGCCGGGCGGTCATCCCGTTGCGGGGGTGCGCGTCCCCACGCGCAGCCTCGCCGGCGAGCTGCGCGCGATCCGCGTCGTTTGGCGGCGCGAGCTGATCCGCTTCTCGCGCGACCGCTTGCGGATCGTCACCTCACTGGTGCAGCCCTTCCTGTTCCTGTTCGTGCTCGGCACCGGTCTCTCCTCGCTCGTCTCCGCCAGCACTCACGGGATCAACTTCAAAACCTTCATCTACCCCGGCGTGCTGTGCATGGCGGTGATGTTCACTGCGATGTTCTCGGCGGCCTCGATCGTGTGGGACCGCGAGTTTGGCTTTCTGCGCGAGATGATGGTGGCCCCCGTGCGGCGCTCCTCGATCGTGCTCGGCAAGTGCTTCGGGGGCGCCACCGTCGCGGCCTTCCAGGGCGTGATCGTGCTTGCGATCGCCGGCTTGGTCGGAGTCCCCTACTCGCTCGGTCTGATGGCGGAGCTATTCGCGCTAATGCTGCTGCTGGCCTTCTCGATCACCGCCTTTGGGATGATGGCCGCCGCCCGCATCACCCAGATGCAGTCGTTCATGGCACTGATGCAGATGGCGATCATGCCGATGTTCTTCATCTCCGGCGCGATGTTCTCCGTCGCCAACCTGCCCCGCTGGCTGGCGATCCTCAACCGCCTCGACCCCCTCACCTATGCCGTCGATCCAATGCGCCGCGCGATCTTCTCCCATCTCGATCTCCCCGCGGCCACCCACCGGGCGCTTGCGCCCGGTGTCACCTGGTGGGGCTGGCGCGTACCCACCCTGCTAGAGGCCGCGGTGATCGCGCTGCTCGGGCTAGTGATGCTGTCAATCGCAATCGCCGAGTTCAGTCGCGCCGAGTAACCGCGGCTGAACTCGCGGCGGCGGCTACGGTGTAGCAGTGCGTATCCGCGTGGTGCGACCCGACCATCCTGAGGTCTCCGAGGTGATCGCCTCCGAGCACTGCGTGCTGCGTTTCCGCAAGCGCAGCAGAATCCGCACGCCTGGCCTCGACGCCGTCGGCGAGGCGCTGCAACACACTTTTGAGGAGGCCGATCTCACCCGCTGGGCTCCCACTTGGGTTGACACCGACAGACAAACCCAAATGTGGGCGCTGCACGAAGATCTTGCCTTCCCGCTAACGCCGGCCGGAGAGCCAGGCAGCTGGCTAGCCACCACCTGCCTGGTGCGCGGCCAATAGGCTACCTCTGTGGCCGACCCCGACGTGCACAGCGCCTACCGCCAGGCCGGCGTCGACTATGCCGTGCTCGACGCCGGCAAGCGCAGCGCGCTGACGGAGGCGCTCGCCACCTCGCATTGGTTGACCGCCGCCGGCGCGCGCGCTATCGATCGGTCGCGCGGCGAGTCTGCCTTTGTGCTGCGCTTCGCCGGCAGCACGCTCGCGTTTGTGCTCGAGACGCTCGGCACCAAGTCGATCGTCGCTCGCGAATACCACGAGCTCGCCGGTGTCAACCACTTCGACGACATCGCCTACGACGCGGTCGCCGCCGTCCTCAACGACCTCGTCTGCGTCGGCGCGCTGCCGCTCGTGCTGAACGCCTATTTCGCCACCGGCTCAAGCGCCTGGTACGAGGATGCCGAGCGCGCCGACGCGCTGCTGCGGGGGTGGCGCCGCGCCTGCGACGACGCGCAATGCGCGTGGGGCGGGGGCGAGTCGCCATCGCTCGTCGACCTGCTCGCCTCCGAGGAGATCGAGCTCGCCGGCAGCGCGCTCGGCTTCGTGCCGCCCCCCGGCGAGCCGCTGCTTGGGCAGGATCTGGCGCCGGGCGATGAGATCGTGCTGGTCGCCTCCAGCGGGCTGCACGCCAACGGCGCCTCGCTCGCACGGCAGATCGCCGCACGGCTGCCCCGCGGGCTGCTCACCGAGCTACCCGGCGAGGCCGGCAAGCCCAGCACGACCTTCGGCGAAGCGCTGTTGGCGCCAAGCGTTCTCTATGTCGAGCTGACCCGACGACTGCTGGGCGAAACGGGGACCGATGCGCCCAGCGCCAAAGGCGCGTGTCACCCGGCTTCGGTCGATCCTCCACAACTGATGCTCACCTATCTCTCCCACATCACCGGCCACGGGCTGCTCAAGCTGATGCGCCCCCAACGCGACCTCACCTACCGGATTGGCGCGCTGCCGCCAGTACCGCCGGTGCTCGCCTTCCTCGCCTCGCAGGCCCAGCTGGATGCCGCTGCCGCGCACAGCACGCTCAACATGGGCGCGGGCTTCGCCGTCTACTGCCGTCCGGGCGGCGGTGCCCGCGTCGTCGCGACCGCTGCCGAGCTGGGCCTTCACGCGCTCCTCGCAGGCACAGTCGAGGAGGGGCCGCGTCAGGTGATCCTCGAGCCCGTCGGGGTGACCTTCGCCGGCGATCAGCTCGCACTGGCGCCCGAAGGGGCTCCCTGAGCACGGCGCGCTCGCCTTCTGGACTTCCCCAGCCGGCCTCTGTAGCGTCGAGTCGTGAACGCCCCAACCGGCACCACGCGATCGATTCCGGCGGCGGACGCCGGTTACGCCCCCGCGCCGCTGGAGGCACGCTGGCAAGCCAGGTGGGCAGAGGCGGAAGCGTTTACGACACCGCCTCCGTCGGACAACCGTGAGCCCGCGTACGCGTTCGCAGGCAGCCTCTCCCCCATTGAGGACCTCCAAATCGGACACATTCGCGGCTACACGATCGCCGATGCCCACGCCCGCTTCCTGCGCGCGCGCGGTCGGGCGGTGTTGTTCTCGCTGGGCTTCGACGCATGCGGGCCGTCAATTGAGAATCAGGCGCGGCAGCAGGGAATCCCCCCTAACGAGTGGGTTGCACAGCGCTGCGCACGGCTGCGCGACCAGCTTCAGGCACTGGGCTGTTCCGTCGACTGGGGGCGCAGCTTCACACCCTCAGAGCCTGAGCAGCATCGCTGGACACACCGGCTGTTCCAGGCGCTGGTGGAGCGCGGACTGATCTACCGCCGCGAGCGGCCGGATGGCGGTTGGCGTCTGCGGATCACCGCCTACGTGCGCGATATCGAACGCGATCTCGAGTTGCTCCACGGATGGGATGAGACCGCGATCGGCGCCCAGCGCGCGGTGTTGGGACGGGTGGATGGGGTCGAGCTCGACGCCATCACGTTCGATGGCACCCTGCTCACGACCTTCACCCCCCACCCCAACGCGATCGCGCAGGCGACATTCGTGGCAGTGGCTAGCGACCATCCGGACGTTGAGCGCTGGCGTACGGGTGCGTTTGCCGCCGTGCCCGGCGTGGCGGGCGTGCTGCCGATCGTGGTCTGCGCAGAGGTGGGCGCCCGCTTCGGGACCGCCGCGGTGCTGGGAATCCCTGCGAAGGATCCCGCCGACGCCGCTCTCGCGAAGCGACTGCCCGAGCCGGCGGGAACCACCTGGAAGGCATCGAGGACAAGCGCCACGCCACGGCCTGCGGCACGCTGGCGGGTGCGCGACGTGGCGATCTCCAGCCAAAGCGAGGCGTGGTCGTGGCTGGCGCTCTGCGTGCCACCCGCCGAGCGGGGCGAGGAGCTGCCGGAGCACCCCGAATACGCGCGTTGGCTACCGGCAACGATCATCGTGCGCGGCGCAGATGCGGGCGAGGAGACGCTCCACCAGCGGGTGATCGCCAAGGCCCTGTACGACGCCGGCCAGCTCCCAGAGCTGCCTGGCCGCGAGCCGTTCGCGGGCGCGCTAACGCATGGGGCGGTCCGTCTGGACGACGGCGCATCGAGCAAGCATTTCGGCGATGTTTCCAAGCCGGACACGCTGCTCGCCACGGTCGGCGCTGACGCCTTGCGCCTGGCGCTTCTGCACGCCGCCTCCCCGGGGACAACGTTCGCCTGGAACGACCAGCCGCTGCGCCACTGCAGCAACTTCCTGCAGTCGCTGCACGGCTACGCGGCGCAGCGACTGCGGGAGTGGAGCCAGCCTGGGCCACCGCCAGAAGGAGTCGGTGAGCGCAAGCAAAACGGCACCACAGACACCGCTCCGACCACTACGGACGTGTCTGCGCGGATCGCCGCCTCCGAGAGGCTACGCCGCCGCCTCGCCAACTGGTGTCGAGTGGCGTGCGAGAAGGTCACCGAAAACCTTGAGCAGCTGGCAATGCAGCGCGCTGCCCACAACGCGATGCTGCTGCTCACCCGCATCCAGGACTTTGAGCAGCGGGCACTGGAGCATCGCGGCGGCGAGCTCGAGCAAGCCGATCGTGAGGCGATCGTCGCGGCGCTCTCGTTGCTCACTCAGCTGCTCGCGCCGCTCACCCCCCACATCGCCGAGGAGCTGTGGTCGTTGGCCGGCAACACGACGTTGGTCAGCAACGCCCCCTGGCCGGAGCCTCGGCAGACCCCGGTAGCAGGCGCACCCGAATCACAGCACCCCAATCCGCGGGCGAGCGCCGCCAACAATCTGCTCTAACTAAATTGACCCATATAAAGGAGCAATCATATGAGATATCTCAGGGTACTTATTGCGATGGTGATAGTAGCCAGCCTAATGGCCGTGGCGTCGAGTTCCGCGTCGGCGACTGAAATAAGCTGGACGACGTGTAGCGAAAATGCGGGCAAAGGTCAGTGGGAAAACAGCCTCTGCACGAAAGCCAAAAACGGGCGGAAATTGGGAAACGAAGACACTCACTGAAACGGTGGGCATTGCATCAAGTGCGGAAAAACTAGAACTCGTCGATCTCAAAGCCGAAGGCAAAGAATCTGACATTGCATGCAGGGAGACGGACAAAGGATGGGCCGGCTCGAACGGCCATAGCGGAATCTCTGCCGTGACCTTCACAGAATGTGAAAGCAAGACAGTGTAGCCTCGGCGGCGCGGAATCCGGGGAAATACGCGGAAAGGATCTCTTCAAACTAGAAAGCGGTCATGGGTTGTTCCTATAGACGCTTTGGAGCGGGAAGCCGTAGCGTTGGAACTAACCGTCGGAACTGACTAACGTGGTCCGATCGCTCACGGTGCACCGGCCAGCTGAGCCTTCATCGCCTCCGCCAAGGCAAGTGCACCCGACAGCGGTCGGACCATCACAAAGAACTCATCGATCAAGCCATCGGCATTGGTATGCAGGAAGTCACACCCCTCGATCTGCCGATCGCCGACGCGGGCCTCGAACACAAGCGCATGGTTGTCCGCGTCGGGGGCGCCGATCTCGTGTGTGTAGCGGAAGTCCTCGAACACGCGAGCGACCGCCTGCAGCAGCACCGCCACCTCCTCACGCCCTTGATAGGGCTTGAAGACGATCGGACTGCGGAACACGACGTTGTCGGCCAGCAGCCTTACGGCTGCGTCGATATCGCTGGCTTCGATTGCGGCGCGGAAGGGAACCATGGAATCGTCCTCCCTCTCAGCCTACCCCAGCCGGTACCGCGCGTAGGCGCTCGATCGCTGCGAGGGCCGCCTCGCGGGCGTCCTGGGGCTCGAGCACGGCGGCGTCGCCAGCTTCGCGGAGAACCTCGCGCACCAGCCAGCGTACGCCGGCAAAGTTGAGCTCGACCACCACCGAGCCGTCGGCGCGCTCCTGCACCACACGGCGACTCTCACGCGCCCAGCGCGCACGCTCGGGGGAGATCCACAGGCGGGCTGTGCGGGAAGCCTGCACCTCGCCGGTACGCATCCATCCCTCCACTTCGGCCGCCGGATCGACCTCCGAGCGTGGCTCGAAGGGCTCCTCGGTGACCTGGGCGCGCCTAATGCGGTCGAGGCGGAAGTGGCGCATGTCCTCGCGCGCGGGGTCGAATGAGGCGACATACCAGCCCTCGCGACCGTTCATCAGCGCGTAGGGCTCGACGCGCCGCTGGGAGAACTCGTCCTCGTTCTCCTTGTAGTAGTCAAGCTCGATCAGCTTGTGCTCGACGATCCCGCGCGAGATCTGCCGCGCCACGTCGGAGTGCTCGCCACGGGCGTGCGCCACCTGCAGACCCTGCTCCATCGGGTCGCCACCGAGCGCGGCAACGATCTTCTCGCGCGCCGAGGTGAGCGAGCCCTCGGGGATGTGCTCGCCGATCAGGTCGATCGCCGCAATCAGCGCCTTCGCCTCCACCGGCAGCAGCCGCGCCGGGCGATCGAAGTTGTCGCTGTAGGGCTCGGGATCAACCTCAATCTCGCCCTCCTCCTCCAGGATTTCCGCGTACAACACGTACGAGCCGCCGCCGAAGTTGACCACGTTCAGCACATCGATGTCCTCGCGCAGCTCCTCCTCGCTCAGCTGCAGCCGCTCCTGCAGCTCGGCGATCCGCTCCCTCCGCCCCTCCCGTCCGGCGTGAATCAGGATGCCAGCGAGCGTCACCAGACGCGCGAAGCGCTCCGGGCGGATCGCCGCCTCGACGCGACGGGATTCCTCGGGGGAATCGGGATCGGCTGAGGAACCGTTGCGCCGCCGGCGGCTCTTTGCGGGTCGCGCCTGTGTGCCATCGCCCAGCGCGCTGAGCGCGCCAATCTCGTCGTTCACCTCACTCAGCGGGTTCTCCTCGTGACGATGCTCCAACAGCTCCAGGCGCCTGGCCAGCTCCTGTGCCAGCTCTGGGGGCCCCAGCAGGCGAGCGTGCTCACCGAGCCCCAGTACCCATGAGACGAGCATCCGCGGCGCCGCATAAGGGGTGAGGAAGACTCGATCGGACGAGCCCTCTTCCTCGATCGGGTGCATCTCTCCGTAGCGGCCGAAGTGGCGCTCCACCTGCCACGCGATCCGCTCGGACACCAGGATCTCCGCGACGCCACGCTGCTCGCCCAACTGCCACTCCGCGCGGTTGGCGTATCCGCGCGGGTCGAAGTCGGCCGGGCGCTTGAAGTCGTGCTCGGCCTTGGTGGCGTACGCCACTTTGCCGCGGATGCGCGAGAGGCGAAAAACGCGGATCGCCTTGCGCTCGTGGGCATGGCCCAGCAGGTAGAACTCGCCGCCCTGGAACAGCAGGTGGTAGGGATCGACACGCCTGGCGCCCAACTCGTCGCGCCCCATCGAGTAATAGTCGAAGGTGATCGTCTTCTGGCGGAAAATCGCCGTCTCGACCTTCGCCAGACGCGCCGAGAGCTCGTGGCCGCCAGCGGAGGCGGTGATGCCCAGCGCCACCGAGCGCTGCTGCTCCGGCGCGCGCAGGGGACTGGGCCGCCCCCAGGTGATCTGCTGCAGCGCCAAGCGCAAGGGCTCGGCGTAGGCAAACTCCCCGTCCAGTAGATGCAGTGCGGTTTGCAACGCCGCGAGCTCCTCGTCGGTGAACTCGATCTCAGGCAGATGGAAGCTCTCCGAGCGCAGCGAGTAGCTCTCCTGCTCGGCCGCCGCGTCGGCGGGCCGGTCGACGGTGAGCTGGATCCCCAGCGATTCGAGCTCCGCGCGGTCCGCGTAGAAGCGCCGCGCGAACGCGTCTTCATTCATCGCGCTGTATCCCTCCACGTCGCGCCGAATCTCCAGAGCCGTGACTGGCCGCCGCTCGGCCATCAGGTAGGAGATCAGCGAGAGCTGTCGGATCAGCTTCTCGGTGTCCTTCGCCATCCTCATTGAAAGATAGAACCCGATGGCGAGACAGTGCTCGCGGCCTTGGCAAGGCGAGCGCTATTTGCGGGTTTTGATAAGCCTAAGCAGCCTCGAGCGCTTCCCGCTCGGGCTCCCGGCGCGCAGGGAAGTAGGCGGCTGCGCCGAGTGCACGGTCGAGGTCCGACCAGTGACGGCCGGGGGCCAGCTCCTGCTCCAGGCGGTCGAAGCTCCCCAACCGCCCGCCGAGGTTGTCGATCATGTGCACCAGCGTCGCCTCCCGCGTGCATGGCACCACCGGGCTGCCGTGCTCGAGCGTACCGTGGTGGGAGAGGATGATGTGCAGCACCGACCATGCAAGCCGCTCGGGGAAGCCCTCAATCTCCTCAATCTCGCGGCGGATACGGTAGTAGCCGAGCGCGATCTCCCCGTGCAGGCGGCCCAGGTCGGTGAGATCGATCGCCCGATCCTGCCCACTCTCGTCTGTATAGGCCTCGAGCTTGCCGATGTCGTGCAGCAATGCACCGGTGACCGCCACGTCGCGATCGATCCCCGGGAAGGTCGCCGAGGTGGCACTCACCGCCTGCGCCACTCCCAGGCAGTGCTCCAACAAGCCGTGCTGATAGGCCTGGTGGTAGTACTTCGCGGCGGGCGCCGTGCGATAGCCGGGCCACATCAGCGAGCCCTCGCCCAGCACTCGCTCCAACAGCCGGCGCAGATGCTGGTCCTGGACGGTGCGGATCAGCTCGCGCAAGTCACGCTCCATCTGGCCCGCATCCCGCAGCGGGCCGGCGAGCAGGTCATCCGGCTCGTAGCTGCCGGGCTCCGGCGCGGCAAGCGCGCGTAGGTTGATCTGCGGTCCGAAACGTGGATGAACGGAGTAGCGGCCGCGCACATGCACCGGCTCGCCGGCACGGGCTAGCTCCTGCGCCTGCTCCAAACCCTCCCACACCATCGTCGGCACCGCGCCGGTGCGGTCGCCGAGCAGCAGGCGCAGGAAGTCGCCGCCGTCGCGGCGCTGACGGCGCTCCAACTCGCGTACCAACAGCACCTGGTCGAGCTCCGTGCCATCGGTTAGCTCATTGATCAGCATTGAGCTTGAAGGTAGCCGTCGCCGCGGACGGCAAGGGGCTAGACGACGAGCTGACCCTTCGCGGTTACGCCGAGATGAAAGCCGACCACCAGCCACGCCAAGGTCTCTCCGGCAATGGTGGCCGTTTACGCGATTCCTTCGATCCGCCAGTTGCCGCCTTCCTTGACGAGCTTCAGCGTGTTGGTGCTGAGCTTGCCTGCCCAGGTGCTGCGTACACGAGCCGTCGCGGTAGAGCCGCTCACAGCGATCTTTTCGACTGTCAGTTCATAGTCGTCGATCGACCCAAGCTGGCGTTTGAGCGCCTGCTTGCAGCTGTTGCCGGCGGTGCTCAGCCGCGCGCGGGCGGCACGTGAAAAGTCCTGTTCGCAGATCTTCTGCTCGCTCGCCGCCGACACGTCCGACTGCAAGTCGGAGATGCGCTGCGCCACCGCGTGGGCTTCGCCCTTGAAGTTGCTCGTGGTGACAGTGCCGCCACAAGCGTTGACGCCAAGGGCGAGCACGACGGCGATCAGCGGGCTGACCGCCCTGGTAGGGGATCTCAGGAGATTCATCGGCCCAGTCATTGTGCCAGCAGCATCACGCTGCGCCGCGTGCCTATGGCTCCAGCCGGTGGGGACCGCGGTAAAGGAAGGTCACCTCGCGCACGTTCTCCTGCCCCAGCATCTGCATCAGCAGCCGGGTGAGGCCAAACCCGAAACCACCGTGCGGTGGAGCACCGTAGCGGAAGAAGTCGAGGTAGTACTGGATCGGCTCAGTCTCCACCCGCTTCTCATGCGCCTGCTCGAGCAGCGTCGCATGGCGGTGCTCGCGCTGGGCGCCAGTGGTGATCTCAATGCCGCGCCACAGCAGATCGAAACTCCTGGTGAGCCCCGGCCGGTCGGGGTGGCGCATGTGGTAGAAGGGCCGCACTGCGGTGGGGTAGTCGGTGAGGAACACGAACTCGTGACCGTGCTGCGCTTGCACAATCGCCGAAATCGCGCGCTCGCTCGCCGGGTCGAGGTCGTCGTCGGGTCCGGGGACATGCTCGTGGCCGTGCTCGCGCAGCAGGCCCTTGGCAGCGGCGAGACTCATCCGCGGGAACGGCAGCGGGGGCACCACCACCTCGACGCCGAAAGTCTCGCGGATCGCCTCGCCGTGCGCCGCCGCCACCACCGCGAAGACGTGCGCCAGCCACGCCTCCTCGAAGGCCATCACATCTTCGTGGGACTCCACCCAGGCGATCTCCACGTCCACGCTCGTGAACTCGGTGTCGTGGCGCGAAGTGAACGAGGGGTTGGCGCGGAACACCGGACCGACCTCGAACACCTTGCCGAAGCCCGCCGCCATCGCCATCTGCTTGTAGAACTGCGGCGACTGCGCGAGGTAGGCGGTGCGTTCGAAGTACTCCACCTTGAACAGCTCCGCCCCCGACTCGCTGGCGGAGCCCATGAACTTCGGCGTGTGCAGCTCGAAAAAGCCCTCGCTGCGCCAGTGCTCTCGCATCGCGTGCTCGATCGTGGTCTGCACCTCGAAGATCAGCCGCCGGTCGGGCCGGCGCAGGTCGATGTAGCGCCAGTCGATCCGCTTGTCGAGCGCCGACTCCGGCGTCACCGGCAACTCGGGCTCGGCGGGCGAGTCGACCTCCAGCGTCCGCAGGCGCAGCTCGATCCCACCGAGCTTCACGCGCTCGTCGGCCGCCACCTCACCGGTGATCGTCACCGCGGACTCCGCCGTCAACTCCGACACCAGCCCGTTGCGCTCGCTCGGCGGGTCGGACTTCTCCAGCGCCACTTGGGCGAGCCCGGTTTCATCGCGCAGGATCAAGAACTGCATGCGCTTCTGGTCGCGCACCGCGTTGACCCAGCCGCGCAGACGTACGGTCTCGCCCACCTTCCCTTGCAGATCGGCTATCAGAGTGCGCTCCACGCGGCGGGATCGTACTAGGCTGCCCAACAATGAGCCGGCGGGAGCAGATCAGGATGGACGCCGAGGAGGCGGCGGCGTTCCTGGCGCAGGAGCGCACCGTCGTGTGCGCCACCGTCGGGCCACGGGGATGGCCGCACCTGATGCCGCTGTGGTATGTGCTGCGCGAGCGCTCAGGAGGCAGACCGGGACCGCAGCTGTGGTCGTGGACTTACGCGGCCTCGCAGAAGGTACGCAACCTCGAGCGCGACCCGCGCGCGACGTTGCAAGTGGAGGCCGGCGAGCAGTATCAAGAGCTGCGTGGCGTGATGCTCGAATGCGAGGTGGCAATCCACCGCGACCTCGAGATCGTGAAAGCGCTGGGGCACGAGATCTTTGCCCGTTACGCCTCCCCACGCGGAGAGCCGGGTGGGTGGGCCGCCGATCGGCCGCTGCCGGCGGAGGTCGCCGCGGTCGTGGACAAGCAGGCCGCCAAACGGGTGGCACTGCAGTTCATCGAGCTCGACCGTGCAACCTGGGACCATCGCAAGCTTGACGGGGTCTACTAGCGTTTCCTCCTCGATGCAGCCATTGAAGGGACTCATCAATGAGCGGGGGGAGGGCAGGCCCTCCCCCCGAGCCCCCTCCCCCTTTAATAGTCTCGGTGGCCGATGCAGCCACTGAAGGGACTAATTCTGTCGGGGGGCAAGGGCACGCGCCTGCAGCCGATCACGCACACGAGCGCCAAGCAGCTGGTGCCGGTGGCGAACAAGCCGGTGTTGTTCTACGGCATCGAAGCGATGGCGCAGGCGGGGATTGAGGAGGTGGGGATCATCATCGCCCCCGAGACCGGCGCGGAGATCGAAGCGGCTGCGGGCGACGGCTCGCGCTTTGGGGTGCGCATCACCTATGTGGTGCAAGACCAACCGTTGGGCCTGGCGCACGCGGTGCTGACGGCCGAGGAGTTCCTGGGTGGCAGCCCGTTTGTGATGTATCTGGGCGACAACTTGCTGCAGGGGGGCATCTCTGACCTGGTGGCGGCCTTCCGCGAACACAACCCCGACGCGCTGATCCTGCTGACGCCGGTGGCGGACCCGGAGAACTACGGGGTGGCGGAGCTGGCGCCGACGGACGATCGTGCCCACCCGGGCACGGGCACGGGCAGGGTGGTGCGGCTGGTGGAGAAGCCCAAGCAGCCCGCCACCGACCTCGCGCTGGTGGGCGTCTACATGTTCACACCCCAAATCCATGAGGCAGCGCGGGCAATCCGGCCCTCGGCGCGAGGGGAGCTCGAGATCACCGACGCGATCCAGCACCTCGTGGACGCAGGTATGCGCGTCGAGCCGCACATCGTGCGGGGCTGGTGGAAGGACACCGGTCGTCTCGAGGACATGCTGGAGGCCAACCGGCTGATCCTCGACAACATCGTGCGCAGCGTGGAGGGCGAGCTGATCGATTCGCAGGTGGAGGGCCGCGTGGTGGTGGAGCAGGGGGCGCGCTTGGAGCGCACACGGGTGCGTGGACCGGCGGTAATCGGTGCAGGTGCGCAACTGCGCGACTGCTACATCGGGCCTTACACGGCAATCGGCGAGGGCTGCGCGATCGCGGGCGCGGAGATCGAGCATTCGATCCTGCTCGCGGGCTCCTCGGTGTGCGACCTCGACGGGCGCATGGAGTCTTCGCTGCTGGGTCGCAATGTGACGGTGCGTCGCGGCAACCGTCAGCCACGGGCCTACCGTTTCATGGTCGGCGACAACTCGGACATCTCGATCCTGTGATGCGCCCTTCGCCCGCTCTCCTCGGCGTGATCTGCTTCGGCCTGCTTATGCCGGGAGCTCACGGATGAAGATCCTTGTCGCCGGGGCCGCCGGGATGCTCGGACGGGACGTGTGCGCTGTGGCCGAGCGAGCCGGACATGAACCGCTGCCGGTGGACCTGCCAGAGCTGGACATCGTCGACGCAGAGGCGGTACTCGCGTACCTCGCAGACCAACGGCCGGAAGCCGTCCTGAACTGCGCCGCCTGGACCGACGTCGACGGGGCCGAGACACACAGCGAGCAGGCTCACGCGGTGAACGCCGAGGGAGCCGGCAACCTCGCACGGGCCGCGACGACGATCGGCGTGCCGCTGCTGCACATCTCGACCGACTATGTCTTCGACGGGCGGGCGCCGCTCGACGCTGACGGTCGCGAGCGCGCCTACGTAGAGTCCGACCCGACCGGTCCCCGCTCGGCCTACGGCCAGAGCAAGCTCGCTGGTGAGCAGCAGGTGCTGGCCGCATCGCCCCGCCACGCGGTCGTACGGACGGCGTGGCTGTATGGGCTGCATGGACGCAACTTCGTCGACACGATGCTGCGCCTGGCGGACCAGCGCGAGGCAGTGCAGGTCGTCGTCGACCAGGTCGGCTCCCCCACCTGGTCGGGACATCTTGCGCCCGCCGTACTCGGGTTGATCGAACGCGAGGTCAGCGGACTCGTCCACCTGACCGGGGCCGGCGCGATCTCCTGGAACGGCTTCGCCCAGGAGATCTTCCGCCAAGCCGAGCGCGACTGTCGCGTTGAGCCGATCGACAGCGAGCGGATGGCGCGTCCCGCGCCACGCCCGGCATGGTCGGTGCTGGAGTCCGAGCGCGAAGATATCGTGCCGATGCCCGATTGGCGCGATGGACTGGCGGGGTATTTGGCGGCGCGTACCGGGATGACCCGGGCATGAGCGCGCTGCTCGTTTACCGGGCATCCTCACCGCGGGCCAGACTGGGATGATGCGCGCATGAGGCTCTTGGTGTGCGGTGGCGCGGGGTTCATCGGCTCGCACTTCGCGCGAGTGCGCGTGCGCGAGCACGGCGACACGGTGACCGTGCTCGACAAGCTCACCTACGCCGGCAGGGAGGAGAACCTGAAAGAGATTGCCGACGAGGGCGGCTTCCGCTTCGTGCGTGGCGGCATCGAGGACCCACAGGCGGTCGCGGAGGCACTCGATTCCGCCCCCGGCGGCGAGCGACCTCAGGCGATCGTGAACTTTGCGGCGGAGACGCACGTGGACCGCTCGATCGCCGAGCCCGATGCGTTCGTGAAGACGCACGCGCTCGGCACCTATGTCCTGTTGGAGGCCGCGCGCGAGCGTGGTTTGCGCTACCTGCAGGTGTCCACGGACGAGGTGTACGGATCGATCGACGTCGGCACCTTCACCGAGGCCTCGCCATTGCGGCCCTCCTCGCCGTACTCGGCGACGAAGACCGGGGCCGATCTGCTGGTGCAGAGCTACTTTCACACCTACGGCCTGCAAGCAACGATCTGCCGGGGATCGAACAATTACGGCTCTCACCAGTACCCGGAGAAGCTGATCCCGCTGATGATCCTCAACGCCCTTCATGGCGACCCGCTACCGGTGTACGGAGACGGCAAGCAGGTGCGCAACTGGATCCACGCGAGCGACTTCGCACGGGCGATCGGCTGCGTGCTGGAGCAGGGAGTAGCGGGCGAGGTTTACAACGCGGGCGGTCCCGACGAGTTGGCGAACATCGACGTGGTGAAGCGCATCCTCGAGCTGACCGGCACCGACGAGTCGCTGATCGAGCACGTCACCGACCGACCTGGCCACGACCGTCGCTACTCACTCTCCTCCGCAAAGGTGCGTGCGCTGGGCTGGGAGCCCCGCGTGTTTTTCGCCGAGGGGCTGGAGCAGACGGTCGCCTGGTATCGCGACAACGAGTGGTGGTGGAAGCCGATCCGCTCCGGCGATTATCGCGCCTACTACGAAAAACAGTACGGCCGCGCGCTCAGCTAGCCGCGCGGCCGGCTACGACTACTCCTTCTCGTCGTCGCGTCTGTAGCCGAGGCGCGCCGAGATACGGTCGGCTGTCGAGACGAGGTGCGGGCCGAGGTGCTCGACGAGCTCTTCAAGCGAGATCATCGAGCTGTGCGCCGCCATGTTCACTGCGGCGATCACCTCGCGCGACTCCGAGCGCACCGGCGCCGAAATCGAGTGCAGGCCGGGCACCAACTCCTCGTCGTTGACCGCGAAGCTCTCCTCGCGCACGTGCTCGAGCTCCGAGCGCAAACCCTTCTTGCTCGTGATCGTGTTGGGACCGCGCTTGGCGAGCTTCATGTCGGAGAGCAGGCCGCGCTGCTCATGCTCGGGGAGGTAGGCCAGCAGCAGCTTGCCCATCGACGTACAGTAAGCGGGCAGCCGCGAACCCAGCGAGAGCCCAAGGTCGATCTTGCTCTGCCCGCGACGGAAGCTGCGGGCGCGATCGACATAGAGAATCTCCGGGCCGTCGAGCACTGCGAGGTTGACGGTGTAGGAGGTGCGCTGGCGCAGTTCCTCGAGGTAGGGACGGGAATGCTCGCGTAGCCCGGTCGAGTTAAGCGCAGACATTCCGAGATCGGTGACCCGCAAGCCCAACCGGTACTTGCGCGAGGCTCCCTGCTCGAGATAACCGAGCGCGACGAGCGTGATCACGTAGCGATGCGTGGTGCTGCGGCTCATTCCAAGATCGTCGGCGATATCGGCGATCCCGAGCACCGGGCGCTCAGGTGTGAAGCAACCGAGAATCGCGAGGCCGCGCTCCAGTGACTGCGAGTAGCGCGGTTCCCGTAGGCTTGGAATTGCCGGAACCCATTCCCCATCGGCGTTGAGTCTGTCAGTATGTGAGCTTGTTCGTGGCATTTGTACGGTGGACCCCTGTCCTTAGTCCCGGGTGATCTGGACCCCCTGCGGGGCCAAGCATGTCTGAACAACGATCATACTCCGAAGTTCGGATGTTCTCGATCATAAGCACGGGCTTTCTGCAGACCTTGGTGTGGTACTCGCCCGGGCCCCGTGCGATCTCTACCCTGACCCCCCGCTTCGCGCACCCCAGCGACCCGCACGACATCCCCGCGCCGGCGTCGGTCCCGCCGTGGGCCACTCCGGCGCAGATGTTCGGACCGACAGCTCCAAACGGCTCGCATACGCAGGCCCACTCGAGCGCGAATCAGTCCTCGCACACGCAAGAGTTCGCGCGCCGGCGTCGGCCTCCCTGGCCCAGACGCCGGCTCTGAGAACCGAAGGGTGCTTAGAAGGAGCCCCGGCTCGGGCACATGCGTGCCAGAGCGCAAACGTCGCAGGCGGGAGCGCGTGCATGGCAGGTGCGGCGGCCGTGGCGCAGCAGATTGACGTGCAACTCGAGCTCCTCTCCTGGTGCGGTTAACGCCAGCATCTGGTCGTGCAGCTGCTCGAACGGTGCGCCCGCTCGCAGCAGGCCGAGGCGCATTCCCACGCGAGATACGTGCGTATCGACGGGGACGTTGCGCAACCCGTAGGCGAACAGCAACACGCACGCCGCGGTCTTGCGCCCCACCCCGGGGAGTCCGGTCAGGTAGTCGCGCGCCTGCGCCACCGGCACCTCCGCCAACCACGCCAGCGACAGCTTTCCGGCAGACCGATCGGGCATCCCGTCCGCACGTCTCGCTCGACCCTGGCAGTCGTCGGAGATCGCGCTCAGGATGCTCTGGATGCGCTTCGACTTGACCTTCGAGATGCCGCCCGGGCGGATTGCCTCCTCCACCATTTCAAGGGGAGCGTCGCGCACCCGCTCCCACGTCGGCAGACACCCGCGTAGGCGTAGGTAGGCGACATCGCGGTTGCGGTCGTTGGTGCTCTGCGAGAGCACCGTCAGTACCAGCTCCGCCAACGGATCGCCGTGCGGAGCCATGCGCGGGATGCCGTACACCATGCGCAGCCGGTCGCGCACCGCGCGCACGCGGCGGCGGGTGGGCGGCGTCCAGGTGGCGGTGGGCACCGCGCCACGGTAGGGCATGCGGCCCGCGTGCGCGGGGCCGGTTATGCTCGGCTCGGTGCCAGCTGTCAGCGAGCACACCGCCCAGCTCGGCGAGCTGCCGATCTTCTGGCGCAGCGCGCCCTCCCTCGGCGACGAGGCCCCGGCGCTGTACCTGCACGGCGTGCCCACCAACTCCGATGACTGGCTCGAGTTCCTGCAGCGCAGCGGGGGATTGGCACCCGACCTTCCCGGCTTCGGGCGCTCCGGCAAGCCAGGGCACTTCGACTACAGGATCGCCGGCTACGCGCGCTTTATCGAGCAGTATCTAGACCTTGTGGAAGTCGAGCGCGTGCGGTTGGTGGTGCACGACTGGGGCGCGGTGGGGCTCGCCTTCGCGCAACGTCACCCCGAGCGTGTGCAGCGGCTGGTGGTGACGAACGCCGTGCCCTTTTTCCCCGGCTACCGCTGGCACCGCACCGCACGCATCTGGCGCACGCCTTTGCTCGGAGAGCTCGCGATGGGGGCCACCACGCGCTATGTGCTGCGCCGCTCCACACTCGACGCCAACGTCACGCCGGGGCCGTTGCCCGATGCCTGGTTGGACTCCGTGCTCGATCACTTCGACCATGGCACCCAACGCGCGATCTTGCAGCTCTACCGCAGCTCCCCGCCGGAGGCGCTGGCGCGGGCGGGCGCGCAGCTCGGGCGCCTGGAGATGCCATCCCTGGTGGTGTGGGGCATGCGCGACCCCTATTTCCCCGCCAGCTTCGCCGCCGAGTACGCCCGCACCCTGCCCCACGCCGATCTGCTCGAACTGCCCGACGCCGGCCATTGGTGGTGGCTGGACCGGCCCGACGCGATCGAGCGGGTGGTCAGCTTTTTGACCGAAAAGGAGGGGCCCGACCGAAGCGGGGAGACACGCGCCTGCGGCGCGAATCCCCCGTTCGGCCAGCCGGCCCATGGCCGGCTGCGCCATCCTCCAGCCACGCCGTGAGGCAGCGTCTGCTGAGGCCGTGGGCGCTGGCGCTCGCGACGGCGATCCCCCTCACCGTCGTCTACTTGATCGTCAGCCCCCCCAGCGGCGACCTCGCGGCGGCGACCTACCGTGGCGAAGTCTTCGCCCACGCCGGGTTCACGCTGTGGGACAACGGCTGGTATGGCGGCCATTACCTCCCCGGCTACTCGGTGTTGGCTCCAGCATTGGGGGCACTCTTAGGCGAGCGGCTGCTGCTGGGGCTCTGCACGATCGCCGCCGCCGGGTTGTTCGGTCTGATCGCGGAGGAGATCTTTGGGACCGGGGGCGCGCGCGTCGCGGCGCTCTCGTTCGCGCTGGGCGCGTGCGTGACGATGCTCTCCGGGCGCGTTGCCTTCAGCCTCGGGCTCGCCGTCGGACTGCTCGCGGTGTTGGCGCTGCTGGCCGAAGCGGGGACCGCTTCGGGTAAGCGCTCCGCAGTCGCGGTACTACTGGCTCTGCTCACCAGCCTCGCAAGCCCCGTCGCCGGAGCATTCCTTGCGTTGGTCGGGGTGGCGGACGCCTTAACCGGGCGGATCGCGCGCGGGCTCGCGCTCGCGGCCGCGGCACTCGCTCCGATCCTGCTGTTCACGCTGGCCTTCCCCGAAGGCGGGTGGGAGCCGTTCGCGCCGTCGGTGTTCTGGCCGGGCGTGGCTGGCGTGGCGCTGATCGCGCTGTGGCTCCCCCGTGTCAGCAGCGACCGAAGCCGGGGGACACCCGCCTGCGGCGGGAATCCCCGTTTCGGCCTGAACCCGCCCACCGTGCGCGCGTTGACGTGGGGGACATGGCTGTACGCGCTGGCGCTGGTCGGCTCCTTTGCGCTGCACACCCCCGTGGGGAGCAACGCGGCGCGGCTTGGCGAGCTGTTCGCCGCGCCGCTCGTCGCGGGCGCGCTGTGGGAGCACCACCGCTGGGCACTGCTGGCGCTCGCACCGGTCCTCCTCTACTGGCAACTGGAGACCCCGATCAACGATGTCTCCTCGCTCGCCGAGGACCCGTCTGTGAACGCCTCCTACTATGCCCCCCTGCTTGGTGAGCTGCAGCGCCGCTCGCATGGGCTGCCGCTGCGGGTAGAGGTACCGCAGACAGGGGCACATTGGGAGTCGGTGTACCTGCCCGAGCACGGATCGATTCTGCTCGCGCGCGGCTGGGAGCGTCAGCTCGACACGCGCGACGCAGCGCTCTTCTACGAAGGCGGGCCGCTCGCGGAAGGGTCACCCGCCGGGGGCGGTGCCGGTGCCACGGCTGCCTACCGCGCGTGGCTGTACGAAAACGCGATCTCCTACGTGGCGCTGCCCGATGTACGGCTGGACTTCTCAGCTGAAGCAGAGGGCCGTCTGATCGCGCACGGTCTGCCCTATCTGCGCGAAGTGTGGCGATCGCCGCACTGGCGCCTGTTGGCGGTGGCGGGCGCGCCGGCGTTGGCGACGCCCCCCGCGCGGCTGACGGCGGTCGGCGCCGACTCCTTCACACTCGCGGCACCCGGTCGCGGTAGCTACGAGGTACGCGTGCGCTACACCCCCTATTGGGGCCTCCAACGCGGCCACGGATGCGTGCGCCGCGCGCCGGGCGGCTGGACCACCGTGGAAGCCCGCGCCGCGGGCACGATCCGGGTGGGCATCGACTTCGCTCTTACGCGGATCTTCAGTCAGGGCCCGCGCTGCGCCTGAGCATCCATTAGGCTACCTCGATGGTCGCTCGGCTTCGCCTGCTCCAGGCACGCGTCCTACCCAACGGATCGCTCGATGTGCTCCGCCAGCTGGCGCTTTTCGGAACCGCCTACCTTGCTTACCGAGTGGTGCGGGGAATGGTCGAGGGCAGAGCCACCGCCGCCTTCCAGCATGCGCGCGAGCTGATTCACATCGAGGAATCGCTGCACCTCTTCGTAGAGCCCTCCGTGCAGGCGTGGGCGGCGAGCAGCCACCTGCTCATGGACGCCTCCAGCTGGCTGTATGTCAACGCCCAAACAACTGTGACGGTGGGAGCCCTGATCTACCTGTACCTGCGCCACAACCGCTCGTTTTACTTCGTGCGCAACATGCTGATGATCTCGATGGCGATCGCGCTCGTGTGCTACGCGGCGTTCCCGACGGCGCCGCCGCGATTTATGCCGGAGTGGGGCTTTTTCGACCCGGTGGCGGACTTCACCGGGGTGCACGTCGATACAGCTCACGGCGGTAGCGCCACCACGACCGCGCTCACCAACCTCTACGCCGCGGTGCCATCGATGCACGTCGCGTTCGCGCTGCTGATCGGTTGGCCACTGGCGCGTTTGGTGCGCTGGCGGGCGCTTCGTGTCTTGTGGCTGCTGTACCCGCTGCTGATGGCCTTCGTGATCATCGCCACCGCCAACCACTTCGTCATCGACGCTCTGCTTGGCGCGGTGACCGCCGCCGTCTCGGCCTACGGCGCACTGTGGCTGGCACGCGCGCGCCCTGCCGCCTGGCGCTTCTCGCCGGTGCGGCTGGAGGGGGCGAGCACGTAAGCATATGCCTCCCCGGCACGCCCCCCCACCGAGACCCACCGGGCGCCGCGGCGGCGGCAGATCTCCGATCAGCGCAGAACGACGAGGCCGCCGCAGGGACCGAGCCGCGCGTTCCGGCCGTGTCTTCCGGACCAGCGGGCAGCGCCGCGAGTTGGTGCGCAACCGCCTAATCGAGTCGCGGCTGACCCCCAACGCGATCTCGCTGACCGGCTTTGCGCTGAACGTGCTAGCCGCCGCGCTGGTGTGGGAGGGCATGTTCTTCTTGGGCGGGATCGCGTTCGTGGTGGGCTCGGTGTGCGACACGCTCGACGGCCGCTACTCGCGCATGTCCGGCAAGGGCACCCCCTTCGGCGCGTTCCTCGACTCGACGCTCGACCGGATCGAGGAGGGAATCGTGCTGACCGCCGTGGCGGGCTACTTTGCGTTGCAAGGCAATCGCACGGCCGCCGCCGCGGTGGTGGTGGCGGTGCTGGCATCGCTGATGGTCTCCTACACCCGCGCCCGCGCGGAGGCGCTGGGCGTCGAGTGCAAGGTTGGCATCGCCACACGGCCCGTGCGAGTGGTGATCATCTCGATCGGGTTGATCTTCGCCAAGGGCGCGTCGCTCGGCAGCTTTGAGCTGCTGGAGCCGGCGGTGTATGTGCTGGCGGCGCTCAGTGTGGTGACGGTGGCCCAGCGCATCTGGCATGTGCGGCGCGAGCTCTCGCGCCCGCCGGCCTGAGCGCAGCCCCGGCCCGCAGCTCGACGCCGGGTTTTGCAATGCGGCGCGCGCGGAGGGTGTTACCGAGCGGCGCGCGCAGAGTAGTCTGCGGGGATGACTTCAACTACCGACAATGGCGCCGCCACCAACGGCAAGGGGCACTACCAGCAGGACAAAGTGCGCGTGGCGATCATCGGCGTGGGCAACTGCGCCTGCTCGTTCGTGCAAGGCGTGCACTACTACGCGGACGCCGACCCCTCCCAGCGCGTGCCCGGCCTGATGCACGTCGAGCTCGGCGGCTACCACGTGCGCGACGTCGAGTTCACCGCCGCCTTCGACATCGACCGCGCGAAGGTCGGCAAGGACCTCGGCCAGGCGATCTGGGCGGGTCAGAACAACACGATCAAGTTCGCCACAGGCAACCGCGGCGTCCCCACCAAGCTCGGCGTGCCGGTGCACCGCGGGATGACCCACGACGGCCTCGGCAAGTACCTCAAAGAGAAGATCGTCAAGGCCCCCGGCGAGACCGCGGACATCGTGAAAATCCTCAAGGAGACCCACACCGACGTGGTCGTCTCCTACCTGCCGGTGGGCTCCGAGCAGGCCACCAAGTGGTATGTCGAGCAGGTGCTGGAGGCGGGCTGCGCGTTCGTCAACTGCATCCCCGTGTTCATCGCCCGCGAGGACTACTGGGACCGGCGCTTCAAGCAAGCGGGGCTGCCAATCGTCGGCGACGACATCAAGTCGCAAGTGGGCGCCACGATCGTGCACCGTTCGCTCGCGCGGCTGTTCGGCGAGCGCGGCGTCAAGCTGATCCACACCTCCCAGCTCAACGTCGGCGGCAACATGGACTTCTACAACATGCTCGAGCGCGAGCGGCTGGAGTCCAAGAAGATCTCCAAGACCAACGCGGTGACCTCGATCATGGAGGACGAGCTGCCGGCGCACGATGTCCACGTCGGCCCCTCTGACTACGTGCCGTGGCTGACCGATCGCAAGTGGGCGCACATCCGCTTGGAGGGCCAAGCCTTCGGCGACGTGCCGCTAAACGCCGAGCTGAAGCTCGAGGTGTGGGACTCGCCCAACTCCGCGGGCATCGTGATCGACGCAGTGCGCTGCTGCAAGCTGGCGCTCAACCATGGTGTCGCCGGGCAGCTGGACGGGCCGTCCTCCTACCTGATGAAGTCCCCGCACAACCAGCGTCCCGACGAGCAGGCGCGTGCGGAGACGGAGAAGTTCATCGCCAAGTACGCCGGGCGCCCCGGTGCGCGGCAGGCCGCCGCGCCTGCCCCACGGCAAGGCAAAGCCTCAGCAGCGACAGCAGCCTCTCGCGTCGCGAAGTAGCGCCGCTCGATGGCGGTCTGGCTGGTGCCTTGTTATTCAAATCGCCCCCCTAAACACTTCACAAAATGAAGTGTTTAGGGGGCAAAAAAGTAAACACACAACCCCAGCTCACCGACGCCGCATACGCCACCGACGCCTGCCCCTGGGCGAGCATGAGCAACTAACCTGGAGGGGATGGCCGCGCGATACGCGATCGCCCACGTCACCCCCTATCCGTGGGAGGCGCAGGAGAACGAGGTCAATACGTACGTGCGTGAGGTCGCCGGCGAGCTTTCGCGTCGCGGGCATCGCGTATTGATCCTCGCTCCATCGCGCTCGCAGGATCGGGTACGGGACTCACGGCGCGCGCTGCGCGCCGCGCGTGAGCATCCGCAGAGCTTGCTCGACGGCGCTGACGGCGGTGAGCCGAACGTGATCGCGGTGGGCGAGGTGCTCGACTTCCCCATCTTCCCGAACCCCGCCCACCCACGACGAGCGCGGGCGCTGCCGATCGACGTGGCGCGCACGATCGAGGAGCTGCTGAGCGCGGTCGAGTTGGACTTCGCCCACGTACACGAGCCGTTCGCGCCGAGCACCGCAAACGCGGCGCTGCGCCACTCGCGCGCGCTCAACGTGGGCTCCTTCCATGCCCCCACCGAGCGGCTGCTCTCGACACTCCTGGGACGCCGCTTCGTGGCGACGTTCTTCGGCCGTCTGGACGCCCGCACGGCGAGCTTCCCGCAGACGGCGCAGCTGATGGAGCGCCATTTCCCGGCCGACTACCGGCTGGTGGCACCGCCACGGGAGAGCGAGGGGGGACGTACATGGAGTGAGGTGACGGACGCGATCGAGAGCCTCTACGGAGAGCTGGCCGCGCACCGCCGCGACCCGACCGGGGATCCCTCGTTGCGCCGGCGCCTGGCGGCGAGGACGACGATCGACGTAGATCTGCACATGCACACCGACCACTCCCACGATTGCGCAACGCCAGTAGAGGTGCTGCTGGCGACGGCTCGCGACCAGGGGCTGGGAGCGATTGCGGTGACCGACCACAACGAGGTATCGGGGGCGCTCGAGGCACGCGCGCAGGCAGAAGGACTTGGTCCCGCCCACCCCGTGAAGGTGATCGTCGGCGAGGAGGTGAAGACCGCCTCGCAAGGCGAGGTGATCGGGCTGTTCATCGAGGAGCGGATCCCGCGCGGGCTGACGCTGGCGGAAACGGTGGCGGAGATCAAGCGCCAGGGCGGAATCGTGTACGTGCCGCACCCCTTCGACCGCATGCACGCCGTGCCCGACTACGAGCATCTGCTGCCGGTACTGGAGCAGGTGGACGCAATCGAGGTCTTCAACCCCCGCGTGGCGATCGGAGCGTTCAACGAGGAGGCAGCGCGCTTTGCCGCCAAGTACCGGATCGCGGCGGGCGCCGGCTCAGACGCACACGTCGCCCAGGGTCTCGGTTCGGTGAGGGTGAGGATGCGAGACTTCGACGGCCCGCAGGAGTTCCTGCAGTCGCTGCGCGACGCCGAGATCCTCACGCGGCCCACCAGCCTGCTGTATGTGCAGGCGCTGAAGTTCCTGCAGACGCGCGCTACGCCGCCCTCTGCGCAGCGCGCACGCAAGGCGCGGAAGGTGCGGCGGGCCACCGGCGGCGGGCGCCGACAATGAGGGCCGGAGCGCAAGACAAGGTGCAGCGCCAAGGACAAGCGGGCGGGCCGTCAAAACCTACGGCGTCCATGCCTGCCACCGACGATGAGATCCGCGAGAAGTATTTGGAGCGTGCGATCCGCGAGCTGAACACGCTCACGCGCGACCTGCAGGCCTGCCCGCACTGCCCGCGCGGCAACCTGATGCCGGTGCTCGGCAGCGGCCACCCGCAGGCGGACGTGATGCTGCTCAAGTATGCGCCGATGCCCTCGGAGATCGAGGAGGGCGTCGCCTTCTACGGTCGCTCCGGGGGCGCGCTGATGAAGTCGCTCAAGCGCCTCTCGATCGACCCGCTGGCGGTGTATGGAACGCTCTGCGTGAAGTGCCCCCTGGGCGACTCCTCGCTGGCGGAGCCGGAGTGCATCGCGCGGGTGGTCGAGGAGATCGCGATCGTGGCCCCGAAGATCATCGTCGCGATGGGCACGGAGGCGTTGACGGCGCTGGGCGAGCTGCAAATCCCACTCGCGCGGCCACTCGCGCCGCGGCTGGGCGAGATCCAGCAGCTGACGCCCTCGATCGACGCGCTGTACGTCCCCAACATCGACGACTCGCTCGACGGCCAGGACTCAAAGCGCGCCTTTTGGGAGGCATTCCGTACGCTCGGCGAGTGGTGGGCTGCACAGCCTCCTTATTAGTGTTCCCACCGGCGCAGCTTGAAAAGCCTTAGCTGTTCCACCGGCGCATGCGCCGGTGGGTGAACCCGCACATGTGCGGGTTCAGGCCGCATGCGGCCTGGTCTATGAGATATCGAGGATGATCTTGCCGAGCTTGCCGCCGGCCGCGAAGGCGTCGTAGGCCGCGGCGGCATCGTCGAGCGGGAAGGTCGCGGCGATCGGTACCGTGAGGGCGCCCGAGGCGAACAGCGGCAGCACCTCGCGTTCCAGGGCGCGGGCGGCGAGCGCTTTCTCCTCCAGCGGCCGTGCACGCAGCGTGGAGCCGTGGATGCGCGCGCGCTTGCCCATCAGCGCCAGCAGGTTGAGCTCGCACTTGACGCCGGCCGACACGCCGATCACAACGATCCGACCGCCGGTGGCGAGCGCGTTCAGGTTGTCCACCATGTTGGGGGCGCCCACCAGCTCAAGGACCACGTCAAAGGGACCGCGCGCGGCGAAGCCCTCGGGTGCGATCGCCTCGGCACCCAGCGCCGCGACCTCCGGGCGGGACTCCTCGCGGCGCACGGTCGCCATCACGCGGGCGCCACTAGCGCGGGCGAGCTGGATCGCCGCGGTGCCGACCCCCCCGGCGCCGCCGTGCACCAGCAGATGCTCCCCCGGACGCAGGTCGGCTTGTGTGAACAGCGCGTCGTGGGCGGTCGTGAACACCTCGGGGATCCCGCCCGCGAGGAGCGGATCGATCCCTTCCGGAACGGGCATCAGCTGGCGCTCGTGCACCACGCACAGCTCGGCCTGCGCGCCGCCGCCGACGATCGCCATCACCTCGTCCCCGAGCGCGAAGCGCTCCGCTCCCGGGCCGAGCGCGGCGACCTCGCCCGCCAGCTCCATCCCGGGGATGTCCTGCGGCGAGCCGGGGGGCGCTGGGTAGAGGCCGCGGCGCTGCATCATGTCGGCACCGTTGAGCCCCGCCGCGCGCACGCCCACCAGCACCTCCCCCATGCCCGGCACCGGGTCGGGGTGCTCCTCAATCACGATCTCCTGCTCGCGGATGGTGGCAGCGCGCATCGCGCGGGAAGAGTACTCGGAGTCCGTGTTTACCAGCGGCTTGCCGAGTCGTTCGTCGCATGGATGCCGCGTTATCCCGTGGAGCACCCTCATGTCGGCGCCGTTGAGCCCCGCGGCACACACGCGCACGAGCACCTCGCCCCCCGGGTTGGGGGTGCTTTTCGATCGAGAGCAGTACATCGCTATACTTGTATTGGCGTCATGGCTCCCACTACCAAGCAGAGTGTCGCGTTCCGCTTCGACCGCCTCACGGTGGCGCGCCTGAAGCAGCGTGCGCGGGAGACCCACGCCCCACAGACCGCCCTGGCGGAGCGCTACATCGAGGAGGGCCTGCGCCACGACGAGCATCCGCTCATCAACTTCCGCGCCGGCGAGGCAGGCCGCAGGCCCGCGCTGCTCGGCACACGACTGGATGTCGCCGATGTCGTCACGACCATCAAGCAGAACGGCAACTCCATCGAGGAGGCCGCCACTTACCTGGAGATCCCGGTTGAGCACGTCGATGCCTGCCTGCGCTACTACGCCGACTACAGAGAGGAGATCGACGCCTGGATCGAGCGCTCCCACGTAATCGCAGAACGCGAGCGTGAGCGCTGGCGGCGCCGGCAGCAGGCGCTCGCTTGAGGCTGCTGCTCGACGAGATGATCTCCCCCCGGATAGCCCGTGAACTACGGGAGCACGGGCACGACGTACAGGCCGTCACGAGAGACCGACCCGATCTCGCAAGCCGCGGCGACCGCGAGCTCGTTCGCCAGATGTCCGACGAGCGACGGGTGATCGTCACCAACGACATCGCAGACTTCCAGGCGATCCACGACCAGCTCCTGGCCGCAGGCGATGGGCACCACGGGATGATCTTCACCTTCGACGCCACGATGCCCCGCACCAAGGACGCGATCCCTCAGTGGGTGCGGACGCTGTCCAAGCTGCTGGCACATCACAGCGACGAGGACTTCCTGCGCAGCCGGATCCACCATCTGCCCTGAGCCAGGCACCATGCTCGCGCAGGCTGCGCCCGGTGCGCAGTGAGCCACCGGCGCCTACAGCGCGGCAAGGCGCGTGTGCACACGCGCTCCGCCCAAGCGGCCGCTGAGCTTGAGCCCGCGTAGCGTGAGCTCACCGGAGAGGCGACCGCGAACGCTCAGATGACCGGTGATCGCGCCGATGCTGCCTCCCAGGCGTATAGCCCCGCTGAGGGCGACGCCGGGCACGTCGAGCATCCCGTGCAGCGCGATCCCGTAAGGCCGCCTAGCCCAGGAGCCACCGCGCAGCCCTCCACCCGAGAGGCCCGGGTGGCCAAAGAGGTCCTCGAGCGTTATCGCCACCGCGGTCGCGACTTTCCCGGCGATACGCGAACTCGACGCCGCTGCGGGCACCTTGCCGAGCGAGGACGGCGGAAGCGGGAGGGCCTGCGCTTCGCGCGAGCCAGGGCACGACGCGGGTGCCCGTCCGGTGGCGATGAACTCGATCATCGCCCTTCTGGCGCAGCCGGTCCGGTCGGTGCTGACGGTCGAGTGCCCGACGTTCGGAACCCTGAGCAGCTGCGCGTCGCTGTAGCCCGCCGCGACCGTGAGGTCCTGTTCGTAGGGAGTGCGTAGGTCCTCATCGCCGGAGAGGATCAGCGTGGGTAGCTTCAGCAGCCGCCCCCAGCTTCCCCTCCGTGCGTTGTTCTTGGCGCCTGACCCGCTTCACCGTCCGCCTCTCACGTGGCCCCTCATACGGCCTGAGCAGGCGCAAGATCGCCCTTTCGCGCGATTCTTCGGACGGCCCGACATACGATCGGGATTCGATCGCCGCCACGCGCGCGAGAAAGCCCGTGGCGCTCTGCGGCAGCGCCGCATACGCGCTCGCCTGCCATGCTTCGATGTCAGCGCACACGTTCGGCAGCGCAACCGCCACGATCGCGACTTCCTCGGCGGCCTGCGCGCGCCCGAGCCGCGTGAGCCTGCGATCGCTCCAGCTCAGCCGGCCGATCGCATGGGCGAACCCCAGCCTCGTCGCGCGCATGGGCGCGACCCCCGCGTAGGACAACGTCGTGTACACCTCGTAGCCGATTTCTCCGAACGCCGCGTCACGGGGGGCATAGGTAAGAGCGGACGGGCATTCCCTGGCGATCTCGCTCGCACGGGCGTCGATCGCCGTGACGGTCGCCCCGACCGCAGCGCTCGCGCCACGCCCGTACGCCTCGCTCGCGCGCAGGTACGCTTGCGTAGCGGCCGCATTGTCCGCCCGTCCGGCCGCGAGCGCCGGCGCCGGCACGTACATCGCTCCCACGCACACGAGCCCGGTGAACAGGCCCCTCACTATCAGAAATTGCAAAGCCGCTTGACCCGTATACGAAGGACGACCGCTGCGGGCGATCGACGCTCGCTCGCCCTCTCCTTCAGGTGCCTGTTCGCTGCTTCGAGATGCGCTTCTCCGCTCCGCGTTTGGCGTCGTGGTGGTATGTGGCGTATTCCTCTCTTCACGGTCCTGGCGAACGCTAACTTTGGCCTCGCGTCAAGGCAACAGGTGTTTCTTTCTCGATCGTCCGACTGGGAGACCCGCGAGGGATCTACGCAATAATGGGAGGGAACGTATTTTCGGTGCCCTACGCCCGCTCCAACACCGCCACACACTCCACATGGTGTGTTTGCGGGAACATGTCCACCGGGCGCACCTTGCGTAGCACCCACCCGGCCTCCACCAGCTGCGCGGCGTTGGGGGCAAGCGTGGTGGGGTTGCAGGAGACGTACACGATCCGTCGCGGGGCGGTCTCGATAATCCGGCGCACCACTTTCTGCGAGAGCCCCGCGCGGGGCGGGTCGACAACGAGCACGTCCGGGCGCCCAGCCTTCGTCAGCAGCTCGGGCAAGGCCAGGCGCGTGTCGCCGGCGAAGAAATGGACGTTCGTGATCTCGTTGCGCCGCGCCGCGGCGATCGCATCGGCGACGGCTTGCTCCACCAGCTCGATCCCCCACACCTCGCCGGCGCGCGGAGCGAGCGCCAGCGCGATCGTGCCGGTGCCACAGTAGAGGTCGTACACGCGCTCCCACCCCTCCAGCGCCGCGTACTCGGCGGCGATCCCGTACAGCACCTCCGCCATCTCGGTGTTGGTTTGAAAGAACGCTTCGGGCGAGATGCGCAGCTCCAGCTCGCCGAGGCCCTCGGGCAGCTCCGCGTCGCCCCACACCAGCTCCGTCTCGCCGCCGACGGTCGTCTCAGCGAGCTGGCGCGAGCGCGTCCACAGCACCCCCGACAGACGGTCTCCCAGCTCGGTGGCAAGCGCGGCGGCAAGCGCGGGTGCGTCGAGCTCGCCATCGGTGGTGACGATCCGCACCTGCAGGCGGTTGGTATGCCGACCCTCGCGCACCACCAGGTTGCGCAGCAGCGCCCTACCGTCCGGCCCCGGTCCGGTGCGCTGCTCCCGGGGGGGCGCCGGACGTGAGTGGATCGGGTGAACAGCGTCGGCGGCGCCGTTTCCGTTCAACCCGCCACCCTCCTCGCCGCCCCGGCTCCATGCGTTCAGTCCCTGCTCACGGCACCACTGCAGCGCGATGCGACGCGCCTGATTGCCCGCCTCGGAGGCCAGCAGGCAATCGTCGATCGCCAGCACCATGTTCCAACCGGCCGGCGCGTGAAACCCACAGACGAGCTCGCCACTGTGGAGATCGTGCCCGAAGGAGTACTCCAGCTTGTTGCGGTAGCGCCACTGTTCGAGCGCGGGCACGATCGGCTCTACGGTGAAGCCCTCGAAGCCGCCCAACCGACGCAGCGCATCCTCGACTTGCGATTGCTTGATCTGCAGCTGGCGCTCGTACGGGAGCACCTGCCATGGCACGCCCGGGTGTGTGGCGCGCGGCGCGATCCGCTCCGGCCCTGGCTGCAAAATCTCGAGCGTGCGCGCGTGGGCATATGAGCGCTTGCGCTTGTACACGACCGCCCGCACGCGATCGCCGGGGATCGCGCCGGCGACAAACACCACGTAGCCGTGCTCGCCCAGCCGCGCGACGCCCTCGCCGCCGTAGGCGAGCGAGTCGACGGTCAGCTCGAGCTCCTGACCGCGCTCCGGCCGCTCGTTCATGAGGGAGGGTCCGTGACGACCCCGGTGAGCCCGGCGGCGGTCCCGGTAGCTGGCGGCCCCACGGCGGCGCCCCCGGTAGTCGCGCCCTCCCCAACCAGCAGCTCCAGCAGCGCCTTCTGCGCGTGGCGGCGGTTCTCGGCCTGATTCCAGATCTGCTCGCGCGGGCCGTACAACACCTCCGCGGAGATCTCCTCGCCAGGGTGCGCCGGCAGATCGTGCATCGCAAACGCCCCCGCCGCAGCGGCGTCCAGAAGCGCGTCGTCCACGCGATAGCCCGCCAGGTCGCGGCGGCGCTGCTCGGCGGTGCCCTCATCGCCCATGCTCACCCACACGTCGGTGTAGACGGCCGCTGCGCCCTTTACCGCCTCGTAGGGGTCGGAGTGGTGCGTCACCGTTCCGCGAGCGCCGGCAGGCAGGTCCAGATCGCCCTCCAGCGTGTATCCGGGCGGCGAGGCGAACGCGACGTGCATCCCCGCGAGCGCCCCCAGCACGGCCAGCGAGCGAGCGATGTTGTTGCCGTCGCCGACGTAGGCGAGGCGCAGGCCCTCAAGCCGACCGCAAGCCTCGCGCAGCGTAAGCAGGTCGGCGAGCGCTTGGCAGGGGTGGTGACGCGGGCTGAGCATGTTGATCACCGGCACCGTGGCGTAGGCCGCCAGCTCCTCCAACAGCTCGTCCGACCCGGTGCGCAAACCGATCGCGCCAACATGCCGGGAGAGCACGAGCGCCGTGTCGCGTGGCGCCTCGCCGCGCGACAGCTGCAGCTCGTCCGAGCGCAACACCACCGCATGGCCGCCCAGCTCGTCGATCCCCACCTCGAAGGACACCCGCGTGCGAGTCGACGGCTTCTGGAAGATCAGCGCCACGCTGCAACCGGCGAGCACCCGAGAGGAGCGCGGTGCATGCTTAAGCTCCAGCGCGCGGCCAAGCAGCGCGTCCAGCTCGGCGGCGTTCAGCTCCGCTCCGGTGAGGTAGTGGCGCGCCATGGGAGCGCCAGTCTAGGCTAGGCTGAGCCCATGCAGAGCGGGGAGGAGCAAACGACGATGGGGTTGTCACTCGCGCGAGGGCTGTCGCTCGCGCGGGGGGGGCTGTCGCTCGCAGCGGTGTGCGCGGCGTTCGTGCTGGCGGCGGGCTGCGGATCGAGCGGATCGAGCACGCCAAGCTCGAGCACGCCAAGTGGCACCACCCCGAGTGGCACCACCAAGACCAAAACCACGGCCAGCGGCGGGTTGAAACCGGTCACCACGCCGAAGTACGCCGCACCCTCGAGCTCCGAAGCGGTGAAAAGCGGTGTCGTAAACATCGCCTACCGCAACATCGCGATCGACCCCGACACGATCCGGGTGAAGGTCGGCACGATCATCAGGTGGACCAACTACGACCCGGTCGAACACAACGTCACCAGCGAGAACGGCCCGGATAAGTTCGCCTCGAAAAACTTCAGCGAAGGTCATGTGATCGAATTCAAGATGACCAAACCGGGCATCGTCCACTATGAGTGCACGATCCACCCAACCACGATGAACGGGACGATCGAAGTCGTCGCTTAAGGCTTACGCTGTCTCAAACTTTGCGATCCCCTCATCAGGGCTAGACGGAGTGGCATAGTCGCGGCGAGGGATGCGCCCCGCTCCGGCAGCGAGCCGCCCTGCCTCAACCGCGTGGCGCATCGCGACCGCCATGCGCACCGGATCCTGGGCGCGGGAGATCGCGGAGGCCGCCATCACCGCATCGCAGCCAAGCTCCATCGCCAGGGCGGCGTCGGAGGCGGTGCCGATGCCGGCGTCCAACACCACCGGTACCTGCACCGCGCGGCGCAGCAGAGCGAGGTTGTAGGGGTTGCGGATGCCCATGCCGCTACCAATCGGCGCCCCAAGCGGCATTACCGCGGCGCAGCCCACGTCCTGCAGCCGCCGTGCAAGGACGGGATCGTCGGTGGTGTAAGGGAGCACGACAAAGCCCTCGTCGACGAGCTCCTCGGCAGCCCGCAGCAGCTCGGGCGCGTCGGGCAGCAGCGTCTCCTCGTCGCCGATCACCTCGAGCTTGATCCAGTCAGTGGCAAACGCCTCGCGCGCCAGCTTGGCCGTGAGCACCGCATCGCGTGCGGTGTGACAGCCGGCGGTGTTGGGCAACAACTGCACGCCCGTGTCCGCCAACACGTCGATCAGCGAGCCGCGCGCGGCCGGATCGACGCGTCGCAGCGCGACGGTGACGAGCTCGCTGCCGCTCGCGCGGATCGCCTGCGCCATCAGCTCGAGCGTTGCAAACCCGCCGGTGCCCAGCAGCAGCCGCGAGCGCAGCGTGCGCCCGGCGACTACCAGGGGGTCCTCCGCCAAGGTGTCGCCGGGCGAGGCGCCCACCGGATGGGTGTCGGGCAGAGCCACACCAGGTTTGGCGTCCGGCCAGTCGGGGGATGTCGAGTCGATCACGCTCATCGGGCGGCCATCATCCCCCCTGCATCGCACCCAGTACCTCGACATGTGCATCGGCGGGCAGCACCAAGCTCTCCCAGCTCGAACGAGGCACCACCTCGGCGTCGACCGCGACGGCGACGCCGCGTGCATCGCGGTCGAGGCCGAGGTGGGCGAGCGCGTCGGCTACGGTCGCGCCGGTGTGCAGCTCGGAGCGCCTGCCGTTGAGCAGCATCACGCGGGCACCCCCGTCAACGCCTCCGTTACGAGCTCCGCGGTGATGGGTGTCAGCAGAATGCCGTTGCGGTGGTGCCCGGTGGCCCACACAAGTCCCTCGATCGTGCCGGCGCCGATTACGGGAGCATTGTCGGGGGTCGACGGGCGGAAGCCGACCGAGAGCTCCTCGATCCGCAGCTCGAGGATGCCGGGCACCAGCTCGCGGGCGTCGCGCAATAGCTCGTATACCCCCCCGGCGGTGGGCTGCGCCTCAAAGCCACGCTCCTCGACGGTGGCGCCAAGCACATAGCGCCCGTCGCCTCGCGGCACGAGATAACCGCGCTCGAAGCGCACGACGTGCCGCAACAGCCCAGCGCCGTCGGGATCGCGTAGTCGCAGAATCTGCCCCTTCACCGGCCTCACCGACACCCGCGCATCCGCGGGCAGCCCGCCAATCTCGCTGGTCCAGGCACCGGCGGCGAGCACTACCTGCTCGGCACCCAAGCGCTCGCCATCGACGAGCGTCACGCCCGTCACGCGCCCACCTGACCCGTCCAGCTCAACCGCCGCCACCGGGGCGCGCTCGCGCACGGCAACCCCGCCGAGCTCGCACGCCCGCCGCAGCGCGGCGAGCACCAAACGCGGATCGACGCAGTGATCCTCGGGCGCATGCAGCGCCAGGCGCACGGTCGGCGCGAGCGCAGGCTCGAGCTCGCGCGCGGCACTGGCCCGCAACCGGGTGGCGTGCAGACCGAGCGATTCACGGAACTCCAGCTGGCGCTCCAATTCGCGGGCCTCGTCCGCGTCGCGTGCCACCACCAGCGTGCCGGTTGGTTGCAGTCCCACCGCGACGCCGCTCGCCTGCTCCAGCTCGGCGGCGAAGCCGGGCCACATCTGCGCCGAGCGCAATCCGAGGTCGAGCACACGCCGCCCGGCCTCGCCAAACTCGACCTCCGAAACGGGTGCGAGCATCCCGGCCGCCACTCCCGACGCACACTCTGCACCGATTGCCCCCCGCTCGAGCACGGCGACCGACAGCCCGCGTTGGCGTGCGCGCCAAGCGGCCGCAAGGCCGATTACGCCGCCGCCGACGATCGCCACATCCACCGTTTCAGCGTTGTCGGGCATGAGTTGATGCTAGCCCCAGCCATGCGAGACTTGACCGATGGGTGTCAGCCAGATCGGCGCAAAACGGCGCGCACGCTTGGCGGCCGCGCGGCTATACCTGGTGTGCGACTGTGCACCGGGCGGCAGGCGATTGGAGGACGTACTGCGTGCGGCGATCGCCGGCGGGGTGGACATCGTGCAGCTGCGCGAGAAGCGCCTGCCGGACGACGAGCTCACAAACGTCGCATATACCGCTCACAAAATCTGCGAGCAGCTGGGAGCGCTGTTGATTGTCAACGACCGCCCACACGTCGCGCTGGCGGCGAGCGCCGACGGGGTGCATGTCGGTCAGGACGACATGCCGGCTACACAGGTGCGCACGTTGGTGGGTGAGGAGATGCTGGTTGGCCTCTCCACACATACGCCCGCGGAGATCGACGCGGCAGCCGATCGCAGCTCAGCCAGCGATTACATCGGCGTGGGGCCCGTGCACGCGACACCGACCAAGCCCGGACGCCCGGCCGTGGGCCTCGAGCTCGTGCGCTACGCCGCCGCGCACGCACGGCTGCCATTCTTCGCGATCGGCGGGATCGACGAACGCAACCTCCCCGAAGCGATCGCGGCCGGTGCGCTGCGGGTGGCGGCGGTACGGGCAATCGCCGACGCCGCCGACCCCCGGAGCGCTGCGCGCGCCCTGCGGATGTCGCTCGATGAACACCCCTTGGAGGACACACTTGCGAGAACCGCCGCCACACTCTGAACCTGAACCGCCACCGCATTTCGATCAGCCACCACACCCTGGTCGGCCATCGAGCTCCGATCCGCCACGCCCCGGGCGCAGCGACCGCGAGGCTCGCACTGAACAGGCGCGTGCCGCGCTGACGCCCCTCGCCGAGGGCGAGCGGCCCGCGGCGCTGCTGGTCGCCGTGGTGGTGGCAGCACTGCTCGCGGTGGGCGTCGCCGCGGGTGCGCTCACGATCCACGACCTGCGTCGCCACGGCGGGTCGGTCCCCGGCGGGATCTTCCTGGCGCTGGTGCTGGCCGCGCTCGCGGTGGGCATGTACCGGCGGCGCTACTGGGCGGTGCTCGGCTTCGAGGCGCTGCTCGCTTTCCAGATTCTGTTCACCTCGCTGGCGCTCGTAATCGCCACCTCGATCATCGCGGCCGCGGCTTGCCTGCTGAGCATCGGCCTGGGCAGCTGGCTGTTCTGGAAGCTGGTGCGAGTGATGGGCCGCCTGCAGGCGGGTGAACGGGCTGACGAGCCGCTGCGATAGGCTCGCACACCATGGCTGACAACTCCTACGACTGCATCGTGATCGGCGCCGGTCCGGGCGGGTATGTGGCCGCGATTCGCGCTGCTCAGCTCGGAAAAAAGACAGCGGTGATCGAGAAGGACAAGCTGGGCGGGCGCTGCCTCAACTACGCCTGCATCCCCGCCAAGGCGGTGCTGCGCTCGGCCGACCTGCTCAGCGAGATCCGTGAGGCCGGCGACTTCGGGCTGCGCGTGGCGGGCGTCGAGGTCGACTATCCCGCCGTGCAGGAGCGACGCGAGAAGGTTGTCGGGACGCTCACCGGCGGGGTCGGCGGGCTGTTTAAGAAAGGCGGGATCGAGGTCATCGACGGCGAGGCTACGCTGGCGCCAAGCGATGCGGCAAACACCAACGGCGGCCGCACCGAGATCAAGCTGCACGCCGGCGGGAATGAGCTTACGGCGGCGACCGTGATCCTCGCCACCGGTTCGGTGGGGCGCTCGATTCCCGGGGTGGAGCTCGGGGGACGCGTGATCGGCACCGAGCAGGCGTGGGCGCTGCCGGAGCTACCCAAGCGCCTGGCGGTCGTGGGGGCGGGAGCCTCGGGGGCCGAGATCGCCTCCGGCTTCGCACGGCTGGGCAGCGAGGTGCTGCTGTTCGAGGTGCTCGACCGCGTGCTTCCCACCGAGGATGCCGACATCTCGCGCCTGGTCGAACGGGGGCTCAAGCGCCAGGGGATCCAGGTCCATACGCGCACCCCGATCGAAGGCGTGCAGGCCGGGGAGGCGAGCGTGAGCTTCTCCTACCTGGAGGGCTCCGCGGGAGCTGGCGCGGCGGGCGGCGACTCGCCGGGAAACGTGTCCGCCGAGGTCGACTACCTCGTGATCGCCGCCGGGCGCGGCCCCGATGTGGAGGCGCTCGGTCTCGGCCCCGCGGGCGTTGAGCTCGACGAGCGCGGCCTCGTGCAGGTGGACGGCGCGTTGCGCACCACCGTGCCGGGGATTTACGCGATCGGCGATCTCGTCCCCGGTCCCGCGCTCGCGCACAAGGCCTCCGACGAGGGCATCATCGCCGTGGAGGACTCCGCGGGAATGGCCACCCATCCGCTGGCGTATATCGACATCCCCCGCGCCACCTTCTGCACGCCCAACGTCGGCTCGTTCGGGCTCACCGAGGAGCAGGCTCGCGAGCAGGGCTACGAGGTGGTGGTCGGCAAGGTGCCCTACGGCGCCGTGGGCGGCGGCATCGTGTACGGCGACCGCGCCGGTCTCGTCAAGCTGGTTGGCGACGCTCGCTATGGGGAGCTGCTGGGCGGGCACATCGTCGGCAGCCGCGCCACCGAGTTGATCCAGGAGCTCGTCAATGTGCGTGCCCTGGAGGGCGGCTTCCCCGAGATCGCCCGCATCGTCCACGGCCACCCAACGCTTTCGGAGGCAGTGATGGAGGCCGGGCGCGCCACGGACGGCTGGCTGATTCACGGCTGAGCGATCATCTCTGCGCGGAGCGGGGATACGTTCTGATCATGGGCTCGGCCTTTTATTTTGACCTCTCCAGCCCGCTCGCCTACCTGGCGGCCGAGCGAGTCCTGCGCGTGGTTCCCGGGCCGCTCGAATGGCGGCCGGTGCTGGCCCGCGAGTTGCCGGGCGCGGAGTCCTTTGAAGCCTTCCGCTGCGAGACGGAGGCGCAGATATTCCGGGCCGAGATCGAGCGCCGCGCCACGGAGCTCGGCCTGCAGACGTTGCGCTGGCCGGCGCCGTTCCCTTTCGATAGCGCCCTGGCGATGCGCGCGGCCACCTACGCAAAGGGCATTGGTCGCGTCGTGCCGTTCGCGCAGGCCGCCTTTCGCCAAGCGTTTGCCGGCGGGCACAACCTCGAGCAGACCGACTTCGTGCTGCTTGCGGCCGCCGCCTGCGAGATGCACCCCGAGGCTGTGCTGCGCGGCTGTGAGTTGCGCTCGGTGCGCGAGCAGTTGGCAGCCGCCACCGCGGAGGCCGCACGGGTGGGCGTAAGCGACGTGCCGGCCGTGTCGGTCGAGCTCGGATCCGCCAGCCACCGCGTGCTCGTCGGCGAGCGAGCGCTGGAGGAGGCGGGGGATTTGATGGCCGCGGTCGCCGGCGGATGAAAGCCAGCCGCGCCTACCGGCTGATCGTCAGACGTGGCGGCTGGATGCCCGCGTTGTTGGCCGACCCCGGGCGCATCGACCACATCGAGGTGGTGGAGATCGAGAGCGGCGAGGTGGTGCTGTTTTGGGACTGCCCACCGCAGCAGGCCGCGCAGCGCACGCGCGCGCTGCGCGCCGACCTCGCGCAATTGCAGGACGAGGAGTTCATCGCCCGCTGGGCTACCGTGGAGCATTGATGGCGAGCCCGTCTGAGCCGAGCCAACCCCAACCCCGCCCGCTGGCGTCGATGCCACCCTCGCGGGTGGAGTCGGCGCCACCGACGCGGGAGCTGCCCAATCCCGAGACGGCACGCGAATGGCTGGCGACGATGACGTTGATCCGCCGTTTCGAGGAGCGCGCCGGCGAGATGTATGCGCGCGCGAAAGTCGGCGGCTTCCTGCACCTGTCGATCGGCGAGGAGGCCACGATCGTCGGCGGTGCGCGGGCGCTGCGCGAGAGCGACTACCTGATCTCCACCTACCGCTCCCACGGGCACGCGCTCGTGCGCGGGACACCGCCCGGCAACGTGATGGCGGAGCTGTTCGGGCGCGTCGACGGCTGCTCGGGGGGACGCGGCGGCTCGATGCACATGTTCGACATGCGGCGCCGCTTCATGGGCGGCTATGGGATCGTCGGCGGCAACCTGCCGATCGCCGCGGGCATCGCGCTGGCGAGCGACTACCGCGGCGAGGATGACGTCACGTTGTGCACATTCGGCGACGGCGCCTCCAACCAGGGCACCTTCGGCGAGACGCTCAACCTCGCGGCGCTGTGGCGGCTGCCGGTGGTGTTCATGGTCACCAACAACCAGTTCGGGATGGGCACCGCCCTGGGGCGCCATTCCGCCGTCACCGACCTGCAGCGTAAGGGCGAGAGCCTCGGCGTGCCGGGCATGCGCTGTGACGGGATGGACGTGCTCGACACTTACGCTGTGATCTCCGAGGCGGTGCGTCAGGTACGCGAGGAACGCCGTCCGTTGCTCGTCGAGGCGGTCACCTACCGCTTTCGCGGCCACTCGATGGCCGACCCCGAGCAGTATCGCTCCAAGGAGGAGGTGGCAAGCTGGCGCGAGCGCGATCCGATTCCCGCCTATGCCGAGCGTTTGCAGCGTGAGGGGATCGTTGGCGCAGCGGAACGCGAGCAGATCGACCAGCAGGCGCTCGCGCAGGTGGACGAGGCTGTCGCGTTCGCCGAAGCATCGCCCTTCCCTCCGCCAGAGTCGCTGTACGACGATGTGTACGTGCTGGGCACCCAGGTGCACGGCACCTACTCGGTGAAGACTTCCGAGCCGCAGGAGGGCGAGGAGGGTACGCCCCTAACGGCCCAGCCAACTGACACAGACGAGGCTTCCGACACCGACGAGATCCCCTGGCAGATCACGAGCGCCCTGCAAGCGGGGGAGGACGCCTAATGGCGGTGCTGCGCTATCGCGAAGCGCTGAACGCCGCCCTGCGCGAGGAGCTGCGGCGCGATCAGCGCGTGGTGCTGATGGGCGAGGACATCGGCGTGTTCGGCGGCGCCTTCAAAGTCACCGATGGCCTGTTGGAGGAGTTTGGCGAGCGGCGCGTGCGCGACACGCCGATCTCCGAGAACACGATCGTCGGCGTCGGCGTGGGCGCTGCGATGGTGGGCCTGCGGCCCGTGGTGGAGCTGATGACGATCAACTTCGCGCTGCTCGCGCTCGATCAGATCGTCAACCACGCCGCCCACATCCACTACATGTTTGGCGGACAGGCGCGCGTGCCGCTGGTGGTGCGCATGCCTCAGGGCGCCGGTCACCAGCTGGGGCCCACCCACTCGCACTGCCTGGAGGCGATCTTTATGCACGTGCCAGGCCTGCTCGTCGCGGTTCCCTCCACCCCAGCCGATGCGAAGGGCCTGCTGAAGGCGGCGATCCGCGACGAGAACCCCGTGATCTTCATCGAGCATGAGTCGCTCTATGGCCAGCGGGGAGATGTGCCCGACGGGGACGACCACACGCTCGACTTCGGCCGCGCCGCCGTGCGCCGCGAGGGCGGCGATGTCACGATCGTCGGCATCTCGCGCATGGCGGTCACCGCCGAACGTGCCGCGGAGACGCTTGCGCAGGAGCATGGGGTTCAGGCCGAAGTGATCGACCCCCGCACCCTGCGCCCGCTCGACCTCGACACGATCCTGCGCTCGGTAGCCGCCACCAACCGTTGTGTGGTGGTTGAGGAGGGCTGGCCTCATGGGGGTGTAGGCGCCAACCTCAGCGCGCTAATCGCCGAGCAGGCCTTCGACGACCTCGACGCGCCGGTGCGGCGCGTCACCGGGGCGGACGTGCCGATGCCCTACTCCAAGCCACTGGAGGAAATCTCTTTCCCGCACGAGGCGCAGGTGGTGCACGCGGCGCTTGAGATCCTCGGGCAGGCGCCCGCGGAGACGCGCTGATGGCTGAGATCGTGATGCCCCGCCTGTCCGACACGATGGAGGAGGGCACCGTGCTGCGCTGGCTCAAGCGCGACGGCGAGCACGTACGTCGAGGCGAGGAGCTGGTGGAGATCGAGACCGACAAGGCCGCGATGGTGTACGAGTCAGACCAGGACGGAGCGCTGCGGATCGTGGCCCAGGAGGGCGACACGCTCGCGGTTGGGGCAACGATCGCTCACGTCGGGGAGGCGGTGGACGCCGGCGGGGCGGACGCGAGCGAGGCACCGAGCGGGCCGAGCTTAGACCCACGCGCGGGCGAGTCGTCTATGACCCAAGCCGCGGCCAGGACTGTCACGCCCTCCGCGGCCACCGCCACTCCGGCACCGCTCGACGATGCCGATCCGGGTGGACGCGTGAAGGCTTCGCCCCTCGCCAGAAGGATCGCCCGCGAGAGCGGCGTCGACCTCCATGCGGTCGCCGGCACCGGTCCCGGCGGACGAGTCGTCAAGGCCAACGTCGAGGGCGCGGCGCCAGCTGTGCAGCACCAACCTCCTGTGCAGCCTGAGCCTCCCGTGCAGCACCAATCCCTCGTGCAACCCCAGCCTCCCGCTCAACCCCAGCCTCCCGCCGCAACGCTCGCAGAGAAGGTGGCAACCGCTAAGGGACAAACCACGGTAGTGGAGCTGACCCGCACGCAGCAGGCGATCGCGCGGCGGATGGCCGAGTCGAAGGCGACGATCCCCGAGTTCGCGTTGCAGATGGAGATCGAGATGGAGCGGTGCGTCGTACTGCGCTCGGAGCTAAAGCGCCTCTCGCCGGAGCAGGCCCCCACATATAACGACATGGTTGTCAAGGCCTGCGCGCTGGCGTTGCGTGAGCACCCGCGCGCCAACAGCTCCTACCGCGATGGCAAGCTGCAACTGCATTCGCGCGTCAATGTCGGCGTCGCGGTTGCCACCGACGATGCGCTGGTCGTCCCCACGGTGTTCGACGCCGACCTCAAGGCACTCGGTGAGATCGCGCGCGAGACCCGTACCCTGGCCGCCCGTGTGCGCGCCGGCACGATCACCCCGCCCGAGCTGGGCGGCGGCACCTTCACGGTCTCCAACCTCGGGATGTATGGGGTACGTAGCTTCACCGCGATCGTCAACCCGCCGCAGGCGGCGATCCTCTCCGTCGGCGCGCTCGCGCCCCGCGCGGTGGTAGGTGACGGCGAGGTCGTGGCCCGGCAGACGATGGTGGCGACACTCGTCTGCGACCACCGCATCCTCTACGGCGCCGACGCCGCTCGCCTACTTGCCCGGGTCAGGGAGCTCCTGGAAGAGCCGGCGGCACTCACGTTGTAACGGGGCCCTGCCGCTAGGCTGGAACAGAGAGATGATCGACGTCAGCCGATGCGCACAGGAGTTGTGGGTATGCCACCTCGGCACGGTCCCCTACCGCGAAGCGCTAACCATCCAGCAGGACATCGCCGCCCGGCGCCAAGCCGGTGAGCTGCCGGACATCCTGCTGCTGCTTGAGCATCCCCCCGTCTACACACGCGGGCGGCGCTCCCGGCCGGGGGAGCTGACCCTCGGGGAGGACTACTACCGCGCGCGTGGCATCGAGGTCGTGGCGACCGACCGCGGCGGGCGCGTCACCTACCACGGCCCCGGCCAGCTGGTGGGTTACCCGATCATGGGGGTCGTCGACGTTGTAGCGCACCTGCGCACGATCGAGGACGCAATCGTCGCTGCGCTCGCCGAGGAGGGCATCGCAGCGCGCTCCCGGCCGCGGGACGGCCCCGACTACACCGGCGTGTGGGTCGCAGAGCGCAAGATCGCCTCGCTCGGGGTGCACGTCTCGCGTGGGGTTTCCACGCACGGGTTCGCCGTCAACGTGGACAACGACCTGGAGCCATTTGGTTGGGTGGTCGCGTGCGGGCTGCCCAACGTCGAGATGACCTCGATCGCCGTCGAGCTGGAGCGAAGCGGCGAGCTGGCCACCTGCCCGCACACCACTGCGACGAGCTGCTTCCGCAAGCGCGTTGCTCACCAATTCTGCAGCGCTCACGGTCGCCGCCAGCGACAGGTATCGCCACAGCGACTCGGGATCGTGGCGCCAATTCCCCCCGCGTCGCAGCGACTGTCGCAGTCGACACCCTCACAACCGGTCGCGGTGCCTGCATGAGCGGGGCGGGTGCGACTCGATCCCGTGCCAACCCAGGAGGGATGGACGTACTCGAGGTGCTCGGCACTGACGTGCGTCCCCTACGGGAGCGCAAGCCCCCATGGCTGAAAGTGCCCGCGCCCGGCGGCGAGCGCTACCGCGCACTGACGCAGCTGATTCGCCAGGAGGACCTGCATACCGTCTGCCAGGAGGCGGCGTGCCCCAACGTCGGGGAGTGCTGGGAGCGCGGCACCGCCACGTTCATGATCCTCGGCGACACCTGCACGCGACGCTGCGGCTTCTGCAACGTCAAGACCGGGCGACCCACCTGGGACGATCCGCTGGAGCCTGCGCGGGTGGCACGCTCGATTGCGCGTATGGGACTGCGCCACGCGGTGGTCACCTCGGTGGACCGTGACGACCTGCCCGACAAGGGCGCCTCCGCGTTCGTGGGAGTCATCCGCCAGGTGCGCCGCCAGGCGCCAGGCTGTCTGATCGAGGTGCTGACGCCCGACTTCCAGGGCCAGGAGATGCCGCTCGCCAAGGTGATCGCCGAGCGGCCCGACGTGTTCAACCACAACGTCGAGGTCGTCCCACGCCTCTACCCGCTGGCGCGGCGCGGCTCCTCGTTCGCGCGCTCCTGCCGCGTACTGGCGCTCGCCAAGCAGATGGGTGGCACCGAGGTCACCACCAAGTCGGGGCTGATGGTCGGCCTTGGCGAGACTCATACCGAGTTGGTAGCCGCCTTCGCGGCGCTGCGCGAACAGGGCGTGGAGGTGCTCACCGTCGGGCAGTATCTACGCCCCTCCGCCCAGCATCTCCCGGTCGTGCGCTATTGGCACCCGGACGAGTTCGCCGCGCTGGAGCAAGCCGCGTACGAGCTCGGCTTCGAGCACGTCGCCGCCGGCCCGCTCGTGCGCTCCTCCTACCACGCCGACCAGCATGTCAGGTGGGCCCGCCCGGGCAAGCCATCCCGTTCCGGCGTCGGTCCGTTGGCGAGCGCCACGGCGGCCGCGGAGCCGGCTGTGCACACGCAGCCGGCGGCGGTAGGGGTGCCGGCTGCGGCCGCGGAGGCGGCGGTGCACTCGGCAGCCCGCGGATAGTCTCCGTCGATCCCCCCCACCCTCTCCATCCGCCGAGCGCCATGACTCGGGTGCTGATCCTGATCGTTGCCGCGCTGTTCGTCGTCGGCTTCGCCTTCTTGACCCTCAACACGATCGTGGCTCAGAAAGGCATCTCCGCGGGCACGGCAGTGTCAGTCATCGTGGTGGTGATCATGGCCGTGGGGATCTTCGGCGCCCTGCTCGACCGAAGGTAGTACCGTGTAAGGGCGATTGACTGGTCAGTCAACCAAGGAGGCGTTGTGGATCTCGACGACACACCAGAGCAGGCCGCTTACCGTGCCCAGGCGCGCGCTTGGCTGGAGCAGCACAAGCCCGAAGCGCCCATACTCCAGGGCGAGGGGGCGCTGAAGGACGAGGACGAGATCATCGCCGCGCGGCGCGTCTGGCAAGGCAAGCTCGCGGAGGGCGGTGTAGCTGGTGTGACGTGGCCACGAGAGTACGGCGGCCAGGGACTTGGCCCGATCGAGCAGGTGATTTGCAACCAGGAGATCGCTCGCGCGGGCGTGCCCGGGATCCTCGACGCGATCGGCGTGGGGATGCTTGGCCCGACGATCATCGCGCACGGCGCCGAGGAGCAGAAGGCCCGTTATCTCGGGCCGATGCTGCACGGCGACGAGGTGTGGTGTCAGCTTTTCTCTGAGCCCGCTGCCGGCAGCGATCTGGCCGCGGTGCAGACCCGCGCTCGTCAGCAGGAGGACGGCAGCTGGCGGCTGAGCGGGCAGAAGGTGTGGACCACCAACGCGCAGTTCGCCTCCTACGGCTTGCTGCTCGCCCGCACCGACGCTGACGTGCCCAAGCACAAGGGGATGACGATGTTCATCGTGCCGATGGACGCCCCGGGCGTCACGGTGCGCGGCCTGCGCCAGATCTCCGGCGAGGCCGAGTTCAACGAGGTGTTCTTCGACGACCTGGCAGTCGACGCCGACGCGGTGGTGGGTGGCGTGGGCAATGGCTGGGGCACGGCGCTCACGACGCTGATGTACGAGCGCGTGACGATCGGCCTCGGCGGCGAGGGTCTCGGCTACAACTCCGCCCGCTTCGCCCGCGCGATCGCGTCCGACGAGCATGCCCGCCGCGACCCTGAGGTGCGCCGCCAGCTCGGCGAGGTGGCCTCCGAACTGATGGCGGTGCGCTTCACCGGCTACCGCACGCTCACCGCACTGCAACAGGGTCAGATCCCCGGCCCCGAGGCAGGTTTGGCGAAGGTGACGATCGTCAACGGCGCAATCAAGTCCGGTGACCTGATCGCCGACGTGCTCGGCCCCGACGCGCTGGCCGAGGGCAGCGAGTGGGCGTACATGATCTCCTTCCTGCCCGGCCTGAAGTCGGCCGGTGGCACCGAAGAGATCCTGCGCAACACGATCGGCGAGCGCGTGCTGGGGCTGCCCTCAGAGCCGCGCCTGGACAAGGGCATACCGTTCTCGGAGCTGCGCACAAAGGAGGCCGCGAAGGCATGAATCTCTCACTGTCAGATGAGCAGGTGCTGCTGCGCGAGGCGGCTCGCGGAGCCCTATCGCGTTTCAAGACGCTGGAGGAAGCGCGCGAGTCGCTCGACAGCGGTGGCTCGCCAAGCGATCTGTGGCCTACCGCCAAGGACGCCGGCTGGCCGGGCCTGTTGATCGACGAGTCTCACGGCGGCGCCGGTTTGGACGTGTTCGATGCGATGCTGGTGCTCGGCGAGTGTGGGCGCGCACTCGCGGCGGTGCCGCTGCTCGGCCATCTGCCCGCCACCGCGATCCTGAACGAAGCCGCGAGCGGACTCGGTGAGACATCGCTGCTGGAGGAGCTTGCGAGCGGCGAGCGGCGAGCGGCCTATCTGGCGGCGCGCCCGCCGGACGACATTTCCGGGCATTGGAGCGTCGACCCCGCGGGCGGCATGGAGCGGCCTGCGCTCCCCGCCGCAGTGCGCGGCGGAGACGGGCAGGCACGTGTGAGCGGGCAGCTCGCATTTGTGCCCGACGCCCCCGGTGCCGACGTGCTGGTGGGCGTCGCCCAGATCGAAGGCGGAGTGGTTGGCTTTGTGGTGGAGTCCACCGCGGCCGGCGTATCTGTCGAGGCGGTGCGCCGCTACGACGCAACCCGAGCGCTCGGTCACGTGACGCTGCAGGATACGCCCGCCACGATCCTCGACGTGCCCGACAGCGCACTAGGCGAGGCGTGGCACCTTGCGCAAGCGCTGATCGCGGCGGAGTCACTTGGTGCGGTGGAGAGCGCGCTCGACATGTCGGTGGCGTACGCCAAGGAGCGCTTTACCTTCGGGCGTGCGATCGGCTCCTACCAAGCGGTGAAGCACTCGCTCACCGAGGTGCTGCGCCAGCTGGAGAACGGCCGCTCGCTGCTCTACTACGCCGGTTGGTCGCGCCACGGGGCGCCCGCGGAGTTCGCCTTGGCCGCCAACGCCGCACGCTCGGTAGCGGGCCGCGCGCTGGATCACGCGGCCCGCACGATGATCTCGGTGCACGGCGGGATCGGCGCCACTTGGGAGCACGACGCGCCCCTGTACTTTCGCCGCGCCCAGCTCTCTCGCCGCCTGCTGGGCGGCACCGCGCTTGCGACCGATCGGGTCGCGGGCGAGCTGATCGCGCAGGGGTAAGCCGGCGGCGGCGAACCTACCGCCGGCGCCGAGCGCGGTGGGAATGCCCGGCACGCGCAACCGTCGCGGCGGTGTACGTCGCCATCACCGGCGCGCCGTACGCTTCATAGACCGCCTGCACCAGCTTGGGTTCAACCCCACAGTTGATGCAGAAACCGTGTTGCGACCACCCGATCGCGCGAGCCAGCACCTCGTCGGCGTATTCCACGCCGTAGGCGTCATGGCCGTAATAGTCGTACGCCGCCCACCACGCCGAGTCATCCAGCGCGGCGGCCGCGCCGTCGGAGTAGAGCAGCCACGCCGCCGCCATGATCGAGTCGTAGTCGTCGTAGATCGAAGGGTGGCGGAGGGTGCGGTGGTCGTACACCGCGGGACGCGTGCCGAAGCGGTAGGCGTCCCGCACCAGATCCCATGTGGACGGGATGCCCGCCCCCCCGTTGGTTACGTTGAACTGCATCGGTCCCCCACAACAGCCCGCGGAGTTCAGGCCGTGGTAGGTGGTGGTGGCGGTTGAGAAGGCGGACTCCTGCATGTGGATCGAGGCAAGCAGCAACCAGTTGACGCCAAATACACGCTGCGCCTCGGCGTAGATCGGATAGAAGCCGGCCTCCCAAGCGGCGGGAATATGTACTTCCGTCTGCCCCAAGCTCCCTTGGGTAGCGCCCGACCGCTGGTTGGGCGGGCTCGCCACAACCGCACCCACCGAGGCCACCGCTCGCGTTCCCGTGGATCCCTGGCGGGCGCCGGCGTATGGCCCGGCTGGCGGGTGAGCCTTGCGTATAAGCGCCGTCGCCGCGGAGGCATTGGCGGCGGAAGGGGTGGCTGCGTCCGCGAGCACCGCCGGGGCGCCCGCCACCTGTGAGCCGGGGGCGGATTGACCGACGGTACCGCTGAGCACCGCCACGAGCACGCCGACGCCGAGCAGACAGAGCGCGAGCGCGATCAGCCACGCCCTTCGTTCCGAAGGTGGAATGGGTGTTCGAGGCGCCTCCTGCAACACCCTGACGGTAGCGGCGCAACCTAAAGGGGGTATACCTTGAAGCGATGCCGCAGGAGACCGATCGGGGATCGGCTGAGGATCGCCCGCCGCCCCCGGAGCCGCCCGAGCGCGCCGGCCCGCTGAGCGTCGAGCGCCGCCGCAAAGCAGACGGCCGGCTGCTGATCCTTTACAAGTGGGTAGGCGAAGATGGGTGAGCTGCGCTTCGAGGAGCTGCGGGGCGAGTGGGTCGACTACGCGATCCACCGACAGGAGCGCACGTTCCTACCGAGCGAGGAGCACTGCCCGCTGTGCCCCACCCAACCGGGAGGACCGCCCACGGAGATCCCCTTCGCGGAGTTTGAGATCGCGGTTTTCCAGAACCGCTTCCCTGCTTTCGAGTCGCCCCGGGGGGCAGCAGAGGTGGTCGTTTACAGCGACCGCCACCACGACTCTTTTGCGACGCTCGCGCCCGCGCGAGCACGGGCGCTGATGTGGGTGTGGCGAGCCCGTTACGAGGAGCTCGGGGCGCGCGATGACGTCGAGTACGTGCTGATTTTCGAAAATCGCGGCGTCGAGGTCGGAGTTACGTTGCACCATCCCCACGGGCAGATCTATGCCTACCCATTCCTGCCGCCGGTGCCCGCCGCCGAGCGCGCCGCGGACGAGCGGCTGGGGGGCTGCGCGCCGTGCGCGTTGCTGGCACGCGAGGCCGACGATGGGAGCCGGGTGGTGTACGAGAACAGTGAGGTGCTCGTCTACGTTCCCTATGCGGCACGCTGGTCATACGAAGCGCATGTGGTACTCCGCCCACACCGCGCCTCGCTGCTGCACTGCACACCCGTTGAGCTCGACTCGCTCGCCACTGCGCTGCAGGCGCTCACGCGCGGCTACGACGCGCTGTTCGAGCGACCGTTCCCCTATGTGATGGTCGTACACCAGGCCCCGACCGGCGCTCACGGCGACGCAGGGGCCGCAGGCGACGATGCTTCGGGCGCGTCGGTTGACGGCCATCTGCACGTTGAGTTCTACCCGCCGCTGCGCACCGCGGAGAAGTTGAAGTACCTGGCGGGATCCGAGCAGGGCGGGGGGGTGTTCATCGCCGACACGCTCCCCGAGGAGTCTGCCGCCACCCTGCGTGAGGCGATCGCCCGTGCCGCCTGAGGTACGTAGCTTCGCTCCCGGTCGGGTCAACCTGATCGGCGAGCACACCGACTACAACGGGGGGCTTGCGCTGCCGTTTGCGATCGCGGAGGGTGTCACCGTGCACGCGCGGGCCGCTGTCGAGCAGCGTATCCGCGTGCAGGCTCTCGACCTGGGCGAGCACGACGAGTTTGCGCTTGCTGAGCTGCCGCCGCTCGCATCCCCGCAAACCCGCGATCTTCCCCGCTCGCAGCCGGCGCGGGGGGAGGGCTGGCGGGCCTTTGTGCGCGGCGTTGCCGCCGAGCTGTCGCGCGCCGGGGTGGTGTTGGGTGGCATCGATCTGGAAATCCACGGCGATGTGCCCCGTAACGCGGGCCTCTCCTCCTCGGCGGCGCTGGGGGTGGCGGTGGGATTGGCGCTGCTCGGCATCGCCGAAGCAGAGTGCGACCGTCGCGAGCTGGCGCGGCTGTGCTCGCGTGTGGAGAACGAGTGGGTGGGCGCGCGCACCGGCTTGCTCGACCAGCTGGCTTCGCTCTTTGGGGAGGTTGACGCCGCCTTGTGCATCGACTTCTCCACGCTCGACATCTCGCCGGTGCCGCTGGTGCTAGGAAGAGGCTGGCGGCTGGTGACGCTCGATTCCGGCGAGCCCCGTACGCTGGCGGCTTCGGGCTACAACGAGCGCCGCGCCGAGTGTGCGCGCGCATGCGAGTTGCTCGGGGTCGGCTCGCTGCGCGAGGCGCAGGCGCAGAGCCTGGATCTCCTCCCGCCGGTGCTCGCGCGCCGCGTCATGCACGTGCTCACAGAGAACGCGCGCGTACGTCGAACCGTGTCCGCGCTGCGGGCGGAAGACCTCCTACGCGTGGGCATTCTGCTCAATGCCTCCCATGCAAGCTTGCGCGGCCTGTACGAGTGCTCCACCCCGGCCGTGGACGCCACCGTGCAGCGTCTGCGGAAGTCAGGGGCGATCGGGGCACGCATGGTGGGCGGAGGTTTTGGGGGCCATGTGCTCGGGCTTTTCCCACCCGGCACCTCCCCGCCCGCCGACGCACGCAGCGTGCGGCCATCGGAGGGTGCGCGGTTGCTCAGTTAGAGGAGGCGGTCGGGCCGCGGCCGGCCGACTCAGCCTCCGGCTGTGGCCCCGGGCCAGCCCGCACCACTCCGCTCGATCAGGCGACTGCCAGCGCCGCCTGCTTGTCGGCCAGCGCAGCGATCAACTCCTCGAAGGAGTCGGAGAATTTCTGCACCCCCTCGCGCTCCAGCGTGTCGGTGAGATCGTCGTAGTCGACGCCGGCGTGCGCGAGCTCGTCAAGCAGCCCGCGCGCCTCGGCGATGCCCGCTTGCAGCCGCGCCTGCGGACGGCCGTGATCCTGGTAGGCGCCGATCGTCTCCTCCGGCATCGTGTTGACGGTGTCGGGACCGATCAGCTCCTCTACGTAGAGCGTGTCCTGGTAAGCAGGGTTCTTCGTCGAGGTCGAGGCCCACAGCACCCGCTGTGGAGTGGCGCCCTTCGCCGCCAGGAACTCCCAACGGGGGCCCCGAAAGACAGAGCAGTAGTGCTGGTAGGCCAGCCTCGCGTTGGCTACCGCCAGGCGGCCCTTGAGATGGTCGTGGCCGCCGAGCTCATCCAGGCGCCGGTCGGCCTCGGTGTCGATCCGCGAGACGAAGAAGCTCGCCACCGATGCGACCTTGCGGGGGTCACCGCCACCGGCGATCAGGCGCTCCAAGCCACGCGTGTATGACTCCGCCACCTCCGCGTAGCGGCGCAGCGAGAAGATCAACGTCACGTTAATTGAGCGGCCCTGTGCGATCACGTCCTCGATCGCCGCCAAACCGGGCTTGGTGGCGGGGATCTTCACCATCAGGTTGGCCCGATCGACCGTTTCGTGCAGGCTGATCGCCTCGTTGAAGGTTGCCAATGTGTCGTAGGCGAGATCCGGTGCCACCTCTAGCGACACATACCCGTCGCGTCCCGAGCCACCCTCCCAGATCGGACGGAAGAGATCACAGGCGTCCTTGATGTCACGCTCCGCCAGGCGCCAGAAGCTCGCGGGCGCATCCAAACCTTCCTCGCTCAACTCGCGCAGCTGCTCGTCGTAGGCATCTCCTGCGCTCATCGCCTTCTGAAAGATCGTCGGGTTGGAGGTCGCCCCCACAACCGCGTCCTTGTCGAGTAGTTCCTGGAGGTGGCCGCCGCGGATCGACTCGCGCGAGAGGAAGTCCACCCACACGCTCTGCCCCAGTGCGGAGAGGCGGTGCAGTGGGGAGAGGGTCTGAGAAGGCATCTGCATCTCCTTAGGTCGCTTGGCTTACAGCGTACCCACGGATGCGGCCTTTTCGAAAGACCTTCTACAGCAGGGCACGGGCACGGGCGGCAATGTTGTCGGCGCCGAAGCCCAGCTCCTCCAGTACCCGCGGGCCGGGCGCGGAGGCGCCGAAGCGGTCGAGGCCGAGCACGTCGCCCGTGCTGCCCACCCACTTCCACCAGCTCATCGTGGCGCCTGGCTCAACCGCGAGGCGTGCGGTGACCTTGGGGGGCAGCACGCTGTCGCGGTACTCCTGCGACTGCGCTTCGAACAGTTCCATGCACGGCATCGATACGACCCGCACGCCTGCGCCCTGCGCCGCCACCGCGCGCGCGGCCTCCAGCGTCGTGACGACCTCGGCACCTGTGGAGATCAAGATCACGTCGGGCTCCCGGCCGGCCGTACCGTCACCGCCCTCCGTGTGCGCGCCGGTGGCGGAGTCCCACAACACATACCCCCCGCGCTCCAGTTCCGCCGCCGACGCGAGCTGCCCATCCTCGCGGTCCAGCACCGGGATTCCCTGGCGGGAGAGCAGTAGCGCCACCGGCCCGTCCTCGCGCTCCAACGCCACTCGCCACGCATGCACGGTCTCGTTGGCGTCGGCGGGGCGGATCACCCATAGGCGTGGGATCGCGCGCAGCGCCGCATAGTGCTCGACTGGCTGATGCGTGGGCCCGTCCTCGCCGAGGCCGATGGAGTCGTGCGTCCACACCCATACAACCGGCAGGCCCATCAGCGCAGAGAGGCGCACCGACCCACGCATGTAGTCGGAGAAGATCAGGAACGTCGAGCCGTATGGCTTGATGATCCCTCCGTGCACCGCGGCGCCGTTGACGATCGCCCCCATCGCGTGCTCGCGGATGCCAAATGGCACGTTACGCCCCGTGTGTACCCGCGAGAAGATGCCTGCGCCGGGGAATACCGTCTTGGTCGACTCGACCAGATCGGCGGCCCCGCCAAACATCGTCGGGGCATAGGTGGAGAACGCCGCCATCGTCTTCTGGCCGGCGACGCGGGTGGCAAGCTTTTCGCCCGCCGCGAAGCTCGGCAGCACCTCACGCCAGCCATCCGCCAGGCGGCCACCCCAGGCAAGCTCCCAATCCTCGGCCAGCGCGGGGTGCTGTTTGCGCCAAGCATCGAAGCGCGTCTGCCAGGCGTGCTCGGCCTCTGCGCCAGCTTCAGCGAGGCTCATGTGCCCGTACACCGACTCGTCCACCCAGAAGTGACGCTCCGGGTCGAAGCCCATCGCCAGCTTCGCCGCGCGCACCTCCTTCTCGCCCAGCGGCGCCCCGTGCGCGGCGGCGGTGTCGACCGCGTGGGGGGCGGGGTAAGCGATGTGCGAGCGAATCGCGATGAACGACGGGCGCTCGGTTTCCTCGCGCGCTTGGGAGATGGCGGCGGTCAGCGACTCCACGTCCTCGGAGTCAGCCACGCGCTGTACGTGCCACCCGTCCGCCGCTAGACGCGCGATGTGGTTCTCGCCGTCAAATGAGATCGCGGTACTGCCGTCGATCGTGATGCGGTTGTCGTCGTAGCAGACGATCAGCCTGCCCAATCCGAAGTGGCCCGCGATCGAGGCGGCCTCTTGGCTGATGCCCTCCATCATGTCCCCGTCCGAACACATCGCGTAGGTGTGGTGATTCATCACCTCTTCGCCGGGGCGGTTGTAGCGCTCAGCCAGGAAGCGCTCGCTCATCGCCATCCCAACGGCGTTGGCGAAGCCCTGGCCGAGCGGCCCAGTGGTGACCTCGATGCCGGGTGTGTGCCCGCGCTCGGGATGCCCCGGTGTACGCGAGCCCCATTGGCGAAACTGCTGGAGATCCTCGAGCGACACCTCATAGCCGCTGAGGTGCAGCAGCGAGTACTGCAGCACGCACGCATGCCCCGCACTCAGCACGAAGCGGTCACGGTCGGGCCACAGCGGGTTGCGGGGGTTGGCGCGCAGGACCCGCTTGAACAACACATACCCGAGTGGCGCCAGCGCCATCGCCGTACCAGGATGCCCAGCATTCGCTTGCTGCACCGCGTCCATCGCAAGGCCGCGGATCGTGTCGATCGAGAGACGCCGCAGCTCAGGCTGGCCTTCGCCGTCCATCCTCACGCCATCTGCCTGCAAACCGACCGGTTGATGCCTTACAGCCATTGCGCCCGATCCTAGCGGGCGCCCGGCTAATTAGCTCAGCGGCCCAAGGGGCGCCGACGCATCGGCGGCAGCGCCGATATCGGGTGCGACCGACCATAAGCGCACCAGCTAGGCCGCCGGTGCACCCTCACCAGCCAGTGCAGATCATGGCGGCAGTGCGAGCGCCGGTAGGGCCACCGGGCGTGTAGGGCCCGGAGCATCCGCCGCTCCTCACAGACGAACACTTTCATATCGATCCAACCTCCCTACCCCTCCTGATTGGCCCGGTCGGACGAGAGAGCCCCTTGATTTGATCCGTTATGTACCAGCTAATAGTACGCCGCCTACAGAACGATCCACGCAAGTCGAGCCAATGATAGCCCTCGCCAGAACGCCTTGCCGTGCCTGGCGTCTCCCTGTTCAATACGGAGATATCCCCTGATTTTCCTTGTAGATCCTGCATTTTTCCCTCCTGCCCACCCCTCTGGGAACTACTTCGGGGATTGCCTTCGTACCCCTCTCCCCACACACATATAAATCATGTTTTACTCATCCTGTCAACACCTAACGAAAAAGAGGCGTACTGTCTTCGCATTGCTCAAGCCTATTGGCAGGCAAGCCGCCGTCTACTAAGGTGGAGCGTGTGGCTGAGGGATCGAGGCAGAGCGAGCGCGCACGCCAGGAAGTCGATGGCGCCCGCGTAGCGGGCGCCAGGGGCCGCGGGAAGACCAATGGATCTCAGCCGAAGGACCCGAACGACCGCGGTGGCGCAAACGACCGCAGGGGCTCGGGCGGCACTCGAAGTCGGCGCCCGCGCGGGAGCGCCGACACTCAGAAGGGTCTGCCACGCGGCCCCCAAGCGCTCCCCCGCGAGCGAGTTGTGGCCCACCAGCGCGAGCGACTGGTCGAGGCGATGGTACAAGCCGTCAATGAGCGCGGTGTCGTCGCCACCACGATCTCCGACCTCGTCGCCCGTGCCGGCATCTCGCGACGGACCTTCTATGAACACTTTGATAACAAGGAGGACTGTCTACTAGCGACCTACGACACGGTCGTAGAGACAGAGGTCACGCGGCTGCTCGCACTCGCCGCCGTCGACATCGGATGGTTGGAGCAGCTGGAGGGGATCATCCGGGCGCTGTTCGACACGATCGCCGAGCGACCCGACGCGGCACGCCTGATCTGCGTGGAGATGGGCGCCTCCGGCGCGATCGGGGTGCAGCGCTGGGCAGACGGGGCGGCCCGCTTCGAACACTTCATCAGCGCCGGCTTCGAGCGTGCGCCGGGGTCTGGGACGGTGCCGGACCCGGTGGCACGCGCAGTGGTAGGCGCACTGCGCAAGATCATCTACACGCGCGTGCGCCAAGAGCGCTCCAACAAGTCACTGAAGGCGGAGCTCGCGCGAACCGTGCCGGAGTTGATGGATTGGATTGGCTGCTACTACCCCACCCCGGCGGGAGTACCACGCCGACCACGCGCACACAAGCCGCGCTGGCTGGAGGGCGGGCGGGCGCCCGGCAGCCTCTCACCGCCGGCACCGTGGGGCGTGCGGGGACTGCCGCGCGGCGAGCACAATCTCCCGCGCGGTTTTGTGGAGTTCAACCAGCGTGAGCGGATATTCGACGCGATCGCCAAACTAACCGCCCGAGATGGCTACCAGGCACTGAGCCTGGAGGACATCGCTGCTGCCGCCGCCGTATCGCTGCAAACCTTCTACAGCCACTTCGAGAACAAGGAGGAAGCGTTCCTCGCCACCTTCGAGGTAGGGCACACTCGCGCCAAAGCCGCCGTCAATCGGGCGCTGGCGCATCAAACCAACTGGATTGGCGGGGTGCGCGCGGGAGCATTGGCACTGCTGCAGTTCCTTGCCTCTGAGCCTGCGCTGGCGCACCTCTCGTGTGTAGACATCCTGATCGCCTACCCCCATGTGTCCGGGCGGGTGGCAGAGGCAAACGCGGCATACGCCGAGCTACTCGACATGGATCTCGGGGAGGGCGCCCCCGGCCAGGCAACCACCCCGATCGTCGGCGAGGCGATCGTTGGGGGAGTGTTCGAGTTGCTCCACGACTACATCCTCAGGGGTCAAACGCGCCGCCTCCCCGAGCTGGCCAACCACGTGAGCTACATCGCGCTCGCCCCGTTCATCGGCCGCGAGGCCGCTGCTGAGGCGATTCAGAGTTGACGCCCGCTCGCTCCGTTATAAAAACCCGACCGTCCCCCTGCGGATCCGCCTCTACGGATCCACACCAACCCCAGGCCCCGGCCCCGGCCTACCTCGGAGTGCAGTCGAGGATTCGCGGGGTGCTATTGGAAACGTTACGCTCGGGGACTTGACCAACACTAGTTCAAGACCGTAGCCTTACTCAATGGTTGGCGGCCAGGTAGTCGGGCAGGCAGATGAGCGATAGCGCGGCGGTCGAGCGCTCCACCACCACCGTACCCATCGCCGAAGCCAACCGGGCGATCCGGATGCGATTGGCTTTTGGCGATACGGAGGACTTCCAAGATGCGCGCCGCGGTTTGGTTGCGGCGCTCTCGCCGGCACTCGTGCACGGAACCGCCGGGCGCGTGGTGTGGGACATGGAGTCCTACGCATTTCTAGAAGGCGAGTGTCCTGACACCGTCAATCCGAGCCTCTGGCGCCAATCACAGCTGAACGCGATCCACGGCCTCTTCGAGGTTGTGCCGGGGATCTACCAGGTGCGCGGCCTCGACCTCTCCAACATGACGATCGTCGAGGGCGACGATGGCGTGCTGGTGATCGATCCCCTGATCTGCGCCGAGACGGCGGCGGCAGCGCTGCAGCTGTATCGCTCGCACCGTGGTGAGCGGCCAGTGACCGGCCTGTTGTACACCCACTGCCACGTCGACCACTTCGGCGGAGCGCTGGGCGTGGTCGACGCCGACGATGTCGCCGCCGGGCGAATTCCGGTGTTGGCGCCGGAGGGCTTTCTGGAGCACGCAATCAGCGAGAACGTGTACGCAGGCACGGCGATGGCGCGCCGCGCGGCGTATATGTTCGGCACAGCGCTGCAGCGTGGCCCAAGCGGGCAGGTGGGCACCGGCCTGGGCATGGCCCTCTCGACTGGCTCGATCGGCATCGTGCCCCCCACCTGCGAGATCACCACAACCGGCCAACAGGAGACCGTCGACGGAATCACGATGATCTTCCAAATGACCCCCGGCAGCGAGGCGCCGGCGGAGATGAACTTTCTGTTCCCAGACCACCATGCGCTGTGCATCGCCGAGAACGCCACCCACAACCTCCACAACGTCATCACCCCACGAGGGGCGCTCGTACGTGACGCGCGCATCTGGTCGCGCTATCTGGGCGAGGCGATCGAGCTGTTCGGCGAGCACGCCGAGGCACTGTTCGCCGGGCACCAGTGGCCACGCTGGGGACGCGAGCGGATCGTTGACCTGCTGTCTAAGCAGCGCGATCTCTACGGCTACCTGCACGACCAGACGCTGCGGCTGCTCAACAAGGGGTATGTGGGTAGCGAGATCGCCGAGCTGCTGCAGTTGCCGGCGGGACTCGCGCGCGAGTGGCACTGCCGCGAGTACTACGGGACGGTGAGCCACAACGTGAAGGGGATCTACCAACGCTACATGGGCTGGTTTGACGGCAACCCCGCACATCTCTGGCCGCACCCTCCCGAGCAGGCCGCCAGGCGCTACGTCCGGGCGATGGGTGGCGCCGAGGCCGTGCTCGAGGAGGGCCGCCGCGCCTTCGAGCAGGGGGATTACCGCTGGGTGGCGGAGCTGATGTCCCACGCGGTGTTCGCCGACCCCTCCAACGGAGAGGCCCGCGAGCTCGAGGCCCGCGCACTTGAGCAACTCGCCTATGGCGCCGAGAGCGCGCCGTGGCGGAACTTCTTCCTGATGGGAGCCCTAGAGCTACGCAAAGGCGTGAACGAATCGGGGAACACACCCTCCAGAGAGATGGTCGCCCTGCTCTCCACCGAGCAACTTTTCGATGTGTTGGCAATTCGCATCGACGGGCCCCGGGCGGGGGAGCTGCGATTGAGCTTCAACTGGGTGTTCACCGATACCGACGAACGCCACGTGCTGACACTCAGCAACGGCGTGCTGATCCACTCCGCCAACCGGCAGGATCCCGCGGCGGACGCCACCGTCGTAGTCGAGCGCGCTGCGTTGGATGAGCTGTTCGCCGGCATCACGCCGATTGCGGAGCTGCTGGGAGCGGGGCGCCTACGCGTGGAGGGCGACGGCGCCAAGCTCGGTGAGTTGCTGGGGCTGCTCGATGAGCCTGACCCGTCGTTTGCGATTGTCACTCCGTAGTACCTGAGAAAGTATGGGTGTGAGAGAACCGGACGTTGCGCAAACCAGGAGCGCGACGTTGTGTTCAGGCAGCGACAGTCCCAGTCGCGTGGTGAGGCACCGGCAGCGCCTGGCCCCTCTGATGTATGTCATCCGCATACGCAGCGAACGCCTCTTGGATTCGCGCTGCTACCTCCGCGCGCGTTGAGGCCAGAGCCACCACACCAGGCAGGTCAGGCATGTACGCCCCCCAAGCACCATCCTCGGCCTGCTCGTAGATCACCACGTAGTCGCTCACCGCAAATTCTCCAAGCCGCTCACTCGTCGAATGCTACCTAGGGTCCAGCCGGGACCGTATCGCTGTCCTTACCCGCGACCACGATGCGCGCATCACGGTCGTCATGCGCCCAGACCTCGTGCGAGCCGGCTTGGCGCACCACACGCCAGCCCGCCGCGATCAAAGCCTTCCTCACATCCCTGTACTTCTTGGCCATGCGCCAGACCGGAACCACGAGCGGGGATGGAATTCGCGGCTGAGAGCTACTGCGTATGTGCTTTGCCGCGCAATACTGGGAAGCGGGCCTGGTTGGAAGCTATTTGAACCCGGAGGTCCAGGGCGGTTGCGCCGACTCGCCGCCGAAGTCGACCGGCTAGCGGCGCAGAAGGACGCCCCAAGGCGTGCCGAGCGGGCAAGACCGAGAGCAACCGCTGGTTGTGCGACTGGGGCACAGGCGCTACCGGCTCATCCTTGCGTGAGGGGACAGCACGAGGATGTCGGGTTCGACGACCCGTGACGCCGGGGATTCGCTATGTCTCATGAGTTTACAAATGCGTCACTAGCTGATAGGGACATCTACCGGGGAAGTCTTCGAGGCGCTCATGGGACTCTACCCACTCCTCACCGACGGCTTGGGGGCGCTTGGCCCAGCAGCTCTCACGAGTCTCATCGAGTTCTTGCCAGAGCTAGGCGTTCCCGAGCGGATAGTGCTCCCCATGCTCCTCCTGCAGGGCAAGACGACCGACTACGTCGCCGCTTCCACGCAACTCCCAATGGACGAGGTGTTGGGGTGGGCTGCCCTTGGTCTGCTTCGCCTACTGCCTTACATTCATGCCTCACAGAAAGACGCGGCCGAACGTCCCTCGACAGCGGTCCATGTCGATCGGCGCTATCGCGTTGACGATGCACGTCGACACCGACGATTCGACCTCTAGCCGGCCCACCAAGACAGAAGTCAACATCCCCCACGGACGCTACCCGGCGTGCGTCGCTCGCCAGATTTCTATCGGGCAACACGGGCCACGGACGCACCTCCGCACCTCCTAACCGGGTCACCCGTGGGAAGAGGTGTGCCCTATCCGATTAGGACATGAAAGATAGACGTGCAGGTGCGCTGATCTTTTCACTCTAATGACCTTGGCCCCGCAGTGAACCGATTGCGTCGGTCGTACATCTTGCGCCGTGGCTTCCAGCCTATAAGTTGCAGCAGGTACGTGCAATGTAACCTGCCCGTCTCTGGACCGCAGTATGACTTCTACGGCTCGTTTTGCTGTATATCGCTTCACCGTAATATTGTCATTGGTCAATGGTTCTGCCGCCGACCCAGCATCACCCGCGGCGACCACAGTGGCGGTCATGCTAGCCAGGCCGCTGCGCACGACAAGAGGCAGAGGAGAAGGCTTGCTCTTCAGTGGCGTCAGCTGGAGTCTCACCCCTTCGAGAAAAGAGGGCTCGGTCTCGGCCTCGAGGTCGGCTACGACCAAGGATGGGTCTCGCACATCGAGAACGGGGCACCAACCCCGCCACGGCACAGTCGATCGGCTCGCGCCCGAGCCTTGGCGTGGCCCATGTCCCGTCTCGTCGCGCTCGCTGAGTCCCCTCGAGACCGAGGACAGCAAGCCCCTCGACCAACCGATGCACGGCGAGCGCAATTGGACAAGCCGAGTAGCTGGCTCTTTGTGGAAACGGCGAACCGGGTCTCGCCCGTCACGACGCCAGCGAGTGCCGCTTGGTACCCAAGACTGGTACCCAAGCGCATGGACCCTGATGGCCGCGAAACCACCGGTACATAGCTAAACCTGGCTTACTTACTAATGATCTGGGAAATGGAGAGGACCGTACGTTGCGCAAACCCCGTGGTCGTGCGGGCGGAGTCGTTGAGCCTGGCGTAGCCCGGTCAGATCGAGGTCTTGCTCTGGCTGAGCTGAGCTATTCGGCGGCGCCCGCTGAAAGGGCAGTACCGAAACGAATGCCGAGGCGCACTCAGGGCTTGTGCTTGCGCTGCGCAGAGCTGGGTGCCCGATAGGCCATGTGTCGACGCATGAACTCATCGAAACGGGGCACCGTGAAGTCGACGTGTCCGTAGTCCTCGGTGGCGTAGGCGAGCCCCTTGTCGATCAGGTGCTGGCGGGTCATCGAGACTTCGGGCGTTCTGCGCCCGAGTTTGGCCGCCACATCGCCAGAGCGGTAGGGCCCCTCGCCGAGCTCGGCCATCGCGCGCATGTAGCGACGCTCCTCGCGGGTCGCTCGCTGGATTCGCACCTCATAGATGCTCGTATCCAAGGCCTGCTGCGCAACCGGGATAGCGGCCTGCACATCTTCGGTCGTGATCGGGGAGGCCTTGGCGAGGTTCCAGGCGTGCTTGCCGAGCTGCTGGATGTAGAACGGGTAGCCCCGCGTCCAGGTCAGGGCCAGCTCGACGGCCTCGGGCTCAAAATCGACTTGCTGATGGCGTGCGGGCTCGACGAGCGCAGCGCGAGCATCGGGCTCTGAGAGGCCGGCGATGACAGGGAACATGAAGAGGCGCTCTGCGTATGAGCGCGCCTCGCCGGTCAGGCGCGGAATCTGGGGCAGCCCGGCGGCGGCCGCAGTGATTGGCATGTTCTTTTGCGTCGCCCGGTGCAGCGCACTGATTAGCGAGCGATATTCGATCTCCTTGACGAACTGCACCTCATCGAGCAGAAACGCAACACCCGAGTCCTTGCTAGCCGCAGCCGCACCGAGGGCCAAGAACAGCTCGGACAGGTCGCCGGCGATCGTCCCCTCGTCGGCCTTGCGGAGATCGACGGCCAAGCCGATCCCTTCCGGTCCGGTCAACGTGATCGTGCCGAGATGCTCAAGCGCAGCGCGCACGCCCTTGATGGCTCGGGCGCTGAGCTTAAGACGAGCGAGGGCGCTCTGCGCGTCCCGTGCGATCTCCCCCACCAAGCTGCTGTCTGGCGTCAGCTCGTGGTAGTAAGTCAGAAAGCCCTCGGACTCGGCGCGATCCTCGAAGGCATTCAGCAGCACCGTCTTGCCGACGCCGCGCAGGCCGCGGATGATCATGCTCTGCTCGGTGGCGCCGCGCTTAAGGCGCCCCACAAGCACCCTGAACTGCTCCAGCTCACCGGCGCGGCCCGCGAGCTCGGGCGGACGCGAGCCGGCGTTCGGTGTGTACGGGTTCCCGATTGGGTCCATCGTTCTACCGAGTTATAGCAGGTTATAAACGATCATGATATAAGCCGATATAACCGCTGCAAAGCGAGACGCTCGCTCGGAACGGAGCAGACCTCGATCCTCTCGTTTTGCGCGGCGACTGCGAGCCTGGCTCACGCTTCGTTCATCACCGATCGGCCCGCCCGACCAGTTGCGAGCGCGACACTCGCAGATAGTTGTCAGTGGAGAGGGCCGTACGTTGCGCAAACCCCGTGGTCGTGCGGGCGGCGCCGCTGAGCTTGACGTAGAACGCCGGCACGGAGAGCCGGCAGCTCCGGGCGCGGACGATACGGTCGCTAGCGACGCACGTGGGGGCGGCTGACGACGCAAAAAGCCCCAGCCGCGTCATCCCGGGGGAGAGAGGCGCACTGGGGCGTTCGCCTGGCAGAGTAGCAGCGCAGTCACCGTCCGAGCCGGTACGCTGAGAGCATGTCACGGCTAGATCGCATCACCACTGTCCCGAACATCTGCCACGGGCAGCCCACGATCCGTGGTCTACGCTACCCGGTCGAGAGCCTTCTGGAGCTCCTGGCTTCGGGTATGACGATCGAGCAGATTATCGCCGATCATCCAGACCTCGAACGCGAGGATCTGCTCGCCGCTCTGGAGTTCGCGGCGCTGGCCGCTGGCGGGCACCGGGTCGTGCCGCTCGCCGCAGCATGAAATTCCTGATCGATGCTCAACTCCCGCTGCGGCTGTCCGACCTGTTGGCCGAAGCCAATCACGACAGTATCCATACCTCCAGCCTGCCAGACGGCAATCGAACCGGCGACCGCCAGCTTGCGGACATCGCCGACAGCGAGAACCGCGTGGTGGTCACAAAGGACCGCGACTTCCGCGATAGCCACCTGCTGCAAGACCTGCCACGCCGGCTCCTCGTGGTCGCCACCGGCAACATTGCCAACGACGACCTGCTCGCCCTGTTCGAGGCCAACCTCAGCTTGATCGCTGACGCCTTCGAGAACGCCTCCCTCGTCGAAATCAGCGAGGCGAGCGTCGTCATACACGACGTTCGATGATCCGCCACGCCAGTGCCCGGCAAACCGCTCGTTGCGCCGGCAGTGGTCTCAGCACGCCGAGTTTCATGGAGACGACCGAAGCGGGGCGATCCAGAGGGCTTATGAGTCGTGGTTGGGATAGGGTCCCGCGCCAGCCATCACGAAGCACCATCAGAACACCCGTACCTACGCATCTGTAGAGGCAGCAAATGACAGCCATGAAGAAGCGTGCTGTTGCGGCGCTCATCACAGCACTTGCTCTCGTAGCAGCAGGCTGCGGCAGCACGAACCCGACAGCAACGAAGCCCGCGTCTGCCAGGGCGGCGGACACGTGTGGGCAGTACGCCGCAGCGTCCGCATCTGCTGCGAAGGCTGAGGTGGAAAACCGCCCGAACGGCGCCGACGACATGGAGTTCACAGACAAGGGCAGAACTATCGTCTTGCTCCCCGGCCAACACTGCGTCCGTGAAAGCGGCCTAACGGCCTCGATCAGCGCGTCCGGTGAAATATCAGAAGGCACAGCACCCGCGACGGCGACCGTGCCTGCCAACGAGTCAGACGACGCCCGCAACAACAACAACCCAGAGCCGCGAAGCCAAAGTTGCTAGGGAAACACACGAGGGCGAAGAACACGAAGCACGGGAAAAGAGAGAAGGCACGTACTGCGCCAACCATCACGAAGCACCGTCAGAACATCCGTACCTGCGCATCTGTGGAGGCAGCGAATGACGGTCGTGAAGAAGCGTACTGTTGCCGTGCCGCACACCGAATCATTCCCACCAAACGTAGTGTCCAAGCTCAAGGTCTACGTCTACCGCCTACATCGATCCGCGCAACGGCGAGACGTTCTACGTGGGCAAGGGTCGCGGCAACCGAGTCTTTGCGCACATCCGCGACGAGCTGAACCAGGAGGGCGACGAGCTTAGCGACAAGCTCAAGCGCATCCGCGAGATACGCCTGGCCGGCTTCGAGGTGGCGCATGTCATACACCGACACGGCATGGACGACGCGACCGCGTTCGAGGTCGAGGCCGCCCTCATGGACGCCTATCCGGGCCTCACCGGCATTGCCGGAGGCATTGGCTCCAACGACTACGGCGCCATGCACGCTCAGGAGATCATCCGCCGGTACTCCGCCCCGGCCGCCGACTTCCGGCACAGGGCCATCCTGATCAGCGTCAATCGCAGCGCGGCCGCGACATCGCTATACGAGGCCACCCGGTACGCCTGGAAGATCAGTAGGCGCAAGGCGATGCAGGCCAACGTCATCCTCGCCACCCTGCGAGGGCTCATCGTCGGAGCCTTCGTCGCGGACGACTGGCTCCCCGCCATCGCCGCGGACTTCCCCGGTCACGAAGATGCGCCAGGACGCGTCGCCTTCATCGGGCGCGAGGCATCACCCGAGCTGCAAGCCGAATACGTGGGCAAGCGCGTTCCCGACGAGTACCGCAAGAAGGGTGCCGCCAACCCGATCAAGTACACCTGGACCAAGTAGCTGGCTGGAGCGTGGGCCTGACGCTGGGCATCGTGCTGCCCGTCCAGCCTAAAGATTTCCTAAATCTTTGCCGCAGGTTGTCCCATTTTGGCGGTCAAAAGCACCTTTAACTATTGGAGGTAGTTCCTTCCGAGCTGCCTCCTTGCAGGGTCTTCCGCCGGCACCAAACACTCTGAGCCAAGACACTCACCGCCCGCGCAGGCGGGCATCAACATCCGCGCACAACAACGACCACCACGGCGTTCGCGTGAGAGCGCCGCGGTTGGTCGCGCTCTCACCTGAGCAGGAGCGCGAGGCGACGGCGCTGCTCGCGGGGTTGCTGCATGACGCGGCCCGCAGGGATGGGGGCGGCGTTTGCGGCGGCGCTTTGGGTGGCGTTTGCCCCGGCGTTTTGGGCGGCGCGACCCCGCCGGCTGAGAGGCCCGAAAAGCCGCACGGGAGCAAGGGATCGGGGCGGTGAGCAAGCCCCGACAAATAAGGACGAGCGATCGTTCTCAAGATCGAGGGCCGCGCAGCGGCGTGGGGTGCGTGTGAGCGCGGATCGCGTGTTCGAGCTTGCGCGGCATTTGACGTGGCGTGACCGCGAGATCGCCAGTGTCCTTTACGACCATCAGGTTCTCAGCACCGGCCAGCTTGAGCTGCTGTTCTTCTCCTCGCGTCGTCGTTGCCAGGACCGGCTGCTGTTCCTCTACCGGGAACGTGTGATCGACCGCTTCTACCCGCACGGCCCGTTCGGCTCGGGTAAGCCCAGGCGCACTGGCTGCTCGATGACGCCGGCGCGATCCTCGTCGCCTCAAGCCTCGGCATGGAGCCCAAGCGGCTGGGCTGGCAGCGCCGCGAGGACTGGGCCTCGCACACGCAGCTCGCGCATCGCCTGGGAGCAAACCAGTTCGTGTGCGATCTGATCGCCGCAACCCTGCCCGATCCTCACATGGGCGTGACCGCCTGGGACTCGACCCGCCGCGCCACCGAGCGTCTTGGCAGCAACGGGCCTGTCGAGCTTGTGCGGCCAGACGCGGGCCTCATCCTCGACGTTCCCACCGACGCGATCGAGTGCTTCCTTGAGTGGGACCGTGCCACCGAGACACAACAGCGCCTTGAGGAAAAGATCGAGCGCTACCAGCTCGCCGAGGCTCGCCTGCACGACCAAACGCAGATGTGCAACGTCCTGTTCGTCGTACCAGGACCGGGCAGGATCGACACGCTACGCCGGGCGTATGCCGCGCTTGAGCCCAAGCGAGAACGCCACCGTCAGGACAGCTCTCTGGTCAACCTCGACGGGCGCTGGCCGATGCTCGTCACAACCACGACCGCGCTGCGCGACGCAGGGCCACTGAGCAGAGTCTGGGAGTCGATCACCGACCCCACTCAGCCGCCGGTCGCGCTCAGCGAGCTGCCCATCAGCCATGCCCTGGGACCGGCCGACATGGCGTGCGCGCTCGGGCGCCGCTGGCATCACGAGCAGCCCGGCTTCTGGGATCGGCTCTCTCCGCTGCATCGCCGCCCGGAAGACCCCGGCAGCGGCGAGCATGAGGGCTTGAAGCCTGTCGGCGGATCTGATCTGATCGAACAGCCCCACAGCCACGACGACTACGAGCGGGAGGCCATCCCATGACGCGCATCTGCCTCTACACCCGCATCTCCACCGACGAGGAGAACCAGCCAACCTCGCTCGCCTCCCAGCACGAACGGCTGGAGGCATTCTGCAAGGTGCAAGAAGACTGGCGAATCGTCGCCCGCCACGACGACCGCTCGACCGGCACGAAGCTCGACCGGCCCGGCCTGCAAGCCGCGCTCGACCTCGCCCGCCAAGGCCGCATCGACCAGCTACTCGTCTACAGGATCGACCGGCTATCAAGAAAGGTGCGCCAACTCTCCGGCATCGCCGAGGAACTGGACAAGCTCGGCGTGATCCTGCGCTCAGCGACAGAGCCATTCGACACCGGCTCACCGGCAGGCCGGATGATGCTGCAAATGCTCGGCGTGTTCGCCGAGTTCGAGCACGCCACCATCGTCGATCGCATCACCGCCGGTATCGAACGCCGCGCCAAGGAAGGCCGCTGGTACAGCGGACGCCCACCCTTCGGATACACGCTCCACGACGGCCAACTCGCACCAGACCCGATCGCCTCGCCGACCGTCAAGCGCATCTACCAGCTCTACACGCAGGACCGGCTCGGCACAATCGCAATCGCCCAGCAGCTCGGCGCCAAGCACGCACCGGCGCCGAGCGCCGGCTGGGGCCACCCAGCCGTCCACCGCGTCCTCACCAACCCGACCTACCTCGGACGCATCCGCTGGCGCAACCAGGACTTCCAGTCCACGCACGAGCCATTGATCGACCAAGCCACCTTCGACCACGCCCAGGCGATCCTCGCCGAGCGCGGCAGCGACGCATCCCGTCGCCGCGGCAACCGCTCGGACTTTCTACTCTCCGGCGTTGTTCGCTGCGGGCACTGCGGACGCGCCTACATCGGCATGTCAGCACGCGGCAAAGGCGGCACCTACCACTACTACGCCTGCACCGCCCGCCAAAAGTACGGACCCAAAGCCTGCCAAGGCGAGCGCGTCTCACGCGAGAAGCTCGAGACCGCCGTCCTGCGCCAACTCACCGGCATCTACCGCGACGGACCGCTGATCCACGACGCCCTCGGCGCCGCCCAAGAGCAAGCGCAGCGCGAGCGACCAGCGCTCGATGAGCAACGTCGCTCGATCACCGCCGAGATCACCCGCATCGAACGCTCGACCGAGCGCTACTTCGAGGCCTTCGAGCAAGGCCGACTCTCCCCCGAGCGCTGCGAACAGCGCGTCGCCCGCCTGAACGCCCGCCTCGACGACCTCCGCGCCCAACACGCCGAGCTCGCCGACGACGGCGCAGACGAGGCCGCACACGCGCCCACAGCAGCCGACCTGGCCGCGACCGCCGACCAACTCGAAGGAGTGATCGCACAAGGCGAGCCCGAGCAGGCCAAGGCTCTCCTGCGCATCCTCATCGCCGAGCTGCGCGTCAACAGCAAGACCGACATCCAGCCCACCTACCGCATCATCACACCCGACCGCACCCACACGGCCGGGGTTTGCGCAACGTCCGAAAAAGTGGGCCGTGCAGGAATCGAACCTGCAACCTTGGGCTTAAGAGGCCGATAGAGAGTGCCCGAAACGGTCAAATACCGCCGATTTAGTCGGTCTCGATGCCGCTAAAACACTATGACTTCTGTTGGTTTGGTACCCAAAGCGGTACCCACGCGAAGGGTGGTACCCATGTGGTACCCACGCCGTGTAGACTCCCGATAGGCACCTGACAAGAGGTCCCGCGTGAGTGCCATTGCAGGGACCGTCGACACACCGGAGGCCCGGCATGTCGACCAAGAACCCCAGTGCAGCCGTGGTCGTCCGTGAGCACAACGGGCAGCCCTTCTTCGAGGCGAAGTTCCGCTACCGCAGCCGGCAGGTGAAGCGCCGCGTCGGGCCGGCCTGGCTCGATCTCGATACAGACACGGGCGGCTGGCGCCCACGTCGCGGACGTGTACCCGACGGCTCCTACGATGAGCGCGCGGCCCACGTCACGGCAGCTTCCCTCGTAGCCGCCTACGTGGCCGAAGCAGACAACCGCGAACATGCCGAGCACGAACTCAAGGCCCGCGGCGTGACCTTCCGTGAAGTCGCCCACGAGTACCTGCGCTGGCTCGAGGACGTGAAGGGCGCAAAGCCCGCAACGTTGCGCAACCACCAGAGCGTGCTCGCCGAGCCCGGCGTCCCGTACAAGCGCGGGAAGGGCACGATCATCGGCCACGTTATGGCTGCCCTCGGCGACCGACCCGCATCGAAGATCAGCACGCGCGACGTGGAGGAGCTGCTAGCCACGGTCAGCGCAACCGGCGTCTCGCCGCGCACCGTGAACAAGCACCGCGCGGATCTGCGCCGCCTTCAACTATGGCTGCCGTGCCTCGACCTACGGACTGGCAACGAACCCCGCCTCCGAGGCCGACAAGCGCAGGGAGCCGCTGCCGGGCGCATTGGTCTACTACTCGCCCGAGGAGGTCGAGGCGCTCGCGCGGGCGCTCGCCGGCGGCCGGCACCGCGAGCCTTCGCGGCAGACCCTCGGCGAGCAGGAGCGCGAGGCGAGGCGTGCCGAGGATCAGCAGGACGCGGAGCTGGTGAGGGTCGCCGCATACGCCGGCCTGCGGCTGGGCGAGCTGCTCGCACTCCGCTGGCGGGATGTGGACTTCGCAGGCCATGCCCTGACCGTGGGACGCGCAATGAGCGCGGGCGTGGAGTCCTCCACGAAGTCGGGCAGGGTCCGTCGGGTACCGCTGCCAGATCAGGCCGCAGCCGCCCTCGATCGCCTGAGTAGGCGCGAGGACTTCACAGGAGTCGACGAGCGAGTGTTCTGCAACGCGCTCGGACGCACCCTCGACGGCTCCGCGTTGCGGCGCCGCTTCAAGCGAGCGCGCGACGACGCCGGCCTACGGCCGCTGCGCTTCCATGACCTGCGCCACACCTACGGTTCACTGCTCGCCGCTGCCGGCGTGGACCTCGTGACGATCAAGAGCGCGATGGGCCACAGCGCACTTGCCACCACCGGACGCTACCTGCACGCGCGGCCCGCGGGTGAGCAGGCGGAGGTGTTCACACGGGCGTTCGCTCCCGTCACACCAGTAGATGCCACTAGCTATTCCGTCTGAGTTCTGTTTTGATTCCGTTTCTTGCTACAGTAGGAGCATGAGCTTGGCTTACGCAGACGAGGCAATCCGAATCAGGCAGCTCGCGCCGCTAACCGAGCGCGACATCGCCCGCGCGACCGGAGCGGGCGTCTCGACGGTAAGCGCGTGGCTTCACCGCACCCGCGCGCCCACCGGCCGCCGGGCAGAACGACTGGTGGAGCTCTCGGCGATCATCGACCGGCTCGCAGCGGTACTGGAGGCAGACTACGTGCCGGTGTGGCTGAACCGCCCACTCACAGCGCTCGGACATCGCAAGCCGATCGACGTGCTCGCGGGCGGCGGCTACGAGGAACTCTCGCGCATGGTCGCCGCACTCGAATCCCCGACCTTCACGTAGCCCGCCGTGGACGCGCCGCGTGCGACGCGCATGCCGGTGACAGGCACGTGGCTGCGCCACGGCAGAGGTAGCATGCGGCCGTATGTCGGAGGAGATCCGCAAGATGGCAATGGACATCGTGATCCGTGAGGAGCAGAGGAACGGATGGTCGCCGTGTGCCATTGGCGCTGCCAAGGGCGAGAATGAGCACGGGTGCGACATCCTGAGCGCACCGCCGAGTGGCGGCAAGCCACATCCGGTGGAGGTCAAGGGCTGGGGAGAGCGCTTCAGGGGTCCATTCGGAAAATTCCTCTACGCGCAGGATGTGAGGGCAAGTCAGATGGCTGCTGCACAACAGGACGACAACTTCCGCGTCGAGATCGTCGCCAACCTCGCTGCTCATATCGCCGACGGGGAGCCATACGAACGTCTGACGCTAAATGCTGACCAGGTCCGATCGGCTCTCCCAAGGCTTTACGAGGTCGTGCTTGACGGCATGGCGAATGAGATCAGATACGGTGACGAGCGTAGGAGCGACGAGATCGGAGGGGAGTCGTGAGCCCGAGGCGATCTGATTACAGGACCCGCAAGGAATACCGCTGGGCAAGAAAAGTCGAACAGCGCGAGATGATGACGCGCCCGATCGTCAACGCGCGTCCCCTGAGCGCACGGATCATCCTGACAGGCATTCTCTGGTTTGTGGTGGTTTTTGCTGCCGTCGGGGCGCTTCCGCGCCATGCTGGTGCTGGGTGGGGGTCGCTGGCGATTGTGGTCTCTACCGCAGCTGCGATCGTCTTCTATCGCAGCCGCCTGTGCCAGCGGTGGGGAAGGGCGTGGGATGACTACGCGAGGAAGAGCCGCATCAAGATGGTGGAGCACGGCGATACTTACCGCCGGCCGGTGGGCTGCGAACGTGGTTCAGAAAGAACGCGGGGAGAGCGGAGCGATTGCCTCAGCCGCGGTCGCTCCGTCCCAACCGCCCGCTCCGCAGCAGGCAGCTGGTATTGCTGCGGAGATAGACCGACTCGCCGGGCTGAGACAGTCCGGCGCCCTGAGCGAGGAGGAGTTCGCGCAGGCCAAGGCCAAGCTCCTCGGGTAGATCTGCCACACGATCAAAAGCGAAGCGGGCGCGTGCTCGGCGACCCTCGCACCTGATCGACGCCCCAAAGGCAGAAGGGAGCCGAAAAGTTGCTCTCGCAGACGAGCGGGGATGGTGTGGAGATGGGAGAGCGCCGCTGCCCGAGATGAAAGCTGAGCGGACCAGCCTTCGTCCGCCAAGCGCCAGCGCAGTATGGTAACCTCCCGGTACCGAAGTACCGAATAACCCATAATGCGAGCGCAATCCCCGATCAAGGTTCATGAGGCCACCAAGGAGAAGGTCCGCTACGCAGCGTTGATGGCGGGCCTCAAGCAGGCGGAGCTCGTCGAGCGCGCGGTCGATGAGTACGTCGAGCATCACCGCGAGCTGTTTGCGCTGCGCATGGAGCGCGCGCACGAGGCGCTGCTAGGCGGCAGAGACGTCAACGCTCGCATACTCGCTGGGCGTCGATGAGGCCGATGTAGAGCGAGTCGGCGGTGTCTCTTCCGATCAGCTCGGCGGCTCGCGCAGGCCGAGGCGAGCGACCTCGAACCACGCAAGCTCACCGGAGGGCCAGTCCGCGCGCGGCTCCCAAAGCTCTGCTTCTGCGGCGTCCAAGACCAAGCCGAAGAGGACGTCTCGAAGTCGCTCCTCGACGAAGCGCCCGTCGGTCGCCTGAGTAGCGATCGCAACCCAAACCTCCTCGCCCGTCGCAGTGACATGCAGGCGCGCGTCGACCAGCTCACCGAAGCAGGCCGTGACATCGTGATCTCGACGAGCAAAGACATCAGCGAGAACGGATGGGATCGAGTCGGCGGCGGCGTCAATGATGCGCGCGTTACGCTCAAGCTCATCACGCAGCCGGTCATCGTCATCGGGTAGCAGGCGCCCGGCTCGATGTAGTGCGGTGAAGACCTCATAGGCATCCTCACCGGAGCCCTGCTCGCGCTGCGCGCCGGCACAGAGCCAGAGCCGCGCGGCCTCGACCTCCAGCCACGTAGCGCCACGCCACCGTCCGTGACGGAGGCGGTACACGAGCGGACGCTCGATCGAGAGGATGCGCTTCTGCCCGCGTGGTGCCGCCGGCGCAACACGCCGCGCCTCAGCGAGGAGCGGGTGGCCCAGACTGCCGAGGTCGATCTCGACGGGTGGTATCTCCACGTCGAGATCCTCACGCAGGCAGCGGAGCGTCACTCGCGCTCGTCGTCTCGGCTCGCTTGACATCGGGCGGAGGACCATACCCAGCGCACCCGACCCCTCCCGTGTAGATCCTCCTGCTGCCGCCGACAAACCACCGGCACGTAGCTGAGTGCTCATCCCTCGGACACAGCTATCGGTCCACGCGGCACCCACGCTCCCATGACCAGACATGCCCCTCACCCACGGCGCGAACCCTCACGGCAGCGCAAAAAGCCCGCAGATGCACTGATTGAGCGGGACCTTTAAGGGCCCAAACTCGGTGGCCGGTTCCGGGCGCTCACAGTCATTAACCACATGACAACCACCAGACCCACCAACCCAAAACACGGCCGGCGAGCACACCCCCTGGTACACCCGATGAGCCGCCGCCTGAAGATCACATTGCCCGACGCACTCGCGACGCAACTGGACGAGCTGGCGGCGAACGCTGGCGAGCCGGTCGCGCGACTCGCCGGCCAGATGGTCCGCCAAGGTATTGCTGGAGCGGGTACCGGCGAGCACGTTCCTGCGGCGCAAGCTCAGCCGGCGCCTGTCGTACTCGACACTTACAACGAGGACGAGCCCGAGCAGCGAGCCCCGTGGCTCGAGCCCTACGGTGGGGACCGCGAATGGCGCTCGTGGATGTGGGGCGGGATCGTCGCGCTCCACGGGCGCTACCCCACAGCGCTCGCCTCGTTGAAGTACGGCTGGTGGGAGAACGAGGCGCACGTGGAGACCCTGTGCGCCATAGTCGTATGGCGCCAGTGGATCGACGATGCCTGCCGAGACCCGCGCGAAGAGCTGGCCTTCCAGGTCAACCTCATCGACTACGGTCACACCCTCCGCCAAGAAGGCGGCAGCGTGACCGACGCCTGGAAACCCGGCGCCCCGCCAGACGGGTGGATCCGTTGATCCCAGAGACGGCGCGAGCGCTAAAAAGCAGCACTCAGGGGACGTGCGAGTCGGTGGTCGAGGGCGCGCGAGGACTACGGGCAGCCCCAACGTCGGGAGTTGTGGCGGCTGGGTGGCCGCAGCTACGTACACCGGAGGCGTCGGCTTCGCCTCCTTGTCGGCCCCGAAGTCGGGGGCCGGTGCGGGCAGGTCGAGGTCTGTAACCGCGATGGCCCCACCAACCTCACAACTGCAAGATCCCCGACCAATGAGCTCGACCGTCCGCCGACCGCTCACCGCCGCCGATGTGATGACCGCAGCTGAGGTCGCCACCCTGCTGCGCGTACCGCAATCGACCGTAGAGGACTGGGCGCGACGAGGCATCGTCCCATCCAAGAAGGTGGGCCGAAGACGGCTCTACGTCCGGGCGAAGATCGAGGCTCTGCTGCTCGGCGATGACACCGAACTCAGCCCTGAGAGATCGGCAAAGGACCGCTCGCTCGTTTAGGGTTGCGCCGTGGCCGAGTTCCCATCCTTGAAAGCGAAGCAGCTACTGAAGATTCTTCAAGCCGACCCGCTCAACTATCGGACCACGCGTCAGGCCGGCTCGCACCGGCGGCTGCAGGCAGATGGCCGACCGCCGTTGACCTGGGCGTTCCACGATCGACGGACACTGGCGCCCGGCGAGGTCCGGCGTGTACTCGTCAATCACGTCGGACTTGCGGAAGACGAGGCCCGACGGCTACTCTGAAGGAACGTCATGGACACCATTCGCATCCTCCACCACCACGAGCCCGGCTTTGGCTGGAGCTTCGAGTCGCCCGACATTCCCGGCCTGACCGGCGGAGGCGACGCCTACGACCAGGCGCACGCCGAGGACGCCGCCAGATTCGCGCTGGTGTGCGCCGCCGAAGAGCAGGGCAACCCGGCACCCACCGATCTCCTGTTTGAGCATTACGTGCCAGTCGGCGTTGCCGCCGCAGCGTAGCGCCGACTACTCCGCGCCGTCAAGTGACATTCGTCCGCCAGGAACGAGCAGGCACCGAGGAAACCACGTCCTGAAGTGACGGCGGATGTTTGCGCCGGTTGTGTGTGCAGAATGCGCCGGTGTCCGTAGACGGGGAGCTCGATATCGCGATTGTGGTTGTGGAGGAGAGGCTTCGTGAGCTCGACGCTGCGCGCGAGGCGGCGACTCACGAACTGGCCGAGCTCCGCGCCCAGAGCGAACGGGCGATCTCAGACGGCGCGGGCGAGGATGAGCCTAACCGGCCGGGATCCTGGACGCCGCAACGCAAGGTCGAGCTGTTCGCCAGTCTCTTCCGTGGCCGCGAGGACGTTTTCCCGCATCGCTGGGAGAAACTCGCGAAGGGCAAGAGCGGGTGGTGCCCTCGCTGCGACAACGAGTGGAAGGACGGATGCAACAAGCCACGCGTGAAGTGTGGTGAGTGTCCCAACCAGGCGTTCCCCGTCCCGGATGAGGGTGAGCTGCTCAAGCATCTGCGGGGGCGCCATGTGATGGGTGTCTATCCGCTGCTGGCCGGCGATATGTGTTGGCTGTTGGCGATCGATCTCGATGAATGCTCGTGGCGTGCGGATGTGATGGCGTTGCGCGCGGCATGCCTCGCGCTCGGTCTCGTCCCGGCGGTCGAGCGCTCGCGCTCGGGAGAGGGTGCCCATGTCTGGTTCTTCTTCACCGAGTCGGTGCAGGCAGCGCTCGCGCGGCGGTTCGGGTTGATGCTTCTGACAGACGCGATGGCGCGCAGTCCCACGCTGGGGATGGCGTCCTACGATCGGCTGTTCCCAAGCCAGGACACGCTGCCGAAGGGAGGCTTCGGGAACCTCATAGCGCTGCCGCTCCAGCGCGAGGCACGCCAGCGCGGCAACACGCTGTTCGTGGACGAGCGCCTGGAGCCGTTCGAGGACCAGTGGTCCTACCTGGAGTCGCTGCCGCGGCTCGCCCCGGCTCGTCTGCAGGAGCTGGTGGCCCGTGGACTCGGTGACGGCCACGTCCTCGGCGTGCCCGAGGAGACGGAGAACAGCGATGCGCCGTGGCGCCCGGTTCGGCCGCTGACCGAGCGGCTCGCCGCCGCGAAGCTGCCCGGCACGGTGAGCGCGACGCTCGCCCAACGCCTGTATGTGCGCAGCGAGGGGCTGCCGCCGGTGCTGCTGGACGCGTTGCGGCGGCTCGCGGCGTTCTCCAACCCGAAGTTCCTGGAACTTCAGGCGATGCGCAAATCCACTGCGCTTACCCCACGCGTGATCGCTTGCTTCGAGCAGACAGGCGACTTCCTGGTGCTGCCACGTGGCTGTCTCGAACAACTGGAGGAGCTGCTGGGCGGCCTGAATATCGCGTTGGAGCTCTCCGACAAGCGTACGGAGGGTAAGGCGCTCAAGGCGCGGTTCACGGGAGAGCTCACCGCCCGTCAAGAGCAGGCGATGCCGGCGCTGCTCGCCCACGAGCTCGGTGTCCTGTGCGCACCGCCGGGTATCGGCAAGACCGTCATCGCTACCCGGCTGATCGCGGCCCGGGCACGCTCGACGCTCGTGCTCGTCCACCGCAAGCCGCTGCTCGAACAATGGGTCAAGCGCCTGAACGAGTTCCTCGATCTCGATGCAGATGAGATCGGGACGATCGGCGGCGGTCGCGGCAAGCCTACGGGCAAGGTGGATGTCGCGATGGTCCAGAGCCTGGCTCGCCACAAGACGCTCGACCAACTGCTGGGCGACTACGGCCACATCGTGGTGGATGAGTGTCACCACGTCCCGGCTGTGACGACCGAGCGCGTCCTTCAAGCCTCGCCCGCGCGTTACGTGACCGGGCTGACCGCCACGCCGAAGCGCCGCGACGGACACCACCCGATCATCACGATGCAGTGCGGCCCAGTCCGCCACACGATCGAGCCCAACGCGACCCGCTCAGCACAGCCGCTCGTGCTGCGCGTCATGCGCCGTGACACATCCTTCGACCCCGAGGCGCTGCCCACCGACGCGAGCATTCAAGAGGTCTACGCCGCGCTCGCCACTGACGAGCGGCGCAGCGAGATGATCGCGAAGGACACGTTGGAGATGGTGGCACGGGGCCGCTGCCCGATCGTGCTGACAGAACGGCGCGAGCACCTGGAGCAGCTGGCGGAACGCCTTGCGGATATCCATACGCTCATCGTCCTACACGGCGACATGAGACCGGCTGAGCACCGTGCCGCGCTCGAGCAACTCGCCAGCGACGGTGCCAACGACAGCGGCGGGCGGGTGGTACTCGCCACCGGCCGCTACGTCGGCGAGGGCTTCGACGACCCGTGCCTCGACACGCTGCTGCTCGCCATGCCGATCGCGTGGAAGGGCACAGTCGTCCAGTACGCCGGACGTCTCCACCGCGCCCATCCCGGCAAGCACGACGCGCTCATCTACGACTACGTCGACGCCGAGCTGCCCGTCCTGCGCCGAATGTTCACCAAGCGCCTGCGGGCCTACCGATCACTCGGATACGAGCTGGTCGAGACGTCGGGAACACGGTGATTCCAGCGGCGAGTCGTCGGTTGAGGCGCGCTGCTCGGCCATCCCAAGCAAAGCGTCCCTCCTCCGAGCGGCGCTTGCCTTCGGGCCGTCGCCGGGCGGCCCGAATGCCCGTCCTGCGGCGCTGTTGGTACCCACGAGTGGTACCCACGGACTTTTGCGCCACGACCGCCTCCCCTAAATCGCCCCCAAAACCCGCTGATTTGCAGGCAATTCCGAAAATGGGCCGTGCAGGAATCGAACCTGCAACCTTGGGCTTAAGAGGCCCCTGCTCTGCCGGTTGAGCTAACGGCCCGTGGGAACGCCGAACGGGCGGGCGTCCGTAAGGAGTTCGCATTCTAGCCAAGCCCGTTGGGGGGCGAGCTCCGGCCGTGTTTAGCCGATAACACCACCGATCCCGGCCATGCCCACCCTCAGGGCACCACCACGCCGCCCACCCGCGCCAGCCTCAGAACACCACCGTGCGCCCACCGTCGGCGATCACGCGGTCGTCGAGGTGCAGGGCGACGGCACGGGCCAACACCATCCGCTCGATGTCGCGGCCGACGCGTTCGAGGTCGGGGATGCTCTGGCGGTGGTCGACGCGCTCCACGCCCTGTTCGATGATCGGGCCGGCGTCGAGCTCCTCGACGACGTAGTGGGCGGTGGCGCCGATCAGCTTGACGCCATGCTCGCGCGCGCGGCGATAGGGCTCGGCGCCCGCGAAGGCGGGCAGGAAGGAGTGGTGGATGTTGATCACCGGCACACCGAGGCGCTCCAGGAAGCCGCCGCTGAGGATCTGCATGTAGCGGGCCAATACCACGAGGTCGGTGTTGCCCACCAGCAGCTCCAGCATCTGCTCCTCCGCGCGCGCCTTGCCCTCGCGCGCTACCGGCACGTGGTGGAAGGGCACCCCCACGGCTTGCGCCTGCGGCTCGAGGTCGGGGTGGTTGGAGATCACCGCCACCACCTCCGCGTCCAGCTCGTGGCGGCGCCAGCGCCACAGGAGGTCCACTAGGCAGTGGTCGCGGCGCGAAACGAGAATCGCCATGCGCCTACGCTGGCCCCAGAAACGCAGCTCCCACTCCATCTGGAAGCGCCCCGCCACCTCCGTGCCGAAGCGCTCCCGCAGCTGCGCACGCGCTTGCGCTGACTCGAGCAGGTCTTCGAGGAAGAACTCGGTGCGCAGGAAAAACCGGCCGCCGGTCGGGTCGGTGGAGTACTGGTGGGAGGAGACGATATTGGCGCCCAACTCGAACAGAAAGCCGGAGACGGCCGCCACGATGCCCGGTCGGTCGGGACAGGCGACGAGTAGACGCGCGGCGTAACGGGGCGAGTCCCAGGGCGGGTCCTCCGGTGGTGGCGCCATCTCGTGATTGGACAACCGCCCACCAGTTGCGCGGGTGGGCTATTTCTTCTTGGTGGTGGAGGTCGCCGCGGGGGTGCTGGAGGTGGTGCCCGTGGCCGTCGTGGACGACGCTGCGCCACCTTTCGGGGTGGTGGCGCCCTTCACCGGCGGCGCTCCGGTGGTGGGAGTGACGCCGACGTAGCCGCCTTTGCCGTTTGACTTGACCGTGATGGTTTTGCCCCCTTGCGTCGCGATCAGGGTCCCGTTCGCGCCCTTGCTGATCGTGGCGGGGCTGTGCGCGAGCGGGTTCTTCCTGAGTTCGGCGAGGTACTTCTTTACTTTGCCGCGTTCGGCCGCGGGCGCCAGGCTGACGGTCTTGCGGGCCGCGGCGTCGCCCACCTTGAGGTTGCCGGCTTTGTAGGCGGACACCGCGAGCGCCGAGTACAGGCGTACGGTGGGGTTGCCGGCGACCGCAACCTGCAGCGCCCGCATTTCGGATGCCGGCTGGGCGAGGGCCTGTTCACCGAAGATGCTCGAGATCCTCGCCGCCAGTTCTGAGTCCGGATGATGCGTTTGGAGCTTGAGGTAGGTGTTCCACGAGGTGGCCAGCTTGGCGAGCAGCGCCTTGCCCTTAGCCGTGTACTGTTCGGTTTCGCCTGCGGTCACGATGTTGCCCGGTTCGCTGGCCTGATGGAACTGCGCTTCGACCAGCGCCTTCCATGCCGCCGGATCGCCGGGGTGCTGACTGGTGCGCTTCTGGGCGGCTTCCACCTTGGCGGCAAAGTTGGCGCTGTTAGAGCCTCCGCCTTCGGTGAGCGCGTTGAAGATCCCGCCGCCCCCGCCGCCCACGCCAACCCCGAAGCCGACGAAGCCCAGCAGGAACAACAGGGCGAGGCCCAGGTAGACAACCTGCACGGTGCGGCGCCGGCCGCGGGCTCGCAGGTCGAACAGCATCAGTCGGTGAGCTTTCTGTCCATGTGGTCGATTATGGCGTTTACGCTTGGATCGGTGTCGTCGTGGTCGGTGCTCGCGCTGCTCTGTGGCTGACCTCCTGGCCCCGGGGTCGGCGGTCCGCCCCCGTCGAGCGGCCGCGGCCCGCCCTCTCCGGCGCTCCCCCCCGGCGAGGATGGCGGGTCCTGCCGCGGGTTCTCCGCCACCGCCCGCGCGCCCCTGGCGTCGCGTCGTGCAACAAAAGCTGCCACCAGGATACTCGCCTCGTAGAGAACGTACAGAGGAACCGTCTCGAGGATCAGCGTGATCGCGTCGCCCGGCAGAAACGCGGCGATCGCCGCGCACGCAACAACCGCGTAGCGACGACCTTTGCGCAGCTGCTGGGGTGTCACGATGCCCGCGCGAGTAGCTCCCAGGATCGCGACGGGAACCTGGAAGACGAGCCCCATCGCCAGCAGCACCGTGGCGGCGAACTGGTAGTAGGGGCTGGCCTGCACAAGGATGTTGAACTCGCTGCTGTTGAAGTTCACGAGGAAGCGCAGCGCGGCGGGCAGCACGACGAAGTAGCCGAACGCCACCCCGGCTACGAACAGGAACGGCACCGCCGCAAGCAAAGGTGCGACGGCGCGTCTCTCACTCGGCTGCAGGGCTGGCAGGATGAAGCCGTACAGCTCGAACAGGATCACCGGTAGCGAAACGATCAGCGCGAAGAAGAAGACAACCGTGAGCGTCGTCGTAAACGGCTCGCCGATCCCCAGCGTGGTCAGCTTTTCGCTCTGCGGTACGGCGGGGATCTTCGCGGTGGCAGCGCGTAGAGAGGCCAGCTCGGCCGTCAGTTGCGCGCGCGCCGCCGCCGGCAGATGACTGTCGGGCGCGTCGAGGATCTTGACGATCGCTTGCACGCTCGCCGACACTTTGATCACCGCCTGCTGCGTCAGTGCCGTCTGGCCGAGCGGCCCCTCGCCCCGTTCGACCTGCCCCTGCTTCTCCCGTTCCAGAGGCCGGTTGATCAGGTGCAGCAGGGCGTGGTTTTGCCACAGGCAGACGCCAAATGCGACCGCCAGCACGACGCCGCTGACAATCAAACGCGTACGTAGCTCTTCGAGGTGCTCGACGAGGCTCAGCCGGTCTTCGTGGCCGATCGTGCGGATTGCGGTGGCCATATCTGTCTTCCAACATATATCGGCCGGACTTAAACACGGGTTCTCCGTAATAGAGATAGGCAAACCTCCGTATTAGTCGCCACGCGCTAAAGACGCTCGGGGGCGGAGTCGATGACCTCGCCAGAGGAATCAAATGCCCGCCGACAAGAGCCACCATCAGGATCGCCACCACGTGCAGCTGCCCAGCGGCAAGCAGATCGAGGTTGTCTACCTCGACAATCCCGTGCCACCGAGTCTGGGACCCACCCACCCCGCCGGCCAGCGGCAGGCTGATCAGAGCACCGAGCCACTGCACGTCTGCTTCTACTGCGCCGGCGAGCTGGTGCATCCTGTCGACTGGACCGAAGCCGGTGAGCGGCAGTGGCGGATCCTGTTGCGCTGTCCCGAGTGCGAGGCCACGCGCGAGGGCGTCTTCGAGCAGAACGCGGTGGAAGCGCTCGACGACGAGCTTGACCGCGCATCCGGCTCGCTGCTAAGCGACCTGCAGCGCGTGACGCACGCGAACATGGCCGAGGAGATCGACCTGTTCGTCCGCGCGCTTGACGCGGACCTTATCCTGCCCTGCGATTTCTAGGAAGGGAGGGGGCTCTGGGGGAGGCCTGGCCTCCCCCAGCCTAGTGATCGACCTGTTCGTCCGCGCGCTTGACGCGGACCTAATCCTGCCCTGCGATTTCTAGGAAGGGAGGGGGCTCTGGGGGAGGCCTGGCCTCCCCCAGCCTAGTGATCGACCTGTTCGTCCGCGCGCTCGACGCGGACCTAATCCTGCCCTGCGATTTCTAGGAAGTCAGCGGTAGCGCTCTACCACGGCGTCCGCCACCAAGTCCAGTAGCGCCGCGCGGCCGTTGGGGAGCACCGCCGGGAGCATCGCCTTCGCCTCGGCTACCAGCGCCAATGCCCGCTCGCGAGCCTCCTGCAGCGCACCGGTGGCAGCGATCCGATCGCACAACTCGCCCGCCTGCTCGGGCCCATCGAGGGAAGCAAGATCGATCCTCGCCAGGCGCTCGTCGCGCTCGCGCGCGAGGATCAGCGGCAGCGTGACGGTGCCGTCGAGCAGATCGGTGCCGCGCGGCTTGCCCGTGCGCTCGACCGGGCCGGAGACATCGAGCACGTCATCGAGCAACTGGAAGGCGAGGCCGATGCGCCGCGCAAACGCTCCGAGCGCGTCGGCCAGCGCCCCGGCCGGGGCGGGCGGGCTCCGATCCCCACCCTCGCCCACCACGAGCGCCCCCAGCCGGCACGCCGCCTCGAACAGTGCAGCCGTCTTGAGCTCGCAACGGCGCAGGTAGCGCTCCACCGCGACATGCGGCGCGTAGGTGTCCTCGCGCTGTAGCAGCTCCCCCTCCGCCAATGCCGAGCTGGCATCTGAGAGGGCTTGCAATTGTGCGATCTCGCCGTTGCACGCGAGCTCCGCAAAGGCCCGGGAGAAGAGCAGGTCGCCGGTCGCGATCGCCGCGCGGCGACCCGCCTGCGCGACCACTGAGGGACGCCCGCGCCGCAACTGGGCACCGTCGATCACGTCGTCATGCACCAGCGTGGCCGAGTGCACCAACTCGACCGCCACCGCCGCCCGCACCAGGCTTTGCTCTCCCTCCTCCGTGTCCAGCCGTCCGCTGCTTCCCACTCGATCGCTGCCCGCCCGATCGGGTACGACGTCGGACGCGGCGGTTGCCGCCAGCACAACCAGCAATGGGCGCAGGCGCTTGCCGCCCGCGAGTACCGTGGCGGTGGCGTGCGCCGCCAATGGGGCGCCGGACTCGGCGGCCACCCGCTCGAGGTGCTCCTCGGTGCGCACCATCCGCTCGCGCAACACCGCGCCACCGCGGCGCATGATCTCCGCTACGGCTTGTTCGTCCTCTGCCGCCTGCGCTTGGGCGATGCTGCTCATCGTGCGCCAGCCGCCGGCACCGTGCCGGCGTGGATCGCGATGATGCCCCCAGCGGTGAGCAAGTAGCCGATCTCGCCGAGTCCCGCTCGCTCCATCTCAGCCGCCAGTATCGCAGGCGCTGGAAAGCGCTTGACCGAGCTCGGCAGGTAGGAATAGGCGTCCGAGTCGCCCGCCAGGCGCCCCAGCAGCGGGACGACGTGGTCGAACCAGAGCGCAAAGAAACTCGACAGCGGCGGACGGGTCGGCGTGGTCATCTCCAGCACCACCACCCTCCCCCCGGGACGCACTACACGCGTCAGCTCTCGCAAACCGCCAGCCAGATCGGAGAAGTTGCGCGCACCGAAGCCGACCGTGGCGGCGTCGAAAGCGTCGGCCTCGTAGGGCAGCCGCAGCGCATCGCCCCACTCGAAGCGCAGGGTGACATCGTGCGGCGGCGGGACCGAGCTCATGGCATCTGCACTTGCGTCCGCGCCCGGCGCTTGGTCGATCCCCGCCTTGAGGCGCGCACGCGCCAGCATCCGCTCGGAGAAGTCGCTGCCCACGACCTCGCCGCCGGGCGCTACTCGCCGCGCCAACTCGAGCGCGAGATCGCCTGTGCCGGTGGCAACATCGAGCACGCGGCTGCCCGGGCCGACGCGGGCAAGGTCGACTGCGCGGCTGCGCCAGCGGTGGTGCAGGCCAGCGGTCATCACGCCGTTGAGCGCGTCATACACCCCGGCGATGCGGTCGAACATCGCTCGCACTTGCGCCGCCTCGAGTGTTCCAGCGCCGGCGTCGTGCTGAGCCACGATCTCCGACGCTACTTCAACTGCGAGAGGAACTCGACGGCCGCTTCAAACTGCTTCGGCGGCAGGTGCTTGAACGAAGGCATCGGCTGCGTGGGGTTGACCAGCGTGCGCGCGATCCCCTGGCGCGGGATTCGCGAGCCGATGTGTGTCAGTTCGGGGCCGGGGCCGTTGTTGCCGTTGTCGCCCAGCTTGTGGCACGCCAGGCAGCCGCTGCCGGCGATCACCTTCCTGCCGGCTTCGAACTGGGCGAGCACCTGGCCGCCGGAGTGGCGTACCGCCGCCGGTGTCGCGATTTCGACCGAGAACGGGGAGCCCGTGCTGGCGCCCTGCCAGGTGAGGAACGCCATCGCCCCGATCACGAAGACGCCGGTGATCGTCGCGATCGGCCGCCGCTCCGGGCGGCGCTCGGCGCGGCGGTCGTAGAACGGCAGCAGGAACAACAGGATCATGCACAGCGTCGGGATCCCGATCGTCGCCATGCCAACCATGCTCGGCGGCTTGATCACGCGCAGCAGCTCGAACAGGAAGAAGAAGTACCACTCCGGACGCGGCACGTAGGTGCTGGTGGTGGGATTGACCTTCGAGCCGAGCTCGGCCCCGAGTACCAGCGACATCGTGATGATGCACGCCATCACGATGCACGCCATGATCGAGTCCTTGGCGACCGCGTAGGGGAAGAACGGTTTGCCTTTGGACTTCAGGATCGAGTACTCGCGGAGGTACTCCTCCTTCTCGCGCTGGTTCATCGCGTTATCCCCGCGCGGCAACGATCACGGCCGGCCAATTTGCATACCACTGTTCCTAGACCTCCGACTCGCGCAGCTCGGAGTCTTTCTCGACTTTCGACCACGGCGGCGCGGTGGTGCCAAGCTTCGTGACGAGATAGAGATGGGCGCCGATCAACGTAGCGATCAGCCCTGGCACGAGCAACATGTGGATTGCGTAGAAGCGCGATAGCGTGGTCGCCCCGATTTCCGGGCCGCCACGCAGGAAATCGCTCAGATAGGGGCCCAGCAGTGGGCCGGTGCCGTTGATGTTGACGCCCACCTGCGTCGCCCAGTAGGCGCGCTGGTCGAACGGCAGCAGGTAGCCGGTGAACGACATCACCATCGTCAGGATCAGCAGCACCACGCCGATCACCCAGTTGAGCTCGCGCGGATACTTGTAAGCACCAAAGAAGAACACACGGCCCATGTGCAGGAACACCAGCACCACCATCACTGTCGAGCCCCACTTGTGCATGCCGCGCACGAACTGGCCGAGGAATACGTCGTTGGTGACGTAGCGGATCGATTCGTACGCGCCGCCTGAGGCGTCAGGGCGGTAGTACATCGCCAGGAACACACCCGTCACGGCCTGGTTGAGGAAGGCGAACAGCGTCGCCGAGCCAAGCGTGTAAAACCAGTTGGTGCCCTTTGGCACCTTGCGGAACATCAGCCACCGCGCCGCACCGCTCAGCGAGGTGCGCTCGTCGACCCAGTCGACAACGGCGGTGCCGGCGTTGGCGGCGTGATCGACGGGACGTACGACACCGTTGCTCTCCTCCGGCCGCGGCGGCGGCGCCTTTAGCGGAGCGGGGATCGGTGGGGCAGGCAGTTTTGGCATCGGCTAGCGACGGATCGAGGGGCGGGAGGGGTAGGCGTACTGGCCGAGGCCGTCGATCGGCTCGCCGGGGTCACGGGGGGAGAAGCGGCGCAGCTCGCTGTTGACGCTGAAGCGCGCGCCGATCTGCACCATCGGCGTCCCCGACTCCTCCACGACCCGCGTATAGAAGCGGTCCAGCGGCCGCGGCGGCGGCCCGCCCACGCGGCGGCCGAGCAGGTCGTAGACGCCGCCGTGGCAGGGACAGATGAAGCGCTCCGCGGCTGGCACCCAGCGCACCGGGCAGCCAAGGTGGGCGCAGCGCGAGGTGATCGCGATGTAGGGGGTGTCCTTGTCGTAAGGGTCGGTGTCGATCGCCGGATTTTTCTGGCGGACGTACACAAGGCCCTTGCCGGCCTCGCCGATCCCCGGGGTGAGCGTGATCACCGTCGGGATGTAGTTGTTGTCGGGGAACATCTCCGTCGGGCCGACCGTTTCCCAGGCGTGGGGCTTGCTCTTGAAGATCGGCCCGATCGCGAAACCGAGCGCGGGCAGCGTGAAGGACATCGCCGCAACCGCCCCGGCAGCGTGAGCGGAGCCGGTCATAAACCGCCGGCGTGTGACGGTCTCACCCTCGAACGCGCCCGGCATGAGGCGGTCGGCGGTGTACTTGGAGGCGTGCTTGTCGTGCTTGCTGGCCAAGGGTGCCTAAAGAATACTCCCTGAGGAGCAACGCTCGTCGGGTAGTTGATGGTGCGAATCGCCACAAATGCGGGGGATTCGCCGCTCCCAGCTGGGCCTCGGCCGCTTCAACGCAGGCCCCTCCTCAGCTGACCCTCGATCAGTTTCGCTGCGGTGCTCCCGGCTGCGCCACCGTGCGCATAGCCTCCAGCGCCCGTGGGTCACGCTGGTGAACGAGCGCCTTGGCCGCACGATGAGCGTCGCTGGAGCCCCAGCCGACCGCGTGTGCGCCGGCGGTCCATACCGCCAGCGCCAGATCTCCCTGGTTGTCCCCCTGCGCGAGCGCGGTAAGCGTGATCACGTCCGCCAGCTCCGCCACCGCCGCAAGATCGCCCAGCCCTATCAACCGCGCAAGTCCGAGCGCGTAGAGCTGGTCGCCGGCCAGCAGGCCGAGGTCGGCCTCCGGTGGGCACAGGATGCGTGGGGCGCCGTAGTGCAACAGATAGCCCTCGTAGATCGTCTCCACCACCAGCTCGTACTCCTCGGCGTGTCCCTGGGCGCGTGGGCCAGCGGCGGCGAGCAGCGCGGGGCCGGCGCCATTGGCCGCAGGGGCACTTCCCTGCTGCCGGAGCAGGCTCGCCATCAGCCCCCCCTGCTCGCGCAGCAGCGCTTCCAGGCGAGCGAGAACGGGTGCGCTCATGAGAGCTCGCCAAACGCCGCGGCGGCGGCCGCCACGGTGAGCTCGATTTGCTCGGAGGTATGGGCGAGCGAGGGAAACCACGCCTCGAACTGTGAGGGCGGAGGGTAGACACCGCGGGCGAGCAAACCCCGGCACCAGGCGGCGTGGGCCCGCAGATCGCATCGCTGTGCCCCCTCCAGGTCGTGCACCGGGCGCTCGCTGAAGAACACCGTCAGCAGGCCCGGGAGGCTCGCGATCTGGATCGGGTGCCCCGCGTGCTCGTGAGCGGCCTCGCGGAGGCCCGCGGCGAGCTGTTCGGTGATCGCCGCCAGGCGCGCATATGCCGGCTCGTCGAGCAGTTCGAGCGTTGCCAGCCCGGCCGCGACCGCCAGTGGGTTGCCCGACAGGGTGCCCGCCTGATAGACCTCGCCGGCGGGCGCCAACAGCTCCATCAGCTCCGCGCGGCCCCCCACCGCGGCCGCCGGCAGGCCGCCGCCCAGCACCTTGCCCATGATCGTCAGGTCGCCGTGCACGCCCGTCAGCTCTCCGGCGCCGCCGCGCGCGACGCGGAAGCCGCTGATTACCTCGTCGAGGATCAGCAGCGCCCCGCTCGCGTCGGCCTGCTCGCGCAACAGCTCCAGGAAGCCCGGCCGAGCGGGCACGAGGCCCATGTTGGCGGGGATCGGCTCCGCCAGGATCGCCGCCGGCTCGCTCCGGCGCACCGCCTCCAGCAGTGCGTCGTGGTCGTTCCACGGCACAACCACCGTGGCCGCCGCCACGCCCATGGGCACACCGGGGCTGGATGGGAGCGCCTGCGTCGCGAGGCCCGAGCCAGCCTGCGCGAGCAGACCGTCGACGTGTCCGTGGTAGGCGCCCGCAAACTTGACGATCCGCTCCCGGCCGGTTGCCGCGCGCGCGAGGCGCAACGCGGTCATCGTCGCCTCGGTGCCCGAGGAGGTCATGCGCAGCCGCTCCACGCCGGGCAACCGTCGCGCGACCTCCTCCGCCAACTCGACCTCCCCCGCCGTCGGCGCCCCGAAGCTGGTCCCTAGCGCGGCCGCCGCTTGCACCGCCTCGACGATCCGCGGGTGGGCGTGACCGTGGATCAGCGGGCCCCATGAGCAGACGTAGTCGACGTAGCGGTTGCCGTCCACGTCCACGAGCTCGGCGCCCGACCCGCGAGCGATGAACAGCGGGTCGCGGCCGATCGCCCGCATCGCCCGCACGGGCGAGTTGACGCCGCCGGGCAGCACCCTCAGCGCACGCCTGTAGAGCTCCGCGGAGCCCTCTAGGCGTGCTGCGCTTCCCACCGCTTGTAGTCGTCGGTGAAGTAGAGCAGGCGGATCTTCTTGAACTCGGTCGAGGAGTACAGCGTGGCGCGCTCCTCGATGCCGGTTTGGACGGCGATCGCATCGAGGATCGCGTCGCACTCCTGCTTGGAGCGACCGTGGGCCATCGTAAATACCGAGTACGGCCAATCCTCGTAGGTGGGGCGCTGGTAGCAGTGGGAGATGCCGCGGTAAGAAGCCATCCGCGGGCCGAGCTCCATGATCCGCTCCGGCGGCACCTTCCAGACGCCCATCCCGTTGGCCGAGAAGCCGGCACGACGGTGGAAGAGGATCGCCGCGACGCGGCGCAGCAGGCCGCGCTCACGCATCCCGGCCATGTGCTCGAGCAGTACGTCCACGTCCATCCCCAGCCGCCGCGCGGCGGGCGCGTAAGGCTCGCTAATGACTGGCATGTCGCCCTGCGTGGCGCGGATCACGGCGATGTCGCGCTCGTCGTAGGGCACCGACTCCAGCACCACCTCTTGTTGGGGTGTCCCCTCGCTGGCGAGCGCCTTGGTGTCGCCCTCCATCTCCAGATCCATCCTGATCTTGAACAGCTTCAAGGTCGGCAGTTGACGGATCGACTCCGCGCCCGTCAACTCTTTCAGGACCTCCAGCGTGCCCTCCAGCCCGAGCGGCGAGTCGGGCTCGGTGGCGAGCGTAAACCACATGTTGAAGTCGTGGTTGCGCAGGTAGTTGTGCGAGACCCCGGGGTGGGAGTTGACGATCTTCGCTGCCCGCCACGGGTGCTCGGGGTCAATCTTTGCCGCCACCAACATCGAGGAGTAGCCAAGCGCGCGGGTGTCATAGATCGGGGTGACCTGGCGAATGATCCGCTCCTCCAACAGCCGCCGCACGCGCTCCAGCACCTGCTCCTCGGGGACCTCCGCCTCCCGCGCTACCGCCGCGTATGGCCGAGGGTCGAGCGGGAAACTGCCCTGCATCAGGTTGAGCAGTCGGCGGTCGAGCTCGTCGAGCGCCACCGCCGCGCCCTCGGTGCGACTGCGGGTCTTGGGAATCGCGGCGCTCGCGCGATCGCCGCTAGACGATCGGACGGCGGGCGGCCGGGCGAAGGTGGCCGCCTGGGGGGCACTCGCGTTCTGCGCCGTTGTCAGCTCTGTTCGTTCAGCCATCGCGCCGCGTCCTTCGCGTGGTAGGTGATGATGATGTCCGCGCCCGCCCGGCGCAACGAAGTGAGAATCTCGACCACCGTAGCGCGCTCGTCGAGGTGGCCGCTCGCCGCCGCGGCCCTGACCATCGCATACTCGCCGCTGACGTTGTAGGCCGCCACCGGCAGGCCGCTCGCCCGCTTCACCGCGGCGATCAGGTCGCCGTAGGCGAGCGCGGGCTTGACCATCACCATGTCCGCCCCCTCCTGCACGTCGAGCAGCGTCTCGCGTACGGCCTCACGGCCGTTGGCGGGGTCGAGCTGGTAGCCACGGCGGTCGCCGAATAGCGGCGCCGAGCCCGCCGCATCGCGGAAGGGCCCGTAGAAGGCCGACGCGAACTTCGCGGAGTAGGCGAGGATCGGTGTGTCGGCGAAGCCCTCGCTGTCCAGCTCGGAGCGGATCGCCCCGACGCGGCCGTCCATCATGTCCGAGGGCGCGACGATGTCAGCGCCGGCACGAGCGTGGCTGACCGCGGTGCGCGCCAGCAGTTCCACGGAGGCATCGTTATCCACGTTGCCATCCTCGCGCAACACCCCGCAGTGGCCGTGCTCGGTGTACTCGCACAGGCACACGTCGGTGATCGTGAGCAGCTCCGGAACGGCGCCCTTGAGCGCACGCACGCACAGCTGCACCACGCCCTCCTCGTCCCACGCCGAGGAGCCCTGCGCATCCTTCTCGGCGGGGATCCCGAACAGCAGCACCGCTCCAATCCCCAGCGCCGCCGCCGCGCGCGCCTCCTCGACGGCCGCCGCGATCGACAGCCGCGCGAGCGCCGGCAGCTCGGCGGCCTGGTCGGGGCCGGCGCCGGTCTGGCGCTCCTCCACGAACAGCGGCAGCACCAGTTGGCCCGCGCGCAAGTCGGTCTCGCGCACCAGACCGCGCAGCGCGGGCGAGGCGCGCAGCCTGCGCATGCGCGTCTGCGGGAAAGCCATCACCCGCCGAGGATATCCCCTTGTCTTGGCCCCACCCACCTGGCCTTGGTCAGCACGGCGGCGGTGACCAAGCAAGGTCACTCCGCGCTGCGCAACCCCAGCCGCGCGAGCACCGCGAACAGCGCGGTCAGCCCGAGCAGGTGCACAAGCGAGATCGCGAGACCCGGCGAGCTGCGATTGACGGCTGCGTCGAGCGCGTCGAGCGCGGCCTTGTAAGGGAACACGAACGAGATCACACGGATCGCGTCGTAAAGGCCACCGGCGACCGCCCCCGCCGGGACGAGCGCGAGGAACGCGAGCGGCAGCGACAGCAGGAAGGAGAGCAGCGACGCCGCGCGCACCTCGCGCGCAAGCGCACCGATCGCCACACCCATTGCGGCGAACGCCAGCGCACCGATCGCCAGCGCCGCCAACCACTGCGCGACGCGGCTCCATTCGAGGCCCACAAAGGCACCGATTCCGGCGAGCATCGCGAACGCGACTACCGCCGCGCAGCCGGCCGCGAGCAGCAGCTTCTCGGCGATCAACAGCTCGCGCGAGAGCAGGCCGCGCACCAGCCGCGGGAGCGTGTGCTCTTCGCGCTCCAACGCGATGCCGCCGGCGGCGAGCAGCACGCAGAGGAACATCAGCGAGATGCTCACCGCCACCACGACCGCGTAGGCGTCGAGCGGTGTGCGGCGACCCTGCAGGAGGGTGGTGTTCACTTTGATCGGCTGACTGACGGTGCTCAGCACCTGCTGGCTGACCCCGAGGTTCTTGGCGGCGAGTTCGGTGAACTCGGCCAATCGCTGCAGCTGTTCGCGATCGGCACCGGGCGGTTGGTGGGCGAGGACGCGACGCAGAATCGCCGGGATCTGGCTCAGCCCGGGCAGGTTTTGCGGGACGCCCGAGAGGCCGAGGTTGCCACCCTGCACGAGTTTTCCGATGAACTGCGCCGCCACCCGCCTGATCTCGTTGGAGAGTTCGAGGTTGGCCTGCTCCAGCGCCGATTCGATCGTGGAGTGCACGAAGCTCTGCTCCAACGCGTTGCCGTTGTAGATCACTTCGATCTGCCCTTGCAGCAAGACCGAGGAGAGCCGGGCGGCGATGTTGGCGGGGATCACGATCGCCGCCAGCGTGCGCCCCGACTTGACCGCCTGCACCGCCTCGGCGCGGGTGGCCACCGGCACCGGCTGCACCTGGCCGACGAGCTGGTTGTAGTAGTGCGCCACGTTTAGGCGGGTGCCGCCGAGTTCGACCGTGGCGGAGGGCGGCGAGAGGTTGGCGATGGCGACCTTCGGCTTGCCTGGAGCGCGCGAGATCGCCAGGCCGATCAGCAGCGCCACCGCGATCGGGTAGAGCACCAACACCGCCACCATCACCCGCGAGCGGGCGAGGATCAACAGGTCCTTCTTCAGCATCCATCGCATCGCGGCTCAGAGCGCCTTTCGCGGGGATCGCATCGCGGCTCAGAGCGCCTTTCGCGGGGATCGCATCGCGGCTCAGAGCGCCTTTCGCCGGCAGCGCATTTGCGCAGGCACCTTCAGTGCCCTCGCTCGCGCAGGAACTCGACGAACGCGCCTTCGAAATCCGCGCCCGCGGTGGCGGGGATGGCAGCCCGATCAGGCGCACCGGCAGCCGCGCGAGCGAGCATCTCCGGGGAGCCGTCGAACAGCAGCTCACCGTCGGCCAATACCACCACCCGCTGCGCGTAGCGCTCGGCCTCCGCGACGTTGTGGGTGGAGAAGACCACACACCGATCCCGGGAGTGCTCGCTGACGAATCGCCACAGGCGCTCGCGTTGGCGTGGGTCGAGCGAGGAAGAGGGCTCGTCGAGCACAAGCACAGCTGGCTCGGAGAGCAGGCCGATCGCGATGTTGACGCGCTGACGGTTGCCGCCGGAAAGACGCTCCACCCGGTCCGTTGCACGCTCCCGTAGGCCCGTCTGGTCGAGCATCGCGGCGACCACGGCAGGTGGGTCGGGATTGTGCTCCAGGCGCGCGAACAACTCGAGATTCTCCGCCACCGACAGACGCGAGTAGAGCGCCGGCTGTTGCGGCACCCAGCCCACTCCCCCGGCGGGCAGACTGACGTTGCCCGAAGTCGGCTGCTGAGCACCGACAAGGATCGACAACAGCGTCGTCTTGCCCGCGCCGTTGGGGCCGATCACCGCCACCATCTCTCCGGCGTGCGCGTCGAAGCTGACACCGCGCAGCGCCTCGCGCTCGCCATAGCGCTTGACGACGCCCTGGACCCTAAATAACGGCTCTTCGTTCACAAAAGCCCGCCGGGAGAGCGCTCCCAGGGCTCAAACGCCAGGTGGCGAGAGAGGTAGACGAACGTCTCGCGCAGCACCGCGAGGATCGGCAGCGCCACCAAAGCACCGACCACGCCGTAGAGCTGTAGGCCGAGCAATAGCGCAAAGATCACCAACAACGGGTTGATCCGCAGCGTGTGGCCGAAGATCTGCGGCGCCACCACGTGGCCCTCGAGCTGCTGCAAGCCGACGAACAGCAGCGCCACCCACAGCGCCGAAACTGGGTTGGTGAGCAGCGCGACGAGCACCGGCGGCACCGCGCCCAGGATCGGGCCGACGTAGGGAATCAGCTCCATCACGCCGTAAAACATCGCGAACGCCACCGCGTACCTCTGCCCGTCCGGGAATATGCCGATCACACCGAAGATGTACAGCGCGAGTCCGGTCGAGGCACCCATCACGAAGCTGAACAGCAGCTGGCCGCCGACGTAACGAGAGACGGCGTGCTGGGTTAGCGTCGGGTAGTCGTCGGCGCGCGTACCGTCGCCGTCGGGCATCGCGCGGCGCACCAGACGCCCGATGCGCTCGCCGTAGATGAGCATGTAGACGGAGAGCACGAAAATCAGCACCAGGTCAAAGATTGCGCCTGCTACTTCGGTCAACAGCGCGCCGCCGAAGGAGGCCAGCGAGCCGGCGCTTTTGGCGATTTTCTGCTGGATCGTCTGTAGCGCCGTTTTGCCCTGCTTGATGAACTGCACGTGAATCCCGTGGCGGTTGAGCCAGCTCTGCAAGCTTGCAAGCGTTTCGTTGGCTTCGTCGACCAGCTTCGGCAGGTTGTGGGTGAACGACTGGACCTGGTGGAAGATCGGATTGGCCAGCAGAAAGCCGATGCCGGTCAATGTCAGGAAGAATGCCAGGTACACGGCGAGCACCGCCAGACCGCGGGGGAGGCGCGAGCGCTGGAGGAGGGCCACGGCCGGATTGAGGATCAGCGCGATGAGACCCGCGACGATGAACACCACCAGCACTTTGCCCGCGGCCCGCGCAAGCGCCCACAGCGCCAGCAGCGCGAGCGGCAGCACCACCAGCTGCACCCAGCGCGCCACAACTACACGTGGCGACTCGGCGGGAGCAGCGACTGCCTCGGTGGCCGCGCTGTCGTCCACCAGCTCGCGCTCGTGCGTCTCGGGAGGGTCAGAGACAGGGGGGGCGTCCGACGCCTCGCCCGCCGTCTGGGATTGCTCCTCGACGCTCACATGCCTCCCGTCATGGGCGAAGTATGGCTGAGGCAGAGGCGACGATCCTGTTCGTCGGCGACCTCGTCGGCAGCCTGGGACGGCACACCCTGCTCGACTGCCTGCCGCTGCTGCGCGAGCGCTACGACCCCACCTTCGTGGTGGTCAACGGCGAGAACGTGGCCGGCGGCTTGGGCATCACCCCGAAGACCGCCAAGCAGCTCCTGGCGGCGGGCGTCGACGCGATCACGCTGGGCAACCACGCCTACCATCACCGCGAGATCTACCCCTATCTCGACACCGAGCCGCGAATCGTGCGGCCCGCCAACTACCTGCGCGGTCAGCCCGGGCGCGGCGTGTGCGTGGTGGAGAGCGCATCGGGGATGCGGCTCGGCGTGATCAACCTCAGTGGCAGCCTCTACCTACGCCCCGGTCGCTCGGCGTTTGTCGAGATCGACGGCGCGCTGAAGGAACTGGGCGAAGTGGAGCACATACTCGTGGACATGCACGCGGAGGCAACCAGCGAGAAGGTCGCGCTCGGCTGGCATCTCGACGGGCGCGTGAGCGCGGTGGTTGGCACCCACACCCACATCCCCACCGCCGACGCGCGCGTGCTGCCGGGCGGCACCGCCTACATCACCGACGTCGGCATGACCGGCCCGCGCGGCGGGGTGATCGGCGTCAAGCGGGAGTTGGCGCTGGAGGCGATGATCACGCAGATGCCGGTGCGCTTTCAGACCTCCGAAGAGGACCCGTGGCTGAACGGCGTGGCGATCCGCTGCTCGCAGCCGTTGCGCGCCGACTCAATTGAGCAGGTGCTGATGCCGCGACCACCGGCGGCGGCGCAGTAGCGCCCGGCGACTGCTCCTGCGCAGGCAGATCGTCGGCCAGGCCCGGCACGGGGTCGGCCGGAGCTGTCAGCGCAGGGCCCGCGAACAAAGCGATCATCACCAGCGGGAAGAACCAGGGGATGTAGAGGTAGAACCAGTATTCGAGCCCCAGTTGCAGGGCGATCAGGATCGCGGCGGCAGCGGCGGCGAGCGCGGGGAGACCGCGCGGGCGGGGCAGCACCGCCAGCCCCAATGCGAGCGCCACCGCCGCGGCCTGCACCACGGTTTGCCACCCCTTCAAGCCGCCATACAGCCCCCACACCGAGAACGGTGCGCCGCGGTTGGACTGGTAGGCGATCGTGCGCTCGTAGATCTCGTGCAGCGAGTCGTGCGCGAGCGCCGGGATCGACACGACCACAGCGGTGAGCGCGAAAGCGAGCGCGAACAGCACGAGCGCTCTTGCGCGCCGGCTGGCCGAAACGGGGACCGTTGCGGGGGACACTTGCTCCGGCGATGGCGCGTGGCCACCGGCTTGGACTGGCAGCTCGCGCAGTCCATGCGTGGCGAACAGCGGCGCGAGCGCCAGCGGCGCGATCTTTGTGAGACCGGCCAGTGCCGCGAACACCCCGCGCGCAGGGGGCGAGGAGGCGACGAGCAGCGTCGCCAGCAGCAGCACCGCGACGAGCGCGTCGTTGGAGTTGCTCTCCAGCGCAAATAGAGTGAAGGGGTAGGAGACCCACGCGTAGGCGAGCGCGATCCCAAGCGTGGGGCCGCGGATGCGCAGGCCGAGCAGGAAGATCAGCGCGACCGCGAGCAGGTCGAAGGCAATCGCGGCGGCGTGCGCGGCGGGCAGGTCGTCCCACAGGCCACTCCAGCCGAATACCTGCTCGAAGGGAACGTAGGCCTCGTAGTTGACCGGCCCATAGGTGTCGCCGTGTTCGTTGTCGGAGGGGTAGTGCCCGTATAGAGGCAGGCCGTGCGTGATCCGCTGGGCGCCGATCACGCCGGCGTAGCCGACGTCGATCACGTTGCCGTCAGTGACGTTCAGGCCGATGCGGAAGCCAAGCAGGAACACCACCCCCATCGCCAGCCACGGCGCCGGTATCCATATCCGCAGTGGCCGCGGACGCGAGCGCGAGCGCAGCAGCAACAACATCCGCACCAGCAGGTAGATCAGCGGGGGATAGGTGAGGGGAACGGATTTGTAGATCTCGCCGTGGTTGAAGTAGGCGAGCGACACCGAGAAGGAGAGCAGCATCAGCAGGTCGAGGTGGCGCAGCGCAAAGGGGCGTCGCCACTCGATGAACGGCAGTAGGAACAGCGCACACAGCGGCAGCCACACGTAGAGCGCGTTGACATGCTTGCCGAAGGCGCCGGGGTAGCCGCGCGCCATCGTCCACGCCACCTGAAAGCCGGTCCACTGTTCGAGCACCCGCCCGCTGGCGTCGGAGACGATCACCTGCCCGATTTCCTTGCCCTGGTGGGAGAAGTAGCTGACCTGCCAGCGGCCCGGACCTTTCAAATAGGCGCCGTCGTAGGAGCGGCGGTAGTCGGCCCGCAGGCGGCGCATGCGCGGCAACCGACCGGCGATTTCCAGCACGTCGTCGGAGGAAAGCCGCCGGCCCGTCGGCGGCACGATCGAGGGCGCGACCGGCACGGGGGTTTCCGAGGTGGCGGTGCTCGTGGTGGCTGTGCTGCTGTGAGTGCGCAGCCCCGCCGTCAGTTGTCCGTGGTGAGTGCGCAGCCCCGCCGTCAACTGTCGCGTCGTCGGCTGTCGCGCCGAGACGGAGTGCCTCAGCGCGGCGGCCGCCGGGGACGCGGAGCTCAGCAGGCAGACGCCCGCCAGGATGGTCGCTGCGAGGGAGCGGCGCACCCACCGAGGGTACCCGCCGCGCAAGGCCAAAGATTCAATCGGCGGTCAGACCGAAGTGCCCGAGGACCAGCGGCGCGACATCGCGGATCGACCACTGCGCCAGCGCCTCCGTCGGAAGGTCGACACCGCAGAGGATCAACGCGCCGAGCGAGTCTTCGCCGCGCAGCGAGCCGTGGCTGCCACCACCAACGTGCGCCTGGCGGCCCCAGTCGAGGAACTCGTGGTAAGGGTCCGCGGAGAGCAGCACATCCCCCGAGGTCGCACAGCTCAGCGCCGACCACGAGCGAGCGAGCGCATCGGGATGCTCAGGCGCGCCGAACACACCATCGCGAACGGTCGCGCCGAGCACGCCCAACTCCCCCTCCAAACTCCAGCTCCCCGCGCGCGCGTCCCGCACGTCGCCGCCCGGCCGGAAGCGCAGCTCACCGACCGAAGCGCGCGCGATCACTCCCTCCGCGGGCGCGCCATGGGCGTCGCGCTCCAGCCACATCACGAGCTCCACGCCGTCGAGCGCCAGCGCGCGGCGCACGACCTCCGAACGCAGCTCGGTGGGCCGCTGTTCGGCGAGCACGTAAACCATCGCCGCGCGCGAGGTAGGACAGACGGCGATACGCGCGGACTGCTCGGGAGGGGTTGAGCCCCCGCCCGCCCGGGTTGCACCGCCACGATTCCCACCGACCCGCGAGGCACCCGCACCGCCCACCCGGGGCGCCAGCACGTCGAACTCGGAGAGCGCGTCCTGCAGCGCGACCGTGGCGCGGACCGGGGCCTGTGAATGGTCGGCCATCACGATCACCGCGTGCGTCTCCAGGAAGCGCTCGAGGCCGCCCGCGGGCGCCATCGTGCGCGCCAGCTGTTGGTCGGCGAGCGCCAGCGAGCGCAGCTGCCCGTCGGGCCCGTGCTTGTGGGAGTGCCAGTCGTTGTCGGGGAGCGAGAGCAACAGGAAGTCGAACAGGTCGTGCTCGACCAGGTAGGCACCGACGCAGCCAGAGTGCTGGTCGCGCACTCCCGGCATCCCCAAACCTGAGCGGCAGCCGGTGCGGCGCGAGGCGAAGATGTCGGCGTAGAACAACTCGCGCGGCCCCATCACCGCGTGGCGCAGCAGCGTCGCGGAGGCGATTCGTGTGAGCGCGGAGTCGCGCTGGGGCTCGTGACGGTGGCGCCCACGGTAGATCAAATAGGTGGTGCCCGCGGTGCGCACCCCAGCGTCGTCGAGCGCCTCGAACACCGTCAGCGGCGAGGGCGCGAGGTGAGCGCGGTTCATGTTGTAGACGGTGTCGGTGAGCTGGCGCGCGATCCCGAAGCGCTGCGAGGCACGGAAGCTCGAGCCGTACTCGACGTAACGAGCCTCCTCGCGGTGGTACCAGTTCATCGCCGGGATCAGATGACGCTCCTGCCCGGCGCCGGTGGCGATCGACGCGGCGCATACCGGCGTGACCGAGGGAAACGCGGCGGCACAGTCGGGAACATAGAGGCCGCGCCGCATCAGCTCCCCGAGCGTGGGAGCTACGCCCTCCGCGACCGCCTGCTCGAGCATCGTGGGCGACATCGCGTCGATCACGCAGAGAACGAGCTTGGGGAGCGTCATTTGACCGAGGCCACCCTAAGCGTCGCCGGGGAGACGCCAACTCCTCGCGGGCACGCACTCACCGTCCAAGGATGCGCAGGCCGGCGTATTTGCGCCCGGCGCGGCGACGATCGACAAGCAGCAGCCATCCGCACAAGGCGAGCGCGACATAGCCGAGCGGGTGCAGCAGCGCGACGAGCGCCGCAAGCAGCAACGAGGCGGCGTCCAGGTAGATCGTCAGCGCTTGACGCGCCGCACCGTCGGTGAGGCGTGCGCGTGCGCGCACAACCAGCGGCCAAACGGCGCGCTGGGCGAGGCCCACGACGAAGAAGCCGGCCACCAGCCCCGGCCACGCGGGGTCGCCATGCGCGGCGAGCGTCCCGGCGAAGAGAACGGCGCCCGTGCCGATCCCGACGCCGGTGAGCGCGGCGGCGAGCGGGTCGGGGCGCTGCGAGCGGTCGCTCGGGTCGACGATCGGCGACAGGCCGAGCAGCAGTTGCAGGGCATAAGCGAGCACCAACACGACGCACACCGCCAGCAGCCACCAATCCGCTTCGAGGAACCGAAAGGAGCCGTGCGCGAAGCTCACACCGAGCGCATTGGCGGAGGCGAGCGCCCCGGCGAGCAGCGCCGGCAGGAACGGCCGCAGGCCGGCGGCGAGTGCCAGGCCGATTCCGAGTCCGATGTAGAAGACGAGGCCGTTCATGATGGTTTTGTTGGGATGGCTCTCCGCCGCGGAGCGGCTGCGAGCTGGATGGGTACGTGTGTCGCTTTCGAGGTTGGTGCCCGATCGGGGAAACCCTGCTTGCAACGCCCGGCCGCGCGTACGCTACGGTCTGAGGCGCCATGACGATAGAGGATGAGAGCCCACCCATCCGCGGGGCCCGTCCCACCGCGCACGGGCTGGCCCGCTACGAGCGGTTGTTCGCGGCGCGCACACGTGGGATGCGCTCCTCCGCGATGCGCGAGATGATGGCGCTGACCGAACGGCCCGAGGTGATCTCGCTGGCCGGCGGGCTGCCCGACACCTCGACCTTCCCGCCGGAGCTGTACGCCAAGCTGATGGCGCACGTCGCCGCCGACTCCACCGCACGGGCGCTGCAGTATGGCCCGACCGAGGGGATGACGGCGACGATGGATTGCATCGTGGAGGTGATGGCGGAGGAGGGCACCGCGGTGAGCGTCGAGGAGATGATCGTCACCACCGGCGGCCAGCAGGTGATCGACCTCGTCTGCAAGGCGCTGATCGACCCGGGCGACGTGATCGTCGCCGAGGCGCCCACCTATCCCGGCGCGGTGCCCACGTTCGGCGCCTACCAGGCCGACGTGGTGCAGATCGAGATGGACGACGACGGGCTGCCGATCGACGAGCTCGAGGCGACGCTCGAGCGTCTGCAAGCCGAACACCGCCGGCCGAAGCTCATCTACACGATCCCCAACTTCCAGAACCCCGGCGGCGTGACGATGTCGCTGGAGCGCCGCCGGCGACTGGTGGAGGTCGCCCGCAAGCACGAGCTGCTGGTGCTGGAGGACAACCCCTACGGCCTGTTGCGCTACGAAGGCGAGCCGCTGCCGACGCTCTACTCGCTGGACGCCGCCAAAGCCGGCAGGAGCGGCAGATCGGATTTCGTCATCTACCTGGGGACGTTCTCGAAGATCCTTTCCCCCGGCCTGCGCCTCGGCTGGGCCGTGGCGCCGCGGCCGGTGCTGGAAAAGCTCAACCTCGGCAAACAGGGCACTGACCTCTGCTCCTCGCCGGTGACACAACTGTTCGTGGCGGCCTACTTCCACGACAGCGACTGGCGCGCATACCTGAGTGAGCTCAAGGCTCTCTACAAGCGCCGCCGCGATGTGATGCTCGACGCCCTGGAGGAACACTTCGGCGGGCGGGCGAGCTGGACAAAACCGGGGGGCGGGTTGTTCATCTGGGCGACGCTCGACGGCGTCGACACAACCGACTTGCTCGCCCGCGCCGAGGGTGTGGCATTCGTGCCGGGCCGCTCCGCATACATGGACGGACGCCGCGGCGCCTCCTCGATGCGGCTGAACTTCGCGGGCAACCCGGAGGAGCAGATCCGCGAGGGCATCCGGCGGATCGGCAAACTCGTGGGGGGCGGCAGCGGCCTGTTCGGGACGTTGGCGGGCTCTCCGGCACCCTCCGCCCCCCGGCCACAAGCAGGAGCGGGCAACCCCGAGCCGCTGGCCGAGGTCGTCGAGCTTCCGCGGCGCCGGGCCAAGGGACGATGAGAATCGCGGTACTGAAGGGCGGGCGCTCGTTGGAGCGCACCGTGTCGCTGCGCTCCGGGGCGCACGCGCAGGGCGCGCTGGAACGGCTGGGCCACGAGGTGATCGCGATCGACGCCGGTCCGCAGCTCGTCGCGGAACTGCTCGCGGGCGAGCCCGACGCGGCGTTCCTCGCGCTGCACGGCCGCGACGGCGAGGATGGGACGGTGCAGGGGCTGCTGGAGGCGATCGGGCTCCCCTACACCGGCTCGGGGCCGGCGGCGTGCATGCGCGCCACCGACAAGGCGCTCGCGAAGCACCTGATGGGCGAGGCCGGCATCCCCACACCCCGCTTCCACGCTTTCAAGGAGAGCGCAATCAAGGAGCTCGGCGTCGCGGCGTCGCTGCCGCTGATTGGGCGCGAGCTCGGGTTTCCGATGGTCGTCAAGCCAGCCAGCCAGGGCTCGGCTCTGGGAGTGAAGTTTGCGCAGACCGAAGCAGACCTGCCCGAGGCGATCGTGGGGGCGCTCTCCTACTCCCGCAAGGTAGTTCTTGAGAGCTACGTCAAAGGGCGCGACCTCGCGGTGTCGGTGCTCGATGCCGAGGCGCTGCCGGTGGTCGAGGCGATCCCCCGCGAGACGGAGTTCTACGACTACGAGTCGCGCTACGAGATCGGGATGACCACGTTCGTGTGCCCCGCCGAGCTGTCCGCGGAGACGACCGCCCGTGCGCAGCAGATGGCGCTAGAGGTGTACCGGCTGCTCGGCTGCCACGGGGTGGCGCGGGTCGATCTGATGCTCGACGAGGGATCCGGGGAGTTGACGGTGCTGGAGACCAATGTCGTGCCCGGCCTCACCGAAACCAGTTTGCTGCCGCTGGCCACCGACGCCGCCGGAATCGGCTTCGACACGCTGGTGGAGCGGATCCTGCAGAGCGCCTTTACGCGCTGAGAACCCTCCCCAAGGCCCCTCCCAGTTAGGAATCCCCCGCCGCGAAGTCCTCAGGCGAGACCTGGTCGAGGAACTCCTTGAACTGCTCGACCACGTCCTCGGACTCTTCCTCGTTCTGCTCGAATTCGATCGCCGACTCGGCGATCACCTCCTCAGCGGCGAAGATTGGTGCGCCGGAGCGCACCGCCAGCGCGATCGCGTCGCTGGGGCGAGAGTCGATCTCAAGCTCGCGGCCGTTCACCGAGAGCGTGATCGAGGCGAAGAACGTGTTCTCGCGTAGCTCTGTCACGGCAACCTGCGTGCAGCGCACCTCCAGCTCGCCGAGCATGTCGCACAGCAGATCGTGGGTCATCGGCCGCGGGGTACTCGCGCCCTGCAGCTTCATGAGGATCGACGCCGCCTCGGGGTGGCCGATCCAGATCGGGAGGAATCTGTTGCCCTCGACCGTCTTCAACAGCACGATCGGCTGCTTGCCGACCATGTCGAAGCTGACGCCGTATATAACCATCTCCTGCACGACCATCCTCCGCGGTGGGGGGAATCCAGAGTATAGGTACCCGTTGGGGCTCCAAAGCCGCCGTTTAGGTCTGCGCGCGGAAGCTCCAGAGCTTGTTGCCAAGGAAGTTCAGCGGCATCACCGCCGCCACCGCCACCGCCTGGGCAGCCACCTTCTCCACGCTTGCATCCTCCACGAGCACAGTCAGCAGCAGCAGGCTGAAGCCCTCCGCCACAAGGCTTACGAGGAAGAAGCGCACCCCCTGCAGGCGTGCGCTGCCGGCCGCCGCGTCGAAGGTCCAGTGGCGGTTGAACACGAAATTGTTGAGCACAGCCACCAACCATGCCGCCACGCTGGACACGCGGTAGTCAAGCCCCGCTCCGTGCACGCACAGCGCGTACACGACGATGTTGACAACAAACCCGCTCCCCCCGACGACGCCGAAGCGCACCAGCTGCAGCCAGTTGGCGGGCGTGCGGATCCCGTGCAGCATGCGCACGTGCGTGCGTTGACCGACCTTCGAGCGGTCCGCGGTGGCGGGCATGCCCGAGCGCGGCATCTCCATGGCTGTAGCCTCGTCTTGCATCCGCTCAGGGTAGCGACACCGGTCCGGGAGGGGCGCGCTAGCCTGTGCAGGGGTGAGCGTCCATCAGCAGATCGACGACGCGCCCGGATCTGCGGCCACCCGGCCGCGGCTGGGCTTCTCGCGTCGCCGGTTGGCGGGCGCGATCGGGGTCGCCGCGGCGGCGGGAGCTGTGGTGGCGTTGGTGGTTCCCTCGCCCGCATCCCGCCACGCCGCCGCCCACGCCGGAGCGCCAGCAGCCCGGCCGACGACGGTGAGCACCGCGAGCAAGGGCGAGCTGGCCTCGACCAAACCAATCGCTGAGGCGCGCGACCCCGAAGAAGCTAAGAGCTTCCCGGTTTCGGGGTCGGTACATCACGCCGCCGCCGCCACCCCCGCGAAAGTCGCCGAAGAATTCGTCGCACCTGGTGCGCAGTCCAACGCCGAAGTGCGCGCCGAGCTCGCCCACATGCACGCGATCGAAAGCGCCGCGCGCGCGCAGGCGCATGCGCGGGTCGCGACCGTCCCGGGCGGCGACTCCGTTGGCGGCAACGGCACGATCGCGATCCCCGCAGGTATCCCCGAAGTCGTGCAGCGCGTGATCGCCGGCGCCAACGCGATCACCGACTTCCCCTACGTATACGGAGGCGGGCACGCATCGTTTGTCAGCAACTCCTACGACTGCTCCGGCTCGGTCTCCTACGCCCTCGCGGCGGGCGGCCTGTTGAGCGCGCCCGAGACCTCCGGACAGCTGGAGAGCTGGGGCGAACCGGGCCCCGGCAAGTGGATCACGATCTACGCCAACGCCGGCCATGTCTACATGTACGTGAACGTCGGCGGCCGCTGGATGCGCTTCGACACCGTCGGGCGCTCCGGTCCCTACGCCTCGCGCTGGCAGCCGGAAATCCGCTCCAACGCCGGCTTCGTAGCGCGCCATCCGCCGGGGTTCTAGGGGCAGGCGGGCTGGTAGCGGAGCTTGATCAGTGATGGAGCACCACGGTGCTCATCACCGTGGTGAACAGCGGGCTCTGCGAGGAGGCGTTGTGCGCGGTCAGGCGCAGCGTCAGCTTGACACTGTGAGCACGGCGCAGGTGCTTGGCGATGCTCTTTGGGAACTTGATCCGCACCGAGCTGTGCCCACCCTTGGTGGTGACCAGCAGCGCATGGCCGATCACCAACGACAGCGGCGTGCCAGCCGGTAGACCGGTCGCAGCCGGGCCCGAGATTCCGAGGTGATGGGCGGTGGCGGCTTCCAGCAAAACTTCGAAGCGGCCCGCCACCTGCTCGTTGACTGAGTAGCGCACAACCAGACCGTTGCGGGCGATCTGCTTGAGCGAGCTGGACACCGCGGCGGCCGTCGCGACGGGGCGGGGAAGCGAGGAGGACGGGCCAGCCGACCCTCCCGGGCCGCCGGACGTGCCCGCGCCGGCGCCAGCGCCCGACCCTGCGCCCGAGCTGCCCGGGGGCGGCGGGCCGACGACCGTGATCCGCTGGCTGTCGCTCGCAGTGTTGCCGCCGACGTCGGTGACGGTGAGCGTCACTTCGTAGGTGCCGCCGTACTCGTAGGAGTGGAAGGTACTACCCGCGCACGGTGGCAGCCACGGCTCTTCGCACAGTTGCGCCGGCGGATTGCCCGGAGCCTGGCCGGGCGCGTAGCCGGTGACAGTAGGCGAGCCGTCGCCGAAGTTCCAGCTGTAAGTGGCGTAAGTGGGCTTGGCTTCGCCTTTGGCGTTGTATGCGGTGCCGGCGTCGAGCAGGATGTCAGACTCCATCCCGTCGAAGCCCACGACTTCACCGGCGTTGACGGTGTTGGGGGCGGTGAACTGCGGCACCAAATCGATGCCGCTCATACATTCGATCGACGGATAGGGCAGTTTCAAAGCGGCGAGGTTAAACGCGTCGTTGAGATAGTAAGCGCCGCCATTGAGGCCCTGGTTGGACAGGGTGCCAGCAGCGGTGTTTTTGTTCGCCGTCACACTTCCATTCAACGTCCCGAAGAACCAGTTGCGGCACTCATCGGTGGCCTCATAGCCAACTTCTTCGCTGCCGACGGTCTCTTTATCCTGCCACGCGTCGAGCAGGGGGTCAGTGACGATGTTCTGCTGCTCAACCCCGATCTGGTTGACAATCAGGTCGGCTAGTCCTGTGTCGTAGGAGCCGTCGGGCCCAGGGCCAGAGGGCTGATTTGGCTCCTCCTGGTGGGGCCCTTCAAGTACTTCTTCTTCTTCCACCTTGACTTTTTCTTCGGGCGTCTTGTTTTTAAATTCTTCTTCTTCTTTTTCAGTCTTCTGCTTCTTTGCCTCCAGCTGCTCAGGCGGTTCGCCGCTCGGGTTGTAACCACCATCCTGGCATTCGAAAGCAGGTAGACGATCCTCGAGAGCAAACAGGTGGCCGTCCCCAGCGCCGCCAGCGGTCCAAGGGATCATCCCATAGAGAATCGTGTTGCCGTCACCTTCGGAGGGGTTGGTCGGGCTGACATCCGAGTGGTAGCTGCAGAAACTGTGTTCATAGCTCTCCGCGGAGGCTTCGTAGTCAGAGCAATGACCTGTGAGGCCTCCCCCATCGAGGCATACGGCAACTCCGGGAGGCGTGAGGATGTAATAGATCGTGCTCATTCCCTTTGGCAGCGAGTGCTGTGCGATGAACGATTGAAGCTGAGCGCGGACCTGCTGGTCGGTGAGACAGACGACCGTATGTTTTTCTTCCACTTCGATCTGGTCTACTTCTGCAAATGGGTCGGGGTCAGCGCAGTTGCCCGACGTTGGGTATTTTTCGGTATCCGTTAGCGCCCCCATGAAGGTGGAGCGGTAGTTGGCGTGCTGGTTGGCCTTGTCCGTGTACTGGGTATCGACCGCGAACACCGTGTCGAGGGAGCCACTGGCGGCGCCCATGTTCTGCAAAAAGCCGTCGATCAGATGCTGCCAATCGCCGTGATAGTTGTCGGTGGGATCCCAGTAAATTGCGTAGATCCGGGTGGAAGCCAGCACCGGGCCGCCTTGGGGGTTGGCGAACCTCTTTGGTTCGGCGCCCGGCTCGCCAAACCCTTCCTCGGCGCTGCGCGGCTGCACACCGGCGCTCACCGTCCCGTCTTTGACGACCACTGCCCCCGCGGGCGCGGCCTGGAGACCCACGACCAACACTCCCACTACGGCGAGCAGCGGCGCCAACTGGCGCACAAGGGCGGACATTGGGCGAAAACGGAGACCGGGCGTCATCGCAACCATCATCGGCAGCGAGCGGGGCACGCATTAGCGTTGCTGGACGGGCTACAACCGCGGCCAGGGCGGCCCAGAGTTAGCGCGTGAACAGCGCGGCCTGCCCCTGCCCGACGCCGACACACAGCGTGGCGAGGCCGAGGTGGGCGTCACGGCGGCGCAACTCATGAGTGAGGCTTACGACCAGCCGCGCGCCGCTCATGCCGAGCGGGTGGCCGATCGCGATCGCACCGCCGTTGACGTTAACGCGCGCGGGGTCGAGCCCCAGCTCGCGGATCACCGCAAGGCTCTGCGAGGCAAACGCCTCATTGAGCTCGACGAGGTCGATCTGCTCGACGGCGGTGCCGGTGCGCGCGAGCAGCTTGCGCACCGCGGGAATCGGCCCGATCCCCATTACCCGCGGGTCGACGCCCGCGGAAGCCGAGCCGACGAAGCGGATCAGCGGTTCGGCGCCCAGCCGCTCCGCCATCGCCGCGCTCGCGATCACGAGCGCCGCCGCGCCGTCGTTGACGCCACTGGAGTTGCCCGCGGTGACGCTGCCACCCTCGCGAAACACGGTACGTAGCTTCGCCAGCGCCGCGGGCGTGGATTGCGGACGCGGGTGCTCGTCGCGATCGCACTCCCCCACCGCTACGAGCTCCTCCGCAAAGCGCCCGGCCGCGTCGGCCGCCGCCCAACGGCGCTGGCTCTCCAGTGCGAAGGCGTCCTGGTCGGCGCGGCTGACGCCCCAACGCTCGGCGACGTTCTCGCCAGTCTCGCCCATGCTCTCCAGCGGGAACAGCTCCGCCATCTTCGGGTTGGGGAAGCGCCAGCCGATCGTCGTGTCGTACACCGTGCGGTCGCCGCGCGCGAACGCCTTCTCGTCCTTGCCCATCACCAGCGGCGCGCGGCTCATCGATTCCACGCCTCCCGCCACCGCGAGCTCGATATCGCCCGCGCGGATCGCCTGGCAGGCGCACACGACCGCGGCTAGTCCCGAGGCACACAGCCGGTTGACGGTGATGCCCGGTATCTCCTGCGGCAGGCCCGCCAGCAGCAGTGCCATGCGGGCGACGTTGCGGTTGTCCTCACCGGCCTGGTTGGCACAGCCAAGGTACACCTCCTCAATGTCGCCGGGGTCGAGGCTTGGCACGCGCTCCAGCGCGCCACGCAGCGCGATCGCGGCGAGATCGTCGGGGCGCACGTGGGCCAGCGCCCCGCCATAGCGCCCCACAGGGGTGCGCACCGCCGCGAGGATCACGGGTTCGGGCATCGGTGTCATGGTTGCAAGGGCGCGGAGGATCGGGGAAGGTCGGACAAGGCCACAGGTTCCACTGATTGACGAGGCCAGAGTATCGGCTGGCCGCGCGCTTGCGCATTACCCCGGGGATGTCGCCGATCGATGCGCGCGAGTTCCGAGCAGCTTCCTCGCTTCTGCGGGCGAGGCGACGGACCGTCCAAATTCGTCGGCCAGACGGACGACTCGTTCGACCAGCTGTGCGTTGCTGCGTGCCAGCTCTCCGCGACGGTAGTAGACGTTGTCCTCCAGCCCCGTCCGCACGTGCCCACCGTAAAGCAGGCTCAGCACGTTTACCTCCAGCTGGTGGCGCCCGATCCCGAGCATGCTCCACAACGCTCCCTCGGGTAGGCGGCTGAGGAGATAGCCGATCGTCTGCAGATCGGGCGCCGCACCCCCAGGCACACCGATGCACAGCTGCCAGAAGCCGGGGCCGCGCAGCAGCCCTTCGCCGATCAGGCGCAGCCCATTGCGGATCATGCCGCTGTCGAAGGTCTCGATCTCGACCGCGATCTCAAGGTCGCGCATGCGCGCCGCCGCGGGCCTCAGGAATGTGGCGTAGGGGTTGGCGAACACCCAGTCGTCGCCGAGGTTGACCGAGCCGCAGTCGAGCGTCGCCATCTCCGGTGCCAGCTCGATGCAGGCGAGGCGCTGCTCGATGCTCGCGCGTCCGCCGGCGCTGCCGGTGCTGAGGTTGAGGATCGCCTCGCATCCCTGCTCGCGGATGCGCTCGACCAGCGTTCGGTAGAGCTCCACGTCCTGTGTCGGCGTGCCCGTCGCGTCGCGCGCGTGCAGATGAACGATCGCCGCACCGGCGCGCCAGCTCTCCACCGTCGCCTCCACGATCTGATCGGCGGTGAGCGGGATCTGGGGAGAGTTCTTCCCGGAAGCGATGCTGCCCGTGACCGCGGCGGTGATCATCACGGGATCGGCCATCTCCAATAAAGGGTAGAGAGAGCGCACGCGCCTATCCTTGATCGCAGGCAGATGGCGGCTCCACCCAAGGTCACCTATGAGACATTCGCCGCCGGCGAGGGGGACGCACGCGCCTTTCGCTCGGCGCTGGAGCAAATCGCGGGCCGGCTGGGTGAGCGGCATCCCTTCTACCTCGACGGCGTTGAGCAGCGCGGAGATGGATGGATCGAGGAGTACTCGCCGGGTGACGGGCGCGTGCCCGTTGGGCGCTTCGCCGCCGCGACGATGGATGACTTCGATCGTGCGGTCCGGATCGCGCGGCGGTTTTCCGCGGAGTGGGCGGCAACCGGCTGGCAGGAGCGCGTGAGACTTGTGGCCGGGGTGTCGGATGCAATCGCCGAACGCCGCCATGAGCTCGCGGCGATCCTCGCGTACGAGATCGGCAAGCCGCTGCTGGAGGCGCTGGGCGAGGTGGACGAGTGCGTGGTGCTGATCGACTACTACTGCGAGCAGTTGGCGGCCCACGGAGGCTTCGTCACCGAGATGGGCCCGACCGGCGGCGCCGAGCGCAGTTGGAGCATCCTGCGGCCCTATGGGGTGTGGGCGGTGATTGGTCCCTTTAACTTCCCAATGGCGCTGCTGCTGGGGCCGATCGCGGCGGCGCTGCTCGCCGGCAACACCGTGCTCGCCAAGCCCTCGCCGCACGGCTACCTGAGCGGTATCGCCGTGTACGAGCTGTTTCGTCAGGCGGGCATCCCGACAGGGGCACTGCAATTGCTGAGCATCCCCGACGAACGTCTGGGCGAGCGGCTGTACAGCCACCGCGGCCTCGATGGGCTGACCTTTACTGGTTCGCACGCCGTTGGGATGGAGGTCTTTCACGGCTTCTCGCGCGAGTACCCGCGGCCGGCGATCTGCGAGATGGGTGGCAAGAACCCCGCGATCGTCACCGCCACCGCCGACCTGGGCAAGGCGGCGCTTGGCGTGTCACGTTCGGCCTTTGGTTTCAGCGGGCAGCGCTGTTCGGGTTGCTCGCGGGTGCTGGTGGCGCGCGAGGCGCACGACGAGTTCGCAGCGTTGCTGCGCGAGCATCGTGAAGCGATCACAGTGGCCAGCCCGCTCGACCCGGCGACGAAGGTTGGGCCGGTGATCTCACCCGGATCGGTACGGCGACTGCTCGACGCCGCCCGTGAGTGCCGCGCAGCCGGCTGGCCGGTGTATGGCGGCAACGCTCTCACCGAAGGCGGGTTGCGGCATGGCAATTACGCTGAGCCTACCGTCGCGGAGATCCCGGCGGGCGACTCTCGCCTGCTGCGCGAGGAGTTGTTCACGCCGTTCGTGGCGGTCCACCCCGTGGACTCCCTCGACGAGGCGCTGGCGCTCGCCAACGGCCTCGTGTTCGGGCTCACCGCCGGCCTCTACGCAGAGGATCCGGCGGAGATCGAGCGTTTTGAGCGGGAGATCAAGGCGGGGGTTATCTACATCAATCGCGAGGCGGGCGCCACCACCGGGGCGTGGCCTGGTATACAGTCATTCGGAGGGTGGGAAGGTTCCGGCAGTACGGGACGGGGAGCTGGTGGGATCCACTACCTGCAGCAGTACATGCGAGAGCAGAGCGTGACTGTCGTCAGCAGCTAGAACCGCCCGGCGCGAGCCGCGGCGCGGCGAATGAACAAGAAGATCTCAGTGGCCATCGTGGGAGCTGGAGCCGTCGGGCTCAGCGCGGCGCGTGCGCTCACCGACCTGGGCGTCGCGCAGGTGGTTGTGCTCGAGCGAGCCCACGTCGCCGGCGGCTCCTCAGGGCGCTCGGTAGGGGTCGTGGAGACCCAGTACGTCGATCCCTTCGATATCGCCCTGCGGGTGCCTAGCAAGCGCGTCTTCGAGGCGCTCGAGCGCGACCACGGGCTGCGCTTCACCCGCAACGGGTATCTGCGGATCGGCCACACCGAGCAGGACACCGCGCGCTTTGAGCACAGCGTCGCGGTGCAGCGCGAGCTCGGGATCGAGGACGCGGTGGTGCTCGACCCAAAGGGGATCGCCGCGCGCTTCCCCGAGGTGCGCTGCGATGACATCAGCGCCGGTCTGCACGGCCCCAGCGACGGGTTTGTCGACGGGCACCTCTACTGCGGGCTGCTCGCCGAACTGGCCACCGCAAAGGGCGCGCAGTTGTTGCAGAACACGAAGCTCAACGGCCACGAGCTGCTCGCCGACGGCCGCCACCGCCTGCACACCTCGGCCGGCGAGCTGACCTGCGAGTACGTCGTCAACGCCGCCGGCGCGTGGGCGCAGGAGGTGGGAGCGCAACTGGGCGTCACCACGCCGATCCTGCCTCAGCGCCACGAGGCGGTGGCGATGCACCTGCCACGCGCGCTCGACTACATGATGCCCGAGGTGATGGACTACGCCCCGGCTGAAGGACGCTCGGGGCTGTACTTCCGCCACGAGACCTTCGACATGTTCCTCGGCGGGCTGCACAGCGAGGAGGCGGTGCACCCAGTGGTCGATCCCGACGACTGGTTTGAGGGCGTGGAGCAAACCTACCTGGAGCAACTGGCCGAGCTGCTGCCCCACCGCCTGCCCTCGCTGGCGAACATCCGCCTTGGCAAAGGCTGGGCGGGGCTGTATCCGGTAAGCCCCGATGGCCGCCCCCAAGTTGGGCCGTGCCCGCGGGATGCAACGGTGATCGCCGCGTGCGGCGTGGGGGGTTACGGGATCCAAGTGTCGCCGATCGTCGGTCGGCTCGCGGCCGAGTGGGTCGTGTTTGGGGAGGCGCGCAGCCTGGCGGAGGCGAGAGAGCTGCTGCCCGAACGCGCGTCGCTGTTCAGTCAAGCAAGCACTCAAGCGCCAACAGAAGAGGGGTAAGTGGGATGCAGACCGCAACCGTGGGGAGGAAGGGATGAGCACAGAGGCATACGGCGCGGGGGTGCCCAACGCGGCGGGAGCCTACGCATCCGAGCAGCAGCAGGCCGAGATCCTCGAGCATTTCGGCTACGAGCAGCAGCTCGACCGCGAGATGGGGTGGTTCTCGTCATTCGCGGCATCGTTCTCGGGGGTGTCGATCACGACCGGGGTGCTGCTGACGCTGCCGTTCGTGCTCACCCAGGCCGGCACCGGCGGCCTGTGGACGTGGATCATCTCGGCGGGCGGCTGTCTGCTGATCGCGGCGATCTTCGCCGATCTCGCCGGGCGGATCCCGATTGCGGGCTATGCCTACCAGTGGTCCAGCCGCCTTACCAACCCCAACTTCGGCTGGTTCGTGGCGGTCTGCGGGTTGATCGGCTTCGGCGTCGGGGCGGCAGGCACGGCCTACGGCGTGACCCCGTATTTCCTCTCAGAGTTCGGCATCGAAACCACGCGCAACGCGACGATCCTCGGCGCGGCCGCGCTGACGCTGATCGTGATGCTGATCAACATCGCGGGGATTCGCATCGCCACCACCTTCAACAACGCGGCGGTCGTAACTGAGATCGTCGGTGGGGTTGGTGTGGCGATCGCCCTGCTGGTGTACGCAATCATCGAGCACCCGCACCCCGCCTCTTTCCTTTTCCAGCAGCAGCCCGGTGCACACGGCGCCTATTTTGGAGCTTTCCTGCTGGCGTTTCTGCTTGGCGCCTACACCTTCGCCGGTTGGGAGTTGCCCGCGGATCTCGCCGAGGAGACACGCAACGCGACCACGGTCACGCAGCGGACGATCATCGCCTCGGTGCTAGCGGTGGCAGTCAGCGGCTTCATCCTGCTGATCGGCTTCTCCTACGCCAGCCCCGGTATCTCGAAGACCCTGGGGGAATCTACTCCGGTGCTTTCGATCATCCAGTACCAGTGGGGCACGACCGGGCGCCAGCTCGTCGACATCCTGTTCCTGATCTCGTTCGTCTCGGTCGTGCTGCTGATCCAGGCCGGCGCCGCGCGCCTGCTGTTCAGCCTCGGGCGCGACAATATGGCGCCGTTCGGCACCTTCTTCGGAAAAGTGCACGGCCGCTTCAAAACCCCCTACACGGCGCTTGCCGGCACGGCGGTGTTCGGGATCGCAATGTTCACGGTGCCGGCATTGATCTCCGCGAAAGTGCTCGAATACATCCTCGGAACGGCCTCCGTTGGCTTCAACCTCGTGTACGCACTGATCGCCGGGGTCTACCTGTTTATGTCCTATCGAGGGACGTTGCCCAAGCAGTTCGGCGGCTTCTCGCTCGGGCGCTGGGGCAGACCGATTGCCTGGGTGTCGGTGTTCTGGCAGATCTTCCTGGTCGGGACGCTGACGTTGCCGAAGATCAACTTCAAAATCGGCGTCACCACCCTGGCAATGGTCGTGGTCGGAGCGGTGTGGTTTCTCGTATGGGTCCGTCCGAAGGTGAAAGCCGGTCAGGCCGGCCCGCATCGCGAGGTCGCCGTGAAGGAGCTCGAAACGACGGCGTGAGCCAGCTCGAGCAACGGTATGCAAGCAGCTGGCCGCACGCTCGCGCGACGTACGAGCGGGCGCTCGAATCGCTGCCGGGAGGCAACACGCGCACGCAGGTGCATGTGGAGCCGTTCCCGCTGTACGCCGAGCGCGGGAGCGGCGCGCGGATGGTGCTCACCGACGGTGCGGAGGTTGACGACTTCCTGCTGAACTATTCCGCCGCGGCGCTCGGTCACCGCCATCCGGCGGTGACCGACGCGATCCACCGAGGGATCGACGCCGGGGGGCCGTTCGGCCTGTCGGTGCCGGCGGAGGTGCGGCTGGCCGAGCGGATGTGCGAGCGATTCACCGGCGTCGAGCGCGTGCGTTTCACGAACTCCGGCTCGGAGGCAACACTGCAGGCGGTGCGCGCCGCACGGGCCTTCACCGAGCGCCCCCGCATCGCCAAGGCCGAAGGCGGCTACCACGGCAGCCACGACGTTGTGGACATCGGCATCACCCGCTTCGGCGAGACGCCGGGAGAGGCGCTGGGGGAGACCCGCGGGATGGCGCCGGAGCTGGTGGCGGGAGTGAGCGTGTTCCCCTACAACGACCTCCCCGGTGCGCTGGCGGTGCTGGAACCGCAGGCGGACACGCTGGCGGGGGTGCTGATCGAGGTGTTCCTCAACTCCTCCGGCGTGATTGCGGCCGAGCCGGAATTTCTGCGTGGCATCGCCGATTGGTGCGCTGCGCACCGGGTGTTGTTGATCCTCGACGAGGTCGCCAGCTGGCGTACCGGCTGGCGCGGTGCCGGCGCCGAGCACCATGGTGTGCGACCCGATCTGATCTGCATCGGCAAGGCATTGGGCGGCGGCTTTCCGATCGGGGCGCTCGGCGGGCGCGCCGAGGTGATGGCGATGTTCGACCCACGCGGCGGCATCATCGTCCGCCACGCCGGGACGTTCAACGGCCATCCCGTCGCAATGTCCGCCGGCCTCGCCGTGCTGGACGCGCTCGACGAGCCGGCGATCGAGCGCATGAACGCCCAGGGACGGCGGTTGGCCGAGGGGGCGGAGCAGATCGGCCGCGAGCAGTCCGTGCCGCTCACCGCCACGCACTATGGGGGCATTGGGCGATTGCACATCGCGCACGAGCGGCCCCGCTCAGCGCGCGAGGCCGCTGCACTGCCCAGGGAGCCGCGCATCGACATCTACCGAGCGCTGCTGGAGCGCGGCGTGCTCGTATCGCCCGACTGCCGCTTCGCTACGTGTACGGCCACCGCGGACGAGCAGGTCGAGAGATTTCTCGCCGCGCTGGCGGAGGCGGCACCGGAAGCGCTCACCCCATCCCAAAACCCGGAGGTTTCATGAACGGCCCGTCTTCTCCCCAGCCCAGCCACGACTCCGGCACCGGAGCGCCCCCGATCCCGCTGGAGGGTCTGGGAGCCGACAGCGTGGTGGCGGCCGCGCAGCTGATCCGCACCGGGCGCACCTACGACCTCGACTGCGGCCGCTGGCCCAGCATGCCGCAGTGGGACGGCCACGCCCCCTTCCAAGTGCTCACCTACCGCACCCCGCGTGGTGTGCGCGTGCAGAAGGACTGGGATTGGCTGGGTGCCAACGCCGTGAACTTCGGCATCCACAGCGAGCTGCTGTCGGGCAGCGCCCACACCGGGACGCACATCGACGCGCTCTGCCACGCCACCTGTGGACCAGACGACCACTGGTTTGGGCCGAGCACACCGGAGCAGCACCTCGGAGACTTCGGCCCACTTACCCACGACGCGGCGGCGATCCCTCCGATCTTCACCCGCGGCGTGCTGCTGGACGTTGCCGGCGCGCTTGGCGTGGAGGCGCTGCCGGCCAGTACCGAGATCGGGCCGGCGGAGCTCGAACGGACGCTCCGCGCCCAGGGCAGCGAGATCCGCGCGGGCGACGTTGCGCTGATCCGCACCGGCTACCTGTCGGCGTGGCCTGACCGCGAGCGTCTCGCCGAGTACGCCGACGCCGGGATCAACCTGCAGGCGGCGACCATGCTGATGGACGCTGGTGTGGTGGCACTGGCTGGGGACACCGAGTCACTGGAGTGCCTGCCTTCGCCCGACCCCGAGAGCCCGCACCCGGTCCACCTCGCGGCGCTGATCGAACGGGGCGTGTTCATCCTGGAGATGGTTTACCTCGAGGAGCTCGCGCGTGACCGGGTGTACGAGTTTGCGTTCGCCTGCCTGCCGCTGAAGATCAGTGGCGCCACGGGGTCGTGGGTGCGACCGCTGGCGCTGTGTTGAAAAGGCGCGGACTTGCGCTATCTGCTTGGCCCTGGAGCGCGAGCCTAGCTCATCCAGCTACCCGGGTGTGAGTCTTTCTAGGCGTCCCCGCCTGCGCACGACCTCGCCAGGCCAAGGTGTGTATATGTCGAGCGCCCCGACATGCATTGTTTCCATTGGCAGCGAGGTACACCAAAAGCCGGTCCACACCAGCGTCGCCGAGGGCTTGACGGGGTTTGTGAAGGTAGAGGTCGGCCCCGTGCCGAGCACATTTCGGGCGGTGACCCGGAAGTGGTAGCGAACGCCGTTGCGCAGGCCGACGATGACGGCACTCGTGCCCGACACGATCGTCGATCTCAACCGTCGCGAGCCAGCGTATGGGGTGACCGTGTAAGTCGCAATTGGGCTGCCGCCGTTCCGGGGCGCCCTCCACGTGACCGTCGCACTGCGATTGGCCGGGGTCGCCACCAATTTCACCACGGCGTCGGGTGCCGTCGGGGGTTCCGCGGCGGGCGCGGACTTGAGCACGAGGGTCGCCATCAGCCAGACAGTCGAAGCGCCCGTCTGCACGCTCGCGCTGGGGGTTACGCCGGACGCTCCAGTCAGCGCATCCTCAGCCACGAGCTCGATGTCTTCCGTGGGCGAGACGTTCACCCGGCCGTTAAAGCCCATCCGAGCCATCAGGTTGTCATCGAAACCGGAGTCCGCGTAAAAACCGAGCACCAACTCGCCCGGCGCCGACGTCGGGGCCGTCGCTCCCGTTGCGACCACGGCCGCGGCTTTGGTGGTGCCGGTGGCCTGCGCCGTCTGATCCACCACGGCGGTCCCCGCGGCCGTCGAGAGCCCCGAGTATTCGAGGACCGCAACTCCGACGTCGGCGGTGGAGGTCGGTGTCGCGGTGATCGTCGGGCGTGTGCCGCCGCCGCCGGTGACGGGCGCCGACCACACGCTCATTTCGGTGCCATCTGAGGCTTTGAAGTGCATCAGCTCCGTAAAGGTATCGCCGGCCGAGTCCTTGACGCTCGCGGCAGTCGCTTTCGCGGCGCTCCATACGCCGACCTCGACCACCAGGCGATTGCCGGCCGTGAGGCTGCTCAGCGGAGTCACCGCAAGACTGGCGACTTTGTGTGCGTGCCCTGACACTTGCTGCACGAACTCGGGGGAGGATGTGCCAGTGGGCGTCACCGCGTTCGACGCTTCCGAGGAGGGCCCGGTTCCGATCGCATTGGTTGCCGTGACGGTGAACGTATAGGTCGTGCCGTTCGTAAGACCGGTGATCGTGGCGCTCGTCGCCGGCGGAGAGCCCGTGATCGTCGTTGTCGGCTGCGGGCTCGTACCGATATACGGCGTGATCGTGTAACTCGTGATCGCGCTGCCGTCGCTCGGGGGGGCGCTCCAGGTCACTTGCGCGCTCCCATTGCCGGGGGTCCCGGTGACGGCCGTCGGCTTAGCGGGTGCGGTGGCGGCGGAAGGGGTGACTGAATTGGAAGCCGTCGAGGCCGGTCCGGTGCCGACGGCGTTGGTCGCAGTCACAGTGAACGTGTAGGCGGTGCCATTTGTAAGACCGGTGATCGTGGCGCTCGTCGCCGGCGGAGAGCCCGTGATCGTCGTTGTCGGCTGCGGGCTCGAACCGATATACGGTGTGATCGTGTAACTCGTGATCGGACTCGTCCCCGGCGAGGGCGCAGTCCATGTCACCGTCGCGTCACCTTCGGTCGCAGTTGCACTCACCCCGGTCGGGGCGGCCGGTGCAGAGGGAGTAGCGTTGAGGCTGAGCGCCGCGGAAACGGAGGGTACGCCCTTGTTGTTGACGATGAACAACATGTAGTTGCCGTAGGGCGCGAGGGCGGAGTTCGCCGGAGTCTGCACCGTCAGCGAACCGGAGTTGGCGGTGAAGGAGAGCGGCACGAAGTGCTGGGCCATGTCGATCTGGTGGGTGTCCGCACCCAGCGACACAAGGTTGACTGAGCTGATCGACGCAGCGTCCGGGGTCGAGACAGTGATGCTCGTGTTGTAGGTCGAGGCGGCTGGGGCCGCGGTGATCGTCGGCCGCGGACCGTCGAACAGGTAGGGAGGTGAATAGATCTGGGCCGAGAACTGTCCCGGATTGCCAAGGCCGGTAGGGTGCCCTCCGCCGGCGACGAGCACGGTCGCATTTGGCATCAGGATCGCGCTGGAGTGGTAGTTGCGCGCCGCCGCGATCGGCGCCGCCGGCGACCACGTCTCGGTGTTTGGATTCCAGATTTCCGTCGGCAGGACGCCACTAGTGATGACTTCCTGGTCGCTGGTCGGCTCGCCGCCGATGGCGAGCACTTCTCCGTTGGCGAGCATCGTCAGCGTGTGGTAAATGCGCGCGTTGTGCATCGGCGCGATCTGCTGCCATTTGGGCGTGCCGGCCGTCAGGTCGATAATCGAGGTACTTGCCGTGGAGCTCGTGGTGCTCGTAACGCTCGGTGCACCACCGCTGTAGAGAATCTTCCCGGGTCGGTACATGATCGACGAGCCATTGGTAATCCCGCTCGGACCGCCGACCGGTGTCCAGGTCTGGTTTTCGACATTGAGCTCGTAGGAGACATCCTCGGAGGGCCCGATCGTGAACACGTTTCCGTTCGGTATCAGGTAGGAGAACGGATACTCCTCCTCATGGATTTCGGATGTAGATACTTTTGAGAGCAGTGTCCAAGTGTTGGCCGTCGGGTTGTAGACCTCCGGCGTATCGGCCCACGTAGTGGAGTTGGTGGAGTTGCCACTGATCGCCACGTAGTTGCCGTTGGCGAGCTCGGTGACGGTGGGGTACCAGCGCGGATCGTGCATGTTGGCGACCCTCGTCCAGGTTCCCGTAGCGGGATTGAAGATCGCGGTGTCAACGATCCCAGTGTTGCCGGTCGTGAGTCCGCCATAGCCGCCAACGGTCATCACCTCCCCATTCGGAAGCTGCGCCATGCCGGAGCAGAAGATGCTGTCTGGAGCAGTGGTTGAGGTAAATTCCTGGGTAGTTGGGTTCCAGGTGTAAGTGGGCTCGGGCTGCTGCCAGCCGTCGAACGCAAGCACGTGACCAGTTGAGAGCAGGAACAGGTGGATCGCCACGAACGGCCAGTTCATCAGCGGCGCCCATTCACCTTCGGCCCACGTCGTTGGCGTCACCGAGCTCGTCGTCGGCGACGACGGCCCCGTTCCGACGGCATTGGTGGCGGTCACGGTGAACGTATAGGCGGTGCCGTTCGTGAGACCCGTGATCGTGGCGCTGCTCGCCGGCGGGGAGCCGGCGATCGTGGTCGATGGCTGCGCCGTCGTGCCGATATACGGCGTGACCGTGTAGCTCGTGATCGGGCTATTGCCTGTCGGGGGCGAAGTCCAGCTCACAGTCGCGGAGCCGTTGCCCGCCGTAGCGTTGACGGCCGTGGGCGCCGAGGGCGCGGTCGGCGCACCCGTTTCGCCGGCTCGAAGGACGACCGTTGAGGCCAACCACGTGGTTAGAGCACCGGTGCTAAAGGCGGGGTTGGGCGTGGCGCCGGCGGCTACGACCGCGTCCTGCGCGAGGAGCTCAATGTTGCCGGTCGGTGAGACGTTGGCCCGCGTGGTGTATCCCAAACCGCCCGCAAGTGCGTCGTCGAAGCCAGAGTCCAGGTAGAACCCGATCGCGAGCTCATTCGCACCCGTCGTCGGCTGGGTTGCCCCCGACAGGACGGTTTCTGCCGGCCCGGTGGTGCCGGTGTTGAAGATCGATTGATCGACCACGCTCGTGCCGGCGACGGTCGAGACTCCGGCGTATTCCAGCGCCACGATTCCTACGTCGGCCTTGCTCGACGGTGTGACCTTGATCGCCGGGCGGGTACCACCACCGGCGGTGACCGGCGCCGTCCAGATGCTCATTTCCGTCTTGTCGGAGGCTCTGAAGTGCAGCAACTCCACGTAGCCGTTGCCCGCGGCGTCAGTCACGCTCGCGGCGGTGGGCGAGGATTCGCTCCACACCCCGACCTCGACCACCAGGCGATTGCCCACGGTCACGGCCGACCCCGGCGTGACAGACAGACTGGCCACGGAGCTCGAGTGCCCGGTGGCTGCTTGCACAAATGTCGGCGTCGCCGGCGCGGCGGCGGCGGCTGACCACTGTCCTGCCCACAGCAACGCCATCGCCCACAACGCCAAGAGCGTCGCGTATCGGCCCGCCCGCCTAGCTATCAATGTCATCGGCTCCTCGAGGTCGCGGCTGTGCGTGCACGGCAGTGCTAATAAACGCGGCGGCGAGTTGGCGTCTTTTGCCCTGGGCGGCAACCGATCTTCAACACCGGCACCACCGGAGCGGCGGAAACCGTCCCGTCGCTATGCGCCCCGCACCGATATGGTCGGTGTCTGGCAAGCTTCGACGAGCTGTCCCGAGCAGAACGTGACCTGGGTACCCCAACAGACAACTGAGGAGCGCGGCGAGGCGCAGCGGAGCAAGCCGCTCGGTGTCGTCCCCAGCCAGGGTTTGCGGCGAGCGGTAAGCGAGGGCTGGATCTCCTCCGGCGACTACCGTATCCACCCCGAGAGCATCCAGCCGGCGAGCATCGACCTACGGCTGGCCGACCATGCGTGGGCGCTGCGCTGCAGCTTCCTGCCGAGCACCGGATCACCGGTGCTGGACCGCGTCAATGATCTGGCACTCGACAGAATCGACCTACGTGACGGGGCAACGCTGGAGCGCGACCGGCCGTATTTGATCCCGCTGGTGGAGGAGCTCGATCTACCGAGCCACGTACGCGCGAAGGCCAACCCCAAGAGCTCGACGGGCCGCCTAGACGTGTTTACCCGCGTGATCACCGATGGCAACCACCGCTTCGACGAGATCCCGGCGGGGTACCGGGGCAGGCTATACCTGGAGGTAGTGCCGCGTTCGTTCGCGATTCGCGTACAGCCTCTGCTGAGCTTGAATCAACTGCGGCTGGTGGCGGGCGACCCACGCGTGGGCGATTCGGAGCTGACGCGCATCCACGAAGAGTTTCCGCTGCTCTACATGGACATGCACGCGCTGCCAGCCGCGGATCTGGCAATCGCTGACGGGTTGTTTCTGAGCGTCGATCTCAGCGGCCCCCATAACCGGGTCGTCGGCTACCGCGCCAAGAAGAACAGCAACCGCCTCGACATGTCGTTGCTCGGCCACTACAAGTGGCGCGACTATTGGGAGCCGGTTTACCCGGAGGCAGGCGCCCGTATCGTGCTCGACCCCGAGGTCTTCTATCTGTTGCTATCAGCGGAGGGCGTATGCGTGCCTCCCGACTACGCGGCGGAGATGATGGCGTACGACCCCACCGCCGGCGAGCTTCGTACCCACTACGCCGGATTCTTCGACCCCGGCTTCGGCTACGACGCAGCGGGCCGCAAGTTCGGCTCGCGCGCAGCTCTGGAGGTGCGCGCCCGCGACGTTCCGTTCATGGTGGAGCACCGGCAGCCGATCTGCAAGCTCGCGTTTGAGACCATGCTCGAACGGCCGGAGAAGCTATACGGGGCTGACGCGGGGTCCAACTACCAAGGGCAGGAGACCACGCTCAGCAAGCACTTCGTCGAGCAGGCCACGGCGGTCTCGCGGGCGGCGAGCGGAGCGGCCGAGGACGGGGGGGCGCAGCTTTTCGGTGGGTAGCCCGACAGCCGCGGACGACCTCGCGCAAGTCATGCAGCGACTGCTTCCTTGGTGTCCGCTGGCTCGACCTCGATGGCGCGCGGGTACAGCGCGCCGAGATCGGTCGCGTGCAGGGCACTGGAGACAGCGCCCGAGGCGACCTCGGCCGCAGCGGCGGCGTCCTCAGCGTCGGTGGCGACCGTGATGCGCGCTGTGGTGCTGTCGTCCCACGAGATCACGGGACCGAGGTCCCCGTGGTTGTGCTCAAGCCAGCCGATCAGACGCTCCCACGAAGCCTCCTCGGCAAGCGGGACGCCGGGGATCTGAACGAAGATGCGGTATTCCATACTCACTGCTTATACCCCTTCCGCTTGAGATCGGCAAGGAGGTTGCTCCAAGTTGGGAAAACGGCTCCGTTGAGCCACAAACAACCGATGGGCGATCCTGGATTCGAACCAGGGACCTCTTCCTTATCAGAGAATGCTGGCCGACGAGGTGCGGTGGCCTGAATCTCGCCTGGATATTGGAGATTAGGCGGGAGAAGCTCCCAAGGCAGGCCGGCAGAATGATCGCAGTTTGCGGGCGATTCCGGTCGATATTGGCAGGGCTGCCATTTGCGACGGAGCACGTCTGTGCCTGCGAACCGCTGCACACATTGGGCCGCTGGCGGGGTCACGCAGCCATCGGACCATCAATGCTGGTGTCGATATTTTGAGCTAACTAACGGCAGGCGTTAGACTAGTCGATATGCCGTCTATGGCCGACCTTCCCGATGCGCTGCTCACCGAGGGACGCTATTGGGTCACGTCGGACGAAGCCGCGCAATTCGCAGGCATCCCGACCACGCACGTCTATCCCGGCCTCCAGCGCCTGCGTCACCGGGGCGCGATGTTCTCGCCGGCGCGCGGGTTCCATGTCGTGATCCCCGCCGAGTACCGCGCGTGGGGCGCCCTGCCGGGCGAGCTGTTTATCGACGGGATGATGCGAGCGCTCGGACGCGCATATTACGTCAGTCTGCTCACCGCAGCGGCGATGCACGGAGCGGCACATCAGGCGCCGCAGATCTTTCAGGTGATGGTGGACCGCCACGTCGCCAGCCGTGACATCGAGCGGGTCCGTCTTCGCTTCTACACCAACCAGCACCTCAACGAGATGACGACCGAAGAGCGCCAGGTGGACACCGGGCGAATCCAGCTCGCCAGCCGCGAGACGACCCTCGTGGACCTCGTGGTCCATCCCAACGACGCGGGAGGACTGAGCAACGTCGCCACCGTGATCGTCGAGATCGGCGACCTCGACGTGCCGCAGCTTGCCCGGCTCGCGGCGATCCGTTCTCGCTCAGTCGCCAGGCGCCTTGGGTGGCTGCTCGACCAACACCGCGACGATCTCGACCTCGAGCCGCTGCGCGAGGTCGCACGTGCCGGCGGCGGCTACCCAACCCGCCTCGTCCGTGCGCTCCCCGCGCGCGGCCCGATCGACCCACACTGGAACCTCCTGGTCAACAGCAACGTGGAAGCAGACCTGTGATCGACCGCCCCGCCCTCATCGCGTGGCGCTCGAAAGCTCCCTGGCCGAACCCCGTCCAGATCGAGCAGGACCTGCTGCTCTCCCGCCTCATGATCGAGATCGCCCGGGACGACGTACTTGGCGGCGAGCTCGCGATCCGCGGCGGCACCTGCCTGCACAAGCTCCACCTCCCCACCCCGCTGCGCTACTCCGAGGATCTCGACTACGTCCGCAGAACCCACACCGGCATCAAGCCATATACGCAGGCCCTCGGAGCTCTTGCCGAGCGCCTCGGGCTCACCGTCTCAAGCCGCCAACGCTCAGGGCAGATGGTCCATGTCTACTTCGACGCGCAGCCGACCGAAGGCATCGGTCGCATCCGTATCAAGACCGAGATGAACGTCGCCGAGACCGAGCCCCATCGCCCCCTGAAGGCCATACGACACACGGTTAAAACCTCCTGGTGGAGCGGCGAGGCCGATATCCCCACCTACGAGACCAGCGAGCTGCTCGCCACCAAGCTGCGCGCCCTCTACCAGCGCAGCAAGGGACGCGACCTCTTCGATCTCTGGCTCGGCCTGACCGTCCTGAAGATCGACCCCGAGCAGATCGTCGCCGGCTTCAACCACTACATGCGCGACACCGCCTTCAGCTTCCCCGAGCTACGCGACAACCTCGCCGCCAAGCTGGGCAGCACACGATTCCTTCGCGACCTCGACGCCCTTGTGACCAACACACCCACCGGCTATGACCCCGACACCGCCGCCGACCTCGTAATGCGAGAACTCGGCAGCCGCCTACGCAACGCGCCACCCGCCGACGAGATCGCACAATTGCGCCTGTAGCGGAACCTAGTGGTTGCTCCGCTTAATTCGCGGTTTGTTGTAGGGCTCCTTTGATGTGCGCCGAATCGAGTCGCTGGTTGTCCAGCGATGATGGAGGTTCGGTATGGCTGCGCCAGCGAAGTGCATCGAGGTTCCAAACGAGGATCGGGCTGAGCTCGAGCGGATTGCGCGTTCGGCGACTGAGCAGGTGCGGATGGTCGAGCGCGCCCAGATCGTGCTCTGTGCGGCCGAGGGTCACTCGGCCGCTGTGATCGGCCGGATGGTGGGGTGCGCGACGGTCACCGCGCAGAAGTGGCGCTCGCGCTATGAGCGCGAGGGGATCGCGGGGCTCTTCGATTTGCCGCGACCCGGCAAACCGCTCACCTATTCCTGCGAGGAGCGGGCGCGGCTGATCGCCAAGGCGTGCACGCGCCCGTCGGACACGCCGGCGGGCCAGCGCCGAGAGCGTTGGACCTATGAGGAGCTCGCGGCGGAGGTTGGGATGTCGTCCTCGCACGCGCACACGATCCTTGCCCGCGCCGACATCAAGCCGCACCGGAGCGACTACTGGGTGATGAGCGATTTTGAGGACCCCGAGTTCGAGCAGCGCCTGAAAGCGGTCTGCGGCCTATACGTCGATCCGCCGGAGAACGTGCTGGTCGTCTCGATCGACGAGAAGACTGGCATCCAGGCCAAGGCGCCGACCAAGCCCGACACCCCCGCCGCGCCGGGCAAAGCGCCACGGCGCGAGCACGAATACACCCGCAATGGCACGCAATGCCTGTTCGCCTGCCTGAACATCAAAGAAGGTGACGTGCTTGGGATGGCGTCGAAGACCCGTAACCGCCACGACCTGATCCGTTTCCTGGATCGCTGCGACCACGAGATCCCCGAGATCGAGGGTCAGCAGATCGTCGCGATCTCGGACAACCTCTCCACACGTCGAACCGAGGAGGTGCAGGAATGGCTGGAGGCCCATCCCCGTTGGCGCTTTCAGTTCACCCCCACCCACGCCTCATGGCTGAACCAGGTCGAGATCTTCTTCTCGATCCTGCACAAACGCCTGCTCAAGCACGGCGCCTTCACCTCAGAGCAAGACCTCGCCGAGCAGATGCTCGCCTTTATCGAGACCTACAACCAAACCGCCAAGCCATTCAAGTGGACCTACACCGGCAAGGTGCTCGAGGCATAAACCCGCGAACTACCCGGAGCGACCACTAGTGGCGCCCTCAAGGCTCCCAGCCCGCGCTCCGGTGGGGAGGAAGACACGGAGTACGACATGACGCATCAGGTCGAAGTGGCACTGTCTGAGGCCAACCCAACAGAGCCAGCCTCCTCCGGAGCACCAGCCCCCTCCACCATCGAAGACTCGTTCTCTCGTGCGGCGATCGTGGCTCGCAGTTCCGTCAGCGCCTCATTGAACAGCTTGCTCACCTCTCTGCGCTTGGCTTCGCCGTGTTCGGTAATTCGGGCGATCTCAACCATGCCACGGGTCTCGTGTGCGTGCCGTCGAGCCCAGGTGACTATGGGTTGAGTGGCATCGGCATGCTCGAGGTAGGCATCTTTTGTGCGTTCGAGGGTCTTACTGAACTCCTCGATTAAGGTTACTTCCTCGCCTGGATGAGCCGCCATGATACGCGTCGCCCTCCGGATGACTGGACGGAGCTCAACGACTCGCTGCAACATCACGTCTGGCGTCGCGGTGCCCGAGCAGGAAGGCGATCTCATCGACGCTCTCGCCCGCGAGAAGCGCTCGACTCGCCACCGTATGCCGGAAAGAGTGCATCGAGGGAATCGAGCCGCGCGGCACCTTGGCCGGCTTGCCCGCGGCGTCCCGCTCGTGCAGAGCCGGGAACGTGGGCCGTCCATCCTCGTCTACGGCGGCGCGCTGAGCGGTACGCAGGGCGCGGGCGACGTTGCGCTGGGAGAGCGGGCGCCCGATGCGCGTGGCGAACACGTAGCCATCCGGTGCGCTGATCCGGCTGGCGAGCTTGTGGCGGGCGAGGATCACCGCGAGCGCCCGCGGGATCGGGACGGTTCGCGCTGAGCCGTCGGTCTTGGTCGGGGTGCGGTTGCCCTTGCGATCGACCTGCCAGCCAAACTCGATCTCGGCGTCCGCGAGGTCATCAAGGCGCACGTCCGCCCAGGTCAACCCGCACAACTCGGAGATACGCCCACCGGTCAGCGCCGCCACGGTCAGCATGGTCCGATGCGGCTCGCGGGCGGCGGTGATGGTCTGCTCCAACTCCTGCCCCTCGAAGATGCGGCGGCGGGGAGCGCGCGAGGGCTTTGGCCGCTCCGATGGCAGCATGAGCGCTACGGGGTTGGTGCCCGACCACCCGAGACGCCGGGCAGCGTAGCGGTAGATGCGCCCGGTGACGCCGAGCACCACCACGATCGACGCCTCGGACAATCCCTCCGCGCGCAGGTCGCGCACAAGCACGGCGAGGTCATCCGGGGTGAGCGTGTTCATGCGGCGCGTCGAAAACCGCGGGCGCAGATGGCGCTCCACGGCGTTGCGGTAGCCGGCCTGAGTGGTCGCGCGCAGATCGAGCACCGGGCCGTCGAGCCACTTCTCCGACGCCTCGCCGAAGCGAAGGCGGGGGTTGGGCGCCACGCGCTCGCCGCGGCCACGTCGGGCCAGCAGCTCGTCACGCAGGACCCGAGCGGCGGTGATGCCCCCCTCGACTGCGCGCCAACGCTGCACACCGGCCCCGTCCTTGAAGCCGACCTCAAAGACACCCGTGGGTCGGCGGTAGATGTTGCGCTCCACACGCTCACGGCGCGGCGCAGGGTTACTCTTGCTCATGCTGTTCGACCTCCAGTGTCGAGCGGCCACGGCCCGGGGTGTTGACGCACCGCCGGGCCACTTAGTCGATGAGTGAAGTATAGCTGACCCTTCACGCTATAGCAAGGGATCGAGGCAAAGTCCCCGCATAGAAGCCGGTTTCGATGGGGATGGAAGCCACCTGGAAGCCACTATGCGGCCTTTCCCGCACGCCCGAAGGCTTGGCCGGCGAGATTCGACCGCCACGCAATAGCCCCACCCGAGTGCCGCCATGCGTCGAGGTCCGAGGGGCGGAAGTACATACGGCAGCCCGGTCCGTCCTGCTCGAAGGGGACAAGGCCCGCCTTCGCTCGCTTGCGCAACGTGTCGGGGTGAATGCCAAGGCGCTCGGCCGCTGGCGAGGTCAAGCCAAGCGTCCTGCTCACGCTGGGAACCGAGGCCGGCGACGATGCGGTCAGCCACACGATCGGCAAGCCGGTCGAGCAGATCATCGACCAGCGCCAATGGGTCGGCGCCATAGGCGTCCGATTTCCGAGGGCGGGAGGGGCTATGCCTGTGTGATCGCATCGGCTCTCAGTAGGTAAGCCGAGCAACGCCCCCGCCGAGCAAGCGAATCCTCCATACGCCCTACCGTTACCGCCCCCAGGCGGCGCGATACCGACCGCGACCACGGGAGCAGGCGCCCAGGGCCACCCACACCGCCGGGAGCCCTGTTGATCTACCCCTGGGAGCAGAAGCGGGCGGCCCCCCGCCAGGGAGTACCCGCGGGAGCGTGAAGCCGAAGGCGGAACCACCATCAGGCCGCCCGCGGGAAGGCGAGTTCAGCTCGCCGGTCACTGCACGCCGGACCGCCCGGCGTGCCTCCCGTCCGTTCCTCCCAAAGTGCCACCAGCAGCCCACGCCCGCCACAAGATCACCGAGCACGACTGTCCCGCATCATGCCCCGAGGCACACCGTCCCCAGCATCAACCCAGCTTTATCGCCCCCCTGTTGCCCTCCTTCGTTTTCCATCAGCTATCTCACACCCTGGCCGCCCGCTCGCTCCCAACGCTCACTCTGCACCTGGCCCCACCCTGCACATTTGTGTTGTGGTGGGTCGAGGAAGGGGGTCCCCGGGTTGGAGCGAAGCGGAGAGGCGGGGACCCCCTTCCTCAAGGCCAGGCGCAGAGCCACAAACCACCATCGAGCGGGTGGCCAGGGTGTTCGTTTGGGGGTTCGGCTTATAGACGAACACCCTGACGAACACGCAAGACAAGCGGATGGCTTCGCGTGCGCTCTCGGTCCTAACGTGGCCGGTTGGGCTCCTCGATGGCATCGCTCTCGCCGAGGTCCGTCGGGGGTGTCGTGTTGCCCGGACCATCGCTGCGGCGGCGCATAGACCAAATCGCGGAGGCGCCGCCGGTAACGATGGCGGCGACACCGACCGCTTCGTGGTCCAGGGCAATCGCCAGAACGGCCACGGCGACCACCGCGAGAAAGACCACGAGGGCCAGCCATTGGCCGCGGCGCTCGCTCCCGTAGTAGGCACGCATCGACTCCTGGTCGATCTCCCGCAGTCCGTCGATCATCCGGTGGCGATGCTCCGTCTCGGCCTTCCACTGGTCCACGATCTCGCGTGCGAGGCCCGGGACTGTCTGGTCGTACTCCGCGAGGGCTGCGGGAGGCGGCAGTGGTCCGCTGAAGCTCGCTGACCATGCCAGGCGCCATCGATGACATCCTCGGCCCTGTCGAGTTCTTGAGCGCCGCTCTCCGGCCCGCGGGAGCTTCCCAGCGATCCGCCCGGCGAGGCGCCGCTAGGCTGCGTCGTCACGGAAGAGTCGTTCGCCGTCGCGCCGGAGCGCGTGGGCATCCTCGCGCAGGGACCCCAACCCCCGGCGGACAAGCGGGGGGGCAGGCCGGCCACGGCCAAGTACCCGGAACACGGAGGCCACGCCGCTTGAGAAGCCCGCGCGGCGAGTTGCACCGACGCGAGCGCGACGCGAGACGTTGAGAGTGCTCATGGCCATGAAGTCTAGGGAACCCGCCCGGCGGTGTCGATCGCTGCACGAACATCCCCAACGCGCGGCCGTTGCGCTCAGAGCCTCCCGCGGGCTGCGAGTGAAGTCAACGCCCCCACGAGGCGGGACTGCATAGACTCACTGATCGCCTATGGTGTAGGAGGGCCGTAACCACGAAAGTCAGGCGCGATGCCAGACAAGCCTCAGATTCAAAAACTCCTCGGCAGGGCCGTCAAGGAGGTCCGCGCGAGCCGTGCGATCACACAAGAAGAGCTGGCGGCACGCTCCGGCCTGCACGCCACGTATATCAGCGATATCGAGCGTGGAGCACGGAATCCGAGCTTTGCCGTGCTGGTGCACCTCGCAGACGGGCTTGGCGCCACGCTTGCGGAGATCGGCGCGGCCTACGACCGGCAAGCCCGATAGCGGGGAGCTGCCAATGCAGTTCTCGCGCAGTCGAGATCGTCCACGCCATCGCTGCGCTGCACCCCATAAGCTCACTGATAAGAGTGGCGCCCGCACTGGTAGGACCGCAGGACGCCGTGGGCACGTAGCGCCACGCCCGGTCCTGCGGCGTGGCGCTCCGCTCGGCGGCGTCAGTTGACCCGGCCTACGATCTGCACCATGCGGAAGGCCGCGCGGGTGGCGAACACGTACCCGTCGCTCGTCTGGTTGACGAGGCCACTGGTGCGCAGGGACCGAATGGTGTCTTTGATGAGCTTGCCGCGTTCGGTCGCACGGGCGAGGTCCCACACGGACCAGATCGGCAGGTCGTACTCGCTGGTCAGCAGATACAGCACGTCGCGCTCGATCGCGTTGACTTCGACGACGATAGGGTTCTCGTCAGGCATGGGAGGCATCGTCTCCTGTGTCTAGGCTCCGGTACGGGCGACCACCCGTGCCGGAGCCGATTGGTATGGTCTCTGCGACTTATAGTGTATAGACTCATAGCAGTCAAGCGGGGAGGCTACCTACTTGCCCGCTATGTCTCCCGTTCATGCTGCATTCGGCGATGCGCTCCGGGAGCTGCGCGCCGAGCATGGCATGTCGCAGGAAGCCGTGGCGTTGGAGGCCGGCCTGAATCGCGGCTACTACAGCGGCGTGGAGCGCGGGGTCCGCAACGTCTCGCTCGCCAACATCGTCAAGATCGCGGACGCGCTCGGGGTCCCTGCGTCGGCGGTACTCATGCGTGCCGAGGCGATCCGCAGTCGCTAGTGGTCTCCCTCGCAAGTTCGCGCACGCATCCGGTGTGCCGCGCCCGGCAAGAAGAACTCGCCACGCACACGCACATCAGTGGAGCCAGCGGGAAACCACCGCGACGCCGTTGAGCAACCAGGCGATCACGACGACCGCTGTAGCGATCCGCCGGACCGGGGTGGGCAGCCACGGCATGAACTTCTCATCCGGTGAGCGCAGGCTTCCGTGTCGCGGCTGCTCCGTCTGCCCGGCGATCCTGGCTCGGAGGTCGAGGCCGTACGTGCTGCCGTCTACCAGGATGTGCAGGGTCAGCTTGTCGAAATAGTTCATGAGCAACGGTGGGACGACCACGGTGTGTTCGTCCTGGACGTTGGCCTCCGCGACGAAGTCAGGGGAGTTCGTGGTCGGGGTAACGCTGACGATCGCTCCCTGCGGGAGCGTGACTGTGATCGGTAAAGCCCAATCCTCTTCGCGGATCGCGTCGCGGCTCAGGTTGTAGATGGTGAGCATCACGATGCGGGGGTCGGCGAGGGTCCGCCCGTTGTGCACGACCTTGACATCGTGCTTGTTGCCGGGGGCTATAAGCGGGCCATTGATGAACACCAACCACTCGATGTACTTGGTGCGCTTCTGGCGTCGGTAGACGATCAGCGCGACCAGGACGGTGAGCACGATTCCAGTCGCGCCAAGCGTGTCGCCAAGGTTCCAGGTGGTGGCGGCGAAGGGGCTCATCTGCGGAGCAATCTAACCGGCACTCGGCATGCCACAGGCTGCGGATCGTCCTTGCGTGGGCGATTCAGTCCCGCGATGATGCCGTTGGCACCGGCTTCGGCCGTGGGCCGGGCATCTTCGTGACCGCTGAGGCAAACCTGCCTTGTGCGGAAGCAGGCGCCCTTCGCGTAGCCCGCGAGACGCCTGAATTGGACGAGGCTCACTCGTCCACGCCCACGCCAAACGCGGCCTGCCTTCGCGGAAGAGCGAGCGCGTCTGGCCCACCGGATACGTGCGCGAACTCGCGAGCGAGACCACTAGGTGGAGTTCCCCGGGCCTCCACTCACGAGACACCAAAAGCTTCCATAACGCTTCCATAGACCCGCCACGGTGCCACCGGGACCTTAGCTCCACCGCCACAACTCCGCCCCAATACAGGAGATCCAGCGATGGGCGATCCTGGATTCGAACCAGGGACCTCTTCCTTATCAGAGAAGCGCTCTAACCAACTGAGCTAATCGCCCGCGAGCGGAGGATTCTAGCGGCCGGCTTGACCGTGGAGCACACGGACAACGCCTATGGGAAGTCCAACCGACCAGAGGGCAAACGACGATCAAGCACCAACGCGAGTACCCAGCCGCCCTGCAAGCGCAAGCGCCTCCTCGGGGGAATCGAAGGAAAGCTCGACCCTGTAGCTCCCATCCGCTCGCGGGCGTGCTCGCACCTCGGTGCCCAGCGCCTCACCCCAAGTCGCCTCAATCTCCGCCGCTGCAGCCGCTTGGTCAGGGTGGAGGCCGCGAATCCCTCGAACGCGCTGCGCCTCGCCAGAGCCAGCTGGCGCCTCCCCATTGCTGCGCCGTGCGCGATCCTCAACGGTTCGCACCGACCATCCCTCCGCGGCCGCGGAGCGGGCCAGCTGGCGCCGCGCGGTGTGGTCCTTGGCGAGCAGCAACGCACGGCCATGGCCCTCGCTGAGGGTGCCGCCCTCAAGTAGCTCGAGCGCCTCGTCGGGCAGGTCCAGCAAGCGCATGAGGTTTGAGACGGCGACCCGGCCGCGGCCGACGCGCCGGCCGACCTGCTCGCGCGTGAGACCAAGCTCCTCCACCAATGCGGCACACGCGCGCGCCTCCTCGACCGGGTTGAGGTCCTCGCGCGCCATGTTCTCGATCAGCGCCAGCTCCAGCGAGGCCGCGTCGTCGTGAGGACGCACGAGCGCAGGGATCGTCTTCAGCCCGGCGATCCGCGATGCGCGCCAGCGGCGCTCGCCGGCGATCAGCTCGTACGTGCCCTCCGGCTTGGGGCGCACGAGCACCGGCTGCAACACGCCGCGCTCGCCCAGCGATTCTGCCAGCGCACTCAACGCCTCCTCGTCGAAGCGTCGCCGCGGCTGGTTGGGGTTGGGGCAGATCGACTCCACCGGCACCTCGCGCAGCTCCTCCTGCCCCGCGCCCGGCGATGACACCGAGAGGATCGCCTCCAGGCCTCGACCCATTCCGCGCTTAGCCACGCGCCGCCACCTCCTTGGCCAGCTCGAAGTACGCCTCGGCCCCCGTGCTGTGCGGGTCGTGGTGGGTCACGGGCAGCCCGTAGCTCGGGGCCTCGCCGACGCGGACGTTGCGCGGGATCACCGTCCGGAACACCAGCTCGCGGAAGTGCTCGCGTACCTCCCGCTCGACATCGCGTCCGAGACGGGTGCGGTTGTCGTGCATCGTCAGCAGCATTCCCGCCACGGTTAGCCCCGGATTGAGTTCGCGGCGCACCAGCTCCAGCGTCTCCAGCAACCCCGCCAAGCCCTCCAGCGCGAAGTACTCCGTCTGCACCGGCACGATCACCTTGTCCGCCGCCACCAGCGCGCTCACCGTGAGCGGGCCCAGCGATGGTGGGCAATCGAGCAGGATGTACTCGAAGTCTTCCCTAATCGAGTCGAGGCTCTCGCGAAGGTGGCCCTCAAAATGCTCCTCCATACGCGGCAACTCGACGTTGGCCCCAGCCAAACCCACACCGGCCGGTAGCAGCCCCAACCCGCCAATCTGCGTCTCCACCACCGCCTCCCTCGCGGTGTGGGATCCCGTCAGCACCTCATACAGCCCCGGCGTACACGTCCGTGGAAAGCCCAACCCCACCGTCGCGTTCGCCTGTGGGTCGACATCCACCAGCAGCGTGGGGTAGCCGGCCTCGGCGATGCACGCTCCCACATTCACCGCGGTGGTCGTCTTGCCCACCCCGCCCTTCTGGTTGGCGATCGCGTATACCGTTCCCATCGTCGCCCGCACGCTAGCGCCGATCACGGTCAGAGGGCTGCGCGGTTGGCATCGTGGGGCCTGGAGGGTTCAGCCGGCCAACGGCCGCTTACGGGCGATTCCCGCTCGCCGCGGAAAACCACTCGGCGTCTCCCGCTCCTTCACGTAGACGTGAAGGTGATGGTCGCGTGCCCCCTCGTAAGGCTCAACCCGACGGACCTCCGCTAGCTCGAGACCAATTTGCCGCGCCGCTGCGGCCCCTGCGCGCTCAGCTTCGTCGTCGCGGCGCCCGCGCCAGTCGATCAGCGTCCCCCCAACACGCAAAAGCGGCCCCGCATACTCAGCCACCACCGCGATCCCAGCCAGGGCTCGGGCTAGCACGACATCGTTGCTGGTTCTGCCCCGGGCCCACTCCTCAGCGCGTGCGCAAACTACGCACGCGTTGGAGAGCTCCGCCTTGGCGCACAGTAGGTCGATAAAGGAGCACTTGCGGGCTTGCGACTCAACCAGGAAAACCTGTGCCGCAGGGAGCGCGATTGACAACGGTGCTCCCGGGAACCCTGCCCCAGCCCCGAGATCTGCGATGCGCTGAGCATCCTGCAGCACGCCCAACTCAAGCGCTACAAGCGAGTCGGCCAAGTGCGTGTCCACCGCCCTGCTGGGATCACGCACCGTTGTTGGAGCTCGCTCATTCGCGGCCAGCACCGTCAGGATCGTCTCGAGCCGCGAGCGCTGTAAGCCGTCCAAGCGATAGCGCTCAGCCAGCTCTCCCAGGCGCTCATTTGCGGACGAAGTGTGCCCTAGTGTGCCCGTTTTCACGTGAAACGTGACCTAGTGTGTCCGCCGTGTGACCAGTGTGCCCCGCTTCGTGACCCAGCGTGCCCCGCTCGGCGCACAAGCGCTACTCCTCCAGCGGCGACACTACGAGGAACCGCTCGGGCTCCTCGCCCTCGCTGTGGGTGCGTACATCACCGCGCTCGCGCAGGTGTTCGTGTACCACTCGCCGCTCCGAGGCCGGCATTGGGGAAAGCTCCACCGGCTGTCCTAGACGTAACGCCTCCTCGGCGGCATCGTCAGCGTCCTCGTGCAGGGTTTGCTCGCGACGAGCGCGATAGTCATCGGCGTCGATCACCACCCTCACCTTCGAGCCGCCGCCGTGGAAGAGGATTCTCTGCGCCAGGTGCTGCACCGCATCGATCGTCTGGCCGCGACGACCGATCAGCAGCCCGACGTCCTCTCCCTCAATGCACCCGCGAAGTTCCCCCTCCAACTCCTCCACGCTGACCTCGCAATCGAGGCCGAGGCCGTCCACCACCTCCTCCAACAGCTCAACCAAGAGATCGGCCGCCTCCTCATGCTCCTCATCCCGCTCGGCGCCCGGCTGCTCACTCATCGCCGACGCCCCGAGCGTTTCTTCTTCTTGCGCGGTGGCGGCGGCGGGGCGCTGCCAATCCCCACGCCCGCGAGCGCCGGTTCTCCCGCCGGGCCCCCAGATCTACTCTTCGGTCCGCCGTTATCGTCGGCCTTGCCATTGGAGGAGCCATCGCCAGGCGGCGAGACTCCCCCCCGTGGCGGCGGCGGGGCGATGCGGCGGCGGACGATGTACCCCTGGCCGATCGTCCAGACGTTGGTGGTAATCCAGTACACCAGCAGACCCGCCGGGTACCGGATGAGGATCACCACGAAGACCAGCGGCAATCCCAGCATCATCCAGCGCTGGCTCGGTTCCGCGCTGGCGCTCATCAGCAACGTCGAGATCACCTGCGAAGCCAGATACATCAACAGCAATACCACCAGCACCACGCCCGTGGCCTTCGCCGTAATGTCGGGCACGAACAGGAACTTCGCCGAGCCCGGCGCCACGGTCTGGCAAACGGTCTTTTCGATGTACTTCGACGGCAAGGCCGACACACTGGTGAGCGCCGTATGGTGCATCGCGTTGTAGTGCGACACGAGACTCGACCCACAGATGTGCTTCTTCAGGTCAGTGCGCAGCATGTAGAACAGCGAGATGAACACCGGTAGCTGCAGCAACAGCGGCAAGCAGGAGGCAAAGGGGTTGATCCCCTTGTCCCGATAGAGCTTCATCATCTCCTCCTGCTGGCGCTGTTTGTCGTCCTTGTACTTCTCTTTCAGCGCCTTCAACTCCGGTGCCACCAACTGCATCTTGCGCATCGAGCGCAACTGGCTGAACGTCGCCGGCATCATGATCGCGCGGACGAGCACAGTCAGCCCGACGATCGCCATTCCCCAGCTGAGCCCGGCATGTTCGTGGAGAAACACCAGCACCGCTTCAAACAGGCTGATCAGCGGCGAGAACGCTTCCTCGATGATGTTCGCGAGAATCGGCATATCGGTATCGGTAAAGCTCTCCCGCGCTGAGCCTCAGCGCCGAGCTTGGGCCGCGGGCGCAGCCCTAAACAGGCGCTGATCCCCCACCGGGTCGTACCCGCCGCGACTCCACGGGTTGCACCTGAGCAGGCGCCAAACGGCGAGCACCAGGCCCCTCAGTATGCCGTACTCACCGATCGACTGCAGCGCATAGCGGGAGCAGGTCGGCTCGTATCTGCAGCGCCGCGGGAGGCCAGGAGAGATCACGCGTTGATACACCACGATCGGGGCACTCACGACGATTCTGGCCAGACGCGAGCGAAGCGGGAAGACCCTTGACCACCAGCGCTGAGGGTCGCTCACAACTCCCCCTCCGGCGACCCTTGCCCGTCGGCCCGCATGCCGGCCTTTGTGAGTAGCTCGGCGAGCGAAGCGTCAACGCCAGCCAAGCCCTCGCGCTCCGCCAGCTCGCTGACCGGAGGCCGCGCCACAACAACCAAATCCTGACCCGGGCTCAGGTCTCCCTCGACGCGGCGAAATGCCTCACGTAGCAGGCGCTTCACACGGTTGCGCTCGACTGCACCGCCCACCTTGCGCGACACAGAAAGGCCCAGCCGCGGGCGCTCCACGGCCGAGTTGGGGAAGCTGTAGAGCACCAAGTGGCGATTGGCGGACGAGCGCCCATGGCGATACACCCGCTCAAACTCTGCGCTTTGGGAGAGACGTCCCCGGTGGGCGGCGCGACGTGGCACTCGCGGCGCCATCTCGTCACGCCGACAGGCGCTTGCGGCCCTTATCACGGCGGCGCTTGAGGATCAGCCGGCCGCTGCGGGTGAGCATACGCTCGCGAAACCCGTGCGTACGGGCGCGCTTACGCTTCTTTGGCTGGTAGGTGCGCTTCATAAGTTCCCTTCATTCCAGGGCACGCACCCGCTCCGCGGCTTGGTCGCCGAGAGGTCGTGCCAACTCAAAGTATAGGGCTAAGGCTCGCGCGGTTGGAAGCGCACCACCAACCCCCTCCCCGAACCTAATTTTTCTCGCCATTTGCGCCGTTGGGCGCGCAATCCGATCGAGCAACACTCAGCCTTCGGGTATATTCAGCCAGCCGGGCCTCCAGGGGCCCCACAGAGGATTTTCAAAACCCACTCCCGAAGGGGCGGATCAGCGCTGCCGTGAGCACCGAACTGGAGCAGATTTGGTCGCGGGTGCAGAGCAAGCTCGAGGCTGCGGTCGACGACTCCACCTATCGCACCTGGCTCGCGCGCCTGCAGCCACGTGAGCTTGCCGGTGCAACCCTCACGGTCGAAGCCCCCGCAAAGTCCGGTGCATGGGTCCGCCAGCGTTTTGGGCGACTCCTGCAAACGTGCGTCGCAGATGTCCTCGGATCAGACGCACGAATCGAGGTCGCCCACAGCCCCTCACCCTTTCCCAACCGTACGGGAAACCTCCACAACGCCTCCGCGCCCAAGGCGAAGTCGAGGCCGCTGGGCAGACCAGCCAGCGCCGACACTCGGCACCCGAGCGATAGCCTCGCCGGCAAAGAGCTCGCTTGCAACCCCCGCCTCACCTTCGAGCACTTCGTCATCGGCGACTCCAACCGCCTTGCTCACGCCGCTTCCCTGACCGTCGCGGAGCTGCCCGGGCAGGCATACAACCCACTCTTCATCTGCGGCTCGCCGGGGATCGGCAAGACCCACCTACTGCGCTCGATCGCCAGCTTGACGCAGAGCTGCAACCCCGGTTTGAGCGTTCGCACGATCACCGGCGAGGCCTTTACCAACGAGTTTCAGCTAGCTCTGGCACGAAGTGACATGGACGCCTTCAAGGGCCGTTTCCGCGGCGTGGACGTACTGCTCGTCGACGACATCCAATTCCTCGAGCGCAAGACTCGCACCGAGGAGGAGTTCTTCCACACCTTCAACACGCTCTACGAAGCAGGCGCCCAGATCGTCCTCACTTCAGACCGGCCTCCACGCGACCTGCAAGCTCTCGAAGATCGCTTGCGCGAGCGCTTCGAGGCCGGTCTTGTCGCCGATATACAGCCACCCGATATCAACACGCGCCTTGCGATCCTGCGCAAGCGGGCCCACCAAGACGGAATCGAAGATATACAGCCCGCAACGCTGGAGATCATCGCTCACCGCATAGCTCTCAACGTACGCGCCCTTGAGGGCGCGCTGATCAGGGTGGTTGCCTTCAGCTCGCTAACGGGTAGGCCACTTACGCCCGAGCTGGCAACCGAAGTACTCGATGGCCTCTATCCCCACACCACCGCGCAGGCCCACACCCTTGCCGAGATCCAAGCAGCGGCCTGCCGGCACTTCGGTCTATCCCCTGAGGAGCTGCTCTCTTCCTCCCGCGCCACCCGAGTCGCTTGGCCTCGACAGATCGCGATGTATCTCGCACGCGAGCTCACAGATGAGTCGCTGCCAGCGATTGGGCGACACTTCGGACGCCGCGACCACACCACCGTCATCCATGCGGTGCGCCGCACCCAAGCCAAGATCTTGGCTGACCCTGCGTCCCGAAAAACTGTGGACGATCTGCGCAACCAACTCATCTCCCAGGACTCATGACCGGCATACTTGCGACACTTCTCCACACAAGCTCACAGCTGCCCGTCTTCTAGAGCATTGCCAAACCTCATAATCCACATCTCCCCAACCCCTACTACTTTCAACCAATAGTCGTCTCTAGATGAAGTTCTCCCTCCCAACAACAGAGCTTCTCGGGCAACTGCAGTCCGTAGCTCGTGTTGCTTCGACACGCAGCGCAGTTCAAGCGCTCTCTGGCGTGATGATCTTGGCATCCGAGTCCGGCGCAGAGCTTCTGGCGACAGACATGGAGGTTGGCCTCCGAGTCCCGCTGCAAGCAGATGTGGCTCGTCCTGGCCAAGCGGTTCTACCTGCGCGCCTCCTGCTCGATGTCGTGCGTGCTCTACCAGCCGGCAACCTCAGCATTGAGCTGCGGGCTTCCGAGCAGGATGTCGAGCTGCTTTGCGGCGGAGCTACATTTCATCTCCGCACGCTCCGCGCCGAGGACTTCCCGACGTTGCCGAGCGCCGTCGAGGAGTCGCGGATGACTCTTCCAGCCGACGCTTTTGTACAGACTGTCGAACGTGTTGCCCGCTCAGCCTCGCACGATGAGACCAGGCCGGTGCTCACCGGGATCTTGATCTCGGCCTCCGATCGCGAGCTGCGTATGGTTGCAACCGACTCTTATCGACTGAGCGTCAAGCGCACAACTCTCGAGACGGCGCTGCAGGGGAGTCTCGAGGCGAACGTGCCGGCCCGCGCGCTGCAGGAGCTCACGCGTGTGGCCCAGCAGTACCAGTGCACCGAGCTGGTCCTTGGCTTGGGACAAAACCAGGTGATCTTCGAGCTGGGCGGGGTGGTGCTCTCCTCCCGTCTGATCGACGGCCAATTTCCCAACTACCGCCAGCTGATCCCCGAGTCGGTCGACCACGAGCTCACCCTCTCGGCTCCGGAGCTGACTGGGGTAGTACGACGCATCAGCTTGCTTGCTCAGAAGAACGCTCCGCTGCGCCTCGCTTTCCGCGAGGGCCAGCTGACGGTCTCGGCGCAAACCCCCGATGTCGGCGAGGCGAGCGAGACGATCCCCATTCCCTTCCACGGCGAGCCTTTCGAGATTGGTTTCAATCCTGAGTTCTTGCGCGATGGGGTTGAGAGCATTGACACCGATGAGCTGGTGATGAAGCTGATCAGCCCGCTGCGCCCGGGCTTGATCGAGTCGCCGGGGGACGGCGACTTTGTATACCTAGTCATGCCGATTCGCCTAAACACGTGACGGCGTCGCTGTGCGGGTTGTAAGCGTCTCCCTGCGCGACTTCCGCACATATGCCCGCGCTGAAGCCCACCTCGGCGAGGGCATCACCGTCTTGTATGGGCCCAATGGCGCCGGGAAGTCCAACCTGTTGGAGGCGCTTTACTTCGGCTGCACCGGGCACGCGCTGCGTACCCGCAACGAGCGCGAGCTGCTGCGCTTTGGGCAGCAGGCTATGCGTGTCTCCGTAACGGTGCACGATGGCTCCGAAAACCATCAGTTAGCTGTTGGCTATGGCGTCGCCGCTGGGGAGGAGCGCCCGGTGAAGCGAATGACATGCGACGGCGCCGGTGTGGAGCGCCTGCTCGATGTCGAGACACGCCCGCTGCTGGGTGTCTTCATTCCCGACCGCCTGGAGCTGCTGAAAGGCTCCCCTGCCCCCCGCCGTGCCCACCTCGACCGCTTGGTGGCTGCATTGTGGCCGCCGCGCGCGGCGACGCGGCACGCCTACGCCCGCGCGCTCGCACAGCGTAATGCTCTGCTCACTGGGATTCGCAGCGGCCGCGCCTCGCGCTCCACGCTGCCGACGTGGGACAGAGAGCTGGCCTGCCACGCGATCGCTCTGCGCGAGCACCGTGGGTCCGTGGTGGATTTGCTGCGTGAGCCGTTTGCTGCGCGAGCCACCCAGCTGGGTCTGAGCGGCGAGGTCACGATGCGCTACCGCCCGCGCTCTCGCGCCACGGACGTAGAGGAGTTTGTAGTGGAGCTGCATGAGCGCCTCGCGGCAGAGCTCGAGCGTGGCTACGGCTCCCACGGCCCGCACCGCGACGAGCTGGTCTTCCTCCGCGACGGTCGCGAGTTGCGCAGTTACGGCTCGCAGGGGGAGCTGCGCCTGGCGCTGCTGGCGCTATTGCTCGCCGAGCGTGCCGTATTGGCGGATCGCCGCGGCCGTACTCCGCTGCTGCTGCTCGACGATGTGATGAGTGAGCTTGACGCCCAACGCAGAGAGCTGCTTGCCCATGAGCTCTCCGACGGTGGCCAGAGCGTGATCGCCACCACCGATCTTGCCCACGTTCCCGGTGCGAGCGTTGGGCAGGGAGGAAGGGGGGAGAGCAGAGGCGGCGCGGGGTTCAACATCACCCGCTTGCGCATCTCCTCCGGCACGATCCTGCAAGAGGCGCTCGCCGCGTGAGCCTTGGCAGGCGCGCGCCTCGCCCGCTCTCGGTGGCGCTGGAGGGCTTCACCACGACACTCGCGCCGGCGAGTACGCTCGCCCGTGTGCAGGGCTGCTGGTCTTCCGCGGTCGGCACCGCGATCGCCTCCGCCGCTAGTCCCACCGCCGAGCGCGATGGGGTGCTCACCGTGCGCTGCGAGTCGGCGGTCTGGTCGCAGGAGCTCGAGTTGATGGCGCCCGACTTGCTGACCCGTCTAAACGAGGCACTCGGCGAGCAACTACTGCACAAGTTGCGCTGCCGAGCGGGTTGACCGGCGCACACCTTTTTCCCTGCTATTTAGAGGCATTTGAGGCCGTTTGGGGTGTCGGTAGAGAGCCCCCTTGTGCTATCCTTTCAAAGACAACGCACGGCCCCGGTCCGCGGTTTGTCGAGCTCGGATTCCGGGGCTTTCTCACGTCTTATGGAGTGGAGGCCAGTTGGCCGCAGGCAACAACAGTAAAAACGACGCCGATCCCGCCGGCGAGCCAGGATCGAGCGCCAACAACAACCCGGCGATGGGTGCCGACGCCAGCTACGACGCCCAGGACATTACGGTGCTCGAGGGTTTGGAGGCCGTCCGTAAGCGCCCCGGTATGTACATCGGCTCCACCGGCATCATGGGTCTCCATCATCTCGTCTACGAGGTTGTGGACAACTCTGTGGACGAGGCCCTCGCCGGCTTCTGCACCGAGGTCGCGGTCATGATCCATCCCGACAACTCCGTCACCGTGGTTGACAACGGCCGCGGCATCCCCGTCGCCATGCACGAGAAAGAGGGCCGCCCCGCGGTCGAGGTCGTGCTCACCGTGCTGCACTCCGGAGGAAAGTTTGGGGATGGAGGGGGCTACAAGGTCTCCGGCGGCCTGCACGGCGTAGGTGTGTCGGTCGTCAACGCCCTTTCGGAACGCCTGATCGTCGAGATTCGCCGCGACGGGCACGTGTGGGAGCAGGAATACTCGCGCGGTGCCCCGCAGGGGGAGCTGCAGCGCGGCGAGGCACTTTCCGCCGGTGCGCCCACCGGCACCACCGTCACGTTCTTGCCTGACGCTGACATCTTTGAGAGCCTCGACTTTGACTTCCGCACGCTCGAGGAGCGGCTGCGCGAGACCGCCTTCCTCACCCGCGGCCTACACATCTCGATCGTTGACGAGCGTGCGGAGGGCCACTCCGCCGAGTTTCGCTACGAGGGCGGGATCGAGGACTTTGTCGCTTACCTCAACGAGAACAAGGAAACCGTCCACCGCAAGGTCGTGTTCTTCGCCGGTGAGTCCGAAGAGGGCGCGGTGGAGGTTGCGATGCAGTGGAACTCCTCCTACCAGGAGTCGATCCACTCCTTCGCCAACAACATCAACACACGCGAGGGCGGCAGCCATATGTCCGGCTTTCGCTCAGCCCTGACGCGCACGCTCAACAAATATGCCCGCGACCATGGCTTGCTCAAGGAGAAAGAGGACAACCTCTCGGGGGAGGACGTGCGCGAGGGGCTGACCGCGGTGATCTCGGTAAAGCTTCGCGACCCCCAGTTCGAGGGCCAGACCAAGAGCAAGCTTGGCAACCCCGGTATGGCCGGCTTCGTCGAGTCGATCGTCAACGGCGGCTTGGGGGAGTTTCTGGAGGAGAATCCGAGCGAGGCGCGCGCGGTGATCATGAAGTCCGTGCAGGCCCAGCGCGCCCGCGAGGCGGCCCGCAAGGCGCGCGACCTGACGCGGCGCAAGTCGGCCCTGGAGAACTCCACGCTGCCCGGCAAGCTCGCCGACTGCTCGGTGAAGGATCCCTCGCTGGCCGAGCTGTTTGTGGTCGAGGGCGACTCCGCCGGCGGCTCGGCCAAGCAGGGTCGCGATCGCAACACCCAAGCCGTGCTGCCGCTGCGCGGCAAGATCCTCAACGTCGAGAAGAGCCGTATCGACAAGGTGCTGCAGAACACCGAGATCCAGGCCCTGATCACCGCGATCGGGACGGGCGTACGCGACGAGTTCAACATCGAGAACGCCCGCTATCACAAGGTGGTGCTGATGACCGACGCCGATGTCGACGGCGCCCACATCCGTACGCTCGTGCTGACGCTGCTGTTCCGCGAGATGGAGGACTTGATCAAGGCCGGCTACGTCTACATCGCCAAGCCGCCGCTGTACAAGCTCAAGCAGGGATCGCGCGAGCGTTACATCGAGAAGGAGGCCGAGCTCGAGGAGATCCTGCTCACCGACAAGTGGGAGAAGCTTCAGGTCGTCGACCGCCACGGCGCCCCGTTTAAGTTGACCGAGAACCGCTGGCAGCGGTTCTCGCGCCTGCTCAAGCAGTACGAAGGGTGGGCCTCCTCGCTGCGCGCTCACCACGGCCACGAGATGGTGCAGTTTCTGGAGGAGTCCGCGCTCCTGGGCGAGCAGGTAATGAGCGCCGAGCAGGCCATCGAGCTGCTCTCACGCGCGGGCCTCGAGGGCGAGACGCATGCCACCGAGCTCATCGAGCAGGATCCGCTTGAGCTGCGCGTCAAGGCTGTTGAAACACGCACCGGCTTTGCCCTCACCCATCGCATCAAGCGCGCTCTGTTCGACTCTCACGAGTATCGTCAGCTGGCCTCGGTTCACAAACAGCTGATCGAGCTTGCCGGCACACCTGCCTTCGAGGTGCGTCTCGGCGACGCACGCGAAGACGCGCCCTCCTTCGAGGCTCTCCGCCAGGCTGTGTTGAATGTTGCCCAGAAGGGCACCAAACTGCAGCGCTTCAAGGGGCTCGGTGAGATGAACGCCGAGCAGCTCGGTGAAACCACGATGGCGCCTCAGACGCGCACGCTGGCACAGGTCACACTCGAGGACGCCGCCGCCGCCGACCGTATCTTCTCGATGTTGATGGGCGATCAGGTCGAGCCTCGCCGTGCGTTTATCGAGGACAATGCCAGGGCTGTCGTCAACCTAGATGTGTAGGGAGGAAGTGAGCGATGGCGACGCCTGACACGCTGACGGGCGGCAACATCGAACCGCGCGCGCTCGAGGAGGAGATGCGTACCGCGTACCTCGACTACGCGATGTCGGTGATCGTCGGCCGCGCGCTGCCCGACGTGCGCGATGGCCTAAAGCCCGTGCACCGCCGCGTGCTCTACGCGATGAGCGAGCTTGGTCTCGGGCCGACCCGCTCTTACGCCAAGTGCGCCAAGATCGTCGGCGAGGTGATGGGCAACTATCACCCGCACGGCGACTCTGCGATTTACGACACGCTCGTGCGTATGGCTCAGGAGTTCTCGATGCGCAACGAGCTCGTCGACGGACAGGGCAACTTTGGCTCCGTTGACGACGATCCAGCCGCTGCCATGCGCTACACCGAGGCGCGGCTGGCACGGATCGCCACCGAGATGCTACGCGACCTCGACATGGACACCGTCGACTTCGCGCCCAACTACGACGGGTCGCGCCGCGAACCGCTGGTGCTGCCTGCACGTTTTCCCAACCTGCTTGTCAACGGCTCCTCAGGGATCGCGGTGGGCATGGCGACGAATATTCCCCCGCACAATCTGCGCGAGGTGATTGACGCCACCGTCGCCTACATCGATGACCCGGAGATCGAGCTCGAGGGCCTGATGCGCCACATCAAGGGCCCCGACTTCCCCACCGGGGGGATCATCCTCGGCCGCGCTGGGATCAGAGATGCCTACGAAACTGGCCGCGGGCGTGTGCGCGTGCAAGCGCGCGCACACATCGAGCCGCTCAAGCAGGGCAAGGAGGCGATCGTCGTCACTCAGCTGCCCTTCATGGTCAAGAAGGGTGGCCCGGGCAACCTGATCGAGAAGATCGCGGACCTCGTGCGCGACAAGCGCATCCCCGAGATCTCCGACCTGCGCGACGAGTCTGACAAGCGCGGGATGCGCCTTGTGATCGAGCTCAAGCGCGATGCGATCCCGAAGGTGGTGTTGAACAAGCTCTACAAGCACACCCCGATGCAGACCACCTTCGGCGTCAACATGGTCGCACTCGTCGACAACGTGCCGCAGATCCACAACCTGCGCTCGATGATCCATCACTACGTCGCCCACCAGCGCGAGGTGATCGTCCGGCGCACCAAGCACGAGCTCGCTGAGAAGGAGGCCCGCGCGCACATCCTGCTCGGGCTGCTGATCGCTCTGGACAATCTCGACGCGATCATCGAGCTGATCCGCGCCTCGCGCGATCGCGACGCCGCACGCGAGCAGTTGGTGGAGCGCTTTGAGCTGAGCCACATCCAGGCGAGCGCGATCCTCGACCTACGCCTCTCCCAGCTGACGGCACTGGAGGCCGATGGGATCAAACAGGAGCACGCCGATGTCACCGAGCGGATTGCCGAGCTGCGCGCGATCCTCGGCGACGAGCGCCGCGTGCTTGCGGTCATCAAGGAGGAGCTGGCTGAGATCCGCGAGCGCTTCGGCGACGAGCGGCGCTCGGAGATCACGCATTCCGAGGACGAGATCGACATCGAGGACTTGATCGCCGACCAGCAGATGGTGATCGCGATAACCCACAGTGGCTACATCAAGTCGCTGCCGCTGGCGACCTACCGCCAGCAGGCGCGCGGTGGCCGCGGGGTGACGGGGATGGACATGAAGGACGGGGACTTCATCGAGCACTTGTTTGTCTGCTCCTCCCACGACTATCTGCTGTTCTTCTCCAACCGCGGCAAGGTCTACCGCTCAAAGGTCTACGACCTGCCCGAGGCCTCGCGTACCGCAAAGGGTCGCGCTCTGGTCAATGTGCTGCCGCTGCGCGACGGCGAGCGCATCCAGGCGGTGCTATCCACGCGCGACTTCACCGAGGCGAAGTACCTGATTTTTGCTACCCGCGACGGCACCGTCAAGAAGACCGAACTGGCGGCTTACAACACCCCGATCAAGGCGGACGGGATCATCGCGATCAAAATCCGTGACGAGGACGAGTTGCTGGCCGTGCGCGCCGTGGAAGAGGGCGAGGAGATCATCATGGTTTCGCGCGGGGGCCTTACCGTCCGCTTCGCCGAGTCTGACGCCCGCGCGATGGGCCGCGACACGACCGGCGTGCGCGGAATGGACGTTGGCAGTAGCGGCCAGGTCATCGCGATGGACGTTGCCCGCGACGACATGGATCTACTCGTCGTCACCGAGAACGGCTATGGCAAGCGCACGCTGATCGACCAATACCGCAAGACCAACCGCGGAGCAAAGGGCGTCAAGACGATTGGGCTGACCGAGCGCAAGGGCGGCCTCGCCGGCGCGCTCGTCGTGCGCGAGCACCACGAGCTCGTGTTTATCAGCGTCGGCGGCATGGTTCAACGCACCTCCGCCGGAGGTATTTCGCGTCAAGGCCGCTCAGCGACTGGCGTGCGTGTGATGAACCTCAAGGAAGACGATGTCGTCAGCGCCATCGCGCTGGTGATCGACGGCGGGGACACAAATGGCGAGGGCGAGGAGAGGGAGCCTGTCGCTGGAGCCGGCGGCGAGCTCTCCGGCGACCCCGGCGAGAATGGCGGCACTACGAGTCCGGGGCTCTCCGCCGCCGACATCGGGGGGCACATCGATGATGGCGCCGGGGATGACGAGGAGGAGATCGAGTAGAGCTGGGCCCTCGTTCTGATTCCCTCTTGCCCAACGTCGCCTCCGTCCGCTACTCTGGCGAGACCAGAGAAAGGAGGTGGTCCGTACGTTGAGTGACAGTTTTTGCGGGACCCTGGAGGTGACCGGCCGCTAGGTCGGACAGGCTGGACCGCTTAGCGGAATCCAACCCGGGACACCCCGAGACCGCCGCCGGCCCTGGTCCCTCCGGCAGCTCAAGCAGTCTCGGTCTTTCCAGTCAAAGCAGATCGGCGAGGGGCGTCGCGGGGTAGCGGCGCCCCTCGCTCGTATTGCGGGCGCTCCGGTAGCGGTCGGCCCGCGCCACTCAGGCCGCCTGCGGCAAGTACTGGCGCCACGCCGCCGGGATCGACGGGCTGGCGACATGAATGAACACCTCTGCGCGCGGCACTCTGGGAGCGTGACGAGGGTGCATGCCCGCCTGCCTGGGCAGACGGTCGCCCTTGCGGCGATTGCAGGGCGCGCACGAGGCGACGATGTTCTCCCAGCTCGACGGCCCTCCCTTGGACCGTGGGATCACATGGTCCACTGTGAGGTTGGCGCGTGAGCCGCAGTACTGGCAGGTCCACTCGTCGCGCGCAAATACCGCGCGGCGTGTGATCTTGCGCTGGTGCGCATCACGTGGAACTCGCACGTAGGTCACCAGCCGGATCACCGCTGGGCGCGCAAGCGTGGTGCGCTCGGAGTGGAGCTCCCATCGCCCGCGCTCCACCAACTCGGCCTTCTCCTTGAGCAGCAACACCACCGCGCGTCGCACCGAGCAGACATTGATCGGCTCGAACGTCGCGTTCAAAACGAGCACCCGACCACTCTCAGGCCCGCGCCGCCGGTGCTCGGATGGCGGCACGGACCGAACTGGGTCAGGTGGAATGGTGGTATCCATCCGTGCGCGCAGTTTAGCGGTGAAAGTGGTCGATCGGGCCCACTTGCCGGCTCATCCCGCCGGGTAGGAGCCCAGCACCCGCACCTCTTCGCACACCGCACGCAAACCGTCGAGCGCCTCCGCCACCGTGGGTTCCTCGGTACTGCCTTGAAGATCCACAAAGAAAATGTAGTGACCCAGACGTGCCCGTTGCGGTCGCGACTCGATCTTCGTGAGGTTGAGCGCCCGCTTGGCGAACTCGTCGAGGCAGCGCACCAGCCAGCCGTGGCTATCGGCGCCCGGGCCCCAGAAAACCACCGATGTCTTCCACCTGGTGCCGCCGGCCTCCTCCGTTTGCAGCGGAGGGGCTTGCTCGCGTGCGTGCTCCGCCCGCGCCAGCCACACGAAGCGTGTGAGATTGTCGTCGCGATCTTGCACTCCCTCGCGCACGACCGTTCCTCCGTAGATCTGGGCCGCCAAGGTCGTACCGAGCGCTGCTTGGCCGCGCCGGTGCTCGTCCACCACCAGCCTTACCGCCTCCGCCGTGGAACTGGCGGGCAGCACCCGTGCCCGCGCGAGCTCGCCCCGCAGCAGGCGCGTGCACTGTCCGGGCACATGCGGGTGGGAGATCACCATGTCGATCTCGCTCAACGCCACCGGCTCGGCCGCGATCAGCGAATGCCTCACCGGAAGCAGCACCTCCCCCACAATCTCCAGATCCGCCCGTTCATCAGCGAGGAGGTCGAGCGTTACCACCACCGAACCCTCCAGCGAGTTCTCGATCGGTACCACCGCCCACCGCACCTCACCTCTGCGCACCGCCAGCACCGTCTCGTAGATGCTCGCCAACCCCACCGCCTCGACCGATCCGGCGCGGGCGCTGCGCCGCAACGCTTCCTCGCTGAAGGTTCCAGCCGGGCCCAGGTACCCGACGCGAGGCGGCATGTCAGGCAGAGAGGGCAACGCGCACAGCCTCCGCCTCCTCAGGGGAGAGCTCCAGCTCGCTGTGGCCCTCCTGCACCTGCTTGGCGTATATCCGCGCCTGGTCGCGGTGGTGGATGCACGTGAGCACGATTCCCGACTGTGTGCCGTCGAGTAGCGCGATCGACATGGACTGGCGGCCCGAGAGCTCGTTGTAGGCGTCGTAGCGCACGAGCGCACGGTGCGCGATCGCACCTCGTAGACCGGTCTCGGCTCCCGCGAGGCGCTCATCCAGGCGCTGTGCCACCTCTCCCACGTATTCCCGTAGCTCCTCAAAGCCGCCGTGCAGCGCCGCCGCGTGAGCCACCACGTCGCGCTCGCCTTCCCCCAGCACAATCTTTTGCGCGGCGCGCAGCCGCCGCACGCTGAGCGCCAACGCCCCACAACCCAGCAGTGCCGCCACGGCGATCGCCGCTGCCGCGAGCGCGACGATGCCCTGGGTACCGGTCAGGCTGGTGGCGATCATGGGCAGACAAGCTATCGCGCCGGCGGGAGCGAACGCTCACCAGCACTTCCCACTCGCCCGCCCCCGCAAAGCACTGCTACTGCCCGAACACCGCGAGGTAGGCGCCCTTGTTGTTTTCGAGGTTGGTCTCCCCGGGGACGGGCAGGACATAGACAGCGACGCGGGCCGCCGCGCCCACGGGCACCCCTTCCACCGGGACGCTCACGTTCGTGGTCACGCCCGGTTCGGTTTTGGGGATGGTGCGGCTGGCTTTGAACTGCTTGCCCCCCGCGGTCACCGTGACTTCGACCTTGACGTCCGTCTCGGAGTCGCTGCCCGAGTCTTCGACCATCACGGTGAACACCGGCTTGGATCCCCCGCTGAGATGGTTGACTGTGCCGGTCGATTCAGGTTCGAGGGTGGTCGAGCCCACGCTCACCCCCTTCAGCGCCGAGCCGTGTGTGCCCGGAGCGATCTGCCCGCTTTTTGCCGCGCTCGAGGATTTGCCTGTGAGGCGCTCTTCAACCGTGCTCGGTTCCAGCCACCCAAGGTTGGGCAAAAATTGGCTGCTCGCGGTGCTCAGGTCATGGATGCCGTCGCCCGCCAGTTCCTGCTGGATCAGCGGCGCCACCCGCTGGGAGTAGATCACGTCGGAAGCGATGAACATTTGCATCGCCCCGGCGATCAGCGTGCTTGCCTGCTTGCCCTGTCCCCCTAGCGCCTGGCGCACGAGCGGAGCGATCTTCCCGAGCGCTTCCTCGCGCAGATTGAGCACCAACGTAAAGTTGTGCTGAGCCGCTCCCATTTCGCCGGGGACGCTCAGCCGCTTGGCCTGTTCGGCCTGATGCTGAGCTACATCGCGCAGTTCGTTGATTTTCTGCTCCACGTTCAACGGCGGTTCGCCGGAGGCGCCCGCGAGCCCGGCGAACAGCGGGTGGGCGACCTGTTCGTCGGATTCGCTCACCAGCGCCCCCGCTTCGCGGTTGTATTGCTTCAACGCTTCTTCCTTGCCGCTTTTCAGGCAGCCGTTGATCAGCAGCACGATTACGATCAGCAGCACCACTCCGACGCCCGCGGCGATCCTACGCCGCACCATCATCGTATGGCGGTCCACGTGTGGGGTTGAATTGGCTGCTCGCTGCGGCCGGCGTGGCCGGGGCTGCGAACGTCTGACGGATCCCGCCGCGGCCGGCCGGGGCGGGCCTCCCTCGTCATCGTCGAAGAACGACAAGCTGACTCAAGCTCCTTGCAGAGACTTTGTTTCTGGTGTTAGGAAGGCCTCAGTATGACCGCCTACCCGGCCGCCGACCTTCCGGTTGGTGCCATCTGCAACTTCTCGCTCACCGCCGCTTCTCCTGCCGCCTTGTGGCAGGGAGGGTGAACGGCTCGGCGAAGGGCAAGAGTCGGTGGACTCCCACGACACCCTGATCGCCCCTGTGCATACGCCGCCCGCTCGCCTCGGCACCTCGGTCCAGGGCCCGCGGCCGTTGGATCGCAGAGGCGCCCCGGTGCTCGGCCGCTATCTGCTGCTCGAACGTCTCGGCAGCGGTGGCTTCGGGGATGTGTGGCGTGCACACGACGAGCTGCTGAGCCGCGAGGTGGCCGTCAAGATGATCTCGCTTCCCGCCGGCGAGAACCGCGAGCGCGCCACGCGCGAGGCGCTCGCCACCGCCCGCCTCGCCCACCCCGCGATCGTGGCTCTGTATGAGGCCTGTGCCGAGGAGGACACCTTCTACCTGATCTCCGAGCTCGTGCACGGCGACACGCTCGCCGCGGTGCTTGCCGCCGAGGCGCTATACGACGAGCAGCTGCTGGAGATTGGGACTGTCCTCTGCGACGCGCTCCTGCACGCCCATCAGCGCGGGGTGATCCACCGCGACATCAAGCCGCACAACGTGCTGGTGCCGGCAGCGGCCGATCCGGTGGCGAAGCTCACCGACTTCGGCGGCGCGCTACTTGCCGGGGAGGAAGCGCTGACACGCACCGGGGATGTCCTCGGGACGCTCGCCTACATGGCGCCTGAGCAGATCGAGGGGGAGGAGGTCACCGCCGCGGCTGACCTGTACTCACTCGCGCTTGTCCTCTACGAGGGTCTCAGCGGCGTCAATCCCGTGCGTGGCCCTACCCCTGCCGCGACCGCACGGCGTATCGGCGAGCCGCTGCCGCCGCTGCGACGCAAGCGTCGCGATCTGCCGCGGGAGCTCGGCTGGGCGCTCGATCGGGCGCTCGACCCCGACCCCGCCCGGAGAGGGACGCTGCCCGAACTACGCGAGGCGCTTGCGCAAGGTCTCTTGGACGGTTCGCGCCGCTCACGCCGGGGGCCCCGCGTTTCCAATGCGACGGAAGTGCAAGCCTCGCCGCCGCACCCGATCGAGGGTCATTCCGACACAGCCGGCTGGCTAACCGCTGCACGTCTGGCCTGGCTGGTGGCGGCGCTGGCCGTGTGTATCTGGCAGGTCGCCGTCGGACGCCCGGGAATCGCGCCGGTCGTGTTGTGTGGGGTGCTGCCGCTCGTGCTGCTCGTACGGCGCCCCGGCGCCTGGTGGCTGGCCGCTACGTTCGCTCCCTTGCTCGGACTCGCCGGATTGGCATGCGCCTTCCCCGCCCTCGCGGGCCAGCCGTTGCACTGGCGCACCCGTGCGTTGCTGGGGGCGCTCGGCTACTGGTGGCTGCGCCTCGCCCTACCGTTGCTGGAAAATCCGCCCGGCGCGAAGGTGACGCGCCTGCATGCTCCCTCGCTCAATCTGGGTCTGCTGCTCGGCCTGGCCCTGTGGGCGCTGGGGGCCGCGCTGTTGCCGTGGATCGTGCGAGGGCGCCACGCGCTGCTGGACGGGACCGCCGCCGTCGTGTGGGCCACCTCGCTCGCCATCACGGTACTGCTGGCGAGATCTTTGCATCGTGGCCTCTCGATCTTGCCCGTTGGTTCCCACGATGTCCTCCTCGGCTCGGCCCTCGGCGCCGCGCTCGCGGTCGTGGCGCGCGCTTTACGCGGGCCAGTCTGACTAGCATGGCCCCCGGGGCCATGAATCCTCTGCGTACTTTCGAGACCACGCTCGCCTCCCTCGTGGAGGGCGCCTTCGGGCGCCTCTTCCGCTCCGAGGTGCGCCCGATGGAACTCGCCCGCAAGCTCGCCCGCGAGATGGACGAGCATCGCACGACCTCCGTGTCGCGCGTGTACGCCCCCAATGAGTACGCGGTTTGGCTCTCGCCGCCGGACCGCGCTCGCTACGAGGGCGTCGAGGGGGAGCTGATCGACGAGCTGTGCGCCTATCTGCTCGAGCACGCTCGCAGCGAGAATCTAACGCTTGCCTCCCACCCGCTGATCACCTTCCACACCGACTCCTCCCTCTCACTGGGCGAGTTTGGGATTCAGGCGCGTTTGGTGAGGCTCGATGACCACGACGATGCCGACGCTCACGGGGAGGTAGAGGAGCGCGTCGGTGGCGTGGCGTGGCGGGGACGGGAGGAGGGGGGGCCCGTCGTCGCAGACGTTCCCCACGGCGAGGAAGTGCACGGACAGACGATGATCTACAGCTCCTCCTCGCGCCTGCGCGAGCCGCTCGAACAGGCCCGTGGTGAGCGTCGCGTGCGCGGCCTGCTGCTCGTCGGCGGCCGGCGCCTGCTGATCGCCCCCGATGGCGCGGTGATCGGCCGCAGCCGCGACTGCGACATCGTGCTCGACGATGCAGGCATCTCGCGCCGTCACGCCCACATCCGTCCCTCCGCACAGGGTTGGGCGATCGAGGATCTCCACTCCACCAATGGTGTGCTCCTCAACGGCGAGCGGCTGCACGGCTTGCGTCAGCTGCACCTCGGCGATCGCATCGAGCTCGGCTCCACCGAGATCGTCTTTGAACAGCGATGAATACGCTCCAGCCGGTGTCGGTTGCGCTCAAGTTTGGCTTCCTCGCCGTGCTCTATCTGTTCCTGCTGTGGGTCGCTCGCAGCGCCCTGCGCGATCTCCGGGGGCGCGGCCCGCAGCACCTGCCCTTTGTGGGAGGATGGGGAGCGGGTGGGGGAGATCGCAATCCCGACGCGACCGGTTTGCAGTCGGCTTCCGCGCTCGGGCGCTCCGACGTGGCCAGCCGCACCCCGCGTCTGGTTGTCGCCCGCGCCAGCGGTCACGATCCCGGAATGATCTATGACCTCGACGGCGATCTCGTACTCGGCCGTGGCGACCACGCAGAGATACGTCTGGAGGATCCCTTTGCCTCCTCTCGCCACGCGCGCATCTACGAGCAAGCCGGCACGCTTGTGGTGGAGGATCTGCGCTCCACTAACGGCACCTACCTCAACGAGGAGCTGCTCGACACCCCTCGCCCACTGCACCCTGGCGATCATCTGCGGATCGGCGAGAGCGAATTCGTCTTCGAGGCCGACTGATGCCCCGTCCTTCCCACAGACCGCCCGCTAGATCGGTGCCCCTCCGGCAACCCACCCTCGGGGCCGTCCGCTGATGTTGCGCGTGGCCGAGCAGTACGCGGGCACCGACACCGGCTTGCAACGGCGGGCCAACGAGGATTCGCTGTTGGCCCGCGCACCGCTGTATGTGGTCGCCGACGGTATGGGCGGCGCCCAGGCGGGCGAGGTGGCGTCGAAAATCGCGGTGGAGTCTTTCCAGGCTGGCCTCCCCGACGGCTCCTCGCCCGAGCAGGCGTTGGCTGCGCAGGCGCTTGCCGCCAACGCGCGCATCCATACGCTCTCGCGCGAAAACGCCGAGCAAGCTGGCATGGGCACCACGCTCACCGCTGTTTACGTCGGCGAGCGGGAGGTCGCGATCGCCCACGTCGGCGACAGCCGCGCTTACTGCCTACGGGAGGGCGAGCTGCTGCGCCTCACCGACGACCACTCGCTGGTGGATGAGCTGATCCGCGAGGGTCGCCTCACGCCCGAAGAAGCCGAGGAGCATCCCCAGCGGTCGATCATCACGCGCGCGCTCGGGCCCGAGGAGACCGTTGAGGTGGATACCCGTTCGTTCCGCGCCCGGGCTGGAGATCTTTACCTGTTGTGCAGCGACGGCCTTACCTCGATGATCCCGGAGGCAAGGCTTGCCGAGCTTCTACGCCGGCACGCCGGTGCGCGCTTGCGCGACATCGGCGAGGCGCTGATCGCGGAAGCCAACCGTGCCGGCGGGCGCGACAACATCACCGTGATCCTGCTCCGTTTGGAGGAGGTAAACGCAGGCCCGGCGCCTGCGAGTGCCACCGGGGATGACCAGCACGCCACGATCGTCGGGATGCCCGCTCCGGCGGTGGTCCCCGCCGCCGCAACTCGGGAGCGAGCGGGGCGGAGCCCCACCACTGGTGCCGATCTCACAGCCGCCGTTCTGCAGGTGCCGCCCGTGGTTGCTCGTCGCCCCCGCCTTCCCGGGCCCGACCCTCCCTTCGCGAACGGGAACGGGGTGCCTAGACGCCGCCGGCGGCGTCTGCTGCCAGGGCTGATCGTGTTCGCCGTGCTCGGAGTGCTCGCGGCCGGAGCGTACGTGGCGGTGCAGAGCGTGTACTTCGTCGGTACCAACGCGCGCGGCCTGGTGACGATGTACCGGGGCCTTCCCTACCAGCTACCCGCCGGGATCAATCTTTACAGCAGCTACTACGTCTCAGGCGTCAGCGCCGCCACACTCAGCCCCTCTCGCCGCGGCGCCCTACTCGACCATAAGTGGCGCTCCGAAAAAGAAGCCGGCTCGCTGGTGCACAGCGCCGAACTTGAAGAGCTGAGCGAATGAACCGGCCCATCCTGCGCCTCTACATGCTGGTGCTGGTGTTGTTCGCGCTGCTCGTCGCCTTCACCTCGCGCTGGACGGTCTTCGATGCCTCCTCACTACGCGAAAACGCGCTCAATGAACGTTCGCTACTCGAGCAGCAGCGCATCCGTCGCGGTGCGATCCTCGCCCGCGACGGCACGGTTCTCGCGCGCAGCGTGCGCACACGCAAAGGAACCTACGAACGCACCTATCCGACCGGCGAAGAGTTCGCCCAGGCGATCGGCTACTCCTATCCCCTCGGCGTCCAGCGCGCCGGCCTCGAGCGGTACCGCAACGGCGTGCTCAGCGATCAAAGCCAAAGCGAACTGCAGTCGATCCTCGATCAGTTTCAAGGTCGTCCGGAAAAGGGCGATGAAGTGATCACCACACTCGACCCGCCCGCCCAGCGGGCGGCACTCGCGGCGCTCGGCGCACACCAGGGCGCCGTCGTGGCACTCGAACCGAGCACCGGCGCGGTGCGGGTGATGGCCTCCACCCCCAGCTACAACCCCAACGCACTGCGCTCCGCCGCGACAGCCGCAAAGCTCAAAACCGACGGCGAAGCGCCGCTTGTCAACCGCGCGGTGCAGTACGGGTATGCGCCGGGATCGACTTTCAAGGTGGTCACGGCCACCGCCGCGATCGACACCGGACGCTTCACGCCCTCCTCGACGCTTAGCGGCCGCAACGGCATCATCGTTTCGGGCCTGCCGCTGAGCAACGACCAGAACGAAAGCTTTGGACAGCTCACGCTCACGCAGGCGCTCGCCAAATCGGTCAACACGGTGTGGGCACAAGTCGCCGAACAGGTGGGCAAGCCGACGCTCGCCCGTTACATGCGTCGTTTCGGCTTCGACGCCAAGCCACAGCTGGACTACCCCGCCGACGAAATGTCCGCCAGCGGCGAGTACGTGCCCGGCGGCGAACGGCTGCTCTCTCCCACCAGCCCGCTGGTGGATGTCGGACGCATGGGCATCGGCCAGGACAAACTGCGGGTGACCGCGCTGCAGATGGCGGAGGTGGCGGCAGCCGTCGCCAACCACGGCAGGCTGATGGTGCCGCACCTGACCGGCCGGATTGTCGATCCCGAAGGGCGTACCGTCGAACGTATCGCCCCCCGCGTGCAGTCGGTCGTGATGAAGCCCTCCACGGCCGCGGCTGTCACCTCGATGATGGAAGCGGTCGTCAACGAAGGCACCGGCGAAAACGCACGAATCCCCGGGGTGCAGGTCGCCGGCAAGACGGGCACGGCGGAAACGGAGATCGGCAATACGCTCAACAACGTCTGGTTTATCGCCTTCGCTCCCGCCGCCAATCCCCGGGTAGCGATCGCCGTGACCGTCGAGGGCGTGCCGGGATATGGCGCCACCTATGCGCTGCCGATCGCTCGGCGAGTGATGGAAGTGCTGCTCCATGATTGAGCCCGGCACCGTCATCGACGGGCGCTACGAGGTGCTCTCGCGGATCGGCACCGGCGGGATGGCCGACGTTTACCTTGCGCGCGACCAGTTGCTGGGGCGTCAGGTCGCAGTCAAGTTGCTCCAGCATCGCTTCGCCGAAGACCAGGAGTTCGTGGAGCGCTTCCGCCGCGAGGCTTCCAGCGCCGCGGGCCTCTCTCACCCCAACGTAGTGGCGATCTTCGACCGCGGCGAGTGGGATGGCACCTACTACATCGCAATGGAGTATCTCCCCGGTCGTTCGCTGAAGGCGGTGGTGCGCGAGCAGGCGCCGCTTGACCCCGCTACGGCGATCGACATCGTCATTCAGATCCTGCAGGCCGCGCGCTTTGCGCACCGCCGCGGGGTGATCCACCGCGACCTCAAGCCCCATAACGTGATCCTCGACGAGGAGGGCCGTGCGAAGGTCACCGACTTCGGAATCGCCCGCGCCGGCGCCTCGGACATGACGCTCACCGGCTCGATCATGGGCACTGCCCAGTACCTCTCCCCCGAGCAGGCGCAGGGCCACGCTGTGAGCGCGGCCTCCGACATCTATGCCGTAGGGATCGTCCTCTACGAGCTGCTCACCGGCACGGTGCCGTTCGACGGCGAGACCGCTGTGACGATTGCGCTCAAGCAGGTCTCCGCCGCCCCACTTCCCCCCAGCGCCGTAGCGAGCCCCGCCGCGCCGGTCGCCGGTGGCGACGACGCACCCGCGCGCGCGGCGATTCCGCCAGAGCTAGATGCGGTTGTGCTGCGGGCGCTCGCCAAGGATCCCGCGGGGCGTTTCGCCGACGCCGATGAGTTCATCGCCGCGCTTGAACACGTACGCCGACAGCTGCCGCGCGCAGGCGAGGGGTCGATGAGCGCTACCGAAGCCGGGAGACACTGGCCTCTGGCCGGCAACGGTCCGGTGGCGCCTGCCACGGCGGCGCTGCTGCTGCCGCGCGCGGGGGAGGTCCCCGAGCAGGAGGACCCCGAGCAGGCGTCGCACCGCCGCCGCTGGTGGATTGCGGGCGTTGTGCTGCTTGCGCTCGCCGCCGTCGCGGCGGCGCTCTTGCTGCTGTCGCCTGCCACCAAACATCAGGTGACTGTCCCCAACGTGGTTGGTCTCTCGGAATCGCTCGCGGAGGGCAAGCTCAAAGCCGCCGGGCTCGTGCCGGTCACCTCGCCGGCGCCCAGCCCCACCTTCGCCACCGGCGCCGTGATCTCAACGAAACCCGCCGCCGGCGGCGTTGTGGCGCGGAACGCGCACGTCAGCGTCGTCGTCTCGACCGGCCCCGCCAGCGTAGGCGTGCCAGACGTGAGAAATCTCTCAAGCGCCCAGGCCGTGAGCAAGCTTAAACACGCCGGGTTTAAGCCCAACGTGCAGAGCCGCTCCAGCGCGTCGGTAGCGAGCGGCAAGGTGATCTCCACCGAACCCTCGCAGGGCGTGCCGCTGCTGACGGGCAGTCCCGTGACGGTGCTCGTCTCCAGCGGGCCGATGCAGGTGACCGTGCCCGAAGTGGTTGGCCAAAGCGAAGCCGAAGCGCGCGCCTCGCTGCGCGCCGCGGGCTTGCACGCAGGGACTGTCACCAAGCGCGAAGAAGCGGGTCAGGCCGCGGGCACCGTGCTCTCGCAGTCGCCCGCCGCCGGCAGCTCTGTGCGCAGCGATGAAGCCGTCAGCCTGGTAGTGGCGAAGACCTCGCCCGAAGTCGCGGTGCCGCGCGTCGTCGGGAAAAAGCAGGAACGCGCCGAAGGCGAACTGATCGGGGCGGGCTTCACGGTGAAGTCCGGCACGCGCTCTGTCACAAGTGAAGCCGAAGTCGGGCTGGTGCTCCAACAGAATCCCGCCGGTGGCACCAAAGCCAAGAACGGAGCGACGATTAAGCTGACCGTGGGCGTGCTGGCGCCGACCACGACAGGCACCACAACCACCACCACTACGCCCCCGCCCAACACCACGCCTTCCACATCCTCGACTCCGCCTGCCGGCGCCCCGGTCGCGGGCACGCCTCAATGACCCCTGCGATTACCTCGCCCGTCGGCGAGTCGGACAAGATCCGGTGACCCTCACCGTCGCACTACTGGCAGGGGGACGCTCCTCTGAGCACGATGTCTCGCTGGCCTCTGCCCGCGCCGTGCGCGAGGGCCTGGAAACGGCCGGGCACGACGTTCGCTGGGTCGAGATCGACCGCGATGGCGTCTGGCACCACGAGCAGGAACAGCTTGCTCTGTGTCCTGGCGCGCGGCTGCTCGATGCTGATGTGGTGTTCCCCGTGCTGCACGGTCCCTTCGGGGAGGACGGCACCGTCCAGGGGCTGCTGGAGTCGCTTGACGTCGCCTATGTCGGTGCCGGCGTCGCAGCATCGGCGATCTGTATGAACAAGGTGCTTTTCAAAGAGCTGATGTCTGCCGCGGGCACGCCCCAGGTGCAGTACGCCGGAGTGTCGGTCGAGCGCTGGCGCCGTAACCCAGCGGCGGTGCTCGTAGAGCTCGACTCGCTCGGGCTGCCGGTGTTCGTCAAGCCAGCCCACCTGGGCTCCTCGGTTGGGATCGTGAAGGTAGTCGACGCGCGGCTGCTGGAAGAGGCTTTGGAGCAGGCCTTTGCGCACGACCCGCGCGCGATCGTCGAGGCGATGGCGAGCGGGATCGAGGTCGAGTGCGCGGTGCTCGGGCTCGCCGCGGACCAGGCACCCACTCGCTCCGTGCTCGGGCTCGCTGCTGACGAGGGACCCACTCGCTCCGCGTCGCTGGCCTCGGATAGCGGCTTCTGGCGATGGGAAGGGGCGACGGCGCTGGCCTCAGAGCCGGGCGAGATCGTGTTTGGGGGCGAGTGGTACGACAGCGCCGCCAAGTACGACCAGGGCGGGATGCAGTTGGTGGTGCCCGCTCGCATCTCCGCCACCGCACGTGCTCGGGTACGTGAGTTGGCATTGAAGGTTTTCGCCGACACCGGCTGCGAAGGGCTGGCGCGAGTCGATTTCTTTGTGGACGGTGAGCTGGTGTTGGTGAACGAGCTCAACACGATGCCCGGCTTCACGCCGACGAGCGTATACGCCAAGCTGGTCGAGGCTTCGGGGATCCCCTACCCCGAGCTCGTCGACCGCCTCTGCCGGCTCGCGATCGAGCGCTGGGAGGCAAGGCGCGCCTACCAGTATTAGGTTGCTCTGAGCGGCGAGAGCAGCAGCTCGACAAGCGCGCGCGGGTCGCGCCGCATACGAGCTTGGGCCGTGGTGGGGCGTCTCTTGTCGAAATCGATTTGGGCGGGGTCGCGTAGTTTGCGCAGCCGGCCTTCGGCGATCAGACGCTCGTCGACCGCCCCAAGGCGGCCCTCAAAGGTGGTGTAGACCGGGACGCCCAGCGCGACGGCCTCGCGGTTCATCGTGCCACCCGCGGAGATCACGAGATCGGCGTGAGCGATCAGCGATTGCGCGTCGATCGCTTGCTCGGGCACGATGAAGCCGTCGATGTCGCGCAGCTCGGCGTGCTGCGCCGCCGTGCGGGGCAATACGACCGACTGCACCCCCTGGCCGCCAGCCGCGGCCTCGCGCAGACGCACCAGCACTGCGGTGAAGAGATCGTTCTCGAAGCGGTGGTACAGCGAGACCTCCGGGGGCGTTCGCACCACGACGATCGACCGCCCGGGGTCCAAGCCCAGCTCGGTGAGAATCGTCCGGTCGGGCTCAAAATCGGCGAGGTAGTACTCCTCCTTCAGCCCCTCATAGGCGCGCACCTTGCCACGCGCGCCGTAGCGATCGAGGCGCTCGGGCGGGATCATCGCGGGCACGACCACCGCGCGCGCGAGACGGCAGTTGATCTGATGCTGCACGGTTGCCCACTCGTAGTCGAACATCGTCGAGCTGGGAATGCGCAGGATCGCGGCGGCGACGCTCACGTCGTTGGAGCCGTGGCCGAGCGCCACATCAAAGCGCCCCTCGGTGTGCGCCCACCGTACGAGTGCCCCCGAGCGCGATGCCAAACCGCTGGCCTTGGCGGCCAGCCGCTCGCCGCGGTGGTGGCCGATCGCGGTGTGCGGGATCGCAAAGCGGCGCAGCAGCCCCAGCGTCTGCGCGAAGTCACGCGCCGTTACCCGCACCTCATGGCCGTCGCGCTCCAGCGCCGCGATCACGGGCCGCATAACCAAGACGTGCGGGCTGTTGGTGAGGTCGATCCAGACGCGCATTTGGAGACCGTACCGCCACCTCCACCCTCCAGGTATCGTTGACGCGCCCATGCTTGTCCTCGCCTCGGTCACCGAATCGGTCGTCACCACCACCTGGCATCTGGTTCGCGACGGCGGGCTGCCGGCGGTGTTCCTGCTGATGGCGCTCGGTTCGGCTTGCATCCCGATCCCCTCGGAGGTGGTGATGCTGTTCGCGGGCTTTGCCGTCGCCGACCCGGGCAGCTCGGGTGCCCACCACCATCTGACGATGGCCGGCATCGTGCTGGTCGGCCTGCTGGGCACGCTCGTGGGCTCGTGGGTCGCTTACGCCCTCGGCCGTGGCGGTCGCCTGGAGCTGATGGAACGCCACGGCCACCTGGTGCACATGGGCCCTGCTCAGATCGACCGAGCCGACCGCTGGTTTGCGCGCTACGGGGAGATGACGGTCCTCTTCGGCCGGGTAATCCCGCTGGTGCGCGCCTTTGTCTCGCTGCCGGCTGGTGTCGCCAAGATGCCGCTACCGCGCTTCACGGTGCTGACCGTGATCGGCTCGGTTCCCTGGGTCCTGGCACTAGCGTTCGCCGGCCACGCGCTCGGTGGCGATTGGACGAGCGTGCGCAAGGGCTTTGAGTACGTGGACTATGTGATCGTTGCGCTGGTGGTGGTCGGCATCGTCTATGTAAGCCGCCGACGCCGTGCGGGCTCGAGCACCACTGTGGATGCCGTCGGCGAGGAGGCCGACCCCCCACCCGCCGGTGAATCGGCTCCCGCGGACGTGGGCTGAGCAGCCGAGCTTGCCGGATGCCGCTATGGCTCCCTCTGCGCCACGCGGTGGCCCTTGGCCTGGTGCAGGGACCGACAGAGGTGCTGCCTATTTCCTCCTCGGCGCACATCGCGACGATTCCGCGTCTCGCGGGCTGGCCGCAGGCCCAGCTCGACGCGGAGTTGCGCAACTCGCTGGAGGTTGCGTTGCACGCGGGCGCCGCCGCCGCGCTGCTGATTTCCTTTCGCGGCGAGTTGGCACGGACACTGGCTGAGCTCGATGGTCGCACCCTGACCACGGCGGTGCTTGCCGTCGCCCCGCCGGCGCTCGTCGGGTACCTGTTGGAGCAACGCCTCGAGCGACGTCCGGCTAGCACCGGCTCGCTAGCCGCGGGTCTCGCGCTGGGCGCCGCCGCGATGGCATGGGCCGACGCCCGCCCAACTACGCGCGTGCTCGCGCAATGCGGTCCCAGCGACGGCCTCGCCCTCGGCCTCGCCCAGGCGCTCGCGCTGCTCCCTGGCGTCTCGCGTAACGGCTCCGTGCTCACCGCGGCACGCGCACGGCACTTTGCTCGCGAGGATGCCCACGCCCTCTCCTGGCGCGTAGGTCTGCCGGTGCTCGCGGGCGCCGCGGCGCTCAAGGCTCGCCGCCTCGCCCAGCGCGGCTTGCCCGCAGGCGCGGCGCCCCCGCTCGCCGCGGGCGCCGCCGCCGCGTTCCTCTCGACGCTGGCCTGCGCGCCGCTGATCGGGCCCGCCGCGCGTGGGCGGCCGCTGTGGCCGTTTGCGGTTTACCGGGCTGGGCTGGCCTGCGTGTCGGTGTGCATGTCTGCGCGCATCCACACCACGGCGCCCATCGTGGCCGCAACGACCAGTACCGACGGCCAAGCACCGATCGCAAGCGCGAGCAGGTGAGAGGCGATGAACGCGCCGAGGCCCACGCAGCCGAGTCTTGCCGCCATCCGTACACCGTGGCGTCGTGCCCATGCGTGGATACACCAAAGGCCCCCGATCGCCAGGGCGACGCCGCCCAGTGGCCGCGAGCCGGTGGCGACGACGACCGCGTAGCCGACAATCAGCGAAGCCGCGGCGACGGGCGCTGTGGGCACGGGGCGCACACTAGGAGCGTAGCTGTGGTTGCCGGCGACGTGTGCACCAATCCGGCGCCCGCCGCTGGTAACCGCCGTTGGCGGTCCTCCGTTGGCAGCCCTCCGCTAGAGGGCAACCCCCGGCTGCCACACTCACTCGATGCTCGCCCTCACCCTGGCGCTCGGCGCGTCGCTTTGCTACGGCGTCTCGAACTTTCTCGGCCCACAGTTGGTGCGCAGGCACGCGCTGGTGTCGGTGCTGATGCTTTCGCAGATTGCGGCGCTGGCGGCGTGTGTGCTGTACCTCGCACTCGATGGGGGACGGGCGCTGCCGACGCCCGATATGTGGCTGGCGTTGCTCGCGGGTGCGGGGAACGCAGGTGGGTTGATCGGCTTCTATAAGGCAGCGGAGCTGGGGCCGCTTTCGGTGGTGGCGCCGATCGGCGCTTCGGGGGCGGTAATCCCGGTCGCCTGGGGCCTTGCCACCGGCGACTCGCTGAAGCTGGTGCAGGCGGTGGGGTTGGTGTTGGCGATGGGCGGCGCTGTGCTGGTCGCGCGGCGCAGTGCCGCTCACCATCCCGCGCGCTACCCCGACCCGCGTGCGGGAGCGCTGTGGGCGGCTGCTTCGGCGGTCGCCTTTGGGGTCTTTCTGACTGCGCTGCCAAAGGCGTCGGCGCATGGGCGCGCGTGGGCGCTGCTCGATGCACGGCTGGCGCTAGTGGCGTTGATGGCTGTGTGGGCTGGCCGTGAGTTGCGGGCGATCAAATTTGCTCGTGCCAGCGCGCTGTTTGCGATCCCCGGCCTGCTGCTGGTGGTGGGGACGATCATGTACACGACGGCCGCCGCCCACGGCCAGCTCTCGCTGGTGTCGGTGCTGGGCTCGCTCTTCCCGATTTTCACCGTTGGCCTTGGGATGATCCTGCTGGGAGAGCGGCTGTCGCGGCTGCAGGCCATCGGCGTGGCCGCGGCATTGACAGGGATTGTGCTGATCGCGCTGTAATAAAGACCATGTCGCAAGCTCTCCTCGGCACCGCCCTCAGCGGGCGCTACCGCCTCGACGAGGAGATTGGCAAGGGGGGGATGTCGACCGTTTACCGCGCCTTCGACACGGTGCTGGAACGTCCGGTGGCGATCAAGTTGATGCACCGCGAGATCGCTTCGGACTCCGACCAGCTGGAGCGCTTTCGGCGGGAGGCGCGGGCGGTGGCGCAACTCAGCCACCCGCACATCGTCACGGTGATCGACGCCGGCGAGGAGCCCCAGGGGTCGGTGGAGGGGCAGGCCGGGACCCAATCAATAGGCGCAACGCCGTACATCGTCTTCGAGTACGTGGACGGGGAGACGCTGAAGGCATTGATTCGCCGCGCCGGGCCGCTGGAGATCACCAAGGCGATCGCCTATGCGATCGAGATTGCACGGGCGCTGGGGGCTGCGCATGAGCATCAGATCGTGCACCGTGACGTGAAGCCCCAAAACGTGCTGTTGGGTGGGGGGGAGTCAAATCAAACCGCCAAGATCACTGACTTCGGAATTGCCCGCACGCTCACCGAGGAGGGGTTAACGATGGATGGACGCGTGCTGGGCACGACCGACTACGTCTCACCGGAGCAGGCGCTCGGCCACAAGGTGACCGTCCAGTCGGACATCTACTCGCTCGGGGTGGTGCTGTACGAGATGCTGACCGGCACGATCCCGTTCACCGGCGAGACACCGGTTGCTGTGGCGATGCGCCATGTGCGCGAGGAGATCCCCGACGTGCAGTACCGCCGGCCGGAGGTGTCGGCCGCCACCGCGGCAGTCGTAGACCGTGCCACCGCCAAGGATCTCGCCCACCGCTATCCCGACATGCCAGCGCTGCTCGCCGACCTCGAGGAGGTACTGGCGATCGAGGTGGCGCGCGCGGGGCAGACGACCGGTGAGGTGACAACCGTGCTGCGCACGTTGCCCGCGCCGGCGCGCCGGCGGCTGCCGTGGCGGATGCGCCACCCGGCTCGCTGGCTGGGTTCGCTGGCACTCCTCGGTGGTGTGGTGGCGCTGGTGTTGGTGCTGCTCGCCGGCAATACCCACAGCGGCGTCCCCCCCGACGCGGACGCCAAACCGGGCCTCACGCCAGTGCAACTGCAGCAGAGCTCAGCGCACGACTACAACCCTTATGGCAACGAACCGGAACATGAAACGCAGGTGTCCAACGTGGTGGACGGCGATCCCACCACCGTCTGGAGTACCGAGCACTATCGCGAAGACACGTTCGGTCATAAGCCGGGCACCGGCATCTACCTCGACGCGGCGCCGGGACTACGCGCCCGTGCCCTGGAGGTGCAGACCCCCACGCCCGGTTTCACCGCGGCGGTGTATGCCGCTAACACGTTCGACTCCGCGCTCCCTTATGAAGCGTCTCAGAGCCTCACCGAACGGGGCTGGGTGCAGCTCGCCCCACCGCAGAAGATCGAGCAATCACAGAGCACGATCCGGCTCGACACCCAGGGTGCGCGCCTGCGCTACTACCTGCTGTGGATCACCCGCCTGCCCGCCGGCAGCGAAACCGCGGCGATCTCGGAGCTGACGCTCTTCCGATGAGCCGACCGCGATTCTCTCGCCTGGTCACCCCGCCACGGCTCCAGCCCTACAATCCAAGGCAATGCGCCGAACGTCTCCGCTCGGCGGGTGGGTGGGCACCCATCCCCTTCCACCGGCACATGCTGCCGCAGATCGCCGTGGATGGGTTGCTGGTCGCGCTCGCGTACTACCTCGCTTTTCAGCTGCGCTTCGACGAGGGCCTGACGCACCGCTATTCGCTGCTGCTGGAACGGACGATCTGGTGGGTGGTGCTGGGCGGCGTGCTGGTGCTGGTGCTGGCGCGGGTGTACCTACGCAGCTGGAGCTATGCCTCACAGCGCGACTACGAGGCGATCCTACGCGGGGTTGTCGCGATCGTGCTGCTCGCGGTCGTGGGCGTGGCGGTGGCGCGGCCGGTCCAGATTCCCTACGGCCCCTACCATTCGGGCCGGCCGGCGGGTGCCACCTCGGTGGACCTGCCGCTCGGGGTGATTGCGCTGTTTGGGCTGCTGGCGTTGACGGCGCTGGTGGGTGTGCGGGTGCTGGCTCGCGCGATCCACGAACGCCGTCTGCAGGGCGCCTTCCGCGGGGTGCGCGAGGGCGAGCGCGGCGTGCTGATCGTCGGCGCCGGCGACGGTGGGCTGCTGGTGCTGCGCGAGATCGCGCGCAACCGTGAGCTGGGGCTGACCCCTGTGGGCTTTCTCGACGACGATCCGCGTAAGCGAGGTATGCGGATCGATGGCGTTCGGGTGCGCGGCGACACGAGCACGGATCTGCCGCGCATTCTTGAGGAGGCGGAGCCCGACGAAGTGATCATCGCAATCCCCTCCGCCCCCGGTTCCACGCGTGCGCGCATCGTGCGCGAGTGCCGGGCCCGCTCGATCCCCGTGCGTACGCTGCCGACCGTGTTCGAGTTGCTGCGGGATGGCAACCCCGCGCAGCCGGGCGCCCGTGGGGCCGGGGAAGGTTGGACGGCTGCGGGCGCAAGGGCAGGCGGGCGAGCGGCTGGGCGAGGGTCCGACACCTTTGCGCGGCAGGTGCGCGAGGTGCGCGTCGAGGACGTGCTCGGTCGCGAGCCGGTGGTGATGGAGCTCGACCGCGTCGGTGCTTACCTGGCGCGCGAGGCGGTGGTGCTGGTGACCGGCGCGGGCGGCTCGATCGGCGCGGAGCTGTGCCGCCAGATTGCGCACGTCGGCCCACGGCGAATCGTGCTGCTCGACCACGCCGAGGACAACCTGTTCGCGATCGAGCGCGAGCTGTTGGAGGAGCGCCACGTGGCGCCCGCTGTGCTGGCGGCGGTGCTGGGCGACTGCAAGGAGGAGGAGCGGATGCGCGAGGTGCTGAGCGAGCACCGCCCGAGCGTCGTGTTCCACGCGGCCGCTTACAAGCATGTGGGGCTGATGGAGGCCAACCCGGTGGAGGCGGTGCGCAACAACGCGATCGCGACGCGCGTGATGGCGCATGTCTGTGGCGAACTGGAGGTGGAGCGCTTTGTGCTCGTCTCCACCGACAAGGCGGTTGCTCCCGCCACCGTGATGGGCGCCTCCAAGGCGCTCGCCGAGCTGGCGCTGGAGGGTGCCGCCGCGCGCTGGGAGGGCACCGTATATAAGGCGGTGCGCTTCGGCAATGTGCTGGGCTCCTCCGGCAGTGTGGTACCGATCTTCCGTCGCCAGATCGCGCGGGGTGGCCCGGTCACCGTTACCGATAGACGGATGACGCGCTACTTCATGACGATCCCCGAGGCGGTGCAACTGATCATCCGCGCCGGCTCGCTTGGACCTCAGGCCGCGGGGCGTGTCCACAACGGCGCCGGCGATGGAGGGCGCCGAAGGCACGTAGCGTCGCCGGGGGACGAACTGCTTGGCGAGCGCACGGGCGGATCGCCCACCGCCGAGGTGCTGGTGCTTGACATGGGTGAGCCGGTGCGGATCATCGACCTCGCGCGGGCGATGATCGAGCTTTCCGGCCTCGACCCCGACCGCGATATCGAGATTGAGGAGGTCGGGCGCCGGCCCGGGGAGAAGCTGCACGAGGAGTTGTTCAACGACTACGAGCGACGCCTGCCCACCGCCACCGAGAAGATCATGCGCGCCGAGCGCGAGCCACTTGCACCGGAGGTCGTGGAGGAGGTGTTCGCGGAGATCAACCTGCTGGTGTTGGAAGGCGACGCCGCCGGGCTGGCCGCGAAGGTCGCCGACCTGACCTCCCAGGTCCGGGATCTGCCGATCCCGCCGGAGGAGCCGATGCCGGCAACCGCAGCCGCGGCGCCTGTGCCCCTCATACACTCTGGCGACGCATGACCGCACTGCTACCGGCGCTGTCGCTCTCCAACAAACTGCTCGAGGTTGGGGCCCTCGCCGCCTTTGCGGCGCTGGCGGGGATCGCAATCCTTTCGCTGCTGGTGTTCTCCCAGGCACGCGAGCTCAAACGTCTGCGCGAGTGGGCTGGCCGCGCCCCTGAGCGCGCCGCCGAGCTAGAGCAGCGTGTGAGCGCCGAGGCGGCGCTACGTGCCCAACGGCCGGCCCAGCCGGTTCCCCGCACGACGCCGGTGATCGCGCGCCCGGTTGCCGGCCAACCCACCGCCACGGTCCCTGGGCAGACCCCGCCGTCGACACAGCCCGGCGGGGTGCCGTCGCCGGCGGCGACGCCGCTCCCGGCGCCAGTGCCCGGCCAACCGGCGTTTGTGCCCACCGCGCAGACCGTTGCCGGTGCCGCGCAGGCAGGGCAGCTCGCGCCCGCGGAGGAGTCCAAGCCGGCGGACGCGGAGCTCAAGGACGCGGAGCCCAAACCAGACGCGACGCCAGACGAGCCGCCAGCTGCTTCCCCTGAGCCGGTGGCGGCCGCGACCGAGCCAGTCCCCGCGGAGCCCGAGCCCGGTGCTGTGGAGACCGAGCCGGTTGCCGCACAGGAGCAGCGGCAGATCCTCGATGAGCCGCAGCCGGAGGTAGCGGAGCCCGCGCTCGCGGCCGCAGCCCCGAGCGCACTGGCGCCGGCGACGGTGGCCGCCGCGGCGGCGTCGACCGCGATGGCGTCGCGTGTCGTGGAGCCTCCTCGCCCCTCCGCCCCCCGTGCGCCGGTACCGCCGGCTCCCGCCAGGGTTGGGGCGGCTCCACGCGCTGGCGCTCCATCGCGCCCGTTGCCCCCGCGACCTCCGGCGCCGCTCGCCGCCAGGCCGTCGGTAGGCGGAGGGGGAGCGGCGGGACTGGGCGGGCGACCGGCACCCAAGTTCTTGGTCGAAGATGAGCCCTCATCGCGGAAAGCGATGGTGCTGATCCTCGCCGGGGTGGCGGTTGTCGTGATTGTGCTGGCGGTGGTGTTGCTGTCGGGTGGCGGCAGCCCCAGCTCGCACACCGGCGGCACGGTGCGCTCGAGCGCGTCCACACATGGCGGCACCACTCACCACGGGCACGCCGCGGCGACGCCGGCGAGCCCAGGAGAAACGAAGGTGGCAGTGTTGAACGCCACCGAAGCGACCGGTCTCGCACACAAGCTGGCGGCCAATCTTCAGCAGAGTGGCTATTCGCAGGCGACCCCGTTGAGCGCCAACCCCCCGAGCGCCCGCTCGACCTCGGTTGTGGAGTACGCGAGCGGCCATCGCGCCGAAGCCCAGCACGTGGCCCAGACACTTGGCATCAGCGAAGTGACGCCGTTGGAAGAAGCGATCGGGCCGCTGGTGGAAGGTGCGAGCGTGGTGGTGATCGCGGGCGCCGACAAGGCCTCGCTGGTAGGCACCGCGACCGGGACGGCCGCTGGTGAAGTGGGAGCGGACGGTGGCGAAGCCCAGGGCGCAAGCGCCACTCAGAGCGGAGCCCCAGGCAGCGGCGAAGCGGAAGCCGGCGGCGGCGCGGGGTGAGCTTTCTGGAGATCCCCGCTCGCACGGTGAAGCCGCGCGAGGGGGGCCTTACACACGTGCTCGACCGCGGTCTGTCGGTCGCGGAGGTGGACGGCCTGCTCGAAGTCGCCGGCCAGTACGTGGACATCGTCAAGCTCGGCTGGGGCACGGCGCTGGTGAGCGCCAATCTGAAGCCCAAGCTGGAGCGCTACGCCGCGCACGACATCCCGGTGGTGCTCGGTGGCACGCTCACTGAGCTGACGGTGCGCCAAGGGCGCGTCGAGGGGCTGATTGCCTGGCTACGCGAGCTGGGGCTGCGTCACGTCGAGGTCTCCGACGGCACGATCGCGCTCGACCCGGAGGTCAAGACGCATTTGATTCGTACGCTCGTCGCCGCTGGCTTCACCGTGCTCGCCGAGGTTGGCAGCAAGGACGCCGATTTCATCATGGCGCCCTACATCTGGGTGGAGCAGATCGAACGCGACCTGCAGGCCGGTGCGTGGAAGGTGATCGCCGAGGCACGCGAGTCGGGCACGGCCGGTATCTACCGCGCCGACGGCGAGGTGCGCAGTGGATTGATCGACGAGATCGCCCACGCGATCGACCCGCGGCGGATGATCTTCGAGGCGCCCCGCAAGGAGCAACAGGTGTGGCTGCTGGAGTTCTTCGGCAGCGAATGCAGCCTCGGCAACATCGCCCCGAGCGACGTGCTCTCGCTGGAGACGCTACGGCTGGGTTTGCGCTCGGACACGGTGGAGCGCTTTGCTTTGGGTGGGAAGGATTGAGTGGGATAGGCTCCGCCCCCCAAGGGGGCTCCGCGGGAAGGGTTACGCGTGGCGAGTCGAGCGAGGCGCAGAGGCTGGCGCGGGTGGTGTTCGCCGTGTTGGTGGTGGCGTGCTTCGTTGCGTTCGTGCTGACGCAGCGGCTCAAGCACACGCCGACGGCGGTGCAGAGCTTTGAGGCCGACGAAGCCTTCCGTCCGACCCACTCACCTCTGGCTGGGTGCCGCGGACGAGTGCCGTTGTCGCAGGTGAACGCAACCAAAGAGATCGAGTACCTCTCTTTCAAGCCGGCTCAGGCCGAAGCGGTGACAGTTGAAATCCTCAACTCCGCCGAACAGAGCGTGGCGACGATTGTGCATGGCCTCCCGGCGGAACGCTACAAACAGCTGTCATTGTGCTGGAACGGCCAGCGTGGGGCGACCGAGAGCGGCGGTCTGGCGCCGCCGGGGACATACCGCCTGCAGGTGAAATTGCTGAGTGCCAATCGCACTGTGAAGTCCCCCGACACCTTCAAATTAGAAGCCCCACAGTGAGCGCCCTTCCGATCCTCGCGACCGTGCACGGCCTCGGCGAGGTAGCCGAGAAGCTGGGTGTGATCGCGGTCGCGCTGCTTGTCTTGCTTGCGGTCCTCGCGCGTCCTCCCCAAACCCCCGAACGCGTACGGGCCGCTGCGATGCTGGGGGCGTTGGCGCTCACTCCGGTGCTGCTGGTGGCGGACATCTGGCACACCTCGCAGCTGACCCACCTACGCCACCATCCGGCAGAGGCCGTCGCGGCGATTCTCATGGGAGCGATCGTGGTGGGCGGGCTCGCACTGCTCATTCACCAGCGCCCCCGGGCATTGCCGCTGCTGGCCGTATTCGCGCTGCCCTTCCGCTTGCCGATCGCGACCGGTGGAAGTACTTCAAACCTGCTGATCCCGCTCTACCTGGTGGTGGGTGCCGGCGCGCTGGCGTATGCCGTCCCACGGCTGTCGAGCAGACTCAGTCCCGCCGATCCTGTCCGGGGCCGTCCGCCTGCGCGGGCAGCCACCGACGCCAAGCCAAGCGGCTGGTGGGGGCAAATGACCTCCCCGCGAGGCCTCGAATGGCTGCTGATGGCGGCGGTGGCGCTGTACGCGCTGCAGGCGGCCTACTCCGCGGACTTCTCCAAAGCACTCGAGAATATGGTCTTCTTCTACGTGCCGTTCGCACTGCTGTTCGCGCTGCTACGCGAGGTGCAGTGGACGCGCGAGCTGCTGCTCCAATGCCTGGCGGTGGCCGTCGCGCTGGCGGTCGTGTTTGCCGGGATCGGCTTCGTCGAGTACGACCGCAAGCAGCTGTTCTTGAATCCAAAGGTGGTCGCGGCCGACCAGTACGGCAATTACTTCCGGGTCAACTCGCTGTTTTTCGACCCGAACATCTACGGCCGCTTCCTTGCGCTGACGATGATTGCGGTGATGACGGGTGTGCTGTGGAGCGCGCGTCGCCGCGAGGTGCTGCTTGGGGGCGCGGTGTTGCTGTGGCTGCTGGCGGGGCTGGTGACAAGCTTCTCGCAGTCGAGTATCGCCGCACTGCTACTGGGTTTGGCGATACTGGCGGCCTACCGTTGGGATCTGCGCGGCACGCTCTACGTGACGGTCGCGCTGGGCGCAATCGCATTGGTCGTCGCGCTGGTGGCGCCTCCCAGCCTGCATCTCGGCCTCAACGGCAAAGGCGGCTCGGCAAGCAACGCAACGAGTGGTCGCACGAAGCTGATCGAAGGTGGCCTGCGCCTCTTCGCTGACCGGCCTCTGCAGGGCTTTGGCCCGGGCTCCTTCGCGCAGGAGTACCGCACCCATGAACGCGCCAGGAGCGACAGCGCCACCTCCGCCTCGCACACGATCCCCGTGACGGTCGCGGCCGAGCAGGGAATCCTCGGCCTGGCGTTGTACGTGGCACTGTTGGTGTCGGCCTTCGCGGTGCTGTTTCGCGGGGCCGGCCGCTCCCCGCCCAGGATCGCCCTGGCAGCGTGCTTTGCCGCGTTGGTTCTGCACACCTTTACCTACGCCGACTTCCTTGAGGACCCGGAGACGTGGCTGCTACTCGGGATTGGCGTCGCGCTTGCCACCGCAGCTCGCGACCCCGACCGCCGGTCCACTGTGGGCGTCGAGCCGGCGGTGCTGAGAAGCTGAAGGCGTGCGCGACTACCTGAAGCGTCTGGCCACGACCGGCGCGGCCTACCAGGCGGCCGACATCGTTGCGAAGGGCTTCGCGGTGTTGCTGCTGCCGCTGTACACCAGCCACGTGTCGCCGCGGGAGTACGGTGCCTACCAGTCGCTGCTGGTTGCTGTGGTGCTGTCCAGCATCTTGCTGCGCGTAGGGTTGGGAGAGGCGTTTGTGCGCTTCTATTTCGCCGACCACGACAAGCGGCGTCGCGAGCGGATTGCGCGCACGGTGACGGCGACGGTCGCCTGGACGACGACGACCGCCGCGCTGGTGGCGCTGGTGTTCTCCGGCGACCTCTGCCAGCTGATCCTGGGCTTCCGCGATTCAGCGCTGATGGATTGCGCGATCCTCGGCATGTGGGCCTTCACAAACCTCGAAATGGCATACGCGCAGCTGCGCGTGGACGAACGCGCGCGCGCCTACCTGTATGCGTCGATGGCCAACGTGGCGATGACGGTGATGTTCACCGTACTGCTGGTTATCTTCGCCAACCAGCAGGCGCGTGGGCTACTGCTGGGCAATTTCGGCGCCTCTGCCGTGGTTGTCCTGGCGCTCTGGGTTGTCCTGGCACGAGCGAGGCGTTTCTCCCTACGCTTTCGCTTCCACGATCTGGGAGCGATGCTCCGCTTCGGCGCACCCACTGTGCCCGCCGACGCAAGCGTGTACGCCCTGCAGGTGGTGGACCGCCTCTACCTGTTCCGCGTCTACTCCGAGAGCGCCGCCGGCCTCTATTCGATCGCGCTGCAGCTGGCGACGGTGGTGTTCCTATTCGTGCGTGGCTTCCAGTACGCGTGGCCACCCCTCGCGTACTCGATCCGCAGCGACCGCGAGGCCTCGCGCCTCTATGCGCTGGTGACCACCTACTACGTGCTCGCCACCGGCACGGTCGTCTGCGCGGTCGCGCTGGTGGGCCGCTGGATTGTGCGCCTGCTCGCCTACTCCGCCTACTTCGGCGCCTATAAGGCGCTGCCCTGGCTGGCGCTTGGGTGGGCACTGTACGGCCTCTACCCGGTGCTGATGGTGCTCGCCGGGCGCGCCGGCAATACCGCCCGCAACTTCCCGGCAGCCGCGGTGGGCCTGGCTGTCAACGTCGCGCTGATCCTGTTGCTGGTCCCCTCCTCCGGCGCGAACCTCGGCATCGCCGGCGCCGGCCTCGCCCTGTGTGGCGCCTATCTGGCGATGCTCGCGGTCTTCTACGCGTTGACGCGCTCCCTCTTCCGCGTCGCCTTCGAGTGGGCCCGCCTGGCGCTGTTGGTGGCGATCTTCGCGGCTGTCGCGGTCTCAGGCGAGCTGCTGCTGCCCACCAGCGGCCTCGGCGGGCTGGCACTACGTGCGTTGTGGTTCATGCTCGCCCCGGCACTGCTGATCCTCACCCGTTTCTTCACTGCGCGGGAGCTACGCGGCGCACGGGAACTGGTGCGCTCGGCGATTGCCTACAGGCCGCGCTCGGCGCCCTGAACGGGCTCGCCGGTGGCTCCTGCGCCGGCGAGGTTGTATTCGGCGGCGCCCTCGCGCAGTCCCTCGCCGCGTTCGGGCCACAGCGCGGCGCTGACGTGGTGCCGATACCGCGCCGCGGAGTGTGCGGGCAGCGCGAGTGCCGCGATCGCGCGCAGTCCATAGGCCCATGCGGTCAGCCACCGCACCGCACGCGCGGCGGCGGGCGAGTGGTGCTTGCGCATGTAGAGATCGCGGCCCCGTGCCATTTCAACGATCCGCCGCTCGGGCACGACGGCGGTCGCAAGTTGCTCGTGGTGGATCGCGCGCGCCCCCGGCACGTACAGGCTGCGCCAGCCGGCGTCGCGCAGCCGTCGCGCGAAGTCGACCTCGTCGGAGTAGACGAAGAAGGCGGGGTCTAGGTAATCGACCTGCTTCGCGGCGCGCAGCCTGACAAGCAGCGCCGAGGACTGGCACCAGTCGACCTCGCGCGTCCGCGAGCCCCTGCTCTGCACCGTGTACAGGCGGTGCGCGAACACGGCGCCGACGACCGCCGTCGCGACCGTCGGAAAACGCCAGGCGCACGGCTGCTCGCTGCCGTCGGGTCGCAGCAGCTGCGCCCCCGCGCAGGCGGCGCCCGGGTGTGCCTTCAGCGCCTGCCATAGCCCGAGCGTGGCGCCGGACAGCAGCTCGGAGTCCTCGTTCAGCAGCAACGCGTACTTCCCCCGCGCGCGCCGCATCAGCTCCGAGTCGTTCAGCGCCTTGCCGCGCCGCTCGCCGAGCGCGATCACGTCGTCCACCGCCGGGTGGGCCCGCGCCGCCTCGACCGAGCCGTCGCGTGAGCCGTTGTCGAGCACCAGCGCCTCGGTCACAAACGGCAGCGCGGCTTGCTCGCGCGCGATCGCGTCCAGGCCATGCAGCAAGAGCTCGCGCTGGGAGGTGTTGACTACGCAGAAGCTCAGCTCGATCTCGTCGCTCACCGGCCTATTGTCTCCCGCGATGCGCGTCCACGTCGTCGACCCCTCCGCTTACACCCCGCCCTACGACCATGCGCTATGCCAAGCGCTGGCGGCGGCGGGCGCCGAGGTGGAGCTGTTCACGAGCCGCTTCGCCTACGGGGAGACACCGACCACCCAAGGCTACAAGCGAAACGAGCTCTTTTACCGTCTCGCTCACCGCGGGTCGGCGGTGGGCCGGCGCTCGCGCGCGAACCAAGCGCTGAAGCTGGTAGAGCACGTGCCGGACATGCTGCGCTACCGCCGCGCCGCGCGTACAGCCGACGTCGTGCATTTCCAGTGGCTGACCGTGCAGCCGCTCGACGTGCATCTGCTCCCACGCAGAGAACCGAGCGCGGGGGGGGCGCGCCCAAAGCTCGTGCTGACCGCCCATGACGTGCTGCCCCGCGAGCCACGGCCCGGCCAGCTGGCCGCTCAGCGGCGGCTGTATGAGCGCTTTGATGCGGTCGTGGTGCACTCCGAGCACGGACGCGGCCGGCTCTTGGAGCTCGGCGTAGATCCCAGCCGCGTCCATGTGATTCCGCACGGCGCGTTCACATACCTGGCCGAGTTGCCCGCCGGGCCACCTCCGTTCCACACAGACGGGCCGGTGGTGCTGTTCTTCGGCTTGCTGCGCCCGTATAAGGGCCTCGACGTGCTGCTCGAGGCCTGGCGAGGGGTTGAAGGCAACGGGCAGGGCGAAGGCGAGGACAGACGCCGGACCTGGCCTCGCATCGACGATGCAGAGCTATGGATCGCCGGTATGCCCCGGATGGATGTCACGTCGCTACTGGCGAACACGCCACGGGGAGTCCGCCTCGTACCCCACTTCATCCCGGACGCTGAGCTGCCCGCGTACTTCGAGCGCGCCAACCTGGTGGTTCTCCCCTATTTGGAGGCCGACCAGTCGGGCGTGCTGTTCACCGCGCTTGCGTTTGGTAAGCCGCTGCTGCTCAGCGATGTCGGCGGCTTCCCGGAGATCGCCGCGACCGGTGCTGCGCGCACGGTTGCGGCGGGAGACCCGACCGCCCTGCGCGACGCGCTGCGCGAACTGCTCTCCGACCCGCGCGCCCTCTCCGCGATGGCTGAGCGGGCCCGCGCCGCCGTAGTCGGTCCATACTCATGGGACGTTGTCGCCCGCCAGACACTCGGCCTGTACCGCTCTCTGGCAGCGTCCTCCTAAACCATCATCCCAAGCCGACCGTACAGTTAGCCAAATGGTCAATTGCAGCGAGGTAGCGGGGTGCCCCGGTGGTCGCAGTCCAGACGGTCCCGGCGGCCACCAGGGACTTCCCCTAAAGAGGCTGACCAATGCGATCAGCGTTTTGGCCAATCACAAGGCTAGCGCCGTCGTCGGGCGCAAGCAAGCAGGCACCCCCCACCGATGATCGCCGCGCTCGCGATCGTTTTCTGGACTTGCGCTGCGCTGGTCGTGTGGACACAGATCGGCTACGCCGCCGCCCTGGCGCTATTGGTGCGTCTGCTCGGAGCGGCGCCCTCCCCGGGTTCCGAGCGATCCGACGCGCTGCCCGCCGTCTCACTGATCGTTGCCGCGCACAACGAGGAGTCCTCGATCGCGGCGAAGATCGCAAATGCGCTCGCGCTCGACTACCCGCGCGAGCTGCTGGAGGTCGTTGTCGCGTGCGATGGCTGCACGGATGAGACCGCGGAGCGCGCACGCACGGCAGGAGCGGACCTCGTGCTGGAGTTGCCACGCGGCGGCAAGGTACGCGCGCAGGATGCCGCGGTGGAGCGTTCGCGGGGCGAGCTGCTGGCGTTCTCCGACGCCAATGCACTATGGGAGCCAGGCGCGCTGAGAACGCTTGTTGGTGTGTTTACAGGGCGGCCCGAAGCGGAGGCGGGTAGGGCAGCCCGGCGGCGCGTGGGATATGCCTGTGGGCAGGTGCGCTTCTTCCAAGACCCCCACCAACCCGGATCCACCAACCAAGAGGGTCTGTATTGGCGCTATGAGATGGCGGTGCGAGGCATGGAGTCGCAGCTGTGCTCGATCACCGCCGGCAACGGCGCGATCTACGCGACCCGCCGCGAGTCCTACCTAGTGGTCGATCCGATCATGGGCCACGACCTCTCGTTCCCGTTCAACATGGTCAAGCGTGGTTGGCGCGCGGTGTACGTGCCGCAGGCGCGTGCGAGCGAGCCGATGGTGCCCTCGATCGAGGGCGAGCTGGCGCGCAAGCGGCGGATGATGAGTCACACTTGGCCGATCGTGCTGCGCGGCGGGATGCTTTCCCCCCGCGGCTACCCGCCGCGGTATGCGCTGATGATCTTTTCCCACCGCGTGTTGCGCTACGCGACCCCATTCCTGCACGCGCTGGCGCTGGCTACGAACATCGCGCTCGTAGCCGCCGCGACCACGCCGCGTGCGCTCTACGTTGCCGCGCTCGCCGCGCAGCTGCTGCCGCTGGCGGCCGCCGGGCTCGGTGGGTTGGTGCACGTCCGCGCGCTGCTGGTGGCGCGCTACTACGTGCTCACCACCGCGGCGCTCGCGTTGGGCTTGTGGGACTGGCTGCGCCACGGCACGGCGGCGACCTGGGAGGCGGCGGAGGGCACGCGTCCGGCGGGATCCTCGTTGCCGGGTGCGCGCCCACCCGAGTCCTCGCCGCAGGGGACTGCGCGATGATCTCCTGCCAACGTCAGGGGGCGAGATTATGATCCGCCGCGCTGTGGATATTGCGGTGTCTGCAGTCCTGCTCGTGCTGAGTGCCCCGGTGCTCGCGGTGGCGATGGTGGCGATTTGCGTGGAGTCGCGTGGGCACCCGCTCTACCGCCAACGGCGCGTCGGGCGCGACGGGCGGCCGTTCGACGTGCTGAAGCTACGCACGATGGTGGACGGCGCAGAGAGCATCGGCGCTGGCCTGGCGGTCGATGAGAACGACTCGCGGATCACCCGCGTGGGGGCCTTTCTGCGCCGCACCTCGCTGGATGAGCTGCCCAACTTGCTGAACGTGCTGCGCGGCGAGATGTCACTGATCGGCCCGCGCCCGACCGTGCCGATGCAGGTCGAGCGCTACACCCCTCGCCAGCGAGGGCGGCTGGCGATCAGGCCGGGAATCACCGGCTGGGCGCAGGTCAACGGCCGTGCCTCGCTGCCGTGGAGTGAGCGGATCGAGCTCGACCTCCACTACATCGAACACCGCTCGCTGGCGTTGGACGTGCGCATCCTGTGGCGCACACTCGCGATCGTGCTTGGTGGGTCGGGTCTATACAAGGGCGAGACGGGGGGCTGGGAGAATGGCTGAGCGCCCCGCGATCCTGCTGACGGGCGTCGGCAAGCGCTACGACATCGTCGCCTGCTTTGCGCAGCTGACGAGGACGATCGCCGCTGATCCCAACCCGTTGGCGCCGGCGCAGTATGCGGCGCACGTGCGTGCGGCGCCACCGCCGATTGCCGACCCCAGCTACGTGCCGGCGCTGCGAGAGCTGTGCGAGCGCCATGGGGTTGGAGCGGTGATCCCGCTGACGGACCTCGACATCGAGGTGCTGGCGCGGGCCGGCGCCGATGGTCTCCTGCCTGCGCTGACGCCCTCACCCGAGGTGGCGCGTGCGACCTACGACAAGTACGAGACCCACCTGCTGCTTGTCCGCTTGGGCCTGCCCTCGCCGCCGACCGTGCTGCCCGGGGAAGAGCCCGACTCCTATCCGGTAATGGTCAAGCCGCGGCGTGGCTCGGGGGCTCGCTCGATCCACCTCGCGCGCGACCACGAGGAGAAGGATTTCTTCGTGCGCTACGTCGCCGGAGGCCGGCCCGGCTATGCGGGCGAGCCAGTGATGGTGCAGCGCGCAATGGGCGGACCCGAGTTCTCGATTGACTGCCTCGGCGACCTGGAGGGGCGCTGTCTCAACGCGATCCCGCGCACGATGCTGGAGTCGCGTGGGGGTGAGTCGATCAAGGGCGCGGCGATCCGCGACATCGAGCTGATTGAGCTGGGGCGGCGCACGATGGAGGCGCTGCAGGTGCGAGGCCCGGCCACGATCCAGGCGTTCCGCGATCCCGAGGTGGGGCTTGGGATAACCGATGTCAACACCCGTTTTGGTGGCGCCTTCCCCGCGCCCGCATACGCCGCCCTGCCGGGCCGCACCTACCCGGAGCTGATCGTTCGGCTGGCGGCGGGCGAGAGGGTCGACCCGCACGTCGGGGAGTTCCACGAGGGCGGCACGTTCACGCGCTACTACTGGCAGCTCGAGCTCGACGAGCGGCTGCAGCCCACCGGCCGCGAGATCGTCCCCGGCGGCCCACCGGCGCCGCGTTAATGGGCTGCGGATAGAATCGGCGTGAAGTGAGCGCCTCGCGAGAGCCTGAATGCCCGCACTGCGGCAAGCCGTTGCAGGAGGGCCAACAGTGGTGTCTGAACTGTGGCGGCTGTGAGCCCGGCAGCCTGGGTGAGCATGTCAGCTGGCGGCCGCTGACGGTGCTGGCGCTCACTGCCGCGCTGCTCGCCGCCGGTGCTGCGGTGGCAGTGGCGGCGGCCTTCAAAGAACACACCGCCACCTCCCCCGCCAACTCGGTGGCGCTGACGCCAGCCACCACGTCCGCCACCGCGCCCACCGCCACCGCGCCAACCACGGCGGTGCCGCCCGCGACGACGCCCGGCACGGGCGGCGCGACGAGCAAAACGCATGGTTCCGGCAAAGGCTCCAACCTGTTGTTTCCACCGTCGTCCACCACCAAACCACCAAAGGTCACGGCGCCGACGCCCACCCCCAAAACGAGTGGGGAATCCAATTCCGGCGAAGGATCCAGCGGCTCCTCCAGCGAATCCAATGGCTCAGGCAGCGGCTCGAAGACGACGCCCGCCAATACCAAAACCACCGAAACCAACACCTCCACGACCGAATCGGGCTCGGGCAAAAGCGAACAGCCCACACCGCTGCTGCTGGACACCGACGCCGCCACCACCTACAACCCCTACAACTACCCCGAAGCCGGCTTTGGGGATCCTGCGCTGGCGATCGACGGGGAACCCTCAACGGCGTGGGCGGCGCAGGTGCAGCCTCACTCCTTCCCCAATCTGGCGGAGGGACTGTTGATCGATTTGCGCGAACCGACGAAGCTCGGCAAGCTCGAACTGCGCACCCCTACCCGCGGGATGACAGTCCAGATCTACGGCGCAAATAGCGCCAAGGCGCCCAGCTCGATCACCGAACCAGGGTGGGTGCAGCTCAGCGGCTCGCACACCCTGAAGAAGACGGTTACGCACCTGAAACTCCGCACTGAAGGCAAGGTGTTCCGCTGGCTGGTCGTGTGGCTGGTGAAGGCACCCGCTTCGGCGCAAGGCACCCTCACCGCGCCCGGCCATGTGGCGCTCAGCGAAGTGGCGCTGTACCCGCCCGCTTCTTCTTAGCGGCTTTGCGCCCGCCCCACACCTCGTCGAGAAAACCCGCGATCTCCCCCGTCAGCCGCTCGGGACTCAGGCGCAGCTCCACCAGCGAATCGGCTTCCAGCAGACGCGCGTTGGGTAGCTCCTCGGCGAGCATGCCCGCGTCGGAGAAGGGGTGTACAGGATCGCGCCGGTGGCCGATCACCAGCGCCGGTGTCTGGAACGTGCGCCGCTCATTGCGATGTGGGGCGACACGTCCGAAGAACAGGCCCTGCAATACCGCCGCGCCCGGGCCCGGTTCCTGGCGGACTGTGTCGAGCAGCACGTTGCCGTAATGAGGTAGCAGTCGGCGCGGAACCGCGCGCGCGGCGCGCCCCACAAGCTTCATCACGGGCTCTCCAAACGTCAACGCCACCAGGATCGGCGTGAACGTGAGTGCGCTCGCGAGCAGCGCGTTGTCGAGCACCGGCATCTCGATCACCATCCCTTGCAGACGCTGAGGCGACTCCAGGGCGACCTCCAGCGCCGCGTTGGCGCCCAGCGAGGTGCCCATCACGACCGCTCGCTCCAGCTCCAGGTGGTCCATCAGCGCGACGAGCTGGTCGGCGAAGAAACGCATCGAGTAGCGCCACATGTCGCGTGGGCGCTCAGACTCTCCGTGGCCCAACAGGTCGACGGTGATGACGCGGTTGCCACGCTCAGCGAGTGCGCGCGCAAGCGGCGTGTGCATCGTCTGGGCGAGCAGCAGCCCATGCACGAGGATCAATGTCCGCGATTGCACCTGCGCCAGCTCGGCGGCGCGCGCGGCACGGGTGCGGGCGGAGCTTTTGATCGGCGTTACGGCCGACGATCCGGGTGGCTCGGGGAGGTATTCCGTGTAGGCGATCCGCTGCCCCTCGAACATGAAGTGCGGCATTGCCTCAGGGTAGCGATGCACACGCTCGGGCGACGCCGTGGATCGCCCGAGCAATGTGTGCCCCTCTCCTCTATGGCGCCCCGCCGGGGTGGTGGGTTCCCAATCCTCCTTCCCGGCAGGTCGTCCGCCAGTTGAAACCCGCTGCTCATCTAAAAGGTGCGCTGATACATTTTGGGTCATGGCGAAGCAACCCCGCCTCATCGCTGGCCAGAACGCGGCGATCACCGGTGCTGCACGGGGCATTGGTCGCGCCACGGCGCAGGCGTTTCTGGCGGCCGGGATGCGGGTGGCGATCGGCGACGTCGATCTTGCCGCGGCGCAGCAGACCGCCGCGGAGCTCGGCCCGCGCACGGTGGCATTGCCGCTGGACGTCACTGACCGCGACTCGTTCACCAGTTTCCTCGATGCCTCCGAAGAGCAGCTGGGGCCGCTCGACGTGCTGGTCAACAACGCCGGGATCATGCCCGTTGGGCGCTTCCTCGACGAGGACGATCTCTCCGCACGGCGGACGATCGACATCAACGTCCATGGGGTGATCTTTGGGATGAAGCTGGCGCTTGCGCGGATGATTCCTCGCGATCGCGGGCATATCGTCAACGTCGCCTCGCAGGCGGGCAAGTTCGGCACCGCCGGCATCGCCACCTACTGCGCGGCCAAGCATGCCGTCGTCGGCCTCAGCGAGGCCGTGCGCGCCGAGCTGCGGCTGATGGGTGCCCACATCGACCTGAGCTATGTGATGCCCTACATCGTCAACACCGAACTCGGCGGCGGTCTGGGGCAGGCGCGCGGCTTCAGCAACGTCGAGCCCTCCGAAGTGGCCGACGCGATTGTCGAGGCGCTGCACTACGGCACCGTGGAAGTGTGGGTGCCGAAGTCCACCAAGCGCACCTACCAGCTCGGCACATTGCTGCCGCGCTCGGTCGCGGAGGGCATCGGCCATCTGACGAAGGTCGACCGCGTGATCGCCGACGCCGACGTCGAGGCGCGCCGCGAGTACGAGCTGCGCGCCGCGCGCTCCGAGCCGGCGCTTGCTGCGTCGCCCGAGCAGCCGCAGCTCACTGAGTGAGCCACTCCCCGGCGGCTCCCGGGGGCCGGGTTTTCAGGCCGGGGCCGACGGCGGGGCCGGGTCCTACGCGGTGAGCCACTCGGCGACGATCGCGCCGATCTCGGGGCCTTTGTCCTCCTGCAGGAAGTGCCCCGCGTCCTCGATCGCGCGCGGGGGCGGCTCGCCGATCGCGCCGGCGAAGCTCTCGGCTACCGACATTGGCAGCACGGGGTCGGAGTCGCCCCACAGGATCAGCGTCGGGCGGGTGTCCTCGCGCAGCGCGTGCAGCGTGCGCCGACCCTCCGCCGCGCCGGGGGCGTCGGGCGCGAACGGGATCAGCGCGGGGAAGGCGCGCGCGCCGGCCTTCGAGGCGGCGTTCGGGTAGGGCGCCTCGTAGGCGGCGATCACCTCCTCGCCCGGGTCGTTCTTGCAGGCGCCCCTCACCAACATGCCCACCGGCAGGTCCTCGGTGCGCGCGGTGAAGTCACGGAACGCCAGCCACGCGTCGGACATCCGCTGGTTGCCGGTGAAGATGCCGCTGTCGGTGATCACGAGGCGGTCGATCCGCTCGGCGTGCTCGACGGCGAGGCGCAGCCCGATCGGCCCGCCCCAGTCGTGCACGACCATCGTCGCGTTGCGCACGTCCAGTTCCTCCAGCAGCGCCGCCCCCAGCGCGACGTGACGGTCGTATGAGTACCAGCCGATGTCGGTCGGCTTGTCCGAGCGCCCGAACCCGGCGTGGTCGGGGGCGATGCAGCGAAAGCCGGCATCGCGCACGGGTGGGATCACCTTGCGCCACAGGAAAGACCATGTGGGCTCGCCGTGCATGAAGATCACTGGCGGGCCCTCGCCCTCGTCGAGGTGCGCGAGGCGCAGCCCCTCCACCTCGCGGTAGTGCGCCTGGAAGGGGAAGTCCGGCAGGCCCTCCAAGCGCTCCTCGGGTGTTCGCACCGCGTCGGGCATCTCGCGGGAGAGCATACCCGCGCGTAGACCCGCCAGGCAATCTCTCAGTCAGCGAAGCTTGCCCGCGCCCTTCCATGAAAGCTTGTCACCCCTTCCATGATGCTTCGCGATGCGTTAGGCTCGCCTCGATGCACACTGCGGTTATGCAGCTTGCGCCGATTCTCGCCGAGAAGAGCCGAACGCCCTTCTATATCGCGGGCGGCCTGCTGGTCGTGTGGGCGGTTGTGGTCTCACTCGGCCTCGGCCTGCGCAAACCAGACTTCCCTGGCGGCCTGCTGGGGCAGCGCGCGGTGATCGCCGTGACCGCGGTCTTGGTGGCTTTCACGATGACGATGGCGGTCCTTACCTCCGGCGCGCCCGGGTAGCTCAGCGGTCAACGGCTCATCTGCTGGCCGACTCATCCGGTCAGACGGTCCTCATTTTCGGGCAGACAGACATCCTCGGCGGGCGAGGTGCTCTCACCCTCCCACGCGTTGAATTGAGCGTGTAGCAGATGACTCAAGCGGGAAAACTAAAGGTTGGGAGCCTTATCCGCTGCCCAGTCCCGCAAGACAAGGAGGAGGATGAGATGTCCGACAGCGATCTGGTGCTCGACACGGTGGAGCGCCTGGAGCACTCCGAGAGGCAGCTGGGATCTGTTTCCACCGAGCGGGCTCCGGGATTCGACCGGCGCTCGTTCCTGCGCCGCACCGCGCTGACCGGCGCGGCGGTCGGCTCGGTGAGCGCGCTGCTGGAGGCGTGCGGCTCCAGCGCGTCTTCTTCGGGCGGCAACTCCGCCTCGATCTTCGGCTCCCACCCCGAATACAAATTTGTGTTCGTCAACCACGTGACCACGAACTCGTTCTTCACGCCCACCCAGTACGGGATCGCCGACGCGTGCAAACTGCTCGGCTCCAGCTACGAGTGGACGGGCTCCGAAAGCGAAAACATCAACCAGATGGTCAACGCCATCAACACCGCCGTGTCATCCGGCGCCAAGGGGATCGCGGTGTCGCTGATCAGCAAGACCGCGTTCAACGTGCCGATCGAAAACGCGCTGAAGGCGGGCATCCCGGTCGTCGCCTACAACGCCGACGCCCCCTCGCCCCCCAACAAACGCCTGGCTTACATCGGCCAGGACCTGAAACTGGCCGGCGAACTGATGGGCAAGCGGATCGTCGCAGCGGTCAAAGAAGGCGACGTGGTCATCTTCACCGCCAATGCGGGCTCGGCCAACCTGCAGCCGCGCCTTGAAGGAGCGGAAAAAGCGATCAAAGACTCGGGCGCGCCGATCAAAGTGACCACGATCGTTACCGGCTCGCTGGAATCGGGCGAGAAATCGGCGATCGAAGCCTACTGGACCAGCCATCCCACCACGAAGGGGATGTACGCCGTCGACGGTGGCGACACCGCGGAACTCGCCGGTGTGATGCAGAAGCTCGGGCTCACCTCCAAAGGCGTCCACGCCGGAGGCTTCGATTTGACCGAAAAAACCCAGAAACTGCTGCACGAAGGCTTCATCGAATTCACGATCGATCAGCAACCCTACCTGCAGGGGTTCCTGCCGGCCTTGCAACTGTTCCTGTGGCAGGTCTCCGGGTCCCTGACGGGTCCGGCGGAAGTCGACACGGGCCTGAAATTCATCGACAAGGAAACCGTCACTCCCTACGTCAACTCCAAGAGCCGCTTCGAGGGCACCTCCTCCGAACCGAAGGTGGTCCCGATCCCAGCGGGTACCGCAGCTTAGGGGAGTAAACGGCCGTGGACAGCGGCTCACACGATCGGGGTTCGGCACAGGCTTCGGCGCCGGACCCTCCCGGGGTGCCGCGCCCGCCCGCTCCCCAACTGGGCGGGGAGCCCTCGCGCCGGGTCTCCCTGCCCTCCAAACAGGTACTGCTGGAGCGCATGCTCTCCCTGCGCGAGGGCAGCATCATCGTCGTCACGCTGCTGACGGCGATCTACTTCGCGCTGACGACCAGCACCTTCCTCACCAGCTCCAGTTTCAAGACGCTGCTGCCGTTCTTCGCCCCGTTCGCGATCCTCGGCGCGGGCGAGGTGTTCGTGATGATCCTCGGCGAGATCGACCTGTCGATCGGGGCCACCTACCTGTTCGCGCCGCTGCTCTACTACAAGCTGGCGGTGGCCGGGATCCCGTACGTGCCGAGCGTGCTGATCGCGCTGGCCGGCTGCATGGTGATCGGCTTGGTCAACGGCTTCTTCACAGCGATCGTCGGCATCAGCTCGTTCGTCACCACGCTCGGGATGCTGTTCACGATCGAGGGGCTGACGCTGATCGTCTCCCACGGCGTGCCGGTCGAACTGCCGGGCGCAAAAGTGACGAGCACCACCGTCAGCGTCCACCACGTGATCAACGGGGCGCACATCGTGCTCACCGAAACGGTCAACCACGTCTCCACGTTCGCGAAAGTCCTCGGCGCGGGCACCTACTCGGAGCTGTTCTGGGCGCTCGCGATCGTGATCGTGGGGCAGATCGTGCTGACGTTCACTCGCTGGGGCCTGTACACGGTGGCCGTTGGCTCGAACAAGCTGGCCGCCTCCGAGGCCGGCGTGCGGGTGCGCCTGGTGATCGTCCGCAACTTCATCCTCTGCGCCGCCGCCGGCGGCTTCGCGGGAATCCTCGAGGCCGTGCGGGCCTCATCGCTGCAGCCGGACGTCGCCGGCGCCAACGAAATCCTGTTCAAGGGGATCTCGGCGGCGGTGATCGGCGGCACACTGCTCGCCGGCGGGTCGGGGACCGTCGTGGGCGCGCTGATCGGCGCCCTGTTCCTGGGGGTACTCAACAACGGGCTGATCCTCAAGGGCGTCAACGCCGACTACCAGCTCTTCTACCTGGGCCTGGCGATCATCCTGGCGATGACCGTCAACGTGTACGTGCAGCGCGTGCGCAGGGGTTCCCGCAGTGGCTGACCAGCCCGTAGGAGCGGAGACGATCGTCGGGCCGGTCTCGGCTGCGGATGACGTGCTGCGCGTGGAGCACATCGCCAAGCGCTTCGGGCCGGTGACGGCTCTGCGCGACGTCAACCTGCACCTGCGCAAGGGTGAGGTGCTGGGGTTGCTCGGCGACAACGGCGCCGGCAAGTCGACGCTGATCAAGATCATCTGCGGCTTTCAGAAGCAGGACACGGGGCAGATGTACCTGCACGGAGAGCCCTATCGGCCCAAAAGCGTCGACGACGCGCGCGCGAAAGGCATCGACACGGTCTACCAGGACCTCGCGCTGATCGACGAACTGTCGGTCTACCACAACCTGGCGCTGCGCCGCGAGAAGGTGCACCGTCCGATCCCGTTCCTGGCCAACCGCGAGATGAAGCGCGAAGCTCGCGCCGCGCTGGATGAGATCGGTATCAACATCCCGCGGATCGACGTGGCCGTGGCGCGGCTGTCGGGAGGGCAGCGCCAGGCGATCGCGGTCGCGCGCACGGTCAACTCCGACGCGGACATCATCTTGCTCGACGAGCCGCTGGCGGCGATGGGCGCCAAAGAGGGCGCGCAGATCCTCGACCTGGTCGCGCGCCTAAAGACGGACGGCAAGGTCTCGGTCATCATGATCCTGCACAACTACGTGCACGTGTTCGAAGCGTGCGACCGCGTGAGCCTGATCCAGGACGGCGCGATCGCGCTCGACAAGCCGACCGTGGAGACCTCCGTGGAGGAGCTCACCGAGATCGTGGTCAACGAGTACCGCCGCGCCCGCGAAGCGGCGAAGGCGGCGAGCGGCGCATAAGAGCGAGCGGCGGGCCAAGACGGCCACCCGGGATGGCGCGGGATCGTTGGGCGGGACATAGCTTGGGCGCAGGCGGCCAGACCGGTCGCCCCGGCCCCTACGATTACCGGATGCCGGTCCGGTTTTTACATGCGCAATCCCGTGGCGCCCGCGCGGCGCTGATCGCCGCGCTGCTCGTTCCTCTGTGCGCGGCGTCCACCGCGGTCGCCCGCTGGTCTGCGCCCGCGCGCCCCGCGGGCTGCTCGGCGGCGCTTCCCGCCGCGGTGGCTCCGTCGGTTGTGTTCCCGAGCGCCGACCCGACCACGCGCAGCGGGCCAGGGGCGCTGCTGTGGACCGCTCCCCGTGGGTGCGCCGCGGGCACTTCGGGTACCGCGGCGGGGAAAGCGGCGGACACGACCGGGGAAGCGTTCGGCGCGACGCTTGCGGCCGACGACCTCCCCGGTGGGGGCCGCGCGCTCGCCGCCGATGCCGGAGGACTCGTTGAAGTCGCGACTGCCGCCGGTGTGGCCACCGGACAGGTCGTAGCGGCCGGCCCCGCACAGAGCACGGCGGCTGCCGGAGGGGGCACCGGGGCAACGCTGGCGGTCGGAGGAGGCACGAGGGCAACGCCGGCGGTGGCTGGTGGGGGCACAGTGGCTAAGCAGGCCGCGACCGTCAGGAGCACGGGCGCTGATACCGGCGCGCTCGCGGAGGGCAGGATGGTGGGCGCGTTCGGCGCGGCACAGCCGCTGGGCGGGCCGGCGACGCCGGCGGTGGCGTCCAGCGCCTACCTCGGCGACGTGGTAATCGCCTCCCCCACGCGAACGCGGGCGGGGTGGGCGATCGCGGTGCGCGTGCAGCGCCACTACAGTGAGTCGCCGGCGCGCGCGCACCTCGTGCCCGTCGGCGCCAACCCAGTCGAAGCGGTGGCCGCGACGATGGACTACCGCGCCGAAGTCTTGCTCGTGTGGGCCAGCGGCGGCATCGTCTACGCCCGCGAGCTCTCCCCCGCGGGCGCGCTCACACCGATGCGGCGGCTGGGAAGTCTCCCGGCCGGATCGCCCGACTCGGAACTGCGGGCGCTGGTCAGCGACGACGGCCACGCGATCGTGGCGTGGCGCAGCCAGTCGGTGGCCCCCGGTGGCGCGCCCGTCACGACGATCGAGCTGAGCATCTCCGGCAGCGGGCTCGCCTTCGGCGCGCCGAAGGCGCTCGAACGCTTCCGCGACCTCGGCGGCTTTGTCCCCCCGGCCGGCTCGCTGCGCCTGCTGCGGCTCTCCAGCGAGGCGGTGATGATCGCCTGGACGGGCGTCGACGCCGGCCGTTATGTCGTGCGCGCCTCGCCGGTGTCACTGCGCCGCGGCGCGTGGGCGCCGGTGGTGATCTCGGGCGGCCGGTCGCCTGGCGGGCAGGCCGGCACGGCCCGTACGCGCGCGATCGGTGGACAAACGGGCTCCAATCGCGCTCCCAGCGGGGGCCAGACAGGGGCCAATCGCTCACCCGCGACCGACGCGGTGCTGGCGGACATCGCCGCGGGGCCCGACGCGGAAGCGTTTGCCGTGTGGCGTACGGCCCCGAGCTCGACCGACGGCGGACGGTCGGGGCGGGTGGGGCGACTAGTTCTGGCGAGGCGGGCGGGGTGGGCGGGGCTTAATCCCCGGCGGTGGGCCATCAGCGCGGCGCGCGGCCACTACGCAGGACGCGGCGAAGTCTCTTTCGCCGCACCCGAACTCGTCGCCGCGCCCGGCCCCAACGGGCCGCCGGCGATCGCGGTAGATCCGGCGAGCGGCCGCGCGCTGGCCGCGTGGGTCGTACTCGCGGGCGGAAGCGGCGTCGGGCGCATCGAGTACGCGCTGCGCGCCGCCGGGCCAACGTCAGCCCCGCCGCGCGCCGTCGCCTCATTGGCACATACCGCGCGGCGAGCCACCGGCCACAGCCGCCAAGCGCTGGTCGTGGGTCTCGCCGTGCTTGCCGTGCTCGCGCTCGCGGGTGCGTTTCTGATCGTCGTCCCCCGCCATCCGCGACACATGCCCGCGCGACGGGGTTGATGCTATGACTGTGACCAGCATGATTGCGCAGGGTGAAGTGGTCACGAAGGTGAGCTCGTCCTCGGTCGCAGAGACGGTGGCTCGCCTTTCGGCGGTGGTGGCGGCGAAGGGGATGAAGGTGTTCGCCGTGATCGATCACCGCGCGCAGGCCCGCAACGTCGGACTGGACCTGCGGGAGACCAAAGTCGTCATGTTCGTGAGCCCGCAGGCGGGAACACCGGTCATGGTCGCGGCGCCGCTGGCGGCACTGGACCTGCCGCTCAAGGTGCTGATCTGGTCCGACGGGGACCAGACGAAGGTCAGCTACACGGCGCCCTCCGCCCTTGCCGCGCGCTACGGGTTGGCCGACGAGTTGGCCGCGAGGCTCGCCGGCATCGACGCCGTGACCGACGCCATCATCGACGGTTAGCTGGACGATCCCCGCCCATCGGAGCCAGATCCCCAGTGGCCTCCGGATCCTCAGTGGGCTGCGGAGGAACTTGAACCGCCTACGCCAGCATCGACAGCAGCGCCATGCGGATCGGGACGCCGTTGGCGGCCTGCTTGAAGTAGAGCGCCTCGGGCAGGTCGTCCACCTCTGTGGCGATCTCGTGGATGCGCGGGAGCGGGTCGAGCAGCAGCTTGATCTCCGAGCTGCGCACGTCTTCGGCGACGATGCAGTAGCGCTCGCGGTAGGCCACCGCCAGCTCGGCATCCTCGATCCGCTCGACCTGGAAGCGGTTGACGTAGACGACCTCGCGCGCCAGCAGTTGTTCCATGTCGCTGCTCTGCTGCACGCGCAGCCCCCGTTCGCGTAGGTCGCGCAGATCGTCCTCGCCCAGCCACAGCTCCTCGGGACCGACCAGCAACACGTCGTTGTCGGGATAGTGGGCGAGACCGCGGCAGAGCGAGTGGATCGAGCGCGAGTGGCGGGGATCGAAGCCCATCCCCACGCGCAGCGAGTGCAACCGGCCGAGCTCGCGCTCGATCGTGTACATGTCGATCAGTGCCTGTGTGGGGTGCTCGTTGGGGCCATCGCCGCCGTTGATCAATGGCACTGGACTGACATCGGCCGCGCGCTGGGCGACACCGGCGGCCTCGTGGCGCAGGACGATCAAATCGGCGTAGCTGCCCACCACGCGCACCGTGTCCTCGATCGACTCGCCCTTCGAGAGCGAGGAGGCCTCCATGCCGCGGTGGGAGATCACGGCGGCACCCAGCCGCGCGGCGGCGGCGCTGAAGCTGAGGATCGTGCGAGAGGAGGGCTCGAAGAACAGCAACGCCACCACTCTGCCGGTGAGGCTGGAGAGGCGCGTGGGAATCCGCAGCGCAGCCGCCATATCGTCGGCGGCCGCAAAGATCTCGCGGGCCTGGGCGCCATCTACCTGGTCGATCGAGATCAGGTGACGGGGCATCGTCGGGAATATATGCCTACCGCCCGAGGCGAGTGGTTTGGCTTGTCCTCGAGGGTCGAGCGCTTGCGTCTTTGAGGGCTAGGCCAGCACCTGAACGCCGGTCTCCAACGCGAGTAGGCGCTGCTTGCGCGGTAGGCCCCCGCCGTAGCCCGTGAGCGTGCCGTTGGCGCCGATCACGCGGTGGCAGGGGATCACGATCGCGATCGGGTTGCGGTTGTTGGCGCCCCCCACCGCGCGCGCTGCGCCCGGCTGTCCGACGGCGTTGGCGATCTCGCCGTAAGAGGCCGTCTCGCCGTAGGGGATCGCGCACAGCTCACGCCACACGCTGAGCTGGAACGGCGTGCCGCTGGGAGCCAACTCGAGCTCAAAGTCGCGCCGCTCGCCGGCAAAGTACTCCGCCAGTTGACGGCACAGCGGCGCGAGCGCGTGCTCGTCCCGTACCCAGCTCGCGTGTGGCGCAGCCGGGCGGTGGCCGTCGAGGAAGTGGAGGCCCGTGATCTGCCCAGCTGGATTGGCACTGGCGAGCAGGTCTCCCACTGGGCTATCGATTGTTGTGTAGTGCATGAGATCACTTTGACACCTGCCCTGGCTGGGGTCTGGCGGAAATCGGACAGGTATAAGTGGGTGTCTGAAAACCGCTAAGCCTCCCGTTCATACTGCGGCTATGCCAACCGAGCAGACGACCCGTGATGTGAGCCCGGAGGACTTCGACGCGCGCTATCGCGTGCTCGGCAGTCGCGACCGCCGCTTCGACGGATGCTTCTTTGTGGCGGTGACCTCCACCGGTGTCTATTGTCGTCCGAGCTGCCCGGCGATCGTGCCCAAGCGCCGCAACGTGCGCTTCTACCCCACCGCCGCGGCGGCCCAGAGCGCCGGCTTTCGCGCCTGTCTGCGCTGCCTGCCGCACGCCGCGCCCGGCTCGCCCGAGTGGAATCGCCGCGGCGACATCGCGGCGCGGGCGATGGGGTTGATCGCCGACGGGGCGGTGGACCGTGAGGGCGTTAGCGGCCTCGCGCGGCGGCTGGCTTACAGCGAGCGCCAGCTCACGCGCCAGCTCACGGCGGAGCTCGGCGCCGGCCCGCTCGCGCTGGCGCGCGCCCAGCGCGCACAGACGGCGCGCATCCTGATCGAGACGACCTCGCTGCGTCTGATCAACGTCGCCCACGCAGCGGGGTTTGCGAGCGTGCGCCAGTTCAATGACACGATCCGCTCCGTTTATGGGCGCACGCCCACCGAGCTGCGCCGCAAAGCTCCGGCGAACGGTTCCCGCACGGCGCGAGGGGCCCACGCTGCGCCATCCCTCCCGGCGGAGCCCCGGCGGAGCCTATCCCAACCCCTCCCCGCCGACGGTGGGCCAGTACGCGCCGAGATCGTCCCGCTAACCGTGCGCCTCACCTACCGCGAGCCGCTCGACTGGCCGCGGCTGCTTGGCTTCCTCGGCGCCCGCGCGGTGCCCGGCGTGGAGGAGGTCGTGGATGAGTGCTACCGGCGCACGCTCTATCTACCGCACGGGTACGGCATCGTTGCGCTCGCGCCGGTGGGTCGCCAGATCGAGTGTCGCCTACGCCTCGCCGATCTGCGCGACTTGACCGCGGCGGTGCAGCGCTGCCGGCGCCTACTCGACCTCGACGCCGATCCCACAGCACCGGCCGAGCACCTTGCTGGCGATCCACTGCTGGCGCCGCTCGTGCGCGCCGCTCCGGGGCTGCGCCTGCCCGGCGCGGTGGACGGTGCCGAGCTCGCGGTGCGTGCAGTGCTCGGACAGCAGATCTCGGTGCTTGCCGCCCGCACCGCCGCAGCCCGTCTCACGCTAGCGCTCGGCGAGCAACTGCCTACGCCTGACGGAACGCTCACGCACCTCTTTCCCACCCCCGGCGCGATCGCTGCCGCAGACCCCGATGCACTGCCGGGCGGTCCGATGCGCAGGCGTCACACGCTGCAGGCGTTGGCGCGGCTGCTCGCCGACGGGGAGCTCGCGATCGACCCCGGCAGCGACCGCGCCGAGCTGCGTGCACGCTTGCTCGAGCTCCCCGGGATTGGGCCGTGGACGGTGGAGTACATCGCGATGCGCGCGCTCTGCGACCCCGATGCGTTCCTGCCGACCGACCTCGGCGTGCGGCGTGCCCTGGAAGCGCTCGGCGGTGACGATCCTGCGCTGAGCGGAGGGTGCTCACCACGCGAGGCGGAGCGGCTGGCCGAGCGCTGGCGACCGTGGCGCGCTTATGCGCTGCAATACCTGTGGGGCTCGCTCGCAGACGCCTGACACGGCTTCCGAAGGTACGCGGCGCCAAGCTGAGCGCCCATAGACTGCGATTCGGATGAGCCTTTTCCGTCGCATCTCAGCCGCCGCCCTGAGCGCGGCGGCTGCCCTGAGCGCCGTCGGGTCGGCCGCGCTGCTGTTCCCTGCGAGCGCGCAGGCGCACGGGATCGTGGGCAAGGCCGACCTGCCGATCCCCGTGTGGCTGTTCAGCTGGGCGGCTGCTGTAGTGCTGATCGTCTCGTTCGTCGCGCTCTCGGCGATGTGGCGCAGCCCACAGTTGCAGAGCGAGCATCGCAAGCGGTTGCTCAAGCTGCCGGCGGCGCTCGCGCGGCTGGCCAGCCTGATCGGGCTGGGGCTATTCGCGCTCGTCGTCTACAGCGGCTTCGCCGGGGCGCAGGTGTGGAGCGTCAACTTCTCGGTGACCTTCATCTACGTCGTCTTCTGGGTCGGCACGCCACTGGCGAGTGCGCTGTTCGGAGATGTGTTTCGTGCCATGAGCCCGTGGCGGTCGTGTGCGCGCGCCGTCAGATGGGTTGGCCGCCTGGTGGCACCGCGCGCCTTCGCTCGCCCGCCACTGCTTCGCTATCCGCAGTGGCTCGGCATGTGGCCGTCTGTGGCGACACTAATCGGGTTTGGCTGGTGCGAGCTCGTATACGTGGTGCCCGACCGCGACCAGCCATCGACGCTGGCGGCCTTGGCGCTCTCCTACTTTCTGGTGATGCTCGCCGGCATGGCGCTATTCGGCGTGGACGAGTGGGCAGACAAGGCGGATGGGTTTGGCGCGTACTTCAGTCTCTTCTCGCGGATTGCGCCGCTCTGCCAGGACGAGCAGGGCGTCGTCTACGCGCGTCGGCCGCTGAGCGGGCTGGCGGACATGCCGGTGATCAGCGGCACCGTGGGGCTCGTCTGCACGGTAATCGGCACCACCACATTTGACGGCTTCTCCAACGGAGGTATCTGGCGTTTGCACGAGCCCAGCTTGCAAAGCCTGTTCGCCGATCTCGGCTTCAACCAGGTGCCGGCGCAGGAGCTCGCCTATTCGGTTGGCTTGGTGGGCTGCATCGCGCTGATCGCCGGCATCTACCGCCTCGGGATCGTCGGCGTGCAGAGCGTCAGCCCCCGTTACGACCGGGATCGGCTGGCGCGCACGTTCGCGCACACGCTCGTGCCGATCGGCTTCGCCTACGTGCTTGCCCACTACTTCTCGCTGCTGATCTGGCAAGGCCAGGCGATGGGCTATCTCGCCTCCGACCCGCTCGGCAACGGCACCAACCTGTTCGGCACCAACAGCTACCTGATCGACTACAGGATCATCTCCTATGCGGCGATTTGGTACGTGCAGGTGACGGCGCTAGTCAGCGGTCACGTGGGAGGGCTGGCGCTCGCGCACGACCGCTCGCTGGCGCTCTACCGCAACCCCGAAGAGGCTGTACGCTCCCAGTACTGGATGCTCGCGGTAATGGTGGCGTTTACCAGTTTTGGCCTGTGGATACTCTCGGCGGTAGGTACGTGAGGTTTCCGATCGCCCTGTTCGCGGTGCTCGCGCTGGCGCAGGCGACCGCTGCGCCGGCCGTTGCGGCTAGCGCCCCCTCGCCCTCGGCCCTCTCGATCGAGAGCCAAAACCCGATCAACGACCAGGGCAGCAATTACAACTACCGCTCGTACATCACCTCGATCACGCCGAAGATAAAAGGCCTCAGCGTCGAAGTGCTGGAGTTCGCCGACCGGCTGCTGCTACGCAACAACACCGGCCGGACGGTCACCATCTACGGATACTCGGAAGAACCCTATGCGCGCGTACAGCCCGACGGCGCCGCCGAACTCAACATGAACGCTCCGGCGGTGTACCTCAACACCAACTTCTACGCCAACGTCAAGGTGCCGTCCTTCGCCAGCCCGACCGCCCCGCCCAAGTGGGAGGTCGTCGATCGCGCCGGCCAGTTCGAATGGCACGACCACCGCATCCACTACACCAGCCCCGCCCTGCCGCTGCAAGTGAAGAACACGAGCAAGCGCACGAAGATCTTCAACTGGAGCGTGCCGATCTCGGTAGGAACCCAGCGGGGCGCGATCGACGGCGAACTGTATTGGGTGCCGGAGAGCTCCAAAGCTCCGGTTGGCGCGATCGTGGCGCTGGTGCTGATCCTGCTCGGCGGGGTGGCGCTCGTGGTCGTGGTGCGCAGGCGCCGAGCGCGCACGGCGCCGCTGGATGCGTGGTAGATTTTCTTCGAGGCTATGACCACACTTGCCTGTCTGATGCATTGGTACGAGTCGGCGATGTACGTGGTGCCGACCGGCGCCGTAGGGGCGTGGGGCTGGTGGAGCTCGCGGCGCATGGGCAAGGGTGCGGACGATAAGGCTCTCCCGCCGCGCGACTGAGCTTGTGGACGGGCTCGATTCCCCGCCGCTGACGTCTCCGCCCCGTGGCCGCGGATGGCTGCTGCCTGCGCTCGTAGGCTTTGTTGTGCTGGCCGGCGTGACGGTGCTGTTGATCGGCGGATCGAGCAAGCCGCAGCTGCCCGGCGGGGCCAGTAGCGCCCACAGCGCCAGCTTCGACGGGGGCGAGCTGAGCCCGATCAAGGCTGCCCCGCCGCTGTCGACGCTGCGCAACTACCAGGGCCAAAAGGTCAACCTCGCAAGCTACCGCGGCAAGGCCGTGTTTGTGACGTTTCTCTACACCCACTGCCCCGACGTGTGCCCGTTGATCGCTGCCAACCTCCGCACCGCGCTCGCCCAAATGGGCCCCCGCTCAAGCCACGTGCAGCTGATCGCAGTGTCGGTGGACCCGCGCGGCGACACGCCGGCGGCGGTGGCGGTCTTCCTGAAAGAGCACGGACTCACCGGGCGGATGCAATATCTGATCGGCTCCGCCAAGGAACTGGCGCCGGTATGGGGCGCCTGGCATGTGGGCTCCGCCCGGGATGTGGGCAGTCCCGAACTCGTCAACCACACCGCGCTCGTGTATGGCGTGAGCGCGAGCGGCAAGCTCACCACGATCTATCCCGCGAGCTTCAGCCCCGACGAAATCGTGCATGACGTATCGGGCCTGCTCGCCAGCTAGGCGAGCGCACGTCATCACACCGCGGCCGCGAACACCGCTCTTGGGAGCTACCCAAAGGCGTGCTGAAATGGTGGCGGACTGGTGCGGCCCAACGTAAGAGCCTGGAGACGAACCTGATGACCCCCACCCAGATCGCAGAGCCAAGCCTCGCGCCGGATGCCTCCGGGCAGCGCCACGGTGTGATCGAGCTCGACGTGACCGGCATGTCATGCGGATCCTGCGCCGCCCGGGTTCAAGATGCGCTCGCCGGCGCACCCGGCGTGACAGAGGCGGCGGTCAACTTCGCGACGGGTCGTGCCACCGTGGAGATAGCCTCGCCGGAGACCGATGCGCAGCAGCTCGCCGAGCTTGTGGAGCACATCGGCTACGGCGCGCAGCCGGTGGGCGCCGGGGCTCACTCGCCGGCCGAAGCGGTGGCGGCGATCGAGGCGGCCGAGGCTAGCGATCGCGCCGACTGGCTGCGGCGTATGGTTGTCGCGGTTCCGCTCGCCGCCGTGGTCGTGGTGTTGACCTACTCGGAGCCGCACAACGTCGCCGCGCGGTGGGTCGTGGCGGCGCTTACCGTGCCGATCCAGTTCTGGTGTGGTTTGCCGTTCCTGCGCGGCGCTTGGACGCGGGCACGGGCGCATACCACCAACATGGACACGCTGATCGCGCTCGCCACGCTCACGGCGTTCGTCTATGCGACGGTGGAGTTGCTCACCGCGCCGAACGTTCACATCCACGGCGGGCCGGGGGGCGAGTTCAACGCCCACCTGCACTACGACATCTCGGCGGTCGTCATCGCGTTCCTCTGCGTCGGGCGCTGGTGCGAGGCGACGGCCCGCAACAGGGCCGGGCAAGCGGTGCGCGAGCTCACGATGCTGGGGGCGCAGCAGGCTCGTCTGCTCGACTCCGCCGATCTTTCGGCTCCCGAGCGGCTGGTGCCGGTTGAGGCCGTTCGCCGCGGCGATCTGTTTCTCGTGCGCCCGGGCGACAAGGTCCCAGTCGATGGCGTCGTCATGTCGGGCTCCTCAGCGGTCGACGAGTCGATGCTTACCGGGGAGTCGCTGCCGGTGGAGAAGAGCACGGGAGACACGCTTACCGGAGCGACGGTGAATGTCGACGGTGTGCTGCGTGCCACGGCGACGGCCGTGGGAGCCGATACTGCGTTGTCCAAGCTCGTTGAGCTGGTCGAGCGGGCACAGGCCTCCCAGCCGCAGATTCAGCGCTTGGTGGACCGCATCGCCCGCGTCTTCGTGCCCGCGGTGCTGGTGCTCGCCGCCGCCACGGCACTTGGCTGGGTGCTCGCTGGCCAATCCGAGCGCGGACTGTTCGCCGCCGTGGCAGTGCTGGTCGTCGCCTGTCCTTGCGCGCTTGGTTTGGCGACTCCGGTTGCAATCCTCGTTGGGACCGGCCGTGGAGCCAGTCTCGGGCTGCTGATCAACGGCGCCGAGATACTCGAGCGCAGCCAGGAGATTGACACGATCGTCCTCGACAAGACGGGCACGATCACGACCGGCGAGCTGGCGGTCCTCGATGTATGGACGGCGCCCGGGGAGGATCGCGACGCGGTGCTCGCGCTCGCCGCCGCGGCCGAGGCCGGGTCGGAGCATCCCGTCGCGATCGCGATCGTCGCCGCGGCGCGCAAGCAGGAGCTGCAGCTACCCGCCGCGGTCGACTTCCGCGCCCTCCCGGGACAGGGGGTGCGCGCGCAGGTAGAGGGCGCCGAGGTGTGGGTCGGTCGCCCACAGCAGCACGAAGACCTCGCGAGCACGGCGGCGGGTGAGTCGGTGCCGCTCGAGCAGTGGGAAGCGAGCGGCCGCACCGCGGTCGTGGTCGTGCGCGACGGGCGGGTTGTGGGTGCCCTCGCACTGGCCGACACGATCAAGCCGGAGTCCGCCGCCGCGATCGCCGGGCTGCAGCGGATGGGAATCGATGTGGCGATGCTAACCGGCGACAATCCCCACACGGCCGCCGCCGTGGCGGCACAGGTCGGGATCACGCAGGTGCTCGCGGGCGTCGGCCCGGACGCAAAGGTCGCCGAGGTGAGTCGGCTACAGCGCGCCGGGCAGCGTGTGGCGATGGTGGGCGACGGCGTCAACGACGCTGCGGCTCTGGTGCAGAGCGATCTCGGCATCGCGATGGGCACCGGGGTCGGCGCCGCGATCGAGGCGGCCGACATCAGCATCGTCTCCGGCGACCTGCGTGGCGTCGCCCGCGCGTTGCGCCTCGCCCGCGAGACCTACACAATCGTGCTGCAAAACCTCGGCTGGGCGTTTGGCTACAACTTGATCGCCCTACCACTGGCGATCACAGGGCTACTCAGCCCGGCGCTCGCCGGCGCGGCGATGGGCGTTTCCAGCGTCACCGTTGTCCTCAACAGCCTGCGCCTACGCAGCTTCGGGCGTCCGGGAAAGCCGACACCGGTACGATCGCATCGCCGGCGCATCGCCGGCCTCGCGCTCGCAACGGTAATGCCGGCGGCGATCCTCGGTGGCCTGGTGCTCGCCGCGCCTAACACCTTCGTCGGACCGCCGGAAGCGGTCCGCACGATCCCGGAGCCGCACGGTGAGGCCCTGGAGATCGACGCGGTGCCGCTGCTGCCGGGGACGGTTGCGCTGCATACCTACCTGGCGGGTGACACGGGCAACCCGACGCTTCAGTCGATCGCAATGACCGCAACCTCCGGCACGGGCCGTCACGCCACCGTGCGCTTCTATCGCGCCGGTCCGTCTCACTTCATCGGGCAGGTCACGCTCTCGCGCGGGGAATGGAGATTCGGAATCTCCGGAGTCGATGGCGCCCATCACCCACTGGGCGGCTCGTTTAAGGTCTCGGTCGGCTGACCGCTACATCATCAGTTGCATGGCTACAAACATGTAAGCCATGCCGAGCGTCATCGCGAACATCGACCCACGCAGATCGCGGAAGCAGACAAGTGGCTCGGCGGCGGAGATGGCGACCGCGCCGCCGGGCGTGATCGAGAAGCCACCGCCGCCAAGTGCCTTGTGATCGACATCGCGCATACGGTTGGTTAGCCACAGCAGCGACTGTGCGAGGAAGTAGGCGACCAGCAGCCACGTGATGGGGGCTTGGAAACCGCTCGGCGACCACATATAAGTCATCGCCGCGAGATCGATCGCCATCACCAGCCAAAGCACGTTGATTGCCCGTCGCTCAGTCGCCTGAGTGAGCATCCAGGCGAGGATCGCGAGCGTGCCCGTAGCGAAAGAGATCTGCCAGAACCCGCTCGGGATATTGAAATGGTCGATCGAGGCCGGCGCGAACATGAAAGCCATTCCAAACGCCATCAAAACGTGTCCGGAGTGCCACACTCGTCGTTGACCTCGGCTGTCACGTAGGTGCAGTGCGTGAATCACGATAATCGCTAGGAATACGAGCGTCCAGACGACGGCCAGCCACGCGGGGAGGATGTCGGTGGCGCCGTGCGAGCCAACGCTCATCGACATTCCCCCGACCGTGGTCGAGTGGCTGCCACCGTGGCTCATGCTCATGTTCATGCTGCCCATGGCAGCCGGAATGTACCACAGACCGATTGCCCGTCAATCGGTATGCGTAAGCCCTTTCCTGCGCTAGAATCGGCGCGCGATGAGCCGCCTTCGCTCTGCGTTTTGGCTGCCGGCACGCCCGGTCTGGCGCTTGTCGCTGGTGTTCGCGCTGTTGGCGCTCGCCGTACTGACGCTTACCGGTGTGGTCGGCGCGAACGACCTGCTGCAGACCGGCGTGTTGACGATGCTCCCGGCGATCGCGGTAGTAGTCGCGATGGTTACGCGTCCTTATCTCGGCGAGCACCTCATCGTGCGCCTGCGCTCCCGTCGTAGGCGGCGCCGGGGTGTGGTTGCGAAGCCCTTCGCAACCGGGCGCCGGGCGGCGAGTATGGCGCGTGGTGGGCGTCTGATCGCGGTGGCGCTAGCAGGTCGCGCTCCTCCGCTGGTCAGCGCGGGCTGCTTTTAGCTTTGTAGCCGGGGCGCCCGCCTCTCCGCTCAGGTCCCGCGATCAGCGGGGCGAGCCAACGCTGACGGCTGACGGCTGGCCGCTCGCTGGCCGGTCGATCGGTGACAAGGAGCCGCATCATGTCTACACAGTCATATGAGGGCGAGCGCTTAGGTGATCGCACTACCACTGCGCTGAGTTCACTGCGCGCCAAGTGCCGCGTCACAACGCGCGGGATCCAGATCACGCTTGGCCTGATCTGGCTGCTCGATGGGTTGCTTCAGTTCCAGAGCTTTATGTACACGCACGGCATCGTCACCGAAGTGTTTGGCCCGGCGGCGGAAAAACAGTGGTCGATCGTCGGCGGCCCGATGAAAACGTTCGACAGCTTCTACGGACGCGACCTGACGCTGTGGAACACGCTGGCCGCGGAGATCCAGGTCGCAATCGGTCTCGGTCTGATTCTCAGCCGCAAGTACGTCAAGCCCGCGTTGCTTGCGTCCTTCGGTTGGGCGTTGATCGTCTGGTGGTTTGGCGAGGGGTTTGGCGGTCTCACCTCCACCCCGCTGCCTTCACCGCTGATGGGTGCCCCCGGCGGGGTGATTCTGTACGCGATCATCGGCCTGTTGGTGTGGCCGACCAACAAGGAGAAAGGGACCTCGCCGGCGGACATGGGCCTGCTCGGCGACCGCGGCGGACTGTACGCCTGGTCGGGGCTGTGGCTGCTCTCGGCTGGGCTTTGGCTGGTGAATGTAAACAAGGCGAAGGAAGCCACCCACGAAATGATCAAGGGCATGGCGGCAGTCTCGCCTCATTGGTTGGCGACGTTCCAGAATTCGGTGGGCAACCATACGCAGGGCCACGGCGCAACGATCGCCGTGTTGCTCGCGATTGTCTCCGTGGCGGTGGGCCTCGCTGTGTGGACGCCGCTACGCTGGCCGGCGCTTGCCGCCGGAATTGTCATTTCGCTCGCCTACTGGGTGCTCGGGCAGGATTTGGGCGGCCCGTTCTGGGCCAAGGGCGCTACGGACGTAAACGCGGGCCCGCTGTTTGTGCTGCTTGCGGTTGCGCTGTTCCCGGTGGCGCAGGTCGCAATCGCCACACGGAACTCGCCAATCGGAGACCCACACAATGCCCCGCAACCGAACTCCCTGGCGGGCGCGGCAACACGGCCCTAGCGGGCTGCTCGGCGCAGAGTAGACAACCCACGCGAATCGTCGTGCTGGTAGGGTTGCAGCGTGATCATCTCAACGATGAACGATCTGCCGGGCTATGAGATCGACGAGGTGTTTGGCGAGGTATTTGGATTGACGGTTCGCTCGCGCAATCTCGGCTCCCAGATCGGCGCCGCGCTGAAGTCGCTTGTCGGCGGCGAGTTGAAGGGCATGACAAAGATGCTCGCGGACGGTCGCCAACACGCGACCGACAGGCTGGTGGAGGAAGCGGAGGCGAAGGGGGCAAACGCGGTTATCGCGTTTCGCTTCGACACTTCCGAGCTAGGCTCGATATGGACGGAGATCTGCGCGTACGGGACTGCAGTGAGAGCCCGCAAGCTCTGACTGGCCCCCGCTGTTGTGGGCTAAGGCGGGCTAAGCCGCCGGCGCCCAGCCTGCTGGAAACGCCCCAGCTGGCACGTCTCCGGCGTACTCCGGGAAGTTGCGCATAGCGATTCGCTCGCCCACTCCTGCGCTCAGCAGCGGACGCAAGTCGCCGATGGTCAGCAGTACGCGCAGCGTGGCGCCGATCTGCAGGTCGGCGGCGTTGGGTTGCTCGCCACCGATGACGCCGGCGGCGGCAAGCTCCTCCACGTGGGCGAGCTTGGCCGACAGTCCGGCGAGATCCTCTTGCAGGCGTGTCGCCGAGATGCCGTGGTACTTCCAGGTGGAGTGGACGAAACGGATCGCGAAATCGGTGCCCGGCCCGTCGAGTGGGCCGGCGCCGCCGAAGGTGCCCATCGCCTCGGGACGGAAGTGCAGCGCCCCCCAGGGCAATCGCCGCCCCAGGTCCTGAAACTCCTCATCCCCCCAGCGCTCGGCCTCGCGTACATCCTCGGAGGGGTAGAGCACCGGGTCGGGAGCCAGCTGCTCCAAACGCGCCAGGATCGCGCGGGAGCCATGCACAGGCTCGCCGTCGACGAGTAGGCCCGGAACCGTGTGGTTGCCCTCGCCGTAGATCGCCTGCATCTGCTCGACCTGCTGTCCGGGCACGAACTCGACACGCTCGTACTCCAAGCCCTTCAAGCGCAGGGCCACGGTTGCGGTCATGCACGGATGCGACGGCGGCAGGACGTGCAGGATGAGCTTGGGAGCCATTCCCGGTAAGCCTACATGTCCCGAGACCGCGCGATCGTTCGGCGAGCGGTTGCGGCTGGTCCTCGGGGGTGAAGCTGAAGCCGTCCGGGAGCAGCATGACCTCGGCATTGGCCAGGCTAAGTCACTCGAACACCGATCGATCGCTGTCTATCCCCAGCACTCCCGCAACGGCGCGTGCGGCCAAAAGCTCGTCGTGAGGCGCATGCCCGGCCAGAGCGATCACAGCTCCCTCGAGCGCGCCAAACAACGCCAATGCCACCGCTCGGGCAGGCGGTCCTGGTGGAATCGAGCCGGCTTTGCGCCCGGCGTTGATGAGCTTGACGCAGCGTTTGACGCCGGTCCCCCAGATTCGCTCGGTCTCGCGCCCTACCGGATGGTCCTGGCCGGCGAACTCCATGCGCAGCGCCATCACGACGCGGGCGATGTCGCGTCGGCAGAAAACAGCGTGCCCACGTGCCAGCAGCAGCAGCTCGGCGACCGGGTCGGCCTGTTGCGCGGCTGGCACACCGACCTCGCGCATCCAGTTCTCGTTGACCCATTCGATCACCGCCAGCGCCAAGTCCTCCTTGTCCTTGAACTGGTGGTACAGAGCGCCCCGCGTATAACCGGCCTCGCGCGCGACCTCCTCGAGCACGAGGTTGCCGTAGCCATAGCGCGAGAAGCCGCGTGCGGCGGATTCGAGCAATGCGCTGCGCGAGCGGGCGCGGCGCTCAGCCTGAGTAGGACGCCTATGCGCTGGCCGCGTGGGCGTTATCGCAGAGCTCATCGAGTTTGTGGGGTTCGTTCCAGTATCAGCACATACATACGTGTATGTATGCTAGCATTTGGGTGAGCAGCCGGTGTCCACATCTTCACCCCACACTTCGACCGTACATCAAGGACAAGGGAGACTCCCGAACAGCGCACACACCGAGCTCCCTTGGCGCATCCACGAGGTCACTCCCGACTTTCGGCTCGAGGACGTGTGGGCGTTGCCCGTGCACGGCGACAGGAGCGACTTCCAAGCGCTGGTGCAGGGTTTCGCCGCGGGCGACCCCTCGCAGGGCTCCTGGCTCGCCCGCGTGCTGTGGACGACCCGCTGGAAGATCGGAGAACTGCTTGGTTGGGATGAAACTGAGGCCGGACTTGGAGAGAGGGTGCCGACGCTGCGCGAACGCCTGCCAGCAGACCTGCTGGCCGCACCGGGCCCCGGCTTCGACGTGCTTCCATTCACCTCGCTGTACCTAATCGAGGACGAGTTCGCCGCGGAGATCGCCAACCGCACCATGCATGGGGTCATGCACCTCAGTTGTGTCCCGGATGGGAGGGGCGGTTACCGCGGCCAGATGGCGGTTTTGGTCAAGCCAAATGGGCTCTTCGGGTCCATCTATATGGCTGCGATCAGACCCTTCCGGTACCTGGTCGTCTACCCCGCGGCGATGCGACAGATCGAGCGTGAATGGAAGCAAAGTCGCTCTTAGGCATCAAGATCACTGGGTAGGCCGTCGGATCTAACGTGGTGGCCTATAGCTGTACTGTGGAACGAGACGGATCCCCGATCGTCCGCAGTATCGGCTACAGACCCTCGCCCGTAAGCGAGGCATGAGTCCCAACCAGTGGAGGTGGCAGATGGCCGAGCTCAGACCGCCGGCAGAGGAAATTGTGCTGACTCATTTCATCGTCTCGGATGATATCGAGCGCTCTCGACGCTTCTACACCGAGGTGCTCGGCGGCAAGGTGGCCTTCTCCGGTCCGGGCGGTGAACCGACCAATGTCGCGCTTGCCAACAGTTGGATCGTCATCAATGTGGGTGGAGGCCCGACCGACGACAAGCCCGCGGTTACTCTGGAGACGCCACACGAGCTCGACCGGGTCAGCAGCTTCCTCAATATCCGGGTCAAAGACATCGAGGCCGTGTACGCCGAGTGGAGCGCCCGTGGTGCTCAGTTCCTGACGCCGCCGAAGCAGCACAAGTACGAGATCCGTTGCTATATACGCGATCCCGACGGTTATCTGATCGAGGTGGGACAAACCACGGACCCTGAGGGGGACTGGACCCCCCCTCAGTGGCTGTCGGGTACGGCCGGCGGGGAGCCCGAGTAAATGCCGAGTTCAGCGGCGAGATCCTTAGTACCGTGACGCCGAGGAGGTTTCGGTCATGACTACGGCGATCATCGGCACCGGAGGGCTCGGATCGGTCATCGCCCGCCTGCTCGCCTCGGGCGGCGAGACCCTGCGGCTCGCGAGCGCCGACAATGAGTCGGCACGCGTGTTGGCCGCGGAGCTCGGTCGAGCTGCGGTTGTCGCCGTCGACAACCGTGACGCGTTGCGGGGCGCCGATGCCGTCGTCCTCGCGTTGCGGTTTGCCGTGTTGGAGGGCGTCATAGAGGAGATTGCCGACCCGCGAACCGACAAGCTCGTGGTCGTTCCGAGCAACCCGCTCGGCGTCGATGCACAAGGTAACCTCTTACGTCTCCTGCCGAAAGGACAATCCTCCGGCGAGGTTGTAGCCGGCTGGTTGCCGGCGGGGGTGCGCTTGGCGATGGCGTTTGGCACCCTGTCGGCCGATCTCTTTGCGTCCTCCAGCAACCGGTTACCGGAGCGCGCGGTCCTCTTCTACGCGACCGACGGCGACCGTGCTGAGGAGGAAATCGAGCGGTTGATCCAAACGGCCGGCTTCGAGCCGGTGAAGGTCGGCGGGATTGAGCAGTCGAGCCGACTCGAGGTGGGCGGCGACCTCCACGATCTCGTAGTCAGCCCCGCAGAGGCGCGTTCGTTGATCGGTGGGGCCTGATCGCTCACTGCCCTGGCCTCGCCGCAGACACGCCAGTGGTTTGCGCGCCGGACAGTTCGGCTACAAGCGCGAGACGAGCTCGGCCACGATTTCCGCGGCGGGCTGTGACTCTTTGGCGAGTGCGACGCTCTGTCCGGCCCATAGCGATAGCGCCTCGATCTCACCGGTGCTTCCGACGAGCGGGGGCGCGGGGGAGTATCGAAGGATGGGTTCGCCCGAAGCGAAGTGCGCTATCACGTCCCCCTCGCCCGGCCGGCTACCCGGTGGTGGCTGGCCCGCGGCCTGCCACCTCTCAGCCGTTGAGTTATGCAGGGCGCGGTGAGGAGCATCTGGCCATCCCACCTCATAGAGGTTGGCGTACCACTCCGCATCGGTCTCGGTCGCGGCTGTCAGCAAGCGCCGATACTCCTCGTGGATCGGCATCTCGTCGGCTAGGAGAAACCGAGTGCCCAGCCAGGCGGCCTGTGCACCAAGGGCGAGCACTGCTGCGACTCCGCGAGCGTCGCCAATCCCACCGGCCGCAATGACCGGTATGGGTGCCACCGCGTCGACTACCGCTGGCACCAACGGGAGTGTGGCCACACCACCCCAGACGTGGCCGCCGGCCTCCCAGCCCTGCGCAACGATGATGTCCACTCCGCAGCCGACTGCGCGCCGGGCTTCCTCGGCGCTGCCGACCGTATGCATGACAAGCGCTCCGGCGTCGTGTACCGAGTCGACGTAGCCGCTGGGATCGCCGAAGATGAACGACACGCTGCGCAGGCCCGCGGAAAGGGCTTGATCGACCCGACGGTGCTGATCGGAGGTGAGAACGAAGTTGCCGGAAAACGGCCGGTCGGTGAGGGCTGCCGTTGCGCGAACCACATCTCCCGCGTCCTCGGACCACGACAGTCCCAGGCTGCCGAGGCCACCGGCATTTGAGACCGCGGCCGGCAGGCGGGGATCCGCGGCCACTGGCGCCTCGACGATCGGGTGGTCGATGCCCAGCAGCTCACATACCGGTGTGCGGGTACTCATTGGGATCGCCCCTTTTCTGGCGCCCACGGCGCCGGTTGACTAGGCTCAGTGTGGACCCGAAGGGCTCCGACGGCGCCCCGGGCTACCACTGGTCCACACCCGTGCCGCGGGGGTCTGCGGTTCGGACTCGCGGACCATTGGCGCGAGTGGACTGGACGGCGACCGTCGTTCTCGCCACTCCTCAACCATAGACAGGAGCAGATCATGCGCAGCGACATCACCCCCGGCGGCACCTTCCCCGACTACGAGTTGCCCGATCACGAGAACGTTGCTCGAAAGCTCAGCGAGATCCAAGGCGACGATCCTCTGATCCTCACGCTCGCACGCGGGAACTACTGCCCCAAGGAGCACCAGCAGCACCTCGAGCTTGCCGCCAACTACCCCAAGATCGCAGTGGCTTACACGAAGCTCGCCACCATCTCAACCGACACCCATCACTCAAGCCAGGAGTTCCGCGCGTCGACCGGCGCCCAGTGGCCCTTCCTCTCCGACCCGGAGCGGACCGTCCAGAAGGACCTCGAAATCCAGGAGTACACCGACCCCGAGCACGATCCGATGATTCCCCACACGTTCGTGCTGAAGCCCGGGCTGGTCATCCACAGCACCTACAACGGCTACTGGTTCTGGGGACGTCCCTCCTTTGTGGATCTCTGGCACGACCTACGGACTGTGACGCGCGAGATCCGTCCCGACTGGGATCTAAGCAAGCCAGGGCTGCGCGAAGCTTGGGATGCGGGCGACTACTCGCCATTTCACGGATGGAACAGGCGCTCCCCTCAGTCGGTGCCGTCGTCTTACAATTCTTAGCGTCGCGGTTGCCGCCTCCGCGACGACAGTCCCACGGTCAGTGTCCGGCGCTCTGGCCGCCGTCGATGTGCAAGGTCTCGCCGGTCACGAAAGGCGCCGACTCGAGATAGAGGACTCCACCGGCCACATCCTCGATCTCACCCACCCGGCCGATGGGGTGCAACGCGCCCATCCCCGCGTAGGAGCTCTCGTCGTGAGCCGGCGTTTTGATTACGCCCAGGAGACGGCGTTGACCCGTAGGCCACGGGAGGCATACTCGATCGCAAGCGATTTGGTGACCGCAACCAGGCCTCCCTTGGTCAGGACCGACAGAGCCGCTGGTCGACCGCTATCGGCCTGCTCAACGAGCGTCGTCGAGACATTGACCACGTGCCCACGGCCCTGGTCGAGCATCTGTTTGATCGTGCGCGTGGTCATGTGAAAGAAGCCCGCCAGGTTGACGGCGAGGAGGTCGTTGAAGTCCGCGAGGGTGTAATCCGTGAAGGGCTTGCCGATGTAGACCCCGGCGTTGTTGATCAACGTGTCGATCCGCCCAAAGCGCTCGATTGCCTCCCCCACGACACGCTGTGCGGTCTCAGGGTCGGCGATGTCACCTGCGATGGTCACGATGCCGGAGTCCTCAGACGCCCCGATCGATCGAGCGGTCGCGATCACGACGTATCCGAGCTCACGGTAGGCCCTCGTTAGACCCAAGCCGATGCCCTGCGAGGCACCGGTGACGATCGCGACTTTCTGTGGCTTTGGCGACGGACTCATTCGATGAGGTACGTCTCGTCAATCACGCCGAGGGGAGACCTCCGAGCGGTGGATCTTTATCGTACGCCACAGGCTTCGGCCGCAGCGCCGGATCTGATACTCCTACCGTCAGTGTTGGTGCTCGTGGCCGTGGACGCTGTGCCATGACTGCCACGTGCTTCGATCAGAACCGTGCGAGTGCCCGTGGCTGTCGGCGGTCGCTTTGGGCAGCGGCCGGTTAACTTGAGTCCAGTTCGTCAATGAGCAGGTGGATTTTGTGTCCTATCTCATCGCGGGTGGCGCGGACCTCTGCGAGTGGGCGGCCCTTGGGGTCCGGTAGGTTCCAGTCGATGTAGCGCTTGCCGGGTATGTATGGGCACTTGTCGCCGCAGCCCATCGTGATGATGAGATCGGCTTGCTCGGCAAGCTCGCGTGTGAGCAGTTGTGGGTGGCGGTCGGACAGGTCGATGCCAAGCTCGCGCATGACCTCCACGACCTCGGGGTGAACATGCTCGCCCGGTGTCGTGCCGGCGGAAAGGGCTCTGTGCCGGCCGGCGGCGTCGCGTTCCAGTAGCGCGGCGCTCATCTGCGAGCGCCCGGCGTTGTGCAGGCAGACGAACAGCACCGTTGCCATGCTCAGACCTCCTCGGCGGTTGTGGCTGCGATGCCGGGGTGCTCGCCGCGCACGAGTTGGTAGGCTAGCGCTCCAAGCGGGGCGCCCACGAACGGGCCGAGCAGGTAGACCCAGAAGTCGCGCCACTGGCCAGACACGAGCGCAGGCGCGAATGAGCGGGCGGGGTTCATCGACGCTCCGGTGAGCGGCCCGCCGAACAGCGCATCGAGTGCGATCGTCGCGCCGATTGCAAGCGCGGCGGGAGCACCGACCGCGCGGGTGTCTGTGGCGACGCTGAGGATCACGAGCATCAGTAGCGCGGTCATTACGGCCTCTACGATCACCGCGCGTCCGGCAGCGATGCTCGGCACGGTCGCACCGAGGCTGGCCGGCTGGCCCGGCCAGATCGCCCACAGCAAGAGCGCCGCGAGCGTCGCGCCCGCGAGTTGCCCTGCCACGTAGGCCAGTGCGTCGCGCCCTGGAAGGTGGCGGGTGAGGAAGAAACTCAACGTCACCGAGGGGTTGAAGTGCGCCCCGGAGACGTGCCCGAGTGCCGCGATCCCAGCGAGGATCACGAGCCCGAACACGAGACTGACGCCGACCGCTCCGAGCGCGCCGTGCGTGTGCGCGTCGGTGACGATCGCGCCGCAGCCGGCGAACACAAGCGCGAACGCCCCCAGCGCCTCGGCGGCGGACCTGCGCGCCAGATCCGGGCGGTCGTGCTCGTGCCCGTCGCCGTGGTCGCTCAGTTCAGCCATGCGCTCAGCTGCTCCCATTGAGGCTCCCCGGCGATGAAGTAGTAGGTCCACAGTCCGCGCCGCTCGGCGCCGACCAAGCCGGCGCCGGTCAGCACCTTTAGGTGCTTGGAGATCGCGGCCTGAGAGATGCCGAACAGCGGTAGTAGCTCGCACTGGCAGACGGCCTCCGGGGATGCCTTGCGCAGCGCATCCACGATCCGCAGCCGCGTCGGGTCGGCCAGTGCCTTCACGAGCGCCGCCAGGTGCCCCGCGTCATCGGCCGAGAGGTCCGGCTCCACCAGGGGCGTCTGACAGCCGCCCGGCTGGCGCTCGCGCTCGCTTATGACCGGCGACGGAGAAGCCACGCCCTAAAGCATACCCAACCAAACGGTTATGGATTGCTTGGTGCGCTGCCTCCTTCGCACGAGGGGAAGAGCGGAGGCGTACCGAAGCTCCTCCTAGTGTCCCGCGCCGTAAGTTCTTTGCTTAAGTGTGTTATGCTGTGGTATGCCGAGAACTGGACGGCCCAAGCAGGTGCTGGAGTTGACTGACGTTGAGCGCGATCAGTTGGTGCGGTGGGAGCGGCGCAGGAAGTCTTCACAGGCGTTGGCGTTGCGTTCGCGGATCGTTTTGCGGTGCGCGGAGGGGCACTCCAATAAGGAGGTGGCGGTGGCGTGTGGGGTGTCAACGCCGACGGTCGGGAAGTGGCGCCGACGGTTTTGTGAGTTGCGGTTGGACGGCCTCTCGGACGATCCGCGTCCGGGTCGCCCGGCGAGTATCACTGCCGAGCAGGTCGAGGACGTAGTCGTGGCGACGTTGGAGTCCACGCCGGAGAACGCGACGCATTGGTCGCGCGCGAAGATGGCCGAGCGCTCGGGATTGTCAAAGTCGACGATCGGGCGGATCTGGCGAGCGTTTGATCTCAAGCCCCACCGCGCGGACACCTTCAAGCTCTCCAACGACCCGTTGTTTGTGGAGAAGGTGTATGACATCTGCGGCCTGTATCTGAATCCGCCGGAGGCCGCGGTGGTGCTCTCGGTGGATGAGAAGAGCCAGGTGCAAGCGCTCGCGCGCTCCCAGCCAGCGTTTCCAATGATGCCAGGCATGCCGGAGAAGCGCACCCACGACTATCTGCGCCACGGCACCACCAGCCTGTTTGCCGCGTTCAACACTCAAGACGGGACCGTGATCAGCTCGACTCACCGCCGTCACCGCACGATCGAGTTCAAGAAGTTCCTGACCAAGATCGACAGCCAGGTACCCGAGCACCTCGACGTGCACCTGATCTGCGACAACTACGGCACCCACAAGAGCCCAGCCATCCAACGCTGGCTCGACGCGCATCCCCGCTTTCACATGCACTACACCCCGACATACTCCAGCTGGATCAACCAGGTCGAGCGATGGTTCGCCTACCTCACCGACGATCTACTCAGGCGCTCCGATCACCGCTCAGTCCACGCACTGGAGAAAGACATCCGCAACTGGGTCGCGGCATGGAACGAAAACCCCAAACCATTCATCTGGGTCAAGACCGCCGAGCAGATCCTCAACTCCATTTCACGACTTCTAAAACGAATTAACGGCGCGGGACACTAGAGCCGGCTCCCGGCGGCATATGCACGGTCTCAATGAATCCCAGCGAGAGAGGCGCAATCACGAAAGCGCTCCGGGACCTCGCTGTTAGGGGCGGTGAGAAGGCTCAGCAGGCCACCGCAATTGCGAATGCGCTAGACACGGCTTTCGTGGGCTGATCGCCACCGCCCGCGCCCGAAGCCGCCTGCTCAGCGCATCGAGGTGGAGTAAAGGCTCAACATGACCAGATCCGGGAAGCTCGCTCAGTCTGGATGAACGCAAGCTCGCGCTCCTCGCTGGCGCTGAGCGCCAGCACATCGAACATTAAGGGAGTCGCCGCATTTCGGACAGACTCCGCTAGCCGGTTCGCTTGGTGTAGCTGGCCGTTTGGATACACGAGGAGGACATCGACGTCGCTCGCCAGCGTGAGGCCTCGACATGATGAGCCAAAGAGATACATCGCTGTGCCGGCCCCGACATCCGACGCCTCGGCTGCCGAGATCAATGCGCCGACGGAGGCGCGGGATGACGCGTCACGTTTCGGAGTGACACCGGTCCCGAGGTGTGCCGATCCTCTTCCGCTACCTTCGCGCGGCCTCATCGTCGTTGACGACCCACATAGCCGCGGAGCTCCGCTTCGGAGAGGTTGAGAGCGCCCATCGCTTCCGACATGCCGAGGATCGGGACCTGTGTCGATCCTGCATGCGCGAGCGCGGCATTTGTCGCTCCTCCGTTAGGATTTGCGTTGATGACCATCTGAGCATCCGGATGGTGTTGGAGCGCTCGCACAAATGCCTCCTCACTGAACTCGTACTCGTACTCGACAGCAGCAACCACGTCGCCCATATCCTCTCGGCGCTTGATGAGCATCGACGCCTCACAGATCATCTCGATCGACTTCACCTGAATGTGCTGCTCGAGCACGTCCCATGTGTAGCGTACGTGCTTGTCGACAAACCGGCGCGGATCGGACTCTCGCATGAACGTGTAGAACTCTTTGACGGTATGAATCGTCGAGCCCCTCGCCTCTGCTAGCTTTCGGGCGCTCCAGTCGTAGTGAGACTTCGCCGGTATCAAGACGATCGCATCGGGCACGCAACTGGCGAGGACGCTTTCGACCACGGCGGTATCGATGCGGGGCGCGGAAAGGGGAGCGACGGTGATAGACGGAACGTCTTTACGCTCCACCCTGACGAGCCCGTTGGACAGTGCCGATGCCCCCAGGACAGCGTCATGTTTGACGACGGCATCGGCGAGCCAGCTGGTCTCGTAGGCGAAATCGGCCATCAAGGGTTTCCCGTAAAGATATCGATGGCCTCCCGCGGAAATTCGAGTACGGGCGCGATTATTTCGCCACACAGATGCTTACGGGCGAGACCTTTAGTATGAAGTCGTAGCTGCTCCGCGGCCACGCGGTCGGGCTTTGTAGTCAGATCTGGATTCAGCTCGACTATTGCGACGATCAACTCGTTCCCCGGAACGATGTCCTCCAGCACACGATCACGCCATTGGGCCGCTGCCTCTGTCGACGGCAGAGAGCCATTGCGCGGGTTTGGCCCGATGAGGCTGAAGATCGTCTCGTTTTTGTCAAGGATCGCCTCGACGGCGCCACGTGCATCACTGCGGCTCGCGAAGATGGGTACGCCCCCTATGCGCGCGACCGCAGCCGCACGTGTCCGCTTCTTTTCTAGCAGCAGCCCCGCGGTATTGGCAGTGGGATCCTTATCGATAATGGTGTGGCATGTGGGGCACAGCAGCACTAGGTTCGCGGGGTCGTTCCGGGCACTCGCGGACAACTCAACGTCCCCGCGAGGGCCTTTCTCCGAATGAGCGACGATGTGGGCTCGTTCCGCGATCGACAGCGACCTGCCGTCGACCACTCTCTTGAACAGGAGTGCGCTGCACAGTAGGCAAGTGCCCGCAGACTCGGCGTACAGCTGTCCTACTTGGTCTCGAGTCGGTTTTGTGCGACCGTGCTTGCAGATCATGCGACTTGCCTTCCGGCGAATGCAACGTCCGCATGACCCGCGATATTGAGCCGACATCGGAACGGATCCCGGCTGACCGACGGCGGGCACCAAGCAGATTTGTTGCGGATCGCCGTCAACGGCTTTGTGCGAAGCTTTCCGCGAGTCGCATCAGCATGGCGATCGTGGGTCGGAAACCCGCGAAGTCGGGAGTGAATGGCTCGCTCCGCGCTTCGATCAGCTCAGCGAACGATGACTTCGAGAGCGCAAGGTTGCAGTCGGACTCAAACGCATAGACCCGATCACGGATAATTTTCCTGTCTTTGATATTGAGATCGCTGCACCGCTCGCTGTTGTGGTGCCCGGTTGTCAGGTTGAACTCTTCTCGCCTGTAGATGCGGCGTCCAGCGTGATCGCGGGCGAGTAGGTCGGTGTCGCTGTAGAGCAACTCGATGCAAAAAGGGTGTTTGCGAAAGGGCGGTCGAACCAGCGCCGCCCCCGCGACATTGCGGCCACTGCTGATCATGTCTTGCTCGTGGAGTCGCAGTTCGCGAAGCAGCTTGGGGTTGTCGCGGTCGAAGAGACAGACAATGGGTACCGAAGGTCCGGCTTTCGCGACAGTGGCCAGGTGTTTTGCCAGCGCCGCGTCGCCGTCGTAAACAGAGTCCTCATCGAACAGCAACTCAAGCTCCACGAACTCGCCTTGGGATGCAAAGTATGTCATCGCCGCAGTCAAATGCGTCACGTCAGTCGGCCCCTCCGTGCAGACTCGCAGCTGCAGCGGCACCGCCTTGCGATGGCTTGCGGGTGCGTGGATCTGGCGGCGCTCGTAGATCGGGATAAAATCGGGGTCAAGCGCTGTCAGGAGGTCCACGAGCTGTCGGTAAACCGGGTCGGCCCATCCCTTTGTACTGCCGACGTGCTGGATGCGTGAGCGAATCGAAGCCTGGAAGTCGATCCGCTGGACGGGGCGGTTGACGGGCCCTGCTGCATGCGCGAAGGAGGCTTCCGCATCGATCCGGCCGTATCGCTTCCATATGTAGAGGACAGCCCTGATTTCACGGACGTACTCTCGAGGAACGTTGAGGCGGTCGTTGATCACAAAGCCTGTTACGCGCTGCCGCTGCCAACGCCGCACCAAGCGAGTCTTATCGTCGTTCACGGTGAAGCCGGACCCGTTGATGGCTCGCTCAAGGTTTGAACCGACCAACGCTCTTGTCCCCTTGACATAGGCGAGACTGGCTGGAAAGTGGGTGCGATCCGTCGAGAAAGTCAGATCGTCTGCGTATCGAGTAAAGTAGCAACGCTCCGACGCGGCCAGCTTCGCTATCTCGCGATCCATCGACCGGCAAATGATATTGGAGATGATCGGTGACGTCGGTGCTCCTTGGGGGAGAGCTCTCCTAAGACAACACAGCTGCGCAAGGACGACAGCCGCGTCTCGCCCAAAGCTGAAGGGCTTGGCCATGAACATTCCACGCACCCGGCCAAGGTGGATCGATGGAAAGAAGCCCGCGAGATCCACGCGTAGCACCCACTCTTGGCGTCTGTGGGGCTCGGCGTTCGGCTTTGGCCCACGCCCCCGCACATAGCCTGTGACGTGGCTTGACGGCGAGTACCAACCTTGCAAATGGCCTGCGAGCCGCCGTTGAAGCTCCTTCAGTGGCCGCATAGGCGCGGCAATCTCGCGAGTTCCCCCTGCACGCTTGGCGATCTCGAAGCACCGATAGCGCCGCTCGTCCCGCAGTACGAATGTCCATCGTGCCAGTTCGTTGAGGTCGATCTCGAGGAGATCAGCGACATCGGCGCGAGTGTGCAGCGGCGGCGGGGTCGTCGTCGCTGTCGCTGTCGCTGCCGATGCTCTGCGACTCGGCAGGGTTCTACTTTGTTCCTTCATGTCCGCCAATGATCCGGATTTCGACCGTTCTATTAGATCGGACAGTTATCTGAGTGTTGATGGTAAACGTCAGGTGACCGAGGCGAATACGCCGCGGAAAAACAGCCCTGCCGAGTCGCATCACGCAAGCATACCGGCCGTTCCGGCGGGCGATACTTGCTGACTGATTTGACCGCTTCGTCTTGACACCGCATCTCTGAAGCGCGTAGTGGTTCGCTGCGGCGGCTCGCCTCACGCTGATCGATGTTGCTGCTGGAGACCGGTTGACGCCATGCGACAACGGCTTCGCATATAACGGCCTATCCGAGCGGAAGAGCAAGAGTCGGTCTCTCCCCGCAGGTCGAGTAGAGAACTACGCAACGGCCCAACCTAAGCGGCGCTCGGCGACGGCGACCGGCCTTCTTGGGTTCGGCGGCGCGATCGGACAGCGATCATCTCAAATGGCCTCACTCTTACTGTTCTTCTCGACGCTAGCTTCATCGAGGTCTTCGATCGCGGCGACTACACGGTCTCGCAACGCCTTCTCGTCCAGAATCGACGACTCCACCGAACACCGGAAGCCCCGTCGCATAGATGAGGCAGAGTTGGGAGACGGCTCTCCCGGTGCCGCGAGTTGCGCATAGCCCTCATCTACCAACGATGTCTACCGGCTCGCAGCGAGCATCTTGGCGGTGATGATCCGCTCGCGGCCGTCGGCGGAGACGAGCACCACGGCGTATCCCTCATCGAGTGCGCGCGTGATCTCGTGCCCGGCGTGGGGCGAGTCGGCGTCCACGAACGCGGCGTGCTCGGGGTAGGGCGAATCGCCCTCGATCGCCAGGTCAATCGCATGATCCATCGCCTTCGCCGTCAGTGACTCCGAGGGGTTCACGTTGCTCGCCATGCGTCGATCGTCTCCTTGTAGCCGATGCGAACCGCGACGATCGCGACTCGCATTCCTTCCCCAAGAGTACCGGCGTGAAACGACTCCGCCGGCGCCTTCTCGCCGGAGCGATCGTGGCGGTGCATGTCGTTGACGCCGTGCGCACCGTCGTACACACGCACCGTCGCCGCCTCGCCATGCTCATCATCGACGGTCAGCACGACCGCGTAGTCGATGACCTGGCGGCCGCGCGTCGTGAACTCCACGACGATGCGCGCACCGACTTCGTAGTCGAGCACGTCCCTGTAGCGCTGGTTCCTCGTCTGCGGTTCGCTCTCAGCCCGCCCTCGAAACGCTTGCCGAGGGCTGCGAGCCAGCGCATGACGGGCGTCAGTCGGTCTGAGTCGGCGGGGTGGATCGGTCGGGCGGCCCAACGAAGTGGCTGTGCGACTCTATGCAACGATATCCACGGTGCTGCAACCACGCTAGAGGAAGCTGCTTGCAATGCCAATGACGAATCGCCATGTCGCCCGGTGCGACGGTGCTAGCCTGGGCATCGCGCCATGAACATGCCTCTCGGAGCTTAGAGTTGCGCCTGAATCATGTAACGCTGATGGTCAGCGACGTCGAAGCCTCGGTTGACTTCTACGCTCGGCTGGGTTTCACTCAGATCGTTGCCAATTATCCGGACTACGCACGATTCATTGTACCCGAGGGCGACGCCACTCTCTCGTTGTATCGGGCCGGACGATCGCCCTCCGACCCCGCCGTGAACATCCACTTTGAGGTCGATGACGTTGATCATGTCGTGCAGGAACTCGAACGAGCCGGCTTCGACTTTGCGTGCCCTCCAGTAGACCAGCCCTTCCTTTGGCGTGAGGCGATCTTGGCGGACCCTGACGGCCACCGCATATTCATCTACCACGCAGGGGAGAATCGACTCAATCCGCCTTGGCGTATTGGCGCGACGAGCACCGATGGCGTGAGCTAGCAGCCTGGACTGCGCGGCGTGCACCGCACATGGCACAGACGATTGTCTGAATGGGGCCAACCGAAGTCAATGCACACCGCTTTGCGTCGCTCGCTGGCGGGTGAATGTCGCTTGACCATGATCGACGGAATCCAAGTGAACGCACGCGACAGCATCGAACCAACCTTCCGTGTACCCACGGTTCGAGAACCATGTGGTTCGATGGAGCCAGCCGGGATCGAACCGGCGACCTCCTGCTTGCAAAGCAGGGGCGATGTTGCTGAAGCTTCTGAACACGGGGGTTTGGGTCGGCCAAAATGGCGTTATAACTAGCGAAACTCACCAGTGCGGTACTCAAAGCGGTACTCAGTGTCACGTGGTACTCATGTGGTACTCTGTATTAAAGTGACGATTGATGGTAAGCAAAGTGGCAGTGATCCAACCGGCGCGCTCGTAGTTGCGGGCAGCGCGAACAGGCCGGCCTACGAGGCCAAGTGGCGGCGCGCAGGGCGACAGGTGAAGCGCCGCATCGGCCCAGCGTGGCTTGAGCGCGCGGCCGACGACAGGGGGTGGGTCATGCGGCGCGGGCGAGTACCGGAGGGCTACTTCGACGAGAAGCGCGCGACGGTGCGCATGGCTGAGTTGATCGCCGAGCACGATGAGGAGGAGCGTGCGATCGAAGCGGGTGAGCGTGAACGCCGCGAGCGCGGTGTGACATTTCGCGAACTGGCAGCGGAGTGGCTCGAACACTTGCAGCACGAGCGCGGCGCCAAGCCGTCCACGCTCAACGACTATCGCTACATGCTCGCGGAGCCGGGAGCGCCGCACCGGCGCGGAAAAGGCAAGAGCCCCGGCACGATCATGGCCGCGTTTGGCGACCGGCCAGCTGCGAAGATCACGACACGGGAGGTGTCGGCGTTCCTGCGCAAGCTGGACACCGAGGGCGTGTCTACCCGCTCGGTCAACAAGAACCGGCAGGTGCTCTCGGCGATCTTTGGCTACGCCTGCCTCGCTGACACTCACAGCCTGCCGTCGAATCCAGTGGCAGGTACGACCAAGCGTCGCGAACCGCCGCCGGCCGTGCTCGACTTCTACGAGCCGGAGGAGGTGGAGACGATCGCCTTCGCAGCTGCTGAGGGATCGCACCGCGGAGCGCAGCCCGCCAACCTGAGCGCCGAGGAGATCGAGTGGCGCGCGCGCGAGGACGCACAGGACGGCGAGTTCTTCCGTCTCGCCGCCTACACCGGCCTGCGCCTCGGCGAGTTGATCGCGCTGCGCTGGGAGGACGTCGACTTCGACACCCGCCGGATGGTCGTCCATCGCGCCGTGTCCGCTGGCGTGGAGGGGCCGACCAAGAGCTGGCAGGCGCGCTTCCTCCCGCTTGCCGATCCGGCTGCCGAAGCGTTGGAGCGGCTGCAGGCGCGCGGCGACTACACCTCGCGCGAGGACTACGTGTTCTGCTCGCGCCTCGGCCGGCGCCTCGATCCCTCAGCGGTGCGCCGTCGGTTCAAGGCGGCGCGCGACGCCGCCGGACTGCGCCCTCTGCGGTTCCATGCCTTGCGCCACGCCGCCGGCAGCCTGATCGCTCGGCACGCCGACGCGCGCTTCGTCCAGGAGTTCCTCGGGCACTCGCGGATCACCACCACCGAGCGCTACATGCATGCCAAGGCTCGGCCGGAGGATCTTGAGCGGGTCAACCTCGCGTTCGCCCCGACCCTATCCGCTGATTAACCGTCTTCACGGACATCCACAGTAGTCGAGCTAGAGCGCGTTCCGCTGAACAGATCAGGCCGCCGCGGACAGAGCTGTCTCCCGGGCGAGGACTGCGATCCATCGATCGATATGCTCAAACGAGGGAGCCTCGACGGCGTGAGCCTTGAGCGCACGACTCACCACTCCACCGATCTCACGCGCGCTACGTAGCTGCTCGTACACAAGGTCCACCCGCATGCTCTCAGTCGGACGTTTGCGGAGTAGATCGACCTCATGGTCTCGCACCCAGAGGTAGTGCTGACGGCTGCGCGCGGCGAGGTTCTCGAAACCCCGATGCCTGCAACATCCGAGGGTGCAGGTTACGTGCGAGCGAAGTGCACGATCCTCGAGGATCGCTGCGGCGTGGCGGCCAGAGAGAGTGGTCTTGAGTTGCTCGAGATAGACGCGGCGGCCCGATCCACCTCCTTTGCCGTCCCCCTCCAACTCGCGCTTGCTGAACGCACGGTTGAGCGAGGCAAGATCACATGCCTCCGCTTGGGCGAGTCCCGAGTCAAACGCGGCGACACCGAGAGCACTGAGAATGAGCCCAAACGCGCCTACCCGACTCGCGATTACAGGCAGCCCCGCCTTGCTTATCGCGCGGAGAAAGTGCACATACTGGACCAGCTTCTCAACGCTGTCCTTGACCGGATTCAGCGCAAGGGGCTGGACGTACACGGCGCTGACGGGATAGTCCAGCAGTCGGTTGACGACAAGCTCCGGCTGTGCAAGTAGCCGCCGGCCGGGTGCGACCTGAGCAATCAGAGGTCTGCGATCGAGGTCCGTTGCCCCGTTGGCCGCGCAGGAAGCGGCCAGCAGACGATCGTTGTGCCGCAACCAGCTCTGGAGATCCTGGTCGTAGTACGGCAGCGCCGCCGTCACGTACCAGCTCGCGCCTACCTCTTGCTCGAAGAGCATCACGTTGCGCGCCAACGCATCGGCATCCGATGGCGTGAACGAGCCGGCCGTGATCCGTGTCGCAGGCCGGTAGGGAACGCGCTCGAACTGCGCGACGGCTAGGAAGCGCTCTCCCGTGAACCGCAACGTTTGGGGATCGACGAGTTGACGCACACCGCTCTCGCGAAGCCTCTTGAGCAGCGGTGAGTCTTCGACGGCATAGGTTGCCTCCACAACGGCGGCATCCAGCTTGACCCCGGAGTCGAAGAGTGTGGGGCCAGCCAGAGCCTCCTCGATCGCACGACCATCGCGGCGTGTGACCCTCGGCATGTAGGGTTGGTTGAGAGAAGGGATCCGAAGCCCGAGATAGTGTCTCTGCCATTGGGCTGTCATAATAGACGACAGACACGATGACAGAGAAAGGACGCGTTTTGGCGGACCTAGCAGAGCGACTCGGTAGGGCGACTGGGCAGATAGAGCTTGACCAAGCGGAACTTGCGCGCGTGCTCGGGACGAATCCACGCACCGTCTCGCGCTGGCTCTCGCGGCAGACCGCTCCCCGCCCCGACGCTCGGGAGCGCCTGCTGGAGCTGATCGTGGTCCTTGAGAAGCTCTCCGGCGTTCTACGGCCCGAACCGGCTCACGACTGGCTGTTCAGCCCCAACGACTCGCTCGACCATCACAAGCCGGTCGATCTTCTCCGCACGGGCGAGTTCCGACGCGTGCTTGGGGCGATAGACGCGATGTCCGAGGGCGTCTTCGTCTAACCGCGCGTGATCGACCAGCAACTCCTCGCTCGAATCGACGCGATCGAGTCGACCCCCTTCGCCGGGCAGGTATTTCGACACCTCGCTCACGATCACCATCCGCTCTCGGGCATGGGTGCCCGAATACACGGCGGGCGATGGAATCCACCGGAGAGCTTCTCCACTCTCTATCTCGCGCTCGATCGCGAGACGACCGTCCTCGAGTTCCACCGCCTCACCGAACGACAGGGGCGCGACCCGGAGGACTTCCTGCCGCGGCGCCTTTACCGCTACGAAATCGCTCTCGCCGCTCTCCTCGATCTCCGTGACCCTGCCACCCGGACCGCCCTCCGGCTCAGCGACCCCGAGTTGCGCTCCAACGATGCCGCCAAGTGCCAGCGAATCGGAGAGTCCGCCCACCACCTCGGACTGGAGGGGATACTCGCTCCATCGGCGACCGGAGAAGGAATCGTCCTGGCCGTATTCTTCGATCGCCTACATGCCGACTCGCAGGTTCGCGACCTCGACTATGAGCCGTGGAGCGCTCCCCCACCAAAGCCACAGCCCTCCTGATCTCGGCCGGCAGTGAAGGCGCCCACCGCCCCACGGCGAACATACGTAGATAGTGGCGGTGTAAGGCGGTGATCGGCACTGGGCGGTACCGCTCACGCCACCGACCTGTCCCCCGGCCGGCCCCGCACCGCCGACTCGATCTCGTCGCGCAGGAAGATCCAGCGCCGCCCGAGCTTGTGGCCGGGAAGCAGTCCGCGGCGGGCGTATTCGAGCACGGTCGAGATCGGCAGGTGCAGCAGCTCGGCGACGTCGCGGCCGTCGAGGACGTCTTCGCGCGTCAGCCGGGGATGGGTGCGAATGGATGTGGGGACGGTGCTCATGGACCTTGGCCGGAGGAATGGTCTCTGGGTTAGATGACCTGGAGTCGCCCGGAACGGCCAACGAGTTCACCGACTCGCGGTCCCAACCGAGCGTGTGCGCGACCGTCCGTCGGCTCCAACCAAGTCGCCGATCGCACCGGACCCTTCGGCAGCAGGCGAACATCACACCCCCAACGCGCGATGCATGACCAACCGAGCCACCCGGCGTCGCATCGCTCCGCCTCCCAGGACAGACGATATGCACGGGGGTGCGAGCGCTGTGCAACTGGCTGGCCGCTTCACCGCGCTCGTGGTCATCACTTCATGTGATGACGGCGGCAAGCATAGGTGCGACTCGTGGCGGCGGGTACGCGCGCTACCTGGAGAGCAAGACCGTGGAGCCAGAGCGCGGGGACTACTACCTGACCCCCGACGGCGAGATGGCGCAAGCTCCCGGTCGGTGGCTTGCCGATCCGGACACGCTGGAGCAGCTGGGCATCGTCGCCGGCGAGCCGGTCGAGGGGGCGGACTTCGTCGCGCTTATGGAGGGCCGGCATCCCGGGACCGGCCGTTGGCTGCGACCCGAGGGGCGCCGGCGGCGGACGGGGCGGCGGGATCGATGCGACGTTCAGCGCCCCGAAGTCGGTCTCGACAGTATGGGCGCTTGGCGACCCGTGGCAACGCAAGCAGATCGAGCAGGCGCACGGCCGCGCGGTCGAACAGGCGATCCGCCGCCTGCGCGAACAGGTGCCAGTGGTGCGGCGGCGCTACAGCGGCCAGGTTGTCGAAGAGCACGCCAAGGACGTGATCGCCACCGAGTACCGGCACACGACCGCCCGCGGTGTCTCGGGCGCGCAGGCGCCAGACCCCCAGTTGCACAGCCACGTCGTCATCACCGGCGCGGTGCGCGAGGACGACCGGATCGTCGCCGTCGCGTCACGGCCGATCTTTCGCTCAGCGCGGGAGCTGGGCGCGTTCTACCGTGCCGCGCTCGCCGACCAGCTTGTGCGGGAGGGATACGCGATCGAACAGGGCACCGGCAAGGACGGCCGTTACTTCGAGATCGCGGGCGTGCCCCGCGAACTGCGAGAAGCATTCTCCGGTCGCTCCCGTGAGGTCGCCCGAGCAGCAGAGCGCTTCCGTACCCGCTACGGCCGCGCTCCCGAACGTGGCGAGCTGCGCAACCTCGCGCTCGAGAACCGCCGCGCCAAGACGCTCACCACACGCTCGGACCTGCAACGAGTGTGGGCGGAGACCGGGCGCACTCACGGGTTCGGACCGGATGAGGCCGTGCAGCTGATCGGCGCATCCGAGCGCCCGACAGCCGAGCGCACGATCGAGGATCGCGTCGAAGCGAAGCTGACAGACCAACACGCCGTCTTCCAGGCGGGCGACTTGCGCGCTGTCGTGCTGGAGCAGGCCGCCGGCGAGCTGGCGCCAGACGAGGCGCTTGGCGTCGCCCGGGAGATGATCCGTGACCGGCGGGTGCTGACCCTGGAGGGCGGACGGATGACCACCCTGGCGGTGCGCGCCCAGGAGCAGGCGATCGAACGCCGCGCCGCCCAGCTTGCCCAGCCCGCAGGCCGAGACGTTGGCGACGCGGCACGCGAACACTCGGCCCGTGAGGTAGCTGAGCGCATCGGCAATCCGCTCAGCCCCGAGCAGCACCATGCGCTTGAAGTCCTCACAGGCCCCGAGCGCGTCGCGGTGCTCGTCGGCCCCGCCGGGACCGGCAAGGGAGTGGTGATCGACGCCGCCGCCCGCGCAGAGCACCACGCCGGACGCGAAACGCTCGGGGTCGCAGTGTCCGGCTCCATGGCCGAGCGGCTCGCCGCCGACAGTCCCGCGCTCGGCGCACAGACGCTCACCCTGGACGCGCTTGTCGCCCGCGCGAACACTGGCACTATCCATGTGGGCGAGCACACGACGGTCATCCTCGACGAGGCCGGAATGGTCGACCACAAGCGCCTCGACGCCCTGACCGGGCTCGTGGAGCGCTCCGGGGCGAAGCTGATCGCCGCCGGTGACGGCAAGCAGCTCCCTTCGATCGGCCCCGGCGGCATGTTCGACCGGCTCACCAACCACGCACCCACAGCTGAGCTCGCGGACATCCACCGCACCAAGGACCCGGCCGACCAGCGCGCCTGGCAAGCACTACGCGCAGGAGAACCAGAGCGCGCGATGGCGCACTACGCTTCCCGCGGCCAGTTGCACCTCTCCGACACTCGCGACCAGGCAGCAGAGCAAGCCGTACAAACATGGGCCACACTCACAGAGGGCCGCGATATCCGCGAGGTCGCGTTGATCGCCGACGCGGCGAACACGGAGATCGACCGGCTCAACGCACGCGCACAACACCTGCGCGCAGAGCGCGGAGAACTCGGACATCACGAGATCCCGCTGCCCGGCGTCCACTACGGGCTACGCGAAGGCGACCTCATCGCGTTCATCACGCAGCATCGCCCGCCGGGGCAGCCACGGGTCAAGAACGGCACCCGCGGGCAGGTGAGCGCCATCGGCGAACGAGGCGTGACCATCACGCTCGACGGGACACAGCGCAAAATCCAACTCACCAGCGAGCACCTCGATTCGCTGAGGTTGGCCTACGCGCAGCACGTCTACCGCCAGCAGGGCGCGACCGTCGAGCGCTCCGTCGTGCTCACCGGCGGCTGGCAAACCAGCAAGGAGACCGCCTACGTCGAGGCCACTAGGGCACGCCACGGCACCGACTGGTTCATCGCGCGCGACGACCTCGGCGAGGAAGGACAGGACGCCGCGCGGATCACGCGCCTGGCCCAGAAGATGACCAACAGCCGCGTGCGCACCCCGTCGCTTGCGTATCCGGAACGCCTCGCCCCCGGCTGGGAACCGAGCCACAACCCGCTACGGCTTCGCTCCGCACTCTCGCCGACACGCTGGCTGACCCGTATACCCAACCGCGACACGCCCGACCGTAGTGCCGGGCGCGGACGCTGAGCCACTGTCTGCTGGGCCGACTTCCGCGATGAAGGGCGGCGAAGTGCTGGAAGGCGTCCCGACGCGCGTGAGCGTAGACGCAACGAACGCGCCCGCCTTCTTCAACACACCACTTGACCCCACTGAGCGTGACCTGTTCGGCCCCACAGAGATCACGATCGAGATAGACGGCGCGATGATCCTGGCCCAAGAGGTCCAAGAGTTCGCTGTCCTCGCTGCTTCGTAGCGCTTCGAGATCGCGTCGGGCATTCTGGGAATCTGCGGGCTACCCGCAAGACCACCAAATCGGACGCTGGGTGCGCAACCTGTAGTGGGGCCGGGAAGGCTGCGCAGCGTGCCGCGCTGTACTCGATTGCCGCGCGCGCTTCGCTGGCGACTTCTATTCCGCTTCGTCAAGGGACATTCGACCGCCTTGAAGCCAACCGCAGCCCAGCCGATCAGCACTAGGATTGATACGTGGACTGCCGTGAGCACCTCAAGACGCTGAAGGACCGCGACATTCCAACCATCACGCGCAATAAGCCAAACCGTGTGCTCGCGATTCGTAGCTCTGTGATTGAAGTGATGCGGGAACAGCGCGGAACTGTCCCCATCGCACACGTTCAGCAAGCCCTCGACGCGCTCTACGAGAACCGCTCGCTGCGCATCAACAAGGCAACCTTGGGGCACTCCAACACGGCGTTTATCGGCGCAGTGCTTGCGCAATTGCCAAACGTCGAAGTCATCAGGAACCCACAGTCAGTGCTCCTCCCCTCAGCAGACGGCTGAGGTTGCACCAACATCGAACGGGACCACCGTCAAGGCGCAGACAGACGGGGCGGCGCTAGGGGGAACGGCGGGTCAGAACCCGTCTACGTGGGCGGCAACCCGAGCAGGTATTGCATAGTCTTAAAGTCCGACATCGCGACATCGGTGTCGCGATGTACTACACTACCAGTATGAGCGCGAAGACCACCACCACCACCACCATCAGCATCAAAGGCAAGGTGGGCTACGAGGACGAGATCACGGTCGCCCAGGCGGCCCGGATCATCACCTTCCTCAACGCCGAGGGAGAGGACAACGCCTCCCTGGGGCCGGACCCCGGCCAGGGTCTCGGCGAACCCGGAGCCCCAGATTCAAAGAAGTCGGGGAACGGCGTCGCCAGCGCTCGGGAGGCGCTGGACCTCTCAGGCGCGAAGACGAACCCTGAGAAGATCGTCGCCCTTGGGCAATACGTTCTTCAGGACGGCGGCGACACCTTCAAGGTCGAGGACGTCAAGGCGCAGTTTCGACGCGCCCGAGAGTCCGCGCCCGGCAACTTCAGCCGGGACTTCGGGACCGCGTTGCGGGAGGGCTGGCTCGCCGAGGGAGACGGCGGCGACTATTACGTCACGAACAAGATCAAGGGCATCTTTGACGGTGACTTCAAGTTCCCGAAGTCGACGTCCAGCGGGAGTGGCGGCAGCCGCGCCACCACGAAGGCAGGCAAGGCGAAGCCCGACGTCTTCGCGGGAATCGACGAGTTTCCAACCCGCATGGAAGGGCTCGCCAGCTACTCAAAGATGAAATCCGACAAGGACCGGTTGCTCTGGGCCCTCCACTTCGCGAAGGGCCAGGGCATCAAGGGGCTCGTCAACAAGGACCTGGCATGGCTGACCGACCACCTCGGCGCGGGCGTGCCCAGCGGACACATCTCCGGGGCCGCGCGGAGCGCCAAGTCCGCCGGGTACCTCAACCGCTCGACGGTGGACCAGACCCTCCGCATCACGGAGGACGGGGAGATCTACCTCAAGTCGGTCGGCACGGCGGAGTCGTGACCGGGGGCGCGCACGACCCGGTAGCGCTGCGGTTGCAGCGACTTGACCTGCAGTTGCAAGCCCTCGTCCTCGGCCAACTAGCCGCCAGCCGCTCCGACGACGGTTCATTCTCTCCGGGTACCGCTTTTCAGTTGTTCCACGACTTCGCGCTGCCCGCGCCGGCCAAGATCGGGAATGTTTTCACGGCCTTGACGAAGAAGAAGTGGTTTACCAAGCAGCCGCAGCGGGCGGCCTACAAGGTGACGCCCTCTGGGCAAGCCAAGGTCCGTGAGCAGATGACGGACTTCGATCTCGTCGCGCTCGGGGCCGAGTCGGCACACAAGAACGCCCCCGTGTTCGGACGGACAGAGCATGCGCTGGTGCCCGTTCACCTCGCCCCGCCCGCCCTGGTCCGGCCCCTCCAATCGTTCCTGGCGGACCACCCGTTCGACACCAACGTATTCGGCATGACCCGGTTCCCCGACGCGAAGGCTGGGACGGCCGACCCAGTGGGGCGGGCCCTGGCCATCGTCCGAGGTCTGCGCCGAGTCAGGGCTGGAGTTCCACCTGGCCTCCGACCGGGCGATCGTTGACGACCTGTGGGACAACGTCACGGCGCACATGTGGGCCTGCCGCTACGGCGTCGCCTTCTTCGAGGACCGGGCTGACCGCGGGCTCAACCACAACCTCCTAATCGAGGTCGGCGCGATGATCATGAGCGGCCGCCGGTGCGCGCTGCTGAAGGACGGGTCCATCGAGAAGTTGCCCACCGACTTCGTCGGGATGATCTATAAGTCGGTGGACCTGTCGGCCGGAGAAACGGTCGCGCGGGTCGTGCGCGCCTGGATCAAGGACGACCTCACCGTCGGGAATCTCTAGTGTCGCGTTTGGTTGATTCGTTGGCAGTAGCGGCTGATCGTGTTGAGGATCTGGTCGGCGGTCTTGGTCCAGACGTAGGGGCGCGGGTTTTCGTTCCAGGTCTCGATCCATCGGCGGATGTCGGTGTTTAGCGCGTGGACGGATCGGTGTGCGCCGCGGCGCAGGAGCTTGGTTGTGAGCTCGCCGAACCACCGCTCGACGAGGTTGATCCAGGAGCTGCTGGTCGGGGTGAAGTGCAGGTGAAACCGTGGGTGCTGAGTGAGCCAGCGTCGGACCTTCGGGGTCTTGTGGCTGGAGGCGTTGTCGAGCACGAGGTGCACATCGAGATGGGCAGGCACGTTCTGGTCGATCGCCTTGAGGAACTTCAGGAACTCGACGGCGCGGTGGCGTTGGTGAAGCGAGCCGATTACCTCTCCGCTCTTGAGGTTCAGCGCCGCGTAGAGGCTGGAAGTGCCGTGCCGCTCGTAGTCGTGCGTCGCGCGCTCTGGCGTGCCTGGGAGCATCGGCAACGTCGGCGCGGTGCGATCGAGAGCCTGGATTTGGCTCTTCTCGTCCACGCAGAGCACGACGGCGCGCTCGGGTGGGTTCAGGTACAGGCCACAGATGTCGTGGACCTTCTCGATGAACAATGGGTCCTTGGAGAGCTTCCAAGTCTCCTGGCGGTGTGGCGCAAGCCCGAACGCATGCCAGATCCGCATCACCGCATCAGGGGTCATCCCCATCTCCCGGGCCATCGAGCGGGTAGACCAGTGCGTCGCATTCTTCGGCGTGCTCTCCAGCGTCTTGGTCACGACGGCCTCGACCTGCTCATCTGTGATCGTCCGCGGTTTCCCCGGCCGCGGCTCGTCCGCAAGGCCCTCAAACCGACGCTGCGCGAACCGGTTACGCCACTTCGTCACCGTCGGCCGCGAGACCCCCAACGCTTCGGCGATCTCGCCGTTGGACCACAAGCCCTCCGAAGCCATCAGCACGATACGTGCCCTCAACGCCAGCGCCTGAGCGCTCTTACGCCGCCGCGTCCAGCCCTCCAACACGGCGCGCTCTTCGTCAGTCAACTCGATTGCAACTGCAGAAGGAATAGGCATGACCACCACCTACCCTAACTGCAAACAAATTAAACCAGCGCGACACTAGGTTCCGCTCACCGGAGCCGAACGGGCGCAGGCGCACGTCCTTCGTCAAGCGACATGCGCCCGCCAGCGAGCGACGCAAAGCGGTTCGCATTGACTTCGGTTGGCTCCATCCAACTGGGCTCGAACTCCAACCTCCTGCTTGCAAACCGCCATCGCGTCAATTCCCTGCAAAATAAGGCCCGATGTGGTACTCACATGCGGTACTCTCCGCCAAAAGCGAGTACCAATCGGGTACCACCCGCGCTCCAAAGCCCGCCGATTTGCAGGCACTTCCTCCAATGGAGCCAGCCGGGATCGAACCGGCGACCTCCTGCTTGCAAAGCAGGCGCTCTCCCAGCTGAGCTATGGCCCCTGGGGCAACCCAGTCTAAGGCAATGACCTGCTGGCTTGGGCGATCATTCAGCGGCTCGCATCGAGGTACCTAGCTGAGCAGCCACCGCGAGATGAACCTCCCCCGCGTCGAGTACGGTGCGCCCGCCGCCGTCGAGCGCGACGATCAGCCGCCCGTCCTCGTCGACCCCGTCGGCGCGCCCGCTGCCGGCAGCCCAGGAGATCTCACGGCCACGCAGACCGTCGCGTGCACGCCAGGCGTCGAGCACTGTGGCGGGCGGCTCCGCCAGGCGCCGTTCGAGCGTCGCGAGCAATCGCGCGAGCAGCGGCTCGATCTCCCGGCTTGGCAGCTCCAGGCTCGCGGCGGTGTTCCGCAACTCGGGAGGCAACTCCTCGACGCGCACCGCCACGTTGATGCCGACACCGATTACCGCCCAGTCCTCCTGCGGGCGGCCCTCGATCAGGATTCCTGCCAGCTTCGCGGAGCCCCCTTCCCGCGCCACCACGATGTCGTTGGGCCACTTGATCCGCACCCCCTGGTCGATCGCCTCGCCTACCGCGACCGCCTTGCCCACCGCGACACCCTCGCCCACTGCGACCGCCTCGCACACCGCGACAGCGCCGATTAGCGGCAGCAGCGCGGGCGGCTCCCGCAGGAGCAGCGACATCAGCAGTGCGCTTCCGGGGGGTGCGCTCCAGTGTCGGCCCTGGCGCCCGCGACCGGCGGTTTGCTCGGCGGCGGTGACGAGCGTCCCATGTGGTGCCCCCGCGACGGCTAGGGCCCGTGCGCGCTCGTTGGTCGAGTCGGTGCGGCGCAGGTGCACCCGAGGATGGCCGAGGAGCGGGTTCGTGGTGGTGGGCACGCGTTACTACTCACTGTTCGGCGGCATCCGCAAGCAGCGCTTGCACCAGTCCGTCGATGTCATGACGCTCGGCCTCGATATGCGCCCCCAAGCCGCATTCGCGCAGGGTGGCGCTGGTGACGGGCCCGATCGAGGCGATGCGGGTGGCTGGTGAGAGGTCTGCGTGGCCGCCCGCCGCTTGCAGAAAGAAGCGCACGGTGGAGGACGAGGTGAAGGTGACGTAGTCGGCCGCGCGCGCCGCGGCGAGCGTCGGTGGGGAGAGCGGCTCGGCCACCGTCTCATACAGCTCCAGCACGTCCACCTCCGTGCCTCGCGCGCGCAGCGCGTCGGGCAGCACGTCGCGGGCCTCGCGGGCGCGGGCCACCAAGGCGCGTTGGATGGGTAGCTCGGCGAGTGCTTGCACTAGCGACTCGGCGACGAAGCGCTCGGGGACGATGTCGGCGGCAATCCCGTGCTCGGCCAGCGCGCGCGCGGTGCCGGGGCCGATCGCCGCCACCTGAGCCGCCGCCAGCGCGCGCGCGTCGAGCCCGGCCGCGGCGAGGCGCTCGAATAGGCACCTGGCGCCGTTGGGGCTGGTGAGGCAGATCAAGTCGTAGCGCGAGAGGTTGAGCGGCGGCGAGCCGTCGTTGGCGAGCGGCTGAATGCGGATTGCCGGGGCCGTCACCACGCTTGCGCCGAGCTCGCGCAGCCGTCTTGCCAGCTCGCTGGCTTGGGCGCGTGCGCGGGTCACCGCCACCGTGCGTCCGTTCAGCGGCAGCGCTGTGCGCCAGGCCAGCTGTGGGGCGAGTCCAGCGACGGCGCCCACCACGGTGATCGAAGGTGGCTTGACGCCCTCCGCGCGCGCCCGCTCGGCGATCGTGGCGAGCGTGCCGGTGATGGTGCGCTGGGTAGGCAGCGTGCCGCTTTCAACGACTGCCGCCGGCTCTGAGCCGAGTCGGCCGGCGTCGATCAGGCTGGCGGCGATATGGGGCAGCTGGCGCACACCCATGTAGAAGACGAGCGTCCCGGGAAAGGCCGCCAGCGCTTGCCAGTCGAGCGCGGCATCGTTGTCTTTACCCGCGGGCGTTGCGCCGCCAGGCTCCACGTCGGCGTCGGCGCTGGCGTTGCCCGGGCGATCCGGCTGCGCTTCCGGGCCGCCCGGCTGCTGTTCCTGGTCTGCGCGCGTGTGCCCGGTGATCAGCGCCACCGCCGTGGAGAGCCCGCGGTGGGTGACAGGTATGCCGGCGTAGGCGCTGGCGGCGACGCCCGCGGTGATGCCGGGCACGACCTCAAACGGGATTCCCGCGGCGCGTAGAGCTAACGCCTCCTCGCCACCGCGGCCAAACACGAACGGGTCGCCGCCCTTCAGTCGCACAACCGTTTTCCCCTCTTGCGCGCGCCTTACCATCAGCGCCTCGGTCTGCTCCTGTGGCACCGACTGCCCGCCGCCCTCCTTGCCGACGAACAGCAGCTCGGCGTCGGCGCATGCTCCCTCCAGCGCCTCGCTCGGAATCAGGCGGTCATAGAGGATCACATCGGCCTGCGCGATCAGCGCCAACGCCCGTGCTGTCAGCAGGCTTGGGTCGCCTGGGCCGGCGCCGACGAGGAAGACGCGACCGGTGTCAGGCGTGCTCAATCGCCAGCTCCTCCGCGCGACGGAGCAACTCGCCGGCGCCGGCGTTCAGCAGGCGTTCCGCTACGCGGTTGCCGAGCGCCTCCGGATCATAGAAACCACCCAGCAACTCGTCGCTTACCCAGGCGGAGCCGTCGGGTAGACCGACCCAGGCGCGCAGGTGCAGGCAGCCGCAGCCGTAGTCCACTGCGTGTACCCCGAGCGGGGTGTTGCAGCTGGCGCCGAGTGCGTGTGCGACCGCTCGCTCGGCGCGCAAGCAAGCAAATGCCTGTGCGTCGGTGATCGCCTGCACCGCCTCCCGCGTGCGCTTGTCGCCGGCGCGTCCCTCCAGTGCGAGCGTGCCCTGTCCGGGGGAGGGCACGAAGCGCTCGGGGTCGAGCACCGCCGCGACCTCGGCGTCACGGCCGAGTCGCTGCAGGCCGGCTCGGGCAAGCACCAGCGCATCGAGGCTGCCTTCGGCGAGCTTACGCAAGCGCGTGTCGACGTTGCCGCGCACCGTCACCACCTCCAGGTCTTCGCGCGCGGCGCGCAGCTGGGCGGCGCGCCGCAGGCTGCTGGTGCCGATGCGTGCGTTGGGCGGCAGCTGCTCAACGCCACCGGTTGGCGCGCCGGATGCGTCGGTTGCGGAGGGTCGCCGTGCCAAGCACAGCACGTCCTCGGCCGCCGCGCGTGGCGGTGCCCCCAGCAGTGACAAACCGTCCGCCAGCTCGCTGGGGACGTCCTTGGCGGAGTGCACCGCGAGGTCGATCTCGCCGGCCGTCAACCCCCGCTCGAGCTCGAGCACCCAGCGCGACTTGTCTCCCGCGGCGGAGTCGCCGTCGCCCGAGGTAGCGATCGTTACCAGCTCGACGGTGGGAGTGTCGCTCGCAGCGTGTGCAGCCTGGTGGCCAGGCTGTCCGAGTTCCAATTGGTCGGCTACGAGTCGCGCTTGGGCAAGCGCGAGGGCGCTGCCGCGCGTCCCGATCCGCATCGGCAACTGCCCCTACGAGCCCTTGCGCCGGCGCTGCTGCAGGTCGTGCACCTCGGCCAGCTCGCCGCCGTGGCGGCCCGTGTGCGCGGAGGTGTCATCGTGGGATCCCGGTTGCTCCTCGGAGTCCTCGTCACTCTCCACCAGCGCGAACAGCTCGCGCACGAGCTGCAGCGAGGCGTGGGAGCGTGTCTGTGAAAGGGAGCGCAGGCGGATCGTGGGCTCGTGCAGGATGCGATTGGCGATCGAGCGGGCGAGCGCCTCCACGCGCACGAGGTCACGCGGGGAGGCCGACTCCCAGCGTCCCTCGTTCTCGGCGAGCACTTGTGCCACGACCGCGTCGCCGTGTTCGCGCAGCGCGCTGACGGTTGGTAGCGCGTCGAGCTGTCCCAGCCAGCCGGCGAAGCGGCGGATCTCCTCCTCGACGATCCGCTCTGCGTGCGGCAGCTCCCCGGCACGGCCGTCGAGGCTGCGGGCTACCACCTGCTGGAGGTTGTCGATGTCGTACAGCGTCACCCCGTCGAGTCCCGCGCAGCGCGGGTCGATGTCGCGGGGCACCGCAATGTCGATCAGCAGCAACGGCCGGCCTTCGCGCAGGGCGAGCACCTGCGCGAGCTCGTCGTGGCCGACGATCGGGTGCGGCGAGGAGGTGGAGGAGACGACGATGTCGGCGTATGTGAGCTGCTCGGGCAGCCCGTCGAGGCCGACAACCGTGCCGCCAAAACGCTGCGCGAGGCTACGCGCGCGGTCGGCGTGGCGGTTGGCGACGAAGATCGTGCCCGCGCCCTTGTCGGCGAGCGCCTGCGCGGTCAGCTCGCTGGTTTCGCCGGCGCCGAGAATCACCACGTGGCGCTCGCGTAGGTCGCCCAGCAGCTCGACCGCCAAACCAACCGCGGCGGAGGGGACACTGATGTGGCTGGAGCCGATGCTTGTCTCCGAGCGCACCCGCTTGCCGGCCGTCAGCGCGGCGCTCCACAGGCGGTTGGAGAGCGGGCCGGTGCAGCCCGCTTGCAGTGCCGCCTCAAACGCTCGCTTCACCTGCCCTTGGATCTCGGCCTCGCCGAGAATCATCGATTCCAGGCCGGCGGTCACCCGGTAGAGGTGGCGGGCGGCGTCGCAGTTGCGCGGCGAATAGATCTCCTGGGCGAGCTCGGTGGGGCGGATGTGGGCATGGCGCGCCAACATCCCCAGCGCGTCGGTCTCGGCTCGCACGGGGTCGCCCACGACGAGGTAGAGCTCGGTGCGGTTGCAGGTCGAGAGCACCACCGCCTCGCGCACCTCGGCGGTGGCGATCATCTGTTGCGCGAGCTTCACCGCCGCCGGCTCGGTAAACGCCAGACGCTCGCGCAGCGCCACCGGTGCGGTCTTGTGCGAGATGCCGAGCGCCAGCAGCTCGCTCATGCGCGTGTGGTCTCCGCGGGGAGGGGATCGAGCGCCTCGGCCCCCAACTCGCCTGTGCGTGCCGAAGGCTGGCCTTGCGCGGCCGGCGGGCGCTCAGTGAGCTCCAGCAGCTCCCCAAGTTGGCGCTCGATGCGGCTGAGGCGGATCGCCATGATCGCAACGTAGATCAACACCAGCGCAAACAGCACGACATAGGCGCCGGCGACGTACTTGCCGGCCGTGTGCAGCGGCAATGCGGGCAGCTCGCCGAGCAGGGGTGTCACCGCGCGCCCTCCGACAGCGCCCGGCGCGGGGGCTCGGGCGACGGGGCGGCGCTGCGCGAGCGGCGCGCGGGCGTCTCGGGCTCCTCAAGTCGCCGTCGCAGCGCGCGCAACTGCGCGCGGGCATGCTTGGCGGTGAGCTCGTACTTGCAGAGCGTCGCAAACAGCAGCGCCATCGCCACCAGCGACACCAGCAGCGTGAGCGCCATCGAGCCGGGAAGGTTGGAGGTGCTGCTGAACACCCGCGGGTGCACGTAGGCGGTGGCAAGGTTGACGGCGAGGTAGTTGAGCGGCACAAACGCGCCCGCGGTGATCGCAAACACCGCGGCGTAACGCGACTGGCGCTCGGGGTCTTCGATCGCGAAACGCAGCGGCTGATAGGTCGCATACAGCAGGAAGATGATCAAAAACGACACCAGTGTGGGCTCGCTCCACACCCACCAATGCCCCCATGAGCCCTTCGCCCAGATCGAGCCGGTGATCAGCGTGCCGACAGCGAAGATCAAGCTCATGTGGATCACCACATAGGAGCGCATATCCCAGCGCGAGTCGCGCGTGCGCAGGTACTGGATCGCCAGCAGACCCCCGAGCACGAAGCCGCACAGGGCGACGGTTGCAAAGGGCACGTGCACGTAAAAGATCTTCTGCAGGAAACCTTGTTCGGCTTCCAGGGGCGCATAGAAGAAGACGAGTGCCAGCGCCAGTGCCATCATCGCGACCGTCGCAAGGCTGAGTATGCGCAGGCCGCGTCCGTACAGCGGGGGACGGCGGGCGCGCGCGATGGAGGGGTTGGCGGTGGCGATTGGTCTGGTCCTCAAGGAGTCGATCGACGAAAGCGGAGGCGGGTGGCGGTTTGGTTGGCCCTCAAAGAAGATCGCAAGGCGGCGGAGGTGCTGGCGCTGGCGCTAGTCCTCCAGAAGAAAGTCGAACACGGCGTAGGCGATCAGCCCGAAAACCAGATCATAGAGCGCGAGCGTCAGCGGCCAACGCAGTGACGGCCCCGTTTGGTGGGCAAGCGTCAGCAGCGGCGCGGTGGCGCGCGCCCCGCCGATCACGACCGGCACGAGTAGCGGCAGCGCCAGCAATGGACCGAGCAGGTCGCGCGCGCGAGTGCTTACGGCGATCGCGGCCACCAGTGTGCCGATCAGTGCGACGCCGAGATCGCCCAACAGCAGCACGCCGGGCAGGTCCGGCAGCGCCGGTCCGAGCGACGGTTCGAGCAGCAGCAGCGCAAACGCCGGCACGGCCACCAGCTCCAGCACCACCAGGTAGGTGAGCAGCGCGAGCGCCTTTGCGACCAGCAGCGCGGAGCGATCGACCGGCGCCAGCAGGAAGCCGTCGAAGCCGCCCTCCTCGGCATCGGCGACGAACAGCCTGTTGATTCCCAGCATCGCCGCCAGCAGTAGTGTCACCCACAGGATCCCGGAGGCCTCGTCGCCGTTGACGCCGGTCTTGTTGAGGGCGAAGTGGAAGATTACGAACACAGTCACCGCAAACAGCGACATCCCCGGCACCGACTCCAGCGTGCGCAGCTCGACCAGCAGCTCCTTGCGCAGCAGCGCTGCCACTGTGGGCACAAAGCCAGGTGGTCGCGGTCGCGGCGCGGGAGCATCCGCCGCAGGCATGGGCACGGGCGCCTCTTCGGTGGCGCTGGTTTGGTTGACGAGGGGCCCAGCTTCCCGGCCGCCGCCGGCGGCCTGCGCCACCTTCATTGGTATAGCTCCCTGATCGCCTCGGCATCCACCGCAGCCGGCGCCGCGAGCAGCGCGGCGCGGCCGGCGCGCAGGCCGAGCACGAGATCGGCGCCCGCCAGATCGGCTTGCGGGTCGTGGCTGCACAACACGCGCGTGCATCCGCAAGACGACCCGATCAGCGGCTCCACCAGGGTTGCGCCGGCGGGATCGAGGTTGGCGCGCGGCTCGTCCAGCAAAAGCAACTCCGGGTCGTGCAGCACCGCGCGCGCGATCGCGACCCGCTGCACCATCCCCCGCGAGAGCGTGCGCACTGCCTCGCTCGCACGCCTGCCCATGCCGACGGCCTCCAACAGCTCCTCCACGCGCTTGAAGCTGACACCGTGCAACCGTGCGTGAAAGCGCAGGTTCTCGCGGGCGGAGAGCTCGCTGTAGAGCAGCGGCTCGTGGCCGAGCAGCCCCACTCGTCCTCGCACCGCCCAGGATTCGCTCGGGATGCTGTGGCCCAGCACGCGCACCGCACCCGCGTGGGGGCGCAGCAATGTCGCGAGCACTCGCAGCAGCGTTGTCTTGCCGGCGCCGTTGCTTCCCAACACCACCAGCGTCTGGCCGGCCGCAAGCGCCAGCGAAATCCCGCCAAGCGCCTCACGTTCCCCATAGAGCCGGGTGAGGCCATCGAGTTCGAGTGCGGTCATATCACCTCACGCCGCCCACTGAGACTCGGGTTGGGCGGTGGTGCCTCGTCGCGCTCAAGCCCTCAGGCGCTCGCGCCCTGGAGCGTGCACGCGCGCTGGGCACGCTCGATCAGCTCGCGCACGGCCGGCTCCTCGCCCGCGCGCAGCAGCGCGATCGGGTCGGGGTCGCCGCCGACGATCCCCTCGAAGAAGTCACGCCGCTCGGCGTAGGTGGGCAGCGTGTCCTTGGCCCAGCCGCGCACCTCGTTGAGCAGTACCGCGAGCTGCGCGTACTCCTCGCCGAACAGTGCGGCGATCTCGCGCTTCATGCGCTTGGCGAGGGCCGGCGAGGCGCCGGCGGTGGAGATCGCGATCGCGAGCGGGCCGGTGCGCACGATCGCGGGCAGGATGAAGTTGCACAGCGGCGGCACGTCGACGACGTTGACGAGCATCGCGCGGCGCTCGGCGTCCTCCCATACGCGGATGTTCACCTCGGTGTCGTCGGTGGCGGCGATCGCCATGAACACGCTCTCCAGGTCGCCCGCGCCGGCGTACTCGCGTTGCTCCCAGTGGATCGAGCCCTCGCGCGCGTACTCCTGCAGGGCCGGCAGGGCACGCGGCGCGATCAGCGTCACTTCGCCCGCGCACGCGAGCAGACCCTCGACCTTCTCCAACCCGATCTCGCCGCCGCCGATCACCACGCAGCGGCGGCCGCGCAGTTTTAGGCAGGCGATGTAAAAGGGGGTGTCGAGCATGTCTCGCACGCACGACTGGTCGCAGATCCCCTTACGCAACTGGCAGACGCACTCCTTGCCTGCATAGGCTTGGGCGGGCATGCCCAGAAGGGTAGCTGGGCGCACGGGGAATGGCCGCATGCGGCCATTCCGGACAGGGCCGCATGCGGCCCTGTCACGGGGACGTGCATGCACGTCCCCGCCACCGGCGCATGCGCCGGTGGTACAACGATTGCCGCCTACCCTCGCATGCCCCGCCCGAAGGCACGGGCGCCGGCCCGCATGAGCGGGCCCATCCCCTGCCGCCAGGCGCGCTCGCGGTCGGCGTCGCGGGCTGAGCGCAGCTGCGCGACGGTGCGGGCGGCGCGCTCGTGCAGGGCATCGTGGGGCGGCCACCACAGCCCGCGCGCGCCCGATGGGCTCCATGCGATCAGCTTCTCCTGGGCACAGCCGCGCAGGCCGGTCTCGCCAAGCGTGCGACCGAGTCCCCCGCCCGCCGCGGCTCCCCACGGCCCGCGCGCGATCGTGGGCGCGGCGAGGTGGTCGTTGAGCCACACCATCCCCGTGTGCAGCTCGCGCGCGATCCGCAGGCCACGGGGGCGGTCGGCGGTCCAGATCGAGGCGCCCAGCGCGTACTCGCAATCGTTGGCGAGCTCCACCGCGCGGTCGGTGGAGTCCACCGCCATCACCGCCAGCACCGGCCCGTCGAGTGGCTCGCGCATCACGCGCATCGCGTGCGTCACCCCGCTCAGCACCACCGGCGCGTAGAACGCCGCCTCAGGCGCGCACCCCTCCGGGGATGCCCGCAATGGGCCGCCGCAGTGCAACCGCGCGCCCTGCGCCACCGCCTCCTCGACGAGCTCACGCACGTGCGCCAACCTCCGCGCGGAGGCGAGTGGGCCGACCTGCACGCCGGCGCGCTCCGGGTCGCCCACGCGCAGCGCCCGCGCTCCGTTGGTCAGGTGGTTGAGGAAACGATCGGCAACCTCCCGCTCGACGTATACCCGCTCGACCGAGCCGCGCGCTTGGCCCGCGCCGGCGCAGCCGGCCCACAGCGCGCCGCTTGCGGCGCGGGCGATGTGCGCGTCGGCGAGCACCAGCATCGCGTCCTTGCCGCCCAGCTCCACCGTCACCTCCTTCTCCTCGGACACGCACGCCCTCGCCACCGCGCGCCCCACCGCGGGGGATCCGGTAAACAACACCTTGTCCACCGGCGCGCGCGCGAGCGCCACCCCCACCTGCGTGCCGCCGTGCACAAGCCGCACCAAGCCCTCGGGCAGCGTCGCCCGTGCCAGCACCCCCGCGATCCGCTCGCCGGTCAAGCAGGCTCGCCGCGCCGGCTTGAACACCACGCCGTTGCCCGCCAGCAGCGCGCCCGCGATCTGCGCGAGCGGCTGCGCGAAGGGGGCGCTGCCGGCGCCGATCACGCCCACGACGCCGAACGGCTCGTAGGTCACGCGTGCGCCCATCGAGAGCGACATCGAGCGATGGATCCCGACGCGCCTCGATCCCAATACTTTCGCGCCGTCCTCCGCGATCCAGATCAGCGCGTCGATCGCCGCCAACAGCTCGGTGCTCGCCACCTCCGCGCGCGCGCGGCCCTGCTCGCGGCCGATCAGCCGCGTCAGCTCGTCGAACTCGTCGATGATCGCTTGCGCCACGCGGCGCATGTAGCGCGCGCGGTCCTCCACGCGCAGCAGTGCCCACAGCGGCTGCACCTTGCATGCGGCCGCCACCACTCCCTCCACCTGCTCCGGTGCGGTGGCCTGCACGCTGCCGAGGACCGCCCCGGTCGCAGGGTTGCGCGAGTTCAACGTCCGCGGCGCGGCGGGCTGCGCTGAGGTTGGGGCAGTGGCCATGCCACGTTGATTATCGCCCTATCGCCGGGCGACCCTGAGTCGACGGTGCTCCCATCCTCTTTGCATCCCGCCACCGTTCCTACCGTCCACGTGCACGGCGGACTTCCTCTAGCCGCCGCGCCAACTGCGCCTCGGCCTCGTCGGGCTCGTAGAAGCGTGTCCCCGCCACCTCCTCGGGGAGCAGCTCCTGCGGGGAGAAGTGGCCCGGGTGATCGTGTGGGTAGTCGTAGCCGCCAACCTCCTGCCCCGGTCGCGGTCCCGATCGCAGCCATCCGGGCACCGGCGCCGCGCCCTGCTCGCGCACGTGGCGTTGCGCTGCTCCCAGCGCCTTGCCGGCCAGGTTGGACTTCGGCGCCAGCGACAGGTAGATGGCGGCTTGGGCGAGCGCGAATTTGGCCTCCGGCATCCCCACGTGCTCAACCGCCTGCGCCGTCGCCACCGCGACGCTGAGCGCCGCCGGGTCGGCGTTGCCAATGTCCTCGGAGGCGAGGATCACCATCCGGCGCACGATGAAGCGGGGGTCCTCGCCGCCCTCCAGCATCACCGCGAGGTAATACAGCGACGCGTCCGGGTCGCTGCCCCGCGTGGCCTTGATCCAGGCGGAGATGTAGTCGTAGTGGCGGTCGCCCTTGCGGTCATACAACACCGCCCGCTGTTGCAACGCGTCCTCCGCGCGGGCGATCCCCACATTGGTCTCGCCCAACTCCACGGCCGTCTCCACCGCCAACTCCAGTGCGTTCAACGCGGTGCGTGCGTCTCCCTCGGCGCGTGCCGCCAGGAATTCGAGTGCGGCGGGCTCCACCTCGATTTTGTCCTGTAGCTCCCCCGACGCGAGCGCGCGGCGCAGCACCGCGCCGATCTCCGGCGCGGAGAGCGCTTGCAGCGCATATACGCGCATCCGCGAGAGCAGCGCGCCGTTGACCTCGAATGCGGGATTCTCGGTCGTGGCGCCGACCAGCGTCACCACGCCCTCCTCAACCGCTGGCAGCAGCGTGTCCTGCTGGGCCTTGTTAAAGCGATGGATCTCGTCGAGGAAAAACACCGTGCCGGTATCGCTTGCAACGCGACGGTGGGCGGCTCGCTCCAGCACGCCGCGGACCTCCGTGCGGCCCGCCTGCACCGCGCTGAGCTCTTCGAAGACCGCTTTAGAGCGCTCGGCCACCATCCGCGCCAGCGTCGTCTTGCCCGAGCCTGGTGGCCCGTACAGAATCATCGAGTGGGGGCGGCCCTGCTCGATCGCCGTGCGTAGCGCCGAATCCTCTCCCAGGAGGTGGGTTTGTCCCGCGAACTCGTCAAGGTGGAGCGGCCTGACGCGCACCGCGAGTGGACGGCTTGCCTGCGCGTGGGGCTCGTTCGGCTCGATTGACTCGAAAAGGGTGTCCATATTTGGAAGCCTCCCGGGAGGTCGCAGCCTAGATCGTGTCGAACTCCTATGGCTGGTGATCTACATTAGAAACACTCTTCCTCGGCTCGCGGGCGCTGTGCTATGACCACCGGTGCCGCCGACATCCTCGTCCTCGAGCCCGGCGTGGGCTTGGGCTCCGCGGATCGCTGGGACTCCGGTCGGGATTCCGCCAGCGCGCTCGCCGCGCGCTCGCCGTGGCGGCTGTTCTGGTTGCGTTTGCGCCACGACCGGGTCGCGTTGGCTTCGCTTGGCTTCATCGTGCTGGTGGTGGTCGTGGCGGTCGCCGCTCCGCTGGTGGTGAAACTCGCCGGCGTGCCTGGTCCGTACGTGCAGAACTCAAACGCGCTCGACGCCTTCGGCAGTCCCACGGGCCCCAGCCTCGCGCACCCCTTCGGGGTCGACCAACTCGGCCGCGACGTGTTCGCGCGCGTGGTCTACGGCGCGCGTACCTCGCTCGAGGTGGGCCTCCTCGGCACCGCGATCGCGGCGCTGATCGGCACCATCGTCGGCCTGCTCGCCGGCTTCTATCGGGGCCTGACCGACACGCTGCTGTCGCGTCTCACCGACGTGGTGCTGTGCTTTCCGGTGCTGCTGGTGGGACTTGGCTTGGGCGCGGCGTGCAGCGTGCGCGGCTGCGTGAAAGGCGCAATCCAGCCGGGTGTTTCCACGATCGTTGCGATTGTGGCGCTGTTCAACTGGACTTACATCGCGCGGATCGTGCGCGGCCAGGTGCTGTCGCTGCGCGAGCAGGAGTTCGTCGAGGCCGCCCGCTCACTGGGGGCCTCCAACGCGCGCATCGTGTTCCGCGAGATTCTCCCCAACCTCACTGCGCCGCTGATCGTCTACTCAAGCCTTTTGATCCCGGCCAACATCCTGCTGGAGGCGGCGCTCTCGTTCCTTGGCGTCGGCGTGCGCGCGCCGGCCGCCAGTTGGGGGCAGATGCTCGCCGATGCAACGCCGATCTTCAACACCGCGTGGTGGTACATGCTGTTCCCCGGGCTAGCGCTGCTACTCACCGTGCTCGCCTTCAACCTGCTTGGCGACGGCCTGCAGGATGCCCTCAACCCACGAACGGGCCGTTCCATCAAGTGAGGGCGCTCGCCGAGAGCCCTAACCCCAGAGGAGGAGACCAGGAGCGATGATCGACCACAGTCACAGATGGAGAAAGGCCACGGCATTGACGTTCACCGCGGGCGTGCTTGCCGTTGCGCTCGCCGCCTGCGGCTCGGGCAACACGGCCTCGAGCGCCACCAACAGCATCCCGCTGAAGCCGGGCGAGTCGCCCGTGGGCCAGCAGTTGTATGGCAAGAAACGCGGCGGCGTGCTGACCGTCTACGACCACGAGGACTTTGAACACTTCGACCCCGGTGAGGCATACGCGGTTGAGGACTACACGATCACCTCCGCCACGCAGCGCTCGCTCTACTCCTATCTCCCCAATAACGCCTCCAAACTCGAACCGGACGTTGCCGCGGGCCCGCCGGCGATCACCGACGGCGGCAAGACGGTGACGATCCAGATCAAGCCGCACGTTTTCTTTAGCCCGCCCGTCAACCGCGAAGTGAATTCCGGCGATGTCGCCTACGCGATCGACCGCGGCGCCAACCCGAACGTGCCCAACGGCTATTTCAGCTCCTATTTCGGCGACATTGTCGGCGCCGAAAACGCCAAGGGAGGGCCAATCCCCGGGATCGAAACGCCGAGCAAGTACACGATCGTCTTCCATCTGACCAAGCCCACCGCGACGCTGCTCGTGGGGGCGCTCAGCCTGCCGCTATCGGCGCCGGTGCCGCCGGAATTCGCCATGCCGCTCGACGCCCACTCACCGACGCTGTACGGCAGCGAATACCTCGTTGCCACCGGTCCCTACATGGTGAAGTCGGACAGCAAGGGCAAGTTCATCGGGATCGGCTACAAGCCGGGCAAGTCGGCAACGCTCGTGCGCAACCCCAACTGGAACCCGCACACCGACTTCCGGCCGGCATATCTCAACCAGATCAACATCAATATCGGCGGCGAACCGACAGTGATCGGCAAACAGGTGCTGGAAGGCGAAAACGTCGTCCAGAACGACGTGCCCGCCCAGTCAATCGTCAAGGAAGCCTACCAGCACTACCCCGAGCAGATCACCTTCACCCCCGGCTCGGGCACCTACTATGCCTCGCTCAATACCGCGCACGGGCCGTTCACCAATATTGACCTGCGCAAGGCGGTGTGGGCGGCGATCGATCGCGACGCGCTCGTCAAGGCCCGCGGCGGGCCGCTGGTGGCGGCGCCGATGACCCACTTCCTGTACCCGGGAGTGAACGGGTACGAACAGGCCGGCGGTGCGGAGGGGCCGAAAGTGGACTACAACGAACACCCCGAAGGCGACATGATGGTGGCCGCCAAGTACATGAAGCTGGCCGGCTACCCCAGCGGCAAGTACACCGGTGGCAAGACATTGCAGGTGGTGGGCTCCACCGGTGAACCGCAGGAAGCGATGGCGCAGGTCACCAACCAGACGCTGCAAAGTCTCGGTTTCAAAACCCACCTCACGCTGGTTGACCAGTCGGTGATGTACTCCAAGTACTGCACCGTCCCGGCGCAGGAGATCGACGTTTGCCCCAACGGTGGTTGGGTACGTGACTTCGCCGACCCGCAGACGGTGCTGTACGTGCCGTTCTACGGGCCCGCCATTGCGGCCAGCGGCAACGCCAACTGGAGTCAGATCAACAACCCGCAGATCAACGCCGCGATGGAAAAGGCGACGCTGGTGGTAGGCGAACCGGCGCGCGCCGACGCGTGGGCGAAGATCGACGAAATGCTGGTCCGCCAGGCCGTCGCCGCGCCCGAGATCTACTCGATCCAGGCGCAGATCGAGGGCAAGAACGTGGCCGGTGTCAACCAGTTGTGGGACACCGGCGCATGGGACTACGCCTTCACCTCGCTGAAGTGAGTTGACTCGTTACATCATCCGTCGTGTGCTATGGGGCGTGGCGCTGCTGTTCATCGTGGCGGCGCTCACGTTCCTGTTCTTCTACCTGTTCCCCACCGCCAACGCCGCGCAGCTGCGCGCCGGGCGCTCACCCGACCCAAAAGTTATCGCCGAGATCACGCGCGACCTGGGGTTGAACCGCCCGCTCACCACCCAGTTCTACGACTACATGAAGGGCGTGGTGCTGCATTTCAACCTCGGCTACAGCTACTACAGCAGCGCCTCGGTTAGGAGCCTGATCGCCGAACGGCTGCCCGCCACGATCTCACTCGCCGCCGGCGCCGTGGTGATCTGGCTGGCAAGTGGCTTGACGGTCGGGATCGTCTCGGCGGTGCGTCGCCGCACGTGGCTCGATCGCGCCGCGATGGGCACCGCGCTGGTGTTCATCTCCGCGCCGGAATACTGGCTGGGGCTGATCGCGCTGTTCCTGTTCGCCGCCGACATCGGCAAGCTGAAGGTGTTCCCCGGCGCCGGCAGCTACGTCGGCCTCAGCAGCGACCCGGGGAAATGGTTTACCTCGCTGATCCTTCCCTGGCTGGTGCTCGCCGCCACCTTCGCCGCCGTGTACGCGCGCCTGTTGCGCGCCAGCCTGCTGGATGTGCTCGACCAGGACTACATCCGCACCGCGCGCGCCAAGGGCCTGTCCGAGCGGCGCGTGATCCTGCGCCACGGGGTGCGCTCGGCGATCACCCCGATCGTCACGGTGCTCGGCCTCGACCTCGGCACGCTGCTCGGGGGAGCGCTGCTGGTCGAAGTCGTGTTCGACATCCCCGGCGTGGGGCGGCTCAACTACGACGCGCTCACGCACGCCGACTTCCCGATCGTCCAAGGCACCGTGCTGCTGGCGGCGCTGTTCATCGTGGTTGCCAACATCCTGGTGGACATCTCCTACGCGTATCTCGACCCCCGGGTGCGCTTCAAATGAGCGAGTCCTTGCTGCAGGTGGAAGACCTGCGAGTAGAGCTGCCCACCGAAGCGGGGGCTGTGCTCGCCGTCGATGGTGTCTCTTTCGAGTTGGCGCAGGGGTGCACGCTCGGGATCGTCGGCGAGTCGGGCTCGGGTAAGTCGGTGACGGCGCTGACGATGATGGGACTCACCCGTCGTCAGGGGGCGCGCATCTCCGGACGCGTGATGTTCGAGGGGCGCGACCTGATGGCGTTGCCCGAGCGAGAGCTGCGGGCGTTGCGCGGCAACGAGCTGGCGATCGTCTTCCAAGACCCGCTCTCCTCGCTGCACCCTCTGCACCGCGTGGGGGCGCAGATCGTCGAGGCGATTCACGCCCACCGCGAGCTCCCGGGACGGGCCGCGCGCGAGCGCGCCGTGGAGCTGCTGGAGTTGGTGGGGATTCCCGATCCGGGTCGGCGCGCAAACGCCTACCCACATGAGCTCTCCGGCGGGATGCGTCAGCGCGCGATGATTGCGATGGCGCTCGCCAACGAGCCGAAGCTGTTGATCGCCGACGAGCCCACGACCGCACTCGACGTAACCGTGCAGGCGCAGATCCTCGCGCTGCTGCGACGCTTGCGCCAGGAGCTCGGGATGGCGCTCGTGCTGGTCACCCACGACCTCGGAGTGGTCGCGGAGATGGCGGACGAGATCGCGGTGATGCATACGGGGCGGATCGTCGAGCGGGGCTCAGCCCAGCAGATCCTCACCGCGCCTCAGCACCCCTACACCGAGGGCCTGTTGCGCGCGATGCCGACGCTCGAGCGGCCGCGGGACGCGGGAGGAGCACGGGGACGCGAGGACCGGCGGCGAGCAGGAGAACATGACGGAGAGGAGGGGGAGGAGGAGGGGGGCACGCGTGAGGCACCGGACGCCACGCGCACGCCCGAGGCGCTGCTGGAAGTGCGGGACCTGGTCAAGCGCTTCCCGGTTACGCGCGGCGTGGTGTTCCAGAGGCGTGTCGGTAGCGTCGAGGCGGTGGCGGGCGTCAGCTTTCAGGTTCGCCGCGGCGAGACTTTGGGGCTGGTGGGGGAGAGTGGCTGCGGCAAGAGCACCACAGCGCGGTTGATCATGCGCCTGCTGGAGCCCACCGACGGGGAGATCCGCTTCAAGGGTCAAGACATCGCCCAGCTACGTGGCCCGGCGCTGAAGGCGGCGCGCCGCGAGATGCAGATCGTCTTCCAAGACCCCTACTCCTCTCTGAACCCACGCAAGACGGCCGGCGCGATCATCGGCGAGCCGTTTGCGATCCACGGCCTGCACCCCGACAAGCGCGAGCGCGGGCGTGCTGTGCGTGAGCTGATGGACAAGGTGGGTTTACGGGCCGAGCACCACAACCGCTACCCGCACGAATTCTCCGGCGGCCAGCGCCAGCGGATCGGCGTGGCGCGCGCGCTGGCGTTGGCGCCGAAGCTGCTGATCGCCGACGAGCCGGTGTCCTCGCTGGACGTCACGATCCAGGCGCAGATCCTCGAGCTGCTGCGCGAGCTGCAACGCGAGCTGGGCCTGACGTTGCTGCTGATCTCCCATGATCTCGCGGTGGTACGCCAGATGGCCGACCGCGTGGCGGTGATGCGCGCCGGCAGGATCGTCGAGCTGGCCTCGGGCGAGAAGCTCTACAGCGCCCCACAGCACCCCTACACGCGCGAGCTGCTGGCGGCCGTGCCCAGCATCGGGCTGCAGGGGCGTACTATCGCCGGGTGAGCACTGACCTGGCGACGGAGAGCGTTCAGCTGCTGCAGCAGCTGATTGCCTTCGACACCGTCAACCCGCCCGGCAACGAGCTGCCGGCGCAACAACACCTGCTCGCATTGCTCGCCGACGCCGGCTTCGAGTGCGAGCTGCTGGGCGCCGTCCCGGAGCGCCCCAACCTGGTGGCGCGGCTGCGAGGCGCCGCCGACGGCCCCACGCTTTGCTACCTCGGCCATGTCGACACGGTGCTCGCCGACCCCACCGAGTGGCGCCACGACCCGTGGTCGGGTGCGCTGGCCGACGGCTGCGTGTGGGGCAGGGGGGCAATCGACATGAAGTCGCAGGTCGCCGCCGAGGTCGCCGCCGCGGTGTCGCTGGCGCGGTCCGGCTGGCGCCCGGCCCACGGCGATCTGCTGATCGTCGCGGTCGTCGACGAGGAGACCGGGGGAGCGCTGGGGGCTGAGTGGCTGACCAAGACACATCCCGAGAAGGTGCGCTGCCAGCTGCTGGTCAACGAGGGCGGCGGCGCCGTGTTCGAGTACCGCGGCCAGCGCCGCTACGGGGTGTGCTGCGCGGAGAAGGGCGTGTTCCGCTTCACGCTCACGACCGAGGGGGTCGCCGGGCACGCCTCGATGCCGAAGATCGCCGACAACGCGCTGGTGAAGATGGGCCCGCTGCTGCAACGCCTCGCCGAGCGCCAGCCCGCGTACACGCTCACCGCCGAGCCAGCGGCGTTTCTACGCGGGATCGGCGAGGATCCCGACGACCCCGCGGGAGCGGTTGCCAACCTGCTCGCCGCCGACCCCCGTCTAGCGCGCATGTTCGAGCCGATGCTCGGCGTTACCCTCGCCCCCACGCGCATTCGCGCGTCGGAGAAGATCAACGTGATCCCCAGCCGAGCGGAGCTGAAAGTGGACTGCCGCGTGCCTCCCGGACTCGGCGAGGCGGAGGTGCTGCGGGGGATCGAAGAAGTGTTGGGCGATCTGTCGCCCCCCAACGGCTTGCGGATCGACTTCACCGAGCAGGTCATCGGCAACCGCTCTCCCACAGAGTCATCCCTGATGGACTCAATTTCCGCGTGGGTCGCCGCGCACGACGCGGGCGCCGAGGTGGTGCCGGTGATCCTCCCCGGTATCACCGACTCGCGCCACTTTCGCGCCGCCTTCCCCGAGTGCGTCGCCTATGGCTTCTTCCCCCAGCGCCACCAGTCGCTGTTGGAGGCGATGCCCCTGATGCACGCCGCCGATGAGCGCATCGATATACGTGACCTGGCCTTCGCCGCGGAATTCTTCGCTGACCTGGCGCGTTCTGTCCTTGGTTAGGGACTGACAGCTGTACTGCCAGCTACTGCCAGCTGTACTGCCACGATCGGACCCTGCCGGCACCGCGATCGCGGTGAGCAATAATACGGAAGGTGAACCAAGGACGGTGACTGGAGCGATATGGGCACGGAAGTCAATGCGGCGCTGGCGCTGGCGTGGCAGGCGGTTGGTGAATCGGTGGCCGGGCTGCGCCATGTGACCGCTGCCGCGGTGGCCGCGCACACGACGCTCACCCCCACCGTGGTCGCGTTGGGCTCCGCCGCGCCGCACACCTCGATCGTGCACGACATTCAGGAATGGGCCTACCAGTGGTCGCCGGTTGTGATTATCTGTTTCTTCGGGGCGCTGCTCTACCTGATGTGGCGAACGCTGAAGGTGATGCCGCGCGTCAAGCCGCAGCAGATCAAGCCCTCCTCCGACCAGTCGGTGGGGTGGGATGACATCGCCGGCGTGGAAGAGGCGAAGGCGGAGTTGCAGGAGATCGTCGAGTTCCTGCGCGACCCCACGCAGTTCGAGAAGCTAGGTGCCACCGTCCCCAAGGGGATCCTGCTGCATGGCCCACCCGGCACCGGCAAGACGTTGCTTGCCAAGGCCGTCGCGCACGAGTCGGGCGCGCAGTTCTTCGCGCAGTCGGCCGCCGCGTTCGTGGAGATGTTCGCCGGCCTCGGCGCGGCGCGTATCCGCAAGCTGTTCGACATCGCCCGCGACCACGAGCCGGCGATCATCTTCATCGACGAGCTCGACGCGATCGGCGGCCGCCGCGGGATGGACATCTCCGGTGAGAAGGACCAGACGCTCAACCAGCTGCTGGTTGAGCTGGACGGCTTCTCCTCGCGCGGCCGGCTAGTGGTGATCGCCGCCTCCAACCTGTTGGAGAAGCTCGACCCGGCATTGCTGCGCCCCGGCCGCTTCGATCGCCAGGTGTTCGTCGCGCCACCGGACGTCAAGGGCCGCCAGGGGATTCTCGACGTGCACACGCGCAACAAGCCGCTGGGGGATGTCGACCTCACGCTGATTGCCCAACAGACCAGCGGTCTCACCGGCGCCGATCTCGCCAACATCTGCAACGAGGCCGCGATCTTCGCCGCGCGCCGCCACGGGTCGCAGATCACCGCCCGCGACTTCGACGGCGCGTTGGAGCGGGTGATCGCCGGCGTGCAGTCCCACCGCGTGCTAAACGCGCACGAGAAGCGCGTCGTGGCATATCACGAGGCCGGGCACGCGCTCTGCGGCGAGCTGCTGCCGGCGGTGGACCGCGTGCATCGCGTCTCGATCGTGCCGCGCGGGCGCGCACTCGGCTACACGCTCAACCTGCCCGCCGAGGATCGTTACCTGAAGACCCGCGAGGAACTGCTCGACTACGTGACGGTGCTGCTCGGCGGGCGCGTCGCCGAGCACGTCGTGTTCGGCCAAGTGACCACCGGCGCCTCCGACGATCTCAAGCGGGTCGCGGACATCGCCCATTCGATGGTGCACGACTTCGCGATGGGCAACGCCTCGGTGGGACGTTCCCCCGAAGGAGACGTGCGCCTCTCCGAGACCACGCTGCGGATCCGCGACGAGGAGCGCCAGGACCTGATCGAAGAGGGCCGCCGGGCGGCGCTGAAGATGATCCTCGGCCACCGCCCCCAACTCGACGAGCTGGCGCGCGAGCTGCTCGAACACGAGGTGCTCGACCGTGAGGCGATCGACCGCATCATGGCCGGCACGCCGCGCCTGGAGCGGGCCCCCGGCGTCGGGCTGCGGGTTGTGGCCGCAGCCGCGCTGGAGCAGCCGGTGGGCGGCGACTCCTCGCGTTCTGTGATCCCCAGAACGCCGCCACCTGTTCCCCCGCAAGGCTGAGAGCTCCGCCGCGAGTCGGAACGCAGATAGACTTCCCCGCGTGCTTGATCGCATCGACCATGTCGGGATCGCCGTCGCCGAGATCGAGCCGGCGCTCGAGCTGTGGGGCGCCGGCTTTCAGCTCAACGTCGCCCATCGCGAGATCGTGCAGGAGCAGGGAGTCGAGGCGGTGTTGCTCGACATCGGCGAGAACCACGTCGAGCTGCTCGCCCCGCTTGGCCCCGACACGCCGGTGGGCAAGTTCCTCGCCAAGCGCGGCCCCGGCTTGCACCACGTCGCCTACCAAGTGTCCGACATCGAGTCGGCGCTGCAGGAGCTGGCGCAGGCGGGGTTGGAGCTGATCGACAAGACCCCGCGGGTTGGCATCGGCGGCGCGCGCGTCGCCTTCCTGGAGCCCAAGTCCACCGGGCGAGTGCTCGTGGAGATCGTCGAGCCCGCCGCCCACGGTGGCGCCCACACGGCGGTTGACTCCACCGCCGAGGAGCTCGCGCATTGAGGGTCCGCTCCAAAATATCTAGCGGTCCGAGGAAACCGCTCCGCGGCGATCTGCGCCACCCGCGATGCTCGCCGTGCCACCGGCACGGCTGCGCTCGTGTGCGTCGCATCTCATCCACGGATCGGCTTCCTCGATCCCGCCATCTATTCTGGAGCGAACCCTGATGGCTGCCCCCCGCCGCGTCAGCGTTGGTTTTCAAGGTGGCCAGGTGCTTGCGCTGCGCGTCAGCGACGAGCAGCTGAAAACGCTGCACAAGTCGCTCGGCTCAAGCGGCTGGCATGAGCTCGAGACCGAGGACGGGCCCGTGCGCCTCGACCTCGCGCAGGTTGTGTACGTGCGCGTCGAGGGGGACGATTCGCGCGTGGGCTTCGGTATCGGCTAGCCGGGTAGGCCCGTGCGCGGCATTGACGAGCGCATCCTGCGGCTGGCGCGCACCTGTGGCCACACACCCGACGCCGAGCGCGCAGTCGCATGCTTTTCGCGGATCGGCGAGCACGGCGCCGTGTGGCTGGTGCTCGGCGCCGCCGGCTCGGCGCTCGATCCTCCACGGCGCGCGCGCTGGGCGCGCGCCACGGGTGTGGTGGGGGGCACGTTCGCGCTCAACACCGCGCTGAAGCTCGTCGTGAGCCGGCGCCGTCCCGCACTGCCCGGCCTGCCGCCGCTGACCTCGACACCGACGCAGCTGAGTTTTCCGAGCGCGCACGCCTCCACCTCGTTCGCCGGCGCACGGCTGTATGCAGGCCTGGGGCTGCCCGCGGCGCCGCTGTACGCGCTGGCGGTAGGCCTTGCCTGCTCGCGCCTGTATCTAGGCGTCCACTACCCCTCGGACATCCTCGCCGGCGCCCTGTTGGGGACGGGCATCGTCATGGTGGCGCAGTGAGCACCCGCATCGGCATCGTCGGGCTGCCCAACGCGGGCAAGTCTTCTCTTTTCAATGCCCTTACCAAAGCGGGGGCGGAGGCCGCCAACTACCCCTTCACCACGATCGAGCCCAACGTCGCGGTGGTGCCGGTGCGCGACGAGCGCCTGGAGCAGGTGGCGCGCACGGTGGGCGCAGCGGAGATCGTGTGGGACACCGTCGACTTCCACGACATCGCGGGACTGGTGGCGGGGGCCCACCAGGGCGAGGGTCTGGGCAACCGCTTCCTGGCGAACATCCGCGAGACGCACGCGATCGTGCACGTGGTGCGCGCACACGGCGACGAAAACGTGATTCACCCGGAGGGCCGCGTGAACCCACTGGCCGACATCGAAACGATCGAGACGGAGTTGGCGATGGCGGACCTCGACGCAGCCGAGCGCCGCGTGGAGAAAGTAGGCAAACAGGCGCGTGGAGGCGATCGCGTCGCCGTCGCGGAAGAGGCATGGCTGCACGCGGTGATCGCGGCGCTGCAAGCCGGCCATCCAGCGCGCACGGTGCCGGTGCCCGAGGAAGCGCCGGGCGCGGCGCGCGACCTGGGCTCGCTGACGAGCAAGCCGGTGCTGTTCGTGGCCAACGTGGACGAGGGCTCAGACGATGTGCCCGCGGCGGTGGCCGAGCATGCGGCCGCGCAGGGAGCCCGCGCGGTGGCAGTGTCCTCGCGCATCGAGTCTGAGCTGGCGGAGCTCGACGACGAGGATGCCGCCGCGATGAGAGCGGAGCTCGGCGTGAGCGAGTCCGGGCTGCAGCGTGTCGTGCGCGAGGCGTTCGCGCTACTGGAGCTGATCTCGTTCTTCACCGCCGGCGAGGCCACGATTGCGCAGTCCTGGCATCTACGCCGTGGCTTGACCGCATGGCATGCCGCCGGCGAGATCCACACGGACATCCAGAAGGGCTTCGTGCGAGCGGAAGCGATCGGCTGGCAGGAGCTGGTCGATGCGGGCGGCTATGCGGGCGCGCGCGAGCGCGGCACGCTACGTCTGGAGGGGCGCGATTACGTCATGCGGGATGGGGATGTGATCACGGTGAAGTTCACGCCCTGACCGCCGGCGCAATGCGCACCGACCGCGGATGCAGCAGCGATTGGTTACGGCTTCACGCGGCAACCATGCCCGCCAGCCGCTCGGCGAGGCGGTTCATCCCAAGCTCGCGCGCCATCCTCGCACCGGCCGCGAAATCGGTGGGCCGGTCCGCCGGGCGCTCGACGGCGATCGCCACCAGCGTGGCGATCCGCTTGAAAGTCAGCAGCAGCTCGGCGTGGTGGAGCAGCGTCGCGGCCTTGGGCGGCCGCCGCGCGGGGTCGGGGTGCTCGGCCGCGGCGAGCAGCGCCTCCAGCGAGTCGTAGCCGCGCAACAGCTCCGCCGCGGTCTTGGCACCGATGCCCGGGGCTCCCGGCAGCCCATCGGAAGGGTCGCCGCGGAGTGCGATGAAGTCGGCAACTTGCGTGGGATCGACGCCGTAGCGCTCGCGCACCTGTTTGGGCCCAAGCTCGATCGGAGCGGCCCCTTTCTTCAGCTCCAGGATCGCCGCGCGCTCGCTTACCACCTGAAAGAGGTCGCGATCGCCCGTGAGCAGCAGCGCCTGCCCGCCCGCCTCGGTCTCCGTGCCGGCGAAGGAGAACATCACGTCGTCGGCCTCGAGATCATCGCTGCCGCTCACAGTCCACCCGAGGCTTGCGAGCAGCTTCGGAGCAAGCTGCCACTGCTGCGCCAGCTCTGTTGGCATCGGATCGCGGTGGGCGTGGTAAGGGGGATAAAGCTCCACGCGGTACTTCGCCTGCTCGGCCCCCAAGCACGCCACGACCGCCCGCGGTGGGCGCGCTTCGATGGCAGAAAGCAGCGCGTTCACCGTCCCCAGCAGCGCGTTCACCGGCCGCCCCTCGCCGTCCACGATCGATTTGGGCAGCGAGAAGAACGCGCGGTACAACAGCCACGGCACGTCGGCGATCAGCAGCGGCGGGCTCATCGGTAGAGCGTATGGGGCAGAGCGGCCTATGGAGGTGTTGTGCCGCCGCCTTCGCCCGCGCTCGGGCTGCCTCCGGCGGTTGTGCCGCCTTCGGGTCCCGCCGGCTCCGTCGCCGGCGGAGCGGGTTCGGCTGGCGGCGTGGTTGTGGTCGGCGCCGGCACTTCCGGGGCCGTGCCCGCCGGCGCGGTGTAGTGGCTGAGGTCCGGCTCGGGCTGCGTGCCGTGCGCGGTGCGCACGCTGAAGTACGCCCAGGTGTCGTCTAGCCCGAGGCGTTCCTCCAGTTCGGCGCCGCTCACGAGCGTATGGCCGGCCGAGCCCAGCACGTACGCCGAGACGATCCGGGGTGAGTAGCCCCGGCGCAACACTTCGATGCCGCGGAACGAGCCCTTCACGAGGCCGCGCAGGCGCGCCGCGGCGGCGGTGAAGCTCATGCTCACGCCCCAGCTGTACTGCGGGCCCTGGTCGTAGGGGTCTTGCACCCCGCGCAGCCACGGCTGCGCCGCGGCTCCAGGAAAGGCGTTCTGCACGCTTTCGGTCATTCCCCCGGAGCTGGCGAAGAAGTAGGTGATCGCCGGCTGCCCGCTGTAGGTCACGATCTGGCCGGCGGTTGCCGCCACCGCGGCGTTGGTTTGGGCGGTGTGGGCCTTCGCGCCGAGGAACACCTGCGAGCGGGTGTCGGCGTACACATCGAAGCGCGATCCCCCCGCGTGGTCGGTGAGCGCGTATGTACGGCTCGCCACCGCCTGCGCCTCCAGCGCGGCCAACGGCCAGCTCGAAGGCATCTCGGCGCCGACCACCCCGCGCACGTACGTTTCCAGCGGGAGCGCCTTGACCTTGCCGCCGATCAGCACTGTCACCTTCGTCTGCTGGGAAACCTTGGCGAGCGCGGTGCCGGTGTAGTAGTGCGCGAGGATCGCTTGGTAGCTGTACCCGTGCTCCGCATACCCGAGTGCCCCGTCCTGGCTCATCCCAACCCCGTGGCCGTCGCCTACACCCCTGACCACGAGCGTCGGCGATGCCGCGGCCGTCGTCGCGCACAACCCGGCCACGAGCATCGTGAGCAGAGCCGCCGAGCGAAGACGCATGTACCCTGGATCGACCAGAGCGGCCACATCCATGAGCTACGAACGCCCTCCCCCAATCCCAACCCCACCTGCAGAGGCCGACCGCGCGGATGTCCGATAGCACCAGCGAACGGGCCGCGCTCGACGGGGTCCCCACCGAGCTCTACATCGCCGGACGCTGGCGGCCGGCCACGGGCGCGGGGACGCTTCCCGTCGAGGACCCTTCCACTGGGCAGACACTGATCGAGGTAGCCGACGCGCAGCCCGAGGATGCGCTCGCCGCGCTCGCCGCGGCCGCCGAGCGCCAGGCCGAGTGGGCTGCGCACCCGCCGCGCGAGCGGGGCGAGATCCTGCGTCGCGCCTACGAAGCGCTTACCGCGCGGGCCGAGGAGCTGGCGCTGCTGATGACGCTCGAGATGGGCAAGGCGCTTGCCGAATCGCGCGCCGAGATCGCTTACGCCGCCGACTTCCTGCGCTGGTTTTCCGAGGAGGCGGTGCGCATACACGGCCGTTACATGGTCAACACCACCGGCTCCGGGCGGATCCTCACGATGCGCCAGCCGGTCGGCCCGTGTGTGTTTGTCACGCCCTGGAACTTCCCGATGGCGATGGGTGCGCGCAAGCTCGCCCCCGCGCTCGCCGCCGGCTGCACGATCGTCGTCAAGCCGGCGCAGCAGACGCCGCTGTCGATGCTGGCGCTGACGCGGATCTTCGAGCAGGCAGGCCTGCCCGGTGGCGTCCTCAACACGATCACCGCTCACCGCTCCGGCGCGGTGATCGAGCCGCTGCTGCGCGATTCGCGCACACGCAAGCTTTCGTTCACCGGCTCCACCGAGGTCGGCCGGACACTGATCGAGCAGTCCGCCGAACAGATCCTGCGCGTCTCGATGGAGCTCGGCGGCAACGCCCCCTTCCTCGTATTCGAGGACGCCGATCTCGATGCCGCTGTGGAGGGCGCGCTCACAGCGAAGATGCGCAACGTCGGCGAGGCGTGCACCGCGGCCAACCGCTTCCACGTGCACGAGTCGCTTGCGGATGAGTTTTCGGCGCGGCTGGCCGCGCGCATGCGCACGCTCAAGGTCGGCCGCGGCACCGAGCCAGGCACCGATGTGGGCCCGCTGATCGACGAGCGCCAGCGCGCCATCGTCGGCGAGCTGGTGGACGACGCGGTCGCTCGCGGCGCCCGGGTGCTGCTCGGCGGTGAGGCGCTTTCAGGTCCTGCTCACCCCGGCTACTTCTACGCTCCCACTGTGCTGGCGGACGTGCCGCCCGACGCGCGCGCGCTCGCCGAGGAGATCTTCGGCCCGGTCGCCCCCGTCGCCAAGTTTGCCAGCGAGGAGGAGGCCCTGCACGCCGCCAACAGCACCCCCTACGGCCTCGTCGCCTACCTCTACACCCGCGATCTCTCCCGTGCGCTGCGCGTTGCCGAGAGCTTGGAAACCGGCATGGTGGGCCTCAACCAGGGCATCGTCTCCAATCCTGCCGCCCCCTTTGGCGGCGTCAAGCACTCGGGCTTTGGCCGCGAGGGCGGCTTCGAGGGGATCGACGAGTACCTGGAGACGAAGTACGTGGCGGTGGGGGTTTAGCCTTGGCCGGGTGTGGCGTCTTGCGGACACCGCCCAGCGCCCGCAACCCGGCTCTTACCCGCTTTTCTGCAGCTGTTCTATATCCACGGCGTTTGCGGGTGCCCTGAGAGTCACCGGCTTGTTCCATTCACCGAAGCTGATCGCGCCGCCCGCCGTTCCGCTCTTGGCGATCTTCAGCGGGAATGGCTGTCCGGTGGTGGCCACGTAGAGGGTGCCGTTCTCGGCGTCCTTAACCCCCACTGCCGCCTGCCCGTTCACGGTGCTCGCGCCGGTCTTCACCAGCGTCTTGCTGTTCGTAGTGAGCGCGGCATCGAGCAGTTTGCGCAGTTCGGTCAGCGAGGAGAGCCCGGCGAAGCTCGAGTTGACGGCTGGCGCCTTCAACCACTTCCCCTGCAGCAGTTTGGCGGCGGCGCCGCCCGCGAAGTGTGTGTAAAAAGCTGTGCTACCACTGATGTAGATCGTCCCGTCGAGCTCGATCAGTTCGAAGCTCAGGCCATTCTCGGAGATTTTCCCCTTACCGCCCTTGCCTGCCACCAGGCTGAGGTCGAGCGCGATCGGTGCGCCGGCCGCCACCGTCGAGCCGGAGACGTGCACCGCGGTCGCGCTGTCAGCGGCCGCTTTCGCGGCTGCGGCGATCTCCGCGGGAGATTTTGAAGCCACCCCGTTGCCGGCGGAGGAGCCTCCACAGCCGGCGAGTGCCGCCACGGCCGCCAGCAGCGACAGACCTGCCACGAGGGGACGCCGGCGACGCACGGGCCAACTCTATCGTGCGTCGACCATCGAAAATTTGTCCACTCCTCCCCGGTCATGCTCCAGATCTCACCGCACGTGCCGACCACGCGGGGCGAGGGCGGTTGAAGGGATGGTCAAAAGGGTAAGGACGGTCGAAGGACAGTCGAAGGAGCAGAATCAGTGGGAACGCCCGTGCCGTGGAGTAACCTCGAACGCGTGGGGAAGCGCCCGGTTGCCAAAGATTCGACCACTAGTCACCTACGCGTGCTGCTGTTGTGGGTACCACCGGCGGCGCTGTTGCTGCTCGCGGCGATCGGCACGATTCTCGCCGATGAAGCCACGGCCACGACTATCTATCTTGCCGTGGCGCTCGCCAGCGCCGGCCTGCTCGGCTGGCGCGTGGGCGCGAGCGGCCGTGCGGCGCTAAAGCAAGAGATCGACGACCGCTCCGGCGAGCTGCACCGGGCGCTCACCGAGCTCGAGATCGCGCAGTCGGAGACCGTACGCCGGCTGTCGATGGCGGTCGAGTTCCGCGACGAGGACACCGGTGCCCACATCGAGCGGATTGGGCGCTTCTCGACGCTGCTCGCCGAGCAAGCCGGCCTCGACGCCGAGCTCTGTGAGCGACTCGGCTACGCGGCACCGCTGCACGACGTCGGCAAGGTGGCGATCCCCGACGCGATCCTGTTGAAGCCCGGTCCGCTCACCGCCGAGGAGCGCGCGATCGTAGAGACCCACGCCGAGGAGGGCCACCGCCTGCTGCGCGGCTCCTCCTCTTCGATCCTCGACATGGCCGCGACGATCGCGCTCAGCCACCACGAGAAGTGGGATGGCAGCGGCTACCCGCGCGGCCTCGCCGGAGAGTCGATCCCGATCGAGGGGCGGATCGTGGCGATCGCGGATGTGTTCGACGCGCTCACCAGCGACCGTGTCTACCGCTCCGCGTACACGCTCGAGCAGGCGATCGAGATGCTGCGCGAACAACGCGCACGCCACTTCGACCCGGTGCTGCTCGACACCTTCCTCGAAGTGCTGTCGAGCTCCGGGCCCGACGCGCGCGAGCAGTTGCGCTCTGACCCGCAGGCTTTGCTCGAGGTGGTGTTGGAGAGCTACCAATCGGCGCTCGAGCGCGGCGACGCGGAGACGGCCGAGGGCGCGATCGCGCAAGCGATTGAGGACGGCGTCGCGGCGACGGCGCTACCGGAAGAGGTGATCCTGCCGGCGTTACGCCGCGTGGCGAAGCTCAGAGAGCAGGGCGAGATTGACGCCGAGCGCGAGCGCGCGGCGATCGTGATCGCACGCCGGGTGCTGGCGACGCTGCGCCGCTACGCGCTGGGACGCCAGGAGGAGCCGCAGGGGATGGGGTGGATCGACGAGGCGATCGAAGTCGTCGAGCGGTCGTTGGAGCGCGCATCCACGGAAGTCGTGCAGCGCGGCGAGCAGGCGCCCGACGCGCAAGCCGTCGGCTAGAAGCCGGCACGCCGAACGCCTTCCAGTTAGATTTCCCCCGTGCCCAATCGTGCGCTCGTCACCGGCGGAGCCGGCTTCATCGGCTCGCACCTCGTGGATGCGCTGCTTGCGGACGGCTACGAGGTGAGCGTCGTAGATGACCTCTCCTCGGGCGACGCCCGCAACGTCGCCGAGGGCGCGCGGTTGCACACGCTCGACATCACCGACCGCGGGGCGCTGCACGCCACCATCGAGCGGGAGGCCCCGCGCGCGATCTTCCACCTCGCCGCGCAAGCCAGCGTGGTGGCCTCCGTCGCCGACCCCGGCCGCGACTGTGAAGTCAACGTGCAGGGCACGCTGAACGTGGTGGACATCGCCGGGCGGCTGGAGGTGCCAGTCGTGTTCACCTCCACCGGCGGCGCGCTGTACGGCGACGAGGCGCCGATGCCGACCTCCGAGGAGCGCATCCCCGCACCGCTCTCACCCTATGGCGCCTCCAAGTGGGCGGCGGAGGCGTACGTCAACACCTGGTCGCTCTCCGCTGGGGTCCCGCACTCGGTATGTCGTCTGGGCAACGTCTATGGCCCTCGCCAGTCCCCCCACGGCGAGGCGGGCGTAGTCGCGATCTTCAGCCACCGCCTGCACGTCGGCCAAGCTCCAACGCTCTACGGGCATGGCGCGCCCACCAGGGACTACGTGTACGTCGAGGACGTGGTGCGCGCGCTGCTCGCCGCTTCCGGGCGCCGCGGCACCTTCAATGTCGCCACGGGCGTCGAGACCGACGTGACGGGCGTCTGGAACGCGCTGCGCGAGGCAGCTGGCAGCGACCTGGAGGCGCAGCTCGCCGACCTGCGCCCCGGTGAGCTGCAGCACAGCCGCTTGAATGTCTCGCGCGCGGAGCGGGAGCTCGGCTGGCGCGCAGAGGTGCCGATCGAGGAGGGGCTGCGCCGTACCTACGCCGCGCTGGTGGAGGAGTTCCGCGCGCGTGAGGGCGCCGCGGCGGAGTAGCCGGGCGCGCTGAGGTCTGGCGCCCCCGCGCGCCAGGCGGTAGCATCGATCCTTGCGGTAGGGCGCTGACATGCGCCGCTCCTGCTTTGCGCTGCGGTGAGGCGGCGCTCTCGTGAGCTTGTTGTGATGTCAAACGGGGTGCGTCGGCGCGCTATATGCTCGCCGTTTGTGAATGCGAACGAAGGCAGTCGGCGCCGTGAGATGCGGCTGCGCCCACGGCGGAAGCGGTGGCCGGGACAATGGAAGGGGAGGGTCGGGGCCGCGCTTGTCCTCGCCTCCGCGGCGTTGTGCGGCGGTGTGCCGATCGCCGCCGCATCGGGCTCTGACGCGCAGGCCACGCACGCCTACCTGATCGCCCAGTACAAGCTCGGCACGGCGCTGTTGCACGAAGCCGCCGCGGCGCGCGGCGCGGAAAGCGCCGCGGTGGCGCAGATCGCTCGAGAATGCCCCGGGGTGGTGTCGGGGATGCCACAGGAACCGTTCCCAGTGCCTGCACCCCGTGTCAGGGGTGAAAACGCCCGCCGCTCCCAGCAGAAGCAAACGATCGAGGGTGAGCTCGTTGCGGCGGTCGCCCATGCCGGCGACAGCCTGGAACGCCCGGCCGAGGAAGCGTACGCCGCCGAAGTACGCCAGCTGTCGTGGAGCAACCCGGCGATCGCCTCGGCGCTCCAGGCAGCGACCACGGCCAGGCTCGAAGTCGTCTCCGCTCCCGCTCTGCCGTTCTGCGCCGACGCGAGGGCGTGGGCGCAGAGCGGCTATCGCGCCCTGTCGGCGGGGGGGCCAGCCGGGAATTCGAAGCTTCGCAAGCGGCGCAGAGGCACTCCGAACGGGGGGAGGCATCCCTGGGCACGCTGCTGAAGCCTTACGAGAACGCGTCGGATCGAGCGCTGATCCGCAAGACCAGCGCGGTCGAACACAAACTCCTTGCCAGTGCTGTTGCCACCCTGCGGACGTGGCTCAGCTTGGAACGAATCGTCGGGTTCCCCAAAGTCGGGACCGAAGCACCCAAGCAGATCACTGTGGGCCACGGGCATACCGCCGCCGGTACTCGCTTCCAGGTGAGTTCCGGGTCCGGCCTGCTGGGCGATCATCAGGGCTCTTGTCATCGGTCGGCGGCGGTGTTCTACACCCGGCCGGGCGCTCCCGAAGTGCTGATTGAGGGCGGCCCCAACAACCCCATCTGCCTCTCCCCGCCCCGCTACCGGCACCCCGCGCTGTTCTGCGAAGCGGGCATCGAGACGATCCAGACCGCAGCGCCGGCTTCGGTGCGCTCGGTCAGGCTGGTGCTCGCCGACGGACGGACGATCGAATCGCGCGTGGTCCGCGTACCGCGACGAGATGGTGGCCCTGCCGGCATCTACGCTCAGGAGATCCGCGGCAGCACGAGCCACGCCGCATCCCTCGTCGAGCTGAATGCCGGCGGGCGCGTCGTGCTCACCGCGAAACTGCCGCGATACCGCTGTGTCAAACCACGCAACGGACCGGAAAAACTCCTGACGGTCGCGGAGCTCGCCAGCGGGCGCACCCCCGAAGGGGAAACCTTCACGATCAGAGCTTTCGGCAGTATCAACGGCGAGCCTTTCCTCAGAGTAGACACCGGCGTTGGCCCGGAACTCAATGAACCAGCGATCGGACTCGGCGCGAGCAAAGCGTTCCCCTGGTCGCTATCGATCGGCTGCAACCCGCACCCCTACGCGATCCTTTACGGAATCCTCGTGCCACCAGGAAAGTCAGTGGTGGCACGCACCCCCCAAGGTGCCGTCGCGCTGAACGTGGTCCCGGTCGAACCACGCCTGCACGCAAAGGGGCCGCTCGTCTACGGCGTATTCAACGCACTGCCCTCCGAACTGACGGTACTCGGAGCCAACGGCTCGACCGTCTACACCGAAAACCTGCAAGCAAAGGCAGCGGAAGCGGCGCAGTTCTGCGAAGGCTACGCGGAACCGTGACAGACACAGCCAGCCGATCGGGACCGCGCGCCGACCCCGATCCGCGGATAGCGATGCCCGGCTTCATCTCTGACACCCCACTAGCCCGCGATCTGATCCGCATCGGCGATGAGGCGATCGCCCGCGAGGACGACGCCGCGCTCCGCGCCTACTTCGCCGAGGACTACGTCTTCCACGGACCCGGCGGTGACCTCGGCTTCGATCAGCTCAGCGCTTACTTCGCCTCGCTGCGCACCGCGTTCAGCGATCTGCGACTCGTTTGGGAGCAGATCATCGTTGACGGCAACTTCTTGGCGGCGCGCACCACGTTCTCCGGCGACTTCACCGGCGTGTTCACGTACTCGCCCATCGGCCCCGTCGAGCCCACCGGCCAGCACCTCGAGTGGGAGGTAGTCGGCACGTTCAGGTACGACGACGACGGGCGGCTGGCCGAGGAGTGGGTGCAGACCGACTACCGAAGCTTTCTGACCAAGCTCGGCGTCACGACAACCGAGTCTGCTTAGCGGGGTATCGGGGTCTTGCCAGGAATCGGCTGCCCGTGGCACCCATGAGCTGGCCGCCCGCGCCACGGCTATTTTGCTGATTGGAATACCTGGGGTTGTCTCATTTTCAAGTCGGCGATTCAATCGTGGTGAACGCCGATCGCCTCAGGACTGCCGTGCCTGTCTGGACTGCCAGTCCTACTACGGGCGCTCTCCGATCCGCAGCGCTCAGCCGAGCCTCGTCGGAAACCTTGAGCGCGTGGCGTGACCCCAATATGTAAGCGTTCAGTCGTGGGTCCCGGTGGGGTGTGCTGGTGGGCAGGTGCGGGGGCTCAGGTCAGGGCTGGGAGTGGGTCGCCGCGGGCGTGGGCGGTGAGCAGTTCGCGCATGTACGCGAACATCGAGCGGGCTTGCAGGCGGCATGTGACCGAGGCTGACAGCGCGCGCTCGATGAATCGCTCGCCGTCGGTGGATTGGGTGCCGTGTGAGAGCTTGCGGTAGATGACCGGCCCGCGTAGCGCTCTCTCGGCTGCGTTGTTGGTGGGCTCGACCCCTTCGACGGTGACGAAAGTCCAGAGCGCCGGCCAGATCCTCAGCAGGTTCTTGGCGAAGCGGCGGTGAAAGCGCGTGTAGGTGCTCTTGCGTGCGGCGCGTTCCAGTAGCTCCCGGAGCTCGGCTTGGATCGGGGCTATCTCGCCCGCGAGGCGCCGGCGATCTTGGTGCTCGCCAAAGGCGTGCCAGGTCTCGAACAGCCTTTTGGTCAGTTCGCTGGCGGCTTCTCCGAACTGCTTCTGCTCGGCCAGGGCTCCTCCCGCGTGGAAGGCGAAGTCTCGCTTGAGATGCTCCCAGCAGGCCTGGCGCGAGGCGGGATCGACCAGCTCATATGCCCACCAGCGATCCGAGCCCACGATCCCTTTGAAGTCCGCGCCGAGCAGTTCCTTGAGGCGGTCGCGATGACGATCCTCTGCGATCCGGAAGATGGCTGCCTCGGGCGTGGTCGCGGCCCACATTGTGCGGCCCTCATGCGCGGTGAACCAGCCGGTCTCATCGACGTTGAGGACTGGTGATGCCAGCACGCTCTCGACCAGCAGCTCGTGTGGGGCCCGCAGCGCTTTCCCCGCGCGCTGGCAGATCGCATCGACCGCCCCGACGGATAACCGGAGTCCGAACAGGTCCCGCGCAAGCTCGGACATGTCGCGCCGCGAAACCCGGTTACGTGCGGTCATCGTCACGACCGCGGCCTGCAAGTCGGTGCCGAACGGCGAGTCGCCTACCCCGTCGGGCAGGCGCGCCACAGCCTTCTTGCCACACCCTGGGCAGCACAGATGGTGAGTGCGATGCTCGCAGAAGAGCACCACGATCGGCGGCAGCTCGGCTACCTGATGGCGCCCGAACCGCTTGCCAGGCTGCCGCTCCTGCTCGCTGAACACACGCCCGCATCCGCCGCACTCCTGCGGGTAGTGATCAACGATCTCATCCACCCGGTCCTCCGGTAGCAGCTTGCGACCGGAGCCCTCATGCCCGGACTGGGCGCCCGCCTTTCGCTTCTCGCCGTCGCGTTTGCTCCACAGCTTCGCCTTACGACGCGCCTCCGCGCGACGCTCCGCCCGTGTCTTGGGCGGATCCTGCGACGGAGGGCTCGACGAGTTACGCGAATCCCCTCGCGCCTGCTCCTCAAGCCGAGCGACCCGCTCCTCCAGACGCTCACAACGCGCCGCGAACTGCTCACGCTCGCCCGCCAGCTCAACGATCGCATCGACGCACCGCTCCCGCCCCGCACCAAAGATCGCCTCCGCCTCCGAGCGGTCCATACCCGCAAGATTCGCTGCACCGCCCGCCAATCCTCGCTACAGGAAGACCACGACTGAACGCTTACCCCAATATGGCCATTTGCAGGGCTTTTTAGTGGCGAGAGGCGGACTCGAACCGCCGACACCTCGATTTTCAGCGGATAGGGAACGACCCCGAGCCGCCGCGCGAGTCGTAGCAAAACGGCCTAGTTTGCAGGCATTTTTTGAGACAGGCCACGGCGCGCGATCAGGGCGCTTCGGCTGAGATACCGCTAGATACCGGCGGTTTCCGGTGGGTTTGTGCCGCGGGCGTGGGGTCCGCGACACAAACCCAAGCATGGTCCTTTGAGCGGAGTTCCTGCGCGGCTTCCGGGCTCCGGGGCTAGGTCGGTTGAGTTACTTGCATGCAATCCTGCCGTCGCCCGGATGAGTATGTCACCTGCAACAAGCACCGCCAGCGAGCGGTCGTGACTAGCCCGTGGCGCTGGCGCCCGTGAGGTTGACTTTGACACCGGAGACGAGAGGGGGCAGATGGAGCTAGAGGCGCGGATCGACGCCGGAGCTCAGCGACCGATGCGGCACTTACTCGACGGGCGGTGCGAAGTAGCCGTCGTGCTCTTCGATGACCGTGTTCTGCAGCCCGCCGATCCGGTCTATCTCGACTCTGACGACATCGCCTACCTTGAGCAATCCCCCGGCTAACGGCTGGCGTACCGCTCCGATGCCTGCGGGTGCCCGTGGCGATCACGTCGCCTGGCTCCAGCGTGAAGGCTTGGGAGAGGTGAGCGAGCGGCCGGGGGGCACCGTCGGACGGTCCTGGTGTAACCCTGCGCCGTCGTCGTCAGATTCCCTAAACTCGTCGGCTATTCGGCTTCTAGTGAGGTGGACCGGGGACTCGTTGGGGCGGCGCGAATGACTGAGGGGGCTGGCTTTGAGCGCTTCGACGCGGAGACACTCGACGCATTGCGCAGGGCAGCGCGAATCGCGCGCGCACGTGGCGCCGCGGCGATCGAGGCAGCCCACATCCGGGAAGCGCTGGAAGGCGCGGATGGTCAGGGTGACCGGCCGGCGGAGCTGTGGACGCGCGACGCAAAGCGCGTCCTGGAGTTGTCTCTCCGCTACAGCCTCGATCGTAGGAGCGAGCTGATCGGGCGCCCGGATCTGGAGCTCGCCGTGTTCGGACGGTCAAGCGAGGAGACGAGCGCCAAGCGCGAGGGGGAGTCCGTCCAGGACGGTTCGTCATCCGCGCCTCTGAGGGCGGTAAAGCCGCGGGTGATGAGAGTGCTGCTGCCGGCCGAGCTGGCGGAGGATCTCATCGGCACAGGCGATGCGGTGCGACCGTTCGTTACAAGGGGGGCTCAGCTCGGCGAAGTGATGACGATCGGAGTCGACGCGATCAACACGGGCGCGGCGTTGGTCTCGATCACCCTGGCGCTCAAGACGCTCAAGCGTCTCGCGACCACGACGCTGCGACGACGCCGGCCGACGGACCCGGACGAGGTCACGATCACGGTCACGGTCGCGGACCGGACCGAGACGCTTCGGGTGGATCGGCGCTCGCCGAAGGCAGAAGATGAGCTGCTGGACTTCCTCCTGTCAGCCGTCGATGCCGAGTAAGCCTCCACCGCGAAACGAACCCCTCTACGTCTGGGGATCGTGGCTGGGGATCGTCGGTCTGTACGTGCTGCTGGTGGGCTGGCGACGGTCGCCGATCGCTGACGTGGCGGTGGCGGCTGCGGCGCTCGCCAACATCCGAAAGCCGATCCCCCTGCTCGTGGTTGCCACGGCGGTGCTGCTCGGAGCCTCCGGCGAGCTGCCGCCCTTGCCGGCGCTGCTAGTGCTCGTGCTGCTGCTGCTGGGCCCGATCACGTTCCGGGCTCTGATCGCCGTCGCGGAGCTGCCGGTGTATCTGGTGGGATCGAGCAAGAACCGCTTGGAGCGGGCGGCGGCCTTCGTGTTGATCGAGCAGTGGCTTTGGAGGGCGGCCGCGGTGGCGACGACGATCGCGACCCTGGTCACGAGCGGGTTCTCGACGGCGGCCCTGACGATTCTCGGAGCTGCCTGCGCTTGGGGACGAAGGTTCCCGTACGCCGTGCTTCTGCTGGTAGGCGCGGCGGCGATAGAGGGATGGCCTGCGGCACCGCTTGTGCTCGCAGGGCTCTGCTGTGTGCGACTGGCATGGCGTCTCACGGGGCGACCCCCGAAGCTGTGGCACCCGCTGCCGCGTCCGACCGTGAAGACGCCGCTCGTCTGGGCGAGATGCCGAAGCACCGACAGTCGCATTCGGCGCGGAGACCTTCTCGGGGCCCGGCGGTCGGTGTCGCGCCTCGCGACACGGTCCCCCCACTTCGCGATTCGCGCGGCGTTCCTGGATCTCGAGGAACGAGAGTTCCAGCCTGCCCTCGCCCTCGATCTCGAGCAAACGCCGCCCGAAAGCGGCGTCCTGGGGGAAGTGCGGCTGATCGCGAGGCTGCTCCGGGCCCGCGCGATGTCGGGCGTGGCTCAATTTCGAGAGGCCGAGTCGCTGTACGCGACGCTCGCGGACGCGCATCCCCGAGGGGAGCGCTTCGACGTGTACCTGCGCACGCTCAGGGCTGAGAACGCGCTGGCCGCGGGCGACACGGAGGCGGCCCGAGACCACGCGGCGAAGGCGATGGAGGAGAGTCGGGAGGGCCGGGACTACTTCGTCCGTCTGCGCGCGATGTGCGTCGTGGCGGAGTGCGCGATCTCCGAGGACGGAAGCCACCCCGAGTTCGCGCAGCTCGTCGAGCAGCTCCAGGGCGAGATGCTCTCGGACCCGTGGGTGGTGCCGGCGCTAGAGCGTAATCCCGCTCACCTGGTCCGCAAGCTGTTCGGCCGTCACGGCAGCCTCCATCTGTACTTCGTGAGGGTGGACGCGCTGAGCCGTCGCGGCGGAGAGCTGGAGGACGAGACGGGCTGGGAGCCGGGCGCCGTGGGTCTGGCGATGTCCGTGGCGAGGTGGTCCGACGACCTAGTCGAGCTGCTGCTCACTGAGGCACGCCGCGCCGCGGGACGCGGAGAGCAGGCGACGCGGCTACGCCTGGCGATCAGGGCGCTGATGGAGCTTGACGTCACCCGCTACCGTCTGGCCGCGCAGAGCACCCGCACGAGTTGGTCTCGTCGGCTGCGTCGCGCGCTCGACGCCGCGCTGGATGCCGCTTACGCAGAGGGGGAGCGGTCGCTGATCGCCGAGCTGCTCGAGTTCGCCCGCGTCCAGGGCCTGCCCGTCGCGACGGGCGAGCAAGCCGACGAGTTCGGGTTGCTGCCCCCGCCGGTGGTGCAGCTTCGGGGTCGGTCTCGCCTGGCGCGGCCGGGCAGCCCGGATCGACCTGCACCGGTGGCGCTCGAGGACGCGGCGGAGGGCGCCGCGGGTCGAGGGGCCTGGTGGCTTTCCTACTGGGAGTCGGACGGCTGGCTGTACTGGTCGCTGATCCCTCCGGGAGCCGGCGAGATAGAGGCGGGTCGGACGGCGCTCGGGCGCAGATCGGCGCTCGGGAAGACCTTGGCGGAGCTCCGCGCCGCGCTGCCGCAGCTGCTGCCGGGCGAGAGCCCTCCCGAGGCCGACTTTAGGCTCGCGAGCAGCCCGCTCTTGGTGGACCCGCGCGGCGAGCTGGCGATGGCGAGCTCGCTCGGGCGCGACCTCTTGCCGGAGTCGCTGAAGCGCGCGGCCAGGCGACAGCCCGTCTCGACACGGCTGCCGCTGGCGATCAGCCCCTCGCCCTCGCTCGGGTACGTGCCGTGGGCGCTGTTGGCCTATCCGGGGCGGGAGGGTAGAACAGAGAGGCTGCTGCAGTCATTCGACTGGACGCTCGCCCCCTCGGCGACGCTGGCGACGCATGCTGTGGCAGCGAGCGCCGCGCCGACGGCGCCGCTGGCGCTCTCGGTGGCGGACACGGTCGACTTGCCGGAGCTCGGTGCGCTCCCGGACGCCCGAGCGCAGGCAGAAGCCCTGCCCCGGTCGGTCACGGTCCTCGGCGGCCCCCACTGGACCTCGGATGTCGCCTCGGTCGAGGCTTTCGCCGAGAAGCTCAGAGAGCTGGGGCCGGATATCACGGCGGCGTTCTTCTGCCATGCCGTGAGGGGCACGGAGGTGGAGCCGTCGCGTGGCGGCCTGGTCATGGGAGCCTCGGCTTCCGGCGGAGAGGCAGGCCCCGGTGGAGAGCTGCGGTCGAACGGTGGCCTCGAGGTGCTCGGACCGCACAGCATCTTCGCGATGGGGCGCGATGGAACGCCGATGCCGGCGCAGGTGCTGCTGCAGGCGTGCGACACCTCTGCGCTGTCGGACATCGGCGCGGGAGAGTGGCTGACGGTGGCGCCAGCGTTCCTTGCAGGCGGTAGCCGCGAGGTGATCGCGACGCTGTACCCCACCCCCGATCGGGCCGCGGAGGACGACCCTCTCGTGAGCGCGGCAGTCTCAGGGACGAGCCTGTCCGCTGCCCTGAGTGAGATGCAGGAACGGAGCCTGTCTGCTTGGGAAGGGGGAACGCCCATGAACGCAACGGACGCACCTATCTACTGGGGAGCCTATGCCCCAGTGCGCCGCGCGCGGACGCGACCGGGAAGCGCCTCGCGGGCATCTTCGGCGCTCGTCTCGCGACGCTTCGTGCGCGTTCTCGGTCAGGCGATCAAGGAGTCGCGCGAAGGGGGAGGGAAGCGACTTCACAGCGGCTTCCTGCTGTCGGCGGTACTCGACGAGTCCGGCATCGCGGAGCTACTCGACGGTGCTGGCAACAGCTTCCGGCCGTGGGCGTTCCTCTGGTCGCTCGGGCCCTACATCTGCTCCCGGTTCCTGCGCATTTCGGATGGCGGCGAGAGGATTCAGCTCAGCGCCGGCGCCACGACGGTGACGGTCTCGGCCACGCTCGTGACAGCGTTCCGTGCCGCTGCTGAGAGCGCGCACCGGGACGGCATCCTGCTGGAGCCGGAGCACTTCCTGCGCGCGACGCTCGGCGACAATTCTGCGGCCACAAGGATCCTGCGCCTGCTCTCGACGGTCACACGCCGACGGCAGGCGTTGACGGACCGCGCCCTGCTTCACGTCCTGGCGGACGCCGTCGCGGACGGTCAGCGTCCGGCCGATCCCGAAGCAGCCGGCACCTCCGAGAACGAACGACTCGCGGCTGCCTTCGTCGAGCTCGCGAGAGCGGCGGCGCCTTGAGGGCACTCGACCCCCGCGGGTCCCCAACATGCACGTTGCTCGACGCTGACGGAAGAGCCGGACTCCGAGAGCGTCGACTTCTAATCACCGCGAGTGAATCGATAACTCGGCGTGCTGCGCGCGTCCGAGTTTAAGTGATGTGTGCGGGTGCGTCAGCGAATGCGGTGTCGTCGGTCGTGGCTACATCCACGAGGACTCGTTCCCCGCGTCTGAAGCGTTTGTCTTCCGGTGACGTGCAGATGCTTGAAACGCACTGCGCGTACTGCGTCGGGACGCGCCAGCGGATCGTTGCGGACCCGCCTTGGTTGACGAGGATGCCGGGGGTGTGTACCCGTGGGTAAGTGAGGGAAACGCAGCAGTTGGAGTGCAACGAGCGTCGCGTGGCCAGTTGGACCCGCACACGGCTGCCGGGCGGGTAGCCCCTGATCTCAACGTACACGACGCTGCCTGGATGAAGTCTCGCGGGTGCGCGTACGTCGGCCGCAGCGGCAGACGACGCGGCGACGCCCGCCGCGGAGCTCGCGACGATCATCGCGATGGTGGCGGCGGGGGCTCTGACTCTGATCTTCATAGGGTCGCATTCCATACCCTACTCGTATGACTAGCAAGGCCAAACGCCGCCGATCGCGGACGCCGCCGCCAGCTACTAAGTCGCCTCGCGGCGCAATTCCCGATGCGTCCGCGGACCGCTCGTGGCATCGCACGCGTGATGCGCTCATCACCGCGGTGGGCTTCGCATCTGCTGTGGCCTCCCTAAGCGCTCTATCCCTCGCGACGGCACTGCTCGCCACTGGAGCCATTGCGCTCGCGCTAGGACTACTGCTACCTCACCGGCACGTCAAGATCGGCCTCATTCCGGGTTCGGCTATATGTCTCGTGGTCGCAACACTTCTCTTCGTTGGGGTATTCGGCACAACCGCGTCAAGGTCTTCGTCCCGAGTAGGCACACCCTCGACAGGAAAGTGGAGTAATACAACGCCTCAGCTCGCTGCGCCCACCTCCCCGGCGGGTGTGTACCCCGGACGCCCTGCACGTATATGTGCAGTGATAGCTCCGTGCAGCACTGGCGCGCTCCCGGACCTCGACGCGCTCGTGTTTCGAGAGGGCAACGTCTTCCAGGGGGTCTCGGATGAGCGCGACTTCCTCGGAGCTCAAGAAGTCAACACGCAGGAGAAACTTCACCCCATGCTCGACCCTCTCTTCGTGCGGCCCGGAGAGACAGTCCGAGTCAGCGGTGTGATTGACAACGCTGGTGCTGGAAAGCACGCGACTGCCGAAGGCGTCCGCGCACTGATAGCAATTCCGCCTGGGTCTGGAAAGCGACTCACGATCTTGGCGGCCATATCCTCGCCGGGCACACTTCCTACCCTCATCACCGACTCTGTGACACTTTGGTCTACAGATCCGATCTACATTCGATATGAGCCGGGCACCGCATACGCAACACGAAATACCGAAGGAGTTTACGAGTTGCCCAACTCGCTAGTGACCGAATATGACCCCAAGGAACTGGATCGCCGCCTCTTCGCGGGCCAAGGCCCACTCGTCGGATGCCGCAAAGCGGACGGTGTCATGCCGCCCGGTCGTACCTGCGCCCTGCGTTTCCAGGCCGTCTTCAAGGTTGGCTACGCGGCGATTGATGAAGACACAGACGGCCTGACAACGGGCCTTGAATCTGCTGCCGCGGAACCCACTGTACGCGTGCGCGACCTGGAAGAACTCTACTTCTCCAACGCACCCGAACCAGGGACCGAAATGGAACGCGAACGGCCGAAGCCAGGAAGCAGACTTCCAGTCGACTGCCAGCTACGGGGCCGCGACGGCACCACCTGGTACCACGTAGCGAGCATCGAAGAAGACTCCAACGAAGGCTTCGAAACCGCGTTTATCGAGGGCCGCCAAGTCACGCCGCCATCGCACCAACCCGAAGAATGCGAACGATGAGCGTTGTCCCCGCTTCGGCGACCATCTGTGTGGCTGGGTAGACCACGGAGACGCAGACCGCGCCCGCCTACATCGGCCCGGAGTCCAGAAGTCCACGCGGCCGGACTGCTCGTCGGAGCTTCGCTTGGCGCCTCTCCCTCTTGATCGCCGACGAGCCCAGGCCGTCAACGACCCTCCCCTTCGCTTCGCTTATTCGGCTAGCCGGCGACCATCGTCGCCAGCGGATGTGGCGCCCAGCGGCTCCTCTGCGCCGGTAGCGGCCCAGGGGCGCAGAGTACGCATTCTGTAGGTCTCGAACAACCTACTGGTCAGCGCAGCCACGACCACGGCGATCAGGGCAAGCGCAACAACCATTTGGGCGGTGACCAACGCCTGACTGGCTTCGCGCGTGGCGTGAATGTCACCGAAACCCGTGGTCGTAAAGGCACTCACCGTGAAATACACAGCGACCATGTGATTTGTGATCGGCGCAGCGAAGGCGTCGGGGTGAACGTGGGCAAGTTGGTAGTACACAGCAGCGAACATGCCGACGAGCAATGCATATATCTGGCATACCGCGTGGACCAGGTGAACACGTAGCTGCTCGATGGTCCGCAGGAAACGGGGCTGTTTGGTATTGAAGAGAGAGCCGACCAAGCTGAAGGAAGCAGGTACACAGTAAAGTGCCAAGGCCGCCGCGATAATCCACACACTGTGGGGATTGCGAAAAGGCTCAAGGCCGAAGACGATCCACGGCGGCGATGCGACGATCGCGTCCACGATGAAGCTGATAAGCGTCAAGCGGAAGATCAGCCGCGAGCTCTCCCCAGGGGGGAGCTCAAGGTAGCTCTGGGTTACCCTCTCATCGTCCGTGGGCGTGAGGTCTTGGGGGCTCATTCTTCGCGCTGGCCTTCGATCACGTTCTACGATTCGACGCGGCGCGCGCCATGCCTACTCGTCGCCGACTCCGACGGGTGAGCGCTAAGCCCGTGCCGAGCGTGCTATCCGCTCGCATCTAGCGGCGAGGCGAGGCGGCGACCCGGGCAATGCCGCGGGCTTCTCAGTCGAGGAAGCGGTCGTCAATCTCACCGAGGTTTGCTGGCTCGAGCAGCCACTTGCCCAGCGCCCGGCGTAGCATCTGCTCACACAACGAGACAGCGTCGTCCAGTGCGCCCATTCGTTTCAGCTCTTTGGCGGTCGGCTCGCCGCCGCCGTGGACGACGTGCGAGCGCCAGTCATACGCCTTGCGCAGTCCAGCAGCGATCGCGTGACGCTCCTGGGCGTCGGACCCGAGGTACCGAGCGATGCGAAGGGACGCGCGGAAGCGCAGCTCGGTCTTGCTGTCCGGCGCGAAGAGTGCCTCGAACGCAATCCAGCAGTCGATTACGCGATCCTCGCGCGAGAGCCGCTCAGCGGAAGTCTCCAACCGGCGAAGTGCCAGCGCAAAGGAGCCGTGCTCCGGGGTGCTCGCCAGTCGGGCGTAGATGTGCGGAAGCTCGGCGGTCTGCTCGGGCGTGAGGCTCGTGCGCCGACCTGCGGGCGCTGGGAGAGGCCGGCGGACGATCCCGCTGTGGGCTCCGAGCCTGCGCAAGTAGGAGGCGAACGGTCCGCGGATGCGCAGCCACGAGACACCGAACGATGCCGCATTTGCGCCGCCCAGCAGCAGCGCCAGCCGAACACGCTCGGCCTTCAGTTGGGCAGCCCACCAGTCCCAGCCACCTAGTCGCTCCCCGTCGACCGTGACGGAGATGGCGTAGGCGACGTCGGAGAGGTCGTGAGCCTGCAGGGGCTGCACTTCGGTGGAGCCCCAGCCCGCGATGCTCCACAGGTCGTCCCGCAGCGCGGAGGAGAAGGGGACGATCTCCAGCCCCGGTTCGAACTGCAGGGTCTGAGTGATGGTGACGCCGGCCATGAGCACGAGCAGCTCACCGGAGAAGCGCGTCTCCGAGAGGAACGCGTGCAGGCGCTTGACTTGCTCGCGAAAGGCAATGTCGGTGGGGTCTTCGAACGGTGTGGGATTCGGCGCCGACGCGCCGTATGCGGCGCTGAGGTAGTCCTCGAGGAAGACGTTGATCACCTCGCCCTGCGGCGTCCACGGCCGGGCACGGTCGTGGACGTTAGGAGCGTCAATTCCCAGCTCCTGTGCGATCAGCTGCTCGGCGATGAACAGCTCGCTGCCGGTTTCGAGTGCTGGCATGGCGTTGAGGCGCAGTCGCCATGTATCGAGGTCGGTGTCGATCCACTGCTTGCCCGACCCGTCGGACTCGGCCTCAATTCGCGGGATCGGCTTGGTCGGCACCTCGCCGGGCTCGATGAGCTGGGAGACGGCGCGCTCGAGCTTGACAACGAGCGGTTGCATCGTCGTCGCGAGCGCCTCAGCGGACATAACCATCGCGCGATCCTCCCATGCCACCTGATGGCTTTCGCATAGCGCCAAAATACTGCGGAGCGCCAGGGCACCGTTCGGCAGGTCTGGGAGTTGAAATGATTCTGCTCGTGGCAGCCCTGGCTCCAAAGGTCTTCATCAGCTACACCCACGACAGTCCCGACCACAAGGAGCGAATCGGCTGGCTAGCCGACCGTCTGCGATGCGACGAGGTAGATGTACGCATCGATCAAGCTGTGCGAGACACTCCCGCAGAAGGCTGGCCGAAGTGGATGGAAGACGAAATCACCTCGGCCGACTACATCCTGCTGGTCTGCACGGAGACCTACGGCGCCCGTTACCGAGGCGAGGGTGATCACGCCGACGGTCGCGGCAGCCGCTGGGAGACCTCGTTGATACGAGACATCCTCTACAACGACCCGGCCAGCATCAGCCGGTTCATCCCGCTGCTGCCGCGCAACGCAACGGCCGAGGACATTCCGCTTCCTCTCCGGCACCGTGCCACCCACTTTCAGATCGACGACTACTACGGGCTTCTCGAGCACGTAACGGACGCAGACACGATGGTCCGGGCGGTTTGGCGTCGAGAGCCCGGCGGCGAACCTGACTCGCCTCGGGAACGTGTCGGCGGTGATGAGGCCACCGAGTTCTCCGCCTCGATCAGCGAGGCATATCGCAGGATCGATGAGCGCGTCGAAGTGCTTACGCAGGAGCAATATGGCGTCATCTCGCGCCTCCAGGGGCGCAGCCGCGCACTGATTTCAGGCAATCCCGGTTCGGGAAAGACTCTCGTCGCAGCCCAAAAGGCGATCCTCCTGGCTGAAGCCGGCGTCGCGACCCTGTTCGTATGCCACAACCCGCTTCTCGCCCGGTGGGTTCGTGAGCTCACGCACGATGCCCCGGTCGACGTTTATTACGTCGAGGAGCTCGTCCAGCGACTAGTGGCCGAGTCTTCCGAGCGCGCATCGACCTGGACCGAGTACAGCCAACCTCGCTCCGATCAGATCGCGATAGCGCTGCAGCGTCTCGAAAGCGGACCCCCGCCGTATCAAGCCGTCATCGTTGACGAGGGGCAGGACTTCGCCGACGAGTGGTGGCCGCTGATCGAGGCCTGCACTCCCGCTGGGGACGCTTCGATTCTCTATGTTTTCTTCGACGATCAGCAGAGCCTTCTGCCGTATCGCATGAATCTCCCGCCAGCCGGCTGGCCTCTGAGTCTTTCACGGAACTGCCGCAACGCCGGCAGGATCTATCGCGTGATGCGGCGCATGGCGCCGCACAGCCCCCTCCCAGACGACGAGCTCAAGGATCTCGGGCACGTCCGCGCCTTCCATCAGCCACGGCTCAGGGACGCGCTTACTGAAGCGATCGCGTGGTGCGCGGAGCTCGATGCCCTGGACGGTCTGGCGGCGGTACTCGGTGGCAGCGTGTCATACGAAGAGTCACTGCTTGCGCGCGGCCCATTCGCATACGGGCGTCAGGTCAATTGGCGGTACGGAGTCAAACGCGAACTTTGGAGCCTTGCTGAACTGATGCCCAACCAGCCGCGAGGGGAGGTAGTCGGTCCCGTTGCGTTGCTGCTGGAGGAGTTCAAGCTCAGCAGCCACGACTTCCCGACGGAAAAAGACGTCGAAGCGGTGGCTCGTGTGGCACGGGCGATCGCAATCAACCACCTATCGCTGGCCCCGGAAGTCAGGCGGTCGGTATCAATGCGCTGGCGTCAAGCGCAAAGGGGTGACTGGCGCCCAATGATGAAGAGCACAAGAGTGCAAGCGTTGAACGCACTGAAGGATGGGTCCTGGGTCGACCATGTGCCAATCACCGCGACTCTGAGCTTCGCTCCTCACCACGCCGCCGGGGACGCCACCCCGGTGTACTCCGTTGGCGAGATCAAGGGCCTTGAGCGTCAGGCCATCTTGCTGCTCATGCAGGGCGACGCGCCAATGTTCACGCATCAACTCTTCGTGGGTGTATCTCGGGCGCGCGCTGTTCTTGCCGTGGTCGCCGACGACCGGATGTACACCGCTTTGCCCGGGCGACTCCGGGTTGGCGAGGACGAATGAGCGGGTCCGACGAACACACCGACGGAGGTCCGAAGCAGGCCAGCTCGAACAGCACGCCGGGCCCGCGAAAGGTTCCGGCTCCGCTGAGAGCAGCGACCGGGCTCCTCGGCCTGGTCGGCGTTATGATCGCCGTGGCGCTGGCACCTCCCCCTGCTCGAGGTGACGTCGCTCACATGCATCGTGGCCGTCGTTGCCCTTGCGCGCTTCGTTTGGCGTGGCCACCAGCGCTATGGGCCTGCGCCGTCGTGACAGCAGCCGTGTGTGGTGCCGGGGCTGGCCGATTGCCGCAGGAACTCCTCGAGCATTCCGACCATGTCGCGGAGCTCAGCCAGCTTCTTGGCGTCCCGAGCGAGATCCTTTTCCAGATCGATCACCTCATCGGTCTCGTTGCGACCAATCAGTGTTTTCGCCCGCTCTTGGATCTGGACGGACCGCTCACGAAATTCCCGGCGCTTGACGCGCATCTCATTTGCGAGAGAGGCGGCTCCGACGGCCATTCCGACTATCGGGACCTGCTCGAGCAGTTTCGGGCCCGCCTTGGTGACCAAGAACTCGACCGCAACCTTCGCGGCCTCGGCCGCGGTGGCAACGGTCGCCTCGAACGCGATCCTCTCCTCCGGGGCAACGTCGTCAAAATATTTGGTCGCCTCGATGAATCGGTCGAGGAAGAGACGCCGGGCGACGAGGTAGTCGAGGATTGCCGCAACGGTGTCGGCGATTTCTGCCTGGATGAAGGTCGCGCGCCCGACGAGCGGCTCGAGCCGCTCGCGCTCGCCATCGAGCACCTCGCGAAGCCTCGCGCCAGATCGGAGTTTGTCGTCGCTGAGGGTGAAGAGAAGCTCGGCTCTTTCCTCGGGCGTCTCGGCTTGAGCGAGACGCTCAGAGATTGAGAGCGAGGTCAAAATGTCGGGAATGGCCTCGGCGACGTGTCTCTGATGTTCCTCAAGGGCCGCGATTGTCGAGTTGCCCTCGGACACGATTTGGCCCACCGATACGGACACGAGGAGACCTTGAGCGGCGAGTAGTGGCGGCATCCATGCGGTCACTGACCGCTCTACTGCCTCCGCCCTGGCTACCAGCTCTTCGGTGTGGTGATACTTCTCATCGCGATACTCCTGCAGCCGCGCGGCCACCGTTCGCGTGATCTCCTGGTCGGACGCGATGGCAGCCAAGAGTGCCTTTCGACAGAGCTCCCGTGACTCTCTAGTCACCCCTTCGTAGAACTTCAGATTTTCAAGGGCGGTTCCCTCGTCGAGTTGTTCAGCCACTGCCGTCCACTTTCGGTCGGAGTTAGGGAAGGGGCTGGCCACTGCTGTTGAGATCACTCTGACAGACGCTGAGCGATCGGTCCTGGAGACTTGACCCGTCGACGGAAGACCGCGCAGGCGTTGGCTTTGCGCGCGCGGGATCGTGCTCGCCGCGGCGGGCTGTTTGACCCACTGGAAGATCGCGGAGTTGGAGGGTGTCTCGGCGAAGACGGTCACGAAGTGGCGTAACCGGTCCGCGGAGTATCGGCTTGAGGGGTTGGCGGACAAGCCAAGGCTGGGGCGGCGGCGTAGAGCACAGGTACGTGTGTCGTCAAGTATCGTCAGCATGACTCGCACCCACGCCGGACGCGTGGCGGCTCCCGGACCGCAATGAGCTGGAGCGCGGCCAAGATCGTGGGACGCTCATCCTGCTTAAACGCCTCCAACTGCTGCTCGGCAACCACCACGGCATTCGCGTAGGGCAGCGCCGTCTCGTATACCGCCGCCATCAGGCCATCCACTCGCTGCGTGTACAGGTCGGCGCGCTCATTCCATTGGGGCGCTGTCTCGCCGTCCAGCGGCCGAAGCGATATCCAGTCTGGACCGCCGTTAGGTCTCAGTTGGCCCTCCGGGGGCCCAATCACCTGACCGCCTGCGGTGGGCGGTGCGTTGGTGAACCCGGCCCATGTGAGATGCGGCACCTCCTGGACCTGACCGCGTGCGCGCGCCATAGCGAGCCCGCGAGCGTATTTCGTGATCTCCGGGATGTTGTAGCCGACCACCATCTCCGCATCCGTCACGCCCCACTCGGCCATCATCGTGTCGATCTGCCGTTCGAGAGCACCTTGCGCCTGGGCGGGCGCGACTACCAGCCCATCCCAGGCCATCATTCGCTCCCCCAGCTTCGGGAAGTGCGTATGGAAAGCCAGGTCCGGCCGATACCCCTCGCCGTAGTCGCAGGCACGATCGCCCTGGATGCTCCGAGCTACGCTCAGAGCCGATGCCTTGAGGGTGGCGCAGTGGCTATCGGACACAGGCTGCGTGACGAACGCCCCAACGCCAGCGACCACGGCCACGGCCGCTGCTACAGCCGTAACTACGATCACTGCCACGAGTGCGACCGTCCACAGCGTGCTGTGCGTCTTCGGGTGCGTCGCGGCGAGCAACGCGCCACCAGGTAGCCCGATACCTACCACAAACGCACCGCCCAGTGCCGACGCCCGGAACCAGCGACGATGCCACCGCGAGCGCGTCCAGCGAAGCAGCGAGGGGGGCCTACCCATTCCGCGCAGCCTATCCCCGCTCAGGCGGATGAGGCTTGAAGCCAGCTAGGCGTTCCACTGCGCTTCGGGCTCAAGATACGTCCCGAATTGCACCGCCTGAACAGCGACGGCTTGCGGCAGAAGGTACACGACGCACCCACTCTCACGGGATTCGGGGAGGAGCGAGTATTCACCGAGTCGGAATTCCCCACATTGCGCCGCGGTTGAGCCGAGCCACACGTAAGGATCGAAGTTGTATGTCAGGCCGTCGGACCCGATTATTTTGGTGAAGCCGTTGGCGTCGCCGCTGATCGTCCCGTAGCTGTTGTTGGTGAGGTTGAGGAACACGGCAACGGCCCGGTAGCCTTCCTTCGGCGCCTGGCCGGGTCCGTACTGAGCGGCAACTGGGTCTTGCAGCCTGGCCGACACCTGGAGTGCGTCGCCGTGCTCGTGGACGGTGAGGACGGACCCGATGGGTGCCGCCGGCAGCCGCGTTTGGATGAACGCTTCAATGTCCTCCAGCGCACGGCGGTAGTTCGGACCGCCCTTGAAGCACTCCGTGGCGGTGGCGCCGTGGAGGCAATCCCAGCCGTCCACGATCCACGTCTCGGTGGTGCCGGCCGTGTGCTCGACGCCGTCGCCCTTCTGGAAGGTGTGGACGACGCGCTGCGCTTCGCCGCACGACACCCGCCCCCGACGCACCACTACGGAGAACGGCGTGCCGCGGACGTGCGTAGGCGCACACTGGCTCGTCGCGCGCGGCGCGGCTTGCGCAGCCGCGCTCGCAAGGAGTCCGAGCGTTGCGAACAGAGCTATTGCGACCGCCTGTCTCATGAACGTCCGCGTTGCATCGTGCATCGTCGGCACCATAGCCTGCTGGACAGAGATGGGGACTCATGGCGTCGGGCGCACGGTCAAGGCGTGCTTCGCGGACGCGCGAATGCAGATGTGGGGGTCCTTGGATAGCTGCTCTAGAGCCGTCGTGTAGGCCGTTGGTGAGTCGCGAGCGATCTTCAGGACGGTTGCTCTGACCGCGATCGGCTGTGCTGACCCGCCGAGCTCGGCGACCAGCGGGTGCTCCGCTGACACCGCTCCAAGGTCGGTGCACGCGGCCAACGCCGCCGCGCGTACACCAACGTCGGGATCGTCAAGCATCGCGGGCAGGTCGATCGCGCCGCCGAACTGGTCGGGATGCTCCCTCGCGAGGTGGATTGCGCGGCGTCGCATCTCCTCCTCGGTGTCGACACCCGCGTCTGTGATCGCCCCGACCTGCTCGTTGGCTCTGCCGGACCGCATGGCGAGCGCGTATGCGGCGCCGAGCGCAGCCGCCCGGACGGCAGCGCCTGCTGCAGGCGTGTGCAGCGTGCTGCGCGCAAGATGGGGGTTCGGGTGAGATCGAAGCTCTGTGGTCGTTGATGGGGTGGCTATCTGTTCGCCGATGCCATGCAGATGGTCGAGCATTTCCGATGCGCGCTCCGGGGCGAGGGCTGGCGCAAGCGCTGCGAGCGCATCGGCTGATTCGTGCCGGTGCGCGTCCAGTTCACTCGGGTTGCAGATCACGTTGACGAGGTGCTGCGCAACCGTCGCTTGGTCTTCCTCGCTGGCCCATTGCGCGAGCAGGCCACGGTGGTAGTGGGTGACGATCTCCTGCGGCTGCAGTTCCTGCCGTACAAATCGTGCCGTGACGTCGGCTGCTCTCTCTGCTAGGAGCTCGTTCCTATCGGGGAGCCTGAGCTGCGCGGCGAGGACGAGCGGCGTGTACCGGCGTTGGGCGAGCCGGTCTATGTGGGCCAGCGCCTTGGTTGACCTCTCGATGACGTTGTGGGCGTGGCGGAGACTGCGCACATGGCTCGGTGAGTGGATACAAGCCATTTCGGCGATGAGGGTTGTCGCGTCGCACAAGCCTGCTTCGGTGGCGAGCAGGAGACCCTCGATGCTGTCGCTTGGTGGGAATGGGCAGGTTTCTGTCTCGTGGATGACCTCATCGAGTGCCGGTTGGAAGTGCTGGTCGTCTATGCCGCAGAGGAGCTTGCTGAGTGCCCGGCGGGCGGCAGGCGCTGGATGTTGGGAGAGGTACTGCTGCCCGTCGTGGTCTCGGGCAGCAGCGAGGAGCGGCTCGACCAATGCTCCGATATCGCTGTCGCTCGCCAGCCCCCCGGCCTCGGCGATCGCCTCAAAGCTCGGGCCGCGCTCCCAAGGGGCTCCCTTCACACGAAGTCGCTCGGATACCTGGGGCCATGTGAGCTTGGCCGCCGCTTCGCGCGCGGCGAGGTGGTTGCCGGTGCGGATCGCCCAGCTCAGCGCGTCAGCCCCTTCCCCGATGCTCTCGTTGAGCTTGCGCAGAGCGATCCCAACTCGCATGCAGCCGCCGAGGTGGCCGGCTCTACGGTGTATCGCCCAAGCTGTCATCAGCGCGCGAAGTGCGTCGGCGGCGCGGCCTTCGAGCCATGCGCGAAGTCCCTGGGCTTCCTTTTGATCCGCCCGCACTGCCGCGGTCACATCCCGGCCGCGAAGGTCCGCCGCAGCTATCCGCGTCGGCTGATCGAGCGGCTGCCCATCCCAGAGAAGCTGGCCGACCGCGTCTTGGCTGAAGACCGCCTCGGCGACCTCATCCTCGGCGCCGCCGACCTCTGCCCACCGCCCGGCCGCTTCCACGAACGCGAGCGAGGAGCCGGTGGTCTCGCCGCGGCGTGCTCGGATCATGCCGAGCCGCGTCCGAATCCATGCGCTGTTTTCATGGTCGTGCCCGACGGGTGTGAGCAACAGCTCCTGGAAGTCGTGCTCGAACGTCGTCTCCCAGCGCGGCCCTGGCTTCTAGATGATCGAGTTCGATCGCCAGGCGCGCGTCCGCTTCCTGAAGGGGCCCGAGAAGCTTCGTCGCCCGCTGCGCGACCTCGACTACCGCGCTCCAGTCCTCTTGGGCTGAAAGGGCTTCGCAACAAGTCTCGCCCCACTCGCGGATTCCACCAAGGTCGCCGGCCTCGATTGATCGGTCGAAGGCGTCCAGAAGAACCGGGATAGCTTCCTGTGGACGCTCGGCCCATACCGCGCGGGCGGTCGCTGCCGAGCTTCGCCACTGCTCGGACTCCGGCAGCTCCCACGATGCGCGGAATGCCGCGTACTCGGCTGTATCGTCGCCGCGCGTCGCGGCGGAGCGCGAGACTCGCAAATGCAGCTCGCCGGCCCTCTCCTGTTCGCCACCTTCCGCTGCGCACGTCGCCGAGCGCAAGAGCAGAACATCGGCGACGGCAGGCATCGAGTCGGCCTGCTGTGCGATCGCCTCGAACTGACGAGATGCGTCGCCGAGTTCGCCGCGCTCGACGGCAGCTTCTGCCTCGGCGAGATCGGGCTTGAGCCCGAGGGCAGCGAGTGGCCCTTGCATCGCGGCCGTCCGCATAGTGTCCCAGCCCCCTTCGCGCCCGGCGAGCCGCTTCAGGGACTCCCGCTCGAACTCGTGATGGATCTCCAACCAGGGTCGCTCGATGTGCTCTTTACGAACGCCGGTCTTTACTGCAAGCATCTCCCGCACCGTTCCCAAGGTCCAGGGGTCCAGCAGCGTCACGCGTCCCTTGTACTTCTGTCGTAGCTCAGCCAGCTTGTCTTCGTCGTTTTCGCTGAGGTTTACGGCGAAGACGAACGTGAACTCTTCGGGGGAGCGCTTTTCGAGCGCCTTGTTGAGCGACTTCTCACACTTGTCCCAATAGATCCTGGTCGTGTAACGCTTCGCCTGCCACACCAGTTCGCCGTGATCCTCGTTGGCCGGAACAATGGTGTCTCTGCCGCCGTCCGGCGGCCGAAGCTGTCTCGCGGTCGGCTCGTCAGCACGGACCAGCGCGAAGACCAAATTCTCAAACGCGTCCCAACCCCTCGCCTTGACCATCAGGTCTACGAGCTCTGGCTCCATACCCCGAGATTGTGGCGAGGAACGGGGCGCCGCGCGGTTTCCCTAGTGGGGCTGAGTTGATCGGGTCGGTGAGCGTGCCGCCGTCACGACGTGGAGAAGTCGTTGTATCGCGTCGCTAGCTGTGCATGAACGTAGATCTCCGCGATGCTCGACCGGACGCCCTTCGAGTCGTCGTTGAACGCTACGACGCGGCACTCCATCGCGGCAACCCGGGCCTTCGCAGCGCAGAACAGACGATGTATGTCTCGTGCCTCGGCGTGCCGGGCATCCCACCAACCGGCCGGAACCTCGATCCCCCGCCTCGCGGCGGCCCTCCGCATCAGACGATTAGCGAACGATGCTGCTCCTGGCGGTCTCCCGAGCTGCGTATGTTGGTCGAAGCGGTGACGGAAGCTCGTGATCGGCTGGCCGCCGCCAGCTCGCGAACGTGCCGTGATGCTCGTGCGACCGACATACAGGTGTTTGCCGCGATCGGTGAAGAGGTAGACACCTCGTTGGTCCTTGGGTGGGCGCCTGTCGATCCCGTAGACCTCGCTCGCGAGCAGTTCTGCAAGCATCTCTGGCAACCAGTCAGAGAGCTGCGCCCAGGCAGCCGCTGAATTGATCGGCGTCCCGTCTGTGGGAGGCAAGGACGACTCCGGCACGGGGCCGATCCTAGCCTCCTCGCTCGCACTGAGGATCGCTTCGCGCAAGCTCCAGTGCCCTCGGGTCGCCAGCGATCTACGCTAACGCTCACCGTGACCATGCTTGCACCGGACGTTGAGATCGCAGTCGAGCTTGTCCGCCGGGCCGGGGTCGATAGCTGGGGGTGGCTGACGGAGGATCTGATGTGTCCTGCACCGCGTATCCATCAGAGCAATGCGGAGCGCGCAGATGACCTTGTCGCCTGGCTGGCGCCCTACGCCGACGCGCAGCCGAGCATGGTGCAGGCGGCGGTCGCCAACTTCGCCCGCGTTCTTGCTGACCTCCTTCTCGTGCTTCATTACGACCTGGACGTCGATAGCCCGTACCTTCGCGTGCCTAAGTGGTACAGGCAGGAACCGCGGTCGGTGCGCGCGCACGAAGAGTGGGACATTCACGTCACGCTGCTTGGCAACCTGACTATCGAGTTCACGCGCGCCATCAATCTCGTGATCGCTCGCGCTCAGCAGGCGGACCCAGGCGTCCTACAGCGACGGGCGTTGGCGGTTTGCGACTGCGGGCCGGCTCACGCGCCGCTGCGGGCCGTCACCTACACGACGGAGCAATCAGAACAAGCTCAGCCCTACCCCGGCCTCGCCGGATTCCCCTCGGTAGTGGCCGATCGGACCGTCGGTGGCCTCGGCGTTCGCGAAGGCGACGTTCCGCGAACCGCTGACGAATTCGAGCGATGGATCGCCAACCTCATCGAACGTCGAGGCGCGTGCAGCGAGCCACCGCCAGCGTCGGCGGGGTTGCCGCTCGTTCTACCGAAGCCGCCGCGCTCAGCGGACACCGAGGGCGTTCCACCCGTCTTGACGATCGTCAGCGCGATCGTGGCGTTCTGCGCGGCCGTGGGAGGTGTCCTCGCCTATCCCTGGCTGGCGGGCGCCGCGATCGTCCTCGTCGCGGTCGCGGTCGCCTTTAGGAGGCGCCTCTGGCGGTGGCCCGCTTCGCCGCTCGCCGTGCTTTGTTTTGTGGTCGCCGGGTGTGTCGGCGGCGGGATCGGCGAGCTTGCCGCCGCCGCCTTTGACGGCACCGAAAAGACCCCTCTCCACGGTCCACCGCTACGTCCCTCTTCTTCCGCGAACTACCGGCCCATTGGACAGATAGAACAGGGCGCCTTCTTCCGTGGGGGCGATGGTCCGGTCGCCGCGTTCTCCGACCCTGTGTCGGTGCTTGTTGGACGAGAGGTGAGATTGGGAGTCCGACTGATAAACGGCGGGCCCGACGAAATCCCCCAAGCGATTGTGAAGGTGACGGTCCCGAACGTCGCTGCCTCCTCGGAGGCCGTCACCGCCACTGTTCGATCAGAAGCGATGCGTCCGAGCGAAGTGGCTGACACCCTGACGGTGAACATCGATGCGAACCGAAGCGCGTGTCTCCGCTACATCCCAGGCTCGACCCAATTTCTGGATTCGCGTCACGGCATCGTCCGATCGTTGCCCGATGGAGTGTTCGGCAGCGGCGTTGCAGTGGGGCCACTGGGGTTGGTTCTGTCGAACGGTACGCGGTACGTGGTGTTCTCGGTGCGGGCGGTCGGCCTCGCCAGCGGATCGCGCTGCTCCTATGCGACCTCCCAGGTGACCCCTTCTACAACAGCCCCCAAGGCCGTCCCGAGTCCCCGGCCGGGCGATGGACATGATCTCAAGGAATCCGGCTGCCCTCCATCCGCAGAAAACGTACCGTGCACGACAGTCACACTGGAAAGGGAAAGCCTTACGCTCGCAACGGTTGGGCTGCGCTACTCCCCTGTGCGTGATACGACGTGGGGCATGGTCAAAGGTCTAGGCTCCGAACAGAAACTGCGGCTCGTCACTGAAGGCGGGACAGTGAGCTACGCGCGCTTGAGTCTTTCCAACACCAACGGTGACAAGTTTTTTCAGACGCATGGCTGCGTGCGCTCTATCCAAGTGACTGAGCACGACCGCAAGACGCTCGATCGCAAACGAGTCCGCTGCCCATAGCTCAGCCATGTCGCGGGGTGTCCGCTGCTTGGCTCAGGAGGGACTGCTTGCGCCGCATCGGACACAACCGGCTACCGCCTGTGAAAGGGGCCTGCACCTCGGTCTAGCCCGGCCGGGCAGGAGGTCGGGGGGATCCGACGCCGAGCTGGCCGCCGTCAATCCAGGGTGACCACCTTCGTGCCGGGCGTGCCATCGGCTCGCTGAGGCTGGCCACAACTCGCGGGGGCGTGTGCGGCTGCTCAGAGACGAACGCCTCGCACGCGCCCGCGTATGCTACGGCCGAACGTGTCCGGTGCGACGGTGAGAGATGCGAACAGGTCGAGCGCGCCCTGCGCGTAGGGTTTGCGCCGCTGGCCGCTCGGGGCTGCGGCGGCCGCTGGCAGCGGAACGCCGGCCAGGCGCGTGCTGGCCTGGATGTGGCGCCGCATCGCGTGCTCGTCGTCCAGGCGCACGCACTTGTGAAACAGACGGTGCGCCAGCGTGGAGCGCGGCGCGATCCCGGCCTCGTCGAGAACGAGCGCGGCGCTCAGGACGTTCTGCGCGAGGCGGGCACGGTCCTCGGCCTCGCGCAGCCTGGTTTCGACCGTGGTCTGCATGTTCTCGCAGGGTAGGCGCCGCGCGGATGACGCGCCAGGCGCGAGTGGTCGCGACGTATGATCCGTCCTTGCCGACCTGGACGGACGCGACATCGTCACCGATCACGCCGGTGAAAACCCGACCTGGCCGACTGGGCCCGCTTGGTCTGGACGCCGGTCGCGAGGACTGAGAGGGATGCCCGACCCTTCCTTCCCTGTCGTGGTGTTCGATCTAGACGGGACGCTGCTGCGGGGCACAACCGTCTCGATGTTGCTGGCGCAGTGGCTCGGCCAGGCAGATGCGATCGCGGAGCTGGAGCGAGCGTTCAGTGCGCACGAGATCTCGAATCGTGTGGTGGCCGACAGCACGGCGGGTTGGCTTGCGGGTCAGAGCACCGCCGAGGCTTGGCGAGTGCTGGCGGAGGGCCGCTGGATTGACGGCATGGCGGAGACGTTCCAGGCGCTCCGCGCCGCTGGGTCGAGCCTCCTACTAGGCACGATCACATGGAGCTTCGCGGCTGAGATGTTGCGGGAGCGACATGGCTTCGCCGCAGTCAGCGGGACGCAGATCCAGGTGAGCAACGGAGTCGTGTCCGGCACAGTCAGCAGATACTTCGATGAGCACGACAAGGTGCGCTTCGTCGAGGACTGGTGCCAACAGAACGGTTTCTCTATGAGCCAGGTAGCCGCGATCGGCGACTCCCGCTCGGACGTGCCGCTCTTTAGACGCACGGGCATGTCGATCGCACTGAACGCCACAGCCGACGCTCGGGCGGCCGCAGACCATGTGCTCGATACGGAGGATCTTCGGGACGTGCTGCCGCTCTTGCAGCCGGTCGGGCGAGATGCGTGATGGTGCGGCGGTCAGCTGCAGCTCGTTCGCGCTGTGTGTAGATGACCCGCGAGGTTCACGTAGGTCTCGATGCCCCACCCGGCTGTGCGTCGCCTCGCCGCGTGAGCCTAAGATCGCCCTTGAGCAAGCGATGTGCAGATCTGTCTCCGAGCGTGCATGGATGAGATCCCTGGCAATCCCTTCCGCGGCGAGGACGCCCCCGAGCGTGCCTACCGGCACCTGCAGCGCTATCACGGCGTGGACCCGGGCGAAGCCTCGGACCGTTTGCATGCGATCAAGCAGCGTCATGGACTCGGCGCAGCCGAGAGAGTCGTGATCGAGAAAACCGGTGGAGTGCTCCCGGAGTCCAGCGGTGAGCTGCTGGGCTCCCTAACAATGAGAAGCACATGAGCGCCTGGTCCAGAGACATAGAGGCCCTTCTGGAGGCGGCGAAGCGGGTGGGAAGCGATCCCCCCGCGGAGGATGAGGCGCGGGGGGCCCTCGAGCAGCTGCTGGCACGCGACGAAGAGACGGTCCGGATGCTCGCGGGCGAGCTGAGCGGCAGTCGCGACCGCGACGATCGGGCGCTCGCTGCGCGGCTGCTTGGCGCCCACCTGAGCGCGGCACGCCTGCAAGCGCTGTTGAGGCTCTTGGAGCATGAGCGTGATCAGGCTGTCCTCGCCACGATCGCCGAGGCACTTCAGCGCTATGAAGGCGAGCTGCCTATCGAGCAGCTCGAGATGCTCGCTAATCACGAGGACGACGAGCTCAGGCGAATCGCCGCGGCACGGCTCTATGGGCGGGACGATCAGCGCACGCTCTCGCTGCTGCTTGGCCTAGTGGAGGACCCCGACCCCGATGTGGCGGGCTGGGCGGCCTGGGCGCTCGCCGACGGCTTCAAGCCCTCCGCCGATCGCGACCTCGCCCTGGAGCGCTGGCTTCGGCTGACCCCCGCCGGCTCGCAGCTGGCTACACAGGTCAAGAGGTCCCTGCAGGAGCAGGCGAGCGTCACGAGGCACCCGCGGGGGCGCTCGAGAACCCGCAGGCGCGACCGCCAAAGCCGCAAGGCGCCGGAGCGCCTGCTGGTACTCGTCACTTCCGCGAACCCGATTGACACCGGTCGCCTGGCGCTCGACGAGGAGGTCCGGGACATCACAAGCGGCGTGCGCGCCACGCCCGCACGCGATGTCGTTGACCTGCGCACGGCGTGGGCGGCGCGCCCGCTGGATCTCCTGACGGAGCTAAACGAGCACCACCCCGCAGTGCTGCATTTCAGCGGGCACGGCACGGCTGATGGCCGGCTGGTGTTCCTGGACGCGGCGGGCGAGGCCAAGCCAGTGGACGGCGAGGCGTTCGCGGCGAGTCTCGCCACCGCCGGGGGGAGCGTGCGTGTGGTCGTTCTGAACGCGTGCTTCTCGGCGGATCTGGCCAGATCACTTACGCAGTTCGTGGATGTTGCGGTTGGGATGGAGCGCCCTGTCGGCGACGTGGCCGCGCGGGTGTTCGCGCGAGCTTTCTACTCGGCGCTCGGCTTCGGGGTGTCGGTCGGCGGCGCGTTCGAGCAAGGGCGTGCGGCGCTCGCCCTCGAAGGCATGCCTGAGAAGGACATTGCACAGCTTTCCGCGCGCGTGGGGGTAGACCCACATGAGCTGGTGCTCGTGGACCCAGAGGCGGCACGGCGCTACGTCCCGGCCAGCGATCAGGAGGTGCTGCGGCAGCGAACGCAAACCCATCTGGCCCACCTGGCCCGGCATGCGAGCTTGCCACTCGGGGACGGTCTCTGCATTCAGCGTGACGTCGGGGAGCCGCTCTCCCGCCGCGCACGGGAGGGTTCGATGCTGGTGGTCGGCGCGCCGGGATCGGGAAAGACGGGCGCTCTGCACTCCCTGGCGCTGGAGCTGATCGACGCTGGTCGGGACGTGGTCGTGCTGGCGGCGGACCTCCTGGGGGCGTCGGGGCAGAGCGGACTGCGCGAGGAGCTGGACCTTCAGCGAAACGTCTTTGACGCGCTTGCGGCGTGGCCTGGGGAGCAGCCCGGGTTCCTGCTGATCGACGCACTGGACGCCGCCCGTGGGCGCGAAGCCGCGACGGCGCTTCTTTCGCTGGTGGCGCAGGTAGCCGCGGATAGCCGCCGCTGGCATGTGATCGCCTCTGTCCGTTCTTTTGACCTGCGCCACAGTCCTGAGCTACAGGACGCCTTCCCGGCCGACCCAGCCGACGCGGCGGATGGTTTCACCGACCCGGAGTTCACCTCGGTGCGCCATCTCGCTGTCGGCGCGCTCTCCGAGCGCGAGCTTGGGGTCGTGACACGCTCCTCACCGCCGCTCGCGGAGCTCCTGCAGGACGCGCCGCCGGCACTCGGTGTGCTGGCACGTTCCCCCTTGAACCTGCAGCTCTTGTGCAGCCTACTGGCGCGGGAGGGTGCAGGCCAAGAGCGGCTCTCGGCGCTGGGCACGCAGCTACAGCTGCTGGATCTCTACTGGGATCGCCAGGTGCTCTCCCCGGTACAAGGGCGCGATACACGACACGCGGTGTTGGTCAGGCTCTGCGAACTGGCCGTAAAGCGGATGCGCCTACAGGTCCCGCGCACGGGAATGATTGAAGGACAGGGCGACGCGGAGGCGCTTGAGGAGCTCCTAGGGTGCGGCGTCCTGGTCGAGACTAGGCAGGCAACGGGCGGGAGCTCCGACGAGGTCGCGTTCGCCCACCACTTGCTGTTCGACTACGCGGTTCACCGACTGCTGCTAGACGGTGAGGACGACGAGGTCACCGCGCGTCTGCGGGACACCGAGGAGCTCGTGCTGCTGACCGGCCCGAGCCTCGTGCTCACGCTGCAAGCGAGGATCGCGGCGGACCCGAGCTGGAGCGCGTTCTGGACGCTAGCGCTCAGACTCGCCGACCCGCAAGTACCTGCGCTTGCACGCCTAATCGCGCCCTCCGTGGCGGTCGAACATCTCCGCCAGCCGCAGGCATTCGAGCCTCTGCTTATCTCACTGGAGCGTGGCGAGCCGGGCGCGGCGTTCCTGTTGAGGCACATCGTGAGCGCCGAGACAGCGCGTGGGCGCCCGGCGCACCCCCTCGCCGACGCGGACCTTTCGCTGTGGAGCGCGCTGGCTGAGATGCTCGCACGGGAGGTGAGCAGCGAGAACGCTTACCCACTGCGGCTGCTGGTCTGGGGGCTCAGCATGGAGCTAGAAGATCTCAACCCCGTGCAGCTACAGCGCCTCGGGCGCGCCGCCCGCGCGCTGCTCGCCTGGGCCTGGGATCAGGCGACCGCTTCGTGGCCGGACGTACAGACTGGCATTGAGGCGGTCGCTCGCAGCTGCGCAAGCAACCCGCAGGCCAGCCGGGAGATACTCCTCCGAGCGCTGTCACCCGAGCGAGTCAGCGACCACGGCTACCTCGAGCTGTGGGCACTCGCGCAGGAGATCCGTTCACTGCTCAGCTGCGCGCCGGATCTCGTCAGCGAGCTCTACCGCACGGTGTTCGGGCGCGACGAGCCCTCGAAGGCACCGACTCCGCTTGGCACGGGGCAGATTCTGCGTCTTGCCAGTAACCGCCAGCAGGACTGGAATATGATCCGCTACGTCCTGGCCGAGCAGTACCCGCTCGTGCTGGAGCGCGAGCCGGGCGTGGCCGTTCGCGCCGCCGGCGCGGCGTGCCTGCATGAGGGTGAGCGTTACGCGTGGAGCGTGCCCCGTGTCATGGAGACGTTCATGTTCCGAGAGCGCAAGACCGGGATGATTGATGACGGCAGTGAGTTCTGGGATTCGGGCGAGGGACTCGCTGACGATGCCGGCAGGCTGCTTGATGCCTTCCAGCAGACCCTTGTTGCGGCAGCGGGCGCCAGCGACACTGAGCGTGTCGATGCGTTTCTTGACGCGGTCGCGGGCGACCGTCATCCGGCCGGCATATTCCGGCGGCTGCTGCGCGCCGGAGCCGAGACCCCCGCGTTCTTCGCCGAGCCGCTCTTCGAACTGGTCCGGGATCACGAAATCCTCACGGACATAAGCACCAGCGAGCCGGCCGGGGCGTTCCTAGCCGCAGCGTCCGGCTACTGGGATGAGCGTCAGCGCGCCGCCGTGGAGGAGGCGATCCTGCGTGTCCCGGACCGCTTCCCGGCCGACCGGAAGGAGGCGGGCCTGCATGCGCGCGACCGGCTGCTCGGATGCCTAGACCATGAGCGGATCGTGACCGAGCAGGCGCGCGAGGTCCTTGAAGAGCTCAAGCTGGGAGAGGGGCCTCCGGCGAACATCGAGCCGCACCGCGTCAGCGTGGGCGCAGTCGCAGTTGACCCACTCGAAGAGATGCGCCGTCGCGGGATCGACCCAGACGCTTCGGGGAACGCGCGCCTGCTGTCCATGATCGCGCCAGTGAGCGAGTTCGTCGGGACCCACGCGAACTCGCCGCCCTCGCCGGAGCAGGCCGATGCCGCGGTCAAGGCGATCCGGGCGTTGCGGGCAGGACGCATCGACCTGCAGGGCGAGTGCGACCCCGTGCTACTGGCGGAAGCGGAGGCGTGGCTCTCTGACGCCGCCGCCACGCTGGCCGCCCAGACACCGTTGTCCGGGTCGCGTGCGAGCGTGCGGCTCGCGCGGGAGCTCGCCATTGACGGCAGGGATGGGGTCCTCCCCAGCGTCGACGCCGACACAGACCCGGAGGGCTTTGAGAGCTTCCCGCACTGGTCGGTCCCCTCCGGACGTGTGGGGGCCGCGCGGGCGCTCCTGTTGCTCACCAGGGAGCCGGCGCTAACCGACGCCGAGGTCCTGTCCGCGATCGGCAACCTCGCGCTGGACCCGGCACCGGCTGTCCGGTTGAACGTCGCGAGGCTGCTCGGGCTCGCAAGAGCGAGCGATCCGGAGTGGGCGTGGGCGCTGACGCGGCAGATCGCCGAGCACGAGAGCAGCGGCCAGGTACTACAGACGCTGCTCAGTGCGCTGGTGGGTCTTGCCCGCGAACAGCCGGCCAGAGCGTTTGACCTCACGGAGGAGATCTACGAGCGTGAGCTCGCGGGCCCACGGCGCGAGTCGCTACTCAGCGGCGCCGCCGGCTTGCTGATCGACGGCTGGATCTGGGAGGGACACCCAGCTGGCCGCCGGGTCATCGACGGTTGGCTGACGGACCCTGGAGCGAACGCCGCCAGCGCACGCAGCGTTTTCTTCCGGTTGCGGAAGCCCGTTACGGCGGGCGATGACACGCTCGCGCAGATCGCGGTCCGCCAACGCGCGATCGGCGTGTGGGCGGACCTCACCAGGGCAGCTTGGGACGCCTTTCAGGCGGTCGGCCCCGTACCCCTCGAGCAGGACGTGCCTGCGCTACGTGGGCTAGCCCAGCTGCTGGACGCCTCGGCAAGTGAGCTGTATTTCGCCTCGGGAGCGTACGGCGAGCAGCAGCCCGAGCGGGGCGAGCGGCTGCCGCCACGCGTGCGGCGCCGCTTCTATCGCGAGGGCGAGGCGATGATCGAGGTGCTCACCGCGGCGGGGGTCCCGTCGGTCGCCCACCGGGTGCTGCAGACGCTCTCGACCTACGTGCAGGATGACCCGCGCGGCGTGCTGCTTCGGATCGGACGGCTGCTGCAGGCAGGAAGGGCGTGGGGCTACCAACTAGAGAGTCTCGCCGAGGCCGAGTTCGTCGCGCTTGTCGAGCGTTATCTGGCCGCGCACAGAGACCTGTTCCTGCGCGACCGTGAGTGCCGGGAGGTGCTCGTAGGAGCGCTTGAGGGCTTCGTGGAGGCGGGCTGGCCGAGTGCGCGGCGGATGATGTATGGCCTGGACGACATGTTCCGCTAAGAGGCGAGGCGCCGAGCGGCAACCAACGGCGTTATCGCGTGGATGCCGGCTCCACATGTTGGGCCCCGTGCCCAACGCGCCCACCCCTGCGCGCGAAGCGTCACCCCAACGCTACGGATTTTTCCTTCTCTCCAGCTGTGCGCTGGTCGGGATCGCCAGCGACCCACCATTCGCTCCAGTGAGTGAAGGGCTCGGTCACGATCTCATTGTCTCGCGCAGCAATCTTGGGTGCGGCGTAGCGCACTCGCGGGCCACGCTGAGGTCAAGGGCGTGGAGCCTCGTCTTCTCGCGTCTGCCGCCTGAGTGCCCGGGGCCGGTGGTTGGCTATCCGGTGGGCGATCACGGGGCCGTGTGGCGCGTCGTCAGGGCGCACAGCACCGAACCCCGGCGCAAAAGGCCGCGCCGGGGCCAGTGCAAACCGCCGCCCCCAGCGTGGGGGGCACCGCGCAACCGCCTGGCGGGGCACCGTGTTGCCCAGGCTTGGGCCGCAGCTTGTCTCTGTGGTCAGGCGACCCAGCGGGCGTCTGCCAGCTCGTGCTTGTACTTGCCGGTGGCTAGGTAGGCGTGCAGGCGCCGCCCTGCGGCGAGGGGGCGGATCTTGCCCGCCGCTTGGTTGGGAGTCCGTGCCTCGGTCGCGTAGACCTCGCAGTAGCCTGGGTCTTCTGGAGAGACGGTCGGGTCGGTGGCGAACACCAGGTATCCGCGGCGGCGAGCTCGCTCCGCGTTGGTCTTGGCGATCCGCTCGTTCTCCTGCTCGAGCTCGCGAGCCCACGCGAACAGGTCGATCTGGGTGTCGGTGGCTGATGGCATGGATCAGGGCCCCTGCATTAGAGCTTAGGGCTATCTTGCCACCGGGTTGGGACGGTACTCTCGCGCGGGCTTATCACGTGTCCTTGCTGCCCGCGGCGATGAAGCGCCGTAGTCCGTCGAGATCCTGGCCGGTGTAGGCGTCGAACGTCTGCTGGACGACCTTCTCGTAGGCCCATTCGCGACCGGCGAGGCGGGTTGAGTCCGCGCACCAGCGACGAGCCCGGCGGTCCTTGAGCGCAACGTCGAGATCCTCCTGGCCCTTCGTCTCGACGATCAGACACGTGTCGTCGGTCATGCGCACGACGAAGTCCGGGTAGTAGTAGCGCAGCGCGCCCGCCTTTGAGATGTACTCCAGCGCGAAGCGGCTGTTCATCGTGAGCTTGGCCCACGCCGCGACGTCGGTGGCCCGATCGAGGAAGCTCGCGAAGCGGGCCTCCAGGGCGTTGTCGACGGGCGTGACGTTGAACACCGTGTGCTTGCCATCCACGGTCTGACGAGACCAGGGGAACGGTGGGGTCTGGGACAGCCGAAAGGCGTTCTCGGTGATTGTTGGCTCGCGCTCGGTGATCGCCAGCGCACGGATGGCCTCGCCGAATGCGTTCGCGACGAGTGCTTGTGCGTCGTTCTCGGCCAGTCGGCGCAGGATGACCTTGTCGTCAAGCTCTACGGTCCGCTCGAACACGCGGTCCTTGAGGTAGTCGCGGACCATCGGGGCGAGCGTGGCGAACGCTCCGGATAGCCGGTCGACTCCGCCGGCCTTGGCAGCGCCGCGGGTGTAGTAGGTGATGACGCCGGAGGGGTCTTCGGCGTAGGGAACGTGGAACTCGTACTCCTCGATGATGCCCTTCTCGATCAGGTGCATGCCGCGGTAGTGGACGTACTCGTCGGGTTGGATGTCTGGGATCGCAAGCCGGTGCTTTGGGTCGGGCACGTCGGCTGGATTGAGTTGATTCAGCGCGCTGTCAGATCGCGCCAGGGCGCGTGTCAGCTGTGGGATGACGATGTCGTAGCGGCGCTTTGCCTCGTCGGGGAAGATGGTGAGCGCCCCAGTCTCGATCTTGTCGGCGTCCTTTCGTTCCACGATAAGCCCGCCGTCGAGCTCGGTGCTCCAGAGCTGGCGGAACGCCTCGTGCTCGATGACGACCACGCGCTCGTCAAAGCCCGATCCTGGTGGGGTCATTCGCCGCAGGCCACGACCCAGGGCTTGCTCGGGGAGGATCCTGTTCGCGGCCGTGAGCGCTCGCAATGTGACGATCACGCACACGTTGCGCACGTCCCAGCCCTCTCGGAGCATGAGAACGCTGACGATGCAGCGGATGTGACTGTCGGGCTGGTCGACCTCGCGTGCCGCGCGGCGGGCCAGATCGAGGTCATCCTTGGTGATCTCACCCGAGCGGGTCGTATGGATCACAAGCAGCTGGTCCCCTGCGAAGTCAGGGAGCTGCCGCAGATAGTCACCAGCCTCATCGGCAGCCAAGGTGTTCTCGCACATCACGAACAGCACCGGGCGCTTCCCCGACGGTGAGAGAGACTCGTGGAACTTTCGCCAGCGCCCGACCGCGACATCAAGCCACTGGCGGTTGCGCTGAAAGGAGCTATCGCCCAACTCGACCTCGGCGCCCTTGACCTCCCCGATCACGGGGGTCTTGACAATCCCGTCGGTCACCGCCTGGGCGAGCGGGTAGTCCACCACTACATGGCGAAACATTCCGCCCTTCTCGTGCTTCGGGGTAGCGGAGAAGTCCAGCTGAGAGACCACGCCAGCATCGCGATCATCCGCCGCGCGTTTGCGTAGCTCGTCGTGGAGACGCTCGATCGTCTGGTTCCACTTCAGTTTCTCGTCGTGGACGTGGTGTGCCTCGTCGTTGAGGACCATGACGCGTCCGCGCTCCGCGATCCCATCGAAGAGACGCTCAGCGGAAGATGCGTCCACGTCGCGGTTGACTCGCGGACCGACCATCGCCTCCACGGGGTTTGGCGCGTTCTTCGCGTTGCCGCGGCCGGTGGGTGTCTCATACAGCCGTTGGATGTTGGTGAGGTAGAGCGCCCCGCGAGCCGTCACAGGGGAAGGGTCGTCCTGAAGGAGCACGGCGAGATCGAAGTCATGTGCCCACTCGGGCGGGACCAGTGGATCGCGACGGAACGTCGCTCCATCCCCGAAGTCGCTCTTCAGACGCTCGAACACGATCAAGTTCGGTGCGATCACGAGGAACGAGGTGGTCATCGGCGAGTCGGACTCGTACAGCGAGTGGAAGTAAGACCACACGATGCAGAGGCTCATCGCCAATGTCTTGCCCGACCCCGTCGCCATCTTCATCGCCAACCGCTGGCGCTTGGGTTCGCCGGGCTGGAGAGTCATCCCGTGCTCGGCGAACTCAAGGAGATCCTTCAGCGCGTGTACCGGCTCGATCTCGGTCAGGAAGATGAATGTCTCAACGGCCTCGCGCTGGCAGAAGTAGAAACGGAACGGTTGCCCATCTTCGGAGCGATGCTCATCGGCAAACCAGAAACCAAGCAGGCGCCGAGAAGTGGCTGAGGTGACACCAGGGTAGTTCTGCGCGCGCCAGGCGTCCACGCGTGCTCTAACTCCGTTGACGGCATACGTTGCTTCGCTGGGTTTACGTCGCTCGGGAACGGCGTAGGGGTCGCCAGACGGAGCTGTGGGCTCCTCCGGACTCACTTGATACGAACCTCAGCCAGCTTGGTCGTGTCGTTGCCGAAGATGTCGATGATCTTCACGATGATCGAGTAACGGCCCGCCTTCGGATACTCATGCCATTCGCTCTGCGTCGCGAGCGCTGGCTCCTCCCTTGTCCGGTACGCCTGCCACTGGTTATGAAATACCTCGTCACTGAAGTCGTAGTCCACCGACCAGTAGTCGATGAGATCAGACCACGAGGTGATGCTCTCACGCACCTTCGGCGGGATCAGCTCCTCGCTCGGAATGGCGAAGTCCTTGAGCACCACACACGCCTCCCGACCTTGGCGACGCACATCGAGATCGACAAATGCAAGGTCGAAGAACCGCACCGCATCCGCCTCCGTCACCTGACGCTCCATCACCTCCCGGGGAATCTGTCGTGGCCGGACATCCAGGCCGCGACGCCTCGCATTCTCGGAGATCGTGTCATGGAGCCCCATCTCCCACTCCCAGCCCAGCAGATCGCACGACTCGATGCCGTTGTCGGCCATCTCATCCATCACGTTTTCGGTCTCGTCGATCGTCACCGGCGCGTCAGTGGCCCCGACATGGACCATGCGATTGGCCTTGCGACCGTGGAGGTGCTCAAAGCCCTCAACGGGCTCTGCGTTATAGAACGCCAAGATCGTGTCGAGATAGGCACGCAGCACGCCGTTGCCAGACTCGATCTGCCACCGCTGCCGCTCGTAAGCGCCCAGATTCTTGATGTCGAACGGACGGCAGTCGGGGATGTTCAGGAGTCGCTTACGGGTAGTGTGAACAGCGAAACGGCCGAGATCGCACGCAATCCAGCGCCGGCCGAGCTTCTCGGCGACTGCTGCGGTTGTTCCGGAGCCGCAGAAGAAGTCGGCGACAAGATCACCTGGATTGCTTGCCAGCTTGATGATGCGTTCCAACAACAACTCGGGCTTCTGAGTGTCGTAGCCCAACCGCTCGATAGCCTGCGAATTGATCGGCCGAATATCGGTCCAGACATCGCCGAGCGGACGTCCCCGCGAGTCTTCGAGATAGCGCTTTAGCTGGGGCACGCTACCCGGCTTCGTTTGCACGACCAGACCCGCGTCGTAGGCAGCTTGCATCCGATCCTGAGTCCATCGCCATACACGCGTAACACCTAGAAACTCGTACGTGAGATTCGGTCTGTTTGGATTGGGGTTGGTGAGGTCGCTCAGTCGATAGATGCGACCATCCTGGTCCTGGTGGGTGTACTTGCCGCCGGTCTTCTCGTCCAGGTTGTCCAAGTCGTACGGCTGAAAGACTGCGTCCTCGTTCCACGCAGAGGTCGGCCCCCTACGGTAGGCAAAGATCACGTCGTGGTTATTGGGGAGCCGGGTTGTCATGAGGCTCTTGGAGAGCGTTCGCTGCCAGACGATCTCATTAGAGAAAGCATCGGATCCAAATATCTCGTCACAGACCAGCTTTACGTAGTGACTGACATTCGACCCAATGTGCAAGAAGAGCCAACCATCGTCTGCCAGGAGCTCATGGATCAGTGTGAGCCGTTCATAGACCATGCGAAGATATGAGGACCGACCGCTGCCCCACGTGTCTCGATAAGCGTGCTCTTCGAGCACCGACGGTGCCTTCGTCCAGTCAGCATCGCCAACCTTTACGCGGAACGAGAAGTCAGCGCCTGTGTCGAAGGGCGGATCAATGTAGACGAGCTTCACCTGCCCCGCGTATTCCTCTAGCAAGCTGCTCATCACCAACTTGTTGTCGCCCCAGATGAGCGAGTTCCGCTCGCTTGCTTGGGTGCCGCTGCCGCCGAACAGCGCGCCCGTGTCCCGCTCACGAGTCGCTCTGGACTCGTTGATGGTCTCAACGGTCTGGAAGGGCAGGTGGAACCGCTCGACGTGCTCCGGCTTGCCGTCCCACTCAAGGCGTACGGTCACGGGGCCTCGTCGACGAGGACGCTGGCCGGGGGGGACGAGGAGCGCGGAGCGGGCACGGGCGACATCTTTGCGAGCACGTCGGTCGTACGGATGCCGTGCGGCCGAAGCAGCACGCCGCGAGCAGGCTCAAGCACGGTCAGGGCGAAACCGGGTCAGCGACCGGGTGGCCACCCTGCCGCTACCGAAGTTGACCCGGGAGTACCGAGGAACCAGGGTGGGCACGTGAGAGCGAAACTCGTGCGCTGATTGTTCCGTCTGCCGTAGGACGTACGAATACAGGGCTGCCATGCGTTCGCAGCTTCCCCGCCAGGCGAGGCTTCGTCACCCTCGCCTGGCGGGTCCGGTTTTTGACGTCCGGGCTCTCTGATTGTCTATGCGAGGACGGTTAGCGGTTGACCCCGCAGAGCGATGTCCGTCTACGCGAACGTAATCGAAGCAGCATCGGCACCAGGAGGTGCTCATCCATGTCTACCGTCTTGACGAGCCCCATGAACGCCAGCGATGCGCTGGCCCGCCTCGATGAGGTCCTCGACCTCGGCAATATCCGTTCCAAGCTCGCCGATCCCGAGGAGGGCAAGGGCTATGGACAGGCGGTACTAGACCTCATGGAGGCCGAGTACCGCAAGTTCCTGGCGATGCACCTCGCGCATCCAGAGTCCGAAGTCGTGCCCTGCAAACTCGTCGATGAGATGTGGCATCAGCACATCCTCGACACAATCGCCTACCGCGAGGACTGCGAGACCATCTTCGGTGGCTTCCTCGACCATTTCCCCTACTTCGGCATGAGGGGCGAGGAGGACGCCGAGGCTCTCGCCGACGCCTACCGGGACACGCTTGATATGTACGAACGGGACTTCGGCACCCCGCCTGAAGGGACCTGGATCTCGGCGGACGCCGCGAAGTGCAGCCGCACCAACTGCAAGCCAACGAAGTGTAAATAGGGAGTCTCCGATCCTCGTCGTCTCCCGACTGTCGACCGAAAGTTCTGGTTGCAGACGGGAGACCACGGGCAGGTCCGAGCGGTGTAGCGCCGGCCGAGTGTCCACGCCCGAGGTTTCCCGCTGCCGGTTGCTGTCTGTGAGAGGTCTGCGTGAACCCCGCCCGGCCTCGCCTTGACCACGGGCGGGTGCTCGCCGATCCTGGGCGGGGGCTGAGGGCTCGCAGGGGTGCGGCCCCTCGTTGTATCGCTCGAGGTGAAGGTCGGCGACCACGGGCGGGGGAACGAGGCCGCAGCGCAGCCCCTCGTCGGAGATCGCGCCGAGGCTCCGCCAGTGCTGGCCGGCGCCGCGCAGGACGATCGCGCTGATCTGTCCTGGGCCTGTGAGGTATGCCAGCGCGAACGGGCCGCGCGTGCTCACCTTCACCCAATCGAGGTGGACGTGGAGCGTTTCCTCGCTCGGCGCGAGCAGCCGGTTGATCGCGGTGAACTCCGAGCGGGTCGCGGGTCGCTCGGCGAGCGCCGCCGCCGGACCCACCAACGCGACAACGGCGGCGGAGAGCACAGCTACAACGCGCGCGCGAGCTGGCAGGCGGCTATGCATGACGGCGGCGGTGGTGTCGCTTGCTGGGTTGTGGTGCCGGCGGCTGCGTGCCGACGTGGACGGTCAGCGACGTCGAGGCTTGCGGTTCCAACCCGGAATCCTGCGTTGGGTCCGCCCATGCGCAGAAGATGTAGGTGCCGCGGCGCAGCGGTTCGACGTTGCTCGCCAGCCGCCACGGCCCGCCGGTTATGTCCTGGTCGATGAGGTGCTGGTCGTTTTCGACACTGGAGTTGATCGGGCAGCCGTGCTTGGTCGCGGTCATTCCCTCAACGACCATGTGGCGCTGCACTTCGCTTGTGGCGGTGAGGTTCAGCACGAACGGCCGGCCGGGCTGCGGCGCCCTTGGGAGGCTGAGCTTCAGCGAGATCACCGGCGCGCGAACCTGCACCTGCAGGGACGTGGAAGTTGTGATCGGCCCGCCGTCGGTTTCGATCAAGCCGGCCGGTTCCTCAAGCCAGCCGCAGAGAATGTAGGCGCCTGGGGTGGGCGGCGTGAAGCCCGCCGAGCCGCTCCAGTCGCCGACGTGCCCTCCTTCGAGGAGATGGCCGGGTGTGAGCGTGGTGCCCTGATCGGCTGCCGGCGTGGACGCGCACGGCACGCCGGGATTGTTCGCCGCCACGACGGCCAAAGCGGGCTCTTCGCTGACGGCGCTCCAGCTGACCTGCCCGCCGATTTCCTGCACCGGCGTGGCGGGCACGGTGAGTGTCATCGAGTCCGCCCAGCCAGCGGCGGGCACAGCGAGCGCGGCGAGCGCCGAGATCGCCAGGAGGGCGAGCCCGCGCCGGCCACGACGTTTGGGTGCTTGGTTGGTGTTCATCAATCCTCCGTTCGGTGACGTTCAGGCCGCGTGGAAAAGCGGGCCCTATATGGAGGACTGCGAGCTGGCCCTCGCGCGCGACAGCCAATTTGCGCGCCGGCCCGCTCAGCGGCGAACGGCGACGTGGATGGTGGCGCTTTCGTGGCTTGTGAAGGGGTAGCTGCCGTTGCGCACGGCGATCGCGCGGAACGCCCACCTGGTGCCTGGTTCCAGGGTGAAGGCGTAGCGGTACTTCCACTGTCCGCGGCTGTTGGTGTCCACGAGTTGAAGCTCGCGCCACCGGCCGCCGTAGTTGATCTGCACCTGGACTTCCTCTCCACCGGCGGGGATGTAGCCGCCGGTGAGCTGACCGGAGAAGGTGAAGAACTGGCCGAGGTTGACGTGCCGGGGCGCGTGGATCGAGATCGTCGCGGGGACGTTCTCGTGGAAGTCGAGCGTCGCCGCCGGCACCGCGTCGAGGGTGTGCGAGTAGAACGCGACTCGAAGCAGCCGGGATGGACCGGCGGGCGCCTTCAGCGACCATGACCCGTCGGCCGTGGTGGTCGCCGTCGCCACCGGAGTCACAGAGACGGAGCCGACGATCTGCTGCAGGAGCTTGACCTGCGCGTCCTTGATCGGGGCGCCGGATGTGGTGGTCAGTCGGCCGGTGAGCGTGACGGTCGAGTGCTTCAGCGCTTTGTTGAAGGATCGCGCCTCGCCTGGGGTTGCGGTGAGCTTCGCGGCTTCGACGCACGGCGTGCCACTACACGGCCCGCGTTCCACCGGCGCGGGAGTGGGCGTGAACACCGTGGCGTGGTTGATGGTGGTCAGCGTGCCCGAGTAGACCGTCGTGACATCTCCGGCGGCGTCTTCGACTTCGACCGTGAGCGCGTGCGTGCCATCGGGCAGCCCGGCGGTGTTGATTTCCGCGTGGACGGCCGTTTCGGTCGGGCATGGCTGGGCGTAGTTGAACGCACGGACGCCTTCGAGGCTGCCGGTCGAGACGCACTTGCCTTCGTTCAGGTTCGGGGTCGCTGCCCACACCTGCTGACCGTCGACCTTCGCTCGCACCTGATAAACACCGGGACCTGGGTCGGTGGCCTTGAAGGCGAGCGTGCCTGTGCCGGTGACGGTCCCGCCGAGCAGCGTCCCGCTGAAACCGGAGGCGGCCGGGCTCACGCTGGTGGAGAGCACGATCTGCGCGCTTGAGATGTTGACTTCGGCGGCCTCGTGACCGTTGCCTTCGTGTTCGTTGAAGTCCTCGGCGGGGCAGACGCCTTCGCTGTTGGGAAAGCAGTACGCCGTCTCGTACAGTTCGCTCGCCCCGCTGGCGTTGATCGCCAGGATTTTTTCGTAGCCGTGGCAGCCGGGGTTTTCGCAGATAGCGAGCGTGACCGACTGTTCTTTGACCTTGGCTGCGACCAGCGCACCGCCGTCGCGGGCCGTCATCGTGACAGCCAGGTCACCCCCCGCGATCGTGGCGTAACGCGGCGCCTTGTATCGCCATGTTGTGCCCGAGTCCGGTTTGGTGCCGTTCCACCCGGCGGCATACGCCGCGAGCCCGCCGCCGTTGTAATACCTTTCGCAATTGTCGGGCGGCAGCCCGACGTAGCCGTAATTCGCTTCCCCTTCCCAGTCTTCGGGGGCGATGTATTCGGTGCCGCCGAACGAGCACGAGCGCTGCACCCACTCGCCCGCGTTTGCCGTCGAGATCGGAGCGAGCAGAGCCCAGCCCACCAAGAACAAGGCGCTCGCCAAGAGCAACGCGGCGGCGAGCCACCCGCGGCTGGACGTAGAGAACTGAAGAGAGGGTTGGGTATTCATCGTCGTGGATTCCTTTCCAAATCCGGTGGGTCGCTGGCTCTCAGCGCCCGAGGTAGTGGAGGCTGGTCCCGCCTCCGGTCGGTGTCGGCGGCGGGGACTGGCCTTCGCCCTGTCCCGATTCGCTGCTTGTAGCTGTGCTCGCCGCTCTCGCCGTCGCCGTCGTGGTCGGGGCGGTTGGAGAGCCGCCGATCGCGAGATATCCATCTGCACGGCTAGGCGGGGGCGGCGGGTGCTGCGGCCGATCCGTGCTCCGCGCGGGGGTCGGTGCTGGTTTCGCGGCGGTAGTCTGAGTCGTGGGCAGCCCGCCGGGCTCGCTGGTCGGCGCGATGCTGCTGGCGCCCGGGACCGTGGTGCGCGCGACCGGATGCCAGGCGACGCGGCGATGCTGGGGCGGGGCTGAGCCCTCCAGAGAGTGGACAGCGCTGACGCCAGCACCAGCGACGGCGAGCACACCGACGCCGGCAGCTACGGCGACCTTCGCCCCAGCTCCTCCGCCCAGCAGCAAACCCGCGCGCTCCGCGCTCGCGGCGCCACCGGAAGGCATACGGCCGTTATGCAGGAGGCCGAGCAGCCGTTCCAGCCAGCCGTGGGCGTGGGGTAGCACGACCGGCATAGGCAGCAGGGCGGCGCTCGCAGCGCGCTTGTACTGAGCACCCGCCATCTCGCGGGCGAGCAGGATGTGCTCGTGCCGGCACGCGCTGCAGGCGTCCAAGTGCGCTTGGGCGATCTTGGCTTCTTCCTCCAGCGCCGTGCCGTCGGCGAGCGCGTGCAGCGCCCCGGCGCGGTACTCGCACATCCGTCCAGCGGCCAGGATCGCGGTGACGTGCTCGAGCTTGCGATTCGCGCTGCGCGAGGCCGCGAGCACCGTCTTGGCCGGCAGACCCAGGGCCTTCGCGGCACGCTTCACGCCGACGCCGTAGCCGCCCATGATCGCGAGCACCCGACGCTCCAGCGGATCCAGCTGGGAGACCAGGTCCAGGGCGCGCAGGACACGATCGCGAGCTTCCACGAAGTCAAACGGCTCGTCCTCCCCGGCGAGCTCGCCTTCCAGCGGCTCGAACGCAACCCGGCGCTGTGACCCGACGCGCAGCTCGTGGCGGCCGGCCCTGCGCTCACCCACGAGATACCCGACGGAGGTCCAGAACGCGCCCTGCAGGTGTTCTTCGTTCTGGATCGCCTTGCGGGACATCACCACGACCGCGATCGCTTCGTCCACGACTTCATCGCGCACCCCTGGGCTCAAGAAGCGGGCGTCCTTGCGCCGGTCGACCGCCGCGCGCAGCTCGGCGCGGCGGGCCTGTAGTGCGTGGGCGGCCTCGTCCGGGGAAAGCACCCCGCTGCGGCCGGGCGCCCTGACGATCCACCGCGTACTCGCGCGCGAAACCATTGGCAGCCCCATCAGCCGGGGCCTCGGGATTGTTTGGGCTGAACTCGCCATCAATAGGTTCATGCGAGCAGCACCCTCCGGGAGACAACGAATTCCCTCCGAGCAGCCTCCAGCGAACCCTCCGAAAACGGAGCAGCAGTGGGCTGATCGCCTTTTGCGCGCGCTGGCTTCATAGACGTCCCCTTACCTACCTAACTCTTTTCGGCAAGTTGGACTTCCAGCCTGACCCACGGCTGGACGCGCACACCATCGCCCGCTCCAAACCCACGGCACACGCGCCCGCCGCATGGGCTCGTCGGCGCTCCCGTAGTCAACGCGGCCGTCTGCCCGGGGAGGCCCTGCGGATAGGGTTTCGCGCGTGACTACGCGCCTGCAGGGACCAGGATCGCGGCCGAGGCTCTGGATGAGCCGCAAGCACTGGATGATCGTCCTCGGCACCGCGACGGTCGTGCTGACCGTGGTTGGTGTTCTGCTCGAACGGCCGATGGAGCACGCAGGCGCACCGGGAATCCTCGCGTTCGAGTTCGCCGCGACGAAGGCACGGGTGAGTCAGCTACTCGCGGAATGGGGTCCGGCCGGCCGGCACGCCGCGCGCGTATCGCTGATCGTGGACTACGCCCTACATGGTCAGCTACGGCGGGTTCTTCACGCTCGCCGGGCTTGCCACCAGAGACCTCTCGGCCCGGCAAGGCTGGCGGCGCCTCGCCGCGGCCGGCCAGATCGTGCCGTTCTTCGCCGCCACGGCGGCCTGCTTCGACGCAATCGAAAACGTGTTCCTGCTGATCGCGCTCGCCGGCAACGGCGGCAATACAGCGCCTTTGCTCGCGACGGTCTGCTCCAGCATCAAGTGGATGCTGATTACGCTCGCCATCATCTACGCAATCTGCGGCGCGGTCGGCTGGTTCCGGCGCACCCCCCAGCCCGCATAACAGCCTCGATATGGCGAGCGAGACAACAGCGGTCCTGCTCGACCTCGACGGTGTGCTCGTTGATTCCCGCACCGCGATCAGCCGGTCCATCAGCCACGCCCTCGCCGAGCAGGACTTCCCGCAGCCGAACCTCGCGTCGCTGGAGCGGTTCATCGGCCCCCAGCTCACGCTCGCGTTCGCCGAGCTCACCGGGCAGCCCCCGGACTCGCCGGCCGTGCTGGCGTGTCTGGCGAGCTACAGAGCAAGATACCGCGACGCTTCGCTACGCGAAACGACCGTGTTCGACGGCATCCCCGCCGTGCTCGGAGTGCTGGGCGAACGGCACCTGCTCGCCGTCGCCACGTCCAAGCCACTCGCTTTCGCCGAGCCCCTGCTGACGGCGCTCGACCTTCGCGGCACCCTCGATCACGTCGCCGCCCCCGACCTCGACGCGCACCACGAGGACAAGGCAGCCACGATCCGCTCCGCGCTCTCCGCAATCGGCACCGAGCGCGCGGTCATGGTCGGCGACCGCTCCTTCGACATCCTCGGCGCGCACGCCTGTGGCATCCCCGCCGTCGGCGTGTCCTGGGGCATCGGCACCCGCGATGAGCTGGCCAATGCGCGCGCCGACCGGATCGTTGACGAGCCTGGCGAGCTGCCAGAAGCCATCGGCGACCTCCTCGCCTGAGCCACCGGGCCGCGCGCGCTGGTCAAAGTCCGCAGCGAGCGGTCGTAATGAGCGAGCCGCGCGCGGCGATACGCCGACGGTGAGACGCCGTGACAGCGCCGGAAGTTCCGCGCGAAGGTCGGCCCACGGCTATACCCGACCAGTCGCGGCACCTCGGCGAGTGGCGGCGTAGGGTGAGCCAGAAGCTCACTGGCGGCGGTCATCCGTCGCCAGAGAAGCTCCTCACGGAAGGTGCGGCTCCCGAACTGCTCGAACACGCGCTGTAGCTGTCGAGGGGAAATCGCGAGGATCGCGGCGACTGCCGAAACGGTGAGCCGCCGACGATAGCCGTGCTCGATCAGCGCGCACGCCCGGAGGTACATCCTGCGGCGTTCGCTCATCGTCTGCCCGCGCATCCCGCTTCGCGTTGGGCCGGGGGCTGGCGTCCAGCCGCCGGAGTGAACGTGCGCTGGCACGCCGGTCATACCGTTAGCTGGTCGTAGCGCAGCGCTGCCCTGGACAGAAACAGCATCCCCTCGCAGCTGTCCAGTAGGCCGGCCGCGATGAGCCTCTCGATCGCGTCGGTGATTCTGTTGCGCTTTCGTTTGGATTTTCCGAGCTCGCGCAGTAGCTCTTGGCGGGACAGCGGTCGGCTGCCGTCGGTGGTGGCCAGCATCAGCTCGAGCACGATCGACTCGTCGTGGTGCTCGTGCGCGGAGGAGCTGTCGTGGTCGTGGTTGATCCCGCAGACGCGCAGCGCCGCGTAGCTGGCAGCGGCGAACTCGCCCCAGCGGTTGATCAGCCCGTCGTCCTTCAGGCGCGCGAGCGCCGCGGGGACCTCACCGCCGGAGCTGACAGCGCGGGCTAGCTCGGCTTCGGTCCACGGGTGCGACGTTTGGAGCATGAGGTCAAGGAGCGCCCGGTCGAGGACGGTCTCGTCGGGCTGGGTTTCCCGCTTGGAATGGTCGTTCACTTCGCCTGTTACCTCCCATGCCGTCACTTCACGGGCCGCCGTCGGCACCGGCGCAACGGCTTACGGTTACAGGACAACCAACATACGCACACCCCGCCCACCTTCAGCCCAGGATGCACAGTTGACACATACCTGCATCACTACGGACCGCAACCTTCACGCCGCGCGCACGGCCGGTGGTCGAACGGCCGCGCGATCTCTGACGCACAGCGAGTAGCCGACCCCGCGAGCGTTGACGATCCACCCCTCGGCTCCCACGGCCGCGAGCTTGCTGCGCAACCGTGAAGCATGCGAGTCAAGTGTGCGGGTGTTCCCGAGCGCCTTGTAACCCCACACGTCCGATAGCAGCTCTGACTTCGTGAACACCCTCCCAGGGCAGCGTGCGAGACACACAAGCAGGTCGTACTCCATCCGCCGCAGCACGACCGGGTTAGAGTTAAACGTCACGCTTCGCGCCTCCAGGTCGATAACGAGGTCGCCGAGCGACACCAAGCCCGACGAGGCAAGGGACGGTGAACGACGCACGAGGGCGGCGATCCGCGCGAATAGCTCCCGTGGATAAACGGGCTCTCGGATCACATCGTCGCTTCCAGCGTCAAACGCGCGCAGCACATCGATCTCCGTATCACCGGGCGCGATCCATAGAACTCGCATGGTCGGGCTGACCGCCGGGGCAAGCGCGCCCGCCCGAAGTTCTCGCAGCACCGCGAGCGAGGCCGCGTCGCGCCCGCAGCCGAAGATCAGCAGCTCGACATCCCCAGGCTCGCAGCACAATCTCAAAAACTCTTGATTGGGTGCCTTGCGAGCGTCAAAGCCGTCGAGCAGTAGCTCATCCACGATCGGCTTGTTTCGCAGGGTGTCCCCAAAGACGACGATCGTCCTGCACACCGCATCGCGTGCTTCCCCGTTGCTCGATGTACCTATCATCTCTATTCCCCTTTTCCCGGTTTCATGAACTCGGCTCCCGCCCGCGGGCAAGCAGCGACGCTTCACCCGCCTAAAGGTGAAGTGCTGCAATCCTGCGAGTTAGGTGCTTTGGTCTGGTTCGCGCGGCTCGTCTCGCTTAGACCGCCGCCGCCACAGAATCGCGTTGACGGCACACACGTCTAACTGGCCGACCGGACGGGCTAATTCACGACCGCAACCAACGCCGCAAAGGCTCCCGGTCGCGACAACAAAGGCGAGACCAGCAAGTTGCCCGGCCGTGGCGCGCTTGCGATTTGTCGCCTGGAGAGGTACACCTGTCGCGTGGCGATGAGAACGGGCGACTTCCAGACAGGCGCGATGAAAGCAGCCTCAATCCTTCCCCAGCCAGAAGGGCTCGACACTGAGTTCCTGCCATTCTCGGCGAGGTCGACACGCCTCTGGCTCTCAAGAGTCTTCTCCTGGCTCGCAAGACTCCTGTAGATGGCGTCCAGCGGTTGATGATTCTTCGGCTGTTTCTCCTGCCAAGGATCGTCCATAGAGTGTTGATGATCACGGGCTCGCCGGATGACTGGCGTTTTGCGCACCCCGAAGCGTTAGGATGCGCAACATGCGGGGGTTGCTTACGGCGCTGACGGTGCTCGCACTTGGGTGCGGTCTGGCGGACTGCGGGTCGAGCGCTACCCACCACGCTCAGACGAGCATGACGAGCAAAACGCCCGCGCCAACGCGGGCGCAGTACATTGCCGCCGTTGATGCCATCTGCCGCGCTAGCGATGCTGCTGAAAAGCCTCCAAACGAAAAGTCCGACTCAATCCTTGCAATGCATCTGAGCAACGAAGCGACTGCCCCCAAACTAGTCCCGATCTTTCGCACTGACGTAGCCAACTATCACACGTTCATCAAGAAAGTGGCGGCAGTGCATCAACCGCGTGGCGACCAAAAAATCCTAGAAAGGATTGCGGTCGCTCATGAAGATCTCGCCGCTGCTGCCGAACGCGAGACACATGTTCTGGAACACTACGAAGCCGAAGCGTGGAAAGCCGCTTCTAACGACGAGACTGAAATAAAGAAGCACCTCGATGCGCTAGAGCAGGGGTATGGCTTCACGGTCTGCGGCACAGAAGGCAAGGGGGAAGCTAAGTCGCACACTGCTGCTCATCAGGGCTTGCGAATCGGTGAAGCCGCGACCATCGGAACGCTTGTGATCCGTCCTATCTCGTTCGTAAGGTACAGAAGCAATGGGACCGAAGCAGTATGGAGAGCCACAATAACGGTAACCAACAATGGCTCTACGGGCGTGACTCCGTTTTGCCGAATTGGCGAAGAATGGGCGTCACTGATCGATAGCAAAGAACGCGTCTACGAAGCGCAGCACGAATCACAGTTTGAGGGTAGCTGTGAAACTATTGAGCCGGGCTTGTCTAACAACCACATTACCGTAGATTTCAAGATGCCTGCCGATGACAAGCCCTCAATGCTCAACTTGTGGGGCGAAGCCGAATACGAATCTCAGGCACGCGCATGGAGCGTCGGATAGGCGACGCCAGGTGGGACCCTATGCCAGGGTCGGGGTCTCCGGTCTGCCCCGCACCGCAGGCGGTCTGGCAATCCCGCAGGAAAGCTCATCTAGGAGCAGCACGCCGTTGTGCATCCTAGAGCCCGCTTCGTCAACGCTCAAGCACCTCTGAACTCCGCCGAAGGTCAATTACGGCGCCGCTCGCGGGCGTAAGCTACGTTGCAGTCTTGTGGCCCAAGGACCAGCAGCGCATCGAGGAGGAGCAGGCGGGGATCGCTCGTCCGGCTCCCGCCACCCTCGCGTCGTCTCACCTAGCGCAGGCGCTCGAACGCGTTTGACGACGCGTGTAGTCCCGAGGCGGTCTTCGCGCCGCGGAAGATCTGGCCGCTTCAGTCCTCCGACTCGGTTCGCAGCCGACGAACACTCTCGGAGGTCACGCAGCGCAACCTGGCCCTGACCGCAACGCTTTTCACTGCGTTCGCGGCGGAGGCGTTCGTCAACAACTTCCTCGACGTCCATGATCTGAAATCGCGTGTCAGTGCTACGAGGTTTAAGAAGCTCGATCGCGGAAGCACGGTCCAGAAGTACGTGGAGGGGGTCGCCATCGCATATGAGCCCCTATTCGAACCGAACGACGAGGCGATACCGGCCATCTCAGAGTTGTTTGAGGTGCGGAACAAACTGGTCCACGCACGACCCGGGATCGGGCCGCCAATCGCCTACATGCCAGATCCCACGTGGCGCGGCATGTACCCGCCGAGCAAGGTGGCCAGGTGGCTGATCGCTGTTGCTGGAGCGGCGGAGCTCATGGAGGTCCGCTGCTATGGCTTCGACTATCACTCATTTCCGGCTGCGTTTATCTGGCATGGCCGCAACATCATTACTGATATTGCCGCGAGGTCTGAGCCCCTTCCGGACCCGGCTATGACGGGCCGGGCGGCGGTCGTTCAACTCCTGGCCGAGGAGGCGGCAGAGCAAGCGAAACGGGCTGGCGGCATGAGGCTCACGGTCGACGAGCTACGGGATGCGCGGCTGAGACTTGCCGGGGAGGTGGGTCCTTGGGATAAGTTCACCGAGCTGCTTTCGCGCGATCCTCACGCAGGATACGACGAAGCGTCTGATTCAGACTGACCCCCCCGGATATCTTTCGGATACAGGAAGCTGCTCGATCTCTTCACGAATTGCCGAGAGCGCGGATACGGCGCGCGAGACGTTGTGACCTCGGTCCCCAATCCTCTGGTTAGCGCCGTTCGCTTGATCGGTGTCCTCCGCCAGCGCGCCAGCTTACCGCTCACGGGCGGCCTGCCGCGACAGCATCTCGCGATGCCTCGCGCGAGCGAGAATCGGATCAAGAATCTGGCGGAACTCCGATGTCGTCTGCGCGGCGGCTTCATGAACCCCTTCCATGAACAGCGACCTCCCGGTGTTCGGGAAGGCAATCAACAAGAACGCAATGCCTGCCGCTACGGCGCTCTTGAACCGCCGCGGAGTGAGCGATAGCAAATCGAAGCGAGTCATCCCGTAAGGGTACGACAACTGCTCGAGCAGGCATGTGGCGAGAAGCTCGCCATCGACCCTCCCGGCCCTTGTGGACAAGACTTGCGAGGCCCTCGGAATGGACGATTTTCAACTGTGCCGACTGAGGATCGGCACACGCTCGGTTGGGCCGGGGGGGAAGCGCAAGCAATTGCCTCGCGGCGCTTCAGACTCGGTCATCGTCCGAGCAGGCACGCCGGTGCGACCGTCGCGAAGCCTGCTCCTGGCCGAAAACAGCACCGAGGTGCGGCGTGTCCTCACTGGTTTCTTCGCGGCTCGTGTTGCTGTGGGTGGGCGCCGCAGTGTCAGTTACGTGCCAAGGTGCCGAGCCGCATTTAGTGTAGTTCTGAGGTAGTTAGGTCCGGCAAGGCGAGGGCGCTACTTGGCCGCGATGACCACGGTAGCTTCGGCCAGGGCCAAAGAGAAGCCACGACGGCGCCGGGCGCCTGCAGGTCCAGTTCGCCCTGTGCGAGCATCCGTGAAGGGCTGATCGAGCCGCTTTCTGGGCATCGACCGCGGCGGCCTCCGGGCACTCGGGAAAGCCCGACCTCGTGCATGGATGGAAAAGGGAGGTGCGAACGGACCGTCACGACGTGTCCTCTGGCCCGTCGATTTGGGCAGTATCGGGGACCAAGTCGCGAAACTCGGTCATTCCTCGCGCGCCCAGCAAGTGCACAAGATCCTCGGCCTCCCGCCGCGTGTCCGCGTCCTCACTCGCCAGCGCGAGGCTCAGTGCCTCTCGGGTCTTGTCGACCGCCCCGTGCAGGCTCCACCCCTCTGTGTCCGTGAGCACCATGCCGCGCAAGACCGCAACGGCTCCGCGCGGATGCTCCGAGGCAAGGCGCGGGAGGGCTCGGTAGACGACGAAGTGGGGGTCCAGGTGCACACCTAGACCGAGCACGGCTCGTGCCTGTTCGAGGAGCCAGCGTGCGTCGAACGTCGGCGCCCCGAGCCATGCGCCAAACCCGGCGAGTGCTCCGGGATCGCTCGCCTTCGTCTCCCTGAAGATCCACTCCCACGTGGCCATGAAGCGACTGCCTATCTCGGACTGCAGCTTTGGGCTTTTCTCCAACGCCCACCCTGCGCGCGTGAGGACCTGCTTACGAAGCGCCGACCCGGCCGTCCTCCAGAACGTTGCGAAAAGGTCGTCGTCACCGCCGGCCGTCGCGCCGAGGACTCGGTACGTGAGCAGGTGATCGGCCAAGTGCTCGTCGGGACCGTCAGACTTCGGTGCGGCGTCCTCTTGCTCCGCGGCTTTCTGCACCGCGCGGCCGTACGCATCCTGTAGGACTCCGAATACGTCTGTGAACGGACGGTTGAAGACGACGTACGTATTCCACGCCGCGTCAAAGTGCGCGGCCAGCTCCGGAGCCGTCGGGAACACGAGCGGTGCGAGCTGGCCCGCCCAGCTCTTGTCGAGCCTCACGAACTGAGGAAACCACTGGCCGTAAACAGCGCGGATCGCGAGCGACGGGTCCGTGGTTGGGTCGAGGTGCTGTTCAAGGAGGTCCCTCGCCTCCGGTGCGAACCCGATCCCTGCCGTCTGCGCATCCTCTCCCAGCGCCCGCTCCACCCAGAGCAGATAACGGATCACGGCGTGGATCGCCTCGCCACGCGTCGTGTTGATCGCTAGCGTCGCGGGGTCCATCCCATCGCCGTTATGGCTCTGCTCCTGTCCGGGGGTAGGGTCTGGGTTCTCGGTGAGCACCGCGAGCAAAGCCCAGATGGCCTCGCGCTCGGACTGCGGAGCTTCGGCCGGTCCCTTTGCGAAGCCCTGCGAGATCAACGAGGCGACCTGCTTGTGTGCCCATCCCCAGTCGGGATCACGATCCATGTAGGTGCCGGGCTCCTCGCCATTCGCCGTCTGCTGCAGCACCCATTCGCATAGCTCGATGACGGGTCGCCAGGGGAACGGCTGTTCCGCCCGGACGGCATCAGCAAGCCCGGCGAGCAACGCCCTGACGTAGGTCGCATCCATCCCGACGAACTCGCTGGCGATTCCGGCGAACTCATCTGGTCTCTCCGCCACGACTTTCTCGAGTACTCGCCCCAAACCCTCGCCCGACGGCGCCCGACCGCCTGGCTCGGGTATCCACTCGCGTATCTTCCCGACGACTTCACGCGGGTCTAGTTCTCCCAGGTCCGCCTCGGTGTATGGGGACGTAGGGCCGGTCCAAGAGCTGGTGTACGAGAGAAAGGTCGGGTGCTCCGGCTCCCCGAACTCCTCACGCAATGCCTCGTACGCCTCGCGGTACTCTCCCGTGAGCTGCTCCGCGATCAGCACGTAGCGTTCCAGCCGGGAGCGCCGCTCCATGCGACGAAGGTCGTCGAGCGTGTAGCCCCTCTCCTCGCGCCACTCCGTCATATCCAGCTCGGGTCCGCGAGCAATCGTCGCGAGCACGACTTCCTGCTGCTCCGGCGTGAGGTCCGCGAATCGGTCGCGTAGCAGCTCCCCCCACTCGTGCCACACGTTGATGTCATAGGCAAGCTCGTGGTCACTCAGAGCTGCCGTCGCCGCCTCCACCGGCCCCTGAACGCGTACCAGGTGGATAGCTATGCGTCGGAACATCGCACCTGGCCGCTGCTGCAGCACCGAGGTTGCTAGTTGCCAGCCGTCCGGCCTCTCCGCGACCACAAGCGAGTAGTCACGGACCGCATCCACAAGTGTGTCGAGAAGCCCTTGCCCAAGGTTCTGCTCGTGGTTCTCAACGGCGTGCCGCCAAAAGCTCGTGAGGTCAACGTCGCCCTGCTGTCCGTCGCCAGCTTGCATTACGTCGCGCAAGCGGTCACACAGGAAGTTCAAGGCGCGGCCCGGGTCGGCCTCGATCAAGGCGGGCCAGGACCCCTTGACGACTTGTGCGTACTCGTATTCGCTCAGCCGCGAGGTCGCGGCTTCGCGGCTGAGAGCACGACTCTCGTTCGGCACAACAGCAAGAAGGGCGGTGGCCAGATCAAACGCGGCCTTGATCTGCCCCTCGCCAGCAAGGTACGCGAGCAGCTGCACGGCCGCAGACGGAATGCCCACGAGGTGCCCCGTGTAGCCGCGAAGCCACTTGGCCTCCTTGCTAGCAAGCTCAGCCGCCATCGGACCCGGTAGCTGTGCCGCGATCTCGAACACGTTTTCGTGAACACGCGGATTGTCTGTTTGAGGGATGGCCCGCGCCAGCTTCAACACGTCTCCCGGCGCCCTAGCAGCCACCCTCGCCAGGTAGCGGGACTCCGGCCATGCCGGGTATCGCACCCAGTCTTCGCCGCGTTCCGGCTCGGGCGGCGCGCGAAAGAACTTCATCGCGGCAAGGCTCCGCAGCCAAGCCGGATCGTCCAGCTTCTCAAAGAAGTACTCGTAGCTCGCCGGACTCTTGCGGATCTGCGCGGCTGTGCGCTCCAGGTCGGTCTCAGGCATCTGGAGGCCCCTCCGCAATCAGGTTGTCTATCCCGCTGATGTCCGTGAAGGTCCGGGGTCGCAGCCAGTCGAGCAGGAAACGCTCAAACGCCCGCAGTTGGGACAGAAACGACTCCTCGGTCGGGCGCCTACCTCCGTGAAGGACACCGCTGAAGTAGCCACTGAAATCCATCCATTCGTCCCCTCGGGCACGATGCACTACGGGAGGTGCCATGCGCCCTGATGGATCGAGCCGCTGGATGGTGTCGCTGGCCTGGTTCCTGCGGCCTGGGTAGTCCTGTTCGAACTCAACGAAGAAGTCGTCGAGCATTGCGGCGAAACCCTTCCCGTCGCCGTCTGGTGCCGCCCCGAACGAGCGGCTGGCTACCTCCCATCGTTTTTTGAGCTGCTTCACGCGCTCGCCTAGCTTCTCACCCTTCGGACCCTCTTGAAACTCGTCGAGCAGCTCGCGCAGGCCGCAGGCCGCCAGGCGGATGCGTGCCGGGTTCTCGCGATCCGCGAGAGCCCGTAGAGCGCCTTCGTAAAGAGCGCCGGCCTCGTCCTTGCGCTCCGTGAGGGCTGCGAGAAGCTCGCGAGCACGACCGCTCAGCTCTAGCGGAAACCTATCCATTCTCGAATCATCACCAGACGGCGACACCTTCTCACTGCTCACACGAGCCGCCCGTGCGTTGTGGCGGTCTGCTGCAACCCACCCCCTGCACGCCGACGAGCCAGCCGTTTGAGAGCTGCTGACTGCAGCACCGATTCGGGGACAGCAAGAACATGTGCCCACGGTAGCGCCACCCGCCGGCTACCAACTAAAGTCCGTGCAGCGTGGGCATCGCTGCTGCTGCGCTGACCGGCGTCGATGACACAGACTCCGCGGGAGCGTTCGGCTTTCGCACGGATGCGAGCGTCCCGCCCGACCTCGCACCGGCTCCCGGATCGGACGAGGACCAGCACTTTCCGAAAGCGCCTCGCTCGCTCTCGCTTGTGCCGGATACGTGCGCGAACTTGCGAGGGAGACCACTTTGTCAGCGTGCGAGCGGGAAGCGCCGCTGGAGGAAGTCGCGGAAGTGAGGGACGGTGAACTCGGTCGTTCCGTAGGAGGGGCTGTAGACGAGGCCCTTCTCGATCAGCCGCCCGCGTGTCGGACCGACGCTGGTCGGGCTCTTACGCCCGAGCTTTCCGGCTATGTCACCTGAGCGGTATGGCCCCTCGCCGAGCGCGGCCATCGCGGCGAGGTAGTCAAGCTCCGCCTGGGTCGCCCTTCCGATACGAACCTCGAAGAAGCTCTCGTCAAGCTCTAGCTGGACGAGCCGTTCAGCGACTTGGACGTCCTGGAGAGTGATGGCTGGCCCTGTCGCGACATTCCAGGCGTGCTTGCCGTACTCCTGCAGGAAGTAGGGGTAACCGTCGGTGAAGTGAAGGATGTGGGCGGTCGCAGCGGTCTCGTAGCTCACCTGCGCCGCGTGGGCTGGCAGCTCAAGCGCGCCTCGGGCGGCGTCGTCCGCGAGGCGCCCGATCGAGGGGAACCGAAAGAGGCGCTCCGAGTAGGACTTCGCTGCTCCGGTGAGGGCGGGTAGCTGTGGCAGGCCCGCGCCTGCGAGCGTGAGCGGTAGCGCGCGCTGGGAAACCTGGTGTAGAGCAGCGATCAGCGCTTCAAGCTCGGGCCGCGCGAGGTACTGAACCTCATCGAGCAGGAACACGACACCCGTATCGTGCTCTTGGGCGGCTTCGCCAAGGCCGACAAAGAGGTCGGAGAGGTCGTCGCTGAGGTCGCCCGAGTCGCCTCGGCCGAGCAGTGCATCAACGTCCACGCCGATCTCCGGGCCGTCCGGTATCCGCACCGTGAACGCCTTGAAGATCGCTGCGGCGCGACGCGCGCGCTCGCGCATCCGATCGGCTGGGCTGATCGCGAGCAAGGCTCTACGTGCGAGCCGTGCGAGCATCGGCCGGAAGTCAGTCTCATGCGTGATCTCGCTCTTGGCGGTCCGGAAGCCAGCCTCTTCCGCGAGGGCCTCAAAGGTGTTCAGCAAGACAGTCTTCCCTACGCCCCTCAGCCCCGTGATCAGCATGCTCTTCTCAGGGTGGCCAGCACGGAGGCGGCCGAGGAGGACCCGGAACTGCTCGATCTCGCTGTCGCGGCCGGTCAGCGCTGGCGGGCGGGAGCCCGCGCCTGGGCTATAGGGGTTGTTGATCGGGTCGATGCCCGGACTATACGGAGTTATAGGCGGTTTATCGAGGTCGCGTAAACCCTCTAAAACTTGGTAAGACTCCGCTTGGGAAGGTGCCCGCGCTCACCCGAGCCGGCCGGCGTCGCAGGCGCGTTCGGCGAGTTGATCCCAGCCGATGTAGTGGGCGCGCGAAGCGCGCCCGTCGACGTTGACCGGGACGCCCTCGCCCGCCAGGAGCCGCACGCACTCTCCGGGGTCGGCGGTCTTGGTCGCAAAGCTCCGCCACGCCGCGGGCACTTGCCCACCTGGCGGCAGCACGCGGTGAGCGGGAAAGTCGGGCAGCTCGACGGCGGCGCGCAGCACCTCGCGGCCGTGACGGAGGTCGCCGTGTATCACGAGGGAGATGTCGTCAAAGGTCGTCCACTCGCCGGCCGTGATTAGCTGCGCGATCGCGAGGTACGGGTTAGCGGACCGATGCCTCGGCGTGAGTCGCCAGCGGGTGTGCTCGGCGTGGCGGAAACTTTCCGCGATGCCGCGCGCGGCGAGGGCGTACAGCGCGGCGTGGGTGTTCGCCGCGTCGTAGTCGATATCCCGCGCTACTTCGCTCGTTGACAGGCCCTCATCGGTGTCCAGGCCGGCCAGCGCGGCGATCTCCTGCTGGCGGCGTCCGAGGCCGAGGCTGGCGAGGTCGGCGCCGTCGCCGTCACGGTCAGAGGCGGGGCGGACTGCCTGCGCGAACGCGAGCAGCGCGGAGGCGGTCGACTCGGCGAGCTCGGCGAGTGTCTCCTGGCCCTGCGGGGTCTCGATCATTGCTCTGCTCTCCTTCCGTTGAGGGATTGCGCGCTGGGCCCGCCCCCTCGCCCCACCGCCTACGTGGGCGGCGGGGGTGAGGGGGCGGGCGCCGTTATCGGTCAGCGCCACGATCACGCGAGGCTGTAGCGGCGCGGCTTCTCATTGACGAGCTTCACCTTTTTCGCGTCGGTCAGCCGCACGAGGCAGTTGCCGACCGCACCCGAGCTGCGCTCGAGGGCCTTGGCGATCTCGGTCGGCCCGTGCGGGCCGCTGCCGGCGTTGTCCTCGAGGTAGCCCATCACGAGCGGGTCAAGGCCACCCGGTTTGAGCTTGCCGTCCGCGGGCTCGCTGGCGCTTGCCGCGGGCGCGCTCTTCCCACCGGCCGGCTTGTCGGCGGCGGGTGCCTTGGCGCCCTTGCCGTCGCCCGCCGCAGTGGCCGGCTGCTCGGCCGCGAGCACATGCCCGGCGTAGGCGGCGGGCATCTCGACCCCGGCGAGCGTCCAGCGGTCCGGCAGCCGCTTCCCGTGGTCGCGCCCGCCCTGATGGCGGGTGACCTCACCGGCGTCGGCGAGCCGCCCGAGCACCTTCCCGGCCGTGGAGCGGCCGATCCCGGCGACCTGCGCGATGCCCTCGGTCGTGCCGCCCGCGGTCGTCTTCACCGCCGCCTTGACGGCCTCCTCGGGGCCCTTCGATTCGGTCTTCGTCTTGCTGCTCATCGTCGATTCTCCTTTGTTAGAGCCCTTTCCGGGCCTTTGGCGGAGGACGTGGTAGCTCTCCCGGCGGGGCAAGTCAAGTCCTCTCGCACGACCCCTCGCAGGCCGATAGCGCGGTTCGCTAGCACCTGTGCGAGACACGGCCAAGACGACGATTCGAGGCGGCGGATGCGCGCTGCGGCGGATCGGCCGCCCCTCGCGCGCGGCTCGGCCGAGGCCGGCGAGAGCGCGGTGCGGCGGACCTCGCAGGCGAACTTGACTTGTGCTGGTGGGTCGAGCTAGACGTGTCCGCCATGACCGAAGCCGCCCAGCAAAACAGCCTCGCGCCGGACCCGGCGTCGCCACGCCCAAGGAGCCGACCGTGATCGGCGCTGACATCCGCCGCGGCGAATGGGGCAGCAAGTTCCCCACCGACTTGGTCCGCGACTTCATCCGCAGCTCGCTTCGGCATTCCGCCGCCGCGGACATGGTGAGCGAGTACGTGTTCGACATCGCCACCAGCGGCGAGGAGCCTCCAGCCGATATCGGCGAGGCGCTCCGGGTCGCGATAGGCGAGGTGCTCAGCGCCGCCACCAGCGAGGATTGGGAGCAAGTCGGCCGCGATCTCTTGGCGGACGCCCGCGACTGCATCGGTGACGACCCGCCGCCGGGAGCGCCGCCCGAGGAGCCGATCCCGACGGCATGGCGGCCCCTACCCGCAGGCCGCTCGCGGCGCAAGACGCCGGTCATCATCAGGCAGGAAGCGATCCTCGACTGGCTGACAGAGGTGCGCTCGGCAACGCTGCGTGAGATCGCCGAGCACTTCGGTATCAGCAAGCACACCGCGCGAATGAAATCCGACGGGCTTGTAGCTCAGGGCAAGCTCGAAGTCAGACCCGGCGCCCGCGCGAACCGCGACCGGCCTGTAATCGAGCGCCGGTACACCGTCACGCGCCCGCCCGATCCGCCAGCCGAGGGGCTCGGCGGCGGGCTTCCAGTCGCGCACGGGGACGGCCCGCATGACCGACTTGAGCTTTCCGCTGGATCGAGCTAGACGTGTGTCCCGATGCAGACAAACGGACTCGATAGGCGATGAGCGCCGTGGTGAGCCTTGCCGCGAGCGGCGTGCTGGTCGCGCTCGGCGTGTGGCTCCTTGGGGGATTCGTCCTGCGTACTGGCGGAGCGTTCCTCGCGGTCGGCGGCCTTTTCGCTACCGCGACGACCGGGTCACTCACAATTGCGGCAGCAACCATCACCGGCACCGTTGCGTGGCTTGCCGGGCACTGGCTGTTCGCGTTGCGCCACCACTACTTCCGCTCACCGCTCGCGCGTCGCGTCTTTCTCGATCAGCTACCCGCCGCGCTCGATCCGACGAGGCGGTGGGGTGTACCGAATATCCCGCCGGGGTGCCGCCGATGAGCCAACGTGAGCCCGAAATCACCTCGCACCGAAAAGGCGCCACCATCGGCGTTAACCGTGACGGTATGCCAGTCGGCGTCGTGACCGACCTCGGCCACCGCCGGTTCGCGATGCGCCTCTACACGGCCGAGTGCCCGTGGGAGACATACGCAGGCGTCGCCACCTCCGAAGCTCAGGCCATCACGACCGTCGGGCTGCGCGGCGAGACCCCCGCCCACATGGAGGATCGATGAGCAGTGGCCGGAGTCCCCTTTTGCTACCAGCCCGAGCGGGCAGGCAATCTCGGGGGGAAGTCTTACCGCGAGGCCGTGGGCATCGCGGTAGAGCAAGGCGTCCCACTGACGGAATGGTGAGGCACGCCATGCGACTTGTAGGGCGGCGGGAGGCCCATCGCTCCCCTCATAAACAAAGGCCAGCCGCCGCCCTACAAGCAACCTTCGCGGCGCGAGGCGCGAGTGTCACAAAAAGGTTTCCGGCAAGCCTTGATCTTTACCTGCGGTCGAGCTAGACGTGTCTCGGCCAGCAAGGCACGTTCTAGTCAAAGGAGAAAACGCATGGGATCACCACACTCGCAGGACACAGACGGCGGCGAGGAGCGCACCTCACCAAAAGGCGCGACATTCGACCGTGAGAGCCTGCTCGACCTGGTGCGCTCGATCGTCGGGCACTCCGCGGTGAGAGGCGCCACTGTCGAGATGGTCCGAGAGGGGCTCAGCCGGCCGGCCGAAGCGCGCATGTCCGAGGGTATTCGCGCCGGTGCGAACGATGCGCTCACCCGCCTTTCGGATGGGCTGCGCGGCGGTGTGAAGGATGCGCTCGACGCGCTCGATGATGACGACTGGACGCTGATCGCCCGCGAGATGCTGGAGGACGCGCAGGAGGAATCCGAGGCGGCATTGGTGGCGTAGCCAGCGGAGCGTCTCGCAGGGCGACGGGAGCACCCCACGTTCCGTGACCCCACACACGGTTCATCCCGTCGCCCTGCGAGATGACCCCGGCTTCCGCGACCCGCTTTGGAGGGCTCAGAAATGGACAGCTTTTTCACTGTGAGAATCACGAGCAGCGACGAGTTCGACGTGCCATCGCTCAGCGCGCCGGATGTGAGAGACGCGGTGCAGGCGAAGGCCGTCGAAGAGGACGTCCCGGTCGAAAGCGTCTCGGTGCAGGCGTGGGTGCAGGTGCAAGCGTGAGCCCCGACGACGAGGTGGGACGCACACGAGAGCTTCTGCTGACGCGGATCGCTCTTTACGGCTACACGATGACTCAGGTGATCCCGACGAGAGAGTGGAGCGATCCGAGCTACACCTACACGATCGGCCTCCCTGAGCACATCGGTCACCCCGAGCTAGCCGTTAGCGGCCTCAGCCCGAAGGCGAGCATCCGCGTGATCACCTCGGTCGTTGCGCTGCTGGAGGAGACGCCCGAGGCCGAAGGGCGCGTGGTCGGAGCGTTCGCAAATGACGTGCCGTGTTGGATAGCGCCCATTCCCGACCGGATGGTCGACTCCTACCTCGGCCTCGCCGAGTGGTGGCGACGCGAGCACCATGACGGCGGGAGCGCCGCAGTGAAGCAGATCATCGTTTGCGATCCCGCCGGCCGCTTTCCGTGGGAGCAGGGCTGCCAACACGGCTACCGGACCGGGCAGTCCCTGCTGCTCCCACAGATCATGGTCCGCGAGCCGAGGACCACCGTCACCAGCCAGCAGGGCGGTGCCAGTGCGACCAGCTGAGGCCCCCACAGCCCGCCCTATAGGGCGCTGTAGCGCCACGTCGCGGCCACACGCCGGACGGTGCGCTCAACCCCCACGATCGCCAGCACCCGGCCCCACGACAGCCCACAGCTATGCGCTACCGCGTCCTCGTACCGGCTGAGCCCAACGACGCGATCGACGGCGAACTGCGCACCCAACGCCCCGGCGTCGCCGCGCTTGAGCGATGGCTCGGCCGGCGCGTGTACCGCAACGACCTCGAAGCGTTCGATAACCGGCAGACGCGACGGCAGCGCGCCCGCCGACTCGCGCTGCAGGGCCCCACCGCCGAGGCCGCGAACTCGATCCCCGCCTGGGCATATAGCCCCGGACGCCGATGATCTACGTTAACTGCGATGCGTCCTACCGCAATGGCTGGGCAGGGATCGCGTACCAAAGCGATCACCTCGAAAGCCAAAGCCGGCTCGTGGAATGCAAGAACAACGGCGAGGCCGAGCTGCGAGCGCTCCTGCTGGCGATGAGCACAGCCGAGCAGGCGAAGCTGAGCAACGTCACCTTCAGAACCGACTGCGAGTCCGCTGCGCGACCGCACCGCGGCGAAAGCGAGCACCTGCGCCCGCTGCGCGAGGAGGCGTGCCGCTATCTGGCCAGGCACCAGCCGAAGTGGTCGATCGCCCAAATCTCCCGCACCGAAAACGTGCTCGCCCACGCCCTCGCACGGCAGGCACGCCGGGCCCACGACGACGTATCGGTAAGCATCGACAGCGTCGTGGCCGCGGCGCTCATCGAGCGCGCTGGCATCACCGAAACGACCGAGGGCCGCTGGCGGGTGGCGCCCGATCGACTCGCATCGAGCATGGGCGGAGCGCTGAGCGCCGCACTGCTGAAGCTCGCCACCGACGCCCCAAGCCACGCGAGCTGACAGCGGAGATGACTGATCACCACACCACCCCGGCTATCGCTGGCCTCGCCGGTCACGAAGAGGACCACACCGAGGACAGACGATGACACTTGGCATTATGCTGGCGGCCGTGCGCAAGACCCAAGAGATGGGCAGCAGATGACGGAGATCCGGTTGTCGAGCGACGAGGCGAGGCTGCACGAGGCCTACCGCTCCGCGCTCTCTGAGTTCGAGTCAGCGGCGGCCTGTGGTCATCCCACCGCCTCTGCTCCAGCAGCTCTTGACGCCGTGAGGCGAGAGAGCACACAGGAGCTGTTCGCTCTGTGTAACCTGGCGGCTATCAAGCTCGCCAGAGTGACCGTGCCCGACCTCATTGTCACGAGACCGAGCACCATGCCTTGGCGCCGATCGGCGCAGGCAGCCAAGAAGGGCCGCCAGGTGCTTGAGGTCCAATCTCTCATCGATAAGCTCCTCGCTGACGGCTTCGTCGCCGGCGCCGCGATGGCCGAGCTCCGAGGGGAGGAGCTGGACGTGGATGCCAGCACGCCTATCTACCCAGAAGCCGCCATCGAGTGGCGTTGGGAGAGAGCGAGCGAGTCCATCGGGGAAGGTTTGGATGCAGACCCCGTGGCCTCAGACCTACTCCACGCGCTGAGCGCCGGCAACGTAGTTCTCTTCTCTCGGCCCGCAGACGAGGCTTGGCGCAGGCTGGGCCAGACGCCAGACCCCATCCTCTCCGCTTCCCACGGCGAACACATTGCGCGTCGCGGCTACACGCTCCACTGGGCGCACTCGAAGGCGGTCGCGGAACGCTTCAAGGACGAGCACATGGCCTGTGTCAGGCGAACGATGAGCGCCGTGCCACCACCCGCGCAAGCGCCGTAGGCCGCGATGTGCGGCAAATGGCAAATAGTAAGCGTTCAGTCGTGGTCTTCCTGTAGCGAGGATTGGCGGGCGGTGCAGCGAATCTTGCGGGTATGGACCGCTCGGAGGCGGAGGCGATCTTTGGTGCGGGGCGGGAGCGGTGCGTCGATGCGATCGTTGAGCTGGCGGGCGAGCGTGAGCAGTTCGCGGCGCGTTGTGAGCGTCTGGAGGAGCGGGTCGCTCGGCTTGAGGAGCAGGCGCGAGGGGATTCGCGTAACTCGTCGAGCCCTCCGTCGCAGGATCCGCCCAAGACACGGGCGGAGCGTCGCGCGGAGGCGCGTCGTAAGGCGAAGCTGTGGAGCAAACGCGACGGCGAGAAGCGAAAGGCGGGCGCCCAGTCCGGGCATGAGGGCTCCGGTCGCAAGCTGCTACCGGAGGACCGGGTGGATGAGATCGTTGATCACTACCCGCAGGAGTGCGGCGGATGCGGGCGTGTGTTCAGCGAGCAGGAGCGGCAGCCTGGCAAGCGGTTCGGGCGCCATCAGGTAGCCGAGCTGCCGCCGATCGTGGTGCTCTTCTGCGAGCATCGCACTCACCATCTGTGCTGCCCAGGGTGTGGCAAGAAGGCTGTGGCGCGCCTGCCCGACGGGGTAGGCGACTCGCCGTTCGGCACCGACTTGCAGGCCGCGGTCGTGACGATGACCGCACGTAACCGGGTTTCGCGGCGCGACATGTCCGAGCTTGCGCGGGACCTGTTCGGACTCCGGTTATCCGTCGGGGCGGTCGATGCGATCTGCCAGCGCGCGGGGAAAGCGCTGCGGGCCCCACACGAGCTGCTGGTCGAGAGCGTGCTGGCATCACCAGTCCTCAACGTCGATGAGACCGGCTGGTTCACCGCGCATGAGGGCCGCACAATGTGGGCCGCGACCACGCCCGAGGCAGCCATCTTCCGGATCGCAGAGGATCGTCATCGCGACCGCCTCAAGGAACTGCTCGGCGCGGACTTCAAAGGGATCGTGGGCTCGGATCGCTGGTGGGCATATGAGCTGGTCGATCCCGCCTCGCGCCAGGCCTGCTGGGAGCATCTCAAGCGAGACTTCGCCTTCCACGCGGGAGGAGCCCTGGCCGAGCAGAAGCAGTTCGGAGAAGCCGCCAGCGAACTGACCAAAAGGCTGTTCGAGACCTGGCACGCCTTTGGCGAGCACCAAGATCGCCGGCGCCTCGCGGGCGAGATAGCCCCCATCCAAGCCGAGCTCCGGGAGCTACTGGAACGCGCCGCACGCAAGAGCACCTACACGCGCTTTCACCGCCGCTTCGCCAAGAACCTGCTGAGGATCTGGCCGGCGCTCTGGACTTTCGTCACCGTCGAAGGGGTCGAGCCCACCAACAACGCAGCCGAGAGAGCGCTACGCGGGCCGGTCATCTACCGCAAGCTCTCACACGGCACCCAATCCACCGACGGCGAGCGATTCATCGAGCGCGCGCTGTCAGCCTCGGTCACATGCCGCCTGCAAGCCCGCTCGATGTTCGCGTACATGCGCGAACTGCTCACCGCCCACGCCCGCGGCGACCCACTCCCAGCCCTGACCTGAGCCCCCGCACCTGCCCACCAGCACACCCCACCGGGACCCACGACTGAACGCTTACGGCAAATAGCTCATTTGCAGGGCTTTCGAGTGGCGAGAGGCGGACTTGAACCGCCGACACCTCGATTTTCAGTCGAGTGCTCTACCAACTGAGCTATCTCGCCGGGACCACGATCCTAGCGCCTCAACGGCGGTTGAGCCACTGCGGCTCGGGCTCCGGCGGCCCCCAGCCGTGGGCCCTTCCGGACGTGCGATGATCGTGAACTGAGCGTCCTCCCGGACGCCCAGGAATTGGCACTCCAACCCCCGTGTTCTACTTCCCAGCCGGCGCGACCGGAGTCGAGATCGAAGATCCGCTGCAGAGCGTCCATCGACTCCGACAAAGCATCAGTGTTAAGAGCGAGCCCTTCGCCGCACAAGCGTGAAAGTCCGGCGACACGTCACAGATACCTCGATGCATCGGTCGCTGAGCCTGTCCTGGCGGTCCTGGCGGACAGGCTCAGCGCGGTTCAAGACCTGACCTCGCGCCTTTCTCCGAGCGTCTTGCGCAGGCCGGCGAGTGCGCGAGCGCCGACTCGTTTGAAAGCGATCCCGAGCAGCGGGTCGGCGAGCCTGAACGGCCCTTTCAGTGCGAGATCTGCGTCGTAGGTGATTCGTGTGCCCTGCTCGGAGGGCTCGAAGGTGATCCGGTCCAGCGAGACGACGGTCGAGCTTTCGCCGCGGAATGTGACGGCGTTTGGTGGGTCGTACTCGACGATGCGGTAGATGAGTGGGATCTTTCGGTGAAGGAAGCTCGCCAGGAGCCGGAACTCGGTCCCTTGCTGGACTGGTGCGTCGCCGAGGCGCTCAGCTTCGATGACGCCCGGGTCCCACTCCTGGGTGCTCGAGAAGTCGCTCAGGTAGGCGAACATCTCATCGGGCGGACGCGACGTATCGATGCTTGCGTTGTAGTGAGCCATCGGGTTCTCCTTATCGGTCTGAGTCGCCGGGGGCTGGTGTTTCGTGCCAGCCGCTGAGGCGTTCGCATTCGGTCCATAGCCGCTCGTGGTCTTGGGGTGTCTGTTTGGTCCACGGCACGCGGTGGGTTGGGCGCTCTCGGCGGTCGTGCCAGAGGCCGCCAGAGCTGTGCGCCGGTCGGGCGGCAGCGCCGAGCCAGACGATCGTGTCGGCGCCTTCTTGGGGCGTGCGCAGCAGCCGCTTTGTTAGGGCGTGGAAGCGTGGTAGCGAGGACTTTAGGCCCGGGGTATCCGCCCAGCCCGGGTGCATCGCGTGGACAACGACGCCGGTGCCCCGCAACCGCTCCGCCCACAGTTCGGTCAGGATGACCTGGGCGCGCTTGGTGCGCGCGTACGCGGTGGCTCCGTCGAACTTCTCGTGGGCCATCTGCAGGTCGTCGGGGTGGATTCGCTGCGTGTACATGCCGCCCGAGGACACGTTTATGATGCGGGCAGGCCGGCTCCGTTCGAGTATGGGGAGGAGCAGGTTGGTCAGCAGGAACGGCCCGAGAACGTTGGTCGCGAAGGTCAGCTCGATCCCATCGACGGAGAGCGTCCGCTCGCCCGCCAGCGCACCGGCGTTGTTGACGAGCACGTCCAGGCGCCCCGTCTCCCCGCCGAGACGCTTGGCGAGGAGCCGCACGGATTCCAGGTCGCTGAGGTCGCAGAGGCTGACCTGAACGTCGCTGTTTCCAGACCGTTCGACGACGCTCGCGCGGGCACGCTCGCCGCGCTGCTCGCTGCGGGCGAGCAGCCGGACGGTGGCGCCGAGGCGCGCGAAGCCCTCGGCGGCGGCGAGGCCGAGCCCCGAGGTGGCGCCGGTGACGAGCACGACCTTCCCGTCCATCGACTGCAGGTCGCTTGGGTTCCACATGCTCCTGCGGATGCGATAGCCGACGCGCGTATAGCCCGCAATGACGGTACGGTCGAGGATCGTGTCGAGCATCCTATGTGCAGAATAGTGCTATGTAGATGACTTTGGAAACGTTTGATGTACTGGAACACGCATGAGGATCGCTCGTATCACCGCGCGCTACCCGGCGGCGACGCTGCGCGTGCTCGCGCTCATCTACCGTCATGCGCTTGCGCTGAAGCTCAAAGGCGTGCCGCTACACGCCCCTCCCGGGGAGCCGGCGTGACGGTGTCCCAGCGCGTCGCGCGAGGCATCGCGCTTGGCGTGCTGGCGCGTTTGCGCTCTGGCCGGCTGACTGTCGTGGAGGGCGAGCGAGCACTGGTGCTGGGGCACGGCGGCCCGCGGGCGACGGTGCAGGTTCGCTCGCCTCGCCTGTGGCCGAGATTGTTGCACGGCAGCCGCGGGATGGCCGAGGCATACGCGCAGGGCTTCTGGGAGTCCCCGGATCTGACGGCCGTGGTGCGCGTGGCGGCGCGCAACGTGAGGAGCCTTGATGAGTGGCGTCGCCGGCTCGCGCCGGCACGGGTCCCGCTGCAGGCCGCGCGCGGTATCCGTGCACGCAACACCCACTCGCGCAGCCGCCGCGGCATTGCGGCCCACTACGATCTCGGGAACGAGCTGTTCGCGTTGATGCTCGACGAGACGATGATGTACTCCTCGGCGTACTTCCCGCACCGGGGGATGACGCTCGCCCAGGCATCGAAAGCGAAGCTCGAGCTGGTGTGTGACAAACTCGATCTGCAAGCCGGCGACCATGTCCTTGAGATCGGCACGGGATGGGGCGGGTTCGCCGTCCACGCCGCGAAAACAAGGGGCTGCCAGGTCACGACCACCACGATCTCGCACGAGCAGTACGAGCACGCCCGCAAGTGGGTGCAGGCCGCCGGGGTCGCCGATCGAGTCACTGTGCTGTGCGAGGACTACCGCGACCTACGCGGACGCCACGAAAAGCTCGTCTGCATCGAGATGATCGAGGCCGTCGGGTATCGCGACTTCGACACGTTCTTCGAGCGCTGCTCGAACCTGCTGGCCGCTCACGGGAGGATGCTGCTGCAGGCGATAACCATCGACGATCGAGCCTACGAGGTCGAGAAGGCCTCGCGGAGCTTCATCCGCACCCACATCTTCCCGGGCGGCTGCCTGCCCTCGCTCGCCGTGATCGCGCGCTGCGTCGCTCGGCGCACCGACATGCGAACCATCGAAGTCAGGGATCTGACGCCGCACTATGCCGAGACGCTGCGGCGCTGGCGCGCCAACTTCGAGGGGGCGACCCCGCGCCTGGAGGATCTCGGCTACGACGAGCGCTTCCGGCGGCTGTGGCGGATGTACCTCGCCTACTGCGAGGCCGGTTTCGCCGAGCGGCGGATCGGCGTCATCCAAATGACACTGGCAAAGCCAGGGTGGCGCAAGTACGCCGGCCACACGAGTGCGTACGAGTCGCAACGGGCGCTGGCCTTCTGAACATGGGCCGCGCGCTTGTCACCGGAGCCTCCGGCTACATCGGCAGCCGACTGGTGCGCGAGCTTCACGCGCGAGGCGTTCCGGTTGGGTGCGTAGCGCGCGACCCGAGCCGGGTCAGCTTCGATCCGGCCGTCACGGTACACCGCGCCGACATGCTCGATCCAAGCTCCCTGAGCGCGATCGGCGAGGGCTACACGACGGCCTATTATCTCGTCCACTCGATGGGTCGGGGCGGCGACTCCGACTACGAGCAGCGCGACGCCACAGCCGCCTCCAACTTCGCTCGCTTCGCGATCGCCACGGGCATCGAGCGGATCGTGTACCTCGGCGGCCTCGGCGACCGCCCCGCATCCCAGCACCTGCGCTCGCGGCTGCACGTCGGAGAAATCCTGCGCGATCAGGGACCACCGCTGAGCTGGTTTCGCGCCGGCATGGTGGTGGGAGCCGGATCGGAGAGCTACCGAACGCTACGCTCGCTCGTCGAGCGCCTACCAGTGATGCTCGCCCCCTCGTGGCTGGCCACACCCACCCAAGCGATCGGCATCGGCGACGTTCTGCGCTACCTCATCGAGGCTCCTCGGATCCCGCAGACGCGCTCCCGGGAGATCCAGATCGGATCGGCCGAGATACTCACATACGGCGAGATGCTCGACCAAATGGCCGACGCGCTGGGACTGCACCGCCGCCCACGCATCCCCGTACCACTGCTGACACCATGGCTCTCCTCGCACTGGATCGGGCTCATCACACCCGTCGACGCAGGCGTCGCAAGACCACTGATCGAGGGGCTCTCCACCGACACGACCATCACCGACCCATCCGGCATGGAACTGTTCGACATCCAACCCAGATCCTTCAAACAGGCCCTGCGCGAAGCAATCATTGAGGAGAACCAAGCCAGTCGAAGCCAGTCGGTGTGAACCGACGGCCGCCAATCGCGTGGTCCACTTGGAGCGCGACCAGTTCGTAGCGGCAACCTCCCGGCCCATACCGCTAACCGCACTCCTCAGACACGCCCACGAGGTTATGCGAGCACCACGACGGCACCTGCGCACTGCTCGCCGCGGGCGTGGCGTCCGTGGAGCGAGCTCTCACGGCGCACTACACGCCCGCCTGATGTTCAGTGTCCGGCGCCAGTTCGGTGGCCTTGACGGGGAGCATCAGCGCGGAGATGAGCAGGTAGCCGCGCAGCGTGAGCATTCCTACGCGCCGGGTGCGCGACCAGTACGGTCGCGCGTTGACGGGCTGGACGTCAGGTCGTTTAGAGTGCCGCCCGGCATGACCGACGAGGAACTTGACGAGCTGATACTCGGTCGACTGAGGAACCGGCAGGAGGCCGCTCACGCGCGCCTCAGCGCCGCGGCGACTCAGAGTCCAGCCGACCTGGCTAGCTCGTTCAACGAGCCCGAGAGCCTAGTAGAGGCGCGTATTCTCGTGCTCGCGAGCGAAGACAGGATCAAGGAGTCTGACGCGGCGCCGGGCCGCTGGATGATCGCCTGAATGCCGGCCCGGCCGACGTGATCCCGGCCCGCCGCAGCTCGCGGGCCGCAAAGTTAGTGTTCCGCTGGGATCGCGGTTCACATTCACTTGTATGGACCCCACCGACCCCGAGCACGACGCGCCGGACGCGCCGTCCCAGCTCACGGTCACCTTCGATGACGTGCAGGGCCCCTACCGGCGCCGCCTCCTCCTGGGCGCCGCCGCGGTCGCGCTGACCCTCGTCGTGTCCGGCGCGGCTTGGCGTCTGAGCACTCTCCCCAGTTCTCGTTCGACCCGCCAGGCGCACCACTCCGCTGGCCACGGCCGACATAACGCGCGCCGCCCTCGGCGGGTCGCGCCGGCCCGCCGAGCGTCTGGACCGCCCGCCGCCCGCCCGCGACGCCTCACGCAAGCTCGGTCTCCCAACAGACGCCGCGCAGTTGCAACGAGCGCGATCCCGCCCAATCCGGGTCCTTCGCGTCTCAAAATTTACTCGTCGGTCGGACCGGCGCGTCCACTTTCCCGGCCCGCTGTCGGTCAAGGTCCAAGACAGGGACAGTTCGACTATCTCGGCAAGTAAGCCAAAGGCCCACTAACCGGGTCAACGGCACGCGAGGCTCTTCTGACGATGGTGTGGGGTCAACTAAAACGCCCATCGTTGGAGGTGCGCGCCGCTGCGCTCACGGGAGCCAGTGGAGGCAAATGATGAGCCCAAATATGTCAGCTCCGTTCCTGGACTTTGTGGCCCGCCGGCTACAGGCCGTGGCAGAGCCCAATCGCATACGCATCCTGAAGATGCTCGAGGGCGGGGAAGCGACCGTTCAAGACCTCACGGACGAGCTCGCGACGACCCATCAGAACGTGTCGCGGCATCTCGCTGTGCTCTACCAATCGGGCATGGTGAGCCGCCGCAAGGACGGCAGAACCGTGTGGTACACGCTCGCTGACTTCAGTGCCCTGCGCTTGGTCGAGCAGGCGGCACAGAGCGCCAGCGGCTATGTTGAGGAGCTGGCGACGATCGCCGGCCTCGACGTTTAGCTCACCTGACTGCCCCCAACACGCGCGCGGCCCCAGCTCGCCGCCGATATAGCCGTCTTCCTCCCCGCGCAGCGGGGCCGATTACCGCTGCCCGCATTCACGGTGGCAGTCCGCAAATAAGTGATTACGTATTTACGTGAATACGTAAATGATTATTTGTAGTAAATAGCACAGCCGCTCCTTACCTTCGGCCCTATGACTAGTTCTCGTAGGACCCACAAAGGTGAGAGCCAGGACCGCTTCGCCCGGCCACAGACGGACGGCGTGAAGCGCCTGGCGCGTATCGCGGCTCGTGCGTTGTTGTGGGGATGCGTGCTGCTGCTGCTAATTCGCGGCGCGCTCTCGATGCTGAACACGGAATCCCGCGTGCCCACCACCACAAGCGGTGTGACGGTTACTGCGACGCAGCCCGCCAGCACCGGATCAACGAGTGCGCAAAGGCGGTGATTGCAGTGTTTTCACAGAAACGACGTCTCGGGCTTCTGGCCCTTCTGTTGGCGATCTGTGCGTTGATGATGTTCCCGGTCGCGGCATTCGCGTCCGGCAACAACGTCGGGCAGAACGTCGCGAACCTGCTGAAAGGGTACGCGACGGAGCTGTACGGCGGGATCGTGGGCGTCGTAAGCCTGATGTTTCTCGTCAATCGCCGCTACACGGAGCTGGCGGTTTTCCTGTTCGCGGCGATCGTGGTCGCGTGGATGGTGTTCGCCTCGGCGGACATTGCCACCGCTGCGGAAGCCATCGGCAAACAGATCTTCGGTTAAGCGGAGCTGCTTTCAGATGAGTGACTCCACGCATCCGATCCGCTCCTACCAGCGGATATTCAAGCCCGACCGGCGGGTCTACGCGATCGACGGGCGGCGGCTGCCTGTGCCGGGCGGCGTGCCGCTTGAGTGGCTCGGCTGGGCGTTCTGCTCGCTGGTCGTGGTGCTGGTCGTAAGCCAGCGCTCGATCTTCTTCGCGGTAGTGACCGCGGCGGTCGTGGGGCTGCTCGGTGCAAGCTCACACGGCTGGCCCGGCGCGGTCCTCGGTGCGCTCGCTGGGTTCGCCGGGACGTTGCTGGCGGGCGTCGTGCTCGACTGGCTCGATTGGCCGCTTCGGCTGCTGATCGCGCCGGGCATGATCGCGACGCTCGCCGGGCAGGCAGCACCGGACGGACGCCCAGCGCACCGCTATCTCACCTCCTGGGCGGCGCTTCGTATGCGCTCGGCTCGCCGCTCGCTCGACTCCGCGATCGGCGCCGAGGACGAAGCCCACGATTGGGCGCCGAAGGTGTGGGTCGCGCCGGACGAGCACTCCCCGGTGCTTCACCACGGCAAGGTGCGCGGCCCCGCTCGGCTCGTGTTCGCACGCCCGGTGGTCGCGATCCCCGGCCGGCGGCGACTGATCGTCCGCCGCGCTGCCGGCCATCGCCTGCGCACGGGCGAGCGGCTTGCCGAAGTCATCGAGCTGGACGAGGGCCAGGTCGTGGAGGTCCGGCCATGACGACCTTCTCCCTGCGCTACGCGCACGGCAACGTGCTGCTCGGGCGAAGCGGTGACAGCGCCGCGCTCTACCGGCTGGCGATGACCTCCTACCCGTACCTGCCGACGGGCGGCAAGTGGGGGCTCCAGCGTCGCCTGCAGCGGTTGGCGCACACCGTCGGCGCAGACTTTTCGCTGTGGCGGGTCAGCCGCGCGTATCCGGCTGATGAGTACGTCGAGCACACCTCCGGTCTGCTCGACAGCCGCCACCAAGACCCCGCCGCGTGGCAAGCGTTCTTGGAGGGCCACCAGGCGAGGCTGCGCGACCTCGGCTCGCACATCCCCGAGTGCTACCTCGCGGTATCCCTCGCGGGCAAGAGCCCGACGGGCGTCGGCTCCGGCCTGGTCAGGAGCGTCGACCGAGTTCGTCGTCGCGTCGAGGAGGCGGCCGGGATCGGGTCGGCCTCGCCGATCACCGGCGGCGAGCTGTCCGAACTCCAGACGCGCGAGCAGCGCACGTTCGAGCGGCTGAACGGCGTCATCGCCTCGCGGCGTGCGAGGACCGTAGAGCTTCAGTGGCTTTTGCGCCGGTCGGTGTGCCGCGGCATCGGCGAGCCCGTCCTTGACCGGCACTGGTCCCCGGATGCGCTGATCGTCTCCGCGCCCGGCGGCGGCGTCTCCTTCGAGCCGCTCGGGAGCGACCTTCGCCAGTGCGCGCAGGCCGCGATCACCGAGCGGGAGCAGTCGCTGATCGTGCACAGCGAGCGAGGCTGCTCCTACCAGGCGCTGCTGTGTGTCGGAGCGCTCGCCGAAGCACCTGAGTTCCCAGGCTGGACAGCGGAGGTGCTGTTCGCGCCGTTGGAGTCGCTGCCGTGGCCGGTCGACGCGGTCGCGCATTGCCGCTGGCTTGGCAACAGGCAAGCGCTCACCCAGGTCCGCAAGCGGATCGCGGACGTCGAGCACGCCTTCTACGAGCAGGTTCATGGTGCCGCGCACGGCCCGAGCGTTCTTGCCGGTGTCGACCGTGTCCTCGCTCGCGAATACGAGGCGCAACTGCAGGCCGGCGGGCACCCGCCGATGCTCTACGGGCAGATCGGCCTCGCGGTCGGCGCCCCGACCGAGGAGGAGCTAGAGCGCAGGGTCGCGGCGCTGCGGGAGCAGTACGGCGACCTCGCGCTGCACAGGCCGGTCGGTCTTCAGTACCAGCTCTGGCTTGAGCACCTCCCGCGAGCGGACGGGTGGGTGTGATGCGCGACTACACCCAGCAGCTCACTGTCGAGCAGTTCGGGGCGATGGTCCCGACCGCGAGCCGCATCGTCGGCTCCCAGCGCGGCCCATATCTCGGGTACACGCCGGTCGGCGCACCGCTGCCCGTCAGGTTCGATCCGACTCAGGCGCCCCGCGAAGATCGCGCCTCAGCGGTCCTTCTGATCGGCACCCTCGGGTCGGGCAAGACGGTCGCCTCGCAGGCGATCGAGTACGCCGCCGAGCGCCGGGGATCGCTCGTGGTGGACTTCGATCCGAAGCCCGACCACGGGTGGGAGAACCTGCCCGAGCTGGCCGACCGGCTGCAGGTGCTCGAGCTGTCCGGCGCCGAGGCGCAACAAGGGCGACTCGATCCGCTGCGGATCGGGCTTGAGGACATCCGCGAGGAGCTGGCGTGCAGCTACCTGCTGGAGCTTTTGCCGGGCAGCCCCGCGCAGTGGGAGAACGCCGTTTCGCTCGCGGTGAAGGACACCGTCCGCGAGGGATCACGCAGCCTTCTGCGCGTTGTCGAGCAGCTCCTGGCCTCCGATCGTGCCGGTGCGAGGGAGGCCGGGGAGGCGCTTGAGGTAATCCGCGACTTCGGCCTCGCGAGGCTCGGGTTCGGTGGCGGCGCCGGCAGCGACGTGCAGGCCGCGATGCCGGTCACGACGATCCGCATGCCCGGCCTCTCGCTGCCGGAACCGACGGCAGCTCGCGAGAGTTACACGCGCGCGGAGCGGATCTCGGTCGCGACGTTGAGCTTGGTCGCGGCCTACGCGCTGCAGCTCATCTCCAAGGACCGCTCGCGTCACAAGATCGTCGGCCTGGACGAGATTTGGTTCCTGCTCGCCTCGCCGCAGGGCCGGCAGATCATTCACCGTCTCGTCCGGCTCGGCCGCGCGTACAACGCGACGCTGCTGCTCGGCACTCACAGGATCGCCGACCTCGGGGACCTCGCCGACCTGATCGGCGTCGTGTTCGTCTTCGGGCAGGACTCAGATGCCGGCGCCTCGGCGGCTCTGCGGTTCATCGGCCTTGACCCGACGCCTGAGCTGATCGGCAAGGTCCGCGAATTCCGCGCCGGGCATTGCCTGATGCGCGACCTGCACGGCCGCGTAGGGGAGGTGCAGATCGACCTCGTCTACCCGCACCTCCTCCAAGCGCTCGGAACCACACCCCAGCAGCCCGGAAGGAGCGAAGCATGAAGACCCTGATCCTCCGGCCGGCGAGGTGGGCTGGCCGTCATCGCCGCAGCATGATCGTCCTCTTCTTCGTGACGTTCTTGACGTTGCTCGGCGCGCACCCCTCAGCGCACGCCGCTGACGTGTTCAGCAACATCGACCCGGCGCCGCAGCTCCCGCCCGGCGGCTGGGTCGGCCGCTACCCCGTCGGGAACTACGAGCTAGACCAGTACTTCCCGGCGATCAGCGTCGGCTTCACCAGCGGCGTCGATGCCTCTGGGGTCGCGCCGATGATCGCGTACTTCGGCGCGGAGGTGCTGTGGGAAATCACCTCATTCCTCGCAAACGGGGTGATTCTCCTTTTCGCGCTCGCGTTCAACCTCGACTTGGTCAACGGGTCAACGCCGGGATCGGGCGCGCTCGCGCCGGTCTCCCAGGCGATCCACAACCTGTACGAGAGCACCTTCGGGACGCCTTGGCTGATAGCGGCAATCACCCTCGTCGGCTGCTGGGCGATGTGGAAGGCGCTCATCCAGCGCCGCTACGCGGAGACTGCGGGGGCGCTCGCCGTCTCGGCGCTGTTCTTCGTCCTCGCGATCGGGATAGTCACCCAGCCCGAAGAGACGATCGCCCCGGCGAGCAAACTGTCCAATCAGCTCTCCACGGCGCTGCTGTCACTCGGCAGCGAAGGAAGCGTCGGCAACGAATCGCAGGCGAAGACAGCAGCCAGCGACCAGCTCTTCGAACTTCTCGTCCTGAACCCCTGGACGGTTCTCGAGTTCGGCGGGATCGAGCACTGCGCGACCGTCAGCCACGGAAAGCCGCAATCGGTCGCAGTCAGACCGCTCAGCTCAAACCCGGCGACCGACACGCAGCTCGCCGCCCAGCTCGAACACGGCACCGAAGTCAAAGCCAACGGCAAGACGTGCATCAACGACCGCAACAAGTACGCCACCCATTTCCTCCAGTTCCCTCCGGGGTCACACCGCCGCGGCGCCGAGCACGAAGCGCTCGAACACGGCGATAACGAAGACCTCCCAGCGTCCGACCCCGGCAAGAGCGACGGCACCTACCCGCTAGGCCCGTCCGACGAGCCCGCCGCGGAAGCGATGGGCAAGGGCGGCCAGTACCAGCGGCTGCTGCTCGCCATCGTGATTCTGCTCGGCGAGATCGGCGCCTATCTGCTGCTCGGCGCGCTCGCGGTCGGGGTCATCCTCGCTCAGATCCTGCTGCTGACGCTGCTCGCGTTCGCGCCGGTCGCGCTCCTGATCGGCATCTTCCCCGGCCGCGGGCACGAGTTCTTCCGCGCATGGGTATCGAAGCTCGCCGGCTACCTCGCCCGGAAGGTCATCTACAGCCTGATCCTCGCCATCGTCCTCGCGGTCTGCTCCGCGCTGGACGACGCGACCTCGAACCTCGGGTGGCTGCTCGCGTTCGCCTTGCAGGCCGCGTTCCTCTGGACCGTCTTCCTGCAACGCAACCGACTGACGAGCGACCTCCTCGCCGGGACGGTCGGGCCACGCGCCGCGAACGACGGCACCAACCGCCTCGCGAACCTCTACTACGCCACGCGCCTCGCGCGGCTGATGCCCACGCCGAACCTGCCTCGGCTCCCGCGCCTGCCGCGGAAACTCCCGACGCTCACGCCCAACGGCTCCCCCGGCGGCGGGACGCCCGGCGGAGAAGAAGCTCCACCGTCGAGCGAAGGCCCGAGCGGCGGAACACCACCACCGCCCACGGGCGCACCCTCCGGTGGCGGCCCGAGCGGCGACGAGCAGTTCGGAGACGACGAGCCACCGACGACGGCGCCAGCGCCGAACGAAACGCCGACGCACGGGCCAGGCGCCCCGAGTCCCCGCCCGAGCTACGACCACGAGGACACGCACGCCCAGGAGGACTCGACCTCGCCTCACCCTCGCGGTTCGGCAGATCGGGCGCCCGCGAGCGACGCTCCGCCATCGCCGTCAACCCCGACGCGTGCTCAGCCTCCCGAGGACGAGCTGCCCCAAGACGACACGGGCATCCCTAGATCCCCGACGGCGAACACGACACCCGCCAGCGCCCGCCCGCAAGGCGCACGCCCCGAAGCGAGGAGCGACGCGCCGACGACGCCAGCGGCCGAGGCGGGCGCGAGAACCTCCCCGACCCGCCCCGCACCCCCACCGCCGGCAGTGGCGCCGTCAGCGCAGCAGGCGCCCGTCGCAATCGAGCCTCCGCCGCCGGTTGCGTCGGCGAGCACCCCGGCGCCGGGCATCCCGCCACGGCGATCGGGCGGCGATGACTTCGGCGACGGGCCTCCGTCGCAGCCGACCCCTGAGCCCGCCGCCGCGGCGCGTCCACCTCGCGACCAGCCGCCGTCGGCATCTACCGCCCCCGCGATCGGTGCCGAGGAGCCCGTCTCGCTCTTGCTCAGAGCGCGATACGGCACCGGCGCGGCTGACCCCGCAAACCAGGAGGACGAACACCCATGAGCTGGCGCATCGAAACCGCAAACCCGTTCGCCCTTCTGAGCGAGCTTCCTGACGATTGGGCGCAGACGTGCTTTCTACGCCCGCCGAGGGACCTACCGACGCCGTGCCTGATCGCGATTCTCGACAGGGTTCGCCGTGTCCTTCGCGACGACGGGACGCTCTGGCTCTCATTGCCGGGACGTGGCAGCCAGCCGCAGGCGCTCCAGCTGGTCGAGGACGCCGGATGGCTTCGCCAGGATCGCGCGCTGCACCGCAGCCGTCTCTCGCTGATCGTCGGGCACTCGACGGTCGCGCTGTTCACCAAGCAGCAGGAGTTCCATTTCAACGCACGGCTTGCGCTGCGCGCCCCGGCAGTGAGGCAAGGCGCGGGAGCCTGCTCTTCGCAGCGTAGCCGCGCGATCTCTGCCCGGCGACTTCAGCGACGCGCGTGGTGCGTTCCCGCCGCTGGCGAGGCCCAATCGCCGCAGGAGGTCATCGATTGGTGTGTTCGCGCGAGCACCTCGCCTCGCGCGTGCGGGGTCTGCGGCACACCTTGGCGACGGCTGCCCGGCGGACCCGATCAGCCTGCTCGGTGGCGGCCCGCTTGCTCGCACACCAACGACCGGGGGCGCTGCCTCGCCCTCGATCCCTTCTGCAGCGCGTTCGCGGACGTCGGGCTCGCGTCGGTCCGCGCGGGCCGCAGCTACCTCGGCTCGACGCACGACTGTGACACCGCCATGCGCGCGCGAGCGCGCCTTGAGGTGATCGAGAAGGAGGCGCGGCGATGAGCGCCGCCGCAGCGTGGATTCGCCGGCAGCTCGACAGGCCGATCGGCGAGAGCGAGCGGCGCGCAGCGTTCACCGCGATCTCGGTCGTGCTGATCGCGGCAGCCCTCCTGCTCGCGATGACCAGCACGGGCGTGCCCGCCAGCCAACAGGCCCGCGCGCCCCACCCGCCGACGAGCACGGTCGGTCCGGTGAAGGGCGGAGCAGCTCCTGCCGAGGCGCTTCGGACCGCACGAACGTTCCTCGACGGCTACCTCGCGTTCGCCTACGGGCACGGGCCGGCGAGCGCCGTGAAGGACGCGGCCAGCGGCCTCGCCGCCGCACTTCGGAAACGAGCGCGCCTGGTGCCGCCAGCGCTCCGCAGGCTTCACCCGAGGCTGGTCGCCCTACGCGCCACCAGCTCGACGGGCGCAGCGATCGTCGTCACCGGGCTTGTCAAGGACAGCGAAGTTGTCGCGTACCCGATCAGGGTCGTGCTCGCCGAGCACGGCGGCCGATATCTCGTCACCGGATTGGCAGGTGCGTAATGCGACGCGCTGCCTTGATGTGGCTCATTGGCGGATTCTCCACGGCGGCGATTGCGCTGCTGCTGGCGTTCGCGGTCGCGGTCGCTGTGCTCGGCGCGAGCCTCAACGGCTGCTCGCCACAGGCAGCACCGTCACCCACCGTTGAAGGGCCAACGCCGTCGGCCTACGCGCTGCAGAGCATCCCGCCCGAACGCCTCGCGCTGTACGAGCGAGCCGGGGAGCGGTTCGACATCGACTGGTCGTTCCTCGCGTCGATCGGCGCGCAGGAGTGCGGCAACGGCGAGTGCGCCGGCACCAACGAGGCCGGTTGCGCGGGACCGATGCAGATCGCCTACGTGCGCGGCAGCGAATGCAGCCCAGGCTCCGGCCCGACGCTGTGGGAAACCTACGCCGTCAACGCCGACCCCGGCCATCCGCTGTCGATCAACGACCCAGCGGACGCGATCTTCACCGCCGCGAGGATCTTGCGCGAAGCCAAGGGCGCCCCACCGACGGGCGGCACCTTCGCCGAATATCACGAAGCCGCCTGCCACTACTACGGCGCGTGCGGCGACTCGACCGTGGCGTATGCGGAAGAGGTCATGGCCCAAGCCGTCCAGTACGGCTTCACCGGGTCCGGTGCGCCGACGGCGACAAGCCCGCCGCTCGCCGAACCAGTCAGCGGCGGCTGCGAAGCCAGCTCGGGGCCACCGACGCCGGCCAGCAGCTCAAGGATCGTCCGGGTCGCCGAAAGTCAGCTCGGGCAAGGCGAGCACCCGCCTGGGAGTAACTGCACGATTTTCGGGCCGTGCGAGGAGTGGTGCAGCCTCTTCGCGAGCTGGGTCTGGAAGCGCGCGGGCGTTCCGCTGCCCGGCTCGACCGCCACCTACGGCTACTCCGGGTCGCTCTACACCTGGGCGAAGGAACACGGCGGCAGAGTTCTCCCGCCGACCGCTAGACCGTCGCCCGGCGACCTCGTGTTCTTCGGGGCAGGCCCAACCGAAAGCGTGCATGTCGCGATCGTGCAGAGCGTCTACAGCGACGGGCGAATCACGACGATCGACGGCAACGACGATCACAACGAAGTCGGCATCGCCGGCCCGTTCCTCCCGAGCGAAGCGGTCGTCCAAGAACAGCACATCTACGGCTTCGCGCAGCCACCGACGACGGGAAGGCACGGGTGAGCGGCGCCATGCCACAGCGCAAAAACAAGGCAGCCGGCAACGCTGTCCCGCCGCCGCTCGCGCACCCCCCGGCGCGGCAGCACGCGCCAGCGCCAAGCGGGCGGCGTCGATCGGCGACGGCGGGCCGCTGTGGTCGGGGGGCGCGGCGATGAGCTGCCGGGTCCGTTTGAGGTTCCGTCTAAGGGGCCGTTTGAGGTTCCGTCAGAGGGTCCGTCTGCGGTTCCCTGCGCTTTGCGTGCCGTTGGGTCTTTTCCCCTGCACCTTTGCGGGTTTTGTGGGCGACTGCGCCGCCGACATCTCTGTGTCCGCTGGTGAATGTCCTGTCTCCCGCTCGCTGACTGGAGACCCTGCGGTGCTCTGCCTCGCGGGGCGTGCTGCCACTCTGGGGTTGCCGTTGGCTACCTGGCTGGCTGCCATCTTCGCGGTGCTCTCCGATAGGAGGCCCGTGGTGACCCTGCGCGGCGCTGTGCCTTCCGCGGATCGTGTCGTCGCTGGTCGTCGTCGCTGCTTCGCTGCGCCTGCGCGTCTGGCTAGTCCAGTTGCCTTCCCGGTGCTGCGGTGCCTCGCTGTTCGAGGTCGCACCGTCCAGCCGTCGCTATCGCGTCGGCTGCCCGGTAGATGGTGCAACGGCCCGCGCGTGGCGCGGCGGCGGTCGGGCGGTGCCCGGTGAGCGGGAAGGGATCACAGGACCCCCGCCCGCTTGTCGCGGTCGTCGCCGGGCTGATCGTGGCCTCGCTGATCGGTGGCGCTCGCGGCTCGCACCTCGCCGCGGTCGAGACCGCTGGACGGGTGCTGCCGGTCGTGTTGATCGCCGCCACGGTTCTCGGTTCGGTCGCGTTGGCGTGTCGGGTGGTGGCGACGAGGAGGGCGCTCGCCTCTCGGACTCGGCTGGTGGTGCTCGCGCCCGATTCGTTCGATCCGTCGCTCGATGCGGTGCTGCGCTGCGCGGCTCAGCTCTCGCGCGTGCGCAGGCTCGTCGGCGGCTGGCTTGATCCGCGGGCGAGGGCAGTTCGGGTGCTGCTCGATTGCGACGAGCAAGGCCGGATGCGCTACTCGCTGAGCGTGCCCGAGCGGGCGCTGCCGGCGGTCCGAGCAGCGGTTGGCGTGTTCGATCGCGTGCAGCTTCAGGTCATCGACCCGAACGCCGAGCCGGCAAGCGAGGGGGATCGTCGTGTTGAGGTCGTGCGGGCTGAGCTTCGTCTCGCTCGCCCGAGCAGCGAACCGCTCGCGCATCTCCCGCTGACACCCGATCCGTTGCAGAGCTTCGCGAGGGTTCTCTCTCGGCTTGATCCGGCGCACCGCGAGCAGGCGGAAGTCGCTGTCGATCTGTTGCCGACGACGGCAGCGACCCGCAGGCGCCTTCGCCGCCGGCTGCTCAAGGAGGCTCTGCGTCGCGGGGGCCAATCGAGCGAGCCCAACCGAGGCGGGGGATGGCTCGACTTCGACTCCGGCCGGGTAGGGCGTCGGCGGCCTGCGGAAATGGTCGAGCAGCGCGCCGAACGTGAGGAGATCGCGGCGAAGCTCGTGCAGGCCGAGCCTCTGTTCCGGCTGCAGGTTCTGATCCGCTGTGCATCCCCGGAGCGCGGCAGAGCGGTCGCTTGCCTGCAAGGGCTGCTCGGCTGCTTCGACGGGTTCGCTGGCGCTAACTCGCTGCGGGTCGTCGGCGTTCGTTTCTTCGGGCTGGCGTTCGCCGGATCGGACCTCCCTGGCCGTCGGGGCTGGTTCGATCGCCGGATACGCACGGGGCTGTTTCGCCCCGCTCGTCGTGACTACGTGACCGCGCGGGAGATGGCCGGTCTTCTGAAGCCGCCGACCGCGAAGTGCGCCGCGCCTGAAGTGCTGCGCCTCGGCCCAGCGGTGTATCCGGCGCCGAGGACGCTCCCGACGTTCAAAGGTCAGGCGAACCTCGTGCCGCTCGGGAAGGTGGAGGACGAGACGGGACAGCGCACGATCGGGCTCCGCGTCGAGGACTCGTTCTTCACCTACACCGCTGGACGGAGCCGATGGGGGAAGACCGAGCTTGCGCTCACGCAGTTCCTGCACCTCGTGCGAAGCGGTCACGGCGGGCTGTTCCTCGACCCGCACCAAGACGCCGTCCAAAGGGTCAAGAGCTGCCTGACCGAGGAAGGGCTCGCCGAGCGCGTCATCGAGCTTGACCTCGTCGGGCCGCGCAGCCGCCAGGGGCAGCCGGGATGGAACCTCTTTGCCGCCAGGGGCCTCGATCCCGACGCCGCCGAGCGGCGGGTCGAGGCGATCGTGGACAGCTTCGCGTCCGCCTTGCAGTGGTCCGAGCGCAACAACCGGGCGCTCACCCTGACGACGCAGGCGACCGCCGCGCTGATCGAGCTGGCCGGCGTGCTGCCCGAGGGGCTGCAGCCGACGATCTTCCAGATACCGTCGATCCTGGGGAACCCCGACTGGCTCGCCGCCGCTTTGCCGCACCTCTCCCCGGCGCGGCGCCAGTTCTTTACCGAGCGGTTCCCGCGCCTGTCCGAAGAGGCGATAACGCCGGTCACGAACCTGATCGACCGGCTTCGCTCATCGACGCAGCTCGCCGCGCTGCTCGGCTCGCAGACCTCCAGCTACGACATCGGCCGCGCAATGAACGAACGGCGGATCGTGCTCGCCTGCCCTGGTGCGGGAGGAGCTAAGGACAAGCTCGTCGCGAACCTGCTCGTCTATGACCTTCTGCATGGCGCGAAGGGACGCGCGTCGATGGCGCCCGAGCAGCGCCTGCCGTTCTACGTCTTCCTCGATGAGGTCCAGACCTACGACGGCGCGGCTGGCGGGAACCTCGCAGCTTTGCTTGAGCAGACAGCGAAGTACGGCATCCGCGCCACCTTGCTCAATCAGAACCCGGAGCGGCTGACGAGCGACACGCTGAACGCGCTCACGACCAACCGCAGCCACCTGATCACGACGGCGCTCAACGCGCACGCCGCCGCGCTGATCGCGAGGGAGTGGGGAGGCGATCCGCCCGCCGCTGCGATCACGGGCCTGCCGCGCTGGACGTTCATCGCTCAGGTCACGCACGAGGGCAAGCAGACCCGGCCGTTCATGTTCGAAGGCCACTCAGTCGAGGAGCAGTTCGCCGACGCCTACAGGCCAGACGCTCTAGTTGACGTCCAGGCAACGATCGACAAGGCATCGGGACGCACCCCCGCCTCGGAGACAGTCGCCGATCTCGACACGCTGGACGAGCGGATCAAGCAGCACCTCGAAGGACAATCCGGCGGCAGCGGCGGAGGTGCCCGTCTCGATCCCGAGGCGCCGTGGACGGCGCCAGCGCCGAGCGAGCCTAGTCCGCGGGCCAGCTTGATCGTGCGCGGGCGCGGCGAGCACTCGGCGGCACCTCGTCGGTTTCCGCGTCTGCGGGACGGGCACGCTGCGCGGCCCGCTTGGATGCCCGCTGGAGCACGGCCATGAGCGGGCCTCGCGCGTTGCCGCCGGTCGCCGGGTCGATGCTCGCGGGCATCTATGAGCACCGGCTGCTGAGCACAACCCAGCTTCATGCGCTCTACACCCCGGCCGCGCAGGCAAGGTGGGCACGGCAAGTGCTGGCGCTGCTTGAGCGGCGCGGCTTCGTAGATCGCATTCGCAGCCCCCGGCGGCTATCGCTGTGGTTCCTCACCGACACCGGAGCGGACGCCGTCGAGGCCGGTGGTGCTCCTGTCGAGTTCCGCCGCCGAGTCACCAGCCGCGAGCAGGCCGAAGGGCCGCTGAAGAAGCACACGATCGCCGTCAATCAGGTCGGTGTCGAGTTCGTCCGGGCAGCGCGACAGCGAGGCGACGAGTGCGGCCCGGACTCTTGGCGCAACGAGGTCGCGCACCCCATCAGCCATGCACGCGGACGCAGGCCCGCCGAGCTGGTCATCGCCGACGCCCTTCTCACCTACCTTGAGACCTCAAGCGACGGAGCGCTCGCGCTGCACCAGCGCTTCATCGAGCTTGACCGCGGCACCCGAACCACCGAGCAGCTCGCCGGAAAGATCACCCGGTATGCGCGGCTGCGCCACTACGCTCCACCGGCCTCGGGCGAGAACACGCCAGAGCCCCTGTGGCGGAGCTACTACCGCGCCTGGCCGCACCTCCTGATCGTTCTCGCCGACCAATCGCGCGAGACGATGCGCCAGCGGGTGCAGCGCACCCTCGCCTTGCAGGCGTCGGACCCCGCCGGCCGCGTCGGCCAGGTCCCCGTGTGGTTCGTCGCGCTCGATGACCTCGCGGCGCACGGCCCGTTCGCGCCGATCTTCCTCAGCAACCAACAACCCGAGCAGCGCGTCGACTGGCTCGGCCAACCACGACCCCAGGAGCACCAGAACGATGGCCTGCACTAGCCGCCTACGACCGTGCCTCGATCGCGCCGCGCGTAGCCCTCCCGCCGCCCACTGACGCACCTCCGCCACTGCGCCCGCTCGCGAGCGCCCGAGCCTCGACTGCCGTTTTGCCGAGGACGTCCTCGTTCCAGCCCGACCCCAAAAAGGGGGACTTCAATGACCCGCCGCCGACCCTCATGCATCCCACAATCAACATGGAAAGTCACCCACGCCGACTGCTTCGGAGTACTCCAGAGCCTCGACGCCAACACGGTTGACGCGATCATCACCGACCCGCCCTACGGCATCGGCGTCAACGGCATGGAGTGGGATCGCCCGGCAAGGCTCGACCCGGCAGCACCAGCCGGCAAACCACGGCGGCGCCCCCCGACCGAGGACCCCCTCGACCGCTTCCAACAGTTCTCGCGCGAGTGGAGCCGCGCCTGCCTGCACGGCCTGAAGCCCGGCGGGCACCTCGCCGCGTTCGCCGCGCCGAGAACCGCTCACCGGCTGACGTGCGGGCTCGAAGAAGCAGGCTTCGAAATCCGCGACGTGCTCATGTGGCTCCAGGGCCAGGGCTATCCCGCCACGCGCGTTCTGCCCGACGGGCAGGGCACCGGCCTGAAGCCCGCTTGGGAGCCGATCATCCTCGCGCGCAAGCCGCTCGACGGGACGCTCGATCAGACCCTCGCCGAGCACGGGACGGGAGCCATGAAAATCGACGCCTGCCGAATCGAGCTGGCGCAAGAGGACGCCGCCAGGGAAGGGCGGGCGCACGGCCGGCTGATCACCGCGAGCCCGCAAGGCCGCTGGCCCGCCAACCTCCTGCTCTCACACGGCGATTCATGCACCGAGGAGGCGTGCGAAGCGGACTGCCCGATCGAGCTGCTCGGCGATCGGCACCGCTTCTTCTACGCCGCGAAGGCATCGCGCCGCGAGCGCGACGCCGGCTGCGAGAACCTGCCGCGCAAGGTCGTGCAGACCTTCAAGATCGGCGCCCACAACGAGAAGATGTGCGACGAGAACCCGGTCGCGAACATCCATCCGACCGTCAAGCCGATCGACCTGATGCGCTGGCTCGTCAGGCTGCTCACGCCGCAGGGCGGCCTCGTGCTCGACCCATTCACCGGCAGCGGCTCGACCGGAGCTGCCGCCGTGCTCGAGGGGGCGCGCTTCCACGGCATCGAGCGAGAAGCCGAGTACCTGCCTATCGCGCGTGCCCGGATCAAGCACTGGTCAGACTCTCGGCGGCGCGGGTGCGGTTCGGCGACCGCTCGGGTGAGACAGAAGGCCAAGGCATGACCCTCGACCCCGACGACATCGAGTCCATCGCGACTCGCGTGGTCGAACTGCTGCAGGACGAGGCGACCGGCGCGGCGAGGTACGTGGACGCTGCCCTGGTCGCGCAGAAGCTCGGCGTCGACCGCGATTGGGTCTACGCGCACGCGCGGGAGTTGGGCGGCGTGCGCCTGGGAGGGCCTCACGGGCGGCTGCGCTTCGACCTCCAAAAGATCCGCCGCCAGCTCGACTGCCCCGACGAGGGGCGGCTGAGGCCCGGCGAGCGTCGGCGCGCACGGCCGCGAAAACACCCGCCAAGACGGCTCGGAAACGTTGATCTTCTGCCCTACACAGAGGTACGATCCACCGGCCAAATAGGTGGCCGGGCGGCGCGCGAACGCCCCCGGCCCGACAACGGGAGATGCCCCGATGTACCCATACCGTAGAACCTCAACGCGGGAGCGTGCCTGATGGCACGCCCCGCCACCGGAAGAGTCGAAGTCGAGACGCACGCTGACGGAACGCTCAAGTTCCGCCTGCGGTTCTCCGCCTGCGGCGAACGCCAAAGCCTGATGCTGCACGAGGCGCGCGACTGCGCGTGCGGCTGCACCGGCGGCTGGACCGAGAACAACGCTCGGCGTGAGCTACAGAACATCCTCGCTCGCGTCCAGGCAGGAATATGGGAGCGACCGAAGCCGGCGCCAAAGGTCGAAAAGGCGTTCAAGGGTATGCCGAGCTTCCACGAGTACGCCTCCTATTGGCTGAAGGCAAAGCTCGAAGGCGTCATCGGCAAGAAGCCGATATCCGAGAACACGCACGCCGGTTACGAGATCTCGCTGAGGCTGCACCTGCTGCCTTTCTTCGGCCGCTACGCCCTCGATGAAATCGATAAGGAACTCTGCGAAGCGTTCAAGAAGCACCTGATCAAAGAGGCGCACGAGCTGAGGGACGCACTCGCTGCTGGCGCGGATCTTCGTGACATCAACAATCGCAAGCTCCGCCCGCTCGGCCCGGCGTCGATCCGAGGTCAACTCACCCTGCTTGGCCAGATACTTGACGAGGCCGTAGAGGACGAGTGGATCCCGTTCAATGCGGCCCGCAGCAAGCGGCTCAAGGTTCACGTCCCCAAGCCAAAGCGCACGTTCCTGGAGATGGACGAGCTCGCTTGCATCGAAGACGCGGCAGCCGAGCAAGACCCCTCCCTTGAGCGCTTCGCCCTCGCCGCTCGCGAAGCGAGGCCCGGATCGACGGCCGAGGCAGTCGCGATCCGCCTCTCTGACGGCAAGCGCCTAAAGCTGATCGCGGCCGAACTCGGAGTCGCGCCAGGCACAGTCCACTTCCACGTCCGCAAACTCGATGCCGTGGGTCTCGGTGTCTATGTCGGGCGCAAGGCGATCGTCCGCACGCTCGGGCGCGCTGGCGTCCGAAACGGCGAGCTGTGCAGCATCCAGATCGGCCACGCGCGTCTGCACGACGTCAACAACGCCCGCCTTGATATCCCCGACTCCAAGACAGAAACCGGCATCCGCGTGCTAGAGCTGAGCCCGGAGCTAGCCGAAGCACTCATCGAGCACATCGGCCGGCTCGTCCGAGCCGGCAACGACACGAGCCCAACGGCTCCTCTCTTCCAGAACGAACGCGGCGGGAAGATGACCCGCAAGGCCGTCGGCAAAATCGTCCGCGAAGCCACGGTGCTCGCCACCGAGAGAATGCAGGAGATGGGGATGCCCCCGCTGCCGCACATAACGCCGCACAGCTTCCGGCGCACCTACATCTCGATCCTGCTGCTCGCCAGCGAATTCGACCTCGAATGGGTGAAGAAACAGGTCGGCCACGCCGACTCGAAGATGACGCTCGAGGTTTACAACCAGCTACAGCAGCGCGTCAAGCGGGAGCACGGCGCATCGTTCGACCGGCTCATCCGCGAGGCCCGTGAGCGGCTACACGCCAGCCAGGAGCCGCCACCAGGCGACAGCACGCCCGACACCGGCGGGGTTTGTGCCGAGGTTTGTGTCGAGCCCGCGAAAACACCCGCCAAGCCCCGTCCTCCGCGCCGTCCTGGGCGTGGCAAAAACCTAGCGATTAGCAGGACAAACGGCGGGCTGCGGCGACGGGACTCGGCCGCTGGGCATAAATGTTTTCAGTCGAGTGCTCTACCGGACTGAGCTATCTCGCCGCGACCCCCGATCCTAGCGTTTCCGGGCCGTCGTATGAGCGCTGCGAGCCTGATCGGAGGCCACCGCTTGGCCGGGCAGATGGCGCAGAGTTCGAGACATGGCGCTGATCTTGGGGGGTGCGGATGATCTGATCCGGCTTCTTCTCGGCGCTGGTGATCTGTCCTGGATTTGGAGCTCGGGGGCCGGACATGAGCGCGAGAAGATACGAGTCTTCAGCTTGTGTCTATGGCGTGGATGAGCGCGTGGATGGCTTCGACTGCTTCGTTGAGGTCGGTGATCGGCATGTCGAGGCTGCTGGCCATGGCGGTGTAGCGGTCGCTCCAATCGGGGTAGGTCGTGATTTGTGGTGGCCAGGATTGCCAGCCACGTGCAGCGAATATGCGCTGGCAGGCGTCCTTGACGGGCGCGAGGTTCTCCCCAGCTAGTGCTTGGAGGAGTCGCAGGTCGATGAGGTCCCAGTAGCGAGGGTTCTCCCCGCCGGGTCGTAGTGGTGGCTCGGTGACGGCATGCAGCTTCTGGGCGATCTGCCAGCGGACCGCGAGCACCGGAATGATGTCGGGGCCATCTAGGCCAATGGTGCTGAGGTCGTGGGCGGCTATCTCTTCGATCTCATCGCCTCCGGCCTCGACAGGTGCGACCTCGACGATTAGCGTCATGAAGGGCTTGGTGCGGAACGCGACCTTCACCCGGATCCTGTGAACGTGGGGGCGCAGTTCCAGCGGTTGGGGCTCGTTGCGTTCGAAGGAGAAGTCTTTGTAGTCGTCTGCGAGGGAGGCATCGAGATGCGCTAGCAGGGACTCGGGGTCACCGCGCAAGACGAGATCCACGTCGCCCGTAACGCGCGCCTTCTCGCCGGCTCGCAGCTCCATCGCCACGCCTCCTCTGGTGGCGAACACGACGGCTCCGTCATCGTCGACCGCGCGTCCTAGTGCGCCGGCCAGCATCATTGCGGCGACCCTGAGGTTCAGGCGCCGCACCGGCTGTCCAGACTCGCGCTCCCACCCGGTGATCAGCTGCTGCAGCCGATTGACCGTCTTGGGGCGCTGGGTGGTGTGCTCATGCTCGCCCGCTGACGCCTTCGAGCCCGAGCTCCCGCACCAGCGTCTCGGCACCGATCCGCATTCTCAGACGCTCCTCCGCGGGGTCTGCATCGTGCTTTCGTGGACTAGGCCAAAGTGTGGCCCAGCGGCCTGCAGTCGAGTGCGGATTGATCCTGCATTGGTAGCCGATCAGCGCTATGGGCGCAGCGTGTGCCCACTCGCCGGCGCTCGGATGGGCCCCGAAGGAACGAGAGCCGTGTCCGCGCGTGATGTGCGACGATCACGCGATGGAGAGCGGCACAGCGAAACGTAGTGAGGTGCGTTTCCTGGTGTTCAGCGCGTCGTTGCGCGAGGCCTCGCTGAACACGCGCCTGGCTGAACTGGCGGCGACGACGATCGAAGGAGACGGGGGGACGGTGGAGCGCGCGTCGATGGCGCAGTTCGACTGCCCCACATACAGCCAGGACACGCAGGCGCGCGAGGGCTTCCCGCCGGGCGCAGAGGGGCTGCACCGGCGCCTGCAGGCGTGCGACGCGTTCGTGGTGGCCTCGCCGGAGTACAACGCGTCGATGCCGGGCGGCCTGAAGAACGCGATCGACTGGGTATCGCGGTATGACCCGCAGCCGTTCAACGAGCGCCATGGCCTGGTGATGTCCGCCTCGCCGTCAATGGGCGGCGGCAACCGCGGCCTGTGGACGCTGCGCGTCCCGTTCGAGCACCTCGGCGCGCGTATATACCCCGACATGTTCTCGCTGGCGCAGGCGCACAAGGCGTTCGACGCCGAGGGCCGCATCGCCGACCCCCACCTGCAGGACCGCTTCGACACGCACATCATCAACTTCATGGACCTCGTGGAGGCGTCCAAGCACTACCCCTGCATCAAGCGTCACTGGGTGGAGTACCTGGGCGAGCGCCCGGAACCGGCGATCGACCGGGTGCAGTGATCATCACTTGGCGGGTGCCCGCGGCCGATCATCCCGCTATCTGTTGGTGCTCCAACCGGATTTCACGCAAGCCGGGATGGAGCTGGACGTGCGGATCAAAATGTCGAGTGATCAGCGGGACGTGTTCGTCTGCCACGCCAGCGAGGACAAGGATACGATCGCGCGCCCTCTCGCGGAAGCTCTACGTGAACGAGGGCACGACGTGCGAACGAACGGCGTCCAACCGTTACAGTTTCGATGGCGCTATGCTCGGCTCTGTGCCTGAGTCGTCTCTGCCTCTAACCGGCGGCTGCAACTGTGGCGCGGTGCGCTTTGAGCTCACCGAGACGCCGCTCCGCGCCGGATACTGCCACTGTACTCGCTGTCAACGACGAACGGGCACCGCCGCCTCGCCTTCGGCTATCGCCAACTCCGGGACTTTTCGAATCGTCAGTGGCGAGGATCACGTCCGGCGCTGGAACGCAGGTGACGGAGCCGACAAGGCGTTCTGCGGCACCTGCGGCTCAGCGCTGTTCGGACAGCATCCGGAGAGCCCGGAGTTCATCAACGTTCGCATGGGATCCTTCGATGGCGACCCCGGGGTACGGCCGATGGGTCGCCTGCACGTTGCCAGCGCTGCCGTTTGGGAGCCAATTCCCGATGATGGCCTGCCCCGCCTTCCCGGACCTCTCGAAGCGTAACTCCACTCCGCGCCGGCTCGTGGCTCCTCATTGGGCCTCAGCGACCGACCTTCCGTCGTTGTCTGAGTGCGCTCGGTCGACTCCTTCGTGCCGACGCACGAAGACCAGCCCAAAGCGTCCATACTGACTACCGATGACTTCGGGGCAGTCCCACACAACCGCACCCACCAGAAGCCGATCGACGCGGTTTGCCACTTCATAGGAGGTCGCAAATGGCATCAGTTCAGAGCAACAAACCGGCACCCCTCGAAAGCGATCTGCAGAACGCGCGCGTCGGCGACCGGTCGAACTTCCGGGAGGGGCCGCCGCACGAGCTGTTCCGGCGGCTGCGCTCGGAGTGCCCCGTGCACTGGTCGGACGGGATTACCGAGTACCCCGGCGAGGACGGCTTCTGGTCGGTGACCACGGCCGAGGATGTGCATGAGGTCAGCCGCGACTGGCAGACGTTCTCCTCAGAAATCGGGGGCTTCACCGCCACCAAGAAAACGGGGCTGTCGCTGGAGATGCAACAGGCGATGTTCATCGGGATGGATCCCCCAAAGCACGACCGTCTGAAGGCGCTCTTCCAGCGCGGCTTCACGCCCAAGCGGATCGCCGAGCACGAGCACGCGATTCGCGCGATCGCCACCGAAGTGCTCGACCGGCTCGCCGGCCGGGAGAGCTGCGATCTCGTCAACGATGTCGCCCAGCCTGTGGTGGCGCGTGTGATCGGCAGCTTCATGGGCCTCACCCCCGAGGATGATGCAGTGTGGGCCAGGCTGATGAACGCGATCGTCGGTGCCGGTGACCCGGATGCCACGCCGGATGGCGCCAACAGCGTGATGGAGAACGAGGTGCCCGAAGTATTCGAGCGCTGCGGGCGGCTGATCGCCGAACGTCGCGCCGCGCCGACTGAGGATCTGACGAGCGTGCTGGTGCATGCCGAGCTCGACGGCGAGCGACTCGAGGATCACGAGATCGTGATGGGTTTCCTGCTGTTGATGGCGGCCGGGAACGACAGCACCAAGGCGACGTACTGCAGCGGGATGCGCGCGCTGATGGAAAGCCGCGACCAGCTGCGTGAGGTCGTGGAGGACCCGTCGCTGATACCGGGCGTGGTCGAGGAGTCGCTGCGCATGTTTCCCGCGTTCACTCATTTCGCCCGCACCGCCACTCGCGACACCGAGCTGCACGGCCAGAGCATCCGCGAGGGGGAGAAGCTCGTGATGTGGTACCCGTCCTCCAACCGCGACGAGTCCCGCTTCGAGGATGCCGAGCGCTTCAACGTCAGGCGCAACCCCGAGCACCAAGCGTTCGGTGCCGGCGGCCGGCACTACTGCCTCGGTACGGCGCTCGCGCGTCTGGAGCTGCGGATTCTCTTCGAGGAGACTCTCGCCCGCTTTCCCGAGATTGAGATCCTCGATACCCCGACGTACCTCGAATCGGCGTTCGCCAACCAGATGAAGACGTTGCCGGTGCGGCTCCCGCCGCCACCGCCTGGGGTATCCGATTGAGTGATCCCGAAGGGACTGTGCATGCGTCTGCACACAGCGTGACCAGGAGATGCCGACCCCCGAACCCGTGCTCGCAAGGCGTAGAATGGCTGAGCAGCCGGGCGAAAGCTCAACCCGGAGGTGGCGTATGCCCGAGACTGTTGACCCCCATCATCTCCTGTTGAGCGGGGCGGGACCGGGAGTCGGTGCCAGTGTGGTTCGGCGCTTCGCCCGCGAGGGCTTCCACAGCACACTGATCTCCCGTCGCAGCGAGACGTTCGACAAGCTCGCCTCCGAACTGCGCAGCGGTGGCCTTCAGATAGAGGCGATCAGCGCGGATATCGAGGATCTGGACGGCTACCGCGAGACACTCAAACGGATCTTCGGCGCCCCCGGTGTCGTCGTGTACAACGCTGCCCTTCCAGATCCAGGCCAGATCCTCGACACCACCGTCGAGCGGCTCCGAACCGCCCACACCGACTCCAAGGATGCCTGGCAGACCGAGTATCGGTTCACAGGCGCATAGCCGGGTTACTGTGTTCTACTGACACATGACACCTCATACGTGGCTCATCACTGGTTCTTCTCGCGGCTTCGGCCGCGCGTTGGCCCAAGCCGCACTGGACGCTGGCGACCAGGTTGTGGCCACTGCGCGCACACCCGCTCAGTTGGATGATCTCGCTGAGTGTTACGGCGATCGGGTCCTTGTGGTTGCGCTGGATGTGACGATGCCGCGGCGGCGGCGCCAGCGTTCGAGGCTGCGGTGGGGCGGTTCGTGCAGTTTTCCTCGGTCGGTGGGCGTGTCGGCGGCACCGCGGGCCTGGGCTCTTACCAGGCGGCGAAGTTCGCCGTCGATGGCCTGACGCGGGTGCTCGCGGCCGAGACTGCGCCGCTCGGCATCCGCTACCTCGTGGTTGAGCCCGGCGGATTCGCGACGGACTGGGCGGCCGCGTCGATGGAGATCCAAGACATCCCCGACGAGTACCAGGCGACCGTCGGCCAGTTCGCCTCGCACGTCAGCAGCGGACGCACGAGCGCCGGCGACCCCAAGCGCGCCGCCGAGATCATCCTGCGCGTCATCAAGCACGCGCAGCTGTCCGGCCATCTGCTGCTCGGGGCAGGCGCGGCACAGATGGCGATCGACTACTCGGGACGCCAGCTAGACGAGGCGACTGCGTGGCAGGAGGTCTCCGCCTCCGCCGACTTCGACGCCCCATACCCGGTCGAGCTGCCCGCCCCAGGGACGCAAGGTGGCTCGTTGGAGGGGTTATCTTGACCCGCTCGCCGTATTCGACGCGCTCGGGTGGCCTCAGCAGCCACGATGAGTCGACTCGCGCGTGATCACCGTGCGCTATAAGGCGCCCGCGTCGGGCTGGCGTCTTGGCAGACGGCGCGATTTTCGTAATACACTAAGCAGTGGAAATCCATCCGTCGGCTCGCAAGCACGGCGTCGCCGACGAAGACATCCACCACGCCATTCACCATGCGCTCGCTATCGAGGATGCCGGAGAGGACCCAGACCGTTGGCTTGTCAGCGGATCGGATCGTGCAGGGAACCCGCTTGAGGTGGTGGTCCTCATCACGATCGAGGGGACTCAGTTGGCGATCCACGCGATGACGATGCGTGCCAAGTTCAGGAGGCTGATCGAGCGATGAGCAGAGACCGTGTCTATGGCCACACCCGCTCCGGTAAGCCAATCACCGACAAGGACGTCAAGGCGCTGGCGGCAGAGGCCGAGGCGGGCTATGACGTGGTCGCGCTGCTGACCCGCAGAGGCAAGCGTGGGCGGCCCGCGCTAGGTTCCGCGCCGGCGAGCGTTGAGTCGGTCAGACTGGACCCCGAGCTGCGGGACCAGCTCCTCGAGCGCGCAAAGGCCGAGGGCACTACAACCTCCGAGGTCATCCGCGAGGCTCTGCGGCGCTTTCTGAAGGCCGCATAACCTAATACCGAAGCTCCATGCAAGAGGGTTGGTTTTCGGGCTCTTCCGCCTACTGACAATCGTGGTGTCCCCAGTTCGACTCTGGGTCTGGCCATCGCTGACGTTCGCAGCCACGATGGAATTCGACCTGCGTCTCGTGCGCTGCTAATGACGAGAGGGGGCTGCGGCCTGCTTCACGGCGGACGACAGGTGCTCGTGGACGAAGCTCACGACCGCCGCTCCCTCGCCGACCGCGGTTGCACAGCGCTTAGTCGATCCCGCCCGCACGTCGCCGGCGGCGTAGACGCCCGGCACGCTGGTTTCGAGCAAGCCGTCCGCACCGGCCTCGGTGCCGGTGAGAATGAACCCCTTGGCGTCTCGCGCCACCACCTCGCCGAGCCAATCGGTGCAGGGGACGGCGCCGAGGAAGAGGAACAGGAAGGAGAACGGCAGCTGTGTGCCGTCAGTGAGTGTGACTGCTTCGAGCTGCCCGTCCTGGCCGTGGAGGTTTGCGACTTCGCTGCGGTCGCGCACCGCGACTCCGTAACGCTCGAGCTCGTCGATCAAATAGTGCGACATCGTTTCGCGCAGGTTGCCGCGACGGTGAAGCAGAGTCACCAGCGCACCGCCGCGTGCCAGCCATACCGCGGCTTGCGCCGCCGAATTGCCGCCCCCAACCACGCCGACGCGCTGAGCCCCGCAGAGCTGCCCCTCGGGAGGGCCTGCCGCGTAGAAAATGCTCACTCCCTCGTAGTGCTCCAGGTCATCCACCGGCAGCCGTCGGTATTCGGCGCCGGTGGCGAGCAGCACCGCTCGTGCCGCAATCTCATGTCCCTCTTCGAGCTTGACAAGGTGCCGCGCACTGCCGGGCTCCAGCGCTCGGGCGCGGTAGGGAGTCGCCGTGCGTGCTCCGAACTTGCGCGCCTGTGTGACCGCACGGCTGGTCAGTTCGGTGCCGCTGATACCGGCTGGGAAGCCGAGGTAGTTCTCGATCCTGCGTGAGGTACCCGCCTGACCGCCAACAACGGTGCTCTCAATCACCAGCGTGTTGAGACCCTCCGAGGCGCCGTACACCGCTGCGCCAAGGCCGGCCGGTCCTCCGCCGATCACCAGCAGATCGACCTCCTCACGCTGCTCGAGCTCGAGGCCGATCCCAAGCGCCCGCGACAGCTCTCCATTGGTTGGGGCCCGCAGCTCGCCGCCGCCCGGAAGGCGCACGAGCGGGATCTCCGCCGGGTCCAGTTGCTGCACTAGAGCCGCCGCCTCGTCGTTGTCCTCCGGGGTGACCAAGGAGTAGGGCACCCGCAAGCGCCTGACGAAGTCCCGCAGCCGGCGCGTCTCGCTCGACTCAAGCGGACCGATTATTTCGATCCCGATCCCCTCCCACTGCTGCAGCAGCTCGCGTCGTTCGACGAACGCGGTGAGGAGCAGATCGGCGAGCGTGCCATCCTCGAATAGCAACTGCCTGAGTACGCCCCGGTCAACCGCCACGTACCTGATTGGCTTGGTTGCGATGGCGGTCAGGAAGACCGTCTGCCCGGTGAGGAGATTCAGCTCACCGAGAAAGCCCGCCGCGCCGTGCCGCACGATCTCTGCGCCGGCGCCGTCGAGCACCACGACCTCGCCCTCGACGATCGCGATGAACGGATAGCTCTCGTCGCCGGGCTGGAACAGCTTCTCGCCGACCTCGGCCGTCCGTTCCTCGCCGTGCTCGGCGAGCATCGTCAGTTGCGAGCTGGAGAGGACTCGGCCTGCCAGCTCAGCCACTACGTCACCCCCTCGGCCGGTGCAGCCTTCGCCTGCGATGCGCGGGCTCGGGTGCCGAGGTCCGCCAGCGTCAGCAGGCGCTTGGGCGGAGCATTGAGAATCTGATGAGAGCTCACCTCTAGCTTGGGGCCGACGTGCAGCAGCTCTCCGGAGTTGAGCAGTCGCCAAGCGGGGTCGTCGTCCATCCGCTCGCTTGCGATCACTACCAAGGGCTTCTCTGTGCCGTGGTCTGAGCTGACGCGGCTGCCGAAGCTGCTGGAGTGCTCGAGCTTGGTGCCCGGCTCGCGTTCAAGTACGTACAGCTCGTGGGTCTGCGGGTAGCGCAGCGCCCACAGCCCATCCGCCGTTACGAGCACGAAGTTGATTGCAAACAGCGGCAGCGTGCAGGCGACCCAGGTGCAAGCTGCGACGATCCCCTCCTGCACTGCTCCGTCGCGGGCCGCGATCTCCTTCGTGATCAACGCGAATAGGCGCTCGCTGTCGGTGTCGCCCTTGACGAGCTCGCGTGCCTCACCGAGGTGGGTGTCGAGTGTCGGCAGATCCTCGATCACACCGTTGTGGGCAAACAGCCGCTCTTGTTGCTCGAATGGGTGCGTGTTCGCAAGCGCCAACGCACCCGTGGAGGCGAAGCGGATGTGGGCGACGAAGGTTTTGGATGCAACTCGATGGGCCTCAGAGGCGAACTTCTCGTCGCCGTAGGCCGCGATCGGCTGCTTGTCGATCCGCGGCGTCCCGTCGGCTTCAAACCAGCCGAGACCGGTGCCGTCCGGCTCGCGATGGCTCTGGAGGGAGAGGCTGTCTGGTGCGTCCAGCAGCCAGAAGGTCGCCTTTGCCCGCTCCACGCCGGCGCTCATGCCAAACAGGCGGCACAACGTCGATCAGCGCCCCCGCCCAGCCGAGGACGCCTGCAGCTCGCAGGCAACGAAGTGTCTTGCCGCTGCCCATCCCAAAACTTGTGGGGATCTAGCGGTCACCGTCGTAGTGTATGCCCGATAACAAGATCACCTTCGAGAGGAGCCATCCGTTGAGCGCCAAGTGGACCACCGAGCAGATCCCCGACCAGAGTGGTCGCACGGCGATCGTCACTGGGGCCAACAGCGGCTTGGGGCTGGTCTGCGCGCGCGAGCTGGCGCGCCACGGTGCGAGCGTGGTGCTGGCCTGCCGTAACGCTGAGAAGGGCGCCGCCGCTGTGGCGGAGATCGCACAGGCGGCACCTGACGCGCGGGTGGAGTTGGCTGCGCTCGATCTCGGCAGCCTTGCATCGGTGCAGTCGTTTGCCGAGCAGTTTCGCGCTACCCACGACGGGCTCGACCTGCTGCTCAACAACGCCGGGGTGATGGCCCCGCCGCGCCGACTCACCGCCGACGGCTTCGAGTTGCAGCTGGGCACCAACGTCCTTGGCCACTTCGCGCTCACCGCCCGTTTGATCGGTGTGATGGAGGGACGCCCAGACGCGCGCGTGGTGACTCTCTCAAGTAACGCCCACAAGATGGGGCGCATCAACTTCGACGACCTGCAGTCCGAGCGCCGTTACAGCCGCTGGGGCGCCTACGGTCAGTCCAAGCTGGCCGATTTGATGCTCGCACTGGAGCTCGACCGCCGGCTGCGCGCCGCTGGCTCGGGCGTCAAGAGCCTCGCCGCTCACCCCGGCTACGCCGCCACCAATCTGCAGTCCGCCGCGGTCCCCACCGCCGACCGTCTTGTGATGGCGGTCACCAACGTCTTCCTTGCGCAGAGCGCCGACCGCGGTGCGCTGCCGTCGCTGTACGCCGCCACCCAGCCCGGCCTCGAGGGTGGCCTTTATATCGGGCCCGACGGAATCGGTGAGTTTCGCGGCCATCCGCAGATCGTCTCCCCCAACCGTGCCGCGCGCGACGAGGCGGTTGCCACGCGGCTGTGGGGAGTGTCGGAAGAGCTCACCGGGGTTCGCTTCGAGCTGCCAGTCGCCGCGAGCTGATGCCTGCGATATCTGTGCGCACATGACCGCTTCGATCGCGGCTCGCCGCGCGCACATGCCCTCCGGCACCGAGCGCTTCCTTGATGTGCGCTCGCTTGCCACCGCCCATCGTCGCCTGGCAGAGCTGCTGCAGCCCGGGATCGAGGTGCTCGATGTTGGCTGCGGCAGTGGTGCGATTACCGAGGGCATCGCACAGGCCGTCGGGCCCTCCGGGCGGGTCGTGGGACTCAACGTCAACGCCGATTTGGTTGGGCACGCGCTTCCACGCGCCGCTCGCTACTCCAACCTCTCCTTCGAGGTTGGAGACATCGCCTCGCTCGCACACGATCGACGCCGCTTTGACATCGTCACAGCCGCGCGCCTGCTGCTGTGGACCGGGGATCCCGCCGCTGCGCTGCATGCGCTGGCCGGCGCCGTGCGGCCCGGAGGGTTGCTGCTCGTGCTCGACTACAACCTCCGCCGCACCTCGTGGGAGCCCGCTCCCCCCGAGTCGGTGCTCGAGTTCTACGACGCGTTCCTGCGGTGGCGCGCTGAGGCCGGCATGGACAACGAGATGGCCGACCATCTGCTGATGATGTTTGCTGAGCTTGGCTTGCGCGAGGTCCGCTCCACCCCACAGCTGGAGATTGCCGTGCGTGGCGAGGACGATTTCGACGCACGCATCGCGCTCTGGGGGCAGGTCATCGCCACGCGCGGACACCAGGTCGTGCACGATCGCTTTCTCGATGAGGCCATCCGCGCCGCCGCTGAGTCCGACTTCGGCGCGTGGGCGCGCTCGCACGCTCAGCGCCAAACCCTCTGGCTGGCCGCCACCGAGGGCGTTGTCGCTTTCGCCTGACGCGGCAGTGCCAGCAGCGAGCAGCGCGCGTGGCGCTCCAGGTAGTCGGAGGTGCTGCCTAGCACCAGTCGCTTCAGCGGACCGTAGTTGCGCGAGCCGACCACCAGCAGATCCACGTCGCCGCCGAACGACGCCAGCTCCTCGCCCGGCAGCCCGTACACCGCGCGGCCTTCGACGCCCTCCAGCGTCCTCAGCTGCTCCTTAGCGTCAGCGATCAAGGCTTCGATCGTCTCGCCCAGTGCCACCGGGGTGAGCCCACTAAACGAGTAGGTTGGGATCGACACCACCTCAAGCGCGATCAGCTTCGAATGGTGCTGCGCCGCCACGGTGCGCGCCACCGCCAGCGCCGCCTCACTCTCGGGCGATTCGTCGTAACCGACGCCGACGCTCGCCAGGGGCAGCGGGTGCTCGGCATAGCCGCGCGCCGCGATCGCCACCGCGCAGGGGGCGCCGTTGAGCGCCGCGCGGGTGTCGTCCCCAAGCATCGCCCGACCGAGCATGCCGCGGCCGCAGGTGCCCACCACCAACAGGTCGGCGTTTTGTTCCTCGGCGAGATGGTGCAATCCACGGCCGGGCGATGGCGCGGCGAAACTCACCAGCTCGGCCTCCACCTCGGTGTCGGCGCGCTCGCGCTCGAGCAGTTCCCGCGAGGCCTCCTGCTTGCCGGCAAGCGTTCCTGGTGCGCCGGCTTGCGCGTTACGCGGCTCGTCGCTATGCACGTTCGCCAGCGTCAGCTTCCCCTGCGGGCTCATGAGGCGGCGCGCAAGTTCGATCGCGTCTCTACTCGCCGGGCGTCCGTCCACCCCCGCGATCACGTTCTCGAACATGCTCCTGCCTCCTTGACGGTCGGTGCTTTTCCGCAGCCGCACAGCGTCTTTACACGGTGGCAGCAGCCTGGCGGGGAGCCTAACTTAAGTGCATGGCTGTTTACTCACGAGTTGCCGCCGCGGCTCCCGGCGCCGCGCGAGTAGGCGCCGACGAGGCTCCTATCTCCGTGCTGATCGCCGACGACCACACCGCCATGCGCCGCGCGCTGCGGCGCCTGCTCGACGGCGAGGAAGGCGTCGAGGTGATCGACGAGGTGAGTGACCTCACCACTGTTGTCGAACGTACGCGCAACACGCAACCACATGTGCTGGTGCTCGACTTTGACACGCCCGGCGGCTCTAGCGTCCACAGGCTCAGGCGGATGCGCATGAATGCGCCCGATACGCGGGTTGTGCTGCTGACGATGGAGGAGAGCCCGATCTTTGCCGAACAGGCACTCGCGGCCGGCGCGGTGGGGCTTGTCGCCAAGCACCGTTCCGACAGTGAGCTTCCCGTGGCGGTACGGGCGGCTGCCTGCGGTCGGGTATACGTCAGCCCGTCGATTGCGGCGCGCTTGGATGTGCTGCGCCTAACGCAGACCGAGGACCGGCTCAGTCAGCGTGAGGTCGAGGTTCTGCGACTGATCGCGCTCGGCTTCACGAGCGTCGAAATCGCCCGCCAGCTGCACCTTTCTCCGCGCACGGTCGAGAGCCACCGGGCGCACATCAGCAGCAAGCTGGGTCTCACAACCCGCGCCGAATTGGTCGGCTACGCACTGGGGCGCGGGCTGCTGGAGACCAAACCTACGCCTGACCCCCGATAGGCGGCTGGCCGGCCCTCTCTAGCACGAGGAGGGCCGGCCCACCTCGCGGCTGGGCGGCACTCCTAGCTACCCACCCGCTCGTCGTCCCGGCGGTACCCCAGGCGGGCGGAGATGCGATCGGCGGTCGAGATCAAGTGGGGGCCGAGCGCATCCACCAGTTCCTCAATCGCGATCATTGAGTTGTGTGCGGTCATTGCCGCCGCCGCCACCACGTCGCCGCCGCTGGAGCGCACGGGTGCGGCGATCTCGTACAGCCCCGGGGCCAGCTCATCTTCCGCCACGGCGAGGCTCTCGTCGCGGATGCGCCCGAGCTCTTGGCGCAACGAGGTCTTGCTCTTGAGCGTGTTGGGAGCGTGCTTGGCGAGTTGTAATTCGGCGATCCGCTCGCGCTGATCCTGCTCAGGCAGGTTGGCTAGCAACAGCTTCCCCGCCGCCGTGGCGTACAGCGGAAGTCGCGAGCCAGGAGCGAGGCCGAGGTCGATCAGTCGCTGGCCACGGCGGCCACCGCGCAACCAGTCGACGAGCAGCAGCTCCGGGCCGTCCACCACCGCGATCGAGACGGTAAACCCGGTGCGCGCGCGCAGCTCCTCAAGGTAAGGATGGGCGTGCTCGTAGAGGCTCATGCCGTTCATCGCTGAGATGCCGAGGTCGGTGACGCGCAACGTCAGCTGGTACTTGCGTTTGATCCCCTGCTCGAGGTAGCCCAACCGCGTCAGCGTGATCACGTAGCGGTGGGTCGTCGAACGGCTCATCCCAAGCTCTTCGGCGAGATCGGCGATTCCGAGCACCGGCCGGGTGGGTGTGAAGCAGCCCAGGATCGCTAGGCCGCGCTCCAGCGACTGCGAAAAGCGAGGCTCTTGTAGCGTCGGGATCGCGGGCGCCCACTCGTCGGCGGCCACTGGCGGGTTTGCTCCGACTCTGGGCATTGCTAACTTCCTCTCCTCATGGGTTGATTTCCAGTTCGCTGCCCGCTGTCGCGCCCCCACGTACGCTGCGGCGGAATCTACTGCGCCTATTGGGTCTCGGCGTATCTCCTACGTCGGAATAGCCTCTCATGTTCCAATAAACCTCATTCGAGATCATGCCTCCTTCCTGGTGGAATCGCTAGAAACCTGTTCCAATCGGAACGGATCCGTTCCGATTGGAACACACTGGCTGACGGGCCAGGGAGGTTGTGGGCTGGTGAGGCGCCGATTTGTGTCTACACGGCGACTCGCGCCTGTTGGGGCGCGCGCGGGGTCGCCCTGGCTGGGAGGCGGCGGCGAAGTACGATCCGCGAGCCCGCGTGGGGGGTAACCAGCACGCTGCGCCAGCGCGCGCGCTCGATGTTCGCGGCGGGCAGCACCTGCCACTCCAGGAGGGCCGTGCGCAGCACGGTGCGCATCTCCAGCAGTGCAAGGTGTTGGCCCACGCAGCGCTTGCGTCCTCCCCCCCAGGGTAGCCAGATATAGGGTCGCGGGGAGGAGCCTAGGAAACGCTCGGGACGGAACTCGTGCGGGTTGGGATATAGCTCCGGGTCGTGGTGGACGAGATAGATGCAGGGCAGCAGCTGTGTCGGCGCGCGATAGGTCCACCCGCCGATCTCGATCGTACGCACCACCGTGCGTGGCACCGCGAACGGAAACACCGGGCGGCTGCGTAATACCTCGTGGATCGTGGCCGTTAGGTATCGCTCACCATCGGCGCTGTCGATCTCCTCGATCAAACGCCCTTGTGCGCTCTGGTTGTGCGCAAGCAGTTGGAAGGCCCAGGCGAGCTCCGAGGCGGTTGTCTCATGTCCGGCGATCAAAACCGACAGGAGGTTGTCGCGAATCTGCTGGTCTGACATAGACGAGCCGTCCCGATTGTGCGCTGTGAGCAGTCTGTCGAGCAGGTCGCCGCTGTGCTCACCGATGTCCCTGCGTCGTGCTAGCAGCAAAGCGATCAAGCGGTGTACCTCGCTGCGTTGATGCACAAATCGCCGCCATACCGCACGCCACCCCGGCAAGTGGCGTAGGCGTGGCTCTTGCAAGACAAAGCTTGCCATCACCGACAGCATTTTCAGAAGTTGCTCGTGCAGTTCCGTGAAGGTTTGGTGTTCATCCCCAAACAGAGATCGCATGATCACCCTCAACGTGAGCGCCCGCAGACGCGGATAAACGGGGAAAGGTGTCTCCAGCGGCCAGGCGACGATCTCGCGGGCGACGATCTCCGCGACTAACTCGGTGTGCTCCAGCATCACCTTTTGGTGAAAGGCAGGGAGGATCGCATCGCGTCCGCACAGATGGTCGTCTTCCTCTTGCAGCATGAACGAATCCCCACCAAAAAGGGGAGCCACCACCTCGCCGCCGGCTCCTGTGTGAAGCACGCCTGCAGACGCGGTGAAAACGGCGCGAATCTCACGTGGGTTTGAGAGAAATACGAGCGGAGGCATATCGATTGGCCGGACGGTGAAGCGGTCGCCGTAGCGGGCGCGGCAGCGCTCGAAGTAGGTGAGTGGCCAAAACCTGCAGGCCAGTGTCTGGAGCGCTGCCGGGAGTGGCGCGGTCGGCGGAAGCCCGTCCTCGATGCCTACGGGGATTTGAGTTGGATAGGTGAATGGCATTTGTACCCCTTCTCGTTGGTGTTGTGTTAGGTGAAGCGCTGGGAGTAGGCGATTCGCCATAGGCGCAAGATCGGAAGCAGCAGCCGGGTGAGCGTGCCGCCGGCTTTCACGAGACTCTTTGTGTCCCCGTGCAGCGCCTGGGTGCGGGCGCTGTCCTTTGAGAGATACATCGCGGCCATGCAGGCCACGATCAGGCTGTGGCGCTCGCCATCGGGCAGCGCGCGTGCCTCGCTCAGGCTGCGCTCCAGCAGCTCATGTATACGTGCCGCGAGCTGCTCAGGCGATGCGTAGTGAGCGACGTAGCTATGGTCGCCGCTGGCAATATCCTGTAGCTGGTCGACATAGCTGTCGAGCATCGTGGTGGCGGCCGAAATCCACGGGAAGTAAGCGTCCTTTACTCGCTCAGCCTCCGTGGCCGCTTGGGTAGGCTCGGTCGCGAGCGCAAGTAACGCGTGGATCGTGAGCGATGCGCTCGCGGCCCCTGTTAGCTCAAACCAGTCAGCATCGTGTTTGTCCGCAAACGTTCGCATGGCCCACTCCCGTAACGCCATGTCGCGGTGCTGTGGGTCAAGCTCATGGTTGATGCCCAGTACCTGGGCGCGATGTGCCTCCTGAATGGTGAGTCGCCTGACATGGGCATACCCTGGTAGCTGTTCGCAGCACTGGCGAGAGGCGTCCACCAGCGCGCGCAGGTAGCCACCGTCACCCCGCCAAGGGTGATGGCGGTAGTGGTCGGCGACATCTGCACCGGGGTCGAGCGCATCGATCAGCGCCCGATGCAATTGCAGGCCGTTTGCCTGTCCCGCGGAGGCGCCGTGCTCATTGGCGCTGTCGAGAAAGTCCCACGCAATCTCGTATGCCACGAGCAGGCGCAGTAGGTTGTAGTTACGGGTGTGAGGGAGGATCGTGAACAGGGCGGCGCCATCGGTGTGACCGCGCTTACCGGCGAGTGCGCACACCGCGTCCTCGCGGATCGGCGCATCCGGGATCGTCCTCGCCAGCGCTCGCCACGCGCCCGCCTCGCGGGCAACGGCCGCCAGCCCCCACAACAGCTCGCGCGCCGTGGCGTGAACGAGCACGCGAAGCTGCCGCGCTGAGAGCAACGATGGATTTGGGGGGTTGTGGGAGGTGACGGCTCCGGGGTGTCAGTACGCCGGGCTAACCGTCCTCGGAGGCACGCGCACCACGAGGTAGCCCGGGAGGGCAACAACCATCACAGCGACGACGCTGACCAGCGCAAAACCGGAGACAGCAGCGAATACTTCGATATCTAGCGAGATCGGAAAGCCGGTTGAACTCGCCAGGGCGTGGCTAACCACCAGCTGGCCGCACAGCCCAAACACGGCGCCGATCGCGGAGCCGGCCGCGACCAGCAGGGCACTCTCGTAGCACAGCCATCGCCACAGCACAGCGCGGCGGTAGCCCTCGCACTTGATAAAGGCCACTAGGTCACGGCGCTGCCAGATCATCGCGCCGAGTGCGCCGGCGACTGCGAGGATTGCGGCGATCAGCACGAGCAGCCTGATCTGTGTCAGCCGTGAGAGACCTTGGCTCGCCAGCACGTAGTGCAGGTGCTGGCGTTCGGCGCTTGTTTCGACCGCAAGTCCGGTTTGCGATCCCAACGAGCGGGCGATGGTGTCGCGCACGGTAGCTGGCGAGAACCCTGGCTCGGTCTGGATCTCGTAGGCGCTGGGGGCGCTGCTGGCCCACGCATGCGCGTAGGTTGCGGCGCCAAGGATCACGGCACCGGGAGGCCATCCAAGATTGGTGCTCAGCGCGGCAACCCGTAGGGTGGTTGGCAGCGGAGCGGGCAGTGTGAACGCCTCGCCGAGATGGAGATGGTGTTCGGCGGCGAGCGCCTGCGAAAGCACCGCCCAGCCGCCTGCCCGTACTTTGGCGACGGCGTCGTCGAGGTGGCCGCTCAGGAGCTCGCTCGGCGGGATTGGCTGTGAGCTGTTGGCAGGCGGTGCCAGTACCCACAGACGACGGTCGCCCCAGTTCAGAAAGCTGCCGCGGTATATCCCGAGGGTGCGTACTCCGGGCAGGTGGGCAAGTGCGCTGGTCGGCCTGGGAGAGGTGAACGAGGTGGTGGCAAATGCATTGGCTTTACCTTTGGGTGTCACCCACAGGTTGGCGCTGGAGTCGATGCCGCGTGCGGAGGCATCGAGGCCGTTCTGGAGGTTCGATTGCGACCCCTGAACGGCCACCGTACCGAACACCGCGATCGCCGCCGTCGCGGCGATCGCCAGTGAGCGGACCCGGGTGGGCGGAGTTTGCAACTCCGTGACAGCAAGAATCGTCGCCGCGCCGCCGAGCAGCCGTTGTAGGCGCTCGAATGCGACCATCGCCAGGTCGAACAGCAACGGTAGAAGGCAGACGAGTGCGATGATCAGCGTGAGATCCCCGAGACTTGCGCTTTGGGGATGGAAGAGCAGGATCAAGGTGGTGAGGCCCAGCGAGACCGCTCCAATTGCGAGGCGGGTCGCGATCCAGCGACGATGTGAACTCTCTGTGGTCGCTTCGTCTTGCAGAGGACGCACAAGGATGTGTCGCAGCGGCCACAGCACTCCGACACATGCAGCCGCCAGCCCAGCGCCGATCGAGAGCGCGACACTCTGCCATGTCACGATCCGCTCGTTGCCGACTGGGAACGCAAATGAGAGGTAGCCCGGAGCGGAATGGAACACGGCGATCGACAGCAAGTCACCGAGCGCAAGGCCAAGGATGCACGCCAGCACTCCCAGCACGGCCGCATCGAACAACAGGATCTGGACGGTTATCCAACGGGTGGCGCCTTGCGGTCGAATGTCTTCGATCAGCTTGCGCCGCGAGGGGACGGTGATCAGCATCGCGTTGAGTGCGAACATGAAGCCGACGAGCGCGCTGACCGCCGAGAACAGGGTCTCGCCTTGGTTCTCGGGGGCGGCAGCGACCGCGAACAGCGTCGACTCAAAGCTGGCGGACTCGACGTTGACAGGTGCAGTGGCGGCAAGCCGCTGCAGACCTTCCTGGACCTCCTGCTTGCGTCCAGGTTGGGCCTGGACGAAAATGCGGGTGATCCGACCCTTCATGCCTGTGATCGCTTGCGCATAGCCGACTGGCGCGAGCGCAACCGGGCTGTTGATCAGGTCGCCAATATCGGCCTTGCCGAGCGTGGCGCCCACGAGGGTTGGCACGACGCTTGCCCCGATCTGGAGCTTGATCGTTTCCAGCGGGCCTGCCCCGATCTCCTCGGCGAGTGGCGCGGGTAGGGCGATTGCCCGCTGTGCGGCCAGCTGGGTGGCGGAGAAGCGCCGCAGCAGCGGCCCGGCGAAGTGGGCGAAACGCGGGTCGGTGCCGATCAGGTCGACCGACTGTTGGGCGCCTTTCGGCCCAATCAGGTTGGCCTGCTGCTCGAGCACCGGCAGCGCCGTTCTCACTCCGGGCACGCGCCGTGTCTCTTCCAGCAGCTTTTCGCTAAAGCCATTGGGGCCCCGTGCTTCGAGTTGAAATTGGGTGTCGCCGACAATCTGGCTGGTTAGCTGCGACACCGAGCGGGTGAGACTGGTGCTGGCCACCTGCGAAGCAAACAACAGCGCCACGCCGACGGCGATTCCGAGGATCGCGAAGCACTCCTGCACGAGCACCGCGCGCGCTCGCAGGCGCGCGCGGTAGAGCCAAAGGATGTCTGCAAAACTCATGCTTGCCATTTCACTCCAGCTCCAGCAGCGAAGGAGCTGGGACCAGTACATGATCGGGCCGGTACTCGCCAATGCGACCGTCGCGCAACTCGTGCACCTGGTCGGCGAAAGCCACCGCTTGGGGGTCGTGGGTGGCCAGCACGATTGCCATGCCGCGCTCCTGGCAGAGCTCGCGCAAAAGCTCCAGCACTTCGCGGGTGCGGTGTGTGTCGAGCGTGCCGGTGGGCTCGTCGGCGAGGACCAGCTTCGGCTCGGTTGACAGCGCCATCGCGATCAGCACGCGCTGGCGCTCGCCCATCGAGAGCTGCTCGGTGCGGTGCAACATCCGTTCGCCCAACCCCAGCCGGTCGAGTAGTGGTTCGATCGTGCGGCGTGCGCCGCGCTTATTTGTCAACCACAGCTTCAACGAGGCGTTCTCGACCGCGCGCGCGCCGGGGATCAGGTTGTGGGGCTGGCCGATGATCCCGAGCTTGCGTAGTCGGTACTCGTCGCTCTCACGGCTCGACATCGCGCCGACATCGCAACCATCCACCAACACACTGCCGGCGTCGGGCACGCAGAGCCCCGCGATCAGTTCCAGCAGCGTCGTCTTGCCTGAGCCGCTGGGCCCGTACAGCGCCACGAACTCGCCCGCCGCGACATTGATTGAGACGCCGTCGACGGCCCGGATCGGTTCGCCTTCCCCTACGCGGTAGTGCTTGACGAGTTCGCGGAGCTCGAGCACCGGTGGGGACACTAGCTCGACTAGCTTCCGGCGCGACGCGAGCCGCGGCTCTGATAGGTGCCGCCTGGGAAGTCGATCACTTCTGCCAGCTCGCTGCCCTGTTCTGAAAGTAGGCTGAGCCGCCCGCGTTCTAGTGACCACACGCGGTCGGCGATCAGCGCAGCCTCGAGATCTCCACAGCTCATCAGCACGCCACAGCCGAGCTCTCCCACCAGCGCCAGCAGCAGCTCGCCGGCCTCGCGCGTGCGGTTGATCCCAAAGCCGTCCATCAGGTCATCTACCACCAGCAACTTCGGTGAGCTCGCGATGCCGCGGGCGAGCCCTACCAGCAGGCGCTCCCAGTTGGAGAGCTCCACCCAGCGCTGCCCCGAGCAGCCCGCTGCGCCGACCCGTTCAAGTGCCTCCAGTGCAAGCTCGCGCGCCTGTCGCCGACCGCGGCTACGGCCGATCGCCAGCGGCAGCCCGACGTAGTCGAGCACCCTGAACTTCACCCCTGTGCCCTCGCGGTGGATCCACGCGACCTCCGACCCCAGGAGCCGAGCACGCGCGCTGTCGCCGGCACGGGTGAGCTCCGCACCTCCCAACCACACCTCGCCTGCATCCAGGGACTCGATCCCGGCGGCGATCTTCAACAGTGTGGTCTTGCCCTCCTTGCGTGCGCCCACAACCGCCGCGAGCTCCCCCGTGCGGACTTCGAGTGAGACATCGGCGAGCACCTGCGAGCAGCGCCCACCTCGTGCGTACCCCTTGTCGACCCCTCGCAGCGTCAGCAACTCAGCCATCGTCGTTGCCCAGCTCCTCGACATCCTCCACTGTGTCTTCCAACTCACGCCGCAGACGCCGTAGACGCCTAGCGCGCATTCCCCATAGCATCGCTTCGTCGGTCATCAACGCTCGCCGTACCCTGCCTCGCAGGTCGGGCTCACTGGACGCTCGCTCGGGGCGGCCGGCGGGGCCTAGGCGTTTGAGTTGCCACTCGACGTTCAGTCGTGAGCTCGCGGCCGCAAACTCCCGTGCGCACGCCTCCTCCTCCTCTCGGATAGCGGCGATTAGATCGGGTACGTCATCCTCCGCGGCGAGCTCGAGTTTGGCGTGCACCGCGTCGCGCAATGCAAGTGGCGCCGCGGAGGATGCGCGGAGCCAGTCGCGGAACTCCTCGATGCCGGCGTCGGTTGCCTCGTAGCGGTCGAGCGCACGCTCGGCACCGCGCTCAACCATTCGTACAAGGCCTTGCTTTTCGAGGCTGGGCAGACTGTTGTGAGCAACCGAGCGCGACCATTGCGCGTGCGGAAACCGCTCCACCAGTCGTACCCCGAGACTATTGACGGTATCCGTCTTCTGGACCACTAGGCCCAAGATCGCCATGCTGGCGGTTAGATCGCCTTTACGAGGTGGAGCCACTGTCGGGGATCGTATTCGAGATTCGAACGGAAAGGAGTTGTCGTGAACTATTCCGACCTACCGGACCATAACATACAATTGTCTGCGCACAGTAAATGTGGCTTGGGGGCGCGGAATACGCAGGCGGATAATAGTCAGAGACATTTTTGACAAACTGGTGAACGCCGATAACGGGCATGGCGTGTTCCCTAACCATCGGCGCGGGCGGGTCGTGGAAACTCGATGATTTCGGCTTCGGTGACGGCCTGCTCGGAGAGCAGACTGAGCCGTCCGCGCTCCAGCGACCACACCCGGTCGGCGATCAGTGCGGCCTCCAGATCGGTGCAGCTCATCAGCACCCCGCAACCCACCTCGCTCGCCAGCGCCAACAGCAGGTCGCCGGCCTCGTGCATGCGGCGCATACCGAGTCCGTCGATCACGCTGTCGAGCATCAGTAGGCGCGGCTTGCAAACAATGCCCCGCGCGAGCCCCACCAGGACGCGCTCCCAGTCGGAGAGTTCCTCCCAGCGTTGCCGTGCGCAGCGTGCCGCGCCGACGCGCTCAAGGGCGCTCAGTGCCCGATCGCGCGCGTCGCGCCGGCCGCGGCCGCGCCCCATCGCCAGCGGCAGGCCGAGGTAATGGAGCACCTCGAGCCTCACTCCGGGACCCTCGCGGTGGATCCAAGCGATTTCGTCTCCCAAGAGTCTGGCGCGCTCCTCCCGCGGCAGTTGCGCGAGGTCACGCGTGCCCACGCGCACCTCCCCGGCGCTGGGCTGCTCGATCCCGGCGGCGATCTTCAGCAGCGTGGTCTTGCCTTCGTTACGCGCGCCGACAAGGGCTCCCACCTCGCCCAACTGGAGCTCCAGGGACACGTCGGCCAGCACCCGCAGCCGCCGCCCCCCGCGCTGGTAGCTCTTGCTCACCCCCTTCAAAGCCAGCAGCTCACCCATCCAGCTGCAAGCATGACGCATCTTGGGCCTCCAGTCCACTGGGGCCGAGCAGCTGTCCTGCCCGGCTCTCACGGATCTTGATCTATGGACCAGAGCGGAGATTCAGTGGCTGATGGTCGCGCGTCCGTGATTGACCCCAGGGTGTTGGGCCGCGCTTATGTGAATCGACCGTTAGCGTCGAGCCGCGGCGATCAGCTGGTCCAAGGGGCGTCGCTGGCGGCCCTCGCTGTCGAAGTTGACGGGCGCCAGCCAGGACTTGAAGCCTGCCTGTATCGCCGGCCAATCCTCGTCGGTAATGGCATACCAAGCGGTGTCGCGATTGCGGCCCTTGATGACCTGGTGGTTGCGGAAGATACCCTCAAAGGTGAAGCCGAAACGCTCGGCCGCCTGGCGAGAGGCCGCGTTCAGGGCGTTGCACTTCCACTCAAGGCGCCGGTAGCCGAGGTCATCGAAGGCGTGGCGAGCAAGCAGGTAGATCGCCTCGGTTGCAGCGGTCGTGCGCCGCAGTGGCCGGCCAAACCAGATATGCCCGATCTCGATTACCCCGAACTGTGGCGTGATGCGCAGATAGGACGCCATGCCGAGGGCTCGTTCGTCGCTTAGGCGCACGAGCGTGAAGTAGAGCGCGTCCTCCGCGGTTTTGGCCCAGGCGAGCATCTGACCCAGGTGCGCAGGACTCTCGTAGGGGCCGTCGGGTAGGTAGGTCCAGATTGCCGAGTCGCCGTCTGGTGGGTGTGAGAGCGCATACAACGCCTCTGCGTCGGCCGCGGAGTCCACTGGGCGCAGCAGGATGTGGGAGCCGCGCAGTGGAGCGCGCGCCGGCGGCTCGACGGCGACCCAGTCAAGACGCTCACCAAGGGGAGGCTCGATCGGCACGGCCCGAATCCTCTGCTCGGCCACGTGGAAAGAATCGCAGAAGCCATCGACCGGAAGGGTCCCGCGCCACTCCCGCAAATCGCCTGACAGGGCACTATTCACGCTCATCGCTCCAAGCGGCACGCGGCCGTCGACGAAGACGGACGATACGCTGCACGGTGTGACCAACATTAACGATCCCATCTTCGATGAGCCGCGCGAGCACCCCGGTTTTCAGTGCTCCCGCGCCCGCCTCAGTCGCCAGGCTGGCAGCGAGCGGCTGGGGCTAAGCCTGTGGGAGCTACCGCCTGGGCAGGCTGCCTATCCCTACCACTATCACCTTGCCGAGGAGGAGCTCGTACTCGTGCTCGACGGCCGACCGAGCCTACGCACACCGGATGGCTGGCGGGAACTGCGAGAGGGGGAGGTCGTTCCCTTCCTACGCGGCCAGCAGGGGGCGCATCAGCTGGTCAACCGCACCGAGGACACCGTGCGCTTCCTTGCGTTTAGCACCAACGGCGAGCCGGACATCGTTGTACGGCCCAACTCCGGCACGCTCGGGGCCTACGAACGGCTGCCTGATGGCGGAGGGCTCCGAGCAGTCTTCAGGATGGTTGATGAGGTCGACTACTACGACGGCGAGCAGCCGCCGGGTGAGGCATAGCCGGCGATCCGGCTGGGCGCCTACAGCCGCGTCGCGCTGAACACCGCGAGGCCGTTCTCGCGATCGATCGACACGTCGGCTAGGCCGGCAGCGAGCAGCCACCCCCGCAGATCCCGGGCGCTGCCGGTGCTGCCGAAATCGCTGTTGCGCAGCAGCAGCCGTTGACGGCGACTGCCCAGTGCAAGGAAAGTGCTGCCCAGCAGGCGTCCCCCAGGTCGCAGACAGCGCGCCATCTCTCTGAGCGCGGCCTGCGGACGCGCAACACAGTGCAGGCCTCCGTAGCTGAGACACAGGTCGACCGCCCCATCCTCAAGCGCCAGCCGGTACATGTCTCCCTCGATCAAGCGCAGCTCGGCGCTGGGATGGCTCGCTGCACGGCGCCGGGTGCGATCCAACATCGCCGGCTCAATGTCAACGCCAACCCAATGCACACTCTGACCGGGACTCAGCCCACGGAGGGCGACTCCACCTCCGCAGGGAACGTCCAGCACGGTGGCGCCGTCGGGCAGTTCGGCAACCTGATTTAGACTGCGGTAGAAGGGCCGCGGATCGACGCCCCACATCATTCCGAGCACCAGCCGCGCCAGCCGCGGACGTTCGATGTAGTAGTCGTACACGGCCCCAAACGGACCCGCGCACACGTTGCGCTCCTGCGCCATCGCGGCCAACCATACTCAGCGGCGTCCAGCCTTCCACGGTGCGAGGTGATCCCGGATACGCAGCGCTGCGGCTGCTCAGTCGATCGATCCGGGCTTCGCGATCCAGATGCTCTCGATCCCGAGAGCGCGGCAGAGAGGCTCGAAGTGGCGATCGTAGTGAAGGACCGCATAGCCGCGCTCGGCTGCGGCCGCCGCGATCATGTAGTCGGCGGCGGGCAGCCGGCGCTCGCCACGCAGCTCGCGTGAAGCGCTGAGCGCTCGTTCACAGGCAGCACGAGTGACCGGGGCGCCGGGGAGTGCGCTGAGCGCTTGATCGAGGGCTTGGAAAGCTGACTCGTCGCGTGCGGCCGCGAGCAGCTCTAATGCGACGATCGGGCAGACGGCCAGCAGTCCGCCATCCCGGGTTGTCGCCCAGTGAGGCAGCACTGTCGGATGGGTGCGGCGATTCCACGCGGAGGTGTCGAACACGAGCGCCGTGCCCGAGCCGTAGCGCTTAGCGTTCTGCATGAAGCCGAGCAGACACGGAGAAGTCGAAGCGGTCATCTTCACCGGCATCCAGTCGCTGCAAGAAATCGAGACTCTCCTGCAGTCGCTGTTTCTCCGCTCGGATGGCCTCTGCACCGCGCAGCGCCAGATCATGCACCGCGCGTGACCTCGACTTGCCGCTGCCGAACTCCGCGACAGCGCCAGCAAGATCCTTGTCGATCGTTACCTGGATGCGGGACTTTGCGGGCGGCATCCCAATAGTGTACCGCATGGCTGGTACACTATTTTCCCGGCGCCCATCGCCATCGCCTCTAACCAGGCGGGTGGCCGGCCGATGGGGCTTGCGAACGCTGGTCAAGTCACCCCACAGCTATCTTGCCGCCGATACCGAACCTAGAACAGAGTCCAGAACAGGGCGCAAGGCTGTCCCAGCGCCAGCGCTGGCTGCTCGCGGGCGCAAGCCTGCTGTTGGGCGTTGTGGTGGCGTTGCTGCTGGGCCTTGGAGACACGGCCGGGGAAAGCAAGACCACGACAGAACCGGTGAGCACAACAGTCACCACTGTGATCGAACCGACGACCACCGAAGCGGTCACAAGCACCGCGCCCGCGTCGCAACCGGCTTTAGGTAAGTCGGCCGCGAGCATGCAGCCATCGGCGAGCGTGAAAACCACCACCAAGCGCACCTCGACCGAAGTGCGGACGAAGCCGACTGCAACGCGGGTCACAACCACACCCGGTCACGGCGTGCTCGCAAGCGACTCGCTGATCCTGTTGTTGGTGGGCCTGGCGCTTGCGCTGCTGTTCGGCGCGGCGTCCGGCCAGCGCTTGAAACTCGGCATCGGTGGGACACAGGTTGAAGTTGCCCCGGAAACGCGTCACAAAGTGACCGTGGAAGCCGAAGCCCTGCTCCCGAACGCTGACCCGGAGCTGATCAAACTAGTCGCCCACGGCGCTGTGGGCAAACTGGCGGAGGACTACTGGGGCGCGCCTGCGCGTCCTCCCGACAAAGAGATCAAAGCCGCCGTTGAGGAAACCCTCAGCACCGTCGGCGAGGTGGCGTCAGCCGAAACGGCGCCCCCCCAAACGGCGCCCTCGGCACCCGACAACGGCTGAGGGCCCGCTGGCTGCGGTCAGCAAATCGCGTCCACTTCACGTTCGGCGCGGAAGCGTGTGCTGATCGGGACACGCGCATAGCCCCGCTCTGCGATAGTTCCCGACAATGGCTGGCGAGCCATCAACCCAAGAACCGCGCGGGCTGCACCCCAAGCTCATCTGGGACAGCTTCGTTTGGGTTGCCAAGAAGGTGCGCGATGTGTTCGATGACGCCGACGACGTCAAGAAGATCCTCGACAGCGGCGGCCGATCTTGTCCAAACCCTCACTGCGATGAGACCGATAACTCGGACGACGCGCAATACTGCAAGAGATGCGGCTGGCGCCTTGATGACGCATGAACTCACGCATGGCGCTAGCTTACGCCGCCGCTCGGGGTGCCTCGCACGCGCGGACGAACAATGAGCCAAGCGGAGTGATGTATACCCGGCCGGTGCTGGTTGGAGCCTCATAATGAATCAGCCCGAGCCGGCTGAGGTTTTCGAGTGCGGGCCAGTCGGGATTGTCTACCGAGCTTATGCGTGGGATTAGCTGCGACCTCACTTGCGGCGCTGTCGTCTCGACGTGCACTGCGTCGAGGATTCTCGCGTCTCGCGAGTCCATTTCACTGAGCATGCGCGGGAACGCCGGATGGACCAGCGAGGGGTTCGTTGCGGCATTCGCGAGAAGATTGGCCCACCTCTCCTGTAGGCTCGGATCGTCCTCCATCGCACCGTCTTCAAGTGCGATGCGTAAGAGCTTGTCCGGCACCGCCGAAGTCGAGAGGCCGGTGGCCTTGATCTTCTCTGCGGCGCGCATCAGGAGCTTCGCTTGGTGCGGCGCTCGCCGGTACCGGATAAGATCTGTCGCCCATAGCGAAAGCTCCTGAATAGGCCCGAGGATCCCCGTCGCGTCGGCGAAATGCCTGCATGGCTGGCTTCACTTCCTCTATAGCCTTCGCGGCAGGCACCAAGTTTTCGGTCACGATCCACATGATGACCGAAACATTGCCTCGGACCCCAAAGCACGCCTGAGGCCGGCCCCCCTGTAGGCGCGCCCTCGCTGCGACCATTACGGTGCCGGGCCACCAAAGGCCCATTCTCGGTACCAAGTGGGTACCAAGTTGGGCCGCGCGACGGCTGCGGCTCCCAAAACCCGCTCCAACAAAGGGCTTTGGGCGATGCGCCGTGCGGGACAACGTCAAAACCCGGACCTGCTGCTGGAGGATCTCATGGAGCCGGTAGGAAGGCAAGCCCGGAGGAGAGCTCTAAAGGCGATCTGCGCAAAGTCAGGTCTAGCTTGAGCGTATGCGAGGGAGCAGGTTGCGCAGCGATCTCCTGCGGCCTTCGATCGCACCGTTAGTTGTGGGGAGCTGTCGGACGCGCACGTAGAGCGGTGTGGCCATGACAGCAGGCCGGGAACCAGACTGTAGTCCTCGACGGCTTCGCGGTCCACGAGTACGAGCGCACGCGGGTCAGGGTCGTATTCCCCGCTGGCCACGCCAAACCGTAGGCGCCGGTGAAAGCGAAACCAACTGCTCTCGGTGAACACGCCGGTCCCAGCGTCCAGGTCGGCGACGCCTTCGCGGCCCAGCTCGCGAACGACTCTGTCGAGTAGCCGCTCGATTGCCTGCTCGTGCTGGTCTGGCTGTACGCGCTCGACGCCGGCGGTCGCCTGAGCGGAGAGGCCCGTGCCGGCCGGGAGCGGGAGGGAGAGCCGTCCGCTGCCCTCTAGCGTGAGGTGTCGCTCGAACCAGGCGGTCGATATCCCACGCGCGCGAGCGAGCGCGAGCAGCTTGCGCTCGGAGATATAGACGAACTCTGACGGCCGAGGCGTGTCATCGCGGGCCACGAGGGTTAGGGTACGCGCTGCGAGGTGCGAGGTCACGATTTGTCGAAAGCGTCTGAGAAAGAACTCGACGAGGCTTACCAGCGCGGACGGGAGCAGGAGCGCAAGGAAGCCAAGTTCGGCCCGCCGTTGGCGGACTTACCGGCGTTCGCGCCGTGGACGGGTGGTGTGCGCTTTCAGCACACGCGCAGCTGGTTCGACGGCTTCGTGGACTTCGAGCGGGGCGTGACCGAGGACCTGCGTGCTGTCGAACGCGAGCGCTGGAGGCTGGAACGGACGCGCGCCGAGGTGGTCGGTGAGATCGAGGAGAGATCGCCAGACGCGCGGGGGCGGTTCGAGCTCGCACTGGCAAGCCGGTTGCGCTCGTCAGGTCCGCTACGGATCGTGTCTGCGTGGTTGCCAGAGCCCGCACGCGACCTGCAGGCCGAGCTCGAGGAGTGCGAGCGCGAGCTTGTCCTCGCAGAAAGAGCGCAGCGGTTCATCCGCGACCAACTGCACGAGGCACGTGGGGTGGTGGATCGGGAGCTGGAGTTCGGGCGCGGGTATGCCTGCACGGTGGAAGCCATCCGCAGTGCGCCGACACGGCCGCGTGGGGTGCACGAGCTTGCGAACGTCGAGTTATTCGTGCGTGGTGACCGTCGCCACGCGCATTGGGGAGCGGGCGGCCGGATTGGTGCCGGCGGCGAGGACTACGGGTTCAAGTGGCGGCTGGAGAACCCCTTGCGTCGCTGGCTTACCACTCGCTGGCGTGTGTCATGGCTCTGCATCGCTGACAGGGCCAACGAGACTCCGACCTACGAGGTCTACGCGATCGAGTTTCCCGGTCGGGATCTCAGCGAGGAGAGCGGCCGTGTGTGGCTCATGGGGAGGATCGAAAGCCGCGACACGATCCGCGCGCTCCTGCCCGAGCTGGAGCAACGCGCTCAGTGCGAGCGCAACTCGCTCGTCGTAGTCGCCCAGCGGATCCGCGATGCGGCGCGCGCTGAGCAGCAGCGCGTGGACTCGAACTCGTCCGACGGGACGATCTAGTGTCGCGTTTGGTTGATTCGTTGGCAGTAGCGGCTGATCGTGTTGAGGATCTGGTCGGCGGTCTTGGTCCAGACGTAGGGGCGCGGGTTTTCGTTCCAGGTCTCGATCCATCGGCGGATGTCGGTGTTTAGCGCGTGGACGGATCGGTGTGCGCCGCGGCGCAGGAGCTTGGTTGTGAGCTCGCCGAACCACCGCTCGACGAGGTTGATCCAGGAGCTGCTGGTCGGGGTGAAGTGCAGGTGAAACCGTGGGTGCTGAGTGAGCCAGCGTCGGACCTTCGGGGTCTTGTGGCTGGAGGCGTTGTCGAGCACGAGGTGCACATCGAGATGGGCAGGCACGTTCTGGTCGATCGCCTTGAGGAACTTCAGGAACTCGACGGCGCGGTGGCGTTGGTGAAGCGAGCCGATTACCTCTCCGCTCTTGAGGTTCAGCGCCGCGTAGAGGCTGGAAGTGCCGTGCCGCTCGTAGTCGTGCGTCGCGCGCTCTGGCGTGCCTGGGAGCATCGGCAACGTCGGCGCGGTGCGATCGAGAGCCTGGATTTGGCTCTTCTCGTCCACGCAGAGCACGACGGCGCGCTCGGGTGGGTTCAGGTACAGGCCACAGATGTCGTGGACCTTCTCGATGAACAATGGGTCCTTGGAGAGCTTCCAAGTCTCCTGGCGGTGTGGCGCAAGCCCGAACGCATGCCAGATCCGCATCACCGCATCAGGGGTCATCCCCATCTCCCGGGCCATCGAGCGGGTAGACCAGTGCGTCGCATTCTTCGGCGTGCTCTCCAGCGTCTTGGTCACGACGGCCTCGACCTGCTCATCTGTGATCGTCCGCGGTTTCCCCGGCCGCGGCTCGTCCGCAAGGCCCTCAAACCGACGCTGCGCGAACCGGTTACGCCACTTCGTCACCGTCGGCCGCGAGACCCCCAACGCTTCGGCGATCTCGCCGTTGGACCACAAGCCCTCCGAAGCCATCAGCACGATACGTGCCCTCAACGCCAGCGCCTGAGCGCTCTTACGCCGCCGCGTCCAGCCCTCCAACACGGCGCGCTCTTCGTCAGTCAACTCGATTGCAACTGCAGAAGGAATAGGCATGACCACCACCTACCCTAACTGCAAACAAATTAAACCAGCGCGACACTAGCTACCTGTCGCTCGCCGGTGCGGGCTCGCGGATCCCCTTCGCCGCCCATCTCAGAGCCCATGCCAGGCAACCCGGACAGGATGCGCGGGTGCGACTGTGCCAGCGTCTACGATCGTGGGACGAAAGTAGGCTCGGGTGAGCACCACGACCAACGGACGCTTCGACATCCCCCTGTATACGACCGCCGAGGCGGCTCGTTTCCTCGGCGTGCCCACCTCCACATTCGCTACGTGGGCGAAAGGCTACGTCCGTCGTCCGTCGGGACATCCGGTGGTTATCGGCGAGCCGATCGTGACCAGCATGCGCGCAGAGCGTGGCTACCCGACGGTGCCCTTCGTGGGTCTCGCGGAGGCGATGATCATCGCCGCGTTCCGCCGAGCAGGAGTCAGTTTGCAGCACATTCGTCGAGTAGTCGGAATCATCCAGCAGGAGATTGGCCTCGATCACGCACTTGCCTCTGAGCGTCTATATGCCGATGGCGCGGTCATCCTCTTTGACTACGCCGAGAACGAAGACGACCGCGAATTGGGTGGCCTGACCGAGGTCGTCTCGCGCCAGCGGGTATTCGCCCCCGTCATCGAGGACTATCTCAAGCGGATCGAGTACGGGAGAGATGGCTGGGCCATGCGTCTGGTTTCCCCGGCCACCGACCAGCCCGTTGTCGTCGTCGATCCCGAGCGGTCGTTCGGCCAGCCTATCTTCATTCACGGCGCGGTCAGGGTCGAGGATGTGTTCGACCGATGGCGTGCGGGCGAACCGCTGGGCGAGGTGGCCGAGGACTTCGGTGTTCCTCCTAAGGATGTCGAGGACATCCTACGTGTCGCGCTCCCGGCGGCCGCCTGAATTCTTCGTCGATCGCAGCCTTGGCCGTCATCGCGTCCCGGGAGCTCTGCGCCTGGCCGGTTGGACGTTGCGCACCCATCACGAGGTCTATGGTGAGCGCGACGAGCAGGTACCGGATATCGAGTGGCTCGAGCTGTGCGGACGGCGCGGGCTGCCTGTACTCAGCAAGGACAGGCGGCTTCGCTACCGGCCAGCTGAGATCGAGGCGATCCGCCGTTTCAACGTGCGCGCGTTCCTGCTCACCGGCGGCAGTCTGCTCGCGGCCGAGCAGGCTGAGCGCTTCGATCGGAACCGTGAGGACATCGAGAGGGAGTGCAGTACGGCTGGGCCGGCCATATGCGCCGTACAGGCACTCAGGATCGTGAGAATCTTCCCGTCCTAGACCGAAATGCGCCGTGCGGGACTCGAACCCGCCCCACCGGATTAAAAGTCCGGCGCTCTGCCCGATGAGCTAACGGCGCGCAGCGCAACAGTCTGGCAGATGCGTGAGCGAGCGGTGAGCATCTTCGCGCATTGACGGCTCGTGTGCCGTAGCCCATGGGAATGATGGATCAACGCGCAGCGGCCGGCCCCGCGTGGCGCGCGGCCGGCCGGACGCTGCGTCCTGCTAGATGCCGGTCTACCTGAAAACGACGCCGATGCTCGCCGAGGATCCCGAGCCTCCGGTGGGGTGGAATGAGGCTGTCAGCCGCACCGCCAGCCGGTGGTGGTGGCGCACCGAGGCGGCGGCGGCCCGCGAGAGGCCGACCCGCAGCGTCAGCAGCTCGGCTTTCGCTGCTTGCTTGCTGGCCCGGCGCACTCCCTTGCCGGTGATCGTGGCGGTGCCGGCCGTCGGTACGCGCAGCACGATCGTGGCGAGTGCCCCGTGGACTCGGTGGCTGACGATCGAGACCTTGCCGGTGGTGGCTGGTTTGGTGGCGGCGGCACCCGCTGTCGACGAGGATCCCGGCAGTGTGAGCACGAGCGTCGTTGAGCCGCCCGACCCACCGGAGCCCGTGCCGCCCGGTCCGCCGCCGCCGCCCTTGCCTTCGCCGCTGCCGCCCGTGCCCTTGCCTTCGCCCGTGCCTTTCCCTTCGCCCGACCCGCTGCCTTTGCCGCCTTCGCCTGTGCCTTCGCCGGAACCGCTGCCACCGCCTTTGCCTTTTTCTTCCGGTGTTTCCGTCGCATCGCCGAGCAGGCCGGTGACGAGTCCTTTGACCGCGGGGGCAACTCCCACGAGCTTGCCATTGGTGAGAGGCGCCGTGAGCATCGTGGCGGTTTCGGGCAGTTCGGAGGTGCTTTGCCCCAGTGCTTCACTGACCGCCGTGGGCGTGGTGTTCAGCTGTTCGGAGACTTCCTTGACGCTCTTCGGCGCAAATTCGCCGGTCAATAGTTCTGAGCCGCCGAGCAAGCCTTTGAGCGTTCCTTCGGAGCCCAGCTCGCCAAACAGCCCGCCGGCGAGCGTAGAGAGCTTGGCGAGCAGTTCTTCCTTGAGTGGAGCTTTTTCGGTGGTGGCGGAGCTCAGCAGCGAGCCGACGAGCTGTTCGAGCGAGAGGGAGCTGAGCGTGCCTTTGAGGTTCGTCAGGCCGCCGCCGGGAAGTTCCCCTGCTAGCTGTCCAAGCAGATCGTGAATGGACAGTCCACCAAGCGGCAAACCGAGTAGCTGGAGCTTGCCTTCCAGCGCTTCTTCAAACTTGGGAAGGAGGCTTTCGGCGTTCGCCAGTTCACCTAGCTTGGCGCCGGCGCTCAGCTGTTCGATCGCTTTGCGCAGGCTTTCTTCCAGGCCTTTGGTGCCGAGCTGTTCGTTGCTGCCCAGTCCCAGCTTAAGCTCGGCGAGCACGCTGACGCCTTCGAACGTCGCCAGACAGTGCGCCAGTTGGGTGGCCGATAGGTCGTTGAGCGGCAGCGCGGCGAGTAGCTTCTGCAATTGGCCTGCGCTCAGCAGTTCGCCAGGCGAAACCAGCTGCTGTACGGACAGCGCCGGACGTTTGGCGGTGCCTGCGCCGTTGCCAGGCAGGGAGGGCCCGCTCGCGAATGCGGAGGCGGTGGGCAATGCGGCGAGAACCGCCACCACCACCGCCGACATCGCTGCGAGGCCGTGACGGCGCGTGCGCAGAGGGTGCTGGGTGTTGCACAGGCGCACCCGAGCCTCCCGATTGGGCTTGGAAAACATGCAGATCGCTCCCTTGGTCGAATCTACTGGAGCTCGTCCAAATAGCCGAGCTAGTGGGATTTTCGTTCTGTATACGCCCGTTTTTCACCTCAGCCAAACAATGTTCATACAGATGTTTATTTGACTTTTGCGAATATGCCCCGTTAAACGGAGTTCTAAATAGATGGCGATGCTCATTTTCTAGGCAAACCCGCGGGCTTGGGTTGGCGGCACGGCCCCGGCCGGCCATGGCTCAGCCAGCCGGCAAAACAGCTGCTGAGGCGAAGACCCGCGGGCTTGGGTTGGGCGGCACAGCCCCGGCCGGCCATGGCTCAGCCAGCCGGCAAGCCGCTGCTGAGGCGAAGCGGGCAGGCGGCTGGCGTGAGGCGTGAGCCCGTTCCAATCGACGATGGCCGTGCGGATACCGGCCCAGCGGCGCTTCAGCTCTCGGGCTGCTGCGCGGCGGCCACCGGCGCTTCGCCCTCAGGCTGCTGCGCGGCGGCCACCCGCAGCATCTCCTCGATGCGGGTGAGCTTTACGCGTGGGCGGCCGTCGGGCTCGCCCTGGGAGCGCTCGTGGCGATCGATCTCCGACCAGCCGGCGTAGGTGATCAGCTCGGGCTGGCGCGAGCGCAACGTCGCCAACAGCTCCTGCGGGTCGGGTGCAGGCGGCGTGGGCAGACGCTCGGCGGCGAGGTCTTCAAAGATCGCGTCGACGGTCTCCTGCGCATCCTTCTTATTGGTGCCGATCACCCCGGTGGGGCCGCGCTTGATCCAGCCGACCGCATACTCCCCGGGCAGTGGTCCCGCGGGGCCAAGCACGCGGCCGCGCTCGTTGTGGATGACTCCGGAGCGCTCGTCAAATGGCACCCCCGGCAAGGGCACGCCGCGGTAGCCGATCGCACGCATCACCAAGCCTGCCGCGATCGTCTCCGACTGCTCGCCGGCTTGCGCGCTCAGGCGCCCGTCGGGCGTCGCCACCAGCTCGTTGCGCACCAGCCGCACCTCACCCACCCGCCCATGCGCGTCGGGGAGCAACTCGACGGGGGAAAGCAAAAAGCGCAGCACCACCCGCCGCGCTTCGCCGCGTGGTGCTCGCGCGGCGAACTCGCGCAGGATCCGCACGTTGCCCTCGGCGATCTTGCTCATCGTCGGGTCGGCCACCGCGAGCGCCCGCTCCAGCTCCAGGGGATCAACGATCACGTCGGCGCCGGTCAGCTCCCCCAGCTCGATCAGCTCGGGGTTGGTAAACGCCGCCTGCGCGGGCCCGCGGCGACCGATCACCACCACCTCGCGCACGGTGCTGCCCTCGAGCGCCCGGAGTGCATGGTCGGCAATGTCGGTGCGAGAGAGCTCCTCGTGGGAGAGCACCAGCATCCGCGCCACATCGAGCGCGACGTTGCCGTTGCCGATCACGACGGCGCGCTCGCAGTCGAGCTCGAACTCGAGGTCGGGGTGGTCGGGGTGGCCGTTGTACCAGCCGACGAAATCGGTCGCCGCCCAACTTCCGGGCAGCTCCTCGCCGGGGATCCCCAGCGGCCGATCGGCCGGCGACCCGGTGGCGTAGACGATCGCGTGGTAGTGCGCCAACAGCTCCTCCCGCCCGACGTGCGCGCCGAGCTCGACGTTGCCGAAGTAGCGGAAGCGGGGGAGCGCCGCGGTTTTCTCATAGATACGCGTCACCGACTTGATCTTGGGGTGGTCGGGCGCCACGCCCGAGCGCACCAGCCCCCACGGCGTCGGCAGCCGCTCGAGCATGTCCACCTCGATCCGCCCGGCCGAGTCCTTCAGCAGGTGGCCGGCGGCGTAGAAGCCGGCGGGGCCGGCACCGACTACGGCGACGCGGACAGGCGAGTCGCTAACGGGAAGAGGATCTTTCACGGGGCGGAGGTGGAATGGGTAGGTGATGGGCGCGGCCCGACTCGAACGGGCGACCCCCTCGGTGTAAACGAGGTGCTCTAGCCAACTGAGCTACGCGCCCCCGGTTTGGGTCCACCGGGACCACAAGGCTAGCGCTCTCGCGGTCCAGGTTTTGGCTCCGTGGCCGGGCCACACGATACCGCCCACGCGCGCGGCGCCGCGCGGGCCACCGCCTCTCAGCAGCGCTCTAGCTGAGCTACGTACCCCTCCCCAGCGCCCCCTTGTGGGGCGCCTACTCCAAATATCTTGTTCTGCAAAGCTGTAGGCATGGGGAAAGGGCCTCGCTGGGTCGCTCGGATTGCCGGTGGGATCGTGGTGCTGCTCGTGCTCTTGCAACTGCTGCTTCCCCGGATCGCCGCGCAGCGGATGCGCAGCGAATTGGCGCGCTATGGGACTGTGCGCAGCGCCAGCATCAGCGCGTTCCCCGCGATCGAGCTGTTGTGGGGCGAAGCGCAATCGGCGACGATGAGCGCCGCCGACATCAGCATGAGCCCCGCCCAGATCAACCAGCTGTTGTGGAAGGCGCGCGGGGTGCAGCGGATCGACCTGCACGCCGCCAGCGTGCACATCGGCTCGCTCACGCTCAACAATGCCACTCTGCGCAAGCGCGGGAGTCAGCTTGACATGAACGGGACGCTCACCGAAGCCGACCTGCGCGCCTCGCTGCCAGGTAGCACCGGCTTCGCGCTGCTCGGCAGCAATTCCGAAGGGGTCGAAATGCGCGTCAAGGGCAACCTCTTCGGGGTGACAACCTCCGTCCCGGTGCAGCTCCGCGCCGTCGAAGGCAAGCTGGTCGCCCAGCCCCAGGGCATCCCGTTTGCGGGACTCGTAAAAATCACGCTGCTCTCCGTACCACATATGTATGTGCAGTCGATCGCCCTCGCCAACGCGTCCGCCGCGGGAACTGGGCCCTCGTCAGGGGAAGCGGCTTATCAAGCGAGCATCGTCGCGCGGTTGCGCTGAGGGGTGGAGTGTCTACGCGGCGGCCGCCAGCGCCGGGGAGCGCTCGCGCACCATCATCGGCAAGCCCTCACGCGGGCTGATCGTCGGCATTTGACGGATCTCGAGCTCGAAGTCCCGTGGCAGCTCCAGCTGGAAGCGGCTGAGGATCAGCGTCGCGATCGTGCGCACCTCCAGTTGGCCGAAGCGCATCCCGATACATGTCCGCGAGCCGCCGCCGAAGGGGATGTAGGCGCCCTTGGGGATCGCTTCGCGCGCCCCACCCGCGAAGCGCTCGGGGTCGAAGCGCTCTGGGTTTCGCCACACGTCGGGGAGGTGGTGGGAGGCCCACGAGCAGTAGTTCACGTAGGCGTTCTCCGGCACACGCACGCCTTCAAACTCAAATGGCGCCACCGAGCGGCGCGGGCCGATCCAGGCGGGCGGGTACTTGCGTAGCGTCTCCTCCAACACCATCTCCAGCTGCTTCAGCTCGCCGCCCATCAGCTGCTCTGCGCGCGGCGGCTGGCCGCGCAGTTGCTCATGCTGCTCGGCCACCAGGCGATCGGCGATCTCGGGATGACGCGCCAGCTCGTAAAACATGAACGACACCGTCGAGGTCGTCGTGTCGTGGCCGGCAAACAGCAGCGTCATCACCTCGTCGCGCACCTGGCGGTCGCTCAGCGCCGTGCCGTCCTCATCGTGGGCGTCCAGCAGCAGGCTCAGCACGTCCTCGCCACGCGCCCCTGTCGCACGGCGGCGGTTGATCTCGGCGTAGATCACCCGGTTGAGCGCTTTCGCCGCGCTTTGCAGGCGCGCATACGGTGTCAACGGGCCACGCATAAAGCGGGCGGTGTATTCGGTCGCGTAAAACGACAGCGCCCGCTCAAACAGTGCCGCCGCGTCGGTTCCTTGCGCCGGCTCGCCGTCGGGGTCCAACCCGAACAGCGCTCGCATCGCGATCCGCATCGCCAGGTGGCGCGTCCAGCTGTAGAGGTCGATATGCCCTCCCGGCGTCAGCTGCTCCAGCGCGCGCTCGGTCTCCGCTTGCATCACGCCGATCGAAGCCGCGATCCGTTCGCGGTGGAACGCCGGCAGCATGATCTGACGTGAGCGGCGATGGAAGTCGCCGTCGATCGTCAGTAGCCCGTCGCCGAGCAGCCCGATCAGGTCGCGGAAGTGCGACTGGCGCCAGATGAAGTTGTGGGCGTGCGACACCGTCATGTAATGGTTGGCCGCCGGCCCCAACATGAACACGATGTTGCCGTGCAGCACTTTGATCGTGAACACCTGCCCGTAGCGCTCATAGCACTCCAGCAACAGCGGCAGCGGATCGTTGGCGAAGCGGCGGGTCCTCGCCAAGCTGAAGCTTGTGTCGCCTGGCGGGTATGGCACCGTGCTCGCACGTTCTTTGCGGATGTCGTCCACCATCACCGCAAACGGGTTGAACGGCTTCGGCGGTGACGGGCCGACGAGGGTCATGGGGGGAGCCTACAACATTCTTGGCTGGCTAGCCAGCTTAGACCTCGTATCCGCCTCTCCGGCGCTACTTGGCATACTGTGGGCATTACGCCGTAGCGTGGAGGACAGGTCCTCCACGCCCTCACCCGGGGGCGTAGCTCAGTTGGTTAGAGCGCCGGCCTGTCACGCCGGAGGCCGCGGGTTCGAGTCCCGTCGCTCCCGCTCCGGGAAAGCCCCGCCAATCGGCTTCGCTCAAGCCGGTGGCGGGGCTTTGTGCCTGCCCGCGTGCAACAGCTCTGAGAGGAAACCCTTGCCGAGCACGCTCATCGTCAGCAGCGATCCGAACAGCGCCACGGCGTCAATGCTCTCGCGGCCCTGCTTGGTCCAGTAGTCGTCTTCGAGGTTCAGCCACAGGGCGAACTCGTCGAGGGTGAGCGCTGCGCCGGCGCCGTACACGGCCGCCGTCACGCGGGAGGAGCGGCGTTCCTCCTTGATGCCGATCTCCAGCATCCACAGGTAGCCCACGCTCAGCAGGCCCGTGATCCCAAAGGTCATGTGGTGGATGTGCCGCCCCCCTGGGGTGATGTTGCGGAACGGTCCCCGTTCGGCGCGGATCGCGTGCGTGATCCCGCGCACGGTGGCGAAGGTCAGGAAGAAAGCGCCAGTGGAGAACAGCTGGCGCTCCTTGCGGCGATCGCCGAAGTGCTTGTAGTAGATCCTGCGCATCGCGCTCCGGCGACAGCCACCCATAGCGCCGGCGCCGTTGCGGCTGTGTGAGCGGAGTGCCTTCGCCTGCCATCGCCGGCACACTCTAAAGCGCGGAGGCTGCAGCCCTGCGCTTCCGGTGGCGACCCCCGCCCCCGGCTCCCCGGGTGCGACCCTCGGTCGCTCGTGGACGATCCTCGTTCCCCTCAAGCCCATGCGCCAGACCCAGCCGGTGTGCCAGTTGGCGCACTTCCCCGCGCTCAGACGCTGCCACCAAGGTGATGCCTACCCCGGCGCGCCCCGCGCGTCCGGTGCGCCCGACTCGGTGGACGTAGGACTCGTGGTCGCCGGGGGGGTCGAAGTTGATCACGTGTGAGACTCCGTCGACGTCGATGCCTCGCGCTGCCACGTCGGTCGCCACCAGGGTGTCGACCGTGCCCGCCTGAAAGCGCGCGAGCGCCTGCTCACGCTGGCGCTGTGACTTATTACCGTGAATCGCGGTGGCGCTGACACCGTTGCTGGAGAGCCGTTTCACCAGACGGTCGGCGCCGCGCTTGGTGCGCACGAACACAAGTGCCAGCTCCCGCTCGCGCGCCAGCTCCCGCACCAGCGCGCTGACGCGATCCTCACCGTTCACCGCGACAAAGCGGTGCTCGATCTCACCATCCTCCTGCGACTTCGAGGAGACGTGCTCGTGGACTACCGGATGGCTGGTATAGCGGGCCGCGACCTTCCCCGCCGCGCCGTCCAAAGTCGCCGAGAAGAACAGCGTCTGGCGCTTTGCGGGGCAGGCCGCGACGATCCGGTCGACCGCCGGACGGAAGCCCATGTCGAGCATCCGGTCGGCCTCGTCGAGCACCAGCAGCTTGATTGCGTCGAGCGTAAAAGCGCGACGCGCGAGCAGATCCTCCAACCTGCCCGGAGTTGCCACGATGATGTGCGAGCTCGCGGCGGCGCTCGCCTGCTTGGAGATGCCCACCCCGCCGTAGACGGCGGTGACGCGCAGCGCGCGCGCATGGGCAACCTCGTAAATCTCCTGCACGATCTGGCTGGCCAGCTCGCGAGTGGGTGCGAGCACGAGCGCCGCCGGGCGAGGGCCGGCGGAGTCGATGCGGTCGGCCATGGGAATGCCGAACGCAAGCGTCTTGCCCGAACCGGTCGGCGACTTGACGAGCACGTCGTGCCCGGCGAGCACGTCGGCGACGACGAGACGCTGGACGGCGAACGGTTCGCTCACGCCGCGACGCGCGAGCGCAGTCACGACGGCATTGGACACGCCGAGATCGGCGAAGGACTCATTGGGATTGTGCATATGTGCTCCTTGGGCGCCGCTCGGCGCCGCGAACGAATTCGGGAGGCTGTGGCTGACCCGAAACCGCTGTGTGCGGGACCTCAAGCGAGCTGCCTCGCGGCCGACGGGGTGTCGGACGCTGTGTGCAACCTAGCAGGGGAGGCCCCTTGAGGCTGGTGGTGCACCGGCCAGGGGCGCTCGACGGGAATCCAGGGGCGGGGCCACTTATGGGCGCCGCCTCGCGCTGAGTAACAGGTTGGATAGGGTTTTGTCGATGTCCATCCACGCTGCGGACTCGGCCGTCATCCGCACCGCCGGTCTCACCAAGGTGTACGCAGATGCCGACTTCGCGGCGGTCGATGGCCTCGACCTCGAGATCCGCCCTGGTGAGATCTTTGGCCTGCTGGGGCCCAACGGCGCCGGCAAGACCACCACCGCGGGGATGCTCACGACGCGCGTGATCCCCACCTCGGGCAACGCTCGCGTCGGTGCGGTCGATGTGGTTGCCAACCCGGCGCTCGCCAAGCAACTGATCGGTGTGGTGTCACAGCAGAACACGCTCGACCGCCAGTTGACGGTGTGGGAGAACCTCTACTTTCACGGCCGCTTGTTCGGGTTTGGCGCGGCGCAGTCACGGCGCATTTCCGACCAGCTGCTCGAGCAGTTTCACCTCGCTCGCTGGGCGAAGGCGTCGGTGTTCGCGCTCTCGGGCGGCATGGCCCAGCGTTTGATGGTCGCGCGCGCGATCTTCCACCGGCCGGCGGTGCTGTTCATGGATGAGCCCACCTCCGGCCTCGACCCCCAGAGCCGTTTGGCGCTATGGGAGATCCTAGGCGAGCTAAACGCCGCCGGCCAAACGATCATGCTGCTGACCCATTACATGGAGGAGGCCGACCACCTTTGCGACCGCGTGGCGATCATGGATCACGGCAAGATCCTCGCGCTCGACACGCCGGCGGCGCTGAAGCAGTCGGTGGGCGCCGACACGATCGTCTCGGTGAAGGCATCAGGCGAGGGCAGCGCGTTCGCAGGGCATCTGGAGCGGGAGATTGAGGGCGTCACCCGTGCCCGCGTGGTCGACGGGGGCGTCGAGTTGCACGTCAAGGGCACCGAGCGGATCGTGCCCCGGGTGGTGGCTGCCGCCGACCGAGGCGGCTTCGAGTTGGTGGACCTGTCAGTCGCCGAACCTACGCTTGAAACGGTGTTCATCAACCTCACCGGCAAGGAGCTGCGCGAATGAGCGCTTGGGAGCGCCCAGGGCGGGAGCAGGAGACGGCTGCCCGGACGACGATGCTCGCCCCGTCGGCCAGCGTTGGTAGGGGAAAGCGCGCATGAGCGCCACCACTGATGCCACCGTGGACGCGCCCAAGCCCGTCGCCCAGATCGCGCTCACCCCGACGCGCTCCACCTTCGCCGCCGGGCGCACCGCGCTGGGAGCGCTGATCCTGCGCGACCTGGTGGTGCTGCGCAAGAACGTCGGTGAATTCGTCGCCCGCACCTTGATCCAGCCGTTCCTGCTGGTGTTTGTGTTCCTGTACGTGTTCCCGTCGATCGGCCAGGGCGTCGGCGGCGGCCATGGAGTGGTTGCCGAGTCGCACTTCGCCACCGTGCTGGTGCCGGGCGTGGTGGCGATCTCGATCATGTTTCAGGGCATCCAGGCGGTCGCCTTGCAGATGTCCACCGAGTTCGGCTACACCCGCGAGATTGAGGATCGCGTGCAAGCGCCCTGCCCGATCTGGCTGGTGGCGGTCGCGAAGGTGCTGTCCGGCGCCGTCCAGGGAGTGATCGCCGCGGTGATCGTGTTCCCGATCGCCGCCTTCATCCATGCCCCCGGGGTGCATGCCCACCTGTCGGTGCATTGGCCGATCGTGCTGACGTTGATCCCACTCGCCGCTGTCGCGATGACCTCGCTTGGACTGGTGCTCGGCACCACCTTCGAGCCGCGCAACATCGGTTTGATGTTTGGCTTCGTCGTGCTGCCGCTGACGTTCCTCGGTGGTACCTACTACCAGTGGACGCGGCTCGCGCCGGTGAAGATCGGCGGCTTCCACTGGCTGCAGACGCTGGTGCTGATCAACCCCCTGATCTACGTCGCCGAGGGAATGCGCGCGGGACTCACCGAAGCGTCGCACATGCCTTTGTACGTGGTGTACCCCGTACTGGTGGCGTTCTGTGTGTTCTTCCTCGCTTTGGGGCTGCGCAACTTCAAGCGGCGGGTGCTGGTGTGAGCGCCGCGACGTAGAGCAGTGCTTGGGCTCGCGCGACGGCCCCCACCGCACTGTCGGTCACCAGCAGCTCGGGATGGTGAAGCGGTCGGCGCTCGAAGCCCTCGGCACCGTCGAGGCCGACGAACGCCATCGCGATCGGGGCGAGCGCGGCGAAGAAGGCGAAGTCATCCGATCCGCACGAGCGCCACTCGGGGGCCTGTGAGAAGCCTGTGTCGGTCAGCAACTCGCGCGCCCGCCCAACGATGCCGGGGTCGTTCTCGAGCGCCGGCTCACCGGCCGTCAGTTGCACGTGGGCGCAGCAGCCGTGGGCGGTCGCGACCCCGGCTGCGGTTGCCTGCACCATCGCGCGCAATGCCAACCGATCGGCAGGGCGATGGGCGCGCAGCGCCGCCCTTGCGCGAGCGTGGCCGGGGATCACGTTCTCCGCCTCCCCTCCCTCCAGCACGCCAACCGTGAGCGTCGCCGGATACAACGGATTCACGCGCCGCCCCACCTGCGCGTGCAACGCCACCACAATCTGAGCGAGCGCGAGGATCGGGTCGGCGCCGTGGTGGGGGTAGGCGCCGTGCGTCGGCTGTCCTTCGACAACGATCTCCACCGCGTCGCACGAGGCGTTCACGACACCCTCGTCGAGCGCCACCGTGCCCCACTGCAATTCGGGGTGGACGTGCGCCGCGACGATCGCCGCCGGCGCGAGCTCCGCCAATGGCCCGCGTCCGGTCGCTGCGGTGGGGCCGCTTCCCATCTCTGCGGTGGGGCCGCTCCCCATCTCTGCGGTGGGGCCGCTTCCCATCTCTGCGGTGGGGCCGCTCCCCGTCTCGGGCAAGGGGCCGCTTCCCATCTCTGCGGTGGGGCCGCTCCCCGTCTCGGGCAAGGGGCCGCTTCCCGTCTGCGCCGATGGCCCCTGCGCGAGTTCCTGCGCGCCGGAGGGATAGGCCTCCTCGCTTGGCTGAAACACCGCAAGCAAAGGTGCCGGCAGCCGCTCGCCGAGTGTGTGAGCCGCGCGCGTCAGCGCCACCAGTGCCGCCATGTGCACGTCGTGTCCGCAGGCGTGCATCGCGCCCTCCACCGCGCTGAACGGAGCGCCGGTGCGCTCCTCGATTGGCAGGCCGTCGAGCTCCGCGCGCACTGCCACCGGGGCGCCTTCGTCCGGCCCCACCCTCGCGATGCGACCGGTGCCCACGACGGTTGCACACCTCACCGGCAGTTCCTGCGTGACCGCCTGGGCCGTCCACTGCTCGGTGCGCGCCAGCTCCGGACGTTCGTGCAGGCGATGGCGTAGCTCCACCGCGCGCGGCAGCTCGCGCTCGATGCCATCAAGCAGCAGTCTCAGGAGCGACTCAGTAGATCGCGGCATAACGCTCGCACACCTCGGCAAGGTCGAGGTTGGCGACTGCGTCCAGCTCCGCCTGCTTGACGCCGACATACGCCTCGTACAGCGTCCTCCCCAGCCACCCGCGCACAACGTCGTCCTCGGCCAGCGCCCCCAGCGCCTCCTGCAATGAGCCCGGCAGTGCCCCGACACCGAAGCGCTCGGCGTCCGCTGCGTCGAGAGACGCGGGATCGCGGTCGAGGATCGGCGGCGCCCGCAGGCCCTTGCGCACACCGTCGAGGCCGGCGCGCACGATCGCGCCGAGCGCCAGGTAGGGGTTGGCGGCGGCGTCCGCGCCGCGGTACTCCAGACGCAGCTGCGCAGAGGGATCGGCGCTGGCAAGCGCCACCAGGGGCGGGATCCGCAACAGCGCTTCGCGGTTGCGATCCGCCAGGCACACCGCGCCCGCGCTCCAGCGGTGGGGCGTGAGGCGCGCGGCCGACACCGGGCTGGGGGCGCACAATGCGGTGAGCGCTCTCGCGTGACGCAGGATCCCCGCCGCAAACCGACCTCCCAGCTCGCTCAAGTGGGCGGGGCCTGACGCGTCATAGAACAGCGGAGCGCCCGTGGCGTCGATCAAGCGGAGGTGGATGTGTACGCCGTTGCCGGCGGTGCCCGGGTCGGCCGAAGCCGGGGGACGCCTGCCTCCGGCAGGCATCCCCGTTTCGACCAGCGGTGTGAAGGTTGCGCGTAGCCCCCGCCGGCGGGCGACCTCGCGCACGACCTCCTTGAGCACCACACTGCGATCGGCCGCCGCGACGCCCTCAGTTGCCTCCACTGGGATCTCAAACTGGTGGGGAGCAAACTCCGCGAAGATCCGCTCCGGCTGCACCCGTGCCTCAATCAGCGCGCCGATCGCCTCGGCCGCAAACGGTTCGGCGCGCCGCTGTGCCTCCAGCGAGAACGGCGCTGCCGGCGGCTGGTCGCACAGCAGCTGCAGCTCGTGCTCAAAGCTCGCCACCAGCCGCGCGCCGAGCTCCTGCTTGAGCTCTTCGAGCGCCTCGCGCAGGAAGCGACGTGGACAGCACTCCCACGGCGTCCCGTCGGTGGCGACGATGTCGCACAGCACCAGCTCCAGCGCGTTGGCGCCGGTGTCCGGCAGCGCGCTACCGACTGACTCCGCCTCCACGCGCACGTGCGTGCTTGGGTCGGGCAGCAGACGCAGGTCGCCGGTGGAGTCAAACGGAGTGCGCTCGGCGAGCGGTCCGTGCGGCGTCAGCGAGTGGTTGGCGGGCACCCATCCGATGCCCGCTTGCAGTGTCTGTTCGAGCTCGGTCGAGAGCAGCGAGCGGCCGCGCACAATCCCCCCGAGGTCGCAGCACACCAGCGCCACCAGCTCGGTGGAGCTCACGAGGGCGTTCCTGCCGTCACCGTCCCGTTGTCCCACGCACCCTCGCGCAGCCCCAGTTCCAGCGCGCATGCGCGCACCCGGGCGGCGTCGTCCGCGGCGACTACGACCACTACGCCGCCGGCGGGTTTGTCTCGTCGCTCGATCGCCGCGGCGAGCCGTTCGGCGGGCTGCACGTGCACCCCGCCGCGGCCCAAAGACGGGTAGGTGTCGGCCACGCCGTAGAGGATGCCGCGGGGGCCCTGCACGCGGCCGAACACGCAGACGAAGTGCCCCACGTCCCAGTCTGGTGGGGGGCCGCTCTGCTCACCCTCGTACAGGTAGGCGAGCAGCTGATCGAGGCGCGCGTTCCCGCCCCACAGGTGGTGGGTGGCGAGATTGGCGATCAACGTCACCGGACGCGCGAGCGCCGCCACGGTTTCAAACAAACAATCGAGCGTGCCCGCCGTCCATGGGCCGCCGTACGGGATCGCTGCCAGTGCGTCGCTTGAAAGCTGCTCGATCGCCTGCACCACGCCCGTAGCAGTGGTGCCCGACAGCGCTGCGTCCTCGACCAGCGGCGGTGCCAGTCGGTAGTCGCGCCTGCCCTGTTCGCCGTGGGGCAGGTTGCTCGTGTCTTGCTTCGCTGAGACGACGCTGCCCGCCGCCAGCGCTACCGCATCCTGGTCGATCGGCTGCTCCCCGGGCGGCGCCTCCGCGGCTAGCCCATCGAGCAGTTCCGCGGTGCGTTGCGCCGGCACGCGCTCGAGGCCCGCGGCACGCAGCGCCAGTGCCCCGCAGAACGCCCCACACAGATCGTCGCGCTGTGGCAGCTCCTGTGCGTGGAACGCCAGCAGCTCCCGCGCACCGGGGAGCAGCGTGATCGCCAAGGATGGTGGGGAGGCCATCGAGTCCAATATACGGCGGCCGGTGTGGCCGGCGCGAGCGCCTCAGGCGTGCGCGGCGGAGGCGGGCAGCGAGTAGGCGCTCTTGCCGTCGCCCTGGCGTTTGACCCGCGTGACCTTCCGCTGCCGCGCCAGCCGGCTGAGGTTGGCGCGAATCTCCGAGGGGCCCATCGCCGTAACCATCACGAGCTCGCTCACCGTATGGGAGCCGTGTTCCAGCGCCGCGAGGATTGCCTGCTTGACATCGCTCGACGCGGCCGGCTTGCGCTTGGGTTCGGGCTGGTAGTCGTACTCAATCGGCTCGATGGTGGCGGGGATCGCTGGTGCGGGGGTTTCGGGCGCGTAGCTCGCAACTGGCTCGGTCGCAACTGGCTCGGACTCCATCGCGTCGAGTGTGTCAGCCGCCGCGAGCAGGCGTTCGTACTCGTCTAACAGCGGGCGCAGCTCGGCCATGCGCTGCCCGAGTTCGGCATGGATCTGCGTCAGTAGGTCAGTTGCCATCGCCATCTTCCTCAGGAGAGCTCACGGCGAACACGATGTGACGGCGGGCGACCGCGAGAAACGGGTGGTCCTCGGAGGGGCCACCGTCGAGCGGCTGGACCGTGACCTCGGTGAGCGTTAGGAAGTCGCGCTCGGAGGCGTTGAGCACATCCGAGATGCGGCTGCGGTAGCCGTCGCGGGCGAGCGTGAGAAGTCCTTCGATGCGGTGGCGGGCGGTCTCGAGGCGGATGCGCTCTTGGCGGTGCTCCATGCTCAAAGGGCCTCCAGTGGGCTCAGCCGGCGGTTGGGTGTCGCTCACGACTCAGCTGATGCGCTCGCCGACCTGCACGGGCAGTCCCGCGCGGGCGATCGGGGCGAGCGGTCCGTTGGCTCCGGTGGGGCGGTTGCGCTCGTCGCGCACGATGTAAAGGGGACGGTGCTTGACCTCGTCGTAGATACGCCCGACGTACTCGCCGATCACGCCGAGCGCGATCAACTGGATGCCCCCCAGCAAAAGAATCGCGATCGTCAGCGAGCCGAAGCCCGGCAGGTAGGAGCCGGCGAAGTGCAAACCGATCACGACGGGGATCGCAAAGAAGGCGAGGCCGGCGGAGAACAGCCCGACGTAGGTGGCCAGCTGCAAAGGCACATGGGAGAAGGAGGCGATCGCGTCGAGCGAGAAGCGCAGCATCTTGCGCAGCGTGTACTTCGTCTCCCCGGCGTGGCGGGCGTCGCGCTCGTACGGAACCGCCGTTTGCGTGAAGCCCACCCAGACGGTCATGCCGCGTAGGAAGCGCGAACGCTCGGTCATCGTCAGCAATGCGTCGAGCGCGCGGCGGTCGAGCAGGCGGAAGTCGCCGGAGTTGGGCTCGAGGTCGACTTGGGCGAGCTTGTCGAAGATCTTGTAGAACCAGGAGGCGGTGGCGAGCTTGAAGGCAGTCTCGCCTTCGCGCTCCTTACGCACCGCGTAAACCACGTCGGCGCCGGCTTCCCAACGGGCAACCATCGTGGGGATCAGCTCGGGAGGGTCCTGCAGGTCGGCGTCGATCATCGCCACCACATCACCCACCGCGTGCTCCAGGCCGGCGGTGAGCGCGGCCTGGTGGCCAAAGTTGCGCGAAAGGTGGATCACCCTGATGCGCGGATCCTCCGCGGCCATCCGGTCGAGCAACTCGGGGGTCGCGTCGCTGGAGCCGTCGTTGACGAGCAGCAGCTCGAAGGTGTAGTCAGCCACGGCAGCGCAGGCGCGGCGCACGAAGCGCTCAACCAGCTCCTCCTCGTTGTAGACGGGAGCGACGACGCTGAGGAGGGTGGGGCTGCGGGGAGAGGAGGTGGACATCGAGCTTGACAAGCTGCGTTAAGTTGCAGACATGCGAAGAGTAGTGGACGCGGCCAACGTAGTGGATGGCCCTAAGGCGAAGCTCAAGGCGCCGATCGTCGCGCAGTTCGTGAAGTTCGGGATCGTCGGGATCTCCAACACGTTGCTCACGCTTGTCGTGTACACGGTGCTGCTGAAGGTATTCGGGGTTTGGTACCTGGCGGCGTCGGCGATCGGTTTCGTGGCAGGCGCCACCAATGGCTTCCTGTGGAACCGGCGGTGGACGTTCCGCGAGCACGTCGGCGACTCGCTGACGCCGGTGCGCTGGGGGATAGTGCAGACCTGCGGCCTGGGCATCGACGAGGTCTTGCTGTACCTGCTGGTGCACGATGCGCACCTGGACGAGCTCCTGGCCCAGGTGTGCGCTACCGCCGTGGTCACGGTCAGCACGTTCGTCGTCAACCGCGCTTGGACCTTTCGGATGGATCCGGCCGCGGATCCCGCGGGGTAGGGCTTAGGGAGCGTCCGCGCGCCGCATCGCGAAGAACACTCTGGTGGGGGCGGGACCTCCTTGTCCCGCCGCCGCCCGCAGTGCCATTACCGCAGTACCGCCAGCAGCGACAGCCCGACGGGGATGTGGCCGCCTCGTCCGATCGCGGCGGCCTCGAGGTTGAGCGGCTGCTGCAGCAGCCAGTTGAGCGGTGTGGGCGGTACCCACAGGTCGAGGCTCGATTCGGTGGTGCCGCGGTGCAGGCGCTCAAGCGCACGCAGCCCGATCGCGACCGGCAACAGCAGTGCATTGAAGTGCGTGGCATATGTGCACTCCCAGCCGGCCTCGCGCGCGGCCCGCCGTAGGGAGGTGCGACTGTAGCGGCGGCAGTGGTGGTTGATCTCGTCGTGCGCGCTCCACAGCCACTGGTAGGCGGGTACTGTCACGACCAGCGCGCCACCGGGTGCCAGCACGCGGCGTAGCTCGCGTAGCGCGGCGCCGTCATCGGAGAGGTGCTCGATCACGTCGAGGCACACCGCGAGGTCGAACGAGTCGGCGGCGAACGGCATCTCGGTGACGGAGCCCTCGATCACCTCGCCGACGCCACGGCTGCGGGCGACCGCGACACTGGTAGGCGAGATCTCCACACCTGTGACCTCGCCGTGGCGCGCGAGCTCGACCATGTTGCGGCCGCTGCCGCAACCCGCGTCGAGGGTACGCGTGGGCGCTGGCAGGCCGACGCGTTCGAGCACGCGTTGGAGCACGCGGCGGCGTCCGCGATACCACCAGTGGCGGTCCTCCACCCGGTGGGTCTGCAACTCGTAATCGCGGTTCACTGCGTGCATCTTTCCTAAAAGCGGGTGCTTGACGCCGTCCGCTGGCATGGCCGGCCTTCCATCGACCCCACCGCGCCCCTCGTTCGGGCGTTCCCAACAAAGTATCTGGACGGGCCTTGACGAAAAACTTGGCATGCCATAACATAAGTTTCATGGCGACACGAGAGATGGCCCGGTCCTCCGCGGTGGAGGACTACTGCAAGGCGATTTACACGCTGGAGTCACGTGGCGAAGAGGCCGTCTCCACCAACGCGCTGGCCGAGCGCTTGGAGATCACGCCGGGGTCGGTGTCGGCGATGTTGCGCAAGCTGGAGGAGCTGGGGCTGGTGACACATGTGCCCTACCGCGGGGTACGCCTCACCGAGCAAGGCCGCCGCGTGGCGCTCGAGGTGATCCGCCACCATCGCCTGCTGGAGCTGTTCCTCGCGGAGACCTTGCAGATGCCGTGGGACCGAGTGCACGCCGAGGCGGAGGTGCTCGAGCACGTGCTCTCCGAGGAGCTCGAGCAGCTGATTGCCGCAAAGCTCGGCGACCCCAAGCTCGACCCCCACGGCGACCCGATCCCGAGCGCCGACCTGCAACTGCGCGAGCCCGAGACATGCAGCCTGGAGAGTCTGCAGGCCGGCGCGGAAGGGGTGTTCGTGCGCGTGTCGGACTCCGACCCGGAGATGCTCCGCTACCTCTCTGAGCGTGGCATCTCCCCCGGCGAGCGTTTCGAGGTGCGCGACCGCCAGCCCTTCGGGGGGCCGCTGTTCGTGAGCTTCGACGGGGGGCGCGAGCATCCGATCGGCGGCGAGCTCGCGCGGGCGATGCGCGTGCAGCTCGACCCCGACCATGAGGGGGCGGCGTGAGCGCGCAGCCGGCCGCTCAGGCGACCCCCGCGGCGCTCGAACTAGGCCCGAGCGCGCTCGACCGGCTGCTGGCGCGCGGGCGCGTGCGCGCCACGCTGGCGATGCTCGGCCCCTCGTTTGTCGCCGCCGTCGCTTACGTGGACCCCGGCAACTTCGCCACCAACATCCAAGGCGGGGCGCAGTTCGGCTACCTGCTGCTGTGGGTGGTGCTGGTCGCCAACGTGATGGCGATGTTGATCCAGTACCTCTCGGCGAAGCTCGGGATCATCACCGACCACAACCTCCCCGAGCTGTTCCGCGCGCGCTACCCCCGGGCGATGGCGTGGGGGATGTGGGTGCAGGCGGAGGCGATGGCGATGGCCACCGACCTCGCCGAGTTTGTCGGCGCCGCGCTGGGACTCAACCTGCTGTTCGGCGTGCCGCTGTTCACCGCCGGTTTGATGACGGGCGTGATCGCCTTCCTGATCCTTGGCCTGCAGAGTCGCGGCTACCGCCGCTTCGAGCTGGCGATCACATCGCTGCTCGGAGTGATCTTTCTTGGCTTCCTCTATGAGTCGTTGCACATTGGTCCCTCCGCGCGGGAGTCGCTGCACGGGCTGGTGCCACACTTCGCGGGCAGCGACAGCCTCTACCTTGCGGTGGGGATCATCGGCGCCACCGTGATGCCGCACGTGATCTACCTCCACTCCGCCCTCACCAACGGGCGCACTCCCGTACGCAACGATCGTGAGCGCGGGCGCGTGCTGCGCTTCGAGCGCCTCGACGTGATCGTCGCGCTGGGGCTGGCGGGGATCGTCAACATGGCGATGCTGGCGGTCGCCGCCAAGCTCTTGCACCACGGTGGGCTCAGCGACGTGAGCTCGATCGCCCAGGCCCACACGGTGCTGCTGCAGCGCGTCGGCGGTAGTGCCGCGCTCGCCTTCTCGGTGGCGCTGCTCGCCTCCGGCGCCTCCTCCTCCTCGGTGGGTACCTACGCCGGGCAGATCGTGATGAAGGGCTTCGTCGGCCTCAACATCCCCCTGGTGGCGCGCCGCCTCGTGACGATGGCGCCCGCGATCGTCGTGCTCGCGGTCGGCCTCGGCCCAACGCAGGTGTTGGTGTTCAGCCAGGTGGTGCTCTCCTTCGGCATCCCCTTCGCGCTGATCCCGCTAGTGATGCTCACCTCCAATCGCGAGGTGATGGGGGTGCACGTCAACCGGCGCGCCACCACCGCCATCGCGTTTGCGCTGGCGGGGCTGATCACGGCGCTGAACATCTTTTTGATCTACCAACAGCTCTTCTAGCCGGCTCGCTCGACCCTTCCTCGGGCGCTCCGCATCGGCGAGCGTCGGAACGCCGCGGCGTCGGCCGCTCGCCGGACGGGATGTTGTCGAGATGGAAACGCGCGTGTGGGTTGGGGCGCCTTTGGGTAGCACTCGCCCAATCGGCTATTAGGTTCGACCAGCCGATCGATTTCTGTTGATCGATCAACGATAGGAAGGGAGCCAACCATCATGTCCCACCTACCCGTGCCCTCCGCTCGCGTGTGCGGCCCCACCGACCCGCGACCGCGACGGATCGCCGGCCTCTCCGCGGCGCTACTCGTATTCGCGGCGCTGGCGCTCGCGGCGGTGCCCTCGCTCGCGACGGCATCCACCTCGTATGTGTCGCTCGGCGACTCCTACGTCTCCGGGCCGTTCATCTTGCCATTCGCGTCGGGGGCTCCGCTGGAATGTTTGCAGTCGGCGCGCAACTACCCCCACCTCACCGCGTCAGCGCTCGCGCTGTCGTTGACCGACGTGAGCTGCTCGGGCGCCACCACCGAAAATCTGACTACCACCGCGCAGTATGGCGACCAGCCGCCGCAGGAGAACGCGCTCAGCGCCTCCACTGGCGTCGTGTCGGTGGGGATCGGCGGCAACGACAACAACCTGTTCGTGGGAACGCTCGCAACCTGCGGCGCCGAGGACTTCGTGACGCTGGGCCTGGTGAACCTCTGCAAAGACACATACGGCAACAAACTGGCCGAAGAGATCGAAGCGGACGGCCCAGTGGTGGGCAGCGCGCTGCACGAGATCCACGAACGCTCGCCCGTCGCGAAGGTGTTCGTGGTCGGCTATCCCGACATCCTCCCGCAGAGCGGCAAATGCTACCCGCAGGTACCGCTCTCGACAGGTGATGTGGCGTACCTGAACGGTGTCGAGAAGGACCTCAACGCGATGCTCAGCCGCGAGGCGGCCGCCAACGGCGACACCTACGTCGACACCTACACCCCCAGTATCGGCCACGACGCCTGCAAGTCGCTGCCGACGCGCTGGGTGGAACCGGTGCTGCCCGAATCGGACGCCTTCTCCGTGCATCCCAACGAATACGGCATGGAACACGACGCCGCCGATGTCGAGGCGGCGATGCGCGGGCAGGGTATCTCCTAGCGCCGACGCACGCTCAGCGTAAGTGACAGGAGTGTGGGTGCGGCGGAACCAGCCGCCGCACCCACGTGCGCTCAATGGTGGTGGTGATGCTGCTCAGCCACTTTGGTCGACTTTTACCGAAAAAGCGAGAGGTCCTAGGTCCTAGTGGCGGTGGTGGTGATGGCGTCGCTTCGCTTTGGGATGAGGTTTGACCGTGAGGTTCTGTGCGATCACTGTCGAGCGATGTCCTGCACTCACCAGCACTACGCTCAGGTGCACCGGCAACCTGCCGAAGCGGGCCAGTAGGCGGCTGCCCGTAGCGTTGAGCACGATCGTGATTGTCACCTTCTGGCCGGCTGGGATCGTCAGCTTGGAGGAGCCGACGGTCACCTTGGCCATGCGGATCTTGCGGTGGTGCCTCGCGGCCACCGCCACCGGCTTGCCGTTGCGAGTCCGCTCGACGGTGGTCAGCATCGATTCGATCTCGCAACTCGTGCCCGCCGTTCCCTTGCAGGCGATCGTAAAGCTCACCTTGCCGTTGGCTCCCTTGACGGAGCCCACCTGCGAGGCGTGCGCCACCGGCGGGGCATAGGTCACGCTGACCGCCTTGGAGGTCGTCAGACCGGCCTGATCGGTGGCTACTGCGGTAATTGTGTTCGCTCCCACGCTCAACGCCACGCTCGTCGACCACGCGCCCCCAGACCCCACGCTCACGGCCTGACCATTGACGGTGAGCGATGTCAACGCTCCCGTGTCCGCCGCCGTGCCCGACACAGTGACGCTCGGCGAGGTCACCGTCGCCCCGTTGGCGGGCGAGGCGATGCTCAGCGCCGGCGAGTAGCTCGCCGTCACGGCTTCCGCCAGCGATTCCACTTCGGAGAGCTTGTAGGCCTGGACGAAGGCCATCCGCAGGGTGGAGGAGCCACCCACTGGGATCGTGCGCTCGTAGGGCATCTCGAAGCCGTTGAAAAATTCGCTTGCTTCCGTGCTGCGATACACCGAAATCGGACCGTTGTTTGGTGGGCTGTCGTAGATGATCGCTCCCTGGGGATGCAGACCGTCGCCGACGTTGGGCGTTGCGGCATCCTGCTTGTAGTAGATCCTGCCTGCGCCCGACGGCAGCGTCACCGTCTGTCCTTTGGCGACGGTCGAGAACGAGCTGGTGCCCGGAAACTCATAGGCGCCACCCACTTTCTCCGCATTGACGGTCTCCTGGTCGTAGAGCGCGTTCAACGAGTGAGCCGCACCGTCGGTCGAGTGCCACGTGTCGGTCAGCCACGCCACCTGGTCGCCGTTGCTTGTCTGCCAGGTCCGTTCGAGCTGCACGCCGGTGGCGACGAAGCTCGTGCAGCTTCTCGCGGTGGGCGGGAAGACCGTTTCCGGGGCGCACTTGACGATCGGGTCCACCTCGTGGATCGTCGCCGAGCGCGTCACGGGATCGAAGGTCTGGGTCACCGCGATCTGCGGGGCGCCCGGGATCGTCACCGTGGGTACTTTTTTGACTTCCAATTCATCGTTGATCTCTTTGTTGACGTATTGTGCTGTCGCCGGACCGTAGGCGTTGGCGCCGTCGATTTGCAACTCCGAGCGACTCGAGGAGCCCGATTCTGGAGCATCTTCCAGGTAGAGCGCCGCGTTGCAGTCGAACAGACCCTGCTCGGCGAGCGTTTCCGGCGCCAGCAGGCTGGAAAAAGCCAGCCCACAGTCGCCCACGGACTCGATGTCGAGGTAAGACCCCAGTGTGCTGGGTTCCATTTCGTAGTCGTAGGTGGTGCCGTTTTCCTTGAACAGCTTGAAGCGCGACCCGACGATCCGAGGCCCTTTGTAGGGGTCCGTCGATTCTTCGGCCGCTGTCCCCGGCGGGTGGGCTTCATTGTCGGAAAACGGCACGGCGCGCAGCACGCACGGTCCGGAGCGCAACGAGTTCGCCTGGACGGTCACCGAGAAAGAGCCCCCGCGCGGTGTCAGTTCGTTGGCGACGGTTACGTAGTTGTCGAAGGCCGCTCCGTAGTAGCAGCGCAGCGCGATCTTCCCGCTGATAGTCGTCGTGCCTTCGACCGTAAAAGCGGGGGGCGGCGACGGTACGGTTTCGTCAGAGAACGCGTACGTCGGGCTGGCGGGAGAGGTGATCTGCGAGGTTTCGACTACGGCACTCGCCGAAGCGATGGGGCCCGCCAGGGCGAGCAGCGAGAGCGCTCCGGCGAGCCTCGCGGCGTGGCGCAAGGAATTGGGTAGCACTATGGGCCTCCTGGGGTCTTTAGGCATGGCTGGCTGTTGCGATGCGGCAAACAACCTGGGCGCTACGACACGGCGACATAGCAGTAGTTGCGGTGGGCGGACAGCTAGCTGGGTAGGCGTGCACGCCCGGATGCTCCTCGCCCACCGCGTGTTTCTGGGGATGCGCCGCGCCGCGCTTTGGGCCGCTGAGATGTTTCGCCGCACCGCCGCCCTGCGTGGCCGCGAAGGATGAAGCGCCTACGACGCCTCTGAGTATGCGGGCTCGCCGTCGGCCCGCTCGTTGCCGGCTGCGGGCTCGGTTGACTTGTGCCCAACGGCGGCCGCGCGATCGGGGACCAGCACGGTGAGGGCAACCGCTAGCGCGGCGAGGATCAACCCCGCCCCCACCGTGAACGCCAGCTGGTAGCCGCCAGTGAGCGCACTCGCGTGCGAGTCGCCCTGTGCGAGCAGGTGGTTGGTGCGCGTTGCCGCGAGCGTCGCCACCACCGCGAGGCCGAGTGCGCCGCCGACTTGCACGGTGGTGTTGACCAGGCCTGAGGCAAGGCCGGCGTCGCTGGGCGTGGCGCCGGACATCGCGAGCTTCATCAGCGCCGGGAACGAGCCGCCGACGCCGATGCCGAGCAGGATCATCGTCGGCAGGACGTTGCGGGCGTAGCTGCCGTGCACCGGCGCTCGCGTGAACAGAGCGAGGCCCACCGCGATCAACACCAGCCCCGGCAGCAGCGTGCGGCGCGCGCCGAAGCGCATGATCAACGGTTCGGAGAGGCGCAGTGACATCGTTCCCATCACGAGCGTCGTCGGCAGGAACGCCAACCCGATCTGCAAAGCGTCGTAGTGGAGCACCTTCTGCATATAGAGCGCGCCGAGGAAGAACACTGAGAACATTCCCGCCACCGTCAGCGCCTGGATCAGGTTGGCGCCACTGACGTTGCGCGAACGGAAGATCCGTAGCGGGATCAGCGGCGTACGGGCGGTCGCCTCGCGCCCGATAAACGCCACCAGCAGCGCCAGCGACACGCCGCCGAGCTCGAGTGTCCGCGCGGCGCCCCAACCGTGTTCCGCGGCGGGCTTGACGATTGTGTAGACGCCCAGCATCAGCGCGCCGGTAATTAGCGCCGCGCCGGGGATATCGGCTCCGGCGCGAAAACCGATTCCCTTATCGGCGGGCAGCAGCCGCCGCGCGATCGCCGCTGTGGCGATCCCGATCGGCACGTTGACGAAGAAGATCCAGTGCCAGTCGAGCGCCTGCGTAATCAGCCCGCCCGCCAGCAGGCCAATCGAACCGCCGGCGGAGGCGACGAACGCGTACACCCCGATCGCCTTCGCCTGCTCGTGGGGCTTGGTGAACATCGTCACGATCATCCCCAGCCCCACCGCCGAGGTCATCGCGCCGCCGGCGCCCTGCACGAAGCGCGCTGCCACCAGCATCGTCTGGCTCTGCGCCAACCCGCACGCCAGCGACGCCGCTGTGAAGATCGCAAGGCCGCACAGGAACACCCCCCGGCGCGAGATTAGGTCGCCGAGGCGCCCCGCCAGCAGCAGCAAGCCGCCGAACGAGATCAGGTAGGCGTTGATCACCCACGCCAGCGCCGATTGCGTGAAGCCGAGGTCGTGTTGGATCGAGGGCAGCGCCACGTTGACGATCGTCGCGTCCAGCACGATCATCAATACCCCGGCGCACAGCACATACAGCGCCAGCCAGCGCTCGCGGTCGCCGTACTGTTCGTTCGCTGGGTGGGTCTGCGAGGTCACCGTCGTACAGATAGCAGCCGCTCAACCCAATTGAGGCGTACGCTGTTAAGGCACCCGAATAGGAGGTTTGAAGATGTCCGACACCGGCGTCAGCACCAGCATCAACCAGATCGGGACGGTGATCGTCCCAGTGAGCGATCAGGATCGGGCGCTCGAGTTCTACCTCGACAAGCTCGGCTTTGAGAAGCGCGCCGACACCCCATTTGGCAAGGGCGACCGCTGGGTCGAAGTGGCGCCGCCCGGCGGGGCGACGACGCTCGCACTGATGCCTCCGCGCGAGGGAGAATCGACCGGTATCGCCACCCGCGTGGCGTTCAGCACCGGCGACATCGATGCCGACCACGCCAACCTGCGGGCACGTGGCGTCGACGTTGACGCGAAGGTCATGCGGATGGGCAATCCGGTGCCGCCAATGTTTTTCTTCCGCGATCAGGACGCCAACAGCTTCTTCATCGTCCAGACCAGCTGACGTCCCCCGCCTCCCCCGATCGCTCCGTCCGCATTGCGCAGCCCTCCGACGCTGAGGTCGTTGGGGGGCTACTGCACGACTTCAACACCGAGTTCGGCGAGCTCACGCCCGGTCCGGGGCGGCTCGCCGAGCGGGTGAGGCTGCTGCTCGCGGAAGGGCAGACGACGGTGCTGCTGGGAGGGCCGGGCCCGGACGGCCTCGCCGTGCTGCGCTTCCGCCCGGCGATCTGGAGCGATGCGCTCGAGTGCTACTTGGCGGAGCTCTACGTGGTGCCCCAACGCCGGGGCTGCGGACTCGGTCGGGCGCTGATGCAGGCGGCGATCGAGCTCGCCCGCGGCCGCGGAGCGGATCACATGGACCTCGGCACCGGTGAGAGTGACATCGCCGCACGCGCCCTGTACGAGAGCCTTGGGTTTAGCAACCGCGAAGGCAAGTTGGATGGCCCGCTCAACTTCTTCTACGAGCGGGAGCTGTGAGGAGCCCGGCATGGCCCTTCTCCGGTGCGCTCAAAACGCCGCGACAAGCCGTTAGAACATCGGCTCGACGCCGAGCGCGCGGGCCTGGTCGACGCTGACGATTTCGCGTCCCATCGGAAAGAGCGAGATCGGGATCAGCTTGAAGTTGGCCAGTCCGAGTGGGATGCCGACGATGGTCAGGCACAGCAGCACCCCCGACACGAGGTGTGCGATCGCCAGCCACCAGCCGCAAAGCACAAGCCAGAGGACGTTGCCGATGCTCGACGCCACGCCGGCATCGGCCCGTCTGACTACCGTTTTGCCAAACGGCCAGAGGGCGAAGATGGCGATGCGCAGCGAAGCGATGCCGAACGGAATCGTGATGATCAAGATGAAGCAGATTAGGGCGGCGATGGCATACCCAATCGCGATCCACAAGCCCGCCAGTACAAACCAGATGATGTTGAGCAGCAGTCGCACGCTTCGAGACCTCCCGAGTTGCGGGATGCAGCGTTGTGACGATCATACGGTGCCGGGGGCGGGCCGTCTAGCGTGGGAGTGGAGCGCCGAGCAGCCCATCCGTACTCGACGTAGCCGCTGGAGTGTCAAGTGCATCACTGACTGCGAGCGGGAGGCCCACCTGGACCCGCAGGCCGCCACTATCCACGTCGCCTTTCGCCGCTGAGCAGGCTCGTTGGGCGGGGTCGTTTACTGGTGGGAGGTAGTGGTGTCTGGTGACAGCACGGGCAAGCCGGCCGCGCTCGCCCGCTCAGCAAGCTCTCCGTCGTAGGTGACGATCTCATCGGCACCGACTCTGAGTGCGACGGCGAGGTGGATGGCGTCGTTGGATCGCAGTGGCGCGTGGGTGCCGGCTGCGAGCAGGTCCCCGCGCGTGATGTCGATCAAGTTCACGGAGTCGAGCACAGCCCGCACCGCGTCGAGGCCGACGTCTTGAGGGTGGCGCCCTGCAGCGCAGTGCATCTCAGTGTGCAGCAACCATGAGGACACCAGCCGCCGGTCGTCCCGCCCCGCCAGCTCCGCAGTCAGCGCGTCGGATTGTGGCTCGTCGAGGACGAGCTTCATGGCGGCTGACGTGTCGAGATAGGCGATCGTCACCAGCGCCCGCGGACGTTGGCAATGATCGCCTGGCTTGAGGTCTTGCTCTTGCGTCGGTCGACCGATCGCAAGCTAGAGGGCGGCTGTCGCGCTACTCGCACCTGACCTCGCGATACGAGGTCCGCGAGCGTATCCGCGCCGGGTGGGACGATCAGCGCCGTAACCTGGCCGTGATTGGTGACCTGGATCGTCTCCCCATCGGCGACCTCACGCAGAATCTCGCCGCTCTGGTTTCGCATCTCGCGGTGCGTGACGGTTCTCATGTAGCACAGCGTAGCACGCTGAGCGGCGGCGTCATCTCATGTTCTCGATTGAGGATGGGAACGACGCTGACGCCCGGCCACATCTTCGAAGGCGGGAGCACAGGGGAGTGAACCGGGGCGACCAACTTCATCGTCTCGCAATCTCACTCAAGGTCTGCTCCAGGGCGAAACAGACCGAGGCATCCAGGCCCGCCCATCCGTCTGGCGTGACGGTGGCGCCAGTGGCGGGCACGCGCTCCGTGAGCGCGCCAACTGCAGAGGTCAGCGCAGGCGGATGGCGCTGAGCCGTTCGATCTCGTGTGCGAGCAGTTCTGCTTCGGAGAGTGCGACCGTGGGCTCTCCGGGCAGCGCGATCGACGGTTTAGCGACGCATGCCTTGGGGTTGTCGGTGAAGGTGGCGAGCAGCGGGCCGTGTTCTCCCTCGCTGAAGCTCAGCGACAGAAGTTGCGCGGGTGCATCTATTCCCTGCTCGGGGCAGCTTACGGCGCGACCTGCGGATTCTTCGACGGGCAGTTCGTTGACGTCCTGCACGATCGTTCGCACGAGCGTCGGCTTGCTGATCGTCACCGGCGGCGGTTCACCCTTGCGGGAGGGTTGGTCGGTGACCGTGATCGTGACCGTCCCGACGTTCGCGCCGAGCAGCGAGTAGCTGGGACGCACGCGCTCCCACGAGGCGGCGGCCGTGACCCGCACGATGAAGCTGCCGGCGCCGCGGCGCGCGATGTAGACGCCGAGCGCGCGCAGCCGCAGCACGGGGCTCCCCCTCGGCAGCTGGAATTCCTCGCCCCAGAAGTTCACCGATTCGCGCTTCTCGATCTCAGGCAGCGTTTCGTGGCCGTGAGGCGGCGTGAACGACGAGTCGCCGCTAGTGGAGGACACGTTGCGCGCCCCGGCGGGTAGATGCGCGGCGACATACGCAAAGACCTTGTTGGGCTGCGCGGAGGTCGCCCAGACCGAGTTGCGCGCCACGAGTTTGGCGCGTTCTTCGGTGCCAAGCGACGCCGAGGGTGTGCGGATCGAGTCGAGCGGCTTTGCCTGCCCTGCCGGCACTCTCCCGAGGCGAGTGGCGCCTTTGGGCAGCCGCGCCGCCTTCAGGGCACTCTGCACGGAGCGAGCTGCGATCAGTTCGCGCGCGCTCGGCGATGCCGGTGGTGGTTCGGCAGGCAGATCGGGAGTGCTTCTCACGGAGGCGGCGTGTGCATGGTGTACCGGCGAGCAGCGCTCGAACGGTTGGATGTCGACTTCGTTCTCGCCGCCGGGGAACGCGTACAACGCGCGCGAGTAATACCGCAGCCCGTCGGCGCAGCGAACGATGCGTCTGAGCGTGAGCGCTCCCTTTTCGACTATGAACTTCCCCGCGGCGCAGTCCGGCTTGCAGTCGTTCTCGTGGATCGTGACCGACGCGCCAGCATGTTCTGATCCGTAGCCTTCTGAAGGGCCGTTGAAGTAATGAACTTCGCTCACGTAGAGGTTCCCATCGCCGCAGGCGAGCGTGATCCGGGCCGGGCGAAACGTATGTCCGCGGCAGTCCTTGTTGGCGACGTAGACGCGTGGCTGGCGCTTGGACGCATCGTGCGCTGGCGCACCTGCCCCCGCGCTGACAGCCAAAACCGCCGCAGCGGCGATACCAAGCACCGCCAGCACAGCAACAGAGACCCGTGTGTGGACCGTCATGGCTTCCTATTACCCATTTTCCCTTCACGCCACCAGCGCAGCGCTGACACCAACACACTCCTCCGCCGCGATGATCACGGAGCACCGGTCGAGCGGCGCGCTTGCCGCGCAGGGTTCGCAACTCCACAGGCGACCGCCGGTTTGAAACGTTGTGCGGCGTCTCTGCGTGCTCCTTGCGCTTCCAGTCCTCTGTGTGGGTTTCCTGGCAGCATGGTCTCCGGGTGCCGGCGCAAAGGCCGCCTGCGTCACTGCTCCGGTCGGGCTTGGAGGGCTTGTGCTCCCCAACGGACACACGATCAGCGTGATCGTCGGGGATGTGGTTTACGTGGAGCTTGTAGCGCCCGAGAGGTACTCCTCGCCCTTCCCGTGGCTAAGGCCCGCCTCGTCGGACTCCCACGTCCTCGAGCCCGTGCCCCTGTGCGCTACGACGAAACCTCGCCTCACCTCGCTGTCGGTGCGCATCAGCGCCTTCAGGGTGCTGCGCGCCGGTAGGGCAAGCATCACTGCGCCGCTTGCACCCAGGTGGCGTGCGCTGAAGCCGTCCCGGCGGCGAGGACTGCGCGCATACCACGCCGTAGTGCAGTCCCCGGTCTCCAGTTGAGCGCTCGGTGGGCGGGGAGTAGCCTTCGGTGGGTGCCTGGTTGACGTTGACCACTCCCGTATGCGACCTATCCTCGTCCGCCTCCGGTTAGCTGATGGCCCCGGCGAACATCACATGTTGTAGTCGGACGGCCGCCGGGGCTTTGGCGGAGATGCCGCCGCGCGATCCGAACCATGCCCGGCAGGAGGATAACGGCCCTTGATCAGGCTTCACGTTGCGTTGCACGCGTGCTCCAGGTGGGGCTCTGCGATCGGTTTGGGTGCGGCTTTGGTAGCAGTCGCGTGCGACTTTAGTCGCACGCGACTGAAGTGAAAGATGGTCCTTCGGGTCGTTGTGCGGGCGTGCTTGGCACCGTAGTGTGCTCGGCGTGATCGACGTTCAAGGTGTAACGAAGCGGTATGGCGAGAAGGTCGCCGTGGACGATCTCAGCTTTTCTGTCTCCCCGGGGGTCGTGACCGGCTTCCTGGGTAAGCGTTCAGTCGTGGGTCCCGGTGGGGTGTGCTGGTGGGCAGGTGCGGGGGCTCAGGTCAGGGCTGGGAGTGGGTCGCCGCGGGCGTGGGCGGTGAGCAGTTCGCGCATGTACGCGAACATCGAGCGGGCTTGCAGGCGGCATGTGACCGAGGCTGACAGCGCGCGCTCGATGAATCGCTCGCCGTCGGTGGATTGGGTGCCGTGTGAGAGCTTGCGGTAGATGACCGGCCCGCGTAGCGCTCTCTCGGCTGCGTTGTTGGTGGGCTCGACCCCTTCGACGGTGACGAAAGTCCAGAGCGCCGGCCAGATCCTCAGCAGGTTCTTGGCGAAGCGGCGGTGAAAGCGCGTGTAGGTGCTCTTGCGTGCGGCGCGTTCCAGTAGCTCCCGGAGCTCGGCTTGGATCGGGGCTATCTCGCCCGCGAGGCGCCGGCGATCTTGGTGCTCGCCAAAGGCGTGCCAGGTCTCGAACAGCCTTTTGGTCAGTTCGCTGGCGGCTTCTCCGAACTGCTTCTGCTCGGCCAGGGCTCCTCCCGCGTGGAAGGCGAAGTCTCGCTTGAGATGCTCCCAGCAGGCCTGGCGCGAGGCGGGATCGACCAGCTCATATGCCCACCAGCGATCCGAGCCCACGATCCCTTTGAAGTCCGCGCCGAGCAGTTCCTTGAGGCGGTCGCGATGACGATCCTCTGCGATCCGGAAGATGGCTGCCTCGGGCGTGGTCGCGGCCCACATTGTGCGGCCCTCATGCGCGGTGAACCAGCCGGTCTCATCGACGTTGAGGACTGGTGATGCCAGCACGCTCTCGACCAGCAGCTCGTGTGGGGCCCGCAGCGCTTTCCCCGCGCGCTGGCAGATCGCATCGACCGCCCCGACGGATAACCGGAGTCCGAACAGGTCCCGCGCAAGCTCGGACATGTCGCGCCGCGAAACCCGGTTACGTGCGGTCATCGTCACGACCGCGGCCTGCAAGTCGGTGCCGAACGGCGAGTCGCCTACCCCGTCGGGCAGGCGCGCCACAGCCTTCTTGCCACACCCTGGGCAGCACAGATGGTGAGTGCGATGCTCGCAGAAGAGCACCACGATCGGCGGCAGCTCGGCTACCTGATGGCGCCCGAACCGCTTGCCAGGCTGCCGCTCCTGCTCGCTGAACACACGCCCGCATCCGCCGCACTCCTGCGGGTAGTGATCAACGATCTCATCCACCCGGTCCTCCGGTAGCAGCTTGCGACCGGAGCCCTCATGCCCGGACTGGGCGCCCGCCTTTCGCTTCTCGCCGTCGCGTTTGCTCCACAGCTTCGCCTTACGACGCGCCTCCGCGCGACGCTCCGCCCGTGTCTTGGGCGGATCCTGCGACGGAGGGCTCGACGAGTTACGCGAATCCCCTCGCGCCTGCTCCTCAAGCCGAGCGACCCGCTCCTCCAGACGCTCACAACGCGCCGCGAACTGCTCACGCTCGCCCGCCAGCTCAACGATCGCATCGACGCACCGCTCCCGCCCCGCACCAAAGATCGCCTCCGCCTCCGAGCGGTCCATACCCGCAAGATTCGCTGCACCGCCCGCCAATCCTCGCTACAGGAAGACCACGACTGAACGCTTACCTTCCTGGGGCCCAACGGAGCCGGCAAGTCGACCACCATGCGGCTGATCCTTGGGCTCGATTCTCCTTCGGAGGGCTCGGCGACGGTCAACGGCAAGGCTTACCGTGACCTGAAGGCGCCGTTGCGGGAGGTTGGCGCGATGCTGGAGGCGCGTGCGATTCATACCGGGCGCTCGGGCTATAAGCACTTGTTGGCGCTCGCCCAGACTCATGCCATCCCCAACTCGCGTGTCGATGAGGTGATCGACATCGTGGGCCTGCAAGACGTCGCTGGCAAACGGGTGGGTGGCTTCTCCCTCGGCATGGGCCAGCGACTGGGAATCGCGGTGGCGCTGCTCGGCGACCCGGCGACGGTGATCCTCGACGAGCCAGCCAACGGTCTTGACCCGGAGGGCATCCGTTGGATCCGCAATCTGCTGAAGCGCCTGGCCTCAGAAGGAAAGACTGTGTTCCTTTCCTCGCATCTGATGAGCGAGATGTCCCAGACCGCGGAGCACCTGATCGTGATCGGCCGTGGACGCCTGATCGCGGACACGAGCGTGCAGGAGTTCGTCGCTCGTGCCTCCGCGGATGCTCCGGTGCGGGTGCGCTGCCCGCAGCCCGACGCGCTCAACGATGCGCTGGTCGGCGAGCAGGTGCAGATCGTGAGTCCCGAGCAAGGGGTGCTGGAAGTCCGTGGCATCTCCAGCGAGCGGATCGGTGAGATCGTCGCCGCCAACGGGCTCGTTCTGCACGAGCTCACACCTCTGCAAGCCTCACTGGAGGATGCCTTCATGCACATCACCCAGGACGCGGTCGAATATCACGCCGTCTCCGAGTCCGAGCGTCCGGATCTCCTCGCGGAGGTATCGGCATGAACGCCGCCGCCCCCGCTGTCGCCGTGCGGCCCGTCGTGGGTGGCGAGGTGACTCAGGCTCAGGTTGTGCGCTCGGAGTGGACGAAGCTGTGGTCGCTGCGTTCGACGCGCTGGTCGCTGCTGTTCGCCGTGATCTCGATGGCGGGGCTCGGCGTGCTGATCGCGGCGGTTTCGATGGGTCGATGGTCCCATCTCAGCCCGCACGACCAGGCAAACTTCAACGCGATCGACCGCAGCCTCGGCGGCTACCACCTCGCCCAGCTCGCGATCGGGGTGCTCGGGGTGCTCGTGATCAGCGGCGAGTACTCGACCGGCATGATCCGCTCGAGCCTGATGGCCGTCCCGCGACGGCTGCCCGTGCTGTGGGCGAAGATCGCCGTGTTCTCCTCGGTGACATTCGTGTTGATGCTCGCGAGCGCCCTCGTCGCGTTCTTCGGCGCCCAGGCGATCCTCACTGAGCATCACGTGAACGTGACGCTCAGCCACCCGCACGCGCTTCGTACGGTGGTCGGGGTGGTGCTGTTCATGACCGTCACGGGCGTGTTGTGCACGGCGCTGGGCACGATCATCCGCAGTACCGCCGGTGCGATCGCGACGTTCGCCGGACTGCTGTTCGTGCTGCCGGGCATCGTCGACATTCTCCCGAGCGAAATCGGCAACTCGATCAGCCCCTACCTGCCCTCCAGCGCGGGAGGGGCGATCGCCGCGGCCGTCCCGGACGCGCACACGCTCTCGCCGTGGGGCGGGTTCGCGCTTTACTGCGGCTACACGCTCGTGCTGCTCGCGATCGCCGCGTACATGCTCGTGCGCCGTGACGCGTGACAGCAACCGGCCAGCCCATCGACATAGCCCGCGGCCGGCTCCGGAATCGCGTTGTGGTCGTCAACATGGACATATGAAGCGCGAGGCAGATCAACCGGCGTGGAGGTTGCTGGACCGCGTGAACCTAGGCGCTCGTCGTGTCGCGGCTCATCCCTTCGCTGTGGACCTGGCCACCGTGGCGGGTTTGGCGATGCTCAGCGCCTTCGCCCTGTCGACTCAGCATCGGCTTGACGTTGTCACCGCGGCCTTCTGCGTGCTGCTCTGTGCGCCCCTGCTCCTACATCGGCGCGATCCGCGCGTCTGTTTCGCGCTCGTCGCGCTCGTTGCGTTCACCCAATGGACACTCTCGGCGCCTCAGCTCGCCGACGCCGCGGTGTTGATCGCTCTCTACTGGGTCGCGCTCGAAAGCGACCTCGCGGAGGTCGCGGTTGCGGCCGTGGTAGTCGAGACGGGCGCGATCATGGCCGCGTTGCGCTGGTCGCCGTCTGAGCCGCTGAAGATTTGGGTCGGGCTGACCGGCTTGGGGACAGCCGCCGGAGTCCTCGGCGTCACGATCCGCCAACGACGCGCGCTGCTGATCTCACTCCATGAACGGGCAGCGCGTCTGGAAGTCGAGCGCGATCATGAGGGGCGGCTCGCCGCCGCTGCCGAGCGTGCCCGTATCGCCCGCGAGATGCATGACATCGTTGCGCATAACCTCAGCGTGATCATCTCGCTGGCTGACGGTGCCGGCTATGCGATGACATCCTCGCCGCAGCGCGCGAGCGAGGCGATCGACAGGGTCTCGGCGACCGGCCGCCAGGCGCTTTTGGAAATGCGCAGGCTCCTCGGCGTGCTGCGTGAGGACGCGCTCGAGCAGCCGCTCGCGCCTCAGCCGGGCCTGGACCGCCTTGATGACCTGTTGGCGCAAGTCCATGCGGCCGGGATTCCGGTCACGATGGATCTCGACGGCGACCCGCGCAACTTGCCTGAGGGCGTCCAGCTCACCGTGTTCCGCGTCGCGCAGGAGGCGCTGACCAACACGCTCAAGCACGCGGCGCGACCTACGAGCGCACATCTGGCTCTGCGCTGCCAGGCACGAAGCGTCGAGCTGGAGGTCACCGACACCGGGCAAGACGCCGCCCGGATCGGCCCGCGACCCTCGCTCGCCGGGAGCGGGCGAGGACTCAACGGTATGCGAGAGCGCGCCGCGGCCTACGGTGGCAGGCTCGATGCCGGCCCTCGCCCGGATGGAGGCTGGCGGGTTCACCTATCCCTGCGGCCAGACGCCGAGATGGTCGCAAGATGACCACGCGCCTGCTTTTGGCCGATGACCAAGAGCTGATGCGGATGGGGTTTCGCATGGTCATGGACACCCAGGATGACCTCACGATCGTCGGCGAGGTCGCAAACGGCTTGGAGGCCGTCGACGCCACGCGCAGACTGAACCCGGACGTGGTGCTGATGGACGTGCGGATGCCCGAGATGGACGGCGTCCAAGCGACCCGATTGATTGTCGCAGCAGGCAGCAGCGCGCGGATCATCATCCTCACCACGTTCGACTTGGACGAGTACGTCTACGCGGCGCTGCGCGCCGGAGCAAGCGGCTTCCTGCTGAAGGACACCCCCCCGGCCAACCTGCTCTCCGGCATCCGCGCCGTCGCGAGCGGTGACGCGGTCGTCGCACCCAGCGTCACGCGCCGCCTACTCGCAAACTATGCTCACCACCTTCCCATCGCCGGTCGATCCGATGGCGAGCAGGACGGTCGTCTGGAGCTATTGACCAGCAGGGAGCGTGAGGTCTTGCTACTGGTCGCCGCCAGCCTCTCCAACGCGGAGATCGCGCAGCGGCTCGTCCTCTCCGAGGCCACAGTCAAGTCCCACGTCGGTCGCATCCTCGCAAAGCTCGAATTGCGCGACCGTGTACAGATCGTCGTCTTTGCTTACGAGACGGGACTGATCACGCCCTCACGCAGTTGACCCGCCCACGCCGGGCCTCCGGTGTGGGCGCCGACCCACGGTTATGCTCATCCTCCGCGCGAGGTGCCGCGCCAGGCCCGATCGCGCCTGTGCCGTGGGGCTTCGCTAGTCCATCTCGGGCTCGGGCTCGCCCCTATGGGCGAGATTGGGTAGCGGAGGCGTCGATTGTGTCTGTGCGGTCGCGGCGGCTTCGAGTGGCTTCTGGATGTCCGGACGGGTGAGCGCTAGGTAGGAAACCAGGACGAAAACGGCAACGGCGAACACGATCGCCGTGGGGCCGTCGCCGAAGTTGACACCACTGAGGTTCTTGGGCTTGCTGATGTAATCGGCGAAGGACGCACCGAGCGGACGCGTGACGACGTAAGACATCCAAAATGCGGCGATGCCGTTCAAGCCAAGCTGCCAATGCGCCAGAGCGGGGATCAGGATGATGACCGTGAAGAGGATGCCCGAGCCCAGGTAGCCGAGGTGAAGCGTAGTCGCCGTGAAGTCTCCGAGCGCGGTCCCGAGGGCAAAGGTCGCGAACACCGTCGCCCAGTAGTAGGCCTCACGTCGCTGGGTCGTGATGCTGTGGATCGACAGCGTGCCCTCGCTGCGCTGCCACAGCCAGAAAATCGCAGCCAGAACGACCGCCCACAGCAGGGTTGTCCCCGCATAGGGGATATGGGCATCGAGATGCAGGAAGTCCGAGACGCCGGTCCCCGTGATCGCGATCGCAAAGGCCAGGGACCAGTAAGCAAACGCGCGGTAGCGACGGGTGGCGAACTGCAGCAGGAGCCCCACGACGATCACGAGCACCTCAATGCCGCCGCCCCCGAAGTTGCCGTAGGTCTTCAGGTAATCCGACGTGGCCTCCCCGCCGGCGGTCGTCAGGATCTTCACCACCCAGAAGAGGAGGATGACCTCCGGGACCTTCGCCGCGACCGGCGCGGGAAGGAAACGACCGATCAGCGGAAGCTCGGCATCGCGCTTGCTCAGATCCCCCGACTCGATCACTGCTTTCACGATAACTGGGGCGCGCTGGATATCAATCAGCCCAGAGGACCAACTTCTCCGCAGACCGCCTCATCCGGCGGGCTGACTGACATCATCACGAGGTACGACATAGGGCTCCGATGCCCGGAGGTTCACGTCGATGTCGAGGTCGCCCTCGGGTTGGGCTCGCGCGATGATCGGGGCACCGGGCGGTCGCGATAGCGCGGATGAGCCCGAGCAGGCCTTCTCGCTATGGGCCTCCTTGGACACTATTCGAACCACGATCTACAGGGGTCGTTGCGCCGTTTGGCCGGGAAGCTGGCCTCCGTGCGGGCCAATGGCGGGCCTCCGCGGCGGCCGGTGGCCTGCCGGAGGCGGCCGCGCCGGCCAGGCTGGGTGCTCAAAGCCGTCGTCCAGGTGCTGACCAATCGAGGCGAGTCGATGCGGGCCAAGGACATCCACGCGGCCGTGGAGGTGCTGGTGGGCGAATCGGTGCCGCGGTCCTCAGTCAAGGGCGCGCTTGCCACGAACGTCGCGGGCTCGTCGGGGCGACTGGTCCGGGTGGCGCGGGGGCGCTATGTACTTGCCGAGAGCGCGGGAGAGCATCACTCGCTCACCCGCGCCGCGAGTGGGCGCTCGAGAGGCGTGTGAGGCACTGTCTCTGGATGAGGAGGAGGCGTGACTGGGTCAGTGTGGGGGTGTTGCGTGTACAACTCGAGTTCGCTCTCGATCTGCCATGCGGATCCTTCGCATTCGACGCGGAAGAAACGCTGGCGTTGCCGCTCGTCGGCGTAGACCGGGATCCCCCATAGCTCGTCCACGCCCAGCCTTGCGTGCTCCGCTGGATGCAGCAGGATCGCGCTCGCGGGGACGCCGCAAGTCCTGTTGTGATGCTGCACGCCAGCCTGGATCGTGCGGACGTTCTTCGCCAGGAAATCCATCTGCTATGCCACCTTCCCTTGCACAAGGGTGACCGTGAAGGCGACCTCGTCTGGATCGAGGTTCCGGGATGGCATCCGCGTGATCATTTCCCAAGTCCCGCTGGTGATGGCCTGCAGAAGCACCTGACCCTGCTCCAGGGTAACCTGCTGAAAGCTGCCCTCGCCAGCAGGTTTGAACGCCACGGTGATGGCGGTTGCTTCGAGTTCCTCCACCACCTCGATCGCCAGGGCAGTGCGGAGCTCGCCGCCGATCGTGCATTTGTACTCCCCATCCGTGTTGCGTGCCGCCTTCAGCGCGAGCGGCGCCTCAATGGTGACGGCCTCAACGAAGCGTTTGTCACGCTCACGGTACATTCGCTCAAGATCGCCCTCGACGGGAAGTAGACGGTCTTCAGCGTCGAGCTGCTTGCAACGGGGATAGAAGTCGTCGGGCTTGCCCGAGCGGTGGCGACCGAATGCCACGAGCCAAATGACGGCCTCCTCCTCATCGTAATACGTGCCGCCACGGTGATCATGCCCGTACGCAAGGCGATACACAGTCTCACCGGACGACAGTGGGCTGATGGTCTTGGGGCCGCCGGGCTCGCTCGCGCGATCTTTCTTGAAGGCCTTGATGATCTCAAGGCCTTCAACCGCGGCGAACGTCGTCTCGGCGTCGGCGTGAAGGTCCTCGTCGAGGCACCGAGCTGTCACGCGCAGCTCCCAGTCCTTGCAAATGTATGCGCCCCCGACAGCGCGGCCGACAAGGGACTCCGGACGATCCATAGGGCAGTCATCCTACTGAGCGCTCCCGACCACCCTCCCGAACGTTGGAACGCCTACGCCTGAGCTGGCTCTGCGTCTGTCGCTGGCTTCTCGCCGGCTGCGGTTTTCCTTGAGCGGCGCTTCCCGACCGCTACGGCTGCGCGTTGCTTCGCGTTGCGGCTCGTGAACTCCGCCAGTTGCTCGAGCGTGCCGTCGCGCATCAGCTTCGCCACCTTCTCCAGATCGGCGGCGAACTCCTCGCGGTGCTTCTCGATGTACTCGCGCCACGCCTCCGCGATCAGCTCGCCAGGGTTCGACCCGCGAAGCGCAGCGATGTGGGTCGCCTCGTTGTGGGTTGCCTCTGGTACGCGCAGGACTTTCGTGCTGCTAATGGCGTTCATGGCGGTTCCTCCTGTCGGGCGCTCAGCCCTATGACGAAGCTGGCTTTTGGGCTCTGTCGGAAGCCTTATCCAACGAGATCATCATTCTTGGTCGTTACAGCGTAACATGGTATCGGAAGATTGCGCGAACTACTTGATGCGCCCTCCGAGGAGCAGCCGACTCTGGGTCAGGAGGGGTGCCGACCGTCTACGGCCCTCGCCAAGGTCTCATCTTTCAGGGCGTCCAACTGTCCAGGGGCTTGAAGGGGCAGCGGACACGCGTTTGGTTCGATTAGCGAGGTTCAGGTCTCCGAGAATGGACCTGCTTGGACACTATTCGAACCACGACCTACAGGGGTCGTTGCGCCGTCTGGCCGGGAAGCTGGCCGCCGTGCGGGCCAGTGGCGGGCCTCGACGGCGGCCTGAGAGCCGTCGGCAACGGTCTCGCCGGCCGGGTTGGGCGCTCAACGCCGTCGTCCAGGTGCTGACAGACAGGGGCGAGCCGATGCGGGCCAAGGACATCCATGCGGCTGTGGAGGTGCTGGTGGGCGAGCGCGTGCCGCGGTCCACGATCAAGGGTGCGCTCGCCTCGGACGTTGCGGGCTCTTCGGGACGATTGGTCCGGGTGGCGCGAGGGCGCTACGTGCTGGCTCCAGCTGCCGTGACGGCATGGCCGCTTGATTAGAAAGATGCCCCCAACATTGAAAGGGCCTCGGGCACAGTGCGGCACTCAACGCCTACCTCCTTGCATATCCCAGGCATGCGCTTGGCCCAATTCTTTGTCGGCACGCCGCTGAAGCTCCGCCCCTCGTATGTAACAACAGTGAATTGTCTAATCTTGGCCTCAGCTACTACGAACGGATCGGCTCCGTCACGCATACCGGGGTTGGGGAGAGCGCCAAGATTTGACCAGCCTCCCCCTGGACCTCGATACTGGGCTCGACAAAGAGTTCTACCCTCACTTTCGCCCAGGCGGCCATGTCGTCGTCCTTGCGGATCAGCTCGTTGTACACCTCTCGCGGAGCGATAATCCGTCTATCCGCCATTGCGTCATCAATGAGTTTCCAGACGCTCGGGAATGTACTCGGCGGGTAGTGATCGCGCCATCCGTTGAGGTAAGCGCTTGTGTCGAATACAAGCATAGCTAGTGTCGCGTTTGGTTGATTCGTTGGCAGTAGCGGCTGATCGTGTTGAGGATCTGGTCGGCGGTCTTGGTCCAGACGTAGGGGCGCGGGTTTTCGTTCCAGGTCTCGATCCATCGGCGGATGTCGGTGTTTAGCGCGTGGACGGATCGGTGTGCGCCGCGGCGCAGGAGCTTGGTTGTGAGCTCGCCGAACCACCGCTCGACGAGGTTGATCCAGGAGCTGCTGGTCGGGGTGAAGTGCAGGTGAAACCGTGGGTGCTGAGTGAGCCAGCGTCGGACCTTCGGGGTCTTGTGGCTGGAGGCGTTGTCGAGCACGAGGTGCACATCGAGATGGGCAGGCACGTTCTGGTCGATCGCCTTGAGGAACTTCAGGAACTCGACGGCGCGGTGGCGTTGGTGAAGCGAGCCGATTACCTCTCCGCTCTTGAGGTTCAGCGCCGCGTAGAGGCTGGAAGTGCCGTGCCGCTCGTAGTCGTGCGTCGCGCGCTCTGGCGTGCCTGGGAGCATCGGCAACGTCGGCGCGGTGCGATCGAGAGCCTGGATTTGGCTCTTCTCGTCCACGCAGAGCACGACGGCGCGCTCGGGTGGGTTCAGGTACAGGCCACAGATGTCGTGGACCTTCTCGATGAACAATGGGTCCTTGGAGAGCTTCCAAGTCTCCTGGCGGTGTGGCGCAAGCCCGAACGCATGCCAGATCCGCATCACCGCATCAGGGGTCATCCCCATCTCCCGGGCCATCGAGCGGGTAGACCAGTGCGTCGCATTCTTCGGCGTGCTCTCCAGCGTCTTGGTCACGACGGCCTCGACCTGCTCATCTGTGATCGTCCGCGGTTTCCCCGGCCGCGGCTCGTCCGCAAGGCCCTCAAACCGACGCTGCGCGAACCGGTTACGCCACTTCGTCACCGTCGGCCGCGAGACCCCCAACGCTTCGGCGATCTCGCCGTTGGACCACAAGCCCTCCGAAGCCATCAGCACGATACGTGCCCTCAACGCCAGCGCCTGAGCGCTCTTACGCCGCCGCGTCCAGCCCTCCAACACGGCGCGCTCTTCGTCGGTCAACTCGATTGCAACTGCAGAAGGAATAGGCATGACCACCACCTACCCTAACTGCAAACAAATTAAACCAGCGCGACACTAGGCCGGTTTTGCCCGGCGGTCGATGGAGTCCCTCAGCTTTTCAAAGTTATTTACCTTGACTCCGAGTAGCCCCGACGCCACTGGGTATGTGACTGCCTGGCTATCGAGGGCCGAGAACACCAGTCGCACGAAGGCCGGACCCAGGCGCCCAAGCGTATTGCGGTAGTATTCTCCACCCCCGGGACCCTGCTTCTTTCCTCGTTGGCCAAGGCTCCGAATAGTTGCCTGTGCCTCGGGCCGGGAGATCAACTCTGCTCGGGCGGCTCTGACCGTAGCTGCGTGCGGCGTGACCCCGAATATCAGGGCCAGCTCGTCGATGGCGTTCAGGGTGTCGCTAGTACTGATTCCGGTATATGCCCTTACCAGCAGTTGGGTTGGCATAAGTACGTCGCCGGCGAACTCATCACACCATTGCTCAGTATTTGCCGTGATTTGCTCACGAAGGGCCGCGAGATAGAGATGCGCGAACTCGTGTAGCAGCGTGAACGCGCGTGCACGGGGGTCATCGTGCGTGTTGATGATGATCGCGGGAGTGGCGTCATGGGTAGAGGCGAAGCCTCGCATCGCCTCGGTTGGCATCGCACCATCCTGCATGACGAGCACACCCAGATTCTCGACAGCGTCGATCCAGTGCCGTAGAGGCGCGTAACCGCTCGGATCTCTCCAGCTTGCCTGCTCGTCGAAGCTGATACCGAGCAAATGGCGCGTGACCTCCGAAAGTCGATGGCGCTCGCCTCGAAGCCGCAGGAGGGTTTCTGGCCAGGGGGGATCCTCGTCGAGTAGGTCGTACAGCTCCGCCGCGGCCTCCTGCTTAGCTCTTACTCGCCGCGCGAGAGCGACCATCGCGGGCGGCCACGGAGGCCTCGGGGCACCTGGGAGGCGCCGGAATTGGGCGTCCTGGGGCTCCTCGACTGGGGCGTCCGGCAAGAACAGGGCCGCGAAGGGACGCTCGTACGCGTGTGCGGCCTTCTCGGCCTGACGGATTGTGAGAAGCTGCTCTCCCTGCTCGGCTAAAGCGAGCTTCTCGGGGCGAACGCCGATCTTCCCTGCAGCATCCTCAAGCGCATAGCCGATCGATTCGCGCGCCCAGCGCAGAACCTCTGGCTTGACGTGTGCGGGGGGACTCGTAGCCATACCGAGATCGTAGGGCTGGGCCACGACTGATGACTCGCGCCTGTGGCCTCGTGGAGCGTCGTGGTTCGATTAGCGAGGTTTAGGTCTCCGAAAATGGGCACGGGTGGTTTCGAACCACCGACCTCTCGCGTGTGAATAGGTACCGCAGGGTGGGGTTGATGCCGGATTTTCCCTTTATTCATGCGGGAAAGTGGGGATTGTGCCGATTGGCGTTTTCGGCTGATTTTGGCCCAAATCGGGGGGGTTTAGGCCCATGAGCAGCTCCATGGGCCTAAACGTTTTGGGGTGCGGACCCTATCTCGTGGCGGCCCAGCGCCGGCTCGGCGGGAGGACGGGCGCTCAGGTATCGCTCGGGGCTTCGCGCAGGTAGTGCGCTCGGTTGAACGGCTGCTGCGCCGCGTCCGGCGAGGAGAGGAAGTGGGCGAGCGCGTTCACCATCTGGCCGATGACGCGCTCGCCTCGGTGACGGTTGAAGGGCGGGTTGAGCGCGTAGAGCAGCCCGTGATGGGCTTGGCCGCGGTTCTCCTGGTCGCGTCTGGTCTGCTCGAAGTCCGCGATGTTGTCGGTGACGATCGCGCGGCCGTCGTCCTGCGCGCGCGCGAAGACCTCATCGTCGCTGACCCCGGCGTAGCGGCCTGCATGAGCCGGCTCGCTGATCGCGATCACGTCGAATCCGCGCTTGCGCAGCTCGAGTGCGATCGTCGGCGTCCACATCTCGTCGAGCAGCAGCCTCACGCCGCGGATCGGGTGGGTGAGGACCCAAGCATGTGCCGCAGCCGTTCGGCTGCCTCCTCGTCCAGTTGGATGCGCTCGTCGATGTCAGCGGGATAGGCGGCGTAGTAGCTCGCTGCCAGTTCCACCGCGCGGCGGTCGAGGCCGCTGATATGCACTACCGCCTCGATCGGGTCCGTCGTGCCCTCCCCGGCCGCCGCCTTCAGATCGCGGGCGATCTCCCAGACATCAGGACCGCCGGCGATACTGGCCCGCCTGCCCGTGGGGCCCGAGCGGAAAACTATCCCCGGGAACGCTTCGATCCGCAGGCCCTCCTCGATCAAGCGCTCCGCCACCCGCGCCTTCGACTGGCCAAGGCGTTCGCTGCGGGCATCGAGCATATCGACGACCTCCGCCGAGAACCGTGCGGAAAACGACTTCGTGCGCTTGACCCGTGACATTGCCACTCCTCCCGTTGAAGACTTTGTGATACAAAGTAGCACAAATGGAGCCGGTTGGCGGCGGTGGGTACGCTTCATGCCATGTCGGCGACAGCGCGGACGAGGTCGCCCCCTGTCTTGCGGCATGGCCGCGGCGGTCAGGCCGCCAGCGCGAGATCCGGCTGAAGCTCGCACTCCAAGTCCAGCGCGTCCTCGACGTTGGCAGTATCGATTGCGGGGTAGAGCGCGGTGATCTTGCCAACGGTCATCCCGCGGCGTCGTAGTGCGGCGAGCGCCTCGGTCTCGATGCGGGTGCGGTGGACGTGGGGCGCTCCGGCGAGCTTCCCCGGGACGATGCGCAGCCGCGGACGCGGGGTGACAAGGTCAGGCCCGCGTACCAGCCGCCCGATCGCCAGTGGGCGCAGTAGATCAAGGGCGTCCGCGTCGAGGACCGCCTGCCCGTCGGGGTGCTCTGGCGACGGGGTCGCGTTGAGGACGATCCGCCCGCCGCGGTCCACGGCGATATTTGGGCTGCCCTCCTCGGTCCACCGGGCGAGGTCGATGTTGGCGAGCTCGCGCAATCCGGTGCGCACGGCGGTCATCGTGGTGGGCGCTATGGCCTGCCCATCAGGCGCGGTCCTGGTGGCGCGCAGCCAAGCGATGACGCGCAGCGCGAGCAGATCGCCGTAGGACCAGAGCCTTATGCGCTCAGCAGACACGCTCGGGGCGAGGATCTCCTTGCGTGCCCAGTGGTACACAGTCGCCTTCGGCACGCCCGAGAGGGCAGCCGTGCGGTCTGCGCTGTAGGTACCACGTAGATCCATGGCTCAAGTGTGGCCCTCGACGCCGACAGATGCTGTATCAGCGAAGCAGCTCGCCAGCACTGAGGCTGCCATCTACCGCCGCGCCGACCCTTGACCGTCCGCGCCGCTGTGCCTGGCGCTCGGGCGGAGGGACCAGGGCACTCATTCCCACAGGGAAGCGAGCGCATCGCTACCCCTGGCGTCCGCGCTCCACCCTCGTCCGGACCAGCGGGGTGGGTGGCCTCCGTCGACGCGCTCGCTATCCAGCGCAAAGCAGTGGTGCCGGGCGCGCGGGCTCGCCCAGCCAGCAAAGCAGCGAGGGCCAGATGATTTGGCAGAAGCCTGCCGCAGCTACCGACGACTGGCTGAACGGCCGGGCCGGGTTTAGGGTAGAGGTCGCTTGGCTCCTCGTGGCCAACGCTGGGAGGGACGCCTCAGCACAAGCTGACCTTGTTGGCGGCGTATTCGGCTTGCGCCACGGTGAATTTGCTACCGGCTTCGGAAGAGAGCTGTTCGATTAGCCCCTGGCATGAAAACGATGACGTGCTGAGGTACTCTTTGGCCGCTTTCACGGCCTGTTCGTTCCAGTTCACATGTAGGTGTTCCACAGCGAAGACAGCGTCCGCGTGCGGATATTTGCTGCCGGCTTCGGAAGAGAGCTGTTCGATCAGCCCCGCTTCTGAAAACGCGGACGTTTCGAGATACTGTTCAGCGGACCGCAACGCATTCTGCTGAGACAGGGTGGCGTCTTCGACTTCTTTATGTTCTCGTTCTTTGCGTTCTTCGATTGCTTTATGTTCCCGTTCTTCGCGTTCTCTTTGTTCTTCCGTTTCCTTTCTTCGTGCTTCCCTTTCTTTTGTGGCTTGAGCTATTGCGTCTAGTTCGGCTTGAGTGTGATGCCGGGTGACCGTGATCGTGTCTTCCGCTGACTGGTGAGCCGTGAGGGACGCGCTGACGACGATGGTGTTTTCACCGACATGGAGGTGCTGCACCGTCCCGTGCCAGTCGTTCCCGTGGACGGTGGCCGGGTGTTCATTGACGGTCACGACGGCGGCACCTGGCGTCACGGTTCCTGTCAGCGCCGCCTGAGAGCCGGTCTGGGAGAAGCTCCCCTGATTGAGATGCAGTTCGACCGATGGCTCCGGCGGAGGTGTCGCAGCCGCCTGTTTGGTCTTCGTCGTATTGCTACCGCAGCCAGCGACGAGGGCGACGAGACAAATTACGCTCACCGGGGAACCCGATGCAGTATGCGGCCCTGCGAATGCGACTCACAACCCCGTACCTCCTTCAGCCCACCCAAGTGTTTGCGTCGATTCGGCTCTACCCCCCAGTGCCACATTCTGGAAGATACCGCCTTCGCCGGATAGGAGCCGTCTTGCCCGACACCCGGCACGTGCCAGCCCTGGACGGGTGGCGACACCCATCGGCTACGATGACCAAATGAACACAACGAGCAGCACCAGCGGTGAGGAGCAGGTACTCAACGACTTCAGGGACGCGCTCGGTGGCTGGCGTATGGCGCTTGAGGCGCACCGCTTGGCGCCGCCTGATCAGGGCTTCAGCGCGCGCCTCGCCGGCCTTGCCCAGGCGGCAAGCGAGGAGGCGCGTGCCTGCCGGGCGCGCGGTCGCGGGTGCACGCCAGCGAGGGGGACGCGATACCTGACAGCTGGTCCGTTGACGAGCGCGTGTGCCAGGCCGGGCCTCTCCGTCGAGCGCGACATCGACAGGCCATCCGCGCGCCAGCGCAGCTCGAGTACGACTATCTCGGCAATCTCAGGAGCCGCACGGGGGAGCGTATCCCCGGGGCGCCCGCGAGTCGCTGGTCGATGGTCAGCAGCTCGCATCCGAGTAGCTCCGCTAGCGCGACGTAGGTCGCGTCGTAGGCGGTCACGTTGGCGCGGAGCTCGTAGGCGCGGCGGATCAGCGGTAGCACCGGGTAGCGGTCGAGTTCGAGCTCTTGGAGATCCTCGACCGCGGCGGCAAATCGTTTATCGGAGAGGGTTCCCGCCAGCCAGCGCTTGCGCAACACGGCTACTGTCTCGATGTCCACGAGGTCCGGGGCGGCCAGCCCGTCAGCTGCACGCAACCACTGCCGCGCTACTTGCCCGTCCGCGCCGTCATCGCCGATCGCGTTGGCGAGGACGCCCGCATCGACCACGATCAATGTCGTGCGCGCTCCTGGGCAAGATCGTCTACAGCCTGATGTAGACCGATCGTCCCGCCGGTGCGTGCTTCGACGCGGTCCAGTACCTCTGCCAGACTTGGCCGCTGCGCGAGCCTCGTGAGCTGCTGGGTGAGGTATTGCTGTAGCGATTGACCCTGGCGCTTAGCGCGCTGCGCAAGCGCGGCATGGACATCGTCGGGCAGGTCACGGACGAGCAAATTAGACATTGCTTGCAAAATGATAGCTGATTGAGGAGCGCCTGCAGGGGACCGCCGGGCGCCGGCCGTCTGCCAGGTCACCCCCCGTCGCGGCGTAGCTGCGACCCGACGGCACCGCGCCAGTGACCGGCTTGGTCAAGCACCCGTCGGACTGAACCTGCCAGACGGGCAGGGCTCCGGCTGCAGGAAACGGCTCGCCGTCGCGGCGCCGTTTTCCTCGCGCTCGTCTCGTCGTGGGCGAAGGCGCGGGCGTCGTGCGGAGAGGCGCTCGTCTTCGCCGCTGTAGGCCATCAGGAGTTCGAGGATGTCTGTCATGGGTCCGAAGTCGGTGTCCTGCACTTCGGTGTAGATCCTGAGCGTCAGGCGTGGGTCTCTGTGGCCGGCTCGGCGCTGCACGAACGGGACATCGCGCCCGTAGGCGAGCTGTAGCGAGATGAATGTCCGCCTGAGGGTATGCGGCGTGATCTCCTCTGAGATTGGGGGGGGCGCCGCGTTCGTGGCGTACGCGGTTTGCCTCGCGCACGACCGCGGGAAGGACGCGCTGGCGCAGGTTCTCCTTCGTGCGTCGCCGGCCCGTGGACGTTGGGTAAAGCGGCGCGTAGGGGTCCGAGCGCCCAGTCTCGTGTTTGTAGCGCAGGAGCTCGTCGCGCAGGAAGTCGACGATCCAGGCCTTGCGCTCGGCGGCGTCGGTCTTCGTTCCGCGGATCGCGAGGCGGCGGTTGGCGAGGTCCACGTCGCGGGGCTCGAGCGCGCAGCACTCCGATGCACGCGGGCCGGCCAGGCCGAGCGTGGCGATGATCGCGCGCCGCGGGCTCGCCTGGTGGTGCTCGAGATCGATCGTCGCGAGGCGCTTGGTCGTCGAGTACGCCCGTCCGACGACCTTCGCCGCCTGCACCAGCATGCCGCCGGCGGCGAGGACCGCCTGCACTTCGCGGGCACGCTCGAGCGTCTCGGGCTTGTGGCGCTGGTCGACGCGCTCGGCCGCCTCGATCAGGTCGAGGAGCTCATCTGGCATCAGCCAGGTGCGTTTCGGCGGCGGCTGCTTGAGTCGCTTCTTGGGAACGGGATTTGTGTCGAGCAGCTCGTCCTCTTCGACGGCCTCGTCGAAGATCGCGCTCGTCGTTTCGAGCATTTTGTTGATCGAGGTGTTCGACAACGGCTTCAGCGGCTGCCCGCGCTCGTCGCGTGGACGCTCCCCGCCGGAGATCCGCTCGGCGAGCGCGTCGCGCTCGGCGAGCTTGAATTCGCGGAACTTCTTGACGAGCCGTTTGTCGATCGCCCCGAGCTGGTAGCCGCCGAAGAATGGGATCAGGTGCTTGGTCAGCCGCCATTCGAGGTCGTCCACTGTGTGCTTCTCGACTTCGCGGCGCTTGGCCGCGAACCAATCGCTCGCGTACCGCTGGAAGGTGATCTCGGCACCGGCCGGCTCGACCGGCCGCGGGTCGACCCATTGCCCGGCGGCGATCCTGAGCTCCTCGTGGCGGAGCTTTCTGAGCGCGCTCGCCCGGTCGATCCCTTCGCGGCCATGGCCGAGCGTGATGTGCCGGCGGTCGCCCACGGCGACCGTCACGTCTGCCCAGAATACAATGCTCCCGTCGCTGAGACGGTCTTCTTTGAGCTTCGTTCGTCGTGGTCGTGCCATCTCAACCCTTCCTGCTCATCCGCCCAGAGCGCTCAGCGCACCTCGCGGCGGGGCTCGGCGGGAAGCATCGGCGCGCCCGCGAGCGTGTGGGTTCGCTTGCGTGCACCCGTGCCACGACTGGCGCGGGCCGGGCGTGACGGGATCCGCTCCGCTGCTGATCGGCGCGCAAGCAGCTCGCGGCGTGAGAAGCGCCACGGCCCGCGGTCTCCGAGCAAGCGCCAGCCGCCGAGCGCCGGCGCATGCGCGTAGACGAACTTCCGCGCCACGCGAAGCAACACCGCGGCCTCCTCAGCCGTGAGCAGGTCAGGTCCGGGGAAAGCTGTCTCCGCCTCCTCGGTGAGCCGAACCGGCCGGTGCGTGCGGAACCCCATACCCACCAACTCGCCGTTTTGGGGGTTGAGGGGCCCCCCGGGATCGGGGTAAAGCCGCGGACCTTCAGCCCCGGCGAAGTGCGCCGCCGGGGGGTTTCGCGGGTAATAACGCGGGTGAGGTTGCGCGCATCGCCGAAAGCGACCCTCGGCCCGACGAGAAAACTATGCATTTGCAGGGACTTCTTTCTATGGGCACGGGTGGTTTCGAACCACCGGCCTCTCGCGTGTGAATAGGTACCGCAGGGTGGGGCGGATGCCAAGTTTTCCCTTTATTTATGCGGGAAAGTGGGGATTGTGCCGATTGGCGTTTTCGGCTGATTTCGGCCCAAATCGGGGGGGTTTAGGCCCATGAGCGGCTCCATGGGCCTAAACGTTTTGGGGTACGCGTCCTACCTTGCGGCGGTCAGCGCCGGCGCGGCGGGAGGACGGGCGCTCAGGTATCGCTCGGGGCTTCGCGCAGGTAGTGCGCTCGGTTGAACGGCTGCTGCGCCGCGTCCGGCGAGGAGAGGAAGTGGCCGAGCGCGTTCACCATCTGGCCGATGACGCGCCCGCCTCGGTGACGGTGAAGGGAGGGTTGAGCGCGTAGAGCAGCCCGTAATGGGTCCGTCCGTGGTTCTCATGCTCGCGTCTGGTCTGCTCGTAGTCCGCGATGTTGTCGGTGACGATCGCACGGCCGTCGTCCTGCGCACGCATGAAGACCTCGTCGTCGCTGATCCCGGCGTAGCGGCCCGCGTGCGCCGGCTCGCTGATCGCGATCACGTCGAATCCGCGCTTGCGTAGCTCGAGCGCGATCGTCGGCGTCCACATCTCGTCGAACAGCAGCCTCACGCCGCGGATCGGGTGGGTGAGGACCCAAGCATGTGCCGCAGCCGCTCAGCTGCCTCCTCGTCCATTTGGATGCGCTCGTCGATGTCAGCGGAATGGGCGGCGTAGTAGCTCGCTGCCAGCTCCACCGCACCGCGGTCGAGGCCACTGATACGCACAACCGCCTTGATCGGGTCCTTCGCGCCCTCCCCGGCCGCCGCCTTCAGATCGCGGGCGATCTCCCAGATATCAGGACCGCCGGCGATCCCCGCCCGCCTGCCTGTGGGGCCCGAGCGGAAGACGATCCCCGGGAACGCTTCGATCCGCAGGCCCTCCTCGATCAGTCGCTCCGCCACCCGCGCCTTCGACTGGCCAAGGCGTTCGCTGCGGGCATCGAGCATATCGACGACCTCCGCGGAGAACCGTGCGGAAAATGACTTTGTGCGCTTGGCCCGTGACATCGCCACTTCCTCCCGTTGAAGACTTTGTACGACAAGGTAGCACAAGCGCATGCGACCTGGACGCGGCGTTTGGGGAGCGGGACGTTCAAGCGGTGTCCAGCTATAAGTTCCTCTCCCCAGTATTTTTAGAACAGCTTATTTAGCATGAGCCACTGAAATCTCCCTGCTATTCGCCAAGTTTTGGTAAGCGTTCAGTCGTGGTCTTCCTGTAGCGAGGATTGGCGGGCGGTGCAGCGAATCTTGCGGGTATGGACCGCTCGGAGGCGGAGGCGATCTTTGGTGCGGGGCGGGAGCGGTGCGTCGATGCGATCGTTGAGCTGGCGGGCGAGCGTGAGCAGTTCGCGGCGCGTTGTGAGCGTCTGGAGGAGCGGGTCGCTCGGCTTGAGGAGCAGGCGCGAGGGGATTCGCGTAACTCGTCGAGCCCTCCGTCGCAGGATCCGCCCAAGACACGGGCGGAGCGTCGCGCGGAGGCGCGTCGTAAGGCGAAGCTGTGGAGCAAACGCGACGGCGAGAAGCGAAAGGCGGGCGCCCAGTCCGGGCATGAGGGCTCCGGTCGCAAGCTGCTACCGGAGGACCGGGTGGATGAGATCGTTGATCACTACCCGCAGGAGTGCGGCGGATGCGGGCGTGTGTTCAGCGAGCAGGAGCGGCAGCCTGGCAAGCGGTTCGGGCGCCATCAGGTAGCCGAGCTGCCGCCGATCGTGGTGCTCTTCTGCGAGCATCGCACTCACCATCTGTGCTGCCCAGGGTGTGGCAAGAAGGCTGTGGCGCGCCTGCCCGACGGGGTAGGCGACTCGCCGTTCGGCACCGACTTGCAGGCCGCGGTCGTGACGATGACCGCACGTAACCGGGTTTCGCGGCGCGACATGTCCGAGCTTGCGCGGGACCTGTTCGGACTCCGGTTATCCGTCGGGGCGGTCGATGCGATCTGCCAGCGCGCGGGGAAAGCGCTGCGGGCCCCACACGAGCTGCTGGTCGAGAGCGTGCTGGCATCACCAGTCCTCAACGTCGATGAGACCGGCTGGTTCACCGCGCATGAGGGCCGCACAATGTGGGCCGCGACCACGCCCGAGGCAGCCATCTTCCGGATCGCAGAGGATCGTCATCGCGACCGCCTCAAGGAACTGCTCGGCGCGGACTTCAAAGGGATCGTGGGCTCGGATCGCTGGTGGGCATATGAGCTGGTCGATCCCGCCTCGCGCCAGGCCTGCTGGGAGCATCTCAAGCGAGACTTCGCCTTCCACGCGGGAGGAGCCCTGGCCGAGCAGAAGCAGTTCGGAGAAGCCGCCAGCGAACTGACCAAAAGGCTGTTCGAGACCTGGCACGCCTTTGGCGAGCACCAAGATCGCCGGCGCCTCGCGGGCGAGATAGCCCCGATCCAAGCCGAGCTCCGGGAGCTACTGGAACGCGCCGCACGCAAGAGCACCTACACGCGCTTTCACCGCCGCTTCGCCAAGAACCTGCTGAGGATCTGGCCGGCGCTCTGGACTTTCGTCACCGTCGAAGGGGTCGAGCCCACCAACAACGCAGCCGAGAGAGCGCTACGCGGGCCGGTCATCTACCGCAAGCTCTCACACGGCACCCAATCCACCGACGGCGAGCGATTCATCGAGCGCGCGCTGTCAGCCTCGGTCACATGCCGCCTGCAAGCCCGCTCGATGTTCGCGTACATGCGCGAACTGCTCACCGCCCACGCCCGCGGCGACCCACTCCCAGCCCTGACCTGAGCCCCCGCACCTGCCCACCAGCACACCCCACCGGGACCCACGACTGAACGCTTACAAGTTTTGCCCTTGCGCGGATTTGGGCGACTCGTCCGAGTCGCACGAGACCAAAAACCCCACCATATGCGCTAAAATAGGATGGTCCTGAAGTTCGGACGGCATCCCTGATGCCCCGTCCGGTCGGGGTACCAGTCAAGCACGAGGAGGCAGCGGCCAGGAACAGCAGGAGTCTTCATTGGGCACAGATCCCCCCCGCACCTTCTCCGGGCTGGTGTACGAGTACAACCGAAGAATGAAAGGCACCAACATGAAAAGGATTCTCATTACGATATGCGTAGCTTGCTTGTCGCTGGTGGTCGCAGCGCCTGCATTTGCTTATACAGAGAGACATGCCGAATCGGAAGCCGAGACCTATGCACACAACAAATGGGGCGGAAACGCGGCAGTGTACGCCAACCCCGCATGCACGGGAGAATTTGAAAATGTCGAAGGCAAAACGCAGTGGGCTTGTTATGGCAAAATGAAAGAAGGGTCGGAGAACGGCAAATACTTCCAGGTCAACATCGGCCCCTTCGGAGAAGACGTCTTCGATCGCCTGTGCAGTTCAAAGTGTCCAGGCTCACCCTGAGCGTTGCGTGTAGGTTCATTCTCTCCAGACTGGGCCGATAGATACCGATCAGCCTGTCAGTAAGTCAGTGCAGCTTTAGTGTCAATCCATCGATTCTGTCAGGGGCTGAACGAAGAATGACCTCCTGAAAAGGGCTTGATTAGCGGCCGCTGGGCTAGCCGCAATACCGTTTACTTTGGGAACGAAACGGCAGGAACGGAGCTGGCACGCCCCAAAACATGGGGCCCGAGCCCGGCCGGCCGGCTTATCTTTACGGTATTGGGGCTAGCCGCGGCCCGGGTTCAGGAGGTCACCTTCGTGGCGCACGATGACGAACCGGTTAGATTGGATGGATCTTCCCGTTTCGAGATCAGCGATGAGTTCTGCTGAGGGGGGCGATGTCGTATAGCCCCAGTGGAACATGCAGGTGCGCTCGACGGTATGGGTGATGCGCTCCAGCCCGGTCGGTGTTTCGGCCGTGCCCAGCCTCATCGAGTAGATTGTCGTGCGCTTGTCGAGATGCAGCCGTCCGCCTTCCACGCGCATACGAACGCGTCGAGCGTGAGCATCCGTCAGGCGAGCGTAGGGCTCTTTTACCTGACGCGCTGCGCGGTTGAGCCGGAGACCGCGCTCCCGAGCGTCTGGCGGCTGGCGTGTTGCTCGGCTCTGGCTGCGAGCACCCGAGGTCTGATGAGGGGTCGCCATCAGTGATCCGGGTTCGATCCATTCACCAGCTTCAACGGCTGGTTGAACCACTTCGAGGCGATCAGCCGCGCCACCGGCGCTGCCGCCTGGTCGCCGAAGCCGCCCTGTTCGACGGTCACCGCGATCACGATCGGCCGGCCGGCGTCGGGCAGGATGCACATGTACCACGCCTGTTCGACGTACGGCGGGCGTTCGGCGGTGCCGGTCTTCCCGTACACCGGGTACTTGGCCTGGTTCCAACCCGACCACACGTCCTGTGAGGTGCCGCCCGGCAGCGATGTGGCGTCGTGGATCCCTTCCATCACGAGGCCGAGGTTGGTGGGGTTGAGCTTGACCTTGCGCTGGGGCGGGAACTTCAACGTCTGCACGATCCCGCCGCTGGGGCTTTCGATCGCCTCCCCCAGGTGCGGAGTGGGCACCCAACCTTCACCGTTGTTCATGAACGCGTTGGCCAGAGTGGAGTAGGCGACCGCCATCTGCAGCGGGTCGGTCTGCAGGTCGCCCTGGCCGACGGCGAGATCCATGTTGTGCCCAACACTCCAAGGGGCACCGGGTTCGGCGACGATCGCGCAGGGGTGGCCGTGATGGGCGCGCGTGCACTTGGCTTCGAGCGCGTTCTGTTCTTCCAGCCACTTCGGGCTCGGCAACGTGCCTTCTCGTTCGCTGGGCAGGTCGATCCCCGTCGGGCGCCCGATCCCCAGTTCGTGCGCCATGTGCTGGATCACGGGGCCGTGGCTGTTGTCCATCTCGCCGACGGTGAAGAAATAGGTGTCGGAGGAGACCTTGAGCGCGTCGACGAGGTTCGCAGCGCCGTATTCGGCGTCGCCCGCGTTGCAGAATTTCACGGTCGAGACGTAGATACACGACCCAGCCCCGAGGCCGGCGTAGGGGTCCAGGACGCCCGCTTCGAGACTCCCGATCGCAGTGATCGGCTTGAACGTCGAGCCGGTCGGGTAAGCGCCTTCGGTCGCACGGTCCACCAGTGGGGCCGGTTCGGGCTCGCCGTTGCGCTTACCCACACCGACCTGCTCGATCGCTTCGAGCTGCTTCGTCGAGAGCGCTTCGGTGAAGCGGTTGGGATCGAAGCTCGGGTAGGAGCCCATCGCGAGTATCCCCCCGGTGCGCGGTTCCATCACGAGGAACGCCGCCCCGTTTCCCGGGTTGGTGTTGTCGTGGGCGAGTTCCATGCCCTTGCGCAGCGCGACTTCCCCCTCCTTCTGCAACGCCAGATCGAGCGTCAGCCGCAGCGTGTAGCCGGCACGCGGCTTGGTCGCGGGCAGTTTGGCCGGCTGCACCTGATTTTCAGAGTCGATCTCCACCGGCTGCCCCCCCGGGGTGCCGAGCAGATAGCGGTTGTACTGGTACTCAAGCCCCTGCTGGCCGACGATCGTCCCGGGCTTGACGCCCTTGAAGTTGGCGTGCTGAGGATTGCCCGGCTGCCCCTCCTTTTCGCTGATCTGGCTGACATAGCCAAATACCTGCGCGGCCATTTCCCCGTGCGGGTATTCGCGCACCGAGACTTCTTCCTGCTTGACGCCAGGGAACTCGTTCTGGCGCTCCGCCAGCACCGTCAGCGCGCCGCGGCCAGCGTTGGTCTTGATCGTCACGGGGGCGTAGGACACTTCCCGTACCCCCTTTTCCTCGATTTCCCTGATGCTGCCCGGGCTCATTTCAAGCTGTTTGCCCAAGCGACGGTAGAGTGCCCGGCGACGCGGCCCCTTCGGGGGCAGTTCCCAAGGAACCAGCTGCACCGCGTTGGTGACCTTGCTGGTGACCAGCACATTGCCTTCGCGGTCGACGATCTGCCCCCGGGGAGCGGCGATCGGCAGATAGCGCAGCGTGTTCTTGGCGGCCTTCTCGACGTACTGTTCGCCGGTCAGGATCTGCAGGTACCAGAGGCGGAAGAAGATGATCCCGAACATCACGAGCGCCACGCCGCCCAGCACCGCGACGCGCAGGCCCAGCTGCGAGGCGTTTGGCGGCGAGCGTGGCTCCCGGGTACGAACGCGTTCGGGCGGACTCATCCTCTTGAGACCGTATTCAGGCGGGCGCACTGCTGGCTCAGCTGCATCCGCGGATGATACGCAGAATGTTCGCGTTCTCGCGGCGGCCCGACGATGGTTCCGCCCTGCGACCTGTTCACCGTCCGCATCAGAAACGTTTTGGCGAATGCCCCTACTCGCGGCGGTCTTGCAGCCGTGTAGCCAGCAGCCCCTTCACGCGAGTGGATCGCTACCGAGATCCCCCGCGGAGAGCCGTTCGCGTTCGTAGAGAGCGGCGGGACGTTCTCCCTGGCGGTTGGCGATGTTGGGGATGAAGGCCCACGGATCCTCGGGCGGCTTTGCCATCGTGCGCAGGCGCCAGACCTGCGGGGTTTCGGGCCGGGTCTGACTGCAGATGCTGCTGATGTGGGCAAGCACGAGGCCAGTCGCCTTGATCGGATCGTGCCCCGCCGCGACCGCGATCACGAGGCTGAGCCGGCTTTGGCAGAGGACGGAAAGCTCCTTGGGGAGGCTGAGCATGTCGTGGTCGGTGGTGATGAGGCCATCCCAGCGGCGCGCATGAGCGTGGAGCGCGTGGAGTACCTGCCAGTCCTCGTACGTCGGCAGGCGCCGGTCGATGTCTCGGATGGGGACGAGCTGAACGTCGTCCTCGAGGTACTTCTGGAGCGCCGCAACGATCGGCTCCGGGAAGTTCTGGTCGAGCGCAAAGAGGTGCGGCATGGCCGCGACGGTCAGGCCGCCAGTGCGAGATCCGGCTGAAGCTCGCACTCCAAGTCCAGTGCGTCCTCGACGTCGGCAGTATCGATCGCGGGGTAGAGCGCGGTGATCTTGCCGACGGTCAGCCCGCGGCGCCGCAGGGCGGCGAGCGCCTCGGTCTCGATACGGGTGCGGTGGACGTGGGGCGCTCCGGCGAGCTTCCCCGGGACGATGCGCAGCCGCGGGCGCGGGGCCACAAGGTCGGGACCGCGTACCAGCCGTCCGATCGCCAGTGGGCGCAGCAGATCAAGCGCGTCTGCGTCGAGGACCGCCTGTCCGTCGGGGTGCTCGGGCGATGGGGTCGCGTTGAGGACGATCCTCCCGCCGCGGTCCACGGCGATATTCGGGCTGCCCTTCTCGGTCCACAGCGCGAGGTCGATGTGGGCGAGCTCGCGCAATCCGGTGCGCACGGCAGCCATCGTGGTGGGCGCTATGGCCTGCCCGTCGGGCGCGGTCTTGGTGGCGCGCAGCCAGGCGATGACGCGCAGTGCGAGCAGGTCGCTGTAGGACCAGAGCCTTATGCGCTCAGCCGACACGCTGGGGACGAGGATCTCCTTGCGTGCCCAGTAGTGCACTGTCGACTTCGGCACGCCCGAGAGGGCAGCCGCACGGTCTGCGCTGTAGGCGCCACGTGGATCCATGGCTCAAGTATGGCCGTCGGCGCCGACGGATGCCGCGACTGAGCAGGAAGGGGCGTCCACGTAGAGCGCAAACTCGCTGTGGGGCTCAATCAACGGCAAGACGAACCTTCCCGAGCGATCTGCGACTTCTTGGCCAGCCGGAACTACACTCGGCCGATGCGCGGTGAACTTTTCTCGGAGCGGGCAGGCCGGCCGCGCCGCCTCAGCCACGTTGACTTTGCCAGCCTCATCTGGGCGACCATTCGAACCATGCGACGTGAAGGCTATTTCGATGAGGCGCTCGACGGCCTGGTGACCCATGAAGGCGTCGTCATCGAGCGACCCTTGCTCAACGCGCAGGATTTCGTCCGAACCCTCAAGGAGAGCGACATATCCGGCAGGTTACAACCGAGACCGTTGGTATTTCAGCCGTCCGTCCCTCCGTCGTGGCGGTATGCGGAGATTCTGTTCGACACGTTGGAGTTCCTGCACGCCGAGGCCGTTTCCCAGCCGGATGGGTCCGGCACGATCTTCCTGAAGGCTGCAGGGCAAGAGGAGCTCCGGAAACGACTCAAGACGGACCTTGCGCTCTCTACGCCTCCAATGGAAATGCTTGGCAGTGGTCAAATTGTTGAGAAGGTTGCTGACGAGATGCAGGATCTGCTTATGGACCCCATCCCTGACGACCTGCCGCAAGCACTTTCCGATCCACTACGGCACGCCATCGAGCAATACCGACGCCGGGGTGCGATGGAGCAGGACAAGCGCTCAGCGCTTACACAGCTCGCTGCGGTTCTCGAGCCGTTGAGGGATGATGTCAAGGAGCACCTGTCGTCCAAAGACGAGAATGATCTGTTCCGGATCGTTAACAGGTTTTCAATCCGCCACAATAACCTCAACCAGCAGCGTGACTATGACGCCGCCATATGGCTCGACTGGATGTTCTACATCTACGTGGCGACTGCAAGGGCGCTGATTGCGGTCATCGACCGAGACAAGCTGCGAGAGCGAGTAGGGCCCCCCAGTTCCCCAGGATGACGCCATCCCCTTCTGATTGGCCAGCTCTGCGCCACCGACTGGGGGCAGAGAGACTTATGGATCCAAACCTAGTGATGATCGCAGTGATTCTGCTGCTGATCATCAAGATCCTGGATCGGCTCTAACGAGCCTGTAGAGATTTCGAGGTATGACGAAATCGCCTATCCGTGGGTCATCAAGATTTGGCTCCGTTGCCTCTCTGCCACCTCCAGTCTGAGTTCAGCTTACGCCGACCCACGGATGGTTCGACGGGAGGTTCCGTGTGCGCTCGGCTCCGCGTAGGCGAGCGTCCTACACGGGGACGCCATCGCCCAGCAACCCCGCTCCACGTAGTCTCCCGGGCTCCTGCTCCTGATCGAGGTTGTTGTGTGTAGCGCCCCGTGACAGCGACTGGACGACTTACGCACGGGCTATGATGACCAAATGAACACAACGAGCAGCACCAGAGGTGAGGAGCGTGTGCTCGCTGACTTCAGGGACGCGCTTGACGGCTGGCGTAATGCGCTTGAGGCGCACCGCATGGCGCCACCCGATCGAGGCTTCGGCGCCCGCCTGGCCGGTCTCGCCCAGGCCGCGAGCGAGGAGGCGCGTGCCTGCCGGGCCGCGGATGCTGCGGGCTTTGACTGGCCGCCCCATCGTGCCGCCGACCCTCGGCCGCCGTATGAGCTGCAGCCCGGCACGGGGCGCCGCGGACCCGAGGGTCTCTGGCGGCGCTTCGACGAAGCCGTCCGGCAGCTGAACACCGCCGCCACCGGCCAGAACATGCTCGATGTCGCCCGCGCCTACGACGAGCTCGCCGCTGCCACCGGGCAGCTTGCCGAGGCGGTCGAACGCGAAGATGGCGCGGGCGCCCGGCGGCCACGCACCCGCGCGCGTCGTTCAGCCTGATCCGACAGACCCTGTCGTCGCCGTGTTCCGTGGCTCAGGCGCGCTTGGACGGCAGCGCGGGGGCGCCCGTCTCATCCCACACCGACGCTGGATGCTCGGCATCGCGGCGGCGGTGTGGCAACCCGAGGGTCTCCGGCGCCCAGAGGTCGCGGCGTGTCGCCAGCGAGCTGCTGTCGGCCTGCGCACGGGCGAGCAGCGCGTCGACGTGCTCCCGCCGTATGCGGAAGGCGCGGCCGATCTTCGCCGCCGGCAGCGCCCCGCTGTCGATCCAGTTGCGGATCGTCTGAGCGGTCACCTGAAGCTCTTCGGCGACCTGGGGGACAGTCAAGATCTGTTGCTCAGCCATCGCTCAATGCGCCACCATCGTTGCGGGAATGGCCCCAGCGTATACAGGGCTCCGGCTCGATCGCTCGATCCTCGTTCCCTTCATGGATCGGTGCGGTCACGCTGTCTACCCGCGCACCATGAGTCAGAGTCCGATCCCGAGGTCGATGCCGCGCTCCGTCGAGACCTCGCGTCCGAGGCGCCGCTCGGCGCGGTCGATCGCTTCGCGGGCGCGCTCCCAGTCGCGCTGCTGGCCCCCGCGCTGCTCGGGCCGGGGTCCGAGTACGTCGGCTGGGTCGGTGATGTCGTACTGGGCGCGGTAGCGCGCTGCGTGGCGCACACCGTTCTCCCATGCCTCGCGCTGCGCGTGCCGGTCGGGCCGCTCGCCGAACGTGGCCTTCACCCATGGGCCGGGGTTTTGTAGTTCGCGCTCGGCGAGCTCGTTGCGCAGCGCGGTGTGCTCCCGGGTGGCCTGGGTGATCGCGTGGTCGAGGCCTTTGCGTTCGGCGCGGGCCTCGCTGGGGTTTCCAAGCTCGCGCTCCAGACTGCCGTGCTGTGCGAGAGCCGCGTCGAGCTCTCGCTCGTTGGCTTGCAGGGCTCTGGCCAGGTGGGCACGCTCGATCGCGTGGGAATCGTGTTCACGCCCGAGACGCCGACGTAGCTCGGGCAGGCCGGCGAGACGCTGGGTGAGTTGCTCGTGCTGGGTGGTGAGGGTGAGGGCGCGCGCGTCGAGGTCCTCGATGCGCTGCAGCTCGCGTGTCGGTAGCGCCGCGAGCTGCACATGCAGCTGATCGACGCGCTCGCGCAGTTCCCGCAGCCGCGCTGGGGTCGGCGTGGCCAGTGGGGTGGGCTCGGCACGGGCGGCGGCTTGCTCCTGTGGTGGCTCTGTCGCGTGTGTTCGGGCGCTGGCGAGACCGTGGTCGTCGGCGCGGCCTGCGCCGGGGAGCTGCTCGATCGCGAGGTCTTCGTCGTCGCGCTCCAGCATCCGCCGCGCAACGCGGTCGAGCAGTTCGTGCCGGGTTGCTGTCGGGGTTTGGTCTGTGGGTGCGAACTCGCTGCGCTCCCGCTCGAGGTCGTTGTCGTAGACGAGCAGGCGTGTGGTTTCTCTGGCGCGGGAGAGCGCGGTGTATGACCAGCCGGCGGTTAGATCCCGGGGTGAGGCGACGACGATCGCGCTCTGGAGGGTGCCGCCCTGCATCCCGTGCCCGGTCAGCGAGTAGGCGTGCTCCACGTGCTCGGCGACATATGAGGCGGGCAGCTCGCGTACGAGCCCGCCATCGGTGTCGATCACGACCTTGTCGGGGTCGAGGTGGCGCACGGTGCCCCTCATCCCGTTGTCCACGTCGAGCTGCCCGTCGTTGCGCCGGCAGATCACGCGGTCACCGACCGCGACCTCAACCGGACCGTAGGAGCGCTCCTCGCCGAGCGTGCCGAGACCACGGCGCAGCTCGCGCGCACCATGGTTCAGACGGTCCCGTGTGTCGTTGTCCCTGGCGATCATCACCGTCCGTGTAGGCCCTGCCGCGGCGGCTGCGTGCGCCCACTCGGCGAGGGCCTGCTCGCACGCGTCGGCGGGGTCGCTGAACGTCTCGATTCGCCGGTTGCGCTCGGCCCACTCGAGGTAACGCTGCGGGTGGCCGTCGTGCAGCGCGCCGAGCGCCCTGCGCTCCTCCGGGTCGCGTTGGCGCATCACCTCCGTCAATTGCTGCGCGCCGAGCGTACGGCCGACAGCTCCGAGCCATCCGCCGGCCTGCACGGATGCGAGCTGACCCGGGTCACCGATCGCGATCGTCTTCACACTCGCACGCTGGGCTGCCTCCAGCAGCCGTGCGCTTGGGCGCGTCGCAGCCATGCCGGCCTCGTCGAGGATCAAGACGCTGCCCTCGGGTAGCTCGTCGCCGAGCTGCTCGAGGTCGAGCAGGAGCCGGTCGAGTGTGCGGGTGGGGATGCCGGCCTCCTCGGTCAGCTCTCGTACCGCACGGCCGGTCGGCGCAACGCCGAGCACCGTGTAGCCCGCGCTCCCATACACCTGGCGCAGCACCCCGGCGGTGTACGTCTTCCCGGTCCCCGCGAGCGCCTGAATCACGCTCACTCCGTGCCCCGAGCCGGTCACGGCGCGCACCGCCGCTGCCTGCGCGGCGGTCAGGGGACGGTCAGCCGCGTTGATCGCACGCTCAGCCAACGACGGATCGACGATGCCCGCTCCCTCGCCGGCGCGGCCGACCGCGGCCGCGATCAGCCGCCGCTCGACCGCCACGAGCTCCGCGGTCGTCATCTCACCACGACGGGTCCCGATCACATCCGGGCGCTCCGCGAACCGCGCGGCCTGGGCGCGTACCTCGTCGACCAGCGCGCCCGCACCCGAGGCGGCGGCGAACTCCTGCAGCACCGCGCGCTCGTCGAAGGTGTTGCTGCGCTCCGTCAAACCCCCGGCGCCCGTCAACCGGGCGCCGAGCGCCTGCTCGTCCACACCACCGCGCCTGGCGAGGCCGCGTGCCAGCCGCTCCTTGCCTGTCTGCAGAATCTCCCCGATCCGACCTGCGTCGAGGCCCTGCTCTCCGGCGCGGGCCCTCACCTCCTCCCGCCACGTGTGGGTTTCCAAGCCGTACTGCTTGCGCTCCCTCGTGGCGAGCGCCGCGTGCTCGGCCGCGCTCTTTGATCCCAGGCCGATCCCGCCCTGCTCGGCCTCGCGCTGCATCTCGTGACGACGCTGGGAGAAATGCTCAACGACCGGACGCTCGATATCCGCGAGCTCCGCCGCACCGTTGCGGACCTCCCCCCACTCCAGGCCGAGGCGCTCTGTGACAAGCGCCCGGAGATGCGCCTGGTAGAGGTAGCCTGCGGTCTTCGCCGCCCGGTAGAGCTCCGTCCCGTGCAGCGCGGTGAACCGTCCGTCGGGGCCGCGCGTGAGGTTCGCTGCGACGACGTGCGTGTGCAGCTGCGGGTCAAGCGCCCGGCTCATCCGGTGCCGGTAGGCCGCCGCGATCAACCCGTCCCCGGGCTGCACGTGCTCACCGGCGTGCCCGCGACGGACCATCACCGCCGTGTCCTCCAGGTACCCGAGCGCGGCCCTCACCGCCTCTTCGTGGCACCCCACCAGCTCACCCGAGACCTGCTCCGGCGCAGCGGCGAACAGGATGCTGAGCGTCTTCGGTGCGGAGAACGTGAGGTCGTACGCGGCGACCTTCGGGTCATGTGCGCTGGAGCGCAGCCGTGCCGCTCGGTCGCGCGGGTCTTGGCCTGCGATCAGCGCACCGAACTGCCCGGCGCCCACCCGGCCCTGGAGGCCGAGGGCCTGCGCGCCGGCGCCGACCCATTCGCCTGGGGCCTCCCCGCGGCCGGTGTAGTAATCGTCCTGGCCCTGGGCTACCTGCTGCTCGTAGTAGCGGTGCTGACCCAGCGCGATCTTGCCTATCGAGAGCATCCTCTGAGCAAAATAGCAAAAGAAGCATCCTTTAGGTGCAACTGTGTGCCGTGAGGCGGAGCGCAGCGACGCAGAGCGGCCGGGTGGCCTCTGCGGGAGGCATTGAAGGCGCGGCTGGGGAGGATGCTGGGCGCTGGCGGAAGCGTCGTGGGAGGTGTGGGCGAGAGCCGAGCTGGCTCGGGTGGAGCTTAAGTGGAAGGCGGGCGGAGCTGGTGGTGGGGTGCCGTATCGCTGGTGCCGCGGGTCGAGAACGACGGTCGCCGGGCGGGGATTTGTTTCGGGCAGCGCGTAGAGGCCTTCACGCGAGAGCATCTCATGGAGCCCAATCCGGAAGTCATCCGGCGAGTGACTACAATGCGCACATAGGCCAAGTCCAGTGCGCGGCGAGCGGTCGCTCAGGCTCTGACCCACCGCAACCCGCCAGGTGACGTGGCTGCCCTGTCCAGGTGGTCTTTTGGACCACACGACCTGAGGAGAGCCTAGTGGCTACTACCCCTGAGCCGCCGTTTGTCGGCGACCACACCAATCTGTTCAGCGACGAATTTATCGCGTCGCCGATTGCGCCCGACCGCACGATGAAGATGGAGGTCGGGGAGATCGGGTTCCTGCTAGAGCGCCTCGGCGCGGACTGCGGTGATCAGCAGTACCTGCGTGAGTTGACGATGAACTCACTTGAGGCCGAGGCAATGAATGTCATCTGGGATGTCGACTGGATGCTTCACGAGGCGACCGCTGGCGTCGTCTACAAGCTGTGCTGTATTGATGACGGGCGCGGAATGAGCGCCGGCGAGATGACCCAGCACATCAACAACCTGTCGTCTTCCGGGCGCGTTCAGGCGATGGACGCAAACTTCGGTGTCGGTGCCAAGATCAGCGCGGCAACGCGCAACCCGGCCGGTGTTGTCTACCAGTCCTGGCAAGGCGGCAACGGCTCGATGATCCAGCTCTGGCGAGATCCGACTAGCCGCCAATATGGGCTGAAACAGTTCCGTCTGCCTGACGGCTCCTACAGCTACGTCGTGCCCCTGACCGATGTCGCCAAGCCGGACATCATTGACGAGCACGGCACCAAGGTGATGCTGCTCGGCTTTGACGACGACGACAACACGGTTACGGCGCCAGAGGGCGTGCCGACCCCGTCTCGGTGGTTCGCCCGCTACCTGAACGCCCGCTTCTTCAGCTTCCCCAAAGGTGTGACCGTCCGCGCACGACAGGGCTGGACGTATGACCCCGAGGACTCCAACCACAACATCCTGCAGCGAGTGCGTGGTATGGGCGACTTCCTCGGCGAGCACGCCGATCACTCCGGCGTCGTCGATCTCACCGACTGCCAGGTCCACTGGTGGATACTCGATGACTCAGACAAGCGCCGGAAGACGAGCGAGCTGCCGAACAACGGGCACTTCGGCGCCCTCTATCAGGGCGAGCTCTACGAGATGGCGACGGGCCGCAGTGGCACCGCCCGCCTACAGCAGTTCGGCGTCCTTTTCGGCCCGGAACGCGTTGTCCTGTACGTCGAGCCCAAGAACGGCCCGGAGCGCCCCCTGTCGGCGAACACCGCGCGCACGCAGCTGCTGCTCAACAATGCTCCCCTGCCCTACGGCGAGTGGGCGCACGAGTTCCGCGCGAACCTCCCGCAGGAGATCCGTGACTACATGGACTCAGTCATTGCAGGCACCAAGGGCGTGGACAACAGCGAGTCGATCATGGAGCGTCTGAAGGCGTACGTGAAGCTGTTTCGCCTCTCGCGCTATCGCTCGCAGGCTGGTGGCCCGCTGCGCGCAGGCGAGCGCGTGAGCGGTGGGCACGAGTCCGGCGAACGCTCGAGTCCGACGGAGACCGTCGAGCGTGAGCCAGCGGCCCATAAGCCCGGCAGCCAGACCGGGGACCTGCTCGCCTCGATGCTCGCCGCCGACGGCGAGGAGGCAATCGCGCTCCCCCCTACCGAGCCGCCCATTCCAGATGTCGTCTGGCTCAGCGCGTCGGACGGCGCCAACATCCCCGACCTGCTCGACGACCGCGCGGCTCTGTACCTGCCCGACGACAACCTCATCCAGGCCAACGGCGACTTCAGGGTCTACACCGACATGGCCGACTATTGGAGTGATGAGTACGAAATGCCCCACGGCAACGAGATCATCGTCGCCGTGGTCCGCGAGTGGTTCCAGCAGGCCCTCGTCGAGACCGTTCTCGGAGCACAAGCCCTGCAGGGCGAGCGACGCTGGTCACCGCGAGACATGGAGACGATCCTCAGTCCCGAGGCGCTCACCGCCGCAGTGATGCAGCGCTACCACGTCGCCAACGCGGTCAAGCGGACCCTCGGAGCGAAGATCGGATCGCTGCGCAACAAGGCTGCCGCGTGAGAATGCAGAAAAACGCGATGTAGTACCCCGGGTGCCCTTTGAGGTCTCGATATGTCACCACCGGCTGTGGCACGCCGCCTGACCTTCTCCGTCGATCGAGCAGTCGGCCGGCCCCCGGCCCGACCCCCGCTGCACACCCTGTCACACCCCTCGTGGGTTGACAGGGTGTGCCACGCTACCCCGCCGACGGGGGCCGGGGGACTGCGCTCCGCCGCGGTCGGGGCCCCCAGCCAGGCGAAGCCTGGTTGGGGAGCGGCGGACGATCGACCGTAACGTTGCAGTTCCGTCGCATCGTCGGACGCGCGGGATCGAGAGGTCAGCCCGCAGCCAGCAGGATCGCGGCGGTATCGGTCTCGTAGGAGGCGATGGCGTTCTTGCCCCGGGCGCGCCCGCTGAGCAGCTTGGGCTCCCGTTGGCGCGGGTGAACGTCGATCGCGAACTCGATGTCCAGCGTCTGCGCCAGCCGCGCGAGAGTGTCGATGGTCGGGTTGTGCTCGCCGGCCTCCAGGCGCGCGAGCTGGGGCTGGGTCATGCCGAGCTTCTGCGCCAACCCTCGCTGGGAGAGGCCGTGCTCGGTGCGGTAGGCAAGCACCTTCAGGGCGACCGCCCGGGCGACCGTGGTTCGGTCCCACTCGCGCCGGAAGTCCGGGTCGCGCAGCTCCTCGGCCAGCACCTGCTCGCTCGTCTTCATGTCGCTCAGCTTCACGTCATTCCTTTCGGTCCCGTCAGGATGATAGCAAGGTTGTTATCACGTGCAGGCCGGGGTCAGATCTCCAGCTCCTCGAAGCGTCGCTGAGCGTTGCGGACCATCTCATTGAAGCCACGTTTGTCGATCTGCGCCTCGGGAGCCACGGCGAGAATCACAAAGATCCCGGGCTGCACTCGCCGGTAGATCGGCCGCCACCGGCTACGTCCCGCACGGGGACGCAACTCGCGCAGCCCCGCCCCACCCTCGCCCTTGATCGCGCTGCTGTGCGGAGCGCCGAGCTGCGGGCCAACCGCCTCGAGCTTCTCTCGTGCGTGCTGAATCGCGGCGCGCTCGGCCGCGTCCGAGATCGCGGCACGCTCGGCGTCGGCCGCTGGATGCCACAGCACTTCGTATGGCGGCCCAGGATCGGAGACTCGCCCGCCCCCGCGAGGCTGTGCGGTGCGTGGAGGGGGATCGCGCCTTCGCCTCTGTTTACCGGGGCTCATCGCGTAGACATACCAGTCGCCTGAGACGGCCATGCTCTCCAGGTGGTTGCCCCACTATGTATTCTAATGCTTGTTTTGCTAATTTGGTTCCATGGAGCAGGCATGACCCTCGACCACGACGACATCGAGGCCATCGCCGAGCGCGCCGCCCGACGCGTCGTACAGCTCCTCGACCACCCAACCCCCGGGGCCTACCAGCTCCTCGACCCAAAAGAGCTGGCCCGAGCCCTGAACGTCTCCCTCGACTACGTCTACGCGCACGCCGTGGACCTCGGCGCGATGCGCCTCGGCGACGGCCCCAAGGCCCGGTTGCGCTTCGACCTCCACACCGCGCGCCAGGCGATGCAGGCCCGCAAGCAGCCTCCGACAATCGTCGCCAGACGCCGGTAAGGTGGGGACACCGCGAAAAAGCCGGGGCACCGCGGCTACGGTCCCCGGCGCGACACCGGGAGGCCCCGATGCACCCCAACCGTACACACCACCCACGCCGGGGGCACTGATGCCCAGGCCAACCACCGGGCAGGTCACAGAACGACCCTGGACTGACGGCAAGACGATCACCTTCGGCGCACGGCTCTACGCATACGGGCGCCGCCACCGCCTCGTGTTCGGCACCAACAAGCAGGGCTGGAACCGCACCCGCGCGGAGATCGAACTGGAGTCGATCCAGCAGCAGGTGCTCCGCGGCACGTGGGTGCCGCCGGAGACCAAGACCTCGATCGTGAAGAGCGAGACGGAGCGCCCCGACGGCCGCCAGCCGTTCGGGCCGTTCGCGCGCAAGGTCATCGACGCCAAGAAGAGCCACGGCTTGGACGCCGACACGATCGCCGACCTGGAATGGAAGCTCGGCTACCTCGTCGGGCACTTCGGAGGAATGGACCTGGCGGATATCGACGTTGCGCGGGTCGATGGTTTCCGCGACGACCTCGCGGGCCGTGCGCGCGTGATCCGCGAGGCCGCCGCGCGGGGAAAGCCGCTAATGGAGACCGTCGAGCGCAAGGAGGGCAAGCCCTATGAGCGCCGCAAGCGCCCGCTGTCAAACACCTCGATCAACGGGATGCTGGCGCTGCTCAGCCAGATCCTGCAACGTGCCGTGGACTACGGCTACATCGACCGCAACTCGGTGAAGGTCGGCGAGCGCAGGGAGCGGTTCCTGCCGACGGTCAAGCCGGCGCGGACGTTCCTCGAGGTCGACGAGCTGGCCTCGCTGCTCGACGCCGCTGGCGAGCTGGACCGCGCCGCCCGGCGAGACCACCGGATCGGGCGCCGCGCCGCGCTGGCGACACTTGCCCTCACGGGGTTCAGGATCTCGGAGCTGTGCGCGATGCGCTGCCGGCAGGTGGACCTCGCGCGGGCGCGTTTCAAGATTCCCGACGCCAAGACCGCCAAGGGCGTCCGCGAGGTCGAGATGACGCTGTGGCTGCGCGACGAGCTCGTGCGCCACCGCGCGCAGCGCGTCGCCGATGACTTCCCGATGGGGCCGACCGACCATTTCTTCGGCACGATCAGCGGCAAGCGTCGCGACCCCGACCGCTTCCGCGATCGTGTGCTGGAGCGCGCCGTCGAGGTCGCCAACGAGCGCCGCGCCGAGCAGGGCTTATCGTCTCTCCAAGCGATCACTCCACACTCCCTGCGGCGCACCTGGGCGATGCTCGCCGCGCAGGCCGGGCGCGACCCGCACTGGATCTCCGACCAGATCGGCCACACCTCGGCCGCGTTCACGCTGCAGATCTACCAGCAGACCCGCAATCGCCGCCTCACCGACCGCGAGCGCCAGGCGATCTGGGAGCTGATGCGCTTCGCCGACGAGCCCGCCGAGTGCCCCTTCACGCGGCAGGTCACCCGGCGTGCCGACGGAGAGTTTAGGCCCATGAATGGGCCCATGGACGATTTTGGCCTCTCAGAGGAGTTGAGCGAGCTAGCTGGCAATGAGTAGAATCTCGCTCAGATAAACAAGATCAAGGAGTGGGCACGGGTGGTTTCGAACCACCGACCTCTCGCGTGTGAAGCGAGCGCTCTCCCACTGAGCTACGTGCCCTCGAAGCCGATTCTATTGCGCCTGCGAGCTATTTGCGGCTCTCCGATGGGCGGGTGGTCTGCGGGTGCAGCTGTGCTCTACGTGCCCTCGAAGCCGATTCTATTGCGCCTGCGAGCTATTTGCGGCTCTCCGATGGGCGGGTGGTCTGCGGGTGCAGCTGTGCTCTGTTGTCACTCCACCGGCACGCGAGGTTGTTCCGGTGTCTTGTGCCTACACCACCACGCTCGGCGCCGGGTGTGGCTCCAGGCGCACGGCGGGGATCGCGTAGGTGCGCGCGAGCGCTTCGACCTGGCTCTGTGTGAGCGATCCCCCGAACGCGCTGGGCCCCCCCAGTTTGCGGTAGGCGCTCTGCAGCGCTTTGCCAACCAGCGACAGGGTGTAGTGCCCGTCGTAGACGCAGTAGATGTAGAGCGGCGCGTTGGCTCGCTGCAACCGCGCGGTCGTCGTGTCCCCACCGTCGCCCGACGCCGATGGTTGGGGGCGAGTTCCTGGTTGCGTTGAGGCGGTCCCCGATTGCGGGATGAGTGCTCCCGCGAGGTGCTGCCACCCGCGTTGGCTGAGACGTACGTAGGACTTGAGCATGCCCGCCAGCTGCGCCGCCGGTCCAGTGAGGCTACCTTCGGTGATGAGCGCTGCGGGCAGCGTCAGCGCCGCAGCATGCGTCTCGGCGGCCGCTACCGCGGCGCGCAGCGCGGGGGTGGCTTCGTGAGGTAGCCCGCTCGCGAGTGACGGCCACGCCGCGCGCGCGGCTTTCACCTCAGCGGTGGTGGGGGTCTGGAGCTGTTGCAGCGTCTGCGCCAGCTGCACTAGATCGGCGCGCTCCACGCGCAACGCCGCCGGCCGCGGGTGTGGTCCTCCGCAGCCCGTTGCTCCCGCGACGGCGACGCTCACTGCGAGCGCCGCCGCGGCGAGGCGCGCCATGCGGAAGGTCGCTGCCGTTATGCGGAAAGCAGGTCGACGATGAAGATCAGCGGAGAGTTCGGCGGGATCATCGGAGGTCGGCCGGTCTTGCCGTAGGCGAGTTCGGCCGGGATGATCAGTTCGCGCCGGCCACCCACGCGCATGCCGACGACGCCCTGGTCCCAACCCTTGATCACCTGGCCCTCTCCGAGCGTGAAGGTGAAGGGTGTTTTGGTTTCCCACGAGGCGTTAAACACCTTCCCGTTGCTGTACAACGCGCCGACGTAATTCACCGTCACCGACGCTCCGGCCTTCGCTTCGGCACCGGTGCCCGTGACGATTTCCTTCGTCACGAGCTTCGTCGGCGCCGCCCCCTTGGGCGGCGTGATCGTCGGCTCGGTGGCGAGCGGGCCGCTGGTGGGCGTGGTACCGGTGGTGGGTTCTTTCGTCTTTTCGACGACGGAGTTGGCCGCGGTGGACTCATTGCCGACGGCGATCGTGCTTGAGCCGCTCGACCCGCAGCCGGCGATCATCGCCGCTGCGCCGAGCGTCGCCACGGCGACGCCGAGGCGTGGGGAAGTTGGTTTAGAAAGATTGATCACGGTTGCGCAGCCTAACGGAACGCCACACATTTGTGGTGCGCCACTCGCTGGTCCCGCGCGCGTCGCGCGTTGGTGTTCGGGTCCTCGTGGGGCGGCAGCGTCGCACGCCTCGTCCGGTGCCGGGCCTTGCAGGGGCGCGCACACCGACTCTTTAGCGCTAGGATCGACGGCGGACCGTGCTAGGCGGGGAGGTAGCGGTGCCCTGCACCCGCAATCCGCTCTAGCGGGGCTGAACTCCTCTCCGAGGGGTTTTCGTTCCGGTCGCTCCGCCGTTTGGGGCGTCGATGGTTCGGGTCCCGCGCGGTGTCGGCTTGTGAACCAGGTCAGGTCCGGAAGGAAGCAGCCTTAAGCGATCCCCGGCAGGCGCAGCGGGTGTTCCCGATCCGGAGTCGCGAGCGGCGATCAGGGCGGACGGCACGAAACCTCGACGAGGGGTGCACGGTCCGTTTTTTTGGAGCATCCGCTTGTATCGCTGGGCATGGAGGCCCAGCGCCCACGCGGTCGGGATGGTCGCTGCGGCGCGCGGACGCCCCCCTCCCCTCCCCCTACCTACCTTCCTAAAGGTGGCAGCGCTGGAAGATCCGCCACGAGTGGTTGGCGTGGGTCTGCGTAAAACCGGCGGGCACCCCCACCGGCCGGTGCGGGTCGTTGAGGTCGAGGATGTAGTGTTCTTGGACTTCTTTGTTGGCGGGGCCCACAAAGGTGCCCCGTGCGAGCGTTTGCACCTGGAGATTGGCGAACTCGCCCGGCGGTGTTTCCAGCCACAGCGCCAGCAGTGGGATCGGCGCGTGGTTAGGCACGCCGATCGGCTCGCACTTGGTGGTGATCGCGCCGGCCCGCACAAGCGACAGCAGTTCGTTCTGGATGCGCTGTTGAGCGCTCAGTTCGTCCAGTTGGTGGCGATCGGTGCGGTATTGCGAAGGGATCGACGCCAGTAGTGCCACCACCGACACGGCCGCCGCCAGCATCCACCAGCGCCGGTGGGGATCGCCGCGCGGCAGCTCCGCCCAGCCGCACACGGCGGCGCCGCAAAAGACGCAGAGGGGCGCGGCGGCGAGGAAGGCGTAGCGGGTGTCGATCGGCAAGCCGACGCTGGCGAAGACGGCAAACACCACCACCGCCGCCACGCATGCGAGTGCGCCCGGGAGTGCGCGGGCGCGCTGCCACAGCAGCGCAAGCACCCCACCGAGCGCGGCGACGGCCAGCGCGAACGGCCCAAGGATCTCCCCGATGCGCCTTGGGATGTACTCGGGTACCTTGGCGATCCCCGTCTCGCGGTGCAGCGTTTCGGCGGTGTGTTGGGTGTTGGTGAGCGACCACAGCGGGTTCCCGGTCACCATCCAGTCGCTCGCCACCCAGATCAGCGGCGCGGCGGCGGCGAGTAACGCCAGCCACGCCAGCTGCCGGGGGCCGCGTCTGACCTCCGCCCTATGGAGAGCATCGTGATTTTGGGGGTCACCCGCGCGTGCCCGCACGCCCGCACGCGTGGCGGGCCAGACGAGATACAGCCAGTACAGCCCCGACCACGCCCACGCCTCGGGTCGCAGCAGCCCGGCGAGCGCCAGCAGCGCCAGCACCGGCGCTCCCGCCCGGCGGCGGTTGGTCTCGACGATCAGCGCGCACAGCACCAGCAGCAGGTAGGGCACGTCCACGTAGGCGCGCACCCCGTAGGAGAGGACCGGTACGCGCGTCAGCAACACCACCGCCGCCACCACCCCGGCCGGGCGGTTAAACCACAGGCAGCCCAAGCGGTACACAGCCCAGCCGCAGGCGGCGAGAGCGAGGAAGCCGAGCGCCACAGCGATCTGCTCGCTGGCGTGGGGTCCCAGTGGGGCGCTCACCACGCCGAGCGCCTCCACCAGCGGGTGGGGCGTCGGCGCCACGGCGATCCCGTATTGGGGTGTTTCCCCGCGCGTCAGTTGCTGCCCCCACACGAGCGCATAGAGGGTGTCGTAGTTGGCAAAGCCCACGCCGCTGACCACGCGCAGCAAAACCGCCCCGGCGACGATCCCCAGCAACGTGGCCAAGCGATGCGAAAGCCGGCCCGTGTCTGCCCGTGGCCCTGCTTGATCGCCTTTGGCGGCGCCCGACGGAGTGGTTGCGATCTTATGCGAAGTGGCTGGCGGGTTTTTCAGAAGTCTTTTGGTGGATGACACCACAGGCGCGCACGCTAGCCGCTCGCGGGCATGTAGGCCGCTCGGGCAGGGTCCTCGGCCTGGATAGACTCAACCAAAGGGTGCCGGACAGCGACGAACAACAGCAGCAATCCCTCTACCGCCGCAACCGCCCGCGCACCTTCGCCGAGGTGGTTGGCCAGGAGCCGGTCGTGCGCACCTTGCGCAGCGCGGTGCAGCGCGGCCGGGTCCACCACGCCTACCTGTTCGTGGGCTCGCGCGGTACGGGCAAGACCTCGATGGCGAAGATTCTTGCGGCCTGCCTCAACTGCGAGCGCGGGGCGGGCGGGCCCACAACCGAGCCGTGCGGCGAGTGCGAGTCCTGCCGGTCGATCGCCCAGGCGCGCTCGCTCGATGTGATCGAGATGGACGCCGCCTCCAACAACTCCGTCGAGGACATCCGCGAGCTACGCGAGAGCGTTGCCTTTGCGCCGGTGAGTGGGCGCAGCAAGGTGTACATCCTCGACGAGGCCCACATGCTTTCGCAGGCGGCATGGAACGCGTTTCTGAAGACGCTTGAGGAGCCGCCCCCCAACACGGTGTTTGTGCTGGCGACCACCGAGGCCCAAAAGGTGCCGGCGACCGTTGTCGACCGCTGTCACCGCTTCGACTTCCAGCGCCCCACCATCGAGCAGATCGCGGGCGTGGTCAGCCGCGCCGCACAGTCAGAGGGGATCGAGCTTCCCGCCGAGGCAGCCGCTGCCCTAGCGCGCGCGGCGACCGGCAGCTTCCGCGACGCACTCGGCACGTTGGAGCAGTTGCTCACCTACAGCGGCACGGAGATCGTGCTGGAGGACGTGCTGGCGGTGCTCGGGATCACCGACTCGCAGCTACTCGAAGAGGCGATCGACGCGGTGCAAGCCGGCAGCGCACGGGACGCCTTGCTGGCGGTAGCGCGCTGCGCGGAGGGCGGCAGAGACGCGGCCGCGTTTACCACCGACCTCGAGGCGCGCGCGCGCGAGCTGTTGGTGGTGCACACCCTTGGGGAGGTCCCGGCGGAGCTGTCGCTCACCGCCGAGGCCGACGCCCGCCTCCAGGCGCAGGCCCAACGAGTGGCGCAGGCGACGTTGGTGCGCCTCTTGGAACAGTTGGGCGAGGCATTGGAGGCGGTCAAGGCCGGCGGCGAGCCACGCACGCAGCTAGAGCTCGCGCTCGTCAAGGCGGCACGGCCGGACACCGACAACTCGCTGAAGGCTTTGTTGGCGCGGATCGAGCGCCTGGAGCGGCAGTTGGAGGGGGGGGAGCCGCCGCCCAGCGAGCCGCAACCGTCGAGCGAGGAGCACGCCATCTCCTCCCCGGCGCCTGCTCCCGAGTCGCCGGCGGGCTCCCCCGGAGTGAATGATCTCGACGCACTGTGGCCTGCGGTTGTCGAGCTGGTGGGCGCCGAGAACAAGCTGCTCAGCGCGGTACTAAAGGACGCGCGGGCGGTAGCGTGCGATGACGTTGAGATGACGGTGGCGTTCGCTGCGACGGCGTCGTTCCTGAAGAAGAAAGCCGAAGACAGCACCCACCGGGCGACGGTCACCGAGGCCTTGCGCCAGCTCACCGGGCAGCCGGGACTACGAGTGGCATATCAGCTGCGCGACGACCTTCCACCCGCGCCGGCAGCGGCAGCGCAGGCGCCGCGTAGCGAGGAGGAGTGGGTTGCGCGCTTCAAGGAGGAGCTGGACGCGGAGGAGTTGGTAAGCGCGGGCGATGCCTAGCGGGTGGCGCGAGTGGCGCGCCGGGCCCCTCGTTTTTCTGTCAGATTAGAGCCATGCCTCCACAGAAGCGACCCAACATGCAGCAGATGCTCCAGCAGGTGCAGCGCATGCAGCGCGAGATGGAGCAGGCCCAGGAGGCGCTCAAGCACGAGACCGTGGACGCCACCGCGGGCGGCGGCGTCGTGCGGGTGCAGGTGTCGGGCGATCTGCAAGTCAAGTCCGTGACAATCGCGCCCGAGGCGGCCGACCCCGAGGACGTGGAGATGCTCGGCGATCTCGTGCTCGCGGCTGTCAACGAGGCGCTACGCGCCGCCCAGGAGCTCGCTGCCGAGCGCATGGGAGGCGCAACCGGGGGGCTCGACCTAGGCGCGCTCGGCGGCCTCGGCCTGCCGGGTTTGTAGCGATGGGTGAGGCACTCTCGGGGCTTGTGCCAGGACCCTTGGAGCATGGGCCCGAACGCGCAAGGTTCGTGTGAGCAGCTTCGCGCCCCCCGTCCAGAAGCTGGTCACCGAGCTCTCCAAGCTGCCGGGCATCGGCAACCGCACCGCGCAGCGTCTCGCCTTCCATATCCTGCGCTGCTCCGGTGAGGAAGCGACGGCGCTGGCGCAGGCGATCCTCGAGGTGAAGGAGCGGATTGGGCTGTGCGAGGTGTGCTTCAACCTCGCCGACTCACCGCGCTGTCGCATCTGTGGCGACCAGCGCCGCGACCACACGGTGATCTGCGTGGTGGAGGAGCCCTCCGACGTGATCCCGATGGAGCGCACGCACGAATTCGAGGGCGTCTACCACGTGCTCGGCGGGGCGCTCTCCCCGATCGACGGGGTTGACCCCGAGGATCTGAAGATTTCCGAGCTCTACGCGCGCGTTGTGTCTCAGCGGGAGTCCTCGGTGCGGGAGGTTGTGCTTGCGACCAACCCCACCACCACCGGAGAAGCCACCGCGCTGCACATTGCGCAGGGTCTGCACGAATGTGCCCCGCAGCTGACTGTGACCCGTCTTGCCAGCGGCTTGCCCGTAGGCGCCGACCTGGAGTACGCCGACGAGGTGACGCTCGGTAAGGCGCTCTCAGGTCGTCGCGCTCTGTAGATCGTTCGCCGCCAGCACCGGCGAGCAGGGGTCCTCCGTAACTTCCTCAATCGAGGGCATCTCACCCTCCGTCACGACCCTTGTGGTAACGGAGTCAGACCCTCGTCCGGCGGGGTCCGCTTGGCGTAACTTGGAGACGATCCCATCGAGCTCGAACGAGGCCCAGCATGCCCGTGCAAGCTCATGCCCGTGGTTGGCCCAGGTGGCGTTGATTACCTTGAAGCCGCGCGATTGCAGCCACTGTACGGCGGGCAGGTAGTCGGTGTCGCTGGACACGAGGATCGCCGCGTCGAAGGCGCCCTCGCCCGCCAGCGACAGCAGCCCGGTGACAATCGCCGTATCGACTCCTTTCTCGGTCGACCAGCGCAGCATCTCCTCGCAGTTGGGGCAGCGCTCGAAGCTGTGGGCGCACGCTCTGCAATACACCGACCGCGGTTTGGAGCGGCGCACGCGGGTGGTGACGCGAAAGCGCGGCTGCTTGTCGAGGAACGCGTCCAGCCAGCCCTTCAGCCGCTTGCCGGCGTCGTCTTCGTCGTAGGAGGCGTACACCAACGCCTCCTCGAGGTGCAGCGCATCGCCGAAGCCCGCCGCCTGCAACTGGCGTTCGCTCTCGCCCAGCAGCTCGGCGGGCACCTTCCGCCAGTCGATCAGATCCCCGTTGGCGCGGTTTCGCCATTGCAACGAGAAGTTCCAGAAGTCGATGAAGATGCTTGTGCGGTAGGCCATATCTGCTCCCTATCCGGATTTCTATCCTTGACACGTTAGACCGTTGGCGTGCGTCAGGCCCTATCCTGCCCGGCGTGTCCAACATCGTCGTAATGAAGTTCGGCGGCACCTCCGTCGCCGATGCGCAGCGGATCAAGCGCGCTGCGCGGCGGATCGTCGAGCGCCGCGAGGGGGGGGCGAACGTGGTGGCGGTGCTCTCCGCGCGCGGCAAGACCACCGACGAGCTGATCGCGATGGCGCAGGAGGTCTCAGCCGCGCCCGACCCGCGCGAGATGGACATGCTGCTGTCTACCGGCGAGCGCATCTCCTGCGCATTGTGCGCGATGGCGATTCGCGACCTCGGCCACCGCGCGATCTCGCTGACCGGCTCGCAGGCGGGGATCGTCACCGACACCTGGCACACCCGCGCGCGGATCATTGAGGTGCGCGCCGATCGTGTCAAAGAGGCGCTCGAGGAGGATCACATCGTGCTGGTGGCGGGCTTTCAGGGAGTTTCAACCGCCACCCAGGACGTCACCACGCTGGGGCGCGGGGGCTCGGACACAACCGCGGTCGCGGTCGCCGCCGAGCTTCAGGCGGAGGTTTGCGAAATCTACACCGACGTCCCCGGCGTGTTCAGCGCCGACCCGCGGGTGGTGCCCGACGCGCGCATGCTCGACGTGGTCACGTTCGAGGAGATGCTGGAGATGGCATCCACCGGTGCCGGCGTGCTGCAGCTGCGCGCGGTCGAGTACGCGCGCAACCACGGCGTGCGCATCCACTGCCGCTCATCGTTCGACGATCGTCCCGGTACCCTGGTGGTGTCGGAAGGAGAGAACATGGACCGTGCCGAGCGACCCGTCATAACCGCCGTCACCCACTCGACCTCGGAGGCGATGATCACGCTGGTGGACGTCCCCCACAGGCCGGGCATGGCAGCCCGCATCTTCGGGGCGATCGCCGACGCCGGCGTGGAGGTGGACATGATCGAGCAGCACCTCCCGATTGAGGCGGAGTTCGCGAAGATCTCCTTCACGATCCCCCGCGACCGCATGCGCGACGCGTGCTCGGCGCTGCAACCGCTGAGGGGCGAGGTGTTCGCGGAGTTGGTGCCCAACGAGGACGTCGGCAAGGTGTCGATCGTCGGCGCCGGCATGCGTACCTACCCGGGCGTGGCGGCGAAGGTGTTCAACGTGCTCGCCGCCGAGGGTCTCAACCTGAAAATGATTACGACCTCGCCGATCAGGATCTCGAGCGTGATCCCGCGCGACAGTGTGGACTCGGTCGTGCGAGCGCTGCACGCCGCCTTCGAGCTCTCCGGCCCGGACACGATCCGTGTGGAAGAGACGTTTCGCGCCAGTTCCGCTTCCTGAGGGCCGGTCCGCCGCCCGCTGCGGGCGGCGCCTGTAGCGACCCGCCACCGAGGGGCGATCCCGCCACCGTCGCGTTCCGCTCCCGTCCGCGGGTAGAATCGATGGTCGATTGTTAAGACTCGCCAACCTTCCCGCAATCTTCGCAACATGTCGATGTCCGTGATGCCGGCCTACAGCCCCAACGTGCGCTGGCAATGTTCGGCGCTGAGCCGTGAGCGGCGCTGGAAGGCGCTGGAATGCACAGGAGGGACGGTGTGGTTTACGGGGCTGCCGGCGGCGGGCAAGTCGACGCTGGCGAGCGCGGTGGAGGAGCGCCTGGTGGAGGCCGGCCGTTCGGCGTTCCTGCTCGACGGCGACAACCTGCGCCACGGGCTCAACGGCGATCTCGGCTTCGACGAGCAGGCGCGCAGCGAGAACGTGCGCCGCACCGCTCACGTCGCGAGGCTGCTCGCGGAGTCGGGCTCGATCGCATTGGTGAGCTTGGTGAGCCCCTATGCAGCCGACCGGGAGGCCGCCGCGGAGCTGCACCGCGAGGCGGAGCTGCAGTTTGTCGAGGTGTTCGTCGATGCTCCCTTGGAGCTCTGCCAGGAGCGCGACCCCAAGGGCCTGTACGCACGGGCTCGCGCGGGGGAGCTGCATGGCTTGACGGGCGTTGCGGCCCCCTACGAGGCGCCTGCTCACCCCGATCTGCTGGTGCGCTCCGGTCGCGAAACCGTCGAGCAGGCGGTGGAGCGGGTTATGCGTTTACTTCGGGCCCGCGCGCCGCAACCAGCCGGCGGCGCTCAAAACGGCGCCGACCGCTAGCCGCCGACCGCTAGCCGGCGTGACCGCTAAGTCGTCGCCGTCAGCGGCCCCAAACGGGGCTCGTGGCCGTACAGCTCAAACGCCCTGAAGCCGGCGAAGGTCTTGTGCTCGGAGCCGTGGAAATCTGAGGAGCCGGTACTGAGCAGGTCGAGCTCGGCGGCGATCGCGCACAACAGCGCAACCTGCTCGGCCGTGTGCGTCGGATAGAAGGCCTCCACGCCGTCGATGCCGAGCGCAGCGAAGCGCTCCAGCATCGCGCGCACCGTGTCAGGCTCCTGCACATCCCAGAAGGGATGCGCCCATACCGCCACGCCGCCGGCGGCGTGGATCAGCTCGATCGCCTCAGCCACCGTGGGGCGCGTGCGTGCGACGTAGGTGGGGACGCCCGGCACGAGGTAGCGGGGGAACAGCTCGCGCAAGCTGCCGATTCCCTCAGCCGCCACCCGCTCGGCGTTGGCGGGATGGTCGAGCAGCGCGTGCGCGAGGTGGGGGCGCCCAAGCGGGTCGCCCGTGGCCTGGCGGCGGCGCAGCTCGGTGTCGTCGAGCGCGAAGCCCTCCTCGCGCAGGAGGTCAGCCATCGCCAGCACGCGTCGCTCGCGGTCGCCGCGCAGGTCCTCCAGCGTCGCCGCGAACTCAGGGTCGCGGTGGTCGACGAGATAGCCGAGGATGTGCAGCTCCTCGTAGGCCTCGTCCACCGACGAGAGCTCTGTGGCTGGGACGATGCGCACGCCCGCGCGCTGGCCCTCCGCCAGCGCCTCCTCGACGCCGGCGACCGAATCGTGGTCGGTGAGCGCCAGCAGCTCCACGCCGGCGGCGGCGGCCGCGCGCACCACCTCGGTGGGTGACAGTTCGCCGTCGGAGTGCAGCGAGTGGGATTGCAGGTCGAAGGTGGGGGGCATCGGTGAGTGCCTGGTGCAGGTAGGAGTTGGAAGAGGAGTGTGCGGCTCGTGGTGCGTGGCGCGAGGAACAGCCCGATGAGCCGGCCGGCGAAGCCTAGCGGGTCAGCTTTCCAGCGACTGCTGCAGCCGCTCGAGCACGCGCACCACGCGCAAGCCGCTATGGCCATCTGAGCGAGGGGTGGCGCCGCCGCGGATGCAATCGAGGAAGTGCTCGCACTCCACGCGCAATGGCTCGACGTTGGGTATCTGCGGGGAGAAAATCGCCCCCGAGCGCGCGATGTACTCGCCCCAGGAGCGCACATCCTGGTCGAAGCCCTTGTCATACAACGTGAGCTTGCCCTCCAACTGCATGTCGTCGAAGGTCGCCATCCGCCGTGCGCCGACAACCGTCAGGCGGCGCTCCTTGTGCGGGTCAAGCCACGATAGGTGCAGGTGCGCGACGATCCCCGAGGGGAAGCGCAAGTAGCAGAAGACGACGTCCTCGACGCCCTCGCGTACGTAGGAGCGCCCGTGTGCCACACACTCGTCGGGCTCTTCGCCGATCAGGTGCAGGATCACCGACACGTCGTGCGCGCCGAGGCTCCACAGCGCGTTCTCGTCGGCGCGCAGCTTGCCGAGGTTGAGACGGTTGCCGTACACGTAGTACAGGTCCCCCAGCTCGCCGCCGTCCAGCAGCTCCTTCAGGCGATCGACGGCGGGATGGTACTCAAGCAGGTGCCCTACCATCAGCACGCGCCCCGCGCGCTCGGCCGCCGCGACGGCGGCTTCCGCGTCGGCGGCGGTGGTAGCGAGCGGCTTCTCCACAAAACAGTGCTTACCGGCCTCCGCCACGCGGGCGGCGAGCGCGGCGTGCGTGGGCACCGGCGTGGCGAGCACCACGGCGTCCAGCTCGGGGTCCTCAAGCAGCTGCTCGAAGTCCGTGGCGGTGTGTGCCCCGGGGAACTGCTGCGCGGCCCGCGCGCGCGCTTGCTCGGAAGGGTCACACAGCCAGCGCAGCTCGCAGCCGGCGATCGCGGCGAGGTTGCGCGCGAGATTGGGGCCCCAGTAGCCAAGGCCGGCTACTCCCACCCGGATCGGCGCCTCGCTCACAAGGCGAGCGTATCGATCGCCCGCACGCAGCGCTCGGCGGCATGCCCGTCTCCGTATAGCTCCGGTCGCTCGTTTGGCGGTGGGCGTTCGAGCGCGGCGAGCGCGGCGTCCTCGTCGAGGTCGACGAGCGTGTTCCACCCGGCCTGCACGGTCTCTACCCACTCGGTGGTGGGGCGCAGCGTGACGCACGGCACCCCCGCAAGGTAGGCCTCCTTCTGGATGCCACCGGAGTCGGTGAGCACCGCGCGGGCGTTGCACAGTAACGTCGCCAGCTCCCGATACCCGAGCGGCTCGGTCACGCTCAGCCCCTGGATCCGGGAGAGCCCCTCCAACAGGCCGGCTTCCCGCAGGCGCGCGTGGGTACGGGGGTGCAGGGGGAACACAACCGGCCCGGGCAGCGCTCCCACCAGCCCCACCAGCGCGCGCAGGCGCTCCGGCGGATCGACGTTGCCGGCGCGGTGGGCGGTGAGCAGCAGGTACTCGCCTGCGCGCACACCGTGGGTCTCCAAAGTGATTGTGTCTTCGCGCGCGGCGGGCTGCAAGCGCAGGGCGATGTCCACCATCACGTCCCCCACCACCTCAATGCGGCCCGCCACCGACTCCGCGCGCAGGTTCTCGGCGGCGGTCCTCGACGCGCATACCAGCAGCGTTGAGATGTGGTCGACGAGCACGCGGTTGCGCTCCTCGGGCATCGCGCTGTCGAACGAGCGCATCCCTGCCTCCACGTGTGCGATCGGTATCCCGGCGTCAGCCGCGGCGAGCGCGCCAGCGAGCGTCGAGTTGGTGTCGCCGTACACCAGCAAGGCATCGGGTTGCTCTTCGTTCAGCAGCGGCTCCAGTGCGGCGAGCATCCGCGCCAGCTGTGAGGTGTTTGAGCCCCCGGCGATACCCAGTTCGCGGTCAGGCTTCGCGAGGCCCAGCTCACGGAAAAACACCGCCGAGAGCCGGTCGTCGTGGTGCTGGCCGGTGTGCACCAGCAGCTCCCTGTGGCGCTCGCGCAAAAGCCCCGATACTGACGCGGCCTTGATGAATTGCGGGCGGTTGCCTACAACCGTGAGGATCTTCACCGGCGCAGACTACGCCGTCGCGCCAACCACCGACGCCGACCAGTCGATCACCGAGGTGGGGCGTACGACGTGGCGGTTCAAACCCAGCTCCTTCGGCTGCAGGCCGAGCGCGAGGCCGACGAGCTGCGGGAGGTGCAGGACCGGCATCTTCAGTTCGCGCGCGACGACTCCTTCGGCGGCGGGCTGCTGCAGGTCGAGGTTGAGGTGACAGAGCGGGCAGGGCGTCACCAAACAGTCGGCGTCGGCGTCAACCGCGTCGCCGAGATGGCGGCCAGCCTGCGTGAGCGAGGCCTCCTTGTTCATCGTGACGATCGGGAAGCCGCAGCACTTGCGCATCCCGGCGTACTCGATCACTGTGCCGCCGAGCGCCTCGATCACCTGCTCGAGGTAGCGATCGCGAGGGTGCTCCTCGTCGATCGCAAGGCGCTTGCGGGGGCGCACGATGTAGCAGCCGTAGAAGGGGCCCACTTTGAGGTTGGTGAGCGGCCGCTTCACCCGCGAGCGCAGCGCATCGAGGCCGATCTCCTCGACCAGCAGCCACAGGAAGTTCTTGTTGGTGAGGCCCTTCTCGTAGGAGAGGCCCTCGGGGGCGAGCGTGGTGTTGACGTGTGCGCGGTACTCGGCGCTCGCGTCAAGGCGTTCTTGGCACTCACTCTGGGCGCCCTGGCAGGTGGAGCAGATGTTCATCATCAGCTCCGCCCCATCCACCTGCTGAGCAAGCGCGAAGGTGCGTGCGTTGAGCGTGTCGGCGAGCTCCTGGTTGTGCTCGGCGATCACGCCACAGCCGGTGCAGTTGGCGCGGTTGAGCTCCACCAGCTCGATGTCCAGCAGCGGGGCGACGCGCGCCATCGAGCCGTGCAGCTCGGGGGTGAAGCCGCGGCTGACGCAGCCCGGCCAGTAGGCGACCTTCATTCGTCCTCTCCTGAGATGTAGAGGTTGAGCTCGTAACGCTCCGGGCGACTCTCAACCGTCTGGTAAATCCGCTGTACCGCTTTCAGGTCGTCCGCGGGGAGCTTGTGGCCGAACAGCGCCAGTTTGATGCCGATCTTTCCGCGCGCGATCGCCTTGACAGCGGTTGGCAGCAGCGACAGCAGCTCTTTGCCCGCCGCCGGATGGAATTTGCCAAACCACGAGTTGCCGCCGTAGGAGCGCGGCGACAGTTCAGCCTCGTGCAGCAGTCCGTAGTCGCGCACCAGCGTAGTCAGCGCCGCCTCGTGGCGCTCGCCGTTGTTGGGGTCGACGATGTGCTGGTCGGAGATCGCGATGCGGCGCAAGCGCATGATCTGGCCCATCGGGTTGACATCCTTCGGGCAGGCCTCCACGCACTTGAAGCAGTGGGTGCAGTCGAAGATCCCCTGCGGGTCCTCCGAGAGGTCCACCAGGCGCTCGCGCTGGCGGTCGTCGCGCGGGTCGCCGACGAAGCGGTAGGCCTTCGCCAGCGCGGCGGGGCCGATGAAGCCGGGGTCGACCTCCATCGCCAAGCAGTCCGACACGCAGGCACCGCACTGGATGCACGCCATCGACTGGGTAACGTCGACCATCGCGTCTTTCGCCACCACGTACTCGCGCTCGGGCACCGGCTGCTTGGCGAGCAGCCACGGGGTGACGCGCTGGATCTTCTTCCAATGCACCGCGTCCATGTCGACGATCAGATCCTTGATCACCGGCATGTTGCCCATCGGCTCGATCTCGATCACACCATCCTTGGCGGCCGTGCGGGCGTGGTCGAGGTGGGTGTGGCAGGCGAGCCCCGGTTCACCGTTGATCTTTACTCCGCACGAGCCGCAGATCGCCGCGCGGCAGGAGCAGCGAATCCCGATCGAGCCGTCAAAGCGCGCCTTGGCTTGCAGGATCCCCTCCAGCACCGAGCGGTGTGGCTCCAGCTCGATCGTGTGCTCATCCCAGTAAGGCGCCTCGCCCGACTCGGGGTCGTAGCGACGCACCCGCAGCTTGAACTGCTCCGGCGGGCGGTGGGTTTCGGCCATCAGTACTTCCTCTCCTCGGGCTGCCACTGGGTGATCGTGACCGGCGAATAGCTGATTTGCGGCCCGCCCGCCCCATCCGCGCCGAGCGTGATGTCGATGTGCTTCAGCCACTCCTCGTCGTTGCGCTCGGGGAAGTCGGTGCGGAACTGGGCGCCGCGCGACTCCTTGCGCTCGATTGCCGCGACCACGGTGGCCTCGGCGCAGTCGAGCATGTAGCCGAGCTCCAGTGCACCGAGCACATCCTGGTTGAACACCGTGCCGTGGTCGTCGACGTAGGCGCTACGGGACTCCTCCTGCAGGCGCTTGACCACGCCGAGCGCCTGCTCCAAGCCCGCCTGGTCGCGATAGACCGCCACGTACTGGTTCATCGTCTCGCCGAGCTCGCGCTTGATCTCCGAGATCCGCCGGGGGCTGGGATTCCCATCCCTACCGCGCGCGAGGATCGCGTCGATCTCCGCCACGTCGTCCTGCAACTGGCCGTTGGCCACGGTGGGCATCGACATGCTCAGCGCCCGCGCGGCGGCATGTTCGCCCGCGCGCCTACCGAAGATCAACGTGTCCAGCAACGAGTTGGCGCCGAGGCGGTTGCCGCCGTGCACCGACACGCATGCCACCTCGCCGGCGGCGTAGAGGCCCTCGATCGGCGTGGCACCGTTGATGTCGGTCTTGACGCCGCCCATGATGTAGTGCTGCCCGGGGCGGATCATGATTGGCTCGCGGGTGATGTCCACGCCGGCGAAGTCCTTGCCGATGTTGACGATCTCGCGCAGTGCCTCGAGCGTCCGCTTGCGCGGCACCTTGGTGATGTCAAGCCAGATGCCCGAGCCGTCAGGGCCGACACCGCGGCCCTCGAGGATCTCGGTCTGCTCGGCGCGTGACACCACGTCGCGCGAGGCGAGGTCCAGCTTGTTGGGGGCATACTTCTCCATGAAGCGCTCACCCTCACTGTTGAGCAGCACCGCGCCCTCGCCGCGTGCCCCCTCGGTGATCAGCAGGCCGTTCTCCACCAGCGTGGTGGGGTGGTACTGCACCATCTCCATGTCCATCAGCGGCGCGCCGATGCGGTAAGCCTGCGCGATCCCGTCACCGGTGACGATCAACGCGTTGGTGGTCGGGCTATACACCTGCCCGGCGCCGCCGCATGCGAGGATCACGTTCTTGGCCTGGAACACCTCCATCCGCCCCGAGCGCACGTCGCGGCCGATCACGCCGCAACAGCGCCCCCCCTCGTCGCGCAGCAGCGAGGTGACAAACCACTCCTCGAAGCGCTCCACCGTGTCGTGGTGCTTCATCAGCTGCTCGTACAGCACATGCAGGATCGCTTGGCCGGTGATGTCCGCGACGTAAGCGGTGCGCTTCATCGAAGCGCCGCCAAACGCCCGCAGATCGAGCAGGCCCTGCTCGTTGCGGTGGAAGGTGACACCGATGTGCTCCAGGTGCATTACCTCCTGGGGCGCCTCCGAGCACATGATCTCGATCGCATCCTGGTCGCCGAGGAAATCCGAGCCCTTGACGGTGTCGTAAGCATGCGAGTGCCAGTCGTCCTCGACGCTGATCGCCGCGTTGATCCCGCCGGCGGCGGCCACCGAGTGCGAGCGCACGGGATGCACCTTGCTCACGATTGCCACGCTGGCGCCGCCCTGCGCCGCGGCGAGCGCTGCGCGCTGGCCCGCGAGACCTGCGCCGATTATCAGAGACGTCGTGTGCTGGCATGGCTCCCTGAGCGTGAGGAGAAGGGTCGTGGCCCTGCTGTCGGCTGGGACTCTATAACGCAGTGGCGCCGCTCCGCTCTGATGGTGCACGCAGAGGTGGGCGAGCCGGCTCGCCCGGCCGCTCACACACCGGTTGCGGGCCGCAGTGCCTGGCGGATCTGAGCAACCGTCACCACCCCGCGCAGTACCCCGTCATCGTCTACGGCCACCATTGCGCCGAGCCGCCCAAGTCCCTCCGAGCGCAGCAGCGATTCCAGGGGCTGGTCTTGCTCGATGCGAATCGCCAGGTTTTCCTCCAGCACATCGCTGACAGGCAGCGCCGGGCGTCCGGCGGCGATCTCGGCATCCACGCGGTCAGAGCGCACCACGCCGAGGAAGTGGCGGGCGGGGTCGACGACCGCAAACCACGGCCAGCGGTAGCGCAGAAAGAAGTGCTCCTGGGCGTCGAGCAGGCCGGTCTCGGCCGGAATCGTGACTGGCTCCGTGTCCATCACATCAGCCACCTTCAAGCGTTGGATGCGCTGGTTGACCGTGCCCTGCAGCACCGCCCCGGTGGCGCTCTGGTAGACGAACAGCCCGATAAACGCCAGCCAGACGCCGCTGATGTCATGCAGCGCCACCAACACACCGAGGCCCGCCGCGCCAAGCAGCACCCCAAAGCCCTGTCCCATGCGACCCACCACGCGCGTGGCGTAGTTGCGGTCGTCGGTGCGCCACCACAGGATCGCATGCACGATTTGCGCTCCGTCGAGCGGAAATGCGGGGATCAGGTTGAGGATCAGCACCAGCACGTTGAGCGTGACCAGCCAGCTGAGACACACCACCGCGGGCGTGGTCACCACGCCGCCGCTGCCGACGGCGACGGCGAAGAAGTGGTGGCTGCTGGCGGCGAGGGCCCCGAGCGCGGTGCCGGCCAACGCCACCGCGAGCGTCACCAACGGCCCCGCGGCGGCGACGCGCAACTCCACGCCGGGGCGGGGCATCGGCCCCGTGCGGGTGATGCCTCCGAGCGCCCACAGCTCGATGCCGACGACGGGAACGCCATCGCGGCGCGCGACCAGCGCGTGGCCGAGCTCGTGCATGATCAGCGAGGCGAAGAACGACAACACGATCACCACCGTCACGAGGTAGGCGGTGCTTTGCGAACCGCCCAGCGCTTCGTGGAAGTAGGGGGTGAGCAGGGCGATGAACAGGGCGAGGATCACAAACCAGCTGATCCCCACGCCGATGCGGATGCCAAAGATGCGCGCGAGCTGGAAGTTCCTGCGGACGGGCATACTCTCAATGTAGGCCGCGCGCGGCCTTGTCTCGTCTACGCCTGCACGCGGTTGCGCGCGATGATCGCCTCGAAGTCGCAGCCCGCCGGCAGCGTGCCGTACTCCAAGCCGCTGTCGCGGCCGAGACGCGAGGCACAGAAGGCGTCCGCGACGGCGGGAGCGCCGTAGCGCACCAGCAGTGAGCCTTGTAGCGCCAGCGCCAGCGATTCCACCACCCGCCGCGCCCGTGACTCGAGCGTCGTGGGGTCCGTGAACTGGTCCTTTACACCGTCCAGGTGGGCGTCCAGGCGTGCGTCGGCGCCGCGGGCTTGGTCGAGCTCGTGCAGGAACACCTCAAGCGTGCGCGGGGTGCGCACCAGCGCGCGCAGCACGTCGAGGCTCATCACGTTGCCAGAGCCCTCCCAGATCGAGGCGAGCGGCGCCTCGCGGTAGAGGCGCGGCATCCCGGACTCCTCCACATACCCGTTGCCGCCGAGGCACTCCAACGACTCGAAGGCGTGGTTGGGTGCCCGCTTGCACACCCAGTACTTTGAGACGGCGGTCGCCAGGCGCTTGAACAGGTGGGCGTCGCTCAGCTCCTCGCTGGAGGCAAGCGACTCTGCGCCGGCCTCGTCATAGGCGCGCGCGAGGCGCAGCGCGAGCATCGTCGCGGCCTCCGACTCCAGGCAGAGGTCGGCGAGCACGTTGCGCATCAACGGCTGGTCGATCAAAAGCTTGCCAAACGCGCTGCGGTGGGCAGTGTGGTGGGTGGCTGCCACGACGCCCGCGCGCATCCCCGCCGCGCAGCCGATCACGCAGTCCAGGCGCGTGTGTCCCACCATCTCGATGATCGTCGGTACGCCACGGCCGGGCTCGCCCACCATGCGTGCCCACGCGCCGTGAAACTCGACCTCCGAGGAGGCGTTGGAGTGGTTGCCGAGCTTGTCCTTCAAACGCTGAATGTGGAAGGCGTTGCGACTGCCGTCGGGCAGTATGCGGGGCATCAAAAAGCAGGACAGTCCGTCGGGCTCGGTGTGAGCCAGCACGAGGAAAAGATCGGACATCGGCGCCGAGCAAAACCACTTGTGGCCGACGATCTCATACTCGGCGCCGGCGCCCCCACCGTTCACCGGACGCGCGACGGTGGTGTTGGCGCGCACATCTGACCCACCTTGCTTCTCAGTCATCGCCATCCCGGCGATCGCCGACCCCTTCTCGTGTGCGGGGATCAGGCGCGGGTCATACGTGGTGGCGGTGATCAACGGCTCCCACTCGGCCGCCAGCTCCGGCTGCGCGCGCAGCGCGGGCACTACCGCGAAGGTCATCGTGATCGGGCAGGCGAAGCCCGCCTCGGCCTGCATCGCGGTCATGTACAGGCCGGCGCGGGCCACGTGCGCGGCCGGCTCGGGGGTGCTCCTCCAGGGCAGCGAGTGCAACTCGTGCTCGACGCCCATGCGCATCAGGTTGTGCCACGCCGGGTGGAACTCAACCTCGTCGATGCGGTGCCCGGAGCGGTCGAACGTGCGCAGCACCGGCTTGTTCTCGTTCGCCAACCGGCCCCACTGCTGCTGGGGCTCGCCACCCACGAAGCGCCCGAGGGCGGAGGCTCGCTCGCGCACCCAGCCCGCGCCCTCGCGCTCGACGGCCTCCACAAGCGGCAGGTTGCTCGCGAACACATCCACGCCCTCCAGCGGCGGCGCCTGGTTGAAAACCGTGTGCGTCCGCCACGGCGCGTCCCCGATTGCGGATCCCGGCATCGTGCTGGCCATCACACGACAGTGAAGCAGAGAGTAGCCTCACGCGCGATGCGCAAGTCGATTTTTGCCCCGATCCTTTTGCTGCTGTGGCTGGCGGGGCCGGTGGCTGCAAGCACGGCCACGGAACCGGTGCCGGACCTGAATCCCGAACCGCCGGTGGCGCGGCTGGCATACGTCACCGAAACCGCCGCCTCCCCTGCGCGCGTGTGGCTCGCGTCGGCGACCGGCGCGGCACCGAAACCGCTCGGCCCGGGGGATCAACCGCTGCTGGCGCCGAACGGGCAGTCGGTCGCGGTGTCGCTGTTCGGCTCCAAGGTCGGGGCTCAGGAAAGCGGCGAGTCGATCGCCATCTACTCCGCCACGGGCGCGCCGACCACCAGCTATCTCAATCTTGCCACCGCCACCACCACGTCGCTGGCGTGGTCGCCGGACTCGCGCTACCTGGCGGTCTACGTACAGTCCAACGCGCTCACGAACATCGCCGCGAGTTCGGGACTGGATGTGATCGACACGCAAACGGGTGCCGTGACATCGATCGCCAAAGGCTTGATCTACGGCGCGAGCTTCGCGCGCGACGGCAGCGACAGGGTTGTGTTGGCGCTCGCGCACTCGCTGCTGGGGAAGGCGTCCACAAACCTCTACATCAGTAACCCGGATGGCAGCGATCGGCATCGCCTAACCGATGACGGGGGCAGCCTCAACCCCGTGTGGGGGCCCAAGTACATCGCCTACGATCGCGAGCGCCGGCGATCGCAGGCGCCGATCTATCAAATCTGGCTGGCCACATCGAGTAACGCACGTGTGCGCCGCCTCACGAATGTGCCCGCCGACCCGCTGGTGGAGGGGCTGGTGCCGCTCGCGTTCTCGGCCGATGGCGGCGGGCTGCTGGCGGAGTTCGTGGGCGAGGACACGAGCGCGGCGTGGACCGTAGACGTTGCGAGCGGGCGCGCGCGTGAACTGCGGCTCGCCCACCACCGGCTGGGCGAGCTGATGGGCGCGGGGATCTCCCAAAACGGCAGCACGGTGCTGATCGATCAGAACGTGTTGGAGAACCCGCCCTCCTCGGCGCGCATCGTGGCGATGCCGTTCAGCGGCGGCGCGCCGCGCGTGTTGGTGGCGCACGGCGCCGAGGCCAGCTGGAATCGGTGACGGTGACCGCGCGATAGCATCGCCCATCGCCCGCTCCCTGCGCGGCGCCGCTCTCATCGCAGCGCGCCCCGGCGCCTCAGCGCCGGGCTTGCTCAGACACGAAAGACGAAGGACCTACATGGCGAAGATCAAGGTGAAGAACCCGGTCGTCGAGCTCGACGGCGACGAGATGACAAGAATCATTTGGTCGTCCATCAAGGATCGGTTGATCCTCCCTTATCTGGACGTTGAGCTGGACTACTACGACCTTGGTATCGAGCATCGCGACGCGACCGGCGACCGGGTCACGGTGGAGGCAGCCGAGGCGATCAAGCGTCACGGGGTGGGGGTCAAGTGCGCGACGATCACGCCCGACGAGGCGCGCGTAGCTGAGTTTGGTCTCAAGGAGATGTACCGCTCGCCCAACGGCACGATCCGCAACATTCTCGGCGGGGTGATCTTCCGCGAGCCGATCGTGATCGCCAACGTCCCGCGGCTGGTGCCCGGCTGGCGCAAGCCGATCGTGATCGGCCGTCACGCCTTCGGTGACCAGTACCGCGCCACCGACATGGTGGTGCCCGGCGCGGGCAAGCTGACGCTTGCCTTTACCCCTACCGACGGCGGTGAGCCGATCGAGCTCGATGTCTATGACTTTCCGGGAGGTGGCATTGCGATGGCGATGTACAACCTCGACGATTCGATCCGCGACTTCGCGCGCGCGTCGTTGCGCTACGGGCTTGACCGCGGTTACCCGGTGTACATGTCCACCAAGAACACCATCCTCAAACGTTACGACGGGCGCTTCAAAGACATCTTCGCCGAGGTGTACGACAGCGAGTTCAAGGCCGACTTTGAGGCGGCCGGCATCACCTACGAACACCGCTTGATCGATGACATGGTCGCCGCCTGCCTGAAGTGGGAAGGCGGGTATGTGTGGGCATGCAAGAACTACGATGGCGACGTGCAATCGGACACCGTCGCCCAGGGTTTCGGCTCGCTCGGATTGATGACCAGCGTGCTGATGACCGCTGACGGCAAGACGGTCGAGGCGGAGGCCGCACACGGCACCGTCACACGTCACTACCGCCTGCACCAGCAGGGCCAACCCACCTCCACCAACCCGATCGCCTCAATCTTCGCGTGGACGCGTGGCCTCTCCGCGCGCGGGCGGATGGACGACACGCCGGCGGTGAGCGCCTTTGCCGAGACGATCGAGCGCGTCTGTGTGCAAACCGTCGAAAACGGCAAGATGACCAAGGACCTTGCGTTGTTGATCGGCCCCGATGAGCCGTGGCAAACCACGCAGGAGTTCCTCGCCTCGGTCGATGAGAACCTCAAACAGGAGATGGATAAGTGAGCAATCCCGTACGAGTCACCGTCACCGGCGCCGCCGGGCAGATCGGATACAGCATCGTCTTTCGCATCGCCTCCGGCCAGCTGCTCGGCCCCGACCAGCCAGTCGATCTGCGGCTACTGGAGATCTCGCCGGCGATGGGTGCGCTGGAGGGCGTTGCGATGGAGCTGATCGACTGTGCCTTCCCGCTGCTTGCCAACCTCGATCTGCACGACCAGCCGGCGGACGCATTCGACGGCACCAACGTTGCGCTGCTGGTTGGTTCGCGTCCGCGTACCAAGGGCATGGAGCGCGCCGAGCTGTTGAGCGCCAACGGCGAGATCTTCACGGTGCAAGGTAAGGCACTGAACTCCGCCGCCGCGCCCGACGTGAAGGTGCTGGTGGTGGGCAATCCCGCCAACACCAACTGCTTGATCGCGATGAACAACGCGCCCGACATCCCCAACGAGCGCTTTACGGCGATGCTGCGTCTCGACCACAATCGCGCGATCGCGCAGCTGGCTGCCAAGCTCGAGGTCCCTGTCACCGACATCTCACAGATGGGCGTGTGGGGCAATCACTCCCCCACCATGTACCCCGATCTGTTCCACGCCCACGTCGGTGGTCGTATCGCCGCCGGCGTGGTGGACGACCAGGCCTGGATTGAGCAGGAGTTCCTGCCTCGCGTCGGCAAACGCGGCGCCGCCATCATCGAGGCGCGCGGCGCCTCCTCGGCGGCCTCCGCCGCCAACGCGGCGATCGATCACATGCACGACTGGGTGAACGGCACCGACGGGGCCTGGGTCTCGATGGGCGTGCCCTCCGACGGCTCTTACGGAATCCCGGAGGGGCTGATCTGCGGCCTCCCCTGCACCTGCGCCGACGGCGAGTGGTCGATCGTTCAGGGTCTGGACCTCGACGAGTTCTCCCGCGGGCGAATCAACGTCAGCGTCAACGAGCTGCAAGAAGAGCGCACCGCAGTACAGGAGCTCGGCTTGATCTGAGTCGAGTCCGGGCCTCAACCTCCTCACTCGAATCACTCAAAAAACAGCCCCGGCGAGGTCCTACTCGCCGGGGCTGTTGCATATCTGGTGCCCGTCAGAATGTTCGCGCACTGCGGCCAAGTCCGACGAATCGTCGTTCCTGGCAAGGATCAGATCCACCCACCCACGCGAAGTGTGCTAGCCGAAACGGGGACGCTAGCCGTAAGGCGAGCGTCCCGTCTCGGTACACGAGCGACCAAGGACGCCGCCAGGGGCGACGAGACTAGGACTTGGGGTGCCAGCCGCGGCCTTCCTTCTTTACCTTGCCTTCCTCCTCGAGGGTAGGCAGCACGCGGTAGAGGTAGTTCTGCTTGATCCCCATCTTGGCGGCCAACTCAGGGATCGTGATACCGGCCTGGTCCTGCACGAATGACAGTGCCTGTGCCGCGCGCGTGCCACTGCCTTTGCGACGCCCGGCTTTGCGTTTTGCTCCTGCGCGTCCCGCCGGCGCTGCGGCTACGGCAGGGGCTGCAACGGCAGCTTTTTTGGTTTTTGTTTTGGAGCCACGTGGCCGGCCCGGTCCGCGACGGCCGGCAACTTTACGAGCAGCTTTAGGGGCGGCTTTGGGTGCAGACGTGGCCGGGGTCGAGGTCGAGGTCGGCCTGCCCAAACCGTCGAGCGCGGCGACGGCTGCCTCCAGGCGCTGGTACTCCTCTATCAGCGGCTTGAGCTCGGCGAGCCGATCGGTGATCTCGCGGTGCTTCTCGTCAAGGAAGTCGGTCACAGTTGAATCCTGTTCACTCGGATTGCGTGATTTGCATCACTCGTTCTTTGTTTACCTTACAACATTCACAGCCCGTTGTACCGCTGCGCAAGCGTGATGTCAGTTCACCGTCCCGATCGATGTCTTTGTGGTGTACAGCAAAGCCTTCAGGAACTCAGCGCGTCGCCATCCTCGAGTAGTCCGCGCAGGCGCTCGATCGTGCGCCTGGCCTCCCGTTCGGGCATTCCCCCCACTAGCGCACGCGAGGCGAGGGCTCCCACCGGCCCGAGCGGGGGACGAAACTCGTTGCGATAGTCGAAGCGCGTGCCGTCCCCCTCAGCATGCAGTGCGTATTCGGTGTGAGCGTGCGAGCGGGCCGGGCCGCGACCCTCCCACACTGCCAGCTTGCAAGGCCGGCATTGGACCAGGCGCCAGTGAACGTCGAGACTGACTCCGCGCAAATGGACCTGCTGCTCCATCTCGTAGCCCACCTGAGGATGCCCGCCGTCAGCCTGCCGCAGTGCACGGTGAATCGTGACCCACTCACCCAGACGGTGGGGGTCCATCACTACCTTCCACACCTCCTCCGGGGGCGCGGCGATGTGGGTGGAGAGGGAAACGAGGCTCATCGCGCGGCGAGCGGCTCAACCGCCTCCCACTCGCGCAGCGCACACTCGACGGCATCCTCGAATGAGTGCAGCTCCACTCCCAACAGTTCCGCTGCATGGTGGTGTTCGGCGGGTAGCAGATCTCCCTGGAGCCCTTCCATCAGCGGTAGCACCAGCCCAGGGTCCTCCCCTGTCAGCGCGGCCGCAAGGTGGGCCGTGAGCGGCGTCATCGTAACCCCCAATCCGAGCGTTGGTCGAGGGAGCAGCAGCAACTCGGCGATGCGCTGCAGCAGTTCCTCATAGCTGAGTGCCTCCGGGCCGCCGATGTCCAGCGTACGGCCCCCCACGCCCGGGGTGCGAGCGGCTGCGGCAAGTAGCTCGATTGTGTCGCGCACATCGATCGGCTGGGTGCGAAACCCACGCCACGCCGGCAGCGTCAACACCGGCATACGCTCCACCAGCCGTACAAGCAGACGGAAGGAGCGCGAGCGTGCGCCGATCACGATCGAGGCGCGCAGCGCTACCGAATTGGGAACATGCTCGAACAGGATCCCCTCTACCTCCGCGCGGCTCGCCAGGTGTCGCGAGACGACGCCGGAGCGAGGCAGCAGGCCGCCAAGGTAGACGATCCGTTCCACGCCGGCGCGCCGCGCCTGCGCCGCAAAATTGCTCGCTGCCAGGCGCTCGCGCTCGCTGAAGCCGCGTGGCGAAGAGGCGTCTACGGGCCTGCCTTCCATCGAGTGGATCAGGTAGTAGGCGACTTGCGCTCGATCGAGTGCGCGCGCCAGACCCTCACCGGTGAGGACATCGCCACGGACGATTTCCATTTCCCGACCATGCGTCTGCATATCTTGCATTTGCGCTGGATCGCGCGTCAGTCCGCGAAGGTCGTGGCCTTCGGCAAGCAACGCCGGGGCAAGCGCCGAGCCGATGAAACCGCTGGCGCCGGTCAGGAGAATGCGCATTACTAGCAATAATGACGCGCATGTCGCCAATCCACATTGAGGTCACCGCGCAAGTGCCGCCCAGGATCGCCTCGGAGGCGCCGAACGAGGCTACTCTGGAGACGCCGGCTGAAGTCGGCTCGCGAGCTCGCACTGAGATAGTCCCCGACGCGCTCGCCGTAGGCGGCGCGCCGCCTTCCAGTTGCGACCTGGCAATCGTCGGCGGGGGGATCGTCGGACTGGCGCTGGCCCGCGAGATGACCCGCCGCCATCCGCGCTCTTCGGTGTGTGTGCTCGAGCGCGAGCCCGAGCTTGGCGCGCACCAGACCGGTCACAACTCTGGCGTGATTCACGCCGGGGTCTACTATCAACCGGGTTCGCTGAAGGCCCGTCTGTGTGTGGAAGGTGCAGGTGAGCTGTATGGCTACTGTGCCGAGCGCGAGATCCCACATGAGGCGTGTGGAAAGTTGATCATCGCCAGCGATCACTCGGAGCTTCCCCGCTTGCGGGAGCTCGAGCGGCGCGGGCTTGCCAATGGAGTGCAAGGGCTGGAGTGGGTGGAGGCTGCGCGTCTGCGCCAACTCGAGCCCCACGCGCGCGGGGTCGCAGGCCTGTACTCGCCGACTACGGGAATCGTCGATTTTGCGGCGGTAGCTCGTGCCTACGCCCAGGACGCGCTGCGAGACGGGGCGCAGATCGCGACCGGCTGCGGTGTGCACCGTGTGCAGGCTGGCGCGCGGGCCTTGCGTATGGAGCACGCACAGGGCGCTATCGATGCCACGCACGCGCTGTTCTGCGCGGGCGCCTGGTCGGATCGCCTGGCGGTTGCCGCGGGGGCCGATCCGGATCCGCGCATTGTGCCCTTCCGCGGTGCCTATCTGCGCCTGGCGGATACGCGTAGGCATCTGGTGCGCTCGCTCATCTACCCGGTGCCTGATCCCGCCCTGCCATTTTTGGGGGTGCATCTGACGCGGCACATCGATGGCGAGGTACTGATCGGCCCGACTGCTTTGCCGGTGCTCGCGCGCGATGCCTACCGGCTCGGGCGGGTGCGGCGCGAGGACGTGCTGGAGACGTTGCGCTGGCCGGGAACCTGGCGTATGTGCGCGCGCTGGTGGCGCCCGGGGATGACCGAGCTGCATCACGTCGCCAGCAGGGCGGCGTTTGCCCGCGCGGCGGCTCGCTATGTTCCCGAGTTGCGCGCGAGCGACGTGCAGCCGGCCTTCGCTGGAGTGCGGGCGCAGGCGTTGGCACGCGACGGGCGGCTGGTGGATGACTTTGCGTTCTCCGCCACCGCGCGGGCGCTGCACGTGCGCAATGCGCCTTCCCCCGCCGCCACCTCCTCGCTGGCGATCGCCCGTTACGTCGCCGATCGCGCGGATCAGGCGTTTGGGCTGGCGGGGTGAGAACCTCGGAAAATGCGGCGTTTCCTAGGGATTGTCACAAGAAAGTGACGTAAAGGCAGCTCTTTCCGGGTAGAAAAATCTTTTTCCCTGCGATTTGCGAGAAGGCTCCTTGAGCGGAGCGCCGGTAGGTGCTTTGATCCCTGCCGCCGTCGATTCATCCCGTTCCGCGCAGCTGGTGGGCGGCGATTCGAAAACACTCGAGACATGGGGAGCAGCCTTGGCGCAAGGAAGGAAGAGCGCGCGCATCGTCGCGCGCAAGGTGACGTGCGAGGAATGCTTTTTCAAGCGCAACATGCTCTGCGCGCTCGACTTGCCGGAGCCGTGTGCCACGTTCCGACCCCACGCCGCCCAGCTCAAACCGCCGCCACAGCTGCATTTCGTTTTCCGTCACGAGCGCCCGCGCGCTGCCTGGGCCTTTCCCACCGCCCAGGAACAGGCCGCACTGTACGCATAACGTTTGCGCCGGAGCGTCAGGCGCTCTTAGAGGGGTATATTGGGGTGGACCCTCGGTAAAGCTCCAGTAGAGGCGGTGGCCCAATGGCGGCAAAAGACAGCATCGGCAAGGCTTCGGCGGCGGCTCACGCCGCCCAGAGCAACCAGTACGTCAAACGCATCCTCGAGGACGAGGAGCTGCGCGGCAGCCTGCTCGCGGCATACCTTGCAGCGCGCAGTGCCTACGGCCGGATGAGCAACGGCAAGCCGGCAGCCAAGGCGATCTTCGAGGATCGCAAGCTCCAGCGTGAGCTCGCCGAGGCGGTGGGATCTCTGCGCGACGCAACGAACGCGCTCAAAGAGCCCCCCAAGCGCCGGCGCCGGCGCGGAGGCTTGGGCCGCACGCTGATGCTCGCATTGGTCGCTGCCGTGCTCGCGATCGCGCTCAGCGAAAGCCTGCGCTCGAAGGTGCTCGACCTCATGTTCGGCGCCGAGGAGGAGTTCGACTACAGCTCGACCACGATGCCGGTGCAGGAGGCACCGAGCTCGGTAGGCGCGCACGCCTCCTGAGCCCACGTCACGGGCGACGCGCTGCACTTGAGGACGATGGCTTCCGCTGTAGAGAGCGTCGTAGCGAGCGGCCCCCGTGGCAGAGGCGACCGTCCGCTGGCCGGAGAGCGCGCGCAGCGCATCGTCGAGGCGATGCGTCGCAGCGTGGCCCAGTATGGGACGGCGGGCTCCACCTTTGAGCGCGTCGCGCGCGAGGCGGGAGTGTCGCGAGGTCTGCTGCACTACTACTTCGGCACCAAGGAGCAGCTGCTCGCCGAGGCTGTGCGGCGCGACTGCCAGCTGCGCCTGGAGCGCCTGGAGAGCCAGCTTGCGGGGGCGCAAACCGCCAAGGATTTCATCGCCCTGATGGCTCAATACCTGCAGGACATGATCCGCGAGGATCCCGACTTCGTCACGCTGCTGTTCGAGCTCTTTACGCTCTCACGTCGCAACGACGACATTGCAACCGAGTACGCCAACCTGATGCGCACCATGCGCGAGCAGGTTGCGGGGATGCTCACGGTGGCCCAGGGTGAGGGGGTGCTGCGTCTGCACGCCGAGCCGGAGGCGGTCGCCGAGATCCTGTTCTCGCTCGGCGACGGGGTGGCGTTGCGAATGCTCACCGAGCCCGAGCGCGACTTCACCGCGACGATCCATGCTGGCATCGCCTGCGCACGGGCACTGCTGGCAGATTAGAGCGTTTTCAAATAGCGATGCGCCGAGGGTGCATCTGGCGTGTTGGGTCTTTTGGACGCCTCCTTTAGCTTGGCACTCCTATAATCTGAGTGCCAATGCCGATTTACGAGTACCGTCGCCCTGACGGAAGCACTTTTGAAGTTCTTCAATCCTTCTCCGATGATCCCCTGACGAAGGATCCCGAGACGGGCGTGAAAGTGCAGCGGGTGCTCCACGCGCCGGCGGTGCACTTCAAGGGCAAAGGCTTCTACAACACCGACTACGGCACCCGCAAGCGTCAGCGCGAGAACGCGGCAGCCGCGGACTCCTCGTCCTCCTCCAATTCCTCCTCCGACTCTGGCTCCGCCAAAGACTCCGCGGCCAGCGGCGACACGGGGTCCTCGTCAAACGACAAGGGCTCATCTTCCGAGGGCAAGTCGAAGGCCGAGAAGGGCTCGTCCGCCAAGAAGCCCGAGCCGGTTGCGACCAAGAGCTGAGGCGGCGCGGCCTACCCAGCCATGAACCGCGCCACGTCGGCACGGCGCGCTTCTTCTGAGATCGTCAAGCCTTCTTCGCCGCTGGGCAGCTTGGTCTGCCCCGTCGGCAGGAGCACGTGCGTGGGTGGCGTCCCCGTGACGGCCAGCGCGGCGAACATCCCCAGCAGTTCGGGACCACTCATGTCCGAGATGATCGCCGGTGGGGCGTCCCAGGCGATCCACGGCAACCGAAAGAAGCTCGACGGGGAGAGCAACTGGTTCTTCATGTCTGTGAACAGGGCCTGCTGGTGCTCCTCGCGCTGGATGTCGGTCTCGTTTGGGGCGCAGAGGTTCTCGCGCGTACGCGCCAGCGCAAGTGCTTCTCTGCCGTCCAGGTGATGGCTGCCGGCGCTCAGACGCAAGGTGAAGCCGCCTTCGGCCGAGCCGCCGTCGAGGTTTGCGACGACGCAGCCCCCGGTGTAGGTGATGCCACCCATCGCTTCGATCAGCTGGGGAAAGTTTTCGAAGTTGACTTCGACCACGTGATTGATGGGGATGCCGAGCCAGTGTTTGATCACCGACACCGACTCCGCTGGGCCGCCGTACTCGTGGGCGGCGTTGATCTTCTGCAGGCCGTGGCCGGGGATTTCGATGACCGTGTCGCGCGGGATCGACAGCCGTGCCGCGTGCCCGCCACCGGTGCGGATCAGCATGATCGTGTCCGAGCGGCCGAAGCCGCCGGTTTCCGCTCCCGGTTCCCGGCTGTCCTGCTGACGCCGATCGGAACCCAGCACCAGGATGTTGTTGGCGGTGCTCAGCGGATTGCCGGCCGGGTCGAGCACGCCAGCGACGTTCGCCGGTAGCGAGGTGCGCTCGAAGTGGGAGCTGACGAGGAACAGCACCAGCGACAGCAGCAGCCAACCGACGATCAGCGCGAGCAGCCCCAACACGACGCGCTTGGGGGTGATCCGTCGCCACCGGGAAGGCCGCCCGCCCGGGGAGGTTGCGCCGGGGCGACGCGGCTTGGCAGGTTGCCCGCCTTGCGTGGTCCCGCCCGGGCGACGCGGCCGAAGTGGCGGCGGTGTGCCTCCTTGGCCCTCTTCTAACAGGCTGCCTCCGGCGCCTCGCGTTGGCTGCCCTAGCCCGCCCCCGCCGGCGCTGTCGCCGGCGGTTCCACCGCTACCGCGTAGCACTTTGCGGCCCGCACGGTAGCGGGTGTATTGCGGCTTGGGGTCGGTCTCCGAAGCCATCGACGCTCTCTATATTGGCCGAATGCCCGGCGATCATGCGCACGTTGGGCGGACGCCTGCAAGTGGACGGCTGATCGTGTGCCCCACGCCGATCGGCAACCTCGAGGACATCACCTTGCGCGTGCTGCGAGTCTTGAGCGAGGCCGATGTGCTCGCCTGCGAGGACACGCGCCACACACGCATCCTGCTCGATCGGCACGGCATTCAGACGGCGCGGCTGGTGAGCCTGCACGATCACAACGAACGCGCACGCGCCCCTGAGCTGCTTGCAAGAGCGCATGCCGGTGAGACGATTGCGCTGGTCAGCGATGCCGGGATGCCGGTGATCTCCGATCCGGGCTTCGTGCTGGTGCGCGAATGCTTGGCGGCCGGCATCGCCGTCGAAGTACTGCCGGGGGCCAGCGCGGTGCCGGTCGCCCTGGTCGCTTCCGGACTGCCCGCATCGCATTGGTGCTTCGTCGGCTTCCTACCCCGCAAGCGCGGTCAGCGCGAGCGCTTGTTGGCGGACGCCACTGAGACTTTGGTGGCGTTTGAATCTCCGCGGCGTCTGCCCGCCACGCTTGAGCTGCTTGCGCAGATCGATCCGCAGCGTCCCGTGGCGGTGTGCCGCGAGCTGACCAAGCTGCACGAGGAAGTCGCGCGCGGCACCGCGGCCGTGCTCGCGGAGCGCTACCGCGAGCGTCCTCCTAAGGGAGAGGTTGTGCTGGTGGTGGGCCCCGCTCGCTCGGCGAGTGCTCACGCGCCGACTGAAGCGACGCCGCTCGATTCGGCGCCGGATGAGTGACGCTTGTGGTTCAAAGCGCCGGCTGATGCCGACGCCCGGTGGTTCGAGCGCCGACTGAAGCGACGCCGCTCGATTCGGCGCCGGATGAGTGACGCTTGTGGTTCAAGCGCCGGCTGATGCCGACGCCCGGTGGTTCGAGCGCCGACTGAAGCGACGCCGCCAGACAGTAGCCTGAGCAGGCGATGTCCTCCTTCTACGTGACCACCCCGATCTACTACGTGAACGCGGCGCCCCACCTCGGGCACGCGTACACGACGATCGCCGCCGACGTGCTGGCGCGCCACCACCGTCAGCGCGGCGAGCAGGTGTTCTTCCTGACGGGCACCGATGAGCACGGCGAGCCGGTGGCCGACGCCGCGCATGCCCTCGGCGTGCCGCCGCAGGAGCTGGCCGACCACAACGCCGAGCGCTTCCGTGCGCTGGCGCCGCGGTTGGGAGCGTCCAACGACTTCTTCATCCGCACCACCGATCCCCAGCACATGGCGAAGGTGCAGGAGATCCTTACGCGCGTGCGCGACAACGGCTACGTGTACAAGGGCACCTACGAAGGCTGGTACTGCCCGCGCTGTGCCGACTTCAAGGCCGACAACGAGATCGAGGGGGGCCGCTGCCCGATCCACCACGTCGAGCTGGTGCGCGAACAGGAGGACAACTATTTCTTCAAGCTCTCCGCCTTCCAGGAGCGGCTGGAGCGACTGTACGCCGAGCGCGAGGACTTCGTCGCCCCGCGCACGCGTTACAACGAGGCGCTTTCGTTCATTCGCTCGGGTTTGCGCGACGTGCCGCTCACGCGCCACAAGCTCACCTGGGGCGTGCCGGTGCCGTGGGACTCCGAGCATGTCTTCTACGTGTGGTTCGACGCGCTGCTCAACTACTACTCGGCACTCTCATACGCGCCCCCGCCGGCGACGATGGCCGGGTCCGGGCGTGACCTCACGGCGACCTTCTGGCCGGCCGACTACCACCTGATCGCCAAGGACATCCTGCGCTTTCACACGGTGTACTGGCCCGCACTGCTGATGGCTGCTGAGATCGAGCTTCCCCAACGTGTGTTCGTGCACGGTTACCTGCTCATGGAAGGCGAGAAGATGAGCAAGTCGCTGGGCAACGTGCTCGACCCGTTCGTGGTGATCGATCGCTTCGGGGCGGACGCGCTGCGCTTCTATCTGCTGCGCGACGTGCCCTTCGGCCAGGATGGCTCGGTCTCCACCGCCGCGTTTGAGCTGCGCTATGAGAGTGAGTTGGCCAACGAGTTTGGCAACCTCGCCAGCCGTACGATCGGCATGCTGATGCGCTACCGCGATGGCGTTGTGCGCGCGGGCGAGCTCGACCCGATCCTGATCAGCGCTTTCACCAGGCTGCGCGAGCGTGTCACCGCCCAAGTCGACCGCGCCGAGCTTACGCTTGCGCTCGACGAGATCTGGCAGATGGTCAGACGCCTAAACCGCTACGTGGAGGAGCAGGCACCGTGGGTGCTGGCCAAAGACCAAGCGCGCGCGGAGGAGCTGGACTGCGTGCTGCGCTCGCTTGCCGAGGGGCTGCGCGTGCTCGCGGTGCTGCTGTGGCCATATATGCCCGCCAGCTGCGAGCGGCTGCTGGGAGCGCTGGGTGCAACGGAGCTGTCGTTCGCCGCGGCGGAGCTTGGAGCTGGGCGGATCGCGCGCGTACACGCGCTGGACTCGCTGTTCCCCAAGGACTTGTAGTGATCGACTCGCACACCCACCTGGACCTCTGCGAGCCCCCCAACGCGGAGTTGGTGGCCGCGGCGGAGCAGGCGGGGGTAGTGCGCATCCTTACGGTGGGCACCGACGGGGCCTCCTGTCGTAAGGCGCTGGCGACGGCGGAGGCGTTCCCGCAGGTGTATGCGGCGGTCGGGCGTCACCCCAACTATGCGACTGGCTTCGACGACGCCGACCTGGCGGAGCTGCGCGCGCTCGCCGCCCACCCCCGTTGCCTGGCGATCGGCGAGACGGGGCTCGACTATTACCGCGATTACGCCCCTCGCGCCGACCAGGAGCGCGCATTTGCCGCGCAGATCGAGCTTGCGCGCGAAGTGGACAAGCCACTCGTGATTCATACCCGCGCCGCCGACCAGGACACGCTGGATCAGCTCGCCGCGCAGGCGCAGGGAGTGAGTGTGGTGATGCACTGCTTCTCGATGCCCCCCCACCTCGATGAGTGTTTGGCGCGCGGCTACGCGATTTCGTTTGCCGGGAACGTCACCTACAAAAGCGCCACTGCTCTCGCCGCCGCCGCGCGGCGCGTGCCCGATGAGCGCTTGTTGGTCGAGACCGATGCCCCCTACCTCACGCCCCAGGCGGTACGCAAGTACCCCAACCAGCCGGCTTTCGTGGCTCACACCGCCGGCTTTATCGCCGAGCTGCGCGGCATCTCGGTGGAGGAGCTTGGGGTTGCCGTGCAGGGCACCGCCGCGCGTGTCTTCGGATGGTGAGAGCGTCGCGACGAAGCGGCGGGGAGCTCGGTCAGAACTTCCTGCGTGACCCCAACATCCTCGGGGTGATCGAGCGGGCAAGCGGGCTGTCGGCGGGAGATGTGGTGCTGGAGGTCGGCGGGGGTGAGGGCGTGCTCTCAGCGCACCTGGCGCCGCGCGTGGCATGGGTGCACGTAGTGGAGGTGGACGAGCGGCTGTGCGCGGTGCTCGAGCAGCGCCTCGCCGAGTTCGACAACGTGACGGTGTGGCGGGGAGACGCCATGCGCGTCGATCTGGCGGGGATGCGTCCCGTGCCGAGCAAGGTGGTGGCCAACCTGCCGTATGGGATCGCCGCCGGATTGGTGCTACGCACGATCGAGGAGTTGGACGGCGTGCAGCTGTGGGTTGTGATGGTGCAGCGCGAGGTCGGCGAACGGCTGGCAGCGCCGCCCGGGAGCAAGGTGTACGGGGTGAGCTCGGTTTTGGCGCAGCTCGCCGGCGAGGTACGGGTGCTGCGGGCCGTGCCCCGCACCGTGTTTGTGCCGGTGCCCAACGTCGATTCGGTGCTGCTCGAGATCGTGCGCACGCACGGCGCCGCCCCGCCGGCGGTGCGCCGGTTGGTAGGCGCGGCGTTCGCTCATCGTCGCAAGGCTTTGGCACGTTCTTTGATGCTGGCGGGCGTGCATCGCGGGCGCGAGCAGATCCGTGAGGCGCTGGTCGCGATGGGCCACCCCGCGGACGTGCGCGCCGAGCGGTTGGCGCCCGCCGAGTTCGTGGCTTTGGCGCAGGCGTTGGGTCTAACCGACAACGAAGGGCCCGGCCGAAGCTGGGAGACACGCGCCTGCGGCCAGCGCCACGATTCGCGATGAACGTCCTCCCGCTGCGTGCGCTTGCCCCGGCGAAGATCAACCTCGGCCTGTTCCTTGGCCCGGTGCGTGAGGACGGCCGCCACGAGCTTGCCACCGTGATGCAGTCGATCTCACTTGCGGACGAGCTGACCTTGTCAGCCGCCTCCGATCGCGGCGCCAACAGCGACGTGGTGGTGTGCCCGGGCGTTCCCGGGCCGTCCGAGGACAATCTCGCCGCCGCGGCGCTCGCCGCGTTCCGTGCCGCCACTGGCTGGGACGCCCCGCCGCTGCAGCTGAGCATCGTCAAGCGTGTGCCCGTCGCCGCCGGTATGGGTGGCGGCTCGGGCGACGCCGCCGCCGCACTGCGGCTCGCCGCGCTCGCTTCAGGCCTCGGCGACGGAGAGCTGCTGCAAAAGCTTGCCCGCAGGCTCGGCGCCGACGTGCCTGCGCAGGTGCAGCCTGGTCGCTGGTTGGCGGATGGTGCGGGCGAGTTGCTGCAGGCGCTGCCACATCTGTCGGGCTCGCTCGGCGTACTCGTGCTCCCGCTCGCGCACGCTCTCTCCACTGCGCAGGTGTACGCGCAAGCCGACCGCATGGGCCTGGCGCGCAGCGGTCGCGAGTTGCGGGAGTGCCACCGCGCGCTTGCGCTCGCGTTGGCCGACGGCACACCGCTTCCACCGGCCGAGCTGTTGTGCAACGACCTCGAAGACGCCGCGCGCGCGCTCTGCCCGGCGATCGACTCGGCGTTGATGCAGGCGCGTAGGACCGGCGCCGACGCCGTGCTGCTCAGCGGGTCGGGTCCCACCGTGCTTGGACTGTTCGCGGGACCCGACGCGTTCGATCGTGCGCAGGAGGCGGCGTGTGCTCTGGAGGAGCTCACCCCCGTGCCGATCGTTGCCCGTCCCGTCGCGGCGCGATTCGCACGGGCGGACAGCCTCTCGGTAGGTTTGCACGGGCGGACAGCCTCTCGGTAGGTTTGCACGAGCGGACAGCCTGTCGGTAGGTTTGCACGGGCGGACAGCCTCTCCGTAGGTAACAATTAGAGGCCCACCAAAGCGAACGGCTGGATCGGCCGGATGGCGGGTGGGTGGCCCGGGCGGGTGAGTCCCGGGTGGGTGGGTCTCAAGACCGTCTATTTTGGTGCACGCTGATCAATGACCGAAACCGATGTCACCTACCTGGTAGCCGTCTGCGCGGCGGTATTCAGCCTGGCGCTGTTCGTCGGACTGATCCTCGCGCCCGCGTGGTCGGCCTACGCGCGTGTCTGGGAGCGCGTCGCGGCGAGCGTTCTGTCGCTGTACGTGTTCGCCGTGCTCATCGGCATCGGCGTCGCCGGGGGACTGGCCGTCGTCTACTTCTTCGTTTGAGCCCGTGGCCGAGCTAGCCGCCCTCGACGCCGTTACCGAGGCGGTCGAGTCGGGTGCCGGACTGCCCGAGGTCGTGCGCGCCGCGGCGCGTGCGCTCGACGCCAGTCTCGCCGTCACCGACGCGCAAGGGGGCACCTTGGCGGTCGCGGCCCGCTCGCCGGCGGAGGAGCGTTCGTTGCTGGCGGGCGGCGACGGCGTGAGCAGCATCCCCTTGCGGGTTGCCGACGCCGTGGTGGGGTCGCTGCACGTGCGCGCCCGTACTGAGCCCAGCGCCTCGATGCGGCGGCTGCTGGTGACGATGATCGCCTCCGAGGTCGAGCGCGTGCGCGCGCCCGGCCGTGCCTCCGAGAACGCTGCCGCCGACTTTCTGCGCGCGATCCTCGCCCGCGAGCTGAGCGGCAGCGAGGAGCTCTTGGCGCGCGGCCGCGAGCTTTCGCTCGAGCTGCAGGACGGTGCCAGCATGATCGTTGCCCGCGCCCATCCACAGGCGCCTACCGAGGATGGCTGGCGTCCGCGGGTGCGCGCCGTCGCCGAGCGCGGCGCCCGCGCCGTGGTGAGCCGCTCGCTCGCCGCCCTCACCGAGCGTGAGAGCGCTACGCCGAGCCCCGCCACCGGCGCCCCCGCGGCGCGTGGCAAAGCAACCGGCCCGGAGGGCTGGATCGGGGTAGGGGGGGGCGCCGCCGGCGCGGAAGTGCTGCTGCTGGTGCCCGGCGGTACTGAAGCAATCGCGGCGCGCGCCGCCGATTCGGTGCTGCGCGAGCTGCAGGCAGGTCTGCCCGGCTGTACCTTCGCGGTCGGGCGCAGCCGTATCGCCGAGGATCCCTCCGACCTGCCCCGCGCCGCCAGCGAGGCGCTGCTCGCCGCCAACGTCGCCGAGGGCGGTGGCCAAGACGGGGCGCTGGCGTTCGAGCAGACCGGTGCCTACCGGCTGCTGCTCTCCACGATGAGCGACAACCCCCGCGAGTTGCAGCGCTTCTACGCCGAGACGGTCGAGCCGCTGGTGGCCTACGACGAGCAATATGAGACCGAGCTGGTGCGGACACTCGAGACCTTTCTCGACGCTGACGGCAACGTCGCCGGCACCGCCCAGCGTCTATTCACCCATCGCCACACGATCTACTACCGCCTCGAGCGCGTGCGCGAGCTCTCGGGTCTCGATGTCGGCTCCAGCGATGGTCGCGAGAAGTTGAGCCTTGGATTGAAGGCGATGCGTGTGCTCGGCATCGCTCACACCGGCGGCCCCGCCTCGGAGGCCGGCGCCGGCGGCGGACGCGTGCCGCGGGGATCGCGACGGTCTTGATGGCTACGATGAAGGGCCCCTTGGGGGGTCGTCCAACGGCAGGACATCAGGTTTTGGTCCTGAGAATCGGGGTTCGAGTCCCTGCCCCCCAGCCTCTGCTTCGCACCCCCTCCGTCCGCGCCGGGCGCGGCCGGGATCCCCGGAGGGGAGGACGATTGGATAAACGACCCCTCCGTCCGCCATACGCGACTGATCCCAGGGGGAGAAGACGATGGAATGAACTACTCTCGTCCGCGCTGCGAGACCGGGCCCCGGGAGGGACGACTAGTGTGATTATCCCCCAGTGCCGATGGTGTGAGCTATGAGCGCTACAACTGCACCGACAGTGGTTGTCCTGGCCGCCGGCCAGGGGACCCGCATGCGCTCGGCGGTGCCGAAGGTGCTGCACGATCTGTGCGGCCGCCCGATGGGACTGTGGCCAGTGGTGGCCGCGTTGGACGCGGGGGCGGGCAAGGTGGTGGTGGTGGACTCGCCCGCACGACCCTTGGCGGAGGTGCTGCCGGCGGGGGTTGAGCTGGTGGTGCAGCCTCAGTCCAATGGCACTGGCGGCGCAGTGGTCGCGGCCGCGAAAGCGATCGACCCGGAGGCGCCGGTGGTGGTGCTGAGTGGAGATGTGCCGCTGGTGAGCGCGGCGGCGATCGTCGAGCTGGTGACGGCGCATTCGCAGGGTGGGGCGGCGGCGACGATGGCAACGACCGTGCTGGACGATCCCGGTGGCTATGGACGGGTTGTACGCGATGGGCGGGGCGCGGTGGCGCGCGTGGTAGAGACTAAGAAGGCGGGTGATGCGACCGCAACAGAGCTTGAGATCCACGAGGTCAACACCGGCATCTACGTGTTTGCGGGGGACGCACTGCTGCGGGCGCTACCGCGTCTCAGTGCCGACAACGCCCAGGGGGAGCTGTATCTGCCGCAGGTGCTCGACCTGCTGCGCGCCGATGGTGCGACGGTGGCGGCCCACGCCGTGGACGATCCCAACCTCGTGCTTGGCGTCAACGACCGGGTGGCTTTGGCGCACGTGCGTGCGCTCGCGCAACGCGCGATTCTGGAGCGGCACATGCGCGCGGGAGTAACGATCGTCGATCCGCTTGCGAGCTGGGTCGATGTTGATGTGCAGATCGGCCAGGACGCCCGCATCGAGCCCGGAACCACGCTGCGCGGCGCCACCGAGGTGGGCGCCGGGGCTACCGTCGGGCCGCACACAACCGCGATCGACTCCCGGATCGGCGAGCGCGCAGTCGTGCGGGTTGCATGGTTGGAGCGCGCCACCGTGCGCATGGATGCGAGCGTTGGCCCGTTTGCCTACCTACGCCCCAACGCCGTGCTCGGCGAGGGGTCGAAGGTCGGCACGTTCGTCGAGGTCAAGAACTCCGAGATCGGCCCGGGCGCGAAAATCCCCCACCTCTCCTACATCGGCGACGCCGACGTGGGCGAGCGCGCCAACCTCGGTGCGGGCACGATTACCGCCAACTACGACGGGCACGCCAAGCATCGCACCACGATCGGCAAGCGCGTGCGGGGCGGCGTCGACACCGCGTTCGTAGCGCCCGTCACAGTCGGCGACGACGCCTACACGGCGGCGGGGTCGGTGATCACCGAGGACGTCCCCCCCGGTGCGCTTGGCGTTGCCCGTGCGCGCCAGCAAAACCGCGAGGGGTACGCGCGGCGGCGTGAGGAGGAGGCAGCTCGCGCGCTCACCGAGAAGGCCCCGGAGAGCCAGACGCGGGATGCACAGCCGGACGGGGGGCTCCGCGGTGAGCACGATGACGCTGCGTAGACGTTTACACTCCGAAGCACCATGAGCAGTGCGATGGACACGCACGTGCAAGCCGCCGCGACCAGCCTCCCGATCGATTACAACAAGCGGCTGATGCTGTTTGCTGGGCGCGCCAACCCGCAGCTGGCGGTGGACATCGCCGGCAAGCTGCAGATGGACCTCGGCCCGGTGACGCTGAAGACGTTCTCCAACGGCGAGGTCTACTGCCGCTACGAGGAATCGATCCGCGGCGCGGACGTGTTCATCGTGCAGTCCACCTGCGGCAACCCTCACACGGGGGTGACCGCCAACGACTCGCTGATGGAGCTGCTGTTCATGATCGACGCCGCCGTCGGCGCCTCCGCGCACCGGGTAATCGCCGTCACGCCGTGGTTTGGCTATTCACGCCAGGACAAGAAGTCCGCTCCACGCGAGCCGATCTCCGCGCGACTGGTGGCGCGGATGTTGGAGGCGGCGGGCGCCGACCGGGTTTTGACGATGGATCTGCACGCCGGCCAGATCCAGGGCTTCTTCCAGAAACCGGTCGACCATATGACCGCGTTGTTTATGCTCACCCAATACTTCGATGACCTCGGCCTCTCCGATCTGGTCGTGGTTGCGCCGGACGCCGGCAGGGTGAAGCTAAACAAGAAGTTCGCCTCCAAGATCGGCGCCGAGCTTGCGATCCTCGACAAGGAGCGCCCTGCCCAGCAGGTCGCGGAGATCAGGTACGTGATCGGTGATGTGCGCGGCAAGAACGCCGTGATCGTCGATGACATGATCGACACCGCCGGAACGCTCGCGGCGGCAACTCAGACGGTCTTGGAAGCAGGCGCCAAGAGTGTCTACGCGGCTGCCACCCACGGCGTGTTCTCGGGCGCGGCGTTCGAGAACCTGGCGGCCTCGGGCCTAAAGGAGATCGTCGTCACCGACACGATCCCTATCCCCGTCGAGCATCCCGAGAACATTCGCGTGCTGCCGTGTGCGGAGCTGCTGACCGACTCGATCCGACGGATCTTCACCGACGACTCGGTCAGCGAAGTGTTCGGCGGCGAGAACCAGCTGTTCTAAAGCGATGCCCCGGCAGGACCTCGCCGGAGGGGCTGCCGCAGATGGCGCGCCAGCGGCTGCAAACGGCGCTGTCGGCAATGGCGTCCCCGGATCTGGCGAACGGCGCCGGCACTCGCGGCGACTCTCCCGCGGTAAGCGAATCTCACTGATCGTGGGCGGGGTGGTGCTGTTCCTCGCGATCAGCGGTGTCTTGGCGCGCTTCTTCTCGGCCGAAAACGTCGAACTCGACCACGAGGTGGCATTGCTGCAGGCTGAGACGAGGGGCGATGTGCAGGGGATGCTCGCGCAGCTTGTGGGCTGCCGTGCGAGCGCATCGTGCACGGCGACTGTCCGTGCCGACGCCGCTAGCCTGCGGCGCCCGGGGACGGTGGTAATCCTCTCGACGCAGTCCACCACCAACCACTCGCTCGCCGGTTCGGTCGGCGAGACGCGCGTGGCGTGGAAGGTCAACGGACGCTACCCGGTGGTGCAGTGCGTGCGGGTGCGTCGCTCGGGCAACGCCCTCACGGGCATCTCGATTGCGCTGCTGCGCGTCGGCCCGCGGATCGGATCCACGGCGGATTGCTAAAGTCCCCAGCCGCCGATGGCCGACCAGACCTCCAGCCAGCTCGATGTGCGCAGCCGCCAGCCCGACGGCTCGCGCGCGGCGCGGCGCGCGCGCCGCGATGGCCGCGTGCCCGGGATCCTCTACGGAGGTGGCGAGCAGCCGTTGAGCTTCGACGTTGACGCCCGCGAGCTACGCCTTGCGTTGGCGAGGGCGGGAGCGGTGCTTGATTTGAGTGTGGATGGATCGAAGCCCACGCCGGTAGTGCTCAAGGAGGCCCAGCGCCACCCGGTGCGCGGGGAGACAGTGCACGTAGATCTGCTGCGGGTACGCCTCGACAAGCCGATCCAGGCGGTGGTTGCGCTAGAGCTGACGGGTGTGGAGGACGCCCCGGGAATCAAAGAAGGCGGGGTGCTCGAGCTGATCACCCGCGAGGTCAATGTGGAAGCGCTGCCGACGGGGATCCCAGAGTCGATCGTGCACGATGTCTCGGAGATGAAGATCGGCGAGACACTGACGCTCGCAGCGGTGATGCCACCCGACGGGGTGACGCTGCTCGACCCGCTGGAGGAGACGATGCTGGCGACGCTCACTCCGCCGCGCCTGCAGACCGAGGCCGCCACCGAGATCGAAGCGGAGACCGAGGTCATCGGCGAGGCCGAGAAGGCCGAGGGCAGCCAGACCGCCTCTTCCGAGGGGTAACCACACTGCGGCGCTCACTGCCGCGGCCGTTCGCCGGCAGGCGCGCGCACGGGGGATCCGGCCCGCCCGTCGACTGGCTGATCGTCGGGCTCGGCAACCCCGGCCGAGAGTACGAGCGGACACGCCACAACGTTGGCTTCGCGGTTGCCGATGAGCTCACCGAGCGGTGGGCCCTGCAGCGCGCCAAGCCGCGCTTCCGCGCATTGCTCGCCGAGGGTCGCACTGGCCCCGGGGGGCCCCGCGTGGCGGTGCTGTGGCCGCAGACGTTCATGAACGAGGCCGGTCGCGCCGCGGGGCCGGCGCGAGGCTCCTACAAGCTGCCGTTGGAACGGGTGGTTGCGGTGCACGATGAGATCGATATCCCCTTCGGCGAGGTGCGCACGCGTCTGGGCGGCGGTTTGGCCGGCCATAACGGTTTGAAGTCGCTGCGGCGGGAGCTCGGCGGCCCCGATTTCTGGCGGGTGCGCGTGGGCGTCGGCCGTCCCGATTCGACTGACCCGGAGATCGTCTCCGCGCACGTGCTCGGCCGCTTCCGCGAGAGCCCGGCCGAGGTGCGTGAGCTGGTGGGGCGCGCGGCCGACGAGGTCGAGCGGCTGGTGGGGGATACGGCGGCGCAACAGAGCGATGGCAGCTGAGGGGCACGTGGTGAGGCCCTCGCTACCCGGCGGCCGGCGATGAGCCTGCGCTCGCTGCTGGGCCTCGTGCAGGATGACCCCGGCGGGGCGCGCCTGGCCCGTGAGGGAGGCCACGCGTTCGTGTCGGCTTCGCTGCGGCCTTACCTGATCGCGGGCTTGGCGGAGATTGGCGCAGCCGGAGTCGCTGGGTTGCGCCCGACACTGGTGGTGGTAGGTGACGATCGTGCGGCCCGCGAGCTGGCGAGCGACCTGCGCGTGTGGTTGGCGCCACGGCAGGTGCGCTACTACCCCTCACGCGGGGTCACCTACGAGTCCCACCTGACCCCACCAGCGCATCTGATCGGGCTGCGTGTCGCCGCGCTGGACGCGCTCTTGGAGGCCGGCGAGCCGAGCCCCTCTTCTGCGGGTGACCGAGGCCCCCTTCATCGGTCGGAGGAGGGGACCGCGACCGAGCCCCCGGTGGTGGTTGTCTCCGCGGTGGCGCTCTCCGAGAAGGTGCCCGACCCGGCGCTGCGCCCACGCTCGTTCACGCTGCGCCGCGGCGAGCTGCTGGACCTCGATGAGTGCGCGAATGAGCTTGTTGCGGCGGGCTATGAGCGCGCCGAGCAGGTAGAGGAGCGGGGGCAATTTGCGATGCGCGGTGGCATCCTCAACGTCTTCCCGGCGACCGAGGAGCGGGCGGTGCGGGTGGACATGTTCGACGTGGAGATCGAATCGCTGCGCTGGTTCTCCACGTTCACGCAGCGCTCGCTCGGCGAGGTGGAGGAGGTCGAGATCGCGCCCGCTGCGGAGCTTGCCGCCGAGCACCGTGAGCTGGCGGAGATCGCGGCGCTGGAGGAGGAGTCGGAGCGGCCCGATATCGCACAGCTGCTGCCGGTGGAGCGCTTTGGGGCGCTACTCGACCTGTTGGATGCCAACACTGAGCTGCTGGTGGCGGCCGAGGAGGAGCTTGGTCCCACGTTGGAGGACCACTGGAGCAACGTCTGCGCGGCATTCCACGACGAGGATGCGCATCACCTTTATGTAAGCCCGCAGGAGGTGCGAGAGGCGCTGGATGCACGCACGCGCATCTGGCTGTCGTCGCTGTCCAGTGGCCAGGAGATCGAGCTGCGTGCGCAGTCCGCCGACACCGCGGCGCGTTCGCTGGCGGACGCCGAGCCACAGCTGGAGAAGCTGGTGCGCTCGGGTTACCGCACTGTGGTGGCTTTCCCTCGCCGCGGCGAGGGTGAGCGGGCCGCATACAACCTCGCGCGGCTGAAAGCCAGCTGGCTGACCAACGACGCCGAGTTGGATGTCGGCGCCGCGCCGATGGAGGCGTCGCTGCGCTTTGCGGCCGCTTCGCTGCGCGAGGGTTTCGTGGCGCCCTCGCTGAAGTTGGCGGTGTTCCCCGAACATCGCCTCCTGCGCCGCCGCCGCGCCGAGCGCGCGGGCGGGGATCTCATTCATGGCGCCGAGGGCAGGCCGCGCCGCGGCGCATTGCGCTCCTTCACCGAGCTGCGTACTGGCGACATCGTCGTGCACGAGGACCACGGGGTGGCGCGCTTCGCCGGCTTCGAGACACGCACCGTGGCGAGCGTCACGCGCGACTACCTGTATCTCGAATACCAGGGCGACGATCGCGTGTACGTGCCCACCGAACAGCTCGCGAAGATCTCGCGCTACGTCGGGGCCGGCGCGGAGCACCCTCCCCTCTCGAAGCTGGGGGGCTCGCGCTGGGAGGCGATGAAGGCACGTGCCCGCCGCGCCGCGCAGGAACTGGCGGGCGAGCTGCTCAACCTCTACGCCGAGCGCCGCCGGCGCTCCGGGCACGCCTTCGAGCCGGACTCCGAGTGGGAGCGAGAGCTCGAGGAGCGTTTTCCTTACACCGAGACTCCCGACCAACGCGAGGCGATCGAGGCGGTCAAGGCCGATATGGAGGGGCCGCGGCCGATGGACCGGCTGATTTGTGGCGACGTCGGCTACGGCAAGACCGAGGTGGCGCTGCGCGCCGCGTTCAAGGCCGCCACGCAGGGCAAGCAGGTGCTGATGCTGGCGCCTACCACGATTCTCGCCCAGCAGCACTACGGCACCTTTTCCGAGCGTCTCGCCGACTACCCGGTGACAATCGATCACGTCTCGCGCTTCCGCACCCCCGCCGAGCAGAAAGCGGCAATCGCCGGCTTCGCCAAGGGCGGCGTGGACATCCTGATCGGCACCCACCGCGTGCTTTCGCGCGACGTGCGCGCCAAGGATCTCGGTCTGCTGGTGGTCGACGAGGAGCAGCGCTTCGGGGTCAAGCAGAAGGAGCTTTTGCGCCAGCTGAAGCTACGGGTGGACGTGATCTCGATGTCCGCTACCCCGATCCCCCGCACGCTGCAGATGTCGTTGGCGGGGTTGCGCGATATCTCGGTGATCGAGACCCCTCCTGAGGGTCGCCGGCCAGTGCGCACCTATGTGGGGGAGTATGAGGAGGAGCTTGTCAAGGGCGCGATCATGCGCGAGCACGAGCGCGGCGGGCAGGCCTTTTTCCTGCACAACCGCGTGGAGTCGATCGACGAGACGGCGGAGCGCTTGCGCGCGCTGTGTCCCGGGGTGCGTTTCGCGGTCGCCCATGGCCAGATGGGCGAGGGGGAGCTGGAGGTTGTGATGATGGATTACCTGCGTGGTGGCGCCGAGGTGCTGGTGTGCACCTCGATCATCGAGTCGGGCATCGACATCCCCCAGGCCAACACGCTGATCGTCGAGCACGCCGATGCCTTCGGCCTCGCCCAGCTCTACCAGATCCGCGGGCGTGTAGGGCGCAGCCGCGAGCGCGCTTACGCCTATCTGCTGTACGACTCGGCGGCAGCGCTCACGCCCGAGGCGGCGCAGCGGCTGTCCGCGCTGTCCGATTACACCGAGCTGGGGTCGGGCTTCAAGATCGCGATGCGCGACCTGGAGATCCGCGGCGCCGGCAACCTGCTTGGCGACGAGCAGTCCGGGCACGTGGCGGCGCTGGGCTTCGAGCTGTACATGCAGATGCTCGACGAGGCCGTCCAGGCCGCCGGTCCTGAGGATTCGGACTCCGCCCACCCGGAGGAGCTACCGGAGCCGGTGCGCCTTGACGTAAACGTGGACGCGTACGTGCCCCCCGACTACGTCCCTTACGAGCAGGCCAAGATCGAGATTCACCGGCGCGTCGCCGGCGCCACGGAGGTCGCCGACGTGGAGCGCCTGCGCGAGGAGCTGGAAGACCGCTTTGGGCCGGTGCCCGAGCCGCTTGCCAACCTGCTCGCGCTGCAGCGCGCCCGTATCAAGCTTGGCCAGGCCGGGGCGCGCGCGGTGAGCTTCCGCGGCGATCGTCTCGCGGTGACGCCGATCGACCTCGACTCGGCTCGTGCGCGGCGGCTGCACGAGCAACTACCCGAGGCCTTGTACGAGTCCGGCAAATCACAGGTGTCGGTGCGTGTCCCGCGTGAGGGCCCCGAGCGTTTCCCCGCGGTGGTGCGTGCCGCCGACGTACTGCTGTCGGTCGTGCGTGAGGCCGCATAAGTGCGCTTAAGAAACTCGTTAGACGTTGCTTACGGATATCCATTACAGTGCCGTTCCTGTGTTGAAGCCGATTCGCTGGGTCGCGGCGCTGGGCGCCGTTTTCATGACAGTTGGGGGGCTTGCCGCGTGCGGCGGCATCTCTGGCGATGCCGTGGTGCAGGTCAACGGCCAGCCGATTACGAAGGCGACCCTGAATCACTGGTTGGGGGTGGCGGCGGCTTCGACGAGCGCGGCCACCGCGGCTGGCCAGAAAGCCGCCAAGCCGGTCGTGCCCGACCCACCCACCTACAGCAACTGCATCGCCCATCTCAAAGAAATCGAACCGAAGCCCGTCAAGGGACAGAAGCCGAAGACCGAAGCGGCGCTGAAGGCGCAGTGCGAACAGCAGTACACCGCCCTCAAGCAGCAGGCGCTGAGCTTCCTGATCGGCGTCGACTGGGTGTTTGGGCAAGCCGAAGAACAGGGGATCAAGCTCAGCGACAAGGAAGTCGAGCAGCAGTTCAACAAGCTCAAGAAGCAGCAGTTCCCCAAGGAAGTCGAATTCCAGAAATTCATGGCGAGCACCTCCTACACCGTCAACGATCTGCTGCTGCGAGTGAAGTACGGCATGCTGACGACCAAAATCCAGGAAAAGATCGCCAAGGAAGCGAAGAAGAACGTGAACGAAGCGGCGGTTGCGAAGTACTACAACGAACATAAGTCGCAGTACGGCAAGCCGGAATCGCGCGATTTGCGGATTGTTCTCACCAAGACCGAAGCTGAGGCGCAGAGCGCGAAGAAGGAAATCGAATCGGGCAAGAGCTTCGCGAGTGTCGCCAAGAGCAAGTCGATCGATCCGACGAGCAAGAGCACTGGCGGCGAAATCAAAGGGGTCGTCAAGGGGCAGGAGCAGAAGGCGCTCAGCGAAGCTGTGTTTGCTGCCAAGACGGGCGTGCTTGGTGGCCCGGTGAAGACGCCGTTTGGCTACTACATCTACGAAGTCAAGGCGATCCACGCTCCCACCCAGCAGAGCCTCGCGCAGGTGAAAGAAACAGTCAAACAGCAGCTTGCCTCCACCCAGCAGCAGACCGCGCTCACCAAGTTCGTCAAAGAATTCCGCAAGCGCTGGGAAGGTCGCACCGAATGCCGAACGGGCTATCTGGTGCAGGATTGCAAAGGCTATAAAGCTCCCAAAACCGCCGTCGGAGCAGCGGGCGCGGCTGGCGCCGCCGGTACGGCTGGCGCGGCCGGGTAGGCGTCCTACACATGCTCATGGATTTGCGCTAGAGTCGGCCTGCTGTGTTCAAGCCCATTCGTTTTGTTGCGGCGCTGAGCGCCGTTTTCTTTGCCGCTGGAGGACTCGCTGCGTGCGGCAGCGGGGGTATCCCCAGCGATGCTGTCGTGCAGGTCAACGGCCAGCCGATCACCAAAGAAACATTCAGCCACTGGATGGCAGTGGCGGCCTCCGCCAGCGCGGCGGCTGTGCCGGGCCAGAAAACGCCCACAGCAGTTGTCCCAGATCCTCCCGCCTATACGGCCTGTATCGCGCACCTCAAAGAAGTCGAACCGAAGCCCGCCAAGGGACAGCAACCGAAGACCGAAGCGGCGCTGAAGGCGCAGTGCGAACAGCAGTACAAAGCGCTGCAGCAGACAACGCTCGGCTTCCTGATCAGCGCCGACTGGGTGGTTGGGCAGGCCGAAGAAGAGGGGATCAAGCTCAGCGACAGCGAAGTCGCGAAGAAGTTCAATCAGCTCAAGAAGCAGCAGTTCCCCAAGGAAGCCGAATTCCAGAAATTCCTGGCGAGCACTGGGCAGACGGTCTCCGACCTGCTGCTACGAGTGAAGCTCAGCTTGCTGACGACCAAAATCCAGGAAAAGATCGCCAAGGAAGCGAAGAAGAACGTGAACGAAGCGGCGGTTGCGAAGTACTACAACGAACATAAGTCGCAGTACGGCAAGCCGGAATCGCGCGATTTGCGGATTGTTCTCACCAAGACCGAAGCTGAGGCGCAGAGCGCGAAGAAGGAAATCGAATCGGGCAAGAGCTTCGCGAGTGTCGCCAAGAGCAAGTCGATCGATCCGACGAGCAAGAGCACTGGCGGCGAAATCAAAGGGGTCGTCAAGGGGCAGGAGCAGAAGGCGCTCAGCGAAGCTGTGTTTGCTGCCAAGACGGGCGTGCTTGGTGGCCCGGTGAAGACGCCGTTTGGCTACTACATCTACGAAGTCAAGGCGATCCACGCTCCCACCCAGCAGAGCCTCGCGCAGGTGAAAGAAACAGTCAAACAGCAGCTTGCCTCCACCCAGCAGCAGACCGCGCTCACCAAGTTCGTCAAAGAATTCGAACAACGGTGGAAGGGCCGCACTGAATGCCGTGTCGGCTTTGTGATGCAACGGTGCAAGCAGTACAAGGCGCCGAAGACGACGCCCAGCACCCCGGTTCCCACGCCCACCGGTTGACACAGGCGTGGCGGCGTGGCGCCGCTCGCCCGAGATGGATAAGGTAGGCGCCGTCTGCCCGTCTCCGTGATCGTCCCGCCGCTGCGCGGAAGCCGAGCGGCATGTCCCAGCGATGAGCCAGATCGACAGAGTCCACGCCCGCCAGATCCTCGATAGTCGCGGCAACCCGACAGTCGAGGTCGAACTTGCTCTGCGCTCCGGCGCGCGCGGTCAGGCGGCGATCCCGTCCGGAGCCTCCACGGGCGAGTTTGAGGCCACTGAGCTGCGCGACGGCGGGGAGCAGTGGGGAGGCAAGGGAGTTGGCCGGGCTGTGGCGGGCGTCAACGGCGAGATCGCGGAGGCGATGCGGGGACTTGACGCTGGCGACCAGAGCGGTCTCGACCGGGCACTGATCGAGCTCGACGGCACCCCCAACAAGTCGCGGCTGGGCGCCAACGCGATCCTTGGCGTGTCGCTTGCGGCGGCCCACGCCCAGGCTGCCGAGGAGGGGCTGCCGCTATGGCGATATCTCGGCGGAGAGGCCGCCCACGTACTGCCGGTACCGATGATGAACGTGCTCAACGGGGGCGCTCACGCGGACAACAGCGTGGACTTTCAGGAGTTCATGGTGGTGCCCTGCGGCGCCGGGAGCTTCTCGGACGGCCTACGCATGGGCGTCGAGGTGTTCCACGCGTTGAAGGCCACGCTGCACGGACGCGGCCTCTCCACGGCGGGAGGGGACGAGGGTGGCTTTGCCCCCAACCTCGCCTCCAACGAGGAGGCGCTGCAGATGTTGATCACCGGCATCGAGGCCGCTGGCTACGAGCCCGGGCGTGATGTGGCGATCGCCCTCGATCCCGCCACCAGCGAGCTCTACCGCGACGGTGCGTACGTGTTGGAGCACGAGGGCCGTACATTGAGCGCCGCGGAGCTCGCCGACTACTGGGCGACGCTGGCGGCGCGCTACCCGATCGTCTCGCTCGAGGACGGCATGGCGGAGGAGGATTGGGAGGGCTGGAAGAAGCTCACCGAGCGCATCGGGGAGCACGTGCAGCTGGTGGGGGACGACCTGTTCGTCACCAACACCGAGCGCCTGCGACGCGGGATCGAGCTGGGGGTAGCCAACTCGATCCTCGTCAAGGTCAATCAGATCGGCACGCTCTCGGAGACCCTGGCGGCGATCGCGCTGGCGCGCGAGGCCGGCTACACCGCGGTGATGAGCCACCGCTCCGGCGAGACCGAGGACGTGACGATCGCCGACCTTGCGGTGGCGACTGGCTGCGGGCAGATCAAGACCGGCGCTCCCTCGCGCTCCGATCGCACCGCCAAGTACAACCGGCTGCTGCGCATCGAGGAGCAGTTGGGCGCCGACGCTGAGTTCCCCGGCCGCACCGTGTTTCGCAGCTAAGGGGTTTTACGCTGGATATCCCGGCGTGGCCGCTGACCCCGCCGAGCGTGGGTCGCGTGGGTAATTTGCTCCGCTTGCAGGAGCTTGGTCGAGCGGGGCGAATGCGAAGGGAATGCCAGCCGCCTCCGCCCAAGCCGCCCGTAGGCGATCGCCCGCTACAAGCCGTCCCGCCGCGGCGCGTGTGCGCTGGGATCGTCTTGGTCGCATGACGATGCTGTGTGTGCTGGGAGCGTTGCTCTACCTCTATCTGAGCGCCGGTGTCTCGCTGGTCTCGACGTGGAAAGAGGCCCGGGGCGACAGCGCCCAGCTGGCGGGCCTGGAGCGCCAACACACGGCGCTGGAGACCCAGCACGCCTCGCTTACCAACCCTGGCACGCTCGTGCAGGAGGCTCGTCGCCTCGGCATGATCCGCCCCGGCGAGCAAACCTACGTGATCACGGGTCTGCCCTCGAACTGAGGTGGCGCGCTGCTACCCTCGCGGCCCGTGCCGGGCTTCGAGAACGCGATCCAGCAGTGGCGCCAAGGCCAGCGTCGCCTCGAGCAGGCCCCACCCGAGCGCTTGGTGTTGCTGGAGCGGGTTGTGGACGCGCTGGTGGCGGAGCTGCGGCGGCGCCTGGGCGGCAGGTTTTCGGCCGAGGAGCTTGCGCAGCAGTACGAGCATGGCACAGCATGGTGCTTGCAGCTGGCGATGGACGTCGCCCCTCAAGATCCGTGGGCCTGGGACTCCGGCATCGTTGTGGACGCCGCCTTTGGCCGTTATCTACGAGAGGCCGCCGACTATGCCGGGGGGCGGCGGGTGGCGGCGGAGTAGCGGTTCTAGTCCTCGCTGCCGATGCGGCGGATGACTATCTGGTCTTCCTCGACAACCACCTCGACGGGGCGGTGACCGGCCCAGTGCTCGGCGTAGATCGGGTTGTCCTGGACGGCGGGGTCCAGCCACAGGCCGTAGCCCTCCTCGCCGTGGTCGAAGGTGCCCTCCAGGGGAACGGTGCCGCGAGCGGTTGAGCGCCGTCGGCCGCGCCCGCCGCGCCGGCTGCGCCGACGCGGCGGGGCGTCATCCTCCTCGCCCTCCTCACCCTCCTCGTCCTCCTCTCGCTCCTCTGCGGCCCGCTCGGCACGCTCAGCCCGTTCGCGCTCCGCCGCCGCCTCAGCCTCCGCTCGTTTGCGCTCGGCCTCCAGCGCGGCTGCCTCGAGCTCGGCGGCGATCAGCGCATCGTCCTCGGCGCGCAGGTCGATCTCCTCGCTGAAGTCGCCCACAGCAGCGCCGGGAGCGCTTTCCTCGGTCCCTACCAGCTCGTTCTGGCGCTTGAACTGCTCAATCTCCTGCACGGTCACGTCGAGCTGGTGGGCGACCCAGGCGTCGGTACGACCCTGGCGCACCCAGGCGCGGATCTGGTTGAGTTGTGGACGCAGCGACTTTCGTGCCATCGACGGTCCGGGAGACTAGCGCATGGGCGTCCTCGATCGCAATCTCCGTCGCTTTAGGGTCGCGCGCGGCAGAAATCTGCGGCCGCGCACGTTATGTTGGCGGGGCCTGTCAGCCACCGGGCCGAGATCCTCGATTCGGGGTTCCCGGACTATATGCTTGGGCCCCGGGTTGGTCTGCGAGTAATCGTGCCGATTGCCGTCGGCCGTAACGGAAGGTGTGCATGGAATGCTGGTCCTGACGCGCAAGACCAATCAGAGCATCATGATCGGCGACGATGTCGAGGTGTCGGTGCTGTCGGTGGTTGGCGAGAAGGTACGTATCGGTATCCAGGCGCCTCCCTCCGTGCCGGTCTTCCGCACGGAGATCTACCTCGAGATTCAACGCCAGCAGGTTGAAGGCAGGTCGACGGAGGAGATCCGCTCAGAGGTGGACGAGGCGCTGCACGAGCTTGGGGAGAAGGATTAGCCACCCCTTCTCCTCTCCTACGGGGAGCTAGCAGGGCCCGGACGGAGTGGGGCCGAGGCGAGAAGTGCTAGCCCAGCAGCTGGTAGAGCGTGAAGAACATCGCCACGGTGACCACCACCGCGGTGAGGATCAGCCCGCACACCAACAGCGCGAAGCGGACGGTGCCACGCTTGTTGCGCTTCTGAACGTCACGCTTGAGCGCGCGCTGCTCGGCGGTACGCCGCAGCGAGTCGCGGCGGCGGCGATCAAGGGAGATCTCCTCAGCGAACGCCTCCTCGATCTCCGCGACACTACGCCGCATCTTCATTGCCGGCATCGCTAAAGCCTACTCCTCGTGGGCCACCCAACCGCTCGGGCTGGGACTCATCTCACCGGGGTCATCCCACCGGGGTCTTGCCAGCGGCGCGCTCATACACCTTGACGAAGCGCAGGTAGTTCTGCGCAATCTGCTGCGCCGCCGCACGACGCTCGATCTTGCCGTCCACATACGCTTTCAGTGGGTCCCACCAGATCGAGCGCCCGATCGCAAACCCGACGAAGCCCTCCACTGGGGCGGCCTCCCCCAGCCAGTGGTCTACCTTCGCGTCATCCGCTCCGCGGCCGAGCACCACGCACACCACGCCCTCGCGACCGCCCGTGCGCGCCTGTGCGACGAGCATCTCGCAGTCAGCGCGTGCGTCCACGCCCTCGATCTTCCAGAACGTCCACCTCGACTCCCGCGTCCTGGATCGCGGCGATCGTACGGCGCATCAGCTCGGGGCGCAACTCCGCGTCGTAGCGCTCGGTCTCGCCGTTCACCGCATCCAGTTGAGCGGGCGTCGCCGGCACCAGGAGCTCGAACAGGAACTTGCGCTCGCGCTCATGCAGCCAATCCGAGAGGCGCTTTAGCTTGGCGAGCTGCTCGTGGTTGCCCTCCGCGTCCCCGTCGGGGTTGTAGCGCACCAGCACCTTCGTGAAGTCGGGGTCGAAGCGTTCGATGTGCTCCCCAAACTGCTCCCCATACTGGAAGTCGAACATCTCCTGGCCCGAGCGCTCGGCGGGCATCGCCAGCCGCAAACCCTGCGCACGGGCCTCCTCGGGAACAGTGGAGCCGAACTGCTCGTCCACCAGCACTCCGGTCACCGACGGATCGGCGCCGGCCGCGACCGCTTGGTGCATACCCTCGAAGACGAGATGCTTTGCATCGGCGATCATCGCCGTCTGCTCCGGGTCCGGTTCGCCTTCGATGCCGAAAAACTTCTTCTGGAAGGAGCCACGGTGGTCGAATGCGAGGATATAAAGCTGTTTGTCGTAGCCGAGTGAGGTCATGCTCTGACTTTACCGCCGGGGCGGCGAGGAGGGAAGTCACAGACCGGGGCGTTCCTACCGAGCGAGGCTCCTAGAATGGATCGGCGATGTCTTCGGGTGCCGATCTGTTCGTGGTGTGCAAGCAGTGCGGGTCGGAGGTCAGCCCTTACATCACCGAGTGCCCCTACTGCGGCACCCGGCTGCGCCGGCGCGCTCCCAAGCTGCCGCGCGAGCACACCCCTCAACGCGCCTCGCGCCGCACCCGCCTGCCGCTGCTGGCGCCTTCGCTTGGAAGGCTGCGCCGGGGCGAGATCGCCGGGGTGCGGACGGAGTCTCCGCCGTACGCCACGCTCGCGTTGGTGGCGGCCAGCTGCGTAGTGTGGGTGCTCACCAGCGCGGGCTACTTGTCGCTCTCCAAACTGGTCGTGGCGGGACCTCTGCGGGGCGACTGGTGGAAGCTCCTCACCACGCAGTTCGGCTACGAAGGCGGGTTCTTCCCGGGCGTATACGCGTTCTCGGCGCTGCTGGCGGTGGCGGTCTTCGGTTGGCTGCTGGAGCGTCGCCACGGGCCCTTCGCGGTGCTCGCTGTGTTCTTCGGCGCGGGTGTCACCGGCGCGCTTGCCGCGCTCGCGGTCTACCCGCTGCCGATTGTCAGCGGCGCCAACGCCGGGGGGCTGGCGCTGTTGGTGGCATGGGCCATCCCCGACCTGCAGGCGGCTCGCGCCCGGCGCTACTACGAGGGCGACCTGCTCGGCACGGCGACGATCGCCGCGGTGCTGTTGGCGATGCCGTTTGCCCGCTGGGAAGCCAGTTGGCTGGCGGGTGTCACTGGCGCGGCAGTGGGATTGGTACTGGGCTACGGCCTCAGCAGTGCGCGCGCCGGGGCGAGCTAGGCTCGTTGGGTACTCGCTACTAGCCATCCAATTAAAAATGACCCCAACAGAGAGGCCTATTGAACATGGAGATCCGCTTCCTCGGCCACGCGGCGTTCGAGCTGCGAGACGGCGACACCACAGTGCTTATTGACCCCTTTCTGACCGGCAACCCCAAGGCGGCGGTTGCCGCCGAGGAGCTGAGTCCCGACGCGATCCTGCTCACTCACGGGCACGCCGACCACATCGGTGACGCGGTCCCGATCGCCCAGCGCTCCGGGGCCGACGTCGTGGCGATCGTCGAGATTGCCAATGAGCTTGGTGAAGCGGGGGTGGAGAAGGTCCACGATCCCAACCTCGGCGGCACCGTCGAGTTTGACTGGGGCTGGGCGCGCCTGGTGCCGGCATGGCACACCTCGACGACGCCGAAGGGCACCGTCAACGTCCCCGCCGGGCTGGTGGTGGGCTTCGGCGGCAAGGTGATCTACCACCTCGGCGACACCGCGCTGTTCTCCGACCTGCAGCTCGTCGGGCGGCGGCAGCCGATCGACGTGGCGTTGATGTGTATTGGCGGCCACTACACGATGGACCGTGTCGACGCCGTCGAGGCCGCCCGGCTGGTGGGCGCCAAGCAGACGATTCCGTGCCACTACAACACTTTCCCCCCGATCGCCACCGATGCGAAGGCGTTTCAAGCCGACGTCGAGGCCGCCGGCGCCGGGCAGGTGGTGGTGCTTGAGCCGGGGGAGTCGCACACGCCATGACCGCCACCGCCTCATGCACAATCACGGCTCGGGTGCGCACGCGATGACCATGACCAACGCGGTGGTGCTGATCGAGGCTGAACGTGACGCGCTCTCCACGCTGGGGGGCGCGCTTGCGGAGATCGAGGGAGTTGCCGAGGCCTACTCGGTGACGGGCGAGTGGGATTTCGTCGCGATCGTGCGCGTCCCCGACCACGAGCAACTGGCGGATGTGGTCACCGGGCAGATCACCACGTTGTCGGGGGTCGCCCGCACCCAGACGATGGTCGCCTTTCAGGCCTACTCCCGCCACGACTTGGAGGCCCTGTTTTCGGTGGGGGAGTGAGTCCGGGGATCGGCTGTCGCGGAGGGCGCGAGCCGTCTGTCCCGCCGTCGGCGCCGCAAGCGGGATAGGCTCGCAGATATGCCCGCACTGCCGCTCAAGAGCGAGTACGGCCCCACGCTCGGGGAGCTACTTGCGCCCCGTTGGCGGCGTGCCTCGCTGGGGGTGCGTGCTCTGTGGGTAGCTTTGGCGGTGCTGCTTGCGGCGGCGATCGCGGGCGCCGCGCTGACGCTTGCCAGCCCCACCGTCTCCTACGGAGGGCTGGTGCCGTTCAGCTTCAGCTACGGCGGCCTCTACCGGGTCGGCCCCAACCCAGGGGGCTATGCGAAGGTCCAGCGCGCCGCAAATGGCCGCTTGGAGGACTCCTTCGCCGTGGCGCCTTTCGTGCTGCCCCCATACCGCGGCGCGCTTGGCGCGGCCTTGGCGATGTACGCCTCCGGCTACGTACAGCGGCTTGCGGCTGCCCGTGTCCCGGGGCAGAGCGGATTTGTGCTGCGTGGTCAGGGCAGCACGCAGATCGATGCGGTGGGGTCGTATGCGACCTACAACGTCTTCTACACCACCGCCGTGCAGGGCCAGGCGATGTATGGGCGTAAGGTGCTGCTCCTCCCCGACCGGCCTGAGGCGCGCCGCGGTGTGGAGATCTCGATGCTCACCACCGTCGCCGGCAATCGCCAGGTCACCTCGCCGCTGGACGTAGGCGTCAAAGGTACGCTCGAAGAACCGCTGGGGACGTTCGCGCTCGAATAGCGCCGCCGGCGGTCCGGTCGCTACTGCGATGGAACCCCGCCGTTGGGCGTTTCAGTGGGGTTGGTTTGGGTCGACGGCTGTTCGCTGCCCGTGCCTTGCGTTTCGGCGGGCGATTCGCCGGCCGGGGTAGGTTCTTCCGCGGGTGTGGTGACGGGCGCCGGTTCGGCCGGGGTGGTGGCAGTTGTGCTCGTCACCGGCGACCCCGTTGCGGTAGCCGTCGTCGTAGGCGTGGTGGTGGACGGAAGCTGGGTGGTCTCAGTGGTCACCTGCACCGCCGTGGGCGGTGTCACGGGCGGCTCGGTGACCGCCGGTGGGGAGACGGGAGGCTTGGCGGCGGGAAGATCTGAGGCGGTGGTCGGCTGATGAGCGTGAGCACGACCGGCGCCATTCGCGCCGAGCCCCGGCTTGTGCGGCGGGCGACGGTGGGCACCGAGCGCCGCCAGCCGCGCCGTGTTGGCAGCGGCGATGTGCACGCCGCTGCTGATCGGCTGAGCCACCGAGCGCACCACCTGCGGCGAGGTGCTGTGCGAGGCCAACGCCGCCGCTCCGGCTGAGGCGACCGCGGTGCTTTGGTGATGGCGTACGTGGCTGGGGTGCCCTACGGCGACGGCACCGGCGGTGACGAGTGCGGCGGCGGCGAGTGTGGCGGCGGCCTTCGTCGCGATCGCTCCTGCGCCAGCTGTTACCAAACCGCCCGCGGCGCTGGCGCCTCCGGCCGCTCCCGCCCCGGCGCCCGCGGTGAGCAAGCCACCGGCGGCGCTGGCGGCACCTGCTCCACCTCCCGCTCCACTGGCAGCTCCAACCCCGGCACCCGCGCTCCCCGCGCCGGCGGCGTGTCCGGCGGCTGAGGAGGCCCCGAACTTGCTAAGCACCAGACGTTTGAGGAGCAGCAGCGGGCCCATTGGGAGCACGGCAGCGAGCGCATGGTTGTTGTCCTTGAGCAGCTTGCGAAACGTGCGGCAGCGTTCGCAGTCGCGCAGGTGGCGGCGTGCGGGCGGGCTGAGCTTGACCAGGCCCTCCGCAACTTCGCCGAGCTCGCCGCGCACTTCCTCGCAGTTGAGCTTGCGCGCCTCCGCTGCCTCCGCGAGGGAGATGCGGGCGCGCACCAGCAGCGACTTCACCGACGGCACCGTGGTGTCCATCGCCAGTGCGATCTGCTCGTAGGAGAGTGCGTCGATCTCGCGCAGCAACAGCGCGGTGCGCTGCGTCTCGGGCAACTTCTGCACGTCGTCGATCAGCTGGTGGAAGCCCTCGCGGCGTAGCACCTGCTCGCCGGTGGAGAGGCCGTGGTCGGCGAAGTGCACGTCCATCGAGTCCACTCCGATTGCAGAGGCGCGGCGCAGGTGGTTGAGCGAGCGGTTGCGCGCGATCCGATACAGCCACGGACGTACGTTGATCGGGCGCTCGTCGGCGAGCACCGCGTTGAAGGCCGCCGCAAACACCTCTTGCAGCACATCCTCGGCGTCCTCGCGTGAGCCCAGCATGTGGCGGCAGAAGGACAGCAGGCGGGAGTGGTAGCGCGAGAACAGGGTCTCAAAGGCGGCGTGCTGGCCGCGACGCGTGAGTGCGATCAGGCGCTCATCCGGCTGTAGGCGCAGCAGCGGGCTTGCCCCTCGCAGGCCGGATGCGACGCCGGGTTTTAGAGCGGTGACCTCCACGGTGGTCTCCTGACGGCCAAGAGGGCTCGGCTTACCGGCTTACTGCCCGGTGGCCATCCTCTATTTCAGTCCTACACCTACAGACACGCTACCAACCGCGTAGTTGCGCCATACCTGGTTGGGCCATACCTCACATCTACGTTTTACCCGCGAAACGCTCCTCCCAGTCGCTTTCATAGACTGCGACGTAGTTGCAGAGAGGAAGCAAAGGCGCCTGCCCGGGTGGCGGAACGGTATACGCAGCCGACTTAAAATCGGCGCCTCGAAAGGGTTTGTGGGTTCGACTCCCACCCCGGGCATCGCTTGAAATCGCTTGCAAATAGGCTGGTTTCGGCAAGTAGGGCTGGGCCGGTGATGGCCGCCGTCGGGCCAGGTGGGCAACGAAATGGGCAACACGGGGGGCCGGGACTAGCGCTTGGTCCAGCTGCACACGCTGCGCCTCGAAGTCGGCTGGTGCGGTTACGTGCGGTGTTGGTCCTGGCGGTAGTGGCCGATGCGAGCGATGTCACGGCCTGTTGAGGGGCACTGCCACCACGCGGTGTCCGTCTGCTCGTCCCACGATGGCGTTGCCGGATGAGGGTGGCCCGGGCAGGCTGGTCGGGCCTGACCCCAGCCGCCACGTGTCTCCGGGAAGAACTGTTCCTGGAGATAGTCCGCGAATCGCTCCAGCAGCGCCGCACCACGCTCCTCGGGCGAAACGATGAACGAGACACGGCCTGTCTCAGATAGCTCGCGGAGGTGCACCACCCAACATGCCTCGCCGTCCCATTGCTCCCGACCGTAGGAGATCTCCAAAGGGATCGCCTGCGGCTGTTGCAGGTCAGCGAGGACGGCATCCACCGCCTCGGTCAGCCAGCCTGACAGGCTCTCGGTACTCACCCCACGATTGTTGCAGCGAGCCTCTTTCCACGTGACCGCCCGCGCCCCGCCGTTGTTCCGAAGTCGCGTGAGGGCGCCGCTTAAACTGCCGTTGATGACGGACGATCACGAGGCGGAGGCCTCGGCGAGCAAGAACGGCCGCGTGTGGCGCATCGGCAACGAAGCCGATGTCGCGTGGATCCGGCAGAGCACCGCGGTCTCGTTTGCGATCACGTCTGCGATCCCGCCGGTATTTGAGGCCTACGCCACCCTGGAGCTTCCCGGCAGCGGGGCCCACGACGCACGCTCGCCACTGGAGGATCCGGACCGTCACAACGCTGGAGTGCTAGCGGTACTGAGCGAGCATTCCGCGGTGCAGCCGTGGTGGTTTGGCTATCTCGACACCGGCGGCGCGGACATCGTCTTCTACGACGCGCCGAAGGTGAGGCCGGGCCCCACCAGCGACGGGTGGTATGTGCTGGTCGAGGCTGGCCCGGAGCAGGCGGGTGTCTGGCGCGAGCAACAGCATTCGAAGGGTCCCCTGCCGGATCTGATGTTTCCGGCCGACCGCTCGTGGCTGTACTCGACCTTGTGGGATGACGACTGGACGTGCATCGGCGGATCACGAGCGCTCATCGACGCTTTGCTCGCCCATCCCGATCTGGGACATCGGGCTCACGAGGTCAACCCATCACTCAAAGATGCAACCCCACCCGGCCACACCGCGATCTGATCGATTGAGCCAGCGCGCCACGCAGGGCGAGACGCCTCCATCGCCCTGGCGAGAGCAGCAGCCTGAGGTCGGTCGAACTCGGATATCGCGGCTCGTCCATTGCGATCATGTCGGTGTCTTGGAGCGGGACGCCTCTTCTCGCCGCGAAAGCAAGGGCGCATCAAGGTGGCTGTGTTTTTGGCGTGGAGGGGGTGTGTGGGGTTGGAGTGTGATGCGTCCGCCGCGTGCGGGTACGATGAATACGTTGCGGTGCGCGACTCGCTCTGAGCGCTGGTGAGAGGGTTCGAGGCGGGCGTGGCGCAGGATGGTCTTGAGCACGATCCGAGCCTCGGTAAGGGAGAAGGCGGCACCGATGCATCGTCTGGGTCCGCCGCCGAAGGGGATCCAGGTGTAGGTCCCGGCGCGGGTGTCCAGGAATCGCTCGGGGCGGAAGGTGAGTGGGTCGGGGTAGAGCTCGGGGCGGCGGTGCACGAGTGTTATGTGGGGGACGACCATGGTGCCGCTGGGGATCGTTAGCCCGGGTAGCTCGAACGGCTCGGTTGCGAGTCTTGCGGTGAGCGGGAAGGCTGGGCGCAAGCGCATCGCCTCCTTGATCACCGCGTCGAGGTATTCGTCGTCTCCGTCGAGCGCGGCAGTCTGCAGACGCACCAGCGCGTCGGGGTAGCGGCTGACGCGCTCGAGTATCCACGTCAGGGTAGAGGCGGTGGTGTCGTGTCCTCCAAGCAGCAGGGTGCGCATTGCGTCGCAGATCTCCTCGTCGCTCATCAGGCAGCCTTGGTCATCCGGTGTGCGCAGGAACATGCCGAGGACATCCTGGCCGTCGAGTTGATCGGTGCTGCGGCGCTGGGCGACCTCTTCCATCACGATCGCGTCGACCGCGTCGATCGCGCGGCGGACCCGCGGGAACGGTCTGTCCCACCCGTTCTCGCGGCTGGTCGCGATGATCGTTTGGAGGAAGAACCGTCGTGAGTGGCCCTCGGCAAGCAGCGCGAGCGTCGCCGAACGCAACCGGTCGACGCGCGCGTGGTCGGTTACCCCGAACACCGTGGCCATGATCACCTCGAGGCTGATCGCTTCCATGTGTGGCTGGGAGGGAGTTGGGTGCCCATAGGGCCAGCGTGCGAGAGCCTCTTCGGTCTTGCGCTCCATCGTCTCGTGGTAACCGGTCAGCGCGTTGCCATGGAACGGGGGGAGCTGCATTCGCCGTTTGCGCATGTGCTCGGCTCCGTCGAGGTTCGTGAGCCCGGTCGGGCCGAGGAAGAGATGGTGCGCGGAGGCCTTGGCCAGCGCCGCTCCGAGGCGAAGCACATCGGTATCGGCCGTGAAGATGCGTTTGATGTCCTCGGGATCGGTCAGGCACAGCCACGGCCCGGTCGCCGGCATCGGTACCAGGAAGCGGTCGCCGAGCTGCCCGCAGCGGCGCGCGAACTGCTCTGGGGCCAGCCAGTACTGGGCGGCGTTGACGACCGCGGGGCGTCGCAGTCGCGGCACGTCGATAAGCGCTTGATCCATGAGCCACATCCTCTCTAGTTACTCTGTGCGAAATAGAGTAACATGGTATCTGATGGTGCCAATAGCCGAATTTCTCGAGGTGGCTCCTGTCGTGGGGGAGGACGCGCTCTTTGACAGGGTTGCTGCGGCGGCGCTCGACGAGTTCGTCGAGCACGGCATCCGTCGCACCTCGATGGAAGACGTCGCCCGCCGTGCCGGCGTCTCGCGAATGACCGTTTTCCGCCGGTTCGCGAGCAAGCAAGGCCTCGTCGAGGTTGTCATTGCGCGCGAGGTCCGCCGCGGAATGCAAGAGCTCGACCTTCTGTGGGAAGGCGCAGAAACTCTGGAGGACCGACTCGTCGCCGGGTTCGAGTTCGCCGGGCGCTACGTCCGCGGCCACCCACTATTCGACCGGCTCCTGCGCAGCGAACCGGAGGTCCTCCTACCACCGCTCACCCTCGAGGGTGGACCCGTGCTCGAGCTCTACCGATCACTCATCGCCCACCGACTCCAAGCCGAAGTCAAAGCGGGCCGTGCCGCGACATCAGACATAGACGGCGTCGCCGAAGTGATCGCACGCCTCGCGATCTCACTACTACTCACCCGCGACGGAACCATCACACTCGACAACCCAAACTCCGTCGTACGTCTAGTCAACCTCACGCTACTCCCCATGCTCCAACCACAGCAGGACTAGCTGCCGATCTGCCTAACCCACGGCGCGGTGCCACTCAGGCGGAGCGCACCCTCTCGCTTCGCGTGTGATCCGCGCGTCTCAAGGGGCGCCCAGCTCACTCCTGTTCGGGACGATCCTCGACAGCGCCGACCGCAGCTCCGCACACGCCTACTCGCGCGGGACGAAGCGGAAGCGCTCGCTTGGCCGCCAGCTATCAGTCTCGAAGGGGATCGGCCCTGCGATGCCGTTGAATACGACGAACCAATGTAGGTTTGGGCTGAACGAGCGACTACTTGCTGACCAGCGCACGAAACGTGCGTGAAGGGAGGGCCGAGTACCCGTGCAGCTCCTGCTCCGGCCTCGCGGCCAGCCCGTGTGACGTGAGCGCGTGGTTGACGCCGCGCGCGAATGGCAGGCGCGAGTCAACGAGAACGCCGTCGAGGTCGAACAGCACAGCGTCGTGATCGGTCATCCCGGCAGATCATGACCGCCGCCGGCGGGATGCGCACCCGGCCTCGCGGGGACGGCGAGCATCGATTCGATCATCTCTCTACGAGCATTTTGGGATCGTCCGCGCGCCGCGATGCCGGAACAGCCGCCCAGGCGCGTGCCCTCCGTGGCCCGCGACGAGCCGAAGCGTGCTTCCCGGCGAACTGCAGAAGTTACGGTCGATCGTCCGCCGCTCCCCAGCCAGGCTGGCGCCTGGCTGGGGGCCCCGAGCGCGGCGGATCGCAGTCCCCCGGCCCCCGCCGCGTGTAGCGTGTCACACCCTGTCAACCCGCAAGGGGTGTGACAGGGTGTGTAGCGGGTGCCGGGCCGGGGGCCGGCCGACTGCTCGATCGACGGATGGGGTAACGGGGTTGGGCACCCAACCGACGGGGTCCCCACGTCGGGCTCGTGGAGTCACGCGCCGACGACAATTGTCCGACCGACCCGAGTGGGAAACTGGACGTATGCCCCTCGACTCCGCCGCCCCACTCGCCGCTGCCGGCCCGCTCGCTGGTGTGATCTGCGTGCTCGGCCTGGTGGCCGTGGCGGGGTGGGTTGCGTGGCGCTTCGGGCCGACCCCGGCGCGTGTCACGGGCTGGTGCTCGTGGTGGGTGGCGTGGGCGTGCGGCAGCCAGGGAGGCTACGGCTACTGCATCGCGTTCCTGGTGCTCGGCGCGGCGGCGTGGGGAGGGGGCACGCTTTGGTACGCCAGGCGCCGTGGCCGCTGGCCTTCGGCGCTCTCGGCGCGGCTGTTCACCCGTCTGCTCGGCGACCGCAGCCCGCTCACCCGGCTCGCGATCCCCGCCGTTGTGATCCTCCCGCGCCGCCACCACTGACCCGCGCCGCACCCGAGCGCTCGACCTACGCGCTCCGCCACACGACGTTCGCCCACTACCTCTAACAGCGCTCTACCTCGCTTCGCTCGGCTCTCGCCCGCACCTCCCACCGCGCACTCACCAGCGCCGCTACATCACTCTCCAGCCGCGCTCTCGGCACCGCCGCCAGGCTACCCTGCCGCTCGGCTCCGCTGCGCTCCGCCTCACGGCACACAGTTGCACCTAAAGGCTGCTTCTTTTGCTATTTTGCTCTCAGGATGATCTCAATCGGGAAGATCGCGCTGGGTCAGCACCGCTACTACGAGCAGCAGGTAGCCCAGGGCCAGGACGACTACTACACCGGGCGCGGCGAGGCCCCAGGCGAATGGGTCGGCGCTGGCGCGCAGGCCCTCGGCCTCTCCGGTCGGGTGGGCGCCAGCCAGTTCGGCGCGCTGATCGCAGGCCACGACCCACGCGACCCAGCGGCGCGATTGCGGTCCTCGGCGAGTGACCCGAAGGTAGCGGCGTATGACCTCACGTTCTCCGCGCCGAAGACGCTGAGCATCCTGTTCGCGATCGCGGCGGAGGACGTGTCGGGTGAGCTGGTGGGCTGCCATGAAGAGGCGGTGAGGGCGGCGCTTGGGTATCTGGAGGACACGGCGGTGATGGTCCGTCGCGGGCACGCCGGCGAGCACGTGCAGCCCGGGGACGGCCTGGTCGCGGCGGCCTACCGGCATCGGATGAGCCGCGCGCTTGACCCGCAGCTGCATACCCACGTCGTCGCGGCGAACATGGCGCGTGGCCCGGACGGCCGGTTCACGGCGCTGCATGGTGCGGAGCTCTACCGGGCGGCGAAGACAGCGGGGTATCTCTACCAGGCGCATCTCCGCGCGCTCGTCACGGAGCGCTTCGGGTTGGAGTGGGGGGAGGTCCGTAATGGTGCGGCGGAGCTCGTGGAGATCGAGCGCCCGGTGGTGGAGCATTTCTCGCAGCGTCGCCACGAGATGCTGCGCGAGGCGGAGCAGGGTGGGATCGGCCTGGGGTCAAAGAGCGCGGCGGAGCACGCGGCGCTCGCGACCCGGGAGCGCAAGCAGTACGGGGTGCAGACGCACACGTGGCGGGAGGAGGTGAGGGCCCGTGCCGGCGAGCAGGGTCTCGACACCGGCAGGGTCGCGGAGCTCCTGCAGGCGGGCCGAGAGCAGCTGGTGCGCGGCCTCGCCGAGCGCGCCGGTGTAGACGAGCAGGTGCTCGGCGACCGGCTGGCGGGCGCCGCCGGCTTGACGGAGCGCAGCAACACCTTCGACGAGCGCGCCGTGCTGCAGGAGTTCGCCGCCGCCGCGGGGGTGGGTGCGCTGGTGGGTGAGGTGCGGGGTCAGGTCGAGCGGTTCGCGGAGCGCCAGGACGTGATCGCGACCCGTTGTGGCGAGATGACGACCGTGGAGCTCGTGGCGGTCGAGCGGCGGCTGATCACGGCCGCGGTCGGCCGCGCCGGCGAGGGAGCGGGCATCCTCGATCCGTCGCTGGCTGAGCGCGCGATTACCGCAGCTGATCGTCCCCTCACCGCCGAGCAGGCGGCGGCAGTGCGCGCCGTGACCGGCTCGGGGCACGGGGTGAGCGTGATCCAGGCGCTCGCGGGGACCGGGAAGACCTACACAGCCGGGGTACTGCGCCAGGTGTATGAGAGCGCGGGCTACACCGTGCTCGGCGTCGCGCCGACCGGCCGCGCGGTACGCGAGCTCGCCGAGGAGGCAGGCATCCCCACCCGCACACTCGACCGGCTGCTACTCGACTTGGAGCAGCTCGGCGATGAGCTGCCACAGCACGGTGTCCTGGTCCTCGACGAGGCCGGGATGGCTGCGACGCGCCCCACCGCGCGACTACTGGAGGCAGCCCAGCGCACGGGCGTGAAGGTGGTCGCGATCGGTGACCCGGGGCAGCTCGCCTCGGTGCAGGCCGGCGGGTGGCTCGGCGCGGTCGGCCGTGCGCTCGGCGCGCAGCAGCTCACAGAGGTGATGCGCCAGCGTGACCCCGCGGAGCGCCGGGCGCTCGGCGCACTGCACGACGGCCACCCGCAGCGCTACCTCGACTGGGCTGAGCGCAACCGGCGGATCGAGACGTTCAGCGACCCCGCCGGCGCGTGCGAACAGGCGCTCGCGGAGTGGGCGCGCGCGGCCGCCGCGGAGGGGCCGGCGCGGACTGTGATGATCGCCCGGGACAACGAGACCCGCGATCGGTTGAACCAGGGTGCGCGGGAGCTACGGCGCGATCTCGGCGCGCTCGGCGAGGAGCGTGTCTATGGCAGCATCCGGGTCGCGGTCGGGGATCGCGTGATCTGCCGGCGAAACGACGGGCAGCTCGACGTGGACAACGGGATGAGAGGCACGGTCCGCCACCTCGACCCCGACCGGGTAGTGATCGACACCGACGGCGGGCTCGTGCGCGAGCTCCCAGCGGTGTATGTCGCCGAGCACGTGGAGCACGCCTACTCGCTGACCGGGCACGGGATGCAGGGCGGCACCGTGCAGGGCGCGATCGTGGTTGCCTCACCGAGGGATCTCACCGCCGGCTGGTCCTACACGGCGCTCTCCCGCGCACGAGAAACCACGCGCCTGCTCGTCTACGACGACAATCTCGAACGGGACCGCAGCGAGTTCGCGCCCACAGACCAAACCCCAGCGACCCGCAGCGAGCTGCTCGACCGGGTAGCCCAGCGAATGCTCCAGCGCGACGACGAAGACCTCGCGATCGAACAGCTCCCCAGCGCGGGCCGCGCCGATGACCCCAACCTCGCCGACGCCCGCGTACACGCGGTAGAGCCACTACAGGAGCACGCCGCTACCCGTGCCGAGCCGACACCGCCGGCAACTGTGACCCCGGCGCGGCTGCGGGAGCTACGCGAGCGCGTCGAGCAGCTCCAGACACAGCTCGCGGCGCTACCAACCCGCGAGCTGCAGCGCATCGAGGACCTCGACACGCGCGCTCTCACGCTCGCCACCCAGCACGAGCAGCTCACAGGGCGCCTCGCCGGCCTACCCGACCCGCAGCGGCGCCTCGGACACGAACAAGACCCCCATGCGATCGAGCGCGCCCACCTAGCCAGCGCCCTGCAAGCCAACACGCGCGAGCTCGACGCGACCCTCGCCCACCGCGGCAGCCTGGAGCGCGAGCTGGGCGACCCAGTTGAGCTCCGTGCTGAACGCGAAGGCCTCGAACACGCAATCACCCACACCACCCGAGAGCACACCGTGCTGCGCAACGAGCTCGCCGAGCGCGAACTACAAACCCCCGCCGAATGGGTGAAGGCGACCGTCGGTGAGCGGCCCGACCGGCCCGCGAAACGCGAGGCATGGGAGAACGGCGTGCGCCACGCCATGCGCTATCGCGCGCAGTACGACATCACCGACCCCACCGACGCGCTCGGCCCCCGGCCCGAGCAGCGCGGCGGCCAGCAGCGCGACTGGGAGCGCGCCCGCGAAGCGATCGACCGCGCCGAGCGACGCCTCGGACGCGAGGTCTCAACCGAGCGTGGCATCGACCTCGGGATCGGGCTCTGACGAACGGCGAGCGTCTCGGAACGGCAGACAACCGAACCGGCCGCTCTCGAGGTCAACCTCAAGCCCGGCGTCACCCCCGAAGCGGGCGTGCGTGCGGTCAAGGCAGCGCTCGGCTACCGCCCGGCGCTCTGGGTACAGACCCGCGCAGCACGCGAAGCACAGTTCAAGGCGAACGTCAAGCAGGCACTACGCAGCCTCGGCGAGATTGCCACCCTGCTGCTGATTGCCGCCGCCCTGGCGATCGCGTTCGCGCTCGGCGCCGCGCTATGGCAGCGCCGTGGACGCTTCGCCGCGCTGAAGATCTCAGGCTACGACGACCTGCAGCTATGGCGCGCGCTGCTGCTGGAGAGCGCGATCGTGCTCGGCGTAGGGTGCGCCGACGGGCTCGCCCTTGGCCTCTTCGGATACGCGGTCGCAAGCCGCTGGTGAGGATCACGACAGGGTTCCCCGCGCCCTTCTCGGTCGGTGTGCCCCAGGTGCTCCTCACCCTCGTGATTGTCTGCGGGATCGCGCTCGTGGTCGTCGCGCTCCCCGGGTTCAGCGCCGCCCAGGTACCGCCCAGCGTCGGCTTTCAGGAGTGATCGACCCCATTTCCCCGTTAGCGGGAAGCTATCGGCATGAGGGAGCAGGCAGACCGGGTCAAGCTGGCCGGTGCGTTCGCGCGCGCGGCACGAACTTACTGGGCGAGCGTCCACCCGATCCTGCGAGGTGAGCTGCGCCATTGGCGGGCGCGCGCGGCAGAGATCCCCGACCCCGTGCTGCGCCAGCTCGCGCTGCACTCCCACAACCACAAGCTCGAGAACCTGGAGGGCGCCGCCGCGTTCGCCACATTCGTGAAGCCCGACCAGCACGCAGTGGTAGTCCGCGCCCTCGTCGCCTTCCAAGCAGCCTACGACTACGCGGACATAGTCTCCGAGCAGCCAAGCCCCGACCCGCGGATCAACACCCTCCAGTTGCACGCCGCGCTGTTGGCCGCGCTGCAACCCAACACCCCCCACGACGATTACTTTGCCCACCACTCCCACCGCGAGGACCGCGGCTACCTGCGCGAGCTGGTGGACGCCACGCGCGACGCCTTTGGGGCGCTCCCGTCGCATGCCATCGTCGCGTTCCCGGCCCGCCGCGGCGCCGAGCGCATCCGCGTCTACCAGAGCCTCAACCACGCCCCCAACGCCCGCGAAGTGCTCGCCCGGTGGGGGCACGCACGGACACCCACCGGCAGCCGACTGCGCTGGTGGGAGACATGCGCCGCGAGCGCCTCATCGCTCGGGGTGCTCGCGCTGATCGCCGCCGCCGCGGATCCAGCCCTCACCGCACAGCACGCCGACGCGATCGATCGTGCCTACTTCCCCTGGATCAACGCGCTGCATACGATGCTCGACAGCCTCATCGACCACCACGAAGACAACGCGGTCGAGCAGTACAGCGTGATCGAGCCATATGGGCCGCCCGCGGCGGTCACCGAGGGCCTGAGCCAGATCGCCGCCCGGTGCACACACCACGCCCGGATGCTCCCCAACAGCAGCCAGCACCTCCTCCTGCTCGCCGGGATGACCAGCCTCTACCTCTCAGCGCCCGAGGCCGACCTACCGCACGCGCACCTGGCCAGCCGCCACGTGCTGCATGCAACCGGGACGTTCGCGGCGCCGTCCATGTTCGTGCTCAACCTGCGTCGAACGCTACGGCGATCCTCGAAGGACCGGCTGCGCGCGAGCCGCTGGACATTCGCATTAACACGCCGGGCCGCGGCCAAACATTTTATTCGCAACGCACATAGTCGCTCTGCATCTTGTTCTCTGCGGCGCTCACCGTGAACATCTCCCGCGATGACGGGCAAGGCCGCCACACGAGCGCAGCGTGATCGCGTACCCCAGGGCCGTGAACGCGTACGGGCTCGAGGTATGTCTGGCCTGGCATCCCTTGCAAAAACAAGGGCAACGAGACCGGGCCGGCTTTGCTGCAAGGGGAGTCGGCCCGGTCTTCTCGGCTGACAGTGCGCCCATCCGCAAAGGAACAGCACGACATGGGTGAGGAAGAGGACGACGAAAGCACTGCCTCGCGCGAATGCAAACCCGACACTACATCGGACAGCGAATATCACTCGCATGGTGAGGACCCCGACTCCGAGGCGCTCATAGCACGGCTGGTGGGAACACGGCTACCCACAGCCCCGCTGGAATGGACCGAGGAGCATGAAAACGAGCCACTCGGGCCCGGCGCAGAGATCAGCCTCGCGCGGCTCGCCACCCGTCACATACTGCTCATCTATCTCACCTCCGCCGAAAACGACACCAACCCCGACGCCGACACGATGGGGCGCGCGCTGCGGGACCACCAGGACGCTCTGAACGACCTCGGAGTTCGCACCGTCGGCGTTAGCACCCAGCCGCTCGTCGAGCAGCACAACACCGGCGACATCGAACTCTTCACCCAACGCCTGCTCTGCGACCCGTATCTCGCGCTCGCGAAGACCCTGGGGCTGCCACTCACCACCGTCCAGGACAGAATCGAGTACCAACCGATCATCCTCATCGCCCTGGAGGGCCGCATCGCGCACGTCATCTACCCGATCGCCTCGCCCCTCGCCAGCGCCCGGGAAGCCCTCGACTGGCTCGTCGAGCGGCTCGCTGACGAGCAGCCAGGGGCGGAGGAGCACTCGTGACTCGACATCGCTGGAGAGGCTCGTCGTCAATCGACGCAGAAGAATGATCCACTTCAATAAAATCTCGCAAATACCGGGTTCTGCTCTGGTGGACCACCTTGACATGCTCCCATTCTTTAGTAGGTTCCTGTTGTCCGACCGATAGATACCGGTCGTCGGTCAAGAACACCAGCTTGATTGGTCAAGAGCCCCGTGTGTTGGCGTGGCGTTGCGGCGAGATGGGAGGAGTAGCGTGTCGATGATACGCGGTCGATCACAGGGGGGCGAGTCGAGGTCGCCGCGCCTGCGCGGCGTACGTCTCGGCTCCGGCGCCGCGGCGGTGCTGCTGTGCCTGCTCTGCTCGGCGGTCGCGGCGGGTGGGACGCAGCCGTATGAAACGTATGAGAGCACGGTCGCGGCGGATGGTCCGGTGGCGCAGTTTCGTTTCGATGATGCGGTGGGTTCGAGTACGATCGTGGATTCGGTTGGCTCGTACACGGCGATCAACAATGGGGTCGTGCTGGGCGGTGAAGGCCCGTTTGGTGGCGGCAGGTCGGGCGCGTTTGGGGGTGCGGCGTATGGCTCGCTGCCCGGGGATCCGTTGGCGGGCGCGAACGAATTCACTTTCGAAGGGTGGGTTGATTGGTCGGGTGAAATGGTGTTCAAGGAGCCGATCTTCGAGTTCGGGGCGAGCTCGACCAACTACATGTATCTGACGCCGGCCTCGACGCCTGGCAATCATAAGATGCTGTTTGAAATCCACACGAGTGGTGGGTCCAGTGCCGAAGTGACGGCGACGAAGCTGGCGGTGAACGTGTGGAAGGATGTGGCGGTGAGCGAGACCAGCGCGGGTACGCTGACGTTGTATGTCAATGGCGAACAGGTTGGACAGGTCACGGGCGCGAGTGTCTTTCCGTCCTCGTTGGGGAGCGCACCGAGTAACTATCTCGGGAAGTCGCTGGTCGCGGGCGAACCGCTGTTCAAGGGCAGCTTGAGTAATGTCGCGTTCTACACGAAGGCGCTGTCGGCGACCCGGATCAGGGAACACTATGACGCGGGTGAGTTCCCGGTCAACACCGTCGCGCCGACGATCTCGGGTACCGCGAAGGATGGGAGCACGCTGACCGCGACCAAAGCGGGGACGTGGACCGGTGTGACGCCGATCACGCTTGCGTACCAGTGGACGCGCTGCGACGCGGCGGGCGAAAGCTGCGCGAACATCCCCGCGGCGAGCGAAACGAAATACAAACTCTCCCACGAAGACGTAGGCTCGACGCTACGGGTGGCGGTAACCGCGAGCAACAGCGCGGGTACCGGTAGCGCGAGCTCGGCGCAGAGCGCGCTCGTCGCGCCGCTCGCGCCGTCGAATACAGTGCCGCCGGCGATCTCGGGCGCGGCGGAGCAGGGGCAGCTGTTGAGCGTCAGCGAAGGCAGCTGGAGCGGCACTCCGCCGCTCTCCTACGCCTACCAGTGGCAGAGCTGCAACAGCACGGGCGGGAGCTGCAAAAAAATCACGGGGGCGAGCGCGTCGACCTACCGGGTGCTCGGCTCGCAGATCGGGGGCACGCTGCGCGCGATGGTGACAGCCGAAAACGCGGCGGGCAGCAAAACCGCTACCTCCGAAACGACTGCGGTGATCACGACCGGCCCGCCGGCCGACACCGCCCTGCCAGTGGTCTCAGGCACAGCCGAAGACGGCCACACGCTGAGCGCGAGCACCGGCTCGTGGGCGGGCACCGAACCCTTCTCCTACACCTACCAGTGGGAACTCTGCAACAACTCAGGCGAAAGCTGCGCGAACATCTCCGGGGCCACCGCCTCGACCTACGCGCTCGGCCCCAGTGATGTCGGGGACACGCTGCGCGTCGTTGTGACCGCGAAAAACTCCGTGGGGTCAACGGGCGCGACCTCGGCGGCGAGCGGGGTCGTGGCGGCGATCCCTCCGTCGAACACGTCGGCGCCAACGATCACAGGCAGCGATGTAGACGGGCAGACGCTCACCGCCGGCACGGGCTCCTGGAGCGGCTCGCCGCCGCTGAGCTACGCCTACCAGTGGGAGCTCTGCAACGGCTCCGGCGAAAGCTGCACGAACATCTCGGGGGCGACCAGCTCGACCTACCTCCTCGGCCACGGCGACGTTGGCGGCACGCTGCGCGTGAAGGTCACGGCCAGCAACACGGGCGGCTCAGCGTCCAGCACCTCCGCCGCGACCGGCGTCGTGGCGGCGCTCGCACCGTCGAGCACCAGTCTGCCATCGATCTCCGGGACGGCGCGAGAAGGACAGACGCTGAACGCGAGCACGGGCAGCTGGGAAGGCACCCCACCGATCACATACACCTACCAGTGGCAGACCTGCAACAGCACAGGCGAAGACTGCGCGAACGTCTCGGGGGCGACGAACTCGACGTACGCGCTCGAACACAGCGACGTGGGCGACACCATGCGGGTTGTCGTGAGGGCGAGCAACGCCGGTGGCTCGACGCCGGCGACATCCGCGGCGACCGGGGTTGTGACGGCTTTCGCCCCGTCGAACACGGCTGCGCCGTCGATCTCTGGGACCGCGGAAGAAGGGCAGACGCTGAGCGCGAGCACGGGCACGTGGGAAGGCGCCCCGCCGATTTCCTACACCTACCAGTGGGAAAGCTGCAATGGGCTGGGTGAAGATTGCTTCGATATCGCGGAAGCCACCGAATCGACTTTGGCGCTTGGGTCTGAAGAGGTCGGTGAGACGGTGCGGGTCGTGGTGACGGCGATGAACTCGGCTGGGTCTGCGAGCGCGTCGTCGGCGGCGAGCAAAGTCGTGGTTGAAGCCACTCCCCCGTCGAACATATCGGTGCCGGTGGTATCGGGTAGCGCGACGGAAGGCGGGACGTTGAGCGCGACCACAGGGTCTTGGGAAGGGTCGCAGCCGCTCGCGTACTCCTACCAGTGGGAAAGCTGTAATCCGAGTGGCGAAGATTGCGCGGGTATCGAAGGTGCGAGCAGCTCGACCTACCAGCCCGACCCTGCGGCTGTGGGCCATACGCTGCGTGTGCGTGTCATCGCGTCCAATGTTGTCGGTGTGGCGTCGGCTGTCTCGGCGGCCAGCAGCACGGTGGGCGCTTCGGTGACTCTGCCTGTGAACCTGGTCGCGCCGGAAGTTTCGGGGTCCGCGCAGGTGGGTGGATCGCTTGTCGCGCATCCGGGCACGTGGACGGGGGCGCCGCCGCTCGCGTACAGCTACCAGTGGGAGAGCTGCAACAGCGCGGGGGAAAGCTGCACGGATGTCGCGGGCGCGAGCGAATCGACCTATCGGTTGGTGGCGGGTGAGGTTGGTGGAACGGTCCGGGTGGTTGTGACGGCGAGTAACGGGGATGGTCATGCGTCGCGTATTTCGCCGGCGAGCGCGATGGTCAAAGAAGGCGTCTCCTCTTCTGGCCCGCCGTGCACCGATACGTGGGTGGGTCCCTCCGAGGGGGAATGGCAGGATGGCGCTGACTGGTCGAAGGGGAGCGCGCCGACGGCGAGCGATGTGGCGTGTGTCGGGTCGGGGACCACTGTTGAGATCTCGGACGGTACCTACCACGTCGGTGTCCTTCACGACGAAGGCACGCTCGAAGTCTTCGGAAGCGCGTTTGAACATCCGAGGACCTCGCTTGAAATCACGGGTACGTCGGAAGTGTCAACGGTCGGCACGTTGAGCCTGTACGGTGTTCTGACGGGCCCTGGCAGCGTGGATGTGTCCGGTGCGCTGGAGTGGAACGAAGGTGGCGAGATGACGGGTTCCGGGCGGACGGTGATCGAGCCTGGTGTGAGCGGCACGTTCGACGGGGGTTCGCTCGCGGGGCGTACGCTCGTCAACGAAGGCACAGTGACGTTTTCTCAGGATTATCTCGAAATGGCCGAAGGTGCGCTCTTGGAAAACCGGGGTGTCTTCAAGGACAACTCGGAAGCGTGCGCGAAAGGCTGCGGTCTGGCCGGGCAGATTCTCGTCGCGTCCAGCAACTCGGGTGCCGCGCCAGAGGTTCTGAACACGGGCACGTTCGAGAAGACGCAGGGCAGCGGCACGAGCACCGTCGCGGTGTACTTCACCAACGATGGGACGGTCAGCGCGTCGAGCGGCACGCTCGAATTCACCGGCGGGGGAATCCCCGGGCAGGCCTCGACCGGGGTCTGGAATGTCGAAACCGGCGCATCGATCAAGCTCGCTGGCGGCGTCTACGCGGTCGGCGAAACGGTCAGCCTGCTTGCCGTCCACGTCGAAAAAGGCGCGAGCGTTGAACGGGTGCCGGCCCCGGGGTCCTCTTCGGCGCCCTCGATCTCCGGCACCCCGCAGGCGGGGCAGACGCTCACCGCGAGCGCGGGGAGCTGGTTGGGCTCGGAACCGATCTCCTTCGCCTACCAGTGGGAGAGCTGCAACGCGAGTGGCGGCGGATGCGAGCCGATCGCGGGCGCGAGCAGCCAGAGCTACACCGTACTCTCCGGGGAGATCGGCGCAACCGTACGGGTCGTGGTCACCGCGTCCAACTCGCACGGGCAAGCGCTCGCGGCCTCCCCCGCGAGCAGCGTGATCCAGGCGCCCGCGCCTCCCTCCAACACAGGGCTCCCGACGGTCTCGGGCGCCGCCCAAGACGGCCAGACGCTCACCGCGAGCACCGGGGAATGGGATGGGGTCGCACCGGTCTCTTACACCTACCAGTGGGAGAGCTGTAACCCGGCTGGTGAAGAATGCGCGGCGATCGAAAACGCCACGGGTGCCAAGTACGCGCTGACGGAAGGCGACATCGGTTCGACGCTGCGGGTGATCGTGACAGCGACGAACCCTGGGGGCTCGACGAAAGCGACTTCGCAGGCGAGCACGGTCGTGCAGGCCGAACCGCCGAGCGAGCTGCAGGCACCCTCGATCACGGGCACCCCCGATGTCCACGATGTGCTCTACGCCGCCCCGGGTGTCTGGACGGGCACCACGACAGAATTCAGCTACCAGTGGGAAAGCTGCAACGAAAGCGGCAGCGAATGCGCCCCCGTCGAAGGAGCTACCGGCCCCGAATACGACCTCACCGAAGGCGACCTCTCAAGGGCGCTGCGGGTCCGCGTTGGCGTGCACAGCGCGGCGGACTCGCTCAGCGACCTCTCGCCGGCCACGCCTGTGATCGGCGCGGCCGGGGCGCTCGCGGGCACGCAGGCGCCGACGATCTCAGGGGCGCCGCAGGCTGGCCAGGCGCTTACCGCGAAACCTGGGGCCTGGTCAGGCGGCGCCGGCAGCATCAGCTATGCCTATCAGTGGCAGAGCTGTGAAGTGCTCGGCGCCGAATGCCACCGCATCGAAGGGGCTACCAGCCCGAGCTATGTGCCGACCTCGGGCGAGGTTGGGCAGCGGCTGCGGGTGCAGGTCACTGCCACCGATGAACAGGGCCACAGGGTCTCGCAGGCGACCGAGCCGGTCGCGCAGACGCAGGCCCCGGTGGCGGAGCAGGCACCCCCGATCACGGGGCCGGCCCTCGCCGGGCAGACCCTCACCGTGGGCACGGGGGTGTTCGCCGGGGAAGGCCCACTCTCCTACGCCTACCAGTGGGAGCGCTGCGAACCGGCCGGGTCTTGCAACGCGATCGAAGGCGCCACCCAGAGCTCCTACACCCTCACCGAACCCGACGTGGGCTCCACGGTGCTCGTCCTCGTGAGCGCGACCGACTCCGGTGGCAGCACCACGGCGGTCTCCGCTCCCACCGCCGTGGTCGGCCCCGAAGCGCTCAGCGAGTTCTCCCCACCGTCGATCTCCGGTGTCGTGGCGTTCGGCGGCACGCTGAGCGCCGACCCGGGCATCTGGAGTGCCACGGGACCCGTCACCTACGCCTACCAGTGGGAAAGCTGCAACTCGAGCGGCGAAGACTGCACCCCGATCGCAGAAGCACAGGAACCCACATATACCCCCGGGATCGGCGACCTCGGCGTAACGCTGCGCGTTACCGTGACGGCGAGCAGCCCGCAGGGCAGCAAAAACGCCGTCTCGGCGTATACCGTGCCCACCTGGGGCGGTGAAGCGAGCGTCGAAGAAGCCCAGGCGATCGCCCAGCAGACCGACCCTGCCGTCCTTGCGCCGTCGAGCACCGCGGCTCTCGAAGAACAGAGCATCTCTCCGGCGCTCGCCGAAAGCGGGGAAGAACTCGCCGCGCAGAGCACGCTCACCAGCTCCACGATCTCCAAGGAAACCGCGGGGGAATTCGCGGTCAACACGCCCGCTGGCGAACTGAGCCTCGCGCCCGTCGAAAGCCAGCCGGCTGCGGTCACACCAGCGACGATCGTCAATGGCGCCGCCGCGCTGTTCGCCGACACCTGGCCCGCGACCGACATGATCATCCGCCCCCAGCCGCTCGGTGCCACTGCGCTCCTACAGCTCCGCTCAGCAGAAGCCCCGCGCTCCTTCTCCTGGGCCGTGCGCCTCGGCCCCGACCAGGAACTCAAGCAACTTCCCGACGGCAGCATCGCCGCGGTGGAAGCAAGCGAGGAATCAGCCCAACCAGCCAGCGGGCAGACAGGCGAAGCCGGACCGCTGCGCCGCACCACCCCCGGCCCGCCCGAGACAAGCGAAGAAAAAGCCGAAGCCGAACAGGAAGAATCCCAGCCGCAAACAGAAGAAGAAGTACCCCTGGAAAGCCTCCCCGCCTCACCCCACAGCAGCACCGCGCCCGGAGAAGCAGGCGCCGGGCAACCCCAGCCACAGCAAACACAAGCCTCCTACGAAGCCGCGAAAAACGCGATGACCTCCGCCGAAACACAAACAGCCGGCAAGGCACTGGTGGTGATCGCTCCGCCCAATGTCACCGACGCCGAAGGCCACATCGTACCCGCGACCCTCACCGTCGCAGGCGACACGTTCACGCTGACGCTCAAGCCAGGCACAGGCGCTGTCTACCCGCTGCTCGCCGACACGATGATCGCCGCGCCCAGCAACAAGACCAGCGCGGCACGCGACCCCGTGAAGTACGGCCTCTCCGACTCACTCTCCAAGGAAGAAGGCCATATTGGGGAAGGCCACCTCGACGAACATTTCGAAGAAAACGGCACCCCCACTGCCGGCTTTGACCCGAACCTCGAAAAAGGGCCGCTGCACGTGAAAACGGCACGCCTAATCATCCCCTACGATGTGGCTACCGCGTCAGGACCGTACGCCACCGCAGAAATGCACCGTCTGGAAACATGGCTCGAAAAAGTCGGCAAGGCGCACCTGCAGCCCTTTATCACGCTCGGCAAGGACGAGGCAATCGACCCATGCGGAGAAGGAGGTACCCCATGCCCGTTGCCTTCAGTTGGCGAATACAAAAAGTCGGTAGAACGACTGATGAAGGACCTGATCGCAGGCAACGCCACCAAAGGCTTCCCGCCCGTCGAACTATGGGGGGCGTGGAACGAGCCAGATATCAGGAGCAGTCCTTTGAGGCATCACGAAGTAATCGCCGCCCACTTCTGGGAGGTGGCACAGTCGATACTCGCAAAGCTCGCCAAACGTCACCCTTGTCCGAACTGTGCCGTGGTGGCCGGGGAATTCGCGTTCTCGTCTGGGTACGAGTACCACTATACATCAGCTTATAAGAGTGCCATTCTCTGCCACCCAAAGAAAAGTAATCACTGTAAACGCTACTGGGGCGGGCTCCCAGCCGCATGGGGATTCCATGACTACTACGATGTCATCGAACGTCAAGGTAGCGCAGCGAGCAAATTCACAGCGTTTACAGGCGAACGTCTCGGCAAGCCCCGTATCTTTATGAGCGAGGCGGGTGTCGAGTTGCAGAACGGACAGGAAGCTGTTCTGGTCAGCGATGGATCGGAAAAAGTTGAACTAAAAACTCACCCCGAACTGCAGGCGCAAGCCGCAGAACATTTCCTCAACCTCCACAAAGGCCTATCCCGTGTCGACCGCGAGTACTACTATATGTACACGGCTCCAACCAAAAAAGAAGTCGAACGAAGCGAAGCCGAAGTAAAACATAAAGTATATTTGTTTGACAGCGCGTTGCTCGAAGTCGAAAGTGGGCACCGTCGCGAACGACCCGCATACTGTGTCCTGGCGTATGAAAAGCAGATGTGTCCACCGACGGCCGAAGCAGAATCGACGGGGGTAAGTGTTGGACACAATGCGTGCGTCGTTCAGCCCACCACGGTCCAAGTAACTGGTCACGTCGTACCCAATGGCGCCAAGGCATTCTCCTACCATTTCGAATACGGTCCAACCGCCGCATACGGTCAATCGACAATCCCCCAGAGCTTGGAAGTCGAAAATGGGTGGACTCCTGTTGAAGTGCACGCCGAAATCCCGGTTACCGCGTACGAAGAAACATCTCATGGGAGGTGCCCTTCCCCGATACACTTCCGACTGGTCGCAGAAAATGCGCAAGGTCAACGTAATGGCTCCGACCAAGAAATCACATTCGTCGTTGCCATCTGACGAGGACTGCTACCGCCTATGCGCTCATACACTCGTCCAGCGAACCGCAACTTCCACGGTCTAAGATAGTCTTACGTGGTATGAGACGAACCGGCCCCCTGCTCGCTGCACTGCTCCCGCTATTGCTGGCTGGTACTGCCTATGCAGCGCATAGCACGCATAAGACCGCGCCAACTTGCCATCTGCCACCGCACGCACGGATGCTCGCTGCCGATACCCAGGCGCAGGTATACGAAAAGCTAGAAACAGAAGCTCAGGCGCAAGGATTTTACGGATGCGCCTATGGGCGTAAGCGCTCGTACTTTCTTGGCGAACGACCTGGGTTTTCCTCATCCGGCGGCGGAGGCATTCAGCTCGAGACGCTTGCTGGCTCGGTTGTGGCATATGGGGAATCGGTGGTTGGCCCACACGGGTCCTACCAGGCCGTTGTAGTGCGCAATCTGAGCAATGGTCGAGTGTTGCACAAGTTAGTCACTGGCACGGCCATTCACCCCGAATCCGGATTTGATGGGATTGGACCCGCCCGGGCGATCGTCGTCAAGGGCGATGGTGCAGTGGCGTGGATCGTCGAAACTAATTCGACGCCGAGCAGAGAATATGCGGTCGAAGCTGTTGATAGCACAGGCACCAGGCTGCTCGCTGAGAGTGCTGGAATAAACCCTTCTTCGCTTGCGTTGACAGGCAGCACGTTGTATTGGACGCAGAGCGGCAAGCCGATATCGACAGTCCTGCATTAGATTGGGCATCAGATGCGACCCTGATGACGGCCCCGGCGGTAGGCCGCAAGCAGAACAAGCGGAGCATGACCGGGACTGTCTGACTAACGGTGGAAGTGCTTGGTATGACCGAAGGGGATGACCATGACGGAGCTTGTCGATCCGACCGATCAGGACGGAATGATCGGGCAGATGACTACAGATATCGTTGATCAGAAGCATCTGGCCGAGCAGCTCTTGGAGCAGGCCAAGGAGCAGAACATCGAGCTGGTCGGTCCTGGTGGGCTGCTCAACGAGCTGACCAAGAACGTGCTCGAGACTGCGCTGGACGCCGAGATGGCCGAGCATCTTGGGTATGAGAAGCATGATCGTGCTGGGCATAACAGCGGGAGCTCGCGTAACGGGACACGCGCTGCGCTACCGGCTGCTGCACGTAGCCGGGCGCCTCGCGTTCTCCGGCCGTCGCGCGAAGCTCCACCTCCAAGACACGTGGCCATGGGCAGCCGAGCTCCTCGCCGCATTCCAGAAACTCAAAACGCTTCAAGCCGCCACTGGCTGAGAACAGCCACCAACCCCACCGCCACCCAGCAGACGACTCGGCCACCCGGCCGTCATCACCGCTGCCCCGAAACGGGCCGAGCGCACGCCCTACTCCCGCAGCAACGCATCACAAACAACGCCACCCAACCCGATCACCGATCAACAAGCGACCAACCCACCAAAACAGCCACACGCAGTCACCCTCACGCGCTTATTGCACGTTCCGGGCTAACAAGCCGGTGTATGTCGTGATCGGTGTGACCGTGGACGGCGAGCGGGACATCCTTGGGCTGTGGGCCGGATGGCGGGGAGGGCGCGAAGTTCTGGCTTGGCGTGTTCACCGAGATCAAAAACCGCGGCTTTCAGGATTGACGGCGGCCATGCGATTCTCCCCGCAGGCGGCCGCCGGATCTCCCCATGGGTGGCCATCGGATCTCCCCACCGTTCTGTCCTGAGTGGCCTGTAGTCCCCCGCGCCTTGTTAAGCGAGGCACGTCGGGAAGGCGGGCTGGATGAAGCGATCGGAGGAAGTGATGGAGATTCTTGAGGCGTATGACGTGACGGGCAGTCTGCGTGGCGCTGCGGCGCTTGCGGGTTGTGATCATAAGACGGTCGCGCATTGGGTTCGTGCGCGGGAAGAGGCTGGTGGCGGGCTGCCGGCGGCGAGCCGGGTGCGGCCGAGGGTCGACGGGTTCGCGGAGAAGATCGATGAGTGGGTGAAGCGCTCCCGCGGGAAGATGCGCGCGGATAAGGCGCACGAGCGTCTTGTGGCGATGGGGTATATGGGCTCGGAGCGTACGACACGCCGTGCGGTCGCGCGGGCGAAGCGGCCCTTGCCGACCACAACCAACTCCCCAGCGCGCCAGTCAACGTCTTCGAGTGACAGGCCGGCGACCTCGCCGGCCCGCAGCCCGAGCCGCAACAACAACGTCATGATCGCCAGATCGCGCCGCCCGACCACGGTCTGCTGATCGCAAGAGTCCAGCAGCGCCTGGGCTTGCCCAGACTCGAGAAAGCGCGGCAACCCCGACAGTCGCCACGACGCAGCCGACGGCACCGCGCCGAGCAGCGACCCACCGATCATCCCCTCGACCTGCAAGAACCCCAACAGCGACCGCAGCGCGGTGACCGTCATCTTCGCTGCCCCGCGCGACTGACCCGAACAGCGAGCAACAACAAACGTCGTCACCCAGCCAGCGCTCAGGTCCCGAAGATCGAATCCATCATCGTCGAGTGCGGCCAGGAACGGCTTGACGGCATCGACATACCCAGTGACCGTCCCTTTGGTAAGACCACGCTCGACGGTCAGATAGGCACGGAAACGCTCGCCCAGCAACTCCGCCCTCGTCGAGGGGCACGACAGTGAGGCCGCCGGCACCACCCCAAGCCCCCGCAAATAGACAAGCAACGGCGCCATCGCTCGCGTTGTCACATAATGCGCCCCCGTCGAAGGAGCTACCGGCCCCGAATACGACCTCACCGAAGGCGACCTCTCAAGGGCGCTGCGGGTCCGCGTTGGCGTGCACAGCGCGGCGGACTCGCTCAGCGACCTCTCGCCGGCCACGCCTGTGATCGGCGCGGCCGGGGCGCTCGCGGGCACGCAGGCGCCGACGATCTCAGGGGCGCCGCAGGCTGGCCAGGCGCTTACCGCGAAACCTGGGGCCTGGTCAGGCGGCGCCGGCAGCATCAGCTATGCCTATCAGTGGCAGAGCTGTGAAGTGCTCGGCGCCGAATGCCACCGCATCGAAGGGGCTACCAGCCCGAGCTATGTGCCGACCTCGGGCGAGGTTGGGCAGCGGCTGCGGGTGCAGGTCACTGCCACCGATGAACAGGGCCACAGGGTCTCGCAGGCGACCGAGCCGGTCGCGCAGACGCAGGCCCCGGTGGCGGAGCAGGCACCCCCGATCACGGGGCCGGCCCTCGCCGGGCAGACCCTCACCGTGGGCACGGGGGTGTTCGCCGGGGAAGGCCCACTCTCCTACGCCTACCAGTGGGAGCGCTGCGAACCGGCCGGGTCTTGCAACGCGATCGAAGGCGCCACCCAGAGCTCCTACACCCTCACCGAACCCGACGTGGGCTCCACGGTGCTCGTCCTCGTGAGCGCGACCGACTCCGGTGGCAGCACCACGGCGGTCTCCGCTCCCACCGCCGTGGTCGGCCCCGAAGCGCTCAGCGAGTTCTCCCCACCGTCGATCTCCGGTGTCGTGGCGTTCGGCGGCACGCTGAGCGCCGACCCGGGCATCTGGAGTGCCACGGGACCCGTCACCTACGCCTACCAGTGGGAAAGCTGCAACTCGAGCGGCGAAGACTGCACCCCGATCGCAGAAGCACAGGAACCCACATATACCCCCGGGATCGGCGACCTCGGCGTAACGCTGCGCGTTACCGTGACGGCGAGCAGCCCGCAGGGCAGCAAAAACGCCGTCTCGGCGTATACCGTGCCCACCTGGGGCGGTGAAGCGAGCGTCGAAGAAGCCCAGGCGATCGCCCAGCAGACCGACCCTGCCGTCCTTGCGCCGTCGAGCACCGCGGCTCTCGAAGAACAGAGCATCTCTCCGGCGCTCGCCGAAAGCGGGGAAGAACTCGCCGCGCAGAGCACGCTCACCAGCTCCACGATCTCCAAGGAAACCGCGGGGGAATTCGCGGTCAACACGCCCGCTGGCGAACTGAGCCTCGCGCCCGTCGAAAGCCAGCCGGCTGCGGTCACACCAGCGACGATCGTCAATGGCGCCGCCGCGCTGTTCGCCGACACCTGGCCCGCGACCGACATGATCATCCGCCCCCAGCCGCTCGGTGCCACTGCGCTCCTACAGCTCCGCTCAGCAGAAGCCCCGCGCTCCTTCTCCTGGGCCGTGCGCCTCGGCCCCGACCAGGAACTCAAGCAACTTCCCGACGGCAGCATCGCCGCGGTGGAAGCAAGCGAGGAATCAGCCCAACCAGCCAGCGGGCAGACAGGCGAAGCCGGACCGCTGCGCCGCACCACCCCCGGCCCGCCCGAGACAAGCGAAGAAAAAGCCGAAGCCGAACAGGAAGAATCCCAGCCGCAAACAGAAGAAGAAGTACCCCTGGAAAGCCTCCCCGCCTCACCCCACAGCAGCACCGCGCCCGGAGAAGCAGGCGCCGGGCAACCCCAGCCACAGCAAACACAAGCCTCCTACGAAGCCGCGAAAAACGCGATGACCTCCGCCGAAACACAAACAGCCGGCAAGGCACTGGTGGTGATCGCTCCGCCCAATGTCACCGACGCCGAAGGCCACATCGTACCCGCGACCCTCACCGTCGCAGGCGACACGTTCACGCTGACGCTCAAGCCAGGCACAGGCGCTGTCTACCCGCTGCTCGCCGACACGATGATCGCCGCGCCCAGCAACAAGACCAGCGCGGCACGCGACCCCGTGAAGTACGGCCTCTCCGACTCACTCTCCAAGGAAGAAGGCCATATTGGGGAAGGCCACCTCGACGAACATTTCGAAGAAAACGGCACCCCCACTGCCGGCTTTGACCCGAACCTCGAAAAAGGGCCGCTGCACGTGAAAACGGCACGCCTAATCATCCCCTACGATGTGGCTACCGCGTCAGGACCGTACGCCACCGCAGAAATGCACCGTCTGGAAACATGGCTCGAAAAAGTCGGCAAGGCGCACCTGCAGCCCTTTATCACGCTCGGCAAGGACGAGGCAATCGACCCATGCGGAGAAGGAGGTACCCCATGCCCGTTGCCTTCAGTTGGCGAATACAAAAAGTCGGTAGAACGACTGATGAAGGACCTGATCGCAGGCAACGCCACCAAAGGCTTCCCGCCCGTCGAACTATGGGGGGCGTGGAACGAGCCAGACTTTGGCACTAGCCCCCTGAACGATCACGCAGCGAGGGCAGCCCAGTTCTGGGAGGTGGCTCAGTCGATACTCACAATGCTATCCAAACAACACCCCTGCCCCAATTGCGCCGTGGTCGCCGGAGAATTCGCATTTTCATCAGGATACGAGTATCACTACCCCTCCGTCTACAGGGACACTCTTCTCTGTCGCCCAAAGAAAGGACATCGCTGTCCTACACGCTACTGGAGCGGGATTCCAGCCGTTTGGGGATTCCACGACTACCACGATGTCGTCGAACGCGAAAATAGCGCAGCCAGTAAATTTACGAAATTTGCGAGCGGACGTCTTGGTGCGCCGCGGCTCTTCATGAGCGAGGCGGGCGTCGAGTTGCAGAGTGGAAAAACGGCCGTCGAAGTTCGCAACGGAGCGGGACAAGTTGAACTAAAAAGTTACCCTGAATTGCAGGCGCAAGCCGCTGAAGATTTTCTCAACCTCCACAAGGGTCTATCACGAGTCGACCGAGAGTACTACTACATGTACACAGCACCAACTAAAAAAGAAGCCGAACAAAGCGAAGCCGAAGAAAAACATAAAGTGTATTTGTTCGACAGTGCGCTGCTCGAAGCTGAAAGCGGCCATCGTCGCGAACGACCCGCATACTGTGTGCTTGCGTATGAAACGCATATGTGCCCGCCAACGGCAGAAGTGGGGGAAGAGTCGATTCCCGTTGGATTCCAGATTTGCAGTAACGTGCCTAGCTCAGTTCAACTCTCCGGTGTGGTCGAACCCAACGGCGCCAAGACGTTCTCCTACTATTTCGAATACGGCTCGACCACCGCCTACGAACAGGCGACACAGATACAGAACATGACACCGGAAGGTAGATGGGTTCGCACTGAAGTGCACGCCGAAATCCCAGTTACCGCGTTCGAAGAAGGGGTACACGGAAGGTGTCCCACCCAGATACACTTCCGGCTGATCGCAACAAACGCGCAAGGCCCGGGCCATAGCCCCGACCAAACCGTCACCTTCGTCATCGCAGGCCGATGAGGTCCGGCATCTCCTATGTTCTCGTACGGTTGTCCAGCCATTCGCAACTTCACAGACTTCAGATAGTCTTACAGTGTATGAGACGAATCAGCCCCTTGCTCGCGGCACTGCTCGTGCTATCGATGGCCAGTACCGCCTATGCAGCGCATGGCGGGCATAAGCCCGCGTCAACTTGCCGTCTGCCGCGGCAGTCACGGATGCTCGTTGCCGATACGCAAGCGCAGGTATACGAAAAGCTCGAAACAGAAGCCCAGGCGCAAGGAATTTTCGGATGCGCCTATGGGCATAGGCGCTCGTACTATCTTGGTGCGCCGCTGCCGAACGTGGGGACCTCAAGCGGCATTGTGGGGATCAGGCTGGAGACCTTGTCTGGGGCGATGGTGGCATATGAATATGGCGTCGCTGGCCCAAGCGGTTCCTACCAATCCGTTATCGTGCGCAACCTGAGCAATGGTCGAATGCGCAAGTTGGTTACGGGTGCGGCCATTCATCCCGAACCCGGATTTCACGGGATCGGGCCCGCCCGAGCGATCGTCGTCAAGAGCGATGGTGCAGTGGCGTGGATCGTCGAAACTAATTCGACGCCGAGCAGAGAATATGCGGTCGAAGCTGTTGATAGCACAGGCACCAGGCTGCTCGCTGAGGGTATTGAAATAGACCCTTCTTCGCTTGCGTTGACAGGCAGCACGTTGTACTGGACGCAGAGCGGCAAGCCTGTATCGACAGTCCTGAATTAGATTGGGCACCAGATGCGACCCTGATGACGGCCCGGCGGTAGGCCGCAAGCAGAACAAGTGGAGCATGACCCGGTGCTCGTCTCATAGTCCGGCGGGGTGTCGCGCAACATAGCTGGTGCCGTCGTTGAGGTTGGCGAGTGGTTCTGTGCGCCAGCGTGGCCCTGTGCCGGCGGGGATGGGTGGTCCGCCGTAGTCGGCGGTGTCGAGTGCGATGCCGGCGATGACGATCCAGGTGTGGGTGCTGTTGGCGTAGATGGTGATCCAGTGTCCGGGGCCGGGTTGCCCGTAGTTCTCGAGTTCGGTGGAGTCGAGGGCGGTGGGGCCGAGGAGCCCGGCGGCGTAGAGGACGAAGGAGGTGGCGGCTGAGCAGTCGTAGGCGGGCCAGGGTTGGGTGAGGGTGCCGTAGTGCTGGTCGGGTTCGGGGTAGGGGTGGGTGTGGATGAGGTTGCCGGCGGTGATAGCGAGCTTGACTGGGGTGGGTGCTTCGCGGGGTGCGGTGGCGGTTCCGTCGGGTTGGATGCGCGCGGTTTGGCCGGCGGTGAGCGCGAGGGTGCTGGTGGCTTGGCATCGTGCCTGTTCGCCGGTGGTGGGTGTGGGTGCGACGCCGTCGAGGAGGTCACCTGCGCTGGGTTTGGGTGCGGGTGTGATGGTGACGGTGCGGGTGCCCCAGGCGTTTTGGCTTGTGCGTCCGTACCAGTCGTAGATGTCGATGTGGTGTCCGGTGATCGCGCTGCCGGTGTCGCCGGCGTAGAAGGCGCTGGTGGTGCCGAATGGGTTGGGTGTGATGTGGACGTAGCTGCCGAGTGGGATGACGGTGGGGTCGACGGCGATCTCGTAGGCAGGTGGGCTGGTGGTGAGGTTGAGGCCGGTGGCGGTGATGCCGTCGCCTTGGATGCCGCCCCAGGGGGGTCCGTAGGCGGTGGCGGTCCAGGCGCCGGCGGTGGCGGTGGGTGTTTCGCCGGGGGGTTGGCAGGCGCTGCCTTGTGCGCTGGTGCTGAGCAGCAGCGCGGTGATGGCGAGCGTGGGTAGCGCGGCGGCGAGTAGCGCGGTGAGCGCGAGGAGCCCCTTCATCGGTGCTCCGGCAGGGGCCTATGCGTATACCTAGATAACGACACCTCACGTTAGACTATACTCGTTTTGCTTATTTGGTCTATTATGGCATGGTACTCAATCCACGGCAGCGGAGGTGATAGACAGATGAGGCTTCTGATCGCAGCGAGCAGCTTTACGTTCAAGGTGGCGCCCGACCCGGGTCAGGCGCCGGGTGCGACGGGGATTCAGAGCGCGATCAACGTGATCGCGGTGTACGCGCTGTTGGCGTGTCTGGCGGGCTTCTTGTTGGGCGGCGCGGTGTGGGCGGTAGGCGGGCGGGTCGGTAACGAGCACACCGCGGTCGGCGGGAAGATCGGGATGGCTGTAGCCGTTGGCGTGGCGTTCTTGATCGGGGCGGCTGCGGCGATCCTGCAGTTCGCGTACGGGCTGGGCTGATGATGCGCGAGCGAAGCTGGCCGCCGTCCGCGCTTGCCGCCGTCACGGTGTGTGTCCTCGCCGTGGTGGTGTTGCTGGGAGTGGTCCTGCTGGGCAGCGGCGGCAGCGGACGGGGCCTGACGGGCGCAGTCGAGCTCGTCCGGGGCGTTCCGGTCGGTGTGCAGCACACGCCTGGGGGCGCGCTTGCGGCGGCGGAGAACTATCTGGTGGTCGCATCGCAGGCGGTCGAGCAGGCCCCGGCGGTGTTCGCGGCGCTGGTCGCGCAGGTGTACGCCCCGGGTCTCCGTGCGAGCACGCTCGCCCAAGCGCAGCAGCTGCGCGTGAGTGATGTGCAGAACATGAGCAACTACCGGGAGGGCGGCCGTGGGATCGCGGTGGTCGCGGCGCGGCGTCTTGACAGCTACACCCCTCGGCAGGCGACAGTGACGAGCTGGCTCGGTGGGTTCGAGTGGGGGCCGCATCTCGTGCCGCGCCAGACGTGGAACCTCGTCGATACGACGCTCCAATGGCAGGCGGGCCGCTGGCTGGTGGTGGCCTCGAGTACCGACCCGGCGCTGGCGCCGGTCCCCTCGATCGTGTACGTCGACGGCGAGAACGATCGCGCGGGTGCGTTTACGCGTCTGGCGGGTATGACGGGTCCGATCTACGGGAGCACGGAATGATGCGTGCACCGCGTCAAATGGGCTGCGGGTTGCTCGTGCTGGTGATGCTGCTGCTGGGGGTGTGCGGGTCTGCGCGGGGGATGGTTCCGGCGGTCGGTGTGCAGCCGGGGCGCCCGGTGCAGGTGGCGCTCGGCCTGGGGCACCTGGTGGGTGGGAAGGCGTGCGGCGGTGAAGGTTCGCTTGTCGGTGAAGTGGTGAACGGGATCACCAACGGTGTCTCGCACGCGGCGGGCTGCGCGGGTGAAGCGGTGGCGGGCAGCGCGGCGGGTGCGGTCGGGAACGGGATCCTGAACGTGGTGGCGGAATGGGTGATCGGCGCTGCGACTCAGGTCACGGGGTTCGTCGCGGCGGAGATGACGAAGACGACGACGCCGCAGTTGCAGTCGGCGTGGTTTGAGTCGCAGTTTCAGCCGATGGCGGATCTCGGCGCTGCGTTGGGGCTGCTCGTCGCGTTGATCGCGCTCGCCTCAGCGGCGGTCCGTCGTAGCCCGGAGGCGCTCGCTGGTGCGCTCGCGGGGATCGCCCGGGCGGGCATCGGGACGGGCTTGGTGGTCGCGCTGACCGCGATCGGTCTCGGGATCGCCGACCAGGTTTCGAGCGCGGTCTTGGCGGGCTCCCCGCACACTTTTTGGGCGACGGCTGCGCACGCGTGGGGCACCGGCGGGTTCGGTGGGTTTGGCTCGTCGGCGTTGGCGACGTTGATCGCGCTGGTCGAGGTGTTCGCGGCGCTCTTCGTGTGGCTTGAGCTGATCGTCCGTGACGCGGCGATCTACATCGCTGTTCTGTTCTTCCCGGTTGTGCTCGCGGCGTCGATCTGGCCCGCGCTGGCCTCGTGGCCGGGGCGTCTCGGTAGGCTGCTATTGCTCACGGTGATCCTCAAGCCGGTCGCGGTGATCGTGCTCTGTCTGGCGGGCAGCGCCGCTGCGGCGGGCCTGTCGTTCGGGGGCGGGGTATCGGGGTCGGTCGGCACGATCCTGGCCGCGGTTGTGATCTTTGGGTTGGCGGCGTTCGCGCCGTGGGCGTTGATGTATCTGCTGGCGGCGGACGCGGAGAGCGCGTACATGGCGTCCGGTCTGCGAACCGCCGCGGGAGTCGCGGTCGCTGACGAGAATGGCCCGTCGGTGCGTAGTGCGGGTGGGCTGCGCAACCTCGGCGGCGATGGGGGAAGTCTCGGCGGACCGGGAGGCGGCGCGCCCGGCGGCCCCGGGAGCACGGGCGGCGACAGCGAGCCCGGCGGTGGAGGTAGCCCCCTGGCCGGCGGCGGATCCCCGGCGGGCGGCGCAGCCGCCGAGAACGGTGCGGGCGCGGGCGGCGGACTGCGGGACGGCGCGTTGCCGGTCACCGCGGAGACGATTGGCGCTGGGAGCGTCGGCGCGGCCGCAGGCGTCGGCGCGATGTCTGCATTTGAGGGTGCGGGCGACTCAAGCGAGCCGGGAATGGGATCACAGCCGCAGGAGACCCCCACATTCATCGACGCTGAGAGTGCTAGCGCGAAAAACACTGGCGGGGAGCCCTCAAATGGGGCTCTCGCGGGCGGGCAGCCGGGTGATGCTCGCGTGATGCCACCAGCTGCCGGCGGAGCCCCGACGGACGCCCCTCCCTCACGTCCGGCCGGGGGCTCCGCCGGCGCCCCTGCTCCCAGTGAGGATGAGTCCTCCACTCAGCCCACCGAGCGCGCGTCGCAACCGCTGGGCGGCGCGCCACTCCCACACGGCGAGGATCCCGCATCGGATCTCCAGCGCTCGCCGTCGCGGCGTGGCCGGTCGCGCTCAACGGCGCTCACCCTTGTGCATTCGCGGCCAGACCCCGCCCCCAACCCCGCCGGCGGCGGGGAGCAGGAGGGATAGCGGTGAGCGAGACGACGTACCGTTTCGCGCCGCACCCGACGGGTGGGTTTCTGCTCGGGTTGAGGATCCCGCAGCTGCTCGGGTTCGTCATCACCGGCGGATTGGCGCTCGGCGCGTTGCGGCTTGGTGGGCTTGGTGGTGTGGCGCTCACGCTGGGGCTCTTCGCGCTCGCCGCGGGCGTGCTGCTGATCCCGGTGCGGGGTCATACGGTGGAGCAGTGGGCGCCGGTGGCGGTGCGGTTCCTGCTGGGCCGTTACAGCGCCCGGGCACGCTTCCAAGCCCAGCGCGCGCAACTGGGGCACGTCGTCACGCTCCCGACGGGGCAGCTTGACCCGCGGCGTCCGCTGGAGCCGTGGTCGCTGCCGGCGGAGCTCGCGGACATCGAGCTGCTCGAGGGTGAGCTGGTGCGCTACGAGCACGCGCGGTTCGGTGTCGCGGTGGATCGCCGCGGGCGGACGTTCACCGCCGTGTTGCGTGTGCGGGGGCGAGCGTTCGCGTTGCTGGGCGCGGAGGAGCGCGAGCAGCGTTTGCAGGACTACGGGGCGGTGCTCGCCGCGCTCGCACGCGATGACTCGGCCGTGCGTCGCGTGGCGTGGATCGAGCGGACGCTGCCGGGGGATGGCGACGCGCTCGGCGACTATTTGCTCGAGTGCAAGGGCCCGGACGCGACGCTCTCCGACCCGTCGGAGGAGCTGGTCTCCTACCTGAACCTGATTGGCCGTGCGGGTGATGTCGCGGAGGAGCACGAGTTGTTGTTCGCGCTACAGGTCGACGCCGGGCGCCCGGCGGCGCGGCGTGCGATCAACAGGATGGGTGGCAGGGATCTCGGCGCGCTCGCTGTGTTGGGTGGAGAATTGGGGCAGCTGATCGAGCTGCTCGACCGCGCTGGGATCGCCCCGACGGGTGTCCTGACGCGCCGCGGCCTGGCAGGTCAAATCCGTGATGCGTATGACCCGTGGGGCAGGCGCGCGCGTCAGCGCCAGCTCGACCGCACGCTGCTCGGCGACACAGGTATCGCGCCGCATACCGCCGGCCCGGTGGTGCGTGAGGAGCACTGGTCGCATATTGCGGCTGATGGGGCGTTGCATTGCACGTTGTGGGCGGCGGAGTGGCCACGGATCGATGTTCGTGCGCTGTTTCTGCAGCCGTTGTTGATGGATTCGCGGGCGACGCGGACGATCGCGATGTGCATGGAGCTGGTCGGGCCGAGCCGCGCGATCCGCCAGGCCGAGCGCGCCTCGACGGAGACCGCGACCGAGCGCAGTCTCCGGGCGCGGGTGGGGCAGCGCACCAGCCAGCGCCAGTCACAGCGCGACCGTGCGACCGGCGAGCGCGAGCGGGAGCTCGCCGAAGGTCACGCCGCTGTCCGCTACGCGGCCTATGTGACGGTCAGTGTCCCGTGGGGTGGCCCGGACGCGCTCGCGGAGTTGGAGAGCGACGTGTCTCGGGTGGAGCTTGAGGCCAAGCGTGCCCCTTTGCGCCTGGAGCGGATGAGGGGCCAGCAGGCCGACGCATTCACGTTCGGTCTGCCGTTGTGCCGGGGGCTGCGATGAGCCGCCAAGGTGAGCGCCGCGAGCGCCGGCAGGCGCGCCGTGATGAGCGGGTCGCCCGCATGGAGCACCGTGCGCGGCGCGGGAGCCTGCGGCGTGAACTATCTCAGAGCGCGACGGGTGGCCTGGGGCGCCTGGTGCGCCCAGGAGAGCGCGCCGGGCACCAGGTCTCCACCGCTCATTTCCAGGCTGCGTACCCCGCGGTCGCGGAGGCCGGTCTCGGCGCGCGGGGTGTGTACATCGGCTCGGATCTGCACGGCGGGTCGTTCGTGTATGACCCGTGGTTGCTCTACCAGCGTGGGGTGCTCTCGATCGCGAACACGATCGTGCTGGGGATGCCCGACAAGGGCAAGAGCTCGCTGACCAAGAGCTGGCTGTACCGCTCCCGCGTGTTCGGGCGCCGCTGCGAGATCATCGACCCGAAGGGCGAGTACGGCGAGCTCATACACGCCCTCGGCGGTGTCGTGCTGCGCCTGGAGCCCGGCGGCGAAACACGACTGAACCCGCTCACCCGGATCGGTACCCCTGAGATGCGAGAGGGTCTGCTGCTCGCGGTCGCGCACGCGATGCTCGCCCGCCCCCTCGGGCAGGCCGAGGCCGTCGGTGTCGTCGAGGCCTTGGCCGCAGCCGACGAGCAAACCCAGGGGGAGGTGTGCGTCGGGCACGTCGTCGAGCAGCTGCGCGACCCCGCGACCCGTGTCACACGGGCGCTCGACCTGACCCACGAGGCCGCACGCGAGCATCTGCGGGAAGTCGCGCTCGCGTTGATGCGTCTCTGTCACGGGCCGCTGCGGGGCATGTTCGACGCGCCGACCAGCCACGGCGAGAACGTGTGGGACGCCCCCGCGCTCTCACTGGACATCTCCAGGGTCGCGGCGGGCAGCGCGACGTCGGATCTCGCGCTGGCGATCACGATGGTCTGTGCGACCGCGTTCCTTGACGCGAAGCGGATGCGCCGCACCCTGGACGCACAGGCCGCCGGCCGGGAAGCCGAGAAGACAATCCGGGTCAGCGACGAGGGGTGGCGCGCACTCCCGATCGCTGGTCTCGGCGCCTACTACCAGGCCGCGTTCAAGCTGGGGCGCGCGACCGGTGTGCAGCACTGGATGGTGCTCCACCGCCTCACAGACCTGGACGCCGCCGGCGACCAAGGCACCCGCCAGCAGGCACTCGCGAAGGGCCTGCTCGCCGAGACCGGGACGGTCGTCGTGTACCGCCAGCACCCCGAGGAGACCACCCGGGCGAGAGCGTCGCTCGGGCTCTCCACCACGGAGGCGCAGCGCATCGGGCACTACCCGCAAGGCGTCGCGCTGTGGCGGATCGGGGGACGCTCCTACGAGGTGCGCCACATCCGCTCCCAGCGCGAGCGCGCACTCACCGCGACCGACACCGCGATGGCACCACGCGAACCACCCCCCGCCCCGGAGCACACGCTGGGAGCACCGGCGTGAACAACACACGCACAGACACGGCACGTATCGCTGGGAGCACCAGCGTGAACGCCCTGCAGACACTGCACCCCGCCCAGCACGTGCTCGTCGGCCCGCCGCCGACGGCGCTCTATCTCCTCGGGTTGCTCGCGCTGCTCGCAGTAATGGTGCTCCTCATCAACCGTAGATCCCGGCGCGGGAAAGGAGCACGCGCTGCGCGGTTCGCTACCCGCGGCGAGCTCGACGCGCTCCGCGTACGCGACCCCGAGCCGGGCAGGGTGACGCTCGGCGTCCACCACGGCACGACGATCGCCGCCGAGGCGCGTGCGTCGGTGATGGTGCTCGGCCCCTCCCAGTCGGGCAAGACGACCGGGATCGTCGTGCCCGCGCTGTTGGAGTGGGCAGGCCCGGCGCTCTCCACATCGGTGAAGAGCGACGTCGTGCACGACACCCACACCGCCAGGGCCGCGCGGGGCGAGGTCCGCATCTTCGACCCGACCAGCGCCACCGGGCTACCACACACCGCGTGGTCACCGATCCTCGCATCCCGCACATGGGAAGGCGCACGTCGCACCGCCGCAAGGCTCCTCGGCGTCGGTGACCAGGGCGCCGCGAGTAACGCCGACGAGACATTCTGGCGCCCAGCGGGCGCGCGGTTTCTCGCGCCGCTGCTGCTCGCCGCCGCGCATGGTGACCTGACGATGCGCGAGATCCTCGCCTGGATCGCGACCATCGGCGAAGACGAGCCGACCGAGTTGCTCGAGGCCAGCCGCTCCCCCGGCGCGCAACCCGCCCTGCAGGCGCTGCGATCGGTGTGGGAAGCCGACGCGCGCTTTCGCTCAAGCCTGCTGCAGACGATCGCGACCGCGCTCGACCCATGGCAGGAGCCCACGATCGCAGCGGCGACGATGGGCGACAGCACGATCACCGCCGGCTGGCTGCTCGACGGGCCGAACACCCTCTACCTGATCGCGCCCGCCGACGACCAGCGTCGCCTACGCGGCCTCTTCACCGCACTCGTCGCCGACATCACGGCGGGCGCGTTCGAGCGCTCAACCCAAACCGGCAAACCGATCAACCCCGCACTGCTGCTCGCGCTGGACGAGGCGGCGAACATCGCGCCGCTACCGAACCTCGACGAGATCGCCTCCACCGGCCCCGGCCAGGGCGTACAGCTACTCACCGTCCTGCAGAACATCAGCCAGGCATCGGACCGCTGGGGCCGCGACCGCGCGGAAACGATCATCGCCAACCACCGCGCCCGCCTCTTCACCTCCGGGATCGGGGACCGCGCGACCCTCGAATACCTCACCCACACCCTCGGCGAGGAAGAGATCACCCGCGTCTCCACCCACCGCCCCGGCACCCTCCAACCCGGCTCACGGACGATCAGCAGCGACTTCCGCGCGCTCGCGACCCCCAACCGCGTCCGCCAATCCGACCCCGACACCGCGCTGCTGATCTACGGGCGCCTCGCCCCGGCATGGCTGCGGCTGCGCCCCTGGTACGCGCACCCCGCGCTGCGCGCCCTCGCAGAAGGCAAGCCCACACCAAGCGCGTCACACCGCCCCGCGCTCCGTCTCCCACCCAACTCCCCTCTCACATCCGGGCTGCGCCGCGCCGCTCGGCGGCGTGCCAGTGCACGTCAGTCACATCAACACAACGACCCTCAAGGAGGGATCACATGAACAGCATCAACCTCACCGGCCGTCTCACCGCGGACCCGACCCTGCGCTCACTGCAGAACGGCACCGCCGCATGCAAGATCCGCCTCGCCGTCCGCGGCCTCGCACGCGGCGAAGCCGAGGTCGGCTACATCGACGTGACCTCCTACGGCCCAGCGGGCGAGGCCGCCGCGAACGTCCTCGAAAAGGGCTGGCTGGTCGCCGTCACCGGCCGTCTGCAGTACCACGACTGGGAGACCGAGGACGCCACCAAGCGCCGCGACTGGGAAGTGATCGGCCAGATCCAGTTCCTCGCCGCCCCCCGCGAAAACAACACCCACACCCACACCCCCACTCCCACCGCGGCCATCACCGCCGAGGCCGAGCGGCATCCCGCAGCGGCCTGACACCGCCCCCCCGCGGGAGGGGCGCCCGGCTCTCCCTCCCCAGCCGCGCGCCCCTCCCGCTCGCCGCAGCAGCGGACAGGATGGGCGGGCCAGGCTCGACGCAAACACCAAGGGCACGACCGACGGTGAAGCCTCACAGCAGCGCACCGAGGGGCGATCGACGTCGCCGAAGAGACCCGTTCGCGCAACCGCTCGATCACGCACTCGAACGGCTGCGAGCGCACGGCCTCCCCTACAAGGCAGACGAGCGCCACCTATCCACCTGGCACGCAGTCTGCCCGTCCTGCCGGGTGCCCGACTGGACGCTCACGCTGCGCGAGCACGGCTACGGCGGGTCGATCGCGCTCCAATGCGCCGCCGGCTGCACCGAGACCGAGATCCAGGACACACTTGAGCGAGACCCAGCCGACACCCGAATCGAAGCCGCCGACATCAGAGCCGCACAGGCGCTCGAACTAGCCGAACAAGCAAGAGGCCTCGCCACACGGGCGCTCGCACTCGCGACTGACGAGCAGTTCTACATCGTCGAAGAGTCTCGCCGTGTTCTATCGCGGCCTACTTTGCGATCGTGAACTTAAGTGTGCTGGCGGGCGAGTGCCCGGCGGCGTCCGTCGCAGTAATCTCGAGCGTGTAGCTGCCGGGCTTGAGCTTGCTCGAGGGCGAGAGGCGACCTTGGAAGTTAACCTGATTCTCACCCGCATGGCCCGTGAAAGAGAGTGCGTCGAGTGCCACGGTGCGCCTGCAGGCGTGCCTGTCGTGGGTCGTCTTCGTATGCGCGACGCATTTATGGTTAACCTCCTTTCCGTCCCGCGATTGCGCGAAGGTCAGAGTCACGCTCCCCGGCTCGTTGAGCGTAAACGAGAATGTGGTTCCGAGCGGAGGGAGCTTCCGCCTACGTGCAAGGTTCACGATCGCGTTACCCTCACGCCAGCGACTGTGTGATTGGGTGACATTCGTGATGATCGGCGGAGTTGAGGTAGGGGCGGGAACAGTCGGCGGCCCGGCACTGAGGACCGGTTCGTCTGGCGGGTAGCTTGACGTATAGATCTCGGCTGTGTTCAGGTTGGGCATGGGAATCGGCGCGAAACCGCCGCCTGCCACCAGGACCGCGCCGCCGGGCAGAGACGTGGCGGTGTGCCCCATGCCGGTTGTGACCGGCGTCGTAAACGTCCACGTGTTCGTGGTCGGTTCATACACTTCGGCGCTGCTGGCACCGCAGCAGTCACCCGAGCCGCCATGTCCCAGACAGCCTTCTCCGCCGCCGCAATCGCTGCCGCCCGCTACGAGGACATCTCCGTCGGGCAGAAGGTTCGCGGAGTGCCCCGCGCGTTCCACGTTCATGGGTGCAAGCACGCTCCAGGTATTTGTTTGGGGATCGTAGAGTTCGACACCAGCGACAGCGTCGTGGCCAAACCCGCCGGTCTGGATTTGATTCACCCCGCCCGTCACGAGCACGTCGCCGTCCTCCAGCACAGTCGCGGTCTCCTGCGCGCGAACCTGATGCATCGGTGCCACACTGCTCCAGGTATTTGTGGCGGGGTCATACTCTTCGGCGCTGTTGAGTACGGTGTAGTGAATTTCGACTACCCCGAAAGAGGTCTCTTCCCAGGTATCCCCGCCGATGAACAGGACATTGCCATTGGGCAACAGCACAGAAGCCTCGCCTTCCCAAGTCTGTTTGGGAGCGGTCTGTTGGGGTGCGGCAGCGGCGCCAGCTGTTTGACGCCGGGTCGTAGACAGCGGCCCCCCGGCTGGCGCCGTACGATTCAGGACCGAACCGGCCCAGCAACAGCACTTCGCCGCTCTGGAGCACAGTCATGCTCTGAACTTCCTGAAGTTCCGGCGGCGCCGAGATCGCCCTCCACGTATTGCTTGCCGGGTTGTACAGTTCCGCGGTCTTTGGGTGTTCGCGCGGTTCGCCTGTTTCATCCCCGCCGACGACCAGCACGTTGTCATCCGCCAGCAGCACAGCCACCTGGTAAGAGCGCCCTACGAGCATCGGTGCTGCCGCAGCCCAGGTATCCGACGCTGGATCGAAGACTTCAGCCAGATCAACGTTGCCAGGAGCGGTGTAGCCACCAGCGAAAAGGACCTTTCCGTCGTGTAGCAGCGTCGCCGTTGGTCCCTCGCGAGTCGGAGTCAGTGGTGCTGCAGGAAACCACGTATCGGCCTGCCCTGCCGCCGGAGACAGCACCATCAAGAATGCCACCACCAGCGCGACACAGGCTCCTCGGTCGCGAGCCATCCCTCCACCCCTATTTGTCGGCCATACTCTCATCAGTTGGAATCCGGGAGCTTACAACATCCGCGCGATCATGGCTCGTGTTCGGAGGGGATCATCCACGTGCGTCGGTGCGCCACACAGCCGCCCGGGCGCGGGGCCTCCATGCCCCGCGACGAAGCGTGACCGCGCCACGCCAGCGCAAAAGGCAAGTTACCGTCGATCGTCCGCCGCTCCCCAACCAGGCTGGCGCCTGGCCGGGGGCCCCGACCGCGGTGGATCGCAGTCCCCCGGCCCCCGTCCGCGGGGTAGCGTGGCACACCCTGTCAACCCACAAGGGGTGTGACAGGGTGTGCAGCGGGAGCCGGGCCGGGGGCCGGCCGACTGCTCGATCGACGGAGGGGATCACCCAGCGGGCACCGGGTACCCCGCGGGCAATGCGCCCTGGGCGCTGGTCCACTCGAAAGATCGATGAGGCAGAGCGCCCCAGGTCAGTGTTCGAAACCGAACTCGCTGTAGCCGCCGCCTGCGGAGCGTGCCTTCGGCGTCGCATCAGCCCTCGGAGCACCGGGCGAGGAGGACGCCGTAGTCGTAGTCTGCGACGTGCTGTTATGGGCTGGTTCTTCCGCGGTCGTCCCGGAGGACGTCGAAGGGGGCGTCGAGACCTCCTGGACGGTAGCCGGTGCGCCCGCGCTGATGCTCACGGGAGCGGACTCGCCGATGGCCGGGTCGGTCTTGGCCACGGGATGTGTCGCGGTGGCATGGTGAGTGTGCCGATCGTGTGTCCTGTGCGGGTGGTGCGCCGTGTCGGCGGCGCCGGTGCGATGGGAAACCGTCAAGTGCGGTTTGACGCTTCCGTGCGTGGCGCCGGCAGGCGTTCGCCCGCTTGAGGCTGAGGCGCCCGCGTGTGGGCTGCCGCGGTCGGCCCGGGCGAGGAGGAGACCGCCGACGACGAGCACCAGGGCGACGAGGGCGAGCGCGGCCACCCCGACCGCCGCTGGCATAAGCGCCCACCGCTCCGCCCGGCCCCTGTGGAGGGGGGCGCTGGGGGCAGGGGCGTCTGTGGACCACACGGAGTCGGGTATCGTGCGGCGGCGCAGCTCGGTCGTCGGCTGATCCCACACGGAGCGCTCAGTGGCTGCTGGCGGCTCGCGCGGCGGGGCGAGGACCTCCCTTGGTCTGTGATCGGGGCTCCGCGGTGGGGCGATCGGGCCGGCGCGGCGGCGCAAAGGGATGATCTGCGCGACCATCTCCCCATCACCGTCGCCGTCGCGTGGCGGGGTCATCGTTCCTCTCCGCATTCCTGCCATCGTTGCTCTATCATACGCCCTATCATGCGTAGATCGTTTTGCTTATTTGTTGATGGCTGAGCAGCAGATCCTGACCGTCCCCCAGGTCGCCGAGGAGCTCCAGGTGACCTCGCAGACGATCCGCAACTGGATCGACAGCGGGACGCTGCCTGCGGCGAAGATCGGCCGCTCCTTCCGGATCAAGCGCGAGCACGTCGATGCGCTGCTCGCACGCGCACAGGCCGACAGCAGCTCGCTGGCGACGCGCCGCGACCTCTGGGCGCCAGAGACCCTTGGGCTGCCCCACCGCCGTCGCGCAGCGGAGAAGCCAGTGTCGGTGTGGGACGAGCCCGGCGCCCCAGTCGTGCCGTCCAAGCGCCCATAAGCGCCTGTTGGGCGCGCGAGCCGCCAAAGCGGCTGTCGAGCCGCGGCACGTCCCTGCAGCGGGGCGGTTCGACGCGAGTGGCGTTGGAAGGATCCCTTCGGGCTCCGAACCATCGGCGCGACGCTCCCCTCCCGGCCGGGCGAGGCGCGCCTCGCTGCCTCCAGCATACCCGTTCTCGGGGCGTTTCAACATATCTGAGCCGGCGAACGCTGCGAGCGGGTCGGCGTGGCAGGCCGGCCTTGGGGGATACGGGTTGGTGAGCGGGTGCCCGCTCAGGCGGAGCGACGCGAGCGGGCGCGGGGGCGCTGGCCGCTGGCCTTGTCTTCGCGCTCGATCGCCTCGGCCAGGTCAGTGGCAGCGTCGGCGAGCTCGTCGTAGGCGCGGGCGACCTCGAGCATGTTCTGACCAGTCGCGGCGCTGTTCAGCTGCCGCACGGCTTCGTCAAAGCGCCGCCAGAGCCCCTCGGGCCCGCGGCGCCCGGTACCGGGCTGCAGCTCATACGGCGGGTGGGGCTCGGCAGCGCGATGGGGCGGCCAGTCAAAGCCCGCGGTATCCGCTGCGCGACAGGCATGGGCCTCCGCCCGGGCAGCCTGCGCAAGACCACCAAGGCGCGTACTGAAGCCGAGATCCGGCGGAGCCAAGCGGTGCGCCTCGAGTGCGCTACGCCATCCGTCGAGCGCGTCCCGGAAATCGCTTAGTACGCGCTCCTCATCGCTGATGTTGCTAGTTGTGTTCATTTGCTCATCGTAGGCGCTGCACGCGAGCGTGTCAAGGGCAAGATCGGCGCGGAGAGGATGACGGGTAGGACAAATGACAAATCATCGTCGTTTGGCTTATTTGGTATACTGGGCTGCGTTTCGGATATGGCGAGACCGCTCCCCGATACCGACCCGGTAAGGCCAGATGGCGTCGCGCTCGCGCTTGCGTTCGATGTGCCCGGCGAGGTGGTCGAGCAGATCGCTCAGCGCGCCGCGGCGATCGCCGCCGAGAGCGCAGAACCCAAGGCGGAGCCGTGGCTCACCGTCGAGCAGGCGGCCGCGCACTTGGGGATCAGCACGAGTCAGCTCTACACCCTGGCCTCCCAGCGGCGCCGTAACGGGTTGCCGCTGACCAAGGAAGGGTCCCGCAGCTACTTCAAGGCCTCGGAGCTTGACCGCTGGCGTACATCCGGAAGCGGCCGATGATGGACCCCCGACCTGAGCGAAGCCGCCACGCGGCAGGCATGCTCAATCCTCGGCACGGTCGATCGCGTCGGAGAGATGGCGCAGGTCGGCGTCGAGTGCACGCAGGAAGCGCATAACCGTGTGCCAGCGCACTCCGCGATGGCCCCGCTCAACCCGGGAGACGTATGTGGCCTTGATGCCGATGCGGGCGGCCAACTGCTCCTGCGTGAGCCCCGCCAGCGTGCGCATGTTGCGCAGCGCTCTACCTACGACGAGCTGGTCCTGCATGGCGCTGGTCGTGTCCGCGATGTCGATGCCTTTCGATCCGGCAGCCGATATGACTTGCCACTTTTGGTTTAGTTGCGCTAAAATCTCTGCAACGAAGAATATGGCCGGGGCACGGCGCGAACCGCCCCCGACCTGGCACCGAGAGCACGAACTCCCGGCACGCCAGCCAAGCTACCAGCAGTCGAGCAGCGCGGCTTCGTTGCCAGAGCAGTTCTCCCGGGGCCTCCAACGATAAGGAGGAACCGAAGATGACACGCGGGATGAGCAGGGCACACAAGTTGCGGATAGCCGAACGGGCCGTCGTGTTGCAGGTGCTCCGCGACGACCATCCGGAGCGGTGGACGCTGAAGGAATTGGCACAGGAGATCGAGGGCATGCCCGCCGAAGTCGTCCGCGAGGCAGTGCGGCGCCTGGGGGGCGTGCGCGTGGTGGTGCTCGGCGAGGAGGAGTGCAAGGCGTCACTGGCCGCGAGGCGTCTCGACGCGCTGGAACTGGTGTCGGTATGACCACACCCGCAGGAAGGAGGTCAGGCGCGTGGGCCGGGCGTGCGGGGCTGGTCGCGCTCGGCCAGGCTGTCCGCCAGGTACGCGAGGAGCAGGGGTTGAGCGTGGAGGCAGTCGCCGCCGCGGCGGGCATCGCCTGCGGCGAGCTCGACGCAATCGAAACCGGGCATCTGGACCCCGGCTACCGCGGCCTGCTGCACATCCCTGCGGCGCTCGGCATCACCTCGACCGCGCTGCTGCTGCGCGTCGAGGAGCTCGACGCCGCGCCGGAGGGAGAGGGGTGATGCCCAAGCACGATGCCTACACCGTGGAGCGTGCCTGGATGCTGCTGGCGTTTGGTGAGAACCTGAGCACCGAGCGCGAGCGCCGGAACGTCACGCACGACGCGCTCGCGGACATCGGGGCGTGATGGCTGCGCCGAAGATGGAGAAGACGAAGACCCCGGGTGTCTTCAAGCGTGGCGGCCGGTATGTGGTCGTGTACCGCTTCCGCGGCCAGCAGCGCAAGCGCTTCGCCAACACCTATGCGGAAGCGCGAGACCTGAAGGCGACCCTACGCGCGGACATTCGCCGCGGAGAGCACCGCGAGACGGCCACGCTGACCTTCGAGGAGTACGCGAGAGAGTGGATTGGCTCCTATGCAGGGCGGACGTCGCGGGGCTTCAGGGAGTCCACCCGGGCGGGCTATCGCTTCTCGATCGAGGAGCGCGCGATCCCGTTCTTCGCCAAACGCGATGGCACGATCGCGGAGATAGAGCCGCGCGAACGTCCGCGAGCTCGTGGCGTGGTTGTTCGACGAGAAGGTCTGGCGTCGCAAGGTGGCCGTGGGCACCGTGCGCGCGCACGTCGCCGCCGTCAAGGTGCTGCTCGCGACCGCCGCGGAGGATGGCCTGATCCGCCACAACCCGGCCGCGGGAGTGCGGATCGCAAGGCCTGGCGGGGCGGACATCGAGCCGGATGCCGCCGAGCAGCGCCGGGCGCTCGACTCCGACGAGCTGGAGCGGTTTCTGCAGGCGTGCCCGCACGAGTGGGAGCTGCTGTTCCGGCTCTTCGCCATGACCGGGATCCGGGTCGGCGAAGCGATCGAGCTGCGCTGGAAGGACATCGACTTCGACGCCCAACGCCTGCGGATCCGCCGGCAGTTCTACAAGGGCGTTATCGGGCCTCCGAAGTCGGTCAACGGCAAGCGCGACATCCCGCTGTCCAAGAAAGTGACCCACGAGCTGTTGACGCGGCGGGGCAGGCCCGACGAGCTGGTCTTCACGGCCCCGGATGGCCGCCGCTTGGGGCGCCAGTGGTGCTGGAAGGAAGTCCTGAAGCCCACCGCGAAGGCCGCGGGCGTCCCGTGGGTCGGCTTCCACACCTTCCGCCACACGTGCGCGTCGATACTATTCGCCAGCGGCAAGAACCCCAAGCAGGTGCAGATGTGGCTCGGGCACTCGGACCCGGGCTTCACGCTTCGGACCTACGTCCACCTGATCGACGACGGCCTCGGAGACGCGGACTTCCTCGACGCCGCCAGGTGGGCAACTCCGAGGGCAACACAAGCCACATAGATCCAGGCAGAGGGCAAGGCCTCCACCATCCGCAAACTGGCTCTGGGCTCAGTTTCCCGGACCCGCGCAAACCCAGGCAAGCCGCCGGCCTGACTTAAAATCGGCGCCTCGAAAGGGTTTGTGGGTTCGACTCCCACCCCGGGCACTCCCAGCGCAGGCGCGCAGCGGATAGAGTCGCCCGCGAGCATGGCCGCGGAGAGCACCCCACCGGAGTCGTCTCAGGAGCTCTTCCACGGGGGCCGCTTGGTGGCGCGGCGCCTGAAGGCGCACGGGGTCAGCCGCCTGTTCACGCTGTCGGGCGGCCACCTCTTCTCGATCTACGACGGCTGTCGCACGGAGGGGGTCGAGATCGTGGACGTGCGCCACGAGCAGACGGCGGCGTTCGCGGCGGAGGGTTGGGCGAAGGTGACGCGCGAGGTGGGCGTATGCGCGCTGACGGCGGGGCCTGGAGTAACGAACGGGATGAGCGCGATCGCCAGCGCCCAGGCCAACCACTCGCCGATCGTGGTGCTTGGCGGGCGGGCGCCGACGGGTCGCTGGGGGCAAGGGTCGCTGCAGGAGATCGATCACGTGCCGTTCGTGGCGCCGCTCACCAAGCTGGCGGCGACGGCGGGCAGCGCTGCTGAGATCCCTGAGTTGGTGGAGGATGCTTTTGCTGCCGCGCTCGCTCCGCACGGAGGCCCGGCGTTCGTCGACCTTCCGATGGACTACGTGTTCATGGAGGCCCCGGAGCCGGCTACGGAGCGGTGGGCAAAGAGAGTGGGAGGGGAGGTACAGGCAAACAGCACGCACGCGGCGGGGCAGCAGGGCGTGGCCGCCACGGAAGCCTCCTCTGGGCCGGGTGCCGCGGTGGTGGAGGCGGCGGGGCGGCTGCTGGCAGGTGCCGAGCGCCCGGTGATCATGGCCGGCACCGATCTCTACTGGGGTCATGGGGAGACCGCGTTGCGAGAGCTCGCGGAGGCTTTGCGTATTCCGGTGTTCCTCAACGGCCTCGCGCGGGGTTGTATTGCCGCTGACCACGAGCTTTATTTCTCGCGCACGCGCAGCCGTGCCCTGCGGGAGGCTGACGTGGCACTGATGGTGGGAGTGCCGATGGACTTCCGGCTGGGCTTTGGGGGAGCATTTGGCGAGCAGACGGAGATCGTGGCGATCGACGTGGCCGCGCCACTGCGTCGGCATCCGCGGGAGCCGGCGGTGGAGCTGTATGGCTCGCTGGGCTCCACCTTGGACCACCTGCTAGTGGCGGCGAACGAATGCGTCGCCAAGGGAGGAGCAGGAGGAGTGCGCGCGAGTGGCGCCTGGGTGGCGCAGCTACGCGCCGCCGAGTCGGAGCTGCGCGAGGGTGAGCGGGTGGAGCTGCAGGACCCCAGGGCGCCGCTGCATCCGCTGCGGGTGTACGGCGAGTTGCGCGAGGTGTTGGACCGCGACGCGATCGTGATCGGCGATGGCGGCGACTTCGTCTCCTACGCCGGTCGGGTGGTCGACAGCTTCGAGCCTGGCTGCTGGCTTGACCCAGGGCCGTTCGGGTGCCTGGGAGCCGGGTTGGGATATGCGCTGGCGGCGAAGCTCGCTCGGCCCGAGCGCCAGGTTGTCGTGTTGCTGGGGGATGGGGCGTTTGGCTTCGCGGGGATGGAGCTGGACACGCTCGTGCGCCACGGCGTGAACGTGGTGGGGGTGATGGGCAATAACGGGGTGTGGGGCCTTGAGAAGCACCCGATGGAGTTTCTGTACGGCTACTCGGTGGCGGCTGACCTTCGGGCTGGCACCCGCTACGACCTGGTGGCGCAGGCGTTGGGCTGCGAGGGCGAGTTGGTGGAGCGCCCGGAGCAACTGCGCGGCGCACTGGAGCGGGCTTTGGGGGCGGGGAGGCCGGCGCTGGTGAACGTGTTGACCGACCCCTCCGTGGCCTATCCGCGCAGGTCCAACCTGGCGTAGGGCTCCAGTGCGGCCGGAGAGCCAGAGGGTCGGAGTGCCAGAGGGTCGGAAAGTCAGAGGTCGGAGAGCCAGAGGGTTGGAGGGCGGGGTTGTGTACGGAGGGCGCCAGCGAGGGTCCGTAGTGCCCAGATTGTGTACGGAGGGCGCCAGCGAGGGTCCGTAGTGCCCAGATTGTGTACGGAGGGCGCCAGCGAGGGTCCGTAGTGCCCAGATTGTGTACGGAGGGCGCCAGCGAGGGTCCGTAGTGCCCGGGTTGTGTATTTACTTTTGGGCCCCTAAACACTTCATTTTGTAAAGTGGTAGGGCTCTTGAGGCAGGTGCTTAAAGCGAGGAAGCCGCCCGGCAGGGGGCGGCTTCCTCTTGTAGGCCTCGAGGGACAGGCAGGGGTACGTTCCTCAGAGGCCTCGGGGGTAGGGTGACCCGGGCGGCGGGAATGCCGATCGCTCGGCATATTCGCCCAGGTCTATGGACCGGCCGAGGAGCATAAGACACAGCGCCTTACACCTCCTCGCAAAACAGTGTATCGGATATCGGAATCCATTGCAAGCCTAGCCCTAAAAGATTTCAGATCAGCCATTTTGCGCCACTCTTTGGAAGGCTTTGCGGGCCGATTCCGGCTGGTCGAGCTTGCTTCGGGAGTGGCGTGAGAGCCATCGAGGACGCTTGGCGAGCTGTTGGAGACTCGCTGGAGGCGTTCAAACCGGTCCGAGGCAGGCGCTAATCCAGCCCAGCCAGCCGCAGGGCGCCGCCGCGGAGGATGTCGTGCTCGGACACCTCCACGCGATCAAGCTCAAACGCGCGCATCGCCTCGCCGAGCAGGATCATCCCGGCGACGATCGTGGGGGCACGGTCGGGGTGCAGACCAACCACTTGGCGGCGCTGGGCTTCGGTCATGTCGGCAAGGCGGGCGAGCAGCAGTTCGACGGTGGCGAGCAGCAGCTGGTGGCGATGCACGCGCGCGGAGTCATAGGGGTCGAGCTCCTGGTCGATGGCGGCAGCCGATGTGGCGGTGCCGGCCACGGCAATCCCATGTATCACCTGGGCGCGCTCCTCCGGGGGAATGCCGTCGAGGAAGATCGATCGAGTGTCGAGCGCGAGGTTCTGCAGCTCGGTGGGGGCGGGCGGGTCGGTGTGGATATGGCGTTCGCTCATGCGCACCACGCCCGCCTGCAGGGAGACGTGGAAGCCCGCGGTGTGGTTGTGTCCGACGACAAACTCGGTGGAGCCACCCCCGATGTCGATCACCACCGTAGGCTCGGGCGAGGATTCGCGGTCGCTCATCGCTCCGAGGAAAGTGAGCTGTGCCTCTTCGTCGCCTGAGAGGGTGCGCGCATCGAGCTGGAAGTCGCGGCGCACACGTTCGGTGAAGGCGGCGCCGTCAGAGGCGTCCCGTACGGCCGAGGTGAGCACCGCAAGGTTGGCGTCGCAGCCATGTTGGTCGATCAGCACGCGATAGTCGGCGAGCACCGCGCAGGTGCGCTCCATCGCTTCCCGCGATAGACCGCCGGCCGAGTCCACGCCGGCGCCGAGACGGGTGACGCGGGATTGTCGCAGCAGCTCGGTCACCGACCCGTCGCTGGGCTCCACGTCGGCCACCAGCAGGCGAGTCGAGTTGGTGCCGATGTCCACCACGGCTACGCGCATGGGCGGGGATAGTAGGGGACTTGGCGGCGTAGACCGGGGGCGGGGCGGGAGGTTGCGGTTGGGTGGTGTGGGAGGGGCTGGGCGGGTACGGAGGGTTGCGGTTGGAGGAGGTGGGGGCTGGGGCCGGGGTTGAGAGGGTCGAGGGCTTGGAATGCTTGCTAAAGTCGAGTGACCGCCGCGGGGTGGAGCAGTCTGGTAGCTCGTCGGGCTCATAACCCGAAGGTCGCGGGTTCGAATCCCGCCCCCGCTATGGAGGAAGGCCCTGGTAATCGGGGTCTTTTTTCGTTCAGCTGCGGGCGCGGGCGGCTCGCCAAAGTTCCAATGGGGTTCCGTTTGCGCTCATGCAAGGGCCCGGCGTTGCCCTTGCCTCGCACTTCGTGGGCGGAGCGCTAGGCGGTCGCAGGTTCAGATCCTGCCTCCCCGATCGAGTTGTGGTTTGTTGTTGGAGGGGGCGCCGATGGGCCTAGGGCGCGGGGATTGGCTCCGGCATCAGGAATCTCGCCGCCGCGGCCGCGGAGTACCCTCAGGCGCCGGGACACCGATCTAGCGCACCACCGCCCACGAAACCGCCCACGCCGGTGAGCGTGGGCGGTCTGACTCACGGGAGCAAAGAGACGGCACAATGCGGTGCGTGGCCCCTGAGCACACTGCTCGCCCACCGTGGTCCGACACAATCGGCCGATGAGCAGACGAGTAGTGGCGTTCCTCGACGTGCTCGGCTTCAGCCAGCTGGTCGAGCGCGTTTCACAGGAGCAGCTAGTCGCCCTTTACCAGAAGCTCTTGGAGGCGGCGAATAAACACACGGCGCTCGCGATCTACCCGGACGACCACCGGAAATGGGACGAGGAACCGGTGTTCCGCGAGGACGAGGTGACGCACGTCGCCTACGTGAACTTGATGATCGCGAGCGACAGCATCGTGGTGTTCTCCTACAACGACCAGCCGTTCGAAGCCGGCCGCGTCGTCACGGCGGTGAGCGAGCTTCTCATCGCCGGATTTGAGTTAGGCCTGCCGCTGCGCGGAGCGATCACTGTCGGAGAGCTCGACGTTGTCCGTGCCGACGATCTGGTCGCGCCCGAGACTCGTCCGGCACCCTCCGTTGGGCTCGTCGGTGCGGCGCTTGTGACCGCTGTGCGGATGGAGGGCCTGTTCGACTGGAGCGGGGCAGTAATTGATCAAGCCCTCGTGGATTGGCTCCAGGGTGATGTCCAGACGCAGTTCGAGGACGGAGACTGGACGAGCTGGGACACGTTGAAGCAGGTCGACGTAACGTCGGCGAGGGTCCCACTCAAGAACCTCGGGCAGGAGGAGAGGTGGGTCGTTAGCTGGGCGACGCGAGCGTTCCTAATGGGCCGGCTGACTGAAAACGACGTTCGGTCAGCCTTCGAGAGCTACGGTCGCGATGCGTCCGCCACTAGCGTTCAGGCAAAGCGGCGAAACACACTCGACTTTTGGTCATCCACGGCCGCTCACGTCCGCGAAAAGAGCTGAGGCGACAGCTCTCGCCCCCTTAGTCGCTGGCAACGTCGCGGAGCCGTTTGTCAGCGTCGTCCGTCGCGGCTCTGAGGCTACTCATCGTCTCGATTTCCTCCCCGCGTCGCGCGCGGGCGCCATCGAGCGTCCGAGCACTACCTCGCACCTAAATCAGCTTGACTTCGTTCGAGCGCCTGCGTCAGCGCGAGCCGTGTGGTTTCTTCGAGCTGCTCCCAGTCGACGGTTGCGACGAGCTGGGCTACGCGCTCGGCGAGGATCGGCGCGGGAATAAGCACCGTGAGCGAGTTCCAGTCCAGGTCGAACGAGCGTTGCACTGCTGCGTCGCCCAACTCCTGGGTCAGCGTTTCGCGCAGCGCTGCGCGAAGCAGGCCGAGTGCGAACTCATCGGAGTCGATCAGCTCCTGCACCCGCTTTTGTGTCTGTTCTGGGCGCTCAGAGTGCGCCCGCAGGAGCATCCCGATCAGCTCGCGCTCCCGGAGAAGCTCGCTGGCGTCGGCCTCCAGGAGACGATCGAGAAACGCTGCTTCCAGTTGTGCCGCAGCGGCTTCGTCGATCAGTTCGTGCCCGGAGCCCTCGCGGTATCCAACCATCCGAATCAGGCGTCCCTTGTCGCTGAACGAGCGGATCTCTGGGAGCGCCTCGTTGACGACTCGCAGCGTCTCGGCGGCGTCCAGCTTGCGCAGCAGGCGAAGCACGATGCGGGGGACACGGTGCCCCGCGCCGAGGTCGAGCCCGTGGCGCTTCGGTCTCGCGAGGCGCTCCTGGATGTTGAACAGGGCCGCGACCGGAATCGCAGGGTTCGTGGACGGGAAGTCGTCCTCGTAGTGCTCAAGTCGGTCGAGCAGCAGCTCGAGGCTCTCGTCGTCGAGGCCTGCGAGGATCGTGACGAGTGCGCTCTCGTCCTCGAGGTTCTCCAACGCGCTCTCGACGAGCGCGACCGACAGCACGCCTGGCGGCAGCGCCTTGGCGAGATAGATGTCGAACACCTCCGCGTGTGCGACTCGGCGCTCTCGTCGCCAGGTTGCCTGCCAGCTGCTGCCGTAGGCTGTGCCGCCGAGGTACCCGGCCGCGGCTGGGAACAGCCGCCCGATGATCTCGCTCACCTCGACCTCGAATCGGCCGGCGCTGCGCACGATCGCGAGCACTTGCTCTTGTGCAGCCGGCCGTCCTGCCGCGGTCATGAAGCTGGCGTCCCCAGGCTCGGTGAGCGCCTTCCGGCCCGCGTAGATCAGGCCGAAGGTGCTGGGCAGCCGGACTCTCAAGGCCTCGAGGGTGAGCACATCGGCCAGCTCGACCTCCTGGCCGATCAGCGCGAGCGTGCCTGGCAGTACGTTCGTGAACCTGCGCACGTCTCGAACGTTGTCGAATAGGTGGCGACAGTGAGCGAACAGGTTCGAGTAGTGAGCCTGATTGAAGTGGTATCGCGCTAGGTCCCCAATCGCCGAGTTGATCGACTCGCCGAGGACATGCGTCAGCTGGCGGGCGTTGATCGGCGGGACGTCGTGGGTGAGCTGCACGATCTTCTCGAGAAATTCGTGACCGTCTTCGTCGTCGTCGTCGGCGAGGGCATGAGCTACCCGGGCCGGGTCGTACGCGAGCACGTAGGTCGTATTGGGGAAGTCGCCGACAAGCTTCACGAGGCGCATGACGTCGCGGATCTCCGCCCGCGTCAGCCGGTCGAGGTCGTCGATGATCACGACCAAGCGCCGATCCAGCGCGCGCAGAGCGTCGGCTACCTGTCTGCGCTGTGCTTGGGCTGACACGGCGCCCTGTCTCTTCGTTAGGCGACGAATCATCCGGCCGGGGATGGTGAGTGGCACCGCGAGCCACGGCATGCCGGCGAGGGCGCTGACCGGGGCAAGGATCTCCGCGTATTCGCCGATTCGTGCGGCGGCCTTCGCTAGCTGCCGCTCGCCGCGCAGTTGCGCTTGAAGCTCTCGTAGGAAGCGGAGCACGAGTTCCTCTGAGCTGGAAAAAAGCCACGGGTCAAAGCGCACGATGTACCCCGTGTCTGCTCCTTCGATCGCTGCGCCCATCAGGTTCAGGAGAGACGTCTCTGCCGCTTCCCCACGGTCCGGTGATGCCCATTACAAATCCGTCGCCGAGCTGTCCGCTTGCCTGACGGGCGATGATCGCGGCGAGCGGCTGGCGATCGAGCAGGTCTTCCCGCTCGCCGCGAATGGGCCTATCTGCATCTACTGTCGGGACGCCTTGAGTACCGCTCAGTGGATCCGGGCGATCGGTATCGCTGTCAGGGGCCGCGGGCGCCGGCGCGCCGGTACGTATCGCCACAAGCTCATCGACGGTGCCGGCATCGCTCGCCGCCATGACCCGATCGGAGATCTCATACGACCAAGAGTCGTCCTCTCCGCCTCCTGAGCCAAGCGCGAAGCCATCGTCGCGGATCAACTCCGAGAGCTCCTGCTCGAGCTGCCCCGCGATACCGAGCGCAGCCAGGTCCGAGCGCGCGAAGCGAGCTGCCTGAGTCGTGTCGGAGTAGCGCTCGATGATCGCGTGAAGCACGCGCAGATACGCCTCGAGCAGAGGGCGGGCGGCGGGTACGGCGGCGAGACCTTGCAGCGTGAGGCCAACGTTGTCGTTACCGCGGAACCCTGCATATGGGGCAGCGTTCATAACCAGGGCCCGCACGCTGACACTCTTGCGTTCCTCCGCGAGTTGGCGCTGGAGCAGTTCGAGGTTGGGCCACTCGCCGGTTTCGTGCCGGTGCTCGTAGATGCGTTCGAAGAGCAGCTGGGTGTCGGGGTCCACGGCGCTCACCGGCACGACATTACGAGAACGGGAGACCGATCTGGGCTCGGGTCACGCGGGGTCGGTGGGCGTCAGCTTGAAGGCCGATGCGTAATGACCCATTGGGCGGAGACGCCGACCCCCGAATCCGCTTCTTGCTGAGACGATCCGCGCCGGTGCGGTCCGCGGTGAGCGCCATCCTGAGCTGATGGACTTCGATCCCTCCGATCCCAGGAACCTGATCTACGCGCGCCCACCCGAAGACGGGAAGATCTTCGTGTCCTCGAAGATGAGCGGCGGCGCGCTGAAGGCCGAGCGCTGGGCCGCTGCGGAGGGAATCGAGGAGGGCCTCCCGTGGCGTGCCTGGACTTGGGAGGAAAGCGCCGCGGCGGGCCCGTACTGTTCAGAGCCCGAGTGCGTCCGCCAGGCGGGCACCTCAGATGGTCTCGTCTTGATCCTGGAGGACGAGATCACTCCGGTCACCCGCAGCGAGTTGAAGGCCGCCCAGGACGCAGGCGTTCCCGTCTTCGTGATGCTCAAGACCGGCGTCGCGCGTGACGCCGAGCTCGAACGCCTGATCAAGCGCATCCGCGGCGAAGGGAACACCACTGTCAACTTCTCCTCTCCCGGCGAGCTGAAGACGCGCGTGGCCAGTGCACTTCGCACCCTGGCGCTCAGGACGTGGCGCGAGCGGATGCTCCAGCGCCGGCAAGCCCTGGCCGCCGCAGGCACCAGCGGCCCCACCGAGGACGACTTCGCCGGGATGCAGGTTAGTGCCGGGCAGGACGGCGCCATGATCACGATCCCTGACCTCCTCGTGCAGGCTGCGCAGCGCGTTCATGACGGTGACGTGGCCGGTGCGCTCGAAGAGCTCTGGTGGGTCGCGCAGGGCTCAAACGACGTCGGCCTGTCGTGGCTCGCCCTAAAGCTGGTCGGCGAGATTGAGCGCGTCATCCCTGCGGAGGCGATCGACGACCGGTGGCAGGGATGGATCTGCAACCTGCGCGGGCTCGCTCTCTCGGAACGTTCCTCGAGTGCCGAGGCGCGCGCTGAGTTCGAGCGGATGCGCCAGCTCGGCAAGGCGCTGGGCGACGGCGATCTCGAGAGCACCGCGCTGCAGAACCTGGGCATCCAGGATCTGCTCGACGGCGACCACGCCGCCGCCCGCGAGAAGTTCAACCGCAGCCTCGAGCTGAAGAGCGACCTCGGCGACTGGCACGGTGGGCTGCAGGTGCTGTTCAACCTCGTCAACGTCTTCCTTGGCCAAGAGAAGCTCGACCTCGCCGACCGGCTCCTCGACGATCTGCAGGAGGTGATGAGCCACCTCCGCGACCCCGATCTACGCAGCAGCCTGCACGGGCACCGCGGCAGCGTCGCGGTCGCCCGCGGTGACCTGCAGACCGCGCAGGACGAGTACCGGGAGGCCCTGCGCTGTGCCCGACGCGCGGGAGCTACGCCGCGCATCATCACTGCGACCCAGAACCTCGGCGCCGTCGCGCACGACCTCGGTGAACCCGCGCGCGCAAGACGCTGGTATGAGAAGGCGCTCGAGCTCGCCGAGGGCATCGGCGACCTCACTCAGAGGCGAATCCAGCGCCAGGCGCTCGCGCTCTCCCACGTCCACCTCGGCGAATATGACCTTGCCGCCGAGCTGTTCCTGCGCGTCGCCGAGGACGCCACGGAGCTCGAAGACCAACAGCAGGCCGCGATCGCCCTCGGGGACGCGGGCGGGTCACTGATGCAGGCCGGCAACGCCGAGCGAGCGCGCGAACTGACCGAGCGCGCGTTGGCGATGCCGGGTGGCACCGATCACTGGCGAGCCCAGCAGCTCGCCAACCTCGCCGCCGAGCTCGCGGCACTCGACAAGCCCGAAGCCGCCGTGGCGCGGCTGCTGGAGGCCGCGAACCTCGCCGCCGAGCCGTCCGGGCGCGCCGACGCGCTCGCTCAGGCTGGCCTCGGGGCACTGGAATCACTGGCGACCGCCGGGCAGGCGCCCGCCATCTTGAAGCAGGAGCTCGATCTGCGCCGCGAGCACGAACCCCCCGAGAGCTGGGCATGGCGTGCCGCGGAAATCGGGGCGACGCTCAACCACACCTCCCAGACCCCCGCTGCGCTCGATTTCTTCACGATCGCGCTGCGCGTATTCGCCCGCCGCGCGGACCGCCGACAGGCGTTCTTCATCCGTAACGACCGAGCCTCGGCCAACGCGGCCCTCGCGAACCTGCCGAGCGCGCTCGCAGACCTGACCGCTTGCCTGCAGATCGCCACCGGCATGAAAGACGGCGCGCTCACGCAGCAGGCGCACATGAACCTCGGCGAGATCCACCGGCGCAAACACAACTACGAGGCCGCCGGCGGGCACCTCAACAGCGCGCTGTCGATCGCGCGCGACCTACAGGACGCACGAGCTGAGGGCGACACCCTCGTGCTGCTTGCGCTCAACGCCGAGAGCCAGGACGACGCCGCCGGCGCCGCTGCAAGCCTCGAGTGCGCGGAGGAGCTCGCGAAGACACTGAAAGACCGCGACCTGCGGGGACGTGTTCTCAAGGGCCGCGCGAGACTGCAGTTCGACGCGGGCCGGTTTGCGGCCGGCGCGAAGCTGTATCTGCGCGCCGCCCAGCTGCTCGCCGGCGAGCCCACCGAGCAGCTTGCCCAGAGCCTCGCGGGCGCATTGCACAGCGCCGCGCACCGTGGACGCCTCGACGAGCAGACGCTCGAGCAACTGCTCGACGTGTCGGCCCATCTTGTTGGGGGCGACGAGGACCTCGTCCACGAGCTCTCCGGAGCGCTCCCCGCGCTCTCCGAGAAAGGCGACGACCGCAACGTCGCCCGCCTGGCTGCCGTCGCTCTCGGCGTCGCTCTGCGCCTCGGGCTCGCCCAGGGCGAAGAGGACAACGAGTGGCTCGTCCCGTTCGTCCTGGTCGGCGGCGCATCGGCACGGTGGATCGACGCCGACCCCCCGCGCCGGGCGATCCTCACCGATGAGCTGGGCGAGATCTGCGGCGCCGAAGCGGCAGACGAGATCATGAAACTCGTCGAGATCGCCGTCGAGACGATCGCCGAGAAGCAAGCGGCCGCGGAGAACGACCCGCAGGTCGAACTGCAACCCGCCGCCTAACCGGTCGGCGGCCCCAGGCACGTCGCGCCGCCGGCCGTCGGACCACAAGGCTGTTGCCCGTGCCGGCGCCCGCGCGACCCCTAACAACCTTGACAGACCAGATGCACGGGTGTGCGTTGGCTGTGTGAGCGCTGTGCAATTCGTTGGCCGTTTTGGGGCGCTCAGGGTCATCACCCATGTGATGACGGCAGCAAGCATCCCTGCGTCCGGAGGCGGCGGCTACGCCCGCTACCTGGAGAGCAAGACGGTCGCGCCCGAGCGCGGGGACTACTACCTGACCCCGGACGGCGAGATGACCCAGGCGCCGGGCCGTTGGCTTTCCGATGAGGAGACGCTGACCAGGCTCGGGGTGCAGGCGGGCGAGGCGGTCGATGGTGCGGACTTCGTCGCGTTGATGGATGGTCGCCACCCGGGCACCGGCAGGTGGCTGCGACCCGAGGGCGCCGGTGGCGGCAGGGGTGGCGGGATCGACGTGACGTTCAGCGCTCCGAAGTCCGTCTCGACGGTGTGGGCACTCGGCGACCCGTGGCAGCGCGAGCAGATCGAGGCCGCGCACGCCAGGGCCGTGGAGAGCACGGTCAGCTATATGCGCGAGCAGGTGCCGGTGGTGCGTCGCCGCTACGGCGGCCAGGTGGTGGAGGAGCACGCCAAGGATGTCATCGCCGCGGAGTACCGGCACACGACCGCCAGGGGAGTCAGCGGGGCGCAGGCCCCCGATCCGCAATTGCACAGTCACGTCGTGATCAGCGGCGCGGTGAGGGAGGATGAGCGGATCGTCGCGGTTGCTTCGCGGCCGATCTTCCGCTCGGCCCGCGAGCTGGGGGCGTTCTACCGCTCATCGCTCGCCGAGGAGCTGGCCGGGGAGGGCTATGAGATCGAGCGCGGGACGGGTAAGGACAGCCGGTACTTCGAGATCGCTGGGGTGCCGCGTGAGCTGATCCAGGAGTTCTCAGGGCGCAGCCGAGAGGTCGCCCGAGCAGCGGAGCGTTTCCGTGCTCGCCATGGCCGGGCGCCGGAGCGCGGGGAGCTGCGCAACCTGGCGCTCGAGAACCGCCGCGCCAAGGAGCTGACGACCCGCGGGGACCTGCAGCGGGTGTGGAGCGAGACGGGCCGTCGCCACGGGTTCGGGCCCGACGAGGCCGTGCGTTTGATCGGAGCGCCCGAACGGCCCAGGGTCGAGCGCCACGTCGAGGATCGCATCGAGGCCAGGCTGACCGAGCAGCACGCCGTCTTCCAGGCGCGTGATCTGCACGCGGTCGCGTTGGAGCAAACAGCCGGGGAGCTGCCACCTAAGCACGCGCTCGCGGTCGCTCGGGAGATGGTCCGTGACCGGCGGGTACTCACCCTGGAGGGTGGACGGATGACGACACTCGCCGTGCGCGCTCAGGAGCAGGCCATCGAGCGCCGTGCTGAGCTGCTCGCCCAGCCAGCGGGCCGGGACATCGGCGAGCACGCTCGCGCAAGCGCTGTGCGTGTGGTCTCCGAGCGCATCGGGGGACCATTGAGTCCGGAGCAGAATCACGCGCTGCGAGTCCTCACGGGTCCCGAGCGTGCCGCGGTGCTCGTCGGCCCGGCAGGGACCGGGAAGGGCGTGGTGATCGACGCTGCCGCCCGCGCTGAGCAGCACGCCGGGCGCCAGACGATCGGGATCGCCGTGTCCGGGTCCACCGCTGAGCGGCTCGGAGCCGACAGCCCAGCCCTCACCGGCCGGACGCTGACGCTCGACTCGCTGGTCGCCCGCGCCAAGACGGGGACCGTCGAGATCGGCCGGCCCACGACGGTCTTCCTCGACGAGGCCGGGATGGTGGACCACAAGCGCATGGATGCCCTCACCGAGCTGGTCGAGCGCTCCGGAGCAAAGCTGATCGCCGTCGGTGACGGCAAGCAGCTCCCCTCGATCGGGCCGGGCGGGATGTTCGACCGGCTCGCCACCCATACCCCAACCGCAGAGCTCACCGACATCCGCCGCACCCAGGACCCCGACGAGCGCAGGGCATGGGCCGCGCTCCGAGCTGGAGAACCGAAGCGCGCGATGGCGCACTACTTCAACCGCGCCCAGCTTCACTTCTCGAACAACCGCGACGAAGCCGGCGAGGCGGCCATCCAGCGCTGGATGAAACTCGTCGACAAGCACGGCATGCGCCAGGTCGCGTTGATCGCCGACGCCTCCAACAAGGAGATCGACCGACTCAACGCTCGCGCCCAGCACCTCCGCGCTGAGCGCGGCGAACTCGGCCACCGTGAGATCCCACTCGGAGACACCCACTACGGGCTGCGTGAAGGCGACATCGTCGCCTTCACATCCCAACACCGCTCAGCGGGGCAGCAACGGGTGGAGAACGGAACCCGCGGTCAGGTCACACGCGTAAGCGAGCACGGCGGCCTGACAGTTGAGCTGGACGGCTCAGGCCGTTCGGTGCGCCTCGCCGGCGAGGACATCGACTCGCTGCGGCTCGGCTACGCCCAACACGTCTACCGCCAGCAGGGCGCAACGGTCGAGCGGACCGTCGTGGTGACCGGCGGCTGGCAAACGAGCAAGGAGAGCGCCTACGTCGAGGCGACCCGCGCCCGCCAGGGCACCGACTGGTTCCTCGCCCGCGACGAGCTCGGCGCTCAAGGGCAAGACGCCGACCGCGTCATGCAACTCGCACGCAGGATGGGCACCAGCCGAGCACAGACACCCTCCCTCGCCTATGAGTCCTATGACCCCGCGTTCGGCCCCAGCTACGACCTCGGGCCGCTGCGAATCCTCCGCGTCCCGGCCATCCTCATGCGCTCCAGCCGCAATCACGACCGCTCGATCGCCAACCGCGACGTCGATCGTTGACGCTGACGGGGGCCCCCCAGAAGGCGTCAACGCTATTTGACGCCGGCAAACAGCTCCGAGGGCGGAACGTCGAGTGCCTTCGCCAAGCGCACGATCAGACCGAAGGAAGGGGTGGCTTTGCCGGTCTCGAGTCGAGAGATGTACGTGTACAACACGTCAACCCTGCGCGCGAGGTCGGATTGGCTGAGGCCGCCTCTCTCCCGGGCACGAGCGAGATTGGCGCCGAACTGCTGCTCGGGGCTCATGGGCGGGAGCCTATCCACAGGGCTATAGCACTCTACGTGCTACATTTTACCGTGCGATAGAGGCGCGTTCGGTTCGGTTCAGACCACCGCGGCAGACACCACAAAACTAAGTGGCCCCGGCGCAGTTGAAGCTGCCCGGGGCCCGGCAAAGAAGGAGTGACCCTTCCATGCAAGATCAACCTAGCCAAGTTCTGGGCGAGGGCGACCCGCGGGTCGAACGAGCGATCATCCTGCAGTTCCTCCGCGACGATCACGAGCACCGCTGGTCGCGCGCAGAGCTGGAGGTCGAGATCTCGAACATCGCGGCGCTCGACATCGGCGACGCGCTCGCGAGGCTCGATCAGGACGGCATCGTGCGCATCTCCGGCGAGTCAGCTTGGGCGTCTCGCGCGGTCAGGCGTCTGGATGAACTTGGGCTCATAGCGATATAGGCGCCACGGAATGCCCCGGCAGGCACCCAGCAGGAGGGTCGGTGGCTCCGCCCGCAACGGGCCTCGCGTATCCCGCTCGCTACCCCTTCAGATCCAACTCGTTGGCCGTTTCCGGCCGCTTGGGGTCATTAACGGGGATGAGCGGTACAGAACCCACAACCGTCGCCGTCACCGAGTCGACACTGGTCGAAGGGCCGCTGCTGTGTCCGCACGAAGCGGCCGCGCTGCTGTCCGTGAAGCCGAGCTGGATCTACGAAGCCGTGCGCGCCCACCGGATACCGTGCCTGCGCGTCGGACGGCACATCCGCTTCACCCGCGCGATGCTCGAACAGTGGCTCGCCGAGCAAGTCGACGGCTGATGCCCCACACGACATCGGACACCGACACGGGGGTCGCCGGCGATGAGTAGGCGCTCCTACGGCAGCGGTCGTCTCTTCGAGCGAGCCGACGCCGCTGGGCAGGTGAGCTGGTACGGCTCGTGGTGGTCCGGCGCCACGCGCGTCAAGCGCAAGATCGCCGCCAAGCGCACCCCGGGCACCGCGGACGGACTCACACGCGCGCAAGCCGAGAAGGAGCTACGCAAGCGCATCGAGCGCGATGTAATCGTGTCCACGGCCGCCCGGCGCACATTGGAGGAGGCCGGCGGTGCCTACGTCGATCATCTGGAGCATGTGATGGAGCGTAAGCGCTCCACGATCCAGGATTACCGCGGACATCTGCGCCGTCATCTCGTACCTTTCTTCGGCGAGCGCCCGATCGACAAGATCGAGCCAGCCCAGGTGGCGCAGTACCTCAAGCGCAAGCGTAACGACGGCCTGTCTTCAAAGACCGTCCAGAACCACCTGAACTTCCTCCACGGCGTGTTCGCGTTCGCGATCAAGCGCGGCTGGGCACAAAGCAACCCGGTCGCCTACGTCGACCGTCCCAAGAAGAACCGCTCTCCCCACCAACGCGTCCGATTCCTACAGCCAGCCGAACTCGACAAGCTGATCGACGCGGTGCCGGAGGACACCCTCGGCGGCGTCGAGCGGGCGCTGTACCTGGCGGCCGCGCTCACCGGGCTGCGCCAGGGCGAGCTACTCGCTCTGAAGTGGCTCGACATCGACTGGCAGGTCGCGCGCGTGCGCGTGGCGGACAACTTCACGCGCGGGCAGATGGACACCCCGAAGTCCCACGAAGGCCGCTCGGTCCCGATGGCCGCACGGCTCGCCCGCGAGCTCGAAGACCTGCGCCGACGCTCCCGCTTTCCCGCAGACAGGGATCTCGTCTTCTGCCACCCCGACACGGGACACGTCCTCGACCCTTCCAAGATGCGCAAGCGCTTCAAGGATGCGCTCGCCGAGGCAGGCGTACACGAGATCACCTTCCACGAGCTCCGCCACACCTTCGGCACGCAGATGGCTGCCGCCGGCGCCCCGCTCCGCGCGATTCAGGAGTGGATGGGCCACGTCGACGCAAAGACCACCGAGATCTACCGCCACTACGCGCCCGACCCCTCCAACGGAGCGGCGTTCGTCGAACGGGCGTTTGGGAGCGGAGATCACTCTGGGTCCGAGCCTGCCTGACGTTCCGCCGACGGCCCAACACACTTCCCAACGAGCTCCGACGGCTTCGCGCGCAACCGGATACGTTTCGAGCGTGGCGAAAGGGGATGACAACGGACAACCCAACGGCCATGCGCTGTTCGAGGCGGCGAACAAGCTCCGCGGCTCGGTCGAGTCGGCGGAGTACAAGCACCTCGTCCTCGGTCTGATCTTCCTCAAGTACATCTCCGACGCCTTCGAACAGCGCCGCGGTGCGCTTGAGGCCGCACTCTCCGACGCGAAGAGCAAGGAGTACGTCGCAGACCCGCTTGCGCGGGCAGAAGAACTTGACGATCGCGACGCATACGCGGAAAAGCAGGTGTTCTGGGTACCCGAGCAGGCCCGTTGGCCGGCAATCCTCACGTCGGCCTCCAGCCCTGACATCGCCAAGCGCATCGACGACGCGCTCAGCGCAATCGAAGGTGAGAATCGCGAGCTGCGCCGGATGCTGCCTCGCGTCTACTCGCGCGCACCGCTGTCAGCAGAGCTGCTCGGCTCGCTCGTGGAGACGATCGCAAAGATCGGCTTCGGCCAAGACCCGAGCGAAGCACGCGACATCCTCGGGCGCACCTACGAGTACTTCATCAAGGAGTTCGCACGCGCCGAGGGGCACCGAGGCGGCGAGTACTTCACGCCCGCGCCGGTCGCCCGGCTGCTCGTCGAGATGCTCGAGCCGTATGAGGGCAGGATCTTCGATCCCGCGTGCGGATCGTGCGGGCTGTTCGTGCAGTCGGCGAACTTCGTCGAGGCCCACGGAGGGCGTCCCGAGAAGATCTCGGTATACGGCCAGGAGCGCAACCAGGCGACGTGGCGGATCGGCCGCATGAACCTCGCGATCCACGGCCTCTCAGGCGACGTGCAGTACACCGAGAGCGGCTCGCTACTGGACGACGCCTTCCCACGGTTGAAGGCCGACTTCGTGATGGCAAATCCGCCCTTCAACCAGAAGGAGTGGTCGACCCCCGCAGTTCTCGACGACGTCCGGTGGGGACACGGCGTCCCGCCCACCGGTAACGCCAACTACGCTTGGATACAGCACTTCCTGCACCACCTCGCGCCCAGAGGCCGTGCCGGCTTCGTGATGGCGAACGGCTCGCTCACAACGATGAGCGGAGGCGAGGGCAAGATCCGCGAGAATCTGATCAGAGCTGACGTCGTCGATTGCATCGTGGCGCTGCCAGCACAGCTCTTCTACACGACGGGAATTCCCGTGTGCCTGTGGTTCTTCGATCGCGACAAGTCCTCCTCCAGCGAGCGCGACCGTCGCGAAGAGACGTTGTTCATCGACGCTCGTAAGATGGGCAGCAAGATCAGCCGCACACAGATAGAGCTGACCAAGAAGGAGATCGAGCAGATCGCGTCGACCTACCACGCGTGGCGCGGCTCGACCGGCGATGACTACGCCGACGAGCCGGGCTTTTGCCGGGGAAGCGACATAAGGGAAATCGAGGCGGTCGGCTTCACGCTCTCACCCGGACGGTACGTCGGGGCGCCCGAGTCTGAGGAGGACGAGGTTGCATTCGAGGAAAGAATGGCGACGCTCGTTGACAGGCTCGCGGATGAGATGGTCGAGAACGCGCGACAGGCCGACGCCGTGCGCGCGGCCCTCGCAAGAGTGGGCTATGAGGTCTGACACCCACCTAGATGATGCGTGCCTGCTGATCGTCGACTGCCCGCACAACACTGTCAAGACGTCGACGCAGGTCTACGCCTACGCGGTCGGCACTAAGGCGATTGCTGACGGTCGAATAGATTTCACGCAGGCGCGCCCAGTTGATGAAGCCACCTACCGAACATGGATCAAGCGGGCGCCGCCCCGTGAAGGGGATCTGATCCTATGTCGCGAGGCTCCCGTGGGTCCTGTCGCACGAGTGCCTGGATCCCCACGCGCATGTCTTGGCCAGCGCACCGTTTTGCTCCGGCCGAATCCTGAAGTCGTTGACGGGGACTATCTGCTGTACACACTGCAGTCGCCGTCGAGTCAACGGGCACTCTTGGCCCTAGCCGAGGGGTCGACGGTCGTCCATCTGAACGTAGCTGACGTACGGAGCTTCCCGCTCAGCCTGCCGTCGGTCGATGAGCAGGCACGCATCGCGGGCGTGCTGCGTACCCTCGACGACAAGATCGACTGTAACCGCCGACTTGCTTCGCTGCTGGAGGAGACCGTGGCGGCAGTCTTCCGTGCGCGGTTCGTCGACTTCGTTGGGGTGGAGGAGTTCGACGAGAGCGAGATCGGACGCGTCCCCGTCGGTTGGAGTGTGGGTGCGTTGGCCGATATCGGCGTGAGCCAGCGGCAGCTTGTTAGGGGTGAAAGCGAGCTGCCGTACATCGGATTGGACCTCATGCCCCGAGGCTCGACAGTGCTCACCGATTGGCTATCCGATGATGCTCCAACGGGTCAGGCCGCGACGTTCGACGAGGGTGACATCCTGTTCGGGAAGCTGCGACCCTACTTTCGCAAGGTGGGTGTCGCGCCGATCTCAGGACGTTGCTCTACCGAGATCCTGGTCCTCCGGGCTCGCGAACCTGAACTCTACGGCGTGCTCTTGGGTCACGTTGCGTCCCAAGCGTTCATTGATCACTGCTCGGCGGTCTCGCGGGGAACCAGGATGCCACGAGCCGAGTGGAAGGACGCTGGGGCGTTCCGGGTTGCGATTCCGCCCGCGGCTGCGTCCCGTGAGTTCAGCGACCTCGCGCGAATCAACTACGCGCAGATCCGGGCACTGACGATGGAGTCCCGTGCACTACGGGAAATTCGCGATGCCGTACTGCCGAGGCTGGTCGCAGGTGAGATTCGCGTGCCTGCCACAGGCGACTCCGAGGCGGTGATCGACCAAGGAGTCACGCAGTTCGCGGAGGCGAATCCGTGACCTCGTCTGCCAGCGAGGACGCACTCGTCGAGCAGCCAGCGCTCGAGTGGCTGACCGATGCTGGCTGGACGCACGTCCACGGCCGTGATCTTCCGGGCCAAACTGCGGGCGCGGAGCGCAAGCTCTGGTCGGATGTGGTGTTGGGCGACCGACTGCACAAGGCCGTCGCGAGGATCAACCCTGACCTCCCGGCGGACGCCGTCCAAAGAGCTTGCGAGCTTGCGATGACAGGGACCTCCCCTTCTCTGATGGAGGATCATCGCGGTTTTCACGAGCTGCTCACCGCGGGCGTACCGATCCCGTACGTCGATGACGCTGGCGTGGAGCAGGCCGAACGCGCGAAGCTCGTCGACTTCGAGAACCCCGGGCGCAACGAACTGCTCGCGGTCAACCAGTTCACGATCGTCGAGGGCGGGCATAACCGCAGGCCGGACATCCTGCTGTTCGTCAACGGCCTACCGCTCGGCCAGCTCGAGTTGAAGGCGCCCGGACTCGCAGAGTCTGCGCGGGATGCGATCAATCAGATCCACCACTACACCGACACGATCCCCAGCCTATACCGCTACCTAGGGATCGTCGGCGTGTCGGACCTGATGTCGGCGCGGGTGGGGACATGGAGCACCGCTGCAGAGCACTTCGCTGAATGGAAGGAGATGGGCGCGGCCGACCGGCAGCCCCGTGGTCGCTCGCCGCTGCAGACGATGATCGAGGGTGTCTTTTCGCCCGCACACCTTCTGGAGCTGATCCGTGACTTCGTCCTGTTCGAGAGCGACGGCGCCAGGACCTGGGAGGTGATGGCCAAGTACCACCAGGTCGATGCGGTCCACGCCGCAGTGGAGTCTGTCGCTGTCGCGATGGGCGGCGACCGCCGCGGCGGGATCGTGTGGCACACGCAGGGCGCCGGCAAGAGCTACACGATGGTGTTCTTCGCCAACAAGCTGCGGCACGACCCACGCTTCGCGAACCCCACGATCGTCGCGGTAACCGATCGCACCGACCTCGACGACCAGCTCCAGAAAACCTTCAGCGCTACCCACCTGGAGCCCTTCTGTCACCAGGCCCAGGAGATCGCCGGCGGCAGCGAAAGCCTGCACGAGCTGCTGAAGGTCCCCGCCGGCGGCATCGTGTTCACGACGATCCAGAAGTTCGCGCCGGCCAACGACGAGGCCATGCCGGTGCTCTCAGAGCGCCAGAACGTGGTCGTCATGGCAGACGAGGCACACCGATCGCAGTACGCGGCCTACGCGCAGAACATCACGCGCGCGCTTCCCAACGCGACCAGGATCGGCTTCACCGGCACCCCCGTTGAAGGCGCCGACCGCTCGACGCGTCTGGTGTTCGGCGACTACATCTCGGTCTACCGAATGCGCCAGGCCCAGGAAGACCAGGCAACCGTCCCCATCTACTACGAGTCGCGCCAGATACCGCTGTCCGTCGAGGACCAGGAGCAGCTCGCGCAGGTCGGGGAAATCCTCGAAGCTGAGGAGCAGGAGGCCGCAGGCAAGCTCATCACCAACTGGGCAAAGCTCGAGAAGGTCGTCGGATCGCCAGAGCGGATCGAGACATTGGCGAACGACATCCACCGGCATTTCACGACACGCTGCGAGGCGCTACCGGGCAAGGCACTCGTCGTCGCGTACTCGAGGCGAATTGCGGCCGAGCTCGCCGGGAGTCTGCGGGAGCGCTTCGGCGAGGAGACGGTCGACTGCGTGATCTCCGCCAGCGCCACCGACGACAAGCCGATCTCGCTATTCCGCCGCTCAAAGCCGCAGCTCCTTCAGCTCGCGAAGGACTTCCGCGACCCCGACCACCCACTCCGGATCGTCGTCGTCAAGGACATGTGGCTGACGGGCTTCGACGCTCCGGTGTTGCACACGCTCTACATCGACAAGCCGATGCGCGACCACGGCCTACTGCAGGCGATAGCGCGCGTAAACCGGGTCTTCCGCGAAAAGAGCGGCGGCCTCGTGGTCGACTACATCGGTATCGGTGAGGATCTACGCGCCTCGCTGCGCGCCTACGATGAAACTGAGCTGGAAGATCCCGCAATCCCGATCGCGCAGGCGATCGCCGGGCTGTGGGAGAAGTACGAGGTGCTCTGCGCGATGCTCTACCCCGCCGGGTATCGCAAGGGCGAGCTCAATGTCGCGGCGGACCCTTCCCGTCTGATCCTGGACTGCTGGGACTACGTGCTGGCCGACGAGCAGCGCATCCGCGAGTTTCTCGACGAGCAGGCAGCACTCGCCAAGTGGTACACGCTGATCGGCACCCAACAGGCCGTGATCGACCTGCGCGAGGAGATCTCCTTCTTCAAGAAGCTCGCGGGCGAGGTGCGCAAGATCGCCACGCCGGTTCCCCAGGCAAGCGCCGAGGCCGAGCAGGCCGTGCGACAGTTCATGTCCGAGGGGCTCGCCGCCGGCGAGGTCATCGAGACGCTCGCGCTCGCCGATCAAGACCGTCCTGACATCTCCGTCCTCTCCGAGGAGTTCCTCGACTCGATCGCGGCCAAGACCGAGCATCCAAACATTCAGATACGGCTGCTCGAGAAGCTGCTGAAGAACGAAGTCAAGAGCCGAAGCCGCACCAACCAGGCACAGGCAAAGCTCTTCGCAGAGCAGCTGGACGCCGTCCTGCACCGCTACGAGCTGCGCCAGATCTCAAGCGCCGAAGTCGTGCAGCGCCTCGTTGAGATCGCCAGGAGCCTGCGCGAAGCCGGCCGCCGTCACGAGCAGCTCGGCCTCACCGCGGAGGAGGCCGCCTTCTACGACGCGCTCGCCGGTGGCGCCGACGCGCCCAACGTCGACCCGCAGCTCGCCAAAATCGCGCGAGACCTCGTCAAAAGCATCAGGGAAGACCTGACCGTCGACTGGGCTGACCGGGCATCGACCGAGGCTGCGATTCGCCGCAAGATCAGGCGGCTCCTTCGCGAGCACGAGTACAAGCCACCGGTTGCGCCGCCTGGGGGAGGAAGCGTCCAGGACATCAACCACTTCGCCCAACTCGTGCTCGACCAGGCCAAGACTCTCTACAGGTACTGGCCAGACGTCGAGGGCAGGCTGTTCGAGTAAGGAGCGCCAGTATGTTTACTGGATGAGGACATTTGCGAGGACAGCAAAATAGCTGGTGCAGGAAATCTTTTCTGATATCCTAACTTCGCTATGCTGGCAAACGGGACCATCGAGCAAACAGATCTCATCGACGCGGCTGTTGTGCAGCTACGCCAGATGCTCCCGGCGAGCTGGACTGTAGAACGATCGAACAGGGTCAAGGTGGCCGCAAACTCGGGCGAGGGGCGCTCGCTGGCGGACGGAGCGATCGACCTCCGCGACCCCAGGGGAACCTACGTGACCCTCGCGGTTGAGACGAAGCGATCATTTGATCCTCGCGCCGTCGAGCAACTCTCTGGCGGGCTGTCGCGTGTGATCCGCTCGCTGGCCAGCAACATCCCGATCCTCGCGGTCTCTCCGTGGATGAGCTCTCGAAGTCAAGAGCTGCTCGCCAAGGAGGGCATCAACTTCATCGACCTCACCGGTAACGCGCGAATCAAGCTGGAGAACCCCGCGCTCTACATAAGTGCCGTCGGAGCCGCCAGGAACCCCCAGCCTGTGCCTCGTGGCCAGGCGAGGGTCCGCGGGCCAAAGGCGGCAAGGCTTATCCGCCTGCTCATCGACATACGGCCGCCCTACGGAGTAACCGACGTCGCAGCCGTGACGGGCCTGACGCAGGGATACGTCTCGCGGCTGCTCGACGCGCTGGACCAAGACGCGCTCGTCGAGCGCACCCGTCGAGGACGGGTGCAGGACGTCGATATGCCCGGGCTGCTGCGACGGTGGGCCGAGTCCTACGACGTGCTCAAGAGCAACGACGCGTCCACCTTCCTCGCACCCGGCGGGGCAAACGATGCGCTCTCGCAGCTCGCCGAACTGTCCCGGCCAGCGGTGGCGGTCACCGGCTCGTTCGCCGCAGTGCGTCTTGCGCCCGTCGCTGCGCCGGCACTGCTCATCGCGTACTGCAACGAGATCGAGGCGCTGGCCAAGACGCTCGGGTTGCTTCCGGCCGACGAGGGAGCCAACGTCGTCCTACTGCGAGCGTTCGATCCGGTCGTGTGGGAGCGCGGGACAGAAGATGCGGGCCTTCACTACGTCGCGCCCTCCCAGGCCGCCGTCGACTGCCTGACCGGTACAGGCAGGATGCCGGCCGAGGGCGAAGCGCTCATCGCCTGGATGGCGGAGAACGAGCCGCGCTGGCGGTTGCCATCGATCGCCGATCTGCACCTCTCGCAGGCGGACACATGAACGGCCCGAGCAATGCCTCACAGCACCAGGACCTCGACGCGCGATACGTAGCTGCCCGGCGAGTGCTACTCGACGCGCTGACCGTGCTCGCACCACACGGCGACGCCATCATCCTGGCCGGTGCTCAGGCCGTCTATCTCCACACGGGCACCGCCGACCTGGCCATCGCCCCCTACACCACCGACGGCGATCTCGTACTGGACCCGCTTCTCCTCGGCGAGGCTCCGGAGCTCGAAGCCGGGATGTCCGCCGCAGGGTTCCATCTGCAGCAGCAGCCCGGCGGCCACGTCGAGCCGGGCATCTGGCTGGCAAGCGCGTTCGCTGCTGGCGAGGAGTTCCTGGTTCCGGTCGATCTCATCGTCCCAGAGGGCGCCGCGTCGGGCACCGGCAGGCGTGCCGCACGCCTGGGCGGCCACGGCGCTCGCGTTGCTCGGCGCGCGGTCGGACTCGAGGCAGCACTGGTCGACAACAGCACGATGACCATCGCGGCGCTGGACTCAGCAGACGAGCGCTCGCTACAAGCAAGGGTCGCCGGCCCCGCGGCGCTGTTTGTCGCAAAGGCTCACAAGCTCCACGATCGCGTCGCAAGCGGTCGCGCGGCCCGGCTCGACGACAAGGACGCTTCCGATGTCGTGCGGCTCATGCAGACGACGAGGCCGGACGAGATCGCCGCCACGCTCAGCGCCCTCGCGCGGGATGCGATCGCCGGGCCTCCGACGACCGCCGCGCTCACCTACATCAAGGAGCTATTCGGCAGACGCGGACGCCCCGGCATCGAGATGGCGTCAAGAGCATTGCGAACCGCGATCCCCGAGGACCGGGTACAGGCGATCTGCGTCGCATACGTCACCGCTCTGCGCCCGACGACGCTCTGAGTCAGCTGAGCTGGGCCGTGCCGTCGGCTCTCATCGAAACGGCAAGGACGTTGCCGGGATGCAGAAGTTCAAGCGCGGCGCTCCGGCCGACACGGATCACGCCGGAGCGCTCCTTCTCGTCGTAGCGCGGGTCCCATCGGCAGGTGAGCTCGCGACCGACCAATAGCACGGAGATGTCCTGACGCTCCTGCGGAAGGATGGTCTTCGTCGCGCCAATGGGGATACGTACCTGCCCCGCCTTTATGTCACTCTCGGTCACGCGCTGAGAACGAAAACGTGGGGTTACGGGTGACTCGCGCGTTCGGGCTGGGAACCTCGTCGAAGGTTTGGACCCTGTCACCTTGGTTGTCTTTGGTACGGCGCCGCTCGACCTTGCGGCCTCGCTGGTCTCTCCTCGGATGCCGTGGCGCTTGCGGTGCCAGTCGCCATCGCGCAGGTTCGCAAATGGCATCTCCGGATCGCCGGGGGGCAGCGCGGCGCGGGTCGTGTGCGAGACACCAGCAGCAAACGCTCGCAGCATCTGCTCCTCAGCGCCCTTGAAGTCGTCGGTCGGCGCATAGTGGATGTGCAACTCTCCGAGGACTGACAGTGTCTTCAGCCACCAGCCGCCCTTGTGGGGCTTCGCAGCCCCAAGCCGCGTCTTGTAGTACTGGCGCACACGGGTGCGGAGCGGCTGTCCGGCCAGGCCGATGTAGAGCACGCACTCATCCGGCAGCCAGTAAGAGCCGATGCGCTTTGCGACCTGCGCGCGCGTCGGGCGCTCATCGTCGAGTGTCATGCCCGGACACGAGATCAGCAGCTCATCCAGTGCTGCGTCGCTCAAAGGGCAGTCGGTCAGCGCGTCGGCTACGCAGCCGGTCGAGGTCAGCGATACGAGGTATACGCCGGTTCGGGTCTCGGGAACTCGCGCTCCCCAATCAACGCGGCCGCCCGACTCAAGGCCAGCTACCGCGAGCAGGCTGGCGACGGTCGAGGGCATGTGCGCATCCTAGATCGCAGCCGGACTCCGACGATGGGTCTCTCGTTCGGTGTGAGAGACCCCTCGGGCGTCGGCTGGCTTGACGACTCCCTGTGCAGCCTCGAGAGCCCAAACTTGGACTGGCCCCGGCAGTAGTGCGTCTACTTCGTGGGGTCTGAGCGGTCGCGGTAGCCATTGTGGTCGGCTGCCACCTGCTGCTCATGCCAACTACGGTTGCTGCGAGCGCGGCCACGATGGCGCTCGGCCTGGTGCTTGTGCGGCTTGCACAGCAGACATCCGGCGCGCGTACTCTTAGGACCTCTGCGCCGGTGGTGTGCCATCCGAAGGATGGTTGCATGACTCGCCACGGCTCGGCGTGCCCCGCCCTTTCCCAGGGTTCCGTTCAAGGTTCCGTTTTGAGCAAATCCAGCCCCACCGAACCAGAGCTAACCCCAGCAAACACGGGCCACCCGGCCCTACCTCACCCCCCTCCGGCGACCTCATAACCCGAAGGTCGCGGGTTCGAATCCCGCCCCCGCTATCTCCAGTACCCGCGACCGCTCCCTGGAGCGGTCGTCGTCGATTTGGGGCAGTAGCTCGGGTGCGATGGTCGCGCCGAGTTCGAGCTTTTGGCTCGGCTTGTCGTAGCTGATCGTCACGTCGAAGGCGGCGAAGATGTCTGCGAGCTGCTGGTCGCTGGCGGTGTCGAGGGTCTTGCGGAGGTCGGGCACAGCGTCGAGCATCGCGGCGATTTCGTCGGGGTGGTGCCCGGCGGGCCGTTGTGCCTTGAGGGCGTCGATCGCGGTGGTGATGCCGCTCTTGCGGGTGGTGAGTTCTTCGATGCGTTCGGTGGCGAGCACGATGACGGGGTGTTTGGGGTCCTCGTGCTCCTCTAGGCGTAGCGCTTGCACACGCAGCGAGCGTTCGATGTCGCGCAGCTCGCTTTCGTGGCGGTCGAGGTCGGCGGCGTGACTCTCCCAGGTGGCGGCGGTCGCGTTGGCTAGTTCGTCACGTAGAAGTCTCAGGCGATCCGGCCCAAACACGCGGCGGGCAAGGAAGCCCAGCACCGCTTCCCGAATCTTGTCCTCCTTGATCCCGAGCACGGGGGGATGATCGGCGTGGATCGCGGCGGCTTGGCTTCGGCGCCTTGCGTACTGGCAGCGATACCAATTGGAGCCCTTCTGGTGTGAGCCCTCCATGCGGTGTCCGCACATGCCGCAGCGGACGCGCCCGCGCAGCATGTAGACGCGGCCGGAGCTGGGTCGTTTCGGTGATTGCTGATCGCGGACGATCGCTCCGGTTTTGATCGCGTTGGCTTTGCCGAGGCTGCGCTCCTCGACCTGCTCGAAAAGCTCTCTCGACACGATCACCTCGTGCGTAGGTGTGGCACTCCAAACCCATTGATCGCGCGGACGGATCAGCGGTCGGCCCTTGCGCTTGTCGTGCCGGCCCCACACGTTGAATCCCGTGTACTTCGGATTCCTGAGCATTCCGTGTATGACCGATCGGCTCCACGTCGCCGGCAGCCCGTGGTCGTCCTTACGGTTGGGGATCGGCGGCGGGAACTTGTCGAGGTTGCGGTTCAGCTTCTCGCAGATTTCACCTAGTCCAAGAAAGCGCAGGCAGTAGTCCTCGAAGATCATCAGCACGATTGGGGCGCGGATCGGGTCGATGATGAGCCTGTGCTTTCGCTTGCCTTCGCGCGCCTTGTTCGGGTTGGGGTGCGGGTGCTCCTCCAGCATGTAGCCGTAGGGTGCCCGCCCGCCCGTGTGCCAGCCTTGGCGGACTGACTCTTCCATGCCGCGCTGGCTCTTTTCGAGTAGGTCGCGGACGTACCACTCTGAGACTCCCTGCTTGACGCGGCGGGTCAGTAGCGCGGTCGCGTCGCCGGTCATTGGCTCGTCGGAGGCGAACAGGCCGATGTCAAGTAGCTCTAGTTCCTTCTCGACGGCGGTGGAGTCTGCGGTCTTACGGGACAGCCGGTCGATGCACTCGACCATCACGGCATCGAAAAGACCTTTGCGAGCGTCGGCAAGCAGCTCGATCACGCCGCCGTCGCGCGGCACGGCAACTCCGTAGAGCGACCCGTCGGCGCTGTGGCCGCGCTCCTCGATGTACTTCCGCCCGCTCTCGATGTCCCAGTAGTGTCGGACGAACTCGCCATCGGCCGGAAGCTCTTGGGTGCACTTCTGCAACTGGCGCGGGATCGAGATAGATGGGTCCTGCTTGTCCTTGTCGGATACCCGTCCGAAGAATGCCCACCTCATCGCTCGCTCAGCTCCTTTGCCGGCGACGGCTGCGCTTGGCTGCCTTCTCTTGTTCGGCTTCGGCGGTCGCGCGTCGCAGCAGGTCCACGATCACCGCGAGCTGGCGGGCGCGCAGGGGGTTGCTCTCGCCTTCCGCCAAGGGAATGATCCTGACCGTGACCGCGAGCCCGTCGGCGGTGGTCGGTTCGACCAACACGCGCTCGCCGTCGCGTGGACGGCGTGCTGGCACACAGGCTGGACGCCTGGCGACTGGCTTGCGAGCGACCGGCGTTCGGGGTCGATTCGAGGCGGTCATGCCCGCCTCGACGTAGGGCGACCGACTCGATACTTTGGGACTGCGTCTGCGACACGAGGTCGCACGTTTCGAGTGAGCTAACGCGGATTGGAGGGTCGGCTGATGTCGAGAGCGTAGTTCCGGGCTCGTGCTCGATGGCCTGTCCCCACCCTGACGTGCGTCGTCGGTGCTGAGCCGGGGGGTTCGAAGCTCGGGGTAGAAGCCCAAGGGCGCCCGTTCCATCCGGGGGCCACAGGCGAGGGGAAGACCGGACGGGTGAATCGCGTGAACCTCCGTTGATGTCTCGTGATCAACCAGCTCCGCTGATGGGATGTAGTAGCGGGGTGCAGGGACTGGCCGCTGGGAAGCGGCAGGCGCCAGCTGATGAATGCATGTCAGCTGGGTGAGCATCGCCGTCCCCGGGATACAGGAGGCACCCACCCCGGTCGCAGCTCGTGCGTGTGGAACGTGGTAACCCCGTCAGGGTCCGGGTTTCTGGCCCGGTAAGCCGACCGCGAGGAAGGCCCAACTCTCTGGCGGGAATCGGATGACCGAGAAGCGAATGCCGGTGGCCGAAAGGCAACAGGAAACCGGGGCATATGGCTGGCCCTCCGCTGGTCGTCCCGGATAACTGGCCGGATACGGGGCAGGAGTGCCCGGACCCGAAAGGGTGCTGACGCGGTCAGGTGAGCCTGTGAAGAGGATTGATGACGATGGCATCGGAACCGAAGGACAAGTTGGACGCCACGGCGCTGTTCGTGGCGAACGGACCAGAGGACGGGATTCTCGCGTGGGACGCTGTTGATTGGCGTGCTTGCGAGAAGTGCGTACGGCGCCTGCGCCAGCGGATCTTCACGGCAAGTCGGGCAGGGGACCTGAAAAGGGTCCGCAGTTTGCAGAAGTTGATGCTTCGCTCGCGTGCCAACACGCTTTTGAGCGTGCGGCGGGTGAGCGAGCGTAATGCTGGCCGCAAGACGGCGGGCGTTGACGGTGAGGTGCTGCTGAGCGCCAAGGCCAAGATGGATTTGGCTGAATGGGTGCAGCGCAGCTCCGGGCTGTGGCGCGCTCGTCCCGTCAAGCGGGTGTACATCCCGAAGCAGGGCAGCAGCGGGAAGCGGCGCCCGCTCGGTATCCCCGTGATCGTTGATCGCGTGCAGCAAGCACGTGTCGTGAGCGCGTTGGAGCCCGAGTGGGAGGCGCGGTTCGAGCCGAGGTCCTATGGGTTTCGGCCCGGCCGTGGCTGCCATGACGCGATCGCAGTGATCTACGTGACCGCCAACGGCAAGTGCCCGAAGCGGCGGTGGGTGCTGGACGCAGATTTGGCGGCGGCGTTCGACCGGATCGACCATTCCCACATCCTTCACCAGCTCGGCTCGTTCCCCGCCAGGGGACTGGTCAAGCAATGGTTGAAGGCGGGCGTGGTCGAGGATGGCCGGTTCGCTCCGACCGAGGAAGGTGTTCCTCAAGGCGGGGTGATCAGCCCCGTGCTGCTGAACGTCGCGCTGCATGGGATGGAGCAGGCCGCTGGGGTTCGCTACCACACGACCGGCAGTCACGCCGGACAGACGGTCGCGGGCTCCCCGGTGCTCATCAGGTACGCCGACGATCTGATCGCCTTGTGCCACACAAGAGACGAGGCGCTCAAGGTCAAGGCACAGCTTGCCACATGGCTGACGCCCAGGGGCCTGGCCTTCAACGAGGACAAGACACGGATCGTCACCCTCGAAGAAGGCTTCGACTTCCTGGGATTCAACGTCCGCCGGTATCACGGCAAGCTGCTGATCAAGCCGAACAAGGCGGCCATCAGACGGGTCCGGGAACGGCTGCGCACCGAGATGCGGTCCCTGCGCGGGACCAACGCACAAGCGGTGCTGCAACGGCTCAACCCCATCATCAGGGGCTGGTCGGCCTACTACCGGGGGGTGGTGTCCAGCGAGATATTCAGCGCGCTGGACGACTACGTGTGGAAACTCACCTACAAGTGGGCGACCTACGGCCACCCGAACAAGTCGAAGCGCTGGGTCGTCAAACGGTACTTCGGCAGGTTCAACCGCTCCAGGCGGGACAGGTGGGTGTTCGGCGACCGCATCAGCGGCGTCTACCTGCTCAAGTTCGCCTGGACACGGATCATCCGACACCAGCTGGTCACGGGCGCGTCCTCCCCGGACGACCCCGCCCTGGCCGGATACTGGGCCGAGCGGCGAGCAAGGATGCCACCCCCGACGATCGGCAAGGCCAGATGGCGCCTCTACAAGGCCCAGCATGGTCGTTGTCCGCTCTGCGGAGACTGGCTTCAGCCCGCCGATGACCCGCCACCAACCCCACAAGAGTGGGAGCAATGGCTGGCCACCAACCGCAAGACGATCAAGATCGCCACGCACAAGGACGGCACGTCGGAAGAGACCGAACCCCGTCTCCTACACACCCATTGCCACCGCCAGCACACCGCCGGGAACAGCAATGGACCGGCGCTTCTGCCTGCCCACGAGCCTTCGGGGCTTGCTTGAGCCGGATGCAGTGAAAGTCGCATGTCCGGTTCTGAGGGGGGCCGGGCGCAGAGATGCGTCCGGCCTACCCGGCGGGAGATATTCCCTCCTGTGCCGGGCCGGGAGCGTTGCAGCGCTGCCCGGCCGCCTATTGAACATGCACGAAAAGTAGCGTGTACATGCGACCTCGTACAGGGATGCGCGGCCGTGGCTTCGAGCGCGATCATGCTGAACCTTCCGGCGGTCGATTGCCGAGCCAGTCGAGGGCTTGGCCGGGGTCTTTGGGCTGGTGCCAGATGGTGGCGAATGGTCCTTTGGCTTGGAGGTCTTCGAGCAGCGCGAGCGATACTCGGACCTCGGGCGTGCTCTTGAGTTGGGGGTCTTCGCGACAGAGCGCGAGCACGGTCTGAGCGCGCCTGGTAAGCGCGGCACGGGGTTGCCCGGCGAGCACGCAGACGATCTCGGGGAAGATCGGATAGCGCGCCTGCCACGCAGGGCCGGATACCTGCCCGCGACCTGCAGGAGCGTGGCGGTAGAGGTCGGCATAGCGCGCGAGCTTGCCGGCGAGCGTGTCAGTCGGGACGGTCGCTCGGTCCAGCTCTAGGAGCCGGTAGTGGAACGTCAGCTCGCGTGCAGAGCCGAGCACAAGGTAGGTGATGAGGGCGTCGGCGATTAGCAGCTCGCCGCGAGCGTGCCCGGCGGTGAGCGCGGCGTGGGCGATCTCGTGCCGCCAGCCGAGCGGCCCGAAATCATCGCCGCGCTCGCGTGCTGCTTTTAGGAACGCGATCCCGACATCGTTGACGGCGAGGGTGTGCCGCCAGAGCGGGCCGACAGCCTGCTCTGGGGTGATGAGCTTGCGTCTGGTCTCGACACGGGTCGGGATCAGCTCGACCGCTTGCGCTCCAGCGAGCGTTAGGTAGTAGAGGCGTGCGCCTCCCCGGCCGGGGCGCACGAACGCGGTCAGCCCGCGCGACGCGAGCTGCGCTAGAACCTGCTCGGCCCACCGGCGCGTGCGACCGGGCATGTGCATCTCGTGGACCTTCGTCGTACTCAGGAGCCGGTGCTGGTAGATGCTTGTCAGCACCTCCGATGCGACCGTGGGGAGGGTGGGCGCAGCGGGCGTCAAACGTCCCATCGCTCGTCTTCCAATCCGATCGAGGCATGGATCGTCCGACCACGCGATGCGCTTTGTCCGCCACTCTCCGATCCGCCGCTTGACTGTCTGCGGAGCGCTTCGACCGCGTGGCGAATGTTCCGGTCGTGCTGCTCATGGGCGGCGAGGGTCTGCGCGACGGGCTCCCGGCGCGTGGTCTTACCGATCGCGGCCTCGAGGTCGCCTAGCTGCTCGGGGTGGTAGTGCTCGGCGTGCAGCTCGCGGGCGGTGACACCGTGCACGAGGAACGGCTTTGTGGCCCTGTCGCCGTGGGTGATCGAGGCGAGGTAGGTGTAGCGGGCGAGCCCGGTAATGACCTTCCCGTCGAGTTGTCCCGCCCACTCGCGGGCGATCATGCCGGCGGCCTTCGCGTTGACCGTCGAGCTGAGCAGGTGTGAGCGGTTGGTCGTGACGGCGTTCCATGTCGCTTCGGTCAGCCGCTCGGGGTTCTGGTTGAACAGGAACGCTCGGCCCCCGTACTTCGCCGATTGCTCCAGCAGCGCGGGGAGATTCGGGCCGTCATAGGTCTGTAGCTCATCGCAGAACAGCCAGAATGTCCGGCGGCGCTCCGGGGGGATGCTCGCCCTGGCCTTCGCGGCGTGCAGCACGTCGTAGACCAACAGGTTCGCCACGAGCCGATCCCTCGTGGAGCCCGACCCCGGACACGCGAGCACCACCAGACCGTCGTTCATCGCACGGCGCGCGTCGTAGGTCGAGACGGGCGAGCCGAGGAACGCCGCGACCGGCCGGGCGGCGCGGAGCCTGTCGACCAGGTTCGTGACCGCCGTTACCGCCTCTGCTGGCAGGCGGGGGAAGCGGTCCTCGAAGAACCCGCGAGTGCCGGCGGAGAGCGCTGGCAGGATCGCCGCTCGCCACTCGTCGTCTGAGAGCAGCGTCGGGACTTGGAAGATCGTCGGCGCTAGCTCGGCCGGGAGCACGAGCGCCAGCTCGACCAATGCCTGTGCGGCTTGGGTGGCGAGGTTCAGCGCGCGGGTGTTGCGCTCATCCCAGCGCAACGCGGCGGCGAGCGCGTCGACGAACGCCTCGACCTTCCCGGCCGCCTCGGCGGGCGTGCGACGCTCCAGCGCAAAGAGGTTCCATGTTGGCGCTGGTCGCTCGTCTTCGGTGTCGGTGAGGTTGATCTCCATCACGCGCTCGCGTATCCCCGTGTCGGTGAGGTAGGGCTTCATGTCCTTGATCGCGTCGGCGTGTGGGTCGAGGAACAGCCCTCCGTGACCGGCTCGTGCGAGCGCAATGAACTGGCCGATCGCGGTCTCGGTCTTGCCGTAGCGGGAGCGCCCGGCCATGTAGGCGAAGAACGTCCCGGTGACGGGCACCCCCACGATCCGCTCGCCCGCGCGGTCGGTGACCTTCCCGAGCGGGATCAACCCCGCCTGCCCGTTGTAGGTGGGAAGGCCGGGCGGCGGCGGTGGGATAGCGCCACCGGAGCGTGCGACGTTCTCTACATAGCAGCGGGCGGTCGGCGGCTTGAGCAAACCGGCGATCTCGGTTGCGCACAGCACGCTCGCCCTCACTGGCGCGAATCGGCCGGTACGTAGCCGCCGGTCGAACCGGCCATGTCGCCACGGCGCGTCAGCGCCGAGGAACCCGAGGCCGCCGAAGCGAAGCCCGGCGGCGCGGAGATGGTTCTCCCCGGCGAACACGTCAAAGCACGAGAGCAGCGCGTGCGTCAGCGCCCGCACCGGCGCGCGAGCTTGGCCGCGGACACAGAGAAGTATTTGGGTGGCGAACAGCGGGTCGGAGGCGTCGAGCTTGCGCTGCAACGCGCGCGTCTGAAACAGTCGATCCACCGCGTCCGCTGCCGGGAGCCTGCCCGACCGTGGGCGCGGTCCCAGGATGCCGTCGAGCGGACCGGCGCTCTGCACGCCTGCCTTGCGGGCGGCGTCCTTGAACATGCGCTTGCGAAGCCGGCGGCTCTGCGCCGGTGTCTTTGCCAGCAGGTCGATCGCCACGAGCGCGCCATCGGCCGGGCCGTGCAGTCTTCCGAGTACACCCGCGATTCCTTGCAGCGGGTCGGGGTCAAGGCCGGGATCGCCGAGCGGCAATCCGGGCTCGTGCGCGAGACGCAGCTCGACGCGCACTGTGCTCCCCTCGCGCGGGAGCGTGAGCCGGTCGCATTCTCTGACTTCGAGGTGACTGTACGCGGTCAGCGCAGCTCCAAGGGAGGTGCGGGCGCGCTCGGGCACTTCCAGCCGGTAGCGAAGGATGCCCTGGCGGTCGGGTGCGATCAGGATTCGCACGGCGCTCCCCGGACGCTCAAGCCAGCCGAGCAGGAACCCTCTCCGCGTGCGCGCGAGCTGGGAGGCGAACCGGCGGATCGCATCGAGCGAGGGGTCGAAGGTGTCGGCCGGCAGCAGCTCAAACTGCACGCGGGAGCGAAGCGCACGGCGAGTCAACACAACACGCAGGGAGCCGAGAGCAACAGCGAGGGGCAGGGCAACACCGGCCAGCGGTAGGAGATCGGCCCGAATCGCGGTCGGGCTAAACACTCCGGGTCCAGGGTCGTCCCTGGTCACCAGGTGAACCACAGCGACAATCAGCAGCAGCCCAGCAAGCGCAGCCGCCGTCGCTCGCTCCTGCGGCGTGGTGCTCCTCATCGAGTCACCCCTACAGACATAAAGATCTCGGCAAATCCGCACCGCTGGGAATCGCAGTCCCCGTGCAGGGATTCGCCACGTCGACGCCGGGGCGCTTGCGAAGCGAAGATCGAAGCGAACCCCGAAGCGAAGATCGAACTAGTGTCCAGCGCCGTAAGTTCTTTGCTTAAGTGTGGTATGCTGTGGTATGCCGAGAACTGGACGGCCCAAGCAGGTGCTGGAGTTGACTGACGTCGAGCGCGATCAGTTGGTGCGGTGGGAGCGGCGCAGGAAGTCTTCACAGGCGTTGGCGTTGCGTTCGCGGATCGTTTTGCGGTGCGCGGAGGGGCACTCCAATAAGGAGGTGGCGGTGGCGTGTGGGGTGTCAACGCCGACGGTCGGGAAGTGGCGCCGACGGTTTTGTGAGTTGCGGTTGGACGGCCTCTCGGACGATCCGCGTCCGGGTCGCCCGGCGAGTATCACTGCCGAGCAGGTCGAGGACGTAGTCGTGGCGACGTTGGAGTCCACGCCGGAGAACGCGACGCATTGGTCGCGCGCGAAGATGGCCGAGCGCTCGGGATTGTCAAAGTCGACGATCGGGCGGATCTGGCGAGCGTTTGATCTCAAGCCCCACCGCGCGGACACCTTCAAGCTCTCCAACGACCCGTTGTTTGTGGAGAAGGTGTATGACATCTGCGGCCTGTATCTGAATCCGCCGGAGGCCGCGGTGGTGCTCTCGGTGGATGAGAAGAGCCAGGTGCAAGCGCTCGCGCGCTCCCAGCCAGCGTTTCCAATGATGCCAGGCATGCCGGAGAAGCGCACCCACGACTATCTGCGCCACGGCACCACCAGCCTGTTTGCCGCGTTCAACACTCAAGACGGGACCGTGATCAGCTCGACTCACCGCCGTCACCGCACGATCGAGTTCAAGAAGTTCCTGACCAAGATCGACAGCCAGGTACCCGAGCACCTCGACGTGCACCTGATCTGCGACAACTACGGCACCCACAAGAGCCCAGCCATCCAACGCTGGCTCGACGCGCATCCCCGCTTTCACATGCACTACACCCCGACATACTCCAGCTGGATCAACCAGGTCGAGCGATGGTTCGCCTACCTCACCGACGATCTACTCAGGCGCTCCGATCACCGCTCAGTCCACGCACTGGAGAAAGACATCCGCAACTGGGTCGCGGCATGGAACGAAAACCCCAAACCATTCATCTGGGTCAAGACCGCCGAGCAGATCCTCAACTCCATTTCACGACTTCTAAAACGAATTAACGGCGCGGGACACTAGTCGGAAGTTTTTGAGGCTCTGAGGCTCGATTGCCCGTGGTTATGGGGGTCGGGTCTTTTTTTGGTGGTTTTGCGTAGACACTAATGCGGGGTTGTTCTGTCCGGTGGGTGTGGCATCATGTGTTTATGGCAAAGAGGACTGGTGCGGTGCATGTGGCTACGACGCGTCGCCACTACAAGGGCAAGGAATACGAGAGCACGCTGTTGCGGCGTTCCTACCGTCAGGACGGCAAGGTCCGCAACGAAACGGTTGGCAACCTCTCGCACCTGCCACCGGAGGTGATTGCTGGGATCCGCGCGATGCTCGCCGGCAAGGTGCTCGTGGATCTCGATGAGGAGTTCAGTATCGAGCGTTCGCTACCTCACGGTCATGTCGCGGCGGTGCTCGGTGTTTTGCGCGCGCTCGACGTGGAGCGGTTGATCGGCCGTGAGCGTTGCCGTGAGCGCGATCTGGTGGTCGCGATGATCGTCCAGCGTGTGATTGGACCGGGCTCAAAGCTCTCGGCCACCAGACGTTTCCGGTCAAGCACGCTTTCTGAGGAGCTGGATCTCGGTGAGGTCAAGGAGGCTGAGTTGCTATCCGCGATGGACTGGCTACTCGAGCGCCAGGAGCGGATCGAGAAGGCGCTCGCTCACCGCCACCTCTCCGAGGAGGGTTTCGTGCTCTATGACCTGTCATCCAGCTATGTGGAGGGGCGCTGCTGCCCGCTGGCCAAACTCGGTTACTCGCGTGACGGGCGCAAAGGCACGCAACAGGTCAACTACGGGTTGTGTTGCTCCCCGGAGGGCCGGCCTGTCGCTGTCCACGCATTCGACGGTTCGACCGCCGACTCCAAAACGTTTCCAGACGCGGTCCAGGCGGTCACTGAGCGCTTCGGGGTGAAGGATGTTGTGCTCGTCGGTGACCGCGGAATGATCACCCAGGCGCACGCCCAAACTCTGAAGGAGAACGGTGTGGGTTTCATCAGCGCGCTGAAGAGCGCGCAGATCCGTACGCTCGTGAACGCCGGGGACATCCAGCTATCGCTGTTTGATGAATCAAACCTCGCGGAGATCTCCTCTGAGAAGTTTCCCGGTGAGCGCCTGATCGTGTGTCGCAACCCCGCCGTCGCTGCGGAGCGAGCCAGAAAACGCCAGGAGCTGCTCGACGCGACCGAAACAGAGCTCCAGAAGGTCAAGCAGATGGTCGACGGTCCGCGCGGTTCACTGCGCAAAGCCCACGCCGGTGAGATCGGGACACGCGCCGGCAAGACCGTCAACAAGTACAAGGTCGCAAAGCACTTCGAGCTTCACATCGCAGACGGCGCGTTCTCCTTCGCTCGCAAGCAGCAGCAGATCGAAGAGGAGGCAACACTCGACGGGCTCTACGTGATCCGCACCACCTGCCCAGCCGAGCAGCTCTCAAGCCAGGCCGTCGTCAGGGCCTACAAGCAGTTGAAGATGGCCGAGCGCGCGTTCCGCACGATGAAGGACACCCTCGAGATCCGTCCCATCCACCACCACCTCGAGACCAGGGTCCGCGCGCACATCTTCCTGTGCATGCTCGCCTACTACGTCACCTTCGAGCTCGCTCAGCGCCTGACCCCCATACTCTTCACCGACCACGCTCCGCTCGCGCCCGCAGACCCCGTCGCGCCAGCACGGCGCTCAACAGCGGCGAAGGCGAAGGCAGGGAGCGCCGCCACCGAGGACGGACACCCAGCCTCAGACCTCCCAGACCTGCTCACAGACCTCGCCACCATCGCCCGCAACACGATCCGCATCGCGGGAGCCCAGCACACCTTCAAGCGCCTCACCAAACCCACACCACAACAGAACAGAGCACTCGAACTGCTCAACGTCAAGCTCGCCACGTAGACAGAACCAGCCACCCCCAACACGGACCAAAACCCCGCCACCACAAGGAATTCGTCGCGACAGCCTCAAAAACTTCCGACTAGTGGCAGTTCAGGCGATGGCTCGGGGAACGGCGACGCGGGGAGCGGAATCTCTGGCGGCAACACCCTGAGTGGCGGCGGCTCTGGGCCGAAACAGGCAGCGCTTCACGTCAGCGAGAGGCTACGCGGACGCGAGCTCGTTGTACACGTAAGCGGATCCGGAGCCGGGAAGGTCCGCGTGAGCTTCACCGGCCGCATTCGAGGACGGACAGTCGCCTCGGGTACAAAGGCCGCAGTACTCACACACGCACGGCTGATGGTGACCTTCATGCTCGACCCTCGCACAGCAGCCCACGCAACGATACGGGTCAAAGCGACCCTTGGCAACGACATCACAGCCACCAGCACACTTCATCGCTACCACCAACATGACCAACAAAGCCATTTACACAAAGTTCCCGGACAGACCCCGGGAAGGACTGCGGGTCAGCGTCGCAGCCTACTGTTGGCTGCAGCCGGAGGTAACGGCGCGCGCGGCGATCCCGGACCAGATGAGCTCAACGACCCGAACGATCAGGCACCGGCGAGGAAGCCATAGGCGCTCAACAGCACTCGCGACAGACGGTGGGGAGTCGTAAGCGTCGTTGTGATCGCCCGCGGCGAGGGGCGTGCTAGTCGAGCGGATACGCTTCGAGAGGTCCGGTAAGGCGGGGCAGACGCTCGTCGGGCATTGGCTCCCAAACGGCGGATCTGGCGACGTGCACGCGACCCAAGGCCGCAGCCCGAGGTCGCCGTCGAAGATGCCCATGCGGACATTGATGATCTCCGGGTGCTTCAGGTGCTGCGAGAACAACGCGGAGCCGCAGATCCCTTTTGTCAGCGCCATCACCTGCGGTCCAGCACTGGATGTGATCTCGTCACTGACGAGTCGAAAGGTCCCGGTTTGGCGCCAGCACCGCAAGCACCGACCACGGGCCGGGCTCGATCACTGACGACCGCTTCACCACCTGCTGCCAAGCGAAATCGTTGTATGCTTCCTGATGTTGCTCATGACACTGCTACTAAGATTGGGCGCCCAGAGCGCACGAGAGACCCCAATGGTGGAGAGATGGTTGCTGCGGTAACGGTCGTCAAGCTCGTAGCGTTCGTCCTTATCATGGCGTTCTTGGTCGCAGTCGGGCTGTGGCTCGGTCTGTGGGCGGCGTACAGGCCCAGCCACATTCTTGACGACGAGCCCCTCATTGGCCACCTCCGAGCTGGGTTGCGTAGCCGCCGGCAGGCTCGCCGCAAGCTGCTGACTCTTAAAGAGCTCACGGTCGCTTGGGCAAAGGTGCTCCTGAGTGTTGTTCTCATCCCAGCGGGTGTCATCGTCCTGCTCGCGGGAGGGTCTGGCCTACACGGGCTTGGGATTGTCCTGCTAGTCCTAGGCTTGGTCGTCATGGCAATCCCTATCTCACCGATCCTGCAAACGCGTGTACGTCGGCGTCAACGGGCGAGCGGGAGCCGATAGCCCCGTTAGGCAGGCGTTTCTGGGGGCGTAGCATGCCCGCAAGGAACACCCAACGGAAGAGCCCCCGCCGGTCGAGAGATGGGGCTGAAGCGATCAGCAGTTTTGCGACCGTTGCGCCGTATGCTTTACGCAGCATGAGCGTGGCTGGTGCGCACGAATCGGACCAAGGAAGCCTCTCTCAGCCGCAGCACAATGCCATCCTCGCTCGCCGGTGCTCTGAGCCCTTGCTGGCAGGACCAGCGATTGACCCACGAGATTGCCCACCGCGATTCGCTAACGGTCTACATGAACGGAGAGGCTGTTGACCGGCCAGACGAGCCGATTCGCTCCGAGCAACACCAATCGGGGGAAAGTCTAGTTTCACCACGCGCCGCACATGATCATCACACCGAGGACGACTAGGACTACACTGGCGCCTACTCTCACCCACCTGCTTCGACGAAGCCAGCGCGACCCGCGAAACGCATCGACCCTACGCGGGTCTCCATGCTGCGCGGCACGCGCCCGCGCGAACCCCCACGGCTCATACCACCATACTTGGAGCAATGTCAACACACCGGCTCCAAGTGGAACCCACCCCGTCATATCCGCACCACAAGGCCGTGACAGCCGCTGCCCGCGTGTCCTACGCGAGTCACCGCACCGCCCATCTCGTCGCTTTCCCACTCACCCAAAGATCGCATTGTAAATGGCGGCCCCTCCAGCTAGCAAAGACCCGGCGCCAACCCCCATACAGTGCAGCTCCAAGGGGACGAGCTCTATCTGGCCGTCCGCCGGCGTTGCGGTCGCCGCGAGGGCACAGGCGGCTGCCGCACCCCCACCCGTTACCGCGACCACCGCACCTGACAGACCCTCTGCGACACGAACCCCGGTTGGCAATCCGTTCCTCGAGTATTGCGTCTTACTTGCCACTTTGCTGTCCACCCAGCCGCCGTGGTACTTACCGGTGCAGTACGTCCAGAATCCAGCATCGAGGCAGCCGACGGAGAGGCGGAGTTTGAACGATGCCGTGGTCGCGGTCGTGTTTACTTCGTTTTCTTCCTCTTCTTCCGCCAATTCTTGCGCCTGCCCATAATAGAATTCTTCTTCTTCGAGCGATCCTCCGCACGGCCCTTCGACACCTGTCATCGATATGAACGTGCAGGAAGAAACGTTTCCATCTGCTCCCGCGCCGCATCCGCCCCATGAACGGCACAAGTCAAGGGCTTCTTCTTCTTCTTTTCGTTTGGCGGTTTGGCGCGCGGCTTCGGTTTCGGCGTAGTTTTTCTGCGCCTGAGCTTCTGCAGAGGCGAAACCTGCACTCGATACCTGAGCTGTGTACGGCGTAGCGGCGCCGAGGCCGTTGGGGAATGCTCCAGGCGGAATGACTGCGTAATTCTGGAGATCCTGGGCGACCTGCGGCACGTAGGAGGCGCCGCCTTTGAACGTCACGCCGGAGGCGAATGCGGGTTCGCTGGCAAGTCCGCCGGCACCCAACCACGCATACTTGGGGGGCGTCGTCCCTGGCTGCGGCACCCCGAATTCGGTGCTGTTGTAGGTCGAGAGGAGTTTTGTTTCCGTTTCGCTGAGGGCGGCGGTCCCGACGATGTTTCCCTGCAGGTCGTGGAGCTGCAGCACGGGTGCACTGCCGTTCTTCTGCACGGCGGCGAGCGTTCCATCGATCCCGGGCACATTCCGCGTCCAAGCTTCCCCCCCTTCGCTAACCCATGCAACAGCTTCCTCGGGGCCAGCGTAGTGGGAGATCGCGGCCCCCGAACTCGTGCCTTCGGCAACCGTCTCTAGCGTCCGGCCCCCGGGATCATAGACATAGCTTAGTGTCTCGCCGTTCTGCTTCTCGCTGGCTAGCTGACCATCGACGTAGTAGCTGCTGGTCACTTCGTGTCCGCCAGCGTCGCCGGCCGGCATTATGGTGGCGTTCCCAAATGTTTCGTATACCACGCCTTCGTCGGCGAGCCGGTCTGCGGGGTCGTACACGTGCCGTTCCACGCTGCCGCCTTCGCTGGCGCACTGGCCTTCTGATCCGGGCTGGCGCGTGGTTAGGCTGGTCCGGTCGGAGTCTTCGTTGTAGGCGTAGGTGCGGGTCGTGCATCCTTTCCCCGTTGGCGTTTCCTGGGTCTGCGTGAGCCGCCCGGCGGTGTCGTAGCTGTAGTTCTCGTTCGCGAGCGTGCTAGCTTGCGCCATTGTTTCTCCGTGGATTGACGGGGTGATGCTGTCGTTGAACCATGTGCATTTTTCGCTGCAGTGGGTCAGCTTGACGTATTCCACGCTCGTCGCCTGGCCGGTTGGGCTTATCGTATACCCGGCGCTCATCCCGTTCGGGTATCCCTCGCTAGTGAGATTGCCTCCGACATCGTAGGCCGCTGTGAAGGTCATGCTCGCCCCAGGTGCTTTGTCTTCGAGTTTGGTCATCAAGCCAGTTGTCGGATCGTAGGAGTATATCTGACTGTCGGTGCCTTTGCCTGGCAGTTCGTAGCTGACTTCCGTGGGGCGCCCGTCGATGTCGTAGGTGTACTTCGTTGTGGAGCCTTCTGCGTCAGTGTATTCGACGAGCTGGTCTAGAGTGTTGTACTTGCTTGTGGTGGCCTTGGTGGCGCCTTTGATAGTAGCGCTTTGCTTGATGAGGGCACCGGTTTCTGTGCTGTATTCGTTGGTGACTTGCGGTAGTGATGTGTCGATTGTGGATGTCGTTTCGCTTGTGAGTGCGCGTCCGGCGCCGTCGTAGGTCTCTTTGAGGGTGCGGGTCGTTGATCCTGCTTTTCCTGGGAACGTTTCGGTGGTCGTTTCGATCTCGTCCCAGATGCTGTAGGTGTAGGTCTTAACCGGGAGTTCTGGCAGGCCGCTTTCCGGCTGAGCGGCGGGCGTAAGCTCGCAGGGTAGTCCAACCCATTCCGGGTGGTTCCGACAGCCGGTGACTTCGGCTTCTTCTTTGGCGGTGTAGTAGATCGTCCTGGTGTCGTGGACGGCTTGGCGGTTGGTCATCCATTGGCTGATGCGGTTGTTGAGGCTGTCGGCGATATAGATGTCACCGGCCGGGCTGATGGTTAGACCTTGGGGTTCGTGGAGTTGTCCTTCACCGCTGCCGTAAGAGCCGAAGGTGGCAAGGAACTGGCCAGAGCCGCTGAACTCCTCGATCCGGTTATTCCCGCTGTCGGAGATGTAGAGGTTGCCAGTGGCGTCGCTGGTGATGCCTTCGGGAGCGTTTACTTCTCCGCTGTTGGGGCCTTTGGTGCCGAACTGGGAGAGGTAGCTGCCTTTGCTGGAGAGCTCTTGGATCCTATTGTTGGCGGTGTCGGTGACGTAGATGTTTTCTCCAGAGAACGCCACGTCGGTTGGATGGTTGAATTGGCCGTTGCCAGAGCCGGCAGTGCCGTAGCTTGCGATGAATGTGCCGGTGGGCGAGTACTCCTCGATACGGTTGTTGTCGATGTCGGCGACCCATACATCACCGCTCGCATCGAGCGCAATGCCACCGGGACAGTGCAGCTGCCCGGGTTCCGTGCCATAGGTACCGAACGCTCGGATGTAGGCTCCTGATGAGGACAGCTCCTCGATGCGGTCCACTTCGCAGTCGGCGACGTAGACGTTGCCGGTGCCTTGGTTGATGGCAATCCCGGTCGGGCGCTTGAACTGGCCTTCACCGCTGCCGTAGGCTCCATAGGCGGCGATGAATTTGCCGCCGGGGGCGAACTCCTGCACACGGCTGTTGTAGTAGTCGGTCGCCCAGACGTTGCCGTGGCCGTCGATTGCGACGCTCCCCGGGTAGCTGAACTGGCCGTTGCCTGACCCCGAACCGCCGAACTGTTGTGCGTAGAGCATATGGGCAGCGCCGGCCCCGGGGAGCTGCCACTCATCGATTCGTGCATTGTACCTGTCGGCGACGTATAGTTTGCCGCTGGTGCTGACGCCGATACCGGTGGGCCCGTGGAAATCGCCGCTGCCGGTCCCGTATGTTCCGAATTCAGTCAGGTACTTCCCGGCCGGCGTGAACTCGTCCACGCGCTCGTTGCCCGCGTCAGCGACGTAAAGATCCCCGCTGGTCGGGTTAACCGCGATCGCCGCGGGTTCCTTGAGCTGCCCTTCGCCCGAGCCTACGCTCCCAAACTGCGACAGGTATCCGCCAGAGGCTGAAAACTCCTCCACCCGATTGTTTCCAAAGTCGGTCACATAGACCTCGCCTTCGGACACCGCTACTGCCGTCGGTTCGAGCAGTTGTCCGTTCCCGGACCCTTTGCTCCCGAGTTCGCCGAGATACGCGCCGGATGACGAGAGCTCCACCACGCGATCGTTCCCGTAGTCTGCAATCCAGACGTTCCCGCTAGAGTCAACCGTCAGGCCAAGCGGTTCATGAAACTCCCCGGCCCCGTCACCCGCAAGCCCGGCTCGACAGCTACTTTTGCAGATCTCAAATTCGGAGTTACCGTTGCTTACGCCCCAACCCATCGCCTGCACGAATGCGCCAGAAGAGTTCAGCTCCTCGATGCGGTTGTTGTTCGAATCCGTCACGTACACGTTGCCGGTGGTCTGGTTGATTGCTACTCCCCATGGGCCAGCGAATTGCCCGCCGCTGGTCCCGCTCGAGCCGTACGACGCAATAAAGGCGCCCGAGGGAGAAAGCTCCTCGATCCGGCTATTGGCTTTATCAGCTATCCACACATTTCCACCTGCATCGACTGCTGCTCCGACCGGGTGGTTGAACTCGCCATTGCCCGAACCTTCGCTCCCAAATGATCCCGATGCTACGGGCGGGTACACGTTTTCGGAGGTACCTGCCGGCGTCTTCACGGTGACCACGTTCCCGGTCGTTTCGTTGTATTCCGTCGTAGTCGTCAGATCCAAACCTGTCGGATCAGTAGTCACCGACGTTGGCTTGCGCAGCTTCCAACCTAGCCCTTTCTGCCCCGAGTACGCGGTCAGAGTAGTCCGAACTTCGCCTTCTTTGCCTTCGTACTGGGCGCTGTCTGTCGTCTTAGTCACGAGGCTGTATCGTTCCCCGTTTTCGGGGGCGCCTTCGTCGTAGTGATACGTCATGTGGTTTCGTGCCAGCACTTCGGTTCCGCTTGCCAGCTTGACGTTGTGTTCGGGGCCAAGCGTTTCGACCAGTTGCCCGCTTGTGTTGTAGGTGCTCTCCGTGTCGAGCTTGGTCGATCGTTCGGCGGATTTGCAGTGTTCTTTTGATTCGCAGGTTTCTTTCAGTGAGGTCGCCCTGTTGTCTGCGCTGAGCGTCCGGTCAGCCTCGTTCAGTTCGTTGTATTCCGTTGTGGCGATACCTCCGCTCGGCGCGGCGGCGTTGACCTGGCGACCCTTTGCATCCAGGTATCGGATGGTGGCGCGTTTGTAGTCGCTGGCGGGCCAGCCCTGCGGCTCATCCGGCGGGAAGATCGCCATCCCTTCGACCGGCGGATCTTTCTGCGCCCATTTTGAGACTTCGGTTTCGCTCAGGTTGTAGGGAGCTCCGCTACCGGATACCGGTACGTGATACTCGATCGTGGTGCCGGGGCCTGGCACGTAGTGTGTGCCTTCGGTAACTGTTGGGGGTGACCACTCCTCAACCCGGTCGTTCCCGAGGTCAGTCGCCCAAAGGTTGCCTTTTGTGTCAGCCGCCACCCCAAAGACGGATTCGAATTGCCCATTACCGGTTCCTTTAGATCCGATCGAAGTCAGGAATTCGCCTTTGGTAGTGAACTCTTGGACGCGACTATTGTTCCGATCGGCGACCCACAGGTATCCGTTGGTTCCTATCGTGATGCTGGAGGGGCCTTCGAACTGGCCCGGGCCGGTGCCTTGTGACCCGAATTGCCGTAAATATGTGCCGCCTTCCGTGAACTCCTCGACGCGATCATGCACATAATCCGTGACCCACACGTGCCCTTCCGCGTCCACGGCGATGCCGTATGGCTCACCGAATTCTCCGTTGCCGCTGCCTGTTTGACCGAATTCTTTTAAGAGGACGCCTTTTTCATTGAACTCCTCGACCCTGTTCACGTAGTCGACCGAGGTCACCCATATGTCGCCTTTTGAGTCTATTGCGACCCCGAACGGGAAGTCGAACTGTCCTTTACCGGACCCTTTTGACCCAAACTCGGAAAGGTATTGCCCTTTTTCGTTGAACTCCTCGACGCGATCGTTTTCGGAATCGGCGACCCACACGTTCCCTTTCGAGTCCACCGCGATCCCGTAAGGGTATTCAAACTGGCCAGTAGCTTTACCTTTCGACCCGAACTGTTGGAGATATTGCCCTTTTTCGTTGAACTCCTCGACTCGATCGTTGAGGGCATCGGCGACCCACACGTTCCCTTTCGAGTCAGTGGCAAGATCGTAGGGGGACTTGAATTGGCCATTCCCTTCCCCTTTTGACCCGAATTGCTGTGAGTAGAGAGGCGTCCCGGCGAGACCGCTCGCTAGCGAGGGGATACTTACCGATCCGCCGCCGTTTGTGGCGTATACCCGTGCTACCAGGGTATGGTCGGAGTCGCTCGCGGCGACAGTGTAGTTAGCGTTCGTGGCTCCAGGGATGGCTGCACATTCGTAGCCTGCGGGGTTACAATCTTCCCACTGATACCCGTACGCCACCGGACTATTGGTCCACGTTCCCGTCGAGACCCCCATCGTCGTCCCGACAACAGGCGATCCTGAGAGTTTCGGCTGTTCGGTTGGGCTCACGGGTTCCCCGTTCCACAGAGGCGTTGAGGCCGGCGCCTGCGTCTCCTTCAGCAACCGACCACGGTTTGCGTCGCCGGGCGCCGTCCCATACGTCAATACGTCCGTCTCCTGGCCAGCGTGGGTGACGGCCGTGAGGTGGCCTTCTACGTCGTACCCATAGATCGTCTTCAGCGCTGGCGAGATTCGAGGATCCCACTCGGCGCGCAGCCTGCCTCTACCATCGTAGGTGTACTGCGCGACGGCCGTTTCGGTCATTTCGCCTTTGGCGGGGTTCCACGCGGTGAAATAGACGCGGGTCAGGCGTCCCTTGTAGTCGCCCCACTGCGACTCCTTTTCGCCGGTCGCGGTGGTGCTCGTGGCGTAGTTGAAGGTCAGCGCCCGGCAGCCCTTTTCCAGTTTCGGGGCGCACGAGACTCCCGGCGGAGCGGGCGCGAACGCCTCGGCCGGCTCGAGGACAACTTCTTCGCCGACTTCAGCCGTCTGATAGGCGTAAGTGGTGCTTGCGCTAGGCAGGGGGCCTTCGCCTATCGTCGGCAGCCACATCGACCGCGCCCACTCCTCAACACGGCTTCCAGTCGCATCCGCGACGTAGATGTTCCCTGCCGTGCTCACCCCGACTCCTGTCGGCCCGGAGAATTGCCCGGTGCCGCTACCCGCGGTACCGAACTTAGTGATAAAGCTACCGGCTGCGCTGAACTCCTCGACGCGCTTGTTGCCGTTGTCAACGACGTACAGGTTTCCCGTCGCCGGTTCGGTCGCAATCCCGTAAGCCCCTTTGAATTCGCCGTTACCGGACCCCGTTTTGCCGAATTGCGATTCGTACGCACCGGCCATAGAGAACTTCTCCACGCGGTTGTTACCGGAGTCAGTCACATACATGTGTCCACCGGAGAACGCGATGTTCAGCGGTCCTTTGAACTGGCCGTTGCCTGACCCTTCCGATCCGAACGCTTTCTGGAAGACGCCGCTTTCGTTGAACTCCTCGATCCGGTTGTTGCCAGCGTCGACTACCCACACGTTACCGCTTGAATCTACCGCAACTCCCGCGAGGCTCCCGAACTGCCCGGAGCCGGTACCTTTTTCGCCAAACGCCCTGATGAACGCGCCGCTTGAGGAGAACTCCTCGACGCGGTAGTTGCCCTGATCGGTGACGTAGACGTTTCCGTTGCTCTGGTTTACCGCAATTCCCCAGGGATGCTCAAACTGTGCTGCTTCGGACCCATAAGACCCGTAGGACGCCTGCAGCAATCCAGTGGGGGAGAACTTCTCGATGCGACTGTTAGCGAAGTCGGCGACCCAGAGATCCCCACTTGAGTCAAGCGCCTCGCTTACCGGTTCCTTGAGTTCCCCTGCTACTTCGTCGCCGAACTGGCCGCTGAATGTCGGACGCTCACCAACAGGCTGAGTGTAATGCGTGACTGTAGCCCCGGAAGCGTCCTTGATGATGTATTCGGAGATGCCTTTCCCAGCTTCTTTTTCCTTGGCTTCGAGGTCCAGATTACTGTCGCCCTGCGGCGATTCGTATTCGCCTTTTTCGTTGCGTGAGAAGGTTGTGACGGCGCCACCGGACGCCTGGAGTTCTACGTCCCCGGTCGGCAGCACCGAGAGGCCCTCGCCAGCGCCTAGGTTGATCGCCCATTGGGGTCCAAGCGGGCCTTCCGCGCCAGCCGTGAGATTGCGCGACTGGTAGGTTCGCGACACGCCGCTGACACCGCTCAGCGATACGTCGGTGGCGTTGAGCGTGAACTGTCCGGTGGTTGGGTCGACCGACCCAGGGCCCAGCGGTACGGGCGCGGCATGGCGCACATCGAAGAAGACGCGCCTTGGCTCGCTGTTGCCGGCGTTGTCGGTCGCGGTGATCGTCATCTGGTGCACGCCTTCGCTCAGATTTTCGGCATGCAGCGTCCATTCGCCTTTCCCGGTGCATTCCCCGGGTGCGCACGACACTTCCGGCACTTCCGCGGGCTGCCCTCCGTCGATCGAGACAGCAATCGCCTTGATCCCGGAGCTCAGCGTTGGTTTGGTCCCATCGGTCGCTTCGAAGGTCAACGTGTGCGGCGCGGCGCTGATTTCAGCACCTTCTTCTGGCATCCCTTTCAAGCGGATGTTGTAGGGCTTTTCGGCGTCAACTTTGATCGTCTTGGAAATGCGGCCATTCAGGCCAGCAGCATCTTCGGCGAAGAATTCAATCGAATCTTCCCCATTCGCCATCGTGGGAAGATACGTCAGCGGGCTGCTGTACGTCTCAGGGCACTGAATCCCTTTACAGGCACCTTCCTTGCTGCGGATGAACCGCAGCGACGACATCCCGGCACCCGAGACGGACGCAAAGCTCACACCGATGCCCGGATCGTGCGCCGTTACTTCATACGCCCCCTGCGACGGACTCAACCAGCTGCCGCTCCCGTAGAGCACATTCGCCCGGCTTTCGGCCCCGGCGATTGTCGCGCTCGCGGTATTGAAACTGGTTTCAGCACCTTTTTCCTGGGCGACCCATGCGCGCGCACCCGAGATATACATCCAAAAGCCATAGATACTTTCGCTCTTGGTTGTGGTGTCTATGATCCTCGCGACGTTCCCAGCAGGTGCTTCCGACGGATTGCAGCCAGAACCGTTCGAGCACACTAAGGCCGGTTCGAAGTCGTATTCGCTTTGGTGACTACCGTAAGCCAGCGGCGCATAATTTGTCTGGCCCACCCCTTCGTGACCATCGAATTCGATTGCACTTGTCGTTTCGCTCGGTTCGTTGTATCCCCTCACCCACGTTTCGAGCTTGTAGACTTTGGATTCCCCCTGCGTTTCATACTGCAACCCGACAAATGCGCCTGAGCTGTATGCAGCCACAGGTTGGATGTACCACCACTGTTCACACCAGTACGATTCACCCCCGCAGCTATAATGTTTTTTATACGTGCCTATACTGAACGCAGCCGAATGAAATTCGAGCCAATTCGTGCCTTCCTTGAAAGGTTCGACAGGGAACACAGCACCCGTCAAGCTCCTGTCTTCAGCCGTCGCCAGTGTCGGATCAACCGCTATCGGCAGCTCATAATCACTCCACCCCCCAAGAACTTCCAGGCCGATCACATCCCCACGCACAGTAGTCGCCAATGGCACCTGCGTCCCCGCCGCATCCCACGCAGTGGGCGGCAATATAAAAGCAATCATTTTCCCGCCCTTCACAACGCGGACCGGCCCACCCTGCCCCCAAACGAGCCGCGCTCCTGCCGGCATCCCCACGCGATAGTACAGCCGGCGTACTCGCGTCGACCTCAGAATCGCCGCCAGCTCGAACCCTCCGCTGGTTGGCTTCGCAACCGCATCGGTCGCAGTCTCTGGATCCGCATAAAAAACGCTGCCACCGGTCACAGACCCATCAGACCCCCCAACAGGCACCCCCGCCGCGTCGACTGGAGTCAGCGACACGCCTGCCCCAGGCACTACCACGCCAGCGCCGATCCGCGTCGGCAGCCGCACCGCGATCCCCGACGATATCGGCGCAAACCCACCCCGGACCCGCCGTAGCCGAAGGTCAACAGGTGCGAACCTCCCATGTGACATCGGCCTTGCCATCGGCGCGACCGATTCCACCACAGCGTGCCTGCCCCCGGGTAACAACACCTTTGCCACGTTCGCGCCCGCGAACCCAACAAGCCGTCCGCCAGCGGGCAGCCGGGGAGTTCCGCCCGCCGAATCGTTGACCAACTCGCTAAACGTCCTGCGCGCCAGCGCGCTAGCCTGCGCGGCTCCGAGATGAGCGAACCGCGTCAAGCTCTCCTCCCGCGCAATCACTGCCCCCGGACTAGCCCACCGCACCCACTGCGCCCGTGCCTCCTGCCCACCGAAGAACAATTCCGCACCGGGGATCACCAGAGGACGCACGAGCGGCGTACGGCCGGCCGCGGCGGCACCAGTGCGGACAGCCGCCTGCGCGCCTGCACACCACAAGGCAAAGCCGATTAGAGAACACATCGAACACTTCAACAGCAATCCCCACGTGACACGCATCGGCCGCTCCCTTTCCCTGAGTTGTGTAGTGCTATAGGACCTGCCTGCCCGGTGAGCGGTCTACGCCCTTGTATAACCTCTGTACGTGCGATGGCTTCCAGCAGCTCCACTCGTCGCAGACGCCGGTCCGGCACACACGCTATCCCGCCTGGTCCGCGATGTACCGCACCGTGGCAATGATTTTGGGACCTATTTGCTCCAGCACCTCCTCGAGGGTGTACACCGCAGCCGGAACGACCAACTCGACTGCCGCGATCGGCCCGGGTCTCCGCATCGGCTACCACAGCGGCGATAGCTAGTCTGCAGTCGAGCAACTCTTCGTTCTCGACCGCCATGCTGTCCTCGACGATTCGCTTAAGCTCGGCGCGCAGCGAAGCCCGCGTCGTGATCGTCTTTGGGGTGCGTCTGGTGAGTTGCGGCTCCGTAATGAGTGTCTGCTGCTCCGCTGCGGGCAGGCGCACCAGGAGCGCCTTACCCGCGGCGGTGCAGTGGACCGGCAGGCGGGTGCCCGGCCCGATGCCTACATCGACCGCGTACTGCCCTTGGCGATGCCCCTGCGAGCGGTCGATGCAAACAACTTTGGTGCCATCCAGGACTCCCAGGCTTACGGTGCGCCCTGTCTCGGCCCGTAGCCTCCGCAGGTGCTCGTGGGCCACCTGTCGGACTGCGACCGAGTTGAGCATCGCAAGCGCGACGTTCGAAACACGGGGGGATAGCCGGTACTTGCGAGAGGGCCCTTGTTCGAGATAGCCGAGCGTCGCGAGGGTCGATGCGTAGCGGTGTACGGTCGAGCGGCTCATGTCGAACTCCTCGGCGATGTCAAAGATTCCGTACACAGGTTGATCAGCGGTGAAACATCTGAGGATGGCCAGTCCGGTGGACAAGAAGCCGAGAACGTGCTGGGGTGCTCGGGCAGGTATTTAGTAGAGATGTTCACCTCCTGCTCCATTACGTACATTCCTCGATGACCTCGCACAGACCCCAGCCGCCCCAAAGCGAGCTCGTCCGGTGGCGAGAATCCACGCGCCAGCCGCAGGTAATACGTAGTGCCTTCCGGCAGGAGGGCCAGCCGTGGTGGTACCGGGATGCTAGATGCCGCCCGCAGATCGTAAGTCGGCGCATAGGCAAATACCTCGAACTACCGGCAAGGTTGCCGGGCTGGATGTGGACAAGCGTGTATAGATCGTGCGAGCGGCCCACCGCCTCTCCTACAGCGGGTGCTCGCACGATCTCGATCCCCGAGGCCAAACAAGAACACAATCGTGTGGCTGGCCCAACCACTGGGACTTTTACAACGGACGTAAATTCGATCGCGGTGACGGCTCCAGCCGTCGTACTATCGAACTGACCGCCGAACTGCGGAAAGCTCGCAATGCCCCAACTCACACCGTCGGCAGCGAATACTTGCGGGTCCGCGGCGACTGCTCCAGCAGCCCTACCTCCACAAGCGTAATCACGTAGCGGTGGATCGTGCTCGCGGCGACCTGTAGGCGCTCGGCGATCTCCATTAGGCCCAGCGCCTGCTCCTCGGGGCCGAAGCAGGTGAGGATCGCCAGGCCGCGCAGCAGCGAGCGCGACAGTCGGCGGTCGTCGTACACCGGCATACCGGCCTCCTCGGTGCAGCGACTCAACGCGGCCGTGATCAGCGCCGCGAAGCCGGGTGCCCGCCCGGGGTCGGCCGCGCGCACGATCTCCTCGATCTGGCGGGGAGAAAGCGTGATCGAGATCGGCGGTTCGGTTGACACAGTACAATCCTCCCGTATTGTTTGCCGATGTATATCCGCGACCCGTAAAAGCGTTTGTCTGCGACAGTAGTCGACCCGCGTTGTATATAGTCCAGCCGCATGGTGGGAAGTTCATTGCAACCCTGACCCCGAAATAAACACGCGGCGGTACTTCTGGGTGTCTGCGTTCTTTGCAAGTAGCCCAATTCTTTGCAGCGTAAAGAGATAGCGGTCAGTCCTTAAGTACGACAAACTCGCTTCCTTCGCGATATCGGCGAGACTCTTCTCACTACCATCAGCTGGCAGGCAGTTGAGCACAATGAGACCAGACAATAGGGACCTCGATACCCTTTGATCGTCCTGCCACGGCGAGGCAATCAGCTGCCGTGGGGAAGAAAGCGCAACGGACAGGGACTTAGGACTTACCACCCGAGTGGCTATGTCCGACATCACCTGTTCGACCTGTTCCTCGGTGAGCATAAGCAAAATCCCGTCAAGGCTCATGATGGCCTTCTTGCGGCTGGCGAGCAGAGCGCGTATCTGCGGGCGAGTCACGGACACTACGGGCGGCGAGGTAACCCCGGCCGTCGGAACCCACGGTAGGCCGACGAGGACGCCACGAAAGGTACCTCGTCGACCGACTACAGTTCCTGTGACGGTGTTCCACCCGTGCCTTCCGCCGGCAGCACAGCTCCGCGGGGTCCTGGGCAGCTAGGCAGCTCAGGCCAACGTGTATGGCCCTGCCCCCGGCTAGCGGGATACCCAAATGTCCCGCAAGCCCCTTCTGCCCAGTATCTAGTTGCGCCACGCCGTCAATAATGACAGCTGTAAGTCAGCCTCAACCTGACGTTTCTCTCAAGTGAAGATAAACATTGATTTATTAATTCTCAAGACTAAAAAAAGGGCCTTGAGCCGGCTTGGAAATCGGGTTATAGCGCCCAAAAGTTGACCGTGCGTGATGGTTGTGATGTCGCTGTTTCAGGACGATTCGCGAGCCGTGGCTTGGGGTGACGATCACACTGCGCCATCGCGCCGTCTCGATCTTTCGAGCCGCGGGAAGTATCTCCCATCGTGCGAGGACAGCACGCAGTACGGCTTGCATCTCGAACACCGCAAGATGATGTCCGGGACAGCGCTTGCGTCCTCCACCCCAGGGTAGCCATAGTTGCGGCCTGGGGGAATTGTCAAGGAATCGCTCCGGGATAAACGACTGTGGATCGCTGTACAGGCGTGGATCGTGGTGCATAAGATGAATACAGCCCAATAGGTGTGTAGGTGGCCGGAACATTTCGCCGGCGATCTCGAAGTCCCGCTGGAGGACCCGCGGAATTGTGCACAAAAAGACAGGCCGGTGGCGCATGGCCTCCTGAATTGTCGCTGTTAGGTAGATGTCCTCGTCCCGGTCTCTCTCACTAAGCAACTCACCCAAGACTCTGGGGTGGTGAGCTATCAGCTGGAACGCCCACGCTAGCTGAGACGCTGTGGTCTCATGGCCGGCGAGCACAAGTGACATTATGCTGTCACGTATCTGTTGTGTCGTAAACGACGTTGAATCTGGGTTGGCTGCCCTGAGAAGAAGTGACAAAACGCCATCTCTGTCGACAAGATCGTCGCGTATCATACTGCGAATTAGCTTGTCAACTAAGATATTCTCGACGGAGAATAGCTTCCATATCCTGCGCCAAACAGGCAGACAGCGCAACTGTGGCTCCTGCAAAACGAGGCTATCCGCGACTGACAACGCGGCGAGTAGCCTGGTATGGAGCTCTGATAGAAGAGCACTTTCGTCTCGGAATATCGTAGTGAGGATAACCCTGAGTGTCAGGGCGCGGAGATAGGGATGGACTGCAAATGGCTCATCTAGCGGCCAGGTGGCCGTCTCGCGTTCCACTATGTCGTAGATAGCAGCTACATGAGCGGCGACCGCCTTGTGGTGGAATGCTGGTAGGATCGCCTTGCGCCCAGCCATGTGTTCGGCTTCCTCCAGCAGGATAAAGGATCGTTCACCAACCAAAGGTGCGATAACCGCGGCCCCAGCGCCTGGGTGAAGAATATCGGCTGGCGCCGTAAGGATCGCTCTAATGTCCGCCTCGTCGGAGAAGAACACGCTCGGCGGAAGTCCTACTGGCTTCATGATAAAACTGCTGCCCGGCCGAGCCTGGCGCCACTCCAAATAGCGATGAGGCCATCGCCAGAACAAAAAGGTCTGGGCGAACGACGGTAGCTTAGAGGCGGGCACCGATATGCTCGCAGATTGCTTGGAGCGGCGGGAGTGGTTCATGGTAAGCATTGCATTTGCCTCCTATGCTGATCTTTGCCTGTAGACAACCCGCCAGAAGCGGAGTACGGGAACGAGCGCGTAGCCGAGGTTCCCGCTAGCCTGCTTGAGCTGGTTGGTGTTGGTCCGCATGGCCGGGGCACGCGCACTGTCCTTCGACAAGTACATGGCGGCCATGCAACTGACAATCACCATGTGCCGGTGGCCATCGCGTAGAGTGGCAACCTCCTGCAACGATCGGCCAAGGATTTTGATAACTCGCTCGGCCGCTACCTGCGGGTTCGGGTAATGGGCGATATAACTATGTGCCTCTTCAGCTACATCCTCGCCTATATCCACGTAACTGTCGAGCATCGTGCCGGCAAGAGACACCCAGGGTAGATAGGCCGAGTACACCTCTCTTGCCTCGGATGGATTGGGCGCGTCATCAGCGGCCAGGGCGAGCAATGCGAAGATCGTTAGCCATGCACTCGCACCGCCACACCACTCAAACCACTTGAGTCCCGGCTGCCGTGGAAAGTTTCTTCCAGCCCACGCTTGCAGTGCGGCGTCGCGGGATGGCGCGTGTGGCTCGTGGTTAAGTGCTAGGACTTCTGTCAAACCTGCCGCACGGGCTATGAGTAGCCGTACGGTATGAAAAGAAGGTAGGAGTATGCATGTCCGTTGGCAGGTGGCTACCAACTGAAGAAGATACTCACCATCATGGGACCACGGATGGTGTTGGTAGTAGTTATTTATAGAGGCCGTAGGGTTAAGCGCATCGCGCAGGGCGCAATGAAGGTGCAAGCCATTGGCGATCCCGACGTGGGCGCCGCGCTCGCTAACGCAGTCCAGAAAGTCCGCCAGAATCTCGTAGGCGACGAGGAGTCGAAGGAGATTCGGGTTTCGGTGTCGTGGCAGCGTCCAGAACAAGGCAGCTCCGTCGATGTTCGCACGCTTGCGCTGGATTGCTTGCAATGCGTCCTCCCGGAGTGTCTCGTCGGGAATGGTGGCCGCGAATGCGCGCCATCGACCAGCCTCGCGGGAGACTGCTCTCAGTCCCCATAGCAACTCGCGGGCGCTCGCACCCGCGAGCACGGCGAGTTGGTGCGGCGAGAGCGTTGCTCGGACGGAGGGTGGGCTATGTGGGGCTGACGGTGCTCGCGCGTACCCGGACCGCGAGATACCCGGGAATCGCGACGATCGCGAGCGCCGCCAGCGAGACCACACCAAAGCAGACGAGCGCGATAGTGGCTCCCGTGCTGACAACAATGGGAAACCCAGTGACCGTGGCTAGCGCGTGAGAGATGACAAGCTGACCATAGACTCCGAACGCGGCACCGATCGAGCACCCCGCACCGAGCAGGACCGCACTCTGGATGAATACTGCCCGCCAGAGGAGTCCGCGGGTGAATCCCTGCCGCTTGATGTAGGCGAACTGGTCACGCCTCTGGAGGATCATCGATCCCATCACACCTGCCATCGCAAGGATTGCGGCGATCAGGACGAGCTTGGCGATCTCGGTAAGCCGTGCGAGGCCCTGGCGGCTGATCGTCTCCCATTGCCGTTCTCGTTCGCTGGCAGTCTGTACGATCAAGCCAGCATTCGAGCCGCCGAGCGCCCGCTGGGCTTCACTGCGGCCCTGCGCTGGTGAGACACCCGGGCGTAGTGTGACCTGGAGCGCGCTCGCGGCCGAGGACTCCCAGGCACGCGCGTAGTCGTCCGCGTTGATGATGACCACGCCGGGGGGCCAGCCACCGTTCGTGCTCAGGCCAGCCACACGGAAGCGAGTAGGGACCGGGGATGGCAGCGCGAAGGAGCTACCCAGGTGGAGGTGCAGTTCGTTGGCGACGGCTTCAGAGATGACTGCCCAGCCGTGGCTGTGAATCCGTTCGTTGACCACGGCCGGGGTGCCGGAGACCAGCTGGCCCGGCGGGATCGGCGTCGAGGCCGTGCGGGGGGGAGCGATGATCCATAGCCTTCGATCGCCGAGGGTGAGGAATCCGCCGCGGTAGACGTGTACCGCTTGCACGCTTGCCAGCCGCGTGAGCTTGCCGGCGATCGAGCTGGGGAACGGGGTCGTGCCCAGCGTGTTTGCTGTGCCGGCGGGGGATACCCACAGGTCGGTGACGCGGTTCCATTCCGCGGCGGTTCGGTCCAATCCGGTCTGAAGGTTGTGCTGAGAGCTCTGCATAGCGACGCTGCCGAACACCGCTATGGCGCCCGTCGCAGCGACCGCGAGCGAGCTAACCCTGGTGAGCGGGTCGCTCAGCTCGATCAGCGCGAGCCGGGTGGAGGACGCCCCGATCTGTCGCTCGATCATGGCAAATGCAGCGATGACCCCTTGGTAGAGGAACGGCAGCAGGCACATCAACGCGACGCACATGGACACGATGATCACAGTGAAGTTCCTGGCTATCCCATCCTGCGGTCGGAAAACGAGGATCACGGTCGTGATCGCCAGAGAGCCGACGCCAAGCACGAGCCGCAGCAGCGTCCACCCGCCGGGGGCCCGCTCTGCGGCGATCGAGGATCGTAGAGGACGGGCGAGTATCACACGCACAGGGGCGAGCACTCCAACGAGCGCCGCGAGCATCCCAGCGCCGACCGCGAGGGCGATCGTCTGCCACGTCACGATCCGCTGAGCACCGACCGGGAAGGCGAACGCGAGATATCCAGGCTGGGCGTGGAAGACCTGGTCGGATAGGAACTCGCCGAGTCCGAGGCCGAGCGCACACGCAAGGACACCGAGGATGAGCGCGTCGAAGCTGAGCAGTTGGATGGTCATGGTCCGGGTCGTGCCGCGTCGACGCATAGCCTCGATGAGCTTCCTGCGCTCCGGGACGGTGAGCAACATAGCGTTGAAGGCAAAGAGGAACCCTACGAACGCGGAGAGCGCCGAGAACAGCCCCCCTGCCTGCGTCGCCGGGGCTGAGGCAACACTGAATAGCTGAGCGTCAAAGTCGGCCGGGGCAAGGTTCAGATGTTCCCGGAACGCGAGCGCGGCAAGATCCGCGCGTGCCTGCGTCTCAAGCCCAGGGTGTACTCGGACGAAGATTCGGTCGATCCGGCCGCGCATATCAGCGAGGGTCTGCGCGTAGGAGATCGAAGTGAGCGCGATCTGGCTGCTCGCCAGTCCCCCGATTTCGGATGCTCCGAGCGTCGCGCCGATCAGAGTTTCGATCACGCGCCCGCCGATCTGAAGCTTGACTATCTGCAGCGGCCCGGCGCCAACCTGCGCGGCGAGGGAAGCAGGCATCGCGAGCGCCCGCTGGTGTTCGAGCTGCTTGGCAGTAAAACGCCGCAACAGCTCCCCGCCAGAGCGAGCAAACCGCGGATCGGCGCCGAGTAGATCGATCGAGACCGAGCCGCGCGGGCCGGTGACGGTGGCCTGCTGGTCGAGCAACGGCAGCGCCGCCTCCACGCCTGGCAAACGTTCCACCGTGCCAACAAGCCGGGAGTTGAAGCCTTCGGTTCCGCGCGAGTCAAGCTGGAACTGTGTCGAGCCGACTACTTGGCTGGCGAGCGCTCGAACGGAGCCGTCAAGGCTGGTGGATGCAACCTGACTGGCGAACAGCAGGGCGACGCCGACCGCGATCCCGAGGACCGCAAGGGCCTCCTGTAGAACCAGAGAGCGTTCCCGCATACGTGCCCGGTACACGAACAGAATCTCGCCAAGCGACATCATGGGGTCGTCTCTCCCACAAGAACGCCAGGGCCTAGAAATAGCTCATCGGGCTGGTAGTCCTGGAGGTGCCCGTCGCGTAGTTCGTGCGCTCGATCAGCGAACCCGACGGCCTGCGGGTCGTGGGTGGTGAGGAGGATCGCCGCTCCACGCTTGCGGCAGAGGTCCCGCAGCAGCCCAAGGACTTCTCGGCTGTGCAGCGTGTCGAGATGGGCCGTTGGCTCGTCCGCGAGCACGAGCTTGGGATCCAGAGCGAGCGCCTGAGCGATCAAAACCCGCTGACGCTCGCCCATCGAGAGCTTGCCGGTCGGATGACTCATCCGACCGGTGAGTCCGAGTTCTTCAAGCAAAGGCCGCACCAGAGTAGTTGCGTGCCGGGCATCGACCCGCAAGAGCTTCAACGCAGCGTTCTCTACCGCGCTGGCGCCCGGCAGCAACTCCTGAGTGCCTCCGACGATCCCAAGGACCCGCAGCAGCACGTCGGCGTGCTCCTTTTCGCTCAGACCAGCCATGTCCCGGCCATCGATCCGCACGGTCCCGCTGTCTGCGGGCTGGAAGCCGGCGATAAGGTCGACCAGCGTTGACTTGCCCGAGCCGCTAGGCCCGTACAAGGCCACAAACTCCCCCGGTTCTATCGCCAGCGAAACGCCATCGACGGCACGGATCGGCTCACCGTCACCCACCCGATAATGCTTGACGAGGTCGCGCGTCTCGAGCATCGCGCGAATCTAAGACGCTCGCCGGATCCGCTGTGGCTGGTGGATGGGTGTGAGCTTGGGGATCGTGTGGTCGGCCATCAGCGAGAGTTTGCGCCGGTCGAAGTGCCAGACACGATCAGAAGGCGCCGCGCTCGCATGATCAGAAACGGCCATCAGCACCCCGCACCCGATCTCGTCCACCAGCTCCTGCAGAAGCTGGTTGGCTTCCTGGGTCTTGCCGAGACCCAACCCATGGAATAGGTCGTCGATCAGCAGCAGCCGAGGTCGAGGAGCGATCGCCTGCGCCAACTCGACACGAACCCGCTGCCAATCCGACAACTCACCCCACCGCGAATCCGCGCACTCCGCCACCCCCAGCCGCCCCAGCGACTCCGCGACCCTCAAAGCCCGCTCCCGTCGCCGCCACCACCGACCCGCCGCCAACTGCAAGCCGACGTACTCCCGCATCCGCGCCCGCATACCCGGCCCATCCCTAGCAGCCAACCCAATCTCAGTCCGCAAAACCCGCGAGAGCTCCCGATCCTTTAGACCCTGCAGCTCAAGACCACCCACCCCAACCGACCCGCGATCCGGCCGCTCAACACCAGACGCAACCCTCAACAATGTCGTCTTGCCCTGATCACGCGTGCCAACCACCGACACGATCTCTCCGGCCGCAACCGACAGCGACACATCCTCCAACACCGGCACCCACTGACTCCCACGATCAAAACCCTTCCACACCCCCACCAACTCCAACACCAACTCACCCACCGAGGAACTCCACACCAGCGACTTCCGCTTCCAGCTTGATGTCTTCGAGCCGGTTGGCGATCTCCCGATAGCGTTCTGAGCGCACCGACCAGTGCGAGGGGTCCACGTAAAGCAGCACCTCCCTGATCTTGCGCTCGAAGTCGAGCGGGTCAGCCCGGCGCCCCACGAGTTCGCGAAGTTTCCTTGAAGCGGCCTCGAACAGATCTGCGCTCGCTTTTGCTTCTATACGCGCCATCTGGATCAGCCTCGGAAGATCCTGTACCTGAGCGAGCTCAACCCTTCCCAGCATGGTCTCCCGCAACGCTGGCCGGGCGATAGAAAGTTCTCCGTCATCGCCGTCCAGGTCGTACATCCAGGCACGGAACACTTTGATGCCGTGCTGGGTCCCACGGTAGCGATCTTCTGATTTCTTAGCACCTCTGACGGTTAGCTCCACGCACGGGATCTTGTCTCTCCTGCACTCAGCAAGTCGCGTCAAGGCACTATGGGCCGTCGAAGCTGAGAAGCGTGCCCGCATGAAGCGTTTGCTGACCTCCTGCCCCACCTCCTTGGCCATCGCGTTGGGGCGCTCGATCACCAAGCCCAAGGTGACCATGCTGCCGGACAGCTCATCGGGGTTTACGAGCGACATCGGGCCGCACACCCTACACCAAAAGTACGTGCCTACAGAACTATTCCAAGCACCTTACCCCGCAGGGGCAGCCCCTGCTGGCGACGACCACACACCCGACTAAACCGGTGGGACAGCGTTTCCTACACTCCGATCCACTCTGGCCCATGAGGAGGCGCCGACAAGCGCAGCCCGACCAGCATCCCGGGACTACAGGAGGCGATCAGCGTCGCTGCCTACCCCGCGCTGCCTACCCCGTACGCTGTGCTTGATGTATAGGTGTGAGCTTGGGGATCGTGTGGTCGGCCATCAGCGAGAGCTTGCGCCGGTCGAAATGCCAGACACGATCAGACGGCGCCGCGCTCGCATGATCAGAAACGGCCATCAGCACCCCGCACCCGATCTCATCCACCAGCTCCCGCAGCAGCTGGTTGGCTTCCTGGGTCTTGCCGAAACCCAACCCATGGAATAGGTCGTCGATCAGCAGCAGCCGAGGTCGAGGAGCGATCGCCTGCGCCAACTCGACACGCACCCGCTGCCAATCCGACAACTCACCCCACCGCGAATCCGCGCACTCCGCCACCCCCAGCCGCCCCAGCGACTCCGCGACCCTCAAAGCCCGCTCCCGTCGCCGCCACCACCGACCCGCCGCCAACTGCAAGCCGACGTACTCCCGCATCCGCGCCCGCATACCCGGCCCATCCCTAGCAGCCAACCCAATCTCAGTCCGCAAAACCCGCGAGAGCTCCCGATCATTCAAGCCCCGCAGCTCAAGGCCACCCACCCGCACCGACCCGCGATCCGGCCGCTCAACACCAGACGCAACCCTCAACAACGTCGTCTTACCCTGGTCACGCGTACCGACCACCGACACGATCTCTCCGGCCGCGACCGACAGCGACACATCCTCCAACACCGGCACCCACTGACTCCCACGATCAAAACCCTTCCACACCCCCACAAACTCCAACACCAACTCACCCACCACCCACCTCCCATCTCAAGCACCAACAAGCGTGATACCCATGTTGGCAGAGGGAGAGCCCGATGCGTTCAGTGCGGATCAGCCGGTCGAGCCCCCTACGCGCAGAAGCTCCCAGCGGTCCCTCGCCCGCATCCTGCGGCGAGAATCCGGGTCATTGAGCCGGCCCGAAGTTTTCCCACGCTTGTTCGGGCGTTTTCCAAGTCCCCTCTGAGGCAACTGTCCTGGGGCCGGAATAGTTCTGGCTCCAGCCTACGATCGATGCGCGAATACCGCGTTTCCTCGGGCTCCGCTGAGCCGGCGACAAGCTGGCCCCTGGCTCGGGCCGTCGCAACTGCCACGAGTTTCGCCACGAGCCGGGGGTCTTGCCATCGCATCTAGCTTATTCAAACCATTCCTGCAAGCTCCGGAACAGGGACTCGACCCAACATCGTGGCGCCTGAACAGCGACGCCTCCCCCGCGGAGAAACGCGAGATGTCCTGCTCACCGAACGAGACGCTCCCGCTGTCGTAGTCAAGCAGACCGGCCGCGAGCAGCAGCAAAGTCGTCTTCCCGAGCAGCTTGGGCCATACAGCGCGACAAGTTCACCGCCGGTAATGGTCAGCGAGACGCCGTCCACCGCATGTACGATCTCGCTGCCAGCCCGATAGTGCTTGACAACTTCGCGCAGTTCGTGGAATCCAAGCAGGCGGCTAGCGAGACCGAGCTGCGCGCGACGATGAGTTGGCCCGGTGACGACCAGCGCCACGCCGACCTCAACATCTCCCTCATCCACGTGCCAGAGGGATAGGCCCAGGACAGACCAGGCGAGTTTCGCTAAGCGCAGACAGAAGGCGGCGAAAAAACCGAAAAGCTGCCGCTAGCTGGCTGAGGCACGAAAAGCAGGCCCATTCTATAAGGGCTTAAAAGGAACCAGCGAACTGTCGCGGGGTACAGGAACTATCTCACCGAGTACCCACAGGTAGAATCTCGTGCACTAGCCGAGATGCCGCGAAGGCTCTGCGCCTGAATCTCGTTGAGCAAACGTATGCGCTCTGCGGTGGAGGAGCGGTAGGCCACCAGCATCGCTGCGAGTGCTCGCCTCGTCCGGTCCTGTTGGGACCGTTGTCGGACTGAGTCCTTGACGACCGGGTCGAGCCCAGCGGCACGAATGACTTGCGGGCGCGACGGAAGCGTGTCGCGTCGCCGATCTCAGCAAGGATCGTGGCGGCCAGGGATCGGCCCGATACCGAACAGTCGCGCCAGCGCCTTCAGCCGCTCGTCTTCCTTCGCGAGTCGCCGCAACTCGCAGTCGATCATCTCGATCTGCTCGGCGATGCTGCCCATCACGCTGAGCATCGCGTCGACCTGAGCGCGAGCGCCCGGATCCAGACGGATCGCTGCGACCCACGCCGGCCGGCTGCGGTCAGCTGCGACCCACGCTGACAGGCCCAGCCCTCATGCACCAACACAGCGTGCAGCCGTTGAGCCCAACAGGTGTGATCATCCGCAAGCGCCTTACGACAAGCCGGCTACAGTCTGAGCTGCGTCACCGGGACATCGTAAAGGCACCAGCGATGTTCCAGTGCCTTAAGCGACCCGAATCCACCCGAATCCGGCGTAATCCGTGCTTCCCCCGAATGGCCAGATTGCCCTGCAGACGCCCGAGAAATGGGGCTGTTCGGCCTAGTGGTCGCTCCGGGTAGTTCGCGGGTTTATGCCTCGAGCACCTTGCCGGTGTAGGTCCACTTGAATGGCTTGGCGGTTTGGTTGTAGGTCTCGATAAAGGCGAGCATCTGCTCGGCGAGGTCTTGCTCTGAGGTGAAGGCGCCGTGCTTGAGCAGGCGTTTGTGCAGGATCGAGAAGAAGATCTCGACCTGGTTCAGCCATGAGGCGTGGGTGGGGGTGAACTGAAAGCGCCAACGGGGATGGGCCTCCAGCCATTCCTGCACCTCCTCGGTTCGACGTGTGGAGAGGTTGTCCGAGATCGCGACGATCTGCTGACCCTCGACCTCGGGGATCTCGTGGTCGCAGCGATCCAGGAAACGGATCAGGTCGTGGCGGTTACGGGTCTTCGACGCCATCCCAAGCACGTCACCTTCTTTGATGTTCAGGCAGGCGAACAGGCATTGCGTGCCATTGCGGGTGTATTCGTGCTCGCGCCGTGGCGCTTTGCCCGGCGCGGCGGGGGTGTCGGGCTTGGTCGGCGCCTTGGCCTGGATGCCAGTCTTCTCGTCGATCGAGACGACCAGCACGTTCTCCGGCGGATCGACGTATAGGCCGCAGACCGCTTTCAGGCGCTGCTCGAACTCGGGGTCCTCAAAATCGCTCATCACCCAGTAGTCGCTCCGGTGCGGCTTGATGTCGGCGCGGGCAAGGATCGTGTGCGCGTGCGAGGACGACATCCCAACCTCCGCCGCGAGCTCCTCATAGGTCCAACGCTCTCGGCGCTGGCCCGCCGGCGTGTCCGACGGGCGCGTGCACGCCTTGGCGATCAGCCGCGCCCGCTCCTCGCAGGAATAGGTGAGCGGTTTGCCGGGTCGCGGCAAATCGAAGAGCCCCGCGATCCCCTCGCGCTCATAGCGCGAGCGCCACTTCTGCGCGGTGACCGTCGCGCACCCCACCATCCGGCCGATCACAGCGGCCGAGTGACCCTCGGCCGCACAGAGCACGATCTGGGCGCGCTCGACCATCCGCACCTGCTCAGTCGCCGAACGCGCAATCCGCTCGAGCTCAGCCCGATCCTCGTTTGGAACCTCGATGCACTTCGCTGGCGCAGCCATACCGAACCTCCATCATCGCTGGACAACCAGCGACTCGATTCGGCGCACATCAAAGGAGCCCTACAACAAACCGCGAATTAAGCGGAGCAACCACTAGAACCACACCAACATGACCAAACAAGCCATTTACACAAAGAAACTGACAGTCCCATGCTACGACCCAGGCTATCTAGGAAAACCGTAAGCGTTCAGTCGTGGTCTTCCTGTAGCGAGGATTGGCGGGCGGTGCAGCGAATCTTGCGGGTATGGACCGCTCGGAGGCGGAGGCGATCTTTGGTGCGGGGCGGGAGCGGTGCGTCGATGCGATCGTTGAGCTGGCGGGCGAGCGTGAGCAGTTCGCGGCGCGTTGTGAGCGTCTGGAGGAGCGGGTCGCTCGGCTTGAGGAGCAGGCGCGAGGGGATTCGCGTAACTCGTCGAGCCCTCCGTCGCAGGATCCGCCCAAGACACGGGCGGAGCGTCGCGCGGAGGCGCGTCGTAAGGCGAAGCTGTGGAGCAAACGCGACGGCGAGAAGCGAAAGGCGGGCGCCCAGTCCGGGCATGAGGGCTCCGGTCGCAAGCTGCTACCGGAGGACCGGGTGGATGAGATCGTTGATCACTACCCGCAGGAGTGCGGCGGATGCGGGCGTGTGTTCAGCGAGCAGGAGCGGCAGCCTGGCAAGCGGTTCGGGCGCCATCAGGTAGCCGAGCTGCCGCCGATCGTGGTGCTCTTCTGCGAGCATCGCACTCACCATCTGTGCTGCCCAGGGTGTGGCAAGAAGGCTGTGGCGCGCCTGCCCGACGGGGTAGGCGACTCGCCGTTCGGCACCGACTTGCAGGCCGCGGTCGTGACGATGACCGCACGTAACCGGGTTTCGCGGCGCGACATGTCCGAGCTTGCGCGGGACCTGTTCGGACTCCGGTTATCCGTCGGGGCGGTCGATGCGATCTGCCAGCGCGCGGGGAAAGCGCTGCGGGCCCCACACGAGCTGCTGGTCGAGAGCGTGCTGGCATCACCAGTCCTCAACGTCGATGAGACCGGCTGGTTCACCGCGCATGAGGGCCGCACAATGTGGGCCGCGACCACGCCCGAGGCAGCCATCTTCCGGATCGCAGAGGATCGTCATCGCGACCGCCTCAAGGAACTGCTCGGCGCGGACTTCAAAGGGATCGTGGGCTCGGATCGCTGGTGGGCATATGAGCTGGTCGATCCCGCCTCGCGCCAGGCCTGCTGGGAGCATCTCAAGCGAGACTTCGCCTTCCACGCGGGAGGAGCCCTGGCCGAGCAGAAGCAGTTCGGAGAAGCCGCCAGCGAACTGACCAAAAGGCTGTTCGAGACCTGGCACGCCTTTGGCGAGCACCAAGATCGCCGGCGCCTCGCGGGCGAGATAGCCCCGATCCAAGCCGAGCTCCGGGAGCTACTGGAACGCGCCGCACGCAAGAGCACCTACACGCGCTTTCACCGCCGCTTCGCCAAGAACCTGCTGAGGATCTGGCCGGCGCTCTGGACTTTCGTCACCGTCGAAGGGGTCGAGCCCACCAACAACGCAGCCGAGAGAGCGCTACGCGGGCCGGTCATCTACCGCAAGCTCTCACACGGCACCCAATCCACCGACGGCGAGCGATTCATCGAGCGCGCGCTGTCAGCCTCGGTCACATGCCGCCTGCAAGCCCGCTCGATGTTCGCGTACATGCGCGAACTGCTCACCGCCCACGCCCGCGGCGACCCACTCCCAGCCCTGACCTGAGCCCCCGCACCTGCCCACCAGCACACCCCACCGGGACCCACGACTGAACGCTTACGTGTTTTTGTAAGCGTTCAGTCGTGGTCTTCCTGTAGCGAGGATTGGCGGGCGGTGCAGCGAATCTTGCGGGTATGGACCGCTCGGAGGCGGAGGCGATCTTTGGTGCGGGGCGGGAGCGGTGCGTCGATGCGATCGTTGAGCTGGCGGGCGAGCGTGAGCAGTTCGCGGCGCGTTGTGAGCGTCTGGAGGAGCGGGTCGCTCGGCTTGAGGAGCAGGCGCGAGGGGATTCGCGTAACTCGTCGAGCCCTCCGTCGCAGGATCCGCCCAAGACACGGGCGGAGCGTCGCGCGGAGGCGCGTCGTAAGGCGAAGCTGTGGAGCAAACGCGACGGCGAGAAGCGAAAGGCGGGCGCCCAGTCCGGGCATGAGGGCTCCGGTCGCAAGCTGCTACCGGAGGACCGGGTGGATGAGATCGTTGATCACTACCCGCAGGAGTGCGGCGGATGCGGGCGTGTGTTCAGCGAGCAGGAGCGGCAGCCTGGCAAGCGGTTCGGGCGCCATCAGGTAGCCGAGCTGCCGCCGATCGTGGTGCTCTTCTGCGAGCATCGCACTCACCATCTGTGCTGCCCAGGGTGTGGCAAGAAGGCTGTGGCGCGCCTGCCCGACGGGGTAGGCGACTCGCCGTTCGGCACCGACTTGCAGGCCGCGGTCGTGACGATGACCGCACGTAACCGGGTTTCGCGGCGCGACATGTCCGAGCTTGCGCGGGACCTGTTCGGACTCCGGTTATCCGTCGGGGCGGTCGATGCGATCTGCCAGCGCGCGGGGAAAGCGCTGCGGGCCCCACACGAGCTGCTGGTCGAGAGCGTGCTGGCATCACCAGTCCTCAACGTCGATGAGACCGGCTGGTTCACCGCGCATGAGGGCCGCACAATGTGGGCCGCGACCACGCCCGAGGCAGCCATCTTCCGGATCGCAGAGGATCGTCATCGCGACCGCCTCAAGGAACTGCTCGGCGCGGACTTCAAAGGGATCGTGGGCTCGGATCGCTGGTGGGCATATGAGCTGGTCGATCCCGCCTCGCGCCAGGCCTGCTGGGAGCATCTCAAGCGAGACTTCGCCTTCCACGCGGGAGGAGCCCTGGCCGAGCAGAAGCAGTTCGGAGAAGCCGCCAGCGAACTGACCAAAAGGCTGTTCGAGACCTGGCACGCCTTTGGCGAGCACCAAGATCGCCGGCGCCTCGCGGGCGAGATAGCCCCCATCCAAGCCGAGCTCCGGGAGCTACTGGAACGCGCCGCACGCAAGAGCACCTACACGCGCTTTCACCGCCGCTTCGCCAAGAACCTGCTGAGGATCTGGCCGGCGCTCTGGACTTTCGTCACCGTCGAAGGGGTCGAGCCCACCAACAACGCAGCCGAGAGAGCGCTACGCGGGCCGGTCATCTACCGCAAGCTCTCACACGGCACCCAATCCACCGACGGCGAGCGATTCATCGAGCGCGCGCTGTCAGCCTCGGTCACATGCCGCCTGCAAGCCCGCTCGATGTTCGCGTACATGCGCGAACTGCTCACCGCCCACGCCCGCGGCGACCCACTCCCAGCCCTGACCTGAGCCCCCGCACCTGCCCACCAGCACACCCCACCGGGACCCACGACTGAACGCTTACGGTTCCTTGTTTATAGCGAAGGTGTGCGTCTATCGTTCATGCGCCCTCGGCCGACGCCCTCGACCGAGACCGACCCGCGCAATGAAGGAGATAGGGAATCACGATGTGGTGGACCAGCTTGGCCATCGCCCACATCGGGCGTGCGAGTAGCCGGTCGAAGCGCACCAGAGTGACCCACGTGATCGCTCGCGGTATCTCGACCCGGCGTGCGCGCATGTCGTTCATGTGGAGAGCTCGATCGTGTGCAGCTCCGGGCGCTCCCTGGAAGGAGTCCAAGGTGGGTGGGCCCTTGTCGGTCATGGAGTCGTGTCTGTTCGCTTGGGCTGGCGAGCCCCATCTGCGGGCGCCACGGCCCGGGTCCGATAGGCGCCTTCTCTGAACAGCGCGTTGTTGGCGCTGTTCCAGCGCTCGAGCTGCTCGGGCGTGAAGTAGGGCGCGGGGAGGTGGCGATCGATCGCGGCATTGAATAGGACGGTCCCGAGCACGAGTACGACGCCCTGCAGCGCGCTCCATGTGAGGTCTATGTCGGGACGCAGCAGGCCCTCCTCCGCGAGTCGTTGCCAGTGCTCGCGCACGATCGCGACGAACGCGTCAAAGATCTGTAGCGCCGCGGGCTCGCCGTCAGCGCTACAGCGCGCGACATACAAAAGCGCGGTGGGGTGCTTGCGCACCGACGCGGTGACGGTGTCGCCCAACTGCTGCTGCACATCGACCGCGGAGCCGCTCTCGGGTAGGTCGCGAAATGCCTCGGCGGCGATTTGAATGACGTACTCGTTGACCGCCTCGACAAGCGCGGCCTTGCTCGCAAAGTAGTGCTGCACGAGGCCCGGCGACACCCCGGCGCGCTTTGCAACGTCGCGGATCGATGTCGCCGCAACACCGTCCGCCGCGAAGCCGTCGAGCGCCGCGTTGCGAATCCGCGCTAGCGCGGTCAGATCGGACACCGCCCCTCCCATACACCTCTAATAGTATACGATACGATCGTATGGGCGAGCGTCCGATCTTCTCCCGTTTGGCACGGCTGGCCACACGCCACACACGCCCGGTCCTGCTCGCGGCCGTGCTCCTTGCCGCGACGGCGGCTGTGCTCGGTGCGGGCGTTGCGAACCGCCTCAGCCCCTTCGAAGCGAGCGACCCCTCCACGCAGAGCACCCGCACCGTCGAGGCGATCGAACGCGCGAGCGGACTGGAGGCAACACCGGGACTGCTCGCGCTGATGCATGCGCCGGACGGCGTCCACACCCCCGCGGTCCGTGCGAAGCTGGCGCGGATCGAGCGGATCATGCGCTCAGACCCCGCGGTCGGGCGGGTCGCCAGTCTCCTCGACGGCGATCCGAGCGTGTATGTCTCGCGCGACGGGACGATGACCTACGTTGCCGCGCAGTTCCATCGCGCCTCCGCCAGGAGCCGCCAGGACACCGCCAAGCGGCTCGCCGCCCGCTTGCGCGATATCCCCGGTGTGACCCTCGGCGGTACCGACCTCTCCTACGCGCAGGGCAACCAACTCGTCCAGGAAGGGCTGCGGCGCTCCGAGCTGATCGCCTTCCCAGTCCTCATGGTCCTGCTGTTGTTGTTCTTCAGAGGCGTGATCGCCGCGCTCTTGCCACTGGCGCTCGGCGGCCTGTCGATCCTGCTGACCGAGCTCGCGTTGGGGCTCGCAAACGGTCTCACCTCGATCTCGGTATTCACGCTCAGCCTTGTCAGCCTGCTCGGCCTCGGCCTGGCGATCGACTACAGCCTGTTGATCGTCTCTCGCTACCGCGAAGAGCTGGCCGCCACGCCCGATGACACCGCCGCGGCGCTCGATCGCACGATGCGCACCGCCGGGCGCACCGTGTGTTTCAGCGCGATGACGGTCGCGGCTTCGCTCGCCACGCTGCTGGTCTTTCCCCAGCCCTATTTCGTCTCAATGGGAATCGGCGGCGCGCTCGTTGTGCTGCTCACGTGCGCCTTGGCGCTGCTCGTACTGCCCGCGCTGCTCGCGCTGCTCGGCCACCGCGTCAACATGCTCGCGCCCTCGTGGCTAAAGGCGCGCCGCGAGCGCGCGAGCCGACCCGCCAGCGAAGGACGCTGGTACCGCCTCGCGCAGACCGTGATGCGCCATCCCATACCTGTGACACTCGTCGCCGCCGCGATCATGCTCGCGCTCGCCTCGCCGTTCACGAAAATCGAGCTGACGATCACCAGCCCCAGCACGCTGCCACTCAGCACCAGCGCCCGTCAGGTGGACGATACGCTGCAGCGCAGCTTCGACGTGGACCCGCGGCGCAGCGTCGCGATCCTCACCTCACACGCCAGCGCAAGCCAACTCGCCCGCTACCAAGCACAGCTCAGCCTGCTACCCGACGTGGCGTCTGTCGCGCCACCCGCACGCATATCAAGCGCTCTCGCCACGATCGAAGTCACGCCCGCCACACCCACGCTCAGCCTCGCCTCGCAACAACTGGTCAGCCGCATCCGAGCGCTGCGCACCCCCTTCCCCGCCGGCGCAACCGGAGCGGCCGCCGCGCTGCTGGACCTGAAGAGCAGCCTCACAGAACACCTGCCGCTAGCGATCCTCTTGGTCATCGCCGCGACCACGATCGCACTGTTCCTGATGACCGGCTCGGCGATCCTGCCCGCAAAGACGCTGGTCATGAACGCGCTGACGATCGGCGCCGCCTACGGGATCATGGTGCTCATCTTCCAGGACGGCAACCTGCAGGGACTGCTCAGCTACGAACCCCCCGGTGCGATCGACATAACCCAACCGGTCGTGATGCTCGCCGTCGTGTTCGGCCTCTCAACCGACTATGGCGTGTTCCTGCTCGACCGCATCCGCGAGGCACACCATGCGGGCCTGCCCAACCAGCAGGCCGTCGCGCTCGGGCTGGAGCGCACCGGACGCATCATCACCACCGCCGCGATCCTGTTCTGTGTCGCTGTCGGCAGCACCGCCGCCTCACCCTTGGTCGAAGTCAAGGAGGTCAGCCTCGGCATCGTCGCCGCGATCCTGCTCGACGCCACGATCGTACGCAGCTTGCTCGTGCCAGCGCTGATGCGACTACTTGGAGATCGCAACTGGTGGGCGCCACAACCACTACGCAAGCTGCACGACCAAATCGGCCGCTCCCACGAGCACCCAAAAGCAGCACAGACTTACGCACCTCCGATACCTCCAAAGGTGTGAACGTCCAGCTGAGATCTCAGACCCAAGCACTGCCACGTCCTCAAACGAATGAGAAGTCCTCGTCTTAGCCCTTCACCCCGCGGCCGGCGCCGCCACCTCGCCGCGCCGCGCCGCTTCGGCGTGTTCGCGGCTGTCGCTCGAAGAGATCAGGATCGCGGTGAGGATCGCACCGACAATCGCGAAGCCCGCACCGATCAGGAAGGCGCGATCGAACCCTTTGGTGAGGGCCACCGACGTGCTGTGAACACCTGAGTGCAGCAAGCTCTGGGTACGACTGTTGGCGACCGTGGCGAGGATCGCGAGGCCGAGGGCGCCGCCGACCTGCTGTGAGGTGTTGATCAGACCCGAGGCAAGGCCGGCCTCGTGCGGCTTGGTGCCGGTGACCGCGGCGATCGTTACGGGGACGAAGGAGAAGCCGAGGCCGAACGCGGCGAGCAGCGACGGCCCGAAGACGTTGGCGGTGAAGGAGCCTCCCGGCGCGCGTACGCGCGAGAACCACAGCAGGCCGCCCGCGATCAACAGGAGCCCCCCGATCAGCGTTGGCTTGAAGCCCACCCGAGTGACTAGCTGCGAGGCGGCGCCGGCGGAGATGATGATCCCGACCGCGAGCGGCAGGTAGGAGACCCCGGCCTTGATTGGCGAGAAGTGCAGCACGTCCTGGAGATAGAGCGAGATGAAAAAGAACATCGAGAACAGCGACATCCCGATCAGCAGACCGACGATGTCGGCTCCCCGGAGCGTGCGCAGACGGAAGATTGAGAACGGCAGCAGCGGATGGCGCTGTCGGCGCTCGATCGCAATAAACGCGGTCAGCAGGGCAGCCGATCCGGCCAGTCGCAGCAGCGTGCCGATCGACCCCCACCCGACGTTCACGGCGTCAACCACCGCGTAGACGAGTAGGGCGAGGCCGGCCGTGACGGTGATGGCTCCGGGGATGTCGAAGCCCTTCCTCCCGTCGTCGGCGTGGCTCTCGAGCAACAGGCGCGGCGCGAGCGTGGCGGCGGCGATGCCGATCGGGACGTTCACGAACAGCACCCAGCGCCAGCTCAGGCCGCTCGTGAGGATCCCTCCGAGCAACACGCCGGCGGCGCCGCCGGCGCCCGCGACTGCGCCCCAAACGCCAAGCGCGCGGTTGCGCTCGGCGCCTTCGGCGAACGTGGTTGTGACGATCGAGAGTGCCGCCGGCGAAACGATCGCCGCACCGAGACCCTGCACCGCGCGCGCCACGATCAGCCACGCCTCCGACTGCGCCAGACCACCGGCGAGCGAGGCGAGTGAAAACAGCACCAGGCCGATCATGAACATGCGCCTGCGCCCGAGCAGATCGGCGAGACGGCCGCCGAGCAGCAGGAATCCTCCAAAGGTGAGCGTGTATGCGTTGACGACCCACGAGAGGTTGTCGCGGGAGAAGTGCAGGTGGGCGCCGATCGACGGCAGCGCGACGTTCACGATCGAGGCGTCGATCACGATCACGAACTGCGTCATCGCCAGGAGCGCCAGCGCGAGGCTCTTGCCACGGGAGGAGGTGAGGTCGGGGCCCGGGCGGCTGGACTGTGTGGGAGCGGTGGTGGAGCTCATGGGTTCCCCTTACGTTCTTTTTGCGCGTGGGCGCTCAGTGCGAACCGGAACTACGGTTCCTCTTGCGATCCGCATCATACGGAACTAAGATTCCGTTTGTCAAGCGGATGTCCACAGACCAGCGCATACTCCGGGCTGACGCCCGCCGCAACCGCGAACGGATCATGTCCTGCGGCCGCGAGCTGTTCGCGCGCGACGGCCCCCAGGCGCAGATGGATGAGATCGCGGCACACGCTGGCGTTGGCATCGGCACCGTCTACCGTCATTTCCCCACGAAGGAGGCGCTGCTAACCGCGATGGTGCGCGAGCGCTTCCAGGGGTTTGCGGAGATCGCTCGCCTCGCCGAGAACGTCAGCGATCCCTTCGAGGCGCTTGCGAGCATCATGCGCGGCTCCGCGGAGGCGGTTGAGGGAGACGCTGGCTTCCAACTCGCGATGATGGGCTCCGATCAGCTCGAATGGGAGGGCATCGAGCAGGAGAAGGCCGCCGTCGCGGAGGTAGTGACTCGCGTGATCGACCGCGGGATTGCCGCCGGCGTCGTGCGTGAGGACTTCGCCTTCGATGACTTCACGATGCTGATGTGCGGGATCACATCCACGATGTACTACCAGCCGGGCAGCGCGAACTGGCGCCGCCACCTCGAGCTGGTGCTCGCGGGCCTAGGCGCCGACCGGCAGGATGATCGAGTGGTGCGGCGTGACCGTATCGGCTCGGCCCGCGCGCGATCGAAGTGAGGCTGATGCAGGGCGATAAGCGCCGGCCGCGGCCGTTGGCGACCGGCATCTACAGCAGAAATGGGATCAGCATCTTGGTTTTGGTCCGATAGCTGGGGTAGGTCGTAGGGAACGAGGCGGTCATCACCCTTTCCTCCACCCGTGCGCTGTAGAGGAAATACGCCCCCACGACGGCGGCGGCGATCAGCCAGTAAACGCTGGTGGCCAGCGATGTGCCCAGCATGGCCAGCAGGACGCCGGAGTAGATCGGGTGACGAACGAGGTGGTAGGGGCCCGAGGTGACAAGTTCGGGCTCCTCCTTTTGCGTCATCGGCATGCCCCAGTTGCGGCCGATGTAGATCCGTGCCCACACTGCCAAGGCAAGGCCGCACACGAACAGGATTGCCCCCAGCGCCCGCAGGGTCGGATTGTGGACAGCCAGAGTGCCGGCCTTGAATATGTGCAGCAGCAAGAACCCCAGAGCGACAATGAGAAAACCGGCGGGCCTCGCGCGTCTGGGCCGCGAGCCCTGCTTGGCGCCCGCGGCGGCGATCAGCCAGTAGATCCAGAACACCAGCCAGGCCACAAAGATGGCGGTTTTGAGAGCGGGCATAGCGGTAGATTACGTTTCCGGTTGATTGACGGTGCCGCTTTAATCAAGCGCCGCAAGCGCCCTGAAGTGTGCGCCGCGCTCCTGAAAGTTACGATACGTGTCGTAGCTCGGGGCGGCTGGTGAGAGCAAAACCGCGGCGCCCGGCCCGGCCAGCGCCCGCGCTTGTGTCACAGCCTCCTGCATCCCCTGTGTCTCGATCGCGCGTGTCGCCGGCACGCCCGCTCGCCGCGCCGCGTCCACCAAACGGGGGCCGGTCGTTGGCAGGCCGACCACGGCCGCGGCACGTTGCGCCAGTATGCGGCCGAGCTCCGCGTAGTCCTGGCCTCGGTCCTGCCCGCCACCCAGCAGCACGATCTGCAGGTCGGCAAAGCTGCTCAGCGCCGCGAGCGTCGACTCGGGGGTGGTCGAGATGCTGTCGTCGATCCACAGGACGCGGTCGCGCTCGGTGATGATCTCCAGCCGGTGCGGCAGCGCCTTGAAGTCATGTAGAGCATCGGGTAGTGGCGGTGGCTCGATGCCGCAGGCTGGTAGCGCCGCGAGCGATGCACACAGATTCAGCGCGTTGTGTTCGCCGCGCAGCGGGAGCTGTGTGGCCGGCACCACGAGCTCGCCGCGCAGCGTGACGCCGCCCGGTTCGGCGTCCCAGCCGTTGGGTGTGCCGTAGAGGATTGTTGCAGTGCCCTCCCCTACCGCTTTCACCAGCCGCTCATCGCGGGCGTTGACGACGGCGGCCCGTACCCCGGGCAGTCCGAGCAGCCGCAGCTTGTCGGCACGGTAGGCCTCCTCGGACCCATGCCAGTCGGTGTGCTCGCGGAACAGGTTTGTGATCACGCACACCTCCGGGCCGGTGTCCAGGTCGGCGATCTGATAGCTGGAGAGCTCCACCACCGCCAGCTCCGTCGGGGGTCGGTCGAGCAGGTCGAGCGCGGGGGCCCCGATGTTGCCTGCCAACGCCACTGCCTGCCCGCTGGCGCGTGCGAGATGGGCGAGCAGCGCCGCGGTGGTGCTCTTGCCCTTCGTGCCCGTCACCGCCACCACGCGACCTCCGCCGCGCTCGGCCAGCCACAGTGCTGTGGCGGTCGTGACGGGTATGTCCGCGGCGCGTAGCTCGCACAGCTCCGGCCGGTGCGTCGAGACGCCGGGCGATCGCACCACCACCTCGCAGCTCGCGAGCGCCTGTGTCACCTCTGCGCCCGTGGCCAACCGAGCGCCCGGCACTCCGAGCGCCGCGCGGACGTCTTCGCCGGGGTTGGTGTCAAGCGCCACGACATCGATTCGCGCCTGTGGCAGGCGGCGGGCGAGCTGGGCTGCGAACGAGTGGATCTCCCGGCCGGCTCCCCAAACGCCGACGCTCGCGCCTTCAAGCTCCGAGAAACGCAGTGACATACGAGAGGAGGGCGTCGGGCACGCAGTGATCATCGCTCAGCGCCAACACGCGCGCGGGGTCGCCGGAGCTCGCGTCATAGCGGGGGAGCACCTCGGCGACGAGGCGTCGCAGGACGCTATGCCCGCTCCAGCGTGGCTGCGTCGCAAGCATGCGGATCGCGGCAAGGCTCTCCTGCTCCTCGCCGACGCACTCAAACGGCTTGTGGCCACCGGTCGCCGTGAGCAGTGCAAACCCGGCGAACTGGCGCTCGTCGTCCAGCAGATCGCCGCCGAACACCTCGCGCAGATGGGCCGGCTCGCAGAAGGGCGCCAGCACGAGGAATACGAAGCGACACTTGGGACAGTCGCAACACCACGACGTCCCCCGCAGCGCCGGGTCGAGCCGAAAGATTGCGTTGCAGCTGGTGAACGCTTGGTGATACCGCTCCATCGGTGCGAAGGCTCGCGCGATCGCCAGCTCGGAGGCTGGCCGCAGCACGGAGCACAGCTCCAGACCGGGCGCCGCCTCGGCGATGGCCGCTCGCAGCAGGCGCTCGGCACGCAGACTCTTGCTGAACTGGTGGTTGACTTCGATGCCGTCCCACGCCACGTTGCCACTGGACGCCGAGCGCTCGTTGGCCATCGCCACCGTGTCGAATCCATGCAGCGCCGCGGTGAGCAGCGCAACGCACGAGACGATCGCCGTGATCGGAATGTGGCCGTTGAGCGCCCCGGTGCGGTTGAGCGCGAGCAGTCCCGGGTCCAGGCGCCGTTGGCACAGCAGGTGCGGCAGGCCGGCGACCGCGGCGGTGCGGGCGATCGGGGGGGCATCGCCCACGGAGAACAGCCCGAGCTCGCAGCCCGATCGGCGCACCGCCTCCAACGCCACGATCGAGTCCTTGCCACCCCCGATCGGAACGAGCACGCGTGCAGCGCGCTCGCCGTCCACCGCGCGTGGGTACTCGGTCGTGGGGCCGACGGGAAATGCTGGACGGGGCAGCGCGGGCAATTGGTTTGTGTAAGCAAACTCGCCGAGACCCTCCGAGTAGAGGGCGTCCAGCAACAGCGCCGCCGCCGGTGGTGGGGGGCTCGCTCCGCAATCCACCGCGCCAGGCGCCGCCGTCTTGAAGTAGCTGACCCCCGTGACCCAGTGCAGCAGCGACAGCAATCCCTCGACGCGCTCCCGGTCGGCGGGACTCACCCGTGTGCCGACCGGCAGGTCGAATTCCTCGGCGAACGCGATCGCGTGGTCGAGCGCATAGCGCAGCGTCACTCGCCCGCGCTCGTCGATCTCGCGGTCGAGGAAGCGGAAGGTCTTGAAGGCTTGCGGGTCGAACGAGGCGGGGCGCTGCTCGGCGCTGATGGCCATTGGCCTAGCCTAGCCGTCGATGGGGCGAGGAGCGCTCAGGTCTCTGCGGGCGGCGGCCCCAAGTCTCCACAGGTTGCGGCTATGGCTGGTGCTCGCCCGCCCAGCTGACGATCGCGCCGGAGCCCTTCACGACTTCGCCGTCGTCGAGCACGAGGATCGGCACGGTGCGCTGGCCGCTGAGCCGCTCCACCTCGGCGCGGTCACGGGCGCGGGTGGGCCAGGTCCATAGCTTCAGGCTGCCTCCACCGACGTTCTTCACCTCATAGCTGTGGCCGGCGCGGTCGAGCGCCGTTGCGGCCCGCCCGCACGGATGGGCGAACGGTCCCGGCACGCTGCCGAAGGAGGTGCCGCTGGCGCAGACGTAGAGAACCATGGGCGGACTCTATACCGCCCGCCGCCGGCTTGGTTCGAACCCGGAACCGCCCGAGCTTTCACCTTCAAAAATGGTGCGGCGACGCTTGCTACTTACACTGCCGTCAACAAAATGGTGCCCAGCTTCACGGTGTCGTTCAAAGCCACGGGATGGCGGTCGGTAAGGTTGAGCCGGAAGGTATCGTCCCTCTGCCTAAGGAGAGCCATGTCTCGCTTTGCCACCGTCAACCTGCTGGATATCGAGGATGCCGTAGGCGATCGTGCCCCGGGGATCGAAGGTCGGTTTGCCCGCAAACATCTGGACTCACGCGACCTCGGGGTAAGCCTCTTCCGCTATGCCGCGAGCATGCGCAGTCCGGTGGCGCACAGTCACCGCGAGCAGGAGGAGGCTTACATCGTGGTCGCCGGGTCTGGACGGGCGCTGCTCGACGGCGATGTCCACGAGCTTCGCCAGTGGGACGTGCTGCGGGTGGCGCCCGACGTCGTACGGGCCTTCGAGGCCGGCCCCGACGGGCTGGACCTAGTCGCGGTGGGCGGTCCCCGGCCGGAGGATGGCGACGGCGTTATGGGCGCCGCGAATTGGCCAGAGTCCTGAGCGCGCCACCGATGCGAAACGGTGCCTGTACCGGTGGTTGACTCACACGGTGTCGACACTGTGGCGTCGAGACCACGGGCGTTGCCTTCACACCGCCGGCAGCCTTCACACCGCCGGCAGCCTTCACACCGCCGGCAGCCTTCACACCGCCGGTAGTTCTTTGAATAGCTTCGCCACCGCTTGCTCGGCCGGCTTGGGGTTGCCGGCGTAGTCGAAAAGGCCCTTGCCGAGGATCCCTTCGGTGAGCTTGATGTGCTTGTCCTCGGCCAGCACCGAGCCACCGTAGTAGGTGGGGTTGAGGGCAAAGTCGCGCAGCACCCACACCAGCATTCCGCTGAGCGCGGGGTCGGCCTCGTAGAGGTGGATGTGCTGGGTGAGTAAGCGCGTCTGGAAGGCGTAGCCGCCGGGGCGGCCGGGCTTGTTGAGCGCGTTGCCTTCGGCGCCGAACTCGCTGATGATCTGGACTTTGCCGGCGAACGTCGCGTTCATCGTGGCGAGGCGGCTGTCGATCAGCTTGCGCAGCTTCGCCGGCTTGTCACGCAGGCCCTCATACCAGCCGGAGTAGTCGGTCTCCGAGACGGCGTCCACGTCTGCGTACAGTGGGCCGGCGTGGCGCGGCGGATGCTCACCCCACACGTCGACCGCCACCATCCGCCCGGGGTCGTAGGCGTGCAGCCATTGGGACATCGCTTCGACGTACTGCGCCTGCCCGCCGGGGTGCCCGTTGCCGGCCATCTCATTGGTGAGGTTCCAGGCGATGATCGAGGGGTGCAGCTGGTCGGCCTGAACGGTGGTGCGCACCTCTTCGCGCGCTCGTTCGGCGAGCTGCGGCGTGATGCCGGTCCAGTCGCCGGAGGGGTCGACGGGGCCGACGCCCTGCCACACCAGGATCCCGGCTGCGTCGAGCCGTTCCAACATGCTGGGTGGCAGTGGATGCTGGGTGCGCGCGGCGTTGGCGCCGATTGCCTGCAGCTCCTGCACGAGCCCGTCCTCTTCGACGGCGCCGAGCGCGTCACCATGCTTGGGCGCTTCGAACTGGATCGAGGCGCCGTGCAGCTGCAGCGGCTGCCCATTGAGATACATCCGCCCCGCGCTCCAGGTCAGCTGGCGCAAGCCCACGCGCGCGGCGTAGCTGCTCTCGCCGGGCACTTGGAGTGTCAATTCGTAGAGGTTGGGGCTCCCGGGCGCCCACAGCGCCGGCGTGGGCACCGTTACCGTCGCGGTCATCGTCACAGTCTGTTCGGCGCCGACGGACTGTGGCGTGAAGGTCACGGGGATCGTCTGTCCGGGGCGGCTGAGCGTGCCTTCGGGTGCGAGCGTGCGCGTCGGCCCGTTGTTGTGCGCCGCCACGCTCAGCTGCACGGTGGCTTGAGTCGGAATTGAACCCGCCCCAACCGCGTCCGGCGTGAGCGTAGTCTGGATTGTGGGGTCCGATAGTTCGCTTGAGCCGATCTCGCGCACGGTGACGGCTCCGTTGAGACCGCCGAAGTTGTACCAAGGGCGATAGAAGCCTTCGTGCAGCTGCAACAGCGGGTCGCGCCAATCGACGCGCACCACCAGCGTGTGCGTTCCCGCCGCCAGTGCGTCGCGGCATTCGAACGGCAGGTAGAAGCCGGCGTGGGAGCCGAGCGGATGCCCGTCAATCCACACTTCGGCGAGGTAGTTGGCCGATAGGAATTCCACCGCATACACCCCCGCGGTGGGCGCGCTGATCGTAGTGCGATACCACGCCACTGAGCCTTCGTAGTCGGGCACCGCCGCCCGCCCCTTGATCGGCGTGGGGTTGGCGACGTTGGGGACTTCCACTGTGGTGCCAGTGAAGCCGCCTGTTTGCCATCCCCGCAACTGGCCCAGGTTTTCTGGGTCGGTACGTAGTGTCCAGTCGTCGAGCGCCACGCGTCCGCCGGGGCCTTCGCCGAGGCCGCCGTCGATTTCGCCGAGGCTGCCCACAGCGGCCTGGTTTGCGCGGCCGGTGTGCCCACGCGGACCGTCGAGGCCGGCGCTGCTGGTGGGCGCCGCCACAGCCAACGCCAGCAGGGTGGCCAAACCCGCCAATACGGTTAGGGCCGCGATCGCTCTCTTGCCGGAGACGCCATTGGGCACGCAAGGTCCATTGTGACGGGCTCGCTGGATCGTTTCGCAGGTTAGCCCAAGATCCCCTCCAGCAGCAGGCGTGCCCCGTCCTTGGCGAGCGGTTCGTTGAGGTTGCCGCACTTGGGCGACTGCACGCACGAGGGGCAGCCGGTCTTGCAGGGGCACTCCGCGATCAGGCGGTGGGCGTCGCGGCAGAGCTCCTCGAAGCGTAGGAAGGCGGCGCGGGTGAGGCCGACGCCGCCGGGGTGGCCGTCGTAGATGAAGATCGTCGGCACCCCGGTCTGTGGGTGGAGGTTGGTCGAGAGCCCGCCGATATCCCAGCGGTCGCACATCGCGATCAGCGGCAGCACGGCGATCTGGGCGTGCTCGGCGGCGTGCAGGGCCCCCAGCTCCGTCTCCGCATCGGGGTCGAGCTCAAACCACAGCGCCTGCGTGGAGAAGCTGGTTTCGGGCAGATCGAGCGCGATCAGATCGATGATCTGGTGCCCGCCCGCCCCGGACAGGCGCCGGCGCTGGTAGGCGAGCACCGTGTCGGTGACCGACACCTCGCCAAAGGAGAGCGCCACCCCAAGCGCAACGCGACGGTCGAGCACGCTCTCGATCGTTGTGTCGGTGACGCGCTTGGGTTGGGTGTACCAGTCGCCGTCGAACGGCGCCACCAGTGCGCGGCGCTGGTGCAGGTCGAGCTCCTGCACCTCATAGGAGCGGCCGAGGTGCAGGTAGATCGCACCCTGGTGGACGGTGGAGAACGCACGGGCTGCCTCGGTGGTGCCGAGCAGCTCGCCGGTGGAGAGGTCGACAATCGCAAAACTGTCGAGCGACGCCGAGCGCAGCGAGACGGCCGCCGCGGGATAGGCGTCGGCGCGGCGCGGGACATAGGTGTTGCCCTGCCGTCGCCGCAGCTGTCCGCGGTGGAGCAGCATCTCCGCGTAGGCCTCCCAGCGGGGACCGAGGATCTCGGCGTCGTCGCTCGACAGGGGTCCCTCAAAGGCGGCGCAGAGCAGGTGGGCGAGGTAGATCTGAGGGCTCTCGTGGTCGAGGATCGCGGCCTCCACGGGCCGCTCCAGGAACTCGTCGGGATGGCGGCAGAAGAACTGGTCGAGCGCGTCCTCGCCGGCGATGTACACCGCCAGGCCGTGCCCGCGCCGTCCAGCGCGCCCCCACATCTGGCGCAGCGAGGCGACGGTGCCGGGGAACGTGACGACGACGGCGGCGTCGAGCTCGCCAATGTCGATCCCCAACTCCAAAGCGTCGGTGGTGATTACCGCGCGCAGCTCCCCGCGCATCAGGCGACCCTCCAGCTCGCGCCGCTGTTGGGGGGTGTAGCCGGCGCGGTAGGGCACCACGAGGTCGGCAAGAGTCGAGTCCTTCGAGTCCTCCAGCTCCTCCCGCACCAGCCGGCTAAGCAGCTCGACGCCCTTGCGCGACTTCATGAAACAGATCGCGCGGGCGCCGTCGCGCACGAGCCGCGCGAGCAGCTCCGCGGCCTCGCCGAGGGCGGAGCGGCGCGCGCCGAGCGAGGCGTCGGTGAGCGGGGGATTCCAGATCGCGATCTGCCGCCGCGGGGCGGGCGCGCCGTCCTCGTCGATCAAACCGACCCCTTCCAGGCCGGTCAGCCGCTCGGCGAGCTCGCGCGGGTTGGCGATCGTGGCGGAGGCCAGCAGGAAGCGCGGCGAAGTGCCGTAAGCGGCCGCGACGCGGCGCAAGCGGCGCATCACGTTGGCGACGTGCGAGCCGAACACGCCGCGGTAGACGTGGGCCTCGTCGATCACGACGACGGCGAGGTTGGCGAAGAAGTTGGCCCACGCTTCGTGGTGAGGAAGGATCCCGAGATGGAGCATGTCGGGGTTGGTGAGCACCACGCCCGCGCGGCGGCGGATCTGAATGCGCTCCTGCCGCGGGGTGTCGCCGTCGTAGATCGCCGGCCGCAGCCGATCGCCGAGGCCGAAGCGCGCCAAAGCGCGCGCCTGGTCTTGCGCCAGCGCCTTAGTCGGGTAGAGGTAGAGCGCGCGCGCGTGGGCGTCGCGGCAGAGCACCTCGAGTGTGGGCAGGTTGAAGCACAGCGACTTGCCCGAGGCGGTGCCGGTGGTGACAATCAACGGACCCTCCCAAGCAGCGTCCAGCGCGCGGGCCTGGTGGGAGTAGAGCTGCTCGATCCCCGCTCGCCCCAAGGCGGCGAGCACGTCGGGATGCAGGGTGGCTGGGGGGTCCTCGAGCGTGGCGGCGGTGCCGCCCGCAAACGCGCTGCGCACCAACCGCCCGTCGGCGCGACCGTCGTCGAGGAGGCCGCTCCAAGGCAGGATCGTGCGCTCTGTCGCCACCGATTGCGATAGTAGAGCCGATGACGGGGTCGGCCGCCGAGCAGTGGGCGCGAACACGCACTTTCCATCATTCGCTCTACTCCGCCGAGCGGCTGGCGGGCGAGCGCAGCGAGAGCGTGTCGGTGTGTTTGCCGGCAAAGGAGTGCGCGGGGACGGTGGGAAGGATCGTGGAGGAGCTCGAGCAACTGCGCGCACAGGGGGCGATCGACGAGGTGGTGGTGCTCGACGCGGCCTCGCGCGACGGCACGGCGGCGGTGGCGGAACGGGCTGGTGCGAGGGTAGTGCAAGAGGCGGAGCTGATGCCCCACCTCGGCAGGGTGCTAGGCAAGGGCGACGCGATGTGGCGGGCGCTGTCGGCGATCGAGGGCGAGGTGGTGTGCTACCTGGACGCCGACAGCGAGGGTTTTTCGGCCCACTTCGTCACGGGCCTGCTCGGGCCGCTCGTGTGTGAGCAGGGGGTGGAGTTCGTGAAGGCGTTCTACCAACGACCGTTCGAGCAGGACGGAGTGTCGCTGCCGGAAGGCGGCGGTCGTGTCAACCATCTGACGGCACGTCCGGCGCTGGCGCTGTTTTACCCACAGCTGGCGGCTGTACGCCAACCACTCGCGGGCGAGGTGGCGGCGCGCAAGGAGCTGCTGGAGCGCCTGCCGTACGCGACCGGGTATGGGGTCGAGATCGCAATGCTGATCGACGTGTGGAAGATGGTTGGCATTGAGCGAATCGCGCAGGTGGATCTGGAGCTGCACCGCAACCGCCACCAGCCGCTGCGGGCGCTGACGCCGATGGCGCAGACGGTGCTGGCGACGATCGCGCAGCGGCTGCGGCGCGAAGGGCGCCTGGCGGAGCCAGGTGACGGCGAGCCCGAGCCCGAGCCGGAGCGCCCGCCGCTCGCGAGCGTCGGTGCCCCGTGAACGCGCGCTGCCTGTACCTCGACCTCGACGGCACGCTGCTGGGAAAAGGCGCCTCGCTGCTGCACGACGGGGAGGGGGCGGTGACGATCGACGGCGTGAGGGCGGTACAGGCCTGTTTGCGTGCCGGCATCGAGGTCGTGCTGATGTCGGGCCGGCGCAAGGTGCAACTGGCGGAGGACGCACGGCTGCTGGGAGGAAGCTCCTACATCTACGAGGCGGGGGCGTGCGTGGTGCTCGACGGCGAGGAGCATTGGCTGACCGGCAACATGCAGCCGGGCGAACTGACGATCGCCCAGCAGATTGAGCGTTCGGGGGCGCCGGCGCTACTGCTGGAGCACTACACGGGGCACCTGGAGCACCATGACCCATGGCACACCGAACGCGAAGTGTCGCACCTGTTTCGCGGCCTCGTGGACGCGCAGGAGGCCGACAAGGTGCTGGCGCAGCATGGGTATGAGGGCTTGCGGCTGGTGGACAACGGCGCGGTGAGCACACGCTCACCGGCGCTCGCCGGCTTGGAGCAGGTGCGCGGCTACCACCTCGTGCCGGCGGGTGCGTCGAAGGCGGGGGCTGTCGCATTGCACCGCCGCGCGCGCGGGTATGCCCGCGAGCAGACCTTCGCGGTAGGGGACTCGCGCGAGGACATGGCGTGCGCTGAGCAGGTAAACACCTTCTGGCTGGTGGCCAACGCCCACCTGCGCGACCCGTCGATCGGGGAGACGATCGTGCGGTACGCCAATGTGCGGGTGTGTGAGGCGGCCAACGGGGCGGGCGTGTACGAGGCGGTGGTGAGCACCTTGATGGAGGGGGAGGGGTAGGGGAGCGTCCGCGCGCCCCGCTGCCGATTCCAAGCGCGTGGGCGTGGGGCCTCCATGCCCCGCGATCGATGCTTGTGATTAGGGCGCCAAATCGAGACACCACCCCACGGTGCCTACCCCCTCCGCAGCCGCCGCCATGCCCGCCGCCAGAAGCCCGGTGGTGGCCGGCGGCGCCAGCGGGCTGGTGGCGGGACGGTGGCGCGCACCAGCGCGACCCACTCCTCCAGCGGCAACTCGCCGGAGATCAGGCGGCCGAGGGCACTCGTGATCGGTGCTCGCTTGTCGCCGGCCCCCCCGTGCTCGGCCCGCCCACTCCCGACCTGTCGGTCCCCCGCGCGTTCCAGCGTGCGCGCCAGCAGCGGCACCGACTCCAACGCCTCCACCGCCTGGCCGATGCGGGCGGGGATATCGGCGGCGGGAATCCCCGCCGCGAGCAGCTCCCCCGCGCGGCGGTTGCGGCTCTCGGGCGCGAGCGCGGTTGCCACCAGGTCGCCCGCGCCCGCCAGGCCGATCATCGACTCCGGGCGCGCACCAAGGCTCTCGGCATAGCGCCACACCTCGGCGAAGATGTGCCCCGCGGCGGCGCCCGCGGCGTTGAGGCCCTGCGCTTCGGTGGCGCCCGCGGCGAGCGCCGCGGCGTTCTTGGCGGCCCCCGCGAGCTCCACCCCGAGCGGATCGTCGGAGCGCTCGCACACCACCCCGGCGCGCGTGAACACCTGCGCCAGCTGGCGTGCGAGCTCCTCGTCGTGGGCTGCCGCCACCAAGCCGGCTCCCGCGTGAACCATCTCCTGCGCGTGCGCCGGCCCGCCCAGGCAGGCCACGCGGCCGGTGCCGAACACAGAGCTGAGAATCGCCGTCGGCGGCGAGCCATCCGGGGGGACGAGGCCCTTGGCGACCGACACGACCGCCGTACGGCGCCCCAGACCGGCCGCCTGCAGCCCCGCGATCACCGCCCCGAGCATCTGTGAGGGCACCGCCAGGAACACGTAGTCGGCTCGCGCCACGCCGGCGGCGGCCGGCTCGATGCGCAGCTGCGCAGGCAGCTCGACGCCCGGCAGGTAGGCGCCGTTTTCGCGTTGCTCCTCTAGGGCCCGCGCCTGCTCGGCGGTGCGGGTTTGCAGTGTCGTACGCAGGCCGCCGCGCGCTAACAGCACCGCGAGCGCGGTGCCGAACGAGCCGGCGCCGATCACCGTCGCCCGCTTTGCGCCCGGGCTCGGCAGCGAACGGGCGCGGGAAGTAGGCTCAGTCATCGGTGAGCGAGCCTAACGATTGGCGTCGAGTATGATCGCGACAGTTGCGAACGCGGACGTAGCCGAGTGGCGCAACTGGGCCGGCGACGAGTGCTGCCAGCCCGCCGCGATCGAGCGACCCTCCTCGATCGCCGAGATCGTTGCCGCATTGGAGCGCGCCGCCGCGCACGGTCAGCGGGTGCGCGTCGCCGGCGCGGGGCACTCCTTCAGCGACATTGCGCTTACCGACGGACGCCTGCTGAAGCTCGATCGCATGAACCGTCTGCTCGATGTCGATCGCGCAAGCGGCCTGGTGAGGGTGCAAGGGGGAATCACGATTCACGCGCTCAATGCGCGCCTCGCCGCGATCGGGCTGGCGCTGGAGAACCTTGGCGACATCGACGTGCAGAGCATCGCCGGAGCGATCTCCACCGCTACGCACGGCACGGGGGCACGCCTGCGCAACATCCCCTCGCAGGTGGCGGCGCTGACATTGGTGCTCGCCGACGGCTCCACGCTGCACTGCACGGAGGACGACCCCGAGCTATTGCGCGCCGCGCGCGTGGGGCTGGGTGCGCTCGGGGTGCTGGCCGAGGTGACGCTGCGCTGCGTGCCCGCCTTTCGCCTGCGCGGGGTCGACACGCCCGCCCCGCTGGAGCAGACATTGGAGCGCTTCGAGGAGCTGGCGCTCGCCAACGACCACTTCGAGTTCTTCGTCTTCCCTCACGCGCGCACCGCACTGACGCGCACCAACAACCGCACCCAGGAGCCCACCCGCCCGCGTGGCCGCACAAGTGCGTACGCCAACGATGTGTTGCTCACCAACCACGCCTTCGGCCTCTGCTGCCGCCTCGGCCGGCGTGTGCCAGGGCAGATCCCTCGCATTAACCGGCTGGTCACGCGCATGGCGGGCACCAGTCGTCGACTGGATCGCTCCGACCGGATCTTCGCGAGCCCCCGGCTGGTGCGCTTCACCGAGATGGAGTACGCGCTGCCGCGCGAGCGCACGGTCGAGGCGGTGCGTCGCGTGCTGGAGCTGGTGGAGAGCCGCGCGCGGGTCGGTGGGCACCGCAGTGGCTTCGCGGTGCCGTTCCCGATCGAGGTGCGCACGGTGGCCGCCGACGATGCCCTGATTTCGACCGCCGCGGAACGCGACAGCGGCTTTGTCGCGGTGCACATGTTCGAGGGGATGGCGTGGCAGCCTTACTTCCGCGCGGTGGAGCAGATCATGGACGAGCTCGGCGGGAGGCCACACTGGGGCAAGCGCCACTTCCAGACGGCGGCCACGCTGCGCGAGCTTTACCCCGAGTGGGAGCGCTTCCAGGCGGTGCGCCGCCGGCTGGACCCGCAAGGGCGCTTCGTCAACGCCTACACCGACCGTGTGCTCGGGCCTGTCGAAGGGACGACCGCGATGAGCGATAGCCACAATGCAATCGCGAAGAGCGATGCCTTCGGTGGGGGCGCCTGAGATGGGTGGTGACCTCGAGCGCCTCGAACGGGCGACCGCCTCGCTCGATCCCCCGTTCGCGGTGGTGGACCTAGATGCTTTCTGGGCCAACGCCGCCGATCTGGAACGGCGCGCGGCGCCCAAGCCGATCCGCCTCGCCAGCAAGTCGGTGCGCTGCCGAGCATTGCAGCAGCGGGTGCTCGCGCGGCCGGGCTTTGGGGGGACGCTTGCCTACACGCTCCCCGAGGCGCTGTGGCTGGCCGGGCAGGGGTTCGAGGAGATCCTCGTCGCCTACCCAACCACCGATCGCCGCGCGCTGAGGGAGCTCGCACAACTCACCGCGGAGCGGCCCGACACGCGCGTCACGCTCATGGTCGATTCGCTCGCGCAGCTGGATCTGCTTGACGCCGCGATCGGTGGGCCACGGGGACGAGCTGGCGGCGATGGAGGGCTCTCAGGTTCGGGTCGCCCGCCCGTGGTCGGCGATGATCGAGTGCCGGTGTCCGCCGTCGTGAGCCCGCCCGTGCGCGTCTGCCTGGAGCTCGACGCCGGCTTGTGGCTGCTGGGCGGGCGTGTGCGGATCGGCGCCAAACGCTCCCCTGTTCACACGCCCGCGCAGGCCGCTGCGCTGGCCCATGCGATCGTCGCTCGGCCGGGGGTGCGGCTCGTCGGGATGATGGCCTACGAGGCGCAGATCGCCGGACTCGGCGACGCCCCGAGCGGGCGCGGAGTCGGTCTGCGGCTGCGGGCGGAAGTGGTGCACCGCCTGCAGGCCACCTCCGCGCGCGAGCTCGCCGTCCGCCGCGCCGCCGCGGTGGCGGCGGCGCGCGCGGTGTGCCCTCTGGAGTTCGTCAACGGCGGCGGTACCGGCAGCCTCGAAGGCACCGCCCGCGAGGACGCGGTCACGGAGCTCGCCGCCGGCTCGGGGCTGTACGGACCGGGACTGTTCGACGCCTATCGTGCCTTCGCCCCTCGCCCCGCGGCGCTGTTCGCGTTGCCAATCGTGCGGCGTCCCTCGCGCGGCGTGGCCACGGCGCTTGGTGGCGGCTACCTCGCTTCCGGCCCCGCCGACCGTGCGCGCCTGCCCCGGCCACACCTGCCCGCCGGGCTGCGCCTCGACCGCCAGGAGGGGGCCGGCGAGGTGCAGACGCCCCTGCTTGGAGCCGCCGCCGACACGCTCGCGGTAGGCGACCGCGTGTGGATGCGCCACGCTAAGGCGGGCGAGCTGTGCGAGCGCTTCGACCGTCTCTACCTGATCGAGGGCGATCGCATCGTCGAGGAGGTGCCCACCTACCGCGGCGAGGGACGGTGCTTCCTTTGAGGTTTACACCACCAACGCCAGCTGTTCGCCCGCCCGGCGCAGGCCCTTGCTGTCGCGTGCCTGGAGGATGACCTGCAGATCGAGAATCCGCGCGTCGAACAGGCTCAGCTTGTTTTCCACTGCTACGGCGTACGCCGGTACCCCTGCCTGGCGCGCTCGCGTGGCGATCTCGAAGGTCGCGGTGCCCAGCAACGTGCGCTCGTCGAGGCGTGCCCCACCTACCACGACTGCTCGTGCCGCGCGCATACGTACGTCGAAGTCAAGCGCCTCCAGCAGTTCGCGCAGATCTCCCGTGCGCAGATCCTTCGGCGCGGCCTGCTCGCCCCCCCGCTGCGCGGCCTCGATCGGGCACGGATCGACCCCCAGCGAGTGGTCGCCGGCCTGCAGCCCCCGCCCGATCGCCAGCGCCGCGCGCCGGGCGTCGAGGCTGGCGCCGAAGGGCTCCACGGCGATGAGTATGGTCCGCGGAATCACAGTCAGAGGGGCTCCACGGCGATGAGTACGGTCCGCGGAATCACAGTCAGAGGGGCTCCACGGCGACGAGTACGGTCCGCGGAATCACAGTCAGAGGGGCTCCACGGCGACGATGAGTACGGCTCGCGGGATCAAGGTTAGGCATCCTTACAGGCATGGCCGCTGAGAAGGAGTACGTCACGATCGAGGTCGCCGGGCAGCAACTGCGGGTTTCCAGCCCCTCGAAGCTGTATTTCCCCGAGCCCGGCTTCACCAAGCTCGACCTGATCGGCTACTACGTCCAGTGCCACGAGGCCGTGCTCGTGCACCTGCGCGAGCGCCCCTGTGTGATGAAGCGCTGGGTGGACGGGGTGCAGGGCAAGCCGTTCTTTCAGAAGCGCGTCCCCGACCACGCCCCCGAGTGGTTGCAAACCACGGTTGTCGAGTTCCCCAGCGGGCGCACCGCCCGCGAGCTGGTGGTCAACGATGCGGCTCACCTCGTGTGGGGCGCCAACCTTGGCGTGATCGACTGGAATCCCTGGCCGGTGCGCCGTGCCGACCTCGACCACCCCGACGAGCTACGCATCGACCTCGACCCCCAGCCGGAGATCCCCTTCGCGCAGGTGCGCGACGTGACGCTCGTCGTGCGCGAGGTGCTGGAGGAGCATCGGCTGCGCGGCTTCCCCAAGACCTCCGGCTCGCGCGGGATGCACGTGTTTGTACGGATCGCTCCCGAGCGCGGCTTTCACGAGGTGCGCCGCGCCGCGCTCGCGCTCGCGCGCGAGGTCGAGCGGCGTTTGCCGGGCATCGCCACCACGCGCTGGTGGAAGGAGGAGCGCGAGGGTGTTTTCATCGACTACAACCAGAACGCCCGCGACCGTACCGTTGCCTCCGCTTATTCGGTGCGCGCTGTCCCCGACGCACGCGTCTCCTGCCCGCTGCGGTGGGAGGAGGTCGCCGACGTTCGAGCCGGCCGAGCTGCGCCTCGACACCGTCCCCGCCCGCCTGCGCGAGCACGGCGACCCCGCCGCCGAGATCGACCACGACGCGGGCTCGCTCGACTCGCTGCTGGAGCTCGCCGACCGCGACGAGCAGGAGGGCTTGGGGGATGCACCCTGGCCGCCACACTTCAGCAAGCAGCGCGGCGAGCCACGGCGGGTGCAGCCGTCGCGTGCGCGCAAACAACAATGAACCTCCCCCTGAACCTCCCCCTCAACCCCCCGCTCAAGCCGCAGCTTGCGCTCTCCCGCAAGGCGCTACCGGAGGGCGAGATGTACGTCTACGAGATCAAGCTCGACGGCTTCCGCTGCGTCGCTTTCGTCGATGGCGATGAGATCTTCTTGCAATCCCGCAACGGCAGGCCGCTCGAACGCTACTTTCCCGAGCTGCGTCTGCCCGCCGGGCGCTATGTGCTCGATGGGGAGATCGTCGTTCGCGGCGCCGATGGGCGCGAGGACTTCGATGCGCTCGGTCAGCGCGTCCACCCAGCCGAGTCGCGCATCAAGCTGCTCTCGCGCGAGACCCCAGCGGTGTACGTCGCCTTCGACCTGCTCGCCCGCGAGGATGAGTCGCTGCTCACGTTGCCCCTGTTTGAACGCCGTGTCGCGCTGGAAGAGCTACTCGCGCAACAGCGGTTCGAGAGCGCCCCGATCGAGCTGATGCCCACCGCCGACACCGCGCAGGAGGCCGAACAGTGGCTGCGCGAGGCCGAGGGCGCAATCGCCAAGGAGCGCGCCGCCCCCTACCGTCCCGGGCTGCGCCGCGGGATGTTCAAGGTCAAGCGCACCCGCACGATCGACGCCGTCCTGGTGGGCTGGCGTCCGGGCAAGGAGCCCGACACGGTGGGGGCTCTGATCCTTGGTCTCTACGACGGCGAGCAGCTGCGGGTGGTGGGACACTGCTCCGGTCTCACCGCCGCCGAGAAGCGCCGCCTCGTCGACTTCCTGGCACCGTATGAGACAGGTGAACGTGGCTCCGCCGACCCCAGCCGTTGGAGCTCCGGGCGAGAGCTTGAGTGGGTCGCTCTGCGCCCCGAGCTGGTGGTCGAGATCGACTTCGACCACGTCACCGCCGGTCGCATCCGCCACGGCGCCAAGCTAAGGCGCTGGCGCGAGGACAAGGATCCCCGTCAGTGCACGTTCGACCAGCTGCGACTCTGAGGCACCGCGGAGTGCCAGCTGCGACTCTGAGGCGCCGCGGAGTGCCAGCTGCGACTCTGAGGCGCCGCGGAGTGCCAGCTGCGACTCTGAGGCACCGCGGAGTGCCAGCTGCGACTCTGAGGCGCAGCAGAGTGCCAACCACGGGCGGCTCTCCGGGCGCAGCGGTCGACTCCGGCATGGCGGCTCCTCTAGGATCGTTAAGCAGATGAGCACCGACAGCGCAACCGTGGGCGAGGAGGAGTACCTGCAGATCCTTTTCTGGTTGCAGGAGGCCGGATTGCCGATGACCGGCGCCAATGTCGCCCGCGCGATGCAGCTCTCCGCCCCCACCGTCCACGAGATGGTGGGGCGCCTGGAACGCGACGGCTACATCACGCGTGGGCAGAGCCGCGCGATCGCCTTCACCGCCGACGGTGCCGTTCAAGCCGAAGGCATCGTGCGTCGCCACCGCCTGATCGAGCGCTTCCTGACCGACATCCTTGGCGTCCCTTGGGACGAGGTGCACGAGGAGGCCGAGCGCCTCGAGCATGCGATGTCTCCTGTGCTCGAACAGCGGATGCTGGCGGCGATCGGCGACGCCAAGACCTGCCCCCACGGGCACCCGATCGTCGCCGGCGCACGTGAGCTCGGCGTGCCGCTCGCCGACGTCGAGCCCGGCGCTGCGGTAAGGGTGCTGCGCTTCGAGAACGAGGCCGAGGATCTGCTGCGCTATCTCAAGGACTCCGGTCTCGAGCCCGGCCTGCGGGGCACGCTCGCCGCCCACGACCGCCGCGAGGTCGTCGTCGAAACGACGGACGGTCGCCGCTGCGCGGTTACGCCCTCTGTCGCGGAGACAGTCTCGGTCGTAGCCGACCCTTCGCCGCCGCCACGGACGGCGCTGCCGGAGCAGTTGGTATTGGGTCAGCAGCGGTATGGCCGCTGACGCGCGAATGCCGGCGCCTGGCGGCGTCCTCCCGCGTCAGCGAAAATGCGGTTACACCGCCGTTGGCTGCAGCGAGCGGTAGGCGGCGGTCAGCCGCGCGACGCCATCCTCGATCTGCTCCGGCGTGACGCCCGAGTAGGCGAGGCGCAGCGTGTTCTCGCCGCCTTCCAAGAGGAAGTCGGTGCCCTTCACAAACACCACCCCGCGCTCGGCCGCCGCCTGGTGCAGGGCATGGACATCGGTGCCCTCGGGCAGGGTCACCCACATGAAGTAGCCGCCTTCCGGGGTCACGAACTCGGCCTCTGGCAGCTCCCGGCGCAGCGCCACCTCGAGCGTGCGCACCCGCTTTGCCAGCGCCGTGCGAACCGTCTCGATCGAGCGCTCCAGCGCCCCCGAGGCGCAGAACTCGTAGACGATCGACTGCGCCACCATGTTGGGCGAGATGTAGGTGTTGGTCGCCAGCCGCGCGATCGCCGCGATCAGATCCGCTGGCCCCACCAGATAGCCGACGCGGATGCCGGGACAGACGGTCTTCGAGAACGATGAGGCGTACACCACACGCTCGGGGTCGAGCGAGAGCATCGTCGGTCGCCCCTCGCCGCTGAAGCGCAGATCGACGTAGGGGTCGTCCTCGAACACGGTGAAGCCGTGCTCCGCCGCCAGTGCCAGCAGCGCGTGGCGCTTGGCGATCGAGAGCGTGTAGCCGGCCGGGTTCTGGAAGTTGGGGATAATGTGTGCGAGCTTGGGGCGCACGGGTGATGCTCCAGACCCTTCGCCCAGCAGCGCCGCGAGCGCGTCGGTGTCGATACCGTCCGGCAGCAGCTCCACCTGGTGCACGTGCGCGCCGCGCTCGCGCAGCGACAACAGCGTACGGTCGTAGGTCGGGCGCTCCACCACCACATCGTCGCCTGCTGTCACGAGGTGGTCGAACAGGAATGCGTCCGCCTGCATCGAGCCGTTGGTGACCAGCACCCGCTCGGGCTCGACCCCGTGGCGCTCGGCGATCCACGCCCGCAACCGCGGATAGCCGATCGAGGTCCCATATGCGGTCGTCCCCGCCGGGTCGTTGGCGAACGCGCGCGTCGCCGCGTCGCGCAGGCCTTCGACATCGACGATGTCAAGCGACGGAGCCCCGCGGGCGAAGGAGATTGTCGATTCCGCCATTTGCGGAAGCTTACTCAGGCTTCGTCGAACGTCAACAAGACGCGACCGTCGGCGACCTCGCGGACTCTGAAGTCGCTCTCTACCGTGCGGCGCAGCTCACGTACTAGCGCCACCGGTGCCGCCAGTCGCACGTCCACCACCGCGTGGCTGGCCTCGAAGCGGCGCACCGATGCCTCCACCACGTACGGCAAGCTCGCCAGCCGCCGCTCGAACGCGCTCAGCGAGGCAATGTCGTAGAACGGGCCCACCCCCAGCTCCACACGGCCCTCAAACATCATGTCCTCGGGCGCCTCGGCGGCTGCCACCGAAGTTTCCTGCGCGACCCCCGGCGACTCGGAGCCGAGTGGGGCCTTGGGGCCAGGCGGCGGCTCCTCCGTGGTTTGGGTAGACGCGGCGGGTGCCGCCACAGGCGAGGCGGAGCTCAGTCCCGACATCACCCGGCCGAGCAGTGCGTCGTACTCAGCCGCCAGGTCTCGCGCAAAGCGCTCCAGGCGATCGCGAAAGCGCCGCAGCTCCGCCAAGCTCGCCAGCTGTGCCTCGCTCGGTCGCGGGCGCTCCGGTTGCGCAGTGGCGCGGGGTGCCTGTGGGCGCGCGGGCTCGGGGGGCCGCATGAACTTGACCGGCTGTCCGCCACCGTCGGGCGGGGGAGGAACCTCTGTTGGAGGTGTTTGTGCGAGAGGTGCCGCCGCGAGGGGTGCCGATGGGGATGCGAGCGGTGCGGCCGCGAGCGGTGAGGCTGGCGCGGCTGGGGTGAGTGGCGTCGGCGCGGCTGGTGTCGGCGGCTCGATCGCCTCGTCTACCAGCCTCCCGACCGTCGATGTCCGCGGGGTCTCGCCGGTGTCGGGAGCGGCGGGGGCCGCGTCAGCGAGCGTGCGGCGCCTGCCGATCGAGCTCAGCTCGCTCTCCAGCTCGTGCAGCTTGCGCTCCAGCTCGGCCAGCGTGCCCGTCACGTCGGCCGCTTGCGGAGTCGTGTTAGGAGTGGCGCCACCGGGCATGCCCGGTCCGTTGGCGAAAGTGTCGTTCATGGGTATGGGGGGAAGGCCTGCACCAATCCTACTCGGGCGCGACCGGCGACCGCACGAGTTGTGGGACGCATGTTGCGGGATTGGGAGGTGGGCAGGCGGCAGGCCGAGGGTCTAACCGCGCAGGATCTGCACAGCCAGCTCGGCAACCTCGGTGGGGGTGCGTCCTACCCGCACTCCGCGCTCTTCCAGTGCCTGTGCCTTGGCGGCCGCGGTGCCCGAGCTACCCGAGACGATCGCGCCCGCGTGGCCCATCTGCTTGCCCGCTGGCGCGGTGAAGCCGGCGATGTAGGCCACCACCGGCTTGGTGACGTGCTCGGTGATGTACTGCGCCGCCTCCTCCTCCGCCGAGCCGCCGATCTCGCCCGACAGCACGATCAGCTCGGTCTCCGGGTCGGCCTCGAACAGCGCGATGATGTCCACGAACGACGATCCGGGGACCGGGTCGCCGCCGATCCCGACGATCGAGCTGTTGCCGAAGCCGGCCCGCGCGATCTCATTGCCGATCTGATAGGTGAGCGTGCCCGAGCGCGACACCACGCCGACGTTGCCCTCCTTGAAAAAGGAGGCGGGGATGATCCCCACGTTGGCCTTCCCCGGCGAGAGGATCCCCGGGCAGTTGGGTCCCACCAAGCGAGTTTTTGGATGCCCACCCACCCGGTCGCGCTTCAGCGTGTTGTACACCCGTAGCTCGTCGTGCGCAGGGATTCCCTCGGTGATCGCGATCACCAGCGCCACACCCGCCGCGGCTGCCTCGAGGATCGCGTCGGCGGCGAACCGAGGGGGAACGAAGATCATCGCCGTGTTGGGCTCGGTCGCTTGCGCCGCCTCTGCCCAGCTGTTGAACACGGGGATCCCCTCCACGTCCTGGCCGCCCTTGCCAGGGGTCACCCCGCCCACGACGTTGGTGCCGTAGCGGCGGTTGTTGAGCGTGTGGAAGGTGCCCTCCTTGCCGGTGATGCCGGCAACCGCCAGGCGCGTGTTTTTGTCGATCAGGACGGACATCAGCTGTGCCCCTTCGCCAGCGCCACAACCTTCTCCGCGGCCTCGTTCATCGTCGCCGCCGGGTACACGTTCGGCAGCGCCGCTTCGCTGAGCAGCTCGCGCCCGGCGACGTCGTTGGTGCCATCCAAACGCACCACGAACGGCACCGACGGCTTCAGATCCTCGAATGCCGCGATCAGCCCCTTCGCTACCTCGTCGCAGCGGGTGATCCCCCCGAAAATGTTGAACAACACCGCCTTCACCCGCTCATTGGAGAGGATCAGCCCAACCGCCTGCTTGATCTTGGCCGCGTCCGAGCCGCCGCCCGCGTCGAGGAAGTTGGCGGGGCTGCCGCCGGCCTGCGCCACCACGTCGAGCGTCGACATCACAAGCCCCGCGCCGTTGCCGAGGATGCCAATGTCGCCGTCGAGCGCCACGTACTGCACGCCCTGCTCCTTGGCGCGGCGCTCGATCGGATCTTCGTTCTCGGCGTCAGAGAGCCCCTGGTTCTCAGGATGGCGGTACAGCGCGTTGCCGTCGAGCGACACCTTCGCGTCGAGCGCCTTGACTTCGCGCTCGGGAGTGACGATCAGTGGGTTGATCTCCGCAAGCGTCGCGTCCTCCTGCAGCCAAACCTGATACAGCGCCACCAGCGCGTCGGCGACGCCCGCGACCACGTCGGCGTCGGCCTGCCCGTCGGTGGCGATCCGCACGGCCTCCTCGCGCGAGAGCCCCGCCAGCGCGTCCACGTGGTGGCGCACCAGCTTCTCAGGGGTCTTCTCCGCGACCTCTTCGATGTCCACGCCGCCCTCAATGCTGAACATCACCAGCGGCTGCTTGGCGGAACGATCGAGCAGCACCGAGGCGTAGTACTCGCTAGCGATGTCGCTCGCATGCTCGATCCACAGCTTGCGCACCACGTGTCCGTGGATGTCCATGCCAAGGATGTTGCCCGCGTGCTCGCGCACTGCCGCCTCGTCGTCGGCGAGCTTCACGCCGCCGGCCTTGCCGCGCCCCCCAATCAACACCTGCGCCTTGACCACCACCGGATAGCCCACCTCTGCGGCCGCCGCAACGGCATCCTCAACAGTCGTAACGGCCTGCCCCGGGGAGACGGCCAATCCATGGCGGGCAAACAGCTGCTTGCCCTGGTACTCGAGCAGGTCCATAGCGGCGCGGGATGCTAGCTGAAAAGCAAGGAGCCCACCTCGCAAGCTTCCGGCGGAGAGCACAGGCGCGAAGTGCACAGCCGTAATCACAGCCGCGAATAAGCGGGGGGACAAGGGAGGGGGGAGGGGGTGCGAGGGGGAGGGGGGAGGGCCGGCCCTCCCCCCTCCCCCTCTATGGGCCATAATGCCCGCGCGATGCCTCTTCCAAAGAACGTCACCTTTGTCACATTCGATGTGTACGGAACCCTGATCGATTGGGAGACAGGTGTCTATGAGGCGTTCGCCAAAGAGGCCGAGCGCGACGGCATCACGCTCGACCGCGCACAGCTGCTCGGGCTCTTCCACGAGATCTCCCGCGAAATCGAGGCGGGCTCCTATGAGCTCTACGCCGAGGTGCTGCGCCGCACGGCGCTCGAGATCGCCAAACGTCTCGAGTGGCCGCTCGAAACCTCGCGCTCGGGTTTTCTGCCCGACTCGGTGCAGCGTTGGAAGCCCTTCAAGGAAACCCCGATCCAGCTGCAGAAGCTCGCCAAGAAGTACAAGCTCGGCCTGCTCTCCAACATCGACGACAAGCTGCTCGGGCAAACCCGACGCCATATCCCGATCGACTTCGACCTCGTTGTCACCGCCCAGCAGGTGCGCTCTTACAAGCCCGACCTCGCCCACTTCACCGAGTGTGCCCGGCGGATCGGGAGCAAGAAAGGGTGGGTGCATATCGCCTCCAGCCACCATCACGACGTTGAGCCCTGCCTCAAGCAGCGCGTCCCCGTGATCTGGGTCAATCGCAACAAGGAGACGCTCGACACCTCGCAGAAGAAGCCCACCGCCGAGGTTCCCAACCTGCGCGAGGCTGCGAAGCTCCTCGACGTTTCCTGAGGGCTCGCGTGCGGGTGCTTGCCCTGCACCCGGACGTACTGGTTGCCACCAGCGCAATTTGGCAGACCAACTGTGTGATTGTGCGCGGCGGCGAGGAGGCTTTCGTTGTGGATTCCCCGGTGCTGCCGGGAGAGCTCGACTCGCTGCCGGCGTTGCTCGAACAGGCGCGGTTTCCCGCCCCCAGCGGACTGCTCGCGACTCACGGCGACTGGGACCACCTCCTGGGCCTGCTCGCCTTTCCGCAGGCGGCGCTGGGCTGCGCGCAGAGCACCACGGAGCGGATGCACGCAGCTCCGGGCGCAGTCCAGCGCGAGCTGCGCTCCTTCGACGAGCAATACCTGATCGAGCGTCCCCGGCCCCTCGCGCTGGGCGCCGTCCAGGCGCTGCCCGTCCCGGGACGCTGCGAGCTCGGTGAGCTCGAGCTCGAGTTGCACCCTTCCGCGGGGCATACCCAGGATGGAATGGCGATCTGGGTGCCGTGGGCGCGGGTGCTGCTTGCCGGGGACTACCTGTCGAGTGTTGAGATTCCCACCCTCAGCGATGTCGCCGGGGCAGGCGCGCACACCGGCGTCGCCGGGGCAGGCGCGCACACCGGCGTCGCCGGGGCAGGCGCGCACGCCGGCGTCGCCGGGGCAGGCGCACACACCGGCGGCAGCTCCGAGGCGAGCGAGCACGCCAAAAGCCCGCTGGAGGCATATCTCGCGACGCTGGCGCGGTTGCGGCCGCTGGTCCAAGCAGCGGAGCATGTGGTGCCGGGCCACGGGCCGGTGCTCGATTCCGCGCGGACGCTGGCGGTGCTTGAGGAGGATCTGGCTTATCTCCACGAGCTCGGCGAGCGCGGCTCCGAGGCCGCCCTCCCCGCCAGCCGGCGCAACGCATATCAGCGGGATCTACACGCCGAGAACGTCGCCCGCACGAGCGTCTGATCGTGATCAATCGGCATCAAGGCGGCTTGCGAAACACGATCACCGCGCCGTCGTGGCTCATCCGCCCGTGACCGGCAAGGAAGCGGACGTGCCACTCGGTGATCCCCGCGGTCGCGAGCAGGCCCCCGATCCGGTTGAGCGAGTAGTGGTTCATCTGCATGTGCGGGTACCCCCAGGCGCGCCCGCGCGCCACGTTGACGAAGTTGTATGCCAGCGGGAGCGTCTTCATGCTCCAGTGGAAGGCGCCAGTCAACTGATGGCCAGGGCGCAGCGACACATGCAGCGCTCCCACGCCGCCGGGGTGTAGTCCCTGGGCGAGCTGGGCGAAAATCCGCTCCCCTTGGCGGACGGGAATATGCTGGAAAACGAGATACGACTGCACAAAGTCGTAGGCGCCGCGCAGTCGATCCAGCCTCTCGCTCGCCACCCACTCGACATTTGCCAGCCGCATACGTTTGGCGTTGCGCGCCGCCTCGCGCAGCATTGAGGGCGACACGTCGACTCCGTAGACGTGCTCGCAGCGCTCCGCCAGGGGCAGCGTCAGTCGCCCGACGCCGCAGCCGTAGTCGAGCGCACGCCGGCACTCGAAGTCTGACCCCATCAGCGACCCGATCGCCGCCAACAGCTCGGCGACGTACTGGCGGCCGCTTGCGAAGAAGCGCTCCTGCGCCGCCGCGTCGAGGCGCGCTTGGTGGAAGCCGGACTCTGCCAGCACGCCGTAGTAGGGGTCGAGCGCGCCGTAATGCTCCCACTGCTTCGCTGGGTTGTAGGCCATCGATCGCATCGCCTCAGCCGTAGTAGCGGGAGATCACCAGCAGCTGGCTGAAGAGGTCGTGCGCCAACACCACGGTGACGATCGCCACACCCGCTACCGGCCCCCAGCGCCGTCCGGCCCCGCGTGCGGCCAGCGCCAAGACTGCGCCCCACAGTGCCAGTAGCGGCAATACGTAGCGTGGCTCGGCGTACTCCCCGGGGATCCCGTGAGCGTATTCGTCGATGCCAATGAGGATCAGCATGCCGAGCGTCATCGCCAGATAGACGGTGAGCTCGAGCGCGCGACTGGACAGCGCCCTGCGAGACACGACAAGCGCCCGCATCAGCAGCACGGCGAGCAGGCCCGCCGGGATCAGCGCGATGTTGTAAACCCATCTTGGGAAGGTTGCATCCAGCCAGCCATACAACCCCACCAGCCCGTCAAACCAGAATGCGCGGGCGGTGGCGATGCCGTGGAAATCAGCCCTCATTCCGGGCAGCCGCGGTAGGTAGAGCTGCCAGATAAGGCCAAGCTCTCCCATGAACGATTGGCCTTTGTGGCCGTAGGCTGCGAATGCGCCGAACGAGCCGGCCACCGGTTTGCCGGCGAGCAGATTGACGATGCCATACAGCAGCACCGGGCTCGCGCCGATCCCGAGCGCAAGCGCCAGGCAGCGATAGGCGCGCGGCTTGGAGGTGCGCCACTCGATCGCGCACAACGCGATCACCCCCAGCAGCGCGCCGGGCATCAAGCCAAGGAAGTTGAGCTTGGTGATCGTGCCTACCGCGAGCACGGCACCGGTGGCGACCGCCAACCGCGGGGTAATCCCGCGCCGGAAGCCTCGCGCCAGGCAGTAGAAAAGCGCTGCCGACACCGCGAACAGCATCGCGTCTGGATTGACCCCGCCCGACATCTCCCCGAGCAGCGGCGCCAGCGCGACGCCGAGACCGCCGACGGTCCACGCCCACCGCGCTCCGGGGAGCGCCTCGCGCAGGAACAAATATGCGAACAGCGCGGTGATCCCGCCCATCAGCGCGGAGAACAGGCGCATCAGCGCGTCCTGGTCGAGGATGTTGCCGATCGCTCCCAGGCTGTACGGAATCATCTCCAGGGCGTAGTACAACGGCGGCTGGGATGCCGACACCCCGGTTGCCCCTTCTTCGCTGGTGCGCGCTAGCGGTTTGGCGAGATCGCTTTCCAGCTTGTGTTGCTCGGCGGGCGTGGAGATCGTGCCCTGTTCGGAGTGGTAGCGCACCTGCGAGTAGTGCAGGTCTTGCAGTGCCGTGTACTCCTCGGCCGGGAAGGTTTCGGCACTGGACCTGGGCAGTTTTCCGGTTTCCGCGAGGCGCTGCACATAGGCAAAGTGAGAAGGTTCGTCAGGGATCTGGAACGGGGGCGAGATCACCGACCAGCACGCCGCATTCAGGCATGCCACCAGGGCGCACACCCAGGCTGCGCGAGGGACGCGGCGCAGCCAGCCGCGCACCAGCGGCCCGAGCTGCTGTTGCCCAGCGGGTGTCCGCCTGCGGGTGGGTCGACCACGCGCGGCCAGGCTCGTGCCGCGTGTGAACGAGCGTGCTCCGACGGGGGTCGTGTCGGGGGTTGGGCGGCGCTGCGGCCTGCTTTTCAACGGCGCCGAGGTCTTTGACGGGGCGGAGCGTTTGCTCATCGGAGCTCCTTGACAACCAGCCAGGAGCTGAGCGCGATGAACGATGCCGCGAGCGCCATCACCAGGAAGGCGTTCCATGTGCCGGCGGCCGCACGCCCGAGACCGAGGCGTTCCGCGACTGTCGTGGCCTGCGACCACCAGGAACTGCCGCCTGGGCGTAGGTATTCGATGTTCATGCGACCGGGCAGGGCTCCTTCCTGGGATTGCGCTGCCTGTGCTCGGCCGGTCCGCGATCCGCGCATCGCGACCCTGCCGTTCAAGAGGGTCATCGCGAAGCACACCTTCACTGGCGCAACCGTGTGCGGCAGCGGCGCTATCGGAACCGTCACCGAGGCATCCGACCAGCCGGGCGGTACGGCGCCGTGTGAGACGATGCGCGAGCCCGCGAACACTTGCACGCTCACACGTGGGCCGAGCGCCGAGGTGATGCTCAGACGCATCGCGGTGGTGTTGCGAGGCAACGTTTCGCCCCCTTGGCAGGCAGCCGCCGGCGTGGTGCTGCTTACCAAGGTGTGTTCGGGGGGAGTACCCCGGCCGGCGACCGTCAGTGGTGTGCGCGTAAGCGTCACCACTACTGCGATCGCGATCAACGTCAACCCGACGGCGAGCGCCACCTTGATGCGCATCACGGTTGGTGGGCTCTCATCGGCGCCGCAACCCAAGGATGCTGATCAGGAACGAGGCGAACACAACCTGGATGCCGAGCACCAGCAGTGTCGCCGCGAGAATCGCCAAGCGCTCCTGCGAAAGGCTGCCGAAACCGTGCCTGACCCACTCCAGCACGATCCCCACGAGGATCGCCACTCCCATCGCGGCGAGCGCCCCACCGAGCATCAGTCCATGCTCGAGCCGCAAGCGTGCTCTCATGCGCTCAAACCAAGGGTCGCGCTCGCCCATGAAGTAGATCCCATACGTGCGTGCGCACAGCCCAAGCGTGACGACCTGTGCGCCGACGATCAGCAGCAGCGAGCCACCGATCAGCGTGTGCACTTCCCAGCGACGGCCGAACACATCGACGTGCGCCAGCACCATCGCGCAGATCAGCCCGCCGAGCGCGGCCATCGCCGCGCCGGGAATGATGAACAGGTGCGTGGGAGAGTGCATCATCAGATAGCGCAGATGGCGCCAGCCGTCGCGGAAGCTCGACAGCTTCGACTCCCCCCCGCGCGGGTGGTATTCGATCGGCAGCTGATCGATCTCCAAGCCTGCCTTCGCCGCCCGCACGACCATCTCGGAGGCGAACTCCATACCGCTGGTGCGCAGGTCCAGCCGCTCCAGGTGCTCGCGGCGAAACGCGCGCATCCCGCAGTGTGCGTCGTTGACGCCGGTGTGGAAGAACAGGTTGAGCAGGCGCGAGAGCAGCGGGTTGCCGATGTAGCGGTGATGCCACGGCATTGCCCCGGGCTGGATGTTCTGCATCCGATCGCCGATCACCATGTCCGCGCCTGCCTGCAGCGCCGCGAGGAAGCGGGGGATCTCGTTGAAGTCGTAGGTGAGGTCGGCGTCCGCCATCAAGATGTATGCGCCGCGCGCCGCGGCAAAACCGGCCAGGTAGGCACTGCCGTAGCCGCGCACCGGCTCGTGGATCACTCGTGCGCCAGCCGATTCCGCCAGTGCGGCGCTGCCGTCATCCGATCCGTTGTCGGCGACTACCACCTCCCCGGCGATTGCCGCCGTCGTCATCGCCGCACGCGCTGTGGCGACGCACTGCTCGATGTTTTCCGCCTCGTTGAGGCAGGGGATCACCACCGACAGTAGGCATGCCGGCTCGGTGCGCTGCTCTACGGTCGGGGGGTGGCTGCTTGCCGTGGTCGCCATGGGCCAAGTGGACCCTGGCGGCTTGGCGCAAGCAGGTCAAACGGCGCGGCGGATCGCCTGTATCGGCACCAATTCCGTGTGTGCGGATGTCTCTGAATCAGGCCCACCGGCTGGTGGGGGTACCGCCGAGCGAACCTACGCCAGCCCCGCGGCGCTCTGCGAGGCGGGTCTCGGTTTAGCCCTCGGCGGCGGCGCCCTTGATCGTGGCGATCGGTGCGCCAGCCGCGATGGGGGCGCCCTCGGCGATCGGCAGCTCGGCGATCACGCCGCTCTTATGGGCAGTGATCTCGTTCTCCATCTTCATCGCCTCGATGATGCACAGCAGCTGACCCTCCTGCACGGTGTCGCCCTGCTTCACCAGCACCTTCCACATGTTGCCTTGCAGGGGTGAGGCGAGCGTGTCGGGCCCACCCGCGGCCGCCGACTTGCGCTCGCGCCGCTGCTGCCTGGGGGCGCCGGCGGGGGCGGAGCCGTTCTGCGCGATCCCCGCACCCGCGCCGGCGAACGGCGATCCGAGCACCTTTACGTCGAAGCGCTTGCCCGACACCTCCACGGTGTAGGAGTGCTCGACCTGCTCGCCCTCCTCGCCATCGGCAGGCTGGGTTTGGGCAGCGGCCTCAAACGCCAGTGTCTTCAGCCAAGCACGGTCTTCGAGCAGGTCCCTGCAGGTCTCGCCGCGTGCCCACTGCTCGCTCGCCAGCAGTGCCTGATGGAACGGAATCAGCGTCTTCAATCCTTCGATCTCGTATTCGGAGAGTGCCCTCAGCATCCGCTGCGTGGCCTGCTCGCGGTCGGCGTCCCACACGATCAGCTTGGCCACCATCGGGTCGTACATCGGCGACACCTCGCCGCCTTCGCTGACGCCCGAGTCCACCCGCACCCCAGGGCCTGTGGGTTCTCTGTAGCGGCCGATTTTGCCTGGCGCCGGAGCGAAGTTCTTGGAGGCGTCCTCGGCGTTGATGCGGCACTCGATCGCGTGGCCGCGTAGTACCACGTCCTCCTGCGCGTAGGAGAGCGGCTCGCCGGCCGCCGCCCGGATGCCCTCCTTGACGATGTCGATACCGGTTGTCATCTCCGTCACGCAGTGCTCTACCTGCACGCGCGTGTTCATCTCCAGGAAGAAGTACTGCGGCTCGCCGCCGCCCTTGCCCGTCGCCGCCGCCGGGGCGCTCGCCAACAGCCCCTCGATCGTGCCCGCGCCGACGTAGTTGACCGCGCGCGCCGCCTCCACGCCAATCCGGCCGATTCGCTCGCGCAGCTCGGCATTCACCACCCACTCCGGCGCCGGCGCCTCCTCGATTACCTTCTGGTGGCGGCGCTGGATCGAGCAGTCGCGCTCACCCAGGTGGATCACGTTGCCGTGGCGGTCCGCCAGCACCTGTACCTCGACGTGCCGTGGGTCGGGCAGGTAGCGCTCCAGGTAGACGGTCGGGTCCGAGAAGAACTTCTCGCCCTCGCGGCTTGCCCCCTCGAAGGCGCTCTGCAGCTCCTCCTCGCTCAGCGCCACCCGGAAGCCCTTGCCGCCGCCGCCGCCCGCGGCCTTCACCGCGACCGGGAAGCCGATCTCGCCCTTGGCGATCTTGAGTGCATCGGCGACGCTCGCCACCGGCTCGGTGGTGCCCGGCACGATCGGCACGCCCGCCGCCTGCATCAGCTCGCGCGCGCGGGTCTTCGAGCCCATCGCCTCGATTGCGCTCGGGGGCGGGCCGATGAACACCACCCCCGCGTCGGCGCATGCCTGCGCGAATGGGGCGTTCTCCGCCAGGAAGCCATACCCCGGGTGGATCGCCTCCGCTCCCGCGCGCGCCGCCGCATCGAGGATCTTTTCGACGTTCAGGTAGTTCTCCGCGGCCGGTCCACCGCCGAGGTTGTAGGCCTCATCGGCGCGCACCGCGTGCAGGGCGTTGCGGTCGTGCTCGGAGTACACCGCCACCGAGGCGATGCCCAGCTCCTCGAGAGCCCGCACGATGCGTATGGCGATCTCGCCGCGGTTGGCAACTAGCACCTTCGTAAACATCAGGGGTTCACGGCAGAATAGATGGCGGGATCGGGGTGGTCGATTCGGGGATGGGATGCGACGCACGCGAGCGCAGCCGTGCCGGTAGCACGGCGAGCATCGCGGGTGGCGCAGACCGCCCCGAAGCGGCCGCACCGGACCGTCAGATATTTTGTCGTGGACCCCAAGGGCCGGCAGATTACCACCGCACTGGCAAGCGCCCGCGCCCGGGGTAAGCGCTCCACAGACCCCGGGCGCGGGTTTTGGCACCGCCCTGGTGCGCTTTCGCGCTCAGTGCCCGCCTGCCGGCGGACGGCCGCTGGCCGCCACCAGTTTCACCTATCGGCGGACGACTCTGAAGTGTTCTGTTTGTTCAACTAACGTAGGCTTTTCGTCGAACCGATCTCGGCACGGGAGGCCTGGATCTGGCCGTATGTTCGAATCGAGCCAGCCCGACGAGGGGCTCAGACCCCGCCGCCCACCACCATCCCGGCGCCGACCGTCTCGTTGGTCGCCTCGTCGATCAGGATGAAGCTACCGGTGCGGCGGTTGCCGACGTAGGGGTCGAACGCGAGCGGCGTGTTCGTGCGTAGGCGCACGCGGCCGATGTCGTTGAGCTCGAGCTGTTCAGGTGAGGCGACGCGCTCCAGCGTGTGCACGTCGACGATGTCGTCGATCGCCTCGACAATCGCGGTGGCCGTGCGCGAGGTGTGCTTGAGCACATAGCGCGAGCCGGCTCGCAGTGGTCGCTCGGCCATCCAGCAGACGTCCGCCTGTAGCTCGCGCGCAACCGTTGGGGCCTGGTCGGGGTGGCAGATGAGCTCGCCACGGGACACATCCAGCTCGTCCTCCAGCAGCAGCGTCAGCGACATCGGCGCCATCGCCTCCTCCAGCTGGCCGTCGTAGGTCTCGATCCTCGCGATACGCGTGCGGGTACCCGCGGGCAGCACCATCACCTCGTCGCCGTGCCGCAGCGCCCCGCTGGCCAGCTGTCCGGAGTAGCCGCGGTAGTCGCTTGCCCCACCCGGGCGGATTACCCACTGCACCGGAAAGCGCGCCTGCCTGTCGTGTGGGTGGTCGTAAGCCACTTCGACCTGCTCGAGCAACTCGAGCAGCGGCGGGCCTTGATACCAGCTCATCGCCTGCGAGGGTTCGACGACGTTGTCGCCGTTGAGGGCTGAGATCGGCATGTAGATGATCTCGTACTGCTGGCCCGCTCTGCGTCCGTCGCGGCGCAGGATCGGCGCAAAGCCCTCGAACTCCGCCACGACCTCTTCAAAACGCGCCTGGGAGTGCTCGACGAGGTCCATCTTGTTGACCGCCACGACAAGCTTGGGTATGCCCAGCAGCGCACTGATGAAGGCATGGCGCTTGGACTGCTCCAGCACGCCCTTGCGCGCGTCCAGCAGCACGATTGCCACATCCGCCGTGGAGGCGCCCGTGACCATGTTGCGTGTGTACTGGCGGTGGCCCGGGCAGTCGGCGATGATAAAGCGGCGCTTGGCGGTCGCAAAGTAGCGGTAGGCCACGTCGATCGTGATGCCTTGCTCGCGCTCCGCGCGCAGGCCGTCCGTCAGCAGCGCGAGGTCCAGCGCGCCCTCGCCGCTGCGGCGCTCCGAGGCCTGCGCCACCTGCTCCAGCTGGTCTTCGAACACCTGCTTGGAGTCGTACAACAGCCTGCCGATCAGCGTGCTCTTGCCGTCGTCCACCGAGCCGGCGGTGGTGAAGCGCAACAGGTCGAGCGTCACTAGAAATACCCGGCCTTCTTGCGGTCCTCCATCGCGGCCTCCGAGACACGGTCGTCGGCGCGCGTCTCACCCCGCTCGGTGATCCGCGTGGCCGCGATCTCCAGCACCACTTCCTCGAGCGTCGCCGCCTGTGAGCGCACGCCGCCGGTGCAGCTCATGTCGCCCACGGTGCGGTAGCGCACGCTCTCCGAGAACACCTGCTCGCCGTCGATCAGCTCCACGTCCTCCCGCCACGCGTACAGCATCCCGTCGCGGCTGAACACCTCGCGCTCGTGCGCGAAATAGATCGAGGGCACCTCCAGTTGCTCCTGGGAGATGTACTCCCACACGTCGAGCTCCGTCCAGTTGGACATGGGGAAGACGCGCACGTGCTCGCCCTTGCGGATGCGCCCGTTGTAGAGATTCCACAGCTCCGGGCGCTGGTTCTTCGGGTCCCACTGGCCGAAGTCGTCACGGAAGGAGAAGATCCGCTCCTTGGCCCGCGCGCGCTCCTCGTCGCGGCGCGCGCCGCCGAACGCCGCGTCGAAGCCGTGCTCGGTGATCGCATCCAGCAGCGTCACGGTCTGCAGGCGGTTGCGCGAGGCCCTTGGCCCCGTCTCCTCCACCGCGCGGCCGCTGTCGATCGACTCCTGCACGCTCGCCACGATCAGCCGCTCGCCCAATTCGGCCACGCGGCGGTCGCGGAACTCGATTACCTCGGAGAAGTTGTGGCCGGTGTCCACGTGCATCAGCGGGAACGGGAACGGCGCCGGTCTGAACGCCTTCTCCGCCAGGCGCAGCAGCACGATCGAGTCCTTGCCGCCGCTGAACAGCAGCACCGGTTTCTCGAATTCCGCCGCCACCTCGCGCATCACGTGGATCGCCTCGCTCTCGAGCGCGCGCAGATGGCTGAGCTGAGGGCGCTCCGCGACGCTCACGGTCACTCCGCCCGACCCGCCGTACATCCGTCCTCGTTTTTCATCCGACGGTCTCCACGTGGAGACCGCACTCAGTCTTGTCAGTGCCTGCCCAGCGGCCCTCGCGGCCGCTGCCCGGCTGTGTGCATGGGGCACAGCCGATCGACTCGTAGCCCTCGTCATGCAGTCGGTTGTAGGGCAACTCACGCTCGTGGATCCGCCGCCACAGGTCCTTGTCGGTCCAGTGCGCCAGCGGGTTGTACTTCCACAGACCGCGCCGCTCGTCGCGCTCGATCAGCTCCGTCTTGGCCCGCGTCGGGCCCTGCTCGCGGCGGATGCCGGTGATCCAGCCCTCGGCGCCCGTAAGGGAGCGTTCCAACGCCGCGACCTTCGCGCCCGAGCAGCAGTGCTCCGGCCCACTCCATGGAAGCTCGGGACTGCTGGCGTCCTGGACCTCGATCTTCACGCCGAAGCGCTCCTCGAACGCGCGCCACGTCCGCAGGGTCTCCTCGAACAGCACCCCGGTGTCGATCGTCACGATCCTCACCGCGTCGCTCGTTCCTTGATCCAGCCGCAGCAGCTCGTCCAGCAGCACCGACTCCTCCTTCTGGAACGAGCACAGTAGTACCGCCCGCTCGCCGTGGCGAGCCGCCTCGCGCAGCGTGTGTGTCAGGCTGAGTGCCGGGTCAAGCGTGGTGCTCACCGGTGCCATATCGCCTTTCAGGGGTGCCATCAGATCCACTCGTTTCGTCAGTCTCGATCCATTGGGCTATACCGCGCACTCGCCATTCCGCGCGCAGACCATTGGCCTATACCGCGCACTCGCCCTCTCCCCGGATCACTTCAAAGGGCACGTTGCGGTTCCAGTCGATGAACTGGCCCATCGTCTCCAGGCCGAACTCCACCGGCAGCGACAGGTCCTTCACCAGCGCCTCCAGCTCCGGCGTGCCCACGCGCTGCACGAAGTCGCTCCACCGCTCGTCCTCTTTGCGTGTGGACTCGTAGTGGCGGATCCACCTTTCCACCGCCTCCGGCACCCGCTTGGAGGGCAGGCGCGCCTTCAGCCGTTGGCCGAACTCGATCTCCTTGCCTTCAAACACCCCGCCGACGTGGGGGATGTACGCGGGGATCGTGTGCTCGCCGACTTTGATCGAGGCTCCCGTGAAGCCGATGCTGCCCACGTGGTGCTGGCCGCAGCCGTTGGGGCAGCCGCTGATCTTGACGTGGATCGCGCGCGTCAACGGGTCGGAGATGTCCATTGCCTCGATCCGCTCCTGCACCGCCTGGTTGAGGCCCATCGAGCTGGTGATCCCCAGCTTGCACGAGTCTGTGCCCGGGCACGACACCACGTCGTCGATTTCGCGCGCGCCGGCGTCGCCAAGGCCGAGCTCGCTTAGCGCCCGCCACACGTCGTAGGCGTTCTCTTCGCGCACCCATCGCAGCACGATGTTCTGCTGCACGGTCGTACGGGCATAGCCGCCGGAGTAGTCGCGCACGATCGTCGCCAGCCCGCGCAGCTGCTCGGGGGTGAGGTCGCCGCGCACGACCTTCGCCTCGACCGTCACGAAGCCCTCCTGCTGCTGCTCGCGCACGTTCGCCGTCTTCCAGCGCTCGAACTCCGAGACATCCCCGTTGGGGCTCCCGTAGCTGGTGGGTGGCGCCGGCGCGCTCTCGCGCTCGTCGTCGAGGAACAGCCGGTGCTCGATTGAGAAGTCGCGTTCGGCCACCCACTCGCCTTGCAGCTCCTCCTCGACCTGGCGGCGCAGCTCGTCGATTCCGTACTTGTCGACGAACACCTTGATCCGCGCCCGCGCGCGGTTGGCGCGCAGCCACTCCTGGCGGTCGAAGATGCGAAACACCGCCTCCGCGATCTTCAGGTAGTCGCCGTTGTCGAGCTCCACCCACTCGTACAGCACAGGTGCCTTGCGGGGCATGATCGAAGTGCCGCCGCCCACCAGCATCTGCGCGCCCTTGACCTCGCCGCGCCCGTCGATCTGCTTGATGCGCGCGCGATAGGCGATGTCGTGGATTTCGCTGATCGCCCTCCCCGGCTCGCTGGCGTCGAAGGCGGTCTTGATCTTGCGCGGCATCGCCTGCGTGGTGGGATGGCGCACGAAATAGCGCACGTAGGCGCCCGCGTAGGGGGTCATGTCGAACAGCTCGTCGCGCGCCACGCCCGCCCAGGGGTCGCCCGTGACGTTGCGCACGGTGTTGCCGCATCCCTCGCGGCTTGACAGCCCCGCCTCGCCCAGCTCGCGGATCGCCCGCTCCGCGTCCGGCAGCGGAATGTGGTGCATCTGGATGTTCTGGCGCGTGGTGATGTGGCCCTTGTTGAGCGGCACCCACTTCTCGATCACCTCGGCGAACTTCTCCAGCTGCTCCGGGGTGATTCCCCCGAACGGGAGCTTCACGCGGATCATCTGCACGTCCGGCTGGCGCTGCCCGTACACCCCCTGCTTGAGGCGGAACTTGATGAACTCATCTTCCGCGGTCTGCCCCTCGAGGAACTTGGCCGCCTCGGTCTTGAAGTCGTCGAACTCCCGCCGCAAAATCGGGATTACGTGGCCCGGCACGTTCTGCAGGACCTCGGGATCCTCCAGGGTGCCTCGGGGGGCGGTGGGGACGGCGGTTGGCTCCATCTACGAGTCCTCCTGGTTGGGGCTGCTCCGGTGCAGGTTATCGGCGGCGCGCGATTGGCCCTAAAGGCTAGCGGCTTTTGGGTATTTATCCAGAGCCGCCGCATTGCCTGGGGAGCGCCGCCCACGATGTGAGATCTAGTCCCAGGGGTGGGGATCGCCCCAGGCTGCCGGCCACTCGTCCTCGCGCCCGACGCATTCGAGCATCGCCGCCCTGGTCCACAAGTCCCGTTTGGGGCGAGCCGACGCCAGCTGGGGGGCGGTGTCTCTCATAAATCGCTCGAGCGCCGCAACCACCGCCGCGGCCTCCCGCGGCGAGGCCGCCGGCGCGATCAGTTCCAGCTGCGGGCGGCGGTTGACCATCGTGCACAGTGTAGGCATCCGCCTGGATTGGCCGCACAGCCAGTCGCTGGTACGCTCGCCAGTGTGTCCCTCGAGGACTCTCAGCCGCTCGCTAGCTTCATCGCCGCCGCCCCGTGGCCGCAGCGTGCCGGGTTGCGCGCTCTAGTTGCGCTGGGCCGTCGCCCGCGTGGGGTGCTGCTGTTGCGGCGCCTCGGTGCCGATCAGATCGCTCAGGGAGTGCTCGGCATGGCGCGCTATGAAGATCCGGTGCTCGCCCGCGCGCTCGGTTGGGACCCGGACGCCGTTATCGCTCGCGGCCGTGCCTTGCGTCGCGCTGAGGCTCGGCCTTGAAGCTAGGGTTGACCCCATCGCGAGCGCCGCTCTGTCCGGGTAAGGAGAGCAGCGGTGAGCGCTATGCAGCGGATTGAGGCCGATGTCTGCGTGATCGGTGCGGGCGCCGGCGGGGCGGTCGCGGCAGCCGAGCTGGCCGAGGGTGGGGCGCAAGTGGTGGTGCTCGAGCAGGGACACCACCACGATCCCGACGACTTCACCGCACGGCCATTGCAGATGCTGGCGCGCCTCTATCGAGACGGGGGACAGACGATCACGCTCGGCACTCCCCCGGTCCTCTTGCTGCTCGGCCGTGGCCTCGGAGGCACCACGCTCGTGAACTCCGGCACCTGCTTTCGCACACCCGATCATGTGCTGGAGCGCTGGCGCACCGAGCATGGGCTGGAGCTCGACCGGGGCGCGCTCAACCCATGCTTCGAACGCGTCGAAAGCGCGCTCTCCGTCGCCGAGGTATCTCCGGAGCTGGCGGGCGCCAACGCAGCGGTCGCACGCCGTGGAGCCGAGCAGCTGGGCTGGTCGCATGGGTATCTGCGCCGCAACGCCCGCGGTTGCGTCGGCTCCGGCGTATGTGCCTTCGGATGCCCCACCTCCGCCAAGCAGCACACCGGCATCACCTACCTTCCCCGCGCCCGCGCCGCCGGCGCGCAGATCGTCACGGGGGCCGATGTGCAGCGCATCGTGGTAAGGGCTGGTCGTGTGCAGGGGGTGCGGGCACGGCGCGACGGCGTCCTTGAGGTGCGCGCCCCGCGCGTGGTGGTGGCGGCCGGGACAATCCACACGCCCCCGCTGCTGGCCCGCAGTGGGCTCGGCGGAGCATCGGGTCAGCTCGGGCGCAACTTGGTGCTACACCCGGCCACCGCCGCGTTTGCGTTGATGGACGAGGTCGTCGACATGGCTCGCGGCGTGCCTCAGAGCTTCTATGTGGATGAGTTCGCGCAGGAGGGGGTGATGTTCGAGGGAATCGCCGGCCCGCCCTCCTACGCCGCGCTTTCGCTGCCGCTGACGGGCGCCCGCCACGCCGCTGCGATGGCGCACTATCCCCAGCTGGCGCAGATGGGGCTGATGGTCAGCGACAGCTCGCGCGGGAGCGTGCACCAGCTTGGTGGCAGCGGCTCCCGCGACGGCGCGCCTGGTTGGGGGGCACTCAGGGGGATGGGCGAACGCGGCGGATGGGGCGGGCGGCCTCTGGTCCGCTACGACCTGCTCAGGGAGGACGTGGCGAAGTTCCGCGCCGGCCTCGCCCGCCTGGAGGAGCTGTTCCGCGCTGCCGGCGCGCGCGAGGTCTACCTGCCGCTGCCCCCCGGCGTGACCCCCGAGCGCGCCCGCGCACGCGATCTGAAACTGATGGCCTTCCACCCGCTCGGCACCGCCCGCGCAGACACTGATCCTGGGCGCGGGGTGCTCGACCCCGACCTGCGTGTGCACGGCGTCGAAGGGCTGTATGTCGCCGACGGCAGCGTGATGCCGAGCTCGCTCGGCGTCAATCCGCAGATCACGATCATGGCGCTCGCCACCCGCCTGGCCCACCATCTGCTTGGGAGCAGCGTGCCGGGCGCCGCAACTGACGAGGAGGCTCAATGTCATTCCTGATCGACCCCCCCTGGTTGTACGTCACCGGCCGCGCTTACGGTCGGCTGATGCCGCAGCGCACGCCGGCGGCGCGAGCGGTGCACACGGCGACCGCGACCGCGTTCCTAGCCACAAGCATCTCGTTGTACCTCGACCGTCCCTGGACACACCCCATCTGGAAGCTCTGCCGCGCACAGGATGGCCGCGACTGGATGCTCAACTCGGGAGTTTTTCGCTTCGACCATCGCCGGGCCGGCTGGCGCACGCACTTGGTCTCAGCCTTGATATTCGCCACCTACCCGTGGTGGCTGCTTTTGGGCGAACGGCGGGGGCAACGTCGACGCGGTTGAGGGCACACCGCGGACGACGTCTATGCATTGAGGCGCACCGGCGGACGACGTCTATGCGTTGAGGCGCACCGGCGGACAACGTCTATGCATTGAGGCGCACCGGCGGACGACGACGTCGACGCGGTCGGGGGCGCGCCCGCGCAGCTTGCCGGTCTACAGCGGAATGTTCCCGTGCTTGCGCTTGGGCCCCGGTTCGCGCTTGGTCTGCAGCGTGTGCAAAGCCGTGATCAGCCGCGGACGGGTCTCGTGGGGGACGATCACGTCGTCGATATACCCCCGCTCGGCGGCGGTGTAGGGGTTGGCGAAGCGCGCCTTGTAGTCATCCATCAGCGTCTTGCGGCGCTCCTCCGGCGTGGGGCTGCCCGCGAGATCGCGGCGGTAGATGATGTTGACGGCGCCCTCCGGCCCCATCACCGCGACCTCGGCGGTGGGCCACGCGAAGTTGAAGTCGGCCCCCAGGTGCTTGGAGGACATCACGTCGTAGGCGCCGCCGTAAGCCTTGCGCGTGATGATCGTCACCTTCGGCACGGTGGCCTCGGCAAACGCGTACAGCAGCTTGGCGCCGTGTCGGATGATCCCGCCCCACTCCTGGGCGGTGCCGGGCAGGAAGCCGGGGACGTCACAGAACGTCAGCAATGGGATGTTGAAGGCGTCGCAGGTGCGCACGAAGCGCGCAGCCTTGGCGGAGGCGTCGATGTCGAGCACGCCCGCCAGCTGGTTGGGCTGGTTGCCAACCACTCCCACCGTGAACCCATCCATGCGCGCGAAGCCACAGATGATGTTCTTGGCGTGGTGTTCGTGCACCTCCAAGAACTCCCCGTCGTCGACGATCAGCCTCACCACCTCGCGCATGTCGTAGGGCTTGTTGGGGTTGTCGGGCACGACGTGGTCGAGCTCCTCGTCCATCCGCAGCGGGTCGTCGCTGGGTTGCACGCGGGGAGCGGTGCCCAGGTTGTTGGAGGGTAGGAAGCTCAGCAGGTAGCGGCAATCCTCCAGGCAGGCATCCTCGTCGACGGATGCAAACTGGGCGACGCCCGACTTGGTGTTGTGCGACATCGCCCCGCCCAACTCCTCGAAGCCGACCTCCTCGCCGGTGACGGTCTTGATCACGTCGGGGCCGGTGATGAACATGTGCGAGGTCTCCGCCACCATGAAGATGAAGTCGGTGATCGCCGGTGAGTAGACGGCGCCGCCGGCGCAGGGCCCCATCACGAGCGAGATCTGTGGGATCACACCCGAGCAGCGCACATTGCGCAGAAACACGTCTCCGTAGGAGCCCAGCGAGACGACGCCCTCCTGAATGCGGGCTCCGCCGGAGTCGTTGATGCCGATCATCGGGCAGCCGATCTTGGCCGCCAGATCCATGATCTTGCACATCTTCTCGCCCATCACCTCGCCCAGCGAGCCGCCGAAGACGGTGAAGTCCTGGCTGAACACGCACACCTGGCGACCGTCGATCGTGCCGTGGCCAGTGACCACCGCATCGCCCCAAGGGCGGTTCTTTTGCATCTCGAAGTCGTAGGTGCGATGGCGCACAAACGTGTCGAGCTCCTGGAAGGAGCCGGGGTCGAGCAGCTTCTCCACGCGCTCTCGCGCCGTGTACTTGCCGCGGGCGTGCTGCTTCTTCTCCGCATCCGGGGCGGAGTGCAGGGCAGCCGTGCGCAGGTCCTGCAGCTGGGCGAGCTTCTCCTCGTAGGTTTCCGGTGCCTTCGCGCGCGTCATTGGGCGCCCGATGTTATCTGTCGCCAAGCTTGCAACGACGGGCCAGTGTGGTGTGGCGGCGCGGATCGAGCGCGCCAGAGAGCGCGGCTCAACCCCCAGAGAGCGCGGCTCAACCCCGCGAGAACGGCCTGTGGTGGGCCGCACCCAGGCGGTCAAGCACCCCCGCCAGCAGCGCCGCGTCCTGCTCAGCCATCATCGCTTCCAGGCGAGTCAGCTCGGCGGCGAGTTCGGCGGCAAGGTCCGGTGCCTCGGGCTCGGCAATTGGCTGCCGCTTGCGGCGTCGCCGAAAGATCCTGGCGAACAGCCCGGGACGGGACACTGGAAGGGGCTCAGGCTCAGGCTCAGGCTCGGGAACGACCTCCGGCTCCGGAATCTCTCGCGCGACGGTGAGTGTCACCTTGGTGCCCCAGCCAGCGGGCTCGAGTGCGATCGTGCCCATGACGGACTCGGCCTCCCACTCGACGGCCGTCTCGGCCTCGAGGCGGGTGATGCGAATCTCGCCGAGCTCGCCGAGGTGGCGCGCCAGCGAGGATGGGTCGCTCAGCTCGCTCCACAGCTCGGGCGGGGACTTCACAAGGGTGCGTTGGGCCTCGATGGAGGGCATCGCCCCATGTTTCGATGACCGCGGCGCGACTCCTTCAGGCCGTGCCCTCAGGCGATGGCGCGGTCGCGCGCGGGCCTGATCAGCCCGCCGGCGTCCAGCAGTTCCGCGAGCTGCACCGCGTTGGTGGCGGCGCCCTTGCGCAGGTTGTCGGCGACCACCCACAGGTCGAGCGCGCGCTCGTGGCCGGGGTCGCGGCGGATGCGCCCGACGAACACCTCATCCTTGCCCGTGGCGTCGATCGCCAGTGGATAGAGCGCGGCGGCGGGGTCGTCGAGCACGGTGACGCCGGGCGCCGCGGCGAGCAGCTCGCGGGCGCGCTCGGGAGAGAGCTCGTCGCGGGTCTGCACGTTGACGGCCTCGGAGTGGCCGTTGACGACCGGCACGCGCACGCAGGTGGCGCTGACGCGAATCGCGGGGTCGCCGAGGATCTTGCGCGTCTCGTTGATCAGCTTGCGCTCCTCGTCGGTGTGGTCCTCGTCGGGCGCGAACGAGCCGGCGTGAGGGAGCGCGTTGAAGGCGATCTGGTGGGCGTAGGCGCTGGGCGGCTCAATCGCGCGCTCGTGCAGGAGAGCGTGGGACTGGTCAAGCAGCTCGTCGACGGCCGCCTTGCCGGTGCCGGAGACCGCCTGGTAGGTCGAGATCACGAGTCGCTCGATGCCGGCGGCGTCATGCAGGGGCTTGAGCGCGACGACCAGCTGCATCGTTGAGCAGTTGGGGTTGGCGACGATCCCGCGATGCGCGGCTAGCGCGTCGGGGTTGACCTCCGCGACGACCAACGGCACGTCGTGTTGCATGCGCCAGCGCGAGGAGTTGTCCACCACCACGGCACCGGCGTCGGCGAAGCGCGGCGCCCACTCGCCCGACGTGCCCCCGCCGGCGGAGAACAGCGCGAGGTCGAAGCCCTGGATGGTGTCCTCGGCGAGTCCTTGCACTGTGAGATCGCCACCGTCGATGCCGGCGCCCGCCAGCACGCGCCCGGCGGAACGTGTGGACGCGAACGCCACCACCTCGCGCGCGGGGAAGGCCCGCTCGCGCAGCAACTGGAGCATCAGCGAGCCCACCTGGCCGGTGGCGCCGACGACTGCTACTCGGTGTCCCTGGCTCATGGAGTTCTAGGGTACAGCGGCTATGTCCGCCGAGAGCCTCGCCCACTCCATCGATACTGCCCACACGCCTTCGCCGAGCGGGAGCGCCGCCCCCGCGAGAACCGCAATGGCGGCGCTCACGCTGGGTGCGCTGGGAGTGGTGTTCGGGGACATCGGGACCAGTCCGCTGTACGCGCTGCAGGCGGTTTTCACTGCCGACAACCACGCGGTTCACCCCACCCAAGGGGATGTCTATGGCGTGATCTCGCTCGTGTTCTGGGCGATCACGCTCGTGGTGTCGATCAAGTACGTCACCTTCATCATGCGCGCCGACGATCGCGGCCAGGGCGGCATCATGGCCCTGACATCGCTGCTGCAAGCCGCGCGGCGCAGCCGCCGCGCCGTCGTGCCGGCGGTGCTGATCACGCTGGGGATCGCCGGCGCCGCGCTGTTCTACGGCGACGGCGCGATCACCCCGGCGATCTCGGTGCTCTCCGCGGTGGAAGGGCTGAAGGTCGCGGTGCCGAGCCTGCACTCGCTGGTGCTGCCGATCGCGGTCGCGACCCTCTGCGTGCTGTTCGCGATCCAACGCTTCGGCACGGGCGTCGTCGGCAACCTGTTCGGGCCGGTGATGGTCGTCTGGTTCTGCGTGCTCGGCGTGGTGGGCGCCGTGGAGGTCGCGCACCACCCCGGCATCCTGCGCGCGCTGTCGCCGAGCTACGGCGTGCAGTTCTTCGCCGCGCATGGCAGCGTCGCGTTTATCGCGCTCGCCTCGGTTGTGCTGGCGGTGACGGGCGCCGAGGCGCTGTACGCCGACATGGGCCATTTCGGGCGTCCGCCGATCCGCCGCGCGTGGTTTTTGATCGTGTTCCCGGCGCTCACCCTCAACTACCTCGCCCAGGGAGCGCTGATATTGCGCTCCCCGCAAGCGATCTCCAACCCCTTCTACCTGTTGCTGCCGGGCTGGGCGCAGATCCCGATGGTGGTGCTGGCGACGGCCGCGACGGTGATCGCCTCACAGGCTGTGATCTCGGGCGCCTTCAGCGTGACCCAGCAGGCCGTGCAGCTCGACTTTCTGCCACGGCTTACGATCCGCCACACCTCCGAGCGGCAGATCTGGCAGATCTACGTGCCGGCGGTCAACGGCGGGATGTTCGTGACCGTGCTGGTGATCGCGATCGGATTCGGCTCCTCCACAGCCCTTGCCTCGGCCTACGGCGTCGCGGTCACCGGCACGTTCATCCTCAATACGATCCTGTTCCTCGCGGTGGCGCGGCTGCTGTGGCGCAGGCCGCGAGCACAGATCGCGCTGGGCGCCGCGGTGTTCCTCACGGTCGAGGTCGCGTTCTTCACGGCGAACCTTACGAAGATCACGCACGGAGGATGGCTGCCGCTCGCGATCGCGCTCGTCGTCTTCACGCTCGTGATCACCTGGTCGCACGGACGCCAGATCGTGAACGCCAATCGCGAGCGCGCGGAAGGGCTGCTCGCGGACTTCATCGAGCAGCTCGGCGGGCGGAGCCTCCCGGTTCGCCAGGTCCCGGGCGTCGCGATCTTCCTCAGCCCCAACCTGCGCGGTGCGCCGCTGGCGCTGCAGGCCGACTTCGAACACAACCAAACCCTGCACAACCACGTGATGATCGTCGCCGTCGAGACGGAGCGCATCCCTCGCGTGGCGGACTCGGAGAGGGTGCGGCCGGAGGCGAAGATGCTGTTCAGCGGCGCAACCGGGGATCCGCTCGACCCACTCGTGGAGAGCATCACGCCGCTGACGGTGCGCTTCGGTTTCCTCGAAGAGCAGGACGTTCCGGCTGCGCTGCGCCTGGCGGTCGAGCAGGGCTTGGTCGAAGGCGAGCCCGACCTCGCCAACGCCACGTACTTCGTCTCGAAGGTCGCGATCGAGCCCACCCGCGAGCCCGGCATGGCGATGTGGCGCAAGCGGCTCTACGTCGCGATGGCGCGCCGCGCCGCCGACCCGGCCGACTACTTCAGGCTGCCGGAGGCCCAGACCGTCAAGACCAGCGGGCGAATCCCGCTATGACGCACGATCGGTCTGATATGTCGCGGTGTTTGTCAAGTGGGCAGGGTTGATCGCGCCTGGTTGAGGGGCGTTGGTTGTGGTCGGGAGGCCGGGACGCCGGACTCGGTGTCGGCGTTGCCAGTCTGATGATGCGGGGGTTGGGTACCCCAGGGCCCGGTTTCGTGCTGCCGGCTTGCGCTTTCTAGAAACGGGCATGGCACCCTTTGCAGTGCTGCCCATAGACCGATCGCGCGTGCCGGCCGCTGATGGCCCGGCGCCCCGGCCTCCCGGCCGGTAGGGCTGTCGGCTGGGGTCAGTCGGCGGTTGCTGCTGCCCAGAGGAAGCACGCGAGCTCACGGGCACAGGCGACGACAATCACGTTGTGCGCCTTGCCGCGGCCGCGCATCCGGTGATAGACACGGTGCAGCCGCTGCTGGGCACGGTTAGCGATCTGCAAGACGTGGTCGGGCTGGCCCTGCTGACGGTTTCGGAGTGTCGCCCCGATCCGTGGTGGGCGTCCGTAGTGCCAGGCCGACTCGACGAGCAGCCGGCGAGCGAAGCCCGATCCCGTCTTGGTGATCGAGCCCTGATGGGATGTCTCGCCGGACTGGTGAAGGGACGGGATCAGCCCGAGCCATGCGCTCAGTGCGTTCGCTCGGTGAAAGCGTTGCCAGTCCCCGCCGAGCTCGAGGTGCAATGCGAACGCTGTCAGGGTGTCAACGCCCCGGAAGCAGCGGAGCCTCGCGATGGTCGGCCACCACTGCTCGTCTTCTGCCAGGCGCGAGAGTCGCTCGGCGATCGCCGCCTTGCGCGCGCTCAGACCATCGACGGAGGCAATCAGATCAGCGAACACCAGCTCTGAGGCCGTCTCATCGAACTGTTGAGCCGCGAGCCAGCGCCGGTGGGCAACAGTCCAGGTCGAGGGCTCGGGGTAGATCCGGCCATGGCGCAACAGCATCTTTGAGACCCGGTGACGAGCCGTCATCAAATCCCTCCGGCACGCATCGTGCGCGCGCATCAGCTCGCGGGCGGCCTCCACCTCGACGGGTGGGACCACGACGGTGGTTAGCGACCCGGCGAGCAGCAGCCGCGCGAGCAGCTCCGCGTCCTTGCGGTCGGTCTTCACTCGATCCGACGGGCCCCGGGGTGTCTTGCCAGGAGCGATCACCTCGACGGCCACACCGGCAGCGCTCGCGGCGCGATAGAGCCCGAACCCGGTCGGGCCGGCCTCATAGCAAGCACGCACCGGGCCAGGCAAACCCGTAAGCCACGCGACCGGCTCCTCGACGCCCGGCCCGAACCGCGCGCGCAGCAGCTCACCCGTCGAGACGTCAATCGCCGCAGCATGCGTCGAGCGGGCATGGACATCGAGCCCCACATAAGTCACCATTCCGGTCATGGCCGGACCTCCTCATTGAATTGGGGTCAGCCGGAGCCATTCTCCGGCCAGACAAACCCCCGCGAGGAGTGTCCGGCCTACCCCGGCGGTCAACCCAACGGGCGACCTACGACATAGGGTCTAGCCGACCGAGAGGCAAGCGAGGCAAGATTCGAATGCCCACCCACCCGCGTGGCGTGCTTCGCACGCGAGCGACCGAGGACGCAGCATCGCGCCGCTCAGCGGGCGTCTAGGCCCCGGTGTGGGTCACCATGAAGTAGATCGTGATGATCACCAGCAGGTCCATCAGCGCCCCGACCGCACCGATGCGACGGACGAGCGAATCGTGCTCGGCGCTGAGCGTCACCGCGCCGTCACCGCCCGCGGCGACCACGTCCCGGTCGGCGACCTCCATTAGGCGCTTCTCGCGCGGGCCGAGGTAGGCGCCCTCGACGGCGCCGATCACGATCACCACGCCGAGTCCCCACTGCACGAAGAACGAGCTCCACAGTTCGAGGTGGGAGGCGAGGTAGATGCCGAACACGAGGATCGCCGCGACGCCGGGCATGATCACCCGCTGGCTGATCGCGTGCAGCGCGCGGTACAGGGCGGGAAGCGCGCGCGGGTCGGCCTTCGTGACGGTGCCGAGCAGCACGGGGTAGGCGAAGGTCGCGCCGAAGGCGAACACGACGGCGATGATGTGCAGCGCGAGGACGACTTCCCAGAAGGCGACGGCCAGGAGCACGGGGAAATCCTATTGATCCGGCCGGCGCACGGGTGGCGACTGCGCCTGGGTCGGCGGCCAAACGCCAACTACGGCTTGATGACCATGATGGCGATCGTCGCCAGCACCAGCAGCGACAGCCCACCGCCGACGATTTGCGACCGCCGCACGAGGCGTCCATATTCCGGGCCGAGGACTGCCGCATCGCCTTCGCCGGCGCTGAGGGTGCGGATCGCGGTCTCGGCGCGTTTGGCGGTGGGGATCATCACCGAGCCGACGAGCGCGCCGATCACGATCGCGGCGCCGAGGCCCCACTGCACGAAGAACTGGCTCCAAAGGTGGCCGTCGGAGGCGAGGAAGATGCCAGCGGCGATCACTACCAGCAGCCCGCCGTTGACGAGCGTGCGCTCGACGGTGTACTCGATGCGGTGCATCGTCGGCAGCGTGCTCGGGTCGGCGCGCGCGGCGATCAAGAACATCAGCGGGTAGGCAAAGGTGAAGCCAAAGGCGATCACCACCGCCATGATGTGCACGGCGAGCACGATTTCGTAGGCGGAGGCGCCGAGCATCCGCCACATCCTACGTGTGGCCGGCGCATGTGCGTTTTACAGGTGACGAAAGATGCTGTGCCACCCGGCGCATGCGCCGGGTGGCGAGGCCGCACATGTGCGGCCTCGGGAACGGCCACATGTGGCCGTTCCAGGAAGGGTCGCATGCGACCCTTCCGGCAGGCCCGCATGCGGGCCTGCCAACCAGCCCGCGCAGCGGGCTGGTACCAAGCAGGACGTTCAGAACGTAGGCGCGTACTTGCCGAACACGTCCTGCATCGCCCCGCACACCTCGCCCAGCGAGCAGCGGTCCTTCAGCGCCGCGCGAATCGCGGGCAGCAGGTTGCCATCGCCGCGGGCGACCTCACGCAGCTCCTCCAAGCGGCGCTCGACGAGCGCGTGGTCGCGGTTGGCCTTGAAGGCGGCGAGGCGAGCGACCTGTTCGCGCTCTGACTCGGGGTCGACGCGCAGCAGGTCCGGTACTTCAACGTCGTCCTCCTCGTACTTGTTGACGCCGACGACGATGTCCTGCCCGATGCGGTAGCGCTCCTGGTAGCCCCACGCCGACTCGTCGATCTCGCCGATGATGAACTGCAACGCCTCGACCGACCCGCCGAGCGCGTCCACCTTGCCGATCAGCTCTTGCGCGCGCGCTTCGAGCTCGTCGGTGAGCGCCTCCACGAAGTAGGAGCCGGCGAATGGGTCGACGGTGTCGGCGGCGCCCGACTCGTGCGCGAGGATCTGCTGGGTGCGCAGCGCGATTTTGGCGGCCCGCTCGGTGGGCAGCGCGAGCGCCTCGTCGAAGCCGTTGGTGTGCAGCGACTGGGTGCCGCCGCACACCGCGGCGAAGCCCTGCAGGGCGACGCGCACGATGTTGTTCTCCGGCTGTTGGGCGGTGAGCGTGACGCCCCCGGTCTGGGTGTGGAAGCGCAGCATCGTGGCTTTCGGGTCGGTGGCGCCGAAGCGCTCGCGCATGATCCGCGCCCACATGCGCCGCGCGGCGCGGAACTTGGCGACCTCCTGGAAGACGTTGTTGTGGCCGTTGAAGAAGAACGCCAGCCGCGGCGCGAAGTCGTCCACGTCGAGACCCTTGTCGATCGCCGCCTGCACGTAGGCGATCCCCGAGCACAGCGTGAACGCGACCTCCTGCACCGCCGAGCAGCCCTTCTCGCGGAAGTGGTAGCCGGAGATCGAGATCGTGTTCCAGCGCGGCACCCGTTCGTGGCAGTACTGGAAGAGGTCGGTCGTCAGCCGCATCGTCGGGACGGGCGGGTAGATGTAGTTGCCGCGGGCGATGTACTCCTTGAGCACGTCGTTCTGGGTGGTGCCGCGCAGCTGCTCGCTCGGCACGCCCTGCTCCTCGCCGACCAGCTCGTACAGCAGCAGCAGGCAGGCGGCGGGAGCGTTGATCGTCATCGAGGTGGACACCTGGTCGAGCGGGATGGAGTCGAAGGCGGTGCGCATGTCGTCGATCGTGTCGATCGCCACGCCGGTGCGCCCCACCTCGCCGAGACAGCGGGGGTTGTCGGAGTCCAGGCCCAGCTGGGTCGGTAGGTCGAAGGCCATCGACAGCCCGGTGGAGCCCTTGGAGAGCAGGTAGCGGTAGCGCTCGTTGGACTCCTTCGCCGAGGCATACCCGGCGTACTGGCGCATCGTCCACAGTTGCTGGCGGTACATCTCGCGGTGCGGGCCGCGCGTGTAGGGGAACTCACCTGGGTCGCCGAGCTCCAGCTCGGCGGGGAGGTCCTCCTCGGTATACAGCGGCGCGATCTCGATTCCCGAGTCGGTGAAGCGGCGGGGATCGTCGGGCCCGACGATCGGGGCGACCGTGAGGTGCTCGCGATCCTCGTCGTCCGCGCTGTCGCGGGGGTGTCGCTCGACGGTGGCCATGATCTGGATGATAAGGACCTGTGGGGCCTCGTAGGATTAACGCAGCCCGCCCTCCGCCCCGGCTGCCCGGGTATGCTGCCACCGATGGCAACCTGTCTGGTCACCGGCGGCGCGGGCTTTCTGGGGTCGCACCTGTGCGACGAGCTGCTGGCGCGAGGCAACCGCGTGATCTGCGTGGACAACCTCGAGACGGGGTCGCTCGCCAACATCGAGCACATCCGCGACCCGGAGCGCTTCGTGCATCTGGGTATCGACATCATCGAGCCCTACTACGTGGACGAGCAGGTGGACTTCATCTACCACCTCGCCTCGCCCGCCTCGCCGATCGACTACTTGCGCCTGCCGCTGCACACGCTGAAGGTCGGCTCCTACGGCACCCACCATACGCTCGGCCTGGCGAAGGCCAAGCGCGCTCGTTTTCTGATCGCTTCCACCAGCGAGGTGTACGGCGATCCGAAGGAGCACCCGCAGTCGGAGTCCTACTGGGGCCACGTCAACCCGATCGGCCCGCGTGGGGTGTACGACGAGGCCAAGCGCTATGCCGAGGCGCTGACGATGGCCTACCACCGCCAGCAGGGCGTCGATACGGCGATCGTGAGGATCTTCAACACCTACGGCTCGCGCATGCGCCCCCGCGACGGCCGCGCGATCCCCACATTCTTGCGCCAAGCGCTCGCCAACCGTCCGATCACAGTGTTCGGCGACGGCGGGCAGACACGTTCGTTCTGCTACGTCGCCGATCTGATCAGGGGGATCATCGCGCTGGCGGAGTCGGGCTATCACGAGCCGGTGAACATCGGCAACCCCGACGAGTTCACGCTGCTGGAGCTGGCGGAGACCGTCAAACAGGTTACGGGGTCGAGCTCGGAGATCATCTACGAGGCGCTGCCCGTCGACGATCCCAAGCAGCGCCAACCCAACATCGCGCTTGCACGCGAGCTGCTTGGCTGGTCGCCGGAGGTGGCTTTGCGGGAGGGCCTCGAACGCACGATCAACGAGTCGGGCGTCGAGGTCTTGGTTGGCTGACCTAGAGGGTGGCGCAGTCGGCCGAAGGCCGACGAGCCCGGCACCTTTTTTCTCAATCGGCCACCAAAGGGCGTCTCGACCGCTACATCTGCCAGTCTGAAGCGTTGTGAACGGCGAGATGGCCCCCGCCACGCAGACGCCTGCCCCGCCTCGCGAGCCTCATCCTTTGGAAATGCTCTCGGAGGCCACGGTGCGTAGGGAACCATCCGAGCGCGACATGCGCCGCAAGCGCTGGCCGGCGATCTCGTTCCTGCTGCGCGCCGAGACGGCGGGACGCATAGCGCGAGTGCTGACGCTGCTGGCGCTCGACTTCGCGGGCCTGTCGGCGGCGATCTTCACGGCGCTGGTGTTGAAGGCGGCGGTGCTGAGCGAAGTGAGCGTGCACGGCGCCTACGAGGAGACCAGGGGCATCCTCGCGTTCGCCTACCTGCTGACGGCGCTGCTGTTCGCACGCTCGGGCCTGTACGCCGCGCGTGCGCAGCGGCCGGGGATGGCGCGCATCGTGGCCTCGCTCTTCCAGGTGACGTGCGTGGCGCTGATCTTCGCGCTGGTGAGCGGCGAACACTTCTCCAGCTACTACATCTTCTGGGGCTCGCTGGCGTTTGCGCTGCTGTACATACCGCTGCTGCGCCTGCTCTACGAGCGCGCCACGAGTGCGATCCTGCGCGCCGCGGGTCATGAGCGGCGGGCGGTGCTGGTGGGCACGGGCGAGCACATTCGCGAGGTTGCGCGGGCGTTGAAGGACGCGCCCCATTCGCGCGTCGAGGTGGTTGGGTATGTCTCGCTGCGGGCGCTGCCGGCGAACGGCTTGCGCTCGTTGGGCACTCCAAGGAATCTCGACCAGGTGTTGGTGCAGGAGCGCGTCGACGAGGTGATCATCGCCGATCCCGACTTCCCACAGGGGGAGGCGGTGGAGTTGGTCGATCGCTGCCACCAGCGTGGGGTGAGAGTGCGGATCGCGCCCTCAACGATGGAGATCCTGATTCACCGCGCGGAGTTCGTGCCGGGTGAGTCGGTACCGCTATTCGAGCTGAAGCCTCCCGTCTTCGAAGGGGTCGACTTTGCACTGAAGCGCACCTTCGACGTGGCGGGCGCCATGTTGCTGCTGATGATCCTCAGCCCACTGCTGGCGGCGATCTGGGTGGCGGTGCGGGCGACCTCCAAGGGACCGGCTGTGTTCCGTTCAAAGCGCCAGGGGATCGGCGAGCGGCCGTTCGCCTGCCTGAAGTTCCGCACGATGTATGAGGACTCCGAGCACCGCCAAGCCGACCTCGAAGAGCTCAACGAGGCGACAGGAGCGCTGTTCAAGATCCGCGACGACCCGCGCACCACGTCAGTAGGGCGCCTGCTGCGGCGCTTCTCGCTGGATGAGCTACCCCAGTTGGTGAACGTGCTGCGCGGCGAGATGTCGCTGGTTGGGCCGCGACCCTTGCCTGAGCGCGATTTCCAGAGATTGCAGGACTGGCATCGCAAGCGCTACCTGGTGCTGCCTGGCATCACCGGCCTATGGCAGGTGTCGGGGCGGGCCGAGCTCGACTTCGACGACCTCGTGCACCTCGACTTCCTCTACCTCGAGCACTGGTCGCTGGCAGTCGATCTCACAATTTTGCTGAAGACTGTCCCGGCTGTGCTCTCACGACGCGGCGCCTACTGAGAGGCAGCCGCTTAGGCCCGGTCACGCACGGCCGGTGCGGCTGGGCGAGGGCTCGCCGGTACACCGCCCACGTTTCGCGAGCCGTGTCCTCCCAGGTCCATGTGGGCTTTGCGAGTGCCGCCACCGGGTCGGGCGCCTCCGGGATCACGATCACGCGCTCGTGGTCGAGCCCGAGCTCCGCGACCGCTTCGCCGGCGACGGCCTCACAAGGGACGATCACGTGCGTCGCTCGCTGCACCGCGAGGTGGCGCAGGCGTAAGTGCATGCCGCCACCGCGCAGCCGCTCGCTGGGACGCTTGAGCGTGGTGAGGTCGTGCAGTGTCACAACCATCGGGCAAGGGCTGTGCAGCATCGCTCCCTGCATCCAGGGGGTGTGGAAGACCTCTGCGCCGCGCGGACGATGCGCCTCGAGGATCTCATCCTGCTCGCCGGCGGTATCGCGTAGCGCCTGCAGTAGGCAGCGCGAGTAGTGCCCTAGCTCCAGCTTGTCGGCGGTCGGTCGGCTGTCGAATGCCAGCCTCATAGGCGCGTGTGGCCCTTCACGTCACGGCGGGCGGGCGGAACCTCATCCTGCACGCGGGAGACCTTAGTTGGTTTGGTTGCGGAGTGGTACAGATGACAGGGGAGTTGCCGCTATCTGCGGACTCTCTATGCCTCCCGTGTAATGCCTTGCCCGTCACGGCCTCTGCGCGCCCCGACTAGCCTGCACCGAGATGTCCGCAAGCGACTACCACGAAAGTCTTTGGCAGGCGATCCCGCCGGGGCTGCGCCCGCCCCATATGCAGGCGCGACTGGACTTCCTGCTCGAACAGGCGCCGGCCGGCGCGCGGGTGCTGGATGTTGGCTGCGGTGAGGGCTGGTTCACGGCGGCGCTCGCACACACAGGCAGGGAGGCGGTGGGGATCGATGTCGCACAGGAGCCATTGCGTCGCGCACACGAGCGCGAGCCCGGGCTCGACCTGCGCTGCGTCTCGGTGCACGGCGCATGGCCGCTGCCGGATGCAAGCTTCGACGCGGTGTGGGCGGGCGAGACGATCGAGCACATTGCCGACACCGCCGGATGGCTGTCGGAGGTGCGTCGCGTGTTGCACTCGGCTGGGGCGCTGGTGTTGAGTACCCCCGCCCACCAGCCGCTCACCCGCCTGGCGTTGGCACTCTCGGGGCGGGCGTTTGCCACCCACTTCGACCCGTGCTCCGATCATCTGCGTTTCTACAACCGCCGCATGCTGGTGGGCCTACTGCAGGACTTTGGCTTCGAGCGGATCGAGACGCGTGCCGTGGGCGGTATGCCCGGCGCGCGGCGTACGCTGTTGGCGGCTGCGCGTCGCAAGCGTTTCTAAAGAGGGTGGCGCAGTCGGCCGCTGGCCGAAACGGGGATGCGCCAGCGTCCCCCGGCTTCGGTCGGGCCCCTCGTTTTCCAATCAATTGTGCACCGCGGTGCCACCGCCACTCGCGGTGTCGCGCAGCGCCTGCAGATAGCTGTTTTGGATCGACAGCAGTTCGGCGTTCTGGGTGATCTGCGCGCGAGGCGCAACCGCCTCGGGGTTGAGATACACCGCGGCGCGCAGCGCCTGCAACGCGGCCTGCGGCTGGCCGGTTTGCAGGTCGTATTCGCCGAGTGCCTGCCAGGTGTGGAAGTTGGAAGGCTGTAGGTGCACGGCGTGCTCGTAGGTAGCGGCCGCAGCGCCCGATTGGCCGGCGCCCTGCTCGACGGCGGCGAGCGTGAGCAGCGCTTCGGCGGACAGCGGGTCGCGGTTGACCGCGGTGTGTGCGGCCGCGAGGGCGGCGGTGGGGTCGCGCGCCACCAGCGCCAGGGCTTCGTTTGCAGCGTCCACCGAGCGCTGCGGCTGCCACTGCGCCCAAGCGGCGAGCAGCGCGCAGACGATCACCGCCGTGGCGACCCCGGCGCGTAGCGGCCCAACGTCGCGCAACGTGAGTGATCGCCATCGCGGTGTGCGTGCGATCGGGTCGGCGCCCCCACTTGGATCAAGGCCCGCCGGGGCGCCAGCGACCGCGAGAGCACTGCTCAGCGGCCCGTGACCGAAGCCGGGGGACACTCGCCTTCGGCGAGCATCCCCGTTTCGGCCAGCGAGCCAGCCAGCGCACAGCAGGGCGGCGCAGGCGACGCCGGGGACATACCAGGTCCAGTCCACGAACGAGTGGATACCAAAGGTGGCGACGAGGCACACCATGCTCAGCAGTCCGACGCGCTCGGCGGAGTAGACGCGCTCCGGCGAGCCTGCCGGTAGCGGTCGCCAGCGCCAGCCGCTCCAGCGCCGGTTAAAGGGATGCGTGGTGCGCCCAGCCGCGGTCAGCCAGGAGCCGAACAGCGCGAGCGCCACCAGCAGCCCGACCAGGCCAAGGTCGGCGAGCGTTTGCACGATGAAACCATGCGCCTGCCCAACGTCGAGGATCGCGGTGCGGTAGCGCAGGCGGGCGGTTTCGTAGCCTTCGGCGCCGACGCCGAGCAGCGGGTGGTCGTCGAATATCTCCAGCGCTTCGTTCCAGTAGCGCGCGCGCACGCTGCCGACCGCGGTGAGGCGCCCGGGGCCGTTGGCGGGCACTGGCGCGTTGGGGTTGGTCAGCGTGCTGACGGTGTGCGAGACGGTGCCAAACAGGCCGCGGTGGCTGACGGTGAGCGCTCCGAGGAAGGCGACCGTGACGACTGCAAGGAGGCCGAGCAACGCCGTGCCAGCGTGCCTGCGCGCCGGTAAGGAGAGCGTGCGGCGGCTGCTGATGAAGCCAATCGCAAGACCTGCGAGGGCCAGCCCGATGAGTATCGCGGCGAGCAGCACTCCCAGCTGGCGTCCGGCGCTGACCCGTTCGGCGAGCGGGATGTCGTCGGTGGTGAGCGCGTGTTGAGAGAAGTCCCAGCCGACCACCACAGCTGCGCCGAGGGCGCTCACGCACAGTACGGTCACCCCGCGCAAGCGCAGCGGCACCAAGCACAGCCACAGTGCCAGCCCGAACACCAGCGCGGCGAGTGCGCCGCGCGAGTAGGCGAGCATCAGCGTCACCAGCATCAGCCCCATCGCGGGGTAGGCGAGCGCGTTCAGCAGCGCATGTCCGGCGCGGCGGGCGCCCAACCACATGCAGGCGATTGCGCCCAACGCGGCGGCCAAGCCGATCGCATTCCAGTATCCGTATGGTGTTTGCAGCCGTGCGTAGACGTGCCCGTAGCTCTGTTCGTTGCCGATTGAACCCGGGAAAACCTTGGTGAGCAGCGCGTAGCCGCACACCACTACAGCCGCCAACAGCACTCCACCGAGCACCGCCGACCAGCCCGCCGGTGCCGCGCGCGCAAGTAGCACGGCGAATGCGAACACGGCGCTATAGGCCAGCAGGCGCGCCGCGTCCTGCCAGCTTCCGTCGGGTTGCACCGACCAGATCACCGACAACGCCGAGAGCGCCGCGAGCCCGAGCAGCAGGGCAGTCGGCCACGCCCCATAGACCGGTCGCCCGGCCGGCGCGAGCACGATCGCTGCGGCGATGCCTACGCCGCAGCCGAGCGTGAGGGCGATCTCTACGGGGGTGTTGGTGCTGAGGTTGAGGCCGCCGCCGGCGACGAAGGTGACCAGACAGAGGGCGACCGCGACCAGCAGCGTCGGTATGACGCTGCGCGCGAGCTCACGCAGGTGAGCCGACTGAAGGTGGGTGGCGGGCAGTGGCAGGCGCGCCCGGTCTGCAACTTCGGCGGACATTCAGTCGTCGGAGATCGAGTTCCCGCCCGCTCGGCGAATGCGCTGGCGCACCACCCACGCGATCGCCAACAGCGCGCACGCCAGCAGGAAAGCGAGTAGCGCGAGCAGTGGAGTGGGCAGTGTATTGACGGCGGAGGCGAGGTTGACGTGCATCACGCCTGGGTGGATCACTTCGGTACCCACCTTGACCGGTGGAGCACTTGCGTGGGGAATGCTTTCGAGCTTGTCCTGTTCGGCTTTGGTGGGGGGCGCCACCGCGGCGGTGCCCGCTTCGCTCGGGCCGGCCGCGGTGCGGGCGCCGTGAGTGCCGACGGCGCCTGCCAACTCGGCTTTGTGGATCAGGTCGGGGCAGTCGGTGTACTCGGAGAGGAAGGCTTCCATCTGCTTGATCGCCTGGTTGTAGGCCTGCTGGCTGTAGCCGACTGGCTCGGTTCCGTTGCTGCATGCTTCGAGGATCTTCGCCGCCTGGCTGGCGCTCGCCGCTGCTGGAGTGGCCGCGAGCGCGAGCGCCAGCGCTACCACGCAGACCAGCGCCCACCAGGGTGGGTGTGCATCCGAGAGGCGCAGCCCCGTATGCCGCTTGCTCTGAAAACTGTGCTCGGAGCCGGTTTCCTTCGCGAACAAGCGACGCACGCTACCAGTGCCTCCCCTGGGAAAAACCGTGGCCGCCAGGTGGTCCAGCCGGATCAAAAACGCCGGGCGCACGGGAAAGGCCGAGGCTGGCCAGCGCGCGCGAGAAACCATGCGCCCACGCGTCGTGCGTGTACGCCTGCACGTCGCGTGCCCCCGTCGCGCCGAGACGAGCGCGCAGCGGGGCGTCGGCGGCCAACCGCCGCAGAGCAGCGGCGAGTGCGTGCGCGTCGCCGGCCGGCACGACCACACCGTTGTGCCCATCGCGCACCAATCCGCCGGCGACGGCGCCGACAGCGTCGCTTGCGATAATGGGGAGTTCGCGGTTCATCGCCTCGTTCACCACCAACCCCCACGGCTCGCGGAAGGTGCGGGTGGGGATCGAGGGCACCACGAGTACGTCGGCGGCGTCGTACATGCCGCGCAGCTGCTCGGGCGGGACGGGGTCTAGGCAAACCACATTGCTCACCGCGCCGCCGGCGGGGATCCAAGGGGGGATGGATCCCACGCCGGCGAGGACGAGCGCGGCGGTAGGCGCGGCGAGGCCCGACTCACACCAGGCTTCAATCAGCACCCCGACACCCTTTTCCCGGACGGGGCGCCCCGCAAACACGAACCCGACCGCCGTTTCTGACGGCCAATTCGCCGCCGCAGGGACGCCTTCGTCGCGGGCGAGCGGGCGAGACCAAAACTCGTTGTCAACCGATTGCGGGGCGACGTGCACGTTGCGCGCCCCCCGTGCGCGCACGTACGCCTCGACGTGCGGCCCGTACACGACGATCGCCTCCGCGGAACGGTAGAGGCGTCGTAGCGCAAGGTAGCTGAAGGCATGGGCCGCGGTGCGGGGGTGGGCCCACAGCGCGCTCCACAGGATCAGCGGCACCCCTGCGCGGCGGGTGCCCGCCCAGGCGGCCGGCAGCGCGATCCGCCCACCTGTGGACACCACCACGGCGCGGTAGCGGCCCGACGCGGCGAGCGTCGCGAGCTCGTGCTGGCGTACGTGCCGGTAGGGGAAGGGCAGCTCATCGGCTGTGGCGGCGCCGTGCGGCCGTCGTCCCGTGGCGCCGCCGTGCGGCGGTCGTCCTCCGAACAGGGAGGGCAGTCCGTCGCCTGCCGCGGCGCCGCCGTGCTGGGATCGTCCCCCGAAAAGGGCAAACTCGACCCCCTCGAGCTGGTGCAGGCGGGCGAACGCGCCCACCCGGTCGAACGGGGCGTGCCCCGTGACGAACAGCACGGGCTTCATCGCAAGGCGTGCTCGTATGCGGCGACGGTCTGCTCGCCGCAGCGCTCCCAGGTGAAGTGGGCGGCGACCGTGGCACGCGCGCGGCGGCCGGCCTCGCGGAGCCGCTGCGGGTCGCAGAGCAGCTCGTCGATGCGCTGGGTGAGGCGCTCGATGTCGCCGGGAGGTACGAGCATGAAGCCGTCGCCGGCGGCGGCGATCTCCTCCGGGCCGGGCTCTCCCCGGCACCCGATCGCGGGCAGACCACCGGCCATCGCCTCGATGTAGGCGACCCCAAATGCCTCCTCAGTTGAGGGCATCACGAACATGGTGCAGCGCCGTGCCCGCTCGATCGCCTCGGCGGGGGCGAGCTGTCCGCAGAACTCCACTCGCGCGCGGATCCCGAGGCGCGCGGCGAGTCCTTCGAGTGCCACCCGCTCGGGGCCATCGCCGACGATCACATAGCGCAGGGTGGGATGGCGCTCGCGCAGCACCGCCAGCGCGCGCAGCACGTCGGCGTGGCGCTTGCGGGCGACGAGATGGCCGACGGTCACCAGCGCGGGCTCGGCGTCGCGTGCCACCCCGGCGCTGGGGGGGTCGGCGCCGAGGTGCACCACGCGCACCTCCTCCGCGCCATCCGTGCCCGCCAGCTCGGCGATGCCGCGGCTGTTGGCGAGCACGAGGCGGGCGGCGCCAAGCCCGCGCGCCACCGCCTCGCGGCCGGCGGGGGAGCGGGGGGAGGTGTAGAGCACGTCGCCTCCGTGCACCGAGACGACTAGCGGCACGTCGAGGCCGACGCGGCTCACCGCCTCGCCGGCTGGGACGGCGTTGTGGGCGTGGATCACGTCGAAGCTGCTGCGGCGACGCAGGCGGCGCAGCGCCACCCCTAGCGCCGGCGCAGCCCACGAGCCCCACGACGGGTAGGAGCGCCAGCGGGGCGGGGAGACGTAGGGGACGTAGGTGATCGGCAGGCCGTCGCGGCCGCGGTCCAAGACCCCGCCTCCCCAATCGTTGAGGAGCCCGGCCAGCGCGCGCGTGCTTTTCCCGAGTCCACCCACACCGGCCTGCAGCGAGGCGCGCGGCGGCACCAGGCGGTGGAGGACGAGCACGTGCACCTCGGCTCCCGCGGCTTGCGCGGCGAGCGCCTGGCGGTGGGCCCATACGCCCAGCACGGGATCTCCGCGGCGAGGGTAAAACTCCGCTACGACGGCGACCTTCACCAGCGGTGGTAGGTGCTGAGGGTGGTTTGGGCTTCGGCGGCCGTCAGATGTGGCCGCGCTGCCACCAGCGTGCGCGCCTCGGCGACGGCGGCGGCGCGCGAGTAGGCCGCGCCGGCGGGGGCGATGGAGTGGCGGATCGCCACGGCGTCGAGCACGCCGCAACGCCAACCGTACGTGCGTGCGAGTGCCGCCCAGTGCAGATCGAGGCCCCAGCCCATGCGCACGTCGGGGAACGGCAGCAGCGCTCCGAAGGTGGCGCGTGCGAAGGCGGTGACCGGGCCGATCTCCACAAAGGGCGTCTGGCGGGCGACCGCACCCGCCCGGCGGCGGGTTATACGCCAGGCGGCGTGAGAGCGTGCGCGATGGGCGGGCTGCACCAACTGGAAGTCGAGACGCTCGGCGAGGAACAACAGGCGGTCGAGGAAGTGGTGGGGCAGTACCACGTCGTCGTCCACCACCAGCAGCCAGTCGTAGCGCTCGATGCCGTCGCAATCCCCGCTCTGCTCGTGACTTGCGCCGGGTTGGCGGGCGGTGGTCTCCGGGGCGCCGCTGTCCCTCGCGGCGGCGAGCAGGCGGTTGAGGTTCTGAAACTTGCCAAGCCCACCAGGTGGGCAGAGGCGCATATCGACATCGTGGCGTGAGCCCATCAGCTCCGCCTGGATCGCGCCGGCCAGCGCGCGCCGCGCGGGGCGCTCGACGCCGAGCACCAACACTCTGCGGCGCGGGGGCGAGTGGCGCGCGGCGCGATCCAGACGCCAACGCCGGCCACTGAGCGACTCGCGGGCGTCGGCCAGCAGGTCGACGGCCTCGCGCCGCACGGCGTCGCTACCCCCGACGGTGCCGCTTTCCCCGGAGAGGAAGTCCTCAGTGGGGGGGCGTTTTGTGGGGGGGCGTTTTGTGGGGGGGCGTTTTGTGGGGGGGCTTTTCATTGGATGGCGCCGTTCGCGCACCCCCTGTTCGAGCCGGCCGAGGCTGTGGGCGACCATCGTCAAGCCGGCGGGGCAGCGACGGCGGACGACGTGGCCGGCACAGCCGGCAAGCGTCAACAGCTCGCGTCGCAGCGACGGAGCCTCACCACGCCAGGCGTCGTAGCGGCGGCTGGCGAGGCCGCGGGCGCGGGCGGCGCGGGCGAGCGAGCGCAGGCGCGCGTCCTGCGGCGAGCGCCGGTGGTCGAGGGCGGCGCCCGCGACATACAGGATTGGCTGGTCGCCATTGCGAGATTCGGCGAACAGGCGTTCTTGCCACTCCTGCTCGTCGCCGTACAGCCCCAGTGTCGCGTCGAACGGCCCCACCCGCTCCAGTGCGCTGCGGCGCACGGTCAGGTTGGCGCCCCACGCGAAGCGCACGCGGTCGGTGTCCTCCGACCCCAGGTCGAGCGAAGTGATCGGAGGGCCCTCCCGACCACAGGAGTGTCTGCTCCAGCCGCCACGGCCCTCCAGCCGGGGACGGATTGGCCCGGTGAAGACCTGCGCGTGGGGGTGCTCACGGGCGGCGCCCAGCAGTGCCCGCAGCCAGCCGGCGCCGACTTCGACGTCATCGTCGACGAACACCACCAGCTCGCCGTGAGAGTTGGCGATGCCGGTGTTGCGGGCGGCGTTTAGCCCCAGGGGTTGGGCGTGCGAGAGGTAGGCGGCGCCGAAACGCTCGGCCAGCGCGCGGATCGCCGGGGTGGGCCGGTTGTCCTCGACCACCAGCAACTCAGCGCCGGCAGCGTGCGCTTGGGGTGCGATCGAAGCGAGCGCGACCTCGAGGTAGTCGGGCCGCGCGCGGGTGGGGATGACGATCGAGGCGGTAAGGGTCAAGATGGGATGTTCCGGATGCGAGTACTCGCAATGAGAGTATTCGCGCGAGGGACATTCTAGGTTTGCTGCGAAGGCGGCGCGGTCGGCCTCCTGTTTTCAATCCCATGATCCTGTTCCTGCACAACCGTTACCGTGTCCCGGGGGGCGAGGAGCGGGTGGTGCAGGATCTGATGTGGCTGGTACGCGAGCGCTTGGGCGAGCCGGCGGAGCTGCTGGCGCGAGGGGGACCAGATGGTGGGACTACGGCGGGCGAGCGCACCCGTGCGGCGGCGGGCATGCTGTGTGGCGGTCTTGGCCCGCGCGAGGTCGCCGACGCGGTGCGTCTGACGGGAGCCAGGGTGGTGCACGCCCACAACCTCAACCCGGCGTTTGGTTGGCGTGCGCTCGCGGCGGCGCGTAGCGCGGGGGCACGGGTGGTGGTGCACTTGCATCAATACCGCCTGGTGTGTGCCGTCGGGGTGTGTTTCACCAAAGGGCAGGAGTGCGTGCGCTGCCACGGCCGCAACACGTTGCCTGGTGTCGTGCGCAACTGCCGTGGCAGTCGTGTGGAGGCGCTTGTGTATGGGGCGGGCCTGTCGCTGTGGCAACGACGCTTGGTGGAGCAGGCGGACGTGGTGATCGTCCCGAGCGAGTTCGCGCGGGAGCGGCTGCGGGAGCTCGGTGCGCCGCTGCCGTGGGAGCGGGTGCACGTGCTGGCGCCGCCGGTGCGGGCGCTCGACGCGAGGGCGCTCGACGCGCGGGCTATGGCAAACGGGGAGCCGCCCGCCTCGCGGCCTACGGCAAACGAGGGCCAGCCCGCCTTGCGGCCTATGGCAAACGAGGAGCCGCCTGCCTTGCGGCCGACTGCAGACGAGGGCCAGCCCGCCTTGCGGCCTATGGCAAACGAGGAGCCGCCTGCCTTGCGGCCTACGGCAAACGAGGGCCAGCCCGCCGCGCGGCTTGCGTCCACGGGCTATGCACTGGTGGTGGCGCGGATTTCGCCGGAGAAGGGGATCGATGTCGCGATCGAGGCCTGTCACAAGGTGGGTATCCCGCTGGTGGTCGCCGGCGAGGGTTTGCAGAAGGCGGCCAGGGATGGGGCCGCAGTGCGCTACGTAGGCCGCGTCGACGACGCGCGCCTGGCCGAGCTGCGGGCGGGGGCGGCGTTGGCGCTGGTGCCGTCGCGCTCGGCGGAGACGTTCGGTTTGGCGGCGGCCGAGGCGATGGCGGCGGGCCTGCCGGTGGTTGGCAGCCGCGTGGGCGCGCTGCCGGAGCTGCTGGAAGAGGATTGTCTGGTGTCTCCGGGCAACGCCGACGCGCTCGCGGTGGCGATCGAACGCGTGCGCGCCGACCCGCGGGCGGGAGAGCGAGCGCTCGAGCGGGTTCGCTCCCGCTGTGCCCCGGAGGTGCTCGCCGGGAAGCTGGCGGAGATTTACGAGCAGGCGACCGCTCTACACTACGCCCGGTCATGACGACCGTGGGCATCGTCGGGCTGGGCTACGTGGGACTGCCGCTGGCGGTGGCGTTCGCGCAGGAGGGGTGCGAGGTGGTGGCGGTGGACGTGGACGCGCGCCGGGTGCAGGCGATTACGGCGGGCGAGTCCTACATCGAGGACGTGCCGGACGAGCGCTTGGGGCAGGTGCGTGAGCGGCTCCACGCGAGCACCCGCTATGCGGGGCTGGAGCGGGCGGACGCAGTATTGGTGTGTGTGCCCACGCCGCTGACGCGCAACCGCGAGCCGGATCTCGGTCCGCTGCTGGACGCCACGCGCGCCCTCGCGAAGGTGCTGCGGGCCGGTCAGTTGGTGGTGCTGGAGTCGACCACCTACCCGGGCACGACCCGTGAGCGGATGCTGCCGATCCTCGAGGAGTCGGGATTGGCGGCCGGCAAGGACTTCCACCTCGCGTTCTCCCCCGAGCGCGTTGATCCGGGGCGCACGGACTTCACGCTGCGCAACACCCCCAAGGTGGTGGGCGGCCTGACGGAGGAGTGCGCGCGACGCGCGGCGGCGCTGTATGGGCTGGTGTGCGATCAGATCGTGCCCGTCTCCAGCCCCGAGGCGGCGGAGCTGACAAAGCTGCTCGAGAACATCTTCCGCTCGGTGAATATCGCGCTGGTGAACGAACTGGCGATGCTGACCGATCGCATGGGGATCGATATCTGGGAGGTGGTCGACGCCGCCGCTACCAAGCCCTACGGCTTCATGCGCTTTGAGCCAGGGCCGGGGATGGGCGGGCATTGCATGCCGGTGGACCCTTTCTACCTGAGCTGGCGCGCGCGCGAGTTCGACATGACCACCGAGTTCATCGAGTTGGCGGGCAAGGTCAACCAGCAGATGCCCTACCACTGCGTGATGAAGGTGGAGCGCGCGCTCAACGACGAGGGCCTGCCTGTGCGGGGCGCGCGGATCGCGGTAATCGGCGTCAGCTACAAGCCTGGCGTGGGTGACGTGCGGGAGTCGCCGGCGCTGAAGATCATCGCGCTGCTGCGCGCGTTGGGGGCGGAGCTGGTGTATCACGACCCCCACGTGCCCGAGCTGCCCGAGCTCGACCTGCGCAGCACGCCGTTGGAGGAGGCGCTGCACGGCGCCGACCTCGCGTTGATCGTCACCGCGCACCCCGGCGTCGATCACGCGCTGGCGGCCGAGCGGGCGCGCGTGGTGGTGGATCTGCGCGGGGTGACGCGGGGCGTGCCGGCGGCGAACACGGTGCGGCTGTGAGCGCTCGGTCGGTGCGTGCGATCGGCGAGAATGCGCCCGTGATTGGTCAAGACGACTGGAGGGGAGCCAGATGAGCGCCGTGGGCGAGCTTAACCGTCTTACCCCCGACCCGCGGGCACCGGGACTGCTGCTCGGCGAGGATGTGGAGATCGGGGAGGGAGTGTTGTTTGGCGCCTACGTGGTGGTGCACGCCGGCACGACGGTCGGCGCCGGCTGTGTAATCGAGGACCACGCCGTGCTCGGCAAGCGCCCGCGGCTGGCGCGCAGCTCCTCGGCGAAAGGTGAGGTGGGCCGCCTGCGGCTGGGCGAGCGAGTGACGGTGTGTACCGGCGCCGTGGTGTTGGCGGGTGCCACGATCGGGGATGAGGCGATCCTCGGCGACCAGTCGTTCGTGCGCGAGCGCTCCCACGTCGGCGCAAGCTCGGTGATCGGCAGGGGCAGCGTGGTGGACAACGACGTGCAGGTTGGCGCCCGGGTGAAAGTGCAGACGGGCGTTTACCTCACGGCCTTCACGGTGATCGAGGACGATGTGTTCGTCGGCCCGGGCGCAACCACCACCAACGACGACACGATGGCGCGCCACGACGACGCGACGCCGCTGCGGGGCGCCACGCTGCGCCGCGCCTGCCGCATCGGTGGCGGCACGGTGCTGACGCCGGGCGTGGAGATCGGCGAGGAGGCGTTTGTCGCCGCCGGCGCGGTGGTCACCCGCGACATCCCCGCCGGCGCGGTCGCGATGGGAATCCCGGCGCGCGTCGTGCGCGAGGTGCCCGCCGGGGATTTGCTCGAGCACTGGCGCTGAGCCGGTGGGTGGCGCGCCTGCGCCAAGCCACGAGCCGCCGGCGCCGATTGTGCGGCTGGGAGCGTGGGCGTCTCATTTGATCACCAGGATCTGCGGGTGGGTGGCGAGGATCGTCTGCTCAAAGACGTAGTCGAAGGCGCCGAACGCCAGGAAGGAGGCGACAACCGCCTGGTTGACGGCCCGGCCGACGCCCTCGGCGCCGCCGGAAGCGGTCATGCCCTTGTAGCAGCAGACGATCGAGATCATCGCCCCGTAAATCGTGGCCTTCAGCGCCGAGGCCCACATGTCGGTGGTGTCGGCGTTGGCGAACAGGCTGTCCCAGAAGGGCCCGAACGGGTAGCCGTTGACGAGCTCGGCGAGCAACCCGCCGAAGATCCCGAACAGGATCGCGTAGATGTTGAACAGGCCGGTGGCGAGCATCAGCGCGAGGAAGCGGGGCACGACGAGGTTCTTGACGGGATCCACGCCGAGCACCTGCAGCGCGTCGAGCTCCTCGCGGATCTTGCGTGCGCCGAGATCGGCGGTGATCGCGGTGCCAGCGACCCCGGAGATGACGACAGCGGTCACGTAGGGGCCGAGCTCTCGGACCCCGGCGAGCACGAAAAACGAGCCGAGGCGGTCGAGAGCGCCGAGCAGCGTGAGAATGTTCGCGCCCTGGAGACCAGGCGCGGCGTAGTTGATGCAGATCGTGGAGATCATCAACGGCAGCCAACAGAGACGCAGCACGAACAGGAACTGGGAGACGAACTCGCCTCCGTACGGGTAGGGCGGGCGTAGTGCGCAGGAGAGCGTCCTGCCGGTAAGGAGCATCATCTCGCCGACTTCCTCGAGCGGCCTTGCGGAGGGAAGCGGCATCCGTTTGAGTTGAGTCGGTCCGGTCATCTCACGCTCCCTCAAGGATTCGATAGGTAAGGATGTCAATGACAAAGATCATTGGACTAGAATACTAGTTCACTAGAAGTTTGCGTTAAGGGGCCGAAAATCGCTACCGTAGGGGTGTGACGAGCCAACCTGATAGCGGGGGAATGGGCGGGCTGGACTTCGCGATCGATCGCCGCGCGGAGGTCCCCATCGGAGTCCAGCTGGCGTGGGCGCTGCGTACGCGCATCCACGACGGTCGCCTTGCGCCCGGGCAGCGTCTGCCAGGTCTACGCGACTTGGCGCAGGAACTGAAGATCAACGCCAACACGGCGCGCGCGGTGTACCAGCGCCTGGAGCACGAAGGCATGATCGAAAGCCAGCAGGGCAGCGGCACCTACGTGGCGGCCACCGCACACAGGCGCTCGGCGGCCGGGGCGATCGCGGCGAGCGCCGCACAGGAGGCGCGTCAGACGGGGATCGATCCCCGCGAGGTGGCGGCGGCGCTGTACGTCGAGCCCGAGCACCAGCCGGCCCCTCCCAAGCGGGCGGCGGAGCGCCGCCGGGTGCTGCGTCTGCAGATCGCCACGCTGGAGCAGGTGCTCGTGAAGATCGAAGCCGAGCATCCCGAGCTCGTCTCGGCCTCGCGGTTGGCGGCCCCGGCCCATCGAACCTTGCCTGCCCGCGGGCCCCGGCTGTTGGACATCGATGAGCTCGAGCAGACCCAGACGCACCTCATCCGCCGGCTGGCGGTGCTGCAGACTGCGATGGACGGGCTGGAGCACAAGCGTCAGAGCTCCGCCGAGCAGGCTCCTGAAGGGACGACCGAGCAGGAGACGCCTGCCAAGCCCACGCCCATGCCGAAGGCGGCTACGGCGCCGAAGCGCCCCGCACGACCGCGGCGACCGCTTCGGCCTGAGCCTGCGTGAGCACCGGGCTCATCGGGATGGCCAGGTGGGTAGCGGCGGCCTGTTCGGTGCCGGGAAGCTCCAAACCGTTGCCCCACTCGCGCATCGCCGATTGGCGGTGGATGGGGGTGCGGTAGTAGGCCTTGTGGCCGATCGAGGCCGCGGCGAGCGCGGCTTCCAGGGGTACTGGGGTGGGGGAGCCGATCACGTAGAGGTGCCAGGCGGGCTCGGCGCCCACGACCGGCCGCGGCAGCGCCACCAGCTCGCCAAGGCCGGACTGCTCGTAGCGGGAGCCAGCGGCGCGGCGTCCCTCGGCCCAGGTGTCGAGATGGGGCAACTGCACGCGCAGAATCGCGGCCTGTAGCTCGTCGAGGCGGGAGTTGTAGCCGATCTGCTCGTAGGTGACCTTGTCGTGTGAGCCGTGAAAGCGCAGCGTGCGCGCGCGTTCGGCGATGGCGGCGTCGGAGGTGACGATCGCACCGCCGTCGCCGAAGCAGCCGAGGTTCTTGGAGGGGAAGAACGAGAACGTGGCCGCGGTGCCCAGCGCTCCCGGGCGCCCGTGGGCCCCGCGCGAGCCCGCCGCCTGGGCGGCATCCTCGAGCACCGGCACACCCAAGGCCTCAATCTCGGCGACGGGCGCGACGTTGCCGAATAGGTGCACGGCGATCACAGCCTTCGTGCGGGGAGTGAGTGCGGCGCGCACGGTGTCGGCGGTGACGCAGTAGGTGAGGGGATCGATGTCGCAGAACACCGGCACGGCCCCCGTCGCCGGGATCGCCTCCGCGGTGGCATAGAAGGTGAAGGAGGGCACCACGACCTCGTCGCCCGGCCCTACGCCGATCGCGCGCAACGCGATCGTGATGGCGTCGGTGCCGTTGGCGACCCCCACCGCGTGGGCGGCGCCACAGTAGGCGGCGAACTCCTGCTCGAAGGCGGCGACCTCAGGGCCGAGGATGTAGCGCTCGGAGTCGAGCACCCGCTCGATCGCTGCTCGCAGCTCGCCACGTAGCGGCGCCAACGGGGAGGCTGTGTCGAACAGGGGGACGCTCACGCGTGGGACCCTACAACTGACTCTCGCTCGCGCAGCCAGCGCACAGTCGCGGCGATCCCCTCCTCGACGCCGATCTGTGCCTCCCAGCCGAGCAGCTCACGGGCCTTCTGCACCGAGGGCCAGCGACGGGGAACATCCACCGCGAAGGTAGGGAGATGCTCCAGCGCGAACGCGTCGGGGTCCTCCCCGCACGCCTCCCACACGATCCGTGCGATCTCCGCGACGGTGAGCTCGCGCGAGGCGGAGATGTTGAAGTCCTCGTTGCACCCCGCCGGCGAGCCCATCGCGGTGACGATCCCGTCGGCGATGTCGTCGACGTGCGTGAGCGTGCGTGTCTGCTCGCCGGAACCAAAGATCTCAAGCGGACGCTGGCCGGAGAGCACCTTGCGGATCAGGTCGGGCACGGCGTGGGCGATGCCCGGCTCGGCGTCGGGCAGCTCGCCGGGACCGTAGGCGTTGAAGGGGCGGCAGATCGTGTAGGGGAGGCCGTGCTCATCGTGCGCGGCGCGGCAGTACACCTCGCCGGTGAGCTTGGAGAAGCCGTAGGCGGAGAGCGGCACGGGACAGTCGGGTAGGTGAGCCTCGGTGGTGGGGAACTCGGTCGCGCGCTCGAACACCATCGAGGAGGACACATAGGTGAAACGCGCGACCTCCACATCCAGCGCGGCGCGGAACACCGCGTTGTAGAGCGCGTTGTTGACCTCCGTCAGCGTGTGCGGAAGGCGGTGGAAGTTGGCGATGCCCCCGACGATCGCGGCGAGGTGGATGACCTGCGGACAGCCGCGCATGGCCCGCTGCGCCTCAGGTAGCGAGCGCAGGTCGCCGGTGTGCACCTCGCAGCCCTCGCGCATCCACTGCGGGGCGGGCCGCTGATCGGAGACGCGCACCTCGTAGGCGGGGTCGGCGAGCAGGCGGCGCACGACCGCGGAGCCGATTGTGCCGGCGCCCCCGGTGACCAGTACGCGGCTCATCGCGCGACCGTAGAGCCGATTGTGCCGGCGCCCTCGGTGACCGGTACGCGGCTCATTGCGTGGGCGTCCCAAACGCCGCCAGCTCGGAGGCGTACGCGAATACCTGGCCGGCGCCCCAGCAGTTCCACGGGTCAACCACCACGCACTCCTCGGCGGCGAGCGCGGCGATCGCGGCAAGCGTGCGCGGCTCGCGGAACTCCGAGTGGTTGGCGGCCACCACCACTGCATCGGCGCCCTCCAGTGCCTGCTCGAGCTGTGCGGTGGGGGTGGCCACATGGGGATCGTGCACCGCGACATCGGCGAGCTCGCGCTCCAACAGCCGGATCAGCTTGTGCGCGAGCGAGTCACGCTCGTCGTCGGTGTCGGCCTTGAACGCCAGGCCGAGCACGGCGACCTTGCGGTTGGCGAGCGTGCCGAGGCGCCGGCGCAGCCCTTCCACCAGAAACAGTGGCACCGACTCATTGACGCGCGACACGGCGAGCAGCATCCCGGGCGCATTGGAGCGCTCCTCGGAGAAGGCGAAGTCCTTGCGCAGGCATGTGCCGGCGGTGAGCCCCGGTTGGGCGATGCCGCCGCGGGGGTAGTCGCGATTGATCAGGTCGATCACCTCGAACACATTGGCGGCGTAGCGCTCGCAGTCCATCATCAGCAGGTTGGGAAGCGCAAAGTGGGTGTAGCGAAGAATGTTGGCCCAGATCTTTGCGAGCTCGGCCTGCACTGGGGTGGTGTACACGATCGGTGCACTGAACACGCCGAACAGCTCCGCGGCAACCTCGTTTGATTGGGTCCCGCCCGCCCCGCCCGCCCTGCCGACGCCGCCGACGATGCACGGCAGCGTGTCGATCTCCTCCAGGAAGCGCCCTGCGGCGATCCGCTCGGGGACGTGCGCGACGAACACATCCTCGCCGACGCGAAAACCGCGGTGCTTTTCCAGATAGCCAGCGACGAACTCGGTGGTGCCGGGTGCGACGGTGGAGCGCAGCACGAGCGAGTGCCCCGGCGCGAGCACTCCGAGCAGGTCGTCGAGCGCCGAGCGGATGTCGCGCATGTCGATCTCGATGTGCGAGAAGGAGGGGGTGCCGAGCGTGATCACGATGTGACGCGCTTGTGCGGCATCGGCGACGCGCTCGGAGAGCCGCAGGCGCGCGGGGTCGAGGCTCACGCGATCGAGCAGCTCCTGCGTGCCGGGCTCTTGAAAGGGCATCGTCCCTGCCCGCACGGCATCGAGGCGCAGCGTGTCGTTGTCGATGCCCACGACCCGTAGGCCGCGGTCGGCGAAGGAGAGCGCGAGCGGCAGCCCGACGCGGCCGAGGCCGATCACGGAGACATCGGCGGTGTATTCGGGCGGTGTCATCGACGGCAGGTTAGCGGCGCTCGCGCCAGTACTGACGCGCGAAGCCCGCCACGAAGCGGGGGTTGTGGCGTGCGTAGCGCCGCCACAGCCGGCGTGGCTCGCGCGCGAGCCGGTAGCTCCACTCCAAACCGCTCCGCTGCATCCACGGTGGAGCCTGGGGCACGAGGCCGGCGTGGAAGTCAAAGGCGGCGCCGACGCCTACCAGCAGCGGCGCGCGCAGACGGGGGCGCATACGCTGCATCCAGCGCTCCTGCTTAGGCTGGCCGGTGCCGACCCACACGACCTGCGCGCCGCAGCCGTCGATCTCGTCGATGACCCGCTGCTCCTCCGCGTCGGTGAGCTCGCGGAAAGGAGGCGACCAGCCGCCGGCGATCCGCAGGCCGGGGAAGCGCTCACGCAGGCGCCGGGTGAGCAGCTCCAGCGCCTCGGGGGTACGCCCACCGTAGAGATACATCGGAGTGCCCTCGCCCGCCGCGCGCTCGCAGAAGGCCGCCATCAAGTCGGGCCCGTAGATGCGGGTGGCGTCGCGGTGGCCGAGTAGGCGCAGCGCCCACACCAGTGGCATCCCGTCGGGCACGGCGAGTGTGGCGTCGAGTGTGGCGGCGAGCGTGGCGGGCTGCTCGTGCGCGCTCATCACGAGGTTGACGGCGGCGGCCGTCACATACCCGCGCTCGCCGGCGGCGATCATTGTCTGCATCCAGTTGAGCACCCGCTCGTAGTCAGACACCGCCAGCGGGATGCCAAGCACCTCCGCGCGGGGCGGCAGCGCCGGGATGGTGGTTGTAGTGGAGGCGATGAGCTGAAGATAGCCGCCGCCGTGGCGCTCGACTGCGATACGAGGGGCGCGGCGGGGTGCGATTGAGTCAGATGCCAGACCGCCCTCCAGCGCGTGTGCCCGTGCCGTTTGCGCCAAGCGGCTGCGTTCGGGGTGTCCCCGGAAAGCGCTGATTTGCACGCGGTTTGCGTTCCGCGATTCGATTGGATCGCAGGATTCCCGCAGGTCGTAGTCTCCGGTCATGAGACCCGCGATGCCGAGCCGATCGTGAGCCCCTCGACCCTGCGCCGCTATCGAGCGGAGCGTTTGCTGCGCCAGGAGTTCACGGGGCTACGCGAGGAGGTGCTGCGCAGCGTGCGGGGCCGCCTGCGTGCGCGCGGAGTGCACCTCGACGGCGGCGATCTCGAAGCGTGTTACGCGATCGCCTGGCAAGGCCTCTACGCCGCGGTCGCCGCGGGCGAGGAGATCGCCAATCCGGCCGGTTGGCTGACTGTGGTCACCTTCCGGCGGGCGATCGACGAGCACCGCTCAGCTGCCAGGAGCGCTTCAGAGGAGCAGGCGGCGACTGAGCCGGACCTCGCGTCGATGCTCGACGACCGCGCGAGGCTACGCCAGCTGTTCGAGGCATTGCGCAGCCGCCTAAATCCGCGCGAGTGCGAAGCGGCGAGCCTCTGTTACCTGCAGGGTCTCACGCGCGCGGAGGCGGCGCGGCGAATGGGGATCAGCGAAGCGCGGATGACGAAGTTGATGGAGGGTCGCGCCCCCGGAAGGCCCGGCGTCGCGGGCAAGATGGGCGAGTTGCTGCAGACTGTCGGTGGTGGGCGCTGGTGCGAGCAGCAAGGCTCGCTGATGCGCGGCTTCGCTTTTGGGATCCTCGACCCGCGCGGCGAGCGCTATCGCCTCGCGCGCTTGCACCAGCGCGAGTGCCCTGCCTGCCGCGCTTACGTCCTCACACTGCGCGGCCTCGCCGCGGTGCTGCCGCCGCTGCCCTCGCCATCGGGTCTAGGGCTTGGCTGCGCCTCCCATGTCGCCTGCGCTCGCGTCGGTCACTCGATCCGCACCCCACCAATCCGCACCACCAGCGCCAATGCCGGTGTGAAGGCCGGCGCGGGCGGCGGGGCCGGCGCGGGCGGCGGGGCCGTCGCGGCAACGGGCGCGGCTGGCGCTGCCGGAGCGGGAGGCGCGGTGGGTGGTGGCTGGCTGCTGGGTGGATCGGTGGGCGCAAAGTTGGCGGTAGGTTGTCTGCTCGCGCTTAGCGTCGGCTGTGTGGCGTTCACCGCGGCCCCCCACCACGCTGACGGCGCCGATCGCGGTCACCCGCATCGCCAGGCGTCGGCGGCGAGCACCTACCTCGCGGACGCGCCGAGCGCGCTGGAGGGGTCGGCTGCGCTATCGGCATCGACCTCGCTTGCGGGATCGACACTCACTGGTGCCGCCTCCGGGCGCACATACACAACGGTGGCGCGGCGCATCTCGCCGACGGCGCACGCCGCCGCGGTCAGGCGGGCCGCAGACGTGCACGCCCAACGCGAGTTTGGCCTCGAACAGTCCGCCGCGGCGACGGCCGCCGCGAGCTCATCCGCACAGTCGGCCCCAGCTACTGCGCGCGCCGCCTCGGTGGCCTCGGCGGGCGCCACGGAATCGGTCACGAGCGCCGCGGAATCCCCTACGGGCTCGGTCGCCACACCGACATCGAAGCCGAGTGGGCCGCCCAGCCGCGCGGAACAGGAGTTTGGGCCCGAATAGCCTGGATCGCGAACTCCGGCCGAGCTAGTGTGTATAATATGCGCATCGCGCGTGTGAACGTTTATCTGCCTGACGAGCTGGCGCAAAAGGCCCGCGCCGCGGGTTTGAACGTCTCTAAGGTCACGCAGCAGGCGCTGAGCAACACCCTCGCGCAGAGCGAGACCAATCGCTGGCTCGACCACCTTGATTGCCTGCCACGAGTTGAGGTCTCTCATCGAAGGGTGATCGACGCAATCGACGAAGCGCGCGCGGAGTTCGGTGACTCCAACCCCGTCTGAAGCGCTCGTTCTCGACGCCTCGGCAATCGTGGAGATGCTGCTCGGCACCAGTCTTGGTGTTGAGGTGCGCAAGCGCGTGCGCGATCATCAATTGCACGCTCCAGCGCACCTTGACGCGGAGGTGCTCTCAGCGCTCGGGCGTATGCACCGGGCCGGTGACCTCCAACAGTCATCAGTGGCGGCGGCTTTGACCGAGCTTGCTGACGCGCCCATTCGTCGACATCCACTGGCAAAGCTGCTCGCGGGCGCGTGGGAGAGGCGCGAGAACCAACGCCTCGTCGATGCGCTCTACTCCGAGCTTGCCGCGTCACTCGATGCGCCTTGCCTGCTTACAACTGACGCACGTCTTGCGCGCTGCGACAGCCGAGCACAGTTGGTGACGTTCAGCCGCTAGCGCCCGTCCCGCAAGGCGGGTACCGGGTGGATCCCGCTCAGATCCGCGGGAAGAGCTTCGTGAGCTGCCTCAGCATGAGCGGGTTGCCGCGGGGGCGCAGGCGTCCGGTGGCGAGCGCACGCATCGGGGTCAGACGATCGCCGACGATGTCGACGAAGTCCTGCCAGGCGATGCGCAGACGCACGTCGGCGTGCGGTGCCGCGCCCTCAGCGACAGCAGAGGAGCCGTTTTCGACGGTGAGGTGCCAGGTGGGGATATCGGGGTCGGTGAACTCCCATTGGATGACGGTGGGGCGACGCAGCCCGTGGTTGGGGTTGACCTGGCGGCGCACGGTGTCGAATAGCAACTCCATCGTCTCGGGGTCGCGCCGCGAGGGGCCCTCGCGCACGCCGAGCACGCCGGCCTGGGCGAGCGTTCGCCCACGCGTAGAGAGCTCCAGGGGGGTGAGGCCGGGCGGCATCAGCGGAGGGCCGGGCAGCGTCTCGGCGGGCATGCCCGCCGAGCGCAGCTTGGTCATCAGCGAGTTGACGCCGTCGGGGCCGATCTTGTCGAAGGTGTAGCCGAACACGGTCAGGTAGCTCTCGTCCCAGCCGGGCGGCATCAGCACTTGCGCGGTGTAGCGGGTCACATCGTGGAGGATGCGCGACACCGCCTTGGGCACGCCGATGGGGTCTTCGCGCTTGAGGTCGGCGAGCAGCTTCACGCCAAAGCCGATGTGGCGCTGCTCGTCGGCCTGGATGTTCTCCATCCCCGCGCGGAACGCGGGCAGTTTGTCGCGCTCCTCCAGATAGCTGCAGATCAGGTGCTGCCCGGGCTGGGCGAGCGTGCCCTCGATCACGATGTGGTAGAGCGTCACCGCCGCGGCGAGTTTCGCGCGGGAGTGGTCGGCGCGCAGTTCATCCGCCATCCGGTCGAGACGCTCAAAGATCTTGCGAAAGCCGGGGCTGAGCTGCGGGTAAACGGCGTTTAGCCCGCTCGCCATCGAGCCGTCGCCGATGCCGGCGACCTCGTGCATGAAGCGCTTGAAGAACACCGCGTGGCGGGCCTCGTCGACCTGTTGGGTGGCGAGGAAGTACTTCTGCTCCTCGCGCGGGGCGGCGTCGATGTAGGGAGACAGATTGTCTGCCACCGCGTCCTCGCCCCAGAAGAACAGCGCGTAGTTCCACAACGCCGCCTGGCGTTCAAACTCGGAGAACTCCTCCCGCCACTGGCGGGCGTCCTCGGTGAAGTCGAGCTCCGTCGCGCTCCAGTTGCCGCGCTCCCAACGGGCATAGAGGTCCTCGTAGGAGATCGCGTCGGCGGGAAGGCTGCCGAGCTGGTCGCTGGATATGGAGGGGTGCTCGGTCGTTGCCATCGCGTCTGCTCCTCGGTTTGCGGGTCGCCGTCTAGGCGGCGGGCTGGCGGTCCTGGTTCGTGGCTCGATGCTTGCTTGCGGCGATCCTGTCCGTGCGTGGCCTGTCCGTGCGTGGGCAGGCGGTCGAAACTGATAGTGAACATTATCGCAATAGCAATCGCTCCGTCAAGTACGATTGCGTTATGCCCACGGCGCGCCTGACACGCGAACAGAGCAAGGCGCTCACCCGCGAACGTCTGCTGAGCGCCGCGCGCACCGTGTTCGCTCGCCGCGGCTTTCATGCCGCCTCCGTGGAGGAGATCGCCGCTGAGGGCGGCTATTCGACGGGAGCGCTGTACTCCAACTTCAGCGGCAAGCAGGATCTGTTCTTGGCGGTGATGGACCGCGAGATCGACGAGCACACGCGCGAGATCGAGGAGGCGGTGCGCGAGCGCGCCTCGGTGGACGAGCGCGCGCGGGGGGGTGCCGAGCGGTGGATGGCGATGATCGACCGCGAGCCCGAGTTGCAACTGCTGTTCGCCGAGTTCTGGGCGTACGCCGCGCGCGATGAGGGCGTGCGCCGCCACGTGGCGGCGAGCTTCGCCCGCGCCCGCGCGACGCTCACGCGCCTGATCGCCGACGGGGTACGCGACTTCGAATTGGAGCTCGAGCTGCCGGCCGAGCAGCTGGCGATCGCGATCGACGCGCTCGCCGACGGGATCGCGCGTCAGAAGATGGCCGACCCCGACGCGGTGCCGGACGAGCTGATGGGCAGGGTGCTCTCGCTGCTGTTGGCGGGGGCTACGCGCCCGGCCCCCTGAGATCCGCTCGGCCGGCCACCACCGACCCATCCCGGCCCGAAGGGCCCCCCTCCAAATAAACCCTTCCCCACACGCGGCAGGCGCCCGCGCTGGTTGTAGGCTCTGCCCCGGATGAGGCTGATTGCGCCCCTGCGCGCGGCCCCCGCCACGGTGCCCACTCTCGGTGCGCTTGCACTGATGGTGGTGTGGGCCACGGATCAGGCCGGTTACCCGCTCACCCACTGGGCGCCGGGTGGGCTGATCGTGCTCGCGCTGCTGGCGATTGCGCTGCTGGCGGTGCGTCCCCGGTGGGCGGAGATGCCCATCCCTGTGCGGGTCGCGGTTGGCTGCCTGGCGGCATATACCGCGCTCAGCTTCCTCTCGATCCTATGGGCGGGGGTGCCGGGCGATGCCTGGGAAGGGGCCGACCGCACGCTGCTCTACCTGCTGGTGTTCGCCCTGTTTGCCTGCTGGGCGCCCACCGCGCCGAGCGCGGCGCTGCTGTTGTGCGCTTGGACGCTCGCGCTGATTGGGTTGGCGCTGTTCGCGTTGGTGCACCTCGATGCCGCCGCCGGCGACGCGACGCGCCTGATCGCGCTGCTGCCGGGCGGCCGGCTGGTGTACCCGGCGGGGTACGCCAACGCTGACGCGGCGCAGTGGCTGATCGCCGGCTGGCCGGCGCTGCTGCTGGCGCGCACCCCGCGGCTGCCGTGGGCCTTGCGCGGGGCGCTTGCGGGTGGCGCGGTGCTGCTCGCGGAGGTGGCGCTGCTCAGCCAGAGTCGCGGCTCGCTGTACGCAACGCCAGTGATGCTGGTGCTGGTGTTCGCGTTGCTGCCCGGGCGGGTGCGCACCTTCGCGCTGCTTGTGCCGGTGGCGGCGGGGATCGGCGCCGCGGCGCCGGCGGTGCTGCGCGTGGGCGACCACGTGAATGCGATCGAACGGGGTGGCCGGGGCGCCGCGGCGGCGCTGCACAACACCACCGCGGCGCTCCACGGCGCGACCACGACGATCCTGGCTGCGGCGCTGCTCGTCGGCTTCGTTGTGGCGGCGGGCGCGGCGTTTGAGAGCCGGCGCGCCTTCGCACCGGCCACGGCAGCCCGCGTCCACAGGGGCATGGCGGTGGTCGGGGTCGTCCTGCTGGTGGCGCTGCTGGCGGGCGGCTGGGCGGCGGCGGGCAACCCCGTGACAAAGGCGCGGCACGCGTGGGACACGTTCAAGAGCCCGAGCGGCTACGCCGCCAACTCAACCACGGGCAGCCGCCTCACCAGTGGGCTGGGCTCCTCCCGCTACGACTTCTATCGCGTGGCGCTCGACGAATTCGCCGCGCACCCTCTGTTGGGGATCGGCGCCGACAACTTCGCCGAGCCCTACCTGGCGCACAGGCGCTCTGACGAGACCCCGCATTACCCGCACAGCGTCGAGTTGCGCACGCTCGTGCAAACCGGCTTGGTCGGGGCGCTGCTGGCCGTAGTCGGCCTGGGCGCGGCGCTACTGGCGTCCTGGAGGGCGATCGCGCGCCACCCCGACCTGCTCGCCCGCGCGGTTGCGGCGGCCGCGATGGGCGGTTTCGCCTACTGGTTGGTGCACGGTTCGTTCGATTGGTTTTGGGAGTTTGCGGGCTTGGGGGCGCCGGCCTTCGCGCTGCTCGGCCTCGCTTGTGCGCTTGCGCCTCGCCGTGAAGGTGTGCGTGTGCGCGAGCCCCCTGGTGGCTGGCGCCGCCGCTGGCCGGTCGCGCTGGGTGCCGCCGGGGCGTTAGCGGCGGTGGTCTTGTTCGCCGCTCCGTGGCTGAGCGGCCTCGAGGTCAAAAGCGCCGCACGCGTCTGGGTGCAGGCTCCCGCGCAGGCCTATGCTCGCCTCGACCACGCCGCCCAGCTTGACCCACTGAGCGACGAACCGTACGTGGTAGCCGGCAGCATCGCGCTCCGCCGAGGCGAACTGGTGTATGCCAACCACGAGTTCGCGCTGGCGCTCGGGCGCACCCCGGGCGACGCGTACGCGACGCTCGAGCGCGGGGCGATCGCCTCCGCGCGCGGCCGCCGCCGCGAAGCGCTCACGTTGCTCAAACGGGCGGTGCGACTCAACCCACGCGACCCGCTCACCCAAGCGGCGCTGGCGGTGGCGCGCGGTGGCGGCAGCGTGAACGTCGTGGAACTCAATCGATCAATCCTGCGCAACGCTCAGCAATTCTCATAATACGAACTAATGTTGAGTGAAATTACGGACCAGAAACACAGGTTTTTGCTCGACATCAATTGTGAGCTTCGCTAGGTTGTGTACTAAGACCCGATTGATTCGCTGGTTGCGCCCGCCGTGATGGACCTGCTCCACCGCAGTGGGCACCAGGGCACCGCGAGCCGGCGGGTAGGGCAAGGAGAGTGACCTAAGGTTGCTCAGAGCCGAAAGGACCCACCCAAGGTAGGGAAGCAATGAGCGGTAAAGGGACGATCCTCGCGACACTGGCTGTGCCGGCAGTTGTACTTACGGCCGCCTCGACGGCGCTTGCGAACGGGCCGCTGCTGAGCGGCTATGGTGGCCCGGGTGCCGGCGCCCAGACGATCATCGGCGCGACGCTCCTGAACGGGCCGGGCGGCGGGGCGGGTAGTTCCGGGGGCGGCTCCCCTTCTTCTCCCTCGGCCGCTTCTGCCTCGCCCACCACTGGCTCCTCTCCCACGCCCTCCCACAGCGCGGGCTCCGGTGCCGGGCGCGCAGGACAGGGCGCCAAGCGGGACTCCGGCAAAGGCGGGCTCGCAGGCACGCGGCAAGCCGCCGGTACCGGTAGAGGTGTCGGTGCGGGTACATCCGCCGGTGGCGCCGGTGCGTATTCAAGCTCGTCACACCATGCAGTGCTCGCGGCTGCTTCAGCGCGCGCGGAAGCGCCGTGGTTCTCAGGCGCCGATCTGCTGGCGCTGGTGCTGGTTGCGGGCGTGCTGACGCTGATCGCCGTGGCGACGGTGCGACTTGCGGGAACGCAGCGTGTTCATTAACAACCGCATCCAGACCGGGTATGTGGGGCAGCGGGGGCTGACAGGCACAGGACAACGGACAAGGATGCCCGCCCTCTCATGAACGGACCGCGCCTCACCCAGCAAACCACCGCTCCCAGCCTGCCGCTCACCCGGCACCCCGCTGCGCGGCCTGCGCCCGGACCACACTCCACCCGCACCGGAAGCTTCCGCGGGCCGTTGCAGCTGCTGCTGGAGGAGCCCGGCTGGAACGTGCTGGTGCCGGTAGTGGACTTTGCGATGCTGTGCCTCGCCGTGGTGCTGGCGTTCGGCGGCGTGCGCGCCGCCACGCACATCTCTACCACCAGCGCACCGCTGTTAGCACTGCCGGCACTGACGATGCTGGTGCTTTACCTGCGCGGCCTCTACCGAACGCGACTGCGCGCACTGGTGCTCGACGGGCTGGCGCCTGCCGTCAGCGCCGTGTCGGTGGCGGCGATGGCGGTGGCGGCGATCGGCCTGCTCGCCAATGGGCAGATCCCCGCCCAGTCGGACTGGGTGGCGGCGTGGCTGCTCGCGTTGGCGATGCTGGGCGGCGGCCGTGCCGCACTGGCGCTGGCCCAACGCTGGGCCCGCAGCCGCCGGCTGGTGGGCCGTCCGGTGTTGATCGTCGGTGCCGGCATGGTGGGCGCGCAGGTGGCACGCCGTCTGGAAGACCACCCCGAGTACGGGCTCTACCCGGCGGGCTTCCTCGACAACAACCCCCGTCCGCTGGCGGAAGTGGGCGGACGTGACATGCCGGTGCTGGGGACCACCGAGGATCTCGACGAAGTTGTGCGGCGCACACATACGCGCAACCTGATCGTGGCTTTCTCCTCGGTCGCCGACGCGCACGTCAGCCGTCTGATTCAGCGCTGCCAGGAGCTCGGCGTCGAGGTGTCGGTGGTGCCGCGGATGTTCGACACGATCAACAACCGCGTCGGCTACGACACCGTCGGCGGCCTGCCGCTGCTGTCGTTTACGACCGTCAATCCCAAGGGCGTGCAGTTCGCGCTCAAGCACGCCTTCGACCGCGTGTTCGCGGCGACGCTGCTGTTGGTGCTCTCCCCCGTGCTGGCGCTCACGGCGCTCGCTGTGCGCCTCACCTCGCCCGGCCCGATCCTCTTTCGCCAACGCCGCGTCGGGCGCGACGGGACGCTGTTTGACCTCTACAAGTTTCGCTCGATGCGCATCGAACCGTCGGAGCACCACGCGTGGATGGAGCACACGAATGGCAACGGGCTGGGCCGCAACGCCACGAACGGCAACGGGCTGGGCGGTGACGCCACGAACGGCAACGGGCTGGGGCGCGACACCGCTCCAGGGGGCGTGGAGGGCGACGACCGCCGCACCCCGATCGGGCGCTTCCTGCGTCGCACCTCGCTGGACGAGCTGCCCCAGTTCTTCAACGTGTTGCGCGGCGAGATGAGCGTGATCGGCCCCCGACCCGAGCGCCCCGAGTTCGTTGAGCTGTTCCGCCAGGATGTGGCCCGCTACGGCGACCGCCACCGCGTCAAGTCGGGGATCACCGGCTGGGCTCAGGTGCACGGCCTGCGCGGCCAAACCTCGCTCGCCGAACGGGTGGAGTGGGACAACTACTACATCGCCCACTGGTCGCTGGCGCTCGACCTGAAGATCCTCGCGCTTACGTTCGGCGCGCTGCTGCACGACACGGAGTGAGGGCCTCCGCCTCCTGCCGTCAAATGCTGCGCTGGGCGTCCTTGCCGCTGCCCTGCCAGTACTGGTAGACGCGCACCGTCAAGCCGTGCGTGCCGAGTGCCGGCGGCAATGGGATCGCGTAGCGGTTGAAGCGGTCGAGCGTGAACAGGGCCTTGTAGCGCAACACCTTGCCCTGGAAGGCTTCGAGCTGCAGGTAGTCGCCGACCGGGCCTGCTCCGCTCGCGAGAACCCCGCCGTGGCGGCGGCGGAGACTCAAGCTGACTTGGCTGGGCCTGCCAAAGGGGTTGGCGAACACCTTGGCGAGCGCCGTGAAGGCCGGCTTGCGGCTGCCCTTGGCGTTGAGCACGCCGAAGTTTTCGTTGGCGCCGTCCTGTAATCCGTAGAGCACCTCGGCGGCGATATACGGAGTATGCGACAGCGAGCGGAAGACGTTGGTGATGTTGGCTGCTTGGACCTTGGGGGTCACACACGCCTGTGCCTGTTGGATCTTCTGGCGCGGCCAGCAACTGCTCCAGCCGAACTCGTCCAGCCACAGCGGCGTATGGTCGCCGCCCGCGAGCTGCGTTTCGTGGATCGCCCGTACGGAGCCGAGCGTCAGGTTGTAGAAATGCACCGCCAAACCGTCGTAGTAGCCCTTGATGCCGGCCGCATAGAGCGCACGCAGGAAGACGCCGTTGGAGCCCACGAGCGATCCGGCGAGCACCAGAACTCCAGGGTTGGCCTGCTTGATCGCGGGATAGGCGGCGCGTAGCACTGCCGCGTAGCGTTGCGGTTTTTCGGGGCCCGCGAAATAGTCTTCGTTGGCTTGGTCGGGCTCGTTCCAGACTTCGATCGCCGCCAGGCGCGTGCCGTAACGCGCTGCCAGATACGCCGCCATCGCCGCGTAATCGGCAGGGTTGCTGGGAGGCCATGCGGCGGCCTTGCTGGACCCCTGCGATGTGCATTTGCGTAGCAGCGCGGCTGGTGCCGAGGAGGCCCAGCAGGGGGTGTTGTAGAGAGTCGCGATCACGCGGATGCCCTTGGCGGCGGCGTTGTCGATCAAGTTGTCGAGGAGAGCCAGCGCATGCGGTTCGAGCTGACTTGGGCCGAGCGGTTCGAGTTGGCTTGGGCTGCTCGGCTCGAGCATCGACCACGGAACCCCGATACGTACCAGCTTGGCGTGCAATGCCGCCGCGGCGTCGATGCCGCGGTCAGCTTCGGCCGTCCGGGCACCGGTGTAAAGGCCCGGCATGTTGATTCCGCCCAGCGGAGCGGATGCAGACGCATGTGCCCCTGCCACGTGCTTGGCATCGCCGGCGGGCGCCAGCCATGCCGACGCGCACAGGCAGGCCAAGACAAAGGCGGCGAGTCTGGATAGGCGTCCGGCCATCAAATCCTCTTGGCATCCTGCCATCTCCCCGACACGATAGTCGCACACCCGTGCGCAGAGCGAAGTACGCTGTCGGCTGCGATGTCCCCCACATGGATTTGGATGCAGGCTGCGATCGTAGTATTCGTGGTGATCGGCATGATCATCGCGATCGTGAAGCTGGCGTAACCGCTCAACGGCGCAGGTTCAGCCACTTACGTCGGCGGTGATCGCCGTTCTCGGGCAGGACGACCTCGGGGCGAGAGGGAATCTCCTTGCCTTCGATGATCGCGCGCGGCACCGCCTCTGTCAGCCACTCGCCGAGCGCAGCCAACCCCGCCTGCGCGAGTGCCTCGCTGATCGCGGGCGAACGGTGCTCGTGATCGTGGGCGTCAGAGGCGACGTTGTGGAGCAACCCATCGCGCGCCAGCTGCAATGCGAAGCGGCGCGCATCTTGTCCGAAGCGGCCACTGAACGAGCCGGCGGTAACCGACGTGAGAAACCCTGCGCGCACGAGCCGCTCCAGCATCCGGGGGTCGCGCTGAAAGGCGGGACAGCGCTCGGGGTGGGCGATCACAATGCGGTGACCGTCAACCGATCGACGATCGGCCAACAGCTCGAGCAGGATCCCGTCGAGGTTGGCGGCCGCCGGCGTGAAGGGCGGCTCCACCAGCAGCCATCCACCGCCCCCCAGCGTCAGCTGCTCTAGTGCGGAGGGCTCCAGCTCGGCGATCTGCGTCATCGCGATCTCAGCGCCAGGGCGCACTTGCAGTGGCTTGCCCTCGGTGGTCAGCACCTGCTCGGCGGCTAGACGGACGTTCAGCTCGTCCACGAGCCGAGCGATCGTCTGAGCGTCGTTGCGGTAGCGCCAGCTCACGTGTGGAGTGGCCACCAGCACCTGCGTCCCGCCTGCTGCCGCCGCGCGCGCAAGTGCGAGCGAACCCTCGAATGTGGTGGGACCGTCGTCGATGCCCGGCAGCACATGACAGTGAAGGTCGATCACGAGTGCGGTGAACGTTACGGCAGGCCCGCCAACACATGTCACGGCAGGTCAGTCGCGTCGGGCCGGGATATGATCGAGTCGCGAGCAGCGGAGCGCAGCATGGGTTGGGTGTTAGTCGCGATCGCTCTCGTAACCCGCAAACGCCACTACACACAAGCAGGCGAGGAGTCAGAGCATGTTCAAATCGATCGTGGTTGGCACCGACGGCTCCGAGACGGCCGGCGAGGCCGTGCGCCAGGCAAGCGACCTGGCACGAACGCTTGGCGCGACGCTCGAGATCGTGAGCGCTTACGAGCCGGTGCCGGGGCAGCGCCTGCGCTCGGAACGGCGTGATGCCCCTGAGGACCTGCAGTGGGCGATCAGCCCACGCGAGGACGTCGACCTCGCGCTGGAGGCCGCCGCCGCGCCGGCGCGTGAGGCCGGCGTCGAGGTCAACGTGTACGCCCGCCAGGGCGACCCTGCCGACGCGATCCTCGATGTCGCTGAGGAGCGCGGAGCTGACCTTATCGTGGTTGGCAATAAGGGCATGACAGGCGCCAAGCGCTTCCTGCTTGGCTCAGTGCCCAACAAGGTCTCCCACCATGCTCCCTGCTCGGTACTGATCATCAGGACGACCTGAGCGGCGGCGGCCTCGTGCCGTCATCCCATCAAGACGACCTGGGCGGCGGGGGGGGCCTTGTGCCGTCATCCCATCAAGACGACCTGGGCGGCGGCGGCCTCATGCCGTCATCCCATCAAGACGACCTGGGCGGCGGCGGCCTCATGCCGTCATCCCATCAAGACGACCTGGGCGGCGGCGGCCTCATGCCGTCATCCTTGGCCGTTGCGCGGAGCAACTGCTCGTAGCACTCGATCGTGCGTCTCGCGATCGAGTCCCAGCCCAGACGCTCCACCGCGAACCGCATGGCCTGTTCGCCGCGTTGCGCGCACTCCCGACGGCCGCCGGCGACGATGGCGCGCAGCTCCTGCGCGAGCGATTGCGGGTCGGCGCGCTCGCATAGCCAGCCGGTGGATCGATCGACCACGTACTCGGGAAGGCCCCCCACGGGGTAGGCCAAAACGGGTCGCGAGTATCCGTAGGCCAGCAGCAGCACGCCGCTTGCGCTGGCCCGCTGGTAGGGAAGTGCGACGAGGTCGGCGGCCGCAAACAGACGGCCTGTCCGCTGGGGGGAGACGAAACCCGGCATCGTCACCACACGCCCACACAGACGTTGGTCGCGAAGCAGCTCGGCGGCTTCTTGCAGCGCTCCGTGGTCCTCGCCGGCGAGCACCACCCGCACGCCCGCAACCTCGGCACTGGCTTGCAGCAGGTCGCGCACTCCCTTGTCGGGGCGCAGCTGGCCGAACAGGAGGACAACCAACTCGTCCTCGCTGGCACCGAGTTCGCCACGGGCGCTCGCCTGGCTGATGTCGGCGGGGCCGCGACGCGCCAGGTTGCCGTATTCGCCATGGGGTATCACGACCGTCTTCGGCGCCAGGCCGATGGGCAAGAGCGAGCGGTCGTACTCCGAGTGGACGACGATCGTCGCCGCGCAGCGCCTGATGATGGCGTGTGAGCGAGGGTATGAGCGCGCACTACGGTCGAAAGTGTTGTGAGGCGTGTAGATCACCGGGCGAGAGGCTGCGCGCAGCATCACCGCCTGGGCGGCACCGAGCGGCGGCCACTCCTCTCCCTGGACGTGGACGATGTCGTAGTGGCGCGCCATGCGCGCCACAGCTATGCCGGCCGCCAAGTGCATCGCGCCATTGATCGGTCGCGCCAGCCGCAGTCCACGCACCATGCGCCCTAGGCGCGTCCGGCCTCGCACGTACCGGAACAGGGGATGCACGTGCACGCCCGGTGTCGTGGTGGGGTCGTGGTCGCTGCCGGTCGCCAAATGCACATCCCAGCCCGCTTGGGCCACGGCGCTGGCCAGCTCGGCCGTGTAGTTGGCCACGCCGCCGATGCCACCCTCCTCGACCAACAGCAACCGTCTGGGGGTTGCTGTCACCGTCTGTCTCCCGCGCGGCGCCGCAGGCGCTTGAGCCGCTCGCGTTGGGTGAGCGGAAGGCGATTGACCTGGCGCCGCAGCGCGACCGTCACGTGCTTGGGCACAAGGCGGGCGCGCATTAGCGGATAGCGACCGCCGAGCGGGAATAGCGTCCGCCACACCAGGGGGTTGTCGCCATTGGCGAGGCGCTGCTTGTACTCGTGAGCTCCACCCCCGAGGTCCGCGGTCCGTGCGCCTGCCGCCGCGAGCGTGCGCAGCGCGAGCAGGATCGCCTGGGTGCCGGGGGCGTTACGCGCCCACCGTGGGTCAAAACCGCCACCCCAGAAGGTGGCTGTGTCACCGACCTGCAGCACGAGCTCCGCCGCCACCGGCCCACCCGGCGCCTCCAGCAGTGCCACGGTCAAACGGCGGCTGTCGTTGAGCTGTTGGGCCGCGCCAAGGATCACGCGCCCCGCGCCCGCTCCGACGTTCGACCCTCCACGCCCGGCCCAGCGTGCACGATGCAGGCTCACCAACGCATCGATCGCCTCCGCATCGTGGGATAGGCGGCTCTGTACGCCGGCCTCTTGCATACGCCGCGCCGTACGCCGCACCTCCTTGCGGAAGCGTCGGTCGCGCGAGTCAAGCCACGCGTCGTAGGAATCTCCCATGTCGACGATCGGCGCGTCCATGCTCGCATCGGTGCGCAGACGCGGCCGCCTGGCCGAGGGCCAGGCGCCGGCGATCAGCTCCGGCCACAGGTCGGCTGCGTCGATGCCCTCGAACACGACGCTAGCGGGAGAGGGAGTCATTCCGGCTAGCGCCACCGCCAGTGCCGCTGCCACGGCCTGCTCGCTGCCAGGTCTCGCCAATGGCCCAATCCGGTGGCAGAACCCGCTCGCAAGCAGACGCATCTCGACTAGCCCCAGCACTCCGACCTGTGCAAAGAATGGTCCGACCCCGGCGAGTCCCTGCTCGTCGAGGGCGAGCACTACCCGCAGGCGTGCGTCACCGGTGCGCGCCTCGTGCCACCAGGACAGCATCCACGCGGGAGCGCAGAAGGGCCGGCGTTGCAGGATCGCCAGCGCGTCCCATGCCGCCAAGTGAGGGGCAAGCGCCTCGGGGTCTTCGACGACGATGGTCTGCAACGCTCGAGCCGCCGTGGATGTCGATTTTGGAGCTGGCTCATGAGTGTTCATTGAGTCGGGAGTGGTCGCGGCGGCGGCCGGCGACGGTCACTGTGGCGGATACTATGGCTGGCGCGTGTCCGGCAACCGCATCGTCTCGATCCAGACCACGAACGAACGAGGTGGCGCCGAGTACGCGAACGTTGACCTGCTGGAGGCGCTCGCCGGCAGGGGGCACGATGTGGTGCTGCTCACCAACGTGCCTGATATCGCCACCGGCTTGAACGTGAGGGTGCAGGCGATCGATCTTGGTCCCAAGCTCGCCTACCGCAGCTTCAAAAAGGTCGTGCTGCTCAGTCCGCTGGTGCTGTGGCGCCTCGCGCGCGCGCTCCGCGCCGAGCGCCCGGTCGGGGTGACGTTCCTGCACTTCAAGAAGGAGCAGTTGCTCTGCTCGTTGTTGCCCTCATTCCTCACGGGCGAGATCGTTTGGGCTGAGTGGGGAAAGGTGCCGCAGGCGTTTAGTCATGGGATCCCGCGCCGGCTGTACGCGCTCGCCGCCCGGCGTGCGCGTCGGATCGTGGCGGTCTCGAGTGGTACCAAGCGCACGGTCGTGCAGGCTGGTGTCCCCGCCGTCAAGGTCGAGGTGGTCCCCAACCTCGTCGATGTCGAGAACGTCAAGCCCGACCCGGTCGCGCGCGTGTCGCTGCGAGATGAGTGGGGGGCGGGCGAGCGGACTCTCGTCGTTGGCTGTATCTCGCGTTTTCAGCGGCGCAAGCGCAACGATGTGGTGATCGACGCAATGGCGCAGCTGGAGGGGGATGTACTGCTGGTGCTCGCCGGCGAGGGCGATCAAGAGCAGGCACTGCGCGCCCGTGCCGCGCCGTACGGCGAGCGCGTTCGCTTTGCCCCCAACGTACGCGGACACGTGGAGGCGTTCCTGTCGGCGTGCGACCTGCTGGTCTTCGCACCCAGCCCCACGGAGGGTGAGCCGCGCGTGATCGTGATGGCTCAGCTGGTCGGTGTGCCGGTGGTCGCGACTCACCCCGAGGGAGCGGAGGGATTGATACCCCCGGGCGGCGGGACGATCGTTTCGCCCCACCACGATGCCGGTGCGCTTGCCGCCACGCTCGCCGCCTACCGCGACGACCCGCAGAGGTGCAGGAGGGAGGGCGAGGTCGCCCGTCGCGCCACACTCGTGAGCCACGATCCAGAGCGCACGTTGGGTGCGGTCGAGCGAGCGCTCGGAGTGGCGCGCTGAGCCATGCCCTCGCATCGATCCTCCGCAGCCCCCACCGTCGTGATCGGCGCCGGCCCGCACGGCCTGGCGGCGGTTGCCCACCTACGCGCTGCTGGTGTGCCAAGCGTCATCTTTGGTAGGACACTCGAGTTCTGGCGGGACACGATGCCGCGCGGGATGCTGTTGCGCTCGCCGAGGCGTGCGAGTAGCATCGGCTCTCCACGCGGGACGTTGTCGCTCAACAGTTGGGCGCGGGAGCAGGGTCGCGAGCTCGCCCAGAACCTTCCGATCGAGGACTTCGTCGCCTATGGCAAATGGTTTCAATCCCGAGCTGCGCCCGATCTCGATCCACGGCGGGTGACCCGCGTCGAACGCCACAATGACGGCTTTGCCGTGGGGCTGTCCGACGGCGAGGAGTTGGTCGCCGGCCACGTGGTCGTCGCTGCCGGGTTGGGGCCGTTCGCAAACATCGATCCAGTCTTTCGGGGAGTCGGCGATGCGCTCGTCTCGCACACCTCGGCGAGCCCACCGCTCGAGTCCTTCGCCGGCCGTTCGGTCGCGGTGATCGGCGGCGGTCAGAGCGCGCTGGAGAGCGCCGCCCTGCTGTCCGAGACGGGCGCCGCCGAGGTGGAGGTAATCGTGCGTACGCCCGCGATCTACTGGCTCAACCATGGCTGGCTTGGGAACGGAAGCGGGCCTGTCCTGCCGCCTCCAAAGCGACCGCCCGGACCGCCCTCCTGGCGAGCCCGCAAGGGGGTGTACTGGCACGACGCGCCAACCGACATCGGCGGTCCCTTCTCGAGTTGGGCCGGTGCCGCGCCGGACGCGATCCGTCACCTTCCCCGCGGCTCGCGTGCGTCGCTCACTTACCGCTGCATTCGCCCAGCTGGTGCCGACTGGCTGCCGGATCGTTTGCGCACCGTCAAGTTCACGCTGGGGCGGGGTGCGGTGGCTGCGCAGGTGCGCGAGCAGCGCGTGGCCATACGCTTGGACGACGGTTCCGAGCGACTGATCGATCATGTGCTGCTCGGAACCGGCTACCGAATCGATGTGCTTCGCTATCCCTTCATCACCGCTGAGCTAGGGTCACAGTTGCGCATCCAGGACGGCTCCCCCTTGCTCGGGCGTGGCCTGGAGTCCTCGGTGCCGGGTCTCTATTTCATCGGAGCCCCAGCAGCTGAGAGCTTTGGGCCAACGATGCGCTTTGTCGTCGGCACCGCCTACACCGGCGTAGCAGTGACACAACACGTGCTCGGTCGCCGTCGCCCCATCTTTCGCTGGGGTTTTTGAGCGGCCTCTCGCCGGCACGGCCCGCTCGATCGTCTTGCGATCAACCGCCGTCCGGGGGTTTACCGGGGAGGTTGAGCCGATTCCGATGGGCTCTGAGGCGTGCTGCCCGGCGTCCGAGGAACAGGCCGGTCAAGGCTAACAGCGGTCCCGGGTCGCGCGGGTCGAACATGCCTAGATCGCGCGCCCTGGTGTAGGGGCGTAGGAACTGCCATGCCACACGGGGCCGGCCTCGCCAGGGTGCCCGTTGCAACGTGGAGAGCACGATGTGGCGATCGAGGTCGGGCTGCACAAAACTGACATGCCGCCGTGGCAACGGCTGCTCGTCGAGTTCTCGTCCACAAAGGGATGCGATCAGCCGTGGCGTTGCCGCCGCGCCGCAGAGGTCTCCGAGTCCCCATTGACCGGGCATGCGGACATTCACCTCCAAGAACCAGCGCTCGCCCGTCTGCGGATGGCGCTTGGTCTCCACGCCCGCTACGCCGACGAAGCCAGCCTGATCGAGGACGCGCTGTGCGAGTGCCATCGTCTCGGGGAGCGGCGAGGATTCACCGACGGCGGTCTCCCCAAAACCCGACGGGTACTGGCGTAACTTGCGGCAACCAAATCGCACCGGGTAACTGCCGTCGGCGAGCCTGACGACGATCGCCTCCTCAACGTCGTCGTCGCCACCGGGGATGTATTGGCTCAGCAGCATCTCCAAGCCATCGCCGAGTGGCCTGCGCAGCAAGTCCGCTGCCTCGTCCGCGTCGCGCGCGAGCAGCGCTCGCGCCGAACCGTAGCGGGAGCGCCACTCGTGCGAAAGCGCCGGCTTGACCACGCACGGCCATGGCGCCTGTGCTGCCACCTGCGCCAACTCCTCGCCGCTGCTGACGCGCCCAGTCCACGGTACTTGCACGCCGGCCGCCCGTGCGATCTGGTCGGCTCGGGTCTTATCCATCAGCGCGAGGTGCGCGCTGCCTGCGTGCTCGAAAATGCGCAAATTGGACGGCAGCCGGTCGGCGACACCGACCAACCAGGCGCTGCCACGATCCGTGCCCGTCAGCGCAACACACTCCGTCGAAGTGGCGGCGATCTGCTGCAGCGTCTGCAGCCACTGCCCGCCGTCCGCCCGAAAAGGCGCCACGATGCCATGCACTTTGCGACTGCGACCGACAACCATCTCCTCCTCCACCACCGTCACCCGCGCGCCCATCCGCACCATGCACCGCGCCGCGGCAAGCCCCGAGTTGTAGGGATCAAGCACGATCACGTGTGGCCATGGTGGTACGTTGCCCGGACTGTGCTCGCCCTGCGCCTGTGGAAGCTGAGTATGTGGTGTCACCGTCATCGCTTCCGGTTAGGTGCGCGCTGCTTCAAGACGCTCATTTTCCTCGGCTTCGGGGCGATCCTGGAGCCCGAGGTGCGGCTCGAAGGGCACGTCAACTTCGCGCACCGAGGTCTCGGGGTCGTGATCCACGGCAGCACTGTACTTGGTGACTGGGTCCAGATCTGGCAGTACGCGACGATCGGCTCCAGCAACGACAAGCGAGCACCTGGAGATACGGGTGTACGCGTCGGTCGTGGGGCTGTGATCGGCGCTCATGCAATCGTCATGTGTCCGTTCGGGCGCACTTTGACAATCGGTGAGAACGCTGTTATCGGCGCGGGGGCGATCGTGGTCGACGATGTGCCACCGGCCGCGGTCGTGCGGGCTACGCCAAGTCCCGTAACTGTCGCTCACAAGGGCTGAAGCGCGGTTGCGATGAGGTTGCGTGACAGCCCGCGATGTGGCGATGGGGTTGCGTGACAAGCCCGCGATGCGGCGATGGGGTTGCGTGACAAGCCCGCGTTGCGGGCAACTCAGCGAGATGGTTGCGCTTGCTCAGCTCGCGGGAACCGCGATGTGCGTGCCCTTCTGGGCGTAGCCTAGCTCCGAGCCGACGACGGCTGTAAGTGGTAGGCCTGTGCCGGCCCCCACGAACCCAGGGGGGGCTTCCCCGAAGTTCTCACTCCACCACGGGACGGCGAAGAAGATCGAGACCAGCGAGAGGCTGCGGGCCTCGTGCACATACATGCGACAGCCATCTCGAAGTCTCGGCCAAAGGGCGATCAGGCAGGGTCGTAACGAATCGATCAGGTCGACGTTGAGGAACGCCATCGCCACATCGCGATCCAGCTGCGTGAGTGTGTCTTCAAAGAAGCCCACGACGAAGTCACACACCCGTGCGTCGCCGTAACGATCGAGGTTGCCTTTGACGATCTCGAGCGGTGCCGCGAACCTGCCCTCGTAATACTCGTCGGTGAGCCCGCTGTGAAGATTGATGTGCGAGCGGTCGTGCTCGCTTGGCTTGGGTAGGCCTTCGAAGGAGTCGCAGATCACCAGCCGCCGTCCCGTAAGTGCGCAGACAAGCGAAAGATTGACAGAGCTGCCTCCCAGGTAGCAGCCACACTCGACGATGTCTCCCTGTACGTGAGCAGGGACGCGCAGGATCGCCGCGGCAAGCTCGACATGTTCACGCACCCTGCTCAGGGTATGCAAGCTCCGGGAATTTCTTGCAAACCTCAGAATCAAGCGTAGCTTCTGCGTGGGGCCTACTGCGTACTCGCGACCGACGTCGGTGTCCAGCAGGAACACGATCAGCGACGGCAATGCCGCCAAGCGGCCTGCTCCTTCGCGGGTCACTCGATATAGGCGATTCATCTTGTCGCTCCCGGTCGATGTCTGCTTGCGATGTGGATCGGACATTAAAGAGCCGCCGGCGACTGGATTACCGGCGGGAGATTTGCATCAACTGAAGACGTAGCTTGCGATAGCGCTCGAGCTGCTCGTCGGATGTTCTGCGTCTGATTGCGTTGCGTAGGCCGGTCCGCGCGAGCATCGGTGCGGTGCGCGTGCATGTCAGCGGCAGTCGCGCCGCCGGTGGCATCAATACCGTCCACGCGACCGCATCGCTCTCGTCGGCCAGGGCCTGCTTGTACTGCTGCTCACCCGGCCCTAGATTCATGCGATGATCGCCGCTGATCAGCGCTTGCTCAATTAAGTGGAGGATGGCGATGACCGTTGGACTCAGGCGCGCCCACTGCTCATCCCAGCCGCCGTTGATGCCTACGACTTCCCCGCCCGCGGCAAGCGCGAGCTGAGCACAGATGGGCTTGCCGTCGATTTCCAGCACCACGAGTCGAAAACGGTCTTCGCCCAACAACGCCCTCCCAATCTCGTTGAGCAATGAAGACATGTCCCGGTTTGGGCTGATGAAGTGCGAACCTCCCCGCCTACTCCAGCGTGCTGCATGTAGGCGCAGCAAAGTATCGACGTCGGTTTGCAGGGTGGCGGCAGTCGATTGGCGAATCGTGCCTCCGGCGGCCTCGAACTGTCTTTTTTTGCGACGCAAGCGATGGCGGGCATGCGAGCTCTTGTGAGCCAGCCACGCATCAAGTGAATCCTCGCCCAACGACACGACGAGGGAGCTGAGCACGTTGTACCGGCAGACAATCGGAGGTATCCGGGTGGGCCAGCGTCGCTGTAAGGCGGACGCCCAGCTGGAGGTCGGTGTCATGCCCTCGAGGGCAATCAGGTCGGGAGAGGGATCGATGTGCTTCGCGATGTGGGCAAGCGTCTCGGCGACCTGCTCCTCATATCCACGTTCTGCCAATGGAGCCAAAGGACTTGCAAGCTCGATGCCGGGGAGGCGCAGGTCGCGGCGTCTACCTGGCTTGAGATCCATATAGAAGGGCGCGGCACCTACTAACTTCTGCTTGTCCCAAACGAAGATCGCCCGTAGCTGCGCCGTCGGTGGGGCGAGATGGCGCCACCAGGCCATCACGCACGCCGGCGCCATCAGCGGCAGTCCGTTGATCACCGCGAGCGCGTCCCATTCGGCATGGCGACTCTCCAAGGCACCGAGCTCGGTGATCAGTTCGCCGTCGAGCATCTCAGGTGGGGTTCCGTGCGTCGCGCCGAAGCGCCAGCAACTCGTCACGACTCACGATGCGCAATACGGGCAGGCCGATCACGTATAGCAGGACGCCGATCGCGCCTGCGGGCACCAGGCCGAGCGGGGCGGCGAGTGCCATTGCGCCGGCCATCGCGCCGGCCAGCGCCGCGGTGCGTAGGAGCAGCCACGGTGAGAGTCGCAGGCGCAGCGTCCACAAACCCGTCCCGAGCATCATGATCATCGTCAGCAGCTCGGTGACGACAGTCGCCCACGCCGAGCCATACGCTCCGTAAGGGGGGATCAGGATCAGATTCAGCACCACATTGGCGAGAGCTCCGATGCCCGAGTAGAGGGCCAGGCGCCACTGGAGTTCGAGAATCGGAGCCATAAAACCGGCAAGCGTGCCAAAGCAGATAGATATGAAGGCGATCATCAGGATCGGCAGCAGGCCGGCCGAGCGCGAATATCCTGGCCCATATAGAAGGTGCACGATCGGCGCCGACAGCACCGCCATCAGTGCAAAGATCGGCAGGGAGATCACGCCCATCAAATCGGCGCAGGACTGCACGAGCTGTCGCACTCGCTGCGGGTCGGCGCGGTGAACCGCGGAGAGCACCGGAAAGAATGACGCCATCACCGCCGCGGGCACAAGCGTCAGGGGGGCGAGGAATCGATATGCGGCGCCATAGATCCCGGCTTCGTGTGGGCCCGCCAGCTGGAGTAGCAGTACGGCGTCGATCTGGTAGTACACCGTGATCAGCACGCCGGCGATGCCGAGTGGGACCGCGCGCCGCACAAGCGTACGCCACAGGCGCCTGCCGCGGCGCCAGGCGATATGCACGAGATGGCGCGTGGTAAGCGCCTGGGCGGTGCCGATCACGAGCAAGAGTCCCACACTCGCAGCCGCGAACGCCACCACTGACGCATGCTGACTCGCGAGCACGATGACGATGGCGAGCCACAGCAAGCTCTGCAAAACGGTGAAAGCGAGTTCCAGCCCGGGGCGCAGGCGCGATTGGAAAACAGCCATCAATGCCTGCGGCGTCGAATAGAGAATCCCGACCGATGTGAGTAGCCCGACGAGATGGCCATGGTGGGAATTGCTCAGCAGCAGTGGGATCGACACCGCACAAACCAAGGCGACCACCAGGGAAATCAGCAGACGGAGTGCCACCAGCGCTCCGAGCCACTCCGACTCACGCTCAGGCTCCGCCGCCATGCGTTGAAGCGCCGCCGTGGTCAGGCCGAGATCGGTGAGGATGCCGAACAGGCCGACATAAGCCGTCATGCTGGTGAGCACGCCAAAGCCGCCCGGATCGAGCGTACGCGCTGTCAGCGAAATGGTGACGATACTCACCACGATCGCGATCGCGCGGGTGGTTAGCTGCACCGCGATGTTCGAGGCGATGCGCCGTCCTTTCGCCTCACCCGCGTCGCCGGCGGCGCCGCCGTGGAGCAGGCGGCGTGTGAGTGCTCTCGTGCGGATCGCCAGGTCCGTCATACTTGCGCGGCCGTGCGCGCGCTGATCGTCCTGCCATACCCGCCGACGTTGGAGGGCAGAGCCGCGGCACGGTGCGCGGTCGGGCTTGTGCGCGGGCTGGTCGAGCAAGGTATCGAGTGCAACGCGCTGGCGGCGGATCTACGGCCGCAACCGTCGCCCGCGCCGCCGGCCGATCTGCCCGTGGAGGTGGTGCATCTCGAGCTGCCCTCACGCGGGCGCGATCGGCTGGATCGCCTGGCGAGGCCGGGCGGCGTCTTCAGGCGTGGACTGTTCGCTGCACGGCTTCGCACTCTCGCTCGCGAGCACGATATCGTGCATTTCTCCGATCCGGAGGCGGCCGTCAACATTGGGTTGGTCGACGCTCCGGCGGTGGTGCAGATTCACAATCTGACCAGCCGCGACCGTGCGATCGGGGCGCCGTGGCGGCGCGATGGTCGGATTGCACTAGAACTGCTGCGCTCGGAGATGCTTGCGTGCCGGCGTGCCCGCTGGCTCGTTGCCAACTCCGAGGAGATTGCCGGCCCGCTGCGTGCGAAAGCTCCCCACGCGCACGTCGAGGTGGCGCCGCTGGCGCTCGATCCCGTGCACTACGCGCCGCCGGCGGCGCTCGAGCACGCCGTGGCGGGTTTGATCGGCACCGCCCGCTGGGCTCCCACAAAGAGCGCGGTCAGGCGTTTGATCACGCGCGTTTGGCCGTTGGTGCTGGAGCGTCGGCCGGGCTCCAGGCTGATGCTCGCGGGAGAGGATATGGAACGCTCGGCGTTTCCCGACCTGCCCGATCTGCCTGGGGTGCAGTGGCGGGGCTCGGTGCCAACGGCAACGGGCTTTCTCGGCGAGCTGGGCTTGCTGCTTTATCCCCTGGGTGCGGGCAGCGGCGCGAAGATCAAGGTACTGGAGGCGATGGCGCTCGGTTTGCCGGTCGTCACCACTCCCGAGGGGGCGGAGGGTCTGGGCAGCCGCGCCGGCGTCGCCGTGGAGACCGCCGACGAGCGGATTGCCGACGCCGCGGTGGCGCTGCTCGACGACTTGGGCGCCCGCCGCGCGGCCGGCACCCAAGCGCGCGAAAGCTTCATGCGCCACCATACCCCGATGGTCGCGGCGGCGCCTGTTGTGAAGCTCTACGAGCGCATGCTGGCGTGAGCGCCCGCCGCCCGCCGCGGGTGCTCGCATACACCGACTCGCGCGAGGTCGGCGGCGCCGAGCTCGCGCTCGGCTACCTGCTTGGGGCGCTCGCCCCAGAGATCGAGGTGGGCGTGCTGGCGCTCCACGAGGCGGTGGGTAGCACGATTGCCAGCTACCGTCCCAGTGCCGTCGCGGGCGTCGTCGAGCTGGCACCCGGCGCTGGCTCGCGTGCGGCGCTGTTGGCCCATATGCGCGCGATCCGGCGCTTCTCGCCCGACTTGCTCCATGCCAACCAGGCGTGGCCGTGGGCATGCGGATATGCGGAGCTCGCGGGTGTGCTGAGCGCCGGCGTGGGTGTGATCGCGGTCGATCACCTGCCGATCTCTGTTGCGATCCCGCGCAGGCAGCGCATCGGCAGATGGGCGCTCGCCAGGCGGCTCGACGCGCACGTCGCCGTGGGTGAGCGCGCGGCACGCCTAGTTGAGGAGACCGTCGGTCTTCCACGCGACTCTGTTTGCGCGATTCCCAACGGCGTACCCCCGCTCGCCGCGGCGTCGGCGTCGGCGCCGAGGCCGATGTCCGGCCCTGTGATCGGCTCGCTCGGGCGACTCACCGACCAGAAGGGTTACGACGTGCTGGTGCGCATCCTTGCGGACCTGCCGGAGGCGACGCTCGTGTTGGTTGGCGACGGTCCCGAGCGCGCGCCGCTCGAAGCACTTGCGCGGCGGTTGGAAGTCATCGATCGGCTGGTTGTCACCGGCTGGGTGGAGCAGGCGCGCCGTCATCTCGGCACCTTCGACATCTTCGCGCTGGCGTCACGCTGGGAGGGAATGCCGCTGGTGATTCTCGAGGCGATGCACGCCGGTCTGCCTGTTGTGGCGAGCGACGTTGGCAGTGTCGCGGAGGCGGTGTCCGACGGAGAGACCGGCTTTGTCGTGCCGGCGGGCGACGAGCGGGCGCTGCGGGATCGCCTTGCGCTGTTGTTGACCGATGCGCAGCTGCGGCGGAGCATGGGCGAGCGTGCCCGCGCCGCGGCGCAAGCACGGTTCACCGCCGAGGTTATGGCACGTCGCTACGAACAGCTCTATTACGACGTGGTGAGCGCAGCGAACCGAGCGTCGTTTCGCGTAGCCGGTTGACCGCCAGCCAGCTGTCGTCGCGCACTCGTCGCGGTGTCCACTTGCCTCCCCCGACATTGAATCTGCGCATCGCCCGCTCGGGGGCCCTCAGATCGTGTCGTAGCCTGCGTGTGCGGCCGGACAGGATCGCGCCGGCGGCGCGGCGAAAGCCAAGGCCCTTCTCGCTCGGCAGGTGCCATATGCCGAGCGCGCACGGGTCTTGAGGGTTGGCAGCCGAGTGGCGCGGTCCGGTTGCGATGCGCGCGCCAAAGCGGCTGAGATCGTGGAAGCGAGCACGTCCGAGTGCCTCGGCGAGCGTGAGCAATTGCTCCTCGGTGCCGAGCACGCAGTCAAGCTCCTCCAACTGGCGATCGATCTCCTCGCAGGCGCCCACCAGGGCAAGCAGGTCCTCGGCCGCTCCCGCCAGCAGCTCGCCGCCCACCCAATGCGGCTCGGTGCCGGGCGTGCCGGCCGGTCTGCCGTCTGCGCTCAAGGCCTCGAATCCGACGCGTGTCTTGCCGCTCAAGTCCCAGTCGATGCCGTAACCCAGGTGGATGCAGCCGATCGTGCCGGGGTGTGGGAGCGCCGCGAGAACCTCGGATGGGCGCACCCACACGCAGTCGAACGTCCGTCAGCCACAGGCGCCGGCCCGCAGGGCTGCTCCTCGCAACGGCGGCGATCGCGTCGAAGACGTAACGCGAGGCGTGAAACCAGCTGATCGGGCCCCGTGGCTCGTGGGCGTAGTCGGCGTGGAAAAACTCGACCCCGAGCGATTCGAGCTTGCCCATCAGCCTTGCTCCGTGCCTACCCAGGAGCGCGGGATCGCTCAGGTTGGTCACGAGCGCGAGGTCGCAGTCGGCTTCGTTGAACCGCAGCGAGGCCGCCTGCACCAGCGCGCACTCCATGTAGCGCGTCGCTAGACGGCCGGCGCCCGCGCGTACGCGGCTGGTCGGATACTGCAGGAGGTCGTCCTCGGGCGAATGTACGTAGAGGTACTGCACCACGCAGTCGCGAGCGTTCGGGTTGGGGCGCGCAAGCTCGTTGGCCATCGAATTCGCGACTCGGGACCCTAGGCGGGGGCGGCGAGGAAGTTCCAGATCGGCTCGGTGAACGTCGCCTCGAAGCGGCCGCGATCGTAGGGCCCGTCGCCATCGAGATCAAACAGCCGCAGACCGGCGGCGTGGAGCAGATCGAAGAGCTCGGTTGGCAGCGACCCATACAGGTCGGCGCCACCGGCTCCGTGCTCGAACAGCACGAACGGACGGTGGCGCTCCAGGGTCTGCACCGCTCCTCGCAGGACGTGCAGCTCGGCGCCCTCGACATCGATCTTCACCAACGCTGGTACGTACGTCGCCTCCAGGGCATCGTCCAAACGCTCGGTGCGAACCGAGATGCGCTTGACCTCGCCGATGTCATCGGGAAGATCGGTGCGCTGTCGCAGCCCGCTGTAGGCGGGAGCGTTGACGACGTGCGCGAATTCGGCGCCGCCATCGGCATCGGACAGTGCCGCGCAGCGCACGTCCACCTGCGGGAAGCTTGCCACCAGGTGCTCGTACAGAGCGGGGATTGGCTCGTACGCGATATGCCGGCCAAAGGGTGCCACTCGCAGGATCGACTCGAGCAGCGCACCTCTGTTGGCGCCCACGTCGATCGCGTTGGAGCTCGCGCGTAGGGTCGCCGCGAGGACGACCTCCATCGCCTGCTCGTCGCGTCGCGCGCGTTGGGCCTGTGGTTGGAATGCAAGTCGGGCCTCACGGAGGCGTCCGAGCAGCTCCTGCGCCTGCTGCTGGCGACCCAGGCGGATCGCCGTTGCCCGCGCCGAGCGTCGCAGCAAAGACGCGCCTGCGTCACGTATTTGACTCATACTGGCCTCGGGCAAAATGACTCCTGCTGGCCGCGGGCAAAAATCCGATCAGGGGAGTCGGCTGTGGCTCACGCAGACAACCTACGCTTGGCTGCATTGCCGGACCCCGGCACCGTCTCGCGGCGGTACTATAGCGCTGATGCAGCTTTCGTCTGCCGCGTGGTCCACCGCGGTGCGTGTCCTCAAGTTGCGGCCGCCACGGGACGATAAACACAGGGTCGTGAAGGCCGCTGCCCTGACCAGCTTCCCACTCATCCGTCGCGGGTGGGTCGCATGAGTGCCTCCGATCGCTTCGAGCGTGCTCGCGAGAGCGAAAGCCTATCGAGCGCACTGGCGGTGCTGCGACGCCGCTGGCCGATTGTTGTGGCGATCGTGGTGGCGTGCGTCGCGGTGCTGGTGGCCAGTCACGAGCGCAAAGCGAAGTCCTACTCGGCCACTGCCAGCGTCGCCTTTCAGAGCACCACGCTGCCCGACGCCGCGCTGCAGATCTTTCCCTCCAGCAGCACCGAACCGCAGCGCGAAGCCAACACGGAAGTGCTCGTCGCACACTCCGCGGAAGTGGCGCAGGCGGCACGCCAGCAGCTTCACACCAAGGCCAGCGCCAGCGAACTGCTGAGCCAGGTTAAGGTCGAAGCGGCGCCCACCGCCGATGTCCTGAATGTCGTGGCGTCCTCGGGCGATCCTGCGTATGCGGCGCGCCTTGCCAATGTCTTCGCCGAACAGTACATCGCCTTCAAGGCGCGCTCGGAGCTCGCCGGCATCGCCACGGCGCAGAGCAAGCTCCAGCAGCAGGTTGCCGCGCTGCCCGCCGGCTCGGCTGAACGAGCGACGCTGCAACAGTCGCTGCAGCGCCTCAGCGAGCTGCAGGCGGTGGCTGGGGGAGGGGCGAACCTGATTGGGCAGGCCACGCCTCCCTCGGCGCCTACCGGCACCAGCCTGTCGACGACTATCGCCATCGGCCTGCTGGTCGGGCTGGCGCTCGCGTTTTCGGTCGTATTCCTGCTGGAGTCGCTTGACCGGAGCATCAAGACGATCGAGGAGGTTGAACGGGAGTACCGACTGCCGGCGCTGGCCAGCGTCCCGCAAGGCGCCTTTCGTCTGCCGCTCGCCGAGCAGCGCACCGAGCAGCTGGAGCCCTATCGCATTTTGCGCAGCGCCCTCGATTTCGCCGCCGTCGCACGGCCGCTGGAGACGCTGCTGCTAACCAGCGCCGTATCGAGCGAGGGTAAGACCACGATCGCCGTCGATCTCGCGCACGCAATTGCGCTGACAGGACGGCGCACAGTCCTGGTCGAGCTTGACCTGCGTCGCCCGACGTTCGCGCAGCACTTCGGCTTCAGCGACGGCAACGGGCTCACCGCGGCGCTAACCGGCCGTGCGGCGCTCGCGGACCTGCTGATGGCGCCGCTGCCGGACGTTCCCAACTTGCTCGTCCTGCCCGCGGGGCGGATCCCCCACAATCCCTCGGAGCTGCTCGGGTCGCCTCGCATCGGCGAGATCATCTCGGAGCTCACCACCGACGAGGGCATCGTGATCGTTGACGCACCGCCGTTGAACCCCGTCGCCGACACGCACGTGCTGCTCAGCACGCAGGCCATCCACGCCGCTCTGATCGTCGCCCGGATCGATCGAGTCACGCGCGATGAGGTGCGCCGCGCGCGGGCCATCCTCGATCGTCACGTGGTCGAGCCGGTGGGGGTCGTCGTCGCCGGTCTGCGCGATGCGAGCCGCTATGGCTACGACTCTTACCACGGCAACGCTCCCACGCTTGACGCCGGTAGCACAGCGCCCTCGCGCCCGCGGGAGGACGCTGAGTCCTCACGACTTCGGGTGTGAGATGGCGGTGATCGTCGCACGGCGGCTGCGAGTCCCCGCGGCGGCCGTCCGCGAGCTGTCGATCGCGCTCGCCGCCTTGCTGATCACCGCCCTGCTGGCCTTTGGCGGCGTGCACAAGTTGGGCACGGCCGGTCTGCTGGTTCCGCTGGGGCTTGTGCTGGTCGGCATTCTCCTCTCCAGGCCGCTGCTGGCGGTGACGCTGCTGGTCGTGCTCACAATCCTCTGCGAGGGGCCGACTTTCGGGATTCTGACATTCACCTCGCACCTGTATACGCAGGTTTACAAGTACGTCTCGCTGCTCGACATGTTGGTGGCGGTGGCGGTCGTGTCGGTCGGTGTCGACCTAATGCGCCGTCGCCGACCGCTGTGGCTGCCGCGGCCGCTTGCACTGCCGCTCGCGCTGCTGGCGCTCGCGATGGTGGCGGGCGTGGTGACAGGTCACGCCAACGGGGCGAGCATCCGCTTCGCGGCGATATCCGAGCACGTGCTCGCCTACCTGCTGCTGCTGTCGCTCGCGGTCGCCAATCTCGACCTCGATCGCCGCCAGATCGCGGTGCTGCTCACGGGCGCGATGGCGCTAGCGATCGTGAAGGCGGGACTGGGCTTGGTAGAGGTCGCCGGCCACTATGGGCAAACCGTCGAAGGCACCGCCACGCTGACCTACTACGAACCGGCATCCAACTGGCTGATCATGATCGCCCTGTTCGTGGTGCTCGCCGCCGCTGTGGCGCGACTGAAGCCGCCGCTCTGGATGCTGCTCGGCAGCCCGTTGTTGATCGCCTGCCTCGTGCTCTCCTACCGGCGCTCCTTCTGGATTGCGACCGTCGTCGGCGTGCTGCTCGTGCTGCTGCTGGGAACCTCCTCGTCCGGCAGGCGTCTGCTTGTGCCCGCCGGCCTGGTGGTGGCGGGCGCGATCTGGCTGCTGGGAGCGATCAACTTCCAGTCGCAACTGCCGATCGTCAAGCGTGCCACTTCGCTCACCCCCTCGAAGGTGGAAACCAACGTGCAGGACAGCTACCGGCTGGATGAGCGCGCGAACGTGATCAGCGAGATCGAAGAACACCCGATCACCGGTCTGGGGATGACGATTCCATGGGCCGCCACGACGCGGCCGCTCTCGGTCGAACACGAAGAAGGCCGCCAGTATGTGCACTTTGCGGCACTGTGGTATTGGCTCAAGCTCGGGGTGCTCGGAGTATGCGCCTACGTGGGCATCATGCTTGGCAGCATGGTGCTCGCGTGGCAGGTGTGGCGGCGCAGTCCGGAGCCGATGCTGCGGGCCTTCGGGTTGGCGTCGCTCTGCGGCATCGCCGGCCTCGTTGTGATCGACACGACCGCGAGCTTCACCGGCGTGGAAGCACGCTTCACGGTGCTATTTGCGACGCAGATCGGTCTGCTCGCGTTGCTGGCGCGCTCAGCTGCGCGCTCAGCTCGTACCGCCGAGGGTGCTCACCGAGCGTGACGGAGCCTTCGGTATATAGCGTGCCGGCACCCCTACGGCGGTGTGCTCTGGTGGCATGTCCTTGATCACCACTGCATTGGCTCCCACCGTGCTGCCGGATCCGATCGTGATGTGGCCGACGATCTTCGCGCCGGCGTGCACAGTTACATCGTCTCCGAGCGTGGGGCAGCCGGTTCTGTCCTTGAACCCGATTGTGACCTGCTGATTGATCCAGCAGTTGGCGCCCAGGCGCTCGGCGATGACGATGGTTGCGAAACCGTGCTGAATGAAGAGTCCGGGGCCGATCGACTCGGCGAGCAGATGCAGTGTGGACTCGGGACGATAGATGCAACTCAGCAGGCGACTCAACAGGTAGGGCGCTTTGCTGCCATTGCGTAGACGATAGAGATAGAGGCTGCGAAACTCCCGCATTCTCAGCAGGGGAAGTGGGCCTTGATTGGCGAGCACCTCATTCCATCTGCGTACGTCTGCGTGGATCGTTTCCCGCTGATCGGTGAATAGCAGAGGGATCAGCAGCGGCGCGCACAGCGCATTGCGCAGGCGAGTCATTGGGTCATGGTCGATCGATTTGCATATTTTGTAGCCTGCTCGGCTCAGCGCAAGGGCGCCTGCTGCAGCATGATTTCCGCCGACGGTTGTTTGAGAATATTGCGCAGCGTCTTAACCGACACACTCGTTGCTCGCGGGCTGAGGAATCGCGAGATCGCATAGCTTGCGGTCGTGTGCACGCCGGCCAAGTGAAAGCCCGGTGGCGGTTCGGTGGGGACGCTGGGGGGCAGGGGCGAGCGGCCCGAGCGTTGTGTGCGAAGCGCGACGAAGTCGAGTTCCTCCGTAGCTGTCCGCGACCCGGAGAAGGTGTGAACGCCGGACAGGTAGATCGACAGCGGGATCGAGGCGTACCGTTCGCCGACGATCACTCGCTTGCCTGCCGGCGCGGGCAATGCCTGAGCGGCGCCGCGCCAGTTATCGCGCTGATATGCCGGCAGCAGGTTGATGCCCGCGATCACCGCCAGGGATATGACGCAGATGCCTGTGCCCAGCAGGAGACCGGTGCGCCCCGCGCTCCGCGCGCCCAGGCCGGCGGCGATCAGCACGGCCCACGGCACCCAGGCCGCGATTACGTTGCGTCCGTCGAAGACGTCCACCAGGTGCGTGAGTGCCAGCAGCAGGGGCAGGGCAATCCCGGTGACGGCGACGAGCGCGACGCCGCGGGCGAGCCGGCGTTCCCGCGCGTCGCCGCGCGTACGCAGCAGCCACAACGCGCCGGCTGCCAGCAGGCCGACGATCGCCGCCGAGAGGATCTCGAGTGGGCCGTATACCCCGACGACAAACTGCTTGGCTGTCTCGCCGACCCTGGATGCGAGCGACGCGTCTTCGATCCAGTTGGTGTTTCCGTCGGCGCGCTGGCTCAGCGCCAACGGCGTCAGCGCGATCCCTACGCATAGCACCGCCCCAGCTGGCGCCAGCAGGCGCCGCCAGCCCGTACGTTTGGCGAGGACGATCGCCTCGGGAATGAACAGGAAGGCGGCGAAGTAGTGCGTGAGCAGGGCGAGACTCGACGCGCCCGCCCACAGTGCCAGGTGCCGCGTGTCGGGAGTTTGCAGCGCGCGCTGCCACAGGACGAAGGCCACCGCTCCGAAGAGGATCAACAGCGCATAGCAACGGGCCTCCTGCGAGTAGTAGTACATCGCCGGATTAACTGTCGCGAGCGCTGCCGCCCACAATCCCACACGCGTGGATACGGTCCGTCCCGCCAGGTACAGCACGGGGATTGTAAGCGTGCCCACGAGCGCTGAGAAGGAGCGAAAGCCGAGCGGACCGGCGCCAAATATCTTCGTCCACGTCCAGACGAGTATGTAATAGAGGGGCGGTGCCGACTCGCTGGTGGACAGATGCGACAGCATCCCTCCGAACCCACGGTGCACGAGGGTCAGGGTGGCTGCCTCGTCAAGCCAGATGCTTTGCACGTTCAACGTGGCAAATCGCAGCGCCGCCGCGAGTACCGTCAGCGCGATGACGAGCTCGAGGGGCCTTGGTCTCCGCAAGCCCGCTGCCCGGATGCCGCGAGTGGCGGGCTCTGAAGCTAGGACGCCGGGTGTGTGCGTCCGAGGCGTGACGCGGGTGCCCACGAAGGCGATTATATGTCGGTTGATGTGCTCACGTTGCAGGCGAGGGTGCGATCAGGAGGCGAGCATTTCCTCGACCGCGGAAGTGAAGGCGCCCTTCGGCTGCAGTTCGTGCTGCAACGCTCCGAAGTAGGCTTCCCGTTCGTTGGATGCGCTGGTCAGCTGCTGGTCGCGGATCTGGTAGAGCAGGAACATGCCAAGCCTGCCGCCGAGCATTGCTTGCATTTCCGTGACGGTACGGGTCAACGTTTCGCCGGCTTCGTCGTAGGTCATGCACGGGCTCCAGCCGTAGTTTTCAGTCAGGCAGCGCCCGTTGTCCGTCGCAAGACCCCACTCTGTGATGTCGATCGGGATTGTGGATGGCGCGCCCTGCGCGGCGGTTTCCTCGATCAGCTCTTCCAGCCTTGGGCGCCAGCCCGGGCCGTAAGGATGGATCGTCCATCCCGCAACCAGCTGGCCGAGGTTGGGTACGGCTTTGAACATGTTTTCCACCCACAGCGAGCCTGCGTTGCCCGCGTCACCCTGTGCGAGCAGGCCGACGCCGGGGTTCGCCGAGCGGATTGCGGTTGCGGCTTCCGCGAAGCGCAATGCGTAGGTTTGTGCGCGACTGGCATAGCCGGCGTCCGTGTCATTGCTGTACTGGTAGCTGTAGCTCGTCTCGTTCCCGAATTCGATCGAGTGGACAGCGAACTGACCGCCTGTGTGGCTGGCCCAGTAGGTGCCGCCAGGCCCGAAGGTCGCTGCCCAGGTCGCGAGGTTCTGCGCCTCCGCGGGGGTCGGAAGCGTGCCGTGGAAGTCGGCCAACGGCATCACGCGGATGCCCCTGGCCGCGTATGCGCCGATGATCGATTCCAGTTCCTGCGGTGTTTGTTCGATGTTCATGTCCAGACGTACCAGCTTCGCGCCGAGCTGAGCGGCGCCTGGAACGTCCCATGTCTGGTTCCAGCCCGAGTTGATGCCCGGTTCGAAGTGCGATGTTGACGGTGCGGGAGCTTCCAGGATGGGTGTGGGGCTACCCGTGGCGGACGGTGGGAGGACCGATTCGGAGCTGTTGGAACCGGCTCCGAAGTTGGCGGCCCCGGAGCTGGTGGCCCCCGGGCTGGCGGCCCCCGCGTTGGCGGCCACGGAGGTGCTGGACGACGTTGCTCCCGCGACGGTGGTCGTGGGAGCGGCTGAGGTGCCGGTGGCGGATCTGCGGGCGGCGGATCTGCGGCTGGTTGAGCCGCGCCCGGAGGAGCCGCGACCAAACCTCGCCGAACGCCCGAGCGTCGCGGCGCGCCTGGCGGCGCGCTTGATTGCACGCCTGTCGGCCGCGCAATGTCCGGGATGGATGCGCTGGCATGTGCGTAGTGCGCGGGTGCGCGACGCGAGCGTGCGGACCGCCGCGGTGCGTGCCGTCGCAAGCTGGGAGGTGGCTGAGCTGTTTGCGAGCGGTGAGGCGTTGGGGGCGGCCGCACGAGTGCCCGTCGCAAATAGAAGCATGCAGACGGACACGCTTACAACGGCCATTAGCCCTCTTGACACCCAGCGGGTATGCGGCTGGATGGTGCTCATCGCTGTCTCCTTCGATGGCCGGGCTGTCTGCGGGAGACCCCTGGCTTTGCGAGCCCGCCTCGCGGCGGGTGTGCCCTTGTCGGGATTTGCGGGGTGCAGTGGCGCGGCCGGTGAGCGGTTTCGGTGCCGCTCCTGCTTCTTTCTTCAGGTCTGCAAGGAATCTTTCGGGTCCGTTGGGCGCGTCAGTGAGCGCCTGCGGATCACCTGGACGGATGTCCGTCCGGAGGCGGCGAGGACCGGTAGGGGAGCTGGCGGGGACCGGTAGGCTCGCGCTCAGTGAGGGCCACCGTGAGAGCACGCCGACTGTCTCGCGAAGGTTGGCGCAGCAAGGCCGAGAGGCGCAACGCCCGCTTGCTGTTCGACGCCGAGCTGGCTGTCGGGGCGCTCACCCCTGGGGCGCTTGACGCCGCCATGACCGACCGCGCGGTGCGCGGTGCGCTGCATGTCCGCCGCGTGCCCGCGCTACCGGTGCGCTTCGGCCAGCAGGTGCTCCACAAGCTCGGCGGCCTGCCGTTCGAGCGCACCGTGATCGGTCCGCCGCGCGCCGCTCGACGCCGGGTCCTCGGGCGGGTTGGCGTGGCTGCCCCGCTGGTGCTCGGGCGGGTTGGCGAGACTGCCCCGCGGATCCTGTTGCGCGTCGACGAGTTCCCCCACTTCCAAGCCTGGGATCAGGCGCAACGCTTCGGAGCCGAGCGCTTCACGCGCTTCCACGAGATTCTGGCGAATGCTGGAGTGCCCTACCTGCTGGCGGTCACACCACGGGTGAGTCACGCTCCGCTCGCTCCCACCGACGCCGGCTCGCGGGGGCTTGAGGCGGAGGAGGTGGCGCTATTGCGGCGCCTCGCTGGGGAGCAGGTCACCTTCGCGCTGCACGGTCGCACTCATCGCACGCGCTTCGTCTCCCCCCGCCGCCACTCGGAGTTGTGTGGGCTCACGCGCGAGTCGACCGAGCGGCTGCTGGACGAGGCACTGGCGGAACTAGCCGAGCACGGCATTGCCACCAGCGTCTTCGTGCCTCCCTACAACCGCTTCGACGCGCGCCAGCTACCGTGGCTCGCGGAACGCTTCGCGGTGGTCTGCGGGGGCCCTGAGTCGATCGGAAAGCTAGGCTTCCAGCGTACTCCGCAGTGGCGTGGAGAGATCGTTTACCTGCCCTCTTATGCCCCCTTTTATGGCCACGCCGCCGAGGTGCTCGAGGCGCTGCCGCGCGCGCTCGAGCAGGCCCGGGGATTATGGCTGCCGGTGGTATTGCACTGGGGTTGGGAGGCCGACGCGGGGTGGCGTGAGCTCGAACGGCTAGCTGACGCGCTCGCGCCGTACGCTGCCCCCTGGGGGGACTTTCTCGCGGCGGCGGAGCGCAGTCGCGATGGGTGAAGGATCACTGAAGAAGGATCACTGAAGTTACCTCGCCAGCAAGCGCGTAAGCGCCTCGATCGAGTAGCGCTCGGCAACAAGCTCCCGTCCCCGATTGCCGAGCTCGCCCGCTCCGTCGCGCAGCACACGCACGAGGGTGTCGGCAAACGCTTGAGCGTCGCCGGCAACCAGGAGGTGCTCGCCGTCGCCTACCGCCAAGCCCGCAACGGCGCGCGGGGTGGCGATAACGGGCAGGCCGTGGGCGAGCGCCTCGATCAACTTCAGCGGTGTGCCGCCCCCCTGCAGCAGGGGCACCACCGCGCAGCAAGCGCGCGCGTAAGCGGCGTCCAGATCCTCGACGAAGCCGAGCGCCTCGACGCGGCCGAGCGCCTTGACGCGGGAGTCCTCGGCAAGCGTCAGGCCGGCACCCACCAGCGCGAGCTTTGCGTCGGGCAACTCGCGCCACACCAGCGGAAGCACCTCGTCGAGCAGGAAGCGAAGGCCGTTGCGGTTGGGCTCGTAGGCGAAGTTGGCCACGAAGGTCGCTCGCCGTTCTCCTGTGGGGGGGACGACTGGAGCGATCGCCGCGACGTCCACGACGTTGGGCACGTACCGCAGCCGCGCCGCCGGGCACAGTGCGCGTGCCGCCGCCATGTCGGCCTCGCTGGCCATCCACGACTCGGCGGCACGCGCAAGCACTCCGCGCTCGAAGGAGCGCAGTGCGCGCGCGCCGCCCATCGCGCGTCCGTCGCCAAGCTCATGGCGGAAGCCGGACTCGAAGTTGTGGGCGTTGTACACCACCGGCCGTTGGCGCGCCAGGCGAGCAAGCGCCGCGGCCGCCACTGGGCCATCGGCGATCACGCGCCCACGGTTGGGGGCTCCAGCGAGGCGGGCCGTCTCCGCGGCCAGCTCGGGTGAGACACCGCGGGCGATCTCTCCGGGCACACCCGCCAAGCGAGCGGCCGCATACGCCAGCAGGCGTCGCGCGCCGCGAGAGGGAACGACCTCGTGCAGCTCGATTCCCGGTATCGCACGGAACGCGGTGTCGGGCGTATCTCCCTCGAAGCGTGCGTAGAGCAGGTCCAAGCCCCCATTTGCCGCGAGTGCGCGGGCGACCCCGTAAGTGCGTAGCGCGCGCCCCGATCTCAGCAGGGGGGTGTGGGTGCTGACGAGCAGGTCTCTCGGGCACTCCTCGCCACTCAAGACTTGCCTCCCCTACCGCGGCCTGGTTTGGCCGCCAAGGCCTCGACCGCGGCGGCGATTTCCTCCAGGCGCCGCTCCCACGAGTGTGCGGCGGCGGCGCGCGAACGCGCGATGCGCCGCTCGGGCGTGTCGCCGGCGATCGCGTCCTCCAGCAAGCGCGCGATGCCGTCGGCGTCGGCGGCGGTGGCGACTTCGGCGATATCCGCCAGCGCCGGCAGCGGCGTGGCTACGACGGGCAGGCCGGCGGCAAGATACTCGTAGACCTTCATCGGAAAGACGCTCTCGGTGATCGAGTTGCGCGCGTAGGGGATCAATCCCGCATCGGCCGCTCGCAGCACATCGGGCAGCTGCGTGTAGGTGCGTGGTCCCAGCAGATGAATGTTGGGCAGCTGCCGCAACGCTGAAACATCGGTGCGGGGATCGCCGGGACCGACCGGCCCGACCAGCGCGAACGACCACTCGGGCCGCGCGCGTGCGAGCGCGGCGAGCAGCGGCACATCGAGCTTGGTGGCGACGATCGCCCCGGTGAAGACGATGCGCGGCCGCGGCAGGGCCACCACCGCAGGATCCGGCTCGACGGCGGGCGGGTTCGGCCGAAGCAGGTGGGCTTGGCCTGGGCCGGCTCGATTAGAGACAGGCGCTCCAGGGGCGGATTGGGCCGGCTCGAGCGCGCGCGCGAACAGGGCGGTGTCGGCGACGTTGGGGGCGTACAGCACGTTCCCCGCAAGCTCCCGCATGCGCGCCGCCAGCGCGGGGGCGCTCGCCAACACAAGGTCGGCTTGCGCGACAAAGTGCCGCTCGGTGGCGCGGAAGCTGGCGGCGTCGATGCCCTCCACCGCGGCGGCGTCGTCGACGCAGTGGTAGACAACCAGTTCGGGGTCGAGCGTCTCGATCAGCGCCTCCGCCTGAGGTACGTAGGCCCACAGAATCGGTCGCGCGATCCTCAGGTGTCGCGTGGCACGGCGCGCCTGTGCACGCAGCAATCGGCGGTTGAGCGCGCGCGCGGCGGCGTGGCTGTGCAGCGGCAGCACCAGTGGCGAGAGCACGTGCAGGCCGTCCACCGCACGCGGGGGCCGCAGGCCCTTGCCCAGCCTGCGTGCGATCCGCGCGAGATCGCGCCCCGCCAACTGCGGGCGGCGCAGGCCGAGCGACTCGACGAACAACACCCGGTTCTCGCGCGCCAGGCGCGACATCAGGTGCTGCTGGTTGGTCCACAGGTCGGTCTCCCAGTCGGCGAACCCGACGCACACGATGTCGCGTCCGCGCAGGCGAGGGGCTTCGGATGGCGCAACCGACATCGCCGCCATGATCCCAGGGTGCTCAGATAATGGTGGCCGGATACGCCATGGCACGACACCTGAAGCTGCGCGGCGCGCTAGGACGGTCGGTGGGCGCCGGCGCTTGCTACAGTCGGCGGCGTGGCGGAGGCGAGCTCCTCGCAGACGGCGTCCGGCGTTGATATTGAGCGCGCCCGGCGCGAGCGCGAAGCCTATGACGAGCATGGCGTCGAGGAGGCGATGGTCACTTGGCACGGTCGCTTCCCACACGTCTTTCAGAGTCCCAACACGCGCCGTGCCGAGCGTCGCTTCGATGCGCTGACGCGAGCGGCGGTCGCCGGCAAGCGGGTGCTCGACATGGGCTGTGGCGAGGGCGCGAGCTCAGTGAGGCTGCTCGACATGGGGGCGGCGTACGTGCTCGGCATCGATATCTCGCAGGCGGCGATCGTGCGCGCCGAGGAGCGCGCTCAGCCGGGGCGGTTGGAGTTCCGCTTGGGGGACGTCACACGCGAGCTGGAGGGGGAGTTCGGGTGCATCTTCGGACGCTCGATCCTGCACCACATCGACTACCGTGGCGCCCTGCCGCGCCTCTACGCAGAGCACCTGGCGCCCGGAGGGGCGATGTTGTTCATGGAGCCCCAGGGCGAGAATCTGCTGGTTCGTCTGTACTCGCGGCTGATTGCGGCCGCGCACACACCCGACGAGCAGTCGTTCATGAACAGCGATCTGCGCTGGCTGCGCGAGCATTACCCCTCGATTGAGCTGTACCCGGTCAACTACCTCACCTTCCCCGCGGCGATCGTCACTTCATCGCTGCCGCTGGGCCCGGACAACGCCCTGCTGCGCGCGTGCGATCGCGCCGACGAGTGGCTGGCCGCCCGCGCGCCGCGGCTGCGCGCGCATTTCCGCCAGACGATCGTGGCGATCCGCAAGCCAAGCGCACCCGGCTAGCAAGCGTCGTCCAAGAGCTCCCTTTGAGTGAGGATCTGATCGACGAGTTGCGGACGCGCTTCCCGCGCGTGGCGGTCGTCCACGAGTGGCTGACAATCCCCGGAGGCTCTGAGCAGGTGGTGGTGGAGCTGCTGGAGATGTTCCCGCAAGCAGAGCTGTTCACCTCGATCTACAACCCCGAGCCGTGGCCGGCGCAGATCACCGAGCGCCCGGTGCACGCCTCGTACCTCAGTCGCTTTCCGGGAGCCCACCACCACTACCGCAGGTTGCTGCCGCTGATGGACCATGCTTACCGCTCCTTCGACCTCTCCGGCTTTGACCTGATCATTTCCAGCAACCACGCCTGTGCCAAGAACGTGCGCACTCCCCCGGGTGCATTGCATGTCTGCTACTGCCACACGCCGATGCGTTATGTCTGGGAGGAGAGCTTCTTTGAGGGCGAGGAGGAGGTGGGGCGCCTCACGCGGCTGGCGCTGCCACTGCTGCTGGGACGCCTGCGCCGCCAGGACCTGCGCGGCGCTGCGTCTCCGGATGTGTTCGTCGCCAATTCACGTCACGTTGCCGCGCGCATCGAACGCTGCTACGGGCGCACCGCCGAGGTCGTCAACCCGCCCGTCGACGTCGAGCACTTCCTCGGGCTGGAGCGCGCGCCGGACGACTTCTATTTGGTGTTCGGACGAGTGGTGCCTTACAAGCGCGTCGATCTCGCGGTTGCCGCCTGCGCACGCCTTGGGTTGGGGCTGAAGGTCGCTGGCGACGGGCGGGCGCTGAAGGCGGTACGCGCCGGGATGCCCCCGGGTGCAAGCGTCGAGTTCCTTGGGCGTGTCAGTGAGCGCGAGCGCGACGAGTTACTGAGCGGCGCCCGTGCCTTGCTATTCCCAGGCGAGGAGGACTTTGGAATTGTGCCGGTCGAGGCCCAGGCCGCGGGTGTGCCGGTGATTGCCTATGGCGTGGGCGGTGCCACCGAGTCCGTGATCGACGGGCGCACGGGTGTGCTGTTCGACGAGCAGACCACCGCGGGCATGGTGGATGCGATCGAGCGCTCCGTGCGCCTCGACCTCGATCCGGCGGAGGCGCGTACCAACGCTGGCCGTTTTGGCCGCGAGCGCTTCCGGGCGGAGATGGCGGCGGTGATCACGCGGGCGGTCGACTTGGGCGCAGTTAGGGTCTAACCGCCCCCGGGCCGCCGGGTGCCGTCGCGGCCGCCGCGTCGAGCAGGCCGGCGCCGTACAGGCGGCTGTCGGAGGGGCCGCCGAGCGGCCGCGCGGTGGCAATCAGGCGGGCGGCGATCTGGGCTGGGGTGGGATGGCGGCCGAGCACGCCGGAGGCGATGATCATTGCCGCGGTGGCGGCCACGTGTGGGGTGGCCATTGAGGTGCCTTCGTACCCGCCGGGGATCCCAAAGCGGCGCGGGGAGGTGCCGAGGAAGGTGACCTGGAAGACATCGCGCCCGGAGGCGAGGTCGGGTTGACAGTTGGGGTCGCCGGGGAGGTTGGCGTCGGGCCCGCCGCCGGGAGCCACGATCGTGACGCCGGTGCCGAAGTTGGAGTAGGAGGCGAGACAACCATGTTCGGTGGTGGCGCCCACCGCGATCACGTTGGCCGCCCGCGCCGGGTAGGCGGCGGCGGAGTGGGCCTCGTTGCCGGCGGCGGCCACCACCACCACGCGGTGGCGGTGGGCGTAGCGCAGCGCGGAGATCAGCTCGGGGATGTCCGAGGCGGTGATCCCCCCGGGGAATTCGAGGGAAAGATTGATCACGCGCGCGCCGTGGTTGACAGCGAAGCGCACTCCCCGCGCAATCGTGGCGGCGTCGCCGTTACCTTCGGAGTTGAGCACCCGCACCGGCATGATCCGCACCCCGTACGCCAGCCCAGTGAGTCCCCTCCCGTTGTTGGTGGCCTCCGCGATCGTGCCGGCGACGTTGGTGCCGTGGCCGTTGCGGTCGTTGGGGAAGCGGTTGTGGGCGACGAAATCCCAGCCCGCCACGAACTGGTAGCGGTAGAAGTCGGGCGAGATGCGGAACCGCCCGCGATTGGCGTACGCCACCCCCGTGTCGAGCACCGCCACTGTCACCCCATGCCCGCCGGGGGCGTGGTCGGCGATCAGGTTTTGCCACGCCCCCGGGGCATCGACCCCGAATTCGCCGACGAAGTTCCACTGCAGCTTTTCCCACCCCCCTGGCACTTTTGCCAGCCCGGGGTCGTTGGGGAAGGGTTGGCCGGCGGATGCCGCGGTGCCCAACCCTGGCCCCCCGGTGGAGGGTGCCCCCGCCGCCAAGGCGCCGGCGAGGGAGGCCGTCGGCGAGGTGGCGGTGGCCGCCGGCGGTGAGGCGGTGGGGGCGAGCTGGGTGGCCGCCGGCGGCGAGGCGGCAGCGGTGGAGACGGCGAGGTGGGAGGCGGGCATCACGGCGGCGTGCGCGATGTAGTCGGGCACTGCCCACGCCACCCCGCGCGTGCGGCGTAGGCGGGCGAGCGCGCGGGAGACGCTCGCGTGAGCCCCGAGCGTCAATACGCGCGTGTTGGATTCCAGTTCGATCGGGTCCACTGCGCCGGCGGCGTGCGCGATCGCGGCGCGCGCGGAGGACGAGTCGGGCGGCGCATAGCCCACCACGACCTTGCCCGGCGCATAGGGTGCCACCGCGGTGGTAGCGGCGGAGCTAGCGGGTTGGGTTGGGGGCCGAAGGTGGGGCTCGCCCGGAGGGCGGCCGGGGATAGCGGCCGATGTGGTGCGGGGAACGAGCGCCAACGGCGCCGCGACCGCGAGTGCGAGAGCCGCGCAGACGATCCAGCGCGCAAGTCGGGTGTGTGCGGATCGGGTGTGCGCGAGTCGGGCGTGTGCGAGTCGGGCGTGTGCGGGTCGGTGGGACATCGGTTTGGTAATGATGATGGCCCTTGTCCCCGCAGGAGCCCACCTTAATCCGCAGAGCCCCGTGAGCGATCGCTTCTTTCCACGTGACGAGTACTTCATGCGCCTCGCGCTGCGCGAGGCCGAACAAGCATTAGAACACGAGGACGTGCCGATCGGCGCGGTGGCGGTGTGCGCCGGCGAGGTGGTGGGTGCAGGCCACAACGAGCGCGAACTGCGCCAAGACCCCACCGCGCATGCCGAGCTCCTGGCGTTGCGTGAGGCCGCCCGCGCGGTGGGGAACTGGCGGGTGCTGGACACGGTGCTCTACGTGACGCTCGAGCCGTGCGCGATGTGTGCGGGGGCGATCGTGCTGGCAAGGGTGCCGCGCGTGGTGTACGGCGCGTCTGACCCGAAGGCGGGCGCGGCGGGCAGCGTGCTGGATGTGTTGGGCGAGCGCCGTCTCAACCACCGCCCGGAGGTCGCGGGGGGCCTGCTGGCGGGCGAGTGCGGCGCGCTGCTAAGCGACTTCTTTGCCTCGCGACGCTAACCATCAACCGAACCAAGGCTTTGCGAATCACCGCTTCCGCTACGGCGGCGGCGGGCGCTCGGGCCCGCCGCCGCCGAACGGTGCGGCCGCCCCGCTATGGGCAGCTGACCATCAGTGCGAAGGCGGCGTCCTTCAGCGTGGCGCCTTCATAGGTGCGCACCGTGATCTGGTGTTCACCGGTCGCCGCGGCCTCTACGTAGTGCTGGGTGGTTGTTTCATTGGAGGAGGCAACCACCGCGCAGGCGTTGAGGTTTTCGCCGCTCGCAAACGTCACCGTGTACTTGCCTTCGGATGTGTGTGTCACTTCGCTCGGGGCTTCACCCACCACCGTCGTGGGGGCGCCGCCGGGCGAGAACTTGTCGACCGCTTCGAGGCCCGCTCCTTCAGGGCCAGCCGCGCCAGTGGCACCAGTCGGGCCGGCCGGGCCGGTGTCACCGGTCGCACCCGCCGGGCCGGTGGCGCCGGTCGCACCCGCCGCTCCCGTCGGGCCAATCGGACCAGGCACACCGATCGGGCCGGTGGCGCCCGTCGCACCGGTGGCGCCGGTGGCGCCCTCGGCGGCGAGCAGCGCCCATGCGTCAGGGTCGAACGCCGGGTCGTTGCCCAGGTTGTCTGCTGTCAGCGACACATACGACGAGCCTCCAAACGACACCGCTTCGCCCAGTTCGTATATCAGGGTGGGGTTCCACGTGCCTTTGAACGTCATCGGCGGACCCTGAGGGCCAGCAGCGCCAGTTGAACCGGTGGCGCCGGTGGCGCCGGTGGCGCCGGCCGGGCCGGTGGCACCGGTCGCACCCGTCGGGCCAATCGGACCGCTGGTTCCAGTCGTGCCCGTGACGCCAGCGGCACCGGTGAGGCCGGCTGGTCCGGTTGGCCCCTGCGGGCCTTCCGCGCCACGTTCGGCCAGCAGCGCCCACGACGGCTGGTGAGTCGCCGGGTCGTTGTCCTGGTTGTTCGGTTCAAGGGACACATACGAGGAGCCCCCAAAGGACACCGCGTCGCCCACCGCGTAGATGTGCCCGCTTTCCCAAGCGCCCCTGAAGTCGACCGGGGGACCTTGTGGGCCGGTTGCTCCGGTGGCGCCCGTCGCGCCCGTGGCACCGGCTATGCCCTGTGGGCCATTTGCGCCCGTGGCACCCTGCAGGCCCGTCGCTCCGGTCGCCCCGGTCGCGCCCTGCGCTCCGGTGGCACCCTGCGGCCCGGTGGCGCCTGTCGCTCCGGTGGCGCCAGTCGCGCCCTGCAGCCCGGTGGCGCCAATGGGCCCGGCTGCACCCGTGACACCGGTAACGCCTTGGGGGCCGGTCGCACCTGTGGCCCCCTGGGGGCCCGTCGCACCGGTTGCCCCTTGTGGGCCGGCGGGACCAACAACGCCCTGCGGACCGGCGGTGCCGGCTGGGCCCTGCGGGCCGGTTGCGCCACGCGGCCCGGCCGGGCCGCTCGCCGGGCCCGACTTCTTCGACTTGGTCTTCGCTGTCTGGCCATGTGCATCGTGGTTGCCGTGCGACCGCGTCTTTGCCGCCTGGGCAGGACTGCCGCCGAGCGCCAGCGCACCTACCACGCCGCCACCCAGCACACGGACTCCCACCCTGGTTACGCGCTCGCGCACGTTGCTTGAGCTCATCTGTTCACGCACTCCTTAGGGGTTTGAGTTTGTTACGGGCTTGACTTTGCGTATATGGGTACGCACCGGGTTGGACACGGCGGCGAGCGCTTTCTCACTGAAAATGAGCCAGAGTGGACATAATGGCCAGCTTGAGCTTTTCGTGTTTGTGGATTCCACGACTGAGGTAAACAAGGTCACTCACAACCGCGGATATGGAGGTCCGATGTACACGCCAACCAACCACCGCTCCGGCGCTGCGGCGGCGACAGTCGCAGCTGCGCTGCTTGGACTCACGGCGCTCGCCGGCTGTGGCTCGAGCGCCAGCACGGCTACGCTCGACACCGTCAAGCTGGAGCGCGCGATCGCTGGGTCGATCCTCACCGGACACCACGTGTACACACTCGTCAGTTGTCCCGCGCACGTTCCCCAGCTGCAAGACCACCGGTTTGCGTGTACCGCCAATCTGAGCGTGGGCTCCTACCCGGTGTACGTCACCGAGGTGGATGGAGGCGGGCACGTCAGCTATGGCGACGCCACGCCGCTGTCAACGCTCGACACGCAGCGTGTGGAGCGGTCGATCGCCGCCTCGATCCACGTGCAGCGGGGGCTGCGCGCACGTGTGGCCTGCCCGCCCGAGGTATTGCAGCGGCGCGGGCTGCGGTTCACCTGCACAGCGACGGTGGGCAATAAGCGCTATCCATTTGCCGTCACGGAGAGCGACGACAACGGCCACGTGCACTATGTGGGGCGGTGAGTACGATGAGCGGCCTACGCCCCACGATCTGTTTGTGCATGATCGTCAAGAACGAGGCCAATGTGCTGGCGCGTTGTTTGCGCTCGTGCAGAGGGCTGATCGACTGCTGGATCATCTGCGACACCGGCTCCGACGACGGTACGCAGGAACTGATCGCCCGTGAGCTGGAGGGCATACCCGGGGAGCTTCGTCAGCACGAGTGGGTGGACTTCGGGCACAACCGCAGCGCGCTGATGGCACTGGCGGCGGGCAGGGCTGACTATCTGCTGTTGATCGACGCCGACATGACCGTCGTGCAGAGCTCGCCGTTAGGCGCATTGAAGGCCGACGCCTACATGTTGAGCCAGGGCGACGAGTGCTTTGACTACCGCAACAAGCGCCTCGTGCGTGGCGACCTGCGCTGGCGCTACGTGGGTGCCACCCACGAGTATCTCTCCTGCCTGGACGTGGAGCGCACGGTCGAGCGTCTCGACGTGCTGACGATCGATGACCACGGCGACGGCGGCAGCAAGGCCGACAAGTTCGAGCGCGATCGCGCGCTGCTGCAGGCGGAGCTGCGAGAGCACCCCAAAAACGCACGGGCCACGTTCTATCTCGCTCAAACCCAGCGAGACCTCGGCACGCAAACCGGCGACGCCGAGGCGCTTGCCGCCGCGCGCGACCTGTACGAGCGGCGCGCGGGAATGAGTGGCTGGGAAGAGGAGGTGTGCTGCGCCTGGCGTCAGGCCGGGCGCCTCAGCGCCGAGCTGGGGGAATGGCCGCGCGCCAGCGCCGCGTTCCTGGCCGCTTGGGAGGCGTGCCCGTCGCGGCTGGAGGCCGTACACGACCTGGTGGCGGGACTACTCGATCGCCACCACCATCACACCGCCTACCGCTTCACCGCGCTGGCGGCCGGCGCCGGTGGGCTGGCAGTACCGGAGGACACCCTGTTCGTCGAGCCGTGGGTTTACCGGTGGGGACTGCTGTTCCAGCACTCCGTCGCCGCCTATTGGTGCAACGAGCTTGACGCCTCTATCCGGGCCTGCAAGCGACTACTGGCGATCGAGTCGCTCCCCGACGCGTACCGCCGTCAGACGGAGCTCAACATGCGGCTGGCGTTCAGCCAGAAGGCTCGCCAAGCGGTGGAACGGATGCGGATGCCGCTATCGGCGCCTCGCCAGCTGGCCCACGCGGGCACACTCACGCTCGGGCGCCACGGCTGACAGCGTGCTCGTCGTGCGAGGTTCGTGAGCTGGTTCTAACGCGGAGCGGAGGGGGAGAGATTCGAACTCTCGGTACGCCGATAGACGCACAACGCCTTTCGAGGGCGCCGCATTCAACCGCTCTGCCACCCCTCCAGGGGAAGCGCTAAGGCTAGTAGATCACCGGCGTTCGCGGTGGCCTGGCAGGCCGGCGCAAGCGTGATGTTCCAATATCCAGTAGGATCCCGGGCAATCATGGTTCGGCGGGGGATCGCTGCTACGTCCGATGCTAGGGAACATGGCCCCGACCTGAGCGATTGCGCTGCGAGCCCGAACCTACGCTCGCGGTCGCTGCAGGAGATCCGTGCCGAGATCGTCGTGCGTCTGCGCGAGCGTCGCACAGAGGTGGAGTCGACGATCTATGCCCGCATTCAGGCCGGCGTGCCCGATTCGGTGGACGGCCAGGACCCTGCGTATCAGGCGGGAATGCGCGAAGCGATCGCGGCGATCATCGAGTACTGCCTAGAGGGTCTCGAGCACGGCTCGGAATGGTTGGGGCCGATTCCCTCGGCCGCGGCCGCCCAAGCGCGCCGCGCAGCGCGCAACGACGTTCTGCTTGGGCACGGTTCTGCTCCGTTACTTCGCCGGGCACCGGCTGCTGGGCGAGATGATCGCCGAAGAGGCCAAGGGCATTGATCTCCTGGATAACGGGCTTGCGTTGCAGCATCTGCGCAGAATCCAAGAGGGCCTGCTGGAGCACCTCACGACGGTTGTCGCTGACGAGTACAACCATGAGCGTGAGCGCGCCAGGCGCTCGCCCGAGCAGCGCCGCCGGGAGCTGGTGGGCAAGCTGCTCGCGGGTGACCACGTCTATCCGGCCGATCGCGCCGAGCTGGGCTACGAGCTGCACAACGCGTGGCATCTGGGTCTGATTCTCACCGGTGGATGGGCCGACGAACCACTCCTCCAGCTACAAGCCGCCCTCGACTGCGAGCTCTTGTCGGTGGCCTGCGGCGACGGTACGACGTGGGTGTGGCTTGGCGCGCGGCGCACGCTGGCGGTGGTCGAGATCGAGCGCCTGCTGTCGCTGGATGACACCGCCAATCTGTCGTTGGCGCTGGGTAGTCCAGGCAAAGGAATCGCTGGATGGCGCCAAACCCACCACGAAGCCCGAGGCGCACTGCTGCGCGCACTACGCCGGCCGGAACGGTTGGTGCGGTACGCCGATCGACCGCTGCTGGCGGCGGCGCTGCAAAACGAAACGCTGGCGAGATGGCTGAAAGAGTTCTTGGCGCCGCTGCGCGCCCGGGCGGACGGCGGGACGGAGCTGCTGCAGGCACTGCGCGCCTACATCGATGCCGAATGCAACTACCGGGCGGCGGGTTCGACGCTCGACCGTGATCGACACACGGTTGAAAACCGTGTGCGCACCGCCGAGGAGTCGCTCGGTCGTTCACTGCGGACGTGCCTGCCTGAGTTGGACGTCGCTCTGCACCTGGAGGAACTCAACGGCTGGCCGCTTCATTAGCGGCTCTTGGCGCATCTGGCCCGCGGTGTGCCCACCGCCCGGCGGTGTTTGCTCAGGACAATGTGGCCAACGCAAGCGCCACATTGGTAGGCCGCCTGCCACATAGTCCAGCCGCCCCGCCACATGGCTGTTTACAAGACTTCCTACTGCTGGTTGAATCCAGCATCTCGAAATCGAGATGTTAGACCGGCCGGGTGTGCGATGCGGAGGAGTGCCAGCGTCGTGACGCCATCGGACAAATAAAAGGAGGGGCGATGCGCAAGGTGGTAGCTAGGCGAGGACGCGCAGCGATCGTCGCGATGACGGTTGTCGCTGCGGCGTGCAGCGGACTAATGGCAGTAGCCGCGGCGCCGGCGTCGGCTCGCAGCGGGGGCTTCCGAGGATTGGGCAGGTGGGCGCCGTTCGGGAGCGGGCGCACGGTATCGGGCTCCTGGGGCAATGAATGGCGGGAGAGCGGGCCGCCGTCCCCACCGACGTTGAATGGCGATTGGGCGCCGTTCAACCGCTGTCCGGTAGACAATCCGACGATGTTCAAGGCGGACGGCAAAGAAGAGGTCGCATTGTGCGTCGCGCTCAGCTCACCGAACGGTGGGATCAAAATTGGTGGCCTGCCGCTGTCGACCGGTGAAAGCAACATCCAGTTTGGTTTGGTTGGTGAAAGCCATGAAGAATCCGAAACTACATACAAGCTGGTGTCGCCGCGGGGCGGCGCCGCCGATGTGGCGCCAGTCCAGATTCCGGGCGGGTTGCTGGCTCTGGTCTGCCCTGGAGCTCCCCGTGAGCTGTGGTGGATTTGCGGCCACCATGGCGGAGACGGCGACGCCACCGGTATCACCGCAAGCGTGCAGCCGGCCGGCGAACTATCGAACTTCGACTTGGACGGGGCGCTGACGGTCGGGGTCCCGACCGTTTCGGTGCCGGTGAAGATCCATCTCGAAAACCAGCTGCTCGGTCCGCGGTGCTACATCGGCTCCGACAGCGAACCGATCGTGCTGCAGCTGGAGGGTCTAACTCCATTCACCTCACTAACCATCGAAGGCTTCGAACCAGACGGAGCTGTTGCCACCGAAGGCGACAAACTGGTACGCATCGGACTGTTCGGCACAACCGAGGGCGATAAATCCTTCGCCGTCCCGGCCGTGAACGGCTGCGGCTTCAGGGGTGCGCTGGACGGCGTGATCGACAATAACGCCGGATTGCCCTCGGCGGCAGGCGCCAACGCATTGGTGATGAACGAAACCGTGACCTACCTCACCGGCCTATCGAGTCCGGGAGAAGTGGTTCCAAACGATGGCAAGGATCTCTCGCAGTACTGGCACTCCGCGATTCAGGGCGGACCGGACGGGCACGGTCACCACTAGCGGGCACTCCAGTCACCACTGACGAACACTCCAAGTAGTGCTTGGGCGGCGGGTCGCAGCGAGTCAAAAAAGCGCTGTGGCCCGCCCGTTCCCGCAGTGCAGGCGCCGCTACGGGGTGGCTGTCCGTTGTCGGCTGCAACCGCTGCTCCCGCAAAGAGGTGCCAGCACGGGACGGCGCTTGTTGTCGGCTACCGACTGGCGCCCACCAACTCCACTTCGGTGGTTTCGGCACGGGTTTGACGGGCCGACTCGTCGGCGATTCGCTGTGCGGTCGCGTTGGCCCAGTTGGTCGTGCTGAACAGTCCGAGCGAGAACACGATCGCCCCGCAGCCGGCGACGATCCACCAACCGGCGTGACTGGCGGCGACGAATCCAGGGCCGACCGCGCTCAGCCCGGTCGCTGCGATCGCGCCCACGACTGCCACCCCCAAGGTTTGTCCGACCTGGCGGGAGGTGGAAGCGACCGCGGCCGCGACGCCGGCCTGCGCCGGGGGCATGCCGAGCACCGCGGTGGTGGTGATCGGCGGGTTGACCATGCCGAAGCCGATGCCGAACACGAAGTAGGCGGGCAGCAGCGAAGCGAGTGACGTGTGCGCCGAGAGCCCCGTCAGCAGCGCCCCGCCGAGCCCGATCCCGAGCCCACCGACGAGCAGCCCCGCGCGCGGTCCGCGACGGCCGACCAGCCGACCTGAGAGCGGTGCGAAGATCAGCGTCATCGCGGCGATCGGCAGCGTATAAAGGCCGGCTTCGAGCGGCGAAAGGCCACGCACCTCCTGCAGGTAGAGGGTGTTGAGGAACAGGAAGCCACCAAGCGCCGCAAAGGAGCACACCGCGATCGCGCTGGCGCTGGAGAAGGGCACGCTGCGAAAGAAGCGCAATTCGAGCAGCGGCTCGCGGCGCCTGGACTCGTATGCGATCAGCCCCACCAAGGCCACCGCGGCGAGCGCGAACAAAGCAATGCTCTGTGCCGACAGCCACCCCGCGGAAGGTGCCTCGATGATCGCGTAGGTGAGAGACGCCAACAGCACGATCACCAGCGCCTGGCCAACCGGGTCGAGGCGCCGCGGGCGCGGGGCGCGCGACTCGGGGACGAAGCGCATCGTCAGGGCCAGGGCGGCGATACCGATGGGGAGGTTGATCCAGAACACCGACCGCCACCCCGCCGACGTTACGAGCGCGCCGCCCACCACTGGCCCCAACGCCAAGCTGATACCGACAGTGGCCCCCCACATCCCGATCGCCTGCGCCCGCTCGCGCGGATCGGTGAAGACGTTGCGGATGATCGACATCGCCACCGGATTGAGCATCGAGCCGCCCACCGCCTGCAGCATGCGAAAGGCGATCAGCCAGCCCAAACTCGGCGCGGCGCTGCACAACGCCGAGCCGAGCGTAAACAGCACCAGCCCCGTCTGAAACACCAGTCGCCGGCCAAGGCGATCCCCCATCGACCCCGACAGCATCAGCAGGCTCGCCAGCACCAGCGTGTACGCATCCACCGTCCACTGCAGCCCGGACACGCCCGTGTGCAACTCGCGCCCGATCGAAGGCAGCGCGACATTCACGATCGTGTTGTCCAGCCCGACGATCAGCAGGCTCATGCAGCAGATAGCCAAGATCAGCCGGCGTCGCGCGCGGCTTGGCTCGGGGGCGCTCGCCCCGTTAGTAGGCGTGCTGCCGCTCATGTCGGTGTGCTTGGGTCGGTTGTGATGCGCTCTAGCAATAGCAAGGTGGCCTGGCCCGACGGTCCTCGCCGTCTGTGCCACGCTGCTCGGCTCCGAAGTCGAGGAGTTGAGTTGGCGGGTAGTCGGAAGCGCTGCTACGCGGCGACGGCGATGCCGGCGGGAACGTAGTGCTCGACCGTCAGGTCGTCGCGCTCAAGTGCGAAGCGCACGCCGTCCTCGGCGAGCTGGTGCGCCTCGGGGTAGGTATCGGCGACCACGGTCCAGCGCGGCACGTCGGGCGAGGAGGCAACCCAGGTGTCCTCGTCCTGGCGATAGAGCACACGTACCGTCATAGCCTCATCAGAGTAGCGCGAGGGCGTCCCGTTCGGCAAGGCCTACCTGGTTGCAAAGGATGTCCTTGACTGTGGCTGGGCGGATTGTCTGGCTGTCGTGGAAGGCAAAGATGACCGAGGGCCGGCTTGGCGCTTCCAGCTTGCGATGCGAGCCCTTCTGGCGGACAACTTGGTAGGCGAGGGGTTGAGCTTGCAGCACGCGCAGTAGCTTCTTCGCCTTCACGGACGGGAATTGGGCCACCGCGAGGACTCTACGCTTTGGAAGGGTCGGTTCGGTCTCAATCCACGGGATCGAAGCCGACTGGCGGCAGAGATCGCGGGCCTCGCGCCGGCAGCGTCGTCGCTGACCCAAGCGCTTACGGCTTAGACGGCACCTGCGCACCGGACGGATCGGGTTGAAGGCCCTCAACGTATGGGAGCGCCCACGTCGAGATGTCCCCAAGCCTCTCAGTGTCGATGTTCAGCCGACGAGCGTTGAGGATCACCGCGAGGCTGGCGGCCATTATCCACGCCCCGGTGATCGCTCCCGTCATCTCGCCGCGCTTCTTGAGTCGCGTCAAGAAGTCATCCTGTCGCACGTCACCGAAGACATCTCTCCCGCGCACAGCTTGGACCCACTGGAACTGGACATCGAAAGCTCCGTCCTCTCGTCTGTCGATTGTCATCTGCGCGGGGTCGTTCGCGTGGTCTGACAGAATCGCTTGAAGCTCTGCCTGGCCGACAGGGGAGTAATGCACTGTGCGGTTCCGTACGTCGCTGTAGAGCTTTTCTACCGGGGAAGGCACGCCCTTCGAGGGCTGTGTGTATGCGGTGCTGAGATCAATCAAGCCCGGAAGGCTCGAGAGCGACTCCGCGAACGCCTTGACTGCGGCGTTGCGTCTAACAATCGTTACAAGCCGGCGAGCCTCATAGAGATGGGTCACGAGTTGGCGGTGCCAGAACATCATGGCCCAGAGATCGCCGACCTCCATCTCCTTGGACGGTCCAACCCCGACTTGGATGTCCTCGATCAGTGCGGTGGCGGAGAAGACCCCCGGCGCCGGTCGATCTTCTGGCCTTCTCAAGAGCTGATTGACCTGCTCGCGGGAAGGCCGTCATCCCCGATCGAGCATTGGCGACGCGAGTTCGCGGGACTGCTCGCATCATGCGCATCTAACCGAGTAGTCGAGTAGTTGTCGCGCGAGGGTTCCAAGCTCTAGCTGCGCCCCCTACTCGGCGCCGTCAACCGTTCGCCTGACCCTTCGGTGCGAGGCGAAACGCAACGCGGCGCGTCTCGGGATGCTCGCCCCGGATCAACAGCCTTTGCTCGACGGCATCTGCGAGGGGTGCATCGATTTCACGCGGGTCGTATCCCAGCTCTGTCGCTATAGCGAACCCATCCACGAGCTGGGTGGCCCTCCGGCACGGTAGGTCGCAAATACAACATCCCGGATATCTGGCTCCATCGCCCAGACGGTACTGCGAAACCTTGACCGCCGCTGTTTGATCTGGCAGTAGCTGGCAGTGGCAACGCCACCGAGGGCCGCGGGACCAGCCCGTGCCACGGCGGACGCCGGCCGGAATCCGCATGAGAACAGGGATTCTCACCCCATGCCCCGCCAGGAGTCAACCTGGATCCACCGCTTAGGAGAACTCCGCTGAGGGCGGAGAGGCCGGAGCTATAGGCGGTCGCTGGTGATATGCCCCTCTGGCCGATCTTGGATCGGGCGGGATGGGGCGCGATCCGCGGGGTTTGGGCAGCAGGATCGGGGCCGCTGCCCATTGACTGAGGCGTCGGGGGTCGTGAGTAGCCTGCCCGAACAATGATGCTCTGGAACCGATCGCTCTGCCCTCGGCGTACGCAAGACTCCTATGCCCAGCCCATCCGCGGACGCCTTGGGCGTGATGCCTGATGCCGCGGATCAGCGCGTTCTACGGGATCGTCGTGACGATGTACAGCAGCGATCACTCGCCGCCCCACTTCCACGCCCGCTACGGGGAGTACGAGGCGCAGATCGTCATCGATACCGGCGATCCGCTGGCCGGACAACTACCGATCCGAGCCCTGCGGCTCATTCGGGAGTGGACTGGACTGCATCAGGCCGAGCTACGGGACAACTGGGAGCGCGCCCAGGCCCGCACGCCGGTCGCTAGCATTGATCCACTGCCATGAGAGACCTTCATCTTCTTGCCCGGATCACAGCCGTCGAGCCGCTGGAGGGCTTCCGGCTGCGGCTGACGTTCACCGACGGACTGGTCCGCGAGGTCGATCTCTCGGGCGATCTTTGGGGGCCGATGGCTGAGCCGCTGCAAGACCCTGCCTACTTCCGCCAAGTGAGCGTCGATCCCGAACTTGGCACCGTCGTATGGCCGAACGGCTACGACCTCGATCCCGACGTGCTCCACGGCGACTACGAGTCGGTCGGTCGGCCTGCCGTGCAGGCATCGCGGTAGTGCGCGGCACGCCCGTTCTCATGGAGGCCCAGCCGCTGGATGGGTATGCCGTGCATGTCCGGTTTGGGGACGGCACCACAGCCGACGTGGACCTCTCCTACCTGCTCGACTACGGCGGCGTGTTCGAGCCGCTGCATGACCCGGCCTACTTCGCGCAGCTCCGCGCGGACGCCGAGGCAGGCACGATCGTCTGGCCCAACGACGCCGACATCGCACCCGAGACGCTGTACGCGCAAGCGCAGCAGCGTGCCGCCGCGGCTGTGGGCTGAGCGCCCACCGAGAGTAGGTTCTCGGACTGTCGCAAGCATCTGAAGACGGCGGGGCAGCCCGATGAGGGCACCATCGGGTGCCGCTGAATCCCGACGAGCCGGGCCTCGCACACGTTTCCGGCGTGAGTTGCACGCCCGCCCCGCCTCAGACTCAGAGCATCCCAGGCGGTCGGCGCAGGTCGCCCAAGCCTTTCTCGGCCCAGTCCCGCGCCATCCTCGCGTTGTTCGCCGCGATGAGCTTTACCACGGCCTCCGAGAGCAGGTCCAGCACTTCCTCGGTTTCTTCCGACTCCCAGTAGAAGCTCGTGGACGCGGCGTGGCGCCGCAATTCCGCCTCCAGGAACCGGCGTGCTTCCGCCTCCGTGAAGCCGTAGTCTGCCATCAGTCGTGCTCGTGCTCGTAGTCCTTCGCGATGCGCTTCATCGCCGCGTCAAGCACCGCGATCGCCTCCTCCGCCGCCTCGTCCAGCCCACGCTCCGCCTCCCCGAGCCTCGTCGTCGCGTCACGCACGGCCTCGTCCCCTTCCCAGAGGGTCACGAACGCCGTTTGCTCTGCGGTCGGCGTCGCGGGCACCCTCCCCAGCGGGGACACGTCTTTGTGGGGGTCGGATGGACTCGGATATTCTCGGTAGATCCTGGTCTCGCGTACGCCGTCGCGGTACAGCGTCTCAAACTCGCGGCCCTGCCAGCCCTGAAAGTCGGGGGCGAAGCCTGACTGCTCCACGATCGCGTCGCCCCGCTCCCCAAAGGTTTTGCGCGTAGCCGCAAGCACCAGGTTGAAAGCATCGGCGGCACCTTCCACGCGCTCCAAGGCTTCGCGGACGCTCGGGCTCGCCGTCGCGCGCCCCTCGTCCAGAAACTCGCGCCAGATGACGAGGAGGGCGCGTCGCGCGGCCATTGGTCGTCGGAGCGCTCCCGACGTAGGCCGATGTGGTGGCGGCCCTTGGCGATGGCTCGTCGCAGCGCGATTAGCTCCTCGCGGATTGGCGTATAGACCTTCGCCTTGCGCCGGATTTCGGAGAGGGCCTTACGACGCCGGCGTTCAAGCACGACGCTCGCGTAGAACGACCCCACGGCACCGAGGCCGCTGCCGAGCAGTGCGGAGCCAACGGCGACGCTCGCGGTGACCCACCAACTGTCAACGCCCACGTGGACGTTGATGGGGGCCTGGGCGAGAATGAGTACCGACGAGCCGAACAAGGTGCGATTGTCGCGGAGGGACTAGACGGCACTATCACTTCAGGAGCAAGCCAGCGCGTCAGCGCGGACCAGGAGGCGAAGCCGACGCCTGCGGTGCACGTAGCAGCGGCCACCCGGCCGCCACGACCTTCGTCGTTGGCGCTGCCCGTAGTCCTCGCGCACCCTCGACCGCCGACTCGCGCGGCCCTCTGGGTGCTGCTTTTCGTTCGCGTCGCGTTTGCGTGGGGTCAGTGGGTCCACTCGTCTGGTGCGGGGCCGGGTGTCCACGCGCGGGTGACGCTGCCTCCTTCCTGGCGGAGAATGTGGCTGTAGTCGTAGAGCTGTGCCTGGAAGGCGAGCAATGCACGGACCTCAATCCCGCGTAGTTACAGGGACTTCTCAACGATGCCCCCGCCAGGAGTCGAACCTGGATCCACCGCTTAGAAACGGTCTGGGCGGTTTGGGATTTGGCGGGCCGGCGCTGGATCTACGAACGGATCTGGTGACGGGCGGTCGCCGAGATCTGATGGGCAGTCGCAAGACCGGGCGACCTCGGGCGATACAGGTTACGTCCTACGACCGGAGCGGTGCCCTGTCCCGGGCACCGCCTGCCGCATCTCGGCTTCGTGTCTGGTGCGCCAGCGCAGATAAAAGCCCCACCCCCACCGGACCGCCAGCGAAGCGTAGCGGTCAAGCTCCTCATAATCGTCGGCGACGCGCTCCATGAAGTCCGCTGCGACGGAGCTGCCGGTGCGGTATTGCGTTGTGGCTCGACTGCTGGACATCCCGTAGTCGCCATAGACGGGCATGATCTCGCTGCTCGCGAACGGCAAGTCGCCATCATCGAGCCGCCGTTGGACCTTCTTCGCCATCGAGCGCGAGTACTGTGCCTCCTTATCCTCGGCCTCCCACGCCGGAAGCATCTCGCGCGCCACATTGCGGATGCACTCGCAGACCTCTGCCATGCTCTGGAGCATCTCGTAGCAAGCCATCTGCTCGTCTTGCACGACTTGGTACTGGCCCATGTCTAGCTTGAGGACGCCGCTTGCCATGTCGTTGAACCTACGGGGAGCCACTCGGGAACGCGCGGGACACCGCCCTTGCCTGGCTTGAAGGGTGAGAGCGCCCGCCAGCTTTCCTCGATCTCGAAGCCAACCGGATCGCGCTCCTGGGCGAGACGCCGCTCGTGCCTGTACTTCTCAGTGTGGGTCCGGAATTCCGACTCCTTGTCCTTCGGCCCGAGTGCCGACCATAGCTTGATGAGACGGCCCAGGTGCGTCTCGAACTCGCCGTCTTTGTCGCGGACGAGCACGTGGCTGCCGCCGGGATTGTTCAAGAACTTCAGCAGCGTGACCTTGCGGTACTCGTTGGGGCTGAACGAATACGTATCCTGCCAGGCATACTCGCATCCGATCTCGACCTGACGCTTGAGCATCAGCAGCCTTGGCATTGCTTGAACTTTTGGCCTGACCCGCTCCAAAACGAATCACTGCGGCCAGACGTAAGGTGTGGCGGCGTGCTGCCGGGCGGCCATCCGGCGCCTCCGTTCTTCCCCTTGAGAGCATGGGGAACTTGAAGCGCCTGCTCCAGCGTCTTCGCACGAAACGATCGTATGCCCGGCATAACTGCTCCATCGTAACCCTGATCCGCGACAGTGGATCGACTCGTCGGACAAGTTCAGACGAAGCAGTCGAGCGCATGAGGTGACGACAGCAAGTCGGATACCCGTCCGCCAGCTCATGTTGCGGATCGCAGCTTTGGGCTTACGTGAGCGACCGACGTCGATCCGGTGTAGTCCGCGCAGTTGCCCGCACTTCGTAGCACTTAGTGCTACGATCGTGCATATATGGCCCGGAACGTCTCAATCCGCGAGCTTCGCAACTCAACCTCCGCCGTTATCTCTGAGCTGGAGTCGGGCGAGCGACTCACGCTGACCGTCAACCGCCGCCCCGTCGCCGACATCCTCCCCCATGTCGAAGATCGCGACCCGTGGGTTCCTGCCGGCGAGCTGCGCCGTATCTTGCGGGAGGCTCCCGCCGACGCAGGACTGCTCATCGACCTCGCGGATGTCCGCGGAGCGGAGCTTGACGACGCTTGAGTCGGGCTATCGCTGACACCTCAGTCTTCATCGCTCAGGAGAGTGGGCGAGAGCTTGGCGACTTGCCTGAGCAGATCGCCGTGTCTGTTGTTACCGCCGCCGAGCTAGAGCTGGGCGTGCTGCGAGCCCCTAACCCCACCTCCCGAGCGATACGACTATCCACTCTCTCGCGAGTTCAGTCCACATACCCTCTTTTGCCGGTTGATCCCGAGGTCGCCAGCTGCTTCGCGCGCCTTGCCTCATTCGAGCTGTCAAGAGGACGACGCCTCCGTCGCCACGACACCTGGATCGCTGCGACCGCGATGCGACACGGCGCAGCCATCATCACCCAAGACGCTGACTTCTCATCATTTGAGGACGTGGCAGTACTTCGGGTCTGAGATCCCAGCTTTCGCTGAGCCATGGAGCGGGATCGACCCAAGACGGATCACGGCGTGTCCGCCAGCGCGCGAAGCCTGCGAAAGTTGCTGAGCTACTCAGACCATGCTTTAGGCACCAGTGGCCTGGTCGTCGAGTGACTCCGGCTTCTCCAGCAGCACTTCTTTCAGCGCCGCACGATCAGACGCCGCCGAAGGAATCGGTTCGCGGTGCTAGTCGTATTTCCACGCCGGAGACTCCGGATCATCGAGAAGCTCGATGAACACGCTGACGATGTCCGGCCACCAGGGCGATCCGTACCACTCCTTGTTGGACGTACCAGCTTGAAGCGCCAGGAGCATCAGGAGAAACGGAAATCCGCGCCGCTGTTCGATCAGACGGCTGATCGACAAAGCGTTGCGCACATCAGAGACCAAATGCTCAAACTCGCCTCCCGGCCAGAGCGCCAACAGTACGCCACCGGGCAAGACGCGATTCGGGATCGGTCAGCGTGGCTTCGAGGGCGCCCCACTCGCACCGGTGTGGTCCTACTTGCTCGCTCACAACACGGAAGGTGGCGATGTTGAAGCGCATCATGTCCGTATCCGAGAACCCTCCGGTGACGTGATGCGTGGAGGTCCTCAAGCGACGTGTTCCCATCGTCATAACGCCCGACAGACAGGCGCTCATTCTACGCTATCAGCGAAAGCCCCGCATTTGCGTGACTGTTCAGGTGGCTGTTTGTGGTTTAGGGGCCGGTTGTGGCGGGGAGCCATGGCTGGTGTTTGGCGAGTCGTGCGAGGGCGTCGATCGTGTCGTGGCCTTGCTTTCGGGTGGTGCTGATGTAGGAGCGCAGCGCGAGGAACCTGTCGGCTCCGGTCGTGGTTCGCCAGCAACCGGAGATCTTCTGCTGGATCTTGATCATGCGGATGTCGCGCTCGGCGTGGTTGTTATCGTTATGCCGATATCGGCATAAGACCAATTATGCCGATGTCCCAGTTATGCCGATGTTGGTGGCGGGGGCGGCTGCTGGTGGGCTGGCCTGGTCTTGTAGTTCGGCATAACTAGAGCGCTTCGAGGAACGCGAGTAGCTTGTCTGGTGGGTAGTAGCGGCCGTGTCGGGTGTGTGGCGGTGCGGTGCGGTCGAGGGCTTGTTGCTTGATCTGGAGGTCGGCGTGGAGGTAGGCGCGTGTCGAGTCGGGTGACTCGTGGCCGAGCCAGAGCGCGATCGTGGTGGCGTCAATCCCGGAGGCGAGCATGCGCATCGCGCAGGTGTGGCGCAGGATGTGCGGGGTCAGGTTCTTGGAGATGAGCGTTGGGCAGGTGCTGGCTGCGGTAGCGGCGTGGAGGGTGAGTCGTTGCGCGACGGCGTCGGTGGTCATCTTTCTGTTGGTCCCGTGTGCGGTGAACACGGGCGTGGCTGGAGGTGCGGGGTTCTCGGTAAGCCATGCGCGGATCGCGGTGGTCGTGGTGGTGTCGAGCGGCGTGATCCTGGTCTTTCGGCCCTTGCCGTGGCTGGCGATGTGGGCGGCGGGCTTGTCGGTGTGGACGTTTGATCGGGCCAGGGCGGTGAGCTCGGAGACCCTGACGCCGGTGGTGATCATCAGGAGGATCAGGAGATGGTCTCGTCGTCCGGTCCAGGTTGTGCGTGGCGGGCTGGCGAGCAGCGCGTCGATCTCGGTGGTGGTGAGATAGGTTAGGGTCGTCTGGGTGTGGTTCTTGGTGGGGATCGCCAGGACTCGCGCGATCAGCTCGGCGTGCTCGGGATGCCTGAGCGCGGCGTGACGGTAGAGGGAGTGGATCGCCGCCAGGCGCGTGTTGCGCGTCCGGGTGCTGTTCCCGCGCTGCTTTTCTAGCATCGTCAGGAACGCGGCGATCAGCTCGGCATCGAGGACGCTGATGTCCAGGTCGCTGGGCTGGATGCCGGTGCGCTCGTGGACGTAGGTCAGGAGCGGCCGTAGGGAGTCGCGGTAGGAGGTGATCGTGTGGTCACTAGCTGCGCGTTGGCTGACCAGGTAGCTGGTGAAAAAGGACTGCAGGGTCGGAGCCAGAGCGCTCATTGCACGCGCTCCTGGTAGGCGGTGAGCCGTTCACGAACGATTTGCATCAGCTGTGGGCTGGCGGTCAGATACCAGTACGTGTGCGACGGATCGACGTGACCGAGGTAGTTGGCCAGGGTTGCGATCCGGGCATCGACATCGACTCCCTGGCGGTGCGCGTCGATCAGGGTGTTCACGGCAAAGCTATGGCGCGCGTCATGCATACGCGGTGCTCGGCAGCCCGGCTCGACAGGCAGCTGGCGGTCGTTGACCAGCGCCCGGAACGCGGCGCGGGCGGTATTCAGGTTCAGCCTGCCGCCCTTGGGTCCGATCAGCAATGGGCCGGTCGGCAACGCCCGGGTGGCGCGGATGTAGTCGGTGAGCGCTTGGACGGTCGTGTGGTGCAAGGGGACGCGCCGCACCCGCTTGTTCTTGCCGGTCACGATCAGCACCTGCCGTTCGGTGTCGAGGTTCTCGATGTTGAGCGCGGTCGCCTCGCCGCTGCGTATCCCGGTGGCGGCGAGCAGCCCGATCAGCGTGTGCATGCTCGCGCCGAGCATCGCCGGGGTCAGCGACAGCGCCCGGGACATCAGCGCGAAGATCTGCTCCTCGGAGTAGAGGTACGGGATCCGGCGAGGCGTCTTGGACGGGATCAATCCTGCGGGGATCAGCTGTGCGGCGTCTGGATCCAGCGAGTGGACATGCGCGGCAAGATCGCGGATCGCTCGCAGCTTTCGGGCCTGCCAGCCGCGGGTGGTGTCCGGGTGCTCGGTCGCGAACGCGACCGCGTCAGCGATGGTGATCCTGGTCTGCCCGCGCGCGGCCAGGCTGTCCAGGAACGCCGAGATCAGCCAGTCTTGATCAGCGAGAACGTAGCCTCTGGCGCGACGATCACGCAGATGGTCGCTCGCGGCTGCGCGTAGATCGACGCTCATCGCGTCACCCCGGTCGGCCATGGCCGCGCCAGCAGGGCGAGCGTGGCGTCATCGGAGCGGGCGTAGATCGCGCTGGTCGCTGGGCTTGAGTGGCGCAGCAGCTGGGAGACCTCGACCAGGCCACCGCCCGCGGCGAGCACCCCGCACGCAGCGGTATGCCGCAGCCGGTGAGCGGCACCCCGACCAGCGATACCGGCGTCAGCCAACGCCCGTGCTGCGACGCTCGAGACTGCCGTCGCGCCGAGCGGCCCATGGGGGGCGTCAAGCGCCAGGAACACCTCCCGGTGCGCTCCCCCACAAGGTCGTCCCCGCGACAGGTAGCCGGTGAGCAGCTCCCCGACGTTGACCGGCAACGGCACATGATCACTCCGGCGACGCTTGCCGCGCACGAGCAGCACCCCGACCCGCCAGTCGATATCGCGCAACTGGAGCGCGGCGACCTCCCCCGCGCGCAGCCCCAGACGCCACATCAAAGCCAGCATCGCCTCGTTGCGAAGCCGAACAGGACCACCGGGCAACCCGGCCACCAGATCCGCGACCTCGCCGCGACTCAACGCCCTCCGGGGCACGCTCCCAGTCGCCGCGGCGAACTTGCCCACAGCATCAGCCAGCGACAGCGAGGACACCATTCCCTCTCGCCACATCCACCGCAACAAGCAACGCAACGCGTTCGCACCGACCGCTGCCGACCGCGGGCGCTGCAACACCGCCCGGCCAGTCACGAACACCGCGACCTGCCGATCGGTCAACGCCCCCCACCCAGCGCCACCCTGCGCCACCACAAACGGCCGGACCTGAGAGACATAGCTACGCACCGTCGCCGCAGCCAGCCCCCGCTCGATCGACAAGTACCCAGCGAACCGCCCCAACAGCACATCGGCCAGCTCGACAGGTGGCACGACCGCTGCCGCAGGCGCGACACCGCACCTGCGCAGATAGGCCAGCAAAGAGACGAGCGCCCGCGGTGACCTGAACTTCGTGGTCGCCCGCCGCCGGGCAGCGACGAACCTGTCTACCACCTCGGTGTTGAGATCACCGGCCGTCAACCCTTCCGCTGCAAGCCACCCCGACAGGTGCCCCAACAACCGCAGCTGCGCTTCGCTGCTACGCGCCGCATACCCGAGCCCGGCAAGCTCGACAAGGAACCCCTCGGCGAACCCCTCAAGCGGCCCAGACACCAATGAACTAGCTGGATCTGCCATGACGCTGCTCCTCTCCGTTGGATGAAGAGAACAGCGTGAACCAGCCGCCAGGTTATGCCGAACTTCCCGAAGCGATCACCGCCCCAGCAGCCGCCCCCGCCACCAACATCGGCATAACTGGGACATCGGCATAACGATAACAACCACGCCGAGCGCGCGCTGCGCTCCGCGGTCATCTACCGCAAGCTCTCCCTCGGCAGCCAATCCGAGCAAGGCGAGCAACGCATCGAGCGGCTGCTCTCCGCGCACACCACCTGCCGCCTACAGCACCGCTCGCTATTCGCCTACCTCACCGACATAGTCGCCGCCCACGCCCGCGGCGACCCAGTACCAATGCTCAGCTGAGCGACGACCCACTGAACGCTTACCATTTCTCGGGCGTTTGCAGGGCAATCTGGCCATTCGGGGGAAGCATGGATTACGCCGGATTCGGGTGGATTGGGGTCGCTTAAGGCACTGGAACATCGCTGGTGTCTTTACGATGCTCTGGTGACGCAGCTCAGACTGTAGCCGGCTCGTCGTAAGGCGCTTGCGGATGATCACACCTGTTGGGCTCAACGGCTGCACGCTGTGTTGGTGCATGAGGGCTGGGCTGTCAGCGTGGGTCGCTGCTGACCGCAGCCGACCGGCGGTGGGTCGCAGCGATCCGTCTGGGTCCGGGCGCTCGCGCTCAGGTCGACGCGATGCTCAGCGTGATGGGCAGCATCGCCGAGCAGGTCGAGATGATCGACTGCGAGCTGCGGCGACTCGCGAAGGAAGACGAGCGGCTGAAGGCGGCTGACGGGGCGTGGCTGTTTCTCCGTGGGGGGCCACTACTACGCCGGTGGGTTCTCCCACCCCCAGGCTGGGCCGTGGGGGCTGTGGCGGGTAGTTGCCAAAGAGCTTGAGCGCCGCCGTTCGTGAGGAGGAAAGCCAGCGCCCCAAGGTCCTCCCGCAGGTCACGAATGTGAGTCTTCTGGCGGCTCTCAGCGGCGGCGATGGTCCGCGACGCAAGCGGGACTTCGGGGAGCCGATCGTTACCTGCACGATGAGGACCGTCTACGCGCCGATGAGCGTCGCCCAGCACGAGCTCTACAAGCTTTTGGGTCGCGAGTTCGATCTCGTCCGCTGCTTTCCGCATCGAGCGCCGGAATGGCCACCCGACGCTGACGATGCGCCGAAGCTCACGGGGCGGGGTGCGATTGCGGCGGGATCCGGCCACTCTCAGGGCAGGGCACCGTGGTGTGTGTGCTGGTGTGGGTGCCGTTTTCAAAGGCGAATCTGGCGGCGAAGCGGAATCCGCCTGGTGGGCACGTGTGGGGTAGCTCGATGCCGTGTGGGTGGTAGGGCAGGTATTTGCCGTGGGTGTGTTCGTAGTAGGTGAGGTGTAGTGGTCCGATGGTTGAGTGCAGTGCGACGATGGAGGCGTTGGGGCCTCCGGGGAGGGTTGGCACGAGGGGGGTGGTGATTGCGAGTTCGCCGCCGTATGGGTTGTGGGCGGGGAGTACGAGGCCGTTGAATGTGGCTTGGGCGTCGAGTGGTTGGTGGCCCTCTGCGTAAAAGAGCAGCGCGAGGTGTCCGTTGTGGAGGTGTGTCATGTAGATGGTGGTTTGGGCGGTCTCTTCGATGATTTCGGGGCCGAAGGGGATCTCGACGAGCGCTTTGCCGTAGCCCATTTGTGATTGGGATGGGCAGCCTTCGGTGCCGTCTGTTTCGAGGATGGTTGTGTTGCAGTTTTCGAGGCCGAGTCCGCTGGTGCCTATGCCGAGGTTGGCGGGGTAGTAGAGGTCGAACTTGGTCAGGGGCGACGGTACGTGGCCGGCGGTGGTGGCGATCGTGAAGCCAATGACGATCGTTGTGCCTTGGCCGAGTTGCTCTGGGTCGAATGCGGCGTGTAGGGCGGCGATTGGGGTTGCGCTTGCCGTAGATGGCCCATGAATGCAAATCAGTAGGGCGAGGACGGCGGCGATCTTCCCTACCGAATGTTGGGTTGTGGGGGTGCGGCGGGGTTCTTGAGCGCTCGTCATTTGACGATTTCGGTGTGGGGGCTGCGCTGACGCGTGTCTAGTTTATAGAATCGCCCACATCTTTGAGTCGCAGTACTACGTTGGAGCGCGGACATCCGGTGGTCCGTCGGTTGGTGCGTCGCGGTCGTGTGTCGGCCGGTGTGGTGGATGCCGCGCCTTGTGCTGGATGGGGGTATGTGGTGGTTGAGTTGTTGGTGTTGCGGGGTGTGTCGGTGGGGTTTGAGCGGGGGCGGGGGCGGCTTGGGGTGCTTTGTGGGGTGTCGTTGTCGTTGGGGGTGGGGGAGGTTGGTGCGGTGGTTGGTGGGCGTTCGCAGGGGAAGACGACGTTGTTGCGGGTGGTCGCGGGGATGGTGGGTGTGGATGAGGGTGTGGTGTGTTTTGGGGGGAGTGATCTGGTGGGGTTCTCCGAGCGGGAGCGTGCGCGTCTTTTGGGGGTGGAGATTGCGTGGGCGGGTCGGGGTGGGCCTGGTGGGTTGCGGATGAGGGTTGAGGACTATGTGGGGTTGCCGTTGGTGCGGGGTCTTGGGTTGCGGCAGGGGGAGCCGCGGCGGCGGGCGTTGGCGGCGCTTGAGCGTGTTGGTGCTGGTGGTTGTGTGGGGTTGCAGTGGCAGGCGCTTTCGGATTGGGAGCGGGTGTTGGTGGAGTTGGCTCAAGGGATTGTGGGTGGCCCGCGGTTGTTGTTGGTGGATGATCTGTTGAGTGGCTTGTCGATGGGTCGGGTGCGGGAGGCGATGCGGCTTCTCGGGGCGCTGGCTGGTGAGCAGGGGTTCGGGGTGTTGTTGGTGTGTGATGGGGAGGCGGCTTTGCTGGCCGACCGGGTGTGGCTTCTGGAAGGAGGCGAGTTGAGCGCGATCGACGAGCCAGCCCCGGCCGGGGAGACCGTCATCCCATTCCCTGCACAGCGGTCGCGATCCTCGCGGGGTGCGATGGGTGCGTGATGCTGGAGCTACAAGAGTTGGTGAAGCACTACTCGGCGGGGGAGCCGGTTCGTGCGGTGGACGGGATTTCGCTGCGTCTCGATGCGGGAGAGTTCGTCGCGTTGTACGGGCCGAGCGGGTCGGGGAAGTCGACGTTGCTGGATCTGATCGCTGGTTTGATCGCGCCCGACCGTGGCAGGGTTCTGGTTGATGGTCGTGATCTGGCGACTTTCTCGGACGCTGAGCGCGCCGAGTACCTACTGAACGTGGTGGGGATCGTGGGGCAACCGCGCAACCTGATCAATGGGGCGTTGGCGTGGGAGAATGCTTCGCTGAAGCTGTGGCGCACCGACGTTCGCGGCGCACGCCGCAAGATTGAGCCTCTGCTGCGCAGGTTGGGGCTGGGTGAGCGGATGGATCATCGTACGCGGGACCTGTCGATGGGCGAGCGTCAGCGGGTGATGTTGGCACAGGCCCTCTCGACCGAGCCGAGGTTGTTGCTGGCTGATGAGCCGACGGGGAATCTCGACACGCGCCGCAGCCGTGAGGTGCTGGAGTTGCTGCGGGAGCTATGCGGCGAACGTGGTACGGCGGTGCTGCTTGCCACTCACGACCCGCAGGCCACAGGGTACGCCGACCGCGTGCAAGAACTGCGAGACGGCCAGTTGGGTGCATTTGATCCCGATAGGGCATTTGTGTCGTGGTTTGAGGTGCGAGCATGAAAGCGACTGCGGGGTCAGCGGGGCGGTGGATGTCGCTTGCGGAGGTCTTGTTCGTGTATCGCGCGCGGTTGCGGGCGCGGTTGGTGGTGGTGCAGGAGCTGCTGGCGGTGGCGGGGATTGCGGTGGGCGTGGGGTTGCTGTTTGCCTCCCAGGTGGCGAGCGCGAGTCTGAACGCCTCAGTGCGGCAGCTAACTAGCCAGCTGGTAGGCGACACGCAGTATCAGATCGATGCGCGTGGCCCGGAAGGCTTCAGCATGAGCGTGGCTAGGGAGATTCGGCAGCTGGAGGGTGTGCGGGCGGTGTTGCCGCTGTTGGATCAGCCGGCGACCTTGATCGCCCCTGGTGGGCGTCAGGTTGCCATCGATCTGCTTGGTGCGTCGCCGGCGTTTCTGCGTGTGGGTGGCCCGTTGCTGCGGCGGTTTAGTTCCCCGCAGCTGGCGCACCAGCAGGTTGTGGCGCTCCCTGCGCCGCTGGCCGGGTCGCTTGGGGTGGGTCCGTTGGAGATCGTCAAGCTACAGGTGGGTGATCGTGTCGTGGAGCCTCTGTTGGGAACTACTCTTCAGGAAGGCGACATCGGCGGTTTGATCAATAGTGCTGTTGCGCTGGCGCCGATCGCGTACGCACAGAAGCTGACGGGAATGCAGGGACAGGTCTCCCGCGTGTATGTACAGGCCCGGCCCGGCGATGCCCGGCTGGTACGGATGGGGCTGGCTAGGCTGGCGGAAGCTCACAACTTGAACCTGCGGCCGGCGGGTTTTGACGCGAAGCTGTTCGCGGTGGCCGCGACCCCTGAGAACCAGGGAGAGAGCCTGTTCTCCGCGATCAGCGCGCTCGTTGGCTTCATGTTCGCGTTCAACGCGATGCTGTTGACGATCTCCCAGCGCCGTGCCTTGGTGGAGGTGTTGCGGCTGCGTGGCAACACCCGCGGCATGACGATGCAACTGCTGATCTTCGAAGCGTTGGTGCTTGGTCTGCTGGCCTGTGCGCTCGGGCTCGTGCTTGGCGAGCTGATGTCGGTCGCTGCTTTCAAAGCGACCCCTGGGTATTTGTCGTTCGCGTTCCCCGTGGGTTCGCAGCGGATCGTCACTTGGCAGACGGTCACGCTCTCGGTGGCAGCGGGGATGGCAGCGGCGTTGATCGGCGTGCTCGCCCCGTTGCGAAGCATTCTCGGCCCGGCCCACCAGTCGCGCGTCGCACTTGAGCGCGTTCCACGGGGCTGGACAGGGCTGCGAGTCGGTGTGGGCGTCGCCGGCTTGGTAGCGACCACGGTCATCCTGCTCGCTAGGCCGCAGTCGGCGGTGCTCGGCAACTTTACGCTGCTGTTGGCGCTGGTATGTCTGCTGCCGTTCCTGTTCAATGCTTTCATCGCGGGATTCGAGGCGGTACAGGGGCTCCTCGGTGTCGCCTCGCCGAAGCTCGCGATCGTCGAGTTGCGCGATCCGCTGACTCGCGTACGGTCGCTGGCGATCGCTGCGACGGCGGCGATCGCCGTGTTCGGCTCGGTTGCGGTCCAGGGCGCGCAGCACAACCTCCAAAAAGGACTCAACCGGACCGCTGTGGAACTGAACTACACCACCGGCCTATGGGTCTCGCCATCCGGGGAAGCCAACAGTTTGGGAACCACCCCGTTCCCTGATACCGAGGCCACCAAGCTCGCGCGCCTCCCTGGCGTGGCTGGAGTCGGCATCTACCGGGGCAGCTTCCTCGATATTGGCGATCGACGCGCGTGGGTGATCGCACCACCTCGCTCCTCCGGGCGCCTGCTTCCGGCTGGGCAGATCATCACGGGGAATCCCGCGACCGCGACCGCCCGAGTCCGGCAAGGAGGCTGGGCGGTCATCTCCGAAGCCATCGCAACTGAACTGCACCTGAAGATCGGACAGTCCTTCGTGCTGCCGAGCCCTCGCCCTGCGGTCCTGCGGGTAGCGGCGTTGAGCACCAATGGCGGATGGCCACCCGGGGCAATCATCCTCAACTCTCAGGAGTACGCCAAAGCGTGGGAAACAAACGACGCTTCGGCGCTGAACATTTCCCTAGCGCCCAGCGCGGTACCCGTGAAGGTTCGCGGTGAGGTGCTAAGGGCACTAGGCTCTTCGTCTGGCTTGAGCGTGCAGACGGCCGGGGAACGTGCACGACGGTGGCAGGCGATTAGTCAGCGAGGGCTTGCTCGTTTGAGCGAGATCGGTGCTCTCGTGCTGGTTGCTGCGGTGCTCGCGATCTGCGGGGTGATGGGCTCGATGATCTGGCAGCGCCGGCCGCAGCTGGCGTACATCAAGCGCCAGGGCTACCGGCGGGGCGTGCTTTGGCGCGCATTGTTCTGGGAGTCCACGCTGCTGCTCGCGGCCGGCTGCTTGATCGGAGCGGTGTTTGGGTTGTATGGCCAGTTGTTGATCTCGCACGCGCTCGCTACGGTCACTGGGTTTCCGGTCGTTATCAACGTGGGGGTCATCATCGCGGTCTCGAGTTTTGCGATCGTATGCGCGGCAGCGCTTGCGATCCTGGCGATACCGGGCTATCTCGCCGTGCGCGTACGCCCGACTTCGGTCAGCCCAGTCTAGACCTACCACCATCACTGGTGCGCTACCCGCTGCGCAGCTAAAAGCGCTGGCAAGCGCTGCCACTCGACAGCTTCTATGGGGACTGCGGGCAGTATCGAGGACAGTCTGTGCACATCGCAAACTCGCCCGGCAAATACCCGATCCCAGCCTGCGAGCCGACGCGCTGCAGGCCCTCACGGGCAAGCGCGCGAGCATCGACGGCGCGGCGCTGTTTTGGTCGATCCCAGAACACCGCAACCCCGACCTGCTGGGGTTGCTCGTCGCGTTCGAGGTCCTAGCCGACTATCTCGACAGCACCAGCGAGACAGCGGCCCACATCGGCGTACGCAACGGCACCCAGCTTCACCGCGCCCTGATCGACGCACTCGACCCTAACGGCGCGACCTCCGACTACTACCGCTTTCATCCACACAAGAACGACGGCGGCTACCTGAAAGCGCTGGTCGAGGAATGCCGCCGACTCAGCGAACGGCTGCCCACCTATAGCGCCATCCGCCCCCTCACGCTCCGCGCCGCGCGCCTCGCTCAGGTACTGCCCCTCAACCACGAGCCCACTCCGACCCAACGCGACACCCAGCTACAGCACTGGGCCACCCTGCACCTCGCCGATGCCCACGAGCTTGCCTGGTTTGAGCGGACTGCCGCCGCAAGCGCGTGGCTAACGATCCTTGCGCTTCTCGCGCTCGCTTCAAAACCCGACGGCAACCACGCGCACGCGCACGCGATCTATTCCGTCTACCTGCCGTGGGTCTGTCTCACTGGCACCATGCTCGACAGCTACTCCGACCTCGCCGAGGACGCCGCAAGCGGAGCACACAGCTATCTCGCCCACTACCCCAGCACCGCCCTCGCCGCAAAGCGCCTCAACGAGCTTTTGCATCACTCCACTACCGCGGCTCAGCGGCTACCGGACCCCCACAAGCACGCCGTGATCGTCGCCTGCATGACGGCGATGTATCTCACAAAGGATGGAGCACGCACAGCTCGCTTGCGTACCCATACGCACACACTGGCCAACTCCGGAGGACCGCTGACCAGGCTTCTAATGCCCGCGCTGCGTCTCTGGCGCATCGCCTACCGGCTGCGATCCATGTAGCACATGAATGCTTCCGCCACACACTCAGACGGATGTTATCCGACACGCAAATGCCACCGGCGCAACAGGCGGCCACCAAGCCTCCCGCTTCCATCGGGCCTGCAGACCTCCCTGTTTTGGCGCTGGCCTTATGCGTACCTGCACGCATGTCGCGCACGTCACGGCCCAACATTCGTGATTCACCCGGTAGGGATGCCACCCCTCGTTTTCATGGCCGAACCGGACGACATCCACGCGATAGTCACTGCACCTGCGGATGTCCTTCACCCGGGGGCTGGTGCCGCAGCCATTGCGCCCCTAGTGGGCGAATCCTCATTCATGCTCGCCGAGGAACAACAGCACCTAACAGTACGAAAAGCGATCATGCCCGCATTTCATCACCGTCTGATCGTCGAGCACGAGCAAACGATCACAGACCTCACCCTCCGCGCACTTGCCAACTGGCCACTGCACACACCATTCGCTCTACATCCGCACCTACGCTCCCTCACCCTAAACATCATCCTCCGCACACTGTTCCACCACGAAGACCCCCGCCTACCTCAACTCCACACCGCACTGCTACCAATGCTCACAATCACCAGCAGCCTTGCCCTGCAAGAGCCCCAGCTCAGGCCCCTACCGGGCTGGCGGCGCCCGTGGAAAGAGTTTCTCGCACACCGGACAACCGCACATACCCTGCTCGACGACCTCATTGCCAGCCCAACAAAACTCTGCAGTAGGGACATCCCATCGCTGCTACTCGGCGCTCGTCAACCGGACAACTCCCGCCTCTCCCACGAGCAGATCCGGGCTAACCTCATGTCACTCATCCTCGCCGGCCACGAGACCACCGCCTCCCAGCTTGCCTGGGCGGTCCAGCTTCTCGCGCATAGCTGCAACGCCCGCAAACGCCTCGTGGCCGCTATCGACCGAGACGACGATGAGTACCTAACGGCCACAATCCACGAGGTGCTGCGCCACCGACCCGTCTTCCTCTTTGCAATCCCCCGCAAGGTACACAAGCCAATACAGGTCGGCCACTGGACACACGACCCGCCCGCACACCTACTTGGCTGTATCCACCTGATGCACCACGATCCACGCATCTACCCAAGTCCGAACGCCTTCCGCCCCGAGCGTTTCCTCGAGAACCCACCGCACCCCCAATGCTGGCTTCCGTGGGGCGGCGGACGCAAGCGGTGCCCCGGCAGCCACCTCGCGACCCTAGAGATGAAAACCATCCTACGCACCATCCTCACGCACCGATCGCTAATGCCAGCCAGCCACAAACCCGAGCCGGCACGCTGGCGAAGCGTAATCGTAACCCCAGGCAACGAATGCCAGATCATCCTCACCGCTCGAAAACTACCATAAGCCAGCGCCACACAGTCGGCCAAATGTTCCGTCCAAAAAAAGTGGTTTTATTTATTTAGGACACAATTTGCCCACAGGCCATCAGTCGTATGATAAGGATTAGGGGGATGAATAGCACAGAAGACCAGGCCAAGGTCGCCAGCTGAAGGCTACTGACACAATGGCCGACTGCCCCATATACGTACAGCTGACGTCCGAGCAGGTAGCGTCAGTCATACAGTCCTACCAAGCCGGCAAGGACGCAGCAAGTCTCGCGGCACAGCTGTCCGAGCGAGCACTCTGCCAGGCCATACCGCCGATATCAGCATGGGAAGCATACGAGCGCGCAGCACCGGCATCGCGGCAGTACTCACTCGTGTTGCTGCGGGGTCTGCGACTGCTCGCCCAACTGGCAGGCGGGCAGCCAGCCAGCCTCAATGACCTCGCCAGCGATCTCAACCTATCCCCAGGTGCCGCCAGCGCCTACATACAAACACTGACAATCACCGGCATGGTCGAACAAGACCCATACACGCATACATACCGGCTAGCGAGATAAGCATGACCAAAGCCACGCGACAACCCGCAAGAGGATCAATCGCTCTGCACTCCCCCCGGAAATCCCGACGTTGGTCAAGGAGCAGCAACATAGTGACGTCTAAGCCACCTCTAACGCCGCTTGATCCAACGCAACCCGGCAAGTACTCCTCCTCCCTGGTCAACGGCCTCGCGATGCTCAAATGCTTCACACCCGAGCATCCAACCGTGGAATCGCCGACATGGTGGAGGAGCTAGTACTCAGCCGCTCCACCACGCACCGTTACGCGTCATCCCTCGCCATGTTTGGACTTCTCGAACAAGGCGCGGCGCGTAACTACCGGCTTTCTCCGCGGGCTTCGGATGTCGGAAGGTCGATGCTTGACTCGCTGGCGATTCGTGGTGTGGCCCGGGAACATCTGCAAGAGCTGAGGGTCCAAACGGGGTGTACGGCAAGCTTGGGGGTGCTGGGGGGCAGCGAAATTGTCTACATCGATCGTTGGCAGGGATATCGCCAAGGGCAGTATGCGGTCGATGTGGGCATCGGGCTGGGCACGGGCCTGCCCGTCCACTGCACCGCTGCGGGTAAGGCGCTCCTGGTGCGCCTGCCCGTGGCGGCACAGCAGGGGCTGATCGCGGAGTTGGCAGGCCACTTTGCACCCGCGGTGCTCGAGGCGGCCGAGCGAATCAGCTCCGCCTTGCTGCGAGGCGTGGGCAAATCTTTGTAGTTACATTCAATCGATCTGGAGGAAATCTAGTGAGGAGCATTTCTTGTAAACAGCGTGGGTCGTGGGGTGGCTTCGCTGTGGGGCTGGTGGGGTGTTTCTCAGGGGGGCGGCGGGCGCGGTTGTTGGGTGCTTCGTACGCGGTTGGGGGAGGCGTGGTGCGTGGTGCGGGGTGGTGGGTGTGGCTGGGGTGTCTGGTGTCTGTGGTCATCGGAATTGTCCAGTTTACTAGTGGTGTTGCTTATGCGGGTGGTTCTGTGGTGCCTGTTGTTGGTGGTTCGGCGGGAAGTGGGACGTTGTTTGAAGGTGGGTTGGGTGTGCCGGGTGGGGGGTTGCTTGGTCCTGGGGAATTGTTGGAAGAACGGAAGGCGCGGTTGGCGAGTCCTGAAGCTGTAGCGGAACGGGAATTGTCTCGTACTGAGTTTTCGGGGTTGGCGGGGGGTCAGGCGGTCGCGTTGGGTGAACGTGTTTTTGGTATTCAGCAGCCGTCTTATGTTTCGCCGGTGGGTGAGGGTGGTTCGCGAGTGGTGAAGTATTTGGGGGAAGGTTCTGCGGAGGAGGTTCTTCCGGGTGGGGGGCATGCGTTGCTTGCGTCGAGTGTGCCGTTGCGTAGTAGTGTTGGTTCTGGTGTGCTGGCGCCAGTGTCGCTTGGGCTTGAAGAACGTGGTGGTGTGTATCAGCCGGTGAATCCGTTGGTGCCTGTGTCGATTGCGGCGAGCGCGGCGGGTGGTGTGTCGCTGCCGTTGGAAGTTTCGGTGGCTCCGGTGCAGGCTGCGGGTGGGGAACCGGCGAGGGTGGTTGGTGATCAGGTGGTGTATCCGGGGACGGCGCCGGATACGGATTTTATGGCTGAGCCTGTGCCGTTTGGGGTGGAGGTTTCGTGGCAGTTGTTGTCGCAGTCCAGTCCGCAGGACAACGCGTTGCGGTTTTCGTTGCCGGCTGGTGCTTCGTTGCGGATGAGCGCGACGGCGCAGGGCGCGGTTGAAGTGGTGCGTGAAGGGGAAGCTCTGTATGTGCTTCCGCCTGCGAGGGCGGTTGAGGCGGACGGTGTGGGTCTGCCGGTTTCCTATTCAGTAAGTGAAAACATTGTGAGCACGCATGTAGATCTGGGGGGAAGTGTGGATTTCCCGGTTTTGGTTGACCCGCTGGTCGAAGGTAAATGGGGTTATCTCGGGGGGGAACAGTGGGATGGCTGGGGGGAGGACCAGGGAGGGCCGTGTGGGTGTTACGAACACTATCAGTACCCAACCGCGCTTGGCGTGCAGACAAAAGCGGGTGCTTCGGGATCTGGGTCTTATGGCCAGTGGTATATCGATGCGCCTGGAGCTGGCTCTGAAGGTGGTTCCTCGATTACCCGTGTAGATCTTAACGGTGTTTGGCATGGTGTCGGCGAAACGTATTTCGTCAGCGAAATTTATGGTACGAACGGCAGCGACCCGGTGTGGACCTTCAACGGGACTGAAGGCGCGATGGGGAAATCGCCGTACTATTCGGCGACTGACTTGACTCAGGGTCACGATATGACGTTCTGCGCTCAGGGTGCCGGTGGGCATGATGGCGGAGAACAGCCTCTTTGTAACGAGAATGATGGTGGCGAGAGTTACACGTTTTGGGATGTCCTTTCAGAACCAACGAAATATGAAAACTGGAGCCAGATCGGCGGGGCATCGGTCCAGTTTCTAGACACAACGGCGCCGAACGAAGTAAAGCTGCGCCGTTCGCTTCCTGAAGGGCAGTGGATCAAAGGCGGGGAAAACCTTGGCGACTATGTCTCCGGCCATGACCAGGGTGTCGGTATGAAGGCGTTTAGCGTCGAGATTCCGCCTGGTCATTTGAGCGAATCGGGGCAGCCGGTATTTGCGTATGAAACGTCATGTCCAACGGACGGGTTTGATGGCTGCCCGCAAGAAGCCAGCTCGACATCGATTACTTGGCCGGCTATGGAAACGGGGGTGTATACGCTCGGGGTGTATGGGTGGGACGCGGCGGGTAATGTCCGCGAAGAGCAGCCGGACCCCAAAATGTATGTGGATCGCACACCCCCGAAAATTACCTTGAGCGGTGCGTTGAATGAACATAGCGGGGGCGAGGTGGGAGAAGGCGCCTATGCGGTGAGTTTCAGTGCTGAAGATGGCAGCACCGAACATCCGCAGTCAGGCGTGAAGCTTTTTAATATTATGGTCGACGGGCGTTTGGTGGATACGGTGGAAACGAAATGCGCGAAACCTAGCGGGATACCTTCGGCCGGATGCTTTGGGTTGAGCGGCAGCTGGACGTTTGAAGGCCAGCGGTTTGGTGTGGGTGCGCATACGGTTGAAGTGGATGCTTGGGATTGGGCTGGCAACGAGGCGACCAGTTTGATTCAGGTCACGGTCAATGGGGCGTCGTATCAGCCTGACGGCCCAGGTGCTGTGAATTTGACGACGGGCGACTATAAGCTCAGCAGTACTGATGTGGCGGTCGCCGGGGCGGGTGGGGATTTGAGTTTGAGCCGTACTTATGATTCGCGGCAGATGACACAAGGTGGTGTTGGTGGGCCGCTTGGTCCGCAGTGGTCGTTGAGTTTGCCGGATGTGCAGGCTAACGGCCAGTGGCAGAGTCTACGCGCGATGCCGAATGGCAGTGTGCAGGTCACTGCGGCGAGCGGCGGCTCGCTGGTGTTCACGGCGAGCGGCAGCAGCTATACCGCGCCGGCCGGTTTTCAGACGTTGGTGTTGACGAAAGGGTCCTCTTCGGAATTCCGGCTGACTAACGCGGCGGGCGATGTCTCTATCTTCACTCGTGCTAACAGCGAAAAAGAAGAAGCACCGTTGTTTGTTCCTACGGGTGTCGAGCAGGCCGCGGGGGCGGGCGGGTTGAATAAGATGACCTACTTGTATGCTACGAGTGAAGGTGTGACGCGGCCTGTTGGTGTGGTTGCGCCTGAACCGTCTGGGGCGGGTTGGTCGTGCGCGTCGCGGCTTGAAAAACACGAAGAACTCGTAAACGGGTGTCGTGCTCTTGAACTTGTGTATGCGACAGAAACGAAGGCCGGTGGAAAGGAAAGTGAATGGGGTGAATATAAAGGGCGGCTGTCTGAAGTGATGTTTATCGCGTATAGCCCGTCCAGCAAAAAAGTGGCCAGGACGCCGGTCGCCCGGTATCTTTATGATAAGCAGGGTCGGTTGCGGGCGGAGTGGAACCCGGAAATCCCTGGTCCGCTGAAGACGATTTATGGGTATGACAGCGAAGGGCACGTCACGGCGGTCACAGGCCCGAGCCTTGAGCCTTGGGTTATCACGTACGGCACCGCGAGCGGGGATGCTTCGACCGGCCGGGTGTTGAGGGTCACGCAGGCGCCGGAATCCGGGAAACTGGGGTGGCGCGAACAGCCGCAGTACAGTGAAGCGCCGAAACTGTCCGGGTCGCCCGTCGTTGGTGTGACGCTGGGCGCTTCGAGCGGGACGTGGAGCAATGAACCCGTGGCGTATGGCTACCAGTGGGAGGATTGCAACAGCACAGGCCAATGCACGGCGATCCTCGGGGCTAGCAACCCGAACTACACCGTTGCCTCTAGCGATGTAGGCTACCGGCTCGAGGTGGTGGTCACCGCGACCGATAGCGGCGGCTCAGCTGTGGCGTCCAGTGCACAGAGCGAGTTCGTGACGGCTAAAGCGGGCACGTACGTGCAGGGCATCGACAGCGGCCACAGTTTCAACGCGGTCTCCTGCATACCGAGCACGACCGACTGTGTGTTGAGCGACAGCGCCGGCAAAGCGCTCTACACGACGAACGCCAGCTCGTCAGTCCCGGCGACATGGAGCTCGTGGAGCGGGCCTAGCGGTCAAAGCCCGAGCCAGGCCGTCGATTGCCCGACCAGCTCGCTTTGCCTGCTCGCCGACGGCAAAGAAACCAGCGGCGGCAAACTCTATTATGCAACCACATTAGGCGGGGCTTGGAGCGAAGCGTATAACCCGTCCACTGGGGTCGATGCGATCTCGTGCGCGTCCTCGGCGCTATGTGTCAGCACCCAGGACGGGCTTGGGTACTTCCGGTACGCCACGAGCCCCGCCTCCACGCACTGGGAAACGGAGGCTCAAGGCACGGCGGCTATGAGGAGCGTCTTCTGCCTGCCTGCGCCATCGACGTTCTGCGCGATCGCCGATGGGTCGGGCCAGGTGCAGATCGCGACGAGCACAAGCCAGATCGAGTCCTCCTCGTGGAAGGAAACAGATATCGACGGGTCAAGCGCCCTGAACGGGGTCGCCTGCACCTCCTCGAGCTCGTGTGTCGCGGTGGACGGGGCCGGCAACGTGCTTGACTTGGCGGTCGAAAGCAGCGGGGCTGCCACCGCATCCAAGCACGACATCGATGGGTCGACCAGCCTTACTGCGGTCACGTGCACGGGAGAATCTACGTGCGTGACGGTGGATAAAGCGGGGAATGTGTTCGTATCCAAAAACAGCGGAGAAACCTGGACAGAGCAATACTCATTTGGCGGCGATTTGACTAGCGTATCCTGCTCGTCCACATCGCTCTGTGTGGCAGGGAGCACTACCGGCGAAGCGATGATGTTCAACCCGGCTGGAGGCGAAAAATCAGAAGGCACGCATTACAACCCTGGACCCGGGTCGACGATCGAGTACCACGTACCGCTGTCGGGTACTGGCTTGCCGAACATGACAAAAGCCGAAGTCGAAAAATGGGCGCAGAAAGAAGATGACGATCCGCTTGAAGGGACCGCGATTTTCCCGCCGAGCAAGCCAGTGGGCTGGCCCGCAAACAAATACGAACAGGCAACTATCTTCTACATCGATAGCTCGAACAAGACGGTCAATACATTGAGCGCGGCGGGCGGAATCAGTACCGCGGAATACGACACGCGCGGCAACGTCACACGCACGCTGACGGCGGACGATCGCGCGAAGGCTCTCAAAGAAAGCAACCCCGCCGAAGCCGCCGAACATCTAAGTACAATCAACACCTATAACGAAGGCAGCGAACCGGGCACCGAGCTTCAAAGCACACTCGGCCCTGAACACAAGATCAAGCTCAAGAACGGAAACGAAGTTCAGGCGCGCAAGCATGTGGTATACAGCTACGAAGAAGGCGCCCCCAGCGAAGGCGGCCCCTACCGGCTCGTGACTAAGACAACCGAAGCGGCCCTAGTAGCAGGCAAAGAAGAAGACGAGCGTACAGTCGAAAAAGCCTACTCAGGCCGAGCAGGCCTCGGCTGGAAGCTGCACAAGCCGACCTCAACCACCGAGGCCCCGGGCGGCCTGAACCTCACCCACGCAACGGCGTACAGCACCACCACCGGCGACGAGATCGAAACCGAGATGCCGGGCGCTGACGGAGAAGGCGGCACCTCCTACGCCTTTTCGTCCGAGTTTGGGTCAAGCGGTACTGGTAACGGGCAGTTCAATCATCCGGGGGGCATAGCGGTTGCACCCAACTCAGACCTATGGGTCATCGACCAAACCAATGACCGCATCGAGGAGTTCACAAACGAAGGCGAATACCTACGTCAGGCAGGGTCCAAAGGGACAGGCAACGGGCAGCTAGAGGACCCCTCGGCGATAGCAGTAGACACGCATGGCAATGTGTGGGTCGCCGACACAATCAATTACCGCGTCGAGGAGTTCAACGAAAAAGGCGAATTCATAAAAACGTTCGGTGCGCATGGAGAAGAAGCGGGCAAGTTCCGCTTCCCCCAAGGGATAGCGATTGACGAACACGGCGACGTATGGGTCTCCGACTCGCTAAACGACCGCATCGAGGAGTTCAACGAAAAAGGCGAATACATAAAAACAATCGCCGAAGGCAAAGGAGAACCAGACGGGCTAGAGGCCGTGGATGGCGATATATGGGTAGCCGACTGGTCGCAGGACAGAATCCAAGAGTACACCGAAAGCGGAACGCTGGTGCAGCAGTTCGGCTCCGAAGGGACCGGTAACGGCCAGCTCCAGCATCCCTACGACGTAGCATCAGAAGCAAAAGGCAACATACTCGTTGCCGACAACGGAAACGACCGGGTTGATGAGTTCAACGAAAAAGGCGAATACCAGGGCCAATTTGGCGCTAAAGGCCTCGGCCACTTTGAATTCACTGCCCCAATAGGTCTCGCGATCGATTCACACGGGAAGTGGGTCACAAACCCCAAAGCCGACACGGTCGAGAAGTGGCTGCCGCCGGACCCGACTACAGGCAACAAAGGGGCCTACGATAGCGAGATCACCTACTACAGCCCAAAAACCGAAGCAGGCGTCGCGGCATGCGAAAACCACCCGGAATGGGCCAACCTGCCATGCCAGACCAAGCCGTACCGTCAGCCGGAAGTCACCGGGCTCCCAGAAATACCGGTCACAACCTACACGTACAACATGTGGGACGAGCCGGAAATAACTAAAACAACGAGCGGGTCCGCGACCCGCACCGAGACTGACACGTATGAACCATCAGGACGAATCGCCAGCAGAGAAATAACCGCCACCACGGGCGAAACCTTTCCAAAGGTCTCCTATAAATACAGCACCAGCACCGGCGCCCTGATCAAGCAAAGCACCGGCAGCGGCGAAACCGAAAAAAAGATCGAAAGCACATTCAATGACTTCGGCGAGCTGACCGCATACACCGATGCGGCCGGCACAACCTCAACCTACAAATACGACATCGACGGACGCCCCACAGAAACCAACGACGGCAAGGGCACCCAGCACTACGAATATAGCGAAACGACAGGGCTTCTCGCCAAACTCACCGACTCATCCAACGAAGCGATGAAGTTCACCACAACCTACGACCCCGAAGGGAACCTCACCGAAGAGACCTACCCCAACGGCATGACCGCAACAACCACCTACAACCCCGTAGGCGAAGCCACCAGCCTGGAATACACAAAGACCACCAACTGTACCGAAGAAGAAAAAGAAAAATGCAAATGGTTCAAAGATACCATCGTCCCGTCGATCCACGGCCAATGGATGAGCCAAACAAGTACCCTCTCCAAAGAGACCTACAACTACGACGAAACCGGACGGCTCACCGAAACCCACGAAACACCCGCAGGGAAACACTGCAAAACCCGGGTATATAGGTACGACGAAGACGGCAACCGCCTCTCCCTCACCAAAAGCGAATCATCCACAGAAACCTGCAACGGCGAAAACACCACCGAAGAAAACCACGCCTACGACACCGCCGACCAGCTAGCCGACACCGGCGTCGAATACAACCCCTTCGGCGACACCACCAAACTCCCCAGCACCGACGCAGACGGCGAACCCCTCACCAGCCGCTACTACACCGACGGACAACTCTCCGAACAAGAACAACACCACGAGACAATCGGCTACAAGCTAGACCCCGCCCGACGCACCCTAGAAACAGTCTCCACCGGCGAAGCCGCCTCCGACGTAACCAACCACTACTCCAGCGAAGGCAACAGCCCATCATGGAGCGCTGAACCAGGCGAAAAATGGGCGCGCTACATCCAAGGACCCACCGGCCTCACAGCCATCCAAACCAACGGCGAAACCCCCGTCCTACAGATAGCCAACCTCCACGGCGATATCATCGGCACCGCATCCATGAGCACAACCGCCACCAAACTCCTCTCCACCACTGACACCACCGAGTACGGCGTACCAACCAGCGGCGCCCCACCACGCTACTCCTGGCTCGGCACCAAAGAGCTACCCACCGAACTACCCTCCGGCATCACCGCCATAGGCGCCCGCTCCTACGCCCCACAACTCGGCCGCTTCCTACAACCAGACCCCACCCCCGGCGGCTCCGCCGACGCCTACGCCTACACCTACGGCAACCCCCTCAACGAAACCGACCCCACCGGCCAATGGACCCTAAACCAAACCTCCAGCGGAGCCTCGGCTATCGGCGGCACCGGCGAAGGCACCACCCTCACAGGCGGAACCGGCATCGCCGCCAACGCCATCATGCCACCCCCCGTCAACACCGAAATCGAAGCAGCCTTCCAAGCCAACCCACCCTGGGACCAAGCAACCGCCGGCACAGAAGAATACGAAGAATACTGGGAAGAAGAATGGGAAGAAGGCGGATACGAAGAAGCCGCCTACCACCCCGGGGCCAAGCCGGCCGGCGAAGAACCACACCTGGAAGAAGGATTGCTCGTTCAGCCGCTAGAAGCAGGAGCGGGCGAAGTCGAAGGTAAGCCGGGAGCTGGTGGTGTGGTGCGGCTGTGTAGTGCCGAGCCGAAGGAGGCGAGTGTACCTTGCGCGCAGTACGCGAGTATCTTCGGGAAGGCTTGGCATTGGGTTACGCATCACATTCACAAACTGGTTGCCGCTGGCGTTGGAGCGATTGGGACAGTGGTGGCTTTGGGCGCCACGGCCCTGGCTACGACTGGATGTGCGGCCAGCGCTGCTATCACGGCCGATCCGTTCGAGGCTTTTGACTGCTACAAGATTGGGATCTTTGGGACTACCCTTACCTTTGCGGTAGCGGCGTCAACGTTTAAAGCTTGGAACGACACAAAGAACTGACGCATGGACAGGGATCTAATGGGTGAAAGCGACGGGCAAAGCAGTCTCGCTAGGCAGCGTGCCGACAGTACATTTCGCGGCATCATGCTTGTCTTTGGGATCGGCTTTCTCGCGTTTGCGATTGTTGGCTACATCGTCACCAAAGAAGTGGGCATAGTCGTGATGTTCGTATGTATCTACGGCTTGGGTTTGGTAATTGGTCTTTGGGGCAAGCGGTGGATAATGCGAAATATCGACCACAATTGAGTCCGCGAGCACACGGTCTGACCTATGCCCCTGGGAATCATGTTCATTGTTGTGGGTGCCCTGACGATAGTGTGGGGACGGTGGCTGGTCCCTCGGTGGCTGGGCAACGTGCAGAGGAGGATGCCTCGTGATCGACTGGAATACTCTGACGAAGTAATGCAGCGTCGCGGGGTGCGCACGTTCTTTGCGATGCCGGTTGCATCCGGGGTGCTTCTTGTGGTGGCTGGAGTCGTGTTCTTGCTGTGGGGATAAAAGAGAGCGAATACGACCGGGCCTAGCCGGTCGCAGAGGCGAGGGAGAGCCCGGCCTCGGTGCGGAGCTGTTTGATGCAGTCGGCGAGGGCCGTGGGGTCGCTGAGCGCCCGGTCTCTATGCTGCGAGGCGTTTGGCCTCGTGGCTGAGGAGGAGGCCGTTGATGAAGCGTTTGACGAGTTCTTTGTCTTGGTCTGTGAGGCGTTGGGTGGCTTCTAGTTGAAGGCGTAGCTCCTCATCGGGGTTTCGCTCGGCATCGAAAACGAGCGTATCTGCGCTGACGGACAGAGCGATGGCGAGCTTGCGCAGGGCGTCGAGGGTGGGCGAGGAGCTGCCGCCCTCATAGCGGCGGAGCTGGGACACGTGGATGCCGACGTGCTCGGCGAGCGTGCCTTGGGTCATTCCGCGCTCGTTGCGCAGGGTGGCTAGGCGTTCGGGGAAGTCCATCGCGGTCAGGTCCAGTCCTGGCCGCAAGACGATATGGCCGCCTTGGGGGAGCACTTGTCCGCGCACGCATATATGCTAGCGCACCGCTTCTATAATTTCGTGTTGACAAGGTGCGGCTGAGGAAGGCATGGCGAGGATTCCAGAGGAGGTGATCGAGCGGGTCAAGCGCGAGGTCTCGCTCGTGCGGCTGGTGGAGCTCGCGGGGATCGAGCTCCAGCGCCAGGGCAAAGACCTTGTGGGCCGCTGCCCGTTTCACGAGGACAGGACGCCTTCGCTGGTTGTTTCACCGGAGAGCAACCTGTGGCATTGCTTGGGGGCGTGCCAGGTGGGCGGGTCGGTGATCGACTGGACGATGCGCCGGGAGGGCGTGTCCTTCCCGCACGCGGTCGAGCTGTTGCGTGATGGTGTGGCGCCGACGCCGGTGAACGGGCGGCGGGCGGTGCGCTCGACGGTCACGCGGCTTTCATCGCCGCTGCCGGCGGGCGCGAACGATCGGGAGCTGATGGAGCGTGTGGTGGGCTTCTACGCGCAGACCTTGAAGGAGTCGCCGCAGGCGGTTGACTATCTCAAGCTGCGCGGTCTTCATCACGGGGAGCTGGTGGAGCGCTTCCGGCTGGGTTACGCGAATCGCACGTTGGGCTTCGGTTGCCGGCGAAAAACCGCAAGGCGGGCGAGGAGCTGCGCGGCGCGCTGCAACGGCTGGGTGTGCTGCGTGAGTCCGGGCACGAGCACTTGTCGGGGTCGCTGGTGGTCCCGGTGTTTGATGAGCACGGGGCGCCGGTGCAGCTCTATGGGCGCAAGATCGGCGGCGGGCTGCGGGCGGGCACGTCACGTCATTTGTATTTGCCGGGTCCGCGTCGTGGCGTGTTCAACCGCGACGCGCTGGCGGCGGCAGGCGGGGAGCTGATCGTGTGCGAGTCGTTGATCGACGCGCTGACGTTTTGGGCGCACGGCTTCCGGGGGGTCACGGCGACGTGGAGCGCTGACGGGTTCACCGATGAGCACAAGCAGGCGTTCAAGCAGGCGAGCGTGGAGCGTGTGCTGATCGCCTATGACCGTGACGAGGCAGGCGACCGTGGCGCGCAGCGGCTGGCAGAGCGGCTAGGAAAGGAAGGGATCGAGTGCTTTCGGGTGCTGTTCCCGTTCGAGCAGGACGCCAACTCGTTCGCCTGCCAGGTCGATGACCCTGCCGGCGAGCTCGCGCTGCTGCTGCGCAACGCGGTCTGGATGGGCGCCGGCGCCGCACCCTCGCGGCCGACCCCGGCGCCCGCCTGCGCGGCGGCGCCGGTCGTGCTCGAGAACGCACCCGCGCAGCCAGCGAGCGGTGAGGAGGAGCACAGCGCAGCGCAGGCGGGCGAGCAGCACGAGGCGGACAGCACGGCGCACGAGCTGGGCAGCGGGGAGACGGTGGCGGTGAATGGTGCTGAGCCGGCCGGGGGTGATCTTTTCCTAGCCGCTGATGTGGCGGTTGCGCAGCCGCCAGCGCCATCGCTACCGCCGCGCCCGGCGCCGGGCGCGGCGGGGCCGTTGGTGGAGCTGGCGGGCGATGAGCTCCATGTGCAGGTCGATGGGCGGCGTTGGCGGGTGCGGGGGTTGGGGAAGGCGTCGAGCTTTGAGGCGTTGCGCGTGAACGTGCTCGTTGCCAGGGAGCATCCGGCGCGCGGCGAGCTGTTTCACGTCGATTCGCTTGACCTGTATTCGGCGCGGGCGCGCAGTGTGTTCGCGCGCCAAGCGGGCGAGGAGCTGGGGCTGGCGGCGGAGCTGATCGCGCGTGACCTTGGGCGTGTGCTGTTGGCGTGCGAGCAGCAGTCCGAGGCGGCGGTGCGCGCCGCGCAGGCCCCCGGCGAGCAGCAAGTCGAGCTGAGCGATAGGGAGCGCGAGCAGGCGCTTGAGTTGTTGCGCGACCCAGAGCTCGTGCAGCGCATCGTGGCTGACTTTGAGCGCGTCGGTGTCGTCGGCGAGCAGAGCAACTGCCTGGTCGGCTATCTGGCGGCGGTGTCAAGGAAGCTGGACCGGCCGTTGGCGGTGATGATCCAGTCCACGTCGGCGGCGGGGAAGTCGGCGTTGCAGGAGGCGGTGCTGGCGCTGGTCCCGGAGGAGGAGCGCGTGTCGTTCTCGGCGATGACGGGCCAGTCACTGTTTTACATGGGTGAGACGGACCTGCAACACAAGGTTCTCGCCGTGGCCGAGGAGGAGGGCGCCGAGCGCGCCGCCTATGCGCTGAAGCTGTTGCAGTCCGAGGGCGAGCTGCGGATCGCTTCGACGGGGAAGGAGGGGCAGACGGGGCGGCTTGTGACTCACACCTACACGGTGCGCGGGCCGGTGGCGATCTTCCTTACCACCACGACGATCGACGTTGATGAGGAGCTGCTGAACCGCTGTGTTGTCCTGAGCGTGGATGAGGAGCGCGAGCAAACCCGCGCGATCCACGAGCGCCAGCGCGAGCGCGAGACGCTGGAGGGCCTGCTCGCACGGGAGGAGCGCTCGCAGGTGCTCGCGCTTCACAACAACGCACAGCGCTTGCTTGAGCCGCTTGCGGTCGTCAACCCCTATGCCAAGCGTCTGACGTTCTCTGATGCGCGCACACGCACCCGCCGGGATCACATGAAGTACCTGACGCTGATCCGCGCAATCGCGCTGCTTCACCAACACCAGCGGCAGGTGCAGAGCGCGACGGTGGGCGGCCGGGAGCTGCGCTACATCGAGGCCACGGCCGATGATGTGCGGCTGGCGAACCGTTTGGCGCACGCGGTACTCGGCCGCTCGCTGGACGAGCTGCCACCCGGCACCCGCAGGCTGCTGGCGCTGATTGAGGCGCACGTCGCGCACCAGGCGCAGGAGCAGGGCGAGGCGCGTGAGCGTGTCCGCTTCACCCGCCGCGAGCTGCGCGAAGCGCTGGGGTGGGGAGACACACAGTTGAAGGTTCATCTTGGCCGGCTCGCCTCGCTTGAGCTCGTGTGGTGCGAGCGCACCGTGCACGGCGCCTACGCCTACGCCCTGGCATGGGACGGCCAGGCCGGCGAGGAGCCGCACCTGTCAGGGCTGATCGACCCCGACCAGCTAGACGAGGCGCAGGCGGGGTGTGACTACGACGAGAATCGGTCGGGGCAGAAAAGTGATCGGGCGGCGGCCGGTCGGCGGGGTGTCGGTGCCCGGTCGCCCGCCGGTCGTGTGTCGCTTAAGGCGGTCGTGGGCGGTGGAAGGTGACGCCGAAGCGTGGTCGCACGCTGAGAGCGATCCCTGGCGATCCCGCTGACAGCCAGGGTTTTCCGGTGCTCGCCCGCGACTTCTGCGAGTCGATGGGCGTGCGCGGCTACAGCCCAAGGACGATCGAGAACAACCACCTGGCGCTTGTCTACCTCACGGAATGGTTGGCGGAGCGCTCGATCACGCGGCCGTGCGATGTGACCAAGCCGATGCTCGACTCCTATCAGCGCTCGCTCTACTACCGCCGCAAGCCCGACGGCTCGCCGATCACCTTCCGCGCCCAGGTCGTGCGGCTGGTGCCCGTCCGCACGTTCTTTCGCTACCTCGCCAAGCAAAACCGCATCCTCTACAACCCGGCGTCGGAGCTTGAGCTGCCCAAACGCGAGCATCGCCTACCCCGCGCGGTCCTGAGCGCGTCAGAGGCGGAGCTGGTGCTGTCGCTGCCGGCGATCGGGGAGCCGTTGGGGTTGCGGGATCGCACGATGCTTGAGCTGCTTTACGCGACCGGCGTGCGCCGCTCGGAGCTGGCGAACCTCAAGATTTTCGATCTCGACGTGGAGCGGCAGACGTTGATGGTGCGCCAGGGCAAGGGTCGCAAGGACCGCATGATCCCGACCGGCGAGCGCGCGGCGGCGTGGGTCAGGCGCTACCTCGCAGACGCCCGGCCCAGGCTGGCGAGGGCGCTCGATGAGGGGACGATGTTCTTGACGGTCGAGGGCGAACCGTTCACGCCCGACCGGCTCACTGACTTGGCGAGTCTCTACGTGCGCCGCTCGGGCATCGGCAAGCCGGGCGCCTGCCACCTGTTCCGTCACACGATGGCGACGCTGATGCTCGAAGGCGGCGCGGACATCCGATACATCCAGCAGATGCTCGGGCACGCCGACATCACCTCCACGCAGATCTACACCCAGGTCTCGCTCACCGCCCTGCAGGCCGTGCACGCCGCCACGCACCCCGCCGCCTCAAACCAGCCACACAGCACCCGCCACCACGCCGACGCCAGCGGGCGCGAGAGCGCGGTCCTGCGCCCCGCCAGCGACCTTGTGCCCGGCGCCCCGCGCAGCGGCGGGCAGGACGCCGCCGAGGCCCTGCGGGACGCGCTCGACGCCGAAGCCCAAGCCGAGCAGCAGACCCTTCACGGCCGCGATCCTCGACCGCAGGCCAACCCATGAGCACCCGTCGCTGCGATGCGCTCACACAGACCGGCGCGTGTTCGCCCGCTGCGGGTGAGCGTGTCGTGCCCGCGCGTGCGCGCGAGCTGGCCGGCGCGATCTCCGCGCTGTTCACGCGCGATGCCGTGATCGTCGCGCGGCTCAACGACGCGCAGCAGCGGCTGCGCAGCGCTAACGAGCGGCTGTGGTCGGGGTTGCGCCCCGACGCGATCGGCCTGCTCTACAACGGCACCGGCGCGAGCGGGTCAAGCGCGATCGCTGCGCTTATGAGCGACGACCGGCGCGACGCCGATACCGCGATGCTCACAGCCTGCCAGCAAGCCCACTGGAGCATCCACCGCGCCTTCTGCGACTACCAGGACGCCAGCGAGGAGCGACGCAAACTCGCCGTCGAGGTTGGCGAGCTCTCCCAGCAGCTCACCGACACGCTGCGCGGCGCCGGCTGGAGCACCCAGCACGCGCGCCAGGCAGACGTCCACCAGCTCGCCCGAACAAGCGCCTGAGCACCCCCACAGAAGGCCCTCACGACCCTGACGCAGCGCCAGGACTATGGGGGCGCACCAGCAGGACTATGGGGGCGCAGCGCGAGAACTAACCCCACGCACGGACAGGACGCACACACTTGCACCAACGGTGCCGAAGCTGGCTGCGGCCGTGTGGAGCAAGCTATGCGGTTAGGTGCCCTAACCGCGTGAGCGCGTGCGCGTGCTCCCCGGCCGGGGTGGCCGGGGATCGCTGCGCTGGGCTCCAACGGCGCCGTTTTCAGGCCCACTCGTCCGGGGGCGCTCCGGGTGTCCATGCCTTCGTGACGCCGCCGCCCTGCTGGGCCAGTCTGCGGCCGAACTCGGCGACGTTGAGCTGGAAGTCCAGCTCCTCGCGCGGGTCGCCGCTGCCGTGGTCGTCTAGCGTCTCGCGCCACACCACCAGCGCGCACAGCGTCTCGACCTGCGACGTGTCCTCCCACCAGCCCTGCTGGAGCCCTTTGAGCTCGTCGGGATAGCGGCCATACAGCGCGACGATCGCGCCCCACATCCGCTTGCGCCACTCCCGATCGCCGCCATACGGCTCAAGCCACGGCGGTCGCGCTGGGTTCTCGATCGACAGCACGCGCGGATCGCTAGCGCTCAGCTCCGCACGGTCCCGTGCATATGGTCTGTGCAGACTTTCCGGGTGCGTGCAGACTTTCCGGGTGCCGGCAGGGCGGGCGTGGCCGTGGCCGCGCACCGGCTCGTGCAACTGTGTGCGGCGACGCGGAGCGCGAGCGCAGCGGCGCCGCAGGGACGCCTTGAGCACGGCGGGCGAGCTGCAGGCGGGATCGTGCCGGCGGCAGGCAGGCGGGACGCGAGGGGTGGCGTCCGGCAGGCGCAGGAGCTACCGTGTCGGGCATGAGCGAGACGCTGCGTTTGACGATCGTCTACGAGGATGGCGGCGATGGCTGGGTCGTCGCGTCGATCCCGGAGGTTCCCGGCGCGCACAGCCAGGGCCACACCCGCCAGGAGGCGCGCGAGAACGTGATCGACGCGCTGCAGACGATGCTCACGCCCGACGAGGAGCTGCAAGAGCCCTCAGACCGCGAGGCGCTCGTCTTCACCGCCCAGCCGTGAAGCGCCGCGCGCTGGAAGCGCACCTGCGCGAGCACGGCTGCCGCGTCGTTGGCGGCACCAAGCATGAGAAGTGGCGCGGCCCGACCGACCGAGCGTCGGTGCTGCCTCGCCACAACGAGATCGCGTGGCCGCTCGCGCGCAAGATCTGCCGCGACCTGAAGATCCCGCCGCCCACCGGCTCGCGCTGAGGAGCAACGCCGCGCCAACGCGACGCCCCGAGCGAGGGTCGAAAAACGTGGCTCGCATCCTCGTCAGCCACGCTCTATCGTTCCGTTCGTGGCCCAGCAGACCAAACACGCCCAGCACCCGGCATCTTCTCCTAGCTGCCCCCGCCGCCCCTGCGCCGAGGCCGTCAGATCGCGCCGGGGCTCTCATCCTGGCGGCCCGGCCGCGCGTCGGTGGTCGGAGTGCCAGAAACCCCTGCACGCGCCAAGGTTCGATCGTCTCCGAGGCCCAGCTTGCGGCGGGGAATGTGTTCAAGAAGAAAGCGGGTATGAATACGCGTCCGACCACGGGGGCACGAAGGGCGGCAACGATGAAGCACACGCTGAACCGGCGGTGCTCTACCAGCCACTAGGCGGGGAAGGCGCTGGAGAAGGCACGACGCTTCTCGGCTCCGCTGTACCGCTCTGCGTGGCCAATGCGGAAGGACCGTGCGCTCATTTCGAGGTCATGACGGAGCACCTTCGTCGCGGAGTGCTGAGGCTTACCTGTTCTTTCGCGATGGCATGGTCCGTGCATTGCGGTGGAGACGATTTCCAACAGGATGTGCATGAGGCGACTACGCCCGGTCCGGGTTACGTGTATACGTCGGAGTCGAGCGGAGATGGTGACGATTTCTGGGACGAGTTCCGCGACACTTCAGAGTTTGATGGTGGAGATGACTAAGCGTACGAGAGGTCGCAGACCCCGCGGGTTTACGAGCTGGAGCGGCCATTTTGCTGGAGCCAGCGGTAATGATTGAGGTCGTAGTGCATGTCTGAAAGCGAGGATCCCGTGGACATGATCGCTGACTTGGAGGCGGTATCCGCTGATGATCGGGCGTGCGTTGCACGAGACCTAGTTGAGGAGGGGGACGCATTCGTCGCATCGGATCGTTTCGATGATGCGATTGAGCGCTACGATCGAGTCCTCCTGCAGTTCGGTTCCGCAAAAGAGCAGAGTCCGCGCAAGCTAGTACGCCTTGCGCTGGGCAGGAAGGGCTCCGCGCTTGTGGCTCTGGGCCGTCTTAGTGAGGCTAACGATGTCTTTGACGAGTTGTGTGCACGCACAAGTCAAGCCGCGGATCCTGCGCGGGCACTTGCGCTGGTGCAGGACTCAATCGTAGCCGTCTTTAGTAAGCGGACGCACACGCTGTTTGAGGCGGGGCGTCCTGAAGAGGAGACGGCCGTTGCGGACGCGCTTTGTGAACGGTTTGCCGAGAATCCCGCTGCAGGGCGCACCGACCTTGCAGTCTATGCGCTTAGGCTCAAGGCTCGGGCGCTGTCTGATGCTGGCCGTGTGCAGGAGGCGATTTCGTTGCTCGGTGGCCTCGTGGAACGCTACGGTAGTGGCGAAGAGGCGACAACGCGCAGGGGGATCGCGAGGGCGTTGAACAAGAGGGCCTCGATGCTGGCCGTCAGCGGCGCGTCCGACCGGGCGCTTGAGGTCTACGACGAATTGCTGGTCCGGTTTGGAGGTGCGTTGGAACCTGAGCTGCGCAAGTCTGTTGCTGTCGCGCTGCGCGGCAAGTCCTGCCTCCTACAAGAGGCCGGCCGCTATGAGCAATCGCTTATCGTCGAGGACGAGATACTTGAACGGTTTGACGAAGATCCACCTATGGGTCTTATCTACACGGCTCTTGACGCACTCATCGGCAGAGCCTGGGTGCTGAATAAGCTCAATCGCAGACAGGACGCGCTCGCGGCGTACGACGAGCTTATTCGACGCTACGGCGATGAGCGTGCGCTTGTTGTGCAGACGAGAGTCGCTGACTCGCTTGCCTCCGAGGCATGGATTTTGCTCGACGACGGTCGTAATGAGAAAGTGATCGACGTAGTCGATGAGCTCGTCGTGCGGTTTGGCGAGGCTAGTGAGCCGGAGCTTTTGGTGCAGGTCGCGCGCGGGCTGATCAGGAAGGCGCTGGCGCTAGGAGAGCTTGGGCGGCGGGAGGAGCTGATCACGTTGGTTGATGACGCGACGGAGCGTTTCGGGGGTACGACCCACACGGAGCTGACCGAAGCTGTTGGTCAGCTCTTGGGCCTAAAGGCGCTGGCGCTGAGGAAGCTCGGAGAACTAGAGCGCTCGGCCGCTCTGTTCGGTGAAGTGGCTGAGCGCTATAGCGACGACATCTCGCCGGCAATGCGTAACGTGGTTACGCATGCACTGACACAGAGGGCGGAAATTATGGCAGTAGTCGGTCAGCCCGCGGAGGCGATCGTATTGTCCGATGCGCTGATCGAGAGCGTCAGCGACCAGGCGGATCCGAAGCAACTCATGCGCTTCGCTGACGCGCTTGGCGCCAAGAGTATGGCGTTGATCGGCGAGGAGCGCTACGAGGATGCGATTGAGGTACTAGACGAACTGATCGAGCGCTTTGAGGATGATCCCGAACCCGCATTGCGACGGCAGGTCACCATTGCTCTCGCCAACAAGGTTACGGCACTCGGTCATCTCGATCGTGAGGATGAGTCAGCCGATGTTTTCGAGGACATGATCACACGCTTCGGCGAGGATGCCTTGGCGATGTTCGATGCGACCGCCAGTCATTTCGCGAATGCATCCGCGCATCAAGAGCGCGAAGGACTTGCCTCGGCGCTCTACGGCAAGGCATCGGCTCTCGCTAAGCTAGACCGCCAAGATGAAGGCTTGTCCACCCTTGCCGAACTGATCGCGCGCTTCCAGGACGACGAGAACCCTAACGTCCGCGATGTCGTCTTGGAGGCTCGCGATGCCCGCGCGAGGATCCTCAGCGAGGACAGTGGCCAGGGCTGAGCAGATGAATCCTGTTCTCGGCAACGTCCCTGCATCTACGACGTACGGAAAGAGCCGACGCGGGTGCCGATTGGCCCGTCGGCGAGGGCTGAATGCCGGTATCTATGTCTACAACGAAGACGTTCGGTGCACCACGACCCTGACGCTTCGTGGGCCTCAAGAAGAAGGGGGATACGAAGAAATTGGTTATCACGACGGCAAGGAAGAATCACAGGTAGACTCGGCGGTGCTAGTCCAGCCGCTGACCAACGAAGAAGGTGGCGCAACTACGACGTTGGGTGCCCCTGTGCCGCTGTGCGAACCGGGACAGAAGACCCCGTGTGCTCGCTTTGCGTACCGTAACGGCCATCACCGGTCACGGCCGTACAACAATGGGGAAAAAGGTAGTTCGCGGTGCGCACAGTACGGAGGCCATTGGCAAGGTCATACGTGTGTCGGCGTTAGGAGCCCCGGTGGGGCAGCTGGAAACTCGTGTCGAATGATAGGCGGTGTTACCGCCCCTCTTGCAGCGGCCTCGGGACCTGGGGGTTGGGTACTGTGGACAATCGGATTCGGTGCCTGCTGGCTCCCTAACTAGCTAGTAAGTCTGCATCGAGCCGATAGTGCCAACACACCTGATTCCCCAGGTCGGATGCTCTTTTATCCCTAGGAGGATTGAAAAATGGTGCCGTATTTGAGCAGGCATTGGTTCAGAGAGAAGTTTCGCTCGGACGGGCGACATGGCGGTATTGCTATGCAGCCAATAGCAGCCCTCGTCGGAATGCTGCTCGTCGCATCAGCAGGTGCTATCGTCGACTGGTCGTGGTGGTTGGAGTATGCACTGATCGCGCCGTTTGCTGTTTGGTTGATTGCAAGTGGTCGTCTCGTTGTGTACCGCCAGCTCGGCTCGGGCTCGTCGGATCGAAGAGTGCCAGTAGCGCTCGTAGTGCCTGTCTTGCTAGCTGCGGCTATACAGCCGACACGATATTCGGGCCTGGTGGTAGTCGCGGCATTTGCGGTGCTTTTCGTCTTTGGGCGCCATCGCGAGAGCGATACGCCGACTACCATCTCGGCGCCGTGACCTGTAACTACGACGGTACGACGGCACCGGTAGTCATACTAAACGCACAGTTACCGGTCCCCAAGAAAGCACCGCATCCATGAGCGAAACCGCAACCAAACTTCTCTCTACCATCGACACCACCGAGTTCGGCGTGCCAACCAGCGGCGCCCCACCACGCTACTCCTGGCTCGGCACCAAAGAGCTACCCACCGAACTACCCTCCGGCATCACCGCCATGGGCGCCCGCTCCTACGACCCCCAACTCGGCCGCTTCCTCCAACCAGACCCCACCCCCGGCGGATCCGCCGACGCCTACGCCTACACCTACGGCGACCCCCTCAACGAAACCGACCCCACCGGCCAATGGACCCTAAACCAAACCTCCGGCGGAGCCACAGCCATCGGCGGCACCAGCGAAGGCACCACCCTCACAGACGGAACCGGCATCGCCGCCAACGCCATCACACCACCCCCCGTCAACACCGAAATCGAAACAGCCTTCCAAACCAACCCACCCTGGGACCAAAACACAGCCGGCACAGAAGAATACGAAGAATACTGGGAAGAAGAATGGATAGAAGAAGAAGGGACCGAATTCGCCAGCTACCTACCGGGCGTTGGCGGTGAGGAAGGTTCTCTGATTCAGGAAGGGCTCCTCTATCAGCCACTACGCGAAGAAGGCACCGAGCTGGGCGGCCACGATACGGAAAGAGCCGTCGTGTTGTGTATCAAGCAGTCCGAGGGCAATGGGCATCCATGCGCGCGATACATACTTAGCTTTGGGGAAATCGCCAGTGGGCTAGAGCACTTAGGCGACAAGATCGTTGCCGGGGGAAAGCTAGTCGGAAGGGCCGTAGTTCATTTCATTGCGAAGCATGTAGGGATCAGCGCTGGAGACACGCAGAATATCGCTTGCGCCGCTACTGGTGCGGCTATAGGTGCAGCTGGGTTTTTCACCAGTAACCCATTTGTTGTCGGTGTTGGTATAGGCACGGGTTTGTCCTGTGCGTTTGTACATGTTCATTGAGGCTGGTGTTCTGCCGGAAAAGGAGTGCTATCAGAGTGTTTCCCCAAAGATGCCCCCGATTGAGCGAGATATTATGAGTCCGCGATGGCCTTTCAAGCCTTGGCCTAGGAATCGACGGCTGCGTAATATGATTAACGTTCTGGTGGTCGGTGCTGGTGTGGTCGAGATCATCACTATCGTAGTTGGACGGTCCATGCTGTGGCTAAGTATCACTATTCCATCTGTTCTCTGGTTGGCACTAATGATCGGGCTACTTATCGAGCGTCCTCAACGTAATCGGTCGGGCTAGCGAACGGTGATCTGCGACCAGCGAGTCCAGCAGCACGCCAGGCGTCACGTCGAGGCCGCGCGCGAGCCGCATGATGCTCCCCAGCCGAGGCTCGTGCAGGCCCCTCTCGAACCCGCTCACCGCCTTCTGAGAAAGGGCGGTCCTGCGGCCAAGCTCCTCCTGGGTGATGCCGCGCTCGACACGCAACTCGCGCAGACGCGCCCCGAAAGCGACGCCGGGGCTCATATGCAGATCACCCCGAGTTCGTTCAGCCACGTCAACGCTGGCGAGGGATGGACCCACGTGCGCTTCGGGACCACAACACCTGCCCTGCACAAGCTCCAGATCGCGCCCTCGACCACCTTCGGATCAAGGTCGCCCAGTTTGCGTCTAAGCTGCTCCAACGGCAGCCCACGCTGCCGGATAGCCAACTGATGGGGACCAGCGACTTTGGGTGAGGCGCAAATGGTTAATGTGGCCATCCGTCCGTTGCTCGTTCCCGTTTACGCGCTCTCCGTCGATTAGCACCACGCCTTCGCCTGCAAGGCGCGACAGCTCGGCGCTGACGATGTACGCTACGACGATGGCGAGCGTCCAAGTCGCCCTCAAAGGGCCATCCAGAGCAGCGGTCCAAGCCAAGATCGAAGATGTCGCTAGGCAGGCCGGTCTTGACGTGAGCCCGATCAGCGCTGTAGCCAACTTCGTGACCGGCGCTCCCGTGGATAGCTGCGAACTGATCCAGTCGCTACATGGCCCGTCTCTCTCCGAGGATGAGATCAGAGGACGACTCGCACCGCTTGAAGACGAAACCGCTGATCCCACCGTTAGCGTGCGGTTCGTTGTGCTTTAGCGTCTCATTATGGGCTAAGGAATCCCGTCCAGGAGCTTCGCGGGCGGGACTTCAAGGGCTCTGGCGAGCTTGACGATGGTTCCCAGCCTTGGATCGCGCTGAGAGCGCTCCAGGCGCGAGACCTCGCTCATGTTGAGATCGCAGCAATGACCAAGGGCCTCCTGGGAGAGCTTGAGGCGCTTCCGTTCGGCTCGGAGGTTGGCTGCGAACTGCTCTCGGGGCTCCATGCCCGGATGCTCCGCCGATCAGGCCAATAGCTCCAGGGCCAAAACCTCAAAGGTCTGTTATCTTGCGCGCCCATGTGGGCCAAAACCTCAATTCTTTTAGCCGCTGGACTCCTTCTGGCCGGATGCGGAGGATCATCCAAGGGTCAGTCGAGCAGCACCAGCGATCCGACATCCTCAGCCTCGACCTATCCGGCGCAGTACAAGGAAACCTTCTTCAAGGCCCATGAATGCGGCTCAGGTGGCTACAGCGTCGCCAACTGCGAATGCCAGATCCGCTACATCGAGGCTCATGCGCCGTACTCGTCGCTCGAAGAAGGAAGCCCCGAACATGCCAAGGCCGAAGAAGCTCTCAATCAAGCTGGCTCGACGTGCACTTCTTTGCACTACGCGCCTACATCAACACCACTCGCAAACAAAGCCCCGACATACTCGACGCGCTCGCCCGCCTCGCCGATCACGCCCCGTGGCTGCCGGCCCCCGCCAGCACCTGACACGCCAACAGCGACCTGAACAGCCACAGATTGCAGGGAAATTCGGAAATGCCCCCGCCAGGAGTCGAACCTGGATCCACCGCTTAGGAGACCGACTCCACTGAGGACGTAAAGGCCGGATCTATAGGCGGTTGCTGGTGATTTGGGCGTTTGCCCCGATCTTCGATCGGGCCGGATTGGGCGCGATCCGGCAGGGTTTGGGCAGCAGGATCGGGGCTGCTGCCCATTGACTGAGGCGTCGGGGGTCGTGGGTAGTCTGCGAGGCCATGACGATCTGGAATCAGCCGCCCCATTGGCGCCGGCAGCAAGGAGCCTATGCCGCCCAGCCAACCCGCGGATGCCTCGGGCGAGGTGCGTGATGCCACGTATCAGCGCGTTCTACGGGATCGTGATTTGGATGTACCACGACGAGGCGCACCACGGCGGGCGTCCGCACTTCCACGCCAGCTACGGGGGGGACGAGGCCACAGTCGATATCGAGAACCTGGCGACTCTCGCAGGGGGACTGCCGCCCCGTGGGCAGCGGCTCGTGGTCGAGTGGGCGAAGGCTCACCAGTCCGAGCTACGCGAGAACTGGGTCCGTGCGCGCAACCACCAACCGCTCACCCCCATTGAGCCGCTGGGCTAAACGCTCTACCATTGCGACCATGCGCAGCACGCCCCTTCTCACCGAGGCCCAGCCGCTAGACGGATACACCGTGCACGTCCGGTTCGAGGACGGCACCACGGCCGACGTAGACCTCTCCTACCTGCTCGACTACGGCGGCGTGTTCGAGCCACTGCGCGACCCGACCTACTTCGGGCGGCTCCGCGCGGATGCCGAGGCCGGCACGATCGTTTGGCCCAACGACGCCGACATCGCGCCCGAGACGCTGTACGCACACGCTCAGCAGCGCGCCACGGCCACGGCGTAACACGCGGTCGGTCATGCCGCCGGGGGCCACCGTGAGTCCCACAACCCTTGGGCACTTCCTGAACTTCCTGATGTCTACGACATCCCGTCAGCTCACACCGATTTTCGGTCCAGCACACGGATTACGCGCCGCTCCGGGGACGCACGAGTGGGCCGAGCAGGCACCGGGAACCGCTCCGAGACGGCAAGCGTGCGAAGCCGCATTCAACCAGCAAAAACACTGTAAATGGCGGTTGCGATGATCGCGATGATCACTGCCCCTGTCCAGGCGAGAACCTTGTTGCGCCAGCGTTCATAACGGGGCACTCCGTCGTCGGGCAGTACCTCGGTGTGCTTGGCGGACGCCCAGGCCAGTACCCCGCAAGCAGCTGCCCACAGCAGCCCCAGGCCGAGTGAGATTAGGCCGCGCTCTGGCTTTGACCAATGCGCAGCGTAGTAGAGGGCTTGGTCCATGCCGATGAACACAACGAAAAAGCCGACAATCCCCGCCCAGGCGAAGTTGGTCGGGTCCGACCCGAGCGGCGCCTGGAGGCGGCGTGTAGGTTTGAGAGCAGCCTCAAGCTGCTGGCGCAATGCCACATCGAGCGCCGCGCGATGCTTGCGACGCTGACGTTCGCCGGGCTGCGGATCAACGAGCTATGCGCGCTGCGGTGGCGGGACGTGGACCTCGCCGCGGGATGGCTGCACACGGGCTCTAAGACCGACGCTGGCCGGCACACGACGATTTGCAGGGTGTTTGCCCAGTGCCCCCGCCAGGAGTCGAACCTGGATCCACCGCTTAGGAGGCGTCCACAAAAACCCGTCGCAGAGGGCCAGAAACCTCTATGAATACTAGGGATCCCGGCCCTTCCGTCGTCCGAGCACTCGGGCAATATTCTGGGGGATTCGGGGCGATTCCGGGGGGTTGTGGCCAACGGTTGGCCACTATCGAGCGCAGCTTCCATCAGCGTTTGCGTCGTCCACCGGGTGCTTAGGGACGGGTCGCCGCTTGCCGCTCGCCAGCATCAACTTGAAAGCTCAGCACACCCACCCCGACTCCACGATCGTCTGCCAGCCTTGTCGCGTGCTATGCGTGGATCCGGTGCTGCGAACCAGGCGGCGGCAAACGCCGACCAGCCCGCCTGCTCGGATGTAGTCGATCGTCAACCTTGCTAAGGACTGGCCGATAGAACGTGAGGAGATTGCGTGCCGCCTATGCCCGCATGTGCGACGCCGGCTATCTGAGCGCCGAGTAGATGACGAAGCTGGTGTTTACGACGGTGGCGACGGCGATCAGGTACGTCAGTCGGTGAATCGTCTGAGAGCTCCGCTGCGCTGCGACAACCACGCGCGCAGCGTCGGCGCCCAGCTCATGGGCGGTCTTCTCCACGACGCGCTGGTTGCGCCGGCGCTGGATGAGCGCCCAGGCTCCCACGAGCGGATAGACGTAGCGGACGAAGAAGATGGTCAGCCGCGAGACGCGCAGATCCGCGATGCGGGTTGAGTCGGACATGCGGGCATGATCGCGTCGCCCTCGGACGCATGCTCAGGCCGGCTGCGCAGGTGCCGTCTGCTCCACGAACTCGTGGTCGCTAACCACGTATCTGCGGTCACGCGGCCCCTCGAAGATGTTGTGTGGGTGCCCGCGAACCCGGCCCTGTGAGGCCAGAGAGGTCGAAGACCTCAACCCACTCGTAGGAGCTTGCCAAGAAATGCCGGCAGTCACTACGCTGTGGGCCGGTACGAATCGGAGGTTGGTGATGGGTGAGTTGTTGTTGGTGTTGGAGGGTGTTGGGAAGGGGTATCGGCGTGGGCGGCGGCGGTGGGAGGTGTTTTCGGGTGTGTCGTTGACGGTTGCGCGGGGGGAGTTGGTGGGCGTGATTGGGCAGCGGGGTGAGGGCAAGACGACGTTGTTGGAAGTGGCGGCGGGGATTGAGCGGCCGGATGAGGGGCGGGTGGTGTTTGAGGGGCTGGATCTGGCTTCTTTGTCGGTTGAGGAGCGAGCGGAGTTGCTGGGTGATCGGATTGCGTGGATGCACCATGAGGGGGTGGGCGAGTTCACGGTGCTGGACTATGTTGGGTTGCCGTTGGCGATGGGTCGCGGGCGGGGGATGCGTGATGTGGATGATGTGGCGATGGCGGCGTTGAGGCGGGTTGGTGTCGCGGAGCGTGCGAGGCAGTGCTGGGGTGAGCTGTCGAATTGGGAGCGGGTGTTGGTGGCGTTCGCGCGGGGGTTCGTTGGGAGGCCGAGCTTGATGGTGGTCGATGATTTGCTGGATGGGCTTGGGGCTCGTGGTACGCGCGAAGCGAATGGGTTGTTGGTCTCGCTGGCGCGGGAGTTGGGGTGCGGCGTGCTGGTCGCCGCGTCGGACTTGGAAGCGCTGCTGGGAGCCGACCGTGTGTTGTGTTTCGATAGCGGCACTCTGACGGTCATGTCCGGCCGCACCCACGAGAACGCCGACATCATCGACTTTCCAGATCGCGCTCGGGCTGGGACGGAGGGCCAATAACCGCAGCTTCTGCAGGACGGCTAAGCGTCGTTGCTAGTGCCCGTCTTGCTATCAGCAAAGGGAGAGGCCCTGGCGGTGCGTTCTGCGGTGGGCAGGAGTGGCCCCAGTTTCGGACGATTGTTTCTGACTATGAGCATCGTCGTTTCGGGAGGCTTGGTCATGTCAAGGGCACCTGTCTACTTTAGTCGCGTAGAGCCGAATGATTCAGCGGGACCGTACCCCCTCGCTTCTATTTGGGTAGGATCTGCCTGGCGATGGCAGTCTCAAGGCAAGGGCACCTCACAGCAAGCATGGCGATCCTCGGCCTGCTGATCCGGGAGCCTGACACGACTAGGCGCATTGGGACGCGCCTAGTCCGGGAGTACCCGCACGGACGCTGGTCGCGGTCGATCGCGCACAACAACATCAAAAACCTCGCCAAGAACGGCTTGATCCGCAAGATCAGAGACGGCCGTACGGCGTCCGAGCATCTCTACGAAGTAACACCCGAGGGCATCGCTGCGTTCAGGGCTGTGCTGAGCGAGACCGCGAAGAAGCGTTCGCCGGTACGAGATGCGATGCAACTTTGGCTCGAGCATTCCGATGAATCAGAACGACCGGAGATTATCCAGGTCATCAAGGAGATCGAGAAAACCGCCCGCGCTGAATACGAAGCTGCAAAGGTTCGTCTGAACACTGAAGAGAAATTCGGGAACTTTGGCCCACTGGATGGCTCGGATTGGAACGGCCTCATCCGCGCGGCGGTTCTGAAAGAGCTCATGCTCAGGGCAGGTCATGAAGCTCTGCGGCTCATGAGGCTTCGTGAAGCACTCCAGAGTCGTGGTCAAGGGCTACACGTGCAGACAGAAGAGAACGGTGATGGGTGAGTTGTTGTTGGTGTTGGAGGGTGTTGGGAAGGGGTATCGGCGTGGGCGGCGGCGGTGGGAGGTGTTTTCGGGTGTGTCGTTGACGGTTGCGCGGGGGGAGTTGGTGGGCGTGATTGGGCAGCGGGGTGAGGGCAAGACGACGTTGTTGGAGGTGGCGGCGGGGATTGAGCGGCCGGATGAGGGGCGGGTGGTGTTTGAGGGGCTGGATCTGGCTTCTTTGTCGGTTGAGGAGCGAGCGGAGTTGCTGGGTGATCGGATTGCGTGGATGCACCATGAGGGGGTGGGCGAGTTCACGGTGCTGGACTATGTTGGGTTGCCGTTGGCGATGGGTCGCGGGCGGGGGATGCGTGATGTGGATGATGTGGCGATGGCGGCGTTGAGGCGGGTTGGTGTCGCGGAGCGTGCGAGGCAGTGCTGGGGTGAGCTGTCGAATTGGGAGCGGGTGTTGGTGGCGTTCGCGCGGGGGTTCGTTGGGAGGCCGAGCTTGATGGTGGTCGATGATTTGCTGGATGGGCTTGGGGCTCGTGGTACGCGCGAAGCGAATGGGTTGTTGGTCTCGCTGGCGCGGGAGTTGGGGTGCGGCGTGCTGGTCGCCGCGTCGGACTTGGAAGCGCTGCTGGGAGCCGACCGTGTGTTGTGTTTCGATAGCGGCACTCTGACGGTCATGTCCGGCCGCACCCACGAGAACGCCGACATCATCGATCTAGGTGCCAGCCGCCGTCGCGCCGTACAGGGCTGAGCGACCTAAAGTGCTTGAGCTGTGCGACTTGGTCAAGCACTACCGTGTCGGCGGCGGCGAACCGATCCGTGCCGTTGATGGAGTGTCGATGACAGCCGAGGCAGGCGAGTTCGTCGCACTATATGGGCCCAGTGGCTCTGGCAAGACGACGCTACTGGAACTCATAGCGGGAGCACAGCAGCCTGATGCTGGCATAGTGCTTGTGGACGGCCGCGACATCTTTGGGCTGTCCGAGCGGGATCTGGACGAGTATCGGCTCACTCAGCTTGGAATCATCGGCCAGCCGGCGGACCTGATCCCGGGCGCACATGCGATCGAGAGCGCTTCGTTGAGGCTGCTCTTGACCAATACGCGCAACGCGGAGAGTGCGATCGAACCGCTGATGGTGCGGCTGGGCCTCAAGGATCGGATGGAGCATCGAACCGAGGAGCTCTCGATGGGGGAGCGCCAGCGGGTGATGATCGCTATGGCACTCTCGACGAATCCTGGGCTGGTGCTAGCGGACGAGCCGACAGGCACTTTGGATACCGAGCGCACTAGGGAAGTGCTCGGGCTGCTACGCGAGATCTGCGCGGAGCGTGGCGCTACGGTCCTGCTTGCTACTCACGATCCGCAGGCGGCCTCGTTCGCCGATCAGGTCCACGAACTGCGCGATGGGCATTTGCAGGAGTACCAGCCTGATCATGTGATTATCCCGACCGCGTCCCTCGGGCAGCAGGCATGAGAAGACGAGCGTCAAAGCGTCGACGGATGAGCTTTTCAGACCTCGTGTACCTATACCGAGCGCAGTTGCGCACAAGCAACGTGGTAGTGCAGGACCTCTTCGCGGTCGCCGGGATCGCGGTCGGGGTGGCGCTGCTGTTCGCTTCTCAGGTCACAAGTACTAGCCTCACTCAGTCCGTGCAGCAGCTCAGCAGCCAGATCGTTGGCAGCACCCAATACCAGTTGGACGCGAGGGGTCCGGCGGGCGTCAAGGAAAGCCTGCTTGGCGAAGTCAGGCGAGTGCCCGGCGTGGAGGTCGCGTTGCCGGTACTGGAGCAGCAAGCGAACGTAATCGGCTCGAGTGGCCGGCAACAGTCAGTTGACCTGCTCGGAACCGACCCCCGGTTCGCACACTTCGGCGGGCCGCTGCTACGCCGGTACAGCGCCGCACAGCTCGCCGCGCAGAAGGTGATCGCGCTGCCGGCACCGATCGCGAGCGCGATCGGTGCCGGTGCGCTCCAGACGATCAAGCTGCAGATCGGTGCGCAGGTCACTACCACCTTGCTGGGAGCGACCCTCAACGAAGGGGAAATCGGCGCGCTGGTTCATAGCCCCGTCGCGCTTGCGCCAGTCGGCTACGCGCAGCAACTCGCCGGTATGGATGGTCGGATCACCCGAATCTTCGTACAGGCACAGCCTGGCCACAACGGCGAGGTGCAGGCAAGCCTGCGTCGTCTCGCGGCGACGAGGAGCGTGACCCTCGAGCCCGCGGGCTTCGATGCCAAGCTGTTCGCAGTCGCGTCGCTGCCAGAGAACCAGAGCGAGACATTGTTCTCGGCTATAAGCGCGATCGTGGGGTTCATGTTCGCGCTCAACGCGATGTTGATAACGGTGCCCAAGCGCCGTCGTCTGCTGGCCCATGTCCGTTTTCAGGGAGCCAACCGCCGGATGATCCTCCAAATCCTTCTATTCGAAGCACTGATCCTCGGGGTGCTGGCCTGCATCGCTGGACTCGCGCTCGGCGAGGTGCTCTCGATCGCCGTGTTCCATTCGACTCCCGGCTACTTGTCGTTTGCGTTCCCTGTCGGCAACAGCCGGATCGTTGACCTACAGACCGTCTTGATCGCCATTGCCTCCGGTATGGCCGCGGCGTGCACCGGGGTGCTCTGGCCGCTGCGCGATTTGTTCAGACGCCCGCAGGATCACGCTTCTATACCCCATCGCTGGTGGATCATCGGCCGCATCGTGGCTGGCTGCATCGGTCTTGCCATCACCACGATCATTCTGTTTGCGCATCCCCAGGATTCAAAGCTCGGCAACCTCACGTTGGTTGTCGCGCTTCTGTGCGCCCTGCCGTTCCTTTTCAACGGTGTCGTGGCGGGGTTCACCAAGCTTCAGCCCATGCTGAACCGGCCGTCGCCTCGAATCACCCTCACCCATCTGCGGAGCCCACCGACACGCATCCGGTCTCTCGCGATCGTGGCGACAGGCGCGATCGCCGTGTTCGGCGTCGTATCGATCCAGGGCGCACAGGAAAACCTCCAACGCGGCCTGGATGCCTCAGCACACGACATCGATTCAAGCGCAGACGTATGGATCAGTCCACAGGGGGAATCCAACGCATTTGCGACGACCCCGTTCACCTCCCCGGTAGGGCCAGGTGCCCTGGCCCGAGTGCCCGGAGTCCGAAACGTCAGCGTGTATCGTGGGAGCTTCCTGACTTGGGGTAATAGGCGCCTGTGGGTGCTCGCCCCGCCGAGCAGCAGCAAACAGCCGATACCTCCCAGCGAGCTCCTCGCCGGCAATCTCGCGAGGGCGAGCGCGAGGCTCCGGGAAGGCGGTTGGGTAGTTGTCTCCCAGGCGCTTGCCGCCGAACACGGACTCCACGTAGGTCAATCGTTCACGCTGCCCTCGCCTCAGCCCACTACCGTCCGGGTAGCTGCACTGAGCACTAACCTGGGATGGCCACCGGGCGCAGTCATCATCAACTCCCGGGACTACGCGCACGCCTGGCTCAACAGCGACCCGAGCGCATATGAGATCCAGACCAAGCCCGGCATCCAGCCTGCCGCCGTACGTCGCCTTATCCAGCAGGCACTGGGCTCGCAGACCGGACTCGTCGTAGAAACCGCTGGTGAACGTGAGCAGCGCCACTACGCTCTTGCGCGCCAGGGCTTGTTGCGGCTCACGCAGATCCGACTACTCGTTCTGATCGCCGCGATGCTCGCGATAGCCGGCGCGCTCGGGTCGCTGATCTGGCAGCGCCGCAGCTTTGTGGCGTTCATTCGCTGCCAGGGCTTCCGCAAGCCCGTCCTCTGGCATTGGTTGCTCTGGGAGAGTGCGCTGCTGCTCGGCATGGGCTGCTGGACCGGCGCCGCTTTCGGCGTGTATGGACAGCTCCTACTGAGCCACGCGCTGGCGAGTGTTACCGGGTTTCCCATCGCCTTCAACCTCGAAGCGCTGGTCGCGCTGAGCACATTTGCGTTTGTGAGTATTGCTGCTGTTGCGGTGGTCGCCGTGCCAGGATATTTCATGGTGCGTGTCCCTCCGAGAGCGGCCCGCCCAGCTAGCTGACCCCCGCACTACCTGCCAAGTCCCCCGACCGGCTCCCCTCTCGGCACGCCAGTTCCGCGTTCTCGCCGAAGCGGTGGCCCGGGAGCTGGCATGGGGTCTGCCCGCCGTCGCTCGTGAGGTCCGCGCGTGGCGAGCAAAGGCAACGACTGTTCCCGTCGCGGCGATCCGCCGCGACGCGCTGAGCGCACTGGCCCACAAGCGGGGACACACCGACGGCGCTGCGCTGTTCTGCATCCTCCCGCGAGCCCGCGAGTCGCGCCTGCTCAGGCTGCTCGTCGCCTACGAGATCATGTGGGACTTCCTCGACAGCGTGAACGAGCACGGCGCCGGAGAGGGCCAGGCTAACGGCCGCCAGCTTCACTTGGCGCTGATCGACGCGCTAGACCCTAACGCGCCGCTATCTGACTACTACCGCCATCACCCGTGGCGGGACGACGATGGCTACCTAAACAATCTCGTACGGATCTGCCAAGAAGCCTGCCGCCAACTGCCCTCATATGAGGCCGTCCGGCCGCTTCTAGCCAAGGAGGCGTGGCGGGCACAGGTACTGGCCATCAACCATCACCTTGATCCGATCTGTCGCGACACAGCACTGCGCGATTGGGCAACGCGCGAGTTCCCCACGAGACACGACACGAGTTGGTACGAGCTGACCGGCGCAGCAAGCGCCTCACTCACCATCCACGCACTACTTACGCTCGCCGCCAAACCCTGTTTTAGCGACACGGAGATTATGCGCGTCCACGACGCTTACTTCCCTTGGATATCGGCGGCGACCACGATGCTCGACAGCTACGTCGATCGAGCGGAGGACACCGCAAACGGTGACCACAGCTACGTCGCCCACTACTCGACCACTGAGCTCGCGATCCTGCGCATTGGACGCCTCGTGCGACGTTCTCTCGAGGAGGCCAGCAACCTATCTGACGGCGAACGGCACATTCTGATCGTCGCTTGCATGGTCGCGATGTACCTCTCAAAGGATAGCGCGGGGACGGTAGCGACCCGCCGGAACACGCGAAGACTCTTGACCGCAGGGAACACTCTTACGCGCCTGCTGTTTCCAATCTTGCGGCTGTGGCGGATCGTCTACGCCCAGCGTTCGACCTAAACCTAACAAGGGAGACACGATGCGATTCACTTACTCATCCTCACGCATAGCCCGCCGTCGACGGGACCTGCCACCGGCCGCGCCACTTCCAGCGACCCTCCAGACGCTCGCGTGTCGCCTTCGGCCGCTTGAGTACATCGAGTGGTGTCGTAACCGAATCGGTCCGCGATTTACTGTCTATCCAATAGACATGCCGCCGCTTGTCTTCCTGTCTGACCCAAAGGACATTCGAACAGTTGTAACCGCGCCCTTGACCGTGCTGCACCCCGGGGCTGGCGCCGCCAAGACCGCCCCGCTTTTCGGTGAAGGTTCGTTTCTGTTGCGCGAGGAAGACGAGTATCTTAGCGGACGGAACGCGATCCGCCCGGCGTTTCACCGCCGGGTAGTGCAGGAACATAGCGATATGTTGGCGGAGCTGACTGACCGTGAGGTTGCATCATGGCCAGCTGACAGCACAATCCAGATTCATCCTCGGTTGTGTGTCTTGACGCTGACAGTCATTTTGAGGACCGTGTTCAGCCGCGAAGACCCTTTGGTCGAAGCGCTCCACGACCGACTGCTGGCAATGTTGTCAGTCGCCGCAAGTCCCGTTCTCCAGGAGCCACGATTGCGCCATCTACCGGGCTGGCGGGATACATGGAGACGGTTTATTGCACAGCGCGAGGAAGTGGACGAGCTAATAGCGAACCTGATCGCCAATCGCCGAAGCGCAGTCGGCGGACACCGCGACATGCTCGAAATGCTGCTCGAAGCCAACCGCCCGGACGGACTCCCCATGTCCGATAGCGAACTACGCGACAACCTCGTATCTGTCATCATAGCCGGGCACGAGACGACGGCCTCAACGCTCGCATGGGCTTTCCAGCTCATCGCACACCACTCGATCGTCCAGGACCGCTTGATCGCCGAGATCGACGCAGGCCACGGGGAGGAATACTTGGTGGCAACGGTCAACGAGGTCATACGCCACCGACCCGTATTCCTGTTCACGGCCCCCCGCGCTGTTGCCCAGCCAATCGAGATCGGTGGACGGACCTACCATCCGCCCGCACACCTGCTCGGCTGCACCTACCTTATGCACCACGACCCCGCTCTATTCTCAGACCCGAACGAGTTTCGCCCCGAGCGCTTTCTGGACTCGCAGGTCGGGATGCGAACGTGGCTCCCGTGGGGAGGCGGACCAAAGGTCTGTCCCGGCCGCCATCTCGCTCTACTGGAGCTACAGACAGTGCTCCGGGCGACCCTCTTGAATTGGCGACTGCTGCCTGCGAGCGACAAAATCGAGCACGCCCGCTGGCGCAGCGCTCTCCTGACCCCGCACGCAGGCTCGAAAGTGGTGCTTCGCAAGCGAGACCATGGAATCTATAGTGGTATGCGCTCTCCATCCCGCACTATGGTAGGAGAAAAGCTCCGGTTTGGAGTGCAGAACTGCGCTGAATTGTTGAATCCCAAACGATTCTGTTGAATTTAGAACGGTTCTGTTCTACTTAGAACAGAATCCCTCTCTGGGTCTTCTCACTTGGGTGGAGATCAGCCAGTATCCCGACACAAAGAGCAGGGTGCCTGCTGAAGGAGAGGACAGCCCTCGCACCAGACCGCAGGCTGCCCAATGGCTACGCAGTAAGCCCCATTTGTGACCATTGCGGCCCTTAAATCAACAACATGTGGATGCCAGTGACGTGATGAGATGAGGAAGACCTTATGTCGAGGATAAGTGCTCGCCCTGTGTCTATGGGCCTTGATGGTGGGTGGCATGAGTCGGTTCCGCATCTGCGTGAGCCGCGCTTTTCGCAGTCATTGGAGCGTGGATTGGCGATCCTTGAATGTTTCTCCCCAGAGCGGCCGGTGTTGAGGATCGTTGACATCGCGGGCGAGTTAGGAATGAGTTCCAGAACTACGCACCGCTACTTACTAACCCTGACGAGGCTGGGCTATCTGATGCGCACCAAAAAGAAGTACAGCCTTGGCTTGCCAGCCATCGACTTGGGAATGTCCGCGCTGAATGGTACGAGTCTGCGTGAGCACGCGCGAGTACATCTGGAGGATCTGCATAGGCGGACGGGCTTTACGGTGTCCATCGCGGTGCTCGATGGCTCGGAGGCTCTACTTGTGGATCATCTGCGAGGGCGCCGCGGCAAGCATCAGATCAACCTCGTTCGGGGCCCAGAATCGCGGCTTCCTTTGTACTGCACGCTCGGCAAGCTGCTGCTCGCGGACCTGCCCGAACATGCCCAGAGGAGCGTCCTCGCGGAAATGGAGCTCCGCTCCCGGGCTGGATACACGGTAAGCCTGGGGGCCCATGATTTGGGTGAGCTTGTCTATGTCGATCGTTGGCAGGGGTTTCGCCAAGGGCAGTACGCGATTGACGTGGGCATCGGGCCGGGCACGCGCTGGCCTGTGTATGGCTCCGCCGCGGGTAAGGCGCTCCTGGCGCGTCTGCCCGCGGCGGAGCGGCGGAATCTGATCGCCGGTCTATGTCTCAAACGTTGTGGCCCAAGGACGATCACGCGCAAAACCGTTCTGCGCGCTGCAGGTCTCCATGTGTGCCCAAGGGCAAATAGGCCGAGCCGCGATGGCAGGGCAGCGCGCGGCTCGGCCCAGTCTGGGGCGCCCGGCCGCAGAGGCCGGATAAGCATTGCGCTGCCCTGGTGCGTGGACAGGCAGGGGTACATGTGGGTGCCCGCTGTGGCAGAGGCAGCGGGCACCCCAGCAGCAAACGAAAGACTCGACCGACTCGGCATTGAGAAGGATGTCGCCGTTGGTCGGGCTTCGTTGAACGGTTATCGGCGACCTCCTCAGCGTTGTGGATGAGCGTCCGGTGTATGTGCGGTTGACTACTGATCAGGTGGAGTCGATCGTGCTTATGGCGCATGGTGGCAGGGCCGTGAGCCTGGCGGCGCTGGTATCCGGGCGGGCCGTTCGCGAGGGGATACCGCCGATTGGGGTGTGGGAAGAGCGCGCCCTGGAGGAGACAGTCGAGTCACGGTTCTCATTTGCGCTTGTGAGGGGACTGATCTTGTTGGCGCATTTGGCGGATGGCCAGCCGGCGCGCCTGAAGGATCTCGCCACGGATCTCAATCTCTCGGCGAGCACGGCCCGGACGTATGTGCGGACGCTGCTGCTGGCTGGGTTGGTGGAGCAGGATTCGACGACTCGCCTGTACCGGTTGGCGAGGTAGGTGGACTGATGCTGAGGTCGCGAGTGACTCATAGGATTGTCGATGGGGAAACGCTGCCACTGATCCCGACCTTGACGGGACCGTGTTATTCGCAGTCGCTGGAGCGCGGGTTGGCAGTCCTCGAGTGCTTCACTCCGGAGCAGCCGGTGCTGGGGATTGCCGGTCACGCTGACTGGCTGGGGATGAGCCGCTCAACAACATGCGGATTACTAGTGAAGTGATGCGATGACGAGGACCTTATGCCGAGAATAAGCGGTCGTTCCGTGCCCTTGGGTCTTGATGGTGAGCCGCGCGAGGCGGTGCCGCGTCCGCGTAAGGTGCGCTTCTCGCTGTCGTTAGAGCGCGGCTTGGCAATCCTCGAATGTTTCTCTCCAGAGCGACCGATTTTGGGGATCGTCGACATCTCGAACGAGCTAGGGATGAGCCCCAGCACTACACACCGCTACGTGCTGACCTTGACGAGGCTGGGCTATCTGGTACGGGACACCAAAAGGAAGTACAGCCTTGGTTTGCCGGTCATCGACTTGGGAATGTCCGCCCTGAATGGCACGAGTCTGCGGGAGCGCGGGCGAGTACATCTTGAGGATCTGCATAGCCGGACGGGCTTCACGGTATCCATCGCGGTGCTCGATGGCTCGGAGGCGCTACTTGTGGATCATCTGCGAGGGCGCCGCAGCGGCCAGCAGCAGATCGACCTTGGCCAGGGGCCGGGGTCGCGGCTGCCTTTGTACTGCACGGCACTCGGCAAGCTGCTGCTTGCGGACCTGTCCGAACGTGCGCAGCGGGATGCCCTCGCAGAGATGACGCTCCGCCGGCGCGCGCCGGGCACGATCACCAGGAAGAACGTGTTGCGAGCGGAGCTACGGAATATTCGAGAGCAGAGCCTGGCTGCAGCTGAGGAGGAGTTGGCACCTGGTCTGAGCTCGATCGCTGCGCCGGTTCGCTGCGCCTCCCGCGAGGTTCTCGCTGCCGTCGGGATGGACGCGCATAGCTCGATGATCTCAATCACGGATTTCTTGGATGAGCTGGGGCCACACTTGATTGCCACGGCCGACAGGATCTCCGCGCTCTTGGGGTACCGTCGCGACGACGAGTTGCCAGGCCCATGCGTCAACGGGCTAGGGCCTCTACGGGGCGAGGCTGGGCAATGATCAGCGAGGGACTCTCAGACGCGCAGGCGTCTTCCTCGCCATATCGCTATCTGTCGATGCGCCTATTCCCAGTGGGAATCCGACCGTTGGTCGCGGATTACAAGCTCAATCGGGTGCGGCAAAGCTGTCGTAAGAGCTCGACGTTGCCTTTATGGGCCTCGGGGCTGGGGTCTGCGCGGTCCGTCGAAGCGGCGGCCGGTCCCCCGCGCGATCTATGCGCCTTCTACGCTCAGATCGAGCACCAGCCCGTTCACGGTAGATCGGCCCGGCGCTCTGACCCCCAACCCCGCTGGCATCCTGCCTGACTTCGCGGATCGGACTGAGCGATGCCCGAACCATTAGACCCAGAGAATCCTGGCAGGTTCTCTTCTTCGCTGGTCGCGGGCCTCGCGATGTTGGCGTGTTTTTCGGCCGAGTACCCGGTGCGTGGGATCGCGGACATGGCAGATGTACTCGACTTGTGCCGCTCTACGACTCACCGTTATGCGGCCACGCTGGTGATGCTCGGGTACCTAGAGCAGGGGCCGAATCGTAAGTACCGGCTCTCCTCGCGTGTCTCAGACGTTGGGATGTCGCTATTTGACTCGTTGGCGATGCGCGGCGTAGCCGGCAGGCATCTGCGGGAGCTGAGGGCTCGGACGGGGCGTACCGTGAGCTTGGGGGTGCTGAGGGGCGGGGAGGTTGTCTACATCGATCGCTGGCAGGGGTCTCACCAAGGGCAGTACGCGGTCGACGTAGGCACCGGGCTGGGCACGCGCCGGCCCGTCCACTGCACCGCTGCGGGCAAGGCGCTCCTGGCGCGCCTGCCCGTAGCAGTGCAGCGGAAGCTGATCGCGAAGCTGCGCCTCACGCGGCACACCCGCAAAACCATCACAACGAAGACCGGCCTACGCGCCGAGCTTGAGCGGATCGTCGAGGCCGGCGGTGTGGCGGTCGAGGACGAAGAGCTTTCTGTTGGTAGGCGCGCCATCGCAGCTGTGGCGCTGGACACGGAAGGCTTGCCGCTCGCGGCGGTCGAGCTGGCGGTTCCGGCGGCGGACTACACCCGAGAGGAGTTGCTGGAGTTGCTAGGTCCCAAAGTCATCGCCACGGCCCGGAAGATCGGCACGGATCAAGCGGGCGCGACGTGACACCTATCGCAGCCCGGGCGGCTCGGCATGGAGAGGGAGAGACGTGTGCCTTGGATGCCAGGCCCAGCCTGCTCGACGATCTTTGCGCAACTCCGAGACAAGGTCGGCTGGATCGTGAGTATCGGGATCTTGGATGCCGCCGAGGGGTTGGCTATGTCGATGATCGTTGGCAGGGGTCTCGCAAGGGACAGTACGCGATTGATGGGGGCGTCGGAGCGGGCACGCGGGTGCCCGTCCATTGCGCCGCTGCGGGTAAGACGCTTCTGGCGTCGTTGCCCGCCGCAGAGCAGGCTGAGCGGATGAGTTCGGTGGCGAGGCACAACATTGCTTGGTCTCTGAAGCTGGCTGTGCCGCCGAGAAACCGCACGAGGTCGTCCAGAAGTCGCTGTCATTTATTGGAAATTATCTCTGGTTATTGGAATGATCCTTCAGTAAGAAACATTGATTGCGTTGTACAATGCAGGCCCATTAAGGTGTTTTTTGCGTCGGTAGAGAAGTGTTTCTCGAGGATGGGGTGTCTTACTCTGCGGGTGCCGGACTTTTCATCGAACGGGCAAGGGGAGGTGTGAAACGAATGCGCATATTCAAGTGCTTGATCGGCATTCTGTTGAGTTTTGCGTTATGTGCGGGGTCGGCGTTCGCGGAAGGTTCCTCGGAGCTTGGTGGGACGGGGGCTTCGCCTCTTGAAAGCCCGTTGGTCGTTCCCGAAGCGCAGCCGTTGCTGGGCAGTGAATCTGTGGGCAACGCCGAGGAAGCGCGTCTGGCGAGCCCGGAAGCGGTTGCGGCTCGCGAGGAATCTCAGACGGAGTGGGAGGGTCTGGATGTGGCCGAAGCTGCCGGGTTGGCCGACCATGCGTTTCCTGGAGTGATCGAAAGCCCTGATGGTGGCCTGCAACTGCCCGAAGGGGAGAGCGTGACGGAATATCCGACAGACGATGCGGCTGAGGTTCGGCTTTCGACGGGGGGGCGTGGCGTCGCTGAATCTTTGGCGCCGATTGCTGTTGAAGTTTCGCCCGACCAGCGGGTGCCCGTGGACTTGGGGTTGGTGGAAGCTAGCGGCGCGTTTGAACCGTTGACGCCGGTGGTGGGGGTGCGGATCCCCAAGCAGCTGCGGGATGGGGTGAGCCTGGTGGGTACGGGGGTGTCGTTGACGCCGGTGGATGCCTCGGGTGTGTCTGTGGGTGGTTCTGAAGGGCAGGTGGACGGAGCGGTGGTTTTCTATGGTGGCGTTGGCGTAGGCAGCGATGTCGATATGGCGGTGAAGCCAAGCACCCTCGGGTTCAGCGAGGAAGTCTTCTTGCGCAGTGATCGCTCGCCGAGCGTGATCTCGTTTCGAGTTGGGTTGCCGCAGGGTGCTAGGGTTGTGCAGGTGTCAGGCGGGTCGGGTGTAGTGGAGGTCGTCAAGGAAGGTGCGACGATCGCGACGATTGCGAGCCCGAGCGCGGAGGACGCCGCTGGAACGTCGGTGCCGGTCTCGATGTCGCTTTCAGGGGATACGCTGGTTTTGAGCGTCGATCAGGGTTCGGCGGAATACAAGTATCCAATCGCGGTCGATCCAGAAGTCAAAGGCGAAGACCCTCAGCTGGTGGAGACTAGCGGCGGCAAGCGTTCGAACTGGAAGTTCTGGAGTAGCAACGCAGAAAAGAAAAGCAGCAGTGAATACAAGTTCGGTAACGAACCGGACGAAGGTCCGAACAAAGACGAAGGCCCAGGCAAAGGCTACCTCGAAACAAAAGGCATCGCTGAATACGCGGAAACGGAAAAGGCGTTCTGGGCGTATCAGACGAAGGGTGTCTCGAAAATATATGAGTTCAATGCTAAGACTGAAGGGAAAAATAAAGGCGCTGAGATCGAAAGCTTCTTGGAACTCGAAGGTGGTGGCAGTAGCGAAAGTAAGGAGCCTCTCTCCACTGAATTGAAAAACCCTGAATACGGGCTTGAAGCGGCTTCGCCGTTGTGTGGGAAGAATGGCACCAAAGTTGAATGTGCGCCGGCTGCCGGGGCGGCTGGGAACGTAGTGCGGTTTCAGCAGTCTGTGCAGAAAAAACCAAGCAACTACGGTTTTTCCGATAGCCTTCACGAAGGGACCGTATATCTAGCTGAGCCGGAAAACACGCATTCGGAAACCAAGTTCAACACGACATCGCTCGAAGTCGAAGGTGAAGTAGAAAAAAAAGTACAGAAACGGCCTAATGCGCTTTACGGCTCGGGTGGCTGGCTTAGCAAATACCAGGACGCGATCGAACCGGTCGCCAAAGATGGTGGCATCGGGGTAGCTAAGACTAGGCTGGAATACGAAGACTCTCCGGGTAAATGGGAATCAATCGTTGAACATAACTATCTGGAAAAAGAAAATGGTTGTGAAGGGGTTCAGTGCTATCCGGAACACAAAGAATATTGGACATTGAGCGAAAAGCTTCCGAATGGCGAAGACAAAATCCGCTATCGCGCCGAAGAGGCTCTATCTGGCACCGAGTCGCTGGAATCGGAAGCGGAAAGCACCAAGACGGTAAAAGTCGATACCTCGCCGCCGCATCGGATTGCGATCGTGGGTCTGCCTTTCGGCAATGAATTGAGCGAAAGGGCTTACCCACTAACGGTTTATGCGACCGATGGCGAAGGTACGACAGTACCAAGTTCGGGTGTAAAATCGATTGCGCTGTATATAGATAACGTTCTGGTTGGCATCGATGGGGGGGCTGGAGGGAAAGAAGGCACTGAAGGGAAATGCACTACGGCAAAAGGTGAATGCACCGCTAGTGCTAAGTGGACGATCAATGGCGCTGAACTTGGGGCTGGCCATCACTCTATCCAGATCGTTGCCTTTGATAATGCTGGTAACGAAGGCAGACTGCCGGGTGGAGGTACCGAGATCTCCATCCGGCATTCGACGCCTGTGGCGCTCGGCCCCGGCTCGGTTGACCTCGAGTCTGGGGACTTCACTCTCGGCGCGACTGATGTCTCGATGGGCTCGGGGCTGACGGTGTCGCGGGCGTACAGCTCGCGTGCGATCGAGGCGGGGGATGAAGGGCCGCTCGGGCCAGAGTGGAGTATGAGCTTGGCTAACACGGAGTCGTTGGTGGAATTGGTCGATGGCAGCCTGTTGATGACGGCCGCGAATGGGGGGCAGGCAATCTTTGCAAAGCCTTCTTCCGGCATCAAATGCGAAGCAGGCGCGCCATTTGAATCTCCACCGGGCGACTCAAATCTCAAAATGTGGTGTGAAGAAAATAAAGAAACCAAACAAAGAGTCGCTTACTATCTCGAAGACGCGGCCAACCATACCAAGGTCAAGTTCGCTCTTCCTCCTGGAGGCACCAAGGTCTGGGCACCCACGGTTCAAAACGGGGCCGTCGCGACAGACACGGTGACATATCAATATCAGGCAGTTGAACAGCATACCGAATACGCTTTGCCAGAAAAAAGTGGTCTGGCGGATGGAGGGATCACGGCAGGGCCGAATGGAAGCGTGTGGTTCACCCAGAGTCGCGTTCCGGAAGAGATAGGGGAGATAGCTCCTAACGGGGCCGTCACCGAGTTTCCACTGTCGTCGGATGGGCCGAGCGGGATTACAGAGGGGCCTGACGGGAACGTGTGGTTCACGCTAGGCGGATCGAGCAAGATCGGTAGAATTACACCGTCAGGTACGGTGACGGAATATGGCAGCGAATTACCAGATCCGGTGGGGATCACGCCGGGGCCAGCAGGCGAAAGCGCTTTGTGGTTTACCGAGGCGAGTGGTGGCAAAATCGGGCGGATAACGACGTCGGGCACGATCACAGGCGAATACTCGCTGCCCAGTAAAGAAAGTGATCCGCAATCAATCGCCACTGGTCCTGAAGGTAACTTGTGGTTCACCGAGAACGGAGCCAACAAGATTGGGGTGATGACAACCGCTGGAACCATAAGCAATGAATATGTGCTGCCTGAAGGAAGCGATCCAAACAGGATTACGGCTGGTCCACCGGGCGAACATGCTGTGTGGTTCACGGAGGGTGGCACACATAAGATCGGAAGGATCACTAGCTCAGGCGAAAAAAGTGAATTCAGTGTGTCCGGCGCCAGTAATGGACCCAATGACATCACGGCGGGGCCTGACGGCAATATCTGGTTCACGGAGGAAGGCACACACATGATCGGCAAGATCACTCCTTCGGGCACGATCACTGAATATGCACCCCCGAATAACTCTGAGGCTAAGGAAATCACCGCTGGACCGGATGGTAACCTGTGGTTCACCGACGAAGGCTATCACCGCATCGGCATGATCACAACTTCGGGTCAGGTTACCGAGCCGAAGGAAGCGCGCGCGCCGCAACCGCAAGGCGTCAGTTGTGAATGGAAAGAAAAACCAACCGAAATGCACCTAGGCTGCCGCGCATTGGAGTTCAAGTACGACACGGGAGAAACGACTGCCAAAGGCGAAGGATCGGGCGAATGGGGCAGCTATCACGGGCGTTTGGAAAGAGTCTCGATGGTGGCGTACAACCCGGCGCCCGAAGCAAAAGAAATGCAGGAAGTCCCCGTGGCAGAATACAGTTACGATAGCCTGGGCAGGCTACGAGCAGAGTGGGATCCACGCGTATCACCGGCCTTGAAGATGACCTATGGCTACGATCGGGAAGGGCACATAACGGGGCTCACACCCCCTGGGCAAGAGTCGTGGGCGCTCACGTATGGAACGATAGCGGGGGACGCGGGTACAGGCCGACTGCTGAAGGTCACGCAGGCCCCCGTGAGCGCCGGACTGTGGAAAGGCGAAGGCGTTACCAACACAGAAGCGCCGGCAATCAACAGGCCTCCCGTCGTCGGAGTAAGGGATTCGGTCTCAAACGGCAAATGGTCAGGAAGCCCGATTGCCTACGGATACCAGTGGGAGGATTGCGGCAGTAACGGCGCACAATGCACATCGATCGCGGGTGCTACGAACCCCAACTACACTCCTGTTGTAAGCGACGAAGGCCATCGGCTGGTCGCAATGGTGACGGCTACAAATGGAGGGGACTCTCTCAGTGCTACGAGCGCAGCGAGTAACGAAGCCAGCAATGGGGAAGCTGAAAACTATCCGGTATATAAACTGAGCCAGCCTTATGGGATAACTTCCGGCCCAGACGGGAATATATGGATCACGCAGAATATTGGTAGAATTAGCAAGATCACTCCAGGTGGCGAAGTAACGGAATATAAATCGTCGGTCCCGAGCGGGCCTCGCTACATTACCGCCGGGCCGGCAAAAGAAAACGCCCTGTGGTTCACTGCGTCGACGGGTGGGGAAAACAAGATTGGCAAGATCACGACATCTGGCAGCGTAACTACATATGCGGTAGAAAAAGGTGCAGAAGTACAAGGGATCACCGCCGGCCCAGACGGCAATCTGTGGTTCGCAATGGAAGGCGTGAGCAAGATTGGAAGGATCACGCCCTCGGGAACGATCAAAGAGTACAGCTTGCCGTCTGGGAGCAAGCCCTATGGAATGACCGCGGGACCAGAAAAAGAAAACGCGCTTTGGTTCACCGAGTCGGGAGCATCTAAGATCGGAAGGATCACTACCTCGGGGGAAATCAAAGAATATCCGCTGGAAGAAAAAGGACTGGAACCACAGAGTATTGTAGCGGGCGCGGACGGGAATCTGTGGTTCACGCAGTCTGGTGGCTGGCGGCTACACGGGTATGACGGAATTGGGCGGATCACGACCTCCGGCAAAGTTAGTGGGTACACCGAGCAAGATGTCCCTAGCGCGATTACCGCGGGACCGGAAAAAGAAAACGCGCTTTGGTTCACCGAGAACGATGGCACCAATCGAGTCGCGAAGATAACGACCTCTGGTGCAGTCACGGAATACAACGTCGCTGCAGGTAGTTTCCCGCGTGAGATTACTGCTGGTCCAGAAGGCGAAAAGGCGTTGTGGTTTACAGAGCAGGACTTGCCTGGTGTGGGAAAGCTCAATGTCAATCCCACTGAAGGTACATCGGAGGCTAACAGCCCGGGCTGGACGATCGACTACAATGTTCTGCTGCAAGGTGCTAACGCTCCGCATCAGATGGGCGAAAACGAAACCACACACCAGCCTGAACCGGAAAAGTGGGGTCAATCAGACGATCCGGTGGAAGCAACCGCGATTACGCCTCCCGACTCTCCCCAGGGCTGGCCCGCATCGAGCTATAAACGCGCGACCGTCTACTACCTCGACGAACAGGGACGCCAGGTGAACGTCGCCCAGCCGAGCAACTCGTCGTATGGCGCTATCTCTACCACCGAATATAACGAATTCAATGACGTGATCCGTACACTGACTGCCGACAGCAGGGAAACGGCGCTCAAGGAAGGATGCGAATCAGAATCGAACTGTGCATCGGCGAAAAAGGCGAAGCTGCTATCGACTGAAAACACGTACAACGGGGAAGGCGAAAAAGAAAGCGAAACGCGAGAACCGGGCACGCAACTGATCTTGTCGCGCGGCCCGGAGCACATGGTCAAGTACGTAGCTGGCGAAGAACAGTACGAACCGGGCGAAAAACCAAAGGAAGCGATGGCGCGCAGCCTCACGAAATATTATTACAACGAAGGCGCGCCCACCGAAAACCCGAGGACGAAGGAAACGTACGACCTCGTCACCAAGACACAAAACTACGCCGAACTGACGAGCGAAAACAACAACGAAACCGTTGATGCGCGTACGACTAAGACCTTCTATTCAGGCCAGGACGACCTGGGCTGGGAGTTGCGAGCACCGACATCGGTCACCGTCAACCCAGGAAGCCTAAATCTGACGACCACAACGGAATACTACGAAGCGGGCGAAGCGGCGGGGCAGGTCAAGGAAACACGCGGAGCCGGCGCCGAAGGCACGTTGACATATGCCTCAAAGTTCGGGGAAACAGGCACCGAAGCTGGCAAGCTCAAAGACCCGTTCGGAGGAGCTATCGATTCAAAAGGCGACCTGTGGATAGCCGACGAAGGCAATAGCCGCATCGAGGAGTTCGGCCAGGAAGGCAAATACATCACGACTTTCGGCAAAGCAGGCAGCGAACCTGGCCAGCTCAAAGAACCCAAGGGCATCGCGATCGACTCCAAAGGCAACATATGGGTAGCCGAAGCGGGCAACAACAGGATCCAGGAGTTCTCGCCCGAAGGAAAATCCCTACAGGTGTTCGGCAAAGCCGGGAGCGAAACCGGTGATCTGAGTTCACCAAAGGCCCTCGCGATCGACTCCAAAGGCGACATATGGGTCGCCGACACGGCTAACAACCGGATCGAGGAGTTCTCCTCGGAAGGCAAATACCTCTCGACGTTCGGTAAAGCAGGCAGCGAACCTGGGCAGCTCAAAGAACCCAAGGGCATCGCGATCGACTCCAAAGGCAACATATGGGTAGCCGACACGGCCAACAACCGGATCCAAGAGTTCTCGCCCGAAGGAAAATTACTGAGCCACTTCGGCACCTCCGGCAGCGGGGCGGGCCAGCTCAGTACACCCTTCGGTCTGGCGTTCGACGGCTCCGGGAACCTGTGGGTGACCGACAATGGTAATAACCGAATCCAGGAGTTCTCATCCTCAGGGGCGTTCATGACCCAGGTCGGCTGGAAAGGCAGCGAAGCTGGACAGCTCAAAGAACCCCGAGCAGTGATGGTGGCATCCAAAGGCGAACTATGGGTTACGGACTACGCCAACAACCGCCTCGAGGAGTGGTCGAAGGGACCGAACGCACACGACTCAAAGACCATCTACTACACCTCGGAAGAAAACAAAGAATATTCGAGCTGCGGCAAACACGCCGAATGGGCCGGGCTGGTCTGTGAAACGCTGCCGGCTAAGCAGCCCGAACTGGCCGGTCTACCGAAGCTGCCGGTGACGACGACCACCTATAATATGTGGGACGAGCCGGAAACGATCGAAGAAACGTTCGGGCTGGGCACGGAAGCCAAAAAACGTAGGACGAAAGACAGCTACGATGCCGCCGGGCGACTGACCAGCGGCGAAGAGACGTCTACAGCGACCACGGAAACGACTGATAAGTCCCTGCCAAAGGTCACCAATGTGTACAACGAAAACACGGGTGTGCTTGAAAAGCAGAACACGACCGTCGGAGAAATAACGAAGACTATCACGAGCAAGTACGACACGCTCGGACAGCTTGAAACGTACACCGACGCGGATGGCAACGTCGCCAAATTCAAGTATGGTGGCCCCGAAAAGGATGGTCTACTCGAAGAAATGAGCGACAGCAGTGACAAGGGCCAAAGCAGCCAAAAATATACGTATGAAGAAACCACTAAGGCACTGGAAAAGCTGGTGGATTCCACCGCCGGCACGTTCACGGCCTCCTATGACACCGAAGGCAAGCTCACGAGCGAGATCTACCCGAATGGCATGTGCGCCAACTACACGTACAACGCGGTGGGCGAAGCGACACGCATCGCTTACATCAAGACGACGAACTGCTCGGAAAAAGAACCACCCGTGTGGTACAGCGACGAACGGACACCCTCCATCCGCGGGGAAATGATGAGCCAGACAAGCACACTCGCGAACGAGACCTACGCCTACGATCAGGCCGGGCGCCTGACCGAAGTGCAGGAAACACCGACTAGCGAAGGCTGCACCACCCGACTTTACGCCTACGAAGAAGCGTCAAACCGCGCGAGTCTGACTACGCGCAAACCCGGTAGCGAAGGCAAATGCGCGACCGAAGGCGGAACCGTCGAAGCGCACAACTACGACGAAGCAGGACGCCTCACCGACGGCGGCATCACCTACGATCCACTCGGGAACGTCACAACGCTCCCTGCTGGTGACGCCGAAGGCCACACACTGGAAAGCACATTCTACGTCGACAACGCCGTCGCGACACAGACTCAAAACGGCGTAACCAACGACTACTATCTAGACCCAGACGGACGAGTCCGCGAAACGGTCACTGGCAGCAAAAAAGCTATCACCCACTACGATGGCTCCGGCGAAGCGGTCGCGTGGACAGGCGAAGGCTCAGGTGAAGCCGAAAAATGGACGCGTAACATTCCCGGCATTGACGGTACTCTCACCGCGATTCAAGAAGGTGAAGGGAAAGCGGGCAAAACGCCGGTGCTGCAACTCCACGACCTCCAGGGTGACATCGCCGCCACGATCAAGGACAAAACAGGCGAAACGGAACTCCTGTCCAAATACAACAGCACCGAGTTCGGTGTGCCAAACGGAGGCAAAGAACCGCCAAAGTACGCCTGGCTGGGCGCCGGCGACGTCGAAAGGTCCCTTTCGTCCGGCGTGATCACTGAAGGCGCGACCTCATACGTACCGCAAACCGGCCGATCGCTGCAAAGTGAAAACGTTGAACCGCCAGGGGCCCCCGAAGGCAGTGGCGTCGGCGCACCATACACGGACCAGCTGGAACCATGGGTCATACAAGGCGCCACCCGCGAGGCCAACGAAGCACCAGGAATCGGGGCGGCAGAAGAACGTGAAGCTATGGAAGCAGCATGCAGAGCTACCGCAGGCGGGCGCCTTATTTCTCTTGGCGGGGGACTAGAGTGTGGGGTCGACCCGTCCATTGAATTCAAGCTTAGTGGCACGGCATCAAAAGCGCTGCTCTACGCCGTTACCGTCGGTGGCTCAGGCGTAGCTGGTATCTTAGTGAAGTATGCCGGCCTGTCGGGACTTGAGGCTCAAGTCGCAGCAGAAATAATAAATACGGCCCTTCACGAGGTGAAGCAGGGGCTTCTTTCGTGTACCAACACCTACCTTGCTATCGGCAAGGTCAAGAGCTATCGATGTGGCTTTAAGCTTTCATATTTGGAATTACCTTCATTTCCCTACTTCTTGCCTGAAAACCTAAAGGTTGAAGACTGCTTTTATAACAAGAAGGCCACTGGCAAGTACAATTGTTATCCGGTGGAGAAAATAGGTTGGGAATTGTGAGCGCGAAGTGCGCAGTCAAGAAGAAGAATGGCACGCTGGCATGAGGCTCTGGCGAGTAGTGCGCACGATCCCGGCAATTCTTAGGGGTCTACGGGCAAACACCAGATCCGTAGCGTCCGGGCCGGCGGAGGGCGAGGAGAGGATCATCAATGCACTTGCGTCGAGAATCACTGAACTACTCGTGGGAGAGGATTTTGAGGTTTCGACCAGCTCATCTACAGTCACGATTACGGGGATCGAGAAGTTCCACGGGAAATCGAACACATTGATGCCTGTTTTTATATGGCGTGCGCCGTTGCCGCTTAGCGAGCGGTTGACTTTGGTATTCGAGTCGGCTAGTCGAAGGTTGCAGGAGTTTCTTACGGCAGCGTATGGACGGCCGTGGCCGGCCCCTAACGTCGACTCACACGTGACGATCGGTGATGAGTTGATCTCAGTGTGGTGGGGCGGCGAGACAGAAGCCGAAGCGATTAAGCGTTTTCGACCGATTTCGCGTAAAGAACTAGGGGTGTGATGTCATGTTGCCAGGACTTTCGGTGGGACGTGGTGCTGTCGGAGCCCTCATAGTTGGAGTTGCGGCGATTGGGATCGCTTCTCACGGCGTGATGAGCGAGCAGGCTGAAGTTCGTCATGCGGCGCTTGCGCCCTTCGTTGCTGTGGAACACCGGCGGGCGACTTTGTTGTGCGATGACTTTACGATAGCTGCCGCAAGGCATCTAGCCAGAAGCTACTCTAATAGCGCGAGCTGTCCGGTACGGGTACGTGCTGTGTTTGCCTTGGCGTCATCTGAGCCACGATCTCATACGTCTGTTGGTGCGGCTGCAGAGACGGTCGGCGATATCGCTGTGGACGGAAGGCGGGCGACTGCCACGATGAGGTTCCGTGCTGCACCGGCCGTTGCCCGACATATCGCTTTGGAAGACGTAGGTGGAAGATGGAGGGTATCTACTTTTCCCGTGGTGGTTGTAGTTGAAGTCTGTCGTGGTCACGGAGTTCGCGAGTGTCGCAAGGTCATAGCGCTTGCGGTAGCTAGTGTGACGGCCCGGCTTGGGCACTAGTACATAGCCAGACGATTCGCGTAAATTGACAGACCGCCTTCGTGACTTCCTCTGCGATTCAATGGCGACGATGCAATGTGCTGGTGGCCATCGGGTTGCGTCCAAGCTGCGCGCTTACCCGAATGGTGGCGTGAGCAGCAGCTCGCGCAGATAGCGTAAATGTCATAGTCAGAGCTTTGCCGTGGCACAGGAGGGCCTTCTTGGAGTGGGCAGCGATCACTTTGCCGTCGTAGCGGGCCGTATAGTGCACTCTGACTACCCCGCTCGATAGCCCGGTAATGTGTATTCTTAGCTTGTGTCCATGCAGGGTCTCGGTGATGTGTGGCTTATTCGGCGGCGTGTTTGGGTCGCTGTCGTCTGTGCTGTCATCGGAGTTGCTGCTGCCTGAACTTCCTCCGTTCGTGTTGCTGGCGCTAGTCGATTCGGCGTGGGATTCTTCTCTGGTAACGGTGAGGGTGGTGTGTCCGGCGTTTGTGGGGCTGCTGTTGCCGGCGGCGTCGTGCAGCCATACGGCGAGTGTCCAGTCTCCGGGGCCGGGTACGGTGACTGTGGCTGGTCCTTCCGCTGGCGCGGTGAGTTGTTCTGTGCAGTCGTTCGGGTTGCTTGCGGTGCAGATCTGGTAGGTCGCTTCGGTGATTGGTGCGGCGTGGGCTGGGTTTGTCCAGGTGACGTTGAACGTTGAGCTGCCGGCCTGGGTTGGCGTGGCTGTTAGGTTGGTCGGCGGTGGTGGTGGATCGTTGGCTACGGTGATTTGCTTGGTCGCGACCTGTGATTCGTTGTCTGCCGCGTCAGTTGCGGTGAGCGTCAGTATGTGCGTGCCGTCTGTTAGCTCGGTCGTGGGCAGTGTGAGTGTCTGCTGTCCGGTTGAGAGTGGGCAGGGTTGGATGAGGGTGAAGTTGCATGGGGCGCTGTAGGTCTTGAGGGGGTGTCCGTCGGCGGCTAGGACGATGCTCTGGACGCCTGCGCCGGCATCTTGCGCTGTCACGGTGACGCTTTCGGTTCCTTTGTGGAAGCCTGCGTGTGTGCCGGGTTCCCATAGTGTGCCTGTGGGGGTGTTGAGTGTGGGTGGTGTTGGGTCTTCGATTGTGATGGTCGCGCCGTACATTGTTGCGACGGCGGCGTGGAAGCCATCGGCGCCGGTGATGCACTGTTGTCCTGATGGCACGGTGCATTCTAGGCCGAGGGTGAGGGTTTTAGCTTTGAGTCCGGTGATTGTCGCTTCGTTTTCGCCTCCGGGTCCTGATCCGGTGAGGCAGCTGCCGGATATTGGCGGGGTGCATGTTTGGCCTTGGAGGATCGTGTCGTTGGCGCGGAGTGCGGGTATCCAGTATTGGTCTTGGGTTGAGAGCATCCGGTTGTAGGAGATGCCGGTGATTGTCTCGTCTTCGGGGACTTCGGTTTTCCATCCTGCTTGTGCGCCTTTTTCCGCGCCGTTGGGGAGTTCGAGGATGTCGGTTGTAGCGATCCCGTTTTCTTGGTTGGCTTGCTGCCCTTCGTTTGTGGTGTAGGGGCAGGAGATGCGTGTTTGGAGGTGCGTGGTGTCGGTGTTGAACGGGAACCACGAGTTGTTCGCGCCGCCGGGCGCGTCGTTGCATGCGGTCACTTTGTAGGTGCCGGCGTGCGCGGTGGCGGGGAGGAGCGCTACGGCGAGCAGGAGGGCTGAGGCTGCGAGGTAGGCGGCGAGTCGGGCTGGCTGGCTCACGCGGTGGATGATGGCGTCGTTATGCGTGTCCATGCGCTCGCTCGTCCAGTGTTGTAGGGGTCGATGTAGCGTACCTGGACGGCGAGGACACCGTGGGCGCGGAGCTGAATCACCGTGCTGCTGCTCGTGATCTCGCGGAGGCGTCGCAGGTTGTTGTGTCCGTAGCGACGGCCGAAGAGCCGGATCTGCGTTTCGATACCGGCTGGGCGGCTTATGAGGTTGAGTAGCAGGTGTTTGCCGTGGTGTCGCAGGTGGGCGTGCGGCTGGGGCAGTCTGGCGGCGAGCGATGGTCCGGCGGCCGTGTGCGGGGTAGGGGTGGGGGTCGGTTTGGTTTCGGGGGTTGTTGGGGGGTTGTTGGGTGGGGGTGGTGGTTCGGCTTGCGTGCCGGCTTGGATGATGCTGGCGAGCCCCGCGGCTTGGAAGGTCGCGGTGACGTTCAGTGTTCCGTCGCTAGGGCTGGTGAGGAGATCTTCGGCTTGTTCGGGGGTGAGTTCGGGGCGGTAGGCGCGCAGCGCGCCGAGTACGCCGGCTGTGATCGCGGCTGCCTGGGATGTCCCTTGGCTGTAGTTGCTGTTCGGCCAGCCCGTGCTGGGGTCGGCAGCGTCCAGTTCGCAGCCAGGGGCAAGTAGGCGCGCGCCAATGCTCGAGAACCCGCAGAGCTCGTGCGTTGAGCCGATCGCGCCGACAGAGAGCACGGTGGGGTCCGCTGCGGGATACTCCAATGGGCCTGCATCGTTGCCGGCTGCAGCGAGAACGTTGATGCCGTAGTTGTGCGCGATTGTGACCTGCTCATCGACGGTCTGTTCGGGCGCGGATTCTGGGAGGGCGCTGCCGAGGGAGAGACTGATGACCTTGATGTTGTAGGTCTGGCTGTAGCGCAGGCATTCCCTGATGCCGGCTGGGTAGTAGTCGAGTCCTTCGCCGGTTTCCCCGGGTTGCGCGACACGAACGGAGACGATTTTCACGGCGGTAGGTGCGGCGCCGATCATGCCCCATTCGTTGGGTGGGGCAGAGGCGAACATCGCCATCAGCGTGCCGTGTTCGTCCTCTGAGACATCGCCTGGGTTCCCTTCGCCTAGCGCGGTGCGAAAAATGACCGTGCTTTCGGTATCGGGGTTGAGGTTCACGCCGCTGTCAACGATGCAGACCCCGACGGGTGTTGCCGGGGGTGGCGCGAACGCGAGGAATCGACCGTCGTCGCTAACCGCTTGCGAGGTCGGCCACGGCGTCTCCATCGCCCCTGCCACGGGGACGATGGAGAGCGCGACGGTGAGAGCTGCGCATAGTGCGGTGAGGATGCTCCCCGGCGTGTTGCGGGGCTGGGGAGCACTCCTGGGCGGCTGGTTGGGCGCCTTACTCGGCGCGGAGGGCATGGGTTGGTGAGTAGCCGAGGGTGTAGGGGCGTCCGGTGCTCGCGCGTACCCGGGCGCGGAACGGGAAGAGCCCTGTCGCTCCGAGGAACTTGTAGGTGGTTTTGAACGCCCCGTGACCTTTGCAGCGAACCGTTTGGAATACACGCCAGCCGCCAAGATACTTCACCTGTAGTTCCACAATGGGATGTAGCCGACCGAGATACCCTCCGAGGACCCGGCCAGTGAGCGCGATTTCCTCGTGCGGCGTGATCCGGGTGGGAGTGACCTGCAACGTCAGGCCGGTGCTGACGTGTTGGACGATGTCTCGCGTGAAGGCGTAGGTGGTCTCGTTTGCGAACGCGCGGTAGGCAAGGCGGATCAGCCTCGACGGCCCCTTCGGAATATGCGCTGTGAACGATCCGTCGCGGGCAGTATGCACGGCCCCGAGTTTGCGCATCGGTGCGCCCGTAATCGCGACCTGTTGGAGCACTTCGAGTGTCGCGTCTGCGATCGGCTGGCCTTCTGGGTCAAGTAGGCGTCCCCTCACGGTAAGGTGGCTCTTGTTGTAGGAGCTGTTGATCGTAGACTTGACGCCGAGGCTGCTATAGGCCGCCTCGCTTGCGTTGCTCCCATTCGCCGCGCCGAGCGTCTGCGCGAGGATCTGGCTGCCGCCAGGCCCGGTGCCTCCCGGACCAGAAAGCCCCGGGCCGGGGAGCGGCCCACCGGGGCCGGGCGGCGCACTGTTCTGCTGTGTGCTCGGCACAACTACACTCGCAGGGGACACCGCGACCGCAGACCCCGCGTTGTTCTTCGCCGTCACCTGATAGCGCAACGTGTCCCCAACGTCAGCGCTAGTAACCGTGTAGCTGGGCGCATTTGCACCGCTCATAGGCTGGCAGTCGTTGCCTTCCGCATTGCAGCGCATCCACTGGCCGGAGTAGCCGATCGTGCCGGCCCCCGTGGGGGCTTCCCATGCGCCGTTAGTCGCCGAGAGCTGCGTTCCGATCGCCGTCTGTGGGTCACTCGCTTCGATCACAGGCACTGCGCTGTCGACAGGCGCATTATCGGTCACGATCGTCCCGCTCCAGCCGGTAGTGCTATTCCCAGAGGCGTCTTCGACGATGAGCTTGGCGTTGTGTGTCCCGTCGGTGAGCTGGCTTGTGTCGAGTGTGAGGTTGCTTGAGAGTTCTTTGAGGCATGGTGTGGGGTGCGCGAATGCGCGTGTGCCGTCGGTGGTTTGCCCCAGGTTTTCGCACCAGCCGTTGTTGGTGTTCAGGATCGTTGATGGCTGTGCTTGGCCGTCGATATCGAGGTGCGCGGCGTAGATCCCGGGGCCGTCGTCGGCGGCATCGAAGGTGATTTCGCTATCGCCGCGTAGCGCGGTGGGTGAGACGAGCGGACCCCCGATGTTGCTGACCGTGGGCAGCGTTCCGTCTGTGAGCACGACGCGGGTGGAGCTGATATCGAGGTGGCTCACTTGTTTACCGGCGGGGCATGCTCCTGCTTCGCCGTCGCAGCTGGCGTTCATCGAGAGTTCTGTGACGGCAGCTGTCGGGGTGCGTTCGATGAGGGTCGCGCTTTGGGAGCCGGCTGATAGTTTGCGGTAGTCATACACTTGGTTGCTCTCGTCGGAGGCGTGGATGAAGACTTGTCCCTCGCCGGCTCCTGCGTAGGGGAGGGTGTAGCTGTCGGCTATTTGGATTGTGTAGTTGGCGATCGTTGCCCATTCGGGGGTGAGGAACGTCCATTCCGCGCGCGCGAGATCGGGGTAGCCAAAGGTGCCGACTTCGAGGCTCATGTCGCCTTGGCTTGAGTTTGTGCAGGTGTCCTTGTAGCCGATTCCGTTCTGGCCTGTACTGGATCCTGTCCAGCCATCGTGGCCGACCGCCGCGCCGTTGGGGGCGTGACAGCCGAACACCGTGAGCTCTCCCGCGGAGGCCTGTGGCGCGAGCGTGGCTGGTGTGATGGTCGCCGCGAGTAGCGCAAGGAGTACAGCGAGGCGGCATGAGTGGGTTGTTGGTATGCGATTCATCGCGGTTCTCCTTGGGTTGGGGGCAGCGCGGCCCTGGGTTTTCTTGGTGGGCACTGGGCTTTGAAACTTTTGCTGTGGGTGTTGTTTGGTCATGGGCTGAACTCCCCTCCTCCGCCTGGAAGGTGGGTCTGTTGTGTGGGTGCGCTTGGCTTTGGTAGGGGTGTCGCGGGAACGCCGAGGTAGGCGAACCCGCCGGGTGTGTGCTGCTCGAGCGGCACCTGCCGGGAGCGCGCTGGGCCGACGGTGTGGCCTGGGCCGAATGGATGGGGGCTTGTTAGAGCGCGCGAGAGTGCTTTGGTTCTGTTGGGGAGAAGCGTGAGCACCTGGGTTGCGCGGGCAAGGCGGCTTGGGATCGCGGGTGGCAGTCGGAGGGCGGGAAGCGTGATTGCTGGGGGTTGGTGTGGGTGTGGCGCGGTTTGGGTGAGTGCGTGGGTCGCGCCGATCGCGCCGGCGGTGAGGAGGGTCGCGGCGATCGGTGTCGCGATGCGCGTGGTGGTGCTTGTGTTTGCGAGTATCATCGCCAGCCGCGAATGGGCTTGGCTTGCGTGTAGCTGGCTGATTTTCTGGTGGTGGTGAGCGGGGTGTTTGATGCGCGAGAGCAGGCGCGTGAGTGGGCTCCTCTGGGTGAGGATCGCGGGGAGTGGTAGTAGCGCGGCGGCTTTTTGCTCGAAGGTGTGGCGTAGGCGGCGTGCGGTGATTTGGTGCTCGGCGCGGCAGCGGGGGCAGTTTTGGAGGTGTGCGATTGCACGCTCGGCGAGCTGTGGGCTTGTCGTTTGGTGTTCCTTTAGGCGCGTGATCGTGGCGGAGCGAAACCCGCAGAGTCTGCCGGTGTTGTAGAGCGTGGTGTAGTTCTCGCGCTTGCGTTCATAGGTGACTTTGATGGCGTAGAGCTGCTCGGGGGAGACCTCGAGCGCTTTGGCGAGGCGTCTGGTGGATACACCTTCAGCGGTCAGCCTAAGCAGTCGCTGCTCGTTGGGGGATAGTTCTGTGGCGAACTCTTTGATCAGGTACTTGTCCTCGCTAGCGAGAAGGATGCGTTCGGGGTCACTCTCGCCTGCTTGTGCGTGGGCGAGTGTTTGAATATCAAGGGCGCGGCGGATATGGGTCGCGCGGCGGGCACGCTCATTACGATGGACGTTAAGCGCCCGTTTCTTTATCCCAATGCGCAGTGCGCGATAGAGGTGTAGAGCATCCGTGAAGGGGCGGTCAAGTAGTTTGATCGCGGTGTCTTGGAAGAGATCCTCGAGTTGGTCGCGTGAGAGGCCCCGGCACTCGCGGTAGCCTTCAGCGAGCGTAAGCTCACGCTCTCGCTCATCGCAAAGAAGCTCCGCGGCCCACGCCACACGTAGGGTCGGGTCAAGCGGAGGGGCGGCCGTGGCCGAGGGGGTTGCCCTTGGCGGGGCGCCGTCAAGCTGTGAAGGCATATGCGATCAGCCTCAGAGATCGGATTGGAACGCTAATTTCGACTGCGTGATGATTTCGGCGAGTTTCATTGTTTATAATGAGGTCGATGAGGAGACATCCAACACCTGTCCACGGCGCGGCGGCCGGCGCGGCAATCGCCGACAGCTTGAATGCCAGGCGGGGTCGTTTCATGGCGAGAAGGGCCCTCCTTTGACCTGTTCATCGCTTCCTTGACTGGGCGGCGAAGGAAGCGTGGGCTGGGCGGGCGGCGGCGATGGGGCGGCGGCATTAGGCGAGGCGAGATGGGTGGGTCGGCTGGTGTTTGTAGTTGGGTGTGAGGTGGTATCGCGGCGTGTGTGGGCATCACGATGCGGAGCTCTCACGCGACGCGGGAGGCGCTGGTCCGGGCTGGTTGCTGTCAAGCCTCGATGTCCGCGGGGGCGCGCTGAAGCGTGCGCCGGGGAGATCCCTCTACAGCCAGACGGCGGGCTGTCCTCGGGCTGCAGGTAGTGCCTGGACGGGTGAGCAGCCGCGCGCGCGGTGTGCCGTCGGGGTGCTGCGGGCGTGCGCGCTGGGGCGCCCTGGCAAGGTCGGGTCGGGGTGGTGGGATGCCGTTGGAGGATGATCGTCAGTACGCACCCGGCGCACGCGGCTAGCACCGGCAGAAGCACGCGAGTGCCGACCGATACCCACGGCGCCGGGAAGGCGGCATGGGTTGGCGACCCGGGCTCCTCGCGCTCAACGACAAGGGTGTCCGCTGGCCCACGGGGCGGCATCTCGTAGTGGTCTGAGAGCTCTTCGTAGGCAACTTGCCCGCCGGGTATGGGGGGCTGCTCTGCTGGGTGGGGGGTGCTGATGGCTGGGGGTGGCTCGGCGTTCGGGTTCTCACTCATGCTGGTTAAGACCGCGAGTCCCCGGCCCGCGGAAAATCTTTTGGCGGGCGCGGCCGGCTCGGCTGCCCGTTGGTGGTTGTGCCTTTGCGGCGCGTGGGTTGTGGTGCGTGTGGTGTGCGCTTGGCTGGGGAGAAAAAGTTCTGCGGTTGGGTGGTTAGCGGTCTGTGGGAGCATGGCTTGCAGATCGCTGACGGCGGGTGTGCTCTCGGAGCAGCTTCTTGAGCTTGTCTGTGGGCGGATGAGGGTGCTTGCGTGCCCGTTGCGGATGCGTCTGCTGTTGAGCCTGCGGGACCGCGAGGTGTGTGTGCAGGATCTCGCTGACGAGGTGGGTGTCGTTCGCCAGAAGGTCTCGCAGGATGTGAATGCGCTCTACCGGGAGGGGCTGCTAGCGCGTCGCCGGGAGGGCACTCGGTTGCTCTACTCGCTCGCTGACTACACCGCGCCGAGGATCATCGAGCAGCTCGCCGCGGGCGTAAGCGCGCACATCGAAGAGATCGCCGAGATCGTCCAAGAGCAGTAACGACCTCCGCCCTGCGGCACCCAGCCAAAGGGAGTGCTGGGCTACCTCAAGGCATCCGTCTTCAGGCTCAGGTGCGCGGGTCTGCGCGCGCAAATAGCACAACTCGCGGGGTCTTCCGCAACGTTGTACGTTGCGCAATTGCGCAACGTACAAACGTGTAGACGGGTGTCGTCATGGGGCGTACGTTCGCCCTATGACTCTTTTTCGTAGTAGCTCTAAAGGTGAAGGCGGGCGTGGCCCCGGTTGGTTGCCGGCTGATGGTGTGAAGCGGCTGGCGCGTGTTGTGGGCCGTGTACTGCTGTGGGTGTGCGTGGGGTTGCTGCTTATCCGCGGCGCGCTCTCGGTGCTGAACACGGCATCCCACATATCTGCCATGAGAAATGGTGTGACGGTAACCGCACCGCCGTCTCAGGCCGAATCGGCGGCTGGGGAAGGGCGGTGATCGCGGTGTTTTCATACAAGCAACGTGGGCTTTTTGCTTTGCTGTTGGCGGCTGGCGCGTTGTTGGTGTTTCCGGTCGCGGCGTTCGCGTCTGGTAATAACGTCGGGCAGAACATCGCGGAACTGTTGAAGGGTTACGCGACTGAGCTGTATGGCGGGATTGTCGGTGTCGTCAGTTTGATGTTCTTGATTAACCGTCGGTACAACGAGTTGATGGTTTTTCTCTGCGCGACGATCGCGGTCGCGTGGATGGTGTTCGCGTCGTCTGATATCGCGCACGCCGCTGAAGCCATCGCCAGGCAGATCTTCGGGTAAGGGGGCGGGGGCTGTGAGTGACTTTACCCACCCGATCCGCAGCTACCAGCGGATTTTCAAGCCGGACCGTCGGGTGTATGAGATCGATGGTCGGCGGTTACCGGTCCCCGGCGGCGTGCCGCTTGAGTGGCTTTGCTGGGCGTTTGCGTCTTTGGTCGCCGTGCTGGTGCTCAGCCAGCGCTCGATCGTCCTAGCGGCCATCGTCGGCTGCGTTCTCGGGCTGCTCGCGGCCGCATCGCACGGCCGGGGTGGCGCTGTCATCGGCGGGCTCGCTGGATTCGCCGGCACGTTGCTGGTGGGTGTGGCGTTGGGCTGGCTTGATTGGCCGCTGCGGCTGCTCGTCGTGCCGGGCATGATCGCCACGCTAGCCGGGCAGTCCTCGCCCGACGGCCGGCCAACCCACCGTTACCTAGTGTCACTCGCTGCGTTGCGGCTGCGGGCCGCGCGCCGCTCGGTGGATGGCGCGATCTCTCCCCGAGAGCAGGAGCGGCTGTGGGCGCCATGGGTGTGGGTCGCGCCGGATGAGCACTCGCCGGTGCTTCACCACGGCCGCGTGAGGGGGCCAGCGCGGCTCGTGTTCGCGCACCGGGTCGTCGCGATCCCGGGGCGAGGCCGGGTGATTGTCCGCCGCGCTGAGGGGCACAGGATGCGCCCTGGGGAGCGGTGCTGCGAAGTGATCGAGCTCGGGGAGCGCCAGATCGTGGAGGTCCGGCGATGAGCGGCTTCTCGTTGCGCTATGCGCACGGCAACGTCCTGATCGGCCACGGGGAGGACCGCGCTGCGCTTTACCGGCTGGCGATGACGGCCTACCCCTACCTGTCCAACGGGGGGAAGTGGGCGCTTCAGCGTTCTCTGCAGCGCTTGGCGCACACGATCGCAGCCGACTTCTCCTTGTGGCGGGTCTACCGGGCGTTCCCAGCGGAGGAGTACATTTCGCGTACCGCGGGGCTCCTCGATGCTCGCCACCAGGATCCGCGGGTGTGGCAGCAGTTCTTGGAGGGCCACGAGGCGCGGCTGCGGGAACTGGGGTCGCACATCCCCGAGGTCTACCTCGCGGTCTCCCTCGCGCAAAGGCAACCTGACGGGCTCGGCTCCGGGCTGCTGCGCACCGTCGACCGCGTCCGCCGCCACGTCGAGGAGCTCGCCGGGATCGGCGAGGGCTCCCCGGTCACAGGGGGCGAGCTCGCTGAACTGGCGACCCGCGAGCAGCGCATCTTCGAGCGGGTCAATGGGGTCATTCATGCGCGGCGCGCGCGAACGGTGGAGCTTCAGTGGCTGTTGGCGCGCGCGGTATGCCGCGGCCTCGGGGAGCCCGCTTTGGATAGGAATTGGGCGCCGGATGCGCTCGTCGTTGAGGGGCCGGCCGGCGGCGTCGCGTTTGAGCCGCTAACGCACGATTTGCGTCGCTGCGCGCAGGCCGCGATCACTGAGCACGAGCAGCATCTCGTGGTGCAGAGCGAACACGGCTGCTCCTATCAGGCGCTGCTCGCGCTCGGCGCGCTCGCTGAAGCGCCCGAGTTCCCCGGCTTTACCGCGGAGGTGCTGTATGCCCCGTTGGAGAGTCTGCCGTGGCCGGTCGACACGGTCGTGCATTGCCGCTGGCTTGGCAACCGCCAAGCGCTCGCTCAGGTCCGCAAGCGGATCACTGACGTTGAGCACGCCTTCAGGGAGCAGGTTCAAGGCGCTGCGCACGGGCCGAGCGTCCTCGCCGGCGTCGACCGTGTTCTCGCCCGCGAATACGAGGCGCAGCTACAAGCCGGCGGGCATCCGCCGATGCTCTACGGGTCGCTCGGCCTCGCCGTCGGCGCTGACAGCGAGCAGGAGCTTGAGCGTCGCGTCGCCGCGCTGCGGGAGCAGTACGGCGACATCACGCTTCACCGGCCCGCGGGGGTCCAGTTCCGGCTCTGGCTTGAGCACTTCCCCGGCGCTGAGGGGTGGGTGGCGTGATGCGCGCCTACACCCAACAGCTCACGGTCGAGCAGTTCGGCGGGATGGTCCCGACAGCCAGCCGGATCGTTGGCTCTCACCGTGGCCCGTATATCGGTTACACGCCGAGCGGCTCACCGCTGCCGGTCCGCTTCGATCCCTCGCAGGCGCCACGGGAAAATCGGGCCTCGGCGGTCCTGTTGGTCGGGACGCTGGGGAGCGGCAAGACGGTCGCCGCGCAAACGATCGAGTACGCCGCCGAGCGCCGCGGCAGCCTGGTCGTGGACTTCGACCCCAAGCCCGACCACGGCCTTCACAGCTTGCCCGAGCTCGCCGGCCGGCTGCAGGTCCTCGAGCTATCCGGCGCCCCGGCACAGCAGGGCCGCCTTGACCCGTTGGCGATCGGACCTCCCGATCTGAGGGAGGAGCTGGCCGTCTCCTACCTATTGGAGTTGCTGCCCGGTAACCCCGCGCAGTGGGAGAACGCGATCAGCCTCGCAGTAAAGGAAACCGTCCGCGAGGGCTCCCAGAGCCTGCTGCGCACCGTTGAGTTGCTGCTGGGCAGTGACAGGCCAGCCGCCAAGGATGCTGGGGAGGCGCTGCAGGTAATCCGTGACTTCGGGCTCGCTCGCTTGGCCTTCGGTAACGGCGACGCGGCCGGCACGCAGGCGCAGTTCCCGCTCACAACGATCCGTATGCCCGGCCTGTCGCTGCCGGACCCAGCCGCGGGCCGTGAGACATACACCCGCGCCGAGCGCGTCTCGGTAGCGACCCTTTCACTTGTCGCTGCCTACGCGCTGCAGCTGATCTCCGGCGACCGCTCCCGTCACAAGGTCGTCGGCCTTGACGAGATCTGGTTCCTGTTGGCGAGCCCCCAGGGTCGGCAAATCATCCACCGTCTCGTCAAGTTCGGTCGTGCGTTCAACGCGACGCTGCTTTTAGGGACTCACAGGGTCGCTGACCTTGGGGATCTCGCTGAGCTGATCGGCGTCGTATTCGTCTTTGGGCAAGACAGTGACAGCGCGGCCGCGGCGGCGCTGCAATTCATCGGCCTGCCCCCCGCACCGGGCCTGATCGCAAGGGTCCGCGAGTTCAGGGCCGGGCATTGCTTGATGCGCGATCTGCAAGGCCGTGTGGGTGAGGTGCAAATCGATCTCGTCTACCCGCATCTGCTGCAAGCGCTCACCACTACACCCAGCCAGCCAGCCAGGAGCGAGCAGTGAAACCCTCGATAGTTCTGCGCCCGGCTAAATGGCTGGTTCGTCATCGCCGCTGCGGCGCCGTGATCTTCGGCTTCACCCTACTGCTAGTACTGCTCGCGCACCCCGGTGCGCTGGCAGACGACGTGTATGGGAATATCAGCCCGGCGCCGCAGCTACCGCCGGGAGGGTGGGTAGGCCGCTACCCAGTCGAACGCTACCAGCTCGACCAATACTTCCCCGCGATCTCCGTCGGGTTCACCAGCGGAGTTGACGCCTCCGGTGTCGCGCCGATGATCGCCTACTTCGGCGCGGAGGTGATCTGGCTCCTCACCTCTTTTTTGGCGAACGGCGTGATCTTGCTATTCGGCCTCGCGTTTAACCTAAACCTCCTAACCGGGAACGGCACCGTTGGCTCGGGGGCGCTTACTCCGATATCGCAGGCGATTCACAACCTGTATGCGCACACGTTCGGGACGCCGTGGCTGATCGCGATGGTCACGCTCGTTGGCTGCTGGGCGATGTGGAAAGCCCTCATTCAGCGACGGTACACCGAGACGGCCAGCGCGCTTGTTGTCTCCTTCGTCTACTTCGTCCTCGCGATCGGGATAGTCACCCAGCCAGAAAAGACAATCACGCCAGCGGCGAAGCTATCGAACGAGCTGTCTACCGCGCTTCTCTCGTTGACGAATGAAGGCAGCGTAGGAAGCGAAGAAAAAGCTAAGACCGCTACGAGTAATCAGCTCTTTGAATTGCTTGTCTTGAACCCGTGGACGGTGTTGGAGTTCGGCGGTATCGAGCACTGTACGGCTATCAGCCACGGCAAATCGTACTCCGTCGCGGTTCGGCCGCTGAGCTCAAACCCTGCGCAGGAACCACAGCTTGCCTCCCAGCTAGAAAACGGCACCGAAGTCATAGGGCAACACCGCAAGGTCTGTATCAACAACCGCAACAAGTACGCCGCCCATTTCCTCGCGTACCCCTTTCAGTCTTCGGGGCGAAACAGTGAGCACGAAGCACTCGAAAACGGCGATAACGAAGACCTACCGGAATCAGACCCAGGCAAGACGAGCGGCACATACGAGCTCGATCCCGCGGACGAGCCCGCAGCCGAAGCGATGGGCAAGGGCGGCCAGTACGAGCGACTACTGCTCGCGGTCGTCATCCTCGCCGGGGAGATCGGCGCCTACCTGTTGCTCGGCGCGCTAGCGCTCGGAGTGATCCTCGCGCAGATCCTGCTATTGGCGCTGCTCGCGTTCGCCCCGGTCGCGCTGTTGGTGGGGATATTCCCCGGCAGAGGACACGAGTTCTTCCGCAAGTGGCTTGGCAAGCTCGCTGGCTACCTCGCCCGCAAGGTCATCTACAGCCTGATTCTCGCGGTCGTCCTCGCTGTCTGCTCGGCCCTTGACAGCGCGACCGGCAACCTCGGATGGCTACTCGCCTTCAGCTTACAGGCCGCTTTTCTGTGGACGATTTTCCTGCAGAGGAACAAACTCACGCAAGACCTGCTGTCGGGCACGATGGGCTCGCACGCTGCGAACGCGGACGGCGACCGGCTAGCGAGCCTCTACTTCGCGAGCCGACTCTCGCGCTCCTTGCCGAACCTGCCGCACCTCCCGAGCCTCCCGCACTTGCCGTGGCCGAAATCAGGCGGTGGCTCTGGCAGTGAGCCGCCCTCCGGCTCGACACCGGGAGGCCCCACCCCGCCGCCGCGCGCTGGAGGCAGCCCCCTGCCGGGTGGCGAATCGGGCAGCGGCGGAGGTGATGAAACGTTCCTGTCGGCGAATCCGCCGAACCCACACGAAACACCGACGCATGGCCCAGGCTCACCGACCTCACCCGCTGGCGGCGACGGAGCCGGAGAACCGGCGGCCGCTCCCACGGGAGGCGAGCCAGACACGCCAGCAAGCGGCGGGCCCGCCGCTGCGCTGCAGCCGGCCAATGCGCCGATCCGATCGCCCGCGCGCCCCGGCAGCGCACCGGCGCAGGACGAGTTGCCCTCGGCGGAGATCCAGCCAGCCCAGATCACCTCAGACGCGCGCGACAGTTCATCGCGCGAGCCCGACCGCGACCACCAGGACGCGCAGCAGTTCCCACCGCCGAAAGTCTCCCCTACGGGCCAGGTGAGCAGCACGCTCGTGAGCGGCACACCCGCGCGCGCTTCAGCGACGCCGGCGCAACCTATCGCGCCGGCCAGTTTGCCGCCGGCTGCGCCGACATCTCAAGCCTTGGCGGTGCCCGCGCCGGGAACCTCGCGAGCCACGTCGCTCGATGACACGCTCGGCGAGGAGGTCCCTACCGCGTGGCCAGCGTCCAGCAGCGACCGATCGACGAAGCCGCAGACCAGCACCGCCGCTTCCACGCCACCGGCCGTCGAGTCTCCCAACCCGACCCAAGAGCCCGTCGCGCAGTTCCTCAAAGCGCGACAGAGCACCGCCCTTACTGACCCCGCGACCCCGGAGGACGAACTCACATGAGCTGGCGCATTGAATACGCAAACCCCTTCGCCCTCCTTGCGGAACTACCCAACGAGCTCGTCCAGACTTGCTTCCTTCGAGCTCCATCTGACCTACCGGACGCGTGCCTGCTCATGCTCTTGGGCGAGCTTCACCGCGTCCTCAGAAATGACGGCACACTGTGGATTACCTTTCCGCGACTCGCCGCTCCCACTGAGCGCCTGCGCGTCGTTGAACGAGCCGGCTGGCTATTCCCCACCGAGTACCGGCAGGCAGAGAGCAACCCATACCGATGCCTCACAAGGCGCGGAGGGTCTGTAAGGCTTTGCGCAAAGCAGCTTGCGTTTCACTATAACCCGCAGCGCCCGCTGGCTCGCACGGGCTACCGCTTCTCGACTCAACTGTGTGCAGGGCGCCTATGCAGCGGCACTTGCCGTCCGGCCAGACGACCGTGGTGCATTCCGGTCGGCGAGACGGAAGCGCTGACGCCACAAGTCATCGAGTGGTGCATACGCAGCAGCACATCGCCGCGCGCGTGCGAGGTCTGTGGAGCCGCTTGGAAGCGTTGGCCGGGCGCCACGACACCCGAGCGAGGATGGCAGCCGGGGTGCCGACACGGAAAAGGTCTTAGCCGTTGCCTGGTGCTCGACCCGTTCTGTGGACTAGGGCAGGTCGGGGCGCTCGCGGTCCGCCATGGCCGCTCCTTCCTCGGGGTTGAGAGCGACTTTGACACCGCACGCCAGGCCGCTGCCCGACTTGCTCGCTGCGAGCTTGAGGTGAGGCGATGAGCCCCCGCAGCTGGATTGGACACCAGCTCGAGCAGCTCCTGGCAGAACATCGGCACCGGGCCGCCACGGTATGCGGGCTGCTGCTGCTCCTGGCCGCTGTCGGCCTGGTCCTCAATCGCCCGGATACCTCCGCCGTGGTAGGCAGCGAACAGGCCAATCGCACCCCGGCCCTCCATGCGAGCGGTAGCGCCGCGCCGCGATGGACCCTGGCGACCTCCGCAGCCACTAAATCGACTGCTGAGAGGTTCCTCGCTGGCTATCTCGCCTACCTGTACGGACGGGCGCCCGCGAGCACCGTGCAAGACGCGACGGGCGCGTTCGTTCGCATACTCCAGCACGAGCCGCTGCGAGTGCCGCCAGGAATCAGAGGGCTCCACCCTCGAGTGGTAGGCGTAAACGTCTCACCGCAGCCCCCCGGCCGCGCAATTGCCCTCGCGCTGGTCAGCGACGCCGAAGTCGTCCACTACCCGATCCGTCTGACCCTCACCCAAACGGGGAGCCGCTGGCGAGTCAGCGGGCTGCAGGGCACGCCATGAACGGCCAGCGCTCACACAGCCGCGCGCTATGGATTTGGCTACTGGCGGGATCGGCGAGCACCGGGATCGCGCTACTCACGATCGCTGGTGTCGCGGTCGCCCTGCTCGGCGCGAGCTTCAGCGGCTGTGAGCCAGGCAGCACCGAAGCGACCGAACAGGCCGCCGGCCCAACGCCCTCGGCCTACGCGCTGCAAACAATCCCACCCGAACGGCTACGCCTATACGAGGGCGCCGCAAAGCGATTCGATATCGACTGGCCCTTCCTAGCAAGCATCGCCGAGCAAGAGTGCTCAAGCGGCGACTGCACAGGAGTCAACAGCGCCGGCTGCGCGGGCCCCATGCAAATCGCCTACGTGCGCGAAAGTGAATGCAGTCGCGGCCCCGGACCAACACTGTGGGAACGCTACGCCGTCAACGCCGAACCGGGCAAGCCTCTCTCGGTGAACAACCCGGCGGACGCGATCTACACAGCCGCGAGAATTCTCCACGAAGACATGGGCGCCCCGCCCATCGGCGGCACGTTCAACGAATACCACGAAACGGCCTGTCGCTATTACGGCGCTTGCGGCGAGGCAACCGCCGCCTACGCCGAAGAGGTCATGGCCCGCGCGGTGCAATACGGCTTTACCGGCTCGGGCGCCCCGGTACCGAGCAGCCCAACGCTCGCTGAACCCGTCAGCGGCGGCTGTACTACGGGGTCAGCGCCGACACCGGCCAGCAGTTCCCGGATCGTCAGAATCGCCGAAAGCCAGATCGGGCAGGGTGAGCACCCGCCGAGAAGCAATTGCACGATATATGGGCCTTGCGAGGAGTGGTGCGCGCTTTTCGCTAGCTGGGTCTGGATCAAGGCAGGCGTTCCGCTCGAAGGCTCGACAGCCAAGTACGGCTACTCGGGATCGCTGTACACCTGGACGAAGGAACACGATGGAAGGGTCCTCCCACCATCGGCGACACCGGCATCGGGCGACCTTGTGTTCTTCGGCACCGGTCCCGGGCAAGGCGAAAGCGTCCACGTCGCGATCGTTCAGAGCGTCTACAAGGACGGCCGAATCACCACGATCAACGGCAACGACGAACACGGAGAAGTCGGTATCGCCGGCCCATTCCTACCAAACGAAACGACCGTCCAGGGCCAGCACATCTACGGCTACGCCCAGCCACCCGCAACCACCAAAAAGGGGTGAACACGGTGGCACGAGTTCCCACCCACAGCACGGCCGGCGACACCGCAGCTCGCGCGCGCGGTTCTGGAGCAGGCCATCAGGGTCAGCGCCCCAAGGCTATACCCAGTCTGGCGTGGCTCTCGCTGATGCTGGCGGTCGTTGCGCTTGGGGCGCGAGTGTGGAGGCGTCACCGTCTATCGGCAGCCGGCTGCTGGCGGGAGTGCGGGTCGCCCAGCGGATATCCCGCACGGCGCATGAGGCGTTCACGGGGCCCCTCGCGGGCGGCCTGCTGCGTGTTCGCGTTGTGGTTCGTGCTGCGGTTCGTGGTGTGCTACGCGCTGAGGTTCACCCCCGGCCATAGGGCGATGGCCGGTTTCCGGCTTGCTGGTGCCCGATCGCGGCACCTCGCGTTTTTTGAGAACTCTCTTTGTACTGGTGGCTGTCTGTGACTGGCCGCTCTTCACAGGACGCTCGGCCGCTGTTGGCTGTCGTGGGGGTGCTGGTAGCGCTCGCGCTGTTGCGTAGCCGTGAGCTTCCCGCATGGGTAGCCCAGCACACCGGATCGCTCACTCTGTATCTGGCGGCACCGACAGCCGTGGTCGTCCTAGCGGCGCTCACGTGTCGTGTCGTCGTGACTCGTCGCTCGCTTGCCCGGCGTGTGCGGCTCGTGGTGCTCGCCCCGGATAGCTTCTCGCCGACGCTTGACGGTGTACTGCGTTGTGCCGCCCAGCTCTCCCGTGTCCGGCGGCTCGTCGGCGGCTGGCTTGACCCGCGCGCGAGCGCCGTGCGGGTGCTGCTCGACGGCTCCGAGAACGGCGCGATGCGCTACTCGCTGGTGGTGCCCGAGCGTGCCTTGCCCGCGATCCGCTCGGCGCTCGGCAACTACGACCGGGTACAGGTCCGCCGCGCCGGCCCTGAGCGACCGCTGCGGGCGGACGGTTGTGTGCTGCGCGCCGAGATGCGTCTTGCCCGGTCCAGTAGCGAGCCGCTTGCGCACCTCGGCCTTGACCCCGACCCGTTGCAGAGCTTCGCGCGTGTTCTCGCTGGCCTTGACCCCGAGCGTGAGCGGGCGCGGGTCGCCATCGATCTTCTGCCTTGCACCGCCGGGGCACGGCGGCGGCTGCGGCGCTCCCTGCTGCGCCAAGCCCGCCGCGAGCACACCGCCGTCCCGTACACGGGCACCGGAGGGCTGCTTGACATGCTCGCTGGCGGTGGACGCCAGGCCGGGCGTCAGCCGGCGGCTGATGTTGTCGAGCAGCGAGCGCAGCGCGAGCAGATCGCCGCCAAGGTCTTGCAGAACGAGCCGCTGTTTCACCTACAGGTTCTAGTGCGCTGCCACGCCCCGGTAAAGGGCATGGCCGCTGAGCGGCTGCAAGCGCTACTCGGATGCCTCGACGCCTGGGCGGACGCCAACTCTTTCCGGGCCGTCGGTGTGCGACTGGCGGGCGTCGCGTTCCTTGGCGCCGATCTTCCCGGCCGCCGCGCGTCATTTGACCGGCGCATGGACACCGGGCTATTCCGTCCAGCCCGCCCGGGTGTCGTGAGCGCCCGCGAGGTCGCAGGGTTCCTCAAGCCGCCGACGATCAACTGCGCCGCACCGGACGTGCTGCGCCTCGGGGCTGCTGTTTACCCGCCGCCGCGCAATCTCCCCGAGTACACCAGGCAGCGCGACGTGTTGCCCCTCGGCCGCGTCAGCGGCGAGCAGGGACAGCGGCTCGTCGGCCTGCGCTTGCCGGACACGTTCTTTACATATGTCGCCGGTAGGAGCCGGTGGGGAAAGACTGAGCTAGCGATCACGCAGTTCTTGAGCTTGGTGCGCTCCGGGCACGGCGGCATGTTCTTGGACCCACACGAGGACGCGATACGCCGGATCAAGAGCTGCTTGACCGAGCCCGAGCACGCGCAGCGGATCATCGAGCTTGATCTAGTCGGTGCGCGTTCAAGGGAGGGGCAGCCCGGCTGGAACCTACTTGCCGCTGGCGAGCTCACAGATGACGCGAGGGAGCGGCGGGTTGAGGCGATCGTTGATTCGTTTGCCTCGGCGCTGCAGTGGGGCGAGCGTAACAACCGGGCGCTCACACTCATAACGCAGGCCACGGCCGCGCTGATCGAGCTATCCACCGTTCTTCCTGCCGACCTTCAGCCGACGATCTTCCAAATCCCGACGCTGTTGGGTAATCCCGAGTGGCTAAAGGCGATCCTGCCGTACCTCTCCGTTCCGCGCCGCCAGTTTTTCAGCGAGCGGTTCCCTCGGATGGCCGAAGAGGCAATCACGCCGGTCACGAACCTGATCGACCGGCTGCGCTCATCGACGCAACTCGCCGCTTTGCTCGGCTCCCAGCACACCACATACGACATCGCTAACGCGATGAACGAAGGGCAGATCGTGCTCGCGTGCCCCGGCGCTGGGGGCGCCCGCGACCGGCTCATGGCAAACCTGATCGTGTTCGACCTTTTGCACGCCGCGAAGGGACGCGCACATATCCCGCCCGAGCACCGCCGCGCGTTTTACGTCACGCTCGATGAGATCCAGACCTACGACGGCGCATCGTCGGGGAACCTCGCCGCGCTCTTGGAGCAGACAGCCAAGTTCGAGATCAAGGCAACGCTGCTAAACCAAAACCCCGAGCGGCTAACCAGCGCAACGCTGAACGCGCTAACGACCAACCGCTCGCACCTAATAGTCACAGCGTTAAACGCGCACGCCGCCGCGCTCATTACCCGCGAGTGGGGCCAGGACCCGCCCGCGAACGCGATCACCAGCCTGCCGCGCCACACCTTCATCGCGCAGGCCACCCACCACGGCGAGCTGACCCGCCCGTTCCAGTTCCAGAACCTTGCCGTCACCGAGCTCTTCGCCGACGCGCACCACCCCGAGCAAGTCGCCCACATACAGCCCACAATCGACCGGGCATCCGGCCGCTCAAGCGCCACCGAGACGATCCAAGCGCTCAACACCCTCGACGAGCGCATCCACACTCACCTCACCAAGAACGACGCCGGCACGCAAGCGAACGAGCCGCAACGCGCAACGTTGCCTAAGCTCCCCGACCCCGAAGGCGCGGCATGAGCGGCCAGGCACAGCCAGAACACCGGGCACTCCCGGCCATCGCGGTGCGCGTGCTCGAAAGCCTGCACCAGCACCGGGTACTCACCGCGAGACAGATCCACGGGCTGCACACCCCCGCCGCATCGCTGCGATGGGCACAGCGCATCCTCACACAGCTCCAGCATCGCGGCCTCGCCCAGCACGCCCAAGGCCCACGCGGCCTCGCATTGTGGTTTCTCACCCAACACGGCGCCGATACGATCCATTCGGCTGGCACGCTCGCGGAGCCCCGGCGCCGGCTCACCACCCCAGCGCAGGCCGCCGGGCCACTACGCGCGCACACCCTCGCAGTCAACGACACAGGGATCGCGTTCGTCAAAGCCGCACGCGAACGCGACGGCGACGGCTGCGGCCCGCTGGCCTGGCGGCACGAGATCGCGCACCCCTACACCGCCGGGCGTGGACGCAACGGCACGCATCTGGTTATCGCCGACGCGCTGCTGTCCTACCTGCAAGCCACCCTGGATGAATCGCTGATCCTTCACCAAAGGTTCATCGAGCTTGACCGAGGAACGATCCCGCCCGACCAGCTCGCGGCCAAGCTCGCACGCTACGCCCAGCTAAAGCACTACAGCCCCACCAACAACACCCCCGAGGGGCCGCTATGGCGTGCCTACTACCGCACATTCCCACCGGTGCTCGTCGTACTCGCCGACCAAACCCCAGCCGCGGCGCGAAAGCGCATACAAAAGACAATCGCGCTGTACCGCTCCGACCCATCACAAGACCGCTACGGCACCGTCCCCACATCATTTACCACCCTCGCCGAGCTCACCACACGCGGCCCATTCGCGCAGATCTTCATACCCGCCGAACAGCCAGCCCACTTCACCGACTGGCTCGACAACACACCCACCAACCACGAAAGGTGAATCACGGATGCGCCCGCATACCTACAAGGCAGTCCCGATCTCAACTCATCGCCCGCCTGACCAGGGCTGCCGGGCAAAGCGACGACGATCGCGGACGAGCGCAAAATGTCCCGCCGCAGGGAGCCCAGTGGCGACGCTCGCCCCCGCATCGGTTGAGGCTTTAGCACGGCGCCTGGCTGAACTGCTGCGCGAACACGACAAGAGCGATGCGTCGGGCGAGAGGCGATCCGGGTTGGTGGACGCTGCCCATCTCTCGCGGGAGCTGGGGGTTTCACGATCGTTCGTCTATGAACACGCCGGACAGCTCGGTGGCGCCAAGCTCGGGGACGGACCACGCGCCCGGCTGCGATTCGACCTCGCCACCGCCCGCGCTCGGCTAACAGTCATCGCTCCGCACACGACTGGGCCACGGCCAACACGTCGCGCCAAGCACTCCCCACGACGGCAACAGCAAGCCGGTTTGATCCTTCAGGCGCGACCACTGAGGACAGCGCGAAGGCGGCCAACGTGAGCGCTCGTCCTGGCCTAATCCCGCCTTGGCGGCCGGCCGACGGGGCGGGCGGCGTCGGAGTCGTTGATCGTGTCGGCGAGTTGCCGCATATCGGACCCGAGCGCGTCGAGAAGGCGTTGAAGGGTGCTCCAGCGGATGTCTCGCCAGCCGCCCTCGATACGAGAGAGGTAAGGGGCATCGATCTTTGCCCGGGTGGCCAACTCGTCCTGCGTGAGCACGGCGCGTGTACGCAGGGCGCGCAGCGCCGCCCCGAGCTGGACATATTCCGGGATTGTCATATTGCAAAGGTTACGCTACGCTTCGTAGACCAGAACATAGTTGGCGCCCGCGGTGTTACGAGCACCCGGGCGCCGTGGCACCGGAAGCTGACACTCCCGGCACAGTGAACACCCTACCCGTCACGGCAGGGAGCTTCACTCGCCCTGAGCAGCCCTCCCGGGGCCTCCGACCACAAGGAGGAACCGACCATGACAAGAACCACGCAGGTGCAAGCCGAACGCACGATCGTGCTTCAGCTACTGCGCGACAACCACCCGGAGCACCAGCAACGAGTAGCGCTCGAGCAAGCAGTCCCAGATATCGCGCCGCTTACCGTCAACGACGCACTGGCACAGCTGGAGGCCGAAGGTGTCGTGATCCTCAACGGCGAGCAGGTGTCGGCGTCCCCGTGCGCCAGGCATCTGCACGCACTCGGCCTGATGCCCTCGCTTGATCGCTCGCCCCTGGCTACGCCAAGCGCGAGAGGTGATACGTGATGCCACGCCCAATGAGAGGCAGCGTGACGACGCACCAAGGCCGCGATGGCCTGACGTACCGCTCGCTGCGGTTCACTGCGTACGCCAAACGCCGCCGCGTCCCGCTCGGGCCGGTGAGCGAGGCGGCGGCCGAGGAAGCGCTGCGGCACACGCTCGCCGACGTAGAGCGCGGCGTATGGCAGCCGTCAGCCGTGATCGAGGCGCCACCGGAGCCGACCGCCGTGCCGACCTTCCACGAATTCGCCGAGGAATGGTGGACGCTGCGCGCGAGGCAGCTCGCGCCGAAGACACAGGCTGACTATATGTGGCGGTTGACGGTCCACTTGATCCCGTGGTTCGGGGAAATGCCGCTTGACGCGATCACCTTCGAGGAGGTCGAGCGCTACATCGCGGCGGAACTCGCGGAGGGGGAGCGAATCCGGGAGGCGGCTGCGGACGGCAAGCCGATCATTGAGGTGATCATCGACAAGCACGGCTGCGAACGCAAGCGCAAGGCACGGCCGCTCTCGCCCCGGTCGATCAACATGACGGTCACGTTGCTGGGAGCGATCCTTGAGCGTGCCCGGAAACGCAAACTGATCGACGGCAGCCCGGCGAAGGACAAGGACCTGCGGGTTAAGGAGCGGGAGCCGGCGCGGTCTTATTTGGACACGGCCGCGCAGATCGAGGCGCTGCTCGACGCCGCTGGCGAATTGGACCGGGAGGCGACGAAGGAGCGCCGCCACATCGAGCGCCGCGCGGCGCTTGCGACGTTGACATTCGCCGGGCTGCGGATCAACGAGCTATGCGCGCTGCGCTGGCGGGACGTGGACCTCGCCGCGGGATGGCTGCACACGGGCTCCAAGACCGACGCTGGCCGCTACCGGGCCGTGAAGATCCGCGGGGCACTCAGGAATGAGTTGGTGGCGCTCCGTGCGCGCTGTGGGTCGATCGAGCAGGACGCCTACGTGTTCGCCACGCGCACCGGCAAGCCGATGAGTGACGGCAACCTGCGCCGCCGGACGCTAGGCCGTCCCGAGGTCGCGGCGGACGGCGAGGCCGGGAAAGGCGCGATCGGGCGCGCAAACGCAAACCTCGCCAAGCGAGGCCTCCCACCACTTCCCGAGCACATCACGCCGCACTCTCTCCGCCGTACGTTCTGCTCTCTGCTGTACGCACTCGGGGAGCCCCCGACCATCGTCATGGAAGAAATGGGCCACACCGATCCAGGCCTTGCGCTGCGGGTCTACGCTCAGGCGATGCGCCGCGGCAAGGGCGAGAAGGCGCAGCTTCGGGCGCTGGTCGAAGGCGAAGTTATGGCCAACGGTGGCCAACGGGAGGAAATCGAGGGCGCGACGCACTCGACGCGGAGGGCTGCTTGATGCAAAAACACGTAAGCGTTCAGTCGTGGTCTTCCTGTAGCGAGGATTGGCGGGCGGTGCAGCGAATCTTGCGGGTATGGACCGCTCGGAGGCGGAGGCGATCTTTGGTGCGGGGCGGGAGCGGTGCGTCGATGCGATCGTTGAGCTGGCGGGCGAGCGTGAGCAGTTCGCGGCGCGTTGTGAGCGTCTGGAGGAGCGGGTCGCTCGGCTTGAGGAGCAGGCGCGAGGGGATTCGCGTAACTCGTCGAGCCCTCCGTCGCAGGATCCGCCCAAGACACGGGCGGAGCGTCGCGCGGAGGCGCGTCGTAAGGCGAAGCTGTGGAGCAAACGCGACGGCGAGAAGCGAAAGGCGGGCGCCCAGTCCGGGCATGAGGGCTCCGGTCGCAAGCTGCTACCGGAGGACCGGGTGGATGAGATCGTTGATCACTACCCGCAGGAGTGCGGCGGATGCGGGCGTGTGTTCAGCGAGCAGGAGCGGCAGCCTGGCAAGCGGTTCGGGCGCCATCAGGTAGCCGAGCTGCCGCCGATCGTGGTGCTCTTCTGCGAGCATCGCACTCACCATCTGTGCTGCCCAGGGTGTGGCAAGAAGGCTGTGGCGCGCCTGCCCGACGGGGTAGGCGACTCGCCGTTCGGCACCGACTTGCAGGCCGCGGTCGTGACGATGACCGCACGTAACCGGGTTTCGCGGCGCGACATGTCCGAGCTTGCGCGGGACCTGTTCGGACTCCGGTTATCCGTCGGGGCGGTCGATGCGATCTGCCAGCGCGCGGGGAAAGCGCTGCGGGCCCCACACGAGCTGCTGGTCGAGAGCGTGCTGGCATCACCAGTCCTCAACGTCGATGAGACCGGCTGGTTCACCGCGCATGAGGGCCGCACAATGTGGGCCGCGACCACGCCCGAGGCAGCCATCTTCCGGATCGCAGAGGATCGTCATCGCGACCGCCTCAAGGAACTGCTCGGCGCGGACTTCAAAGGGATCGTGGGCTCGGATCGCTGGTGGGCATATGAGCTGGTCGATCCCGCCTCGCGCCAGGCCTGCTGGGAGCATCTCAAGCGAGACTTCGCCTTCCACGCGGGAGGAGCCCTGGCCGAGCAGAAGCAGTTCGGAGAAGCCGCCAGCGAACTGACCAAAAGGCTGTTCGAGACCTGGCACGCCTTTGGCGAGCACCAAGATCGCCGGCGCCTCGCGGGCGAGATAGCCCCCATCCAAGCCGAGCTCCGGGAGCTACTGGAACGCGCCGCACGCAAGAGCACCTACACGCGCTTTCACCGCCGCTTCGCCAAGAACCTGCTGAGGATCTGGCCGGCGCTCTGGACTTTCGTCACCGTCGAAGGGGTCGAGCCCACCAACAACGCAGCCGAGAGAGCGCTACGCGGGCCGGTCATCTACCGCAAGCTCTCACACGGCACCCAATCCACCGACGGCGAGCGATTCATCGAGCGCGCGCTGTCAGCCTCGGTCACATGCCGCCTGCAAGCCCGCTCGATGTTCGCGTACATGCGCGAACTGCTCACCGCCCACGCCCGCGGCGACCCACTCCCAGCCCTGACCTGAGCCCCCGCACCTGCCCACCAGCACACCCCACCGGGACCCACGACTGAACGCTTACAAAAACACCGCGGTTTGCAGGGTGTTTGTCCAATGCCCCCGCCAGGAGTCGAACCTGGATCCACCGCTTAGGAGGCGGTTGTCTTATCCGTTGGACTACGAGGGCCAAGGCCCCGAGCGGCGCCAGGGGCCGCTGCTTAGGCTACCGAGGCACGTGCTCGGCGGCGAGGCGGTTGAGATCTTCGCCGTCGAGGCGGTGGGTGATCCACTCGGGCATCGTTGTCGCCCGCAGGCCGTTGTAGAAGCGCAAGGCCGGTTCGTTCCAGTCAAGCGCAGCCCATTCCAAGCGCTCGCTGCCGCGCTCGCGTAGGCGTGCCGCGACTGCGGCCAGCAGCGCTCTGCCGACGCCGCTGCGGCGGTGGGCGGCGCGCACGAAGAGGTCCTCCAGCCAGATGCCGCGGCTGCCGAGGAAGCTCGAGAAGGTGGGGAAGTAGAGCGCGTAGCCAACCACTGCCGGGGGGTTGTCCAGCTCGGCGATCAGCGCCTCCGCGGCGGGGTGGGCGCCGAACAGAGCCTCGCTCAACTGTTTCTCGGTGGCCCGCAGCTCGTGTGTCAGGTCCTCGTACTCCGCCAACTCGACAAACATCTCGAGCAGCTCCAGCACGTCGCTCTCCCGTGCGTCCCTGATCAGCAGCGCTCTGGTGGGGGAGTCGGTCATCGGTCGGGACGCTGCGGGTAGATCTCGTCGATCGTGCTCAGCGCCTCGTACTTGCCCCCCTCGCCAAGTGCTGCGCGGATCGTCTGCGCTCCGCCGGCGAGGCGGTCGAGCACGCTCACTACGCCTGCCACTGTCAGGCCCTCGCTGCGCACGCGTTCCAGCGCCTCAATCGTGGAACCGCCGGTGGTCACCACGTCCTCGACGATCACGCAGCGCTCGCCCGGCGCGAGTTGGGGGCCCTCGATCCAGCGTTGCAGGCCGTGCTCCTTGCGCTCTTTACGCACGATAAACGCCTTCGCAATGCCCGCCGTGAGTGCTGCGCATGCCACTGGGATCGCGCTCACGGGAACGCCGCCTACCGCGCTCGCGTCCCACGCGCGGGCACGATCGGCGATCAGGGCGCCGACTGCCGCGAACGTTTCGGGCAGCAGGATCGCGCGCTTGGCGTCGACGTAGTACTGCGCCTTGCGGCCGCTTGTAAGCGTCACCTCGCCGATCACCAGCGCGTGCTCGCGTAGGTCCGTCCGCAATCGCGCGCGGGCGACTTCGAGGCTGCTCGTAGGTTCGGCCACCGTGTCCACTTGGGGATCTAATCTAGCTTGATGCTTCTCGCTCCGGCAGCCGACACGTCGGTGCGGCTCCCCGGTAGGCGCCGCCGTTTGAGAACGCCCGCGCGGTGATGGCGACGCGCGTGCTCTCCCCGCTCGCCGCGATTCTGCGAGTCGGCTCCCGAATTGCCTGCCTGATCGTGGTCGTCTCCTTTGCGTTGTTCGCCATCAACCAGACTGGCAATGCCTCCACCCATCAGCAGGAAGCGCTGCTCGGAACGAACGGACGCGCGGGCGACAAGCCCGCCGCGCAGCCCGCCAAGGAGGGGGAAGTGCGCAAAACAATCGACGAAGTCGCCGCCAAGCTCACCTCGCCCTTCTCTAGCGTTACGTCGGGCTCCACCAGCCAGTGGGCGATCCGCGGAGTCGGCACTTTGCTGGCGTTGCTGGTGTACGGCGTTGGCGTCGGTTTTGTGGCGCGCCTGCTGCGCCTCAGGGTTTAGCCGATGCTGGTGCTTGTCGCCCGCAATACTTCCGCGCAGCGGCGCCTGCCGCTTACGAGGTGACGGCCGCTTACGCTGTGACGGCCGGCGGCGGTGTGATCACTCCCACCTGCCACAGCGCCAGCGCGAGTAGCGCGATCATCCCCAGCGCGGCGACCGTCAGTATTGGGATCTGCCATCCCCAGTTCTCCAGAGCCCCGAAGGCGATGCAATTGTTGAGGCAGTGCGTTGCGATACATGGGTACAGCGAGCCGGTGTAGCGGTACAGCAGGCACAGCGCAAACCCCAACCCCGCCAGCGGAATCAGATCGACCAGCGGCGCCGAGCCGACGTGCACGCCGCCGAACACCAGTCCCGTGATCAGCGCCGCTGGCCACAGCCCGCGCCAGTTGTACAGCGCCCGGAAGATGAAGCCGCGGAACAGAAACTCCTCGCAGATCGGCGCCACAACACACGTCAACCATGCGCTCAGCAGCAGCAGCGTGGTGCCTTCGTTGGTGCCCAGCCGTTCGAGCAATTTCTCCTTCGTGCTGACGTTCAGGATCTCCGCCCAGATCGCGCTGAAGATCAGGAACGTCAGCAGCGTCACGAAGATCATGCCTACCGCCCACAACCAGCCCAAGCGCGGGCTCAGCCAGCCAATGCAGGGGCGCTGCAGCCCGAACTGCCATGCTCGCACCGCGCGCCCGCCGACTTTGGCGAGCAGCACCGCGACCAGCACGAACGCCGCGTCCTGTACCACCGTGTCGGCGATCTCGAGGCCCCCGGGGAGCGAGGAGGCGGTGATGTTCACCCCGAACAGTGTCGCCGGGATGTCCACCGCCAGACCCGCCACTGCCGCCAGCAGCAGCCCGCCGAACAGCGCCGCCGGCGCCATCCACCACAACCACGTGTTCGGCGGCAGCCGCGGCCCGGGCGGCCCGGGCGGCTCCTCCGGTAGGGGGGTCGCAAGCGCGATTGGTGTGTACTCCATCGGACGAGCCTAGATGGTGGCGCAGCCGGCCATAGCTGGTGAGCCGGGCCCCGCTTCATTAATCGCAGAGCAAGTCCGTCAGCGTGGAGATCACCGACACGCCGGGGGGCGGTGCTCCGGGCTCGGTGCCTGCGCGGCGCAGCAGCACGGGGTGGATTCCGCTCGCCAGCGCTCCCCGCACATCGTGCTCGACGGAGTCGCCCACGTGCACCGCGCGTCTGGGCGCGCACCCTGCCAGCGTGAGCGCCGCCGTGAAGATCTCGGGCGCTGGCTTGGGGCTGCCGACCTCGGCTGAGCTCACCACGCCATCCACCATCCCCTCCAGCCCTACCTTGCCCAGCACGGTCGGCAGCGAGATGTCCCAGTTGCTGACCACGATCAGGGCCAGGCCGCGGGTGCGCAGTCCCGCGAGCGCGGTGATCGCGTCGGGGTAGGCGGCGAAGTGCAGCGCGTCGAGCATCGCTGTGGTGAGCTGCGCGAGCGAAAGCACCTGTCCCACCCGCGCTGGCAGCCTCGCCCGCAACACTTCTGCGCAGCGGCGCCGTAGATCCTCCAGTGCTTGCTGGTCGCGTCCCTCGTGGTGGTGGGCGCGGTAGTAGGTCATCTCTGCGCGGAATGCTTGCTCGGCGTCCGCGAGCGGAAGCTCCACGCCGTGCACCTCCCGCAGGTATCCCACCAGCGCCGGCCACGGTGGTGACAGTGCCACCAGCGTGCCCAACCCATCGAGCAGCACCGCATCGATGCGCTCCAGGGCGTTCCGCCCAGACGTGGTTATGCCACCCAATGCCAAGTGGCGAACTCGCTGACGAAGAGCGCCATCAGCAGCGCCATTACCACCAGTGCCGGCAGGCGCACGCGTGGTCGTTCCGCTAGCCACGCTCCCAGCCACATCGCCAAGGGGAACAACACCATCTCAAAGCGCGGCAGCGACATCAGCGGCTGGGGCGCCACCGGGTAGGAGAGCGGCAGTGCCAGCGCCGCCAGGACGTACGCACCGTACGCCAGCGGCAGGCGGCGCAGCACCCCCACCACCATCGGGACAGCGGCGAGCAGGAACGCGAACAGCATCACGTTGTGGCCCGCGTCCACGAACGGACTGCCCCCCGCCACTTTGAAGTAGACGTGTGCGCGCTGGAAGGAAAGCAACTGGCGCAGGCCGTCGAAGGCTGCGCGCGCGCCGTCCCACGACGCTACGTACGGACCGGCGAAGTGCCGGTTCCACGCTTCCTGGGCGTGGAATGGCATCGACGCGCTGCCGCCCGCCAGCGCCAGGTAGGCCATGTAGGCGCCCAGTCCCACCGGCAGCGCCGCTGCCCACAGAGCGCTGGCGCGCAGCTTGTATCGAGGCAAGGGCAACCGCCACCGAGTGCGGGCGGGGAAGTCGGGCTCGCGATCGGCCCGCGGTCCGTACAGGTAGAGCACGAGCATCGGCACCACCAGCACCAGCCCCGCGCTGCGCGTCGCGCTCGCCAGCGCTCCCAGCACGCCAGCCCAGCCCCAGCGTCCCTGGCGGGCGCACCAGAACACCCCCACCGACAGCGCTAGGTACAGCGACTCCGAGTACACCGCCGAGAAGAAAAACGCCATTGGCGCCAGCGCCGTCACGAGCACCGCCAGCCGCGCGACATCGCCGGCGCGCTCGTCGCGACCGGAGCCGCGAGACACTCGTCCCCGGCCAGCATCCCCGTTCCGGCCAGCGAGACGAGTGAGTTCCAGCGTGCTCAATCGGTGGATCCCGTACAGCGCCGTCACCAACGCCGCCAGCGACAGCGCCACCCCCGCGGCGATCGGCGGCACGCCCAGTTCGGAGATCCCGCGTACGCCGAGCGGGTAGAGCGGGAAGAAGGCCGCACGCGAGGAGGTGCCGAAGGCGGCCAGGTCCGGGCGGTAGCCGTAGTGGGCGATCACCAGGTACCACACCGCATCCCAGCGTGCCACTGGTGCCGCCAGCAGGTTGCCCAGCCAGCCGAATCCGCTCGTCACGTTGGCGGGGTCGAAGGCGCTGCGGGCGTGGCCGACACCGAATGCGGCGACCGCCCCCACGCCTGCCACCAGCACGATCAAGCGCGACACCCATAGCGCGCGCCAGCAGTCGCGCACCGCCGCCATCCGCGCCGGATCCGCCCGCCACCGCGTCCATCGTCCCGCGGGGTCCGCGAAGCGCAGTGCGCGTAGGCCGCTGTGTGGCCTAATGGCCGGCGGCCCGGTCCCGCCGAGCTCCGTACCGTCTCGCTCTGGGCGATAGGAGGTGGCGTCCATAACGGCAATCTCGGCGGTGTCGCTGTCCATTGTTGGTGGCGTCCGCACTGGAATTGACGCCGCAATCGTGCGGGCCAAACGGACGTGACTGGCAGGAAATCACAGATTGGGGAGGTACCCTCACACAAGCACCCTGCTGCTCCCATCATGTCCAGACAAACACGACAGCGTCGCCGCCGCCACCGGGGGGGCTCGCGCATCCTCTTCATCGCGCTCGCCGTGCTCGCCGGCACGCTGTTCCTCGGCGCCGTCGGCTCGGTGGGGTATGTGCTCTCGGTGGCCTCCTCCACGCAGGGTCTCGCCGGGCGGCATCTAATCGTCGAAGGCGCCTCCTCGCAGGTGTATGCCGCCGACGGCACCCGCCTTGGCTTCATCCAGTCCAACGAGCTGCGCTCGCCGATCTCCTGGTCGCAGATTCCGATCGATCTCGCCAACGCAACCGTCGCGATCGAGGACCAGCGTTTCTATAAAGACGACGGCATCGACATCACCGGAATCTTCCGCGCCGCCGTAAAGGATCTCGTGCACGGCGAAGCGTTGCAGGGGGCTTCCACGATCACGATGCAGCTGATGCGCAACCTCTATCTGGGCGGCGATGAGCGTACCTTCAAGCAGAAGATCGCCGAGGCGAAGCTGGCGCTCGAATACAACGAACACCACAGCAAGCGCTCGATCCTCACCAGCTACCTCAACAGCGTCCCCTACGGCACCGTCGGCGGACAAACCGCGATCGGGGTGCAGGCCGCCTCCCGGATCTTCTTCGACAAGCCCGCCTCCCAGCTCGACCTCGAGCAGGCGGCGCTGCTCGCCGGGCTGCCGCAGGCGCCCTCGGAATACAACCCTTTCCTGTTCCCCGCCGCCGCCCGCGCCAGGCGCAACGAGGTGCTGGGCAAGATGGCCGAACTGCACTACGTCACCCCGGCGCAGGCGGCCGCCGCCAAGCAGGCCCCGCTGGAGATCCAGCACGGCGACTTCTACTCCCAGCGCAAAGAAGAATTCTTCTTCGAATACGTCCGCCAGCAGCTGATCGCTCGCTATGGGCGCAAAACCGTGGAACGGGGCGGGTTGCAGGTTTACACCACGCTCAACCTGCATTACCAGGAACTGGCTCACGAAGCGATCGCCAAAATCCTCGACGAGCCTGGCGACCCCGCCTCGGCGGTCGTCACGATCGATCCCCACAACGGTTACATAGAGACTATGGCGGAGTCGGAAAGCTATGAGCAGTCCCAGTACAACCTCGCCTCCGAAGGCCATCGCCAGCCGGGCTCGACCTTCAAGGCGATCGACCTCGCCGACGCGCTATCCAAAGGGATTAACCCCAACACCACCTCCTACCTCTCGCACACGCTGTACCCCGGTTGGCTGGCTGCTGAACCGAACTATGAAGTCAAGACCTTCGAGGGCACCTCCTTGAATAAGGAGCTCAACCTCGTGCAGGCCACGCTTGCCTCTGACAACACCGTATACGCGCAGCTAGCCGCCGACATGGGCGAGGAATCGATCACCGAAATGGCTTACAAGATGGGTGTCAAAACGCATCTGATCGGTAACCCCGCCCAGGCGCTGGGCGGTCTGGAAGTGGGGGTGACACCGCTGGAAATGGCCAATGTCTATGCCACGCTCGCCGACGGCGGCTTGCGCAACACCCCAATTGCGATCACCAAGGTGGTGTTCCCCGACGGCCACGTGGACTCCAGTTGGGGCGTGCCGCACCGCGTGAAGGTGCTCTCCAACGGAGTCACCGCTGAGGAGACCACGATCCTCCACGAGAACGTTCTGGAGGGCACCGCCACGCGCTCGGCGATCGAATGTCCCACCGCAGCGAAGACCGGCACCACCAGCAATCTGATCGACGCATGGCTCGACGGTTACACCCCCGAATACGCCACGGCGGTGTGGATGGGCTACCCAAAGCAGGACATTCCCATGACCGACGTACACGGCGAGCCCCAGCAGGGCGCCTTCTTGACCGCGGAAATCTGGCACACCTATATGGACCCTGTCGTCGGCAACCACTGCGTTGAATTCCCCCAGCCGACCGAACCGCTGGTGTATCGGCCGTTTTTCGGCAAATACGCGACCCTCGACCAGGCCCCGACGCCCAGCGCCGAACCGGAAGCGGGCCTTGGTGGCGGCATCGGCACCGGCACCGCTCACGGGAAGGCCCATCGCGGCAAGGAAGCCACTCCCGGCAAGAGCATCGAAACGCCTGCCGCCGGTACCGAACCGCACACGGGCGGCGGGGCTCCCATCGAAAAAACGCCCGCCGAACCTGCCACTCCGAATCCCGCTCAGGCCGAACCGGGCGTTGGAGCCCCAGGTGCCGACACCCCGGGCGCGGGCGCCCCCAACGCCGGTGGGGGCGGTAGCCCTACGAGCGGCGGTACCGCCCCGCCGTGATCGGTGGCGCTGTCCGGACGTGATCGCCGCGCCGGCGGTACCGCCCCGCCGTGATCGGTGGCGCTGTCCGGACGTGATCGCCGCGCCGGCGGTACCGCTCCGCCGTGATCGTGTCGCCGACCACGTTGGCGACGGTACCGGGTGACCCCGCCCAGCCATGATCGCGGCCTGGTGCTAGGTTGTGCGCACTCGTGGCAAAGGAAGACAAGGTCGAATTCGAGGGCGAGGTGATCGAGGCGCTGCCCAACGCGATGTTTCGTGTCAAGCTCGACAACGATCACGTCGTGCTGGGGCATGTCGCCGGCAAGATGCGCCGCTTCAGGATCCGCATCCTCCCGGGGGATCGGGTCCGCTGCGAGCTCTCTCCCTACGACCTCGATCGCGCGCGCATCGTCTACCGGCATCGCTGAGGCTCGCACGCTGCCAGACGCCGGACGCGAGCTCTCCTTGATCGAGGCCATCGCCGCCGAGTTGCGCCGCGGGCGCAAGATCGGACAGGGCGGCGGGCGGGTGCTGCGCGGGATCGGCGACGACGCGTCCGTGGTGAGAGCCCGCGCGGTGTGCGTCACCTCGGTGGACGCGATGGTCGAGGGTGTGCACTTTCGTTTGGAGGATGGTTGGATGACGCCGGCGCAGGTGGGCGGTAGAGCACTGGCCGCCGCCCTGTCCGATCTTGCGGCGATGGGCGCCCTACCGGGAGAGGCCTACCTCGTGCTGGGGCTGCCGCAGGGCCTCGGCGAGCAGCAGGCGCTCGAGCTGGTGCGCGGCGCCCACGCACTTGCGCACACCGCCGGCGTGGAGATCGCCGGCGGCGACGTGGTGGCGGCGCCCGCGCTGATGGTGTCGGTTACCGCCGTCGGCTGGGCCGACGCCGAGCAGGAGCTGGTGGGCCGCGACGGTGCCTGCGTCGGCGACCTCGTCGGGGTTACCGGTCGCCTCGGCGGCGCCGGTGCCGGGCTGGCGGTGTTGGAAGGCCGGGCCGCCGCCGCACCCCACACGGCCACGGCGCTGGCGCGGCTGCGTGGACCCGTGCCCCGCCTGGCGGAGGGCCGTGCGCTGGCGAGGGCCGGCGCGCACGCGATGATCGACCTCTCCGACGGGCTTGCGACCGACGCCGGCCACGTCGGTCGCGCGAGTGGGGTGCGTCTGGAGATCGACCTTGGCGCGCTGCCGTTGGAGGAAGGTTTGCCCGAGGTCGCCGCCGAGCTGGGGCTCGCGCCTTGGCGACTGGCGGCGAGCGCCGGCGAAGATTACGAGCTGTGCGTGTGCATGCCCGCCGCCGGGCGCGCCGCCGCCGAGCGGGCGCTGCGCGACGCCGGCGGCGTCGGGATCACGTGGGTGGGCGTGGTGGGCGACACCGCCACCTCAGGGCCCGGAGTCACGCTGCTCGCGGATGGTCAACCACTGCAGCTCGCGGGGTACGAGCACCGCTGGTAGCGCCCGTCGCGCGACCGACGCGAAGTCGGGTCTAACTCAGGCGGCTCGCAGGTGGGGTAATCAGGCGGCTCGCAGGTGGGGTAATCAGGCGGCCCGCAGGTGGGCGGTCACGGGCGCGTGTGTGACCGGCGCGCCGCCGGTGGGCGCCAGCAGCGCGGCGCCCACCGGCGTGGTTTTGGTGAGGCGGGCGTACACCAGCAGCCGTTCGGCGGCGCTGAACAGCGGCGTGCACGCCGACAGCACCAGGCGGCTGTAGCCGGCGTGGCGGATCGCGGCCTCCACGTCAGAGGGCAGCACGCTGCGGTGCCCGATCACCGTGTAGACGAAGTGCGCGTAGGGCATGTCCACCAGGATCCGGTCGCCGTGGCGCAGTTCGTCGATGCGGCGGAAGGGCGCGAGGAAGGTGGTGCGGTGGCCGGCGACCGCGGTGGTGGCTCCCAAGCCGGGGAAGCGCGTGCCCGGGTAGATCGCCTGCGTGTAGATCCCCGGCCCCTTCTCCAGTTCTTCGGTGCCGGTGCCGTCCACCAGCACGAAGTCGGCGCCGATGCGCGGGATGCGGATGCTGCCCACGGCGCTGCCGAGCGCCGCGTGGCGTTGCAGCTGGCCCGCCAGGAAGGCGACGCGCCGGCGCTCGTCGGCAAGCCGCTCCAGGCGCGCGCTCACCTGTGTCGTGGGCTTGGCGTGTTCGAGCTCGTGCAGCGCTCCCCGCAACTGGTCTTGCTGCAATTTGGCATACAGCGCCGAGAGCGGCTCCTGCCATACCAGCGTGACGCCGACCTCGAGCAGCGCCAACACGCCGAGGACGATCAGCGCACTGGACAGCGCGCGCAACGCGCGGCGCCCGCGCTGGGAGCTCGGTCGGTCGCCGCGCAGCCCGTGCGCGGGTGGTCTGGTGGGGGTAAGGGTTTCGGACACGACAACCAGCTGTTCGCGGATGTGGAGCCTTGGTCTCGCCGAGTGCTCACCGTCGCAACGTGGACTCGGTGCCTCCCAGCGAGCCAGGCCCAGCATAAGACAGCGGCCCACGGATCTTGATCGGGTTGCGATCGTCGGGCCACTCGCCCGGCGCACCGGTGTCGCTGTCGCCGGCGTCGCTCGGGGCGAGCGCCACCAGCAGCGCCGCGACGAGGCAGCCGAAGGCGACGCTCCACAGCAGCGCCCCCCCGAGCCCGATGCGCCCGCCCGCCAGCAGCAGTAGGGCGGTGTGCGCCACCCCACCCGCTCCCAGGTGCAGCTGACCGGCGTAGAACGCCACTAGTAGCACGAGCGGCGCCACGCCGAGCGCCACCAGCGCGAGCGCCTGAGTGCGGTGCCCCCCGCCCCCCCTCCCACCAAGATCCACCAGGCTGGGAGGCGCGACGGCGAAGATCAGCCACAGGTTCAAGGCCGGCGCGAGCAGCAGCGCGGTGAGCGGATCGAACGCCCACACCACCACGGTGAGACCGCCCAACACGAGCAGCATCGCGAACGCCGCGGCGTCGGCGCGGGGGCGAACCGGGAGCCTCAGGCGGCGCATCAGCGCCGGCCACGCCAGCCAGGCGAGCACCAGCACGAGCAGGGTCGCCAGCACCGCCTCCAGGGCGTGGCGCCCGAACGGTAGCGCCGCCGGGGAGACGGGCGGGCGTGGCGCGGGGATTGCCCCGACAGTGCCCAGCAAGATCGCGAACACCGCGCAGAGCAGGAACGGCAGCCCGCACGCCAGCACCCACACCACCCAGCGGCCGACCGCCACTCGTCGCCTGCGTAGCCGCGCCAAGCCGTCGCCGAGCGCCAGCAGCGCCGGTAGCAGCAGCGTTGCCACCAGCAGGCGCAGCGCCCATGCCGGGATCGCCTTGTGTTGGATCGGCAGCCCGCCTTCGAGGCCACTGCCGCTCGCGTCGCCGCTACCGACTTCCGGCCCACTGTCAAGCGCGTACACGGCGGCGAGCACCCCGCGTCCGAGCGCTTCCAGCCTGGCCGCGCTCACCGGTTGGTTGGCCGGAAGCGCAGCTTCGCCACCGACCCCCACCAGCACGGCGGGCAGGCCGCGAGCGCCGAGCGGACCCTGTTCGCCGCCGGCGAGCGGGAACACGAGATGGGCCAGTTGGGTGAGGGTGCCCGGGGCGTTGACTTCCGCTCCACTCGCGCCCGCCTGTTGGGAGAGCGCCTGCGCGACGGTGCTCTGCAGCAGCTCCGGCGCCGAGCCGGCGGAGGCCGAGAACGAGGACAGCAGCGGTCCGGCTGCGCGCGTGGCCGCGAGATCGCCGAGCACCAGCGCGGCGTCGAAGCGGCCGCCCAAGATTTCGCTCGCGTGCGCCGCAAAGTCTTCGGCGCCCCCGTTTCCGCCCGAGCCGCCACTGGTGGACACCAGCACGATCGCGCGCTGGGACTCTCCGGCGGCCAGCACACGTGCGAGTTCGAGCAGCGCCGCGGTGCCCGACAACTCTGCCTCCGCGCCCCGGCCGGCGGCGTCGCGGTGGGCAAGGATCACGATCGGTGCTTCCCCGGTGGTGCCCGACCGCTGTGCGATCACGGTGGTGAGTGTGCGTTTGCCGTCGATCGTCTGTGCTTGCACAGTGCGCGTGCTCACCGCGAAGCCACCCTTGGCGGCGCTCCCCAGCCCGCGCAGCGCCTGTGCGATGTAGGCGGCCAGCCGCTGATCGCCGGTGCCGCCGGGACGGCGTTCGGGAAACTGCTTGGCGAGTGCTTCCAGCGTGGCGAAGGCGCGCGCCCCTTCAAATGCGTCGGGCGTGAGGTTGGAGCTCAGCGGCGGGGTGCGCCCGGTGAGGGAGAACCCCGCGATCACCAGCGCAAACAGCAGCGGCAGGAAGGCTGCGCGATAAATGCTTCCGTTGAGCACGCCGTTCCAGACCTTAGCCTGGATCCGCCGCCGACGAGTTGAGCGGATCACCCTGACGAGTGGAGCGGATCCACCGCTGACGAGTTGAGCATGCGGTGTCGGCGACCCGGGATCGGTGGATCGAGGCCAAGCCGTTTTGGGCGCATATGTGCCCCGGCGATTGCGCGTTGGCGCCGAAGCTGCCGATAACCGATGGGCCGGCCGGGATCGAGAGCCGCCACCGCAAAAAATGTCCGCTCACCCCACCACCCTCGAGGATCGCTATCGTGCGCGCGTGCTCCAGCCCGTCGCCGTCGGAACCAAGACGCTCGCCGATTACACCCACATCTGTGGGCGCGATCTAATCGATGAAATCCGCGAGCTGGCGGAGCCGCTGAAGGACAGCCGCGTGGTGCACGTCTCCGCGACCGCTTTCGGAGGGGGCGTCTCGGAGATCCTGTACACGCTAGTGCCGCTGATGCGCGACGTCGGTTTGGAGTGCGAGTGGCAGGTGATCTATGGCCGCGAGGAATTCTTCAACGCGACCAAGTTGATGCACAACGCGTTGCAAGGCGCGCCGGAGGATCTCGACGAGCAGCAGTGGGAGACCTGGAAGCAATACAACGAGATGAACGCGCGCGAGCTGTCCGGCGGGTGGGATGTGTGCCTGGTGCACGACCCCCAGCCGGCGGCGCTGCGGCAGTTGGCGCCCGGCAAGGCAAAGGGGTGGGTGTGGCGCTGCCACATCGACCTTTCCACGCCCAACCCGGACACGATCGCCCACCTGCTGCCCTACATCGAGGACTACCCCCAGACGCTGTTCCACATGCAGGAGTACGTGCCGCCGGGGATGAACGGCAAAGTCAACGTGGTGCCGCCCGCGATCGACCCGCTGACGCCGAAGAACATGGCGCTGTCGCCCGAAGACGCGGCGTATGTGTGCGGCCAGTTCGGGATCGACGTCGACCGGCCGCTGATGTGTCAGGTGTCGCGCTTTGACCCTTGGAAGGACCCGCTCGGGGTGATCGACGCGTATCGCCAGGTGAAGGAGACGCTGCCCGAAGTGCAGCTGGCGCTGGTGGGGTCGATGGCCAGCGACGACCCCGAGGGGTGGGACTTCTTCAACGCCACGATCGCCCACGCCGACGGCGACCCCGACATACACATCCTCAACAACTTCAACAACGTCGGCGCGATCGAGGTCAACGCCTTCCAGTCGCACGCCGACGTGCTGATCCAGAAGTCCACGCGCGAGGGCTTCGGCCTCACCGTCTCGGAGGCGATCTGGAAGGCGCGTCCGTTCATCGGCGGCAACGTCGGCGGGATCCCGCTGCAGGTCGAGGATGGCGTTACCGGCTTCCTCGTGGACAGCGCCGAGCGGTGCGCGGAGCGGACGCTCGAGATCCTCGACGACCCCGCGCTCGGCAAAGCGCTGGGCAGAAGGGGCAAGGAGCACGTGCGCGCGCACTTCCTCACGCCGCGCTATTTGCGCGATTATCTAAGGATCTTCAACGAGCTAAGAGAATCGTGAGCGATACACCGGCACAGCGTTCCCCGCTGGTGCTGGTGAGTAACCGGGGGCCGGTGACCTTCCAGGCGGGCGGCGAGGTGCAGCGTGGCTCGGGCGGCTTGGTGACGGCGCTGACCGGGCTGGCGTCCCACCGCGAGGCGGTGTGGATCGCCTCGGCGATGAGCGAGCACGACCTGGAGGTGTCGCGCAGCCACGGCGGCCGTGCCTTCCCGGTGCGTTCGCCCGCGGGCGAAGAGTTCCAGGTGCGCCTGGTGGCGAGCGATCCCGAGGCGTACGACCGCTTCTACAACGTGTTCGCCAACCCGATGCTGTGGTTTATCCAGCACTACCTGTGGGATCTGTCAAACGCGCCGGACATCCGCCGCTACGAGATCGAGGCGTTCGAGTTCGGCTACAACGTCGTCAACGAGGACCTCGCGCGGGCGGTGGTGGAGGAGCTGCGGGACGCGCGGGAGCCGGTGGTGATGGTGCACGACTACCACCTCTACACGCTCCCCGACCTCGTGCGCAAAGCGCGGCCGGACGTGTTTTTGCACCACTTCATCCACATCCCCTGGACGCAGTCGGACGCCTGGCGGGTGCTGCCCTCACGGATTCGCGAGGAGATCTTCGCGGGGCTGTTGGCGAACGACATCATCGGCTTCCACACGCGCTCCTACCGGCGCAACTTCCTGCAGTGCTGCGCCGATTTGATGGACCTTGAGGTAGACCACGAGCAGGGGACGGTGCGCTACGGCGAGCGCGAGGTGTGGGTGCGGGCTTACCCGCTGCCGATCGACCACCGTGCCACCAGGCGCATCGCCGCGGGGACGCGCGTGCAGGAGCTGGAGCGCGAGCTGCTGGCGCGCCGGCGCGACTTCTTGATCCTGCGCGTCGATCGCGCCGACCTGTCCAAGAACGTGCTGCGCGGCTTCTCGGCGTTTGACCTGTTCCTCGAGCAACACCCCGAGTTCTCCGAGCGCATCACGTTTATGGCGCAGCTGATGCCATCCCGTACCGACGTGCCCCAATACGCCGAGTACCTGGAGCGGATCGAGGCGCTGGTGGCGGTCGTCAACCACCGCCACGGCACGCCCGACTGGATGCCGATCCAGCTGAAGCTGCGCGACGACCTGGAGGAGGCGATGGCGGCGTACAAGCACTACGACGTGCTGCTGGTCAACGCGATGTTCGACGGCATGAACCTGGTCGCCAAGGAGGGCCCGCTGGTCAACGAGCGCGAGGGAGTGTCGATCCTCTCCGAGAACACCGGCGCGCACGAGGAGCTGGGCGAGTACGCGCTGTCGGTCAATCCGTTCGACATTCAGGAGCTGGCGGACTCGATCTACGCGGCCTTGACGATGGCTCCGGCCGAGCGCCATCGGCGCGCGCAGGGGCTCGCACAGATCGTCACCTCACGCGATCCCGGCGACTGGATCGACGAGCAGTTGGCGGACATCCGCGCGAAGGGGACCGAGCGCGCTCGGTAGCGCTGTTATCATCCGCGCCCGTTCGCATGACCCTGCCCGCACCCACATACGATCTCGTGCTGCTGCTCGACTCCGAAGCGGAGGAGCAGGCGCGCGAGAAGATCCTCGCGGACGCCCGCGAGGCGATCGCGGCGCAGGGCGAGCTGCTGCGCGACGACGCGTGGGGGGAGCGGGCGCTCACCTATCCGATCGCCCACAAAGCGACCGCGAAATACCACCTGCTGCAGTTCCATGCCGGCTCCCCGGAGCTGCTGAGCGGCCTCGACCGCACGCTGCGGATCGCCGACGAGGTGGTGCGCTTCCGGATTGTCAAGCTGAAGCCCGGTACGCCGGCTGCCCCGGACATGAGTGCCCCGGGCGCGAGCGTTGCGTCCGTCCCGGGTACGAGCTCCGCCCACGCTTCCGCCCCGGGTACGAGCTCCGCCCACGCTTCCGCCCCGGGTACGAGCTCCGCCCACGCTTCCGCCCCGGGTACGAGCTCCGCCCACGCTTCCGCCCCGGGTACGAGCTCCGCCCACGCCGCGGGCGCGGCCCCCGTGGTCGAGGCAGCCCCCGCCGTGGTCGAGGTGGCACCCACGTCCACGCCCGAGCCCGCGCTTGAGGCCGAGCTCGCGCCTGAGACCCCGCCCGCCGCCGTCGGCGAGCCTGACGCTTGAGCCTTCGGGCCGCGCGGCGAGCGTAATAGACTCCTACGCGGAGATGAGCGATCGATCGGTAAGAGGGTGGCGCAGTCGGCCGCAGGCCGGCGAGCCGGGCCCCTCGTTTTCGATCAACCGCTCAGACGTGCTGCGGGCCTCCCCGCCGATGTTCGAGTCACGGCTGCTGGATTTCTTCTCGCGTGTGCATCCCGCGGTGCCCCCGCTGATCTTCGTGCCGGCGATCGTCGTGATGGCGGCGTGGAGCCTCGCGCAGGTGAACGTGGCGGCGACGATCGGTCTCGCGGTGGGGGGCTATGCGATGTGGACGTTGTTCGAGTACTGGCTGCACCGCATCGTGTTTCACTTCGAGCCGAACGCCGGCATCGGCGCGCGTCTGCACTGGATCATCCACGGGATCCACCACGAGCACCCCAACGACCCAATGCGCCTGGTGATGCCCCCGGCCGTGAGCATCCCGCTGGCGGCGCTCGTATTCGGCGTGCTGTACCTGGTCTTCGGCGAACGCTACGCCTCCGGGCTGGGGGCGGGCTTCTTCGCCGGGTATGTGGTGTACGACATGCTGCACTACTACCTCCACCACTTTGTCCCCCACGGCCGGCTGGGGCGAATGCTGCGCGAGCGCCACATGCGCCACCACTTCCAGGACGACACGCGCGGCTTCGGGATCAGCGCCCCTTATTGGGACGAGGTGTTCCGCACCTCCCCTCGCAGCCACAGCGACCCCAGTTAAACCCGCAACGAGCGAGATCGCGCGCGGCCGGGTCGAAGTGGTGCCCGCGGGCGGGTCTAGACTCGGAGGCCGTATCCGCAGACAGCCGAAAGGAAGATGAGACGTGGCCGCAACCAACATCAACCGGGTAGTGATGACCGGCAACCTCACCAAAGACCCCGAGCTGCGCTCGCTACCCAGCGGCACGTCGGTGTGCGAGCTGCGGATTGCGTGCAACACGCGCCGCAAGGACCAGAGCAGCGGGGAGTGGACGGACAAGCCCAACTACTTCAACGTGAAGGTGTGGGGGGCGCAGGGCGAGAATGCCGCGCGTTTCCTCTCCAAGGGCCGCCCGGTGGCGATCGACGGACGCCTCGATTGGCGCGAGTGGGAGGCCCAAGACGGCACTAAGCGCCAAGCAATCGATATCATTGCCGACTCGGTGCAGTTCCTGGGTTCGCGCGATGACGCCGGTGGCGGCGGGTTTGCGAGCAATGGAGCCTCACAGGGCGGCGAAACCCCAGTCAACGAAGGGGACTACCAGCCCGCACCGGTCGGCGCCGCGGCCGACGAGGACATTCCGTTCTAGGCTGGTCCGCGGAGACAAAGATCTAAAGCGATAGGCAGGTAACCAGTGGCAAAGGCACGGGGTCGCAGCAAGCCGGCCCGCAGACGAGAGAAGCGAGGCGGACCTGGTAGTGGGCGGCGCAAGCCGTGTCAGCACTGCCGCGACAAGATCGAGCAGGTCGACTACAAGGATGTGGCGACGCTGCGCCGCTTCGTCTCCGAGAAGGGCAAGATCCGCTCGCGGCGGATCACTGGCGCCTGCCGTCGTCATCAGGCGCAGGTGGCGCGTGCGGTCAAGCGCGCCCGCGAGCTGGCGCTATTGCCCTACGTCAACGAGGGTGGGCGCGACGACAGCCCGCGCCGTGAGCGGGGCGACCGGGACCGGGGTCGTTGATGGCTCAAGCCACGCGTAGGCGCCTCGCCAATACACCCCGATCCTCCGGCATGGAGCAGTAGCGATGCCCGAGGCGATTCTCCTCAAGGACGTCGATACGCTCGGCGAGCAGGGCAACGTGGTGGAGGTGTCCAAGGGCTACCTACGCAACTTTTTGATCCCGCGCAAGCTGGCCCAGCCGGCGACCCGCGGGGCCATGGAGGCGGTACGCCGCCGTCAGGAAGCGGCGGAACGGGCGGAGCGCGAATTCGTGGAGCGCGCGAGCGCCAACGCCGGTCTGTTGAACAAGACCGTGCTGACGATTCCCCAGCAGGCTGGCGCTGACGGACGCCTGTTCGGGTCGGTCTCCGCCCAGGATGTCGCCGAGGCGATCCACGAGGCGAGAGGCTTGAAACTAGATCGGCACAACGTGCATCTCCCCGAGCCGATTAAGAACGTCGGCACCTACATGGTCGTGGTCGATGTCGTCGAGGGTGTGACGGCGACGGTCAAGACTATGGTTGTGCCGAAGAAGTAGCGCCGGCTCGCCCGAAGAAGTAGCGTTCAAGCCACGTCCGTCGGCGCTGCGAACATCGGTTCGTGCAGGAGTTTTTCTCCCGAGATAGCGGGTTGACCCACGCGGCTGGGCAAGGGTGCTGGTTAGAGTCGTGGCGGGGATGAGCGCAACCACGACAGCCAACGGCAACGGCGCCTCCGGGGTGGCACTCACGCCGCCGCACAACCTCGAGGCCGAGCAGTCGGTGCTCGGCGCGATCCTGCTCTCGGATCACTCGATGTACGCCCTGGTGATCGAGGAGGGCTTGCGTCCCGACGACTTCTACCGCGATCGCCACCGCTGGATCTACGAGGCAATGCTCGCCCTCTACGAGGAAAGCGAGCCCGTTGACGTGCTGACGGTGATCGATCGCCTCAAGCAGACCGGCAAGCTGGAGGAGGTCGGCGGGATCGCCACGGTGGACGAGCTGACAGGGGTGGTGCCAGCCGCGGGGCACGCCCGCCGCTACGCGCAGATCGTGCGCGAGAACGCGCTGCTGCGGCGTCTGCTGGCGAGCACCTACGAGATCCAGGAAAGCGTGCTCGGCCATCGGGCGACCCCGCGGGAGCTGGTGGAGCAGGCCGAGAAGGCGATGCTGGAGGTGGCGCGCGACGATCGCAAGCAGGACTTTCGCACGATCGAGGACGTGCTGCACGAGGAGCTCGACAAGCTGCACCGCCTATCGATCGAGGGAACCTCCCTCACCGGCACTCCCTCCGGCTTCAAAGACCTCGACGAGATCACGGGAGGTTTTCAGCGAGGCAACTTGATCATCATCGCGGCGCGTCCGGCGATGGGCAAGAGCGCGCTGGTGTGCAACATCGCCGAGAATGCCGCGGTCGAGCACGGCCGCCCGGTGGCGCTGTTCTCGCTGGAGATGGCGGAGGCCGAGCTGGCCCAGCGCTTCGTCGCCTCGCAGGCGCGGATCAAGGGCGAGGAGCTGCGCAAGGGGCGCGTCTCCGAGCAGCGCTGGCCGAAGATCCTCACCGCCAGCCAACGCTTGGCGGCGGCGCCGTTGTGGGTGGACGACTCCAGCGACGTGGGCCTCTTGGAGATCCGCGCCAAGGCGCGACGCCTGCACAGCCAGTGCGAGGGGGGGTTGGGGTTGATCATCATCGACTACCTGCAACTGATGCGCACCGACTCCCGCTACGACTCCCGCGTCACAGCGGTGGGCGAGCTCAGCCGCGGCCTGAAGATCCTCGCGCGCGAGCTGGGGGTGCCGGTGATCGCGCTCTCGCAGCTCTCGCGCGCCGTGGAGACGCGCCCGGACAAGAAACCACAGCTGTCGGACCTGCGCGAGTCCGGCAACCTCGAGCAGGACTCCGACCTCGTGATGTTTATCTACCGCGACGAGTACTACGACGAAGATTCCGAGCGCCCCGGCGAGGCGGATCTGTTGATCGCCAAGCATCGCAACGGCGCCGTCGGCAAAGTCACGCTCACCTTCCATAAGGAGTATCCGAAGTTCATGAACTACGCCGCAGAGCGCTACGCGCAGTAACGGCGTAAGGTGGCGGGGGACATCATCAGCCAACCTGGGAGGACGGCCGTGATTATCGCCTCAAGCAGCTACCCGTTCCTGGAAGTGTTCTGGACGATGCTGATCTTTTTCGTGTTCGTGATTTGGATCTGGATCCTGATCGGGGTGCTCGCGGATCTGTTCCGCCGTCATGACATCTCGGGCTTCGCCAAGGTTCTATGGATCCTGTTCATCGTGGTGTTGCCCTACCTCGGGGTGTTCGTCTACCTGATCGCCGAGCACAGGGGCATGGCGGAACGCACTGTCAAAAACCAGCAGAACGCCAAGCAGGAATTCGATCAGTACGTGCAGTCGGTGGCCGCCAAGGGCGACCCGACCGAACAGATCGCCAAGGCCAAGCAGCTGTTGGACGGCGGCACGATCAACCAGGCGGAGTTCGACGCGATCAAGCAGAAGGCGCTCGCCTAGCTGACGGGGAGGCCCCCTACACTCCACTGGGCATGCCTGGCATAGTCATAGTGGGCGCCCAGTGGGGTGACGAGGGGAAGGGCAAGATCGTCGATCTGCTCGCCGAGCACGGCGACGCGGTGGTGCGCTTCCAAGGCGGCAACAACGCCGGGCACACGATCGTGCGCGACGGCGAGGAGTGGAAGCTGCATCTGATCCCCTCCGGCATCCTCTACCCGGGCAAGCGCTGCGTGATCGGCAACGGGGTGGTGATCGACCCCAAGGTGCTGATCGAGGAGCTCGACGGCCTACGGGCGCGGCGCATCGACGTGGGTGGTCTGCGGATCTCCGCCAACGCGCATCTGATCATGCCCTACCACCTGCTGCTCGACTCGGCGGGGGAGGCGAAGCTGGGACGGCTGCAGATCGGCACGACCCGGCGCGGGATCGGTCCCTGCTATGCCGACAAGGCCGCCCGCCTGGGGATCCGCATGCAGGATCTGCTCGACGAGAAGATCCTCAAGAAGAAGATTGTGGCGGCGATGGAGCCCAAGCGTCTGTCGTTGCGCCCGTTCGAGAAGGACCCCTCGCTCGATTTGCGCACGATGACCGAGGAGTATTTGATCTACGGGCATCGCTTGGAGCAGCACATTGCCGACACCGCCAAGTTGATGTGGGAGCTGTTGGACAGTGGGCGGCGGGTGATCTTCGAGGGCGCGCAGGCGACGATGCTCGACATCGACCACGGCACCTATCCGTTCGTCACTTCTTCCAACCCGGTTGCGGGCGCCGCCTGTATCGGCGCCGGGGTTGGGCCGAAAGACATCGACGAGGTCTGGGGGATCGCCAAGGCGTACGCGACGCGCGTTGGTGCCGGGCCGTTCCCGACCGAGCTCGACGACGAGATGGGCGACCGCCTGCGCACGCGCGGAGGGGAGTTCGGCACGACCACGGGGCGGCCGCGCCGCACGGGCTGGCTGGATCTCGTGGCGCTGCGCTACGCGGCCCGCCTCAACTCGCTCTCGGCGCTGGCGATCACCAAGCTCGACGTGCTGTCGGGCCTCGATCGAATCAAGGTGTGCACGAGCTACCGTGGTGCGGAGGGGGCGGAGTTCGACAGCTTTCCCTACCACCAGACCGTGTTGCACCACACCACCGCCGCGTACACCGAGTTGGCGGGCTGGCACGAGGACATCGGGCAGTGCACCAGCTTCTCGGAGCTACCGGCGGCGGCGCAGGAGTACTTGAGCTTCATCGGCGAGCACGCCGGGGCTCCGGTGGCGTTGATCGGGGTGGGCCCGGGCCGCGATCAGGTGGTCTGGACCGATGCCGGCCGCCGGACGCTGGCGGCGCGTAACGGAAACGCGCCGGACTAGAGGCCGGCGAGCCGGCCCTCTTTTTCAATGGGTCCTCGCTCCCCACCACCCACCAGCGCATCGACCACCTGCGGGCCGCTGGACTAACCGCCCTCCACTACCCCCACCAGCGCATCGACCACCTGCGGGTCGAACTGCGTGCCCGAGCAGCGGCTGAGCTCGGCGAGCGCGTCGGCGAGGTCCATCGCCTGGCGATAGGACCGGGTGGTGGTCATCGCGTTGAAGGCGTCGCAGGCGGAGACGATGCGTGCCTCCAGCGGAATCGCGGTGCCGCACAGTCGATCGGGGTAGCCGGCGCCGTCCCAGCGCTCGTGCGAGGCGCGCACGATCTCGCCGACCTCGCGCATGAAGCCGCCGACCCGCTCGAGCATGCGCTGGCCCTCGATTGTGTGAGTCTTGATGATCTCCCACTCGTGTGGGTCGAGTTTGCCCGGCTTGTTGATGATCTCCTTGGGCACTGCGATCTTGCCCACGTCGTGCAGCAGGGCGCCGAACTCGACGTTGCGGACCCGGTGAGCATCCAACCCCAGCGCGTGCGCGACGTCGAGCGCGAGTCGCACGACGCCCTTGCAGTGCTCGCCGGTGTAGGCGTCGTCGGCCTCCACCACGTCGCCGAGCACCAGCGCCGTGCCGCGGTAGGCATCGCCCAGCTCGATCAACTGCTCCAGGCGCGCGCGCCGTTCCTTGGAGAAGATCCGCAGGATCGCAAACAGCGGCGCGATCAGCAGCACCGCCCAGCGATGTTGCGCCCCGGCGATTGCCACCGCGAACCCGAGCGGAGCTAACGCCGCGTCGATCAGGTACACCTCGCGCACCTCCCCGACGAGCTCGCGTATACCGATCCCACGACATAGGCGCTCACGCACGGCATTGGCGGTGAAGTCACAGACAAACTGCGCGGCGAGTGCCGCCAGCAGGATCGCCACCGACCGCAGGTCGGTCAGCGAGGCGGGGCTGGTGCGATCTGCGAGTAGCAGCACGAGCGCCGGCCCGAACGAAAACCAACTGTTGGCCGGCACCGTCAGCAGCCGGCTTGGCGGGACGCGGCCACGCAGCACATCCGGCGTCATTCCGAGCGCCAGCGACAGCGCCACCAGCAGCGGTATGAGCGGGAGTGGCGCCACGAACAGCAGGGGCACGAATACCGCCTGTGTGGGCACCGTAAACCCAGAGCCCACATCGATCCTGATGCGTCCGGCGACCGCCAAGCTCACCACATACAGGGCCACCACCGCCAGGGAGGTGTGGAACCCGTGGAGATCCCATCCAATCCCACCAATCCCAGCGAAATCCCATGCCGCTCCTCGCCCACCCGCGGTGGCCGCCAGCATCAGCGCGGCGCATGCGAAACTGCCGCCGACGATCAGTTCGCCGCGACGCTCGGCCATCTCCATCCGCTGGCCTTGACGCAGGAATGAGCTCCGCGCGCGCTCGGACTCGATGATGGCGTACGCCGACACTGGTCTAACCTTGGGTCCTTATCGCCCATCGGCTCGCGTGCCTTGAGTAACACATCCGTACACTCACGATCGGCGCCGCGTTGAATTCAAGTGAACAGAACCTTTGGCGAAGGCCGCCCTAAATCCAAACTATTAGATCCACTCTAGGGTCTTAGTTCATACATGCGTCCAAGTCCCTTTCACATGGGGCCGTCTGTGCTTCATGCTGGCCACCAGCTTCAAAGCGCTCATACATCACACAAACTGAAAAAGGCAAACTCGTCGCGAGACGGGGACGCAAAGCAAGAGGTCTCCAGTGGGAGATGGCTCGGCTGCCGGTAGATCACGGAGGCTCTTGTGTTCTCGTTCTCAGCTTTTTCCGCCCGCCGGTCGACCGCGGCGGCGCATTGGAACAATCGCTCGCTCCCGGCCTTGGGAGGAGTTGTCCTTTTCACTGCGATCCTCGCCACGGCCGCCCTCGCGCTCTCGCTAACGGCGGCCGTGCCGGCGCAGGCGGCACTGTTGAGCACCGGCGCCTGCAATGACGCAGCGCTCAGTCAACCCTTTGCGCAGTGGGGCGACTCCAACGACTACGAGTTGGTACCCCAGGGGAATTTTGAGGGCTCGCTTTCGCAGTGGAGCCTCAGCGGGGGCGCGGCGCGAGCGCCCGAAAGCGAGCCTTACGGAGTCACTGGCGAAGTTGGTCACTACTCGCTCGCGCTGCCGGCGGGTGCCTCGGCGCAGTCGCCGTACACCTGTGTGAATGCCAGCTATCCCAGCTTCCGCTTTTTCGCGCGCAACGGCGGCCTGCTCTCGACGGTGCTGGTGCAGGTTGTCTACAAAACCGTCCTCGGCCCGGTCGCCCTCCCACTGGGTGCGGTGGCGCTGAGCGACAGCTGGCAGCCGACGCTGCCGATGCTCACCGGCTCGGTCGTCGGCGGTCTGCTCTCCGGCGGCACCGCCCAGGTGGCGCTGCGCTTCACCGCGCTCACCGGCGAGTCGCGGATCGACGACATCTACATCGATCCGCGCATGCGCTGAGCGTCCCTTGCGCTTGCGGGCGCCCGCACTACGGTGTAGAGATGAGCGACATGCCATGCGACCGTCCGCGGGGCGCGGTGGCTTCGCTGGTCAATCCACGGCTGTCGGCGCCCGGCACGCTGCGCTTCAAGGATCGGCGCGATGCCGGTTGCCGTTTGGCGGTGTTGTTGGGGCAGTATCGTCGCGAGCGACCGGTTGTGGTGGGCATTCCCCGCGGAGGGGTGCCGGTGGCCGCGGAGGTGGCGCGCGCACTGGGCTCATCGCTGGATGTCGCGGTTGTGCGCAAGATCGGAGCGCCGCGCAATCCCGAGTACGCGATCGGGGCGTTGGCGGAGGGGGGCGTGCACCTGCTCAGCGAAGGGGCTGTGCGCGCGCTCAACCTCACCGAGCGGGAGTGCGCCGCGTTGATCGCTGGGGTGACCGCCCAGTTGGAGCAGCAACTCCGCCGCTACCGTCGTGTCCGCTCGCCGGTCGAGCTCGCCGGTCGTACGGCGGTACTGGTTGACGACGGCCTTGCCACCGGCCGCTCGGCGCTCGCCGCGGTGCGCTCGCTGCGCCGACGCGGTGCCGTGCGGGTCGTGCTCGCGGCTCCGGTGGGGGCCCGCCAATCGGTGCAGGCGCTCAGCGACGAGGCGGACGAGGTGGTGTGTGTGGAGATGCCCGACGAGCTGTGGGCCGTGGGCTACTGGTATTACGACTTCCGCCCCACCACCGACGCCGAGGTGGCAGCGCTGCTGGCGGCAGGAGCGCCATGACCACTCGTGGGCTGCGAGTCTCCTCCGCAACGCACATGCGCGCAGGGTATGCGGGTATCGCGCCCCGCGACAGGGCCTATTCGTCCTGGCTCTATTCGAGCCCGGCGGCGGCCAGCGTGCTGGCGTCGAAGACCTGGCTCGACGGTGGTGGGAGGATCGGCGGGATGTGACCGTAGCTAGTGAAGTCGATCGTGATCGTTCCAGCCACGTCGGTTGCGGCTCCGGCGAGGCTGCTGCCCGTACTTCCGGGAACACCCGCAGCAATTGCCAGCTGGATGCGGCGCACCCGGCCCTGGGCGTCCACCCACACGTCAACTGGAATCGAGCCCGCGTCGCCAGCTTTTTCAAGTGCCGCTTTCACCTCGGCCTGCTCACCGGAGGGGACACGGTCGAGGATGCTGCTCAGCTGCAGGTCGGCTCGATAGTGGTTGCACGGCACGCCGTCCACCGTTTCGTCGCCCACGTCGGTAACGCCGCCGGAGCTCGCGCGAAGGTATTCGAGGAACTGGGTGGGGTCAGTCTGGTTTAGCGAGGAAAGCTGGGAGAGGTCGATCCCTGCAGCCGAGGCTGCCTTGGTGAGGTCGAGCTTCATCCAAGTCTTGCCTTCCGGCAGCTTGCCGGCGAGGAAGGGTATGTTCATGTAGACGATGGGGTACTGGAAGATCATCTGCACCGTGCCCGTTCCGCCTCCGGGCAGCGCCGATGCGCCCGGGATGCCGGACAGGTCCATGCTCATCTCGCCGGAGCGGTTGCGCTCGTCGATGTAGCCGCTGGCGGTGAACTTGAACCCGCCTTCGGGTAGTGCGGCGGAGCTGAGCTGCGTCGTGATGGAGACCCTGGCGCCTTCCTGCTGGCTAGTCACCTCGGCGGCGCGCGCGATCGGGTCCAGTGTTTCCGAGGCTCCACAGCCGCCCAGCGCCAACCCGGCGGCGACCAGTCCAACCACGATGCAAAGCGCCGCCCAGGCCTTAGCGGTATATGGGTCGGCGCGAATCCTCATCCTCGATTGCTCCTCGGCTGCGCTATGCCCGTCCTTGAATTCCGGTGACCACCTTGGCCGCTACTCGCTGCTCGACGACCGCAGACGGGCGGCGGCGGCCTCCGCCAGTCGGTCGTCCCCCCAAAACAACTCATCTTCGATTGTGACGGTGGGAACGCCAAAGACGCCACGCGCGTGTGCGGCGTCCGTCGCTGCCCGCAGCGTCGCCTTGACCGTTTCCTCCCCGGCAGCCGCGACGGCGGCCTGTCGCTCGATGCCGGCCTCCGCGGCAACGTCGAGGACACGCTCGGGGAGGCTGAGGTCGCAACCCTGCTGGAAGGCGGCACGGAATGCGCCCATCGCAAACGCGCGCCCGCGTTCGATCTGCAAAGCAAAGGTCGCGACTCGCATCGCGAAGAGGTAGTCGCTTGGCCACGGGTCGGGCCAGCACAGGGGCGGGAGCCCGTACTCCTCAGCGCGTCGCTCGATCTCTGCCATCCCCGCCCGTCGTTGCTCGGCGCCGCTCAGCGCCCACGACGAGCGGCCGCTCAGCTTGAAGATGCCGCCCAGCAGCACCGGCTGCCAGGCCACCGGCTCGGGCAGGTGCTGCGCGATGCGCTCCGCCATCAGATAGGCGTATGGAGAGCCGAGGTCGTAGTAGAAGGTCACTCGCGGCATGGGCGTTTTTTAGCATGAGGGAAGGGCGCTCGCTTGTTAGGAGAAAGGCAGCTTGTTAGGGAGAAGTGGTGCTTGTTAGTTAGGGAGAAGGGGGCTTGCTAGCGGCCGGCGAGGAGGAAACCCGCGAGCGTTGCCCCCGCCGTCCCGGCGGCGACGGCGAGCGGTAGCGCCAGACCGTGCCGCTCCAGCAGTGCGCCGATCAGCGCGCCGATCAGCAGCGCCGCGACAGCGCCCGCGCGCCGGCGCGAGTTCTTCGGAGCGCCGGCCGCCGGATCGGCCACCAGGCCGGTGAGTGTGAGCGTTAGGACGGTGGTGGTGAGGTCGGGCACCGCGAGCTTGCGCACGGTGGCGTTACGCGCGCCCATCGCGATGGCGACCAGCGCGATGATTGCGTAGGCGGAGGGAGAGCCGATCTTGACGGTGAGAGCCGCCGCAAGCACGGCCGCACCACCGAGCAGTAGTGCCTCCGCCGCGAGCGCCACGCTGAGGTGATGGGGACGAGCACGCTCGGCGAGGCTGGCGGCGATGCGTCCGCCGACGGCCGCGCCGAACAGGAAGGCGGCGAGTGAGACGAGCGGCGCGAGCACCGGCAGCCCGCCGGCGTTGGCGAGCCCGAAACCGAGTAGCACGACGTTGCCAGTCATGTTGGCGGTGAAGACGTGACCCAGCCCTAGGTAGCTGACGGCGTCGACCAGCCCGGTGGTTACGGTCAGCGCCAGCAGGATCGGCGGCAGAACCGGATCGTGCGCGGCCGTGCCCGGGCTCGGGTGGGCAGGACCGGCGGGATCGGAGGCAGATTGCACTCATCGGGCACAGTAGTAGAGCGTCTCGCGCGACTCACTCAGCCGGCGAGGTAGTAGAGCGTCCCGCCCGAGCCGGAGGCGCTCTGCCCGGGCACACTCTCCTCGACGCGCATAGGCGAACATGCGGGATCCCTAGGAAGTACGTCGGAATTGACCGGTGGCTCAGGCGGTCGGCGAGAGCGAGACGCCGATGGGCGCTCCGAAGCTGACTTGCAGTTGCGCGCCGCCACCGGGGGCGTTCTCGGCCTTGACGTACCCGTGGTGGGCCTCGGCCGCCTGGCGCACGATCGCGAGGCCCAGCCCGGAGCCGGGCAGTCCGCGGGCCGAGTCGGCGCGGTAGAAGCGCTCGAAGACGTGGGGCTGGTCGGCCTCGCGAAAGCCGGGGCCGTGGTCGCGGACGGTAAGGATCCCCTCGTCTAGCCGCACCTCGATGAGGCCGTCCGGGGGACTCCACTTGCGGGCGTTGTCGAGCAGGTTGGCGACGGCGCGGTTGATGCGATCGGGCGCTCCTCTGACGAGTGTGGGCTGCAGCTCGACCTGGAAGCGCAGCTCGCCGCGGCGACGGGTGCGCTCGATGGCGTCGGCCACGATCTGGTCGAGGCGCACGTCGTCCGCCGGCGGCTCGCCACCGGCGCCGCGCGCGAGCTCCACCACGTCGCTGACGAGTGCGGTGAGCTCGTCCAGCTCGTCGATGATGTCCTGGCGTAGCGCTTCGCGCTCCGCGGGCGCCAGCCGCGCGGCGTCCTGCAACACCTGGATGTTGGTGCGCAGCGAGGCGATCGGGGTGCGCAGCTCGTGGCTGGCGTCGGCGATCAGATGCCGCTGGGCGACGGCCGAGCGCTCCAGCGCATCGAGCGTGGCATTGAAGCTGGCCGCCAGCCGTGCCAGCTCATCGCGGCCGTCCACCTCCAGACGGCGGCTGAGGTCGGGGTCGCCGGTGAGCTGCTCGGTACGGTTGGTGAAGCGGGCGATCGGGGCCAGCGCAGTACGCGCGACCAGCGCTCCCAGCAGCACCGCGAGCGCGATGCCGCCGACTCCGACGAGCACGAGGATCAGCAGGATGTGGTGCAGCTCGCGATCCACCTGGGTCAGCGGCAACGCCACCATCACGGCGCCGCTGGCCCCGGTGCCGAGCGTCAGCACGCGCAGGTGCGTGCCCCGCACCGTGCGATCGGCGAGCAGCTCGCCACGGCCGCGCGTGGCGATGGCCCGCTCGGCGCCGTTGGGGACGATCGTCGGCGAGGAGCCCTGGCCGCCGGGCACGTCGACGGTGCCGGTGGGGCTGATGAATTGCACATATCCCGACGCTCCCCCGAAGCGCGCGGGAGGGACCGTGGTGGGCCGACCGCCGCCCGGACCGTTGCCAGGTGGCCCTCCGGGTGCTTGCAGGGGACCGGGAGGGGGCATCGCCACGAAGGTGGCGGCCCGCTGTCGTAGGGAGGCATCGATCTGGCCGCGCAGGTCGGTTCTCACCGCGAGGTACACCACCACCGCGGCGAGTAGCACGGCGACGGCGACCGCGACACCGGCCACGGCGGCGATCCGCGTGCGTAGGGTCACGGCTCGCGCAAGACATAGCCGACCCCGCGAACGGTGTGGATCAGCGGGCGGGCGCCTATCTCCTCCAGCTTGCGCCGCAGATAGCCGACGTACACGCGCAGCGCATTGGAGGCTGGTCCGAAGTCGTACCCCCACACGCGGTCGTAGATCACAGTGCGCGAGAGCACATGGCGCGGGTTCAACATCAGCAGCTCCAGCAACTGGTACTCGGTGCGGGTCAGCTCGGCGAAACGCTCGCCGACCGCGGCCCCGTGGCGGGCGCTGTCGAGACGCACCTCCGCGAAGGTGAGCGCGTCGGGGTCGCCCTCGGCGCTGCCGCGGCGCAGCAGCGCCCGCAGGCGCGCCTGCAGCTCGCCGAGGTCGAACGGCTTGACGAGATAGTCGTCGGCGCCGGCGTCCAACCCGTCGATCCGGTCGGCCACCGCCTCGCGCGCGGTCAGCATCAAGATCGGCACGCGGTTACCCAACCGCCGCAGCGCCCGGCACACCTCCAGGCCGTCGATCCCGGGCAGGCCGATGTCGAGCACGACCGCGTCGGGGAGCGCCTGCGCGACGAGCTCGATCGCCTGCGTTCCATCCTCGGCGAGCTGTACCTCGTACTCGGCGAGCGTCAGCGCGCGGCGTAGCGCTTCGCGCACTGCGCGATCGTCGTCCACCACGAGAATCTTCACGGTTTGATTGTGACGTGCGTGCGCGCGGTACCACGCGGCTCACAAGCGTCTGCCGGCGAGTCCCTCGGCGGCCTCGATCAACGCCGCGTAATCCTCCTCGCCGTGACCGCGGCCGAGCGTTGCGGCCAGCAGATCGCGTGCGTGGGCGGCGGCGGGGAAAGGCATTCCGGCAGCCTGTGCTTCCTCGAGGCAGAGGCGCACGTCCTTGAGCATGTGCGCGGTCTTGAACAGCGGCGTGTAGTCGTGTGCGCGCATCGCCTCCGCCTTCAGCGTCAGCTGCGCCGAGGCGCCGGAGCCGGTGGACACCACTGCGGCGAAGGCATCGAGGTCAAGCTCGCACGCGCGCGCCAGCAGCAGCGCCTCCGCCAGTGCCGCGGCGTTGGCGGCGCCGAGCGCGTTGTTGATCAACTTCAGCATCTCGCCCTGCCCGAGCGCGCCGACGTGCACGATCACCGTGCCCATCGTCCGCAGCAGTGGTTGCGCACGAGCGAAGTCCTCGGCGGCGCCGCCAACCATGATCGTCAGCGTGCCCTCCTGCGCGCGCGGCGCCGACCCGGTGACGGGGGCGTCCAGCATCCGCACGCCCCGCTCGTGCAGCGCGGTACCGATACGGCGCGTATCGGTGGGGGCGATTGTCGACATGTCTACGCACAGCAGCCCCTCGTGCGCGCCCTGCACCGCGCCGTTCTCGCCGAGCAGCACTGTCCCGACTTGCTCGCCGTCCACCACCATGCTGACCACGATGTCGCTCGCCCGTGCGACCTCGGCGGGGCTTCCCACCGCGCGTGCCCCGTGCTCCGCGGCCCACTTCGCGGCCTTGCCCGGGGTGTGCGTCCACACGGTGAGGGGGTGACCCGCGCGGCGCACGTTGGCCGCCATGCGCGAGCCCATGATCCCGAGGCCGAGGAAGCCGATGCGCTCGTCAGGCATCGGTCCATGGTTGCGCACCGCGGGCTTCGATGCGTTGCGCGACGGCCACCGCCAGCGCGATCGCGGCGAGCGCCAGCAGCGTGACGCTCACTCCATGCCCAGCGGCGTCCAGCGGTGAGCTGCTTGAGCGTGCGTCGACGGCGGCCGTGTACAGCGCACCGGCGACCGCCACCCCGAGCGCGGTGCCGAGCGTGCGCGTGGTGTTGAGCACGCCACTCAGCAGCCCCGCGCGCGAGCGTGGGCCGGCACGCATCACGGTCGCGTTGTTCACCGGCGTAAATGCCCCCATCCCGGCGCCGACGAGCGCCAGGCCGAGCGGCAGGCCGGCGCCGGTGTGGCGCAAGGCGAGCGCCGCCAGCCCCAGCGCGGCGAGCAGCAGCCCGGCGCCGGTGATCGCCCTCGCGCCGAAGCGGTCGCTGAGGCGTCCCGCGAGGGGCGCCACCAACCCCAGCGCGAGCGGCAGCGCCGCCAGCTCCAGTCCGGCGAGCGCCACCGGGGTGTCGGCGGCGGCGAGGTAGTACGGCACCACGTAGAGCACGCCGAACATCACCGTGTACGACGCCATCGCGCTGGCCAGGCCGAGTGCCAGCACGGGACGGTCAAAGGGGCGACGATCGGCTTCGGGGGATTTGTCGAGGGTGCGGCTCCGCGGCAGCAGCAGCCGTGCCAACACGATCCCGAGCACCCCCGCGGGGAGGTTGACGAAGAAGATCAGCCGCCATCCTCCGAGCGCGATCAACAGGCCGCCGATCGCCGGTCCGAGCGCGAGGCCGATCGCCTGCGCCGCGCCCTGCACGCCGAGACCGCGCGCCAGCGAGCGGGAGGGCAGGCTCTGGGTGATCAGCGCGATGCTGTTGGCTTGCAGCAGCGCTGCCCCGAGGGCTTGCAGCACGCGCGCGGCGATCAGCCAATCGAGGTTGGGCGCCAGCCCGCACAGCAGCGAGCCGACGGTGAACACCGCGAAGCCCTGCGTGTAGAGCAGCTTGCGCCCCAGCCTGTCGGCGAGGCGGCCGACGGGGATCAAGGTGCAGGCGAGCACCAGCAGGTAGGACAGCGACACCCAGCGCACTTCGCCCGCGCTCGCGTTCAGGCTGGCGCCGATGTGCGGCAGCGCGAGCGTGACGATCGACACGTCCAACTGGCCCATAAACGCGCCCACGCAGACGGCGCCCACCACATACCAGCGGGCACGCGGGCTTGCGCGGATGCGCTCGGGGCGCGGCGGCTCGTGCAGCAGCCGTTTGCGCAGCGCGGGCAGGGTGGGTGGGTGCATTGGGTCACACCAAAATAGATGGCGCGTCCGGGCCAGCGTCCCATCCCCGCGGCGGCCTATCGTGCAGTGGCATGTCGGCTCCCTTCCACGCGACCCTCGAGGCGGGCGAGGCCGTGCTGCGCTTCCCCTACGACGAGCGCCTGCGCATGCTGCTGCGCGCGATCCCGGGTCGACGCTGGGACCCGCACGGGCGGGCGTGGTGCGTCCCGCTCGAGCCTGCGCCGGCGGAGGCGCTCGCGCTGCTGCTGGCGGCGCTACCGGGACAGCCGCAGGTGAGCGACTCGCTTACGCGCGAGATCGAGCGCTATCGGCGCCGACGCCGCCGGGGAGAGTGCGTGGTCGAGCGGGTACGGCCCGACGGGGAGTGGTGGTTGGGCTTCCCTACGGACATCGACCCGGAGTTGCGCGACGCGCTGCTGGAGCATCCGGGCGCCCGCGGCGTGCCGGCGATCGGCCGCGCGCAGATCCCGGTCGATGAGCTCTCCGCGCGGATGCTGCGCGAGCTGAGCACACGCTTTGACAGCCTGCGCCTCAGCGAGGGGGCGCGCCGCGCGCTGCTCGTTCTGCGTGTGGAAGCCCGTCGTGAAGCGGAGGATCGTCGCCTTGGGGCGGAGCAGGGCGGCTCGCTCCTGCACAAGACGCAACCCCACCACGTGACGGCTGCGCTGGAAGAGGAACGCCCGGTGCCGTCGGCGGTGCTGGAGTGCTCCGCGATTCACGAGCAGCCGACGTTCGTGCTGGCCCCCGGCCACGACCCTGCGCAGTTGGAGGCGTTCGCGGCGCTGCCGGGTGTCATCACTCCCAAGCCGCGCGGCCGGACTGGTCACGAGCCTCGCGGCTGGACCGGTCATGAGCAGCGCGGTCGGGCCGGTCATGAGGAGCGCGGCTGGGCCGGCGATGGGCGGCGTAGCTGGGTTGGCCACGAACACGCGTTGCTGCCGGCGCTCCGCGCCGACCCGTTTTGCGTTCCCGCGCTGGACGCGTTTGTCGCCGAGCACGACACCTTGGTGGATCCGCGGGCACTTGAGCTGTTGCAGGAGATTCGTGAGCAGCACGCTCGTGCGGCGGGCTTGGTGGCGCTCTCCGCCGCGCGCGACGCGCAGCTGGAGGTACCCGGTTTGGCGGGCGAGCTGAAGCCCTTCCAGCGTGCCGGCGTCAACTACCTGCTGGCCCAGCGACGCGCATTTCTTGCCGACGAGCAGGGCCTCGGCAAGACGATCGAGGCGCTCGCCGCGCTGGAGGCCGATGGCGCCTACCCGGCCGTCGTGGTGTGCCCCGCCAGCCTCAAGCTCAACTGGCTGCGTGAGATCGAGCGCTGGCTGCCGGGGCGCGGCGTGCGCGTGCTGATGGGCACGGGCAAAAGCCTCTTACCGCTCGCGCAGATCACGGTCGTCAACTACGACATCCTCGCGGCGCGATTGGACGAGCTGCGCGCGCTTGCGCCCAGCGCGCTGGTGCTGGATGAGTCGCACTACTGCAAGAACGCTTCCGCCAAGCGCACCCAGGCGGTGCAACGACTCGCCGCATCGGTGCCACGCGATGGCCTCGTGCTGGCGCTCACCGGCACGCCGGTGATGAACCGCCCGCCGGAGTTGATCCCCCAGCTGCGGATCCTTGGGCGTCTGGAGGAGTTCGGCTCCGGTGTGCAGTTCGGCCGGCGCTTCCGCGGGCCCGACGCGCACTTGCGCCTGCACTGGCACCTGCGCGCGCGTTGCTTCGTGCGCCGCCTAAAGTCCGAGGTGCTGCCGCAGCTGCCCGCCAAGACACGTGCGGTCGTGCCGGTGGAGCTCGACAACGAGGCCGAATACCGGCTCGCGGAGCGCGACTTGGTGGCGTGGCTGCAAAGCCAGCCGCTCGACCTGCGCACGCTCAACTCGAAGGTCGCTGCGGCGCTGCGCGCCGAACGCCTGGTGCGGCTGAACGCCCTGAAGCTGCTAGCCGCGCGCGGCAAGCTGCACGGGGCGCTGACGTGGATCCACGACTTTCTCTCCTCCGGCGAGCGTCTGGTGGTGTTCGCCCACCACCGCGAGATCCAGGCCGCCCTGCTCGAGCGCTTCCCGACGGCGCTGCACATTCTTGGCGCAGACAGCCCCGCCGCGCGCGAGGCGGCGCTACAGGGCTTCCAGGCGCCCGATCGGGCCACCAACCAGCTGATCGTCTGCTCGATCAACGTCGCCGGTCAGGGGATCACGCTGACGCGCTCCTCCAACGTCGCTTTTCTGGAGCTCGACTGGACCCCCGCCAAGCACGACCAGGCGGAGGACCGCTGCCACCGCATCGGGCAGCAGGACGCGGTCAACGCCACCTATCTGCTCGCCGCCGACACCGTGGACGAGACGATCGCCACCCTCTTGGAGCGTAAGCGCGCTGTGATCGGCGCTGTCACCGATGGTCGCGTCGAAGACGAGGAGGGCGTCGTCGATGCGCTTGTGCGCTCGCTGCGTGGCGAGCCCTATCGCCATCTGCGCGCGGTGGCGTAAGCGCACTCAGCGTCCAAGCGCGCTCAGCGTCGCTTGCACGCACGCTGCCAACGCACGCGGTTCGTAGCCTCCCTCGAGGATCGCCCCCAGCGGGGCGCCCCATGCGGCCGCCGCGTCGCGCATCTGGCGGGCGATCTTCGCGAACGACTCCGCTTGCAGCCGGCACCCCGCTAGCGGGTCGGCGGCGTGCGCATCGAACCCGGCCGAGATCAGCACCAGTTGCGGCGCGAACGTTGTCGCCGCGGGGAGCACCTCGTGCTCCAGCAGCGACAGCCACAACTCCTCCTCCGCGCCGGCGGGCACCGGCAGGTTGATCGTGTAACCCTCGCCCTCGTCGGCGCCCACGTCGCCGTGGGCGCCGGTGCCCGGGAAGATGCCGGCTTGGTGAATGCTCACGAACAGCACGTCATCCCGCCGACAGAAGATCTCTTCGGTGCCGTTGCCATGGTGGACGTCCCAGTCGAGGATCAACACCCGCTCGACGCCCAGCTCGCGGATCGCCAGCTCCGCCGCAACCGCGACGTTGTCGAATAGGCAGAAACCCATCGCTCGATCGTGTTCGGCGTGGTGGCCGGAGGGCCGTACGCCGCAGAAGCCCACCTGCGCTTCCCCGCTCAGCAGCGCCTCCACCATCGCGCACGCTCCGCCCGCGGCGTGCAGCGCGGCGCGGTAGGAGGACTCGCCAACGTACGTGTCGGCGTCGATTTCCCCGCCTCCCGCCGCGCACAGCTCGCGAATCGCGCGCACGTGGCGGGAGCTGTGCACCAGCTCCAGGCGCTCCTCGCTTGCCGCCGGCGCCGCGCGGCGCTCCCAGCCCAGCCACCCAAGATCCTCTAGATGGCGCTCGAGCACCACCAGCCGCTCCGGCGTGTCGGGGTGGCCGGGCATCAGTGCCCGCGGGTCATGCTCCAGACAGGCGGGGTGATGGTAGTAGAGGGGAGCGCTCAACCGCTAGCCCGCAAACAGCGGCGGGCGGCGCTGCTGCCAGCACTCGGCTTGCTCGAGCTGCGCCGCCAGCGAAATCAATCGCGCCTCGCTGTTGGCGGGCCCCAGCAGCGAGGCGCCGAGCGGCAGGCCGTCGGCGGTGAGGCCCGCCGGCACGTTTACTCCCGGCCAGCCCAACACGTTCCACGGCCATGCGTAGGGGCAGGCGCCGACCACGACCTTGTCGGTGTCCCAGTGGCCCAGCCCATCGATCGCCCCGATTCGCTCGGGAGGCTTCGCTGTGGTGGGCGCCAACACCACATCTACGCGCTTGAAGATTCTGCCCACTTGGCGCTGCAACGGGCGCTCCAGCGCCTTCGCCAATGCCAGCACCGGCCCGCCAAAGAGGCGGCCCATGCTCGCGTTGTGCAACGTGCGTGGATCCAGCTGTGTGGGGTCCGGGACGCGCTGCGTCCACTCCCTCAGCCCGGCCATCGAGCGTGGCATGAACGTCACCCCGATCAGGCGGTAGGGCGGGTCGTCGCGCACCACCTCGTGGCCTAGCCCCCGCAGCACCTCCGCGATCCGCTCCACCGCCGCTCGCACCCGCGCGTCCAGCCGCGCCGGCGCCAGGCTGAACGGGATCCGCAGCGAGAGCCCGATGCGCAGGCGCCCAGGGTGCTGGCGGGCCGCCATCGCATACGGTTCGGCTGGTGCCGGCGGGCGGTGGCGATCCCCTGGGTGGTTGCCGCTCAACACGTCCAACAGCAGCGCCCCGTCCGCCACCGTCCGCGTAAGCGGCCCCAAGCAGGTGAGGCCATGGAACGACTCCGCGTCCGGCCAGGTCGAGATCCGTCCGCGCTGCGGCTTGATTCCCACCAAGCCTGTCCACGCCGCCGGGATCCTCACCGAGCCGGCGCCGTCCGAGCCGACCGCCGCGCTCACCAGCCCGGCCGCCACCGCCGCCGCGGCCCCACCCGAAGACCCCCCAGGAGTGTGTCCAAGACTCCACGGGTTGCGGGTTGTCCCGTGTGCGGCGCTCTCCGTGAATGGCCACTGCCCCAGCTCCGGCGTGTTGGTCTTACCGACGATCACCGCCCCCGCCTGCCTGAGGCGGCGCACCGACTCGCAGTCGTGCGCGCGCGGCGGGAAGCTGCCAGGGCAACCGAAGCAGCTCTCCTCGCCCTCCAGATCGACGTCGTCCTTGATCGCCACCGGCACCCCCAGCAGCGGCGCGCGCTCGCCTTTGGCGCGGCGACGGTCGGCCTCCAAGGCGTCTGCGCGCGCGCCGTCTGAGCGCATACAGCGAAACGCATTCAGCGTCTCCTGCGACGCCTCGATGCGTTGCAGCGAGAGCTCCACCAGCTCCTGCGAGGACACCTCCCCTGCCGCCAGCATGCGAGCGTGTGCCGCCACGCCGGCGAACATCAGCTCCACGGCGGCACCCGTGGCAGGGGTCGATGGGCGCGAGCGGTCACCCACGGGCTCGACGGGCGGTGTGGGTGTGGGGCCCGACGGTGCAGCCACGTCGGTCATGGTGGCCAGATGATAGGTCCCCGGCCCGGTGGCGTGGTGGGCAGATAGCAGGCGGCCCCGACCCGGCGGCGCTAGGGGCCCGTTCGGCGCCGGTGCGAAGCGAGGTTTTCCTGGTTCTGCTGGCGCTCGCCCCTTACCTGGATCGCCACAAACACGAGGATCACGTTCACGACCAGCCCAATCCCGATGAACGTGATGATCAGGCCCACATCCTTGCTGAAGGCGGCGCTGGCGGCTAGAAGCATGGTTTCTTCGGTGTCTCCGTCGACGACTTGAATGAACTTTTGAGAGCCTACCAGTCGCCTGCGTCGCAGGCCCGCGATGTCGCCCCGCCGGGTGATCGCTCGCTCGGTAGCCTTACGCTCGTCGCTGCGCATCGCACATGTGGTTGGAGAGGTGCCGGAGCGGTTGAACGGGCGCGACTGGAAATCGCGTAACGGGGGTAACCTCGTTCGAGGGTTCGAATCCCTCCCTCTCCGTTGCTGATCGATGTTCGAACCTCGATTGCTGGGTGCCGGAGATCGTCTCGCGCCATGGGATACCACCCAGGCTCTCTTCGTTGCCCCGGTATCTTGTGATGTGATGGCCGAGCAGCTTGATCTGACGATCGTCTACGAGCCCGGCGAGGATGGCTGGATCATCGCGTCGATTCCTGGGATCGCTGGCGTCTTTAGCCAGGGTCGATCTCACGAGGAGGCGCGTACAAACGTGATCGACGCCCTGCGGTTGATGCTCTCTCCTGAGCCCAGCGAGGCGGACGACCGGCGTGAGTACGAAGCGCTGCATCTGACGATCGCTGCATGAAGCGGCGCGATCTTGAGCGTCATCTGCGAGCTCATGGGTGCCGGCAGATCGCACGCTGACTGCGCTCAGCCGGACGAGTCGGAAGTGGCGTACGAATCTGAAGTGCCTGTGGCAGAGTCGCTCGAGATTCATAGACGCCTGGAACGACTGCCAAAGCGAGTCGATCGTCGTGATGCCTATGGCGAACTGCTCGCCAAAGGACAGCACCATCGGTCAGACCGCGAGTATGGCTCCGCGCGCGATTTGCGCGTCGAGCAGTTCGATGGAGGACGCCTTCACGAGACGAGCGACGCGGGCATCCTTGGCATCGCTGCGCCACACCTCGGCGAGCGCGACCGCCGGGATCGTGGGCACGCCGCGCTCATCATTCAACCGCTCTGCCACCCTTCCACGATGACTACGAAGGCTACCGGCTCAGTCGCCCCGTCACCTACGGCAACGAAACGAGGATCACTGATGGCAACGCAGACACTTCCCGGCGGCACGTTCACGATGGCCGAGGATCTGACGGTCACCCGCATGGGCTACGGCGCGATGCAGCTCGCCGGCCCCGGCGTGTTTGGGCCGCCGAAGGACCGTGACGCCGCGATCGCGGTGCTGCGCGAGGCGGTGGAGCTGGGCATCACTCACATCGACACCAGCGACTACTACGGCCCCCACGTCACAAACCAAATCATCAAGGAAGCCCTGCACCCCTACCCGGACGAGCTGCATATCGTTACGAAGGTAGGAGCGTACCGCGACGTCAAGGGCGGCTGGCCACACGCGCGGTCTCCCGAGCAGTTGCGCCAAGCCGTCCACGACAACCTCATCCACCTCGGTCTCGAAGCGCTTGACGTTGTCAACCTGCGCGTCGGGGGGTTCGACAGCCCCGAGCCGGGCTCTATCGCCGAGCCGTTCACCGCGCTCGCGGAGATGCAGCAGGAAGGGTTGATCAAGCATCTCGGCATCAGCACGGTCTCCGCCGAGCAGATCGCCGAGGCCCAGTCGATTGCGCCGATCGTGTGTGTGCAGAACTTCTACAACCTCGCCCAGCGGGTCGACGATGCCCTGATTGAGTCCCTTGCCGCACAGGGCGCCGCCTACGTCCCCTACTTCCCGCTCGGTGGCTTCACCCCGCTGCAGTCCAGCACACTCGAATCTGTCGCCACCCAGCTCGAGGCCACACCGATGGCCGTCGCGCTGGCCTGGCTGCTACAGCGCTCCCCGAACGTCCTGCTGATCCCCGGCACCTCATCTGTCGCGCACCTCCGCGACAACATCAAAGGCGCTGCGCTCACCCTCTCCGAGAACGAGCTTACCGAGCTGAATAGCATTGGCTGACGCTGATCACGGGACTCACGGTCTGACCTCCGTCGGTCGAGGCTCGACCTCATCGCCACCGTTGCGGCTATCTGAGCGGTTGGCCCAGCCGAAGCGCCTGGCATTACCCTGCGTGGGAGCTGGCCAGCCTGCGGTCGAGGGCGATTTCGTTGCGCTGGCTCTCGAGCGTAAAGCGAACTAGGCGCCAGCGGTCGAAGAAGCTGATGGAGGTGAACTGGATCGCCGGGCGTCCTTCGCCATCGATTCGCGTGACCTTTGCGCTGCCGGCGACAGGGGGGCTTCCGGGCATCAAGGAGAGCTCGAATTCGAGCTCTTGTCCTAGCTCGAATTGGTAGGAGCCATCGAGTAGCAGCCCGCCGCCGCTCAGGTCGACGGTCCTGGTTTCCAAGCGTTTGCCGTCGACGCTGATGGCGACTGGGCAGTCTACTTCGACGCGGGCGTAGGCGCGCTCCTGGGTGACCTCGATCATGGTCGCGTCGTCTATCCGCAGCAGGGTGTCTTCGCACACCCGCTCGACAGTGGCCGTCCCAGTGAATCGGACGCGCCCGCACGGGTTTGCGTACTCAAGTACGAAGCTGGCGAGCTGGCGAACATCGAGGTGCTCGACCGGGACTACGATCACGATCCGTAGGGAGTTCCCGAGGCGCTCGGTGACCCGTGCGGGAAACTTCTCTCCGGAGGACAGGAAGAGGGTTACGGGTTCCGGTGGCTCGGGTAGCCAGATCGCCCGTGAGAAGTCGTACTCCATCCCCGACGGCTGCGATGCGCTCGCCTGGCCGACCAACGGGATGATCCGGTTGAAGCGCCCCATGGGCCCAGATCTACCCGTAGCTCGATGCGGTTGAGCTGGAGCGGACGGATGACCGACCCCAACTGGCCTGGCCGCCTGTCCCAAATCGCTCCTCCGGCCGACGTTCCGCGCCCGGCGAGCCGGCCGCGCGGTGGCCCACTAAACTGATTCCCCCTGCGCCAGTAGCTCAGCTGGATAGAGCGTCGGTCTACGGAACCGAAGGTCGGGAGTTCGAATCTCTCCTGGCGCGTCACAGAAAAGCCCCGCTCAGGCGGGGTTTTTTTGTGCCCGTGGGGATGCTGGGAGCATCGGCTGGGGCTGGGGTGTAAACGGAAGTGTAAACATGCTGGCAGCGGCGGCACTGTAGGACGACGGAGCGACACGTCGCCGCATGGCAACTCCGCTGCCACCGGCGAGGCTGGAGGTTTTGGATGCCGGACACCGAAAACGACAGCGTGGATCAACACGACTGCCCAGAGATGCCGAGCATGGTGGTCGCGTTCCCTGGCCCGTTCACGCATCACGACGTGGTGGTCAACGGGTGGAGCGTCCCGTTCCTTGAGGCCCATATGCAGGGCGAGGACCGGGTGTTGCTTGTACTCGACCGCAGACTGGGCGCCGAATACTCAGTTGCGGAAGCCGAGCGGGTTATTCCGTTCGTCGCCGATGCGGTGGCTGTCGCGCTTGGCTATGGCTCTCATCCCCGCCCCGACGTAGAGCCTCCCCTTGACTCCATGCCCCACGCTCGACCGAGACGCGTTACACGTCTCGCCTCGGTCGAGGGTGATGGAGCTCTCCAGACGCTCTAAAACCGCGGAAGTCGGAGAAGGTTGTCCGCCGTGGTGCTGTCCGCTGTCGTCTTGATGTAATCACTCGTCCAGCAGTGCGGGCAGCGTACGACTACCACCGTGGCTTCTCTGTTGCCGGGCGATGGTGCAGAACTGCTCCCAACCAGCGTTGATGCGCTGGATGACTACTGCGCGCGACAAGACACGGCCATCTGCGGTTTTGACTGCCGAGATATGCGAGTGCATTCCCCCAGCGGCAGAAGGGGCCGTGCGAACTGCGACTATTTGAGTGGCCGTAGGGGCCATTGGAGATACCTCCGTTTTCGTCTGTTTCGCTCGCCCGACCGGGCAGGGTTCAGCGAGCATTGAGGCGTTGACGCTACTCGGGGGATCGGCGGAAAAATCGTCGTCGGGACCGACCGGTAGGTTGACGGAGGTTCGTCTGAAGCTGTAGGGGCCGCCCCCCGGCCGGGCAAAGTCTTGGGGGCGGCCCCGCTCTACGCCGCAGCGCGCAGGGCGTCGAAAGACCCGAGCGCCTGCGGAAGCTCATCCCTCCTTGGTGTTCCAGGCGAGGATCGGCGTCTGTGGGCATCCTCGAAGCCGACGTTGAACCACGCCGGCGAGTTGAAACCGCGCCGTTCGATGCTGGCCTGCCCGCGGAAATACTTCTGGCCCACGATGTTCGATGCCATCCAGGGCAACGGCGATACGATCTAAGGACGCTATGGCTGCCACGGCCACCACCACCGTCGAGATTGACAGCGAGCTGCTGTCGCGGCTTCGCAAGCGCTCACCCGGCAAGAGCGACCGGGAGACGCTGGAGCGGGTCGCGCGGATTCAACTCGGGTTCGAGACGATTCGTCGCGTGCAGGAGCGCAGCGCGGCGGCCGGGATCGATGACGATGAGGTCATGGCCGAGGCCGTGCGTGGCGTGCACGAGTCGCGCCGGTCGCGGTCCGCGCGGCGAGCGGCCGGTTGAGCCGCTACGTCCTTGACGCCAACATTGTGCTCGCGGCCTTCGTGGGACGGCCGGCGTCGTCCCCGCCGGCGTTGTTGTTGGCGGGCGTTCACAACGGCGATCTGGAGGCTGTCGCCTGTCCACTGCTGGTCGATGAGGTGCGCGACAACCTCTCCAAGCCCTACTTCCGGGGGCTGCTGAGCGAGCTGGATGCGCGAGAAGTGCTGGAGGCATATAGCGACCTCGCTGTCATGTTGGCGGACCCCACTGATGTAGAGCCTGTGCTGCGAGACTCGGACGATGACTACCTTTTGGCGCTCGCCAGCGCGTCGGGTGCCGAGGCGATCATCACCGGCGACAAGGATCTGCTCGACCACGCGGGCCTGCGTCCGCCGGCCATCGACGCCCGCGTGGCGTGCGAACGGATCGGGCTGATTGAGCGACGGTGATCTCCCAAGCTAGCGGCCCCCGGGCTTGCTGCCCTGGGATGCTCGATCGATGTGCGCTTGGACGGCTCGGCGGAGTTCGGCTGCGACGGAGCGAGACTCGCTGGCCGCGATCTCTCGGAGGCGATCGGCGGTCTTGCGTGGGAGACGAACCGTGAAGGACACAGACTCGGAGTCAGGTTGAGGCATTATAAATCACTTTGGAGCATTGCGTGGTAAGCTGATGCTCAGACCATAACAATCGGCCCCGGCGCGGGCGTGAACCCGACGCCGGGACCTGAGCACAGGAGAAGATGCCTCCCATGCCTGACGAGAACCCTATCGTCGCCGAACTCAACGCGATCGAGCGCGACATGTTGTATCTGCTCACCGGGGATGACCTGCCGATCTGGTCCATCTGGGACCTCGGCCGTGCCCTCGAACGCGGCAAGCTCATCAAAGACACCATCCGGTCCCTACGGACCAACGGCCTCATCAACCAGACCAGCGACGGGTACGTGTTCGCCACCCGCGCGGCCTTCCGCATGGTCCAGATCGTCGGCCAGGTCAACTGACGACGTTCGAGCGGGGCGCCACGCCGCAGGACTGGGGGCGTGGCGCTCTCCGTCAGGCAGTCTGACGCTTCGAGGGTGGGCCGCTTGCGGTTCGGCACGACAGTCGTGCAGGCCTCCGCGCCGCGTTGTTTGACGCCGACGACGGTCTTTGTCCTCGCCGCCGTTTGGGGTGCGGGGTAATCCGTTGCGGGTGTTCGTTTGGGCGTTCGTTTATAAGGCGAACACCGAGACGAACACTCTGCTGCCCGCTCTCGGTCGAGATTTGGCTCTGCGCCTGGCATTGAGGAAGGGGGTCCCCGCCTCTCCGCTTCGCTCCAACCCGGGGACCCCCTTCCTCGACCCACCACATCACAGATGTTTTGGTGGGGCCAGGCGCAGAGCGTGGAAGGGGAGCGAGCGGGCAGCAGAGTGGAAGTGGAGAACAACGACAAGGAGGGCTGAGAGGAATCGGTCGGTAGAGGTCAGATGGGGAGGACGGACGTGGGTCGTCGGCGCGGGTGTGTTTGGTGGCGGGCTGAGGGGCCGGTTGCGGCATCGACGGGATGGAATTACGTGGGGGATGGCGGTCGGTGAGCCGGAGTTGGAGGCGCAGGAGCGGGTCGGGCGGGCAGGTCGGCTGTCATCGAGGTCGGCCGACGGCTCATTGGGAGCGTCAGAGCGTTGCGGGTCGTGGGTGTCTCCGTGTTCGCTGGTGAAAGTCAGCCGGCGGCGGCGCGCCGGAATGGGGGTAGCAGGTCGCTCCCCCGCTGTAAAGCAAGTTCAAGTCCCCGCCTGGCGGCGGGGCACGGCCGTCACTTGCGAACTTGCTTGACAGCTCCTCCACGACCTGCAAAGGCGGCGATCAGTTGGGCAGGTGCCCAACTGGCTCAAAGGAGCCGACCCCTTGGAGGAAACCATGATGCACACACCGATATCCGACCTATCCAACCGCCGCGGGCTCCGCTGTCGAGCCGTGCTGGCGCCGGGGCACGCGAGGAATTCGCTTGCGCGACGGGGGCGGTGCTCGGCTTACCTACAGAGAGCCGATCCGATGCCACAGGCACAGACGAACATGAGCGCGGGCACACTGGAGCTGCAAGTTCCCGATGTGTTCGTGCAGGCCATTGCCGAGCGGGTCGCCTACCTGCTCGCTGACAGCCTCGCGGGCGGCGGTTCGCCGGAGCCCTGGATCGGCGTGGAGCAGGCTGCCGAGCACCTTGCCTGCCCGCCCAGCCGTATCTACGATCTGGTGAGCCAGCGGCACCTCACGCCGCGCCGTGACGGGCGTAGGCTTCTGTTCAAGCGCTCGCACCTTGACGCGGTGATCGAAGCCCTGTCGTGAATCGCACTGTCTGCGTCCGGCGCTACAAAGGAGGAACTCCCGATGGCCGCTCCCACGATCAAGACGAAGCACCCTGGAATCTACAAGCGGGGCTCCCGCCACATGATCGCCTACCGCGAGAACGGCAAGCAGCGGTACGAGACGTTCAGGACGCTCGATGAGGCCCGCCGTGCGAAGGCCGCGCGGGAGACGGACATCGAGCGTGGCGAGTTTGAGGGGCGCTCCCGGATCACGCTGCACGAGTACGCCCGCGCGTGGGTGGAGCGCTACCAGGGCCGCGGCCGGCGCGGGTTCCGCGAGGGCACCCGCGATGAATACAAGCGCCTGCTGGAGGCATACGCGCTGAAGTTCTTCCCGGCCGGCGTGCGGCTCACGGAGATCACTCCGAGCGGGATCGCGGGGTTCGTCGGGTGGCTGTGCGACCCCGCCAAGCAAGAGGGGCGGACCCTCGGCGACCAGACCGTGCGCAACATCGTTACCCCGCTGCGTGCGTGCCTCGCCACCGCCGTCCGCGAGGGCTTGATCCGGTCGGGGAGCCCCGCCCGCGACGTTGACCTGCCGCAGGCGGGGCAGTCTGCAACACGAAATCATCGAGGGGACTAAGGCGATGGTGTTCGGTGACGGAGACGTCTTCCCGATCCACATTGAATGCATGGACGACGCCGAGCGGTTGCGAGCTGGAAAAACCGTCCGCTACGCCCTCGTTGTGTCTGTCGAGACGGCGGTGGAGACGTCCATAACGATCCACGAGGAGATACGTGCGAGACTCCGCTAGCAGATTCGCGACCGTACCCGTGGACGGGTACACGGGTGAAGTAGTGGGGCATTCGCTTTCGCCCCGGATGCGAGCGCACGAGTGATCAGGCGCCGTGCATCCGCTCCGGACGACGAGGGGCCATCCGCATCGGCTCTCGGCTCGCTCCTGCTCCTGGGCGGTTGCGCGCGTGTTTAGCCTTTCCACTCAGGCTCCTACCTGAGGGAACACCCAAGCGTGGGTACGCTCGGGACTGCATCCAGCAGCGCCTTGAGCCAGGTTCGCTCGAGTCCGCTCTAGTGGCCTCGCCGGCTACGCGGTCGCGAGGGTCGTGGAGAGGGCGGGGGTGGCGGCGAGGGTCTGATAGACGACGCAGTAGCGCTCGGTGAGCTTGAGGAGCGTCACGAGTTGCTCCTCCTCGGCATCGGTGTCGAGCTCGAAGGAGAGACGGATCGCGGAAAAGCCCACGGGCGCCTCGCGGTCCACGCCGAGGGTGCCGCGGAAGTCCAGGTCCCCCTCGGCACGGACGCGCCCGGACGCCACGGAGATCCCCAGTGAGGTCGCGACCGCCCTCAGCGTGACCCCGGCGCATGCGACGAGCGCCTCGAGCAGCATGTCGCCGGAGCACAGCAGTGAGCCGTCGCCGCCCGACGCCGGGTGAAGCCCTGCCTCCGCGACTGCACGGGCGGTTCGCACCGAGCACGAGACGCCCTCTCCAAGCTCGCCCGTCGCGGACAGCGTGAGAAGCGCCGCGCCGGGCTCTGTCCTGTAGCGATCCTTCAGCGGCGCCTGCAGCGTCCTCAGCTCCTCGCGCTCCACCTGTGGGATCTTAGAGAGCCCCCGCGGCCCGGTGGCATTCTAAGAACCGGACCATCCATACGTCCCGGCCCGACTTCAGAGCATGAAGGCGTCGTTGATCCGGCTGCGCCCTTGGTAGCGGTGGGCAGCTCGGGCCAGCTGCTCTTCGTCGTAGAAGCGTTTGGCCCACCAGGAGTCTCGACGCGCAAGACGCGTCCCCGCAAGGATCGCCGGAATCCCAAAGAGCACAAAGAGCCCGACGATGCTCAGGGTATAACGCCCCTTCAAGCAACCGACGATCACAAACGGGGAAGCCATGATCCAGATGAATATGAGCCCTTGCACAGAGTCGGTATCGGCCCATTGAATCGAACGCTTTAGACACCAAATGCGGCGCAAATGGCTCCGTAGTCGTGATGTACGCGGCGCTGGTGCGCGACCTGCGAGGGCGGTACCGGCAGTGCGATGGCCTCAGCCCGAGGGGGCGAGGATGGTTGCGAGTTCGGCGGGGGTGTGGGCGAGTGCGTCGGCTCCGGCAGTAAGCAGCTCCCTTTCTGAGCCGATGCCCCAGAGCACACCGATGGCGCGGATGCGGCGCTCGTGGGCGGCTGCGATGTCGTGCTTGCGATCGCCGACCATGACCGGCTGCGCGTCGGGCGAGAGCGCCCGCATCGCGCGTCCGACGGTGACGGCCTTGTGCTCGTTCTCGCTGTCGAGCTCGGGGCCGATCACCGCGGCGAAGAATCCGCGCAGGTTCAGGGCGTCAAGCAACGGCTCGGCCAGCGCACGCGGCTTGGAGGTGGCGAGGACCAGCGGCAGGTGCTCTGCGAGCTCGTCGAGGATCTCGCGGATCCGGGGAAGACGGTCGTCTCGCTGGCGGCCAGCTCGCGATAACGCGCGCGATACGAATCGACGCACGGCTGCACGAGCGACTCCTCGTCCATCAGCGCACGAAACGTGCGGTGAAGGGGAGGGCCGAGGTACTGGTGTAGCTCATGCTCCGGCCTCGCCGCCAGCCCGTGCGAGGTGAGCGCGCTGTTGACGCCGCGCGCGAATGGCACGCGCGAGTCAACGAGAACACCGTCGAGATCGAACAGCACAGCGTCGTGATCAGCCATCCGGCGATCATTACCACTCGCCAGCTGGGCGCCTCCCCGGTGAGGACGGTGCCCGCTCGCGCGCCCGCTCGTCGGGGGGTGGATGCCTTTACCACCTTGAGATCATCCGCGCGACGAAGTGCCGCAACCAGGCGCACGGGCGCGGGCCCTCCATGGCCCCGCGTCAACGCGAAGCGCGCCGCCCAAGGCAAACAGCAAGTCACGGTCGATCGTCCGCCGCTCCCCAACCAGGCTTCGCCTGGTCGGGGGCCCCGACCGCGGCGGAGCGCAATCCCCCGGCCCCCGTCAGCGGGGTAGCGTGGCACACCCTGTCAACCCACGAGGGGTGTGACAGGGTGTGCAGCGGGAGCCGGGCCGGGGGCCGGCCGACTGCTCGATCGACGGATGGGGTCCCGCGGCTGTTCGCGCGCCTGCTCGGCGACTGCACCCGCTCACCCGATCGAACTCCCCGCCGTCGCGATCCTCCTGCGCCGACGCCGCTGACCCGCGCCGCACCCGAGCGCTTGACCTGCGCGCTCCGCCACACGATGCTCACCACCGTTGGCGCGGAGCTCTACCGGGCGGCGAAGACCGCGGGGTACCTCTACCAGGCGCATCTGCGGGCGCTCGTCACGGAGCGTTTGGGGTTGGAGTGGGGGGAGGTCCACAACGGCGCGGCGGAGCTCGCGGAGATCGAGCGGCCGGTCATCGAGCACTTCTCGCAGCGCCGTCACGAGATGCTGCGCGAGGCCGAGCGGGGCGGGATCGGCCTGGGGTCAAAGAGCGCGGCGGAGCACGCGGCGCTGGCCACGAGGGAGCGAAAGCAGTACGGCTTGGAGACGCACACGTGGAGGGAGGAGGTGAGGGCCCGCGCTGGCGAGCAGGGCCTCGACGCGGGCAGTGTCGCGGAGATCCTGCAGGCAGGTCGGGAGCGGCTGCTGCGCGGCTTCGCCATGCGCGGCGGCGTGGACGAGCGTGTGGTCGGCGACCGGCTCACGAGCGCGGATGGTCTGACGGAGCGCAGCAACACGTTCGACGAGCGCGCGGTGCTGCAGGAGTTCGCCGCAACGGCGGGAGCAGGCGCGCTGGTCGGTGAGGTGCGCGGCCAGGCGGAGCGGTTCGCGGAGCGCCCGGATGTGATCGCGACCCGTGACGGCGGGATGACGACTGCGGAGCTCGTGGCGGTCGAGCGGCGGCTGATCGCGGCCGCGGTCGGCCGTGCCCGGGAGGGGGCCGGCGTCATCGCCCCGTCGCTGGCGGAGCGTGCGATTGCCGCGGCTGATCGTCCCCTCACCGCAGAGCAGGCGGCGGCGGTGCGCGGGGTGACGGGTTCGGGGCATGGGGTGAGTGTGATCCAGGCGCTCGCGGGAACCGGGAAGACCTATACGGCGGGGGTGTTGCGCGAGGTGTATGAGAGCGCGAGCTACACGGTGCTCGGTGTCGCGCCGACGGGCCGCGCGGTGCGTGAGCTCGCCGAGGAGGCCGGTATCCCCACGCGCACGGTGGACCGGCTGCTGCTCGACCTCGAGCAGCTCGGCGACGAGCTACCTGAGCGCAGCGTCCTGATCCTTGACGAGGCGGGGATGGCTGCGACGCGCCCCACCGCCCGGCTCCTGGAGGCAGCGCAGCAGGCGCGGGTGAAGGTGGTCGCGATCGGTGACCCGGGGCAGCTTGCGTCCGTGCAGGCCGGTGGCTGGCTCGGGGCGGTCGGCCGCACGCTCGGCGCGCAGCGGCTGACGGAGGTGATGCGCCAGCGCGACCCCACGGAGCGCCGGGCGCTCGGCGCGCTGCACGACGGCCACCCACAGCGCTACCTCGACTGGGCAGAGCGCAACACGAGGATCGAGACGTTCAGCGACCCCGGCGGCGCGTGCGAGCAGGCCCTCGCCGAGTGGGCGCGCGCGATTAACACAAGAGGGCCGGCGCAGACAGTGATGATTGCCAGGGACAACGAGACACGCGAGCGGCTGAACCGGGGGGCGCGCGAGCTGCGCTGCGGTCTCGGCGCACTCGGGCAGGAGCGCTCCTACGGCAGCGTCGAGGTGGCGGTCGGGGACCGGGTGATCTGCCGACGCAACGACGGACAGCTCGACGTCGACAACGGGATGAGAGGCACCGTGCGCCACCTCGACCCCGACCGCGTCGTGATCGACACCGACGGCGGGCTGGTGCGCGAGCTGCCCACCGCCTACGTGGCCGAGCACGTGGAGCACGCCTACTCGCTGACGGGGCACGGGATGCAGGGCGGAACTGTGCAAGGCGCGATCGTGGTTGCCTCGCCCAGGGATCTCACCGCGGGCTGGTCCTACACCGCGCTCTCCCGCGCGAGAGAAACCACACGCCTCCTCGTCTATGACGACGGCCTCGAGCGGGAGCGCGGCGAGTTCGCGCCTACAGACCAGACCCCAACAGCAACCCACCCCGAGCTACTCGAGCGCGTAGAGCGGCGGATGCTGGAGCGCGACGACGAAGACCTCGCGATCGAGCAGCTCCCCGGCGCGGGCCGCGCCGACGACCCCGACCTCGCCGGCGCCCGCGCGCACGCGGCCGAGCCACCGCAGGAGCACGCCGCCGCCCGTGCCGAACCAATCCCGCCCGTCGCGGCGACCTCCGCGTGGCTGCGAGAGCTACGCGAGCGTGTCGAGCGGCTGCAGGCGCAGCTCGCGGCGCTACCGACACGCGAGTTGCAGCGCATCGAGGACCTCGGCGCGCGCGCCTTCACGCTCACCACCCAGCGCGAGCAGCTCGCCGGGCGCCTCGCCGGCCTGCCCGAGCCGCACCGGCACCTCGGACGCGAACAGGACCCCCACGCGATCGAACGTGCCCACCTGGCCGGCGCCCTGCAAGCCAACGAGCGCGAGCTCGACGCCGTCCTCACGCAACGCGGTGGCCTGGAGCGCGAGCTCGGCGACCCCGCCGAGGCCCGCACCGAACGCGAAGGCCTCGAACACGCAATCACCCACGCCAACCGCGAGCACACAGCGCTGCGCAACGAACTCGCCGAGCGCGAACTGCCCACCCCCGCGGCGTGGGTGAAGGCCACCTTCGGCGAGCGGCCCGATCGGCCTGCCCACCTGGAGGCGTGGAAGAACGGCGTGCGCCACGCCACTCGCTACCGCGCGCAATACGACATCACCAACCCCACCGACCCACTCGGACCGCGGCCCGAGCAGCGCGGCGCTCAGCAGCGCGACTGGGAACGCGCCCGCGAAGCGATCGATCGCGCCGAGCGCCGCCTCGGACGCGAGGTCTCAACCGCGCGCGGCATCGACCTCGGGATCGGCCGTTGAACCCCTCGGCCGGCGCGTGAGGCCGACGCTACCCCTGGTGATAGGTCGGCTGGGTCTTTGGTCGCGTCCTTGGGTTATTTAGTATGGCTTTCGCGTATATCCGTAGCTCAAGCGGCTTTTTGCAAAGATATCCCGCCTGCTTGGTATGGTTCATCATCAAATTCGTAAACTACACGGTTTAGCGCTAAGATTAGACCATGTCGATTCGACCCCGCGACCTGCCCGATCATCTCCTGTCGCTCGGCCGCTACGAGTTCACGCTGGATGACGCCGCGACGATTCTCGGCTCTGACCGGGGGGCGGCCGCGGATGCGCTCGGCAGGCTGCAGCGGCGCAAACAGGCCTTCTCGCCGGCCAAGGGCCTCTATGTCGCCGTGCCGCCCGAGTACCGCAGCTGGGGTGTGCTGCCGGGCGACTGGTTCATCGACGCGATGATGACCCACCTGCACCGCTCCTACTACGTTGCGCTGCTGAGCGCGGCGCGTATCCACGGCGCATCCCACCAGGCGCCTCAGGTTTTTCAGGTGATGAGCGCGGACGCCGCACCGCGGGATCGCGACCTTGGCAGGGTCCGCCTGCGCTTCTACACCAGCAAGCACGTCGGGGAGGACAAGGTGCAGCGGATCACCGTCCCCACGGGATACCTGACGGTCTCCGCCAGGGAGACCACGGTGGTCGACCTGATCGCCCACCACCGCGCCAGCGGCGGCTACAGCAACGTCGCGACGATCCTCAGTGAGATCGGCGAGCTCGGGGGATCGGAGCTGGCGCGCGTCGCCAGTCGCCGCGGACGGGCCGTCGTGCGCCGCACGGGCTGGTTCGTGGAGCGCTACGGTCACTGCGAGGATCTTGAGGCGCTGCGCCAGGCCGCGCGCCTTGATCTCGGCGAGCCCGCGCTGCTGGACCCGGCCGCAGGCAGACGCGGCAAGGCCGACCCCGACTGGCAGGTGCGCCTCAACACGCAGGTGGAACCCGACCTGTGATCCCCGCCGCGTTCATCACCGAATGGCGCGCACGCGTCCCGTGGCCCGAGTCCTATCAGGTGGAGCAGGACCTCATCCTCTCGCGGTTGATGGTCGAGATCGCCAGCAACGAGCTCCTCGGCGGCGAGCTGGTGATGCGCGGCGGCACCTGCCTGCACAAGCTCCACCTGCCCAAGCCCTACCGCTACAGCGAAGACCTCGACTACGTCAGGCGCACCGCCGGCCCGATCGGACCGTATCTCGACCAACTGCGCAAGGTCGCCGACGACGTGGGCTTGAGCGTCTCGCAGGTCGATCGCGGCGGGCAGATGGTGCACATGATCTTGGACGCCGAGGCAACCGATCCGCACGGGCAGATCCGCATCAAGATCGAGACCAACATCGCCGAGACCACACCGTTCAAGACCCCCACCACGATCGACCACGCGGTCGCATCGCGCTGGTGGAACGGTGACGCGCCGATCCCGACGTTCGTCCTCGAGGAGATGATGTCCACCAAGCTCCGCGCTCTCTACCAGCGCCGCAAGGGGCGTGACCTGTTCGACCTCTGGCTGGTGTTGACAGGCGGCGAAGCGACGATGACGGAGATCGTCGGCGGCCTTGAGCACTACATGCAGAAGGACGTCTTCACCTACCCGCAGCTGAGGCTGAACCTGCTTGGGAAGCTTACCGACGCGGACTTCCGCGCCGACCTCGCAAGCCTGGTCGTCGAGCCTCCCGAGGGCTACGACATCAACGTCGCCGCCGACACGCTCATGGAGCGAATCGGCCTCCTGCTCCGCAACGCGCCACCACTCGAGCGCATCGTTGACGGCGGGTGGCGAGAACGCTAACTCCCCTCGCCTTTGGTGGGGCCTGACGACCCGATCCCGGAGAAGAACCCGCCCATGCCAACTCCGGCGCTTGGCGCTAACTCATGGTTGTTTGGCTTATTTGGTATATTATGGCGGGTATCCAAGCTCGCAAGCTCGAGCGCATCACGTCCAAGCCTCCGAGATGACCGGATGACCACCAACGGCAAGCCGACCGAGTGCCCATCGCCGAGGGCGCCGCAAGCGCCTCGACCGCCTGCCGTGGCCAACTCGGCAACGCCAAACGAGGTCGTGCTCGTGCTCGACGTGCCGGCGGTGTTGGTCGAACTGGTAGCCCAGCGCGCCGCGACGATCGCCGCCGGGCTCGAGCGGCCGGCCGCCTCGCCGTGGCTTGACACCAAGGGCGCAGCCGAGCACCTGGCGTGCGGCACCGATCGCATCCACGACCTCGTGCAGCTCGGGAAGCTGCACCCCCGCCGCGACGGCCGGCGCCTGCTGTTCCGCCCCGCCGACCTCGACGCCTACATCGAGGCCAGCCGATGATCCGCTCGCACCCGAGCCGCACATCGAACCTGGCTCTCGACTGGGTCGAGGCGTAGGGAACGCAAGCCCAGAGGCGAGACGTGACCGGCCAAGCTCGGCCGGCCGGAGTGTGGCGTAGGCTCTGAACGACGACTGAAGGGAGCAGGTGACGGCATGGCCGCGAAGCGCGAAAAGACGAGAACGCCGGGCATCTTCAAACGCGGCGACCGCTACGTGTTCAGCTACAGGGACGCCGAGGGCAAGCAGCGGTGGGGGGAGTCCTGCCGCACACTCGAGGAGGCCCGCCGGGCGAAGGCCGCGCGGACCACGGACATCGAGCGCGGCGAGCATGAGGAGCGCTCGCGGGTGACGCTGCACGAGTACGCCCGGGCATGGGTGAAGCGCTACCAGGGCCGTGGCCGGCACGGTTTCCGGGAGGCCACGCGGGACGAATACGAGCGGCTGTTGGAGGCGTACGTGCTGCGGTACTTCTCGGCCTCCCTGCGCGTCACGGAGATCACGCCGAGCCGCATCGCGGAGTTCGTGGCGTGGCTATGTCAACAGACGAAGACCGCCCCTACGAAGGAGGACAAGACCCGGCAGGTACCGCGGTCCGATCAGACGGTGCGCAACATCGTGACGCCACTCCGCGCGTGCCTCGCCACGGCCGTCCGGGAGGGGCTTGATCCGCTCCAACCCGGCCCGGGACGTGGACCTACCGCACCGGCCGACCGCGGAGGACACTGAGGAAGAGGAGGTCCGGGCGATGAGTCACGAGGAGCTCTCGACGCTGCTTAAGCTGCTCCCGGAGCGCCAGCGGCTGTTCTTCAAGTTCCTCGCCGTGACGGGCCTGCGAATCAGCGAGGCCATAGCGCTCCAGTGGCGGCACCTGGAGCTCGACGGCTCCACGCCGCACGTCAAGGTCCGCCGCGCGGACGTGAAGGGCCGCATGGGGCCTCCCAAGAGCAAGTACGGCAAACGAGAGGTCCCGCTGGGCCACGCGGTCGTGCTGGCGCTCCGCGAGCACCGCAAAGACAGCGAGTGGTCACGAGACGACGATCTCGTCTGGTCGGCAGGCAACGGCGCGCTCCTGAACCAGGGCAACCTACGCCGCCGCGTGCTCCACCCGCCACGCGAGGAGGCGTGCCTCGAGTGGGTCGGGTTTCACACCTTCCGCCACACCTGCGCCACGCTGCTGTTCGCCGAGGGCCGCAACGCGGTGCAGGTCCAGCGGTGGCTCGGCCACCACTCCGCCGCGTTCACGCTCGCCACCTACGTCCACCTGCTCGAAGGAGACATCGGCGAACCGCTCACGCTCCCCGACGAAGGTGGTAACAAAGTGGTAACAGACCCCACACCACTCGACACCACAACGGCGAAGGAGAGTCAGCGAATCTCCAGCGTTAGAGCCAATCCGTAGCCTCGGCGACGGCCCACGCCACCACCGATTCCGTCTACGGAACCGAAGGTCGGGAGTTCGAATCTCTCCTGGCGCGTCACAGAAATTGAATGAGAAAGATGGCTCCGTGGGCCGTCATCTCCTTCGGGGGGAGCGCTCATGCTTGAGGTTGCGCGTTGGGCGGCGGTGGCTCGCCGCCCGGTGCCCCCGGGCCTCCCGGCCCGTCGCTCGGCGAACTGCCGTTTCGACCGCGCCGGATCAGGGTGATGATCCAGATCGCGCCGCCGACGACGGCAGCGCCGATCAATGCCCAGGCCCAGCCCGGCAGGCCGCTCGATTCCGAGGATGGTTCTTTGTTTGCGGCTGCCGCGGCGCCGACGGCCGCCGCGGCCGGGGCGTGGCTGGTCGACGTCGTCGGGGTGTTCGGGGTGGTGACGGTCTGCGTTTTGACGACGGTGTTCGTCTGTGTAGGTGCGGTCACGGTCGTAGTCTTCGACGGTGCGGTGACCGTCTTGGTCTGTGTGACCGTCTTGGCCGGAGGTGATGCGGTGCTGGGAGTCGTCGATGCGGCCGCGGCCGTCGCCGGCTTTGCCTGCGCCGAGGAGGTCGCTGTCTGGTCCTGGGAGGACTGGGGCTCGGCCTTTGCCTGCTTGGCGGTGGGCGTACTGCCGTCGGTGCTCGTGGTGGCGCCCTCCGCGCGGCTGGAGGCCGTCTGACTCAGGCTGCTGGCCACACTGGTTGCCCCGCCTGAACCACACGCGGCCAAGGTGAGCCCGGCAAGGCAAAGCGCGCACGCTCGCAAAGCCCAGCGCGTACCGATCCTGTCCCGGCGGCTGTTGCGAGGGGTTTTTCCGCCGTAGCCGCCGCCGCGCCGGCACGCGGTCGCCATAAACGCCAGCGTCACCCACGCGATGACCTTCGGCTTCGGAATCGCCGGCGCCGCAGGTATAGATATAGCGAGCGGCCGGCCGGCGGTTGGGTCCATCCCCGCCATAAGTGCGAATATACACATATTGACAATCCGGTGCTCGGACCCCTCCGGGTGCTCGGACCGCAGCATCCAAGCAAGGATCCGCCAATGTGCCGTTGGCTCGCGTATTCACGGGTGCGGCTGCTCAGCGGCATCGGTTTGCCGCCGGCCGCCAGAGCTGCGGCATTGACTATGGACAACCTGGGTGAGCTGCTGCGGGTGGCTGCGGGCAGGTGAGGCTTCCCGCGGCACGTCTGGCGCTCGGTCTGGTCGTCTTCGTGCTTGTCGGTTGGGTGGCTGGGGCGCTCGTGACCGCGCTGGTCGGGTCAGGTGGGTTGGATGTGGTGCGCGACGTTGCCGGTGAGCGCTCCGCCGGTCTGACCGCCGTGGCGCGAGCGGTGACCTGGGCGGGCAGCGCATTCGTGCTGGTCCCGCTCGCCCTGGTCTGCTGCCTGCTGCTCGTCCAGGCGGGTCTGCGCCGGGAGGCCTTTGCGGTGGCTCTGAGCCTCGCCGGCGCGATGCTGCTCTCGGATGTCGTCAAGCTGCTCGTGTCTCGACCACGGCCCCCCGTCGAGCACCTGCAGACGGTGACCGGCTCGAGCTTTCCTTCGGGACATGCCACGCAGGCGAGCGCGTTCTGGTTCTCGCTCGTGCTGGCGCTGGCGGCGGCGGGGGTCACGCCGCTGGTCACACGAGTGGCCGCTGTGGTGGCGCTGGTGCTCGTGCTTGCGGTCGCCCTCTCACGTGTCTACCTGGGCGTGCACTACCCGGGGGATGTGGTCGCCGGCGTGCTCCTCGGGACGGGCTGGGCGGTGTTCGTCGCGCGCCGCATGTGGGAGGTCTCGGCCAGGTGAGCTCAACCGGCTCCGAACGCTGGGTGCCGGGCGTTCGTCCTTCGACTCTTGGCGCTCCTGTTCAAAGGGGTCGGGGGTGACGCCCTCGGGTGCCTGCTCTTCGAGGTGCTGGCGGATCTCGAGCAGCGCCTGGCGCTGTTGGTCGGTGACGGGCGGGAAGCGAGGGTCGATCTCCATCAGCGTGTGGACCAGGACGGCCGCGGCGCCGATCCGGGCAAACCACTTGCGGTCCGCCGGGATCACGTACCACGGAGCCCACTTTGTGCTCGTATGCGAGAGCGTCTCGGAGAATGCCCGCTGGTACTCATCCCAATGCTCGCGCTCCCTGACGTTCGGCCGTCGAGAACTTCCAGTTGTGGTCGGGAAGGTCGATTCGGCGCAGGAAGCGGGCGCGCTGCTCCTCCTTGGAGATGTTCAAGAACAGCTTGACGACCCGGATGCCGTTGTCCGTGAGGTAGCGCTCCCAGTCGTTGATCTCCCGGTAGCGCCGGCGCCACACCTCGCCCTTCTTCGCCGCCTTCGGCAGCTTCTGGCGATCGAGGTTCTCCGGGTGCACCCGCACCACCAGCACCTCCTCGTAGTGGGAGCGATTGAAGATGCCGATCTCACCGCGAGCAGGGAGGCGCCGCGCGTAGCGCCAAAGAAAGTCGTGGTCGAGCTCCTCCGCCGAGGGCACCTTGAAGCTGTGCACCCCGACACCCTGAGGGTTCACCCCGCTCATCACGTGGCGGATCGTCCCGTCCTTGCCGGCCGCGTCCAACGCCTGCAAGACCACCAGCACCCCCCACGTGCCCTGAGCCGCAAGCCGAGCCTGGTACTCGGACAGCAGCTGCACTCCCTCGGCGAGCAGGGCGCGACCCTCCCGCTTCTTCTTCACGCCCCCCTTGAAGGCGGGGTCGAAGTCCTTGGTGAGGGTCACCGTCGCACCGGGCTTGACCCGGAACGGCTCAATGAACTCCGCAACCCTCTTTTGACGCTTGTCGGCCATCCACCATCCTCATCCGACTTCCGCTGTTACCCAGCCTAGCCGGTGTCGATCCAAGCTCCCCGCTTCGGGTGGGCTGCGGAGAGCCGAGAAGGGGGTGAGGCGGGGGCGTCCGGCGTTAGGGTATTGACATGTCGGTCAAGGCTGTGTAGATTATGAATTGACAAAACGTACGTGGATGTCTAAAGCTACATCAGTGGTGTCAGTCTTTGGGATAGGCGGACGGAGCTGGGAGATGAGGGTTGGGTTTGGGTCCCCGCACGAGCGGGTGGCTTCAAGCCCGGCGGGTGTGGTCGACGCCCTTGGGGCAGTGGGTTGCGCGGAGCACCCGAGTACATAGCTGTCGGGAGAGCAAGGCCGCATGGGTGTGCCATTCAACACGAGGGCGGTCTCACACGTCCGCCGTTTTTTGCAGAGAGAGAGAGGGGCCGGTAATGGACACGAAGGGGAAGGCATAGATGACCACTTCACGCGTTGGGATCCGCAGGCTGGTGCTGATGGCGTTCGGCTCGATGCTCGTGCTTGCCAGCGCCCTTGCGATCTCCGTCACAGCCGCCCAAGCCGAACCTCCCAAGCTCATCCTCTACGAATCGTTCAGCGCGCAGGAGACGAACGCGGTTGGCGTTGCTGTGGAAGGCTCTGGCGACCTGTTCGTGTCGGGTATCTTCTCCGGGGAAGAGTTTGCCCTCGCGCCGGTGGTCAAGCTTGGTCCTTCGGGCAGCTTGCTCTCGCCGCCGTCCCCGTTTGGGTCTGAGTACAACTCGGGTATTGCGGTGAACCCGGTGAACGGCGATGTGTACGTGCTCGGCCAAGAAGTCATTTTCGGGGGCGCGGCGAAGATCTTCACCTACGACCCCAACACGGGCGCGCCGGTGGGAACGCCGTTTGAAGTGTCCTCGTCATTCAATTTGAGCGGCCTGGTGACAGACGTCCAGATAGCCACCGACTCGAAAGGCAACGTGTACGTGCCGGTGGTGCCACAAAACGAGGTGCTTGAGTACAGCCCGAGCGGCACGCTGCTGAAGACGTTCACGGGCTCCGGCGCCGGCGCCGGCGCGCTCACGGAACCGACCGCGGTCGCGATCGACTCCTCCGGCAACCTCTGGGTGGCCGGCAACAACAGGATCGTGGAGCTCGATTCCAGCGGGGCGCCTGTGGAAGTGGACGGCAAGCCTGTGGAAATCGAAAGCGAAGGCGTTTTCTCGGTGGCACTCGACGGGCATGGGGACGTGTTCGCGGTCGTCCAGAACGGTGCGGTCCCGTGCGGCGAAAAGCCGTCGCCCTGCGTCCATCTTGTCGAGTACAGCTCGGAAGGCAGGCAGCTCGCCGATGTGGGGGCCGGCCATTTCGGCGAAACTGAAGGCGGGTCGGATCGCTTCTTCGACATGGTTGCGGTGAATCAAGTGAACGGGCGTGTGTACGTGACCGACGGCCCAAATCGCGCCGTCTGGGTGTTCGGGCCTCCCGTTGCGCCTGTGGTCGACAGGGAGTTCACTGCCGAAGTCGGCACCTCGGAAGTGAAGCTCGGCGCGCTCGTCAGCCCCGGGGGCATCCAGACGAGCTATCGATTCGAATACGGCACGACGACTGCATACGGCAGCTCGACGCCGTTCCCGGCAGGAAGCGTCGGTGAAGGGCTGGAAGCGCACGCGGTGTGGGCGTCTGCAAGCGGCCTCGTGCCAGGGGGCACTTATCACTACCGGGTTGTGGCGAGCAACGAACTGGGGACGGTCTACGGGGAAGATCAGACCTTCACCACGTTGACCGCTGAGGAGGCGGCGTGTCCCAACGAACAGCTGCGTGGCGGTTTTGCCGGGAGGTTGCCTGACTGCCGCGCCTATGAGCTCGTGACGCCGCCGGTCAAGATCTCATCCCAGTTCGACAATCGGACGAGGACAGCGTACGCGAGCACGGCCGCCCTAGATGGCGAAGCGCTCACGCTCTTCACCCAAGAACCGCAGCCGGGCGCGCCCACAGGCGGCGAATACTATGTGGCGACGCGTGGCGTGGGCGGCTGGATCGAGGAAGACATCATGCCGCTCGAATCCTATGACGGGGTGGGCTGCCAGGAATTCCAACTCGTGTACGCCTATTCGGAACAGCTCACCAAAGACGTGATGCTGGCCGGTGGAGGGTCACGCGCTGCCGCTTCCAAGGTCGGCGAAAACGCGGAATCGTGCAATCCCGAAGGCCGTCAGGTCGTGAGCGGCGAACCGGTGGGTTACGAAAACCTGCTGGTGCGCGAGAACGCGACCGGGACGTATCGGCTTGTCAACGTCGCGCCGCCGGGCGTGACGCCGGCTGACGCGAACTTCAAGGATGCCTCCGCGGACCTCAGTCACGTGATCTTCACGGAGACCGCGCCGCTGGCCGAAGGCGCGCGGTACGGCGTCGAAAACCTGTACGAATGGGACGGAGGCACGCTGCGGCTGGTGAGCTGGCTGCCGGACGGCACGGCGGTCACCGGATCGCTTCCGACAAGAGAAATAAAGACTGACACGTACGTGCCCGTCAAGGGTGTGGTCTCCAGCGACGGTTCGCATGTTCTCTTCACCTACGGCGGCGCGCTCTATGACCGCATCGACGGGCAGCGCACTGTCCAGATCGACAAAAAGCAGCTGGGTGGGCAGGGTCCCAGCGGTGGCGGCTCCTTCAAGGTCGCCACCTCCGATGGCTCGAAGGTCTTCTTTCTCGACGAAAGCAAGCTCACGGCCGGTTCGACCGCGGAAGCGGGCGAACCTGACCTGTACGAGTGTGTGCTGCCTGAAGGCGCGAGTGAATGCGAATTGAGCGATCTCACGGTCGCTGCGGGGAGCGGACACGCTGACGTGCTCAGAGTCACGCCGCTCGGCGGCCATGACAGCTCCGACGTCTACTTCGTCGCTGAGGGCGTGCTTGCGTCCAACACGAGGGAATTCACGAACAGCGAAGGCAAGACCGTTGTCGAAGGCGCGGAAGCGGGGAAGGAAAACCTGTATCTGTGGAACGGCAAGCAGACGACGTTCATCGCCACTGACGTCCCCCGCAGCGGGTCGTCCGGGTTCGCGAGTGAACAGACCTCGCCCGACGGCCAGTGGTTTTCGTTTGAATCTCGCGAGAGCCTGACCGGCTATGACAACGTCGAACCGAACGGCGGGCCCGTCAGGGAGCTCTTCCTGTACGGCGCCGGATCGGGTTCTCAGCCACCCACGCTCGTCTGCGCCTCGTGCAACCCCTCGGGTGAACCTCCGGTCGCATTCGGCGGTGTGGCGCAGTTCCCGGGCAGCCTGGGGGAATCCCAAGGAGTCTTGACGCCCCGGCAGGTGCTCACGGACGCCGGCCAGGCGTTCTTCGAAACGGGGGAAGCGCTCGTGCCTTCGGATACGAACGGCGTGCTCGATGTCTACGAGTACAAGGGCGGCCACGTGTACCTGATCTCGAGCGGCACGAGCTCCTTCGAATCGAACCTGGAGGACGTGAGCGAAAGCGGCGATGATGTGTTCTTCCGCTCGAACCAGCAGCTCGTGCCGCAGGACAACCTGGAAGGACAGATCGTCATCTACGACGCACGCGTCGACGGAGGCTTCGCCGAGCCGTCCTCCCCGCCGCTGTGCACGACCGCCGATGCCTGTCGCACGCCGGTCGCGCCACAGCCCTCGATCTACGGGGAACCGGCGAGCCAGACGTTCTCCGGCCTCGGGAATCTCGCCCCGCCTCAGCCGACGGTCGTCAAGCAGGTTACAAAGAAGATCGTGAAGTGCAAGCAGGGTCTTGTGAAGAACGAAAAGGGTAAATGCGTCAAAAGACCCAAGAAGAAGAAAACAAAGGCAAAGAGAGCCACCAACGACCGGAGGGGCAAGTAATGAGAACCACTAACTCCACAAAACTAGCCTCTCTCTGCGTAGCTTGGTTGAAGCAACGTCTGGCATTTGCATTCACACTCATCCTCGCTACCCTCGCCTTCTCTGCCTCCCCGGCGCTCGCGGCGGCTGAACCTCACCCCAAGATCGGGGAATTCGGCTCGTTCACAAATCCGAATGGCATCGCGGTCGACGAAGCCTCGGGTGACGTGTACGTAGCCGACATCGCCACGAACGCGGTCTACAAGTTCGATGCGAACGGCACCCCGGTCAACTTCAACTTCCCCGCGGGCTCCAAGGAAGCACCCGGGAACACACTCAAGGGAGCTGACGCACCGGCCGAATCGTTCTCGTTCCCCTCGCTGTACGGGAGCCCCGCGGCGCTCGCGGTCGATAACGCTTGTGTGCAGCACACGCCGGCGCTGACCGGCAAGGCCTGTGAAGAATTCGATCCCTCGGCCGGCGACATGTATGTGATGGATGCCGGCCACGGCGTGATCGACAAGTTCAGTCCCGAAGGCAGGTATCTGAGTCAGATCGGCGGCTTCACGCCATCCACCGGCTCCGCCCAGGGCGACCTGCTGGGGCTGGGCGTCGACGGGAGCGGCACCGTGCACGTCTACCTGGCGGCCGGGGTGGTGATCGACGAATTCGACAGCGCGGGCGTGAACATTGCTAGCCAGAGTTGGCATAGACAGAACGTCTCCGGGGGGGTTGGCATCCCCGGCGAGCCCCAGGCCCACGGCTTCGCTGTCTCGGCCACGGGCGATGACTACCCGATGTACGAACCGTCGTGCTCGTGTACCGTCAAGTTCGGGCAGAAACTCTCCCCGCTCGGCAACGTGGACGGCCGCGGGGAAAGCGGCGAAGCGGGTGACATCGCGGTGGCCGTCGACCCGGCGACCGGCCACCTCTACGCGGATGATCAGTCCTCTGTGGCGGAGTGGGACACGGGCGCGATGAACCGCGACAGCGGGCTGGCTAAGAGCGCCGGCACGCTCGTCGCGCGCTTCGGCTCGGGCGAGCTTTCGGGGACTTCGGGCGAGGGCGGGATCGCCGTCGACGGCGCGAGCGGCCAGATCTACGTCTCAAACCACGCCAGCGGCAAGGTCGTTGTCTTCGCCAGCGACGTCCCCGCTGTGTCAGTCGGCGAACCGGCGGGCGTGACCAGGGAAGCCGCAAGCGTGAGCGGCATGGTCGATCCGCGCGGCGTCGCCGTCAGCGAATGCAAGTTCGAATACGGTCTCACCAACGAATTCGGTGAAGGCTCCTACAACCACAGCGTGCCCTGCAAGCAGACGCCAGCGGAGATCGGAGAAGAAAGCAGCCCGGTGGCGGTCTCCGCGCAGCTCGAAGGCCTTGTGGCCGGCGAACTCTACGATTTCCGCCTCGTCGCGACTAACGCCAACGGTGCGGAGGAGGGCAGCGGTAGGCTCGCGACGCAGGGCGTCGGCTTCGGCATCAAGAACTACGAAATCAGCTTCCTGAACGAAGACGGCACGCCCGACACGCAGGCGGGTTCGCACCCCTACAAGTTCGTCGACAGCTTCGAACTGAACTCGCACTTCGCGCGCACGGAATCGAACGCTGACTCGCCATACATTCGCCTGCCCAACGGCGTTTTGCGGAATGTCAAGATCGATCTGCCCCCCGGCTTCGTCGGCGACCCCAACGCCCCCTCTGGACACTGCTCCGGACAGCAACTTGTGCCTAAGCCTCCTGCCTGTCCAGCCGGATCGGAGGTGGGCGAACTGACCCTGATCTGGTCAGCAAACTCGACTCGTCAAGCGAAACTCTCAGACCCTCTCTTTGCCATGACGCCCGTACGCGGCGTGGCTTTGCAGCTCGGCACCAATTTCTTCATACCCCTGCTGTATCTCAACAATGGTGTTCTCGCGGGCGGCAATTACCCCGTGCAGGTGACGGCGACGGAAGCGCCGCCGACGGCACCCGTCATCAAGAGCAGGGGGGTGCTCTTCGGTGTTCTTCAGCCCTGCAATACGGTGGGGGAAAATAGGGGTAAGTACGAAGAGGGGTGCCAAGAAGAAGCCAACAACCAACGTGGCGAGTTCGAAAGGGCACGGGAAGCCGCCACAGCCTTCCTGACGATGCCGACCGGCTGTCACGGCCCCCTGGGCTCGACGATCGAAGCGGAGTCGTGGGCGGAACCGGGCAAGTGGGCGAAGAAGAGCGCGGTCACGCAAAACGCTGCGGGCACGCCTGTCGCGCTGACGGGTTGTTCGAAGCTCAAGTTCCCGGCGGAAATCAGCGTTGAGCCGGACGGCAGCAACGCGAGCACGTCCTCGGGGCTGACCGTGAACGTCCATGTCCCGCAGACCGCCGGACTGAACCCCGACGGCCTGGCGGAGTCCTCGCTCAGGGATACGACGGTGTCGCTGCCTCAGGGCGTTGCGATCAACCCGGCGGGTGGCGATGGTCTTGAAGCGTGTACCGCCGAACCGGCAGCGCTCACAGCGGGCGCGCTTGGGAGCCCCGGTGATCAGATTGGCTATAAGGGTCAGGAAGAATTGAACGAGGAATACGAACCGGGTGTGAAGTGGAACACGTTCACACCGGAAGTGGCGAGCGTGCTTGCGCCGGGGTCCAACTTCTGCCCGAATGGGTCGAAGGTCGGGACGGTGAAGATCAAGACGCCGCTGTTGGAACACGAACTGGAAGGCGCGGTGTACCTGGCCAGCCAGGACAACAACCCATTCGGGAGCCTGGTAGCGATGTATATCGTCGCGGAAGACCCGTTTTCGGGGAGTTTGATCAAGCTAGCGGGCGAAGTGACGTTGAACCCGGATACGGGGCAGATCGTCGCGACGTTCAAGAACACCCCGGATGTGCCGTTTGAAAACCTCGAACTGCATTTCTTCGGCGGGGAACGCGCACCGCTGGCGACACCGTCACGGTGCGGGACCTACACCACGACCGCGGTGTTCACGCCGTGGGACGGGAATGGCCCGGTGACTTCGGAATCGTCGTTCAAAATCGAACATGGTCCGGGTGGTGGCCCGTGCCCGGGTGCGACGCTGCCGTTCAGCCCGACTGTGAATGCGGGCGCGACGAACATCCAGGCTGGTGCGTTCTCGCCGTTGACAGTGACGATGAACCGCAAAGACGGCGAACAGAACTTGAAGTCGATCGAAGCGAAACTACCGCCCGGCCTGTCCGGTGTGCTGACGGGTGTCGAACTGTGCCCCGAACCACAGGCCAACGAAGGGTTGTGCGGGGAAGGCAGCAAGGTCGGCGAAGCGACGATCGGTGTTGGTATCGGCAATGACCCGTTCACGGTCACCGGCGGGAAGTTCTATCTCACCGGCCCGTACAACGGCAAAGGCAGCTGCACGGTCGGGGAAGCGGGGTGCGCGCCGTTCGGGATCACGTTCGAGGTGCCCGCGAAGGCCGGCCCGTTCGATTTGGCGGACACGAAGAACAACCATCCCCCATGCGACTGTGTGGTCGTGCGGGGCAAGATCGAACTGAACCCGCAGACCGCCGCGATCACGATCACGACGGACCCGCCCGGGTCCCCGGACTCGATCCCGACATCGATCGAAGGGATCCCTCTGGAAATCCAGCACGTCAACGCGACCACGACACGCGGGAACTTCCAGTTCAACCCAACGAACTGCGACAAGATGTCGCTGACGGGCAAGCTGCAGCTCAGCGAAGGCGGCGTGAGCACGATCACGACACCGTTCCAGGTCACGAACTGCGCCGCGTTGAAGTTCGAACCCAAATTCACGGTCTCGACGTCCGCGAAAACGAGCCGGACGCAGGGGGCGAGCCTGACCGCGAAGCTCACCTACCCCAACGCGTCGTTCGGTAGCCAAGCGAACATCAAGCAGGTCAAAGTCGAACTCCCCAGGCGGCTGCCATCGCGCTTGACGACGCTGCAGAAAGCGTGTACCGTTGCGCAGTTCAACGCCAATCCCGCCGGGTGCCCGGCCGCGTCGATCGTCGGCCACGGAAAGGCGATCACCCCGCTGGTCCCGGTCCCGCTTGAAGGCCCGGCGTACTTCGTTTCAAACGGCGGCGAAGCATTCCCGAACCTGATTGTCGTCCTGCAGGGCTACAACGTCACGATCGACCTCGTCGGTGACACATTCATCAGCAAAGCCGGCGTCACCTCCAGTACGTTCAAGACCGTCCCCGACCAGCCCGTCACGAGCTTCGAACTGAATCTCCCCGAGGGCCCCTACAGCGCACTTGCAGCCCTCGGAAACCTCTGCACCGCCAAGAACCTCACGATACCAACCGAATTCATCGCCCAAAACGGCGCCGAGCTCAAGCAGACAACCAAGATCGCGGTCACCGGCTGCTCCAAGGCGAAGAAGACCACACACAAGAAGAAGACCAAGCACAAAAAGAAGGGCAAGGGCAAGAAGCAGGGCAAGAGCAAGCAGGCCAGCGGCCACACGAAGCACAAAGGCTCGTAGCCGCGGGCGTTATCGACTGGCGCACCCGCCGACAGCCGATCGCCGATAGGCTAAGCCCAGATGAGCGAGGCGGCGACCAACTTGATCACCCCCGAGGGCCTGGAGTCGCTGCGCGCTGAGCTGCTGACGCTGGAGGGCGAGGGCCGGCGGGAGATCGCCGAGCGGATCAAAACCGCCCGCGAGTGGGGCGATTTGAAGGAGAACAGCGAGTATCACGACGCCAAGAACGACCAGGCGCATCTGGAGACGAAGATCGCACGCCTACGCGAAAAGATCTCCACGGCGGTGGTGGTGAAGGAGGGGGAGGCGCCCGACGGCGCGGTTGGCTTCGGCTCCAAGGTGGTGGTGGGCGACCAGAACGGGGTGCAGCGCACCTGGACGATCGTCAGCTCCCACGACGCCTCGCCTGGGGAGGGCAAGCTGTCAGCCGAGTCGCCCGTTGCCCGTGCGCTCGTCGGCCGCCGCGCCGGCGACCAGGTCAAGGTGGCGCTGCCCCGCGGGGAGAGCGTGCTGAGCATCCTCAGCGTCGACTGAGGCGCCTCTGACGGAGGCGCTCTCGACCGAGGCGCCCCCGACTGTGCCCTCGACTGAGGCGCGCCCGACTGAAACGCCCCCAAACGAGGCGACGAACGCGTCGACCACCGTGGGGTCGAACTGGGTGCCGGCGCAGGCGCGCAGCTCGGCGATCGCCTCAGCGGTGGGGACCGCGCTGCTGTAAGAGCGGTCGGAGGTCATCGCGTCGAAGGCGTCGCACACGAAGATGATCCGCGCGCCGAGCGGGATCCCTTGGCCTTGGAGCCCGTCGGGATAGCCGCAGCCGTCGAAGCGCTCGTGCGATGAGCGCACCAGCCGCGCGACCGGGCGTAACGCGGCGGCGGCGGCGAGGATGCGCTCGCCGAGGATCGTGTGGCGGCTCATGAAGCCCCACTCCTCGGCGTTTAGTGGGCCGGGCTTGGTGAGGATCGCGTCGGGGATCGCGATCTTGCCGACGTCGTGCAGCTCGGCGGCGCGGGCGAGCACATCGAGCTCTTCCCCACTCATCCCCAGCCGCCGGCCGACCTCGAGCACGAGCGCGCCGACGCCGCGCTGGTGCTCCTGCAGGTCGGGGTGGCGCTCCTGGAAGGCCTGTAACAGCACGTCGCGCAGCTGGTGCACGGCGGAGGCCTCGCGGGTTTCCTCCTTGCGCCGGTAGAGGCGCTGGTCGGCGAGCTGCATCACCGTGGCGGGGTCGTCGAGCTCCGGGGGGATGCTGACCACGCCGTGGGCGGCGCCGATCGAGAAGCCCGGGCCGCGCTCGGAGAGGGCGGCGACGGAGGCGGCGGTGAGCGCGTCGAGCCGCTCGGCGCAGTCGCGCAGCAGCACGCAGAACTCGTCGCCGCCCATGCGATAGGCGGTGCCGTAGGGGGCCACCACCGTCTTCAGCTTGTCGCCCAGCCGCGCCAACAGAGCATCGCCGGCGGGGTGGCCGAAGGTGTCGTTGTAGCGCTTGAAGCCGTTGAGGTCGTACAGCATCAGCTCCCATGTCTCACCGGCGCTGACCCGCCGGCAAGCGACGTTGAGGTCTTCCATCAGCTGCCGGCGGTTGCCCAGCCGCGTGAGCGGGTCGGTGAGTGCCAGCAGCCGCGAGTCGGCGAGCATCGCGATGTTCTCGCGTACGGTCATCATCAGGTGCACGCACACCGCCAACACGGTGGCGATCGCAAGGACCAGGGCGATCGGCGTGAGCTGGTGGTGGAGGTTGCCGTAGATCAGCACCGCCAAAGCGGCGAGCAACGAGAACGAGGGCACCGACACCAGCCGCCAGTCCTCCACGCGCCGGCGCCTGGGCCGGGGCCACGGTGTCCAGGCGGCGATCGCCAACAGCACCGACGAAGCCGGCCACAGGCATTGCACCCAGTCGCCCACGTGGTAGCTGTTGGTGGCGGTGAGATACAGGTAGCCGGAGTCGGCCACCGCGCTGCACAGCATCGCGGCGGCGATCAACAGCCACACGCGCCCGGGGCGCCAGCCGGTGACGCCGAGTGCGCCGATTGTGAACACCAGCAGCAGCAGGTCGCCGGTCGGGTAGGCCAAAGCGACCCCCAGCGAGGCGGTGTCGCCGTGGGCGCCGTGCAGGATCGGCGGCAGGATCACCGCCGCCCCGACCCCCGCGGCGGCGAGCCCGCCGATCAGCCCGTCCAGCCACATCCCGATGCGCAACTCGCGCAGGTGCGCGCCCAGCAGCAGCACCAGCGCGACGTAGCAGCAGGGGTAAAAGACGAGGTAGAGCACGTCGGCGGGCGAGACGCTGCCGCCCGCGGCGGCGGCGCTTTCGACGAACAGCGCGTAGTAGAGGTCGCCGAGACACCAGCACAGCAGGCCGGCGGCCATCGTCAGCCACGCCGCGCGCTGTGCCCGGATGAGCGCCCCGCGCGCGAGCACCGTGAGTGAGGCGCCGCCCATCAGCACGCCGTAGACGGCGCGATCGAACAGCCCGCCGCGTGCGACGCCGCCCATGCCGGCGAGGGTGTGCAGCGCCAGCACCCCCAAGCCCCCCACCAGCAGAGCGAGTGTCAGGGTGACCGCTGTGGGTCGTGTTCGCATCGTCGTTTGCATCCCACTCGACCTCAAACATCGGCGGCGAGCAAGAGGCGCTGAAGTTGAATTGCTCGATGTGCGTCAGTTGTCGATGTCCTACACGACGCGAGTCGCGGTAAGGGCTGGTGTGGCTGGCGGTCTGACCACGGCCCTCTGGCAATGTCTAAGCGTGAGCGCGACGCAGCCGGCGCACAAACCGGCGCGGCGGGCGCCGGTAAAGGCGCTCGCCCTCGCGCAGGGCGCGCTTGCGCAACTGGGTGCGCCGGCGGGCGATCAGCTTCAGCAGCCGCTTGCGTGTCTTGCGCTCGCCGGCGAACTGGCGTGAGCGCTCGCGCACCCTCGCTTCAAGTAGCGCGAGATCGTGCTCCTCGCCGAGCATTTCCCCCAGCCGATCGGCGCGCCGGGCGACGCGGCGCACCGGCTTGTAGCGCTTGCCGCCGCGGTCGAGCGTCTCGATCGCGTAGCGGAGCTCCTTGACGCGTTTGCGCCACACGTGTAAGGCTTCGACGCTGTGGCGGCGCCGCGCTGTGCGCATGCGGACGCGCCCGCGGCGGTAGATGCCCTCCAGGCCGGGCGCCACCGCCTTGAAGCCGCGGTGGCGCAGCTCCCAGCGTTGCGCGCGGGCGCGCACGGCGCGCAGCTCCCCCAGCACCTCGGCGCGCACGCGGGCGTCGCCGATCGCATGCGCGGCGGCGGCGTTGCGCTCGGCGAGCAGTTGCGCGCGCAGCCCGAGCACCGCGGCGCTGCGGGCGAGGTGCGCTTGGTCGCGCGCGATCAGCGAGTCGAGCGTGCCGAGCATCACCTCGGCGTCGCGCGCACCGGCGAGGCGCCGGCCGCAGTCGCGCAGCGCGGTGCTCGCGCGCGCGTGGCGCTTGGCGCCGAGCTCGTCGCGCAGTAGCCGCAACAGCGCGCGCAGCCGCTTGAACGCCTTGCGAACCTCGTGGACGGTTTCCTGATCGCTCTTGTCGGAGCTCTCCAGCAATTCGATCGCGAGGTCCAGCTGCTCGAGCACCACGCGTCGCAGGCCCTCCGCGATGGGCTCGCGGGGCAACAGCGCGGGATGGCGGCGAGGGGGGCGTGCGGGGCGGGCGGTGGAGCGCCGGTGCAACTGTGTTTTGGCGAGCGCCAGCGCGACGCCTACGCCCACCGCCACGAGGGTGGCGCCGAGGGGCGGCACAATGGAACCATGTCCAAGGCGCGCCTTCCGTCGGCCCCATGGTGGACGGTGCGAGCGGCGGCCAATCGCAAGCCCACGACGTACCGCTGTCCGATCTGCGGCCATCACCTAGCGGCGCTCAGCCAACACATGCTGATCGCACCCGAAGGCGACACCCGCCGCCGACGCCATGCGCACACCGCTTGCGTGATGCGCGCTCGCGCACAGGGACGGCTGATGTTGCGCGACGAGTGGTTGCGCACCCAGCCGCGTAGGGCGCCGTGGTGGCGGCGGCTGTTCGCCGGTGGTTGACAGAGGAGCGTGCTGGTCGATCCACGCGCCCCCTCAAGCTCCGTAAGTGTGCACGTACTCCGGCTGCACGCGGATGATCACGCGCTGTTCGCCGGGCTGGCGGTAGGGGTAGGTGTCCTGGCCGAGGTACTTCATGGCAAGCGCGTCGATGTGTGCGTCGGCGCCCTCGTGGGTGCGCTCGGTGACGCGCCCGCGGATCGTGAGGTACTCGTAGGGGTTGTCCATGTTCTGCACGGTCAGCGTGACGCGCGGGTCGCGCTCGAGGTTGCGCGGCCATACGCGGCCCTCGGCGGTGTTGAGCGTGGGCAAACCGTCCTGCAGATCGACCCACACCGGCGCGGCGTGCACGCTGCCATCGGGGCGGAGTGTGGCGACGTTGCAGAAGTTCTTGCCCTTCAGCAACTGCTCGGCGTGACCCTCGATTTTTGCGCTCATGGCGTCTCCTTCCTGGTGGTGTAACACCACGATAGGGGAGAAGCGATAACGACGCGTGGTTTTGTTGAGGGCCCTCGCCGCACCAACCCGGCCGACGTTGTGGCGAGTGTTCTTACTGCCCCGCCGCACCAACCCGGCCGACGTTGTGGCGAGTGTTCTTACTGCCCCGCCGCACCAACCGGCCGACGTTGTGGCGAGTGTTCTTACTGCCGCGCGAAGCCCGTGGTGGAGCTGACGGGTGGGATCGGGCTGAGCGGGACGAGCTGGCCGTTGTTGAGCTGGAAACGCACCGTGGCATTCCCGCCTGAGGGACAGCAGAGGGAGTCGTGGGGACGGTAAAGCGCGTAGGCGAGAGCGACTTCGGTGTCGCTCTGGCTGACGACGCGCAAGGAGGCGCTGGGCTGGCCGGAGTCGGTGCCGATGTAGTGGTTGTCGAGGAAGAAGAACGCGCGCTGGTTGTAAGCGTCGGCGGAACCGGTGCGCGTCCCGATCAGCACCCTCAAGGTCTGGTTGGGGCGATAGGTGGAGGCATCGGGCGTATACCCATGCGCCGTCACGACGGCGGCCGCGGCGGCGACGGGACCGGACGTGCCCTGTTCGGAGGCTTGCCCCCCGGTGTGCACGAACGCCGGCGCGGGCGCGGTGCGCGTGGTGCTGGTGGGCTGGCCCGATTCGCTTTGCGTAACCGTGCCGGAGGAGGTCGCCGTCGTTTGCGCGGGGTGGGCGGGCGCGGTGGTGGGGGCCGTCGTGGAAGTGGTGTGCGCACCCGTGGATGCGCTCGTCGTGGGCGGGAGGGGGGCGCTGGAGACCGACACGGTTTGCGTCCCCCCACCACAGCCGCCGAGCAGCGCGCCTCCCAAGGCCGCCAGAGCCAGCACGCACGCAATCGGCCCCGCCCGTCGAATCATTGCCCCTCCGTATTTCGCCGCTGCGCGGACTCCACCTCCAAGCCAACACGGCGGCGGTCGCGCGGTTGCGCCTCGGTGGCGTCTTTGGTGCGCATCCGCGCGCCTCAGCTCACGAACAGGCGCGTGGGCGCGGGGCCTCCATGCCCCACGGCCAACCCCTTGACATCATTATTAGCGACTGCTAATCTTCCAAATAGTTAGCAATCACTAAGTAAGGAGGCCGGCAGATGAGCGGCTCGCGCAGGAACAACTGGACCCTCGGAATCGTCTCAACCGCGCTGTTTATGGTGGTGCTCGACAACCTCGTCGTATCGATTGCGCTGCCCTCGATCCACCGCGACCTCGGCGCCTCGATCCAGTCGCTGGAGTGGACGGTGAACGCCTACGTACTTGCGTACGCGGTGCTGCTACTCACCGGCGCCGCACTCGGCGACCGTTTCGGGCGCAAGCGCATGTTCCTGGTGGGACTCTCGCTGTTCACCGCCGCCTCCGCGGGTGCCGCGCTGGCGCGCAGCACCGATCTGCTGGTCGCGGCCCGCGCCCTGCAGGGAATGGGCGCCGCGATGGTGACGCCGCTCACGCTGACACTCCTCGCCGAGGCGTTCCCTGCGGCTCGGCGGGGGATGGCGCTGGGGGTATGGTCGGGCGTCTCCGGCTCGGCTGTGGCGCTCGGCCCGTTGGTGGGCGGCGCCGTGGTGCAGAGCATCTCGTGGCACTGGATCTTTTGGATCAACGTCCCGATCGGCCTCGTGCTGCTCCCGCTCGCCGCCGCCCGCCTGCGCGAGAGCCGCGGCCCCAACGGCTCGCTCGACCTTCCCGGCCTTGCGTTCGCGTCTGCCGGCGCGTTCGGCATCGTGTTCGGCTTGGTGCGCGCGCAGTCGCTCGGCTGGACCTCTCCCACGATCCTCGTCTCGCTGGGCGCGGGCGCTACCCTGCTCGCGCTGTTTGTTGCCTGGGAGCGGCGTGCACGCGAGCCGATGCTGCCAATGTCATTCTTCTCGCGCCGCGCGTTCGCGGTAACCAACTTCGCTTCGCTCACAATGTACTTCGGGATGTTTGGGTCGATCTTCTTCCTTTCTCAGTTCATGCAGGATGTACTGCACAACTCCCCGCTGCAGGCGGGGCTGAAGATCCTTGTGTGGACGGGCGCCACGATGGTGGTGGCACCGCTCGCCGGCGTCTTCTCCCAGCGCTTCGGCAGCCGCCCGTTCATGCTCTCGGGCCTCACGCTGCAGGCCGGGGCGCTGGCGTGGCTGGCGGCGATCCTCTCGACGGACACGCCCTATGCGGAGATGATCGTCCCCTTCATCATGGCGGGCGCCGGGATGGCGCTCGTGTTTGCCCCCTCCGCCGGTGCGGTGCTGTCGGCCGTGCGCGCCGAGGAGGCCGGGCAGGCATCCGGTGCCACCAACGCGATCCGCGAGACCGGTGGGGTGCTGGGGGTGGCGGTGCTGGCCTCGATCTTCACCCACGCCGGCGGCTACGGCACCCCGCAGGCGTTTGTAAACGGCCTCTCGCCGGCGCTGTGGGTGGGTGTGGCGATGCTCGGCGCCGGCGCGCTGGCAGTGCTGGCGTTGCCCTTCTCGACCCGGGTGACAGTTGCGGGTCTCGACGCGGTCGACGGGGCGCCGAGCCCGGCCGCCGCCGAGCCCGCCGGGGCGGTCGCGGCCACCGAGCCCGCCGCTCAGGCCGCTGGGCAGGGCGGGGTCGGCGGAGTGCCCGCCTTCGGAGGCGCGGCGTGAACGTCGAGCCGGCCCGTACCCGCGTGCCCGCGGCGGAGCGCCGCGAGGAGCTGATCGATGCCGCCGTGCACGAGTTCGCGCACGGCGGCCTGCACGGCACCCCCGTGGAGCGGATCGCCCGCCGCGTGGGCGTCGCGCAGCCCTACGTTTTCACGCTGTTCGGCAACAAGCGCGAGCTGTTCCTCGCGGCGCTGGAGCGCAGCTTCGAGCGAATCGCCGACGCCTTCGAGCACGCCGCCGCCGACTTCCGCGAGGGGCGGGCGCCAGCCGAATGCGAGGATGCGCTGGAGGCGATGGGCAAGGCGTACGTCGAGTTGCTGTCGAGCGACCGCGATTACCTGATGCTCCAACACCAGTCCTACGCGGCCTGCGACGACGAGCTGGTGCGCGCTCGCGTGCGCCGCCGCTACGCCGAGCTGGTGGGCCTCGCGCAACGCCTGTCAGATGCCGAGGACGAGCGGATCGACGACTTCTTCCGTCACGGCATGGCGCTCAACGTCGCCGCCGCCCTTGGCGTCGAGGACCTTTCCAGTGGCTGCGCCTGGGTCAAGTCGGAGCTCGCCGCGGGGTAGGAGGTGCTGCCCCGGCATGCCCTACCATTGGTAGGGGAGTATGTCCGCGTCAAGTCAGACCCCGTCGAAGCCCAAGCGCAGCAACCGGGAGATGGCACGCACCGGCGGGATGGTGGTGCTGGCGGTGCTGATGACCCTATTCGCGGTGCTCAACCTCGAAAAGGTTGAGGTCAACTGGATCTTTGGCAAGGGTCACGCGCCTTTGATCGTCGTAATCGTGTTCTCCGTGCTGGTAGGGGTCGTGTTCACACACTTCGCCGAGCGGCGCTCCGCCAAACGCCGGTAGGTCTCCTCGTCCGCTTGTTGGCGGACACCGTTCCTAGGTGCTGGTGCTGGTGCTGGTGCTGGTGCTGGTGCTGGTGCTGGTGCTGGTGCTGGCGTTGGCGTTGGCGTTGGCGTTGGCGTTGGCGCTGGCGTTGGCGCTGGCGTTGGCGTTTGCGGCCGCGGAGGCGACTCTTCCTCGGTGGGGCGGGAGTGCACAATCGCGGCAGCCGCCTGGTCGGGGCCGAGGTAGGGGGTGAGCACGACGTAGGAGAGGTACTCCGAGAGCATCGGCAACTGGTGGCCCCTGCCGGCAAGGGCTTCGCAGTAGAGGATGTGCCAGAGTCCCCCGGCGATCCCCTCGATCGCGATCCTGGTGCGCGGGCGATGGGGCGCCCCCTCTGTCAGCAGCGTCGCCAACTCGTAGGCGAGGTCGCCCACATTCGCGATCGCCGCCGGCCCCGCTTCGAGCGCTTTCACGGTGAGTGTCATCAGGCGGGCGGGGCTGCCCGCGAGGTGTGCCAGCAGCGTGTCGATCGCCCGGCACACCGCCGTCGACCACTCCCCTGAGACGAGTCCGGGGCCGGCGACCTGTTGCAGCAGTTCGTCTCCAAGCACGTCGAGTGCCTCTAGGTAGCAGGTGCGTGGGTCCGGGTAGAGCTCGGTGACGGCCTCGCATGGCAACCCTGCACCTTCGGCGATCCGGGGTGTGCTGAGGTCGGCGAACTTCCGTTCGCGCAGCCCCGTCTCGATCGCGCTGCGCAGGACCCTGCCACGGCTGCTATCCCCGCCGCACGCATCGAGCTCGAGCGTCAGCTGCTCGGGAAAGGGAGGGTAGGCACCACGCCGTGGCTGCAACTCACCCGCCGCGGACGACCTGAACAGCAGCGACCACCTCACCATCTCGCCGACGAGCGGCCCGAGATCCTCGGTGTCGTCGTCGAGCAGGCGCATCTGCGTGGCCCGCCGCAGCCCCCCCACGATCGCCCTCACCACGGGCGGGGGCACTGTCGCGGGGCCGTCGTCCCCGGACTCCTCGCCGGCGGGCGGGCAGCGGCCGGAAAGGGCGTTGGCGAGCATGCCTTCGCAGACCGCGGTGGTCTGCTGCAGCCGGCGCAGCCCCGCCGCGCCGGCGGTCTGGACATCGGCGATCGCCAGCCGCAGTGCCTTGGGGTTCTGTTCGAGTTCCGTACCCCAAGCCTGCAGTACCGCGCGCATACGCTCGGACTCCTCGCCCTCCGTGGCCCGGTAGGTGTGGGTGAGCCGCTGGATCATGCGGTGGACGATTAGATCGAACGTCGCCATGAAGCACTCTTCCTTGCCGGAGAACTGCTCGTAGAACGATCGCCGCGAGACCCCCGCCAGCCCGATCACAAGCTTGACGCTGGTCTGCGGGTAGCCCCGCGTCGTCACCGCCTCAATCATCCCCCCATGGATCCGGATGCGCTGGTTGCGGGCTACGCCGGGCGCGCTGATCGGGTGCGGCCCACGGGGCAGGCGAGCATAGATCGGCACGATCTTCGCCGTCGTTGGCTGCTTGGCTTTGGCGCCCGTCTTTGTCGACTTCGGAGCGGCGGGCTCGCGGGCATTCACCGTCGACTTGCGGGCGCCGCCGGACTTGCCGGCACCTCTCCCGGAGCGCCCCGAGCTCCCTCCCTTGGACCCAGACATTCGACCTCCCTGCATCCTCTCGAAACCCCGACTGTCATGGTGTCTCGTAGACAAGACAATTCCATGTCAGCGATTTTTTGTCTACAGCGTACTCTACGCAATCCCCTTCGCCCTCGTCAACCCTCGACCGATCAGGGCTTTTCCCCAGCAACCACAGTGCTTTTGAGGATAGCGCCGTCGTTGCCGGGGTGCTTGCACGGCTGTCTATGACACCTTCCCGGCTTGATCGCAAACGGCTCGTAATGCGAGCCACCGGATGTCTACGGCTCGTTGGCTCAGTGCTCGTCGGGGTGGCGTACCACCACGACGGGGCGCGTTGCCCGGCTCAACACCCCTTTGGAGGTGCTGCCGAGCAATTTGGACTTCAGTCCGCCCAGCCCACGCGAGCCGATCACGATCGCCCGCGCATCGTGCTCCTCGGCCGCCGCCACGATCGCGTCGGGGGGCTCGGAGCGGTCTTCGACGGCAAGTGGCTGGGCATCGAGGCCTGCTTCGCAGGCGAGTGTTGCCCCTTCTTCGGCGACGGCCTGCGCGTGCTCCTCGCTGGCCTGCTGCACCTCCCGTGTGACCGAGGGGTCGAACGGCAGCATCGTGCTGCCCATCCCGGTGGCGTCCGGCAGGATCATCATCTCCGCCAAGCCGGGCTCCCAGACGGTGAGCACGATCGCCCGGGCCGGCGCGAACAGCGTGCCCGCCGCGTGCACCGCCGCCCGCGCCGGCGGCGAACCGTCGTAGGCGATCACGACTGGAGAGGTCTCCGCCACCAGCACAAGGGTATTAGTTTCAGTGCAGGATCACTCGCAGCAGCACGACGCCGAATCCCATGGCGGCGCCGACGCACAGCTCCAGCGCGAGCTCGGCTGGCTGGGCTCGCGCGCGCAGGCCGGCGAGCAGCTCGAACACCAGCAGGCTTGCCACGCAGGCCCACAGCCCGATCGTGACGCCGGCCTCCTGGCTGGCGCCCACCACCCAAGCGACCAACAGTGCCAGCAGCGGCACGCCCGCCCCCCGCACGATCGCCCAGTCGCGCCCCAGTGCCCGTCCAAGCCCGGACGCCGTGAGGCGCGTGTGGGCTGCGAGGCGATCGCCGAGCAGTTCGGCATAGGAGTGCGCCAACCAATACACCAGCAGCGCCACTATCACCGCGCCGATGGTCTCGGGGTAGGTGTCGCGCAGGCTGCTCTCCGCCGCCAGCAAGGCGGCGACCGTGATCGTCCCATACACGGTCCCGGCGGGGTTCTCGCCGGGCAGCAGCCGGTCGAGCGTGCGCAGCAACGTGCGCCGAATACGCGCGACCGTGCCGGTGGCCTCTGCGTGATCGTGGTGTGAGCTCACGGGCTCCACATGATGACCGCCGCCGCGACGGTGGCGTGCCTGAATGGCCTCATCGTGATGGTGGCCGGCAAACATGTGCGGGCCGTGGGGAGCGCTCAGGAGGACAGCGATTCGATCGCCGGTGCCACCAGGGCGATGCCGAGCCCGCGTAGCGAGACCCGGCCGGTCTCCGGGTAGAAGCACATGTCGCTTGGCCGACGGGTGCCGTAGGCGAGATAGGTGAGACCTTGCTCGCCGGCTCGCAACGCATGTGCGACCCCGCTGCCGGCAGGCCGCGAGATGATGTCCCCTGCCCGCAGGGGTTGCTCCTCGGGCGTCGCCGGGTTGCCGCCGCGGGGCCAGAGCTGCAGTACGCCCGTGCCGTCGAGGACGGCGAAAATCTCCTCCTCTTCGGAATGGCAGTGTGGCGGAGCACCACGCTGGCCGGCGGGCAGAGCGATGTGCTTCAGCCCGCTGGAGCGCGCGCCGGCCGCCTTGCTCAGGAGCCGCGCGGCGCCGCCGAAGGCGGTGGGGGCGTCGGCAAGCGCCACCACATGGCGGGGTCGCTCGGGAAGCGGCGCGAGGCACTCGGGTGGCCCAGCCGCGGCTTCGCGCGCGAACGGCGAATCGCCGCCCGCGAGCTCCACCCAGCGGGGAAAGCTCCACGCCATCCCGATGCGAGGTAGCGCGGTCAGGCGGGGGTCGTTACGCTCGCCGAACACCAGCAAGTCGAGTCCGTCGTCGGCTGCGCGCAGGGTGTGGGCGCCGCGCTGTGGCCGATGCACGATGCAGTCGCCGCCGCGCACCTCGTAGGTCGTGCCGTCCTCCCACAGCACACCACTCCCGGAGAGCACGAAAAAGATCTCCTCATCGCCTCCATGATCGTGGGCGGGGGTGGAGAAGTGCCCGCCGGCGACCTCGATTCGCCGCAGGCCAACGGTGCGTGTGCGAGCTTCGCGCCCTAGATCGCGCCATACGCCCTTGATGTGCCCAAAGGCCAGCTCGCGCGATTGACCGTCGTAAAAATTAGGGAGCTTCACGGTGGCGGCGACGTTATCAGCGCGCGCCTGTCCGAGCCGCGACTTCTGGGCGGTATGCTCGCTATGTGAGGACGACGGTGCGACTGGATGACGATCTGCTCGCGGCGGCCAAGCAGAAGGCTGCGGCTGACCGCACCACGCTGACGGCGCTGATCGAAGACTCGCTGAGGCAGACACTCGAAGGCGAGATGAGCACCGAGGAAATTCTTGCCCTGGCCCTCAGCCGAGGGTCGGGTGAAGACCTCCGCGTTGTTGGCAGGGCCAGCCACGGCAAGCATCTCTAAGGGACGTGTCGTAGCGCCGGAGGAAAGCGCTTAGCTGTGCCAGATTCTCGCCAAGCCGACGTCGGGACTCGAACCCGAGACCCCCTCCTTACCATGGAGGTGCTCTACCAGCTGAGCTACGTCGGCGCGCAGCACGAATCCTATCGTGATCACCTCGCCGGCCGACAGCGCGCTGGCGAGCTAGAAGTCGTGGCTCGCCAGCCGCAAACCCCCGCGCCGCTCGGTTTCGCCGATTGCGCTGAGCGCGGGCACCATCTCGCTGGTGACGAGGCCGTGCTCGTTCGTGAGCTCATCGATGATCGCGAACGAACGGGCGGTTTGCTCGGGGGTGTCGATTGCGATTGTCAGCACCGGTACATGGCGGCGGGTCTGAAACAAGCGGTCGCCATGTGGCGCGTGGTTGCCATGGAAGCCCCAGATGCCGCGCAGCGTCGTGGCGCCGGCGGCGTCCGATTCGCGCAGGCGACGGACGATCGCGCGGTGCAGGGGATGTCCTTCGTGGGTGGCGGCATTCGAGCTGTACACCATCAGCTTCTGCCACATCGAGAGGCCGTGCTTGTCGGTGGCGGGCAGCTCATGTGGGGTGCCCAGCAGCTCGCCATCGCGCTTGCACACACGCACCCGCTCGAGCGTCAGCAGCGGGTCACGCAGCAGATCGCCGAGCTCGGGGAGCACCTCGGCGATCTGCTCGCCGGCGCCGACCGCGATCACCATCAGCGGCACGTCGGCGTTGCGGGCGAAAAACCGTGCTCGTGCTCGGTGCCCACGGCTGGTGCCGTCGACGCCGAGCAGCACCGTCGCTCCGGCGATGCCGCGACGATGCAGGAGGTCGACGATCGCCACGAACGCGGGCGCGCGGGAGACGCGCTCCTGGCGCCCGACGTACACAGTGAGCTTGGTCGCCTCGCCGAGTTGCTCGGGCAACCGTACCTCGCCGATCTTGCCGCCGAGCAGTCTTGCGCGCTCGAGCGTGATCAGGCCGCGACGCTTGATTTGCAGCACGCTTTGAAGCGTCGACTCGATCCGCTCACGCCGGTCGATTGCCACTGACACGACTGGGAGATCTTCTGAGAGCGTCAGCAGCCGGTCGGTGTGCAGGTGGTGCAGGCGCCCAAACCCCTCGGCGCCGCGCAACAGCACACTCGCCTGCAGGTGTCGCCCGCCGTAGATGTCAAGCAACTCGTCGCCCAGCAGTCCTTTGGGTGTACGGTCGCGCTCGCCGAAATAGGTTGTGAGCTTCAAACACTCCTCGTTCATACGTGCGCTCCGAGCGTATGTCCGAGCGTCGCCGCTCCGAAGCCGACGGCGAGGCTGAGCATGGCGTTGAGCGCGGCGGCCGGGAGCTCGGCGTCCTCGGCGAGGCGGTGGGTCTCGAGCATCCATGTCGAGAAGGTTGTGTACGAGCCGAGCGTGGCTGTGCCGAGTATCACCATCAGGTTGCCTTCGACCGCCAGCCCGGTGAGCAAACCGAGCGCTAATGCACCGCTGGTGTTGACCGCGAGGGTCCCGAACGGGAAGCCTCGCCGGGCGCGACCGGAGATCAACGAGTCAAGCGCAAATCGTCCGCTCGCGCCGATCCCGCCGACCGCGGCGACTGTCACCCAGACCCAGGCGCTCATGACGCGACCCTCGGTGACGCGACCCTTGGCTGCCCCAACCACCGTCTCACGCGAGGCCCCGGGCGTTGCCCGATGGTTGAGCGAGCGCATCTGAGTAAACGTCGTCTCACGCGAGCACCCTGGTGCGGCGGACGATCGAGCTGGCCACCCAGATCGCCAGGTACCCGGCGCCGATGCTCGCGAACGCGTAGCCAGCCGCCAGCCCGTAATGGTGTGCTTCTACGATCTGGAGGATCTCAACCTGCATCGTGGAGAAAGTCGTGTAGGCGCCACAGAACCCGGTGCCGAGCAGCGGCTGGCGGTAGGTCGACTGTGGCAGACGCTCCTGCAAGCGGGTGGCGAAATATGCCAGCGCGAACGACCCGCTTACGTTGATCGTGAACGTCGCCCACGGCCACTCCCCCGCGCCGCTTGCGAAATGCCGGCCGATCCACACCCGCACGATCGCGCCGACCGCGCCGCCCGCGAAGATCGCCGCGAGCTCCCGGCGGTCAAATCTCACGTGTCCTCAGCCTCACGTCGGCTGAAGCATACGGGCGTGCCCGGCCCCGGCGAGGGGCCTCCTCAGCGGATGCCGTCGAGCAGCTCGGCGGGGGAAGCTAGGCCGAGGCCCCTGGCGAGGATCACTAGCGTCTCCAGGCGCGGCGAGCGCTTACACCGCTCCAGCAGGCTGATCTCGGTGCGATGTAGGTTGCAGGCCTCCGCGAGTGCCTCCTGCGAGAGGCCCGAGCGCTCGCGGTGCGCGCGTAGGTTTTTGGCGAATTGGCTGCGTATCTGCTCCACGGACATTCGCTAACTGTGGCGCCTCGCAGACGAGAGGTCTACAGACCTTTGTCTACACCACGGGTTCTCGCTGCAAGCGCTCCCCCTGTGCGGCCGACTGATAAACACTTGATTAAGCTTATCGACAAGCCACGATCCCTCTACATCTAATGCAAGCCGACCATATCGTTGGTCCATGTACGGGGCGGGCTTGACCTTTAGGGGTCTTGGCGAGACTCTCAGATACAGATGAAGCCGAGCACGTCCAGATGCCGCGTGCACGCCGATGCCCATATCTGCTCGCCCTCCTGCTGCACGACCTGTTGTTCGCTCAGCCGTTCGAGCGCAACGCCGATCGCTTCCGGGTCAACGTCGTAAAGCTCGCCCTCGAGCTCCTCACGTGACCACAGCGGCTCATGATCGCCGCGCAGCAGTTGCAGCACCACCAGGCACTGCGTGCCGTCCTGCTCCAGCGGGTCGACTCGTTCCTCGGCCATCGCTGCATAGTTCGGCTTGTCGTCCCGACCACCTTCAGACAGTCGTCTAAGTTGGCACGAAAGGACGCATCAAATCATGGTGGGGCGGGTTGGATCTGGTGTGGTGGCCAATCGGGCGCGGGGCGCGTGTGGCGCGGCTTGGTTGCGCTGTCGGCGTACTTGCATGGTGGGGGCAGGATTCGAACCTGCGTAGGCAGAGCCAATCGGTTTACAGCCGATCTCCTTTAACCACTCGGACACCCCACCGGGTATGCGCGCACAGTTTAGAGGGGCTGTTGCGGAGCGCGCTACGCCCTCAGGACGCCTCGCGCAGCAGCTGCGCCTCGGGCAGCGTCTGCAGCTTCTTGAGCGTCCGGTTCTCGATCTGGCGGACTCGCTCGCGGGTGATGTTGAAGGCGCGGCCCACCTCCTCCAGCGTGCGTGAGCGCCCGCCAGTGATGCCGTAGCGCATCTCCAGTACCTCCCGCTCGCGCCGGGGCAGCACCGCCAGCACCCTCACCACGGTCTCGCGACGTAGCGACTCAGAGGCGGTCTCGAACGGCGATTCGGCGGCGATGTCCTCGACGAAGTCCGCCAGCGCCGAGTCGTCCTCCTCGCCCACCGGCTTCTCCAGGGAGATCGGCTGCTGGGCCATGCGCAGGATCTCGCGTACTTCCGCGATCGGGTAGTCGAGCTCGGTGGCGATCTCCGCGGGGCTGGGGTCGCGGCCGAGCTGCTGGATCAGATGGCGCTCGGCGTGCAACACCTTGTTGAGCTTTTCCGCCATGTGCACGGGGATCCGGATCGTCCGGCCCTTGTCGGCGATCGCGCGCGTCACTGCCTGGCGGATCCACCAAGTCGCGTAGGTCGAGAACTTGTAGCCGCGTCTGTAGTCGAACTTCTCCACCGCCCGTATCAGCCCCAGCGAGCCCTCTTGGATCAGGTCGAGGAAGGTGAGGCCGCGACCCATGTAGCCCTTGGCGATCGACACCACCAGACGCAGGTTGGCCTCCACCATCTGCTTCTTGGCCGCCACGTCGCCGCGCTCGATGCGCTTCGCCAAGCACACCTCTTCGGCGGCGTTGAGCAGCGGTACCCGACCGATCGAGCGCAGGTACAGCCGCAGCGAGTCGAGACTCGTCTCTGCCCCCTCGAGCTCGGTCGAGCGCAGCTCGTCCAGGCCGCCGCGTAGCTCCACCGCATGGTCGAGACCCACCTGCTGATCCTCTTCGTCGCCGGCGTCGGCGGCCTCGGCACGGTGCAGGGGGATCGGCTGGCGCTCGTCCGGCTCATCGCTCAAGCTTCGCTCCAGCCGCTCGTGGGCGGGCTCACCCACGATTTCGATGCCGTGCTCCTCCAGGTAGCTGAGCAGGTCGTGCACCTGCTCGAGTGCGACATCCGCTTCCTCGACCGCCGTTGCGAGCGCCTCGGAGGCCACAAATCCCCGTTCCTGGCCGTCGGCGATCAGCGTCTGCAGCTCCTCGATTTCGACTACCGCCACCTCTGTGGCTGCCGGCCCGGAGTCGATTGCCGCAACCGTCACCGCTGCGACCGCACTCTGCGCCGCGGACGGCTGGAGAGCGCCACCACCACCCCTGACCTCCCGTCCTACCAACTCAACGACGTTTTCGCTCAACTCTGTGGACCCCCAGGATCCATACTGCGCCCATCGCGGCAAGCCGCACCCGCCGCGCCTCCCCTACCAGCCTGCTCGTGCGCGCCTCCTACGCGTCGGTTCGGTGATCGCTCCCACCGGCTCTGCTCCTCCTACGAAACTTCCACTGGTTCTGCCTGCCCAAACCCGCTAGGACCCTTTACGTTGCGGAGCTTGCCCCAAATGATCTGGGGAGTGATACCAGATATCAAGGCTCCTGTGCGTCGCTTCCCGACATTGACGCTCGTCCAACGGCTGGGACCGGGTGTACTACGCTGACGGGCGGTGCCTACCACGACGCGCGTGACACCCCCGCTGGCGCAGGAGGACGTGCAGGCTCGCGTCCCCACCGTGCGCGTCGGTCTCTCGCGGGTTGGGGTTACTGGCGTGGAGAAGGTGGTGCGCATCCGCGACGAGCTGTTCTTTGCGCGCCTGGAGTGCTTCGTCGACCTCAGCCACAATCAGAAGGGGGCGCACATGTCGCGCTTCGAGGAGGTCGTCAACGAGGCGATCGGCGAAGTGGTGCTCAACGAGTCGCAGTTCCGCGCCGAGACGCTGGCACGCGACATCGCCGAGCTCGTGCGCTCCCGCCAGGGGGCGGCGCGCGCCGAGGTGACGGTGCAGGCGCGCTACCCCGAGCACAAGCCTGCGCCAGTATCTGGCCGCCCCACCCAGGAGATCTACACGCTGCACGGCCGCGCGGTGGCGCTCGAGCGCGGCACCCGCCAGATGGTGGGAGTCTCCGCCACGGGGATCACCGCCTGTCCCTGCGCGCAGGAGCTGATCGCCGCACGTGCCCGCGTGCGGCTGTCCGAGCAGGAGGGCTTCTCGGAGGAGCAGATCGAGCGGATCCTCGCCCAGGTGCCCATCGCGACCCACAACCAGCGCGGCCTAGGAACCTTGCGGATCGGCTTTCTGGAGGGTTGCGCCGCTGAGATCGACGCCAAGACGCTGTTGCAGATAGTGGAGGGATCGATGTCCTCGGAGATCTACGAGCTGATGAAGCGCTCCGACGAGGTGGAGGTCGTCGAGAAGGCCCACCGTCGTCCGCGCTTCGTGGAGGATTGCGTGCGCGAGATGGTGGCGAGCGTGGTGGCGTCCTTCCCGCAGCTCGACGGCGCGAGCTTCGTCTCCGCGCGCCAAGAGAACCTTGAGACGATCCACCAGCACAACGTCGTCGCGGAACGCCACGGGCTACTGGCGGAGCTGCGCGATGAGATCGACTCGGGTTCGCCCGCCGCCCACCAGACCACGCTGGAGGAGTGGCTCAACGAGGAGGGGTGAGCGCTTGCGCCTGTGCCATCCGCCGGCGGATGCCGAAGAAGTAGTCGAGACCTGAGAGCACCGTCACAAGCACGGTGGCGTACAGCAGCACCGACACCCACAGTGGTTTGTCGTGTACCGCGATCACGGCGAGGATCGCGGCGATCTGCATGCAGGTCTTCACCTTGCCGAACATGCTCGCCGCCATCACGACGCCCGCTTGAGTGGCGCCGAGGCGCAGCACCGTCACCGCCAGCTCGCGGGTGATGATCACCATCGCTACCCACGCCGCCAAGCGCCCCAGCGAGACGAGCGACAGCAGTGCGGCGACGATCAGCAGCTTGTCCGCGAGTGGGTCCATCAGCTTGCCGAAGGTCGTGATCGAGCCGCGTGTGCGCGCGAGATACCCGTCGGCGAAGTCGGTGAGCGACGCCAGCGCGAACACCACCGCGGCCAGCACGTCTCCCTGGGAAGTGTTTCCGAGCAAGGCCACCACCAACACCGGCACCAGCATGATCCGCAGCACGGTGAGGATGTTCGGTAGGTTCAGGGGGAACATGAGATCGGAAGGAGAGGGGCCTGGCTCACCAACTATGGCTGGCTGCGCCGCCCTCTTGGAGATTATGTCGGCAAGGAGGGATCGCGGATGAACAGGCGCACATTGGGGCCCGCCGGCCCGGAGGTTTCAGAGATCGGGCTGGGCTGCATGGGGATGTCGGCGTTCTACGGCGCAACTGACGAAGCGGAGTCGGTCGCGACGATCCAGCGCGCGCTGGAGCTCGGCTGCAACTTTCTCGACACCTCCGACATGTACGGGCCGCACACCAACGAGGAACTGGTTGGCCGCGCGATCGCAGACCGCCGCGACGAGGTCTTCCTGGCAACCAAGTTCGGGATCAAGCTCGATCCGGGCCCCCCGCCGAAACGCGGCGTCGACGGCAGCCCCGCTTATGTGCGCGAAGCGTGCGAAGGCTCGCTGCGGCGCCTTGGCGTCGAGCACATCGACCTCTACTACCAGCACCGCGTGGACCCCAACACGCCGATCGAGGACACGGTTGGCGCGATGGCCGAGCTCGTGCGGCAGGGCAAGGTTCGCCACCTCGGGCTGTCCGAGGCGAGCGCCGCCACGATCCGGCGTGCGCATGCCGTCCATCCGATCGCCGCCGTACAGAGCGAGTATTCGCTGTGGACGCGCGACCTGGAGGAGGAGATCCTGCCCACGCTCGACGAGCTCGGGATCGCGTTGGTTGCCTATTCGCCCCTCGGCCGCGGCTTCCTCGCCGGCCGCTTCGCTTCGCGCGAGGAGATCGAGGAGGGCGACTTTCGCCGTTACGGCCCGCGCTTCAGCGAGGACAACTTCGCGCGCAACTATGTGCTCGCCGAACGCGTCCGCGAGCTAGCCGCCGAGAAGGGGTGCACTCCCGCGCAGCTCGCTTTGGCGTGGGTGCTCTCCCGCGGCGAGCAGATCGTGCCGATCCCCGGCACCAAGCGCCGCTCCTACCTCGAAGACAACCTCGCCGCCGCCGACGTGCGGCTGAGCTCCGAGGAGTCCGAGCGGATCGCCGCCGCGGTGCCGCCCGCCACGGGGGATCGCTATGACCCGCAGGGAATGACCACCGTTAATCGATAGGGTGACGCCCATGGACATGCAACTCGTCCCGATGGTCGTCGAGCGCACCGCGCGCGGCGAACGCGAATTCGACATCTACTCGCGTCTGCTCAACGAGCGGATCATCTTCCTCGGCACCCCGATCGAAGACCAGGTCGCCAACCTCGTCGTGGCGCAGCTTTTGCACCTCGAGGCAGACGACCCCGAGAAGGACATCTCGATCTACATCAACTCCCCTGGCGGCTCGATCTACTCTGGCCTCGCGATCTACGACACGATGCGCTTCGTCAAGCCCGACATCCAGACGATGTGCGTTGGCGTGGCGATGTCGATGGGCTCGTTGCTGCTGGCGGGCGGCACCAAAGGCAAGCGTGCCTGCCTGCCCAACTCGCGCATCCTCATCCATCAGCCCTCCGCCGGCTTTGAAGGGCAGTCGACGGACATCGAGATCCATGCGCGCGAGATCCTCAAGGTGCGCGAGCGGATCGACGAAATCTACGCTGAGTGCACCGGCCGCTCTCAGGAGGAGGTCCGTCGCGACATGGAGCGCGACCGTTTCTTCACCTCCGAGCAGGCTTTGGAGTATGGGCTGATCGACCGGGTGCTGGACAGCCACTGAGGGGCGTTGCCGCTGGCGGGGTGTGGGCGCCTACGCCACCCCGTGCTCGATAACTCCCAGCCCCTCGATCTCTACGCGCACGACGTCCCCCGCGGCTAGGAACGACGGTGGGTTCTGCCCCAGACCGACGCCCGAGGGTGTGCCCGTGAGGATTAGGTCGCCGGGGCAGAGCGTGCAGGTCTCGGAGATGAAGGCGATCAGCTCGGGCACCTTGAAGATCAGGTTGGAGGTGTTTGAGTCCTGGCGCAGCTCGCCGTTGACCCAGGTGCGCAGGTGCAGCGCGTGGGGGTCGGCGACCTCCTCGGCGGTGGTCACCCAGGGGCCGTAGGGGCAGAAGCCGTCGGCGCCCTTGGCGCGCGTCCACTGCGGCTCGCGGCCCTGCAGGTCGCGCGCGCTGACATCGTCGGCCACCGCATACCCGGCGATGCGCCCGTCGGCACCCATCACGATCGCCAGCTCGCCCTCGTAGTCGAGCCGGCGCACCACCGCGGGGCAGCGCACCGGCGCGTTCGGTGGGGCGGCGGAGGCCGGCAGCTTCATGAACACGAGCGGCTGCGCGGGCGGCTCGCCGCCGGTCTCGGCGACGTGGTCGGCGTAGTTGAGGCCGATCCCGAAGATCGCCCGCGGCGCCGGCACCGGCGCCAGCAGCGTCACCTCCGCCAGCGGCCACGACGGCCCGCTGCCGCCGGGCCCGCCCAGTGCGGCCGCACTCTGCGCGAGCGCCGGGCTGCCCAGCACGTCGAGCACGGTCAGGCGCTCATCGGCGAACGCGGTGACGCGGTCGTCCGCGACGGTGCCGGCGCGCGGGGCCTCGCTGCCGGGCGGCTTGAAGGTGGCGAGACGCACGCCGGCAGCGTACCGCTAGCTGCGCCACCCTCTATGCTCGCCCGGCGCCATGGCGGGCCTTACCAAACTGGAGCGCCTTCTACTGGCGGTGGTGGCCGCGCTGGTGGCGTTGGCAGGCGCGGCCAACTACGGTGTGTGGGCGGCGGTGCCCCGCTTCGTGCTGGCGACGCTGGCGCTGGCCGGCCTGGCGTGGACAGTGTCGCTGGCGACCGAGCAGTTGGGCGAGCACATTGGCGCGGCGGCCACCGGCGTGCTGCAAGCGACGCTCGGCAACCTGCCCGAGCTGCTGGTGGTCGTGTTCGCGCTGAAAGCGGGAGACCTCGTGGTCGCGCAGACCGCGCTGGTGGGCTCGCTGCTGGCGAGTGCGCTGCTGGTGCTGGGGCTGACGATCGTAGCGGGCGCGCGGCAGGCGCCGGACGGGATCATGCGCTTCTCCTCGCGCCTGCCCAACGACGCGACGACGTTGCTGCTGGTGACAGTCTTCCTGATCGTGCTGATCGGCCTGGCGCTCAGCTCCGGCAGCGCCGCCGGCGCGCACGTGGACGCGATCTCCGTGGTTGGCGCCTGCTGCCTGCTGGGGGTGTACGCGACGTGGCTGGTGCCCTACCTGCGGCCCAACGCCAGCGCCACGGGTGCTCGTGCGCCGCAGCCGCCGCTGGAACAGGCGCGCATCTCGTTGCGCGCGTCGCTCGTGCTGCTGGTGGCGGCGGGCATCGGCGCGGGCTTCGTCTCGGAGTGGTTTGTCAGTGCGCTGCGCCCGGCGATCGAGATCCTGCACATCTCCACCGCGTTCGCGGGCCTCGTGATCGTGGCGATCGCCGGCAACGCGGTGGAGCACTTCGCTGGCATCACGCTGGCGGCGCGCGGCAAGGCCGACCTCGCGATCGCCGTCGTCAAGAGCTCTGTGGCGCAGATCGCCGCCTTCCTGTTCCCGGCGCTGGTGCTGATCTCGCTGGTGCTCCCCACGCAGCTGACATTCGCGCTGCAACCGATCTACATCGGGGCGCTCGGCCTGATGACGATCGCGGTGTGGCAGGTCACAGGCGATGGCGAGGCGGCCGCCTTCGAGGGCTGGGCGCTGGCGGCGATCTATGCGATCGTCGCGGTGGTCGCGGCGTATCAGTAGGCGAAGCATGTAGTGGCCGGTAGGCGGAGGAGGCGGAGGACTTGACAACTACCTCGCACTGTGCGTATAGTGATCCTTACCTGATGTTGTCAATGGACAATCGGGTAGGCAAAAGACAAACATAGTCCCGGTTTCGGGTGGGCCTCGAAGGCCAACTTGAACGGCACAGAGAAGCGGCCCTGCTTCTGGGAGAGGGACCGGGTCACTGTATGAGGGGCGGTCTGACGATGAGCTCGACGAGAGGGACAAGCGCGACGCGAGTCGCTGGGCGCAGCGTGGGTGAAGCTCGCAAGCGCAGGGAGGAGCGGCGCAGGGAGGAGCAGCAGGAGCCGGAGCCGGTGGAGGCTGTGGCGATCGCGACGGACGGCGGTGTGCTTGGCCTCAAAGGGGTGGGTGAGCTCCAACGCGCACGCGCCCTCGCGGCGATCACCGAGCTGGTCGCCGAACACGGCGTCGCCCCAGTGACGGTGGCGCACATCGTGGAGCGCTCGCGCGTCTCCCGGCGCACCTTCTATGAACTGTTCGACGATCGCGACGACTGCCTGCTTGCGGCGTTCGAGCAGGCGATCGAACGCGCCGCCGCGGCCGTGCTGCCCGCGTACGAGGCGGCGGCGCAGAGCGCCGGCGCGAACGGGGACGACATCTGGGAGGCGCAAATCCGCGCTGGATTGGGCGCCGCGCTGGGCTTCCTCGACGCGGAGCCCGCGCTCGGCCGGCTGCTGATCGTCGACGCCTTGGCAGCCGACCGTCACGTGCTCAAGCGCCGCGGTCGCGTCGTGGAGGCGCTGATCGATGTTGTCCACGAGGGCGGCGCGCGGCCCGCTGGCCCGGGCCGTCGCCCCCAGCGGATCGTCGCCGAAGGTGCCGTCGGCGCGGTGCTCGCGGTGACTCACGCGCGTCTGTACGAACCCGACTCCAAGCCACTGACAGGGCTGCTGGGCCAGCTGATGGGAATCGTCGTGCTGCCCTACCGCGGCTCCGAGGCCGCCGAACGGGAGCTGCGTCGTCGCGCGCCGCGAGCGCGCACGCGCCCCGTCGCGGCGCCCGACCCGCTGCGTGGGCTGGACATGCGCCTCACCTACCGCACACTGCGGGTGATGCTCGCGATCGCCGAGCTGAGTGAGCGCGGCTCCGCGCCCTCCAGCCGCGAGGTCGCCGATGCCGCCGGCATCTCCGACCAGGGTCAGATCTCCAAGTTGCTGCACCGCCTGGAACATCTAGAGCTAATCGCCAACGGCCAGCACCAGCGGGGCCGCGGGGCAGCCAACGCCTGGAGCCTCACCGCCAAGGGCGAGGAGGTGCAGCGGGCGATCCGTGTGCAGACGGGGCGCTGAGCCGTGTCGCGTCTACCCCCGCGTGAGTCCCCCGATCAGAGCGCCGGCGAGCCCGCCCGCGGTGGCGGCCTGGGCATTACCGCCGTTCACTTCCTCACCCTCGGCGGGCGAGATGAACAGCGTCTGGATCGCCAGGCGCCCGGGCCCAGTGAAGCGGTTCCAGGTGAGCTTGCCACCGCCGCCCATCAGCCCCGTCTTGAGTCCCATCGTGACCGCCTCCATCGTGACGGAGGGGTCCTTGTACAGCCAGGCGCCCGCCTCGACGTCCAGCTGCTCGCCGGCGCCGAGCTCGACGAGAAAGACGTTGCCGTGGCCGTGCAGCCACACGAGCGCATCACCGTTGGTGGCGCGGAACTTGTCCATGAAGATGCCCGATCCCCCGACCAGCATGTTGCGCACGCCCTTGATCCGTTCGAAGCTGTAATCGAGGTTGTCGGTGGCGGCGATGAATTGGTGCTCGCGCACGTCCAGCCCCTCGCCCTGGCGCAGGTGCATCGGCACGCACTGCCCGGGCGAGTCGCGCGAGAAGGCGATGTGCCCGGCGCCGGAGGTCCGCGTGACAAAGAACTCCAACCCGGCGAGCTTGCGCTTCACTCCACCTGGCAGCTTCTTCAGCTCGATGTTCACTCGCGTCTCCTTCCACAGCAGCACGTGGTGCTCGAACATCACCGCGGCGGTCCCGACCTCGACCTGCAGCTCGGGCACCAGCTCGCCGCGCACGTGGTAGGTGACTCCGGCGAAGCTCTCGTCTTTGATCGCGGTGGGGATCGGCTCGGGCAGCTGCATGATGGGGCCTCCTTGGGGCTGGCTTTGAAAGTGGTGGGCCGACGAAGGCCCAATCATCGCGGGCGCTCCGGTTGGAGCGAAGTATCGGCGGGTGGGGACAGCCGCAATAGGGACTTGACAACTATCCCGCACTATGCGTATAGTGGTCCTTGCCCTGGCGGTTGGCATGGTCGGAGGGGTGTTTCAAGCAAACATAGGGTCTGGTTGGGTCTGACCTCTCGCGGTCGAGCTTTACCAGCTGCATTTGTCAGGGGCCTTCTGAGGGAGAGGTAACCGGGTGCGCTTCGATGAGGGAGCTGTTGTCCGCGTGAGTTCGAGAGGGACAGAGGCGGCGAACGTCGCTGCGTGGTGTCGGCTATTTACACGAGGAGATGGTGCAATGAGTGCTCGCAGACTTGGGTTGACGATCATGGCTTCGCTCTGTGGGCTTCTCTGTGCGCTTGCCGGCGTCCTTGCGATCTTCGCCACCGTGGCCCAGGCCGAACCGCCCAAGCTCATCCTCTACGAATCGTTCAGCGCGCAGGAGACGAGCGCGGTTGGCGTCGCTGTGGAAGGCTCTGGAGACCTGTTCGTGTCGGGTCTCTTCGGGGAAGGGTTTGCCTCCGCGCCGGTGGTCAAGCTCGGTCCTTCAGGCAGCTTGCTCTCGCCGCCGTCCCCGTTTGGGTCTGAGTACAACTCGGGTGTTGCGGTGAACCCGGTGAACGGCGACGTGTACGTGCTCGGCCAAGAAGTCCTCCTCGGGGGCGCGGCGAAGATCTTCGCCTACGACCCCAACACGGGCGCGTCGGTGGGAACTCCGTTTGAAGTGTCCTCGTCACACAATTTCAGCGGCCTGGTAACAGACGTCCAGATAGCCACCGACTCGAAAGGCAACGTGTACGTGCCGAATCCCCTGGAAAACGAGGTGCTCGAGTACAGCCCGAGCGGCACGCTGCTGAAAACCTTCACGGGCTCCGGCGCCGGTGCGCTCACGGAACCGACCGCGGTCGCGGTCGACTCCTCTGGCAACCTGTGGGTTGCCGGCAGCGACAGGATCGTGGAGCTCGATTCCAGCGGCGCGCCTGTGGAAGTGAACGGCAAGCCCGTGGGAATCGAAAGCGAAGGCGTTTTCTCGGTGGCACTCGACGGGCAGGGGGACGTGTTCGCGGTCGTCCAGAACAACGCGGTCCCGTGCGGCGAAAAGCCGTCGCCCTGCGTCCATCTCGTCGAGTACAGCGCGGAAGGCAGGCAGCTCGCCGATGTGGGGGCCGGCCATTTCGGCGAAACTCATGGCGGGTCGGATCGCTTCTTCGACATGGTCGCGGTTGATCAAGCGAACGGGCGTGTATACGTGACCGACGGCCCAAATCGCGCCGTCTGGGTGTTCGGGCCTCCCGTCGCGCCTGTCGTCGACAGGGAGCTCACCGCCGAAGTCGGCGCCTCCGAAGTGAAGCTCGGCGCGCTCGTCAGCCCCGGTGGCATCCAGACGAGCTACCGCTTCGAATACGGCACGACGACTGAATACGGCAGCTCGACGCCCTTCCCAGAAGGAAGCGTCGGTGAAGGGCTGGAAGCGCACGCGGTGTGGGCGGCCGCAAGCGGCCTCGCGCCCGGGAGCACCTACCACTACCGTGTCGTGGCGAGCAACGAAGTGGGAACGGTCTACGGCCCCGACCAAACCGTCACCACGCTGACCGCCGAACAGGCGGCGTGTCCCAACGAACAGCTGCGCGGCGGCTTCTCCGAGAGGTTGCCTGACTGCCGCGCCTACGAGCTTGTGACGCCGCCGGTCAAGACCTCATCCCAGTTCGACAATCGGACGAGGACAGCGTACTCGAGCATGGCCGCCGCAGATGGCGAAGCGCTGACGCTCTACGCCCAGGAACCGCAGCCGGGCGCGCCCACCGGCGGCGAATACTACGTGGCGACGCGTGGCGCGGGCGGCTGGATCGAGGAAGACATCATGCCGCTCGGATCCTATGACGGGGTGGGCTGCCAGGAATTCCAACCCGTGTACGCCTATTCGGAACAGCTCACCAAGGATGTGATGCTGGCTGGTGGAGGGTCAGGCGCTTCCAGTTCCAATCCTGGGGAAAACCCGGAATCGTGCAATCCCGAAGGCCATCAGGTCGTGAGCGGCGAACCGGTAGGCTATGAAAACCTGCTGGTGCGCGACAATGCGACTGGCGTTTACCAGCTTGTCAACGTCCCGCCGTCGGGCGTGACGCCAGCCGACGCGCACTTCAAGGCCGCCTCCGCGGACCTTAGCCACGTGATCTTCACGGAGACCTCGCCCCTGGCCGAAGGCGCGCGGTACGGCGTCGAAAACCTGTATGAATGGGACGAAGGCGCGCTGCGGCTGGTGAGCTGGCTGCCGGAAGGCACGGCGGTCACCGGATCGCTTCCGGCAGAAGAAATAAGGACTGATACGTACAAGACCGTCAAAGGTGCGGTCTCAAGCGACGGCTCGCACGTCATCTTCACCTACGGCGGCGCCTTGTATGACCGCATCGACGGGCAGCGCACCGTCCAGATCGACGAAAAACAGGGTGGGCCGCCTGGCCCCGGCGGCGGCGGCTCCTTCAAGGCCGCTACCGCCGATGGTTCGGAGGTTTTCTTCCTCGATGAAAGCAAGCTCACGGCCGGCTCGACGGCGGAATCCAAAGAACCTGACCTGTACGAGTGCGTGCTGCCCGAAGGCGCGAGCAAATGCGAATTGACCGACCTCACGGTCGCCGCGGGGAGCGAACACGCTGACGTGCTCAGCGTCACGCCGCTCGGCGGCCAGGACAGCTCCGACGTCTACTTCGTCGCCAAGGGCGTGCTTGCGTCCAACACGAGGGAATTCACGAACAGCGAAGGCAAGACCGTCGTCGAAGGCGCGGAAGCCGGGAAGGAAAACCTGTATCTGTGGAACGGCAACCAGACGACGTTCATCGCCACCGACGTTCCCTCCAGCGGGTCGCCCAGGTTCGAAGGCGAGCAGGCCTCGCCCGACGGCAAGTGGCTTTCGTTCGAATCTCGCGAGAGCCTGACCGGCTATGACAACGTCGCGCCTACGGACGAAGCCGCGGTCAGGGAGCTCTTCCTGTACAGCGCTGCCACAGGGCAGTTGGTCTGCGCCTCGTGCAACCCCTCGGGGGAACCCCCGGTCGCAGGAGGCGGTGTGGTGCAGTTCCCGGGCGGCCAGGGAGAATACTTAGGAATCTTCCGGAGCCGGCACGTGCTGACGGACGCCGGCCAGGTGTTCTTCGAAACGGGGGAAGCGCTGGTGCCCTCCGATACGAACGGCGTGCTCAACGTCTACGAGTACGTGGGAGGCCACGTGTACCTGATCTCGAGCGGCACGAGCTCCTTTGAATCGAACCTGGAGGACGTGAGCGAAAGCGGCGGTGACGTGTTCTTCCGCTCTAACCAGCAGCTGTTGCCGCAGGACAATCAGCCAGGGCAGATCGTCATTTACGATGCGCGCGTCGACGGGGGCTTCGCCGAACCGTCCTCTCCGCCGCTGTGCACGACCGCCGATGCCTGCCGTGCGGCGGTCGCGCCGCAGCCCTCGGTCTATGGTGCGCCGGCGAGCCAGACGTTTTCCGGTGTGGGCAACCTCGAACCGTCCGAAGCCAAGCTGAAGGCGACGCCCAAGGCGAAGCCCGTGAAGTGCAAGAAGGGCTTTGTCGAGAAGAAAGGGAAGTGTGTGAAAAAGACGGGGAAGAAGGCCAAGAAGTCCGCCCGCGCCAACAGGAGGGGTAAGTGATGACGCGCTCCAGGAGAATCCCAACGGCACTCTCGCTCGCGGTCGCTGTGATCGTGGTGCTGGGAGCGGGCGCGTCCCCGGCGCTCGCCGGCGAAGCGCACCCATTCCGGCGTGAATTCGGAACGGGCTCCGGCTCTTTTGAAAACCCGAACGGCATCGCGGTTGACGAATCCACTGACGATGTGTACGTGGCTGCGATCGGCGATGACACGGTCTACAAGTTCGATGCCAACGGCACCCCGGTCGACTTCAATTTCCCCGTGAGCTCCAAGGAAGCACCCGGGAACACGCTCCAGGGAGCTGACACGCCCGCCGAATCGTTCTCGTTCCCCTCGCTGTATGGCAGCCCCGCGGCGATCGCGGTCGACAACGCCTGCGTGCGGCACACCCCGGCGCTCACCGGCAAGGCCTGTGAAGAATTCGACCCCTCGGCCGGCGACCTGTACGTGATGGATTCCGGCCACGGCGTGATCGACAAGTTCAGCGCCGAAGGCAGGTACCTGAGCCAGATCGGCGGCTTCACACCATCCACCGGCTCCGCCCACCGCGAACTGCTGGGGCTGGGCGTCGACGGGAGCGGCACCGTGCACGTCGACGTGAACACACCGGACGGTGAACTGCTGATCGACGAAGTCGACAGCGCGGGCGTGAACATTGCTAGCCAGATATGGCGTAGGCAGAACATCGACGGTGGGGATGGCATCTTCAGCGAACCCAAGGCCCACGGCTTCGCCGTCTCCGCCACGGGCGATGACTACCCGATGTACGAACCGTCGTGCTCGTGCACGGAGAAGTTCGGGCAGAAACTCTCCCCGCTCGGCCGCGTGGACAGCGGCGAAGCGGGCGACGTCGCGGTGGCCGTCGACCCCGCGACCGGCCACCTCTACGCAGACGATCAATCCTCCGTGGCCGAGTGGGACACGGGCGCGATGAACCGCGACAGCGAGGAGGGCAAAAGCGCCGGCACGCTAGTCGCGCGCTTCGGCTCGGGCGAACTTTCGGGGACTTCGGGCCAGGGCGGGATCGCCGTGAACGGCGCGAGCGGGGACGTGTACGTCTCAAACCCGGCCAACGGCAAGGTCTATGTCTTCGGCAGCGACGCCCCGGCCGTTACCGTCGGCGAACCAACGGACTTGACCAGGGAAGCCGCAAGCCTGAGTGGCACGGTCGATCCGCGCGACGTTGCCGTCAGCGAATGCAAGTTCGAGTACGCCCTCACCAACGAATACGGCGAAGGCCCCTACGACCACAGCGTGCCGTGCAAGCAGACGCCGGGCGAGATCGGAGAAGGAAGCAGCCCGGTGGCGGTCTCCGCGCAGCTCGAAGGCCTTGTGGCCGGTGAACTCTACCATTTCCGCCTCGTCGTGAGCAGCACTAACGGCGCGGGTGAGGGTAGCGGTATGCTAGCGACGCAGGGCGTCGGCTTCGGCATCAAGAACTATGAAATCAGCTTCCTGAACGAAGACGGTACGCCTGACACGCAGGCGGGCTCGCATCCGTTCCAGTTCGTTGACTACTTTGAACTGAACTCGCACTTCGCGCGCGTGGAATCGAATGCTGACTCACCGTACATTCGGCTGCCCGACGGCGTTTTGCGGAATGTCAAGATCGATCTGCCCCCTGGCTTCGTCGGCGACCCCAATGCGCCCTCCCAACACTGCACCGGACAGCAACTTGCTACAGCTGCTGTCGAATTGTGCCCAGCCGAAGCGCGCGTGGGCAGGCTGACCCTGATCTGGTCAGAAAACGCGGCTCGTCAAGCGAAACTCGCGAGCAGCCTCTATGCCATGGCGCCCGTGCGCGGCGTGGCTTTGCAGTTTGGCACCAATTTCTTCATACCCCTGCTGTATCTCAACAATGGGGTTCTCCCGGGCGGCAATTATCCCGTGCAGGTGTCGGTTACGGAAGCGCCGCCGGCGGCGCCCGTCCTCAGTAGCAGGGCGGTGCTCTCCGGTGTTCTTGCCCCTTGCGTGAAGGTGCCGCAGGGAACCGGTAAGTACACCTATACCGGGTGCACAGAACTCGCCCATCCAGGCGAAGCAGGCGAATACGAAAGGGAACCGCTCGGCGAAAAAGCCTTCCTGACGCTGCCGACCGGCTGCCACGGCCCCTTGCGCTCGACGATCGAAGTGGAGTCGTGGGCGGAACCGGGCAAGTGGGCGACGAAGAGCGCGGTCACGCACAACGCGGCGGGTACGCCCGTCGCGCTGACGGGCTGCTCAAAGCTCAAGTTCCCGGCGGAAATCGGCGTCGAGCCGGACGGCAGCAACGCGAGCACATCTTCGGGGCTGACGGTGAACGTTCACGTCCCGCAGACCGCCGCGTTGAACCCTAATGGTCTGGCGGAGTCGGCGCTCAGGGACACGACGGTGGCGCTGCCCGAAGGGGTTGCGATCAACCCGGCGGGTGGGGATGGCCTTGAAGCGTGCTCGTCTGACGCTGGCGCGTTGCCGGAAGGTGCGCTGGGGAGTCCTGGTGATCAGATTGGTTATAAGGGGCAGGAAGAATTGAACAAGGAATACGAACCGGGTGTGAAGTGGAGCACGTTTACGCCGGAATTGGCGGGCCTGCTTGCGCCGGGGTCCAACTTCTGTCCGAACGGGTCGAAGATCGGGACGGTGAAAATCAAGACGCCGCTGTTGGAACACGAATTGGAAGGCGCGGTGTATCTGGCGTCACAGGACAGCAACCCGTTCGAGAGTCTGGTGGCGATGTATATCGTCGCGGAAGACCCGTTTTCGGGGAGTTTGATCAAGCTAGCGGGTGAAGTGTCGTTGAACCCGGATACGGGGCAGATCGTGACGACGTTCAAGAATACTCCGGATGTGCCGTTTGAAAACCTCGAACTGCATTTCTTCGGTGGGGAACGCGCGCCGTTGGCGACTCCGTCGCGGTGCGGGACGTATACGACGACGGCGGTGTTCACGCCGTGGGACGGCAATGGCCCGGTGACTTCGGAATCGTCGTTTAGTATTGATCATGGTCCGGGTGGTGGCCCGTGCCCGGGTGCGACGTTGCCGTTCAGCCCGTCTGTGAATGCGGGTGCGACGAATATTCAGGCGGGTGCGTTCTCGCCGTTGACGGTGACGATGAGCCGTAAAGACGGCGAACAGAACTTGAAGTCGATCGAAGCGAAACTGCCGCCCGGCCTGTCGGGTGTGTTGACGGGTGTCGAACTGTGCCCCGAACCGCAGGCTAATGAAGGGTTGTGCGGGGAAGGCAGCAAGGTCGGCGAAGCGACGATCGGTGTTGGTGTCGGTAATGACCCGTTCACGGTCACCGGCGGAAGGTTCTATCTCACGGGCCCGTACAACGGTCATGGTGGCTGTACGGTCGGGGAAGCGGGTTGCGCGCCGTTCGGGATCACGTTCGAGGTGCCCGCGAAGGCCGGCCCGTTCGACTTGGCGGACACGAAGAACAACCATCCCCCGTGTGATTGTGTGGTCGTGCGGGGCAAGATCGAACTGAACCCGCAGACTGCCGCGATCACGATCACGACGGACCCGCCCGGGTCCCCGGACTCGATCCCGACATCGATTGAAGGGATCCCTCTGGAAATCCAGCACGTGAACGCGACGACGACACGCGGGAACTTCCAGTTCAACCCAACGAACTGCGACAAGATGTCCCTGACGGGCACGCTGCAGCTCAGCGAAGGCGGCGTAAGTACGATCAGTACGCCGTTCCAGGTCACCAACTGCGCGGCGTTGAAGTTCGAACCCAAATTCTCGGTGTCGACTGCCGCGAAGACGAGCCGCGCTGACGGTGCGAGCCTGACCGCGAAGCTGACCTATCCGAACGCGCCGTTCGGGAGCCAAGCGAACATCAAGCAGGTCAAAGTCGAACTCCCCAAGCGGCTGCCGTCGCGCTTGACGACGCTGCAGAAAGCTTGTACCGCTGCGCAGTTCGATGCTGACCCCGCGGGGTGTCCGGCTGCGTCGATTGTCGGTCATGGAAAGGCGCTCACGCCGCTGGTTCCTGTCCCGCTTGAAGGCCCGGCGTACTTCGTTTCAAACGGCGGCGAAGCGTTCCCGAACCTGATTGTCGTCCTGCAGGGCTACGGCGTCACGATCGATCTCGTCGGCGACACGTTCATCAGCAAAGCCGGCGTCACCTCGAGCACGTTCAAGACCGTCCCCGACCAGCCCGTTACGAGCTTCGAACTGAATCTCCCCGAGGGCCCCTACAGCGCGCTCACAGCCCTCGGGAACCTCTGCACCGCCAAGAACCTCGCGATGCCCACCGATTTCATCGCCCAAAACGGCGCCACCTTCAACCAGACCACCAAGATCGCGGTCACCGGCTGCGGGAAGGCGAAGACCACACACAAGCAGAAGACCAAACACAAGAAGAAGAAAGACAAGGGCAAGCGGAAGGGCAAGGGCAAGCGGAAGGACGGGGCAAGTAGAAGGGCGGCCGCAACAAGCTCCGGCGGCGGCTCACCGCCGGAGTCGGTAAAGTGGGTTGAGAGGTGAGGCAACCCACGTTCTCCAACCTGTGAGGGGCGCGGCGGCAGGCGCCCTCGCCCTCGCCCTCGCGCTGGCGCCGGTCGCGGTCGGCCTGTCGGCGTGCGGCAGCGGCGGAGCAGCGAGCACGACCACCATAGTCGCCGCCACGCCGCCGGCGAGCACTGGCTCCGCTCCCGCCACCACTGCGACAAGCGCCCCCGCGGGCACCGCCACCACGCCGGCCGCCGAAGCTTCCCCCGCTGCGCCGTCCTCCGGCTCCGGCTCCTCCTCGAAGGGCGGCGCCGCCAGCTTCCGCGTGGCCCACGGCGACAACAGCATCCCCGACTACGGCCAGGAAGCGCACGTCTCCGAACGGGTGCGCGCGACGGCGGCGCTCGCGGCCTACCTGCGCGCACGCGCCGGCGGCGAATGGGCAAAGGCCTGCTCTCTGCTGGCCGCGCCGACCCGCACGCAGCTGGAACGGCTCGGCCAGAGCGCCAAGAGAGGGGGCGGCTGCGGGAAGATCCTCGCGGGGCTCTCGTCCGCTCCCGCCGCCACGCGCGCCGACCCGCTCGTCGGCGGCATCGCCGCGCTGCGCGTCAAAGGCAGCTCCGCGTTCGTGCTCTTCCACGGCCCGCACGGCTCGAAATACTTGATGCCGATGCGCGACGAAGACGGGGCGTGGACGGTGGGCCAATTGGCCCCGCTGCCCTACCCGCTCGGGTCGAGCGGCGCGGGGCAGTAAGGATGCTACGGTCCTTACATGCGAATCACTTCGAAGGGCCAGGTGACGATTCCCCGCGAGCTGCGCGAGCGCTTCGGCCTTGGCGCGGGCGCCGAGGTTGAGGTCGTCGACGGTGAAAACGGCGCCCTCGTGCGCCCACTTACTCCTCGCGGCCGGGGAGCGGAGCTGGTGGCGCGGCTGCGCGACCGCGCCGACGGTGGGCTGAGTGCCGAAGCGGTGCTCCACCTGACGCGCGGCGACGGCGCTTGACCACGCTCGTCGACTCGAGCGTATTGCTGGACGTGCTCGCGCCCTCTCCCTGGCGTGCCTGGTCGGAAGACCATCTCGAGCTGGCGGCCGAACGGGGAGATCTCGCCATCAACCAGGTGATCTATGCAGAGATCGCGGTCGGCTTCGCCGACCGCGGCCACCTCGAGCGCACGCTGCAGGGGGTGGGCCTGATGCGCGTCGGGTTTCCGTGGGCGGCTGCCTGGCTGGTCGCCCAGGCCTTCCAGGCGTATCGGCGCCGCGGCGGACCGCGTACGACGCCTCTGCCCGACTTCTTCATCGGCGCTCACGCCGAGGCGGCGAAGCTGCCGCTGTTGACCAGAGACCCCGCGCGCGTACGCGCCTACTTCCCGGAGGTCGGCCTGCTGGCGCCGGAGTGAGTGTCGGAGACAGCGCCTCGTGACTGCGCCGCCTGTAGCCGCCGTTGCGCATCCCTACCGTGTGCCTCTGCGCGGCGGTACGAAGTAACCGGCGGCGCGCCCCCCGCGAGGCCAAACCGCGCTAGACTTCCTGAGACCTCGCGCCAGGCGGGGTTTTTGTTCGCCTGGAGCAAAAACACTTTGCACATCACGACGCACGGAAGACTGGGATCCACATGGCCCGCGGAGACGTTCGCATCGCAGTCACGCTCGCTTGCGAGGAGTGCAAGCAGCGTAACTACCAAACCAACAAGAGCAAGCGCAACAACCCCGACCGGATCGCCCTGCGCAAGTACTGCCGCTGGTGCCGCCGGCACACCGGGCACCGGGAGACCCGCTAGCGCGGGAGCGCGCTGTGGCCCGTGACCGCAAACGCGCCAAGCAGCGCCGGGAGCGGCGTGCCCCTCGGGGTGCGCCGACGGCCGCGCACGCCGAGATCCACCGCGCCGACGTGCCCGGTGCGCTCGAGCACGCCTCGGGTGAGGTCGACGAGTTCGACGCCGCGCTCGTCCGCGGCGCGGGCGGGGTGCCCGCTCCCGCCGAGCCCGCAACGCCGGAGCCCGACCCGACCGGCGTTGCCACCGACGTCGAGAATGGACGCGGGACGCGGGACGGCAACGGCCTGGCGGTCGGAGATACCGCGGCGCCCGAACAGATCACCGAGCGTGCGGTCGAGCGCCGTGAGCACCGCCGCTCGCTGCCGGCCCGCGCGGTTGCTTTCCTGCGCGCCTCCTGGGCGGAGCTGCAGCGCGTACAGTGGCCCGATCGCCCGCAGGTCTCGCAGGCCACGGCGGTCGTGCTCGGTTTTGTCGTCGTCGCCGGGATCTACCTTGGTGCCGCCGATTACGTGGCGCAGAAGATCATAAATTTCATTCTCTAGCGTCGCAAATGTCCATCCATCATCCTGAGGCCCTCTAGGAGCCCGCATGTTTCGCTGGTACGTCGTCAACACATACTCCGGTCACGAGAACAAGGTCAAGCACAACCTTGAACACCGCGTCGTCTCGCTCGGGCAGCAGCGCGCCGTGCGCAACGTGGTCGTCCCCACCGAGTCCGTCTCGGAGATGAAGGACAACCAGAAAATCACGGTCGAGAAGCGCACGATGCCCGGCTACGTGCTCGTCAACATGGAGCTCAACGAGGACTCCTGGGGCGTCGTCAAGGGCACCCCGGGCGTCACCGGCTTCGTCGGTGCGGCGCAGGAGCCGGTGCCGCTAACCCAGCCCGAGGTCGATCGCCTGCTGCACAAGGAGGTCGCCACCGCCCCTCGCACGCGCGCCCAGTTCGCGATCGGCGAGACCGTCAAGGTGGTGTCCGGGCCGCTGTCAGACTTCTCCGGCGAGATCTCCGAGATCAACGACGACGCCGCCAAGCTCAAGGTCCTGGTATCAATCTTCGGCCGCGAGACGCCCGTCGAGGTGGGCTTCGACCAAGTCAAAAAGCTGTAGTTCTGCAGTTCGAGTCGGCGCATGCGCCGACTCGCGGGAGGGTGCATGCACCCTCCCGACGGAGCCGCGCATGCGCGGCTCCGGCCCGCGGCGCATGCGCCGCGGGCACAAGCAAAAGAAGAAGACAAGAGATAGGCTTCATCAACCATGGCTAAGAAGGTTCTGACAACGATCAAGCTGCAGGCGCGCGCTGGGCAGGCATCCCCCGCCCCGCCGGTCGGCCCTGCGCTGGGGCAGCACGGCATCAACATCATGGAGTTCTGCAAGGCCTTCAACGCCCAGACGCAGAGCGAAACGGGGACGATCGTGCCGGTCGTGATCACCGTCTACGAGGACCGCTCGTTCACGTTCGTTACGAAGACCCCCCCGGCCGCGGTGTTGATCCGCGAAGCGCTACGGATCGAGAAGGGCTCGGGCGAGCCGCACCGCAACAAGGTCGGCAAGCTGACCCGCGCGCAGCTGGAGGCGATCGCCGAGCGCAAGCTGCCCGACCTGAACGCGCACGACGTTCGAGCACGCCTCAAGGATCATCGCCGGCACGGCGAGGTCGATGGGTGTGGAGGTGGAGGCATGACCTCTCGTCCATGCAGGCGCTGCGTGGAAGGTGGGACGCGATGAGCACCCACCACTCCCGCCGCCACGCCGAGGCGCTCGCCAAGATCGATCGCGAGCGCGAGTACCAGCCGGCCGAGGCGATCGCGCTCGTCAAGAGCCTCGCCGCCGCCAAGTTTGACGAGTCGGTCGAGGTGCACATCCGTACCGGCCTCAACGTCCGCCACGCCGACGAGCAGCTGCGCGGCACGATCGCGCTGCCCAACGGTCTCGGCCGCGACGTCAAGGTGGCGGTGTTCGCCCAGGGCGCCAAGGCCGTCGAGGCCGAACAGGCCGGCGCCGACTTCGTCGGTGGCGAGGACCTCGCCAAGCGCATTCAAGAGGACGGCTTCGACGAGTTCGACGTAGCGATCGCCACCCCCGACCTGATGGCGGTCGTCGGCCGGCTCGGGCGGATCCTTGGGCCCTCGGGCAAGATGCCCAACCCGAAAGTCGGCACCGTCACGATGGACGTGGCGAAAGCCGTCGAAGAGTCCAAGTCGGGCAAGGTCGAGTACCGCACCGACCGCACCGCGATCGTTCACCTCGTGATCGGCAAGACCTCCTTTGAGGCGCGCGCGCTGCTGGAGAACTACGCCGCCGTGATCGAAGAGCTGATCCGTGCCAAGCCCTCCGCCGCCAAAGGCCGCTACCTGCACACGATCGCGCTCGCCTCGACGATGGGGCCAGGCGTGAAAGTCGACCCCTCCCGCACCCGCGATATCGTTGAGGAGGGCGCGCCCGCGGCGGTAGCCGCCTGAGCGTGAACCTCCCAACGGCAACCTAAGACCCCCGGCCGCCGCTAGCCGATCTCCGATCGGTCGGCACAAGCCCGGGACAGGAGCCACAGTGAACCGAGACCAAAAGGCCGTGGCGATCGCCGAGATCGCCGCCGACATCGAGAGCTCCCAGGCGGTATTCGCCGTCGACTACCGCGGCATCTCCGTATCGCAGGCGGTAGAGCTGCGCGCCAAACTACGCGACGCCGACGCGGTTTTCCGCGTCGTCAAGAACTCGCTCACCGAGCGGGCCGCCGACCAGGTCGGCGCCGAGCAGCTGAAGCCGCTGCTGCAGGGCCCGACCGCGCTGACGTTCGTGCGCGGCGACGCCGCGACGGCCGCGAAGGCGATCGCCGACTACGCCCGCACCACTCAACTCTTGCCGTTCAAGGGCGGCATCATGGACGGCGCCGCGCTCGACCCCGACCAGCTGCGCACGATCTCGCGCCTACCCTCGCGCGAAGTGCTCTACGGGCAGCTCGTCGGTGTCGTCGCCTCCCCCGTCTCAGGGCTCGTACGCACCCTCAACGCGCTCATCAGCGGCCTCGCCGTGGCGCTCGGCCAGGTGCATGACCAAAAGACTGCAACTTCAACCGAAGGAGACTGAACGATGGCTACCAGCACACAAGATTGGATCGAGGAGCTCAAGGGCATCTCCGTGCTCGAGCTCGCCGAGCGCATCAAGGCGCTCGAGGAGGAGTTCGGCGTCTCCGCCGCGGCCGTGGCCGCGCCGGTGGCCGCAGCCGGCGGCGCCGGTGGTGGCGAGGCGGCGGCCGAAGAAGAAGGCCCCAGCACCGTTGACGTGCTTCTCACCGGAGCCGGCGACAAGAAGATCCAGGTGATCAAGGTCGTGCGCGCCGCCACCGGACTCGGCCTGAAGGAGGCCAAGGCGCTCGTCGACGAGGCCCCCAAGCCGGTCAAGGAGGGCATCGAGAAGGACGAGGCCGACAAGCTCAAGCAGGAACTCGAGGAGGCCGGGGCGTCGGTGGAGCTGAAGTAGCCGTCGCCGTCGCCGTCGCCGTCGCCGTCGCCGTTGCCGTTGCCGTTGCCGTTGCCGTTGCCGTCAGCGTCAGCGTCGGCGTCGGCGTCGGCAGTCTTTTTTCGGCCCGACATGTGCGCACGCGCGCGCACGCGCATGTCGGGCCGCGGCGAACATGCTTCCCCGCGCGGCACTCGTCGAGACGTCTTTACTCGCGCCTAACAATTCGGCGGATTTTCCGGTAGAATCGCGACCGCTGGCCAATAGCCGTAGCTGTCCCAGAGGGACCGAGACCGCGCTTACATACGCGGCTCAGGGGACGGGGTCCGTGAGCGCTAGCTGCCTAGTTGAAGGTGGCGGTGGTGTGTGCTATCTTGACGGGTCGCGCTTGCGCCTTGTCGTTCGCACCTCGATTCGTGTTGTCTCTCTCCTCGAAGGAGTCTCCCTTGGCTGCTGCTGATGCCCTCCGGACGCGCCGGACATTCGCGCGTCTGAACAAGTCGTGCGATGTTCCTAACCTGATCGATATTCAGCGCCGCTCGTTTGAGTGGCTGACCGACCCGCAGAAGGGCGGGCTGCGCGAGACGATTGACGACATCTCGCCGATCGAGGATTACACGGGCAACCTTGCCGTGCAGTTCGGCGAGATCTCCTTCGACGAGCCGGTGGCCTCGCTCGAACAGTGCCGCGAGAAGGACTTGACGTTTGCGCGCCCGCTGACGGTGACGGTCGCCTTCATCAACCGCGAGACCGGTGAGATTCGCGAGCAGTCGGTGTTTATGGGCGACTTCCCGTGGATGACCGAGCGCGGCACGTTCGTGATCAACGGCACCGAGCGCGTGGTCGTGACGCAGCTGGTGCGCTCCCCCGGGGCCTACCTGATGGAGCCCAAGGACCGCGAGAAGCAGGTGTTCATCGCCAACCTGATGCCCGCGCGTGGCTCCTGGCTGGAGCTCGAGATCGACAAGAAGGGCAAGGTCTACGTCCGCATCGACCGCAAGCGCAAGCTGCCCGTCACGGTGCTGCTGCGCGCGATGGGCTATGCCGCCGATGAGGAGATCCTGCGGATCTTCGAGAACTCGCACTACATCGCCAACACGCTCGAAGCCGACACGGAGGTGACGCGCACCGAAGAGGGCGCGCTGATCGAGCTGTTCAAGAAGCAGCGTCCCGGCGAGCCGCCGAGCGTCGAGAACGCCAAGGCGCTGCTCAACCAGCTGTTCTTCGACCCCAAGCGCTACGACCTCACGCGCGTCGGTCGTTACAAGCTCAACTCACGCCTCAGCCAGAACACCGACCTCGACGTGCGCACGCTGACCAAGGACGACATCGTCGCGCTGATCAAAGAGCTGGTGTCGCTGCCCAAGCGCCTCGGCTTGCCCGAGAGCCCCGAGATCGAGATCAAGGACTACGCCGCCGAGGCGACCTCGATGCCGCGCGAGCCGGTCGCCGACCACCTCGACGAGTACGAGCACTTCGGCAACCGTCGCCTGCGCACCGTCGGCGAGCTGATCCAGGAGGCCTTCCGCATCGGTCTCTACCGCATGGAGCGCGTCGTGCGCGAGCGCCTCACGACCGAGGACGCCGACACGATCACGCCGCAGACGATCATCAACATCCGCCCGGTGGTGGCGGCGCTGAAGGAGTTCTTTGGCTCCTCGCAGCTGTCGCAGTTCATGGACCAGACCAACTCACTGGCGGGGCTCACCCACCGCCGCCGTCTCTCCGCGCTGGGCGCCGGCGGCCTGACCCGCGAGCGCGCGCCGATCGAGGTGCGCGACGTGCACCCCACCCACTATGGGCGGATGTGCCCGATCGAGACCCCCGAGGGTCCCAACATCGGCCTGATCGGCTCGCTCTCCTCGTTCGCCGAGGTTTCCGAGCACGGCTTTGTGACGACCCCCTACCGGGTTGTCAAGGACGGCGTCGTAACCGAGGAGATCGTCCGCCTCGACGCCACCCAGGAGGAGGAGCAGCTGATCGCCCAGGCCAACACGCCCGTGGACGAGAAGACCGGCAAGCTCAAGGGCGCCGAAATCCTCTGCCGCACGCAGGCCGGCCAGTACGTCACGGTTGGCCCCAAAGATGTCGACCTCGTCGATGTCTCGCCCGAGCAGATCTGGTCGGTCGCCACGGCGATGATCCCGTTCCTCGAGCACGACGACGCCAACCGCGCGTTGATGGGCTCCAACATGCAGCGCCAGGCCGTGCCGTTGCTGAAGGCCGATGCGCCGTTGATCGGCACCGGCATGGAGCGCCGTGCGGCGCTCGACACCGGCGATGTGCTGCTGGCCCGCAACACGGGCACCGTCGAGTTCGTCGACGCCAACCAGATCGTGGTGGAAACCGACGAGGGCAAGAAGGACGAGTACGAGCTGCAGAAGTTCATGCGCTCCAACCAGGGCACGTTGATTCACCAGAAGCCGCGCGTGGATGCCGGTCAGAAGATCAAGGCAGGCAACGTGCTCGCCGACGGGTCGTCCACCGACAAGGGCGAGATGGCGCTCGGCAAGAACCTGATGGTCGCCTTCATGTCCTGGGAGGGCTACAACTTCGAGGACGCGATCATCCTCTCCAAGCGCCTCGTGCAGGACGACGAGCTCACCTCGATCCATATCGAGGAGTACGAGATCGACGCCCGCACGACCAAGCTCGGCGAGGAGGAGATCACCCGCGACATCCCCAACCGCTCGGAGGAGTCGCTGCGCAACCTCGACGACCGCGGGATCGTGCGCGTCGGCGCCGAGGTGCTCTCCGGCGACCTGCTCGTCGGCAAGGTCACGCCCAAGGGCGAGACCGAGCTGACCGCCGAGGAGAAGCTGATCCGCGCGATCTTCAAGGAGAAGGCGCGCGAGGTCCGCGACACCTCGCTGAAGGTGCCCCACGGCGAGGGCGGCGTGGTGATCGACGTGAAGACCTTCAGCCGCGACGCCGGCGACGACCTGCCGCCCGGGGTCAATGACCTCGTGCGCGTGTTTGTCGCCAAGAAGCGCAAGATCTCCGAGGGCGACAAGCTCGCGGGCCGCCACGGCAACAAGGGTGTGATCTCGAAGATCGTCGACGTGCAGGACATGCCGTTCCTCGAGGACGGCACGCCCGTCGACGTGATCCTCAACCCGCTCGGTGTGCCGAGCCGCATGAACGTGGGTCAGATTCTCGAGACCCACCTCGGCTGGGCCGCGGCGCAGGGCTGGTACGACGACGGCACCCCCGCCTACCAGGAAGCCTCGGGCGAACGCAAGAACGGCGGCCCCACGCGCGTGTACGTGTCGACGCCGGTGTTCGACGGCGCCACCGTCGAAGATGTCGACCAGGCGCTTGTGAAGTGGCAGGACGAGCACACCGGCCGCATCCGCATGGACGTCGACAAGAGCCGCCGTCCCGGCGAGCAGGCCTCGGGCAAGATGACGCTGTTCAACGGCCGCAGCGGCGAGCCGTTCGCCGAGCAGGTGACGGTCGGCTACATGTACATCCTCAAGCTGCTGCACCTCGTCGACGACAAGATTCACGCCCGCTCGACCGGTCCTTACTCGCTCGTCACGCAGCAGCCGCTGGGCGGCAAGGCGCAGTTCGGCGGCCAGCGCTTCGGCGAGATGGAGGTGTGGGCGCTGGAGGCGTTTGGCGCCGCCTACACGCTGCAGGAGATGCTGACGATCAAGTCCGACGACACCGTTGGGCGCGTGAAGGCCTACGAGGCGATCGTCAAGGGCGAGAACATCGCCGAGCCCTCGATCCCGGAGTCCTTCAAGGTGCTGCTCAAGGAGATGCAGTCGCTGGCGCTCGATGTCAACGTGGTGTCCGAAGAGGGCCAGCGGACGGAGATGCGCGACGAGGACGACGACCTGCTGCGCGCCGCTGAGGAGCTGGGCATCGACCTCTCAGGCGTGCGTGCCCCCGTGCCCGACGCCGCCGAGGAGGCGGTCGAGGGAGACGACGACACCGACACCGACACCGACACCGACGCCGGCGAGGCGGCCGGGGAGCCGGTGGCCGAGGTCGGTGAGGAGGTTGAGGCCGCCGACGCGACGGACGAGCTCGAGGAGGCCGAGGAGGAGGAGGAGCTCGGAGTCGAGGAGTTGCTGGCGGAGGGCGCCGACCTCGACCTCGATGCATTGGGCGAGGTGGCGCTTGAGCCCGACCTCGCCGAGGAGGTTGAGGGTTGATGGTTGAGCAGCGAAGCGAACAGCGGCGCCATGCGCAACGGCGCCAAGCGAAGAGCGTGACTACACCCGCGAGCGAAAGCTGAACAGAGAATGATCGATATCAATAACTTCGACGCCATCGAGATCGGCCTCGCCTCCTCCAAGCAGATCCGCTCCTGGAGCTCGGGCGAGGTGACCAAGCCCGAGACAATCAACTACCGCACGCTGAAGCCCGAGAAGGATGGGTTGTTCTGCGAGCGCATCTTTGGCCCCACCAAGGATTGGGAGTGCTACTGCGGCAAGTACAAGCGCGTGCGCTACAAGGGCATCGTGTGCGAGCGCTGCGGCGTGGAGGTCACGCGCTCGAAGGTGCGCCGCGAGCGCATGGGCCACGTCGACCTCGCCGCACCGGTAAGCCACATCTGGTTCTTCAAGGGCGTCCCCTCACGCATCGGTTACCTGCTCGACATGGCTCCCAAGGAGCTCGAGAAGGTGCTGTACTTCGCCGCCTCGATCGTCACCTGGGTCGATGACGAGGCGCGCACGAAGGACCTGGAGACGCTGGAGGTGGAGGTCAACAAGGTGCTCGACTCCTACGCCGCCGAGCGCGAGGAGCGGGTGCTCGAGCTGCGCGAGTCGCTGGCGCGCCGCGAGAAGTACCTGGAGAGCGGCAAGCAGACCGGCTTCTCCGACGAAGACCACCTGTGGGCCGACTCGCTGGACATCAACCTCAACAAGCTCTCCGATGAGGAGCGCGAGAAGCTGCTGAAGGAGCTGAAGAAGGCCTTCGAGGCAGACATCGCCGACACCGAAGCCTACATCGAGGACGCCGCCGAGCGGATGCGCGGCGTGTGGGAGCTGTTCAAGACGATGGAACCGAAGCAGATCGAGCACGACGAGACGACCTTCCGCGAGCTCAAGGAGCGTTTCGGCTCGCCTTACGGCTTCGGCGAGTACTTCCGCGGCGGCATGGGCGCGGAGGCGATCCGCGACCTGCTCCAGCAGGTGGACCTCGAGGCCGAACGGGTCGACCTGGAGGACCAGGTGAAGACCGCCAAAGGTCAGAAGCAGGCGCGCGCGGTCAAGCGCCTGAAGGTCGTCAGCGCCTTCCTGCAGTCGGGCAACAGACCCGAGCAGATGGTGCTGGACGCCGTCCCGGTGATCCCACCGGAGTTGCGCCCGATGGTGCAGCTCGACGGCGGTCGCTTTGCCACCTCCGACCTCAACGACCTCTACCGGCGCGTGATCAACCGCAACAACCGCCTCAAGCGGCTGCTTGACCTCGGCGCGCCCGAGATCATCGTCAACAACGAGAAGCGGATGCTGCAGGAGGCCGTCGACGCGCTGTTCGACAACGGCCGCCGTGGACGGCCCGTGACCGGGCCGGGCAACCGTCCGCTGAAGAGCCTGTCCGACATGCTCAAGGGCAAGCAGGGCCGCTTCCGCCAGAACCTGCTCGGCAAGCGCGTCGACTACTCCGGGCGCTCGGTGATCGTCGCCGGCCCCTACCTCAAGCTGCACCAGTGCGGGCTGCCGAAGATCATGGCGCTGGAGCTGTTCAAGCCGTTCATCATGGCGCGCCTGGTGGAGCGCAAGTCAGCGCAGAACATCAAGGCCGCCAAGAAGATGGTGGACTCGATGATCGGCGAGGTGTGGGACGTGCTCGAGGAGGTCATCCACGAGCATCCGGTGCTGCTCAACCGCGCGCCCACCCTGCACCGCTTGGGGATTCAGGCGTTCGAACCGCTGCTGGTCGAGGGCAAGGCGATCCAGGTGCACCCGCTGGTGTGCCACGCCTTCAACGCCGACTTCGACGGCGACCAAATGGCTGTGCACCTGCCGCTCTCCGCGGAGGCGCAGGCGGAGGCGCGGATCCTGATGCTGTCCTCTAACAACATCCTCTCCCCGGCGCACGGGGCGCCGCTGGCGACGCCGACGCAGGACATGATCCTTGGCGCCTACTACCTCACCTATGGTCCCGAAGCCGAGGAGCTGTCCGCCAAGCAGGAGCTGCTGGCGAGCGGCAAGTGGCCGACCGGCGAGGAGCGCCCGCACGTGTTCCGCACCGCGCAGGAGGCCGAGCTCTCCTACGAGGCGGGCGTGGTGACGCTGCACGATGTGGCCGAGTTCCGACCCTTCGGCCGGGAGGGCGGTCACCTGCTGACCACGGTGGGACGGATCGTCTACAACGACCGCATCGAGCGCGCGCTGGCGGAGGCGCTGGGCGACGAGTTTGACGCCACCAAGTACGTGTTCGTCAACCAATCGATGAAGAAGCGCGACACCACGCGCCTGGTGGATGCGCTTGTGCAGACCTACGGCGCGACCACGATCTCGCTGGTGCTCGACGCCTTCAAGGACCTCGGTTTCAAGTACTCCACGCAGGCGGGCATCACGATCTCCAAGAACGACGTGGTGATCCCGCCCGAGAAGCAGGGGATCCTCGACAAGTACGACAAGCTGGTGGGTGACATCACCGACCAGTACGACGACGGCCTGATCACCCAGGAGGAGCGCCACGAGGCGGTCGTGGAGAAGTGGAACGCCGCCACCGACGAGGTCGCGGACGCGATGATCGCCAACCTCGACACGCTCAACCCGATCTTCATGATGGCCAACTCGGGGGCGCGCGGCTCGTTCAAGCAGATCCGCCAGCTGGCGGGGATGCGCGGCCTGATGGCCAACCCGAAGGGCGAAATCATCGAGCGCCCGATCAAGGCCAACTTCATGGAGGGCCTGTCGGTGCTGGAGTACTTCATCTCCACCCACGGCGCGCGAAAGGGTCTCGCCGACACGGCGCTGCGCACGGCGGACTCCGGCTACCTGACGCGCCGTCTGGTGGACGTCGCCCAGGACGTGATCATCCGCGAGGCTGACTGCGGCACCGAGGAGCACATCGAGATGGCGGTGTTCAAGGACGGGGGCGACCCCAACGACAACCTCGTCGGGCGCTTCGCCGCACAGGAGGTCGCCACCAAGCGCGGCCGCGTGCTGGCCGAGCAGGGCACCGAAATCGGCCGTGAGGAGTTCGCGGAGATCGTCAAGGCCAACCAGGAGGACCACGACCGCGGCACGCAGGTGACGGTGCCGGTGCGCTCGGTGCTCAAGTGCAAGGCCACCAGCGGGGTCTGCCAGGCTTGCTACGGGCGGGCGATGGCGACCGGCCAGCTGGCCCAGATCGGCGACGCCGTCGGGATCATCGCGGCGCAGTCGATCGGCGAGCCCGGTACGCAGCTGACGATGCGCACCTTCCACACCGGCGGCGTCGCCGGCGCCGACATCACGCACGGTTTGCCACGCGTGGTGGAGCTGTTTGAGGCGCGCAAGCCGAAGGGCCTCGCGCAGATCGCCGAGCAGGACGGGTACGTCGGAATCGAGGAGACCGAGAAGGCGCTCACCGTGGTGATCACCGATGTCGCCGGCGAGGAGCACCGCCACAGCTTCCCGCGGCGCACGCGCCTGTTCGTGCGCGAGGGCGAGCACATCGCCGCCGGCAAGCAGCTCAACGAGGGGTCGCTGTACCCGCACGACCTGCTCAAACTACGCGGGCGCACCGAGACCGAGCGCTACCTCGTCAACGAGGTGCAGGAGGTTTACAAGTCGCAGGGCGTGGACATCAACGACAAGCACATCGAGCTGATCGTGCGCCAGATGCTCAAGAAGGTGAGGGTCGACCAGAAGGGCGACACCGACTACCTGCCCGGACAGTTCGTGGACCGCTTCGAATTCGCCCGCGTCAACGACCAGCTCGACGCGGACAAGAAGGAGACGGCGCAGTTCGAGGACATCATCCTCGGCATCACCAAGGCGTCGCTGAACACCGACTCTTTCCTCTCCGCGGCCTCCTTCCAGGAGACCACGAAGGTGCTCACCGACGCGTCGCTGGAGGGCAAGACCGACCGTCTGGTGGGGCTGAAGGAGAACGTGATCATCGGCAAGCTGATCCCGGCGGCCACCGGCCTGAAGCGCTACCGGCGAATCGAGATCGAGCCCGCCGAACCGCTCCCGCGTGCGATCGACGAGGTTGGCTTGCTCGACCAGGAGGAGATCGCCGCCGAGCTGGGCTTGCAGAGTGGCGATCCCCTCGGCGGTACCTACGGTCAGGAGTTCGACGCCGACCTCGCCTCGCTGGAGCGGATCGGGGCGGGCGACTCGGACCCGGGCTTCGTCGAGGAACTGGCGGAGCTCGAAGTACCGGACGTCGTCGAGGAGTAGGAGGGTGGCGCAGGCGGCCGTAAGGCCGCCGAGCCGGGCCCCTCCTCATTCAGTCAACCCACGCATGCAGCTGCGCGGCCTCCCGCTCGGTGAGGCCGCGCGCGGGCGTGGTCTGCACGAGCAGCGTGGGCGCCGTGCGTGCCTGCGCCCACGCGTGGCAGGCGGCGTCGAGGCAGTCATCGATCCACGCGAGCGGCCGCGTACCGGCGTAGCGGTCGATCGCGGCAAGCTTCCAGTGTCCATGCAACGATTCGCCCGCGCCCCCACTGCGCTCGAAGCTGAGGTGGGGCAGTCCGTGAGGGAGTCCCAGCAAGTGCGGCAGGTACTCGTCGGCCTTCTCCTCCCAGCCGCTGCACCAAGCCAGCTCGAAGCTGGAGACAAGCGCGAGCAGGTGCCGAGCGGCGGCGGCCGAAAGGAAGTGGGGGATGCCGTCGATCGAGTGCCAAGCCCCCTCGGGCGGATCGTGGACGGGGAAGCCGAACAGCGAGAGCACCCCGTCGATGTCCACCATCAGCAAGGGTTTGTGCATTGCGCCCTCTTTAGGTTGCTTACAGGTTGATACAGCTAATCTGCCCGCATCGACTCGGCGCAGTAAAGCATCCCCCGGCGGCTGCCGATGGAGCTGCGCACGGTCAACCAAACAGCCGCCCCGTTCGCCGCATCGGCCGCACCGCCAACCATGACTCTGGATCTCGGCATACTGCTCTCGCTCGCCTGCGCTTTCGTGGCGAACCTCGGCTTCTTCTACAAGTACCGGGGGGCCAACGAGGTGGCGGCGGTGACGGTGCGCCACCCGCTGCGCTCGGGCAAGGCGCTGTTCTCCTCGAAATGGTTTGCCGTGGGGATGCTCGTGGCGGCAGGCTCGTGGGGGCTGCATGTGGCGGCGTTGGCGATGGCGCCGATGTCGGTCGTGCAGGTGTCGCTCGCGGGCGGCGTGGTGCTGATCGCCGTGATGGCGGACCGTCTGTTTGGCTTCAAGGTGGGGCGCCGCCAGTGGGTGGGACTGTGGCTGACCGCGACCGGCCTGGTGCTGCTGGGCCTGACGCTGCCGGCGCTGCACGGGGCCGACGCGCGCTTCTCGCAGCCGGCGATGATCTCCTTCGAGGCTGGCCTGTTTGGCGTTGGTGGCCTGCTGATCATGGGCCCACGCATGGGCGGCCGAGTGGAGCACCACGGCGTGATGCTCGGCGCCGCCGCAGGGATCCTGTTCGGGGTGTCCGACACTTCGATCAAGGCGCTGACCGGCATCGTCGGTGCCCACGGACTGCTCGGGGTGCTGCTCAGCCCGTGGCTGGCCGTGGCGGTGGCGGCGTCGATCGTGGCCTTCTACGCCTCCGCACGCGGCCTGCAGGACGGAGACGCGGTGCCTGTGATCGCGGTGACGGGCACTGCCGCCAACATCGCCGGGATCGCCGGCGGGATCATCGTGTTCGGCGACCCGATGCCGGCCAGCGCCATCGGGATCGTCTGCCAGGCGCTCGCCTTTGTGCTGGTGATCGTGGCGGCGGCATTGATGCCGGCACCGCTGCGCTCGGCGGGCATTGTGCCCGAGGCCGCGTAGCACGCCAGCTGGAGCTGGTCGCGGCGTCCCCTCTGTAAGCGCTGCGCTGCTACCATCACCGACCGAATGCCAACGACCTCTCAGCTAGTGCGCAAGGGCCGCGAAGCCCCGAAGAAGAAGCTGGCCACCCCGGGACTGAAGTCGGGGAAGGGCCGCAAGAAAAAAGTTGTCGCCCCGCAGCGGCGCGGTGTGTGCACGCGCGTGTACACCACCACACCAAAGAAGCCTAACTCCGCCCTGCGCAAGGTCGCGCGCGTGCGCATCTCCGGCTCGATCGAAGTGACGGCATACATCCCGGGCGAGGGTCACAACCTGCAGGAGCACTCGGTGGTGCTGGTGCGCGGTGGCCGCGTCAAGGATCTTCCGGGCGTGCGCTACAAGGTGGTGCGCGGCACGCTCGACGCGGCCGGCGTAAACGACCGCAAAAAGGCGCGCTCGCAGTACGGCGTGAAGAAAAAGTAATGCCTCGCCGCGCAGCCGCTCACGTACGTCCGGTGGAGCCGGACCCCGTGCACCACTCCAAACTGGTGCAGCAGATCGTCAACAAGGTGATGCTGGACGGCAAGAAGTCGGTGGCCGAGCGGATCGTCTACGACGCGCTGGCGATCCTCGGAGAGCGCAGCGACAAAGACCCACTGGAGACGCTGGAGGCGTCGATCAAGACGCTCACCCCCAACCTTGAGGTGCGCTCGCGCCGCGTCGGTGGCGCGACCTACCAGGTGCCCGTCGAGGTGCCCGCTCGCCGCGCACGCACCCTGGCGGTGCGCTGGCTGGTCGAGTTTGCGCGCCAGCGCCGCGAGAAGACGATGGCGCAGCGCCTTGCGCACGAGCTGCTCGACGCCCAGTCACAGCAGGGCGGCGCGTACAAGCGCAAGGACGACATCTACCGCATGGCGCAGGCCAACAAGGCCTTCGCGCACTATCGCTGGTAAGCCGGGCGCCCCGAAGGGGTTGAAGCCCTCGCTAGGGTGAAACGGATGGCCTCTTCCGCGCCTTCCGATGCCGCTCCGGCGCCCGCCGCGGGCGAGCGCATGAGCTACGAGGCCGGCCACATCCCGCGCCACGTGTGGGTGGTGTGCGGCGTGGTGATCCTCGGGATGATGATGTCGATCCTCGACACCACGATCGTCAACGTGGCGCTGGACACGCTCTCGAAGGACCTGCACAGCCCGCTCTCGCAGGTGCAGTGGGTGATCACCGGCTATCTGCTCTCGCTGGCGGCGGTGATCCCGGTAACCGGCTGGGCGGCACGGCGCTTCGGCGCCAAGCAGGTGTACATGGTGTCGCTCGTGCTGTTCACTGCCGGCTCGGCGCTGTGTGGCCTGGCCGGCTCGCTTACCTCGCTGGTGGTGTTTCGCGTGCTTCAGGGCGCGGGCGGCGGGATGATCATGCCGGTCGCGATGATGATCATGGCGCAGGTGGCGGGTCCCCAGCAGATGGGCAAGGTGATGGGGATCGTCTCGATGCCGGCGATGATCGCCCCGATCCTGGGCCCGGTGGTGGGCGGCCTGATCCTGCAGAACCTGCACTGGTCGTGGATCTTCTTCGTGAACGTTCCGATCGGGGCGATAGCGTTCACGCTCGGTTGGCGGATGTTGCCTCATACCGAGCCCGGGGAAGCTGAACGACTGGACCTGCTGGGCTTGGCGCTGCTGCCGGCGGGGTGCGCGGCGCTGATCTACGGCATCAGCGAGCTCGGCTCGGGCGAAGCGTTTGGCTCGGGCAAGGTGATCGTGCCGGCGATCGCGGGAGTCGTGTTGATCGTTCTCTTCTGCCTGCACGCGCTGCGCGTGGAGCGCCCGCTGCTCGACATCCGCATGTACGCCAACCGCGTGTTCGCGGGGGCGGCGTTCGTGAATTTCGGCCTCGGGGCGGCGCTGTTCGGGGCGATGATCCTGGTGCCCTACTACTACCAGTCGGTGCGCGGGCAGGATGTGATCAGCACGGGGCTGCTCACCGGGCCGCAGGGGATCGGGGCGCTGGTGGCGATGCCGCTGGCGAGCCGCCTGACCGAACGCTTCGGCGGCGGGCGCGTGGCGCTCACAGGCGTCTCGCTGCTGTGCCTGAGCACGATCCCGCTCACGTTCATCGGCGCGCATACGTCGATCGTCGCGATCTCGGCGATTCTGGTCGTGCGCGGCCTCAGCATCGGGATGTGCTTCATGCCGGCGATGACCGCGGCGTTCGCGTCGATGCGTCCCGAGCAGGTCTCCGACGCGACACCTCAGCTCACCGTGCTGCAACGCACCGGCGGGGCGATCGGCACGGCGGTGCTCGCGGTCGTGTTGCAGCGCGCCGGTGTGGGCGCCCTCACGGCCGAGGCGCGTGCCGCCGCGTTCGACACCGCCTACTGGTGGGCGCTGGGGATCGCGGCGTTGACGCTGATTCCCTGCACGATGCTGCTACGTGCCGAGCGCCCGCGAGCGGCCGACTCGAGCACCACCCACGCCGGCGCGGAGAGCACGGCTGCCCACGCCGAGCGCGCCGCCGAGCCAGTGGGAGTCTGAACTCAATCCTCTGCTATAGTCGGCCTCCGCTCGGCGGACGGCTTAGGTGTGCGAACAGCGCTGGTCGTGGGGCGTAACGACAAACATGAAGACTCTGGGCACATAGCGACGCGAACCGGCCTCATCGTAGTAGCGCGCGCGGGCCCAGGGGGCCCGATTTTTTTGCCCTGACCTAAGTTTGAGCACCTCTCACCACTCACTCTGACCATGCCACGCAAGTTCACACTCCAGAAGACCCGGAACATCGGGATCATGGCCCACATCGACGCGGGCAAGACGACCACGACCGAGCGCATCCTCTATTACACCGGGCGCACCTACAAGATCGGTGAGGTGCACGACGGCGCCGCCACGATGGACTGGATGGAACAGGAGCAGGAGCGCGGCATCACGATCACCTCGGCTGCCACCACCGCCGAGTGGAAGGGCAACCGCATCAACATCATCGACACGCCCGGCCACGTCGACTTCACCGTCGAGGTCGAGCGCTCGCTGCGGGTGCTCGACGGAGCGATCGCCCTGTTCGACTCGGTCGCCGGGGTTGAGCCGCAGTCGGAGACCGTGTGGCGCCAGGCCGACAAGTACCACGTCCCGCGAATCGCCTACATCAACAAGATGGACCGCACCGGCGCCGACTTCGAGCGCGGTGTGCAGACGATGATCGACCGCCTCGCCGCCCACCCGGTGCCGATCCAGCTGCCGATCGGCGCCGAGGGCGACTTCGAAGGTGTGATTGACCTCGTGGCGATGAAAGCGATCGTCTACAAGGACGAGCTGGGCAAGGAGCAGGAGGAGGTCGAGATCCCCGAGGCGCTCGCCGACGCAGCGGCCGCCGCGCGTGAGCACCTGCTGGAGGAGGTGTCGCACTACGACGACGACCTCGTCGAGCTGATCCTCGAGGAGGTCGAGATCCCGCAGGAGCGTGTCAAGCAGGCGATCCGCAAGGCCACCCTCTCCACCAAACTCACTCCCGTGCTGTGTGGCTCCTCCTTCAAGAACAAGGGCGTGCAGCCGCTGCTCGACGCGGTCATCGACTACTTGCCCTCGCCGCTGGATGTGCCTCCAATGACGGGCACCGAACTGGTGAAGGGCGAGGAGGGTGAGCGTGAGGTGGAGCGCAAACCCGACGATTCCGAGCCTTTCACGGCGCTCGCCTTCAAGATCATGGCTGACCCCTACGTCGGCAAGCTTACCTACTTCCGCGTCTACTCCGGGCACCTGCAAGCCGGCTCGCGCGTGCTCAACGTCAACAGCGGACGCACCGAGCGGATCGGGCGGATCCTGATGATGCACGCCAACGAGCGCGAGGAGGTCCCCGAGGTTTACGCGGGCGACATCGCCGCCGCGGTAGGGATCAAGCAGGTGATAACCGGCGACACGCTCGCTGCCCCCGATTGCCCCGTGCGGCTGGAGACGATCGTCTTCCCTGAGCCTGTGATCAAGGTGGCGGTGGAGCCCAAGACGAAGGTTGACCAGGAGAAGATGTCAATCGCGCTCGGGCGCCTCGCCGAGGAGGACCCGACATTCCAGGTGCGCACCAACGAGGAGACCGGCCAGACCGAGATTTCGGGCATGGGCGAGCTGCACCTCGAAGTGCTTGTGGACCGTATGAAGCGCGAGTTTGGCGTCGAGGCCAACGTTGGGCGCCCGCAGGTTTCCTACCGCGAGACCGTGAGGGGCACCGCCGAGAAGGTCGAAGGCAAGTTCGTGCGCCAGACCGGCGGCTCCGGCCAGTACGGCGTGGTGTACATCAACATCGAGCCGGCGCCCGGAGAGGGCTTTGACTTCGTCAACAAGATCAAGGGCGGCGCGATCCCCACCGAGTTCATCCCCGCCGTGGAGAAGGGCGTCGAGGAGGCGCTGGAGAACGGCGTCAAGGCCGGCTACCCGATGGTGGACATTCGCGTCACGCTCGTCGACGGCAAGTACCACGAGGTGGACTCCTCAGAGATCGCCTACAAGGTCGCCGGCTCGCTGGCTTTCAAAGAGGCCGCCAAACGCGCCAAGCCGGTGCTGTTGGAGCCGATCTTTGCGGTCGAGGTAGTCACCCCCGAGGAGTTCATGGGCGACGTGATGGGCGACCTCTCGCGCCGGCGCGGGCACCTGCACGGCTCCGAGCAGCGGGGCAACGCTCAGGCGATTCATGCGATGGTTCCGCTCTCGGAGATGTTCGGCTACGCCACCGACCTGCGCTCCAACACGCAGGGGCGTGCTACTTACACAATGCAGTTTGAGGGTTACGAGGAGGTCCCCCCCAACATCGCGGAGAAGATCATCGAACAGCGCACGGGGGAGCCAGTGCCGGCCTAAGCGGCCGAGAAGACACGGAAGACCTTATTCAGATAGATTTCTCGGGTTCGCCCTCACAAGCGCGAACACAACCAGTCGATTCCAGAGGAGCAGAACAAAGTGGCGAAGGAGAAGTTCGAGCGCGACAAGCCGCACGTCAACGTCGGCACCATCGGTCACATCGATCACGGCAAGACGACGCTGACCGCTGCCATCACCACGGTGCTGGCCGAGAAGGGAGGCGCCGAAGCCCGCAGCTTCGAGGAGATCGACAACGCTCCCGAGGAGAAGGAACGCGGGATCACGATCGCCACATCGCACGTCGAGTACCAGACCGACAAGCGCCACTACGCACACGTGGACTGCCCCGGTCACGCCGACTACGTCAAGAACATGATCACCGGCGCCGCTCAGATGGACGGTGCGATCCTGGTGGTGTCGGCCGCCGACGGCCCGATGCCGCAGACGCGCGAGCACATTCTGCTGGCCCGCCAGGTTGGCGTCCCCTACATCGTGGTGTTCCTCAACAAGGCCGACATGGTCGACGACGAGGAGCTGCTCGAACTGGTTGAGGTCGAGGTGCGCGAGTTGCTCTCCGAGTACGACTTCCCCGGCGACGACATCCCGTTCGTGGTCGGCTCGGCGCTGAAGGCGCTGGAAGGCGACGAGGCCTACAAGCAGAAGATCCTCGATCTCGCGGCCGCCCTGGACGACTACATCCCCGAGCCGACGCGCGAGCTCGACAAGCCGTTTTTGATGCCGGTCGAGGATGTCTTCTCGATCACCGGCCGCGGCACCGTCGCAACCGGTCGCATCGAGCAGGGGATCGTCAAAACCGGTGACACCGTCGAAATCGTCGGCGTTCACGACTCCACCTCCACCGTCGTCACTGGCGTGGAGATGTTCCGCAAGATCCTCGACGAGGGCCGCGCCGGCGACAACGTCGGCTGCCTGCTGCGCGGCACCAAGCGCGAGGAGATCGAGCGCGGGCAGGTGTTGTGCAAGCCCGGCTCGATCACCCCTCACACCAAGTTCAAGTCCGAGGTGTACGTGCTCAAGAAGGAGGAGGGCGGACGCCACACCCCCTTCTTCTCCGGGTACCGGCCGCAGTTCTATTTTCGCACCACCGATGTCACCGGCGTGGCGAAGCTGCCCGACGGCGTCGAGATGGTGATGCCCGGCGACAACGTCCAGATGGAGATCGAGCTGATTCAGCCGATCGCTATGGACCAGGGCCTGCGCTTCGCGATCCGTGAGGGCGGTCGCACGGTGGGCTCGGGCGTGGTAAGCGAGATCATCGAGTAGTAGTAGTCAGTACAGCCCCCCGGCCAGCAGCCGGGGGGCCTCTTTTTTGTTCCTTCCGATACGAGAGCCCTAGGCATTGAGGGTATGGCGCAGCCAGCCACCCAGCTCTTTGAGCTGGGTGCCCCGGCGAGCCGTTCCCGCCTTTTTTCAAAAACTTTCACATGGCACCAGCTACCCAGAACAAGATCCGTATCCGCCTGAAGGCGTACGACACCTCCGCGATCGAGTCGGCCGCGAAGGAGATCGTCGAGACGGCAACCCGCACCGGCGCGACCGTCTCCGGGCCCGTGCCGCTGCCCACCGAGAAGAACGTTTACTGCGTGATCCGCTCACCTTTCAAGGACAAGGACTCGCGCGAGCACTTCGAGATCCGCACGCACAAGCGTCTGATCGATATCCACCAGCCCACGCCCAAGACGGTTGACTCGCTGCAGCGGCTGGACCATCTGCCGGCGGGCGTCGACATCGAGATCCGTCTCGCCACGTGAACCCTGCCGCGTCCATCGACCCCCAACCGCTCACCCACCAGACCACCACAATGTCCGCAATCCTCGCCAAGAAGCTCGGCATGACACAGCTGTTCAAGGAGGACGGGTCGGTCGCCCGTGTCACCGTGTTGGAGGCCGGGCCATGCCCGGTCACCGCCGTGCGCAACCTCGAGCGTGACGGGTACGACGCCGTCCAACTTGCCTTTGGTGCTACCCGCGAGAAGCATCTCACCAAAGCTGAGCTCGGCCACCTGAAAAAGGCGGACGCTCCGCCAATGCGCCACCTCGTCGAGTTCCGCGACCCGCCGGCCCCGATCAGTGAGCTGAAGCTGGGCCAAAGCGTCACCGTCGAGGCGTTCGAGGTTGGTGCCCGCGTGAAGATCTCCGGGATCTCCAAGGGCAAGGGCTTCCAAGGCACGATCCGCCGCCACGGTTTCCAGAGCGGCCCCAAGTCCCACGGTTCCCACAACGTTCGCGCCCCCGGCTCGATCGGCGCCTCCGCCACGCCCGCGCGCGTGATGAAGGGCATCCGCGGGCCCGGTCAGATGGGCAACCGCCGCGTCACCCAGCCGGGCCTCGAGGTAGTGGCGGTCGATGGCGCTCAGAACCTGCTGATGGTGCGCGGCTCAGTGCCGGGCCCACGCGGCGGCATCGTGGAGGTGCGCGCAAATGGTTGACGCCGTAAGACGCTCCGCGCTTGCCCCGCGCGCAGCCGGCCACGCCGGGGAGGTATGTCGCGATGCCTGACGCCACGCCGAGCGCCCCGGTGTTGGGGGCCACCGAGAAAGTCAAGCTCGACGGCAACGCCTTCGCGGTCGACTTCAACCAGCCGCTCGTGCACCAGAGCGTGCGCGCCGAGCAGGCAGCCCGCCGTCGCGGCACGGCCGCCACCAAAACCCGCGGTCTGGTGTCCGGCGGCTCAGCCAAGCCGTGGCGCCAGAAGGGCACCGGCCGCGCTCGCGCCGGCTCCAGCCGCTCGCCGGTGTGGACTGGCGGCGGCACCGTGTTTGGGCCCAAACCCCGCTCCTACACCTTCAAGGTCAACCGCAAGGAGCAGCGCGCCGCGCTGCGCAGCGCGCTCTCGCTGCACGCCTCGCGCGGGTCGATCGCGGTCGTGGATGCCGCCTCGTTCGAGAAGCCCATCACCAGCCGCGCACAGGAACTGTTGGAGGACTGGCAGCAGCCGCGCCCGACGCTGGTGGCGCTCGCCGCCGAGGAGTCGAACGCCGCGCTCTCGTTCCGCAACCTCGCCCGCGTGTCGGTGCTCGCGCACGAGGACGTGGGCATTGCCGACATCGTTGGGGCGGCCTCGCTGGTGCTCTCGCAGGCAGCGCTCGACGCGCTCGCGGCGCGGGCCTCCGCGGGTGTGCGGGTCACCGCGGGCACGGATAGCGACAGACCGGGCACGAAGGCTGCTGTCGCAAAGGCTGAGGCCGAGCAGCCCTCGACCGACGATTCGCCGAAGGGCGCTGAGGCCGAGCAGCCCTCGACCGACGATTCGCCGAAGGGCGCTGAGGCCGAGCAGCCCTCGACCGACGATTCGCCGAAGGGCGCTGAGGCTGAGCAGCCCTCGACCGACGCTTCGCCGAAGGGCGCTGAGGCTGAGCAGCCCTCGACCGACGATTCGCCGAAGGGCGCTGAGGAGTGATGGAGCACTCCCAGGTAATCATCCGCCCCGTGATCTCCGAGAAGAGCTACGCGCTGTCGGCCTTCGGCCGCTACACCTTCCGCGTGCACCCCGACGCGCACAAGACGATGATCCGCCAGGCCGTCGAAGCGCTGTTCGACGTGCACGTGGTGAAAGTGCGCACGCAGAGCGTCAAGTCCAAGCCCAAGCGCCGCGGTGCCATCAGCGGTCGCACACGCACCTGGAAGAAGGCGATCGTCCAGGTACGCGAGGGTGAGAGCATCGCTGTCTTCCAGGCGCTCGAGGGCGTCTAGCCAAAGCGCAGTAGAGAGACCTACACCGACACCATGCCAATTCGCAAGCCAAAGCCCACCTCGCCCGGCCGGCGCTTCACCTCCTACCCCGACTTCGCCGAGATCACCAAGAGCGAGCCGGAGAAGACGCTCGTCGAGGGGCTGAAGAAGAGCGGCGGGCGCAACGCCCAAGGGCGCAAGACGGCCCGCCACCGCGGCGGCGGCGCCAAGCGGCTGTATCGTCGGATCGACTTCAAGCGGCGCAAGGACGGCATCCCCGCCAAGGTCGCGGCGATCGAGTACGACCCCAACCGCTCCTCCTACATCGCGCTGCTTCACTATCTCGATGGCGAGAAGCGCTACATCCTCGCGCCGCAGCGTTTGACGGTGGGTATGACCGTCAGCTCCGGCGACGAGGCCGACATCGCCGTCGGCAATTGCCTGGCGCTGGCACGCATGCCGGTTGGCACCGTCGTGCATAACGTCGAGTTGCAGCCCGGCCGCGGCGGGCAGCTGGCGCGCTCCGCTGGTGCGTCCGTGCAGTTGATGGCGAAGGATGGCGATATGGCGACCCTGCGCCTGCCCTCCGGGGAGATGCGGCTGGTCAGGGCCGAATGTCGTGCCACTGTCGGCACCATCGGCAACAGCGACCACCAAAACGTCAAGATCGGCAAGGCCGGGCGCAAGCGGCACATGGGCGTGCGCCCACAGACCCGTGGTGTGGCGATGAACCCCGTCGACCACCCCCACGGCGGCGGTGAGGGCTCCACCACTGCTGGTCGTCACCCTGTCACCCCGTGGGGTGTGCCCACGCTCGGGTATCGCACCCGCAAGAAGAACAAGCCTTCCGACCGCTACATCGTGCGCGGAAGGCGGCGCGGAAAGGGTAAGGGTCGCTGATGAGTCGCTCAAGCAAGAAGGGGCCGTGGGTGGAAGAGCGGCTACTGAAGCGCATCGAAGCGCTCAACGCGGAGAACCGCAAACAAATGATCCGCACCTGGTCGCGCGCTTCCACGATCTTCCCCGACATGGTTGGCCACACGATCGCAGTGCACGACGGCAAGAAGCATGTACCCGTGTTCGTGTCCGAGTCGATGGTTGGGCACAAGCTCGGCGAGTTTGCCCCCACCCGCCACTTCCGCGGTCACGCCGGATCGGGCAAGGTGCGCTGATGGCTGAGGACGAGCAAGAGCAGACGCCGGAGGAGATCCCGGAGCAGCCAGCGGCGAAACCCGTTGCGAAAAAAGCCGCGGCCAAAAAGCCAGCCGCAGACAAGCCCGACACCAAAGCTGAGGAGCCCGCCGAGGACAAGTCGGACACCAAAGCTGAGGAGCCCACCGCGGACAAGCCGAACACCAAAGCTGAGGAGCCCGCCGAGGACAAGTCGGACACCCAAGCTGAGGAGCCCACCGCGGACAAGCCGAACACCAAAGCTGAGGAGCCCGCCGAGGAGCCGGTCGCCGACGCCAGCGAAGCTACGGAGCCCGCCGCCGCCGTCGAGCCGCCCGCGAAAAAACCCGCCAAAGCAAAACGTGCCAAAAAAGCTCCCGCGGAGAAGCAGCCGGCTGAGGAGACCGTCGCCGAGGAGGCTGCCCCGGAGGCCAAACCGGCCGCCGCAAAAGCCAAACCGGGCACCCGTCGGACAGTGGTGCGGGCGCGGGCGCGTTATGTGCGGACCTCTGCCCGCAAGGCGCGCATGGTGTGTGGGCACATTCGGGGCAAGTCCGTACCGGAGGCACGCGCTATCCTCGCCTTCACGCCGCGCGAGGTGGCGCGCGACTGGAGCAAGCTGCTCGAGTCGGCGGTGGCCAACGCGGAGAACAACCACGAGCTGCTCGAAGATGACCTCGTTGTGCGCGAGGTCTACGCCGACGAGGGGCCCACGATCAAGCGCTTCAGGCCGCGCGCCATGGGCAGAGCGACGCCGATCCGCAAGCGCACCAGTCACCTCACGATCACGCTCACGCCGCGGTCGTAGGGACTCGCAAGACAAGTAGACCGCAGCATCAGACGGACACCCAACAAGCGCCCCGCCAGCTACGAAACACCAACGCCTCACTTCATTACACGCATCCCCAACGACACCGGATTGAGATAGAGAAGAGAGAAGATGGGACAGAAGGTTCATCCAGAGGCTATGCGCGTGGGTTACATCCACGACTGGAAGTCCAACTGGTTTAACGAGCGCCACTTCGCCGAGTACCTCGCGGAGGACATCCGCGTACGCCGGCACATCACCGACCGCCTCGCCCACGCGGGCCTCTCCGACATCACGATCCGCAAGGACGCGGGCGAACTCGAGGTCAACATCCACACCGCCCGTCCGGGCATCGTGATCGGCAAGTCCGGCACCGAAGTGGATGCTCTGCGGCGCGATCTGCATGACATGACCCAGAAGCAGATCAAGGTGAACATCCTCGAGATCAAGCGCCCCGAGCTTGACGCCAAGCTCGTCGCGCAGTCGATCGCCGAGCAGCTGCAGAACCGCGTGGCTTTCCGCCGGGCGATGAAGCGCGCGCTCACCAGCGCGATGCGCTCCGGTGCCAAGGGCGTCAAGGTGCAGGTCGCCGGGCGTCTCGGCGGCGCTGAGATGGCACGCACCGAGAGCTACTCCGATGGCCGTGTGCCGCTACATACGATGCGCGCCGACATCGACTACGGCTTCCACGAGGCGGCAACCACATTCGGGCGCATCGGCGTGAAGTGCTGGGTCAACAAGGGCGAAATCATGCCCGAGGGCTACACCGGCGCCGACCTCACCGACATGTCAGCACCCGCTCCGCCGAGCTCCGATCGCGATGGCCGCGGAGGCGGACGCGAGGGCCGCGAAGGGCGCGGTCGAGGTCGCGGTGGACCGGGCGGCGGCGGTGGACGCGGCGGCGGCGGCGGCCGCGGACCGGGCGGACCGGGTGGTCCGGGGGGTGGACGTGGTCCGGGCGGTCCCGGCGGCGGACGTGGATTTGGAGGACCTGGCGGTGGCCGTGGGGGCGCCGGCGGTCGTGGCCCCGGTGGTGGCGGCGGCGGCCGCGGACCGGGCGGACCGGGTGGTCCGGGGGGTGGACGTGGTCCGGGCGGTCCCGGCGGCGGACGCGGGCCCGGAGGTCCCGGTGGTGGTCGTGGGCCGGGTGGCCCTGGCGGTGGACGGGGACCGGGAGGTCCGCCCTCCCGTGGCGGCCGCGGCGGGGGTAGCCCGGAGGTGACCCGCTGATGCTGTCTCCCAAGCGTGTCAAGCATCGCAAGCAGCACCGCGGTCGCCGTGGTGGGATGTCGCGCGGCCAGGTGCAGGTGCAGTTCGGCGAGTACGGCCTGAAGTCGCTCGAGCAGGGCTGGCTCACCAACCGCCAGATCGAGGCCGCCCGTATCGCGATGACGCGCAAGATCAAGCGTGGCGGCAAGGTGTGGATCAACGTCTTCCCCGACAAGCCCGTCACCAAGAAGCCCGCCGAGACGCGGATGGGTTCCGGCAAGGGCTCGCCCGAGGGGTGGGTCGCCGTGGTCAAGCCCGGCCGCGTGATGTTCGAGCTCGCCGGCGTTCCCGAGCCGCTTGCCCGCGACGCGATCCGGCTGGCCGCCCACAAGCTCCCCGTCAAGTCCAAGTTCGTGATGCGCGAGGAGTGAGGATGAGGGCCAAGGAGATGCGCGACATGCCAGATGACGAGCTAGACGAGCAGATCGTCACGCTGCGAAAGGACCTTTTCGGGCTGCGCTTCGCCAACGCGACCGGCGAGCTGGAGAACACCGCCGGCGTGGGCCGCGCCCGGCGCGACCTCGCGCGGGCGCTGACCGTGCGGCATGAGCGGAAGCTGGGAGTTTGACGAGATGGCTGACGAACAGGACAACAAGATGAGCGACGAGCAGCAGCCCGAGGCGACGCCGGAGGCACAGGCGACGCCGGAGCCGGCGACCGAGTCCGAGCAGGCGGCCGGGTCTGCGCAGGCCTCGGAGGCTGAGCAGACCGCCCAGCCGGAGCAGGCCCCCGAGCCGCAGGCCGCGGAGCCAGTGGTGGAGTCCGCCCCGGAGCCGGAGCCGGAGCCGGAGCCGGAGCCGGAGCCGGAGGCCGAGCAGGCGCCGGCGCCTGCGCCTGCGCCGATGGTGCGTGCCGCACCGGCCGAGCCGGTCGAGCAGGTCGCCCCGAAGGAGCGCCGGCGCAAAGCCCGCTCGCTGCACGTCGGGTCTGCACGGCCGGCGCGCACGCCCGAGGAGCGCCAGGCCGGGCGCGATGCCACGCGCCGGGCGAAGGCGCTCAAGCGCCGTACGAGACGCTCCCAAGAACGCGTCAAACGCGCCGAGCGCCGTGCCTCGGCCCCGGCGCCGCAGGCGCTCGCGCCCGTGCATCCCCCCACCGAGGGTGCCCGCCGCGTGCGCCAGGGCGTGGTGGTGTCCAACAAGGCCGACAAAACAATCACCGTCCGCATCGATATCGCCCGCCGTCACCGGCGCTACGAAAAGATCGTGCGCAGCTCCTCCACGTTGCATGCGCACGACGAAAACAACGACGCGCACGAGGGCGACGTGGTGCGCGTGATCGAGAGCCGGCCGCTGTCGCGCACCAAGCGCTGGCGGTTGGTGGATGTCTTGGAGAGGGCACGATGAGCGGCGAGCGCACTGAAAACGAGGTGAGCGGATGATCCAGAACGAGACCAGGCTGCGTGTGGCCGACAACACCGGCGCGCGCGAGATTCTCTGCATCCGCGTCAAGGGCGGCTCGCGCCGTCGCTATGCGCACGTGGGCGATGTGATCACCGCCACCGTCAAGCAGGCCACCCCGCACGGGACCGTCAAAAAGGGCGACGTGGTGACTGCTGTGGTGGTGCGCACCAAGAAGCCGTTTGGCCGCGAAGATGGCACCTACATCTCCTTTGATGAGAACGCCGCGGTGATCATCGACGAGCAGAACAACCCGCGCGGCACGCGCGTGTTTGGGCCCGTCGCACGCGAACTGCGCGAGCGCAACTTCATGAAGATCGTGTCGCTCGCCCCCGAGGTGATCTGATGGCACGCGCACGAGCACAAACTGGTGGGAACTCGAAGGGCGGAGCGCGTACGCGCGGCAAGCAGACCGGCGGCAAACGCGCCACTGGTAGGCGCTCCGGCGGCCAGGCGAAGAGCACGAAGCGCACGCTGCGGATCCATTCCGACGACCGCGTGCTGGTGATCGCCGGCAAGGATCGCGGCAAGAGCGGTCGCGTGCTGCGCGTGGAGCCGAGCAAGGAGCGCGTTTACGTCGAGGGCTTGAACATGATCAAGCGCCACACCCGCCCCCAGCAGGTGGCGGACACCAGGCAGGGGCAGACGGTGGGCGGCGTGATCGAGCGCGAGGGGCCGATCCACGTCTCCAACGTGATGTTGTTGGATCCCAAAGGCGGCCAGCCCACACGGGTGGGCGTGGAGCGGGAGAACGGTAAGGCCTACCGCGTGGCACGCCGCTCGGGAGCGAGGATCGACTGATGTTGGTTGCCACCATCAAACCCTCCGCGACGCGCTCGGCGGGCTGCGGCACACTTGCCGAGGGATCGATCGAGCTATGAGCGCAGAAGCCCCGCCCGCGCGCCTGAAGGTGCGCTACATGGAGGAGATCCGCCCGCAGCTGATCGAGCGCTTCGGTTACAGCTCCTCGATGCAGACGCCGCGCCTTGAGAAGGTCACGCTCAACATGGGCGTCGGCGACGCCAAGCAGGACTCCAAGGCGCTGAAGGCCGCCCAGGATCAGCTCGCCACGATCGCCGGCCAGCAGCCCAGTGTGCGCCGCGCACGCAAGTCGATCGCCGCCTTCAAATTGCGCGAGGGGATGCCCGTGGGCGTCTCGGTGACGCTGCGTCGCGATCGCGGCTACGAGTTCCTCGACCGGCTGATCTCGATCGCGATCCCCCGGATTCGCGACTTCCGCGGCCTGCGCGCCCGCTCCTTCGACGGCCGCGGCAACTACTCGATGGGGGTCCGCGAACAGATCATCTTTCCGGAGATCGACTACGACGCGATCGACCACGTGAGGGGCTTGGACATCACGATCACGACCAGCGCCCGCACTGACGTGGAGGCCTTTGCGCTGCTGTCCGCACTGGGGATGCCCTTCTCCACCTATGGTCGCCCCAAGGAGTTCGCGGGCATCGCCGACACCGCGACGGAGAGCGCCGACCAGGGGAGCATTGACCTGGAGAGCGCCGACCAGGGGAGTGCCGGCCAGGAGAGCACTGACCAGGTGACCACCGGCCAGGGGAGCATTGACCTGGAGAGCACTGACCAGGTGACCACCGACCAAGGGAGTGCCGGCCAGGAGAGCACTGACCAGGTGACCACCGGCCAGGGGAGCATTGACCTGGAGAGCACTGACCAGGTGACCACCGACCAAGGGAGTGCCGGCCAGGAGAGCACTGACCAGGTGACCACCGACCTGGAGAGCGCTGGCCTGGAGACCACCGGCCAGGGGAGCACTGACCTGGAGAGCGCCGACCAGGGGAGCGCCGGCCAGGAGAGCACTGACCTGGGGAGCACTGACCAGGAGACCACCGACCAGGGGAGCACTGACTGATGGCGAAGACCTCGCTGCGCGTCAAGCAGGCGCGCCCACCGAAGTTCAAGACGCGCGCCTATACTCGCTGCAACCGCTGCGGGCGACCGAAGGCGGTATACCGTAAGTTCGGGCTCTGCCGCATCTGCCTGCGCGAGCTTGCCCACAATGGCCAGATCCCGGGAATGACCAAGTCCTCCTGGTAGGTCCGATTCAAGACGACACTTTTCGACGGCCTTACGTTCTCCTCACTCCTCCCACCTTTTCCCTTCTCCCACCTTTCCAACCGCAGCCACTTTCCTTCAGAACACCACCACCCCTTCTCGACTTATGTCCATGACCGATCCGATAGCCGACTTTCTCACTCGCATTCGCAATGCGATTCATGCTGCGCACGAGACCGTGCAGATCCCCGCCTCAAAGCTGAAGGCCGAGCTGGCGCGGATTCTTACCGAGCAGGGTTACATCGATGGCTGGTCGGTGCAGCCGGCACCGGAGGGGGGAGCAGGACAGGTGATCGAGATCCGTCTCAAGTACACCACCGACCGCCGCTCGGCGATCGCCGGCCTCAAGCGGGTGTCACGGCCCGGTCAGCGTACCTACGTGCAGGCGGACGGGATCCCGAAGGTGCAGGGGGGGATGGGAACCTCGATCGTGTCCACTTCCAAGGGTGTGATGACCGGTCACGATGCTCGCGCCGCTGGTATCGGCGGCGAGGTTCTGGCGCAGGTCTGGTAGCGGGCGATGTCCAGGATCGGAAGACAGCCAATCCCCGTGCCCTCCGGCGTCACCGTCGTAGTCGAGCCCGAGTCGGTGCATGTGAGCGGCCCCAAAGGCGAGCTGCGAGAGCGTGTGCACCGCGACATCAAAGTGGTCCAGGAGGACGGGCGGCTGCTCGTCACGCGTCCGACCGACCGCGGCGAACATCGTGCGCTGCATGGACTTACCCGCACGTTGGTGGCCAACATGGTGCAGGGCGTCACCGCCGGCTACGAAAAGCGCCTGGAGATCCAGGGGGTCGGTTACCGCGCGCAGTTGAAGGGCAAGGACCTGGAGCTGGCTGTCGGCTACTCACACCCGGTGCCGATCCCGGCGCCCGAAGGGATCGAATTCGAGGTGCCCCAGCCGACGAGGATCGTTGTCAAAGGCATCTCCAAGCAGCTGGTGGGGGAGACCGCCGCGATCATCCGCAAGCAGCGTCCACCCGAGCCCTACAAGGGCAAGGGCATCCGTTACGAGGGCGAGTACGTGGCGCGCAAGGTGGGCAAGCGCGCATGAGCGTCATCACCAAGCCCGAGCGTCGCCTCAAACGCCGTCGCCGCGTGCGCGCGAAGATCGCCGGCACGGCGACGCGGCCGCGGATTTCCGTGTTCCGCTCTAACAAGGGGCTCTCGGCGCAGGCGATCGACGACCTTGCGGGGCGCACGCTGGCGGCTGTCAACTGGTATGAGCCCGAGCTGCGCACGCTCGCCAAAGCGGAGCGCACCGCCCGCGCTGGCGCACTGCTGGCCGAGCGCCTCAAAGCTGCCGACCTCGCCGAAGCGGTGTTCGACCGCGGCGGCTACCGCTACCACGGCCACGTCAGCGCCTTTGCCGATGCGCTGCGCGAGGCGGGGATCACCGTCTAACTCGCCCGCACAGCCCTTCAACACTTCAACCGAGCCCAACTCCTCCGCCAAACCCAAACCTTCTCGCCCGCGCCGTCCACGTCACCCCGCTACCCTCCCTTTCGCCATGTCCACCATTTCCACAGATCGCTCAGTCAACGCCGCCGGCCTGGACCTTCAGGAGCGCGTGGTTGAGATCAACCGCGTTGCCAAGGTTGTGAAGGGCGGGCGACGCTTCTCCTTCACCGCGCTGGTCGTTGTAGGCGACGAACGGGAAGTGGTGGGCGTCGGCTACGGCAAGGCCACCGAGGTGCCGCTGGCGATCCAGAAGGGCGTGGAGCGCGCCAAGAAGGACCTCTTCCGCGTGCCACGGCACGGCAGCACGATTACCCACCAGACGACCGGGATCTTCGGGGCGGGCCGCGTGCTGTTGAAGCCCGCGGCGCCCGGCACCGGCGTGATCGCAGGCGGCGGCGTGCGCGCCGTGCTGGAGCTAGCGGGCATCCACGACATCCTCTCCAAGAGCCTTGGCACCCAGAACCCGATTAATCTGGTGAAGGCCACGATCACCGGCCTGCGCCAACTGAACACCCCCGAGGAGGTTGCTCGTCTGCGCGGCCTGACGATCAACCAGGTACTCGGCCTCGCCGACAAGCCCGCCGAGGGGGAGACGCTGGAGGCCGCCGAGGGCGCCGCCGCCCCGTCCGCGCCCGAGACGGAGACACCGCCCGCCGCAGAGGCCGGCGCGGAGGCCGCCGGGGAGGCACCGGCGTGATGGCTGCCCTTACCGTGACGCAGCGACGTTCGAGCAACGGTTCCAACAAGCGCCAGCTGGACACGCTGCGCTCGCTGGGCCTCCGCAGAATCGGCCACTCGGTGGAGGTCAACGACTGCCCCCAGGCGCGCGGGATGCTGCACGCGGTGCGCCACCTTGTAGAAGTGAGTGAGGATGCGGCTGTCACGAAGGGTGCGTCGCAGTGAGCCCCGCCGCCGACGATCGTGAGGAGCCCCGTGAGGAGCCCCGCATCGGGCTGCACAACCTCGCCCCGGCCCCGGGCAGCCGCCGGCCGCGCAAGCGCGTAGGGCGGGGCGAAGGCTCGGGCACCGGCAAGACCGCCGGCAGAGGCCAAAAGGGCTATGGCTCGCGCTCCGGCGCTAAGAGCCGCTCCCGCTTTGAGGGTGGGCAGATGCCGATCCACATGCGGATGCGCAAGCTCAGGGGCCCGCACATGAAGAAGTCGATGCCGTTCGAGCCCTTCCGCACCCACACGCAGCCGGTCAACATCGGCGACCTCGACGCTCGCTTCGAGGCGGGCGCGGAGGTGACGCTCGAGCTGATGCGTGGCAAGGGCCTTGGCACCCGCAAGGACATCCCCGTCAAGGTGCTCGCCAAGGGCGAGCTAGGCAAGGCGCTGACGGTGCACGCGCACGCCTTCAGCGCCACCGCGCGCGAGCGCATCGAGGCGGCCGGCGGCAGCTGCGTCGTGCTCGGCGAGTCGGCCTCCTGAAACAATCTTGAGAAGACCCCGCGCGCGAACCGCGCTCGGGGTCTAGAATCGCCAGGCGATGCTCTCGACGATCCTCAACGCCTTCCAGGTGCCAGACATCCGGAAGAAGATCGGCTTCACGGCGGCGATGCTGCTGCTCTACCGCCTGGGCTCGCATCTGCCGGTGCCCGGCGTCAACCTGACCGCGGTCAACAGCATCCAGAAGCAGTTGGGTGGATCGAACATCCTCGGCCTGCTCAACCTCTTCTCTGGCGGCAGCCTCTCGCGCATCGCGATCTTCGCGCTGGGGATCATGCCGTACATCACCGCCTCGATCATCTTGCAACTGCTGCAAGTGGTGGTGCCCTCCCTGGAGAAGCTATCCAAGGAAGGCGAGGTGGGGCAGGCGCGGATCACGCAGTACACGCGCTACCTCACCGTCGGCCTCGCGTTCGCGCAGTCGGTGGGCTACGTCTTCCTGTTCCACTCGCTGCAGGCGGGCGCCGGAGAATCGGTAGTTACGAAGTTCGACTTCGCGCACATCTTCTTGATCGTCGTGTGCTTGACGGCGGGCTGCGTGCTGTTGATGTGGATCGGCGAGCTGATCACCCAAAAAGGCATCAGCAACGGCATCTCGCTGCTGATCTTCGCCTCGATCGTCTCGCGCCTGCCGGCCGGGATCGAAACATGGTGGACCAGCCAGAACCAGGTGTTCAAGGTGATGATGCCGTTCCTCGTGCTGGTGGTGGTGGCGGCGGTCGTGTTCGTGATGGAGGGCCAGCGGCGGATCCCGGTGCAGTACGCCAAGCGGGTGATCGGGCGGCGCATGAGCGAGGGCGGCCAGACCTACCTGCCGCTGCGCGTCAACATGGCGGGCGTGATCCCGGTGATCTTCGCCGCCAGCATCATGGCCTTCCCGCCGACGATCGGCTCGCTGGTCAAAACGCACTGGGGCCAGCAGGTCTCGGACTTCTTCTCCCCTAGCGGCTGGCACTACATCGTCGGGGAGTCGATCTTCATCATCATCTTCACCTACTTCTACACGGCGGTGACCTTCAACCCGGTCGACCAGGCGGACAACCTCAAGAAGTACGGCGGTTTCATCCCCGGCGTGCGCCCGGGGCGCCCGACGGCCGAATTCCTCGACCGCATCCTCGCCCGCCTGACATTCCCCGGCGCCCTGTTCTTGGCGGCGGTGGCAGCGCTGCCAACGATCCTGTTCGACCGCACGCACGTGCAGCTACAGCTCGGCGGCACCTCGATCCTGATCGTGATCGGGGTTGCGCTGGAAACAATGAAGCAGCTAGAGGCGCAGCTGATGATGCGAAGTTACGAGGGGTTCTTGAAGTAGTGCTGTTGGGGGGCGGTCGGGAGGGGGGCTTGCCCCCTTCCCGCTTTAGTGCGAGGGGTTCTTGAAGTAGTGCTGTTGGGGGGCGGTCGGGAGGGGGGCTTGCCCCCTTCCCGCTTTAGTGCGAGGGGTTCTTGAAGTAGTGCTGTTGGGGGGCGGTCGGGAGGGGGGCTTGCCCCCTTCCCGCTTTAGTGCGAGGGGTTCTTGAAGTAGTGCTGTTGGGGGGCGGTCGGGAGGGGGGCTTGCCCCCTTCCCGCTTTAGTGCGAGGGCTTTTTGAAGTAGCGAGCCCGCGCCAGCGCTGTGCTTGGGGTCCAAGAAGTCTGAATCGGGCGCGAGCAGATAGGCTGAGTAAGACGTGTCGGAGCTGAACCTGATCCTCCTCGGCCCGCCAGGCGCGGGCAAGGGCACACAGGCGGACCGTCTGCAGAGCGACTTCGCCCTGGCGCATATCTCGACGGGGGACATGCTGCGCGCACAAGTGGCTGAGGGCACCAAGCTGGGCAAGGAAGCGCAGCAGTACATGACCGCGGGCAAGCTGGTGCCCGACGAAGTGATCGTGGGGATGATCACCGAGCGGATCGGCATGGACAATGCCGGCGATGGGTTTCTACTGGACGGCTTTCCGCGCAACGAACCGCAGGCGCAGGCGCTCGGCGAGGCGCTGGCGGGCCTGCAACGGCGGCTGACCGCGGTGCTGTTGATCGAGGTGCCCGACCAGGAGGTGGTGCGCCGCCTCGGCGGGCGCAGGGTGTGCGTGAAGAACCCCAGCCACATCTACCACGTGGAGTTCGACCCGCCCAAGCGCGAAGGCATTTGCGACCAGGACGGTTCGCGGCTGATTCAGCGCGACGACGACAAGGAGGAGACGATCCGCACCCGCTTGGAGGTCTACCACGCTCAGACCAAGCCGCTGATCGGCTACTACGACGGGCAGGGGCTGCTGCGCCGCTTCGACGGGAGCCGCACCCCGAATGAGGTGCACGACCACATCCGCGCGACGCTGGCGGCGCTGCGGTTAGAGAACTCTCTGTAGATACCCTTGATCACATGATCATCAAGAAGACCCCCGCTGAGATCGAGCAGATGGCGGCAGCGGGCGAGATCCTCGTGCAGACATTGCAGCTGCTCGAGAGCAAGGTCCGCCCCGGGGTGCGCACCCAGGAGCTGGATACTGCCGCCGAGCGCTTCATCCGTTCACACGGGGCGACCCCAACCTTCAAGGGCTTTCGCGGCTTCCCCGGCTCGATTTGCGCCTCCCCCAACGCCATGGTGGTGCACGGTATCCCCGGCCGCTACCGCCTCACGCAGGGCGACATCATCTCGATCGACGTGGGCGTCACGTTGGACGGCTGGGTGGCCGATGCCGCGCGCACGTTCCCCGTCGGCGAGATCGGGCCGGTCGAGGGTAACCTGCTGCGCGCCACCCGCGAGGCGCTGTTCGCCGGCGTCGAGCAGTGCCGCGTCGGCAACCGCATGGGCGATGTGTCGCACGCGATCGAGCGCGTCGCCGAGGACGCCGGGCTGTCGATCGTGCGCTCGTTGGTAGGGCACGGTGTCGGACGCAACATGCACGAGGACCCGCAGGTTCCCAACTACGGACGGCCCGGCAAGGGCCCACTGCTGGAAGAGGGGATGGTGTTGGCGATCGAGCCGATGACCACCGCCGGGCGCCCCGCGGTGCGCGTCGGAGGCGATGGCTGGGGGGTTTTCTCCCAGGACGACTCACCGGCGGCGCACTTCGAGTTCACGGTTGCGATCACCGCCGACGGTCCACGGGTCCTCACTCCCTGGCATCTGTTGGAGAGTGCGGACGGGCACACATTGAAGGGCTCGGGGGAGCACGCGTCGAATGGGCATGACGCCGCTGCGGCCGAGCCGGTTAGGCAGCACGTCGCCGGCGCGAGCTGAGTGCTACTATCGGGTGTCCGCGCGCAGGCGAAGGCAGTTCGTGCTGCGGGCGTATCCTCGATCAGGTAGCGGCGGCCGTCCCGGCAGCCAGAGCCCGGTCGCTGGACCTGGAGGGTGGCGCAGGCGGCCGAAGGCCGGCGAGCCGGGCCCCTCCTCCGCCAATTGAAGAAAGGGATCAATGAAGGTACGACCGTCGGTCAAGCCGATGTGCGAAAAATGCAAGATCATTCGCCGCCACGGGGCGGTGCTGGTCATATGCCAGAACAAGCGCCATAAGCAGAGGCAGGGCTAGACGGTGGCACGCATCGCCGGGGTCAACCTGCCCCTCAACAAGCGCTCGGAGATCGGGCTCACCTACATCTTTGGCATCGGTCGTTCGACCGCCAATCAGTTGCTGGCGGAGGTCGGGGTCAGCCCCGACACCTACGTGCGCGACCTCACCGAGGACGAGGTGTCGCGCTTGCGCGACGCGATCGACGCCGACCTCACCGTCGAGGGCGACCTGCGCCGGGAGCGCTCGCAGGACATCAAGCGCTTGCAGGAGATCGCCTGCTACCGCGGGCTGCGCCATCGTCGTGGCCTGCCCGTAAGGGGCCAGAAGACGAAGACCAACGCGCGCACGCGCAAGGGCCCCAAGCGGATGCAGGTGGCTGGCAAGAAGAAAGCCGGTAAGAAGTGAGCGCCGTAACGGGTGCCAGAGGGCCGAGCACGACTGGAAGTCGTGCGATCGACTCAGGCCGCGGGCCTGGAAGGCCCGCGGAGGACTAATGCCAGCTCCTAAACGCGCACGCGGCAAACGTAAGCCCAAGAAGAACATTCCTGTCGGGCAGGCCCACATCAAGACGTTGTTCAACAATACGATCGTCTCCCTCACCGACGTGCAGGGCAATGTGATCGCCTGGGAGTCGGCCGGCGGCGCCGGCTTCAAGGGCTCGCGCAAGTCCACGCCGTTTGCCGCCCAGGTGACTGCTGACGCGGCGGCGCGCAAGGGCCTCGAGCAGGGGCTGCAGAAGGTAGAGGTGTACGTCAAGGGTCCGGGCAGTGGCCGCGAGACGGCGATCCGCTCGCTCTCCGCGGCGGGACTCGAAGTGACAGGCGTCAAGGATGTGACCCCCCAGGCCCACAACGGTTGTCGTCCGCGCAAGCGTCGGCGAGTGTAGAGAGGACACGGATGGCACGAGACTCAAGCCCCCAGTGCAAGCAGTGCCGCCGCGAGGGGCAGAAGCTGTTCCTCAAGGGGGAGCGCTGCCTTACCGACAAATGCGGCGTCGAGCGCCGCTCCTACCCACCCGGCGAGCACGGCAGGGGCCGCCAGAAGCAGAGCGAGTACCGGCTGCAGCTGCGCGAGAAGCAGAAGGCCCGTCGCTACTACGGGGTGCTGGAGAAGCAGTTCCATGGCTACTACGAGAAGGCCTCGCGTCAGCCAGGGATCACCGGCGAGAACCTGCTGGCGCTGCTGGAGTGCCGCTTCGACAACGTGCTGGTGCGTCTCGGCTTTGCCGCCTCCCGCCGGCAGGCGCGCCAGCTGATCCTCCACGGCCACTGGACGATCAACGGCAGGCGCGTGAACATCCCCAGCTACCAGGTGCGCCCGGGCGAGGTGATCGCGATCAAGGCCGACACTCCAGCCGCCCAGGTGATCAGGGATGCCACCGAGCTCACCGGGCAGATTCCGGCGTGGCTGCAAGCCGATCACGAGTCGCTGACCGCCAAGGTGTTGCGCAGGCCGGAGCGGCGCGAGGTGGCGGCGCCGGTGCAGGAGCAGCTCATCGTCGAGCTGTATTCGAAGTAATCAGGAGCTTTGAGGGCATCGCCCCCCGCTCGCGCGGCGGCGGTGTCATGGAGCCGGGTCCAGTGGATGCCGGCGCGAGAACACAACGACGTTAGGACGCTGATGCTCGACTTCCAAATCCCCCGGATAACAAGCGAGTCCGTGGAGCAGAACCGCGGCACCTTCACGATCGAGCCGCTCGACCGCGGGTTCGGCTACACCTTCGGTAACTCGCTGCGCCGCGTGCTGCTCTCGTCGCTGGCGGGCGCCGCCGTCACCAGCGTTCGCATCGAGGGGGTGGCTCACGAGTTCTCGACGATCACCGGCGTCAAGGAGGACGTGACCGACATCGTGCTCAACCTCAAGGGGATCGTCTGCCGGATGCACTCCGACGCCTCCGAGGTGGAGGCGCCGCTGGTGGTGAGCGGCCCCGGTGAGATCACCGCCAAGGACATCGATCTGCCCGCCGGCGTGGAGATCCTCAACCCCGACGTGCACGTTGCGACGCTCGAGAAAAAAACAAAGCTCGAGCTTTACATGACGATCGGCCGTGGCCGCGGGTATCGCCCGGCAGAGGAGAACAAGTCGCCCGACCAGCCGATTGGGGTGATCCCGATCGACTCGATCTTCTCGCCCGTGCGGCGCGTCGCCTACGCCGTCGAGCAGGCGCGCGTTGGCCAGAAGACCGACTTTGACAAGCTCACGCTCGACATCGAGACCGACGGCTCAATCGACCCCCAGGCGGCGTTGCGCGAGGCGGCGGAGCTGCTGATCTCGCAGCTTGCGATCTTCACCGACGCCGATCGCATTCAGGAGTTGCGCGCCTCTCCCGGCGGCCAGCTCGACGGTCATGGCCTCGCGGTCGGTGGCGGCCCCGGCGGCCCGGCGGCGTTGCAGGGCGAGGAGTGGGGCATCCTGATCGAGGAGCTGGAGCTGGGAGTGCGCTCCTACAACTGCCTCAAGCGTGCCGGCATCCAAACCGTCGGCGACTTGATCTCGAAGTCGGAGGCGGAGCTCAACGCGATCCCCAACTTCGGCAAGAAGTCGATCGACGAGGTCATCGAGACGCTGGAAGGGCGGGGCTTGCACCTCCGTCAAGATTGACGCTCGCCCGGCGGGCTAGACTCCCCGGAGGCCAGCGAGCCGGCATCGTCTATCGGACATCATCACCATGAGACATCAGAAGACACGTAACAAGCTCAGCCGCGACTCCGCGCACCGCAAGGCGCTGCTCATGAACCTCACCAAGGAGGTGCTGGAGCACGAGCGGATCAAGACGACCGAGGCCAAGGCGAAGGCGGTGAAGCCGGAGATCGAGAAATTGATCACGCTCGCCAAGCGCGACGACCTGCACAACCGCCGTCAAGCGCTGGCGGCGCTGGCCCAAGACAAGTTCGCCGTGCACCGGCTGTTTGTCGAGGTCGCCCCCCGCTACGTCGACCGGCCCGGCGGTTACACGCGCATCCTCAAACTCGGCCCGCGTCGCTCTGACGCGACCGAGATGGTGTTTCTCGAGCTGGTGTAGCGCCGCGGTCGCGGCGGGGTGCGCGCGGCGATGGTCACCAAGCTCACGCTCGAGTACGACGGCGGCGAGTTTGCCGGCTGGGCGCGTCAGCCAGGTTTGCGCACCGTGCAGGAGGAGCTCGAACGAGCTCTGCACACGATCCTCGGCGAGCGCGGACACGACGACGAGCCGCTAACGCTCACCGTCGCCGGTCGCACAGACCGCGGCGTGCACGCTTGGGGCCAGGTAGCAAGCTACAGGCACGAGGCGGTCGACCCAGTGCGGCTCAACGCGCTCCTGGCGCCCGACATTGCCGTGCTCGCCAGCGAACCGGCCGGCGCAGGCTTCGACGCGCGCCGCGACGCGCGCAGCCGCACCTACTGCTATCGCGTGCTCGCCCGCCGCACGCGCGGCGTGTTCACACGCGGCAGTGCCCTTTGGTGGCAGCACCCGATCGACGGCGGCGCACTCAACGCGTGTGCTGAGGCGCTGGTTGGCACCCACGACTTCACCGCGTTTACGCCCACCGAGACCGAGCACGTCCGCTTCGAGCGCGATGTGCTGCGCGCGCAGTGGTGCAAGGACGGTGGCCTGCTGGAGTTCTGGATCGAGGCCGACACGTTCATGCGCCACATGAACCGCGTGCTGGTCGGCACGATGCTCGAGGTCGCCGCCGGCCGACGCACGGTTGATGAGTTCACGCGCCTACTGCAGGGCTGCCCCCGCCCCGAGGCTGGCCCCACCGCGCCGGCGCATGGCCTGGCGCTCGCTTCGGTTGCATACGGCGCCACCTAAAAACACACAGGGCACCGGGCCGCGGGAGCACACTAGACACACACGCCGCGCACTCAGCCGCCGCAAGGAAGTGATCCAAGACGCAGCTGACTTCTGATCAGTTGAATTCGGTGGCGGGAAAATGTACGATCCCCATGTGGGCGACCAGCCACGTGAGCTACATGTCTGCATGGGGTTGAACTCCTGCCAGGGACACGACGAGGCGGGCCAAGCGCCAATGGCTGGCATGGGCTCCTGTTCCACCGTGTTCCACGTGTGCCACGGCGAAAACGACTGCCGCGGCCAGGGCGGCTGCGGCTACCTCGGCAGCGACGCTGAGCAGGGCAAGCCCGGCGAGCAGTCATGCAACAAAAATGGCAGCTGCGCCAGCCCGATCAACGTCAGCCGGGTGAGCTCCAGCGGGCAGAACAAGGGCAAAAGCGTGTGGAAGCTTGCACGCCAGCGCTTTGAGCAGCGCATGTACGAAGCTGAAATCCCGTTCGGACCCTCGCCCGGCGAAGGCTACCCCGACGACCTCGTACCGCCCGAAGGACCTCCTGCGTGAGCGCCCCCGTCCCCGCCCGGCTGGGTCTTCCCTACCTCGGGCTCGGGATCGGCCTGCGCTCGGGTCACTACGCCTACCTTGAAGCGCACCGCCCGCAGGTCGACTGGTTTGAGGTGATCCCAGAGAACTTCATGGACTCTGGGGGTCGCGCCCGGCATGTGCTGGAACGCCTGGCGGAGAGCTATCCGCTGGTCGCGCACGGAGTGTCGCTGTCGATCGGCAGCACCGACCCGCTCGACTTCGACTACCTAGCGCGCATCAAGCGCTTCGCCGCGCAGATCAACGCGGCGTGGGTATCCGACCACGTTTGCTGGACCGGGGTGGCAGGGCTCAACACGCACGCATTGATCCCGATCCCCTTTACCGAGGAGTCGCTTGTGCACGTCGTCGGCCGCGTCAAGGCGGTGCAGGAATTCTTGGAGCGCCCGCTGGTGCTCGAGAACCCGAGCAGCTACGTCGACTACGCCGCCTCGACGATGTCCGAGTGGCAGTTCCTGGCGCAGCTTGCGCAGGCCGCCGAGTGCGGCCTGCTGCTGGACATCAACAACGTGTACGTCTCCTCGGTCAACCACGAGTTCGATCCGCTCGACTATCTGCGCGCGCTGCCGCACGAGCGTGTCGTGCAGATGCACCTTGCCGGCCACACCGATATGGGCAACTACATCGCTGACACCCACGACCGCCCGGTGGCCGAGCCGGTATGGGAGCTGTATGGGGCGGCGATCGAGCTCACCGGCCCGGTGTCGACGCTGCTGGAGTGGGACGACCGGCTGCCCGCCTTCCCGGTGGCGCTCGACGAGCTGCGCAAGGCCGAACGCCACCTCGCGCGGAACCTCCCCGAGACGGAGCAGGCAGTTGCCGGCAGCGCCTGAGCTCGCCCGCGTGCAGCAGTGGATGCAGGCGGTGATCACCCACCCCGATGGTGTGGCCGCGGGCGCGGCCGGCGGCTCCTCGTGGTCGTCTGAGGGTCCGGCCGGCGGCTCCTCGTGGCTGGTGGAGGGCATCGTGCGCGGCTCCTCGCGGCTGCCTGCCCGCGAGCGCCTGGAGCTTTACAGCCGCGACTACCACCTACGCCTGCTGGACTGCCTGCGCTCCTCGCACCCCGCTCTGCGCGAGCTGCTTGGCGACGAGCTGTTCGACGCGTTTGCGCTCGACTACCTGCGCGCGTGCCCGTCGCACAGCTACACCCTCGGACAGTTGGGCGCCGGGTTCGCCGAGCACCTCGACCGTACGCGGCCAGCGGACGCGGAATGGGCCACGCTGATCGTCGAGCTGGCGTGCGTCGAGCGAGCCTTCGCCGAGATCTACGACGGTCCGGGCGTCGAGGGCGAGCGGATCCTTACGCCCGATGCGTTGGCGCGCGAGCCGGCCGCTTGGTGGCTGCAAGCCCGGCTTGAGCCGGTTCCCTGCCTGCGCTCGATGCGCTCAAGCTTCCCCGTCGGCTCCTACCTGAGCGCCGTCCGCGGTGGCGAGCATCCAGCGATGCCATCCGCTCGGGAGAGCTTCATCGCGCTGTGCCGCACCAACTGGGTCGTGACGGTGACGGAGCTGGGCGACCGTGAGCACGACGCGCTGGCGCACTTGATGGCGGGCCAACCGCTCGGCGACCTCGAAGATCTCGGCGAGCAGCAAGCGTGGGAGTGGCTGCGCGACTGGGCGGCGGCGGGCTTCCTGCGGGGGCTCACGCGATGACTGCTTGCTCGGTGCTGCGGTGACTGTCCCCGCGGTGCTGGCTCAGCAGCCGATCGAAACGGTCGAGCAACTGCGCGCCCACCTCCACCAGGCCGCCCAGCTCGAGATGTCGACGATCCCGCTGTACCTGTACGCCGCCTATTCGATCAAAACACGCGGCTACTCGCAGTGGAGCACCGGCACCTCGGCGGTGCGCGCGATCAAAAGCGTGGTGATCGAGGAGATGCTGCACCTGTGTCTGGCGCGCAACCTGCTGGTGGCGGTTGGCGGCGGCGAATCGATCGCCTTCTACGACGAGCAGTTCCTGCCGAAATACCCCGAGCCGATGCTGCACCGCACCCCGGAATTGATGCTGCACCTCGAGCCCTGCACGACCAAGCTGATGAGCGAAGTGTTTATGCCGTTGGAGTTGCCCGCCACCAGCGAAGCGCCACCGCAGCCCGACAGCTACGGCACGATCGGCGCTTTCTACGGCGCGATCGTCGAAGGCTTCGAGCGGCTCTCCGGACCGGAACTGTGGACACAGGCGCACCCCGAGCTGCAGTACCACCGCGCTTACTGGAACGAGGACGGCGGTGGCCGGCCGCTGGTGGTCGGTGACCTCGTGACGGCGCTCGAGGCGATCAAGACGATCGTCGAGCAGGGTGAGGGCGCCGCCCCGGGAAACGAAGACGTGCCAACCAACCCGGTCGACCCCCAGCCCGGCGCCGACGAGCTCTCGCACTACGCAAAGTTCCGCCGCATCTCCGAAGGCATCGATGTGATCGGCGAAGTGTGGCCCGTGCCGACCGACCCGTGCGCGGACAATTACAAGGGCCCGGTGCGCTCGTTGGCGACGCTGTTCAACGCCTCCTACTGCTACCTGATGTGCATGCTCGACGCGCTCTACGCCACCCCCAGCGAACCGACCGAAGAAAACGCTCCCAATAAGCGCTACGGCCTCGAGCGCACCTGCATCGCGGCGATGGGTGGCGTTCTTTTCCCGCTCGCCGATCTGCTCGTCAGCCAACCCGCGGGCACGGGTCAAGAAAATGCCGCGCCCACCTTCGAGTTCTACCGCTTCGGCCAAGCCCAGCCGCGCAAAGACCAACTGATGGCGCTCTGCACCGACCTGCTCGACGCCTACCCGAGTCTCGGTGGGGACAACGGCGTGCACCGCTTGATCGGGCTGCTGCCGTCGGTGTAGGCGCCAGGATTGGCGACGCGAGTCGTCTTAGGAGGCACGGGTCGAATCGTCACGCTTGGTTGCTCGCGACGCCAACGTTGCCTATCGTCACGCTTGGTTGCTCGCGACGCCAACGTTGCCTATCGTCACGCTTGGTTGCTCGCGACGCCAACGTTGCCTATCGGTGCGCGGAGGCGCCTGTGCGCGTCGGGATGCTCTGGTGGTTGTGGAAGACGTTGTCGGGGTCGTAGCGGGTCTTGACGTTGATCAGCCGGCCAAGGTTCTCGGCGTAGTACTCCTGCGCCCAGCCCTCGATCCCCCGGTTGGGGAAGTTCTGGTAGCTCTCGTTTGCGGTGGCAGGGGCGATCGCCGCAATCACCGCTTTGCTCCATGCCACCAGATCCCGTTCGACCGATGCCGGACCGTAGGTTTCCCACACTGGGGTCGCTCGCCACAACGTCAGCATGTCGCGGTGCACGTACGCGGTGGCCTGCCGCGCGATCGAGTTGACCACGCCCCCGATCCAGCCGAGCGACCACACCGAACCGTTGTTGTTAGCGTCGCGGCTCGGGCATTCCACCAACAGGTCCACCACCTTGGCGACCACGCTCTGCGGCAGTGGCGCGGCAGCGTAGCGCGAAATGTCGCCGAACGAATGCAGTTCGGCCTCCGCCCCCGCGAACATTTCCTGTGCCTTCCAGTACGGCAGCGTCTGCAAGGTTGTTTCGACCGGCGTCGCCACCTGCAGCAATGGGTTCACTAGCTCGGTCAGCTCGCTCATCGGACCGAGATACTGGCCGCGTGAGAATGTTTTGATCGCTTCGCGCGGGCCGCCCGAGCCGACTTCGATCGCCTGCGACATCGCCACCGCGTTCAGCGCCGGCGGCGCTTCCCGCAGGATTTCGTCGAACTTCGACAGCACGGCGCTTGCGTCGTCGGCACCCAGGTAGTCGAAGCGGTAGAAGGAGACGCTCTGCGTTGGGATGCGAGCGAGCTGGAAGGTGAGTGAGGTGTTGATGCCAAAATTGCCGCCTGCCCCACCGCGGCAGGCCCACAGCAGGTCGCTGTGGTGCGAGTCGTCGAGGTGCAGCGTGTCCGCGGCGGTCACGATCCGCGACTCCAACAGGTGGTCGCAGGTGAGGCCGGCCCAGTGGGTGTTGTAGCCGATGCCCCCACCGAGCGTCAGCCCGCTCACGCCCACGCCCAGACACGTGCCGCCGGGGAGGACGAAGCTGCCGCCCAGGGTTGCGCCCAGAACGTCCTGATTGATCGCGCCACCCTCGATTGTGGCGCGTCCGCTTGCATCGACCTCCACCGCTTTGAGGTTGCCAAGATCGATCACCAAGCCGGTCGTCGTCGAAAAGCCCGCATAGCTGTGGCCGCCGGTTCGCGCCACCGCGTCAATTTTGTACTCCTGCGACCAGGCGACGCAGGTGGCGACATCCTGCTCATCGGCGCACACCGCCGCCGCGAGCGGGCGGATGCGATCGAAACGGGTGTTGGCAGGCTGGGTCGCCATCGCATACCCAGGGTTGCCCGGCAGCAGCAGGCGGCCGTGCAGCCGTTTGGCGAGCTGTTCGAGTGCCTTGCGGTGGTGCGATTGCAGTCGCGCACGTCCAGCCAGCCGCGGCAGCGCCGCCGCGCGTTCGATGGCGGTGGTGGGCAGGTACAGCCCCAACGCCGCGCTCGCGCCCGCGCGGACGACCTCACGCCGCGTCAAATCCATTCCAATATCTCCATCTGACTCATGCTTTGGACAGCGTCAGCGAACTCTACAAGACGCCGCCGCGCCTCGCTGAAAGGAGTCGGTGGAGCGGCCTTTATCCTTGGGCAGATGCTCAACGTGCTGCTCACCAACGACGACGGGATCGAAGCCGAGGGGCTGCGGGCGATGCGCGTCGCGCTCGCCGCGCTGCCCGACGTGCGCCTCGCGGTGATCGCCCCCGACGGCAACCGCTCGGCGATGGCTCGCTCGATCACCACCCGCCGGCCGCTGTGGGTGGAAGAGGTGGGGTTCCCCGACGGCACCGTCGGCTATGCCACCGACGGCACCCCCGTCGATTGCGTGCGCCTCGCCAGCCTCGGCGTGGTGGCGGACTTCGAGGCGGACATGGTCGTCTCGGGCATCAACCACGGCGCCAACCTCGGCGACGACATCACCTATTCGGGTACCGTCGCCGCGGCGCTTGAGGGCGTCGTCCTGGGGCTGCCGTCGATCGCTGTCTCCCAGCAATCCGGCGCACGCGCGCTCGACTACCGTTTCCACGGCGGCTTCCAGTTCGAGGTCGCCGCCCACTTCGTCGCGCGCCTGGTCGAGCGCTCGGAGATGCTGCCGCTGCCCCCGAGCACGCTGCTCAACGTCAACGTCCCCGCCGGCAGCCCCTCCGGCGTGGAGGTATGCACGCTCGGCAAGCGCATCTACCGCGACGAGCTCAAACTCGAGCGCGAGGAGGCCGGTCCGCCCGCGCGGCGGCGCTATTGGGTGTACGGCTCCGATCCGGGCTTCCACGACGAGCCGGGCACCGATCTCGCCGCGGTTGCCGCCGGGCGGATCGCCGTCACCCCGCTGCACTTCGACCTCACCGACCGCCCCGGTATCGAGGCGCTGCGCAGCTTCGACCTGCACGCTCTGCTGGCCTCCGCCGAGGTGGAGGCCAGCTGAAGTGGCGACCGAGGGTTCGCGGCATGCGCCCAACGGCCGGAGGCGGGGCATGGAGGCCCCGGCCCCACCCGCGCGGGATGCGCAGATGAGGCGCGCGGATGCTCCCCCAATATCCGACCCCGCGGGCAGCATCGCCGAGTTGCGCCGCACGATCGAGCACCACTCCCACCGCTACTACGTGCTGGACGACCCCGAGATCGGGGATGACGCCTACGACGCGCTGTTCGAGCAGCTGCGGGCGTTGGAGGCGGCTCACCCCGAGCTGCTGAGCGCCGATTCGCCGACGCAGCGAGTCGGTGGCACGCCGGTGGGGAAGCTGGAGAAGGTGGCGCACCTGGAGCCGATGCTCTCACTCTCCAACGCCCGCTCGGAGGAGGAGTTTCGTGCGTGGGTTGAGCGGATGCGCAACCACCTCGCGCGCGAGGGCATCTCCGAGCCGCACTTTCAATACGTGGTCGAGCCAAAGGTTGACGGGCTGGCGATCAGCTTGATCTATCGCGACGGCGTGCTCGAACGCGGTGCCACTCGCGGCGACGGCGAGATCGGCGAGGACATCACCCACAACCTGCGCACGATCCGGGCGATCCCGCTGCACATCGACGACGCGCCGCCGCTGCTGGAGGTGCGCGGCGAGCTGTACATGTCGCTGAAGGACTTTACGGCGCTCAACGAGCGCCGTGCCGAGCAGGGCCTGTCGACCTTTATGAACCCGCGCAACTCCGCTGCCGGCACCGTCCGCCAGCTCGACCCCGCGTTGGCCGCCGAGCGTCCGTTGTCGATCTGGTGCTACCAGGTGGGGGTTACCGAGGGGCTGTCGTTCGCCACGCACTGGGAGGCGCTCGGGTGGCTGCGCGAGCACGGCTTCAAGGTCAACCCCGACATCCAACACCTGCAGGGCGAGGACGAGGTGATCGCTCAGTGTCTGGCCTGGCAGCGCCGCCGCGGCGAGCTGGATTTCGAGATCGACGGCGTCGTCGTGAAGGTCTCCGACCTCGCGCTCCAGCACCGTCTCGGCTCGGTCGGGCGCGACCCGCGCTGGGCGATCGCTTGGAAGTTTCCGCCCACCACCGCGATGACGCGCTTGGAGCGGATCGGCTGGAACGTCGGCAAGTTCGGCGACATGCGCCCCTACGCGATGCTCGCGCCGGTGTCGGTGGGAGGCGTCACGATCAAGCTGGCCACCTTGCACAACGAGGAGGACCTTGCTCGCAAGGACATCCGCGCCGGTGAGGACGTGATCGTGCTGCGCGCCGGCGATGTGATCCCGCAGGTGATCTCCCCTGCGCCGCACGTCGTCGAGCACGCCGAGCGCCCGCCGCGCCCGCATCCGCCGGAGCGCTGCCCCTTTTGCGACACCCGCACCGTCAAGCCGCGCGACTCGGTGTTCACCACCTGCCCCAACCGTGCCTGCCCCGAGCGTGCGTGGCAGCTGCTCAAGCACTTCGTTTCGCGCGGCGCGATGGATATCGAGGGGCTCGGCGAGAAGCAGGTGCGCCTGCTCCAGAACGCAGGGCTGGTGAAGGTGGCGGGCGACTTCTATCGGTTGGCCGAGCACCGGGAGGAGCTGCTGGCGCTGGAGGGCTTCGCCGAGATCTCCGTGCGCAACCTGCTGGCGGCGCTCGAACAGTCCAAGCAGCGGCCGTTCGCGCGCGTGCTGTTCGCGCTGGGGATTGAGGAGGTGGGGGAGGTGACAGGGCGCAACCTCGCCCAGCGCTTTCGCGACATCGATGCGCTGTTGGACGCCTCTGAGGAGCAGATCGCCGAGACGCCCGGAATCGGCGAGAAGATGGCGCACTCGATCCGTGCCCAGCTGGAGGACCCTCACATGCGGGAGGCGATCGAAGATCTGCGCCGCATCGGATTGCGCTTCGCTGAAGAGGGACCGCCGCCATCCGAGGGCCCACTTGCGGGTCTCACCCTGGTGCTCACTGGCACCCTCCCCGACTGGACGCGCGAGCATGCCACCGAACGCATCCAGGCTGCGGGCGGACGCGTCACCAGCTCGGTGTCGAAGAACACCGACTATCTGGTTGCCGGCGACAGCGCCGGCTCAAAGCTTGAGAAGGCGCGCCGCCTGGAGGTGCCCGTGCTCGACGAGGATGGTTTGCGCGAGCTGCTCGGGGATCAGTAGTTGGCCAGCGTGATCGCCATGTTGTCCTGCAACGTGTGTGCCGCTTCGGTTGGGATGCCGTCGTTGAAGAACGCAAACGCCAGCTCGTCTCCGTCTGCCGCGGAGCAGTAGCCCGCGAGATTGGACACGCCCGTGAGCGTGCCCGTCTTGGCGTCGCAGTGGCCATCAGCCGCGCTGCCGCGCATCCGTTCGGCGAGCGTGCCCGTGTGGCCCGCCACCGCGAGGTCACCGCGCAGGATTGTCCCCAGTTCGGTGTGCGCTATCTCGTTGAGCAGCCTAACGACTTCGTAAGGCGAGGTTTGGTCTGCTTCGGACAACCCCGACCCATCCACCAGTTTGGGGTGGATGCCCAGCTCCGCGAGCGTTGCGCGCACCACCTTCGCCCCCGCCGCCGTGGTGCCGGCGCCGCCGAAACGCGCGCCCAAACCCTTCAGCAAAGTCTCGGCAAAGAAGTTGTCGGAGGGCGGCAGTGTCAGACCCAGCAACTGGGTGATCGTCGGCGACAGCGCCCCCACCAGCCGCACCGCCCCGGCGGGCGCTGTGGCCGGGCCGCCACCGCTGGGCACCGCCACGCCATCTGCCCGTAGCGCCGCCCGCAGCTTGCGCGCCGCGAATGCGGCCGGCGCGTGGGGGGTGGGCGGGCTCTCATTCGAGCCCGTTTCGCCCCGGTTGAACGCCAGCGCGCTGAGCGTCCCTTCGAGGTAGGGGTCCCACGCATAGCCGCTGGAGGGCTCGCCCCGCAGCGAGTCGAAGTAGGACTCGTCGCCGTCCACCGTCCCGGTGACGCGCCGGATCCCATACGCCTTCAGCTGCGCGGCGAGCGTCGACACCGAAGTTCCCACACCCCCGTAGCGGCTGCGGATGAATGCGCTGCTGCCAAACGTCGGATCGCCGCCGCCATGCAGATAGAGGTTGCCCTGCCACACACCGCCCGGCGCCAGCTTGCCAGCGCCGAGCACCGAGGTTTCGAGCTGCGCCTGCGGTCCCATCCGCTCCAGCGCGGCCACCGCCGTGTAGAGCTTCTCCACCGACGCCGGCGGGTGGCGCTGCGTGGCCCGCTCGGCGAACAGCGCCTTGCCGGTGGACATGTCGTAGACGTACGCGCCCGACTGAGTACCCGCGAGGTTCAGCTCGTGGGCCATGTGCTGCTGCAGCGCCGCCGTGCTCCCCGCCGTGGCGGCCGTGGCGCGTGATGGGCGGCGGTCGGCCAGCAGCAGCCCCGGGGCGGGGCGCGAGGGCACACCCGGTATCTCCCGCAGGTCGGGGTGCAGCGCCCGGGCGACGGCGATGCGCACCGCGGTTGTCATGCGGAGGTTGGCGTTGGCGGTGGTTGCGGGCAGGATCGAGCCCGCGACGATGAGCGCGCAGAGCATGAGCGGTACCACTGCAAGCCGAGGCCGGGGCATGCAGCACTAGAATAAAGGGTGGTATGGGTAGCGTTGTCAAGCTGGAGGAGACCTCCCGCCGCAAACGCCGGGCGCGGCGGCGCTCCTCCAGGACAGCGCTGGTGCTCGGCGGCGGGGGCTTCACCGGTGGCGTGTACGAGATCGGTGCGCTACGGGCGCTGGATCTGCTGGCGGTGAACAGCACCGTCAACGACTTCGACATCTACGTCGGCACCTCCGCGGGGGCGTTCATCGCGGCGCTCTGCGCCAACCGCGTCAGCCCCGATGAGATGATGCGCGTCGCCACGCGCGAGGGTCCGCAGCCGTTCCGCGACATTGCGCTGGGCGATCTTTTGCACCCCAACCTCGGCGAGCTGCTGAGCAGGGGCGTGCGGCTGCCCCTGCGAGTGGCTGCGATCGCGCGCCAGTTGTTGCTGGCGCCGAGCGAGGTATCGGTGATGGATCTCGCGCTCGAGCTCGGCCAGGCGCTGCCCTCCGGGCTGTACACCGGCGCGGGCATCGAGAACTACCTGCGTAAGGTGCTCGGCGAGCCCGGCCGCACCGACGACTTTCGCAAGCTGCACGGCGCCCGCGAGCTGTACATCACCGCCACCGACCTCGACACCTGCGAGCGGATCGTGTTCGGCGGCGAGGGCTTCGACGATGTGCCGATCTCCACCGCGGTGCGCGCCTCGGGCGCACTGCCGATGGTGTACGCACCGGTGCGGCTGAACGGCCGCGAGCTGGTGGACGGCGGGATCACCTCCACCACCAATCTCGACATCGCCGTCGAGGCGGGTGCCAAGTTCGTGGTGGTGATCAACCCGGTGATGCCGTTCGTCAATGACTTCGCCACCGAAGTGCGCACGCTGCGCGGGCGCCGCCCGCGACGCGTCTCGGACATGGGCTTCCCGCAGATCGGCTACCAGGCGTTCAAGCTGCTCGCCCACCACCGGCTACAGGAGCAGGCGGCCCATTGGGGCGAGCGCTACCCGGGCGTAGACATCGTGCTGATCGAGCCCGACGCCGACGATGAGCTGATGTTCCGCACCTCGATCATGAACTTCGCGTCGCGGATCGCGATCGCGCGACACGGGTTTGAGTCGATCGCCCAGCGCCTCGCCGGCGAGTACGAGCACTACAGCGAGGTGGCCAAGCGGCACGGGATCGAAATCTCCCCCGAGCTGCTGCGCACCGTGGTCGAGCACTTCGAGACGGTCGCCGCCGAGCAGGCCGAACACGACACCAGTGCCTGGCGACGGATCCTGGAGGGCACCGGCGCGCTATTGGGGCAGGGCCACCCCGCCGAGTCGGCCGGCGCCTGAGGCTGGCTCAGCCGAGCGTTTTGTCGACCGCCGCCAGCACGCGGTCGGTGGCGGCGGCGTTGCGCAGCGCGATGCGTACATGTCGCGGCTCGCCCAATCCGGCCCCGGCTGCCACCAGCACCCCCGCCAGCTCCAGGCGCCTGGCCAGCTCGGCGCCGTCGAGCTGCGGGTGGGCGACCCACAGGAAGTTGGCCTGGCTGTCGGTCACCTCGAAGGTGCGCTTGCGCAGCTCCATGGTTAGCCGTGAGCGCTCCTCGCAGACGCTCTCCACATGGCGCGCGAGCGGCTTGGCACCTGAGCGCAGCGCCTCTAGCGCCCCCGCCTGCGAGAGCTCGCTGACGCCGAGATCGGGTTCCAGCTCGGCCAGCAGCTGCTCCGAGCCAGGGCCGCCGATGGCGTAGCCAATGCGCAACCCCGCCAGGCCCCATGCCTTGGAGAAGCTGCGAAAGACGAACAGGCGAGGGTGCTCCTCCACTAGCTTGAGCGACGCATTGGTTGGTTGGGCGTCAGCGAAGTCGATCAGCGCCTCGTCGAGCAGCACCGCGATTCCCTCGGGCAGGCCTGCGAGCAGACGCTCGAGCTCCGCGGCGGCGAGCAGCTCGCCGGTGGGGTCGTTGGGGTTGGCGAGCGCCACTACACGCGTGTTGTGCTCGGCGGCGGCCGCCAACAACGCGTCCACGCCGCCGCTCACCGGCACCGCGCGGCCGTGGGCGCGACGGGCCATGAGCGGGAACAGCGGGTAGGAAGGCCAGGAAGTCAGTAGCTCCTGGCCCGGCTCCATCAAGGCGCGCGTGGCGGCGCTCAATAGCTCGGCGGCACCGTTGCCGAGGATCAGGCGACCCGCCGGGACATCGTGGCGGTCGGCCAGCTCGCTACGCAGCCGCGAGCCGCGCAGGTGAGGGTAGCGCTGCAGGCCGGCGCGCGCGGTGAAGGTGATCGCATTGACGATGCTGGCGTGCGGCAGGTCCGGCCAGGTCGTCTGCGAGAGGTCGAGCGTGGTTACGCGTGTGAGCGCCTTGCGACGGCGCTCCACCGCATCTTCGCGCAGCCCGCGGTTGACCTCCTCCTCGGGAACGCCTTCGAACTGACGGTAGTAATCGAGGAGGCCCATGGTGGCGGCTCGCGAACGAGACTCAGAGGCCGCCGCCGCTGGGTGTCACCATGTTGCCGGTGCCGTTGAACAGCACAAACCAGATTCCGAACACCGTCGCGCAGATCGCGGCGGTGATCGCAAACACGCGGCCCAGCACGCCGCTGCGTTGGTCGATGCCGGCGGCGCGACGGACGAGGATCCACGCCTCGTCGAGGTTGCGCATGATCTTCAAGGCCCCAAACAACAGCACAAACAGACCTCCAAACGCCGACAGGATGCCGAGCGAGACGCTGCCGGAGAGATAGTTGACCTGCGCGCCGATCCACAGGCAGGCGATCGGGATGGGACCCCAGCAACAGAGACTGCACAGGGACATCGCCACAACCATCGCGTCGGCGATACGCCGATCGACGCGCTGGCGTGCCTCACTTCCGCGCTTCGGTAGGGCACGGTAGCGCACTGGCGCTGTGCCGGGCCGCCGACCTACGAATAGACCGCCGGTATCGCTGGGATCGCTACGCATATATCACCATGTGCCTGTGTGTGTTATATCACTAGTACTCTGTGATGTGTGGACCGGTCACCATCTCATCTCAAATACAGCCTACCCACCTGCGTACAGCGAGTCGAGAATCTTGGCGTACTTTTCTTCGACGACCTTACGCTTTACCTTGAGCGTGGGCGTCAGCTCGCCGCCTGCCTGCGAAAGGTCGCAGTCGAGGATCGCGAACTTCTTGACCTGCTCGACATTGGCGTAGCGGGCGTTGACGCGCTCCACTTCGCCTCCGATCAGCTCGTGAATCACTGACTCGCGAGCGAGCAGCGCGGTCTCCTCGGGCAGGTTGTGCTCGCGTGCATACCCAACGATCTCCTCCTCGTCCAGCGTGATCAGCACCACCGGGTAGGGGCGCCGATCGCCGTGCATCACCGCCTGGGAGATCCAGCGGCACTGCTTGAGGTCGTTCTCGATGTTGGCGGGCGTCAGGTTCTTGCCGCCGGCGGTGATGATGATGTCCTTCTTGCGCCCGGTGATCGAGAGGTAGCCGTCCTGGTCGAGCGAGCCGAGGTCGCCGGTGTGCAGCCAGCCGCCCTCCACCGCGCCAAAGCTGGCGTCGGCGTTGTGGTGGTAGCCCTGGAAGATGTTGGCGCCCTTGATCATGATCTCGCCGTCCTCGGCGATCCTCAGCTGCACGCCTGGCAGCGCGCGTCCGACGGTGCCGAAGCGGTGGTCCTCGATCGTCGAGGCGGTGGCGATCGTGGAGGTCTCGGTCATGCCGTAGCCCTCCAACACCGGCACGCCGCAGGCCCAGAAGAACTCGAGGATCTCGTGCGCAATCGGGGCGGCGCCGGTGGCGGCTTGGCGCATGCGTCCGCCGAAGATCGCTCGCACATTTTTGAATAGCGCCTCATCGGCCTCCTCGAAGGGCGCACGCAGCTCCTCGGGGATCGTTTCTTCGCGGGCGAGGATGTCGCGCACCTTTGCCCCCAGCTCCAACGCCGCCTCGGTGCGCGCGCGTTCCTCCGGCGGCTGCGCTGCGATCGCGCCGTGGGCGAGCGTGTAGATCTTCTCGAAGATCCGCGGCACGGATGGCAGGAAGGTTGGTTGGACCTCCTGCAGCTCGCCGACGATCTGCTTCACGTCTCCGCCGAAGTAGGCGATCGTTGTACCCCGGTCGATCGCTCCCAACTGGATCAGCAGCGCGAACGCGTGGGCGAGCGGCAAGAACAGGTAGGTGAGCTCGTCCTCGTGAATCTGCCCGAGCTCGCGCACCATCGTGACCGTGGCGCAGTAGTTGCCGTGCGAGAGCACACACCCCTTCGGCGGCCCGGTGGTGCCCGAGGTGTAGATGAAGGTGTACGGATCCGCGGGGCTGAGCGCCGCGCGGCGGTGCTCAAGCTCCGCCGAGCCGCCGCCGTTGCGCTCGGCGCGGGCACGGCCCTGGGCACGCAGCTCCACGAGAGGTATCGCCGCGGTCGAGGGCTCACCGGTGGCGGTGGGGGCGCCGTTGGCGCGATTCTGTGCAGGCTCATCGCCAGCTGGGTCGATCACGATCACCTCGCGCAACTGCGGCAGCTGCTCGCGCACGGCGGCGACCTTGGCGAGCTGCTCGGCGTTCTCGCACACGACCGTGCGGGCGCCGGAGTCGGAGATCACCCAATGGCACTCATCGGGAGAGTTGGTTGGGTAGATCGGCACCACCACCCCGCCCACCGCGGTAATCGCCAAGTCGGTGTATGTCCACTCTGGCCGTGTGCCCGCCAGGATGCACACCCGTTCGCCGGGTTGGATGCCGAGCTCGAGCAAGCCGAGTGCGATCTCTCGCACAATCTCGCCGAGCTGGGCGTAGGGGACGTCCTGCCAGGCGCCGTCCTGCTTATGGCGGACCGCCACGCGGTCACCGTAAGCCGCTACCGCATTGGGAAGCAGATCGGCGATCGTGCGCGCTGCCTCGGCGCCTGCCATGGGTGTCTGTAGCGCTGGTGTGGGCGCCCCGAGGTGTTCTGCGGTGCTTGGCTGCATCACTCTGTTCTCCTCCGGTGGAACTGACGAGCCTTCTTCCAGCAGAGGATATTGCTTCGGAGCAGCGATCAGTCGCGGACGCCGTCCGCAAGCAAGGCGCCGCTCGATCGAGACCTGCGCCGGTAGGCGGGAGGTGTAGACGATCACGTGCACGTCGGAGGGGCTGAGATGGGTGGTGGTGTTTACTACCTCGCTCTGTTCCATCTCACCTCCTTCCCTTTCTTCCAGCCGCGGTCGCGCTAAAATCTACCCAAGTAGGGAAAACCTACCACAGTAGGAAGATGCCTGCAAGCTCACCAGCATCACCGGTGGCGCGTGTTCGCGCCACCCATCTCGGCCCCGAACGCCGACGGCCGTTGATTCTGGACGTGGCGTTTGGGCTTTTCGTGGAGCGTGGCTACAAGGGAACCTCGATGGATGCGATCGCTCAAGCGGCAGGCGTGACGAAGCCGGTGATCTATGACTCCTTTGCAAGCAAGGCTGAGCTGTTCGGCGCGCTGATCGATCGCGAGGAGCAGCGCATGTTTGCGCAATTCGGCGCTGCCTTTGCGACGGGTGTGCAATCCAAGGATCCGCAGGCCGTGCTCACCGCGGGCTTCACCGCGATGCTTCGGGCCGTGAGCGACACACCGGAGACATACAGAGTCGCGCTGATCGGCGGCAAAGACACCGACACGCTGATCGATGCTCGCATCCGCCGCGGGCGAGAACAACTGGTTGGGCAACTCCGCGAGGTGGTACGCAACTGGTTGGAGAGGCGAGCTTCCGAAGCGCCAGCCCCGGAGGAGCAAGCTTCCGCAGTACGAGCTTCCGAAGCGCCAGCCCCAGAGGAGCAAGCTTCCGCAGTACGAGCTTCCGAAGCGCCAGCCCCAGAGGAGCAAGCTTCGGTAGTACGAGCTTCCGAAGCGCCAGCCCCAGAGGAGCAAGCTTCGGTAGTACAAGCCTCCGAGCAGCCGACGTCCGTGGAGCGAACCGTTGAGGCGCGCACTTCCGAGCAGCGTTTCGACGGGACCGCCGAGTTCGTTGCGCAGACGCTGGTGGGCGTTGGCGATGCGGGTATGCGGATGATGCTCACATCGCCGGATCGATGGACGCCGGAGACACTCGGCCGGACGCTCGGAAGATTTGCCGCGGCCGGGTATGCCGCGTTTGCCGAGAGCTGACAGGCAGCTGTCGTTAGCTCTTCAGCACTGCGGGACGCTGTGCTTGCGGGGCGCCCTGGCGGAGGCTGGCTAGGAAGAGGCTCTTGTCGATGCGACCCTTGAAGATCGGTATCCCCAACTCCATGCACTTTGAGAGGATCTCTCTGCGTCCCAAGCCGGACTCGCGCGCAAGCTCCGTCGGGGTCAGGTGATTGGCCATCGGCATCTCCTCTTGTCGGGTGGGGGCTATGTGTACATATACCGCCGCCGACGGACGTTGGCAACCCTGAGATTTGCCGCAAGGAGCGCGACCGGACGTGCTAGGTCGGGCTGCGGCTTATGAGTCGGCCAACCATCGGACTGCCGCAAAGAGGGTGATCACACGGGGTTGGGGATGTCCACAAAGAGATGCCGCACACCGAAGTGCTCGCTCAGGTGCTCCCCCAGCCGCCTGACCCCGAACGTCTCGGTGGCGTAGTGGCCGGCTGCGATGAAGTGCACCCCAGCCTCGCGGGCCTGCGCCATCACCCGCTCGGCGGGCTCCCCAGTAAGGAAGGCGTCGGCGCCCGCGGCGATCGCGTCGGCGAGATGGTCGGCGCCGGCACCGGTGAGGACCCCCAAGCGCCGCACCAGCGGCGGGCCGCAAGCGAACGCGAGCGGCGCGCGGGCGGTGACTTGCTCGACGCGGGCCAGCAGCTCCGCGGCGGGAATGCCCTCGCCGGGGAACTGCGCGAGACAACCGATCGGTGTGCCGCGGTGGGGTGCGAAGGGAACGAGATCCTCCGCCCCCAGCGCGCGTGCGAGCAGCGCGTTGTTTCCAACTTCAGGGTGTGCATCGAGCGGCAGGTGGTAGGCGAGCAGCGAGATGTCGCCCGCAAACAACACCCTCAATCGCCGCGCCAGCGCCACATCGATCGGCCCCGGTCCCGCGCCCCAGAAAAGACCGTGGTGGGTTACCACCAGCTCGGCACCCTCTGTGCGCGCCCGCTCGAACAGCTCCAGCTGCGCGCTCACGCCGGTGACGACCGTCGTAACCGTCTCCGCGCCGGGCACCTGCAGCCCATTGGGACCGTAGTCGGCGAAGCGCCCTGGCTCCAGCAGGCGGTCGAGCTCTCGCACGATGTCCTCCAGCTGGGCGGCCACCGGGCGAGGATAGTGGAGTGCGGGGAGAGGGGTGGCCTGTCTGAGGAGGCTGGGCAGGAAGACGGTTATGGGATACTGGAGCCCATGTCGGGGCGTGGCGCAGCCTGGTAGCGCGCACCGTTCGGGTCGGTGAGGTCCCCAGTTCGAATCTGGGCGCCCCGATTGGTGAGTGTTTGGCGAAGGTCAGCGAAGACGGGCGAAAAGCCCCGAAAACACAGGGGATCGGCGTCGGTCGTTTCGCCTGTGTTTGCGGGCTTTTCGCCGGCATATCCGTAGGAAGCCCGTAGGATCGGGATGGCCAATCCGTAGACCGGCCGACGGCCTCCCCGGGTCGCGCCGTCCGCGACCAAGCCTCAATGGACGCCACGCGCGGCGAGCCGTCGGGCGCCTCGTAGCGCACGTCCACCGAGTCGTTCTGGCGGTAGGTGCCCACGCCCCACGCGCCCAGCAGCCAGCGCCAGCCACTGCTCGAGCGGCTCGCAGCTTGCGGCTACCGGATGGCAGTCGCGGGTATGACGCTGCCGAACGAGGCGAGCGTGGGCCTGCACCGAGTGATGGGCTTCGAGCCGGTCGGCGTCTACCGGCGGATCGGCTGGAAGCTCGGCGCATGGCACGATGTCGCGTGGATGCAGCGGGCGCTCGGCGTCGAGCACGACCCTCCCTCAGAGCTTCGCTGAGGCGACCGGGCGAGACGACGTGTGTTGAGTTAGCTGAGCGCGCGTGCATCATGTTTTTTTCGGAATATGCAGGGACGCAAGCGCGAGAGCTCTTGCGTCCGGTGCTGGCGGGCGCGTATGGTGGTTTTAGACGCGGAACCGAGACGCAAAGAGCGAGGCCGATGAGGTGTGAGGCCGCGCCCCCCAAGCCGACAAGCCTTCGGGCGAGACGATGAGGGTCCTCAGGCGGCTCGGAGCCGCGTCTTCTTATTGCCCCTCGACCGACTCCTCGTCGGCGCGTCGAGCCCCCAAATGTCCTCGTTGCGCTGACGAGTTCTACTGGCTCCGCGCTCGGCCTTGGCGTGGCGGATAGGCTGTCGGCCCAACTCGAACTGGCCCCGATACCTTCGTGGCTCGCGCTCGAGTGCCCCTAGCACCGCTCCTCATTGGCGGCACTGTCCACCGGCTGAGATTCGTCGCGGTGCAGCGCGCGCTCAAGTGTCCACTGCTCGCCCTCCACTAGGGCTTGCAGCTGCTCGCGCTCGCCAGAGCTGCGGCGCATCATGTGCGTGTAGACGCGCAGCGTGAACGCCGGATCGGTGTGTCCGAGCTGCGCCATCACGTAGTTGGGGTCCTTGCCGATCGCAACAAGGATCGAGGCGAAGGTGTGCCTGAGCTTGTGTGGCGTGATCCCGAGCGGAAGTGGTTGCCCGCCGCGCTGCGCCTGCAGCTCTTCGGCGCGGCGCACCACGGCCGCGACCACGTCCTTGAGGTTGTGGCGGTCGCGCGCCCGTCCGGTGGCCGTAAGCAGGACGGGATCGTCGGGACCGGTCGGCGCGCCTTCCTTGATCTTCTGCGCTCGGTGCTCGGTCAGGATCTCGCGAAGCAGCGCCAGCGTGTCGATCTCGCGCATGCCCGCCTCGGTCTTGTCGCGCCCAACTGCGATCCGGCCGTTGGCGAGGTCTAGGTCGCGTTCCAGCAGCGCGCCGCCGGCGGAGACCCGCGGGCCGCCAAGCATCAGTACCGCGATCGCCGCCTTGCGTCCGGTGGTCTGGTTGTGCCGGCGTTGCGTGTAGCAGCGCCCGCGGGGATCGTGGATGGTGATCACGTCGCCGTCGCGCTCGTCGAGGTCGGCGGCGGCTTCGAGCATCACCGCGATGTGCTCGGCGCTATCGAGGTAGACGGGGCGCGGCTTTGTGGTCTTCAGTCGCCGCCGCTTGCCGACCGCGTGGTTGCGGGGCACGATGTCGTACTCGACGGCCAGCTCGAGGATCTGCTGCAGGACGTCGAGCTGCATGTTGATCGAGCGCGCCGAGAGTGGCTTCTGGACGCGCCGGTAGCGGCGCCCGAGCTTGTCGACGATCGCGACCATCAGCGGCCGACCGGCGTCGATCGCAGCCTGGCAAGTGGCGGCTTCGCGGACGGTGGCGATTCGAAGGAGCGTCGTGCGTCCTGAGCGCCGCAGACCCCACACCGCGACCAGCTCGCCCGCCTCGACGTCCAGCGAGACATCCTTCAACACCAGCCGCTCGATCCGTCCACGTCCGTGTCGCGTGGTCACGTGTTTGATTGACAGCAAGCTCATCCCGCGCCCTCTCTGGCCCCCCTGGCGGCGCGATCGAGAACCAGACCTCGCGCATAGATACCCCACTCAAGCTTCGCATCAGCCATGCGCCGGCGCAACTCGATGAGCAGATCCAGAAGCAGACCATCGTCACACTCCGGCATCGGTACCTCGCGTGCTTCCCGCGAGGACATCTCCATGAAGCGGTCGACCAACTTCAGCTTCGCGTCCGTCCCACGCAAGCCGGTCGAAGCCAGCCGGTCAATTGAAGGAAGCCCATGCGACGCGCACTCGGCCAGCTAGGGTCACGAAGGCGCTCCTCGTCGAGCTCGCTTCGCGATTGACCGAACGCGATCGGCAGATCGCGCTGGACTGCTACGAGCACTATGTGCTCACGACGACGCAGCTGCAGCGGCTACATTTCTCCGGTGTCAGAGCCGCACGCGCGCGACTCGACGCCCTTTACATGCTGCTGGTCCTCGACCGCTTCCGGCCGCCGTGGCTGCGCGGCGAGGGCAGCACGCAATGGCACTGGATACTCGACGAGGTCGGCGCTCGGATTGTGGCCGAGCTCACAGATACTGACCGCAAACGGCTCAAGTGGAGCCACGCGACCTCGCTCGCGTTGGCAGACTCCCCGAAGCTCGACCATCGGATCGAAATCAACGAGTTCTTCGCCCAGCTGGCCGAGGAGCTCACCGCCACCGGAGGGTCTCTCAGCGAGTGGTACGGCGAGCGAACGACCCAACACCTTTTCAACGCGAGGGTCATACCTGACGGCTATGCGGTCCTGCACCTCCCGCATGCGCCCCTGGTGCATGTCCTGCTTGAGCTCGACCGGGCGACAGAGCCAGTCGTGCGCCTGCGCGATAAGGCCAGGCGCTATGCGGCCGAGATTCCACGCAGCGTGCTTAGCGAAGTGGACCCACTCATCGTCATCGCTACCTCAACGCCGGCGCGCCCTAAGGCGATTAGCGATGCGACCTCCATGACCGGGACGCAGATCACCGTCGCCGTGTGGAGCCCGTCGAGCTCCCCACTCACGATCGTCGCCAACGTCACCTCGCGTCGCCGACGTTGACGTGTCTGGCCTTTCGCGGGAGGAGCGTTGTCGAGACTACCGCAGCGACTCGAGTGGATGCTGTCGTCTGATGTAGTCACCAAATAATGGTGCGGTGAAGTCGACGTAGCCGCGTCGTGGGCTGTAGATGAGCCCCTTGATGTCGATGAGATTCTGGCGGGCCAGTGCTGTGCGGCGCTGGTCGGCGCCGAGCCGCGCCGAGACCTCCGCGGTTTGTTGGGGGCCGTCGCCGAGTTCTGCGATCGCCGCCAGGTACCGGCGCTCAGCGGCTGTCGCGCGGTTGAACCGCGCACGATGAAACCCACTGTCGAGCTGCTCCCGAGCGATCGTGTCAGCAGCCTTCGCATCACGCTCGGTGATCGGCGAACGCTCCGCCACCAGCCAGACGTAACGACCGTAGGTCTGCAGAAAGAACGGGTAGCGCTCGGCGCGCGCGAGAATGAAATCGAGTGCCGCCGGCTCGTAATCAACGTCCTCGCGGCTTGCGGGGACCGTGAGCGCCGCTCTGGCAGCGTCGTCGGTCAGCCTGCCTATCTCTGCATATTGGAACAGTCGCTCGGCGTAGGAGCTCGCCTCGGCGAGGCGTCCTGGTAGCTGTGGCAGCCCAGCGCATACCAGCGCCACCGGAAGCTGGCGTTGGGCGATGCGGTGAAAGGTCGCGAGCAGCGCCTGGAGATCGTCCTTCTCAGCGAACTGCATCTCGTCAAAGAAGCACACGACACCACCGCCGGCCGCGCGTGCGGTCTCGCCTAGCTCGACCAGGACGTCCTGAAGGTCGACATCGAGCTGTCCGCTGTCCCCTCTCCCCGGCATCGGATCGACCTCGATCTTGAACGTGATTCCGGCCGGCATGGCCGTCACGGAGAAGCTGCTGATGACCGCCAGCGATCTGCGCAGCCGCTCCTTGACGCCCCTGCTACGTGCGAGCGAGTGCGCGACCTGCGTGGCGATCTGTGCAAGCACCGGACGCAACGGCCCACGACCGCGCAACTCGACATACCCGGTTCCCCAGCCCGCGTCCTCGGCCTCGCTCGCGAAGCGATTCAGCAAGACCGTCTTGCCGACGCCCCTGAGACCCCACAACGCCAGATTCTGCTCGGAACGCTCCGCAGCCAGACGCTTGAGCAACACGCCGAAGCTGCTCCGCTCTGCATCGCGGCCGGCGAGCTCAGGCGGCGGCGTACCCGCGCCCGGAGCGTAGGGATTCAGAACCTCATCCACAGACGCCAGTATATGCTTTTATATCGCTGTATTTGGTTCCCGCATAAAACCAAATACTTAGGCTCAAGTGTTCGAGGAACGCGAGGAGCTTGTCGGGCACGGCGCTTCGGGAGCGCCTCTCAGGCTTGCGTGGATACCTTGTCGTCCCACTCGCCTGGCGTGATCTCGAGGTAGCACATGTCGATGCGCGCTGTGTCGACGGCCCACTCGAACAGCGTCCGCCCAAAGCCGTAGCGAGCGACGAGCGCTGACTCCGCGACAACCTCGTCCTCGGATGCCAGCACGACCGCGCGTGCCTCAAAGGGTTCGCCGAGCGGCTTGCCGCGCACCGTGCAGGGCGCGAGGAGCAGTCGCGGATCGTGCCGCAAGCGCTTGATCTTGCCGGCGGCGCGCTCGGAGCGCACGTAGAAGCGCCCGTCCGCTGCCGCCGCCCATACGGGGGTCGGCACGGGTGCGCCGTTGCGGCGGAAGGTGACGAGCAGCGCGCGCTTGTGTCGCTGGATCTCAGCCGGCGAGCCGCTGCGTGGCCGCTCGTGGATCGTGCGCGCGCCGCGCGGTGCGGTGCGCGCCGCGAGACGGCCCGTGAGCAGAGCGGCCGGCAGGCGTCGATTGAGCACCGGGCGGGCACTGGGGCGAGCGCCGGGGGCGAGCGCCGTCATCGGAGGTCTCCTTGACTGGGTGTATGCACGGCCCGAGCCCCATCGTTTATCACTCGTGCTCCCCGCGCGGGGACGACGGCGATGCTGCGAGTGCGGCTCGCACGCTCGCCCCGCCGGCCAGCGGGGCGCAGCTCGACGCGCTCGAGGACGGTGCGCAGGACGGTCTTGAGCTCCATCGTGGCGAAGCTCGCGCCGATGCAGCGCCTCTCGCCGCCGCCGAACGGGATGAACGTGTAGGGCGCCGGGCGCTCCAGGAATCGCTCTGGCCGGAAGCTCTGCGGGTCGGGGTAGAACTTCGGCGATAGCTGTACGCCACGGATCGAGACCGCGAGGAACGTGCCGGCCGACAGAAGACACCCACCCAGCCTCAGCGGCGCGCTCAACTTGCGTGACATGGAGTCCACGACGGGACGGCACCGCAGGGTCTCGTTGACGACGGCGGTGAGGTACTCCTCATTACCCTCAATGCTCGCCTCGCGGCAGCGTGCGAGCACGTCGGGGTGGCGCAGTACGCGCTCAAAGCACCACGCGAGCGCCGCTGCGGTGGTGTCGTGTCCGGCGCCCAGCAGGGTGAGGACATGGTCGAGTAGCTCCTGGTCGCTCAGCTCGCGGCCGTCCTCGTCGCGGGCGGCGAGGAGCAGCGCGAGGATGTCATCGCGGCCCTCGGGGGAGGATCGGTGCTCGGCGATCTCCTCGCGCAGGAGCTGTTCCGCCTGCGCTCGTGCCTTGACCCACGGCAGGCGGCTCCCGATCGCACCGCGTGTGAGCCACGGCAGCCGCGTCTCGGCGAGCGCCCCGAACACGCCGCCGTGAGCGAACGCGGGCAACAGCCGTTCCAGCAGATGTCGTCGCTGCTCGTCCTGCACGCCGATCACCGCGCGCAGGATCACCTTCAGGGTGATCGCGCGCATCCGCGGCCACAGAGCGAACTGCTCCCCGATCGGCCAGTGCTCGATCTCCGCCGCCGTGATCTGCTCGACCAACCGTGCGTGGTGAGCTATCGCCTCGCCGTGAAAGGGAGGCAACAGCAGCCGCCGCGCGTGGAGATGCGGCTCGCCGTCGAGCACCAGCAGGCTGTTGGCGCCGAGCATCCCCAACGCCTGTGCGTTGGCCTCGCCGCCCCGCAGCACCTCGCCGTCCCCGCTGAACACCTCGCGGATGAGCTGCGGGTCGAGCACGCTCACCACATGGCCCACACCGACGATCCGAAACGAGAGCATCCTCTCCTCCGGGTAGCGCACGAGACAGTACCGCACGAAGGAGTCCATCCCGAACACTGTCCACAGCGTCTGCGCCACCGCGGGCAATGGGACGCGGCGCGGCAACCGATCTGCCGTAGTCGGCTCGATATCGCGATCCGCGACCGCGGCCTGGTCGCTCATCCTGCGGCGACCGTACACCCCGCTCGCGCATGAGGCCAATCACACAAGGCGCGATGGGAGAACGCTTCGACGCGAGCGCGCCGCGATCTTGATTTACGTCTCGGTGAGGAACTCGCGGATGTGCTGGGTGAGCTCGGCGGGCTGGTCCTCGGTGATGAGCGTGTAGCTGTCGGCGATCTCGACCAGCCGCCCCTGGGGGAAGATGTCGGCGAGCCGTTGCCCGTGCTCGCGTGGCATGAGGCGGTCTTCGGTGGCCCAGACCACCAGCACGGGGTGATCGAAGGAGGGGAGCTTCGCGGTGGCGGCGAGGCTGGTGGCGCGGGCCTGCTTGGCGTGGCCGGCGTACTTGGCGAGGTCCCGGCGGATCTCCGGCCGCGCGAGCGGCTGAAGCCACTCGCGCATCAGCTCGTCGGGAACGCCACGCTTTGACATCGGGCCGAACGTGAACGGCAGCTGGCGCAACGGACGGATCAGCAGGGTGCGGCGCATGATCCTGAGCCCGCCGGGGAGTTTGGCTGACAGTGCGGCCATGCGTCCGGGGATGCCGGGCGGGTAGTTCTCGAACGCCTCGCACGCGCACAGCACGAGTCGCGCGACGCGGCCGGTGAGCCCGGCGGCAATCATCGGCTGCGCACCGCCCCAGTCAATGAAGCAGAGCGTCGTCTCTGTGAGGTCCAGACGCTCCAGGAACTCGGCGATGATCCGCGCGTGCCCCAGCAGCGAGAGGTCGGCATCGGGGCGCATCGGCTGGCGGTGCGCGCCGAACGGCAGGGTGGGCAGCATGCAGCGGTAGTCATCGCGCAGGCCGGGGATGACGTGGCGCCACTGCCGGCCGTCCATCGCCAGGCCGTGCATGAACACAATCACGGGACCGGGGCCGCCGGTGTCTTCGTACTCGATCGTCCCTGCTGAGAGCTCGACCTCGGGCATCGCCACCTCCAGAGAGAGCAGTAGTTGATAGATCGCTCTAGTGAGCGGGGAGCCTATCATCACGCCCAGCATCAGCGAACACACGCAAGGGCCCGCGCATGGCGAACACCACCAGGAACCGCATCATTGACTCAAGCGCCGAGCTGTTCCGCCGCCAGGGCTACACCGGCACCGGCGTCAAGCAGATCGTCACCGCCGCCAACGCCCCCTTCGGATCGATCTACCACTTCTTCCCCGGCGGCAAGGAGCAACTCGGCGCCGAGGTGCTCCGCTCCTCTGGCCGTCTCTACATCCAGTTGTTCGCCACGATCGCCGCGCAGGCGCCGGACGTGACCACGGCGGTCGGGGAGTTCTTCAGCGGCGCCGCGGAGACGCTCGTGGAAACCGACTACGCCGATGCCTGCCCGATCGCCACGGTGGCGCTTGAGGTCGCGAGCACCAGCGAGCCGCTGCGCGAAGCGACCGCCGAGGTGTTCGAGAGCTGGATCGCCGGCGCGACCGAGTACTTCGCGGCGGCCGGCATCCCCCGCCCGAGAGCGCGCGAGCTGGCCTTCTCGATGCTCTCGCTGCTGGAGGGCGCGTTCATCTTCTGCCGCGCGATGCGCACCGTCGAGCCGCTGCACATCGCCGGGGCGAGCGCCGTGGCCGCCGTCCAAGCAGCCCTTACCAGCTCACCCGACACGAGGCCCGAGGCTGCCTCAATGCGTCCCGGCCGTATCCGACCAGGTAGGCGCAAGCGCCACTGAGCACTGCCTGCCTCCGACTGTGCTCAGGGTTTTGCCAGGACGAGGAAGTTGGCCGGCAGGCGCGCGGGGTGGCGGACCTTGATGCGGGTGAAGCCGGCAGTGGCGAGCAACTCGCGCAGCTCCGCGGGGCGGTAGCAGCGGCCCTCGCCGAAGGTGTGGAACAGCAGCGAGGTCAACGCGCCGGCACGGGCGCCGCGGCGTCCCTGCGGTGGCCGCTCGATCTCCAGGATCGCAAACGTGCCCTCGGGCGCGAGCGCGGCGTGAACGCGGCGCAGGAGGGTGAGGCCCTGCTGCGCTGAGAAGTTGTGCAGCAGCGAGTGGGCGGTGATGAGGTCCCACCCCGTGTCCAGGTCGGCGTCGAAGATGTCGCCCTCGGTGTGGCGCACACGGTCGGCCATGCCCTCTTGCGCGATCACTTCTTGGCCGAAGCGCACCGCGGGCGGCAGGTCGATCACCGTGGCCTGCAGGCCGGGGTGGTGGCGGCAGAGCGCGGCGGCGTGCAGGCCGTGGGAGCCGCCGAGGTCGAGCAGCCGCCGGGGAGCGCGCGCTGGGATCGCGCGCGCGAGCGGGCCGGCGACTGGACGGGCGAGCTGCGCCATCGCGCGCTGGTAGCGCTCCCACAGCGGATCGTCGGCGGGACGCTCGTGCCATCCCGCCGGTGGGTCGCCCTGAAGCCGGCCGTCGAGGTGGGAGAGCAGCTCCCAATTGTCGTAGGCGAGCTCGCCGATCACTGCGTCCCAGGCGCCCGGTGTGAGCCAGCGCCGGGCGGTGCGTCGCAGCGCGAAGCGCCCGTCGCGGCGACGGCGGGTGTAGCCGAGGTTCAGCAGCGCCTCCAGCAGCAGTTCGACGGACTCCTCGTCCAACCCCAGGCTGCTCGCCAGCTCCTCGGGGCGGGCGGGGCACTCGGCGAGCGCCGCGATCAGCCCTACGCGGGTGGCCGCGATCAGCGCACGGGCGCCCATTGCCGCGAGATACGCCTCGTAAAACGGTTGGGGAACGGCCGGGAGAGTCAGTCCGGCGGTGCTGAGCGCGAGCCCGACGCGCTCAGCGAAGCCAACCATGTCGATCGGGGTACGTGGCATGAGGTTCATCCAGGTCCGGCCCGCGGCGGCGGCGCAGCGGGCAGCGTGGGCGGACTTTACGCGGCGTCCGCGATGAGCAGCCGTGCGCCGAGGTCGATGCTCTCCAGGTCGAGCAGCTCGGCGTTGCGCTCCGCCCACGCGCCGCTGTCGAGGTCTGCGGCGAGCGCGGCGACGGCTCGCCGCTCGGCCTGCTCGCCGACTCGCGCCCACACCGAGCAGCCACGGCGCACGGACTCCTGCAGGTAGGCGGCGGGCCGGCGCCAGTAGGCATGGAAGAAGCCGTCGATCACGTCCCAGGGAATCGGAACGGCCTCCATACGCGCGTCGATCGCCGCCGCGCGCTCGCGGAACGTGGGCCTGCCCGCTCCGAGGGTGTGGTACTCGGAGGAGAGGTAGTCGCGGACCAGCCAGAAGCGTTCGCTCTCGGCGTCATCCCACTGAAAGACGACCACACGACGGGCGACGCGGCGCAGCTCGCGCAGCCCGGCGATCGGGTCGGGCCAGTGGTGGTCGGAGAGCACAGCCAGCGCCGCATCGAAGGATTGGTCGGGGAACGGCAGTGCTTCCGCGCGGGCGTCGATGCAGGGCGCCGCGCCCGCCGGGCGCTGGGAGCGCATCACGCGCGAGGGCTCGACGGCGAGCACGTCGCGGCCGGGCGGCTCGTAGGAGCCGGTGCCGGCGCCGACGTTTAGCACGGTATGGGCGTCGCCGAGCGCGGCGAAGATGCACGCGGCGATCCGCGGCTCGGTGCGACGCGCGCGACTGTACCCGCGCCCGATCTGCTCGTATGAGGCGTCGTTTGGCTGGTGCGCGGGATTCATGCGCCAGTCCCATTGTGGGCCCGAGAGACGACGGCACGCTGGTGGGCCGCGCTGGTCTTCCCTGCGGTCGTGGCCGAGTGGATCATCTAACGCGCTGCCCAGCGCGATCTTGAGCCGGTGTTGGGACTGTGGGCCGCCGCGGGGAGCTACAGCGCGCGTTCGTAGACGCGGTAGCGGCGCTTGATCTCGGCGCCCATGCCTTGCAGCGCTCGGTTCATCGGCTTGTTGACCTCGAGCGTCCAGCCCATCTCCCCGCCCTTCTGCCGGGTGCGTTCGGCCGCGTCGAAGTGCATCTGGTAGAGGCGTGCCGCTACGCCCGTGTGCCGGTAGGCGGGCATCACGCCGAGCACGATCACGCGGATCGCGTTGATCTTGCGGCGTGCGCGCAGCGCCTTGGCCCAGCCGAACGGGAGCAGGTGCCCGTTCAGCTTGGCGAGCACTTGGTTGTAGTCCAGCAGGGTGAGCGCGCCGCCGACGATCTCGCCTGTGTCCTTGCGTTCGGCGAACATCGCCCAGTTCTCGTCCAGGATCGGCTTGAGGTCCTTGGCGTAGTGGTAGACCTCCTCCTCGGTGAGCGGGACGAACCCCCAGTTGCGTTCCAGCACCGTGTTGTAGAGCTTCACGAAGCGCGCGACCTCGGCCTGGAGATCCTTCTTGCGGAAGTGCCGGCACACGATTCCCTCGTCGGCCTCAAGCTGCTCGGCGGCCTGCCAGATCGCGGGGTGCACTTTCTCGCGGCCGGTGATGTGCAAGCTCCACATATACACGTCCATCGTCTTGCCCATCCCGAGATCCTGTTCGAAGAGCCGCTGGTAGTAGGGGTGATGCCATTGGCAGAGGATCACCGGCGGACGCTCGTGGCCTGAGATCAGCAGGCCGATTTCGTCGTTGGTCGTGAAGTCCATCGGGCCGACCATACGGTCCCTGCCACGCTCGCCCAGCCATCCGCCGGCGGCATCGAGCAGCGCACGCGCGGCCTCGGGATCGTCCTCGCACTCAAACCACCCGAACAGCCCCCAGGCGTTCTTCTGGAACTCGTTGAAGTTCCGGTCGATGTGCGCGCTTACGCGGCCGACCGGGCGGCCATCGCGCCAGGCCAGGAAGTACTCCGCCTCGGCGTGCTCGAAGAACGGGTTGCGCCTGCGATCGAGCCGCTTCTTGACGTCCATCAGCAGCGGCGGAACCCAATTAGGCTCCCCGCGGTACAGCCGCCACGGAAGCTTGATGAACGCCGTGAGCTCGCGCCGACCCCGCACGGGCCTGATCTCGACCGCCGCCATCGCGGCGGGAACCCTACACGCACTCCCCCGGATACGGGGTATCCCAGGAGACGCCGCGAGACCACCGCGCATCGCCACGCGCACAAACGGTGGGTGGGCTCGCACCGTCGTGTCGTAGGCTCTCGGCCACATGGACTGGCGGGAGTGGCATCAGGACTACGCGGACCCCGATTCCGCGCTCGGCCGCCGGCTGGTGGTCGTCCAGACGCAGATTCGCGCGATGCTCGACCAGGCCCCGCCGGGCGCCATCCGAGCGATCGGGGTCTGCGCCGGCCAAAGCCATGACCTGATCGGAGCGCTCGCTGAACACCCCCGTCGCGGCGATCTCACCGCCCGGCTCGTAGAGCTCGACGCGCACAACGTCGCGCTCGCCCGGCAGGCCGCACGAGCAGCCGGATTGCACGGCATCGAGCCGGTCGCCGGCGACGCGTCCGTGACCGACGCATACGACGGAGCCGTCCCGGCCGATCTGATCCTGCTTTGCGGCGTGTTCGGCAACATCAGCGAGGCCGATATCGCCAACACCATCAGCCATCTCCCGCGGCTCGGTGCTGCGCACACGACGGTCATCTGGACGCGCCATCGTCACCCACCCGACCTCACGCCGTTCATCCGCGAGACGTTCGACTGCGCTGGCTTCGACGAGTTGGCCTTCGTCGATTCTCCGCCGTTCGGTGTCGGTGTCAATCGCCTGCGTGTCTCGCCGCGACCGTTCCAGGGCGGTGTCCGGCTGTTCGAGTTCGTCGGCTATGACGTGCTCGCCCCCGACTTCCACGCAACCCGGCACGCCGTTGACACGATGGATCGGTAGCCGATGCCCTCAACTATCAGCTCGTCAGCCGTGGCGAGCATCCTCGACCGACTCCACGCACAGGCCGACGAGGAAGACCCCAAGGCGGCGCAGCGTGTGCGCGCACGTGAGGCAGAGATCGGCCGTAGGCTGGCGCAGGAGCAGCGATACGAGCTCAACGGAGCGGCGCCTCTGTCGATCGCCCGCGAGGTCGGGCAGCTCCTCTACCTCCTCGCGCTGAGCACCCGGCCACGCCGGATCGTGGAGTTCGGCAGCTCGCTCGGCGTCTCCACGATCTATCTCGCCGCGGCGCTCCGCGACGGTGGCGGCGGAACGCTCATCACGAGCGAGCAGCACGAGCAGAAGGTCAAGCTCGTGCAGCAGAACCTCACCGACGCCGGTCTCGCGGATCTCGTTGAACTGCGCTACGGCGACGCGCTGCACACGCTGGCAGACATCGCTGAGCCTGTGGACTTCGTGTTCCTCGACGGCCGCAACGATCTGTACCTGCCGGTCCTGCGCCTCCTCGAGCCGCGTCTATCGCCTGCTGGCCTGGTGATCGCCGACCTCAGCGCCGATGACCCCGACCTGCTCCCCTACCTGGCACACGTCCGCGACCCAACCTGCGGGTACTTCTTGATAACGCTCCCACTCGATGATGGCGTCGAGCTTTCAACACGCACAACGGATACACGACAGTGACCGATTGGTGGTGGAGCCATGTGTGAGCTCGTGATCTTCGACTGCGACGGGGTGCTCGTTGACTCCGAGGTGATCTCCAACGACGTGCTCGCCCGGATGCTCACACGCGAGGGCCTGCCGACAACGCTCCGCGAGGCCCGCCGCAACTACCAAGGGCTCCTCCTCACCGACATCCGCGACCAGGCCGAGGTGAAGCTTGGCCGACAGTTGCCGCCCGACTGGCTCACCCAATACGAAGGGGAGCGTGCCGAGGCGTTCAGGCGCGACCTCAAGCCCGTCGTCGGCGCCGCCGAGGCGGTGCAGCGCGTCAAGGCCGCCGGGCTGCAGGTCTGCGTCGCCTCCCAAGGCGCACTGTCAAAGACGCGAATGACGCTGGGGCTGACCGGCCTGCGCGACCTGTTCCCCGCCCACGCGCTGTTCTCCGCCCATGACGTGCCGCGCCCCAAGCCCGACCCGGCGCTCTTTCACCACGCCGCCGCCACGATGAACGCCGAGCCATCCGCCTGTACGGTCATCGAGGACACCCCCTCGGGTGTCATGGCCGCAGTCGCAGCCGGGATGCGAGCGATCGGCTATGCGGCGGACAGCGACGAGCATGTGCTCCGCAACGCCGGCGCCGAGATCATCCGCTCCCTTGGAGAGATTCCAGAGCTGCTGATCGTCGGAGAGGGACTGCGGTGAGTCGCAAGCGAGCGCTGTTGGGTGTGGCGACTGCGGCGTTCACGTACTCGGAAGCCTCGGCGCGGGAGTACGGCGGGCGTCGGGCGATGCGTCGGGAGGCGACGGCTGCGGCAGCCCGTTGGCGAAAGCGTCTCGCGTCCGCTCATCGCGGCGGCGAGGGCCTCATTTGCCCTTTGGGTGCCAGCCTCTGCCTTGCTTGGTGACCGAGCCCGCCTGCTCGAGCGTGGGGAGCACCTTGTACAGGTGGCTCTGATTGATCCCCATCTTGCTCGCGAGCTCGGGGATCGTGATGCCGGGCTGACCAGTGATGTGCGTGAGCGCTTCAGTGGCTCGTTTGCCGCCGCCCTTGGGTCGTCCTCGACGCCCCTGCCCTGCCCGGGGTGCACGCTCGACCCTTGGCGTCGCCGTCGCGGCAGCGCGAGAGCCGCCGCCACGGGGCCGACCTGGCCCCCGACCTGCACGAGTGCTTTGGCGGCTTCTCCTGCAGAAAATCAGGCATGAGCACTCCCTTTCGGTTGCGGCCGCGCAGCATGTATAGCGTGGGCCCCGGCGGACAAGCACATATTCTGGGGCGGGAGATCAGACTCCTGCAGCGGCGAGAGCGTCCTCGGGGTTGGCGTAGTGAACCATCTCGACGGCCTTGCCGTCACGAAACGTGGTGAGGTTGGCTCTCAGTGGACCATGACCCATCCAGGGTCGGTGCAGCCTCAGCGCGCTGCCGTCGCCCCAGCTTCGCGCTCGCTGGCGCGCTGGTATGCCGAACGCTCCTTGAGCCGCGCGACATATGCTTTGAGATCCTGCGAGACATCCTCGGGGAAGCCCGCCCTCTCCGGGATGGACAGGGCGGTGGCGGCGAGGATGTCCGCTACGCCGAACCGCCCGCCAACGAGCGGCGCTACGATCATCGGCCGCCACCCGGAGGACGCCGAACGCGGCGCCGAGCCCGCTGCTATAAGGAGAGGCTGCGAGGTCCGACGGCCGCCGGGACTCAGTCCGAGGAGTTTTGGCAGTGACGGCCCTGCCACTGCCAAAATCCGTTCATATCGAAGGCAATATCGAACCAGCTGGAGTCGACATGCGTAGCCAGAACCCCCGCCGTTGCAGGCCTTTCGCGGAAACCCGGCTACCTGACCTAGCGATTTGGGTCGGTGAGGACGGCGGTTCGAATCCGCCCGCCCCGATAATTTAGACTTCGTGGAGAGCCCTTAACCCTCGTGATTTACGGGGGCTGTTCTGGTTACGGCGGGCTGGGATGTTTGGTCATGCTCCTTTATTGGGCTGGCGTGTCTTTTTGCCTTCCCAGTTCTTCGTGCTGAGTCCGGTTTCGCGGCATCGCCTGCATTCTGCGGCCTCGATCCGCTGTGGGGTGCGGCGTTGGCCGGCCAGCGCCGTCACGACTCGGCTCCATACCGCCCACAGTCGGCGGTCACCGCCTGGTAGGCGCTGGAGTGTGGGTGCTCGCTCCCACAGCACTGCGCACTCGCCGCCTTGGTGGGCGGCCTGGTAGCGGATGCCTTCGAGATCGCTGTACTGCTCGTAGATGCGTCGTCCCCATCGTTGGGTGCGCCTGCGTGGCTCATCGCCCCATTGCAGGGCGCCCGTCGCTCCGATCGCAAGCGCGCCCTCGCCGGAGAGATCGAGCAGCACCACTGGCTCCGGCGGGCATACCCAGGCGGCGCGCGTGTGCGGGCAGATCGATACCTCAGGCCACTGCCCTGGATAGGACTCCGCTAGCGCGGTGGCGAGATCGGCGGCAAGATATCGCACGCCGCGGGCCTGTGGATCCTCGCGCGGGCGTTGGTGAGCGTCGCGGACGTGCGGGTCAAAGCGAGCCAAAGGACCGAACGTGCGCGACGCTATGCCGTCCCGTCCGGGCTGCTCGTGATAGACGCGCACCATCGGCTTCGATGCTGTCCACGACCACGTCGGGGGATCCGCCGGTAGTGTGGCCGACGGATCGCGGAGTTTGGCTACCACGCGCCGGGCGTAAGCGCTTCGGCGGCCTTGAGTACTCGCGCGACGCCGCCGCCGCGGCGGGCCAGGACCTGTGCTGGCGTGGCGCCGTCGAGGTCCGGCGAGGGCGAGGTGGCCCACACCGTCAGTGACAGCGCGCCGCCGGGGTAGGCGGCGATCAGCTGCTTCAGGCCGGGCAGCTCCCGGTCTTCGTGGAACTGCCAGGCCGGCAGGCGGTTGACGCGCCCGCGCCGCAGCGCAACCAAGCCGCCGGAAGTGATGCGCTTGGACACCGCCTGCGGTGTGACGCCAAGCCTCTGCGCTGCCTGCTCGCGTGTCAGGGCATCGGACAGCGCCTCGCGCATCGCGTCCTGGAGCGCTGGATAGGTGGCATGCCGAGCGTGCGCGAGCTCCTGGTCGGTGGGCGCCTGTCCCCACAGGGCCTCGTTGAGGCTGTCGGTCTCACCTGCGGCGGCGGTCCGCGACAGAGCGGCGTCGAACGCTCCGATCAGCGCTGGCGGCGCGTCTTGCCCGGCGAGCTCGACGGCGAGCTTCCTGGGCGACAGGGGACGCTCGCCCAGGCGCTTGACGAGCTCGTCCGCCAGGCGCTCAGCCTCTGGGGTAGCTGTCGATGCCATGACCACACGGTAGCACAATGACGCAACCTACGCAACTTACGCAACGCCGGCAAGCCTATGGGCCTCGCAGACGCCGGACGCGGCTCTCGCCACCCTGCCCGCTGTCCCGCGCCAGCTCGATCCGCGACTCGAGGATGCCGCTCAGCGCTCGCACCTCGCGCTCCATCAGCCACCCGGCGGCACATGACAGCAGATGGGCAACCCCCTCAGTGCTCGCATGAGCCCGATGCGCCGTGCCGAACGCGTCGTTGACATACACGTCTGCCAGCTCCGCCAGCAGAGCTGCGCCAGAGATACGTGTGGGAGCGCAGTGTAGATCCGGGCTTCCTCGATCGGATCATCGCGGGGATCCTCGCCGGCGAGATCCACAGCGTCGCCGTCGTCGCCCCTCGTGGTGCCTGCTGGCCGAAGCGAAGTTCCACGACGATCGTCCTTGCTCGGATCGTCTTGCCGCATTGGAAGGCGACCTCGCCACCGCGCGGGCCGCCGCGGTCGCGACCTTCGCCCCCACGACCGTCTCGCCTTTGACGTTGGTTTCTTTATGCACTGAGTTCGATCATTAATCGCACGCAGAGTTCAGCGGATAGCTTGTGCGGCAGATGGCCGACATCGCAGTTGAGATCGAGGATCTGCATGTCGCGAGAGGCGGGCGCATGGTGATCGACGGCCTGAGTCTGCAGGTCGCTGCCGGGTCGGTGACGGGTCTGCTTGGCCCAAGCGGGTGCGGCAAGTCCACGCTGATGCGCGCGATCGTCGGCGTGCAGATCGTCCAGGCCGGCCAGGTGAGCGTGCTCGGCGAACACGCCGGCTCACCAACGCTGCGCCGGCGCGTCGGGTATCTGACGCAGATCCCATCGGTCTACGCCGACCTCAGCATCGCCGAGAAACTGCGCTACTTCGCCGCGATCCTCGATGTCGGCGAGCAGCGGATCGGCGCGGTCGTCCAGACGGTCGGCCTGGCCGGTTGGGAGCACCAGGTCGTCGCCTCACTCTCCGTGGGGAGTGCTCGCGGGTATCGCTCGCCACCGCCCTGCTGGGCGATCCCGAGCTGCTGGTGCTTGACGAGCCCACCGTCGGCCTGGATCCTGTGCTGCGCGCCGAACTGTGGGGCACCTGCCGCGAGCTCGCGCAGGCGGGGAGCACGTTGCTGATCTCAAGTCACGTGATGGACGAGGCCAGCGAGTGCGACGAGCTGCTGCTGATGCGCGAAGGGGCGCTGATCGAACAGACCACGCCCGCGCGGCTGCGCGAGCACACCGGCGAGCAGGACCTCGGCAGGGCCTTCCTTGCGATCATCGGGCGGGGCTCCCCGTGAGCCCCCGGATCACGCTGGCGACCGCCAGGCGCGTGCTGTGGCAGATTCGCCGTGACCAGCGCACGATCGCGCTGCTGCTCGTCGTGCCTGTCGGGCTGCTCGTGCTGATGCGCTACGTCTTCGACGGGCAGCCCAGCACCTTCCAGGCGATCGGGGCGCCGATGTGTGGCCTGTTCCCGTTCATCATCATGTTCCTCGTTACCTCGATCGCCATGCTGCGCGAGCGCACCAGCGGCACGCTTGAGCGGCTGACGAGCCTCCCACTCGCCAAGACCGACCTGCTCGCCGGCTACGGCATCGCCTTCGGTCTGCTCGCCGCGCTGCAGGCGCTCGTCGTGTGCCTCGTCGGGTTTCTGCTGCTCGGCCTGCACGCCCCGCACGGCGCATGGCTGATCGGGTTGCTCGCCATCGGCAACGCCGTCCTTGGCATGGCGCTCGGCCTGTTCGTCAGCGCGTTCGCGCGCACCGAGTTCCAGGCCGTGCAGTTCATGCCCGCGATCATCTTCCCCCAGCTACTGCTATGCGGGCTGTTCGTAGACCGGCACGAGATGGCCGGCGTGCTCTAAGGGTTCTCAAGCGCGCTGCCGCTCACCTACGCCTACGACGCGCTGGCGCGCGCTACCCATCCCCGCCCGCTCGGCGGCATGGTCGCGCTCGATGTCGCCGTGATCCTCGGCGCGACGCTGATCGCGCTGACGCTCGGCGCGCTCACTCTGCGGCGGCGGACTGCATGAGCGGACGGCCGGGGCCGGTGCGGTCGCCGGCACCGTGATGACCGGCACCGGCGAGGTCTGCAGCAGCTCGGTCGTGACGGTGCCCAGCGCCTTGTGCAGCCGCGAGTGTGGCTTGGCGCCGAGCACGATCGCGCGAGCATCGTGGCGCTGAGCGGCGTCGATCAGCGCGGCGGCGGGGTCCTGATCTGAGACCTGGGTCTCGAGGTCGATGTCGAGCAGCGCGTCATCGACGTCGAGCATCAGCTCATCGAGGATCGCGCGGCCCGCCTCGTGGCGCTCGCCGGCGGTGCTGAGGGGGCTCGGCGGCGCGTGCTGCGCACGGCAGGCATGGACGATCACGAGCTTGCCGCCCGAGGCCAGCTCGCCTGCCGCCCAGCGGGCGGCGTGGCGCGAGCTCTCGCTGCGGTCATAGCCGAGCACCATGCAGGGTCCAGCCGCCCCGCCTGATCCTGAGCGTGTCATGTCGGCGTCTTCTCGCGGTCCTGGGCGTCCAGGTAAGGCGCCAGGTACTTCGTGGCGATCTTGCTCGGCGGAGACCAGCTCGGCGTCTCAGTCAGCTCCGAGCTGAACCCGTGCCCGCCCGTGATCTTCGCAGTCAGATACAACGGTTTGTCGCCGGTGAGCAGCATCCCGTGGATCACGGGGTGAAACGGCTCGGGTGTGACAGGCGCACCGGTGTCCGCCGCGATCGACTGCGCCACCACATCGGCCTGCTGGGAGCCAACGCCACCATGCTTGACAGGGAACTCGGTGCAGTCCCCGGCAGCGTAGACGCCCTCGGCGTCCAGTACGCGCCCGTAGGGGTTCACGCGCAGGAAGCCGTGTTCGCTCAAGGGGATGCCGCGCACGCAGGGGCCGTAGAGCTCGGGCAGCGCGATCACACGATCCACGTGCAGCCGCCGGTCGCCTGGGTTGATGACCACCTCGCCCACCTTGGGAACTTCGGCATAAGCGGAGTGGATCGTCTGGACGTTGGACCGCTCAAGCAGGTCTGCGACTGCGCTGCACACGGTCTGCCCGAAGATCGCCAGCGGGCTGTCCTCGGGGGTGACGAGCGTGATCGCAACATCCATGTTCATGTCATACGCGCGGCCGGCGGTCATCAGCGCAAGCTCATACAGCGGCAGCGGCCACGCCATCCGGCCGGGCGCGACGAATGCGAGGCGCTTGATGTAGCCGGCCTCGACATCCTGGATGACGCCGTGCAGGATCTCGTCCATGTGCGCGGCGTCGATCGTGACCGCGTGCTGATAGCGCGGGGTAGCTTTCGCCCCGAGCGCCAGCACCAGCGCGTCGTACTCCAGCTCCTCCTCGACTTTGGTGTGGACGATCCGGTTCTCAGGGTCGATCCACGCCGCCTCGGCGTGCGTGAAGGTTGGTCGGCCGCTCTCGCGGTCGGCGGTCGCTTCGAAGGACTCCTCGGGGTGGAAGGAGATTCCGGCGGTGCCGAGCCGCGAGTCGCCGTGACCGACGCGCTCGTCGCGATCGCCGAAGACGACCTCGCCGCCGACTTCATCGAGCGCGAGCACGACGAGGGCTGACGGGCGGTCACAGAGCAGTCGGCAGAATGGCCGTGGCTGCGAGCCCGAGGAGGATCGCGAACACGGCGAGGGGAGCCCCTCGGCGCGAGAAGGCCACGAGCGATGGCTGCGCATGGGTCTGCCGTGCGGCACGCCACCACAGGAACGCGGAGAGCGACCCCGTCGCGGCGATGTTGGGGCCGACGTTCAGCCCGAGCAGCAGCGCGCGAGGGTGCGCGACGGAGTGTGCCGAGAGAAGGACAGCCGCGGGAAGGTTGTTGATCGTGACCGACGCCAGCCGCACCGATCCCCGTGGTGCCCCAACGTCCAGCACCGTCGAGCAGTTGCGCCGGCCCGTTCCAGGACCGTGCCAGGACTCCCAACGCGATGCAGACCAAAAACAGGCTGGTGAGCACGATCGGGCCGACGGCGCGCACGACTTCCCGCCATTGCAAACGGCCGTGCACGGTCTCGACCAGGACCAGAGCCAGCCCCACCACGAAGACGGGGGTCGCCGGGTTGCGGAGTGCGATCGTAAGGACGGCTGCGGCCAGCGCGCCCGGGAGTCCCAGGCCGAGAGCGTCCCACCTGGCACGCTGCGGGTGCTGACTGGTGGCTGCTCGCAGTCTGCGGCGAAAGAGCACGAACAGCCCCAGCGCGGTAGCAAGTGTCGCGGCGAGCGCGATCGGGAGCATGCGTGCGGCGAACGTGCCGCCGGAGATCGGTTGATGGTCTAGGACGAGGAGGTTTGTGAGGTTGGACCCGGGGAGGTAGAGCGAGGATGCGTTTGCCATGTAGACCGTGCCATACAGGAACGCCTCCTCCTCGATCCCGCGTCCGCGAGCCGCATGAACCAAGACCGGCGTGAGGAACACCACTGCGGTGTCCAGGTTGAGCACGGCGGTCACGACCGCTACCAGCAGCAGGCAAGCGGCGAGCAGCACTACCGGCCCTCCCGCGAGACCCTGCAGGGATCGCCCGGCCTGCTCGAACAGACCGTCACGGTGGGCTACCAAGCCGATCAGCAGCAACCCGGTAACGAGCACGAACGGCGGCCAGGCTACTTCTACAGCAGCGCTCAGCATCCGGCGAAGCCTGCCAGGTCACCCACCAGCCGAAGCCACCGCATCGTCACTCGCCGCTGCCGGCTCGCGCACAGCTCCCCACGCGAAAAACCCGGCGCCGATCAGAGCGATGCCCGCACCGAGTGCGGGCCCAAGTAGCCGTCTGACGGTCCGTTGCCGTGTTTGAGACGACGCGAGCCAGGCCCTACGGCTACGGCCAGACCGATCTTGCGTGCCGATATCGGCCGGCGGCGCATCGTCGGCATCTCAGACGCCGACGCGGTAAACATGATCTTGCGGGAGCGTCCCGAGGGTTTCCGCCGCTGGTCAGTGCAGCAGGTCGTCTTCGATGAGATGGGCCTCTCGGGAGTGTTCACCGCCGAGGGCGAGCAATGGAAGCGCCAGCGCAGGCTAGTCATCACGGCGCTCAACACCAACCATCTGCACCGCTACTACGGGGTGATCCGCACGAGCGCCGAGCGTCTGCACCGCCGGCTGTCCGAGGCGGCCCAGGAGGGCCGGGTGCTCGAGATCGGCGAGGAGTTCACCTCCTACAGCCTGGATATCACCTCCGCGCTCGCGTTCGGGCACGACCTGAACACGCTGGAGCGCCGTGAAGGGGAGCTGCAGGAGCACATCCAGCGGGCTTTCGGGATGCTCATACGGCGTATGTCCGCCCCGTTGCCGTACTGGCGGCGGATCAAGCTGCCTGCCGACCGGGCGCTCGATCGCTCGCTGGCGGAGCTGCACCGGGCGACGGAGCAGTTCATCGAGCAGGCCAGGCAGAGGATGCGAGAGCGACCTGAGCTGCGCGAGGCACCCGAGAACTTCTTGGAGAGCATGATCTCAGCTCAGGAAAACGACGGCGCCTTCACCGACGGCGAAATCATCGGCAACACCCTGATCCTGCTGTTCGCCGGGGAGGACACCACCGCGCACACGCTCGGCTGGACGATTTGGCTGTTGGCGACCCACCCCGATGTCCAGGCGCAGCTCGCGGCTGAGGCGAGCGAGGCGCTGGGCGATGATCCGTTCCCAACGACTACGGGGTCATTGGGGGTCTCGACTACACCGACGCGGTTCTGCGCGAGTCGCTGCGGGTGAAGGGCGTGACCCCGCTCATAACCGCCGAACCCTTGGCGGACACCACGATCTGCGACACCCACATACCCGCCGGAACCCAGCTACTGATGCTGCTGCGCTATCCCAACCTGGGCAACTGGTTTGACCCCGGCCGCCTGCTGCGCAGCGATGAGTCGAGCGCACCAAAGGTCTTGACCTTCGGCGCCGGCCCCCGCTTCTGCCCAGGACGCAACCTCGCGTTCTTGGAGGCAAAGAGCGCGCTCGCGATGATCGCCCGCAACTTCCACATCGAACTCGACAGCACCGCCGGCCCCGTGAGCGAGTACTACAACTTCGTGACCATCCCCAAGGGTCTGCGTGTGCGCCTCACCCAACGCAGTCGCCAAACGGCAGGCGCAGTCACCGCAACAGGCGCATAGACGTGAGCCAAGCCAGCGCGACGAGCACGTCCACCAACCCGCCCGACCCCGACGCCACTGCCACGAGGAGCAGAGGAATCGAGCGGGAGCTCAACGCGAAGAGTCGCCGGGCAGAGCATCTGCTCCTTGCGAGGCGCCCGCGACCGCGCTGAAAGTCGCTGGTGGCTGGTGGCCGCCCGTGTCCTCGGCGGGTGCGAGCACGATCACCCGCTCGCCCGGATGCAGTTGGAGCTCGGGGTCGGCGGCGTGGATCTCGCGGTCCTGGGTGACGGCGACGACGATGCAGCCCGGTGGCCACCGGACGTCGGCGACGCGCCTGCCCTGCGCGGGCGAGTCTGGGGGGATCCGCAGCTCGAGGGTCTCATATCCGCGCAGCGGGTTGTTGGGCTCGTGGATCGCGCTGGCGGGGTCGGTGGCGGCGAAGCCGGCCGCGAGGGCTCCTTGCTCGATCTCCTGCTCGGAGGCGCTGATCCTGGTGGCCAGCGCGCGGAGAACGTCCGCACGGGTGAGCCAGCCGCGCAGCCGGTGATCGCGTGAGAGCACCGGGAGCCCGTCGCGCCCGTAGAGGACGAGCTGGCGGCGGGCGTTCTCGAGGTCTTCCTCGGCGAACAGCACCTGCGGGCGGCGCCTGAGCGTGACGGGGCCGACGAGCCGCTCCCACTGCGACTCCTCCACCGCGAGCCGCTCGGCGCTGTCGCCGGCGGCAACGAGTTGGCGGTTGGGGCTGGTGAGTGGTTGCATGACCTCGCCCACGGTCATAGCCTGCAGCGCCCCGAGCGCCTTGGGGCGCTCGATGTCGATCCCGCGGCGCAGCAGCTTGGTGGTGTAGATGCTTCCGTGGGTGATGTGCTTGGCCAGTTGCGCCGCTATGCCGCAGGCGAGCATGATCGGCAGGGTGAGGGTGAAGTTGCCGGTCATCTCCGCGACGCTTGCGATCGCGGTCAACGGAGCCTGTGCCGCGCCGGCGAACACGCCGCCCATCGCCACGACCCCGTAGAGCACGGGCGGGCCGGCCGCGGCGCCGAAGATGTGATGGGCGACCGTGCCGAACGCCATCCCGGCCGCTGCGCCTGTGAACAGCGAGGGGGCGAACACGCCGCCGGATCCGCCGATCCAGAGCGTGAGGCTGGAGGCGAGGATCTTGCCGGCCATCAAGAGGAGCACGAACCAGAGCACGTAATGGTTGGCCAGCACCCGGTCCATCACCGGGTACCCCACCCCGTACATCTGCGGCAGCGCCAGCAGCAGCACCCCGAGGACTAGGCCACCGGCGACCGGGCGCAGCCACGCGGCCCGTTTGCCCCAGAGCGCGTCCGCTGCCTCCTCGCCCTTGTACAGCGTCTTCTGGAATGCGACGCCGATCAGACCGGCGAGCAGGCCGAGCAGCGCGACCAGCAGGTAGGTGAAGTCGTTGGACACGCTCATGTCGTGCGGAACGCCGGCGAAGAACGGGGCGCCGCCGAAGAACGCGCGGCTGAGTACATCGGCGCTCACCGCTGCGAGGATCGTCGCGGCGAGCGCGTCGAGCGAGAACTCCTTCAGCACGATCTCGAAGCCGAAGAACATGCCGGTCACCGGCGCGTTGAACGTCGCCGAGATCCCGCCCGCGGCCCCGCACGCCACGATCACCCGCAGCCGGCCCTCGCTCATCCGCACCAGCTGCCCAAGCGTGGAGGCCAACGCGGAGCCGATCTGCACGATCGGCCCCTCGCGCCCAACCGACCCGCCGCTGCCGATGCACAGCGCCGAGGCGAGCGCCTTCACCACCGTCACCGGCGGGCGGATGCGTCCCCCGTTCTCCGCCACGGCGAGCATCACCTCCGGCACGCCGTGACCGCGCGCCTCGCGGGCGAAGCGCTGGATCAGCGGGCCGTAGAGGGCGCCGGCGATCACGGGGACAACCAGCACGAACCAGATACCCAAAAACGGGAGGTGCAGGCTGGCCGTATGCCCCTGCTGCCCGAACGTCTGACGGCCGGTGAACAGCCAGGTGAAGAAATAGATCAGCTCGCGAAACCCGGCCGCGCCCAGCCCCGCCCCGACCCCCACCACCAGCGCCATGACCACCAGGCCGAGCTTTGACGCCGCCAGCCAGTCCGCCGCGCGCCGGATCGATCCTCGCTCGTCGCCCCCGCCGCTGACCGGGCGCGCCGAAGGGGAGCAACTGGTCATCGGTCGCGCGAGCCGGCCTGACCGGGATCCGCGAACCCGGTGAGCAGCGCCTGCAGCCCGAGCTCCCAACCGGCATCGGCATCGAGCGCCGCCAACTCTCGTGCGCGACCGGCGAGGATCGGGAACTCCGATCGGGGCAGCGCAGCCAGCCGCCGCCGGCCGCCCGGTCGCGCCGCGTCGACGGTGAACCCGGTCGCCTCTGCCAACGCGTACCCGCGGGCGTAGCTGACCGTGGCGCGGTAGACCGCAAGCGCGGCCGACGGGGTGAACCCCCGGGCGACCAGCACCCCCAGCACGCGCTCCACCGGACCGAGCGAGCTCGGGGTGTCAAATGGCTGCAACCCGAGCAGCCGGAAAGTCGCGGGCCGTGCGACCGCGACATTACGCAACGCGGTAGCGAAGCGCCGGCACGCCTCGCGCCAATCATCACCCAGCTCCAGCTCTTGCAACGGCTCGAGCAGCCGATCCCCGATCGCGCCGAGCAGCTCCTCGCGGCCGCTGAAGTGGTGGTAGATCGCCATCCCCTCGACCCCGAGGCTCGAACCGAGGCGGCGCATGCTCAACGCGCCAGGCCCCGCCTCCTCGATCAACGCCACCGCGCGATCGAGGATCACGGCCCGGCTCAGTGGGCGCCGGATCTGGCGGCTCTGAGGCTTTGATGCGGCTGCGGAAGGCATCGCAAATCTACTTTACACTGTAAAGTCGAGCTTTATGGAGCACACCGAACTGCTCACGCGAGCCCTGCGGGAGATCGCCAACGCCCGGGCCGCGATCGCCCTCGGCTATCAACGCCTGTGGCGCCTCGCCGTGCGGGGCATGTGGCATCCAGGGCGGAACCTATCGTCGCGGTGGGCACCGATGAGCGGGCACGCTCGTCAGGCTCAGCTATGGATAGCGACCATGCAGACGCTTGTGAGCCCGCTCGTAGACGTTGCGGGTTCTCTTATCGGCGGGATGACGCTCGCCGAAGGCGACCATGCAGACGCTTGTGAGCCCGCTCGTAGACGTTGCGGGTTCTCTTATCGGCGGGATGACGCTCGCCGAAGGCGACCATGTTCCAGGCGAGGCTGTCGTCGGGCTTCTGGATCAGCTGGAACACGAATCCGTAGGGTGCCTCTGAGGCTCCCTGCCTGCCAAGCGGTACGTAGAGCTTGCGGCAGCCAGGCAGTCGTGTGGCGCCTGGACCGTCAGCCTTGCAGCGCTTCCAATCCAGCTTTCCCGTACCGGCCTCAATTGTCTTGCGGGCGCTCTGCGCCTGGGCGCGAGCCGGTGAGCGACGGTCGTAGCGCTCGACCTCCTCACTCCACTCGACTGCGCCGAACTCGACCGGAACGGGGCGGCAGGCCGCCCGCCGGAGTATCCGACACTGCTAGCCCTCGTCGTCATGGGGGACATCGGCCGAGAGACGCTCGAAGTCCTCCTCGGAGGCAGGCTTTGTCCCCCGATGGGCGTGCAGGTGTGCCGCGGGAGTGATCGGCGGCTCGAGCGTCACGCCGCCCACGCGATCCGGGACGACCTCATAGCGGCGCCCGGCGATCTCCACGATCGCACCGACCGTCAAGTCGAGCCTCTTCACCGCAGTCGCCATATACCAATCCTAGCTGGGCAAGCCAGCGGACATGAGTTGTGCCCCGCGCCGTTTGTGAAGCGCCAGCCACGCGCGAACTCACCGTCGAAGCGACACCGAGCGCAGGCCCCAGGCCTCTTGGTCCAGGGGACGCGAACTACAGGGTCGGCCCCCGAGATCCGCGCGTTGGCCGACGCTACGCGCGGCGATCATCGACCGCACCCCGGACGTCGCCGAACGCGGCGCCGGGCTCGCTGCTATAAGGAGAGGCTGCGAGGTCCGACGGCTTCGCGCCCTTGCGGTGCGTGCGGGTCAGCGGCAACGGATGCATTGGTGCTGCCAGATGCTCGGCATCGATTCGCTCCATGACGTCGCTATGCAGCGCGGGCAGTCGATCCTCGCCGGCCGGAGTCGCTCCGCAGTGATGCTCGAAACGGTCTGCCCAAGTGCCGCGCAGGTCGGAACGAAGACCGTTGTACGCATTCATCTGGCGCTCGAGGCGCTTGTCGGCCAAGTCGCGTTCGAGGATCTCGGCGTTGTAGAACTGCTCGCTCGCCGTCTCAAGCTCGGTCAGACCAGCCGCCTGAAGTTGCTTGATGAACAGCATGTCCTGGGTAACTACGCCGTCCGGCGGCTCGAGCACCTCAGGGGGTTGGGACGGATGCACCGGATCCAGATGCGGGAAATACTCCGCGCGGACGTCCGCCGCCTCCGGGGAGCGCAGTAGCTCCTGTAGTCGCGATAGCTCCCACAACTCGATCGCGATCTTGTCGGCTTTCTGCGCCGCTACCCACTTGTCCCACCAGCTGCGCTCCTCGCCGGACAGCTCTATCGGCAGCACCAATGTCCAAGTGATGATCGTGTAGCCGTGCCCGCTGGCCGCCTTCTTGGCGCCCTTGTAGGACTCGCGGATCTGCTCCTTCTGGGCATCTCCCACTCTGTCTGGGAAGAACTTCGCCTGCCAGATCGCGACCTCACCTGCGAGGTCTCCTACAAACGCATCGATCCCCCAGTCCCCGGGGGGCGGGGCGCATGCCCCGCACGTTGCTGCGCACCGCCCGTACAAGGGCGAGCGTAAAGCTGTCGAAACGATCACGAGCGGCGGCCTCGCCATCGGTCAGGAAGTGTTTAAAGTTCAGGTCGGGCAAATGCTCAGCGGCATCGTGGCGAATCGATCAGTCAGTATCGTCCCGCTGGCGGTCGGATCCGATCCTCGCACGCGCTCGTCCGCGCTTCCTAACTCTGCGTGGAGGCGCCTGCCGAGGCTCTGGTTGCACGCTACAACAGGCGATCCTCAGCTGGCGGGCGATCAATCATGTCCGCTAGCGCTCTACCGCCGAACACGGGCTACGGAATCACGACGCGCTGCTGAATGTCGCGCCAGCGCTGATCGAAAGTCCAGATCGCGTCGGCCTCGATAATTTCAGCGACCACTAACGCGATCGCATCAGGCAGGCTGAGGCCGCGATGTCGAGCCTTCAGCGCCGCGGCGTCGTCAGCAATGGCGCCGCTGACGGGCACAGTCTCACAGCCGTCTACGAAGTCACGGGTGGCCGCGAGCGCGTTGCCACCTACGCGAGCGGGCCCGACGAGGATCTCAGCCCTCGTCGTGGCGGCAAGCACCAGTTCGTCCTGGCTTGCACCGGCAAGCGCGGTCACTGCCGCATCGTGATGTGCGTCGTCAGCCGCGAGCGCGGCGATTGCGACGCTCGCGTCGAGAACGATTAGTCGCGCCACTCGGCGCGCTGCTCATCGAGGTAGCCGGTCGGGTAGATGGCGCCGTCGAGCCTGCCCATTGCCGCAAGTAGGCGTGCGCGTCGCTGGGCACGCTCCTCCTGGCCTGCGGGCGCGCCAAGCAGCTCATGGCGGACCGCCATGCGGATCAGCTCGGCCTCGCTGGTGCCGCGCTCTTTCGCCGCTTGCTTGATCCCCTGATGAAGCCCGTCGGGCAGGTAGATCGTCGTCTTGACCATGTCCGCAAATATACCATACCTAATGTATGGCAATCTGGCTTTCGCAGAGACCGCAGAGGACCGCCACCTGCGGTCCAAATCGCGCTGAAGTCGTCGACCCTAGGGATTGCCGGTGATTCCCGACCGCAGAATGACCGCAGACCCCCGAAAAACCGCATCAGCAAGCCAACCTGAACCGGGCACCCCGATTGAATTGCTGTTGGAGTCAGGGGGATGCTAGGGGACTCTCTAGCTTCGCGATTTGGTTCTAGGCCACGGATCGAGAGGCATGAGGGCCGACCCCGTCGGGGTGGCCGGAATGCCCTGGCATGGGAGCCGACCGCACACGGACCGCACACACACGGCGATGGGTGGACCGCACACGACCCCGGCTGGACGGTTGCAGGTTCAGGCTTTCTCTCCGCTAGAACTGCTGGGGCGATCGCACTTTCGGGCTATCCGCTCACGGACGGTCCGCGTCTAGAACGGAATGTCGTCGTCGGCTGGATCAGCGGGAAGGCCCCACTGCTCGGTGAGGCTCTGGATCACAGCGGAGGCGCCTGAGCCGGCAAATCGAGCGGTCTCATAGAGTTCGTTGAGGGTCGTCTCCCAATCGACCAAGGGCCCGGCCGCGTTGGGTCGGTCTCTCGCATCTCGGTGACCCGGCCCGCAGCATCCAGAATCTCGAACCGTGTGGCGAAGGCATCGTCGTCAACTTGGACGGTGCTCATCCTGATCGCGCCGGCATCGGCGGATGCCAGGTACGTGTTGGGATTGTCCGTCGCAGGCGCCCAACTGAGCTGGTCGTTCTTCGTGGCGCGTAGTACCCGTCGGGCAAAGGAGTTCACGTCGACGGACGGGCTCACGTTGGATCCTCGGGCCTCGCCATGCTGAGGATGGTAGCCATGACTAGGCCTTGCCGGTGCTAGGCGTGTCCGCGTCGGCCGCGTGGGTCCCCTGAGATGGGTCGGGCGCATCCTCGGCTGCCTCGGAATTGCGAGCAGCAGCGTCCGCGACCGTTACTTTGTCGTTGTCGGCACCCGCGTGCTGAGGGTCCCCAGATGCGTCCCGACTGATGGCACGTAGAGCGATGAGGTGGGTGTCACCATAAGGAGTCAGGGTCCAATAGGTGGCCTTGTCGGTGACGCTTCGACGACGTTCGCTCCGTGTTATCAGTCCAAGCGCGCGAAGCTGCACAAGGACGGTCGCGAGGTCGTCCTCGCTGAGGGTGGCTTCCACCCGGATAACGCCTTCGAGTTCGATGTCGTTTGACGCTGCCCATTGGCGCACGGATCGTCGGGCATGGCCCTGGACGCTTCGAGTTAGTGCTGCGTCCAGATACGGTCGCATGCCTCGTTGGGTGACCTCGTCGAGCAGGGCAGGCCCGACCGCCGAGAAGATGTTGTCCCACGTAGGAGTTGCCGTGACGATCTGAGTCAGTTCCCTGCGGAACTGCTTGTCGGTTTCCTTCACGGAGATCGCAGCATTGAGCTGAAAACCCATCACGTCGCTGGCTTGGGCAAAGCCCTCGCTTTCTGGGGGCGGCAAGGTGCGAGAGTTCTCGAGTTGTGCGGTCACCTCCTTTAGCTGCTTCCGAAGATCGTTGATTTCCGTGAGGCTCGAACGTCTCCACTCCTGATCCCATTCCTTCCGCCGCCTCCCGCTCGAGCTCCAAGAGCACCGAACAGTCAGCCGCCAGTCGGGCGGAGGTGGGGTCAGATCAAACCGCCGTTCCCAATGGAGGCTCATGCCGTTGATGACCGTCTTGGTGTGCGCTTTTCGACGGTCCAGCCGAGAGCTGCCGCGCGCGCTTTCCAGAGTCGCGCCATTCGCCCGCGACATTCGAGGGTGCTCCCGCGGTACTCTCGACACCAGACAATGAGCGAAGACACCAGACAATGAGCGAAAGTTCGCAGCGGATGGCTTCGGCAGTACCTTCGAGGCGGTAGAAGCTCGCAGTGGCCCGTGGGCTATCGCTGAGCCTGCCGTTGAGCGCGCTTGCGGCGAGCGCGGCACTCGCCGGATGCGGCGCAGGCTCCAGGTCCGCAACCGAGCGCACGCACAGTCTCACCGTCGGCGGCGCCAGCACCAGCGTTAGTCGCGCGCGAGAGCCGACCGGACGGCGCCAACCCGGCGCGCAGCCATTGACTCCTGAAGAGATGCGCGAATACGACGCCAACGAAGGTCGCTGCGACGACGATGGTGGAAGCGTCCGCGATGTCGGGACGATCGAGGCCTACTGCTCCTTCCCCGCTCGTTCGAACGACTTCCACCTCATCGAATCCTCGCACGAGAAGGAACCTGCCGGTGAAGAAGAATGAGTGGTCAATCCTGCAGCGCGTAGCTTTCGATGTCGCGATCGAGCGTCCCCTGCGCCTCGTACTGGCCGGAGTGCACGTGGACGAGCTTTCCTTCGCGATCGAAAAACATCGTGGTAGGGACGCCCTCGAACGCGGCGAGCGAGCTGAGCGCTTCCGTGCTGGCTTGGAAGCTGGGGTATGCGACGTGGTGGTCGGCTAGGAACGAGCGGGCGTTAGCCGCCTGGTCTTCGGTGTCTGCGCCGAGGAACGCGACCCTCCGTCCGTACGCCACGGATGCGTTCGCGAGCAGCGGGAACTCCGAGCGGCAGGGCCCGCACCACGACGCCCACACGTTGAGCACCACTGGATAACCGCGCAGGCCCCGCAGGCGAGCCGCCAGCGCCGACTCGGAGCCGATGAGCCGACCGGCCTGGCGGTGCAGTTCCGCAAGCGCGGGGGGCGAGCTCGCCAGCTGTTGACGCGCATCGGCGCCCATCTCCGTGGAACTTGGGGCGGGGGCGAGCGCGGCACGTATCTGGCTGACCAGCGCGGCGCGCGTGAGCCACCCTCCCGTGCTCACATCCTGGTACCAGAGGAAGCCGCCTGACGGCGAGATCAGCTCCAGATACGGCTCGTCCTGAACCCGGTAGCCGTCCGCGAGACGGCCGCTCGAGTCGATCGCGATCGGGTAGGAGAGAGGGTAGGGCAGTGATCGGAGGAATCGCGGCAGTGCGGCGGGCGATGACTCGACGCTCGCCTCGTCGACCGCCGTGAGCGCCGGCAGTCCCTCGCGTCCAGCGGATTCGGCGTAGGCATCGAGTGCCTGGAGTTCCCGCGCGAGGCCCGTCACCTCGGAGTCCCACGTGTCGAAGAACAGGATCAGCCGCGGTTTGGCGCCCGGACCGAGTTGCACGCTGCCACCGCCGACCCGCGGCAACGTGACTTTGGTCGTCGGTTCGATCAAGGGGATCTGGGCGTAGGAGACCGCGGAGCGCACCGGCGGATGCCCCGGCAGCAAGCTCGCAGCCGCCCGTGCGAAGAGCGATGCGAGCTGTCCCACGCTCGCGTAGGACATTTGGGTCATGAACAGGCGTGAGAGCTTCCCTTGCGTGTCGATCACGTACACGGCGGGGGTGTGATCGACCTGGCCAGCCACGATCTGCGCTTCGATCCCGTACGCGTGCCAAACACGCTCCAGGCGTGCGAGCGGACCGTTGAGGAAGTGCCAGGCTTGCATCATTCCGTGCGCTTGCGAGTACGCGCGCACCCAGCGTGTTTCGGTCGCGGCGGGATTTGCGCCGACACCCAGCAGTTCCACCTGAGCGCCCGCCCGCCCGAGCAGCCGCTTGGCCTTGACCATCGCGGTGGTGGTGAGCGGGCAGATCGTCGTGCACTGCGGGTCGTTGAAGGCGAGGATCACGACCTTGCCGCGGAAGGCGGACAGCGACACGGCTCGCCCGAACTGATCGGTCAGCGTGAAGTCGGGGGCGGTCCCGTGGATCGGCGTGCCGGGGTCGAGCGTAGGGTTGTTCGCGAGCGCGGCGTTCTTCGACTGTGACAACGGTGACGGCCGGGTGAACGCGAGGGCGCCCACCACGAGCGCGGCGATGCCGGCGCCGACGAGGACACCGTGCACGAGTGCCCGCCGTGCTCCCGGCGGCTTCGCCGGCGCGGAAGTGGGGTTCATCAGCCCTCCTGGGGCGAGCGCGAACCCCGGGGCGCATCCGCACCCGCCGGCGGTCGGTTGCGAGCATCGACATGCTCGCGGTGACGCTCGTGACGCCGTATCAGGAACACGCCCCAGGCGAGCATAACGATCACCGCAGCCATCGGGACGAGCATCGTCAGCAGCGACGCCGACAGGTAGGACGAGCCCAGCACCACCGTTGTCATTTGCTCAACCTCCTCATCTTGCTTGCGTGGCCTCCTCCAGCACCGGGATGGGCGAGCCGTTCGGGGCTGGCATTGGGCCGTCGGGGGGACGGGGGAAGCCGACCGCGTCGAGTGCCGGCGGGCGCGGCGGCGGCTCCGGGGCGACCCATTGGTACAGCCCGATCAGCAGCGCAATCGTGTATGCGATCGAGCCCCCGACCCACATCATCCCGCCCGCGAGCTGCTGGTCGGTGAGCGCACTGATCCCACCGGGACGGGTCCGGAGGTCCGCGTAGTGCTGGTAGATCGGTTCGGGCGCCACGACGAAGACGATCGCGAGGACCCAGCCGACGATCATCGCGCCCACGATGTAGGCGATCCTGGCCGGCCACGTGAGGTGCGGCCGCAGCGGGCCGGTGTCGATGACCCGCGCCCAGAACAGCAGGCCGAAGAAGAAGAACATCACATGCTCGGCGGCGTGCACCGCGCCGTTGCGCTCTGTGAGGTCGTACGCGGCGGGAATGTGCCAAACAACGATCGCCCCGTTGAAGAGGATCCACGCGACGAGCGGCGCCGCGAGGGCGCGCAGTGGGGCGGCGAGGTGCGATTTAGCCACTCCGCGCGCGAGCGTGGTACGCGAGCGCAGCGGCAGCGCTCGCCACATCGTCGGCCACGGACGCCCGAGCAAGATCAGTGGCGGCGAAACGGTGAGCAGGATGATGTGCTGAAGCATGTGCACCCACAGCAGTTCGTCCGCATAGGCGTCGATCGGGGAGTCGACCGCGATCACGATCGACAGCAGCCCCGTGTAAAAGGCAGCCGCCTGGAGCACGTTCGGCCGCCCTGCCTTCGGCCGGCTCCCCAGCGCGTAGAGGACCGCTGCCGGCACCACGTACACGAGCGAGGGATCCCACGACCAGTGGCTCAGGCTCATCGTCTCATACCAGGTACAGGACGATGAACGCGATCACGCCGATCGCCGCGAAGTAGGACCAGTAGAAGGAGGACGCCTCGATGCCCGCGCGCAGCAGTTCGTCGTCGTCGGAGGGCACACCCTCGCGCCGCGAGCGTCGCTCGCTCCCATCGGCTCGCCGGCGCACGAGGCTCGCGACCTGGATCTCGATCCAGAAGGCGCCGATCAGCGCGAGCACCGCGTACCACAAAGTCCAGCCGAAGAAGACCGCTGCATATCCCCCACTCGCGGCACCGAAGCTGAGCGTCGTGTACTCGTAGAACTGCAACGCGACCGCAGCGAGCGTGCACACCAGCGCGACGATCCCGGCTCCCAGCACGTCCGCCAACGAGCGACGCGCGGCCAGGCGATAGACGATCGCACCGATCAGCATCAACCCGGCGATCGGCGTGCCCAGGCCCACCGGCGGCTGTGTGCTCCCGATCCTGAAGTGGCCATTGGTGTTGAGCGCGAGCAGGTAGAAGTACGCGAACAGAAACGCGAGGAAGAAGAACGTGATCGAGCCGCACAGCAGCCGTCCGCCGAGCCGCAGCGCATGCGGTTGCCAGTCGGGCGGCTCGGCCTGCAAGCGCTCGTCCAGTGGAGCCGAGGCCTCCATCGCCTACGCTCCTTCCCCGGCCGGCGCCACCGCGGGCACCGGCGCACGTCCGTCGCCGTAGGGATAAGGATCGCCGTCGAACACGGGCAGCCGCTCGAAGTCGTGCAGCGGAACCGGCGTCGGCAGCTGCCACTCGATCGACTGCGACCGCCACGGGTTGCGCTCCGCGGGCTCGCGCTTGAAGACGAGCGACCGGACTGCGTTCACGAGGAACAGCAGCAGTGAGAGCCCGAGCACGTACGCCGAGGCGCTCACCCAGTCGTTCAAGCCCTGCAGGTTCGTCGCGTAGGTGACCACGCGCCGCGGCATGCCCATGAAGCCGAGCGCGAAGAGCGGCGCGAAGGTCGAGTTGAAAGCCAGGAACATGATCCAGAAATGCCACTTGCCGAGGCGTTCGGAGAGCTTGTAGCCGTACATCTTCGGCACCCAGTAGTAGATCGCCGCGAAGAACGCGAAGATCAGCCCGCCCATGATCGTGTAGTGGAAGTGGGCCATCACGAAGAAGCTGCCGTGCGTCGTCACGTCGCTCGGCACGTCCGAGAGGAAGATGCCCGAGACACCGCCCCAGAGGAAGTTGAACGCCCACCCGAGGCAGAAGAGCATCGGCACCGTGAAGCGGATGCGACCGCGCCAGAGCGTGCCGAGCGCGGACAGGAAGATGAACCCGGTGGGAATCGAGATGAGCTCGGTGGAGAACGAGAAGAACGGCCGCAAGTCGGCGTTCAGGCCAGAGACGAACAGGTGATGCTGCCAGACGAAGAAGCTCAGGATCCCGACGCCGAGCATCCCCGCGACCGCGAGTCGATAGCCCCACAGCGGCTTGCGCGTGAACACGGGCAGCAGCTCGAGCACGATCCCGAAGCCCGGGAGCGCCAGCACATAGACCTCCGGGTGGCCGAACACCCAGAACAGGTTCTGGAAGAGGTAGGGGCTCCCGCCCTGGCCGGGGATGAAGAACGCCGTCTGCACGGTGCGGTCCATCGCCGCCATCAGCAGCGTCGCGATCAGCGTCGGCGCCGCGAGCACCATCAGCCCGGCCGTCGCGAGCACCGACCAGACGAAGATCGGCAGGCGCGACCAGGTCATGCCCGGAGCGCGCATGGTCACGATCGTGACGATCAGGTTGAAGCCCAGCAGCGTCATCGAGACACCGACGAGCGCGAAGAAGCCGATGTACGCGTCGTAGCCCGCCGTGCCCTGCCCGCCAAGCGGCTGGTAGCCCGTCCAGCCTGTCTGGAAGCCACCGAAGAAGATCGTCGTGATCAAGACGACCCCGGCGGCCATCAGCAGCCAGAAGGTGAGCGACTCGATGCGCGGGAAGGCCATGCGCCGCGAGCCGATCATGATCGGGACGAGCCAGTTGGCGAATGGCCCGAGCACGCCCGAGGTGAACATGCCCATCATCATCGAGCCGTGCATCCCGACGAGCGTGAGGTACTGGTTGGCGCCGAAGACATGAGTGTTGGGCTGCAGCAGCTCGGTGCGTATCAGCATCGCGTTCAACCCACCGATGAAGAAGAAGAACCCGACCCCGACCATGTACTGCTTGGCGACCACCTTGTGGTCGGTCGAGAGGCTGAAGTAACGCAGCAGCCCGTGTTCGTGGGACTCTCGCTCGGCGAGCGTCGGTTGACCGCCAAGCAGCCGCTGGACCGGATAGACGGCGAAGCCGAGGCCGATCAGGAAGCCGATCACGCCGAACAGGTAGCCGAACATGATGGCGACGTTGTTTTCGCCCGCCTCCGCGGAGTAGTAGGCGAGGTTCTGGCCGTGCACCTTGGTGCCGATCCAGTAGCCGAGGAACCAGCCGCCGGTGCCGAGCACGATCCCCGTCAGGAGGTTGAAGCCGATCAGCCGTCGCCACAGCGGCGCGGTGGGGGACAGCGATCCGGGGGCGGTGGGGTATATCGGTCCTGGGGACGTCCCCAGGGGCTCGGTGGTGCTCATCCGCCCCTCCTCTGCGGTTCGGGGAAGTAGGTCTTCGAGTACGGCGAGAGGTTGCGCGTCGCCGGCGCGTACCGGAGGCGTTGTTGCGCGATCCAGGACGCGAACGTCGCGCGTGGCACGACCTGCCCGCCGTTGTACATGTACCCGTGCCACACCCCGCAGAGCTCGGCGCAGCGAACCTCGAACGCCAGCGGTCCCCTGGTCGTGACGTAGGCGATGTTGTTGACGCCCGGATTGGCGTCGGCCTTGACCCCGAGCTGATACGCCCAGAAGGAGTGGATCACATCGAGCGAGGTGACGTTGAACTCGATCAGCGTGTGGGCCGGGAGCTCGATTTCGCGTGTCTCGACGCCGCCGAAGGCGGGCCAGCGGTAGGTGAACTGCCACTGCTGGGCGATCACCTGCACCTGCAGCGCGCGCGAGGCGTGCGGCGGAAGCGCGATCGGTTCCGGTCCCTGGCCGCCGCCGGCGCCGGTTTCGAGCAGCCGGATGGTCCCGTACCCGGTGAGTGAGAGCGCCACCGTGGTCGTCGCGACAATCCACCAGAATTGCACGCTCGAGTTGCCGCGAAGCGGTACGCCGTCCGCCTGTAGCTGCGGTTCGCGCTCGCGGAAGGCCCACAATGAATAGGCGATGAACACGAGCACGCCCAGCGCGATCGGCGTCGCGGTGGCGAGCAGCACCGTGTTGTCCACGACCTGGCCCGCGGCTTCATTGGACCCGTGCCCCGGCGGCAGGTGGGGCCCGAAGACGAAGACGACGATCGGCGTCATGATCGCGCTCGCGAGCAGCCACACCAGGGTGACGTTGCGCGCGTCGTGACGCGAGCCATCCTCCCGTGTGCGGTCGTACCCGCTCATACGATCTTGAGGAAGCCGCCCATATAGCCGACCGTCTGCATCGGGCCGCCGAAGCCCGCGATGAATCCCGCCGCGCACGGCACGAAGCACTGCCAGCGGTAGAGGCCCTTGCCCGGCGTGTGGATCACGAAGGAGATCGTGTGATGGGCGTTGGCGAGCGAGCAGGGCGCGTGTTCGCACGGGTTCTTGGCTTCTTCTTCCACGCCCTCAAGCGGGACGGAGATGCCCAGCTGCGGGATCGCAAACGCGTGCGAGGCTTCTTCGGGGGGGATCGTCCGCGTGACCTTGCCGTCGAGGGTCATCACGCCTCCGACGGTGCCGGCGACCTGGCTGATGAACGGGTTGCGCAGACCCGAGGGGCCGTCGAACTGGTAGATCGTGATGCGCACCAGCGAGTTGGCCGGGACTTCGTAGGTCGTGACGTGGCGCCAGTCGCCGGCGCTCGCGTTGACCGCAAAGAACGAGACCCACGTCGGGTGGGGGTCGCTCGGTCCGGCTTCCGGCACGGTGGCAAGGAAGAGCTGCGCCCCGACGGGGGTGCGGGTGGCCGCAGCCGATCCCGGTACGTTAGTCAGGTAGAGCGCGATGTAGAGCGCTGTCGCGGCCACTACCGCGGCCGTAACGATTGCCGTGCCAACAACTCGCTTGGCGTACCCACTCATGCGTGGCTCACTTGACCCAATGGACGATCGAATCCGCCCTGATACACGTTAATACCCAGCTCGTCCATGATGGAAACCTCGAGCGGCGGGCCGGGGTTACGGCTATCGGCATTTTTGGAAACCTCCCCCGGCGATTGGTAATCTGATGGTATGCGAGTTGCCATCGACGGAGTTGGGCGCCTGGTGATCCCAAAGACTCTCCGGGATGAGCTCGGCGTTGACGGGCCGACCGACCTCGAGCTGACCGCGTCGGACGGCAGGCTGGAGTTGACAGTCGCGGACGTGCCGGCGCGCGTAGAGGAGCGAGACGGTTTCCCCGTGATCGTGACCGACCAACCGATGGAGCCGATGAGTACCACCGAGACCCGCGCGGCGATCGAGCGCGTGCGGCGGTGATCGCACCGGACTCGAGTGTCGTGATCGCGGCGCTCGCTCCGTGGCACGATGCCCACCAGCCAGCCCGCAGCGCACTTGCAGGCGCTGAGGTTCGGCTGCCCGCCCACGTCGCATTCGAGGCCACCTCGGCGCTCAGTCGTATGCCGGAGGGGCGCCGGATCGCGGCTGCTGTTGTTTTCGAGGCTCTGCAGCGCGGGTTCACCGAGCCGTGGCTCGCGATGGACGGCGACGGTCTGCGCAAGGCGCTTCACACAGCGGTCGACGCCGGGGTGCGTGGCGGCGCTCTCTACGACGCGTTGATCGATAGTTTCCGACGCGCAACGGGCCAGGCCCCCGGCGTCTACCGCGACCGCGACCTTGCCGTCCGATAAGACCTATGCGGCTCGACGAGCCGTCACAACACAGGCGAGGATGCTGGAGCGAATCGGCCGGCCGAGCCGCCCGTAGAGGACTCGGTTCTCGTGCTCGATGGCTTCGCGCTGCTGCCGCGCGAGCCTGGACCAGAACGACATCGTGCCGAGCAGCGCGCCCAACTCGTCAGCCGTGTGCTCGACCAGTCTCGGCACCGCGGCGATCTGCGCGTCATCGAACAGGCGGACTGCATAGTTGCGCGCCACCTCGTAGCCGCCAAGCCAGGCCCACACGTCTGAGATGTTCCCGCGGCGCTCATGCACGCCCGCGAACATCGCCTCAAGCTCCCTATAACTCGGCCAGCTCGCGGCGAGCTCTGGCGCGATCTTCGCAATCGTGCTCAGCAGCGCTTGTTGGTCGCCGGCGCTGCGCGGCTCGTTCAGCCCGAAGTACTGGACGAGCGCGAGCGTCCCGCCAGGTACGAGTGCCTCGGCAGCCTTCCGCCAGCCAAGATCGGGATCGATCCAATGTATCGCCGAGGCCGAGAACACGGCGTGGAAGTGTTCGCGGGAGAGCGGCGCATCCTCGAAGCGGGCGTTGACGAACTCCACATCGCCGATGTCCCCAATGTTCTGCCGCGCGAGCGCGATCAGCCGCGCGCCGGGCTCGATGGCTGACACGCGCAGGCCCCGTGCGAGGAGGTCGCGGGTCAGCTGCCCGGTGCCACAGCCGATCTCAAGCACTCGATCGCCAGGGCCGAGAGCTGCGACCTCGCAGGCGTGATCCAGCAGCAAGGCAGGATATGTCGGGCGGTGACGGTCATACTCTTGCGCGACTTGGTCGAAGACCTTGCCGTAGCTGCGCTCGAGTGTGCCGTCAGGCATCGCAGCAATGTAGGTCGCGCGCCGGATGACCGGGACGGTCAGGCATCGCAGCAATGTAGGTCGCGTGCCGGATGACCGGGACGGTCAGGCATCGCAGCAATGTAGGTCGCGTGCCGGATGACCGGGACGGTCAGGCATCGCAGCAATGTAGGTCGCGTGCCGGATGACCGGGACGGTCAGGCATCGCAGCAATGTAGGTCGCGTGCCGGATGACCGGGACGGTCAGGCATCGCAGCAATGTAGGTCGCGTGCCGGATGACCGGGACGGTCAGGCATCGCAGCAATGTAGGTCGCGCGCCGGATGACCGGGACGCGTTAAGCCTGGCGCGAGCGGATCACGACGCGACCGCCGCGCGCGGGGATCATCGTGACGTTGCGGTGAACGGCCCGCTCCGGCTGGAGGTCGTCCGCCGCGATGTCCAGCCGACGCGCCATCTCAGACAGCACGACGCGCTGCTCGGCCATCGCGAGCGAGGCACCGAGGCAGCGGCGGGTGCCGCCACCGAAGGGCAGCCACTCGTAAGTGCCGGGCTTGCGGCCGAGCCAGCGCTCGGGTCGGAAGGCGTGGGGCTCGGGGTAGACGTCTTCGCGGTGGTGGACGAGCAGGATGGAGATCGCGATCGGGCTGTCGGCGGGGACGCCGTAGGGGCCGAGACGCCAGGGGACCGTGACGCGGCGTCCGGTCATGGGGATTACTGGGCGGGAGCGCATGGCCTCGGTGATCGTCGCCTCGGCGTGCTCGGCGGCGTCCTGCCCGGAGCGCACTGCCTCGCGCAGGCGTTCGTACGCGGCGGGTGTGCGCACGAGCCGCTCCCAGGTCCAGGCGAGCTGATTGGCAGTGGTCTCGTGCCCTGCCAGCACGAGCGTCATCAGCTCGTCGCGCAGTTCGCGATTGCTGAGTATCTGGCCGTCCTCGGTGCGAGCGCGCATGATCAGCGACATGATGTCGGTGCGCTCCTCGAGATCGCTGGCGCGGCGGCGCTTGGCGATGATTGCGTGCACGCAGCGGTCGGGGACGAGCAGGCCAGCCCAGGTCAGCCCGAAGGGCTCCTGGCGGCCGATGTTCATCAGCTCGGCGAGCTTGGCCCCGGGGAGCGTGGAGCCCCACAGCAACCCCTTGATCGCGTTTCGCAGAGCGTGCTCGAGCGTGCCTGGGCGTGGGCGCCCCTCGATGCCGAAGATGCCGGCCATGATCACGTCCAGCGTGATCGCCTGCATGCGCGGCGCGAGCGCGAACGGACGGCCGACAGGCCAACGTGAGATCTCCCGCTCGGCGGCGTCGGCGATCATCTGCTCGTAGCGCACGATCGCCTCCCCGTGGAAGGGGGGCAGCAGCAGTTTGCGCTGGCGCAGGTGGCGTGGGCCGTTGGAGGTTAGGACCGAGCCGGGGCCGAGCACGGGACGCAGGGGGGACTCCTCGGCGAGCGTCGGTACTTGCTGGGGCGGCGCGGTGAACAGCGAGCGTACGTGGTCGGGGTGGCAGGTGACGGCGGGGCGCCCGGGCACGTAGCCACGCGCGCTCCAGACTTCGCCGAGCTTGCGGCGGTGGTGGAAGACGAAGTGGCTCTGGCGCTGTCCAAACCACAGCACCTGCACCGCCCGCGGCCAACGGACCGCGGGCGGGCTGGGCAGCTGCGCGAGCTCGGCTGGCTCGATCGGGCCGGCGGGGGAGGGTGGGGCGCTTCCGAGTAACTCCTGCGCGGCTGCCTCGGGCGGCGCGAGGGGCGGCGTGGCGAGCGTGCTCATCGCGCGAGTGCCTCCGTGGCGCGCGCGCCGTCCGGTGCATCGTTGTCCCTGGCACGTCCCGGGCTGCCGACCTCGCCGCTGGCCCTGTCGGCTGCGCGGATGTCGGCGAGGCGCCGGTAGCGATAGTCCTCGAGCGGGAAGTTGCGGCTCGCGTGCTGGGCCTGGCGGCCCGAGGTGGGGCGCAGGAACGGCACGTCGCCGTGGTGGTCGAAGTAGTAGCTGTTGGCGGTTGTGCAGTTACTGGTGAACCACAGCGAGCCCTCCATACGCCGCTGGACGAACGCGTGGAAGCGCTCAAGTGCAGCGGGCGTGACTTCGACGTTGGTCGCGCCGCGGTGGCGGGCCTCCCGGATGACGCGCGTGATGTGGCGCGAGGCGGTCTGGACGAGCACGTGCCAGGACGCGCCGGTCCAGCCGTAGGGCCCGAAGATCATGAAGTGGTTGGGTAGGCCCGGCATGGAGATGCCCTCATAGGCCTTCAGTCGATGCTCGGCGTAGTGGGTGGCGAGGTCAAAGCCGTCGCGGCCGCGGACGGGAGTGCGGCGGTAGTTCTCCGGGTCCACAGCCATGCGGAAGCCGGTCGCGAGCACGAGCACGTCGACAGGCCGTTCGTGGCCGTCGGCGGTGCGGATTCCCTGTGGGGTAAGGCGCTCGATCGGAGCGGTGACGAGTGCGACGTTCGCGCGGTTGAACGTGCGCAGGTAGCTGTTGGAGACGCTGGGACGCTTGCAGCCGACGCCGTAGTCCGGCGTGAGTGCGCGTCGCAGCGCCGGATCGCGCACAGACTTCGCGATCCAGCGCTTGTTGTAGCGTTCGACCCGGCGCGCGAGGAAGGGGGCGCGGCGGTAGTTGACGACCATGAAGACGATGATCAGCTCGGTGATCGCGCTCGCGAGCAGGCGCGCGAGGCGCTGCATCGCGGGGACGCGCGCGAATAGGCGCTTGACTCGCTCGGGGATCACCGGGTCGAACTTGGGCGCGACCCAGATCGCGGTGCGTTGGTAGATGTCGAGCCGGGCGACGGCGGGCGCGATCGTGGGTACGATCTGCACGGCGCTCGCGCCGGTGCCGATGACGGCGACGCGCTTGCCGGCGAGGTCGCAGCTGTGGTCCCAGCGCGCGGAGTGGATGATCTTGCCGGCGAACTCCTGCAGACCCTCGATCTGAACGGGCTTGGGGTCGACGAAGGCGCCGATGGCGCTGACGACGAAGCGCGCGGTGACCTCCTGTTCGCCGACGCGCAGGCGCCAGAGATGGTGCTGCTCGTCCCAGGTGCGCGCGGCGACTTCGCTGTGGAAGCGAATGTGCGGGGCAAGCGCGTACTTGGCGGTGAAGTCGTCGATATAGGCCTTGACCTCGGCGCCCTTGGCAAACACGCGCGACCAGTTGGGCTTCAGCTCATAGGAGAACTGGTAGGCATAGGCGGGGATGTCGACACCGACGCCGGGATAGGTGTTGGAGTGCCAGGTGCCGCCAACGTCCTCGGCGCGCTCGAAGATCACAAAGTCCTCGATGCCGGCGTGGCGCAGCGCGGCGCCCATGCCGAGCCCGCTGAGGCCAGCGCCGATGATCGCGACCTCGTAGTCGGGCGTGGCGGTGGGCGCGATCGCTGGCATCACGCGGCACTCCCGGCGGGTGCGGTGGCGAGGCCGTGCAGGATGGGCGCGAGGTAGCGTACGGCGAAGGCGCGGATCTGCGCAGGCGTCTGCAGGGGGAGCACCGAGTCGGGGGTGAGGACGAACGAAAGGATGGAGCGCGCCAGCAGCTCGCTGAGGCCGGCGATCTCCCCCTCGGAGAGCGGCAGCGCGCCACGCTCTGCCTCGCGGCGGGCGAACCCAGCGATGAACTCGCGCGCGGCGGTGAGGATGGGGGCGGCGCGGAGCGTGAACATCGGCAGCAGCAGCTCGGGTTCGGTGCGTAGCAGGCGGTTGAGGAGCCGGTGCTCACGTAGGAAGGTGAGCGTGAACACGAACCCCTCGACGAGGCGCTCTTCGAGCGTCTCGCAGGGCTCGATGGCGGCCTCGGTCTGGCGCAGGAAACGGTGCAGCTCATGCAGCAGCATCGCCTCGACGAGGCGGCCCTTCTTGGGGAAGTGCCGGTAGATCGTGACGCGCGAGACGCCGACGCGCCGAGCGACGTCGTCGACCGTGAAGCGCCGCATGCCGAAGTCCTCGACCTGCTGCATCGCGGCGGCGAGGATGCGCTCGCTGGCCTCCGCGGCGGGCGGAGCGCCGTCGGTGAGGATGCGGTTGAGCAGCCCGCTGCGGGCTGCGGCGTCAGGCGTGTCGGTGGCTGTGCTCATCTGATCCGTGCTCACTGGTTGGCTCGTGTGGGGGCGGCGCGTAGACGTTGCGGTCGATCGTCTTGGCGACCCGGCGAGACAAGTATACAACTTAACGCAAGATGTAAAGCACGTTTATGCGATATAGGCCGCTAGGTGCTCGCCGGTGAGAGTGGAGCGCCCGGCGACGAGCTCGGCGGGCGGGCCCTCGAAGACGATCCGGCCGCCGTCGTGGCCGGCTCCGGGACCGAGGTCGATGATCCAGTCGGCGTGCGCCATGACCGCCTGGTGGTGCTCGATAACGATCACCGACTTGCCGGCGTCGACGAGCCCGTCGAGCAGGTCGAGCAACTGCTCGACATCGGCGAGGTGCAAGCCGGTGGTTGGCTCGTCGAGGACGTAGATGGAAAGAGCCCCGCCCGCCCGGCGGGATCCTTTTTCCGAAAGAGCCCCGCCCGTCCGGCTGGACCCCTTTTCCCCCAAGTGGGTGGCCAGCTTGAGCCGCTGCCGCTCCCCGCCGGACAGCGTAGGGAGCGGTTGGCCGAGGCTGATGTAGCCGAGCCCCACGTCGGCGAGCTGGACGAGGGTCTTGTGGGCCGCCGGCACCTTGGCGTCGCCGGAGTCGAAGAACTCCACTGCCTCGGCGACCGGCAGAGCGAGGACCTCGCTGATGTCCTTGCCCCCCAGCTTGTACTCCAGCACTTCGGCTTGGAAGCGCTTTCCTTCGCATACCTCGCAGGGGACGGCGACGCCGGCCATCACCGCCAGGTCGGTGTAGATGACGCCGGCACCGTTGCAGTTGGGGCAGGCGCCCTCGGAGTTGGCGCTGAACAGCGCCGGCTTGACACCGTTTGGCCTTTGCGAATGCCTTGCGGATCGGGTCGAGCAATCCGGTGTATGTGGCCGGGTTGCTCCGCCGTGAGCCGCGGATCGCGGCCTGGTCGACCGTTACCACGCCATCCCGGCCGGAAACCGAGCCGTGGATCAGTGAGCTCTTGCCCGAGCCCGCCACACCCGTGATGACCACGAGCACACCGAGCGGGATATCGAGATCAACGTCCTGCAGGTTGTTGGTATTGGCTCCGCGTACCTCCAGCGACTCCGACGAGGTCCGGACCTCTTCCTTGAGGGCCGCCCGGTCGTCGAGGTGGCGGCCCGTGATGGTGTCGCTTGCTCGCAGCCCCTCGACGGTTCCCTCGAACACCACCTCGCCGCCCTCGGTACCGGCTTGCGGGCCGAGGTCGACGACATGGTCGGCAATGGCGATCGCCTCCGGCTTGTGCTCCACCACGAGCACGGTGTTGCCCTTGTCGCGCAGCCGCAGCAACAGGTTGTTCATCCGCTGGATGTCGTGTGGGTGCAACCCGATCGTCGGCTCGTCGAAGACGTAAGTGATGTCGGTCAGAGACGACCCCAGTTGCCGGATCATCTTGGTGCGCTGTGCCTCGCCGCCGGAGAGCGTGCCCGACGGGCGGTCGAGGCTGAGGTAGCCCAGCCCGATCTCCACGAACGAGTCGAGGGTCTCCCCCAATGACTCCAGCAGCGGCGCCACCGACGGCTCGTCGAGCCCGCGCACCCACCCGGCGAGGTCGCTGATCTGCATCGCGCAGGCGTCGGCGATGTTGAGTCCCTCGATCTTCGACGACCGGGCCTCCGCGCTGAGCCGGGTGCCGTCACAGTCAGGGCAGGTGGTGAAGGTCACCGCCCGTTCCACGAAGGCCCGGACGTGCGGCTGTAACGCGTCGAGGTCCTTGGACAGCATCGACTTCTGGATCCTTGGGATCAGGCCCTCGTAGGTTAGGTTGATGCCGTCGACCTTGATCTTGGTTGGCTCCTTGTGGAGCAGGTCATGGAGCTCTTTTTTGGTGAACTTCTTGATCGGCTTGTCAGGGTCGAAGAAGCCGCAGCCGGTGAAGATCCGGCCGTACCAGCCGTCCATGCTGTAGCCGGGGATCGTGAGCGCGCCCTCGCGCAGCGACTTGCGCTCGTCGTACAACTGGGTGAGGTCGATGTCGTTCACCGCGCCCCGGCCCTCGCAGCGCGGGCACATGCCGCCGAGGATGTTGAAGCTTCGCCGCTCCTTGGTCGTGCGGCCGGCGCGCTCGAAGGTGACCGCGCCGGCGCCGGAGATCGAGGCGACGTTGAACGAGAACGCTTGGGGCGAGCCGATATGCGGCTGTCCCAACCGGCTGAAGAGGATCCGCAGCATCGCGCCCGAATCGGTGGCGGTGCCGACCGTGGAGCGGACGTTCGGCGCCCATCCGCTCCTGGTCGACGATGATCGCGGTTGTCAGCCCTTCCAGCACATCTACCTCGGGTCGCGCCAGCGTTGGCATGAAGCCCTGCACGAAGGCGCTGTAGGTCTCGTTGATCAGCCGCTGCGACTCCGCGGCGATCGTGCCGAACACCAGCGAGCTCTTGCCCGAGCCGGAGACACCGGTGAACACCGTCAGCCGGCGCTTGGGGATCTCGACGCTGACATCCTTCAGATTGTTCACGCGCGCGCCGTGCACGCGAATCAGGTCGTGGGTGTTGGCGCCGTGTCGCGCAGGTGACCGCGTACCTGTCCTCGTGGCCGCGCTCATCGGTCCTGCATCAGCCCCAGGACGTTGCCGTCGGGGTCGGTGAAGGTGGCCACCAGGCGACCGCCGACATCGTGCGCGGCTTCCTTCACGGTGGCCCCCGCGGCGGTCACTTCGGCCAGCTTCGCCTCGATGTCCGGCACCTGCCAGAAGGCCACCGGCGAGGTCATGCCTTGCGGTCCGCCGCCCGGCACCAGCCCGATGTGCTGGCCGGCGGCCTCATACCCGACGTAGTAGGACGCATCGTGCTGCGGCGACATGCCGAGCAGAGCGGTGTACACCGTCTTGGCCGCCGCCAGGTCGGACACGGGATGCAGCACGATTTTGATTCCCTCGGTGGAAGAGTCGCTCACGGGTCGCTCCTTGAGTTGTGGGTGTGATCGGATGTCTGGCTTAAGACGAACGGGAAGCCCGGAAATCGACAGCCCGCTCGCGCCGGACGGCGATTTCCGAGGTCCAGGCGGCATGCTAGTTAGAGCGAGGTTCTAGAACAGGCGCTGCTGGGAGAGGTCCGGTTGGGAGGGCGCGCCGCCCACATCGGCTGGAGGCTGAGGAGGCCACCGTCCGATGCGATCGTGGCCGGCGTGCCGCACCAGCCCGGCCAGGCGTGTGCGCTCCTCGCGGGGGGCGTAGGCGCCGTGCCGGTACAGCTCGGCGTAGCGCTCAACCAGATCGGGGCGCTGTGTGCGCAGCCACTGCCCGAACACGTCGCGGACCTCGCCGCGCAAGTGCAACGCCGCACCGCCGATGCTCTTCGCGCCGGCGTCGATCGCCCCCTGCAGCAGCGGCTCCAGTTGGTGGGGGGCATCGTTGATCCCCGGCATCAACGGCGCAACCAGTACGCCCGTGGGGATGCCGGCGCGGTTGAGTGCCGCCACCGCCTCAAGGCGGGCCCGCGGGTTGGGGGTGTGCGGCTCGGTTGCGCGCCAGGTCCGCTCGTCGAGCGTGGGAATCGACAGGCTCGCGGTGATCGTGGTGTGCTTTGCGATCTGCACCAGCAGTGGCAGGTCGCGCAGCACCAGCGGCGACTTGGTGAGCACCGAGCAAGGATTGCCCGCTCCGCCGGCGGCGTCGCGCAACGCTTCCCAAATGCCCTCCATCAGGCGGTAGCGGCCCTCCACCCACTGGTAGGGGTCGGTGTTGGTGCCGAGCGCTATGTGTTCGCGCTTCCACGACGCGCGCCCCAGCTCGACGCGCAGCACCTCCGGCGCGTTGACCTTCACCACGATCTCGCGCTCGAAGTCGCGGCCGGCGTCGAAGCCGAGGTACCTATGGGTTGGTCGCGCGAAGCAGTACACGCACGCGTGCGCGCAGCCTCGATAGGGATTGACGGTCCAGCGGAACGGCATCCGCGAGGCGCCGGGCACGCGGTTGAGCACCGAGCGGGCGCGCACCTCGTAGAAGCGCGTGTCCAGCGCCTCGGGTGCGTCGAAGTGGCGTACGACGGCTTCGTCACGGTAGCCCGGCAGGCGTTGGCAGTCGGCGTCGGCGGTGAGATTGCTCCAGCGCACGAACGTATGTTCGCATAGGATCGTCTCAGAATCAAGATCTCCCCGCCTCGTGGACGCTCGCGGCGAGCGCCGCCACCGCTTGCTTGATCGCGGCGGGAGCCAGGTTGGCGTAGCCGACGACGAGCGCGGGGTGCTCGCCGCAGAGTCCTTCCAAGGCGATGCCGCGGGTGCGCGCCGCGGCGAGCACCGCCTGCTCGTCGAGGTCGGCTGGGAGGTGCAGCACGACGTATAGGCCGGCGGCGGCGCCGCGTACGCTCACCTCGGGCAGCTCGGCGGCGAGCGCGCCAAGCAACGCTTCGCGTTGGTGTTTGTAAAGGCGACGCTGGCGGCGTAGGTGGCGGTCGAGCTCGCCTCGTTCGATCAGGTCGGCGAGCGCGAGCTGCTCCAGGGGTGCGGGCATCCCGCCCTGTCTGCCTTGAAGCTCGGTGATGGGCTGTGCGAGGCGCCGCGGGAGCGCCATCCAGCCGAGGCGCAGCGCGGGTGCGAGAGTCTTGCTGGTAGAGCCTCCGTAGACGACGTGCTCGGGTGCGAGCCCCTGCAGCGAGCCGATCGGTTGGCGGTCGTAGCGGTACTCGGCGTCGTAGTCATCCTCCACGATCACGCCGCCCCGATCTCGCGCCCACGCCAGCAGCGCGCTGCGGCGCGCGGGGGAGAGCACCGCGCCGGTGGGGTACTGGTGGGCGGGTGCGAGCGCGACGGCATCGACGTGCTCGTGCTGCAGCGACTCCACGACCAGACCGTCGTGGTCTACTGGCAGCGGCACGATCTCCAGGCCGGCGTCGGCCACGGTTTCACGGATCCCGCGCCAGCCGGGGTGCTCGACGGCGATGCGGTGGGCGCCGGTGGCGGCGAGTGCCCGCCACAGCAGATCGATGCCTTGGCGCAAACCGTTGACCACCACGATCTGGTTGGGGTTGGCGCGCACACCGCGCACCCGCCCGAGGTAGGCCGCAAGGGTGAGGCGCAACTCCGCCGTTCCGGCGGGGTCGGGGTAGCCCAGGCGCTCGTCGGGCACGCTGCGCAGCACCCGCGCAAGCGCGCCCAACCAGGCTGCCCGGGGAAAGCCACCCAACGCCGGCCGGAAGGGGTTCATGTCGTGGCGCACGGCCGGCGCCTGGACGCTGCTGCTTGGGGATAGGTGCTCCAGGGAGACTGTCGGGGCGACCGTTGTGCCGCCGCCGCGACGCGTGTGTAGATACCCCTCGGCGGCCAGTTGCGCGTAGGTGTCCACGACTACTCCCCGAGAGACTTCGAGCTCTGCGCACAGCGCGCGAGTTGAGGGCAGGCGCGCGCCGGGCGCCAGGCGTCCGCTGCGCACGGCTTCGCGCAGGGCATGCTCCAGGCGCGCGCGCAGCGATCTGCCGGGGGTGTTGTCGAGGTCGAGATGCAGGTCCATTGGCCCCCGATTCTGGCAGCTGCTTGGACCTATACACGAGGCCAAGGCGGACGTAGGCTGTTGCAATGTCCCCTGCCGCCTCCGCCCGAACAAAGATCCGCCGTGTTCCCGCCAGGGCGGTGTACGAGCGGGAGGCGATCGACGCGATCCTCGACGAGGCGCTGGTGGCGCACCTTGGCTTCGTGCATGACGGGCAGCCCTACGTCATCCCGACGCTGCACGCGCGGGTGGGCGACACCATCTACTTCCACGGCTCCGCCGCCGGCCGCGCGATCCGCACACTCAGCGCCGGCGCACCGGCCTGTTTGACCGTCACCCTGGTCGATGGCCTGGTGCTCGCCCGCTCGGTTTTCCACCACTCCGTCAACTACCGCTCGGTCGTGGTGCTCGGCACTGCCACGCCGGTTGAGGGGCCTTCCGAGCGGATGCAGGCGCTGCGGGCGTTCACCGAACGCCTCGTTCCCGGTCGCTGGTCGGAGGTGCGCCCGCCCAGTCCGCAAGAGCTCAAGGGAACCAATGTGCTCGCGATGGCTGTCAACGAGGTTTCCGCGAAGGTGCGCAGCGGCCCTCCCGTCGATGAGCCGGAGGATTATGCGCTCCCTGTGTGGGCTGGCGTGATCCCATTGCGCACAGTCGCCGCCGCGCCGCTACCGGACCCGCGGCTTGCGCCACACGTGATGCCCTCCGCCGCGGTGAGCGAGTGGGCTCCGCGGCGCACTCACACGTCGGCTGTCTGCGACGACCCCTGTTAAACAGCCGACCCTGAAGGCGGCGCCGGCCTGATCTCCCCGGAGCGCCGCCGGCCTACGTCCGAGGCGCCGGCCCTACGTACCGGACCCAAACTGGGGGCACTACCGGGCGCATCGCGATAATCGATCGCGCATGGCGCAGGCGCGAGCTTCCCCCTTCAGCGAACGCACGGCGTGGGCGCGCAACCTCGCGGCGCCCGTGCGCGATTTCCTGAGCACAGAGACCGGCGGCGCGATCGTGCTGTTGGGTGCGGCGATCGTCGCGCTGCTGTGGGTGAACTCGCCGTGGCGGCACTCCTACGAATCGCTGTGGAGCACGCGGCTGTCGATCGAGCTCGGCGGCGGCGGGATCGCGGCCGACCTGCGTCACTGGGTGAACGAGGGTCTGATGACCCTGTTCTTTTTGGTCGTCGGTCTCGAGGCCAAGCGCGAGCTCGATATGGGCGAGTTGCGCGAGCGCAGCCGCCTGGCGATCCCCGTGTTCGCGGCGATCGGCGGGATGGTCGCGCCGATCGTGATCTACCTCGCGTTCAACGCCGGCGGCGCGGGCGCGCACGGGTGGGGCGCGGCGATGTCCACCGACACCGCGTTCGCGCTGGGGGCGCTGGCGCTGCTGACCCCGCGCGGCGCCACGCGGCTGCGGGTGTTCCTCCTGACACTCGCGGTGGCGGACGACCTCGGCGCGCTGCTGGTGATCGCCACCGTGTACACGACGCACGTGTCGCTGCCCGCGCTGGCGATCGCGATCGGGCTGTTTGGGGTGCTGGTGGCGCTCCGCTACGCACCATCCTGGGCGCGGCGCCAGGGCTCGGTGGCGATCGGCGTGGCGCTGTGGGTGGCGATGTTCAAGTCAGGCATCGACCCGGTGATCTCGGGGCTGGCGGTTGGATTGGTGACGAGCGCCTACCCACCCTCACGCGAGGATCTCGAGCGCGCCACCGCGCTGACGCGCTCGTTCCGCGAGCAGCCCACGCCGGAGCTGGCGCGCTCCGCGCAGCTGGGGGTGCTGTCGGCGATCTCCCCCAACGAGCGCCTTCAGCACGGGTTGCACCCCTGGACGAGCTACGTGGTGGTGCCGCTGTTTGCGCTCGCCAACGCGGGCATCCACATCACCGGCGGTTTGCTCGGCGACGCGATCGTCTCGCCGATCACGCTCGGCATCCTGATCGGGTACGTGGTGGGCAAGCCGCTCGGCATCCTCTGCGCCTCGTGGCTGGCCTCGCGGCCGTGGCTGCGTGGGGTGCGCCCGGCGCTCAGCTGGCCGTCGCTGGCTGGCGGCGGCGCGGTGGCGGGCATCGGGTTTACGGTGTCGCTGCTGATCTCGAGCCTCGCCTTCCACGGCGAGCGCCTGGAGGAGGCCAAGCTCGGCGTGCTGGCCAGCGCGATCGTCGCGCCGCTGGTGGCATGGTGCGTGTTCGCCGCGGTGAGGCGCCTGCCGGGGCCGGTGCGGGCGCGCCAGATCCTCAGCACCGCGGACGACATCCTCGACCTTGCCGACGACGTCGACCCGCAGCGCGACCACATCCGCGGCTCCGACGAGGCGCTGGTCACGCTGCTGGAGTACGGCGACTTCGAGTGTCCCTACTGCGGCCGGGCGGAGCCGGTGATCCGCGAGCTGTTGGAGTCGTTCGGCGATGAGCTGCGCTACGTGTGGCGCCACCTGCCGCTCAACGATGTGCACACCAGCGCGCAGCTGGCAGCGGAGGCCGCCGAGGCGGCGGCGGCGCAGGGCAAGTTCTGGGAGTTCCACGATGCTTTGCTCGCCCATCCGGAGCGGGTCACCACGATGGAGCTGCGCGGCCACGCGGAACAGCTTCAGCTCGACGTGGAGCGCTTCTGGGAGGAGTTGCGCCGCCACGAGCATGCCCCGCGCATCTCCGAGGACGTCGCCAGCGCCGACGCCAGCGGCGTGTCGGGCACCCCCACCTTCTTCATCAACGGGCGCCGCCACCAAGGCGCCTACGACGTCGACACGCTCACCGCCGCCGTGCGCGCGGCGCGCACGCGCGCTGGCCTGCTCGCCAACGTGTGACCTGGGGCTTCGTGGGGAGGGAGGCTGTTCGACCCAGCACATGTGCTGGGTCGCCGGCAGGCGCATGCGCCTGCCGGTGGACAGGCCGCATGCGGCCTGTCCCGGGCCGCGCATGCGCGGCCCGCCCATCGGCGCATGCGCCGATGGGGTCGTGAGCTTTTGATAAGCATGTGGCCTGTCCCAGGCCCGCATGCGCCGCCCTGCACAGCCCAACGCCAATCCCCGCGGGTGTAGCATTGCTCACAAGCGCACAATCCGCGCGAGCCAACGAGGGAGGCTGTGGGAATGCCCGAATACGACTACGTGATCGTCGGCGCGGGATCGGCCGGATGTGTGCTGGCGGCGCGCCTCAGCGAGGATCCAGATGTCAGCGTGGCGCTGATCGAGGCCGGGCCGCCGGACACGATCGAGAACATTCACGTGCCGATCGCGTTTCCGGCGCTGTTTCGCACGCAGGTCGACTGGGACTACTCGACCGCCGCGGAGCCGCACGTCGATCGCCGGCGTATCTACCTGCCGCGCGGCAAGACGCTGGGAGGCTCGTCGTCCACCAACGCGATGGTGTACATCCGCGGCAATCGCGCCGACTACGACGGCTGGCGCGCCGCCGGCTGCGAGGGGTGGGGCTGGGAGGACCTGCTGCCCTACTTCTTGCGCGCCGAGGACAACGAGCGCGGGGCCTCCGCGCTGCACGGCGCCGGCGGGCCGTTGAGCGTGTGTGAGGACCGCGCGCCCAACCCGATCACCGACGCCTTTCTGGAGGCCTGCTCGCAGGCGGGGTTGCCCGCCAACGAGGACTTCAACGGCCCCTCCCAGGATGGCTTTGGCCGCTACCAACGCACGCAGCGCGACGGCCGTCGCTGCTCGGCCGCGGTCGCCTACCTGCACCCCGCGATGGGCCGGCCCAACCTGACTGTGGAGACCTACATGCAGGTGCACCGCGTGCTGTTCGACGGCGAGCGCGCCGTCGGCGTGCAGGGCGCGCGGCTGGGGGAGCTATGCGAGCTGCGCGCCGCGCGTGAGACGATCGTGTGCGCGGGCACTTACAACTCACCGCAACTGCTGATGCTCTCCGGGGTGGGCCCCGCCGAGTTGCTGGGCATGTTGCAGATCCCTGTCGTAGAGGACCTGCCGAGCGTCGGTCAGAACCTGCAGGACCACCCGGCTTCGGGGCTGTCTTGGGCCCACGATCAACCGGTGTCGCTGCTCAACCCCTTGACGGACGCCAACCTCGCGGCGTTCGTCGGCGAGGGCCGCGGCCCGCTCACCTCCAACGTCGCCGAGGCCGGCGGTTTCATCCGCTCGAGCGTCGCCCGCGACGCGCCCGACATCCAGTTCCATGCGGCGCCCGCCCTGTACGTCGACGAGCCCGTGCTCGAACACGGTTTCGGCGTGGCGCCCTGTGTGCTGACCCCCACCTCGCGCGGGGTCGTTCTTCCGCTTTCCCCCGACCCCACCGCCAAGCCCTACATCCTCCACAACTACCTTGCGGAGGAGTCGGACATGGCGAGGATGGTGGAGGGTCTGCGCGTGGCGATGGAGATTGCCGCCCAGCCGGCGCTCGCGCCGTACACCACCCGCCCCTACTACACCCCCGCCTCCGACTCCGAGCAGGATCTGCGCGCGCACATCCGCCAGCAGACCTTCACGCTCTACCACCCCGTCGGCACCTGCCGCATGGGCGCGGACGCCGACGCGGTGGTGGACACCGAGCTGCGCGTGCGCGGGGTGGCGGGGCTGCGCGTGGTCGACGCCTCGGTGATGCCGACGGTGCCGCGCGGCAACACCAACGCCCCGACGATCGCACTCGCCGAGCGCGCCGCCGACCTGATCCGCCACGGCGCGCCGCTCACCGCCCAGGGGGCCGTCGCAGCCGCTTCGTGAGCGCGGCGCGCCGTTCATCGACGGCGGGCCGTTCGACGATGACGCGCGGGGCAGCGGGCCGTTCGACGATGACGCGCGGGGCAGCGGGCCGTTCGACGATGACGCGCGCGTGCGGATGCTGCGCGGAGAGCTTCAACAGCGCTTCGCTCGCCACGCCGCCCGGCAGGTGCCGGTAGCCGATCAGATCGCTTTCCGACTGGATCGTGCGCCTGGCGTGGTGGCCGGCGACGCCCAACGTGACCACGCGTTGAACGACCGGCAGAAATGTGTTCGGGTCGACCAATACCACCAGCGCCATGAGCGGTACGAGCTTCGAGCGAAACGAGGTGGCCGCGAACGCGACATCGCCTTCCAGCTTCCACAGCAGCCGGCTGTGCCACCGCTCGCGCCCAACCAGCTCGAGCGTCCGCTCGCGGTAGAGCCGACGGTAAGTTGAGATGCCTTCGGGAGCTTGTGCGAGAGCATTGTCCGGTGCGGGCTTCGGCACGCCCGCGAGGGTCCGGTCAGGGGAGTACCTGAAGCGGTGGATCACATGCCTTTCGCCGGCGGAGCTGCCCCAAGTTTCGATCCACCCGGGAGAGCTGGCGAGTTCGTTGGTCAGTTCGCTGGTCACATGGTGTGGCCGGTCGATCCGGACGTCACGGTCGAGCACCCGGAAGGGTCGGCCGCTGGGGGGAGGCTGGGTGAGGAGCACCGGCAGTGTGCGCCGTTCGCGCCGCAACCCTCTGCTCGCATCAAGCCATTCGTGATAGTGGAAAGTCGCCACGCGCCGGTAGTGAGACCCCCGAGGGCCCGGCATGAACATGTGCTCGACAAACCGTGCTTCCAGCACGCCGCTCCCCGAGGAGGTGGCGGCGTAGGCGGCGGCGGCGATGTTCACGCCCGGCGCCGACGAGCCGTCGGCGAGCACCAGCCCGGCGGCGGCGGCGGCGAGCGCTGCCACGGCTGCCGTCATCGCTCGCGCGATGCTCTTCTTCGATGTGCGTCGTCGCCGTGCGCCGGCGTCCGCCGACGGGCCCTCCGCCTCGATCAGCCTGCGCAAGCGCTCCGCCGGCTCGACCGCCGGCAGGTCGGGCACCGGGTTGGCGGCGGCGAGCCGGGCGAGCGTGTCGTTCGTGTGGTTTGTCATGGGGATACCTCCATCGCCAGCGGTGAACATGCAAGCGGCTCGTCGCCCTCGCGGGCAAGCGCGCGGGCGAGCCGTCTCCGAGCGCGGTGCAGTCGGACCCGCACGGTGGCGGGCTTGAGTCCCATCGCGATCGCCGCCTGCGTGGGAGAGAGTCCCTCCCAGGCGATCAGCAGGAGCAACTCGCGATCGGGCTCGCTGAGCCGCTCCAGCGCCGTACGCAGCGTCGCGCCGGCGTTGGAGCGTGAGGTGGGTGCTGTGTCGAAGGCCGACGGTGCGTCGAAGGCGGGTGGCGTGCCACCGCTCTCGGCGAGCCGCCGCTGCAGCGCGGCCCCGCGCCGTTCGCCACGGCGTTGCGTGCTGAGCACTCGCCGTGCCACGCCCAGCATCCACGGCAGGGGGTCGGCGGGCAGCTCGTCGAAGCGTCGCCAGCACACCACGAACACCTCGGCGACGAGATCGTCCGCCACCGCCGGCGCGGCACGGCGCAGGATGTACGCCTTCACGGCGGGCGCGTGCACGCTGTAAAGCAGCTCGAATCTGACCCTTCGCTCCATTGCATCGGTAATGGCCGGCAGGTCGCCCAACGTTACAGGCTCGCTGGAATCGATCAGTGCGAGCGTTTTGCCTGATGCTCGAGCAGCTTGCCCGAGGCGGCCTCGACTTCTGCGCCAGCGGCATCCGCGCGCACAGCGACGGCGCGCAGCCGATTCTGCTCGCCGGCGAGCAGGCCGGCGCCACGTTGCCCCATGGTTGCCGCATGGGCATCTGCCACAGCTGCGTCGGGCGACTGCGCAGCGGCCAGGTACGCGACCTGCGCACCGGCCGCGTGCACGGTCAGCCGGGCGAGTTGCTGCGCACCTGTGTCAATGCGCCCGAGGGCGCGATCGAGATTGAGCTCTGAGTCCACCGCGGGTGGCGGTTGGGGAGCGGGGGGCGGTCGCCGCGGCCTCGTGAGCGTGGAGGGATCAGGGTTCACACGGCAGGAGTAACTCCGGCGAGCTACACTGGGTCCATGCCAAGCAAGCATCACAGAATCGCCGTGACAGCCAATCCGGAGCTGGGGGCGGCGTTGGAGCGGGTGCGTGCGGTGACCGGCACGCATGAGGGCGATGCGACCCTAGTGCGTCGCCTAGCAGTCGCGGGGGCGGATGCTGAGCTGCAGGCTGGGCGCGATCGGCGTGCGGCGGCTGAGGCGCTGTTTGCAATGATGGACGACGGCGGGTTCGACCTGGATCTGGATGCGATCGATCGCCTGAACGCACCGACCAGCGTCGCGTGAGCGTCGATCTCTGGGACGGGGGCGGGCCGGTGGTCGCCGATACCTCGGCATGGATGGCCGCTCGGTGCTATCCATCGGCGCAGCAGCTTCTGCTTGCGGCCTTGGAGCGTGGCGAGGTTGCGTGGTGTTGGCCGGTCCGCTACGAGCTGGTCGTTGACGCGCGTGGAGCAGATGCGATCGCAGCAGTCGATCGCCTGCTGGAGGGGCTGCGTGAGCTCGCGGTTGATCGGGCGGTACAGCGGGGCGTACTATCGGCGATGCGGGAACTCGCCGACCTTGGCTCGCATGGCGCTCACCGTCTGCCGCTCACCGACCTGACTGTCGCGGTTGCCGCGCAGCATGCGGGTATGGACGTGCTTCACCACGATCGCCATTTTGAGCGCCTCGGCGAGCTGTTGGGCGTTCGCACTCATTGGATTGCCGAGCCCTCTTGTTGAAGATGCCGCGGAAGGTGCCTTAGTGCGAGCGTTTTGCCTGATGCTCGAGCAGCTTGCCCGAGGCGGCCTCGACCTGGGCGGTCATCCGCAGCTTGAACATGCCGAGCAGCGCCTCTGAGGCGATGCCGCGTAGCGTGATGATCGCCTCGGTGACCTCGTCCCAGCGCTCCTCGGGTTGGCCGTCCTGCACAAACGGCTCCCACAGCTCCTCCAGGTACAGCTTGACGAAAGCGCGCGAGATCGACTCGCAGTCGTGGCTGACACGCTCCACCAGGGAGAGCGCCGCGTGCAGTGGGATGCCAAGCGCGGTCACCTCCTCGGCGGCCTGCATCAACGCCGGGCTGGGCACCTCGAAGCGGTCGTCGCCCAGGGGGGTCAGCAGCTTGAGCTTGCGGATGCGCTCGACATCCTTGGCGTCCACTTCGCCGAAGCGCTGACGCAGTTCCTCGCCGGTTATCGCCTCGGGGGTCTCGCTCTGGAACGGTGCCGTCATCGCATTGCGCAGCCCCAGGAGGCGTGCCGCTGAGCCGCTGGAGCCGCTCAACAAGCGCTCGATCGCGGCGAGGTTGAAGCCGTCGGCCTGTAGGTCGAGGATCAGCTTCAACCTCGCCACGTGGTCGGGGCCGTAGTAGCCCACGCGTGCGCGCACCTCGGGCGGCGGCAGTAGGCCACGCGAGTGGTGGTTGCGGATGTTGCGCACCGACATCCCCACCTCCGCCGCCAACTGCTCGATCGTGAGGTCGGCCGTCTGCGGTTCGACCGTGTCGCTCCTCACACTTGCCATCTCAAAGCAAGGATACCGTGTTTGATGTACCCTCGAACGAGGTAACATCGACTCAGGTCATCATGTCCAAGCCTTCGTCCCCCTCTCCCGCGCCCATCGATGGCTGAACGCGGCGCCGCCCCCCCGGTTGCGCCGATGCGCCGTCGCGCCTTGCGCCTGATTGGCTCCTTTACCTCGCCGCTGGTGCCCGACGACTATCTGGAGCTGCTCAACCCACTGTGGTCCACCCGTGAGCTGCGCGGGCGCGTCGAACATGTGCAGCGCGAGAGCGCCACCGCCGTTACCGTCGTGATCAAGCCAGGCTGGGAGTGGGAGGCACACCGGCCCGGGCAATACTTGCGGCTGGGGATCGAGGTGGACGGCGTGCACCACTGGCGCGCCTACTCGCTCACCTCCGACCCCGAGCGCCACGATCGACGCATCGCGATCACGCCGAAGCTGGTGCCTGACGGGAAGGTATCGCCCTACCTCTTCAGGCGTGTACGGCCAGGGGCGATCGTACGGTTGGGCGGCGTCGAAGGCACGTTCGTGCTGCCCTCCCCACTGCCGTCGCGGCTGCTGTTCGTGAGTGCCGGCAGTGGCGTAACGCCGATCATCAGCATGTTGCGCAGCCTCGCGCGGCATGGTGGTTTGGAGGACGTGGTGCACGTCCACTGCGCCCGCAGCGCCGAGGATGTGATCTTCCGGCGTGAGCTGCACACGCTGCATCAGCGCCACGCCGGCTACCGGCTGCACGAGCGGCTCACCGGCGCGCACGGTCGCTTGGCGCCGGCGCAGCTGGACCGACTGTGTCCTGACTGGCGCGAGCGCGAGGCGTTCCTGTGCGGTCCCGCCGGTCTCCTGCACACGCTCGGTGAGCATTGGCAGGCCGAGGGCGACCCCGCGCGGATGCACATCGAGCGCTTCCAGCCGGAGGCAGGCGTCGGCGGCATTGGCGCTGGCGAGCACGGAGCGGGCGGCACGATCGACTTCTGCGCCAGCGGCATCCACGCACACAGCGACGGCGCGCAGCCGATTCTGCTCGCCGGCGAGCAGGCCGGCGCCACGTTGCCCCATGGTTGCCGCATGGGCATCTGCCACAGCTGCGTCGGGCGACTACGCAGCGGCCAGGTACGCGACCTGCGCACCGGCCGCGTGCACGGTCAGCCGGGCGAGTTGCTGCGCACCTGTGTCAATGCGCCCGAGGGCGCGATCGAGATTGAGCTCTGAGTCCACCGCGACGGAGGTAACCATGTCCGTGTCCACCATCCCCATCGACAGCCCCACCATCCCGCCGCAAGCGCCACCCCGGCAGGCCCCCACCCAGGCCCCCACCACCCAGCAGGCCCCCACTCAGCAGGCCCCCACCCCCCAGGTCCCCACCACCCAGCAGGCCCCCACTCAGCAGGCCCCCACTCAGCAGGCCCCCACCACCCAGCAGGCCCCCACCCGAGAGGCCTTCGTCGCGGAGCCCGAGAACCCGCTCCAACGCCTCACGCCCGAGCAGATCGAGCAGCTCGGGCGCGAGCTCGACGCACTCCATGCGGAGATCTTCGCCGACCTCGGCGAGGACGATGCGCGCTACATCCGCGCCACGATCAGGTTGCACCGCCAGCTGGCGCTGGCCGGGCGTGCGCTGTTGACGGGCTCGCACCGACGGGGCCTGTGGGCGGCGGGCACGGCGGCGCTGTCGATCGTGAAGATCCTCGAGAACATGGAGATCGGCCACAACGTGATGCATGGCCAGTGGGATTGGATGAACGACCCCGACATCAACTCCCGCAGTTGGGATTGGGACACGGCCTCGCCCGCGGAGGCGTGGCGGCACTCCCACAACTACGAGCATCACACGTTCACCAACATCCGCGGGAAGGACCGCGACCTGGGGTATGAGATCATGCGGATCGACCCCCACCAGCCTTGGCACCCGGTGTACCTGCTGCAGCCGCTTTACAACCTGCTGCTGATGGGCTTCTTCGAGTGGGGGGTGGCGCTGCACGACCTCAACTTCGAGGCGATCCGCAAGGGGGAGAAGCCCAAGGCCAAGGCGCTCGCCGAGTTGCGGGCGATCGGCCTCAAGGCGCGTCGCCAGGCTGTCAAGGATTACATCGCCTTCCCGCTGCTGTCGGCCGGGCTCTCGGCGGGGATGGCCGCCGGGCTCTCGGCACGGTCGTCGGGTCGCCGCTCGGCTGCTGACTCGACGCCGCGTTGGCGCTCTGTCTCGGGCTCCGCACAGCCTCCGGCGCGCCGTCCAGCGTGGGGTGAGGCCAGGCGTGCGTTCAAGTCGACGCTGACCGCCAACTTCACCTCCAACATCGTGCGCAACGTGTGGGCCCATTCGATCATCTTCTGCGGGCACTTCCCCGACCAGACCTACACCTTCAGCGAGCAGGAGGTCGCCGACGAGACCCGCGGCAGCTGGTATGTGCGCCAACTACTTGGCTCCGCCAACATCGACGGCGGCCCGCTGTTCCATTTCCTCAGCGGCAATCTTGGCTTCCAGGTCGAGCACCACCTGTTTCCCGACCTGCCCTCCAGTCGCTACGTGGAGATCGCCCCCCGCGTGCGCGACATCTGCCGCCGCTACAACCTGCCGTACAACAGCGGTCCGCTACACCGTCAGCTGGGCACGGTGCACCGCACGATCCTGCGCCTCGCGTTTCCGGGAGGGCGCCCGCGGCCGAAGTCGGAGGGCTACCAGGCGCCGTAGGCTCGTAGCGTTCGGCACAAGCAAGGATGCGCCCAAGCGGGTGGGGTCGGAGGGGGTGAGATATATAGTTGGTCGCCCCCTTGTCTCGGTTTCCTCGACGCGCGCCACAGGTTCGATGAAGATCGCGCCCACAAAGCTGACGAATCCAGGATCGCGCCTGCTCGGCTGGCGTGGGCGTCCCGCGGGCACGCTGCTCGGTTTGGCGACGATCGCCGTGACGGTGCTCTTCTCCTACATTGCGCTGAGCGGCGTCAACTTCAATGAGGCGTGGCTGGCGCTGCGCGCCAGCGACTACCTCTGGCTGGTGCCGGCACTGCTCGCGCTCGCGCTGGCGATGGGTGCCCGCGCGCTGCGTTGGCGCTCGCTGTTTGCTCCCGGCCGCCGGCCGCCGCTGGGAGCCGTTGCCGACGCGATGATGATCGGCTATCTCTACAACAACATCCTGCCGGCCCGCGGCGGCGAAGTGGCGCGCGTGGTGGTGCTCAGCCGGCGCAGCCGCGCGCAGCCGGTGGAGATCGCCGGTACGGTCGTGCTCGAGCGCCTCTACGACGTAGTTGGGATCCTGGTGATCCTGTTTCTCGCCGCGCCGTGGCTGCCGGCGGTGAGCTGGCTGAAATCGGCGGCGATCGCGGCCGGCGTGCTCGCGGTGACGATTGTCGCCGCGGCGCTCGTGCTCGCGCTGAAGGGGGAGCAGGCGCTACGCCTGGTGTTGCGCCCGCTGCGTCGGCTGCCGCGCTTCTCCGACGAGCGCATGGAGCGCACCGTGGGGGAGCTGGCGAACGGCCTCAGCGGCCTGCGCTACCCCGGTGTCGCGCTCGTCGGCTTCCTCTGGACGATCGTCGCGTGGATGCTCACCGCGGTGCTTGCCTACACGGTGACCCTCGCCTTCCACCTGCACGTGCCGTTCGCTTGCGGCGTGCTCGTCGCGGTAGCTGTGGGCCTCGCGATGATCTTGCCCTCCCCGCCCGCGGCGGTGGGCGTCTTCGAGGGGGCGGCGCTGATCGGCCTAAAGGCCTACGGGATCTCGCACTCGGCCGCGCTCCCGTACGCGCTGGTGCTGCATCTCGTGAACTTCCTGCCATTCATCGTCGTGGGTGGCGTGCTGCTGCACTACAACGCGCGCCACCCCGCGGGCCGGCGCGCGCCCAGCCAGGCGCCGGTGGCGCGGTTGGGCCTGGATGCCTCGTCCCTGAGTGGGAGCACAGCCGCGCCGTGAGCGCCCCACCGCGGACAGTGGCAGAGAGCATCCGACCCGGCGAGAAGGGAAGCGCCAAGGTAATCGTCGTGATGCCGGCGCTCAATGCCGCGCCCACGCTGGCGGCAACCGTGTCGGGCATTCCTCGCGACTGGGTCGACGAGATCATCCTCGTCGACGACGGGTCCAAGGACGGCACCGTCGAGCTGGCGCGCACACTGCCGCTGCGGGTTATCCCCCACCCCCACAACGTCGGCTATGGCGGCAATCAAAAGACCTGTTACATGCAGGCGCTGCAAGACGAAGCCGACGTGGTTGTGATGTTGCACCCCGACGGTCAATACGAGCCGACGCTGATCCCCGAGCTGGTCAAGCCAATCCTCGCCGGCGAAGCCGACCTGGTGCTCGGGTCGCGGCTGATGGAAAAGGGCGGGGCTTTGGCGGGCGGCATGCCGATGTACAAGTACCTCGCCAATCGCGCGCTCACGACGATCGAGAATCGTGCGCTCGGCACCTCGCTGTCGGAGCTGCACACCGGCTACCGCGCTTACTCGCGCGAGCTGCTGATGTCGATCCCGTTTCTGCGCAACTCGCTGGACTTCTCGTTCGACTCGGAGCTGTTGATGCAGGTGGTGCACTTCGGCTTTCGTATCGCCGAGGTGCCGGTGCGCACGATCTACTCGCAGGAGGCATCGTCGGTTGGGCCCCGCGCTTCCACCGTGTATGGGCTGAAGACGCTCCGGGCATTGCTGCGCCTCGAACTGCACCGGCGCGGGCTGGTGCGCAGCAGGAAGTTCACCGCGTAGCGAACGTGCGGCGAGCGGGCACAGACGCAGGCGCGTCCTCGCGTCCGGCTCCCACGAGGGCGCTGCCCGTGCCGCGTCTGCACCGCCCGCGCCTCGACCGCTTTGACATCTTCCTTTTGACGGTGCTGGTTGCACTGTCGCTGTGGACGCTCGGTCTCGATCTGTGGCAGGTGGTGGTGCACGGTCGCATCTGGACAGGCACCGAAGCGGTGTACCAGGAGGACGGGATGCAGTCGATCATGTGGATCCAAGGCATCCTCAAACACGGCGCCAGCCCCGACCTGTACGTGCTGGGCCACACGCCGGCCGACTTCTTCCAGCCGCTGCTGGGCATCTCCGCGGGGGTCGCGGCACTCGGGGTGGCGCCCTACCTGGCGCTGCTGCTGTGGAAGCCGGTGGCGATCGTCGCGATCTTCTTCGCGGTGCGCGCGTACGTCTACCGCTTGATCGAGGATCGCTGGCCGCGCCGGGTGGCGCTCACGCTCGCGCTGTTCTTTGGCTGGGGAGCGGTGATCGGCGACTCGTGGATCGTGTTCTGGTCGTGGGGCTATCCCTTCGCGCTGATCGCGCTGGCCTGCACGATCGGCGCACTGCTGGCGTACGCCCGCGACCGTGCAGCTGGGCGCATCGGCGTGCTGGCGCCGCTACTCGGAGCGCTGGCCAGCTGGCTGCACCCATGGCAGGGGGAGACGCTGATTCTGATCTTGCTCGGTACCGAGCTGGTTATGCTGCTGCGCCGGGATCGGGTGGCGCTGGCGGCGCTGGCGCTTACCGTGGCGCTCACCGCGCTGCCGCTCGTGTATTTCGCCCTGCTCGTGCACTTCGACGCCGTCTGGCGGCGCGAGCGGGAAGTCGCGCTCAGCACCTACCCGGTGGGGCTGGTGGTGCGCGGATTCATCTTGCTGGTGATCCCCGCGCTGCTCGCTTACCGCGTGCGGGCACGCAGCTTCATCGCGTTGAGCGTGCGCGTCTGGCCACTGGCCACCGTGGCGATCTTCGCGCTCTCAGAGTGGCAGGGCAGCGGCTCCACGCACGCCCTACTCGGCGTTACGGTCCCGCTGGGAGTGCTCGCGGTGGAGGGTGTCCGCACGCTGCCCTGGCAAGCCATCGCCGGGCGCCTACCCCGCTCGGTCTCGACGTGGCGACCGGCGATCGTGGTGGTGACGATCGCCGTGCTGACGATTCCTGGCACGATCTACATGTTGAAATACGCTCAAAAGTCCGTCAAACCGCGTAAAGGCAACCCCAACTTCATCAGTTCCGGCGAGAGCGCGGCGCTCTCCTATCTGGCGCACGATCCCCAGCCCGGGGGTGTGCTCGCGCGCTTCTATCTCGGCATGGTGGTGCCGGCGCAAACCGGTCGCCAGACTTACACCGGCAACTGCTACTGGTCGGAGCCCAACTGCCGCTACCGCAGCGTAACCGCCGAACAGTTGCTCGCGGGCGAACTTTCACCGACGCAGGCCCGCTCATTCGTGCAACGTACTGGCGCCCGCTTTGTACTGGGGGACTGCCGCTCGAAGAACTTGACGGTCGCTTTGGCGCCGATCGCCGGCGCCGTGCGTCACTTCTCGTGCGCCACCGTGTACGTCATCCGGTAGCGATCGAGGACGGTAACCGGTGGTCTGTTTGATTGGTACGCTCAGAGGGAGTAGTTTGTCAACAGATGGCCGAGTCCGGGTATATGCGGGGCGGCGAGCTCAACGCCGCGGTTACCAGTGCGCTGGTGGGCATCCATACCGAGCATCTTGGCCGTGGGCCGAAGACCGCCTCGACGTTTCATTACGGCAACGTGTTGGTGACGCTCATGCACGATGTTCTGACACACGCGGAGAAGTCGCTCACCCGCAATGAACACACCGAGGCGGTGAGCGATATCCGGCACCTCTTCCAGAAAACGATGGAAACAGACTTCTGTGCCGCCGTCGAGCGGCTCACCGGCCGCCGCGTGTGCGCGTTTATCAGCGGCAACCACATCGACCCAGACATCGCAGCGGAGATGTTCATCCTCGATCAGCCGTTGTGAGGAGCGCCCAAACGGCAGGATCACTCGGCGGCTATGCAGGCTGAGCCCGGGCCGCTAAGCCATCAATACTGTCTTGACGCCACCGCCGAGGCAGTGCTCGCGCAGCACCGCCGGCGCGTCGTCGAGCGGCGCGATCTGCGTTGTCACCAGCTCGGGACGCAAGCTGCCGTCGCGCATCAGCTCCAAGACGGCGGGCATCAACGCGCGCGCGTGGATGACGCCGACGTGGAGTGTGGCGCGACGGATGTACATCTGCAGGAAGGGCAGGCGCTCGCTGCGGTGCAGGCTGCCGGAGCTCGTGCAGATGCCGTCGGGGGCCGTGTGGGAGAGAGCGGTGGCGATCGGGTCGGCACTGATGTGCACCACCAGCGGCGCCCGTCCGTGACGACGCAGCTTGTCGGGGCGCAGCGTGTCCAAACCAAGCCGCTCGGCGTGGGCGCGGACGTGCGATCGGGAGTCGACGAGGGTGACGTTGCGAGCGCCGAGCGCACGCGCGATCAGACCTGTGTAGAGGGGGCAGCTGGCGCTGAACACCGGTCGGCGAGAGAGGCAGGCAAGGATCAGCACCTCGGCGTCGGGATCGGCCTCCAACAGCGCCGGCAGGTGCGGGCCGATGTGTCGGTAGGCGCCGCAGATGTTGTCGGAGACGCTGGCGGCGGCCGCGGGGTCGATGTCCTCGGGGAGCGCCACGAGCATTGCGTCGGCGTAGGGAACGGCGAGCTGGTCGGAGTAGGCGCCACCGAAGTGCCCGGTGGCGAGACCCATGCCGTAGGCGGAGAGTGGCGGCACCGCCAAGCAACTGCCGGGATGGCCGGTGCGGCAGGGAATGCAGGCGCCACAGCTGATTTGGAAGGGAACGATCACACGATCGCCGGGCTTGACGGTGGTGACGCGCGCACCGACCGCAAGCACCTCGGCGACGCATTCGTGCCCGAGGTGCAACGGCAGCGCCAGCTGGGTGACGCCGAGCACAAGCGGGCAGTCGATGTCGCACGTGGCGGTCGCGATCGGGTGTACCACCGCGCCGTCGGGGTCGGGCGCGGGCGGGGCCGGCGCCTCGCGCCAGCGCAGGCGGGCACCGGGCGCGGCGGTGAGCACGCGCATGCGCGGCCGCGTAGGCCGACGCCGCTGAGTGACGCTGTCGCCGACCGCGTCCGTCAGCCGCCGCAGGCGCTGAGCGCGGTTGCGTTCGAGCAGCAACGGCATCGCGGCGGCGGCGTTGGGGGCGAGGAAGGCCCCGTAATGGCGCAATCGCCCGCGCGGACGCGGGCGACGAGGAGACGCGACCCGGTGAGACACATACGGAATCTTCTCAGTGACGATAAACAAAGCATTCCACATTCCGCGATCCAACACGCTGTGTGTCTGCTAGATTTGGTGAGCGCAGGAGCGCCCCGGCCGGGGTGGCGCCGAGCGTAGTCTTTGCGCGACGGGTGCATACGGAGATCAGCTCCTCCGTGTCGGCCTGTCCACAGAATCGGTCGCGAGGATGGAGCTTTGCCGACGCCAGAGACAGAGCAGCTGCGTGGCGGGGAGCTGAATGCCGCCCTTACCAGTGCACTTGTAGGAATTCACACCGAGTACCTTGGCCGCGGGCCGAAGACCGCCTCGACGTTTCACCAGGGCAACCTGCTGGTGACGCTGATGTACGACGTGCTCACGCCCGCGGAGCGCTCGCTCACACGCCACGAGCACACCGAGGCGGTCAGCCAGATTCGTCATCTCTTCCAGGCGACGATGGAGGTCGAGTTTCGCGCCGCGGTAGAGCGCCTGACCGGCCGTAAAGTAATCGCGTTCATCAGCGGCAACCAGTTCGTCCCCGATGTGGCGGCCGAGCTGTTCATCCTCGACCAGCCGATCTAGCAACCGGTTGCAAGAAGACGGCTGCAAGCAGATCGGCGATGCCTACCAGGCGTCGATATTGGGCCGACGCTTGGCGGTCTGCCGACGCCAGTCGACCGGGGGCGGGTCGAACAGGGTGGCGATCCAGCGGCGCGAGTCGGCGGGATCGATCACGTCGTCGATCTCGCCGTAGGCGGCCATGTTGACGCCACGCCCGTGCTCGTAGGCGGCGGCGACGGTCGCCGCAAAGACACGCTCGCGCTCGTCCTCGTCGGCGATCGTCTGTAGCTCGCGGCGCATCCCCAGCCGCACTGCGCCCTCCAAACCCATTCCGCCGAACTCGGCGGTTGGCCAGGCGACCGTGAACAGCGGCGCCTTGAACGAGCCGCCCGCCATCGCTTGCGCACCCAGGCCGTAGCCCTTGCGCAGCACGATCGTCCCGAACGGGATCTCGAGGTTGGCGCCGATCGTGAACAGACGCGCGAAGTGGCGCACGGTGGCAGCGCGCTCCGATGCCGGCCCCACCATGAAACCGGGGGTGTCGCAGAGGAACAGCAGCGGTAGCCCAAACGCGTCGCACAACTGCATGAAGCGCGCGGCCTTGTCGGCGCCGTCGGCGTCGATTGCGCCGCCAAGATGGGATGGGTCGTTGGCGACAATTCCCAGCGTGCGACCGTCCACCGTTGCCAGCGCGGTGACGATCCCGACCCCGAAGCCGGCCCGCAACTCGAGCACCGAGTCTTCGTCGCAGAGGGTGTGGATCGCGCTGCGCACCCGATATGCGCGCTTGCGCCGCTCGGGCACGATCTCGCGCAGCAGCCGCTGGTCGGGCACCGCGAGCGGTCGGGTGTCGGCGGGCCCGGCGGGACCGGCGGGACTGTGGAAGTAGGAGAGGTAGCGCTTCGCGGCCGCCACCGCGGCGCGGTCGTCGGCTACGCGCAGATCGACGACGCCATTTGCGTGCTGCACCTCGATCGGGCCTACCTCCGCGGGGTGGTACACGCCAAGGCCGCCGCCCTCGATCATCGCCGGGCCGCCCATACCGATCGAAGCGTCCTCGGTGGCGATCACTACGTCACAGCAGCCCAGCAGCGCGGCGTTGCCGGCGAAACAGTATCCGGAGGCGATCCCCACCAGCGGCACGCGGCCGCTGAGGCGAGCGAAGAGATGAAAGGCGCGGCAGTCCAGGCCCGCCACGAGCGGCATGTCCACGTCGCCGGGGCGCCCCCCACCACCCTCGGCGAACAGCACCACCGGCAGCCTGCGTCGCTCGGCGAGCTCGAACAGGCGGTCCTTCTTGAGGTGACCGCGCATCCCCTGGGTGCCGGCGAGCACCGTGTAGTCGTAGGACATCGCCACGCAGGGGTTGCCATCGATCTCGCCCACGCCACCCACCAGTCCATCCGCGGGGGTTTGCGCGATCAGCTCCTGCTTGGGTCGGCGGCGCTCCTGGGCGGCGAAGATCAGCGGGCCGTACTCCACATAGCTGCCAGCGTCCACCAGGTCGGCGAGGTTTTCGCGGGCGGTGCGCCGGCCCAGCTCGTGGCGCTTGGCAACGGCCTCGGGGCGCGCCTCGTCGAGCCCTAGCGCGTGGCGCGCCTGCACCGCGGCGAGATCCGCGCGGGGTGCATCGGGGTCGCCGGTTGGGTTGTCGTGGTTGCCGGTTGAGGCATCGGGGTCGCCGGTTGGGGTGTCGGCGTCGTCGGTCGAGGCGTCCGGGTTGCCGGTTGGGAGGTCATGGTGGCCGGTCGGGGTGGCGGGGTCACCGGTTGGGTTGTCGCGATCGCCGGTCGGGGTGGCGAGGCCGATCGCCGGTGGGGTGTGTGAGCCGGGATCCGAGGTTGGTGGCGCGAACACCACGAGCAACTCGCCCTCCCGCACTTCGTCCCCGACGGAGACCTCCACGCTGCGCACGACGCCGGCCGTCTCGGCGATGATCTCGTGCTCCATCTTCATCGCCTCCAGCACTACCAGTGCCGCGCCCGCCCGCACCGCTGATCCGGCCGCGTGCTCCACCGCGACAACCACACCGGCGAAGGGTGCGACGATGGCGCCTTCGGATGGGGACGTCATCGTCGCGCATTTCTCTGTCGGGCCATCACGTCAATCATCGCGATTGCGCGCGCGCATCGCGGCGACGTGGCCGGGCCGGCGCATCCGTATGCCAAGCAGCGCGAGATCGTCGCGCAGCGAGCCATCGGCACGTGCCAGCGCCGCGCGCTCGATGTGCTCGAGCAGCCCTGCGAGGGTCAGCTGGGGGGCCGCGCGGCACAGCTCGATCAGACCGCGCTCGCCGAGTGCGTCGTGCGAACGGCCGGCGTCGGGGAGGCCGTCGGTGTACAGCAGTAGCGTCTCGCCGGCGCGTAGCTCAGCTGTGCTTTCGCGCAGATCGATCGGATCGAATACGCCGAGCAGCGTTCCGGGCTGACCGATCTGCCGTGCTGCCCCATGCGCGTCGATCAGCAGCGGCGACGGGTGCCCAGCGAGTACCACCGTGAGCTGCAGATGCTCCGGCATTGGCGTCACCATCACTAGGCAGGTGGTGCAGAGGTCTGCGCCCAGGGGCTGGCGACGCAGCGCTTGGTGGAGCATTTCGAGCATCTCCGTGGGCCGCTGACCGCCCATCGCCGCGGCGCGCAGGGTGTGTCGCGCCAGCGCCGTCACGCCGGCGGCGCGGGAACCCTTGCCGCAAACATCTCCGATCACCAGCATCCAGCTGTCGGAGCCGTGCTCGAACACGTCATAGAAATCGCCACCTACCTCGTTCAGCTCGCCCGCCGCGCAATATCGCGCCTCGATCTCCGCCTTAGGCACCTCGGGCAGCGACTCGGGCAGCAGCGCCTGTTGGAGGTTGTGGGCGATAAGGCGCTCCGCCAGTTGTGCGCGCTTGAGCTCGGTGATGTTCTCGAAGACGTTGACCACATAGCCGATGCGCTCGCTCTGCTCAGGGTCAGGGATCGGCGAGGAGCGGACGATCAGCCAGCGCTCCTCGCCGGTGGCACGGACGATGTTTCTCACCAGCAGCGGATCTGCCTGTTCGCCCCTGAACAGCCGCCTGGCGGGCATGTTCTCCAGATTGAGCTCGCGACCCTGCTCGTCTTGGACGCTGAAGCGAGCCATGACGGTGCCCGGGCGGGCGTGTGTCAGGGCCTCGGGGCTGGAGTAGCCGAGCAGGTCGGCGGCGGCCCGGTTGGCGAAGACCGTGTGGCCGCGACTATCCACGACGGTGATCGCCTCCGCGATATTCACGAGCACCGCCTCCAGGCGTTGCTCCAAGCGACGCAGATCGGAGTACAGCTGGGCATTGTCGATCGCCAATGCTGCCCGCAGCGCGAGCTCGCACACGAGGTCGAGGTCGCTGCCGTCGTAGCATCTGCTGTCGCCTAGCCGCAGCGTCGAGAGCGCGCCGAGCGTGCGCCCGTGGGCGAGCATCGGGGCCACGATGGCCGAACGGTAGCCGTGCTCGATCATGAACCGTGCGTGCTCGGATCCCTGCGCAAAGCTGCGCAGCAGCGCGTCGGTCATCTCCGCCAGCAGCAGCGGCTCGCCGCCGCGGATCACCCGCGCCACGGGGTGCTCGCCGGCCGGATCGAGCGGAAAGTCGGCGCGCAGTCGCTCTAGGGCGCGCGCCAATCCCTCCTTAGTCGCGACGACCGCCACGTCCTTGATCGCGCCATCTTCGTCGTGCAGGTCGATCACGCAGAGATCGGCCAGCCGCGGCACGATCAACTGGGCGACCTGCCCCATCGTCGTCGTGGGGTCCAGCGAGCTCGACAGGATCGCCCCGGCCTCGATCAGCAGATCCCTGGCGATCTCGCCCCCCGGCCGAACCTTGCCGCCGATCGGCTCCCCCTTGTCTGTGACTCCCTGCATCGCGTGGTTGCCTCATCGGCGGCGCTTGCCGGAACCGCTCAACGGGGATGGCGTCAGTATTGCAGCGCAACTCCCACGCCGTCTTCGCGTGCTACTCGGCTGCGCTTGTGGTGGCGGCCTGCGCGAGCGCGGCGAGCGCATCCGCGAGGCGGTCGATCAGCTCCCCGGCGCGGCGGATCACGCGGTCGACCATCAGGAAGCCGTGCATCTGGTCGGGGACGTGCAGGTGCTCCACCGCGACTCCGGCGGCGGCCAACCGCTCGGCGTAGGCGATGCCCTCGTCGCGCAGCGGATCGAACTCGGCTGTCATCACCAACGCTGGCGGTAGACCGCCGAGCTCGGCGGTGCCCAGTGGGAAGAGGTAGGGATCGCGGTAGGGGTCGGCAGGGTCGAAGCTGTCGGGGAGGCTCTGTTTCATAAACCAGAGGGCGAGCGGACGGTCGAGCGTGAAACCGCTTCCGCGCTCGCGGTAGGAGGGCCAACGGTCGGGGAGGTCGACCATCGGGTAGGCGAGGATCTGGAGTGCGGGCAGGGGAGCGCCGGTGTCGCGCAACTGCAGCGCGAGGGCGGTCGCGGTGGTCGCTCCCGAGCTCTCGCCGGCGAGCGCCATCAGCGCTGAGTTGCCCCCCAGACGGCTGGCGTTCTCCAGCAGCCAGTCGTATGCGAAGCGGGCGTCCTGGAGCGCCGCGGGGTGCGGGTGCTCGGGGGCACGTCGATAGTCGAGCGATGCAATCAGCCACCCAGAGCGCTTGGCGATTCGGCGGCAGAGGTGGTCGTGGGTGTCGATGTCGTTGAGCGTCCAGCCGCCTCCGTGGATAAAGAGCGCGATCGGCAGCGGTGTGGGCGCGGGGCGGTAGAGGCGCAGGGGGAGCGCACCGTGGGGAGAGGGCAGGCTCGCGTCTTCGACGTCATGGAGCGCAAGCGGCTGACCGCGTGTGATGAGGGCTGAGCGCATCTGTGCTCTGGCCTGTTCCACTGGCAGCGTGTGGGGCGCCGGTGTCCCCATCGCGCGCATCACATCGAGCAGCGCCTGGGCTTCGGGGTCGAGCTTGGGCATGGTGTCGCGTAGGCTAATGCAACCACGCCGGGGTCGTGGGTTGTCGGTCAGCTAACCGAAGCCGGGAGGCACTCGCCTTGGGCCCGTATCCCCGTTGCGGCCAACAGCGCCGGCGCTGTGAGCTCCTCGAGGTTCTGCCCCTCTCCGTCGGCGACGGGAAGTGGAGAAGCCGAGGCCGCGACACGATTGCGCCCGGCGCGCTTGGCCTCGTACAGGGCCTCGTCGGCGGCCTTGAAGAGGGTCTCATAGACAACCTGGGTGCCGCTGGCGGCGCTCAGGCCGAGCGAGATGGTGACCGGGATGCCCGTGGGGCGCGACTGCTCGACCGCCATGCGCAGCCGCTCGGCGATCTCCTGGCCTTCGACGTGCGAGACACCGGGCAGCACGATCAGGAACTCCTCGCCGCCGAGGCGGTAGGCGAGCTCGAAGGAGCGCAGGCGCTTACGTAGCTCGTAAGCGACGTTGCGTAGCACTGCGTCACCACGGTCGTGGCCATGACGATCGTTGACCTGCTTGAAGGCGTCGACATCGCATAGCAGCATGCACACCGGCTGGTGGGTGAGACGCGCTTGGTGGGAGATCTCGGTGAAGCGCGGGATCAAAGCGTGGCGGTTGAGCAGGCCGGTGAGCGGGTCGAGGATCGCTTCGTCGCGATGGTGCAGCTCCGCTGCCTGCAGCGCCCACACAATTGACACCACGCCGGCGAGCAGCGCAAGCGCAGCGATCGGCCGGACAGGGTTGTCGATCGTGGCGGTGGGATCGACGCCGAGGGTGACGGCGATGATCAGCACCACGGTGAGCGCCAGTCCGACGACCACCACCTGGGGGCGGAAGCGCGCGGCGACCATCGCGGCGGGGAGCACCATCCATGGCAGCGCTGGGCTGGAGGGCCCGCCACTGACGGCGACGCCCCCGCCGAGGAGCAGCAGCGTGATCACGATCGCGGTGGCGCTCACCCGCTCGGGGTGGGAGCTGGTGCGCATACGCAGGTCGACGTTGGCGAAGTTGAGCGCGCAGAGCGCAAACAGCAGGAGCGTCCACCAGCCGATCCAAGGGGCGGCAGCCAGCAGCGCAACGCCGACGGCGCTGGCGCCGATGAGGCGGATCATGCGCACGCGATCGTTGGCATCGACGACGCGCGTGCGGTCAAGCTCGGTGGGGCACAGCCAAGACGATCCCTCGCTCATAATGCCATCTTTTCGACCGCTGGGCATCTGGGCTTGAGGCATGGGAGATGGTGGGCAACACGTATTATCTGCGGATAACTGTCTGCGTTTTGCACCCGGTTCGGGCTATCGCGAACTAGTCGTAAAATTAGGATTAGCAGCGCTCTTTGGAGGTGTTTGGAATCGCGTCGCCTACCGCGGGGAGCTCAGCCCAAGCTAGTTTGCGGGCGAGGCGGGCAGTCATTGAGAGACGCCTTGCCGCCAAGACGGGGGGTATGCTGACGGTAGTCAACCGAAACAACTACGGTCACAGAATGCGCTCACCCTCACCATCAGGCTCCGACCCCGACCCGGCGGCTGACTCCGACCAAGACGCGCAAGACGCTCGCTTGGAGCCCGCCACGGAGTGGGTGCCGGAAAGCGCCGCCGAGCTTGACCTAGCCCTCGCTGGAGAGGCCGACTTCACCGTGGATCCGCTGGCGGAAGCGCGGCGGCTTGCGGCCTTCGACGTGCTCCGCTTACGCGCCGAGAATGCCGGCCCACTGACGTTGTCGGGGACCAACACCTGGGTGGTGGACCGCGACCCGGCGTATGTGATTGACCCGGGACCGGCGTTGAGGCAGCACCTCGAGCGGGTGGTGGCGGCGGTGGACGCGCGCGGGGGTCTTGGCGGAATCGCTTTGACGCACGACCACACCGACCACATCGAGTCGGTCAATGCGTTGCGCAACCTGCGCCCTGCGCCGCTGGCGGCCGCCCGGGGGAGCGGCATCGATGTGACCCTTACAGACGGTGTTCGCTTTGGTCCTTTGACGGCGGTGCCGACACCCGGCCACGCGCCCGATCACTATGCGCTGGTGGCCGACCGTGTGTGTTTCACCGGCGATGCGGTGCTTGGCGAAGGCAGCGCCTTCATCGCGCCCTATCCAGGCGCTTTGAACGCTTACCTCAATGGGCTGGTGCACCTGTGTACGCTCGATCTTGAGGTATTGTGCCCCGGCCATGGCCCCGCCGTGTGGGAGCCGGTGGCGAAGCTGCAGGAGTGTGTCGGCCATCGCTACGACCGCGAGCATCGCCTGCTGATGGCGCTCACCGAAGGCGCTCGCACAGTGGATGAGCTGTTGGACAAGGCGTGGTGGGACGTGCCCGTGGAGTTGCGTCCGGCGGCGGCGGTCACGCTGGCGGCCCACCTCGACAAGCTTGAGGAAGAGGGCTCGCTACCGGCGGGGGTGGAACGCCCGCGTTGGGGCGAGGCCGTGTGGGAGGACGACTCCTGGGCGGAGCTTTCACGCGAGAACCCCGGCGAATAGCTGCCCGAGCGTTCTTGTGACACCGATCGCCGGCTACCCGGGCATAGTCTTGGCACCGTCTCCAAAGGGCCAATAGTGTCCGTCGAACGCCAATGACCGACGAGGACTCGCCTTTCCCGCCGATCGCCGACTACGGCTTCCTGTCGGATTGTCACACCGGCGCGCTGCTGGCGTCCGACGGCTCGATCGAGTGGCTGTGTCTGCCCCACTTCGACTGTCCAAGCGTGTTCGCGGCGATGCTCGACCGCGGTGCGGGGCGCTTTCGGGTAGGGCCGTATGGCCTGTATGTGCCGGCGGGTAGGCGCTACCTGCCGGGGACCAACATAATCGAGACGACCTGGATGACGCCGCAGGGATGGGTGCGGGTGATCGATGCCCTGACGATCGGGGAGTGGCACGACAACGAGGAGGGCTCCAGCCATACGCGTCCGCCGACGGACTACGACGCCGACCACTTGCTGGTGCGGGTGATCGAATGTATGCAGGGTCAGGTGCAGATGGAGATGGTGTGCGAGCCGATGCTCGACTACGGCGCGACGATGGCGCAGTGGAGCGCGGTAGAGGAGGAGCGCACGGAAGGCGGCCCCGCGCTCGATGCGAGCGACGGTGCCGACGGCAAAGTCGCCTTCCGCCTCTATTCGGACATGCGAGTCGGCATCGAGGGCAACCGCGTGCACGCGCGCCATACCCTGCAGGAAGGTGAGCGGCGCTTCTGCGCGATGTCGTGGACCGAGGAGCTCGGGGGGCCGCGCACGGTGGAGCAGGCGAACACGCACCTGGAGCGCACCAGCCGCTTCTGGCGCGGCTGGCTGGAGGAAGGCACCTATCCCGATCATCCTTGGCGTTTGCAGTTGCAGCGCTCGGCGCTGGTGCTGAAGGGCCTTACGTTCATGCCCACCGGCGCCCTGGTCGCCGCGCCCACAACCTCGCTGCCGGAGACCCCGCAGGGGTCGCGCAACTGGGACTACCGCTACTGCTGGATGCGCGACGCGACCTTCACGTTGTGGGGCTTGCACGCGCTGGGCCTGGATTGGGAGGCGGATGACTTCGTGCAGTACGTCGCCGACCTCGAGCGCAACGAGGACGGGTCGCTGCAGATCATGTACGGGATCAAGGGCGACAAAAACCTGGAGGAGGCGGAGCTTCGTCACCTCAAGGGCTACCAGGGCGCGCGCCCGGTGAGGGTGGGTAACGGTGCTTACAACCAACGCCAGAACGATGTGTACGGGGCGGTGCTGGACTCGGTGTATCTGCACTCCAAGAAGCGCGACCACATTCCCGAGCGGCTGTGGCCGGTGTTGATCGACCAGGTGCGCTGCGCCGAGCGGGTGTGGCGGGAACCCGACCAGGGCCTCTGGGAGGCGCGCGGCGAGCCGCGCCACTACGTCTCCTCGAAGTTGATGTGCTGGGTGGCGATGGACCGTGGCGCGCGCCTTGCGGAACGGCGTGGGGAGGACGATCATGCCCGCCACTGGCAGGAGCTGGCGGGCGAGATCAAAGCGGAGATCCTCGACAAGGGCGTCGACAAGCGGGGGGTGTTCCGTCAGCACTACGACACTGACGCGCTGGACGCCTCCAACCTGCTGATCCCGCTGGTGCGCTTTCTACCCGCGAAGGACGAGCGGGTGTGCGCGACGGTGGCGGCGATCAAAGAGGAGCTGACCGAGAACGGACTGGTGTTGCGCTACCGCACCGACGAAACCGACGATGGGCAGCATGGGGAGGAGGGAACCTTCCTGATCTGCTCCTTTTGGCTGGTGTCGGCGCTGGCGGAGAGCGGCGAGTGCCGTGCGGCCGAACGGCTGTGCGAAAGGCTGCTTACCTACGCTTCGCCGATGGACCTCTACGCAGAGGAGCTGGAGGCCTCATCGGGGCGCCTCTTGGGCAATTTCCCGCAGGCGTTTACGCACCTCGCGCTGATCAACGCCGTTACACACGTGATCGAGGCGCAGCAGCGCGATTGACCGATGGCCGGTCTCGCCGCTGCCTGGGTGTTGTGTTGATCACTTTTTGGCGTGCCAACCACTTCATTTTGTAAAGTGTTTAGGGGAGCAAAAAGACAAACGCAGCACCAGCTCCCGCCCTTGTCTGTCCGCGAAACGCAACACCGGCGCCGCCTCCATCCGCCGCGCGCTTCGCGCGAAACTGTGCACCGGCAATCAATACCCCGGCTCGCCGGGGAGCAGCACGCGCGCGACCTCGCCTTCGAGCACGATGCGCGGTTGAATCGCCTGCACGGTGCGCCCGCGCGCGTACTCGAGCAACTCCGTGGCGGTGGCGAAGGGTGAGAGCTGCTCGAGGTGCTTGATGGTGGGGAACACCAGCACGATCTCGCCGGCGCGATGAGCGTCGAGCGCGCCAGCGGGTGTAAACCATCCGTGCTCGACGCACTCCGCACCGTCCACGTTTGGCTCCTGATGGGGTGGAAGCGAGGCGAGAAAGAAGTGCGTGTCGAAACGAGTGCGCACCGCCGCGGGGGTGATCCAGCGCGAAAACTTGACGAGCTCGGCCGAGTCGGGCAACTGCACACCGGCCTCCTCCTGCAGCTCGCGCACCGCTGCGGCGCGATGCGCGCGGTCGTCATCCCCCTCCGCCTGCTCGACCGCGCCGCCGGGGAACACCCACACCCCGCCCATGAAGCGTGCCTGCGGGTTGCGCTTGACCAGCAGCAGCTCGAGCTCGTGCTCCCCACCACGCAGCAGGATCACGGTAGCGGCTTGCCGTGGAAGGGTGGGAGGCCCGGGGTTGTACTCCTCGCCCGCGGCTGGCTGCTCGTCGGCACTTGGCGTGCTCATCGATTGACCCTACCGGCATCGGCGGCGGCCCGGTACTCTTCGGGCATGACCACACAGACCCTTCAGCGCTGGATCTGCGAGTCCTGCGGCTACATCTACGACCCTGAGGAAGGCGACCCGGACGGGGGGATCCCCGCGGGGACAGCCTTCGAGGACATCCCAGACACGTGGTTTTGCCCGGTGTGCGGCGCCCGTAAGCGTGACTTCACGCTCTACGAGGACTGAGGCCCTGACCTGAGCGACTGGGAAGCACTGCTCGCAGCGGACCGCGAGCACGTTTGGCACCCCTATGGCGGCCTGCCGGCTGCGGCGGCGGCCTTACCGGTGGTGTCGGCTGAGGGCGTGCGCCTGCGCTTGGCGGACGGCAGCGAGCTGATCGACGGGATGTCGTCGTGGTGGTGCGCGGTGCACGGTTACCGCCACCCGGCGCTCGACAGCGCTGTGCAAGAGCAGCTGGGGAGAATGGCGCACGTGATGTTCGGCGGGCTCACGCACGAGCCGGCGGTGCGTCTTGCCGAGCGCCTGGTGGAGCTCGCCCCGCCAGGTCTGGAGCGGGTGTTCTTCGCTGACTCCGGCTCGGTGGCGGTGGAGGTGGCGATCAAGATGTGCCTGCAATACCAACGCGCGGTTGGGCGACCGCGGCGCAGCCGCCTGCTGACGGTGAGAGGGGGCTACCACGGCGACACGTTCGGTGCGATGGCGGTGTGCGATCCGGTTGGGGGGATGCACAACATGTTCACCGACATTCTCCCCAAGCACATCTTCGCCGATCGTCCCCCGGATGGCTTCGACGCGCCCCGAGACGAGCGCTGGGAGCGGTGGGCGGCGCAAGTGAGGGCGCTGGCGGCACACCACGCGCATGAATTGGCGGGCGCAATCCTCGAGCCGGTGGCGCAGGGGGCGGGCGGGATGCGCTTCCACGCTCCCGCCTGTGTCAGCCTGCTGCGGGAGGTATGCGACGAGCACGGCATGTTGCTGGTCGCGGACGAGATTGCCACGGGCTTCGGCCGCACCGGCACACTGTTCGCCTGCGAGCACGCGGGGGTGAGCCCCGATGTGATGTGCGTTGGCAAGGCGCTCACCGGTGGGTATATGACCCTCGCGGCGACGCTCTGCGCCGCTGAGGTGGCGGGCGCGATCTCCGCGGGTGAGGGTGGCGGGCTGATGCACGGCCCGACGTACATGGCCAACCCGCTGGCCTGCGCGGTGGCGTTGGCCTCGCTCGATCTGCTTGCGAGCGGCGGGTGGCGTGCCCAGGTGGCGCGCATTGAACGCGGCCTGCGCGAGGGTCTCAGCCCGGTTTGTGATGAGCCCGGCGTGGCGGACGTGCGTGTGCTCGGCGCGATCGGTGTCGTGGAACTCGACCACGAGGTTGACGTGACCGCGTCCACCGCAGCGGCGGTCAAACGGGGCGTGTGGTTGCGTCCCTTCCGCAACCTGGTTTACACCATGCCCCCCTTTGTCATCTCTGAGCGCGACCTGACGACGATATCTGGGGCTGTAGTGGACGCCGTTCGCGCGTGAGCCACCGCTGCCACGGCAGCTGTGCCCCGGCGACCGCGAGGGCGTCGAGGTCAGGTCCGGGTAGGTTGGGCAAGGCCGCGACCTCGACGTTGCCGAGTCGCGCGATCGTGTCGCGATTGGACTGCTCGATCGCGGAGGGCTGCGCAGACCAGGGTGTGAGTACGACCGCGCACACCTCGATTCGGGCGGTCCGAGCGGCTTGCAGGGTGAGCAGTGTGTGGTTGATCGTGCCGAGACCGGGAGCAGCGGCAATCAGCAGCGGCAGCCCCAACATGGCCACGAGGTCCCGAACCATGAGGCCGGCAGCGAGCGGCACGAGCAGTCCGCCAACGCCCTCGAGGATCAGCGCAGCTCCCTGAGCGTCGGCGTCGCGCAGCGCACCAGTGGCGGCGCTGACGATCAGCTCAGGGTCGATCGGGTCGCCAGCCAGCTCGGCGGCCAGGTGGGGCGATACGGCCGGCCCGTAGCGCAGCGGCGCGACCTCCTCGGGCGGCATACCAGCGGCTCGCGCAAGCAACTCGTGATCGGGCGGCCACTCGCCGGGTGGCTCGTCGAGTCCGGTCACCACCGGCTTGTGGGCTCTTACCTGTGTGCCGGCGGCGACCATCGCGGCGAGGAGGGCGGCGCTGAGGATGGTCTTGCCAACACCGGTGCCGGTGCCGGTGACGAACAGCCCGCGCACTGCGACGGTTAGGCGGCGCGAGTGAGGGAGTGCGCGCGTTTGGTATCGAAGGGACCGCCCTCTCCCGCCGGTTCGTCGACCTCGCCCGCGGCCGCGCACCGAACAGCCGGGGTGCCGATCGCACCGGGGTCGAGTCCGACCGCATGGGCGGCATCCCCAAGCGAGTGGGCGGCACGGCGCAACTCCGCCGGGGTGTGTGTGGCCATCGCAGTGAGGCGCAAACGGGCACCGCCAGGGGGCACCGAGGGGGCCCGGATCGCCTGTGCGAACACACCGCGCTCGAGCGCCGCCTGGCAAAGCGCCGACGCGTCACGCTCGTCGCCTACCAACAGCGGCACGATGTGCATGTCAGAGGCTGGCACGTCGAAGCCCTCGGCGGCAAGCGCCTCGCGCAGCTCGCGCGAGCGCGAGTGCAGCTGTTGCACGCGATCGGGGTGCTGTTCGACCTCCTCCAGCGCCGCCAGCGCACCGGCCACCGCCGGCGGCGCGGGTGCTGTGGAGAAGATCAGGGCACGCGCGGTGTTAATCAAGTAGCGCACCATTTGCTCGCTGGCGCACACATACGCGCCGTAAGAGCCCAGCGCCTTGCCGAGCGTTCCGAGCAGCACGTCCACCTGGCCCTCCAACCCAGCCTGCGCGACGGCGCCGCGTCCCCCTGGCCCCAGCGCGCCGGTTGCGTGTGCCTCGTCCACCAGCAGGCGTGCGCGGTGGTGGCGGGCGAGCGCGACGATCTCCTGCAACGGCGCCACGTCGCCGTCCATCGAGAACACCGTGTCGGTGGCGATCAGCCGTCGCCCTTCGCCACCGTGGCGGCGCAAACTCCAGTCGAGGTGCTCGGTGTCCAGATGGCGATAAACGTGCACCCGCGCGCGCGAGCACTTGCTGCCGTCGACGATCGAGGCATGGTTGAGCTCGTCGGAGAAGATTGTGTCTCCGGGGCCGGCGAGCGCGCCGATCGCGCCGAGGTTGGCAAGGTAGCCCGAGCCGAACAGCACACACGCCTCGCTGCCCTTGAACGCCGCCAACCGCTCCTCGAGGCGGCGGTGGATTGTCATCGTGCCCGACACCAGCCGTGAAGCGCCGCTGCCCACGCCCCAGCGCAACGCGGCGTCGGCGGCGGCCTCGCGCACGCGCGCGTCGTCGGCGAGGCCGAGATAGTTGTTGGAGCACAGCAGCAGCACTTCGTGCTCGTCGAGCATCACGCGCGGTCCCTGCGGTCCGGAGATCAACCGCAGCCGACGGCTGAGACCCTGCCGCTCGATCTCCGCCAGCCGCTCTTCGATCTCGTTCACGCCTCTACCAAGGAAGAGGGGCCCGGCTCGCCGCCCTCCGGGCGGCTGCGCGACCCACTGGGAGCCACCCGGCGCTTGGCGCGGTAGCGCAGCTGCGTGGAGGGGTCCCACAGGCGCACGTTCAGGTCGACCTCGATTGGGTCTTCGCCAGCTCCGCTCCCGAGATGCTTCTCCACCACATCCGGTGTCTCTCCTGTAAGCCACCCGGCGCGGTTGTCGGGCCGAGGGTTGGCGCCATTGTCGGGCTGCCGGGCGACGTTGAGTCCGAGCTCCTCGAACATCGCGCGATCCTGGTCGGGCTCGGCGCCGAGCGTGGTGAGCAAGTTACCCATCATCACCCCGTTCAGCCCCGCCTTCACCGCTAGTGGCTGCAGCTCGCCAAAGTTCTCGACACGCCCTCCGCAGACGCGGAACAGCGCTTTGGGGAGGATCAGCCGGAAGATTGCGATCCACTTCACCGCCTCCCACGGGTCCATCAGCTCGCGGTCGCCGAACTTGGTGCCGGGTCGCGGGTTGAGCAGGTTGATTGGCACGCTCGTAGGGTCGATTGCGGCGAGCTCGAACGCCATCTCCACGCGCTGCGAGCGGCTCTCGCCGAGATTGAGGATGCCCCCCACGCAGGTCTCCAAGCCGGCCTCACGTACCGCGCGGATTGTGCGCAGGCGCCCCTCGTAGCGCACGGTGGTGGAGACCTCGTCGTAGTAGCTGGAAGCGGTCTCCACGTTGTGGTGCACGCGCTGGATGCCTGCCTCTCTGAGTGCCTTGGCGCGCTCCGCCGACATGTGCCCGATCGAGGCGCAGCGCTTGAGGTTGGTGTGCTCCGCCACCAGCCGCGCGCCCTCGAGGATCTGAGCAAAGTCGCGCTTGGAGAGACCCTGGCCCTGGGTCACCATGCAGAAGCGGTGCGCCCCCGCTGCCTCGGCGGCGCGCGCGTGTTCGAGGATTTGCTCGGGGTCCATCATCGGGTGCATCGGCGTCTCCGCCTCGGCGAAGCGCGACTGCGCGCAGAAGCCGCAATCCTCCGCGCAGCCACCTGACTTGGCATTGACCAGCGAGCACATGTCGGTGGAGTCTCCGAAGCGCTCCACGCGCGCCTCCCAGGCGCGTTGTACGAGCGCTTCGATTTCGGCGTGGTCCTCGATCTCGCCCAGGCGGAGGGCTTCCTCTGGTGTGATGAGCGGCGGCATCGTCGCGACCTCCGTTGGTGATGGCGTGTGGCGTTGCGGACGATACAGCTCCGCATAGTCTCCCGCTTGCTGGCGTGGGGTAGGTGCGCTGGTGGCGTGCGCGCCGGCGGTGGTTACGCCGTCCGCCGTGGCCACGCCGAACCTACCGGAAGGCCCGTGTGATCAGTGCTGTTGTTTCGTCGCGCGGCATCGGTCTGCCAGCACACTCACACTTTCGCAAAAGATTTATCACTTTTGTTCGACATATTCATCGAGTGGGTGCCGCGCCGTAATTTTTTTACCTGTGAGTTGACAGTTCGCCGTGTGTTATCCACAATCACTGAGGGTCATTCAGATGAATCGAATGGAGTACGGTTCTAGCGGAGAACGGGGAGGCACGCGGTGAGTAGCGGTGTCAAGGATGCGGTCACACGGCGGACTGGGACGGCCAGGCCGCGCGGTGGTGGCACTGCAGTCGATCAGGCGCGCGGTGCTCTGCTCAGGCGTCTGCGAGCGCGCGAACAGGAGATCGAGGATGCGATCGTGGCCCGCGTCAGTGGCATGTTCGCGCCAGTGCCGGGAGAAGACGCTGACTACCAGACCGGGCTGCGCGACACGGTAGCTGCAGCGGTCAACCTGTCGCTGGCCGAGATGGAAGATCTCGCCGAACAGCCCGTCCCGATCCCGTCGGTGGCGATCTCTCAGGCCCGCCGAGCAGCGCGCCGGAACATCAGCGTGGACACGATGCTGCTGCGCTACCTGGGCGGTCACAGAGTGCTCGGGGCATTCGTGATGGACGAGGCGCATCGCAGTGGGCTCTCCTCTAACGGACCCGTGCTGCGTCATCTGCGCACGACTCAGGAGGCCGTGTTGGAGCGCATGATGACCACGATCGCACAAGAGCACAAGCTGGAACGCGAACGGATCGAGCGCTCGCGCGAGGAGTGCGATGCCGAATTGGTGCAGCGGCTGCTTGCTGGCGAGCGACCCGACACCTCGCACCTCGACTACGAGCTCGACGACGCATGGCATCTCGGCATCATCGCCAGTGGGCCGCAGGCGCAGCGGATCGTGCGCGACCTCGCCGACCAGCTGCGGCGTCAGCTGCTGTGCGTGTCGACCGGCGATAGCTCCATCTGGGCATGGATCGGCGGGCACCGAATACTCGAGATGGCCCATGTGGAGCGGATCCTTGCAACCACTGCAAACAGCGAGGATGCCTCGCTGTCGCTGGGCGAGCCGCGGCGGGGGGTGTCGGGCTGGCGGCTGAGTCACCAGGAGGCCCGAGCGGCGCTGCTCGTCGCCTCCTGCCGGCCGGTGCCCTTGATGCGCTTCGCCGAGCACGCGCTCGTGGCGCTCGTGCTTCAAAACCAGTCGCTGATGCGGTCGCTGATGGGCATCTACCTACCCTCGCTCGGCACCCCGGTGGCGCGTGAGACGCTGCGAGCCTACTTCTCGTCGGGCTGCAACGCCGCGACGGCGGCTGCCAAGCTCGAGATCGACCGCCACACCGTCGAACGTAGGCTGCGGGCGATCGAGGCCAGGCTGGGTCGTCAGCTGAGGTCCTGTCACGCCGAGCTGGAGGTGGTTCTGCGCCTGGAGGAGCTCGGGTTGGCGGCCACCGAGGATGACCGAAGTGGTGCGCTCGCGGCGGCGCAGTGCGCCACATCGGCCCATCGCGCCGAGCGCGCCGAATGATAGATATTGCGACGTTCGCTTTATCCACGTTTATTACCTCTCGCCTTACCAAAAATCTCTTCGCCCTTACCCAAAACCTCAGGCCCTCTCGCCCTTTCACCCGAAACGCAAAGATCACTTTAAATGTTTCTGTTTACAATATCCGAGCCGTCGCGCTCGATGCGTGATTGGCGGATATGGCCGAGGCGTCTGGGCCCGCGCTCGGTGACGGTCGATGACCCGCGTTCGGTGACTGCGGATCGTGGTTGCCCTTCGGCAAGGTGTGTGCCCGCGCTGGTGCTCGCCATGGCGGTTCTCGCGCTCGCCGCGCTGATCCTAACCTACGCGCCGTCTGCGCGAGCGGCAACGATCCATCACCCGCAGGGAATCTATGCCGCCTTCTCTGACTGCCCGCTCAACACTCCCACATTGGCCAGTTGCCTGATTGCCCGTACCAAAAGCGGCGAACTGCGGATCGGCTCGATCATGGTGCCGATCAATAGAGCGTTTTTGGGTGTGCAGGGGGGAGGCTTCCTAGAAGAAAACACTTTTGCTCCGCCGGAAGAAGGCCCGGTGATCCAGCCGGCGGCGGTGCCGGTGCCTGGTGGGCTGGCCGGAGTGCTCGAATCGGGCGCGCTGCCCAGCTCGCTGCGGGCTGCCTTCGGCGAGCTTGTCAACGCGGGGCTGGAGGGTCTGACGGCCACGATCGAAAACGCCGGCCCGAGCAGCGCCGTGACCATGTCCATCAGCAATATTCTTACCGAACAGGGTGTGGCGGTAGCGGAGCCAGTAAAGGTCAAGTTGACCAATCCGTTCCTCGGCGAACATTGCTACATAGGGACGAACTCCGATCCGATCCATCTGAACCTCACGGAGGCGACGACGACCCCTCCTCCGCCGAACAGGCCGATCAAGGGCTACTTGGGCGAAGGCACAACGGTCGTGGAGAACGAGTCCGGGATCGAAGGAGATTACGCGACGGTCCCCGGCACCTCGTTTGTGGACAACTCATTCGCGGTGCCCGCGGCGAGCGGCTGTGGCGGCTCGCAGGCGCCGGTGATCGATCGGGCGATCAACGCCAGGATGAGACTGCCCTCTCCGGCCGGGCACAACACGGTGGTGCTCAGGAACACCTTGGAACTCGTCGTTGCCAAGCTCGTGTCGGCGAGCGAATAGCGGTGTCGCTATTTCACACCGAATTGTCCTTCGCTACCACTCGCTTGCGAGTGTCGTAAGGCGGCCGTCGCATGCGCACTGCCCACAGCCAAGCAACCGCAGTCCCATCGCGCGTCGGAGAAGCACTCCGCTCCGCGAATCTCACGCCCGTGTCATGGACTCCAGCATGCGAGCTCGACCTGGCGGCTTGGACCGCCGCCGGTCGCCGACTCGGGGCGATCGGACGTTGTGGCCAGTGGGGCATCGGCGACTGGATCAGATACGGCAACGCGAGGTTCGGCGAGCGCTACAGCCGAGCGGCTCGCATCACCGGCTATGACGCGCAGACCCTGATGAACATGGTGTACGTGTCCTCACGATACGAGGTCTCCCGACGTCGGGAGAATCTCTCTTGGAGTCATCACGAGACACTCGCCTCTCTGGATCCCGACGCACAGGATCGCTGGCTTGATCGTGTGACGAGCGAGCGCCTCTCGATTGCCGACCTGCGACTCGAGCTGCGCGACTGGCGTCGCCAGTCAAGGCACGACGATGAAGTAGGCAGCGCCGGCGAGCCGTCGCGGAAGGTCGAGTCGGTGCTCTGTCCCAATTGCGGCGCACGCGTGCCGGTGGCGCCGGGCGAACATGGATCGGTCTGAAATGGACCCGTTGGTCGCCAGCATCGCGCCGGCGCCGGGCCGGGCGAGCCGCTCCGTCGGCTGCTCTGGCACCGGACGCCGCGAGCGCTCGCGGCGCCTCGGCCTTGGGTGGATCTCGACGGCGATCCTTGGGGCGGCGGCCGTGTTGCTCGCCAGCCCGATGGCGGCCGCCGCGCTTCCGGACGGACGCGCCCTCGAGCTGGTTACTCCTGTTGAAATGAACGGCGCGAGTCCAAGCTCGGTTGTTCCGGCCCCGAGCGGCGAAGCCGTGGACTTCCAAGCTGCGCCCTTCGGCGACGCGACGGCCAGCGGAAACACGCTCTACCAGGCCCGGCGCACGGCCGGCGGCTGGCAGACGACGGCGCTGACACCGGCCAACGTCGTGCAGCCGAAGCCGTTCGCCCACACCGGCCCGGTGTTCGTCACGCCGGACCTCGGCCAGTCGATCTTCACGACCGAACAGCCGCTGAGCTCAGGCAGCGAGGACGGCGGCGCGCTGAACCTGTTCGAGGAGTCCTCGCACGGCGCGCTCGCGCTCGTCTCGCAGGGCAGCGAGGTCGGCACGGGACTCGACTCGGCGACCTTCGACGGGGCCACCCCTAATGGCGACTTCGTCGCCTTCGACAGCGCCGAACCGCTGGTGCAGGCTGCGGCGGGACTCGAAGAAAGCGGCTTTCAAACCGACGACTACCTTTACCTCCGCGACATCCCGGCGGCTAGCACGGAACTGGTTGACGTCGACGACAAAGGCGTTCTGCTCGACGCGGAAGGCGCGGTGCTCGGCAACGGCAACGATCTTATCTCAGGTGAACCGTCTGCTCCCGGCGAAGCGTCCCCCTTCACCGAGCTTCCGGCCGATGGCTTTGGCGGCACCACCACTCACGCGATCTCCGCCGACGGATCAAAGGTGTTCTTCGAGAGCCCCTCGCCCGCCCCCGATGAAGTCGAAATGACCTACTACAGCAACCATGTGGTCCACCTCTACATGCACAAGGAAGGCGCCAGTACGGTGCAGCTGGATCGCGAAGGGACGGTGGGGCCAGAAGAAGAACACCAGAAGAAGGTCGCCGGGGCGCGTTACATGGGCGCCTCCGAAGATGGCAGCGAGGTGTTCTTCCTCTCAGACGAGGGACTCGCTGGCGACGAATTCAAAGACGCCGAGCTCTACGTCTATGACACCGAAGACGAAAAGCTCACGCCGGTTTCAGTCGCCCCGGAAGGCGCTGGCGCCGTCGATGGCGCTGTCTACGGGGTGACAGCCATCGCCAACGACGGCTCACGCGTCTACTACGTGGCCAAGGGCAAGCTCGCGGCCAACGAAAACGCGGTCGGGCTGAGTGCTGCCGAAGGCAAGCCCAACCTCTACGTGTACGACACGCTGACGGGCAAGAACACGTTCGTCGCGCAACTGGGCTTGGAAGAAGTGGAAATGGGAGAACCCGGAAGCGGGCACCCCGGGCGCTTGACTTCCTACCTGGATGTCGAACGGCTCGCGGTGCCGACTCCCAACGGTGAAGTGCTGGTGTTCGTCTCCAGCGGCGATCTCACCGGCGAAGACCACAACGGGACGGCGCAGGTGTACCGCTACGATGCGACGTTGGAAAAGTTGACGTGCATATCGTGTGGCCCGACGGCGACCGGGTCGGCGTCGCTAGGCATCAATGTAGGGTCTCAGGAGGGAGCGATCGGCGGGGGAAGCTACGATCCCCCGGGGCAATCTGCGCCGATGAGCGCAACGGGCGAACGTATCTTCTTCGAAACCGAAAGCGCGCTGGCGGCGGAAGACGAGAACACCGGGTCACCGCCGCTCGAGCTTGGCTTGGGCGAATCCACCGAGGAGATTCCCAGCGACGTCGATGTCTATGAGTGGGAGAACGGGCACGTCTACCTACTCTCTGCGGGGAAGCCGGGTCTCACCCGCCTGCAGGGTGTGACACCGAGCGGCAACAACGTCTTCTTCACATCGAGCGCGAGCATCGCGGGGGGAGCTCCGGTTGGCTACGTGAGCCTCTACGACGCGCGCGTCGGTGGGGGCTTTGCTGCACCCCCGCGGAGCGGTGAAGAAGATACCTCGTGCGACAGCATCTCTGCCTGCCAGGGCGCGCTCGCCGAATTTCCTAAGTTCGGCGTGCCGGGAACCTCCACTCTGAGCGACACGAACGCGGTGCCGACTGCCACCAAGCCGGTGCAACAGGGGAAGACGAGCAAGAAGCAGGGTAAGCAGAAGCAGCGGAAGAAACACGGGCGCAAGCGCAAGGGTCGGCGCGCTGCTGCAGGCAAAAGTCATGGCCCCACCAAGCGGGCGGCGGCTGCAAGCAAGCACGATCGGCGGGTGGCGCGATGATTGCTGCCGGCTGGCCGCGTGGTCGTGTCATGGTCGCTCTCGGCGCGGCGCTCGCGGCGGTGGCGCTCTCGCCGGCCGCGGCCCAGGCGCAGGAAGGGTCGTTCGGCATCTCTTCGTTCGCGGTCTCCACCAGCTCTCAGCAGGCCGAGGCACATGCCGATCTTCACAGTGAGTTTCTGTTGCACGCCGACGCGCATGGTAAGCCGACGGGGGCGCTCAGGAACGTTCGGATTCGGCTGCCCACCGGGATCGCGGGAAGCTCATTGTCGATTCCGCAATGCTCGCCGGCAGAATTCGAACTGTACAGCTGTCAGCCGCCCGCGCAGGTGGGGGTGATCACCATCATCGACAAGATCGGCTCCGAACCGGGCGAACAGGGCGAACAGACCACCGTGCCGGTGTACAACCTTGCGCCTGTGCCCGGCAATTCGGCAACGTTCGGGGCCTCGTTGTTGTCCACGAAGATTCTGATCCAGGCCGAGCTGAGCAAAGACGGCGCCTACGCGCTCGAAGTGGCGATCCAGAACCTTTCAGCCGAAATCCCGATAGTCGGTACGTCGTTGACGCTGTGGGGTGTCCCCGCGGCCTCTGCCCACGATCTCGAACGCTCGCGCACCGAGCTTGGCGGCCCGCAGCCGATCTATGGCCCGCTCAATGAATTTGAAGAACGCGAAGTAATTGGGGTCGAACCGACCCCGGCGGGCGTCGCGCCGAAGCCGCTGCTGACCAACTCGAGCGACTGCGAAGGGCCGCCGCCCACCAGTAGCCTGCTGGTGGAATCGTGGGAAGGCCAGAGCGATCGCGCCGCGTCCCCGATGCCCGCGACCTCCGGCTGTGAACTGTTGAGCATCGCGCCCACGATCTCCGTCAAGCCCGAAACGACCAAGCGCGACACGCCGTCCGGGTACGACATCGACATCGGCTATCCGATCGACGAGGAACCGTTCGGCCTGGGAACCCCGAGTTTGCGCGGGGCGACGGTCAGGCTGCCGCTCGGCACCAGCCTTGCACTCGGCATGGCCAACGGGCTGGTGGGTTGTACCGAAGCGCAGTTCCAGGCTGGCGAATGCCCAAGCGCATCGAAGCTGGGAACAGCGGTGATCGACACCCCGTTGCTGGCCAACCCGCTGCAGGGGGCGATCTATCTGAGCACGCCTACGCCCGAAGCGATGTACCGGATGTTGATCACAACCACGGCCGAAGGCGTCACCGTGCACCTGATCGGCGTCATGCACGCTGACCCCGAAACCGGACAGCTCACGGTGGTGTTTGCGGAAAACCCACAGTTGCCGTTCAGCGCACTCGACCTGCATCTGTTCGGCGGCGAAGGGGCTCCTCTTGCCAATCCCGCGAGCTGCGGCGAAGCGAGCACGAACGCCAGCTTCGTGTCCTACGGGGGGCAGACGGCGAGCGCCACTTCGGCCTTTCACGTTGACGCCAACGGCTCCGGCGGGGCGTGTCCCTCGCCCGCTCTGTTCACGCCGGGCGTCATCGCCGGCACGCTCTCTCCGGCAGCTGGGAGCTTCAGCCCGTTCACCCTGACGGTTACACGCGAAGACGGGCAGCAGACGCTGGGAGGAATTACAGCCAACCTCCCGCCGGGGTTGATGGGCGTGCTCGGGGCCGTCCCCACGTGCGGCGAACCGGCGGCCTCACTGGGCGGATGCCCGCAGTCCTCGCTGCTCGGCTCGGCCGCGATCGGCGCTGGTGCCGGCGCCAGTCCGCTCCGGCTGACGGGCTCCGTCTACCTCACCGGGCCCTACAAGGGGGCTCCGTTCGGGCTTGCGATCGTGGTTCCTGCGATCGCCGGTCCGTTCGACCTGGGCACGATCGTGATCAGGGCGCAGATCAAAGTGGCGCCCAGCGACCTGCACCTTGCGATCGTCACCGATCCGCTGCCGCAGATCCGCTCCGGCATCCCGCTGCGGGTGCGCGTCATGAACCTCGACTTGAGCAGGCCTGGCTTCATCGTCAATCCCACCAACTGCTCCCCGATGTCGGTTGGGGCGATGATCGAGTCGGCGCAGGGGGCGAGCTTCTCCACTGCCACCCCATTCCAGGTGAGCGGTTGCCAGGGGCTGCCGTTCGCGCCAAAGCTGTCTGCCGTCGCGCCCGCACGGGTCAGTAGCCGCGGCAACGGCGCCGGCCTTGACGTGAAGATCGCCGGTGCGAAGAGCGGGCAGGCGAACCTCAAGTCGGTGACCGTGAACCTGCCCAGGCCGCTCAAGCCGCGTCTGACGGCGGTCCAGCGGTCGTGCCTAGCGGCGACGTTCGCAAAGAACCCCGCGGCGTGTCCGCCGGAATCGGTGGTGGGCAATGCGATGGTGCACACGCCGATGTTGAACCTGCCGCTGACCGGGCCGGTGTACCTCGTGTTCTACCGAGGCGTCAAGTACCCGAAGCTGGTGATGATCCTGCAGGGCAGCGGCGTGGAAATCCAGCTGACGGGGCTGCTCAGCGTCAACAAGGGAATCAGCCGCACCGAGTTGGCGCCATTGCCGGACATTCCGATGAGCTTGTTCGAACTGAACCTGCCCGAGGGAGGACACTCGGTGCTCGGCGCGACTGAAGGCCTTTGCGGCAAACCTCAGACCATGCCCGACACCACGGTTGGGCAAAACGGGGCGCGGACCCGAGGCGCCGCGCAGGTCACGGTCGCGGGCTGTCATGCGCGCGCGGCGAGAAGCAGCACGCGCCGGGCAAAGGCATCCTTGGCGCGGTTGTCCGCGCGGGTTGGACGGAGCAGCCGATGAGCCGGCGTGCAACCAGGTGTGGCGTGTTGGCCACCGCCGTCGTGCTTGTCTCATGCTGCTGTCCGCCGCCGAGCTCGGCGGTTTCGCCACCACTGGCGTCACCGAGCTCGACGGTTTCGCCGCCGCTGGCGTCACCGAGCTCGACGGCGCCGCCGCCGCTGGCGTCACCCTCCCCCACGCTCATCGCCGGGTTTGCCCCGAACAGGCTCGGTGCTGCGTCGACGATGGAGCTCGGGTTTCGGATTCCCCGGTCGGCGGGAGAGACGCCGTCGCCGCTGGTGGACGTCGAGTTTCACCTGCCGGCGGGCGTCAGCCTCGCCTCGAGCGAACTGGGACTGAGCAGTTGCGAGCCCGCGACGCTCGCGAGCGCGGGTGCCGGCGGCTGCAAACCGGACGCGGTGATGGGCTACGGCAATGCTTTGATAGTCACTCCCGACGCGGCCGAAGCGGTGCTCGAGCCAGCCGGCATCACGGTGCTGATGGGGCCGGCCAAGAACCGCCACACCACGCTGCTGTTCTACGCCAGCGGCGACTCTCCGGTGATTGCGCAGCTGCTGTTCTCTGCTGGGCTGATCGAAGACTCGGGGGCGTTTGGAGGCAATCTCGACACCACGATCCCAAACATCGCCGGTTTGCCTGGCGAAGCCGACGCAGCCGTAGTGAATATGACCGCGACGATCGGATCCAAAGGCGTTACCTACTACAAGATCATGCATGGCAGGCGAGTGGCGTACACGCCGAAGGGTGTGGTCGTGCCGTCGCGGTGTCCCGCCGGCGGCTTCCCATTTGGGGCCACCTTCAAGTTTGCGAACGGCAGCACGGCATCGGCATCGATCACCACGCCGTGTCCCTCCTCGCATGGTGGTCATGCACGTCAAAGGCGAGGTGAGCCGCGATGAGGCTGGCCTGGATGATGGCGATCGTGCTGGGCGCTGCCGCGGTCGTCTGGGACGCCTCGGCATTGGCGGCTGGGCCAGCGCGTCAACCCGTGACGGCGGTCGCTGCCCGGCACATCTCGGTGCGTGAGTCGGTGTACGCGAGTGAAGTTGTGAGCCATAAAGGGAACTCGGTGATCGACGAGCGCGGGCGGGGCACGGGAACTTTCGTCTGCCCGGTCGAGCTCGTGGTGCGCGTCTCCTATACGAAGGGCACCGTCAGTCTGCAGTGTCCAACGCACTCGGGGAGCGTGACGTGTGAGGGGGGAGTCACATACTTCACGGCGGGGCCGGTTGCGACGTTCACGGGAACGTTGTCGATCCAGCATGCAACCGGCAAGTACGCGCATGCACAAGGCCGGCTACATATCGAAGGCTCCATTGTTCGTAAGACAGACGCTTTGTCGGTAACTATGAGCGGATTGATTTCAGACTGAAAGTATTTGACGCGTGCGCTGGCGGAACGGATGGCATGCTGGGAGCCGCACTGTGAAGATGTCGCAGCGCTGATTGTGTCGTGGCGTCGCCTCGGCCCGCAGTAGGGCACAGGCATGAGGAGTGTTTGTGTGAGCAGGGCGCTCCTTGGCGCCGTGGTGAAACGTGCTCGGTAGGGGGCATTGTGAAGACTCGTATGGCTGACATAGATGGGATAGCGATCGTCGGGATGGCGTGCCGGATGCCGGGCGCCCCCGACCTCGCGGCTCTGTGGCGGTTACTGCGCGAGGGGGTCGAAGCGGTCGGCGAGCCGCCATCCGAGAGGCTCGACGTCGGCGTTCGCGGCGGGTTCATCGCGGAGGTCGACATGTTCGATGCCGACTTCTTCGGGATCTCACCCAGAGAGGCGGCTGCCAGCGATCCACAGCAGCGCCTTGCGCTCGAGCTGAGCTGGGAGTGCATTGAGGACGCCGGTATCGTCGCCGATCGCATCTCACACTCTCCGGTAGGCGTCTTCCTGGGCGTGATGGGCGGGGATTACGCCGAGCTGATGGCGGCCGAACGCGGGGGAGTCACACGTCACTCGCTCACCGGCGTGGGCAGGGCGATCGTCGCGAACCGGATCTCCCACGCGCTGCGGCTGTCGGGTCCGAGCCTCACGGTGGATACCGGCCAATCTTCCTCGCTGGTGGCCGTCCACCTGGCGTGCCAAAGTCTGCTGCGGGGAGAGTCTGAGCTTGCCCTCGCCGGCGGTGTCAACCTGATGCTGTCGCCGTTCGGCAGCGATCTGGCGCGCGAGTTCGGGACGCTTTCGCCGGACGGGCGGTGCTACGCCTTCGACGCGCGCGCCAATGGACATGTGCGCGGCGAGGGCGGAGGTATGGTTGTCCTGAAGCCGTTGGCCGGCGCCGTGGCGGACGGCGATCGGATCTACGGCGTGGTCCGCGGCAGTGCCGTCAACACCGGCAGCGACGATGCCGGGCTTGCGGTTCCCAGCAGCGCGTCGCAGGCGAGCGTGATTCGTGCGGCGCTGGCGGAGGCGGAGGTGGAGGCGGCGCAGGTGGGGTACGTGGAGCTCCATGGGACGGGCACGCTTGTCGGCGACCCGATCGAGGCCGCCGCGCTGGGGTCGGTGTTCGGGGAGGGGCGTCCCCATGATCGGCCGCTGGCGGTCGGTTCGATCAAGACCAACATCGGCCACCTTGAGGGAGCGGCGGGCATCGCCGGACTGATCAAGGCGACGCTCTGCTTGGCCCGCGGCGAGCTGGTGCCCAGCCTCAATTTCACTTCCGCCAATCCGCGCATCGCGATGAACGAGCTGCGCATGCGTGTGGTGGACGCCTGTGAAGCGTGGCCCGCGGGGGCTCGCCCGATGCTTGCCGGTGTCAGCTCGTTCGGGGTAGGAGGCGCCAACGCACATACGATCCTCCAGGCGAGCCCGTCGGCGGGCGTGAAGCAAAAGGCGCGCAAACGCAGGCGCATGCTCGCGGCTACGCCGCTGCTGGTATCCGGCGCCACCGAGGGCGCGGTGCGCGGGCAGGCGCGGCGGCTGCATGAACACCTGCTGGCGGATCCCGAGTTGGAGCTGCAGGACGTGGGGTTCTCGCTGGCGCAAACACGCACTCAGTTCGAGGAGCGCGGAGCGGTGGTTGGACACGATCGCGCCGAGCTGCTGGCGGGGCTGCAGGCGCTCGCTCGGGGAGAGCCCGCGACCGGTGTCCTACGGGGCGTCGGGCAAGCCGGCAGGACGGTGTTCGTGTTCCCCGGCCAGGGATCGCAGTGGGAGGGCATGGCCAGGGCTTTGCTCGACTCATCGGCGGTGTTCGCCAAATCGATGCGTGCCTGCGATGTGGCGTTGAGCAGGCATTTGGAGTGGTCGGTCGAGGAGGTCCTGCGCGGAGCACCGGGAGCCCCTTCCCCGGATCGGCTCGAGGTGATTCAGCCAGTGCTGTTCGCGACGACGGTTGCGCTCGCCGCACTGTGGCGCTCCTATGGCGTGGAGCCCGATGCCGTGGTGGGACACTCACTGGGCGAAATCGCCGCGGCGCATGTGGCGGGGGGCCTCTCGCTGCGGGACGCGGCGCGCGTCGTGGTGGCGTGGAGCGCGGGTTTGGCGGAAAAGCTCTGCGGCCATGGCGGGATGGTGTCGGTCACGTGTGCAGCTGAGGAGGTGGATTCGTGGCTTGGGCGCTGGGACGGCCAGCTCGCGGTGTCGTCGGTGAATGGGCCGTCCGCGGTGATTGTCGCGGGCAAGTCCGATGCGCTCGCGGAGCTGCTCGAGTTTGCCGAGCAGAAGGGCGTGTGGGCTCGTCCGGTGGCGGTCGACTGCGAGGTGCACACGCCTGCAATCGAGGTCCTGCGCGAGCAGCTGCTTGACTCGCTCGCGCCGCTGAAACCCCGCTCGGGCGGAGGAGTGCAGTTCTTCTCCACGGCGGCGGGGAGAGCGCTCGATACGCGCGAGCTCGATGCCGAGTACTGGTACCGCGCGCTGCGCACGCAGGTGCACTTCGAGAATGCCACGCGTGCCTTACTGCGAGACGGGGCCAGCGCTTTCGTGGAGATCAGCCCCCACCCGATCCTTACACTGGCAATCAAATCGACGGTCGAAAGCGCCGGAGAAGATGTGCCTGCCGCGGTGCTCGGCTCTCTGCGACGTGGCGAGGGCGGCCTGGAGCGTTTCACCGCATCGCTTGCCGAGGCCCACGTGGGCGGCGTGGTGGTGAATTGGGATGCGTTTTTTGCGCGCGCCGGCGCACGGCGCGTAGATCTGCCCACCTACGCCTTTCAACGCGCGCGCCACTGGCTTGCACCGGGCACGGGTGCTGGCGGCGAGTCAGGGCGCGTTGCAGCCATCGCCGAGGCGGATTCGCCAGCGGCGCCAGAGCCGGCCGAGGCATCCGACTCGCGCCGCGTTGGTGGCGAGCTCGGGCAGAGCGCTCTCGGGCAGAGCTTGTCGGAGCTACCCGAGAGTGAGTGGGACGCGGCGGTGCTGGAGCTTGTCCGCGACCACGCGGCGGCGATCCTCGGTCAACCGTCCGCGGACGCCGTAGACCCGCGGCGTGCGTTCAAAGAGCTCGGGTTCGACTCGTTGTCGGCGATGGAGTTGCAGACTCGGCTCGTGCAGGCGACCGGGCTGCGGCTGCCTGCGACGCTGGTGTTCGACCATCCCACGCCGGCGGCGGTGGCCGCATTCGTGCGTGCGCGTGTGGAGGGTGGGGAGCGCGTGGGGGGCGCCAAGCGAGTGCTGCGCAGAGGCGCCGAGGAGGCGGTTGCGATCGTCGGGATGAGCTGCCGATTCCCCGGCGGGGTGCACTCGTCGCAGGAGCTGTGGGAGCTTGTGGCGGAGGGTCGCGAGGTGGTCGGGGATTTACCCACCAATCGTGGCTGGGACCTTGAAGGCCTGTTCGATCCCGACTCCGAGCGTGCGGGCACGAGTTACGTGCGCACGGGCGGGTTCGTCCACGATGCCGGCGAGTTCGACGCCGGCTTTTTCGGCATTGGCTCGCGCGAGGCGCTGGCGATGGATCCCCAACAGCGGCTGCTGCTGGAGACTGCGTGGGAGGCACTGGAGGACGCCGGCATCGATCCGCTCTCCCTGCACGGAAGTGCCACGGGGGTGTTCGCTGGTCTCAGCCTCCAGGACTATGTGGCGCTGCAGAGCACCGATACCGACGCACTGGAGGGTCTGCGCCTGACGGGCTCGCTCACCAGCGTCATCTCTGGCCGCGTTGCGTATGCCCTTGGTTTCGAGGGACCGGCGGTGTCGATCGACACCGCGTGCTCCTCCTCGCTGGTGGCGCTGCACCTGGCGTGCCAGTCGATCCGTCAGGGTGAATGCTCGCTGGCACTGGCGGGCGGCGTCACAGTGATGGCGAGTCCCGCGATGTTCGTCGAGTTTTCCCGCCAGGGCGGTCTCTCGCCCGATGGGAGGTGCCGATCGTTTGCGGCCGGTGCTGACGGGGTGGGCTGGGCGGAGGGCGTCGGTTTGGTCGTGCTGGAGGGTCTCTCTGACGCGCTGCGTCTGGGCCACCGGGTGCTCGGCGTGGTCAGGGGCAGCGCGATCAACCAGGACGGTGCGAGCAACGGTTTGACCGCTCCCAACGGTCCCTCGCAGGAGCGGGTGATCGCCCAGGCACTCGCCAGCGCTGGCCTGTCGACAGGCGACGTTGACGTGGTGGAGGGTCACGGGACGGGGACTCGCCTGGGCGATCCGATTGAGGCGCAAGCGTTGATCGCGACCTATGGGCAGGAGCGTGTGAGCGGCCCGCTGCGGTTGGGCTCGCTGAAGTCCAATCTCGGCCACGCGCAGGCCGCGGCGGGTGTGGCGGGCGTGATCAAGATGGTGAAGGCCTTCGAGCACCAGCTGCTGCCGCGCACCCTGCACGTGGATGAGCCTTCGCCGCACGTGGATTGGTCGGCGGGTGAGGTGGAGTTGCTGACGGAGTCGTGTCAGTGGCCCGCGGGTGGGCGCCCGCGTCGTGCGGGCGTCTCGGCGTTTGGGATCAGCGGCACCAACGCGCACGTGATCCTGGAGGAGCCGCCGCTGTTCGCGGATGGTTCCATCGCGATCGAGGCGGTGGCGCCGGAGGGCTCCGTGGCGGCGGAGGGCTCCGTCGCGGCGGAGTTGGTACGTGCCTGTGGCGCGGTGCCGTTGGTGGTGTCCGGCCGCCGCGCGGCCGGGTTGCGCGGCCAGGCCGCACGTTTGGGGGAGTTCCTGGCGGGCTCGCCGGACGCCGGTTTGTTGGACGTCGCGTGGTCGCTGGTTGAGGGTCGTGCGGCGCTGGAGGATCGTGGTGTGGTGTTGGGTGGGGGTCGTGGGGAGTTGGTGCGGGGGTTGGAGGTGTTGGCGGGGGGTGAGGCCGGCGAGGGCGTTGTGCGTGGGGTCGCTCGCGAGGGCAGGACGGTGTTCGTGTTTCCCGGGCAGGGCGCGCAGTGGGAGGGGATGGCGAGGGAGTTGTTGGACTCCTCGGCTGTGTTTGGGGAGTCGTTGAGGGCTTGCGAGGAGGCGTTTGCCGGGCTGGTCGATTGGCGGATCGAGGATGTGCTGCGCGGTGCGGCGGGTGCGCCTGGTTTGGAGCGGGTGGATGTGGTGCAGCCGGTGTCGTTTGCGGTGATGGTGTCGTTGGCGGCGTTGTGGCGTTCGTATGGTGTGTTGCCGGGTGCGGTGGTGGGGCATTCGCAGGGGGAGATCGCGGCTGCCTATGTGGCTGGTGGCTTGTCGCTTGAGGATGCGGCGCGCGTGGTGGTGTTGCGCAGCCGGTTGTTGGGTGAGGTGTTGGCGGGTCGTGGTGGGATGGTGAGTGTGGCGTTGGGCGTCGATCGGGTGCGGGAGCGGGTTGCTGGTTGGGGTGAGCGGTTGAGTGTGGCGGCTGTGAATGGTCCGTCGGCGGTGGTTGTTTCGGGTGAGACGCAGGCGCTCGAGGAGTTCCTTGTGGCGTGTGAGGGCGATGAGGTGTGGGTGCGGCGTGTGGCCGTGGACTATGCGTCTCATTCCGCGGCGGTTGAGGAGTTGCGGGATGACTTGTTGGATGCTTTGGGTGGGTTGGAGCCGGTGTCGTCCGGTGTGCCGTTTTGCTCTGCCGCGACAGGTGAGCTGTTTGACACTTCTGGCTTGGATGGGGCGTACTGGTATCGGAGTTTGCGCGAGCCGGTGCGGTTTGAGCAGGCGACGCGGGCGTTGGCGCGGGATGTGTGTGCGTTTGTCGAGGTGAGTCCGCATCCGGTGTTGAGCGTCGCCATCGGTGAAACGCTCGAGGATCTTGGGGTCAGGGAGCGCGTCGGGGTGTTGGGCTCACTGCGGCGTGGCGAGGGTGGATTCGAGCGATTCCTGCGGTCGCTGGCCGAAGCGTGGGTCGTGGGCGTCCCTGTCGATTGGAGCGTGTGCTTTGCGGGCAGCGCGGCCCAGCGGGTGAAGCTGCCGCGGTATGCGTTTCAGCGGGAGCGCTACTGGCTTGACCCCAAAGCTGGTGGCGGTGATGTGAGTGGCGCCGGATTGGGCGTCACCGATCACCCGTTGCTGGGCGCGGTGGTGCAGGTCGCCGGTGGCGAGGGCTTTCTGTTCACTGGCCGGCTGTCACTCGACGCGCATCCGTGGCTGTCCGATCATGCGGTGCTGGACACCGTGCTGCTGCCTGCGACGGGTTTCCTCGAGCTGGTGTTGGCGGCCGGAAGCGCCGTGGGTTGTGAGGCGCTGGAGGACCTGACGTTGCAGGCGCCGCTTATCCTCACCCCGGGCCATGCGGTGCAGTTGCAGGTCGCTGTGGGGGAGCCCGATGAGGAAGGCCGCCGCCAGGTGGTGGTCTATTCCAGGCCGCAGACCCAGTCCGGGCTGGAGAGCGAGACCGGAGCTGATGGACTGGAGAGCGGGGCCGGTGGCTGGACGCAGCACGCGAACGGGAGGCTGCTCACTGAGAGCGACGCCGCGACCAGGGCGCTGGTGGCGGGGTCAGTCGCGAGGTTGGGGTCGCAGTGGCCGCCTGCAGGAGCAGAGGAGTTGGATGTCGAGTTCCTTTATGACCGTCTATCGGAGGCTGGGTTTGGGTATGGCCCGGTGTTCCAAGGCGTCCGGGCGGCATGGCGCCTGGACGGCGAGATCTACGCCGAGGTCGCATTGGAGGACGACGTCGCGGTGGAGGCCTCACGGTTCGGCATCCACCCCGCACTACTGGATGCCGCCCTGCATGGATTGTTTTTGCTGGGCGGGGCCGATGGGTCAGACATAGGTGGTGTGGCGCTGCCGTTCTCCCTCGGGGATGTCAGCTTGTGTAGCAAGGGTGCGGCTTCGCTGCGGGTACGCCTCACACCCGAGGACATGGGCGACCCAACTCACTCGAGCGAGGGTGGCGCGACCAGCTTGGCCGCGTTTGATGAGACGGGGGAGCTGGTCGTGTCGGTGGGTTCTCTGGCGCTGCGGCCGCTTGAGGCGGGCCGGTTGCGCGGTGGGCGTGGGGCGGGCGGCTCGTTATTGAAAACCGCATGGGTAGAGCTACCCGCACCCGTGCCCGCGGTCGTGGATGAGCAACCCAGCGTGGCGATCCTCGGAGATCCCAACGGGCTCGATCGCGGGCTGGCTGGTGGGGAGTGCGAGCGATATGCGGATCTCGAGGGCCTTGTGCAGGCGGTCGCGGATGGTGCGGGCACGCCCGACGTTGTGTTTGTCTCGGTGGACGGGGCTGCTGGGATGGAGGGGACCACTGGGGTAGATGGGGTCGCTGGGGCTGTACGTGTTGGGGTGAGTGAGGTGCTTGGGTTGTTGCAGGGATGGTTGTTGCAGGAGGTGTTGGTTAGTTCGCGGCTTGTGTTTGTGACGAGGGGCGCGGTGGCGGTGGGGGAGGGTGAGGTCCCCGATCTGGTTGGGGCGTCGGTGTGGGGTTTGTTGCGTAGCGCTTTGTCGGAGCACCCCGATCGTTTCGTGGTCGTCGATCTGGATGGGGCGGGGGCGATCGGTTTGGTTGGGTTGTTGGGGCTAGGTGAGTCGCAGTTGGCCGTGCGGGGTGAGTCTGTGTTTGTGCCGCAGCTTGAGCGGGTGGTGGTCGAGCCTGGAGCGGCGCCTGGTTGGGATGCGGGCGGCACGGTGTTGGTGACGGGTGGCACGGGCACCTTGGGTGCTTTGGTGGCTCGTCATTTGGCGGGCGTACATGGGGTGCGGCGTTTGCTGCTGGCGAGCCGTAGCGGGATGGAGGCTCAGGGCGCGGGTGAGCTTGTGGAGGAGCTCGCTGGGGTGGGTTGTGAGGCGAGTGTGGTGGCGTGTGATGTGTGTGATCGGGATCAGGTGCGGGAGTTGATCGAGGGGGTGTCGCCGGAGTTCCCGTTGACTGGCGTGGTGCACACGGCTGGCGCGGTGCGGGACGGTGTGATCGAGGCTTTGACGGATGAGCAGGTGGAGGAGGTGCTGGCTCCGAAGGTGGATGCGGCGCTTCATTTGCATCAGCTGACGGAGGGTCTCGGGCTGGCTGAGTTTGTGTTGTTTTCTTCGGCGTCTGGGGTTGTGGGTAATGCGGGGCAGGGGAACTATGCGGCGGCGAACGCGTTTTTGGATGCGTTGGCGCAGGTGCGACGCGCGCGGGGTCTTGCGGGGCTGTCGCTTGCATGGGGCTTGTGGGAGCAGGCGAGTGGGTTGACGGAGGGTCTTGGTGAGACTGGGAGGGCGAGGTTCAGCCGTCAGGGGATCGCGGCGCTTTCCTCCGAGCAGGCTTTGGGGCTGTTTGACGAAGGCGGGGGTGCCGGTGAGGGCTCGTTGGTCGCGGTACGTTTGGATTGGGCGGGGTTGCGTGCGCAGGCTCGGGTAGGGGTGCTGCCCCGGTTGTTGAGCGGTCTTGTACAGGTGGCGGCGCGGCGGGAGCGTGGTGGTGGCTCGTTGGCGCGGCGTTTGGCGGGTGTCCCGGAGGGTGAGTGGGATGCGCTGATTTTGGATGTTGTGCGTGGCCAGGCCGCGGCGGTGCTTGGCCGTGAGTCGGCTGGCGCGGTCGACCCGGAGCGGGCGTTCAAAGAGCTCGGGTTCGACTCGCTCGGCGCGGTCGAATTGCGTAACCGGCTGACACAGGTAACGGGGGTACGGCTCCCCGCAACACTGGTGTTCGATCATCCGAGCTGCGTGGCGGTCGCGAAGTTTCTGCGTTCTCGTGTGGAGGGCATGGGACGTGGTGCGGCGGTGGTGGCGCGCCGGGGCGCGAGTGCCGATGAGCCGATCGCGATCGTCGGGATGAGCTGCCGCTACCCTGGGTCCGCTTGTACCCCGCAAGAGCTTTGGGAGTTGGTCGCGGACGGCAGGGACGCGATCTCAGGGTTCCCCGCTGACCGTGGCTGGGATTTGGAGGGGTTGTATGACCCAGATCCCGATCGTGTGGGTAAGAGCTATGCGCGTGCAGGCGGGTTCCTCGATGACCCGGGTGATTTCGATGCTGGGTTCTTCGGTATCAGCCCCCGCGAGGCGTTGGTGATGGATCCGCAGCAGCGGCTGCTGTTGGAAGCCTCATGGGAGGCGCTTGAGGATGCGGGGATCGATCCTGCGTCGCTGCGGGGCAGCCAGACCGGGGTGTTCGCTGGTGTGATTCCCAGCGATTACGGGATTGCCGATGGTGCCGGCTCGGCGAGTGCGCAAGCGGAGGGTTTTCTGTTGTTCGGCTCGGCGGGGAGTGTGGTGTCGGGCCGGGTGTCTTATACGTTTGGGTTCGAGGGTCCGGCAATGTCGGTTGATACGGCCTGCTCTTCCTCGCTAGTGGCCCTGCACCTGGCGTGTCAGGCGCTGCGTCAGGGTGAGTGTTCGTTGGCGTTGGCTGGTGGTGTGACGGTGTTGTTCAGTCCGAGGGTGTATGTCGGGTTCAGCCGCCAGCGGGGTTTGTCGCGGGATGGGCGGTGTAAGTCATTTGCTGCTGCTGCTGATGGGGCTGGTTTTTCTGATGGGGCGGGTTTGCTTGTGGTGGAGCGTCTTTCCGATGCGCAGCGGCTGGGTCATCGGGTGTTGGGGGTGGTGCGTGGTAGTGCGGTCAACCAGGATGGGGCGAGTAATGGGTTGTCGGCTCCGAATGGTCCTTCTCAGGAGCGTGTGATTCGTGGTGCGCTTGCGGATGCAGGGTTGTCTGCGGGCGAGGTTGACGCTGTTGAGGCGCATGGTACGGGTACGACTTTGGGTGATCCGATTGAGGCGCAGGCGTTGCTTGCGACGTATGGGCAGGGGCGTGAGTCGGGTCCGTTGTGGTTGGGGTCGATCAAGTCGAATATTGGTCATTCGCAGGCGGCGGCGGGTGTGGCGGGTGTGATCAAGATGGTGAAGGCGTTTGAGCATGAGTTGCTGCCTCCGACGTTGCATGTCGATGAGCCTTCGCCGCAGGTGGATTGGTCGGCGGGTGAGGTGGCGCTGCTGACCGAGCCTCAGCCGTGGCCCGCTACCGAGCGCCCCCGACGCGCCGGAGTTTCCTCATTCGGAGCTAGCGGCACCAACGCGCACGTGATTATCGAAGAGCCGCCGCGGGTGGAGGAGCCGTTGGTCGAGTCACCGGTCGCCGCTGGGGGCGAGGCTGTGCTCGATGCTGCCCCTGGTGTGGTGCCGTTGTTGGTGTCGGGTAGGGGTGGGGCGGGGTTGTGTGGTCAGGCGGGGCGTTTGGGGGAATTCCTGGCGGGTTCGCCGGACGCCGGTTTGTTGGATGTGGCGTGGTCGTTGGTTGAGGGTCGTGCGGTGTTTGAGGATCGTGGTGTGGTGTTGGGTGGTGTTGGTGATGGGGGGTTGGTTGAGGGGTTGGGTGTGTTGGCGGCTGGTGGTGTTGGTGGGGGTGTTGTGCGGGGTGTGGCTGGTGGTGGGCGGCCGGTGTTTGTGTTTCCTGGTCAGGGTGCGCAGTGGGAGGGGATGGCGGTCGAGTTGTTGGATTCCTCGGCGGTGTTTAGGGATGCGTTGAGGGCGTGTGGGGTGGCGTTGGAGGGTTTGGTGGATTGGCGGGTTGAGGATGTGTTGTGTGGTGTGGGGGGTGCGCCTGGTTTGGAGCGGGTGGATGTGGTGCAGCCGGTGTCGTTTGCGGTGATGGTGGCGTTGGCGGAGTTGTGGCGGTCGTTTGGTGTGGAGCCGGGTGTGGTGGTGGGGCATTCGCAGGGGGAGATTGCGGCTGCGTGTGTGGCGGGTGGTTTGTCTTTGGTGGATGCGGCGCGGGTGGTGGTGTTGCGTAGTCGGTTGTTGGGTGAGGTGTTGTCGGGTCGTGGTGGGATGGTGAGTGTGGCGTTGGGTGTGGAGCGTGTGGTGGAGCGTTTGGCGGGTTGGGGTGGGCGTTTGGGTGTGGCGGCGGTGAATGGTCCGTCGGCGGTGGTGGTGTCGGGTGAGGCTGGGGCGTTGGATGAGTTTTTGGTGGGGTGTGAGGGTGATGGTGTGTGGGCGCGGCGGGTGGCGGTTGATTATGCGTCTCACTCCGCTGCGGTTGAGGAGTTGCGGGATGATTTGTTGGAGGCTTTGAGTGGGTTGGGGCCGGTGTCGTGTGGGGTGCCGTTTTTCTCGACGGCGACGGGTGGCTTGTTGGATACGGCGTTGCTTGATGGGGAGTATTGGTATCGGAGTTTGCGTGAGCGGGTGCGGTTTGAGGATGCGGTGCGTGCGTTGGCGGGGGATGCGTGCGCGTTTGTGGAGATCAGTCCGCATCCGGTGCTTGGTGTGGCGGTCAGCGAAACGCTTGAGGATTTGGGTGTTGAGCGGCGTGTCGGGGTGGTTGGGTCGTTGCGGCGTGGTGAGGGTGGGATGGAGCGGTTTGTGCGTTCGCTTGCGGAGGCGTGGGTGTGTGGTGTGCCGGTGGATTGGCGGTGTTTCTTTGCGGGTAGTGGTGCGCGGCGGGTCGGTTTGCCGACTTATGCTTTTCAGCGGGAGCGGTATTGGCTGACTGGTGGGGTGGGTGTTGGTGATGCGAGCGGGATGGGGTTGGGTGCCGCCGATCATCCGTTGTTGGGTGCGGCGGTCCAGGTCGCGGGTGGCGAGGGCTGGCTGTTCACGGGCCGTCTGTCGTTGGATTCGCAGGCGTGGCTTGCCGATCACGCGGTGCTTGACACGGTGTTGCTGCCTGGGACGGGTTTCCTTGAGCTTGTGCTGGCGGCGGGAAGAGCGACGGGTTGTGAGGCGGTAGAGGAGTTGATGTTGCAAGCGCCGCTGGTCCTTACCAAGGGCGTTGCGGTGCAGTTGCAGGTCGTGGTCGGTGAGCCCGACGAGGACGGCCGCCGCGAGGTGGCGGTCTACTCCAGGCCACAGACCCAAGCCGCACCGCAGAGCGAGGCTAGGGCCGGGCGCCAGGCCGAGGCTGACGGCCAGGCCGAGGCTGATGGCCAGAACGGGGCTGGGGGGCAGAGCGAGGCTGATCAGAGCGAGACGGGCGGCTGGACGCGGCACGCAAGCGGAACGCTACTTATCGAAAGCGACCCCGCAATCCAAGAGCGGACCGCGCGATCGATCGCGCGGCTGGGGTCGCAGTGGCCGCCGGCGGGTGCTGAGGAGCTCGATGTCGAGTTCCTCTATGACCGTCTCTCGGAGGCCGGGTTCGAGTACGGCCCGGTATTCCAAGGCGTCCACGCGGCATGGCACAAGGACGGCGAGATCTACGCCGAGGTTGCCCTAGAGCAAGACACCGCGCACGAGGCCACACGGTACGGCATCCACCCCGCACTACTAGACGCCGCGCTACACACGGGCCTGCTGGAGTGGCGCGAAGAACTGGCGCCCGGCGGCCAGGTACTGCCATTCTCCCTCAGCGGCGTAACCCTCCACAACAGCGGCACATCCTCCCTCCGCGTACACCTCACACACGAGGACACAGGCGACTCGACTCACTCCAACGAGGGCAAGGCGATCGGCTTGGCCGCGTTCGATGAGGCGGGAGAGCTGGTCGTGTCGGTGGATTCTGTCGCGGTGCGGCCGTTCGATGCGGCGCAGTTGCGCGGTAGGCGGGAGGAAAGCGGCTGGTTTGAGGCGTTGCACCGGCTGGAGTGGGTAGAGCTGCCCGTGCCTGCCGTCGCTGGGGAGCAGCCCAGCGTGGCGATCCTCGGCGATCTCGAAGGGCTGACCATAGCGTCGGGTAACGGCCGGCGTTATGCGGATCTTGGGGAGCTCGTGCGAGCGCTCGCGGATGGCGCACCGGCGCCTGCTGAGGTGTTGGTGTCGTCGGCGTCGGATGAGGCCGCCGAGGGGGTCGCCCAGGCCGCGCGTGCCGAGGCACAAAGGACTCTGGAGTTGTTGCAGGCCTGGCTGGCGCAGCCCGCGCTGGTGGACACGCGACTGGTGGTTGTTACCAGGGGTGCGGTGGCTGTAGCAGAGGGCGAGGTTCCCGATTTGGTTGGGGCGACGGTGTGGGGTTTGTTGCGTAGCGCCCAGTCAGAGCATCCCGATCGCTTTCTAGCCGTCGATTTGGAGCCCTCGAACACCCGATCTGAGGGTTCCGGGACGGTCGATCGTGAGGGTGGTGCGGGGACGGTTGGCTTGGCCGAGTTGTTGGCGGCCGGCGAGCCGCAGCTGGCCATTAGGGGGAAGGGCGTGTTTGCACCGCGATTGGTGAAGCTGGATGGGGAGCTGTTGTTGGCGCCCGCTGGGGAGAGTGGGTGGCGTTTGGAGAGCGGGCGTGGGGGGTCGCTCGAGGATCTGGCGTTGGTGGGTAGCCCGGATGCGTGGGCGCCACTTGGCGCGGAGCAAGCGCGTATTGGGGTGCGTGCGGCTGGGGTGAATTTCCGTGATGTGTTTGCCTCGCTTGGGTTGCTGTCGGGCGGGGCGGTGATTGGCAGCGAGGGCGCCGGCGTGGTGTTGGAGGTTGGGGAGGGCGTGAGCGATCTCGCGCCGGGTGACCAGGTGATGGGGTTGATGCACGGCGCATTTGGGCCGGTGGTGGTAACTGAGCGTGAGTTTGTCGTGCGGATGCCCGAGGGGTGGTCGTTTGTACAGGCCGCATCCGTCCCCGTGGTGTTCCTGACGGCTTACTATGGGCTCCTCGATTTGGCTGGCATGCAGCGGGGCGACTCGCTGCTGATCCATGCCGCGACAGGTGGTGTCGGGATGGCGGCGTTGCAGATCGCGCGTCACCTGGGTGTGGAGGTGTTCGCGACCGCGAGTCCGGCGAAGGCCGGGGTGCTCGCCGAGCTTGGGGTCGACTCCGAGCACGCTGGCTCTTCGCGTGATCTGGAGTTCAAGGAGAAATTCCTACGTGTCACCGGTGGGAAGGGCGTGGATGTCGTCCTGAATTCCCTGACGCGGGAGTTTGTGGATGCGTCGCTGGGGTTGTTGTCTGAGGGTGGGCGCTTCCTGGAGATGGGTAAGGCGGATATTCGCGACGGGGAGCGAGTCGCGCGTGAGCATCCCGGCGTGCGGTATCGCGCGTTCGATGCCCAGGAAGCTGGGGCTGGGCGGATTCAGGAGATTCTGCAAGAGGTTGTGGACCTGTTCGAGCGTGGTGTTTTTTCGCTTCTGCCGATTAGGACATGGGATCTGCGTCGCGGGGTCGAGGCGTTCCGCTTCATGAGAGAGGCCCGCCACATCGGCAAGATCGTGCTCACGGTCCCTCAGCCCCTCGACCCCCAGGGAACGGTTCTCATCACAGGCGGCACGGGAGGTCTTGGTGCGCTCGTCGCCCGCCATCTCGCTGTTCACCACAACACCGGGCATCTCGTGCTGGCGAGCCGCAGTGGGCCCCACGCGGATGGGGCGGGCGAGCTGGTCGCCGAGCTGCGCGAGCTCGGCTGCGAGGCGAGCGCGGTGGCGTGCGACGTGGCCGACCGCCGCGCGTTGGCAACGCTGTTGGAGACGATCCCGGGGGAGCACCCGTTGACCGCGGTGATTCACAGCGCCGGTGTGCTCGATGACGGTGTGGTCGAGTCTCTGACAGCTGAGCAGGTCGAGCGTGTGATGCGCCCGAAGGTCGACGCGGCGATGAACTTGCATGAGCTGACGCAGGAGATGGGCCTCTCCGAGTTCGTGCTGTTCTCCTCCGCGGCTGGGCTGTTCGGCGGTGCCGGCCAGGGCAACTACGCCGCCGCCAATGCCTTCCTGGACGCGCTCGCGCAAGCCCGCCAGGCGCGGGGGCTGGCGGCTCAGTCGTTGGCGTGGGGGCTGTGGGATCAGGCGAGCGCCATGACCGGCGGTCTTGGGCAGGCCGGCAGGGCGCGGATCGAGCGCCTGGGGGTCGTGGCGCTCTCTTCCGAGCAGGGCCTCGAGTTGTTTGACGGTGCGCGGAGCATCGGGGACGCGCTGCTCGTGACGGCCCGTTTGGATCGTGCGGGGCTGCGGGCGCAGGCGCGGGTGGGTGCCTTGCCGGCGGTGCTCGGCGATCTGGTGCGCGCGCCGGCGCGCCGTGAGCGTGGCGCCGCCGGCGGATCGTTGGCGCGGCGGTTGGCGGGTGTTCAGGCCAGCAGTTGGGACGCAGTGATCTTGGAGGTGGTGCGCACCCAAGTCGCGGGGGTGCTGGGGCACGGTGCGGCTGGCGGGGTGGATCCAGGGCGCGCTTTCAAAGAGCTCGGGTTCGACTCGCTGAGCGGTGTGGAGTTGCGCAACAGGCTGATGCAGGTAACCGGCCTGCGTCTGCCCGCGACGCTGGTGTTCGATCATCCCAATTGCGTTGCTGTCACGAAGCTGCTGCGCTCGATTGTGGAAGGGATGGGGCGTAGTGCAAGTGGCGTCGAGGTGGTGGCGCGCAGGGCGGGTGTGGATGAGCCGATAGTGATTGTGGGGATGGGCTGTCGTTACCCAGGTGAGGTGCGTTCCCCGGAGGGGTTGTGGGGGTTGGTGGCGGAGGGTAGGGACGCGATCGCCGGCTTTCCCACGGATCGCGGCTGGGATCTCGAGGGTTTGCGTGGGGCGAGCACCGGGGGCGAGGGTTATGCCAACCAAGGTGGGTATATCTACGACGCGGCTGAGTTCGATGCTGGCTTCTTCGGTATCAGCCCGCGTGAGGCGTTGGGCATGGATCCGCAGCAGCGGATGCTTCTGGAAATCGTCTGGGAGGCTTTGGAAGGCGCGGGGATCGACCCGTTGTCGTTGCGGGGCAGTCAGACCGGGGTGTTTGCGGGGACCAGCTCGCAGGACTATCTCTCGCCCCAGGACATGGGGGTGGATGAGGGCGACGGCTTCCGTCTGACGGGTTATCTCGGCAGCGTTCTCTCGGGCCGGGTGGCGTATACGTTCGGGTTCGAGGGCCCGGCGGTGTCGGTGGACACGGCATGCTCGTCCTCGCTGGTGGCGCTGCATCTGGCGTGTCAGGCGTTGCGAGGCGGTGACTGCTCGTTGGCGCTGGCAGGCGGCGTAACGCTGATGGCTACTTCGGCGATGATGGTCGAGTTCAGGCGCCAGGGTGGGGTGGCGGCCGATGGGCGGTGCAAGCCGTTCGCGTCGAGCGCCGATGGCATAAGTGGCGGTGACGGCGCTGGTTTGGTGGTGTTGGAGCGGCTCTCGGAGGCACAGCGGTTGGGTCATCGGGTGTTGGCGGTGGTGCGGGGCAGTGCGGTCAACCAGGATGGGGCGAGTAATGGCTTGACGGCGCCGCATGGTCCTTCGCAGGAGCGCGTGATTCGGCGGGCGTTGGCGGATGCGGGTCTTCTGCCGGCAGAGGTGGACGCGGTTGAGGCGCATGGCACGGGCACGATGTTGGGCGATCCGATCGAGGCGCAGGCGCTGATCGCCACCTATGGTCAGGAGCGGAAGGCCAGCCCGCTGTGGTTGGGGTCGATCAAGTCGAATATCGGTCACTCGCAGGCGGCGGCGGGTGTGGCGGGTGTGATCAAGATGGTGAAGGCGTTAGAGCATGAGTTGTTGCCGCCGACGCTGCATGTGGATATGCCGACGCCGCATGTGGATTGGGAGTCGAGTGGCTTGGGGCTGTTGAGTGAGTCTCGTGCTTGGCCTGTGGGCGAGCGGCCGCGTCGTGCGGGTGTGTCGTCGTTCGGGATCAGTGGCACGAATGCGCACGTGATTTTGGAGGAGCCGCCGCGGGTGCAGGAGTCGCCGGCTGAGGCGCCGGCGTTGGGTGGCCCTCGGTCTGCTGAAGGTTCTTTGCGGGTCTTCGCCGGCGGTGTGCTTGATGCTGCCCCGGGTGTGGTTGGGGAGTTGGCTGGGGGCGGGGTTGTGGCTGGTGGGTGGGGTTGTGGTGTGGTGCCGTTGTTGGTGTCGGGTAGGGGTGGGGCGGGGTTGTGTGGTCAGGCGGGGCGTTTGGGGGAGTTTTTGTTGGGGGGTGGGGCGGATTCTGATGGTGGCGTTGGCGCTGTTGGTGGTGGTGTTGGTATGGGTGGTGGTGCTGTTGCTGTTGCTGGTGCTGGTGGTGGTGGTGGCGGTGTTGGTGGTGTGGGTGGGGGTTTGGTGGATGTGGGGTGGTCGTTGGTGGGTAGGGCGTTGTTTGAGGATCGTGGGGTGGTGTTGGGTTGTGATCGTGGGGGGTTGGTGCGGGGGCTGGAGGCGTTGGCGGGGGGTGAGGCCGGCGAGGGCGTTGTGCGCGGGGTCGCTCGCGAGGGCAGGCCGGTGTTTGTGTTTCCTGGTCAGGGTGCGCAGTGGGAGGGGATGGCTGTTGAGTTGCTGGATTCCTCGGCGGTGTTTAGGGATGCGTTGAGGGTGTGTGGGGTGGCGTTGGAGGGGTTTGTGGATTGGCGGGTTGAGGATGTGTTGTGTGGTGTGGGGGGTGCGCCTGGTTTGGAGCGGGTGGATGTGGTGCAGCCGGTGTCGTTTGCGGTGATGGTGGCGTTGGCGGAGTTGTGGCGGTCGTTTGGTGTGGAGCCGGGTGTGGTGGTGGGGCATTCGCAGGGGGAGATTGCGGCTGCGTGTGTGGCGGGTGGTTTGTCGCTTGTGGATGGGGCGCGGGTGGTGGTGTTGCGTAGTCGGTTGTTGGGTGAGGTGTTGTCGGGTCGTGGTGGGATGGTGAGTGTGGCGTTGGGTGTGGAGCGTGTGGTGGAGCGTTTGGCTGGTTGGGGTGGGCGTTTGGGTGTGGCGGCGGTGAATGGTCCGTCGGCGGTGGTGGTGTCGGGTGAGGCTGGGGCGTTGGATGAGTTTTTGGTGGGGTGTGAGGGTGATGGTGTGTGGGCGCGGCGGGTGGCGGTTGATTATGCGTCGCATTCGGTGGCGGTTGAGGAGTTGCGTGAGTCGTTGGTTGAGGCGCTGGCTGGGATTGAGCCGGTGTCGTGTGGGGTGCCGTTTTTCTCGACTGCGACGGGTGGCTTGTTGGATACGGCGTTGCTTGATGGGGGGTATTGGTATCGGAGTTTGCGTGAGCGGGTGCGGTTTGAGGAGGCTGTGCGTGCGTTAGCGGGCGAGACGAATGCGTTTGTGGAGGTCAGTCCGCATCCGGTGTTGTCGGTCGCGGTGGGGGAGACGCTTGAGGATTTGGGTGTTGAGGGGCGTGTTGGGGTGGTTGGTTCGTTGCGTCGTGGTGAGGGTGGGATGGGGCGGTTTGTGCGTTCGCTGGCGGAGGCGTGGGTATGCGGTGTGCCTGTTGACTGGGGGTGTTTCTTTGCGGGTAGTGGCGCGCGGCGGGTCGGTCTGCCGACTTACGCTTTCCAGCGAGAGCGCTTCTGGCTTGCGCCGAGAACTGGTGTGGGTGATGTGAGTGGCGCTGGGCTGGGTGTGTCGGATCATCCACTGTTGGGTGCGGCGGTCCAGGTCGCGGGTGGCGAGGGCTGGTTGTTCACGGGCCGCCTGTCGTTGGATACGCAGGCGTGGCTTGCCGATCATGCGGTGCTCGACACGGTGTTGCTGCCGGGGACGGGTTTCCTAGAGCTCGTGTTGGCGGCGGGAAGAGCTGTCGGCTGTGAGGTTGTCGAGGAGTTGACGCTGCAAGCACCGCTGGTCCTCACCAAGGGCGTCGCGGTGCAGTTGCAGGTCGCTGTCGGTGAGCCCGACGAGGACGGCCGCCGCCAAGTGGCGGTCTACTCCCGCCCACAGACCCAGGTTGCCGACGGGCTCGGGGATGGGCGGCAGGGCGAGGTCGGTGCTGGGTTGGAGGGAGGGCGTTGGGCGCGACATGCGAGCGGGAGCCTGCTCGCTGAGAGTGATCCCGCGACTCAGGAGCGGGTCGCGGGCTTGGTCGCGGAGCTGGGGTCGCAATGGCCGCCGGCGGGTGCGGAAGAGCTGGATGTGGAGTTCCTCTATGACCGTCTTTCGGAGGCCGGGTTTGGCTATGGCCCGGTGTTCCAGGGCGTGCGGGCGGCGTGGCGCCGAGACGGAGAGATCTACGCCGAGGTCGCACTGGAGGACGACGCCGCGGCAGAGGCCTCACGGTTCGGGATCCACCCCGCGCTACTGGACGCCGGGCTGCATAGTTTGTTTTTGCTGGGTGGCGCCGAGGGGTCTGATCTTGGTGGTGTGGTGCTGCCGTTCTCGCTTGGCGGTGTCAGCTTGTGTCATGAGGGTGCATCTTCGCTACGTGTGTGCCTTACGCGTGTGCCGGCAGTGGGCGGTGCAACCGACACCGGCGAGGGCGAGGCGATCAGCTTGGCCGCGTTTGATGAGGCGGGGGAGCTGGTCGTGTCGGTGGATTCTCTCGCGGTTCGGCCGCTCGACGCGTCGCAGTTGCGTGGTGGGCGGGAGGAGGGTGGTTCGCTGTTGCGGACCGCGTGGGTGGAGGTACCGGCGCCCGTGCCCACGGGCGCGGATGAGCAGCCCAGTGCGGCGATCCTCGACGGGCTCGACGGCGCGCTGGCTGGTGGTGAGTGTGAGCACTACGCGGATCTTGAGGGGCTTGTGAGGGCGGTTGCGGATGGTGCGGGGGTGCCTGGTGTTGTATTCGTCTCAGCGGGCGAGGCAGCTGGCGTGGACGGGATTGCTGAGGCTGTGCGCGTCGGGGTGCGGGGGGTTATGGGGTTGTTGCAGGGGTGGTTGGCGCAGGAGGCGTTGGTTGATTCGCGGCTGGTGTTTGTGACGAGGGGCGCGGTGGCTGTGGGGCAGGGCGAGGTTCCTGATCTGGTTGGGGCGTCGGTGTGGGGTTTGTTGCGTAGCGCCCAGTCAGAGCACCCCGATCGTTTTGTGATCGTCGATCTGGATGGCGCAGAGACGGTTGACTTGGTTGGGTTGTTGAGGTTGGGTGAGCCGCAGTTGGCCGTGCGCGGTGGTTGTGTGTTTGTGCCGCGGCTCGAGCGGGTCACGGTCGAGCCAGGTGGGGTGCCTGGTTGGGATGTGGATGGAACGGTGTTGGTTACGGGTGGTACGGGTGTTTTGGGTGCTTTGGTGGCTCGCCATTTGGCGGGCGTGCATGGGGTGCGGCGTCTGTTGCTGGCGAGCCGTAGTGGGATGGGAGCGGAGGGCGCCAGTGAGCTTCTGGATGAGCTCGCCACGTTGGGTTGCGAGGCGAATATCGCGGCGTGTGATGTTCGCGATCGGGACCAGGTGCGGGAGTTGATCGAACTGGTGTCGCCGGAGTACCCGTTGACTGCTGTGGTTCATGCTGCCGGCGCGGTGCGGGACGGTGTGATCGAGGCTTTGACGGATGAGCAGGTGGAGGAGGTGTTGGCTCCGAAGGTCGATGCGGCGCTTCACCTACACGAGCTGACGGAGGATCTCGGGCTCGCTGAGTTCGTGCTGTTCTCCTCGGCGGCTGGGGTATTGGGTGGTGCGGGGCAGGGGAACTATGCGGCGGCGAACGCGTTTCTGGATGCGTTGGCGCAGGTGCGGCGGGCGCGTGGGCTTGCGGGTCAGTCACTGGCGTGGGGGTTGTGGGAGCAAACGAGTGGCTTGACCGAGGGTCTTGGTGAGGCTGGTAGGGCGAGGGTCGGCCGGATGGGGATCGCGGCGCTCTCGTCGGAGCGGGCGCTCGAGTTGTTTGATGGTGGTAGGAGTGTTGATGAGGCTCTGTTGGTGGCAGCGCGTCTGGATTGGGCGGCGCTGCGGGCGCAGGCGCGGGTCGGCGTGCTGCCCGGCTTGCTGAGCGGTCTGGTGCGGGTGGCGGCGCGGCGCGAGCGCGGTGGCTCATTGGCACGGCGTTTGGCGAGTGTGCCGGCTGGTGAGTGGGATGCGCTGATTTTGGATGTCGTGCGTGGCCAGGCAGCCGCGGTGCTTGGCCATGAGTCGGCTGGCTCGGTCGACCCGGAGCGGGCGTTCAAAGAGCTTGGGTTCGACTCGCTTGGCGCGGTCGAATTGCGTAACCGGCTGACGCAGGTAACGGGGGTACGACTACCCGCAACACTGGTATTCGATCACCCGAGCTGCGCGGCGGTGGCCAAGCTGCTGCGTTCTCGTCTGGAGGGTGTGGAGCGCGGTGCGGCGGTGGTGGCGCGCCGGAGCGCGAGTATCGATGAGCCGATCGCGATCGTCGGGATGAGCTGCAGATACCCGGGGCCGGCTCGTACCCCGCAAGAGCTTTGGGAACTGGTCGCGGACGGCAGGGACGCGATCTCAGGGTTCCCCGCTGATCGTGGCTGGGATTTGGAAGGGTTGTATGACCCCGATCCCGATCGTGTGGGTAAGAGCTATGCGCGGGATGGCGGGTTCCTCGATGACGCAGGCGACTTCGATGCCGGCTTCTTCGGCATCAGCCCGCGCGAGGCGCTGGCGATGGACCCGCAGCAGCGGCTGCTGCTGGAAGCGGCATGGGAGGCGCTGGAGGATGCCGGGATCGATCCTGCGTCGCTGCGGGGCAGCCAGACGGGCGTGTTCGCTGGTGTGATTCCCAGCGATTACGGGCTTGCCGATGGTGCCGGCTCGGCCAGTGCGCAGGCCGAGGGTTTTCTGATGTTCGGCTCGGCGGGGAGTGTGGTGTCGGGCCGGGTGTCTTATACGTTCGGGTTTGAGGGCCCGGCGGTGTCGGTCGACACGGCATGTTCGTCGTCGCTGGTGGCGTTGCATTTGGCGTGTCAGGCAGTGCGTGGCGGTGAGTGCTCGCTGGCGCTGGCCGGTGGTGTGACGGTGCTCTCCAGTCCGAGGGTCTATCTCGGGTTCAGTCGCCAGCGGGGTTTGTCGCGGGACGGGCGGTGCAAGTCGTTTTCCGCGAGCGCGGATGGAGCGGGCTTTTCCGATGGGGCGGGCCTGCTTGTGGTGGAGCGTCTTTCCGACGCGCAGCGGCTGGGCCATCGGGTGTTGGGGGTGGTGCGTGGTAGTGCCGTCAACCAGGACGGGGCGAGTAATGGGTTGTCGGCTCCGAATGGTCCGTCGCAGGAGCGTGTGATTCGTGGTGCGCTTGCGGACGCGGGGCTCTCCGCGGGCGAGGTCGACGCTGTCGAGGCGCATGGGACGGGTACGACTTTGGGTGATCCGATTGAGGCGCAGGCGTTGCTTGCGACGTATGGGCAGGGGCGTGAGTCGGGCCCGTTGTGGTTGGGGTCGATTAAGTCGAATATTGGTCATTCGCAGGCGGCGGCGGGTGTGGCGGGTGTGATCAAGATGGTGAAGGCGTTTGAGCATGAGTTGTTGCCGCCGACATTGCACGTCGATGAGCCTTCGCCGCAGGTGGATTGGTCGGCGGGTGAGGTGGCGCTGCTGACCGAGTCTCAGCCGTGGCCCGCGACCGAGCGCCCCCGACGCGCTGGAGTTTCCTCATTCGGAGCTAGCGGCACCAACGCGCACGTGATTATCGAAGAGCCGCCACGGGCAAAGCAGTCGCTGGCGGTGATCCCAGCCACCGCCGGAGACGGGGCTGAGGGTATGTCTGCTGGTGGGTGGGGTTGTGGTGTGGTGCCGTTGTTGGTGTCGGGTAGGGGTGGGGCGGGGTTGTGTGGTCAGGCGGGGCGTTTGGGGGAGTTTTTGTTGGAGGGTGGGTTTGGTGTGGGTGGGGCGGATGGTGGTGTTGGTGTTGGTGTGGGTGTTGGTGTGGGTGGGGGTTTGTTGGATGTGGCGTGGTCGTTGGTTGATGGTCGTGGGGTGTTTGGGGATCGTGGTGTGGTGTTGGGTGTGGATGGTGGGGGGTTGGTTGAGGGGTTGGGTGTGTTGGCGGGTGGTGGTGTTGGTGGGGGTGTGGTGCGTGGTGTGGCTGGTGGTGGGCGGCCGGTGTTTGTGTTTCCGGGGCATGGTGCGCAGTGGGAGGGGATGGCGGTCGGGTTGTTGGATTCCTCGGCGGTGTTTGCGGATGCGTTGAGGGTGTGTGGGGTGGCGTTGGAAGGGTTGGTGGATTGGCGGGTTGAGGATGTGTTGCGTGGTGTGGGGGGTGCGCCTGGGCTTGGGCGGGAGGATGTGGTGCAGCCGGTGTTGTTTGCGGTGATGGTGGCGTTGGCGGAGTTGTGGCGGTCGTTTGGTGTGGAGCCGGGTGTGGTGGTGGGGCATTCGTTGGGGGAGATTACGGCGGCGTGTGTGGCGGGTGGTTTGTCGCTTGGGGATGCGGCGCGGGTGGTGGTGTTGCGTAGTCGGTTGTTGGGTGAGGTGTTGTCGGGTCGTGGTGGGATGGTGAGTGTGGCGTTGGGGTTGGGTCGGGTGGAGGAGTTGTTGGAGGGTTGGGGTGGGCGTTTGGGTGTGGCGGGTGTGAATGGTCCGTCGGCGGTGGTGGTGTCGGGTGAGTTGGGGGCGTTGGGGGAGTTTTTGGCGGTGTGTGAGGGTGATGGTGTGTGGGCGCGGCGGGTGGCGATTGATTATGCGTCGCATTCGGCGGCGGTTGAGGAGTTGCGTGAGCCGTTGGTTGAGGCGCTTAGGGGGATTGAGCCGGTGTCGTGTGGGGTGCCGTTTTTCTCGACGGCGATGGGTGGGTTTGTGGATACGGCGGAGTTGGATGGGGAGTATTGGTATCGGAGTTTGCGTGGGCGGGTGCGGTTTGAGGAGGCTGTGCGTGCGTTGGCGGGGGATGCGAGCGCGTTTGTGGAGGTGAGTCCGCATTCGGTGTTTGGTGGGGTGGTGGGGGAAACGCTTGAGGATTTGGGTGTTGAGGGGCGTGTTGGGGTGGTTGGGTCGTTGCGGCGTGGTGAGGGTGGGATGGGGCGGTTTGTGCGTTCGCTTGCGGAGGCGTGGGTGTGTGGTGTGCCGGTGGATTGGCGGTGTTTCTTTGCTGGTAGTGGCGCGCGGCGGGTCGATTTGCCGTCTTATGCTTTTCAGCGGGAGCGGTATTGGCTTGTGCCGAGGGTTGGTGTGGGTGATGTGAGGGGTGCTGGGTTGGGTGTGTCGGATCATCCGTTGTTGGGTGCGGCGGTGCAGGTTGCGGGTGGGGAGGGTTGGTTGTTCACTGGCCGGTTGTCGTTGGATTCGCAGGGGTGGCTTGCTGATCACGCGGTGTTGGATACGGTGTTGTTGCCGGGGACGGGTTTCCTTGAGTTGGTGTTGGCGGCGGGTAGCGCGGTGGGTTGTGGGGTGGTGGAGGAGTTGATGCTGCAGGCGCCGCTTGTCTTTGCGCGGGGTGTTGCGGTGCAGGTGCAGGTTTCTGTTGGGGAGCCCGATGGGGATGGTCGTCGTCGGGTGGTGGTTTATTCCCGTCCGCAGGATGATGTTGAGGGGGGTCGGGGGCAGGGCGAGGCTGGGGGTGGGTCGGAGGGTGAGATTGGGGCTGGTGGCCTGGGCGGGGCTGGGGGTTGGACGCGGCACGCGAGCGGGACGCTGGTTGAGAGCGAGGCGGCGATCGGCGAGGCGGCTGGGTTGGTTGGCGAGGCGGCTGGGTTGGTTGTGGGGTTGGGGTCGCAGTGGCCGCCGGCGGGCTCGCAGGAGCTGGATGTCGAGTTCCTTTATGACCGTCTCTCGGAGGCTGGGTTTGGGTATGGCCCGGTGTTCCAGGGTGTGCAGGCGGCGTGGCGCAAGGACGGCGAGGTTTATGCCGAGGTCGCTTTGGAGGGTGATGCTGAGGAGGAGGCTGCACGGTTTGGGATTCACCCGGCATTGTTGGACGCGGCGTTGCATGGGCTGTTTTTGCTGGAGGAGGCCGATGGGTCTGATCTTGGTGGTGTGGCGTTGCCGTTCGCGTTGGGTGGTGTGAGTTTGCGGCGTGAGGGTATGTCTTTGCTGCGGGTGCGCCTGGGGCGTGTGGAGGGAAGCGACTCGGCTCGCTCTGGTGGGGGCAGCGAGGTGAGGTTGGCTGCGTTTGATGAGGCGGGGGAGCTGGTCGTGTCGGTAGGTTCGCTCGCGCTACGACCCCTCGAGACGGCGCAGTTGCGTGGTGGGCGCGAGGAGGGCGGTTCGCTTTTGAAGACCGCGTGGGTAGAGCAGCCCGTAGCGGGCGCTCCGTCCGCGCTCACGGTGATGGGTGAGCAGCTGGGTGCGGCGATCCTCGGCGACCTCGAAGGGCTCGAAGGTGGGTTGGCTGGTGGTGAGTGTGAGCGCTATGCGGATCTTGAGGGGCTTGTGGGGGCGGTTGCGGATGGTGCGGGGGTGCCTGGTGTTGTGTTTGTCTCAGTGGAGGAGGCTGGCGGGGCTGGTGTGGTGGGTGGGGTGGCTGGTGCTGTGCGTGCTGGTGTGCAGGGTGTGCTTGGGTTGTTGCGGGGGTGGTTGGCGCAGCCGGAGTTGGTTGATTCGCGGCTGGTGTTTGTGACGAGAGGCGCGGTGGCGGTGGGGGATGGCGAGGTTCCCGATCTGGTTGGCGCGTCGGTGTGGGGTTTGTTGCGTAGCGCTCAGTCGGAGCATCCCGATCGTTTCGTGATCGTCGACCTGGAGGGTGTGGGTGGGGTTGGTGGTTCTGGTGAGGCTGGTGGTGTGGGTTCTGATGGTGTGGTGGGTGGTGTGGGTTTGGTTGGGTTGTTGGGGTCCAGTGAGTCGCAGTTGGCGGTGAGGGGTGGGTGTGTGTTTGTGCCGCGGCTTGAGCGGGTCGTGGTTGAGCCGGGTGGGGTGCCTGGTTGGGATGTGGATGGGACGGTGTTGGTGACGGGTGGTACGGGCGCGTTGGGTGCTTTGGTGGCTCGTCATTTGGCGGGCGAGCACGGGGTGGCGCGTTTGCTGCTGGCGAGTCGTAGCGGGATGGAGGCGCAGGGCGCGAGCGAGCTTGTGGGTGAGCTGGCTGGGCTGGGTTGTGAGGCGAGCGTCGTGGCGTGCGATGTTTGTGACCGGGACCAGGTGCGGGAGTTGATCGAGCTGGTGTCGCCGGAGTTCCCGTTGACTGGTGTGGTGCATACGGCTGGCGTGGTGCGGGATGGGATGATCGAGGCGCTGTCGGGTGAGCAGCTGGAGGAGGTGTTGGCTCCGAAGGTCGACGCGGCGCTTCATTTGCATGAGCTGACGAAGGATCTCGGGCTTTCGGAGTTCGTGTTGTTTTCCTCCGCGGCGGGTGTTGTGGGTGGTGCGGGGCAGGGGAACTATGCGGCGGCAAACGCGTTTTTGGATGCGTTGGCGCAGGTGCGCCGCGCGGGGGGGCTTGCTGGGGTCTCGCTTGCGTGGGGGTTGTGGGAGCAAGCGAGTGGTTTGACTGAGGGTCTTGGTGAGGCTGGTAGGGCGAGGATCGCCCGTCAGGGGATCGCGGCGCTTTCCTCCGAGCAGGCGTTGGGGCTGCTCGATGAGGGAAGGGGCACCGGCGAGGGTTCGTTGGTCGCGGCGCGTTTGGATCTCGCGGGGCTGCGCGCGCAAGCCCGCGTTGGTGTGTTGCCGGCGTTGTTGAGTGGCCTGGTGCGGGTCCCGGCGCGGCGGCAGCGCGGCGGCAGCGGTGGGTCGCTGGCGCGGCGGCTGGCGGGCATCCCGGAGAGCGAGTGGGACGCAGTGGTGCTAGAGGTCGTGCGTGGCCAGGCCGCCGCGATACTAGGCCACGAGTCAGCCAGCGCGGTCGACCCGGAGCGGGCATTCAAAGAGCTCGGGTTCGACTCGCTCGGCGCGGTCGAACTACGTAACCGGCTGACACAAGCCACAGGCGTACGGCTACCCGCGACACTCGTATTCGACTACCCCAACTGCGCCGCCATCGCCGGCCTACTGCGCTCACTAATAGACAGCCAAAACCAAAGCCAAGCACACGCCACCGGGGTCCCAGCACGCAAACACACAAGCAACGACGAGCCAATCGCGATCGTCGGCATGAGCTGCCGCTACCCCGGATCAGCCCACACCCCACAACAACTATGGGAACTCGTCGCACAAAGCAAAGACGCCATCACAGGCTTCCCCACCAACCGCGGCTGGGACCTCGAGGCCCTATACGACCCGGACCTTGCCCGCCCGGGCACGAGTTACACCCGTGAGGGCGGGTTCCTAGACGACGCAGGCGACTTCGACGCCGACTTCTTCGGCATCAGCCCCCGCGAGGCGCTGGCCATGGATCCGCAACAGCGACTGCTGCTAGAAGGCGCATGGGAAGCGCTAGAGCGCGCCGGGATCGACCCGACATCCCTGCGAGGCAGCCAAACGGGGGTGTTCGCGGGCGTGATGCACAGCGCCTACGGGGCCGCGGCTAGCCATGGCTCACCGAACGACGAAACGGACGATCATCTGATGATCGGCTCGATGGATAGCGCGGTGTCGGGTCGTGTTGCTTACACATTTGGGTTTGAGGGTCCGGCGGTGTCGGTGGACACGGCCTGCTCCTCCTCGCTAGTGGCCCTGCACCTGGCGTGCCAAGCGCTGCGTCAGGGTGAGTGTTCGCTGGCGCTGGCCGGTGGCGTGGCGGTGCTCTGCGATCGGAGGGTCTTCGTCTGGTTCAGCCGCCAGCGGGGTTTGTCGCGGGACGGGCGGTGCAAGTCGTTTTCCGCGAGCGCTGACGGAGTGGGTTTTTCCGATGGCGTTGGTCTGCTGGTGGTGGAGAGGTTGTCAGATGCACGGCGGCTGGGCCACCGGGTGTTGGGGGTGGTGCGTGGCAGCGCCATCAACCAGGACGGGGCCAGTAACGGCTTGACGGCCCCGAACGGTCCGTCGCAGGAACGGGTGATTCGGCGGGCGCTGGCCGGTGCCGGTCTTGAGCCCGATGAGGTCGATGTGGTTGAGGCGCATGGTACGGGTACGACTTTGGGTGATCCGATTGAGGCGCAGGCGTTGCTTGCGACGTATGGGCAGGGGCGTGAGTCGGGCCCGTTGTGGTTGGGGTCGATCAAGTCGAATATTGGTCATTCGCAGGCGGCGGCGGGTGTGGCGGGTGTGATCAAGATGGTGAAGGCGTTTGAGCATGAGTTGCTGCCGCCGACGTTGCACGTCGATGCGCCTTCGCCGCAGGTGGATTGGTCGGCTGGCGAGGTTGCCCTACTCACTGAGCCTCAGCCGTGGCCCGCGACCGAGCGCCCCCGACGCGCCGGTGTGTCTTCGTTCGGGATGAGCGGCACGAACGCACATGTGATTATCGAAGAGCCGCCGCGGGTGGAGGAGCTGCTGGTCGAGTCGCCGGTCGCCGCTGGGGGCGAGACGGCTCTTGGCGTGGCGGCAGAAGCGGAGCGCGGCGAGGTGACCGTGTCTGCTGGTGGGTGGGGTTGTGGTGTGGTGCCGTTGTTGGTGTCGGGTAGGGGTGGGGCGGGGTTGTGTGGTCAGGCGGGGCGTTTGGGGGAGTTTTTGTTGGAGGGTGGGTTTGGTGTGGGTGGGGCGGATGGTGGTGTTGGTGTTGGTGTGGGTGGGGGTTTGTTGGATGTGGCGTGGTCGTTGGTTGATGGTCGTGCGTTGTTTGGGGATCGTGGTGTGGTGTTGGGTGTGGATGGTGGGGGGTTGGTTGAGGGGTTGGGTGTGTTGGCGGGTGGTGGTGTTGGTGGGGGTGTGGTGCGTGGTGTGGCTGGTGGTGGGCGGCCGGTGTTTGTGTTTCCGGGGCATGGTGCGCAGTGGGAGGGGATGGCGGTCGGGTTGTTGGATTCCTCGGCGGTGTTTGCGGATGCGTTGAGGGTGTGTGGGGTGGCGTTGGAAGGGTTGGTGGATTGGCGGGTTGAGGATGTGTTGCGTGGTGTGGGGGGTGCGCCTGGGCTTGGGCGGGAGGATGTGGTGCAGCCGGTGTTGTTTGCGGTGATGGTGGCGTTGGCGGAGTTGTGGCGGTCGTTTGGTGTGGAGCCGGGTGTGGTGGTGGGGCATTCGTTGGGGGAGATTACGGCGGCGTGTGTGGCGGGTGGTTTGTCGCTTGGGGATGCGGCGCGGGTGGTGGTGTTGCGTAGTCGGTTGTTGGGTGAGGTGTTGTCGGGTCGTGGTGGGATGGTGAGTGTGGCGTTGGGGTTGGGTCGGGTGGAGGAGTTGTTGGAGGGTTGGGGTGGGCGTTTGGGTGTGGCGGGTGTGAATGGTCCGTCGGCGGTGGTGGTGTCGGGTGAGTTGGGGGCGTTGGAGGAGTTTTTGGCGGTGTGTGAGGGTGATGGTGTGTGGGCGCGGCGGGTGGCGATTGATTATGCGTCGCATTCGGCGGCGGTTGAGGAGTTGCGTGAGCCGTTGGTTGAGGCGCTTAGGGGGATTGAGCCGGTGTCGTGTGGGGTGCCGTTTTTCTCGACGGCGATGGGTGGGTTTGTGGATACGGCGGAGTTGGATGGGGAGTATTGGTATCGGAGTTTGCGTGGGCGGGTGCGGTTTGAGGAGGCTGTGCGTGCGTTGGCGGGGGATGCGAGCGCGTTTGTGGAGGTGAGTCCGCATTCGGTGTTTGGTGGGGTGGTGGGGGAAACGCTTGAGGATTTGGGTGTTGAGGGGCGTGTTGGGGTGGTTGGGTCGTTGCGGCGTGGTGAGGGTGGGATGGGGCGGTTTGTGCGTTCGCTTGCGGAGGCGTGGGTGTGTGGTGTGCCGGTGGATTGGCGGTGTTTCTTTGCTGGTAGTGGTGCGCGGCGGGTCGATTTGCCGACTTATGCTTTTCAGCGGGAGCGGTATTGGCTTGTGCCGAGGGTTGGTGTGGGTGATGTGAGGGGTGCTGGGTTGGGTGTGTCGGATCATCCGTTGTTGGGTGCGGCGGTGCAGGTTGCGGGTGGGGAGGGTTGGTTGTTCACTGGCCGGTTGTCGTTGGATTCGCAGGGGTGGCTTGCTGATCACGCGGTGTTGGATACGGTGTTGTTGCCGGGGACGGGTTTCCTTGAGCTTGTGTTGGCGGCGGGTAGCGCGGTGGGTTGTGGGGTGGTGGAGGAGTTGATGTTGCAGGCGCCGCTTGTCTTTGCGCGGGGTGTTGCGGTGCAGGTGCAGGTTTCTGTTGGGGAGCCCGATGGGGATGGTCGTCGTCGGGTGGTGGTTTATTCCCGTCCGCAGGATGATGTTGAGGGGGGTCGGGGGCAGGGCGAGGCTGGGGGTGGGTCGGAGGGTGAGATTGGGGCTGGTGGCCTGGGCGGGGCTGGGGGTTGGACGCGGCACGCGAGCGGGACGCTGGTTGAGAGCGAGGCGGCGATCGGCGAGGCGGCTGGGTTGGTTGGCGAGGCGGCTGGGTTGGTTGGCGAGGCGGCTGGGTTGGTTGTGGGGTTGGGGTCGCAGTGGCCGCCGGCGGGCTCGCAGGAGCTGGATGTCGAGTTCCTTTATGACCGTCTCTCGGAGGCTGGGTTTGGGTATGGCCCGGTGTTCCAGGGTGTGCAGGCGGCGTGGCGCAAGGACGGCGAGGTTTATGCCGAGGTCGCTTTGGAGGGTGATGCTGAGGAGGAGGCTGCACGGTTTGGGATTCACCCGGCATTGTTGGACGCGGCGTTGCATGGGCTGTTTTTGCTGGAGGAGGCCGATGGGTCTGATCTTGGTGGTGTGGCGTTGCCGTTCGCGTTGGGTGGTGTGAGTTTGCGGCGTGAGGGTATGTCTTTGCTGCGGGTGCGCCTGGGGCGTGTGGAGGGAAGCGACTCGGCTCGCTCTGGTGGGGGCAGCGAGGTGAGGTTGGCTGCGTTTGATGAGGCGGGGGAGCTGGTCGTGTCGGTAGGTTCGCTCGCGCTACGACCCCTCGAGACGGCGCAGTTGCGTGGTGGGCGCGAGGAGGGCGGTTCGCTTTTGAAGACCGCGTGGGTAGAGCAGCCCGTAGCGGGCGCTCCGTCCGCGCTCACGGTGATGGGTGAGCAGCTGGGTGCGGCGATCCTCGGCGACCTCGAAGGGCTCGAAGGTGGGTTGGCTGGTGGTGAGTGTGAGCGCTATGCGGATCTTGAGGGGCTTGTGGGGGCGGTTGCGGATGGTGCGGGGGTGCCTGGTGTTGTGTTTGTCTCAGTGGAGGAGGCTGGCGGGGCTGGTGTGGTGGGTGGGGTGGCTGGTGCTGTGCGTGCTGGTGTGCAGGGTGTGCTTGGGTTGTTGCGGGGGTGGTTGGCGCAGCCGGAGTTGGTTGATTCGCGGCTGGTGTTTGTGACGAGAGGCGCGGTGGCGGTGGGGGATGGCGAGGTTCCCGATCTGGTTGGCGCGTCGGTGTGGGGTTTGTTGCGTAGCGCTCAGTCGGAGCATCCCGATCGTTTCGTGATCGTCGACCTGGAGGGTGTGGGTGGGGTTGGTGGTTCTGGTGAGGCTGGTGGTGTGGGTTCTGATGGTGTGGTGGGTGGTGTGGGTTTGGTTGGGTTGTTGGGGTCCAGTGAGTCGCAGTTGGCGGTGAGGGGTGGGTGTGTGTTTGTGCCGCGGCTTGAGCGGGTCGTGGTTGAGCCGGGTGGGGTGCCTGGTTGGGGTGTGGATGGGACGGTGTTGGTGACGGGTGGTACGGGCGCGTTGGGTGCTTTGGTGGCTCGTCATTTGGCGGGCGAGCACGGGGTGGCGCGTTTGTTGTTGGCGAGTCGTAGCGGGATGGAGGCGCAGGGCGCGAGCGAGCTTGTGGGTGAGCTGGCTGGGCTGGGTTGTGAGGCGAGCGTCGTGGCGTGCGATGTTTGTGACCGGGACCAGGTGCGGGAGTTGATCGAGCTGGTGTCGCCGGAGTTCCCGTTGACTGGTGTGGTGCATACGGCTGGCGTGGTGCGGGATGGGATGATCGAGGCGTTGTCGGGTGAGCAGCTGGAGGAGGTGTTGGCTCCGAAGGTCGATGCGGCGCTTCATTTGCATGAGCTGACGAAGGATCTCGGGCTCGCTGAGTTTGTGTTGTTTTCCTCCGCGGCGGGTGTTGTGGGTGGTGCGGGGCAGGGGAATTATGCGGCGGCGAACGCGTTTTTGGATGCGTTGGCGCAGGTGCGCCGCGCGGGGGGGCTTGCTGGGGTCTCGCTTGCGTGGGGGTTGTGGGAGCAAGCGAGTGGTTTGACTGAGGGTCTTGGTGAGGCTGGTAGGGCGAGGATCGCCCGTCAGGGGATCGCGGCGCTTTCCTCCGAGCAGGCGTTGGGGCTGCTCGATGAGGGTCGGGGTACCGGCGAGGGTTCGTTGGTCGCGGCGCGTTTGGATCTCGCGGGGCTGCGCGCGCAAGCCCGCGTTGGTGTGTTGCCGGCGTTGTTGAGTGGCCTGGTGCGGGTCCCGGCGCGGCGGCAGCGCGGCGGCAGCGGTGGGTCGCTGGCGCGGCGGCTGGCGGGCATCCCGGAGAGCGAGTGGGACGCAGTGGTGCTAGAGGTCGTGCGTGGCCAGGCCGCCGCGATACTAGGCCACGAGTCAGCCAGCGCGGTCGACCCGGAGCGGGCATTCAAAGAGCTCGGGTTCGACTCGCTCGGCGCGGTCGAACTACGTAACCGGCTGACACAAGCCACAGGCGTACGGCTACCCGCGACACTCGTATTCGACTACCCCAACTGCGCCGCCATCGCCGGCCTACTGCGCTCACTAATAGACAGCCAAAACCAAAGCCAAGCACACGCCACCGGGGTCCCAGCACGCAAACACACAAGCAACGACGAGCCAATCGCGATCGTCGGCATGAGCTGCCGCTACCCCGGATCAGCCCACACCCCACAACAACTATGGGAACTCGTCGCACAAAGCAAAGACGCCATCACAGGCTTCCCCACCAACCGCGGCTGGGACCTCGAGAGGTTGTATGACATCGATCCCGATCGTCCCGGTAAGAGCTATGTGCGTGATGGTGGGTTCCTAGAGGACGCAGGCGACTTCGACGCGGACTTCTTCGGCATCAGCCCCCGCGAGGCGCTGGCCATGGATCCGCAACAGCGACTGCTGCTGGAAGGCGCATGGGAAGCGCTCGAGGATGCGGGGATCGATCCTGCGTCGCTGCGGGGCAGCCAAACGGGGGTGTTCGCGGGCGTGATTCCCAGCGATTACGGGCTTTCGATTGGTGTTGGTTCGGGTTCGGCAGGTGAGCAGGCCGAGGGTTACATGCTGCTTGGTTCGGCGGGGAGTGTGGTGTCGGGCCGGGTGTCTTATACGTTTGGGTTTGAGGGTCCGGCGGTGTCGGTTGATACGGCGTGTTCGTCGTCGTTGGTGGCGTTGCATTTGGCGTGTCAGGCGTTGCGTGGTGGTGAGTGTTCGCTGGCGTTGGCTGGTGGTGTGACGGTGTTGTTCAGTCCGAGGGTGTATGTCGGGTTCAGTCGTCAGCGGGGTTTGTCGCGGGATGGGCGGTGCAAGTCGTTTGCTGCTGCGGCTGATGGGGCTGGTTTTTCTGATGGGGCTGGTTTGCTTGTGGTGGAGCGTCTTTCGGACGCGCTGCGGCTGGGTCATCGGGTGTTGGCGGTGGTGCGTGGTAGTGCGGTCAACCAGGATGGGGCGAGTAATGGGTTGTCGGCTCCGAATGGTCCTTCTCAGGAGCGTGTGATCCGTGGTGCGCTTGCGGACGCGGGGCTCTCTGCGGGTGAGGTCGATGTGGTCGAGGCGCATGGTACGGGTACGACTTTGGGTGATCCGATTGAGGCGCAGGCGTTGCTTGGGACGTATGGGCAGGGGCGTGAGTCGGGTCCGTTGTGGTTGGGGTCGATCAAGTCGAATATTGGTCATTCGCAGGCGGCGGCGGGTGTGGCGGGTGTGATCAAGATGGTGAAGGCGTTTGAGCATGAGTTGCTGCCGCCGACGTTGCATGTCGATGCGCCGTCGCCGCAGGTGGATTGGTCGGCTGGCGAGGTTGCCCTACTCACTGAGCCTCAGCCGTGGCCCGCGACCGAGCGCCCCCGACGCGCCGGAGTTTCCTCATTCGGGCTCAGTGGCACGAACGCACACGTGATTATCGAAGAGCCGCCACGGGTGCAGGAGCCGCTGGTCGAGTCGCCGGTCGCCGCTGGGGGCGAGGCTGTGCTGGGTGCTGCCCCTGGTGTGGTTGGGGGGATGGCGGGGAGTGGGGTTGTGGCTGGTGGGTGGGGTTGTGGTGTGGTGCCGTTGTTGGTGTCGGGTAGGGGTGGGGCGGGGTTGTGTGGTCAGGCGGGGCGTTTGGGGGAGTTTTTGTTGGAGGGTGGGGCGGATTCTGATGGCGTTGGCGTTGGCGTTGGCGTTGGCGCTGGTGGTGGTGGTGGTGCTGTTGGTGTTGATGGTGGTGTGGGTATTGGTGGTGGGGGTTTGTTGGATGTGGCGTTTTCGCTGGTTGAGGGTCGTGCGGTGTTTGAGGATCGTGGTGTGGTGTTGGGTGGGGGTCGTGGGGAGTTGGTGCGGGGGTTGGAGGTGTTGGCGGGGGGTGAGGCCGGCGAGGGCGTTGTGCGTGGGATGGCTCGTGAGGGCAGGACGGTGTTTGTGTTTCCTGGGCAGGGCGCGCAGTGGGAGGGGATGGCGAGGGAGTTGTTGGACTCCTCGGCTGTGTTTGGGGAGTCGTTGAGGGCGTGTGAGGAGGCGTTTGCCGGGCTGGTCGATTGGCGGATCGAGGATGTGTTGCGTGGTGTGGGGGGTGCGCCCGGCTTGGAGCGGGTGGATGTGGTGCAGCCGGTGTCGTTTGCGGTGATGGTGTCGTTGGCGGCGTTGTGGCGTTCGTTTGGTGTGTTGCCGGGTGCGGTGGTGGGGCATTCGCAGGGGGAGATCGCGGCTGCCTATGTGGCTGGCGGCTTGTCGCTTGAGGATGCGGCGCGGGTGGTGGTGTTGCGTAGTCGGTTGTTGGGTGAGGTGTTGTCGGGTCGTGGGGGGATGGTGAGTGTGGCGTTGGGCGTCGATCGGGTGCGGGAGCGGGTCGCTGGTTGGGGTGAGCGGTTGAGTGTGGCGGCTGTGAATGGTCCGTCGGCGGTGGTTGTGTCGGGTGAGGCTGGGGCGCTGGATGAGTTTTTGGTGGCGTGTGAGGGTGATGGTGTGTGGGCGCGGCGTGTGGCTGTGGACTATGCGTCTCATTCCGCGGCGGTTGAGGAGTTGCGGGACGACTTGTTGGATGCTTTGGGTGGGTTGGAGCCGGTGTCGTCCGGTGTGCCGTTCTGCTCTGCGGCGACAGGTGAGTTCTTTGACACCTCTGGCCTGGATGGGGCGTATTGGTATCGGAGTTTGCGTGAGCGGGTGCGGTTTGAGGAGGCTGTGCGTGCGTTAGCGGGCGAGACGAATGCGTTTGTGGAGGTCAGTCCGCATCCGGTGTTGTCGGTCGCGGTGGGGGAGACGCTTGAGGATTTGGGTGTTGAGGGGCGTGTTGGGGTGGTTGGTTCGTTGCGTCGTGGTGAGGGTGGGATGGGGCGGTTTGTGCGTTCGCTGGCGGAGGCGTGGGTATGCGGTGTGCCTGTTGACTGGGGGTGTTTCTTTGCGGGTAGTGGCGCGCGGCGGGTTGGTCTGCCGACTTATGCTTTCCAGCGAGAGCGGTATTGGCTGACTGCTGGGGTGGGTGTTGGTGATGCCAGCGGGATGGGGGTGGGTGCCGCTGATCACCCGTTGTTGGGTGCGGCGGTCCAGGTCGCGGGTGGCGAGGGCTGGCTGTTTACGGGCCGCTTGTCGTTGGATTCGCAGGCGTGGCTTGCCGATCACGCGGTGTTGGATACGGTGTTGCTGCCTGGGACGGGTTTCCTTGAGCTTGTGTTGGCGGCGGGAAGAGCGACGGGTTGTGAGGTTGTAGAGGAGCTGTTGCTGCAAGCGCCGCTGGTCCTTACCAAGGGTGTCGCGGTGCAGTTGCAGGTCGTGGTCGGTGAGCCCGAGGAGGACGGCCGCCGCGAGGTAACGGTCTACTCCAGGCCACAGACCCAAGCCGCACCGGAGAGCGAGGCTAGGGCTGGGGGCCAGGCCGAGGCTGACGGCCAGGCCGGGGCTGATGGCCAGAACGGGACTGGATGGCAGAGCGAGGCTGATCAGAGCGAGGCGGGCGGCTGGACACGGCACGCAAGCGGAACGCTGCTCGCCGAGAGCGACCCCGCAATCCAAGAGCGGACCGCGCGATCGATCGCGCGACTGGGGTCACAGTGGCCGCCCGCAGGTGCTGAGGAGCTCGATGTCGAGTTCCTCTACGACCGTCTCTCAGAGGCAGGGTTCGAGTACGGCCCGGTATTCCAAGGCGTACGGGCAGCGTGGCACAAGGACGGCGAGATCTACGCCGAGGTCGCCCTAGAGCAAGACACCGCGCACGAGGCCACACGGTACGGCATCCACCCCGCACTACTAGACGCCGCGCTACACACAGGCCTACTGGAGTGGCGCGAAGAACTCGCCCCCGGCGGCCAAGCACTGCCATTCTCCCTCAGCGGCGTAACCCTCCACAACAGCGGCACATCCTCGCTCCGCGTACACCTCACACGCGAGGGCAGCACGCTGAGCCTGGTCGCGTTCGACGGCGCCGGGGAGCCGGCTCTGACTGTGGACTCGCTCGCCGTCCGTCCGATCGAGGCGGGCCTCCTCAAGCGGGGGCATTGCCGCAGCTACGAGTCGTTGCATCGGCTGCAGTGGAGCGAGGTGCCGATTCCACCTGTGGCTGGCGGGCAGCCGCAGCGATTCGCCCTGCTCGGCGAGCTGGAGCTGGCGGGCATCGAGGGCGAGCGCCACGTGGATCTCTGGGCGCTAATCGAGGCGCTTGAGGCCGGCGCGCCTGCACCCAACGTGGTGTTCGCCGTGGCGCCGGTGGGCGGCGCGGGCGACGTCGCGCAGGCGGCGCGCGCCACCACACAGCAGATGCTCGAACTGCTGCAGACATGGCTTGCCCATCCCGATCTGGAGGAAGTCCAGTTGGTGCTCCTCACCAGCGGCGCGGTCGCCATCGACGAGACAGAGGCGCCTGACCTGCTCGCCGCGCCGCTGTGGGGCCTGTTGCGCACCGCCCAATCCGAGCATCCCGGCCACTTTCAGATCGTCGACCGCGATCCTGCGGCCGTGGACTCCGCATCCGGCGGCGGCGGCGTCGGATGGCTGGAGCTGCTCGACGCGGGGGAGCCGCAGTTGGCGCTGCGCGGCGATCGCGCCTACGCACCGCGGCTGATGGCGCTGGAGGGTCCCGGAACGCTGCTTGCGCCCGCCGGGGAGGAGCGCTGGCATCTCGGAGTCGGGCGCGGTGGCACGCTTGACGACCTCGCCCTGATGGCGAGCCCGCCCGCATATGCGCCGCTCGGCGCCGGCCAGGTGCGGGTCGCGGTGCACGCGGGCGGGCTGAATTTCCGCGACGTGCTGATCGCGCTCGGGCTGTACCCGGGCGAAGAGGTGATCGGCAGCGAGGGCGCCGGCGTGGTGCTCGAGGTCGGTGAGGGGGTGGACGATCTCGCGCCGGGCGATCGCGTGATGGGCTTGGTGCAGGAGTCGTTTGGTCCTGTCGCGGTGACCTACCGCGAGCTGGTCGTGCCGCTGCCCGAGGGGTGGTCGTTTGTGCAGGGGGCGGCGGTTCCGATCGTGTACCTGACGGCCTACTACGCGCTCGTCGACCTCGCTGGGCTGCAGCGCGGCGAGTCACTGCTCCTCCACGCGGCGACGGGCGGCGTCGGCACGGCGGCGCTGCAGATCGCGCGTCATCTCGGCGCGGAGGTGTTCGCGACCGCGAGCCCCGCCAAGGCGGCGGTGTTGTCCGAGCTCGGACTGGACGCCGAGCACATCGGGTCTTCGCGCGACCTCGACTTCGAGCAGAGGTTCCTGCATGCGAGCGAGGGCAAGGGCATGAACGTCGTCCTGAACGCCCTCGCCCGCGAGTTCACGGACGCCTCGTTGCGACTGCTTCCGCAAGGGGGGCGCTTTGTCGAGATGGGCAAGACCGACCTCCGCGACGCGGAGCAAATCGCCGAGGAACACGCCGGTGTGCGCTACCGCGCGTTCGACCTGATCGAGGCGGGGCCCGCGCGGATCCAGCAGATGCTGCAGGAGCTGCTCGTGCTGTTCGATCGGGGCGTCCTCACGCACGCCCCGATCGCGACATGGGATGTGCGCCGCGGGGTGGAGGCGTTTCGCTTCCTGCGGGAGGCTCGTCACATCGGCAAGATCGTGCTCACGATCCCTCAGCCTGCGGATCCTGAGGGCACCGTGCTGATCACGGGGGGCACCGGCCGCCTGGGGGCGCTCGTTGCGCATCGGCTGGCCGCCGTGCGCGGTGTCAGGTACCTGCTGCTGACGAGCCGCGGCGGGCCCGATGCGGAGGGTGCGAGCGAGCTGGTGGCGGCACTGGCGGAGCTTGGCTGTGAAGCGCGCGTGGTGGCGTGTGACGTCGCCGACCGCGAGCAAGCTGTCGAGCTGCTCGCCTCGATCCCCGCCGAGCATCCCCTGATCTCGGTGATTCACGCGGCGGGCGTGCTCGACGACGGCCTGCTGGAGTCGTTGAGCGCCGAGCAGGTGGAGCGCGTGATGCGCCCGAAGGTCGATGGGGCGCTGAACCTGCACGAGCTGACGGAGGACCTGGGGCTTGCCGAGTTCGCCTTGTTCTCATCGGCGGCCGGCCTGTTCGGGACCCCGGGTCAGGGCAACTATGCGGCGGCCAATGCCTTCCTGGATGCGCTAGCGCAGGTGCGCCAGACGCGCGGGCTTGCCGGTCAGTCGCTCGCGTGGGGGTTGTGGGAGCAGACGAGCGGCATGACCGGCGGCCTCGGCGAGGCGGGCAGGGCGCGGATTGCACGCCAGGGGTTCCTCACGTTCGCCAACGGCCCCGAGCTGTTCGACGTGGCTCGCGGCACCACGCACGCGCTGGTGCTGCCGGTGCGGCTGGACATGGCGGCGCTGCGCGCTCAAGCTGGCGCGGGGACACTGCCCGCGCTGCTGCGCGAGATGGTGCGCCGCACGGCCAACCGGGAGCGCGGCGTCGCGGGCTCGCTCGCGCGGCAGCTGGCCGGCGTGCCGGAGGCCGAGCGGGAGGCGGTTGTGCGGCAGCTGGTGCTCGCCCAGGCCGCCTCGGTGTTGGGACACGACTCGCCGTACGCGATCGACGCGCAGCGGGCGTTCAAAGAACTCGGGTTCGACTCGCTGGGTGCCGTCGAGCTGCGCAACCGCCTGGCCCAGGCGACCGGTCTGCGGCTTCCCTCGACGCTGATCTTCGACTACCCCAACTCAGCCGCGGTCGCCGGCTACCTGATCCGCAAGGTGGTCCCCGAGGCCGACACCGAGAAGAGCAAAGGCACCGGCACGAGCACGGGCACGGGGGAGTTGGACATCCGCCAGCTGCTCGCCTCGATCCCGATCGTTCGCCTGCTCGAGTCAGGTTTGTACGAACAGCTGGTGAAACTTGCGGGCGGGGCGCACGGAGGATCCTCGTCCACCGCGGACGATCACGCCGCGATCGACGAGATGGACGCCGACACCCTGGTCCGCATGGCCCTTGGGGCTGACGGATCGGTTGAGCCGACGGGAGGCCAGGAGTGAGCGCATCCGACCAGGTGCTGGAGGCGCTGCGAGCCTCTCTCAAGGAACGCGAACAGCTGCGCCAGGAGAACCAGCGGCTGCATGCCCGCGCGAGCGAGCCGATTGCGATCGTCGGCATGAGCTGCCGATTCCCGGGGCCTGCCCGCTCGCCTGGTGAGCTATGGGAGCTACTGGCCACGGGCGGGGATGCAATCGGCGGCTTGCCCACCAACCGCGGTTGGGACCTCGAGCAGCTATACGATCCAGATCCCGAAAACCAGGGATCCGCGTACGCCCGGGAGGGCGGGTTCCTCCACGACCTCGCCGACTTCGATGCCGGCTTCTTTGGCATCGGCGCGCATGAGGCGCTGGCGATGGATCCGCAGCAGCGGCTGCTGTTGGAAGCGGCGTGGGAGGCGTTGGAGGACGCCGGGATTGACCCGTTGACGCTGCGTGGCACGGAGACCGGGGTGTTCGCCGGCGCCGGTGCGTCGGACTACGAACTGCAGGCCGCCGGGGAGCTCGAGGGCCTGCGCTTGAGTGGCACCGCCACCAGCGTCGTGTCGGGCCGCGTGGCTTACACCCTCGGGCTCGAGGGCCCGGCTATGACCATCGACACCGCTTGCTCCTCCGCGTTGGTGGCGATCCACCTCGCGTGCGCGGCGCTGCGCAAGGACGAATGCTCGCTGGCGCTAGCGGGGGGTGTCTCCGTAATGTCCACTCCGCTCCTGTTGGTCGAGTTCAGCCGTCAGCGCGGCTTGGCGCCCGACGGGCGCTGCAAGGCGTTCTCGGCCAGCGCCGACGGAACGGGCTTCGGCGAGGGCGTCGGTCTGGTGGTGCTGGAGCGTCTCTCCGAGGCGCGCCGGCATGGGCACAGGGTGATTGCGCTGGTCCGTGGCAGCGCCGTCAACCAGGATGGGGCGAGTAACGGCCTGACCGCTCCCAACGGGCCCTCCCAGGAACGCGTGATCCTCCGGGCGCTTGCCAACGCTGGCCTCTCGACGGACGATATCGACGCGGTGGAGGCGCACGGCACGGGCACGACGCTTGGCGACCCGATCGAGGCCCATGCTCTGCTCGCCACCTACGGGCAGCGGCGCGCTGACCATCCGCCACGGGTTGGGTCGATCAAGTCGAATATCGGCCACACCTCGATCGCGGCCGGGGTCGGCGGGCTGATCAAGATGGTGTTGGCGCTGCGCAACGAACTGCTGCCGCAGACGCTGCACGTGGACGAGCCCTCACCCCACATCGATTGGTCGATGGGATCGCTCAAGCTGCTGACGGAGGCTGAGGCCTGGCCCCGCGGGGAGCGCCCGCGCAGGGCTGGGGTGTCTTCGTTTGGGATCAGCGGCACGAACGCGCACATGATCATCGAGGAGGCGCCGGCGTCTACCGAGCAGGAGGGCGATGCTGGGGTGTTGCCTGGGTTGCCGGTGGTGCCGTTGTTGGTTTCGGGGAGGAGTGAGGGGGCGTTGTGTGCGCAGGCGGCGCGTTTGTGTTCGTTTTTGGAGGGTGATTCTGGGTGTGAGTTGGTTGATGTGGCGTTTTCGTTGGCGTGTTCTCGGGCGCAGTTGGAGCGTCGTGCGGTGGTGGTTGGTGGTGGGCGTGGGGGGTTGTTGGAGGGTTTGCGTGGGTTGTCGCGTGGGGAGTTTGGTGGGGGTGTTGTTGGTGGGGGTGTTGTGGGGGGTGGTTTGACTGCGTTTTTGTTTACGGGGCAGGGGGCGCAGCGGGTGGGGATGGGTCGTGAGTTGTGTGGGGTTTTTCCGGTGTTTGGGGAGGCGTTTGATGAGGTTTGTGGGGTGTTTGATGGGTTGCTGGGGCGGTCGTTGAGGGATGTGGTGTTTGGCGTTGATGGGGTTGATGGGGTGGTTGGTGGCGGGTTGGGGGTTGGGGTTGATGGTGGGGTTGGTGGTTTGTTGTCTGGTGGTGGGGTTGATGGTGGTGGTGAGGGTGTTGGTGGTGGTGTTGGTGGTGGGGTTGGGTTGTTGGATGGGACGGAGTTTGCGCAGGCTGGGTTGTTTGCGGTGGAGGTGGCGTTGTTTAGGTTGTTGGGGTCGTTTGGTGTGAGGCCTGATTTTGTGATGGGTCATTCGGTTGGGGAGTTGTCGGCGGCGTGTGTGGCTGGGGTGTTTTCGCTTGAGGATGCGTGTCGTTTGGTGGCGGCTCGGGGTCGGTTGATGGGTGCGTTGCCGGTGGGTGGGGGGATGTTGGCGGTGGAGGCGTCTGAGGTGGAGGTGCGGGAGTCCCTTGTGGGGGTTGGGGGTTTGGATGTTGCTGGGGTGAATGGTGGTCGTGCGGTTGTTGTGTCTGGTGGGGTGGGTGTGTTGGAGGGGTGGGGTGCGGGGTGGCGTGAGCGTGGTCGTAGGGTGACGCGTTTGCGTGTGAGTCATGCGTTTCATTCGTCTTTGATGGAGCCGATGCTTGGGGAGTTTCGTGAGGTTGCTGATGGGGTTGAGTTTGGGGTGGCGCGGATTCCGGTTGTGTCGAATGTGACGGGGCGGTTGGCTGGGGTTGGGGAGCTTGGGTGTGGGGAGTATTGGGTGCGTCATGCGCGGGAGGCGGTGCGGTTCGCGGATGGGGTTGGGGAGCTTGAGCGTTGTGGTGTGACGCGGTTTTTGGAGGTGGGTCCGGATGGGGTGCTTGCGGCGGCGGTGGGTGGGTGTTTGAGTCCGGAGGTTGAGGGGGCTGCGTTTGTGGGGGCGGCGTTGTATCGGGATCGTGGTGAGGTGGAGTCGTTTGTGGCGTTTTTGGCGGGTGCGCATTGTGCTGGTGTGCGGGTTGAGTGGGGGGAGTTGTTCGCGGGGCGGGGTGCGCGGGGTGTGGATTTGCCGACTTATGCGTTTCAGCGTGAGCGTTTTTGGCTTGGGTCTGGTGTTGGGGTGGGTGATTTGCGGGCGGCTGGGTTGCGTGATGCTGGGCATCCGTTGTTTGGGGCGTCGGTGAGGTTGGCGGGTGAGCGCGATGAATGGCTATTCACTGGGCGCGTATCGATCGAGAGCCAGCCGTGGGTGGGCGATCACGTGCTCCTGGATACGGTGGTTATGCCAGGCACAGCGTGTGTTGAGCTCGCGCTCGCCGCCGGCGCCGAGATCGGATGCGAGACGATCGAGGAGTTGACCCTGCAGGCGCCGCTCGTGCTCGAGAGCGAAGCCGCTTTCGACCTGCAACTGCAGGTAGAGGAGGCCGATGAGTCGGGGCGGCGCGCGTTCGTGATCCACTCGCGCCCGCAAGGCGAGGCCGCGGCCGGCGGCGACCCGGAGCCGGCCGGGTGGACCTGCCACGCAAGCGGCGTGCTGGCTCCCGGCCTCTCGTCCACCCCTGCGGAGTCGATCGAGCGGCTCGCCGCCGAGAACTGGCCGCCGGCGGGCGCCGAGCCACTCGATGTCGATCAGCTCTACGATCGCTTGAGTGCCGCCGGGTTCGCCTATGGCCCGGCATTCACGGGAATCCGTGCAGCGTGGCGGCGGGGCGAGGAGCTTTTTACCGAGGTCGCGCTCGAATGGCCCCAAGCCGACGAAGCCGCGCGCTTTCAAATCCACCCCGCGCTGTTCGACGCCGCGCTGCAGGGTGGAGCGACCGTCTTGTGGGAGGGAGCCGAGGGCGGCGGCGCGGGGCGCGGAGCGATGCTGTTCAGCTGGAGCGGTGTGCGCCGTTACGCGAGCGGCGCGTCCTCATTGCGGGTGCGGGTAACCGCCGCCGCGGGGTCGGCGTGGAGCGTGGCCGCGCTAGACGAGACCGGCGCGCCGGTGATATCGGTCGACTCGCTGTCATACCGTCCGGTGGAGGCGCGGCAGCTCACCGGTGTCGGCCGGCGGGTGCGTGACTGCCTATTTGGCCTGGATTGGGTGGAGGCGGAGGATGACTCGGCGAGCGGGCAGCCGCGGGTGGCGGCGCTCGGCGGGCTCGATGTTCCGGGTATTGAGGAGCGCTACAGCGATCTGAGGGCGTTGGGCGAGGCGGTCGGGGCTGGCGCGCCGGCCCCGGATGTGGTGCTGGTCGCGGCTCCGACCGGCGTGGAGGGCGGGGCGGCCGCGGTGTCTGTGTCAGCCGGCGCCGAGGAGATCGCCGAGCGGGTGCGGGTGGCGCTCGGTGAAACTCTGGGGCTGCTTCAGCGATGGCTTAGGGACGAGCGGTTGGCGGCAGTGCGTTTGGCGATCGTCAGCCGGGGTGCGGTGGCCACAAGCGTAGGCGAGACGCCGGGGTTGGTCGAGGCTGCCTGCTGGGGTTTGGGGTGCAGCGCGCAGTCGGAGCAGGCTGGTCGCTTGCAGCTGCTCGATGTGGATGGTGGCGAGGCGTCGTGGCGGACACTTGCCGGCGCGCTGTCCTCGATGGAGCCACGGCTGGCGGTGCGCGAGGGTCAGATCCATGTGCCGCGTCTCGTGCGAGTGCCGGTCGAGGTGTCTGGCGTTGAGGGCGAGGCGGGGTCGGCTACCGACGGCCAGGATGACGAGCTAGAGGCTGGGGGTGTGGTTGGGCCGTTCGATTCGCGGGGTACGGTTTTGATCACGGGCGGTACGGGCGCGCTGGGTGCTCAGCTTGCGCGGCATCTGGCGCGAGAGCACGGCGTGGGCCATCTGCTGCTGGTGAGTCGCCGTGGCAGTCAGGCGGCGGGCGCTGCCGAGCTGGTGGGGGAGTTGCGTGAGCTGGGCTGTGAGGCCGAGGTGGCGGCGTGCGACGCCGCCGATCGTGCACAGCTGTCGGACTTGCTCGCATCGATCCCGCGGGAGCATCCTTTGCGTGTCGTGATCCACGCCGCGGGCGTGCTCGATGACGGAGTGATCACGACGCTCTCCCCGGAGCAGGTGGAGCGTGTGCTGGCGCCCAAGGTCGATGCGGCGCTGCATCTGGATGAGCTCACGCGGGAGCTTGAGCTGGTCGACTTCGTGCTGTTCTCGTCGTTCGCGGGGATCGCCGGGTTGCCGGGCCAGGGCAACTATGCGGCCGCGAACGCTGCGCTGGACGCGCTCGCTCAGCGACGCCGCGCCGAGGGTCTGCCCGGGCGCTCTTTGGCGTGGGGTCCCTGGGTGGGAGAGGGGGGAATGGTTGACGAGGTCGGGGCGACGGATAGCATGCGGCTGCAGCGCATGGGCGTGGTGGCGTTCACGGCCGAGCAGGGCTTGGAGCTCTTTGACCGGGCGCGTGCCGCGGCGAGGCCGTTGTTGGTGCCGGTGGCGCTCAGCACTGCCGCGCTTCGCTCGCAGGCGCGTGCCGGTGTGTTGCCGTCGCTGCTGTGGGGCCTGGTCCCGGCAGCCACGCGTCGTGCCGGCGAGGCCGAGAGCTCGCTCGCGCGTCGGCTCAAAGAGTTGCCCGAAGCCGATTGGGATAGTGCGATCTTGGCGCTGGTGGGTGGCCAAGTGGCCGCCGTGCGGGGCTACGACTCGCCGGGCGCGGTCGATCCTGAGCTGTCGTTCAACGAGCTCGGCTTCGATTCGCTGGATGCGATCGAGTTGCGCAACCACCTCACCCGAGAGACCGGGCTACGTTTGCCCGCGACGCTGGTCTTCGACCATCCGACCCCAGCCGCCGTCGCCAGGCATGTGCGTTCACGCATGCAGGACAGCACGCGTGGCGCGTCTGTCACACGCATCAGGAAGCGCTCCGAGGAGCCGATCGCGATTGTTGGCATGAGCTGTCGTTTTCCGGGGAGCGTGCGCTCTCCGCGGGAGTTGTGGGAGCTGGTGGTGGAGGGTCGGGATGCGATTGGCGGGTTCCCGGAGGATCGTGGCTGGGAGCTTGAGCGCTTGTATAACCCCGATCCCGAGAGCTCTGGTGCGTGTTATGCCCGGGAGGGCGGTTTTCTGTATGACGCCGCCGAGTTCGACGCCCGCTTCTTCGGGATCAGCCCGCATGAGGCGCTGGCGATGGATCCGCAGCAGCGGCTGCTGTTGGAAGCGGCGTGGGAGGCGTTCGAGGATGCGCGTATCGCCCCGGTGACGTTGCGTGGCAGCGAAACCGGGGTGTTCGTCGGGGGCTCGGCGTCGACTTACGCCTCGCAAATGCCGGACGAGCTGGAGAGCTTTCGCGTGACGGGCACCGCCTCCAGCGTGTTCTCGGGTCGGTTGGCGTATGTGTATGGGTTGGAGGGTCCGGCGGTGACGGTCGATACGGCGTGTTCGGCTTCGTTGGTGGCGCTGCATCTGGCGTGTAACGCGTTGCGCCAGGGTGAGTGCTCGATGGCGCTGGCGGGTGGCGTCACCTTGATGACCAGCCCCGATCTCTATGTCAGTTTTGCGCGGCAGCGTGGTTTGGCGGCGGATGGGCGTTGCAAGTCGTTCGCTGATGGCGCGGATGGTGTGGGTTTTTCTGATGGTGCGGGTTTGGTGTTGTTGGAGCGTTTGTCGGATGCGCGTCGGGCTGGTCGTCGGGTGCTTGCTGTGGTGCGTGGCAGTGCTGTGAATCAGGATGGGGCGAGTAATGGGTTGTCGGCTCCGAATGGTCCTTCGCAGGAACGTGTGATTAAGGCTGCGCTCGCGAATGCGGGTGTTGCGGCGGGTGAGGTGGATGTGGTGGAGGGTCATGGGACGGGTACGACGCTTGGCGATCCGATTGAGGCGCAGGCGTTGCTGGCGACATATGGGGTGGAGCGCACGGGCGATCCGTTGTGGCTGGGCTCGGTGAAGTCGAATATCGGCCATACGGGGTGTGGGGCTGGGGTTGCTGGTGTGATCAAGATGGTGATGGCGCTGCGTAATGAGCTGTTGCCAACGACGCTGCATGTGGATGCGCCTTCTTCGCATGTGGATTGGACTGCGGGCGCTGTGCGGCTGTTGACTGAGCCGGTGCCGTGGCCGCGGGGCGAGCGCCCGCGCAGAGCGGCGGTGTCCTCGTTCGGGATTAGCGGCACTAACGGGCACGTGATCCTCGAGGAGGCGCCGCCCGAGCAGGCGGAGGTCTCCTCTCATGAGCACGCTCCCGAGCTGCCTGTCCTGCCGTTGTTGCTCTCGGGCAAGAGCGAGCCAGCGTTGCGCGCGCAGGCTGGTCGTTTGTATGCCCATCTTCGGGCTGCGCCGGAGCTCGCGCCAGTTGATGTGGCGTTTTCGTTGGCGTGTTCTCGGGCGCAGTTGGAGCGTCGTGCGGTGGTGGTTGGTGGTGGGCGTGGGGGGTTGTTGGAGGGTTTGCGTGGGTTGTCGCGTGGGGAGTTTGGTGGGGGTGTTGTTGGTGGGGGTGTTGTGGGGGGTGGTTTGACTGCGTTTTTGTTTACGGGGCAGGGGGCGCAGCGGGTGGGGATGGGTCGTGAGTTGTGTGGGGTTTTTCCGGTGTTTGGGGAGGCGTTTGATGAGGTTTGTGGGGTGTTTGATGGGTTGCTGGGGCGGTCGTTGAGGGATGTGGTGTTTGGCGTTGATGGGGTTGATGGGGTGGTTGGTGGCGGGTTGGGGGTTGGGGTTGATGGTGGGGTTGGTGGTTTGTTGTCTGGTGGTGGGGTTGATGGTGGTGGTGAGGGTGTTGGTGGTGGTGTTGGTGGTGGGGTTGGGTTGTTGGATGGGACGGAGTTTGCGCAGGCTGGGTTGTTTGCGGTGGAGGTGGCGTTGTTTAGGTTGTTGGGGTCGTTTGGTGTGAGGCCTGATTTTGTGATGGGTCATTCGGTTGGGGAGTTGTCGGCGGCGTGTGTGGCTGGGGTGTTTTCGCTTGAGGATGCGTGTCGTTTGGTGGCGGCTCGGGGTCGGTTGATGGGTGCGTTGCCGGTGGGTGGGGGGATGTTGGCGGTGGAGGCGTCTGAGGTGGAGGTGCGGGAGTCCCTTGTGGGGGTTGGGGGTTTGGATGTTGCTGGGGTGAATGGTGGTCGTGCGGTTGTTGTGTCTGGTGGGGTGGGTGTGTTGGAGGGGTGGGGTGCGGGGTGGCGTGAGCGTGGTCGTAGGGTGACGCGTTTGCGTGTGAGTCATGCGTTTCATTCGTCTTTGATGGAGCCGATGCTTGGGGAGTTTCGTGAGGTTGCTGATGGGGTTGAGTTTGGGGTGGCGCGGATTCCGGTTGTGTCGAATGTGACGGGGCGGTTGGCTGGGGTTGGGGAGCTTGGGTGTGGGGAGTATTGGGTGCGTCATGCGCGGGAGGCGGTGCGGTTCGCGGATGGGGTTGGGGAGCTTGAGCGTTGTGGTGTGACGCGGTTTTTGGAGGTGGGTCCGGATGGGGTGCTTGCGGCGGCGGTGGGTGGGTGTTTGAGTCCGGAGGTTGAGGGGGCTGCGTTTGTGGGGGCGGCGTTGTATCGGGATCGTGGTGAGGTGGAGTCGTTTGTGGCGTTTTTGGCGGGTGCGCATTGTGCTGGTGTGCGGGTTGAGTGGGGGGAGTTGTTCGCGGGGCGGGGTGCGCGGGGTGTGGATTTGCCGACTTATGCGTTTCAGCGTGAGCGTTTTTGGCTTGGGTCTGGTGTTGGGGTGGGTGATTTGCGGGCGGCTGGGTTGCGTGATGCTGGGCATCCGTTGTTTGGGGCGTCGGTGAGGTTGGCGGGTGAGCGCGATGAATGGCTATTCACTGGGCGCGTATCGAAGGCCAGTCATCCTTGGGTCGCGGATCATGTGTTGATGGATCTCGCTGTTTTGCCGGGTACGGCGTATGTCGAGCTTGCGTTGACTGCTGGCGCGGAGATTGAGTGTGAGGTGTTGCAAGAGCTCACGCTTGAAGCTCCGCTTGTGCTTGAGGAGCGTCCTGTGCAGTTGCAGTTGTTGGTCGAGGAGGCTGATGAGTCGGGGCAGCGGGCGTTCGCGATCTATTCCCGTGTCCAGGTAGAGGACGAGGACAGCGAGCAAGACGCCGCGGGCTGGACGCGGCACGCGAGCGGCGCACTCGCACCGGGTCTGTCCTCTGTCCCCTCGGAGGCCATCCAGCGGCTAGCCGCCGAACCCTGGCCACCCACCGACGCCGAACCACTCGACACCGAAGCCTTCTACGACCGTATCGCCGAAGTGGGGTTCGCTTATGGGCCTTCCTTCATGGGCATCCGAGCGGCGTGGCGGCGTGGCGAGGAGCTCTTCACGGAGGTTGCCTTGGATGAGCAGACGGCTGAGCAGGCGGCTCGCTTCGGGATTCACCCGGCGCTGTTTGACGCGGCCGTACAGGGCGGAGCGATGCTGCTGGGCCAAGAGGGCGAGGGGCGCGGCTTGATGCTGTTCAGCTGGAACGGCGTGCGCCGCTACCAAACCGGAGCGACTGCGCTGCGCGTACGCCTTGCGCCGAATGGTGAAACCGCCGGTAGCATGGCGGTGCTCGACGAGACCGGCGCGCCGGTGGTGTCGGTCGAGGCGCTGGCATACCGGCCGGTCGAGGCGCGGCAGCTGACCGGTGCAAGGCGGGGGTCCGACGACTGCCTGTTTGGCCTGGAGTGGGTGGAGGCGGAGGGTGGCTCAGCGAGTGGCAGCCCACGGGTCGCGGTGCTCGGCGGCCTCGAGGTTCCGGGTGTTGAGGAGCGCTATGCGGATTTGGGGGCGTTGGCTGAGGCGGTTGGCGCTGGTGCGCCGCTTCCGGATGTGGTGCTTGCCGCGGTGCCGGCCGATGGGGCGAGCGCCAGCACTCCCGTGGCGTCGGCCGGTGAGGATTGTGAGACGTTTGGGCGTGCCGGCGATGAGGGATTGAGCGAGCAGATGCGCACGGCGCTTGGGAACGCGCTGGAGCTGCTTCAGGCTTGGCTCGGGGATGAGCGGTTGGCGGCTGGGCGGTTGGCGCTCGTCGGTTGCGGAGGGGTGGCGTGCGATGGGGAGGCGCCGGGCTTGGTTGAGGCTGCCTGTTGGGGCCTTGCGTGCAGCGCGCAGTCGGAGCAGCCAGGGCGTCTGTTGCTGTGCGATGTGGACGGCGGTGAGGCGTCCTGGCAGGCGCTTGTCGGCGCACTGGCTTTGGGGGAGCCGCGGTTGGCGTTGCGTGGGGGGCGCGTTTTTGTACCGCGACTGGCGCGGGTGCGGGTTGAGCTGTCTGGCGAGGAGGGTGAGGCAGGGTCGGCTGCCGGCAACCGGCCTGAGGAGTCGGTGGCTGAGGGTGCGGCTGGGTCGTTCGACCCGATGGGGACGGTTCTGATTACCGGTGGCACCGGTGCGTTGGGTGCGCATCTGGCGCGGCATCTGGTGCGGACGCGCGGTGCGCGCCGTTTGCTGCTGGTAAGTCGACGTGGTGAGGAGGCGGAGGGTGCGGCGGCGCTTGTGGCCGAGCTGGGTGAGCTCGGTTGCGAGGTTGGGGTCGCTGCGTGCGATGTCGCCGACCGCGAGCAGCTTGCCGATGTGCTTGCGTCGATTCCAGGGGAGCATCCGTTGCGGGTTGTGGTTCATGCCGCGGGCGTGCTCGACGATGGTGTGATCGCGACGCTCTCCCCGGAGCGGTTGGAGCGGGTGCTTGGGCCCAAGGTCGATGGGGCGTTGCACCTGCATGAGCTCACGCGGGATCTTGCGTTGGACGACTTCGTGCTGTTTTCGTCGTTCGCGGGGATCGTCGGGTTTCCGGGCCAGGGCAACTACGCGGCCGCGAACGCTGCGCTGGATGCGCTTGCTCAGCGGCGCCGTGCCGAGAGTCTGCCCGGGAGGTCGTTGGCGTGGGGTCCCTGGGTGGGAGAGGGAGGCATGGTCGACGAGGTCGGCGCGGCCGATCGGACGCGGATGCAGCGCATGGGCGTGGCCGCGTTCTCGGCCGAGCAGGGGCTCGAGCTTTTCGATCGCGCGTCGGCGGTGGCGAGGCCGTTGCTGGTGCCTGTGGCGCTTAGGGCTGGCGCGCTGCGTTCGCAGGCGCGTGCCGGTGTGCTGCCGGCACTGTTGTGGGGACTGGTTCCGGTGGCGTTGCGGCGCGCTGGGGAGGCTGGAGGCGTGCTTGCGCGTCAGCTCAGGGAGTTGCCCGAAGCCGATTGGGATGGTGCGATCTTGGCGTTGGTGCGCGGCCAGGTGGCGGTCGTGCGCGGAGACGAGTCCCCTGGCGCGGTCGATCCCGAGCTGACGTTCAACGAGCTCGGCCTCGATTCGCTGGCCGCGATCGAGCTGCGCAACCACCTCACGCGGGCGACCGGGCTGAGGTTCCCGGCGACGTTGATCTTCGACTATCCGACCCCTGCCGCGGTTGCTCGGTATGTGCGTTCGTGTGTGCAGGAGCGTGGCGCGAGCGCACCAGGCGGCGGTGTGCGCGCTCGGCAGCGCTCGGATGAGCCGATCGCGATTGTTGGCATGAGCTGTCGTTTTCCGGGGAGCGTGCGCTCTCCGCGGGAGTTGTGGGAGCTGGTGGTGGAGGGTCGGGATGCGATTGGCGGGTTCCCGGAGGATCGCGGCTGGGAGCTTGAGCGCTTGTATAACCCCGATCCCGATCGCACCGGCACGTGTTATGCCCGGGAGGGCGGTTTTGTCTATGACGCCGCCGAGTTCGACGCCCGCTTCTTCGGGATCAGCCCGCATGAGGCGCTGGCGATGGATCCGCAGCAGCGGCTGCTGTTGGAAGCGGCGTGGGAGGCGTTCGAGGATGCGCGTATCGCCCCGGTGACGTTGCGTGGCAGCGAAACCGGGGTGTTCGTCGGGGCGGGGACGTCGACCTACGCCTCACAGGTGCCAGGCGAGCTGGAGAGCATGCGTCTGACAGGCACTCTCACCAGTGTGTTCTCGGGTCGGTTGGCGTATGTGTATGGGTTGGAGGGTCCGGCGGTGACGGTCGATACGGCGTGTTCGGCTTCGTTGGTGGCGCTGCATCTGGCGTGTAACGCGTTGCGCCAGGGCGAGTGCTCAATGGCGCTGGCGGGCGGCGTCACAGTGCAGGCCAGCCCCGATCTCTATGTCAGTTTTGCGCGGCAGCGTGGTTTGGCGGCGGATGGGCGTTGCAAGTCGTTCGCTGATGGCGCGGATGGTGTGGGTTTTTCTGATGGTGCGGGTTTGGTGTTGTTGGAGCGTTTGTCGGATGCGCGTCGGGCTGGTCGTCGGGTGCTTGCTGTGGTGCGTGGCAGTGCTGTGAATCAGGATGGGGCGAGTAATGGGTTGTCGGCTCCGAATGGTCCTTCGCAGGAACGTGTGATTAAGGCTGCGCTCGCGAATGCGGGTGTTGCGGCGGGTGAGGTGGATGTGGTGGAGGGTCATGGGACGGGTACGACGCTTGGCGATCCGATTGAGGCGCAGGCGTTGCTGGCGACATATGGGGTGGAGCGCACGGGCGATCCGTTGTGGCTGGGCTCGGTGAAGTCGAATATCGGCCATACGGGGTGTGGGGCTGGGGTTGCTGGTGTGATCAAGATGGTGATGGCGCTGCGTAATGAGCTGTTGCCAACGACGCTGCATGTGGATGCGCCTTCTTCGCATGTGGATTGGACTGCGGGCGCTGTGCGGCTGTTGACTGAGCCGGTGCCGTGGCCGCGGGGCGAGCGCCCGCGCAGAGCGGCGGTGTCCTCGTTCGGGATTAGCGGCACTAACGGGCACGTGATCCTCGAGGAGGCGCCGCCCGAGCAGGCGGAGGTCTCCTCTCATGAGCACGCTCCCGAGCTGCCTGTCCTGCCGTTGTTGCTCTCGGGCAAGAGCGAGCCAGCGTTGCGCGCGCAGGCTGGTCGTTTGTATGCCCATCTTCGGGCTGCGCCGGAGCTCGCGCCAGTTGATGTGGCGTTTTCGTTGGCGTGTTCTCGGGCGCAGTTGGAGCGTCGTGCGGTGGTGGTTGGTGGTGGGCGTGGGGGGTTGTTGGAGGGTTTGCGTGGGTTGTCGCGTGGGGAGTTTGGTGGGGGTGTTGTTGGTGGGGGTGTTGTGGGGGGTGGTTTGACTGCGTTTTTGTTTACGGGGCAGGGGGCGCAGCGGGTGGGGATGGGTCGTGAGTTGTGTGGGGTTTTTCCGGTGTTTGGGGAGGCGTTTGATGAGGTTTGTGGGGTGTTTGATGGGTTGCTGGGGCGGTCGTTGAGGGATGTGGTGTTTGGCGTTGATGGGGTTGATGGGGTGGTTGGTGGCGGGTTGGGGGTTGGGGTTGATGGTGGGGTTGGTGGTTTGTTGTCTGGTGGTGGGGTTGATGGTGGTGGTGAGGGTGTTGGTGGTGGTGTTGGTGGTGGGGTTGGGTTGTTGGATGGGACGGAGTTTGCGCAGGCTGGGTTGTTTGCGGTGGAGGTGGCGTTGTTTAGGTTGTTGGGGTCGTTTGGTGTGAGGCCTGATTTTGTGATGGGTCATTCGGTTGGGGAGTTGTCGGCGGCGTGTGTGGCTGGGGTGTTTTCGCTTGAGGATGCGTGTCGTTTGGTGGCGGCTCGGGGTCGGTTGATGGGTGCGTTGCCGGTGGGTGGGGGGATGTTGGCGGTGGAGGCGTCTGAGGTGGAGGTGCGGGAGTCCCTTGTGGGGGTTGGGGGTTTGGATGTTGCTGGGGTGAATGGTGGTCGTGCGGTTGTTGTGTCTGGTGGGGTGGGTGTGTTGGAGGGGTGGGGTGCGGGGTGGCGTGAGCGTGGTCGTAGGGTGACGCGTTTGCGTGTGAGTCATGCGTTTCATTCGTCTTTGATGGAGCCGATGCTTGGGGAGTTTCGTGAGGTTGCTGATGGGGTTGAGTTTGGGGTGGCGCGGATTCCGGTTGTGTCGAATGTGACGGGGCGGTTGGCTGGGGTTGGGGAGCTTGGGTGTGGGGAGTATTGGGTGCGTCATGCGCGGGAGGCGGTGCGGTTCGCGGATGGGGTTGGGGAGCTTGAGCGTTGTGGTGTGACGCGGTTTTTGGAGGTGGGTCCGGATGGGGTGCTTGCGGCGGCGGTGGGTGGGTGTTTGAGTCCGGAGGTTGAGGGGGCTGCGTTTGTGGGGGCGGCGTTGTATCGGGATCGTGGTGAGGTGGAGTCGTTTGTGGCATTTTTGGCGGGTGCGCATTGTGCTGGTGTGCGGGTTGAGTGGGGGGAGTTGTTCGCGGGGCGGGGTGCGCGGGGTGTGGATTTGCCGACTTATGCGTTTCAGCGTGAGCGTTTTTGGCTTGGGTCTGGTGTTGGGGTGGGTGATTTGCGGGCGGCTGGGTTGCGTGATGCTGGGCATCCGTTGTTTGGGGCGTCGGTGAGGTTGGCGGGTGAGCGCGATGAATGGCTATTCACTGGGCGCGTATCGAAGGCCAGTCATCCTTGGGTCGCGGATCATGTGTTGATGGATCTCGCTGTTTTGCCGGGTACGGCGTATGTCGAGCTTGCGTTGACTGCTGGCGCGGAGATTGAGTGTGAGGTGTTGCAAGAGCTCACGCTTGAAGCTCCGCTTGTGCTTGAGGAGCGTCCTGTGCAGTTGCAGTTGTTGGTCGAGGAGGCTGATGAGTCGGGGCAGCGGGCGTTCGCGATCTATTCCCGTGTCCAGGTAGAGGACGAGGACAGCGAGCAAGACGCCGCGGGCTGGACGCGGCACGCGAGCGGCGCACTCGCACCGGGTCTGTCCTCTGTCCCCTCGGAGGCCATCCAGCGGCTAGCCGCCGAACCCTGGCCACCCACCGACGCCGAACCACTCGACACCGAAGAGCTTTACGACCGCCTGAGTGCCATCGGGTTTGCCTACGGGCCGGCCTTCGCGGGCATCCGAGCGGCGTGGCGGCGTGGCGAGGAGCTCTTCACGGAGGTTGCCTTGGATGAGCAGACGGCTGAGCAGGCGGCTCGCTTCGGGATTCACCCGGCGTTGCTTGACGCGGCCGTACATGGTGGAGTCATGATGGAAGACGAAGTGAGCGACACCGGCGGCAAGGTGCCGTTCAGCTGGAACGGCGTGCGCTGTTACCAAACCGCGGCGACCGCGCTGCGCGTATGCCTCTCAGTCAGCGGCGAGACCGCATGCGGTGTGGCGGCGCTCGATGACACTGGCGCGCCGGTCGTGTCGGTCGAGGCGCTGGCATACCGGCCGGTCGAGGCGCGGCAGCTGGCCGGTGCGGGGCAGGGTGCGCACGACTGTTTGTTCGGCCTTGAGTGGGTGGAGCTGCCCTCGCTCACCGCCGAGCAGGCGCCCCCCCGGATCGTGCTCCTTGGCGACGTTGGCGCGGATATTGACGCGCAGCGCTGCACCGACCTCGCCGCGCTAAGCGAGGCGATCGATGCGCAGGGAGTCGCGCCTGAAATGGTGGTGGCGCCGGTGATCGCAAATGCCGATGGCAGTGGGCTCGCATCGGCCGCTCGCGCCCGGGTGCAGCACGTGCTTGAGCTGCTCCAACGCTGGCTCTCCGATGAGCGCCTGATTGCCTCGCGGCTGGTGATCGTGACTAGCGGCGCGGTTGCCGCGGGGGCAGAGGAGCGGCCCGACCCCGCGAGTGCGTCGATCTGGGGTTTGGTGCGCAGCGCGCAGTCCGAGCACCCCGGTCAGTTCGTGCTCGTCGACATCGATGGCAGCGACGGCGCATGGGGTGCGCTGCCGGCGCTGCTCGCCACAGGCGAATCCCAGTTCGCGCTGCGCGAGCAAACGGCCTGTGCACCCCGGCTCACGCGGCTGCCGGTACAGGAGGAGCCGGCGGCTCTCACCCTGGACCCCGCGGGCACGGTGCTGATCACCGGAGGCACCGGTGGGCTGGGCACGCTGTTCGCGCGCCACTTGGTCGTCGAGCACGGTGCCCGGCACCTGCTGCTCGCCAGTCGCCGCGGTGCGCAGGCTGAGGGTTGGGGGGACCTGGAGGCGGAGCTGGCCGCGCACGGCTGCGAGGTGCGCGCAGCGGCCTGCGACGTGGCCGACAGAGACGAGCTTTCGAAGCTGCTGGAGGCGATTCCGGAGGGTCATCCTCTGACTGCCGTGGTGCACGCGGCCGGCGTGCTCGAGGACGGCTTGATCGAGTCGCTTGGCGCCGAGCAGATCGAGTGTGTGATGCGCCCGAAGGTCGACGCGGCGCTGCACCTGCATGAGCTCACCAGTCACCTCGATCTGGCCGCCTTCATCCTCTTCTCCTCGGTGGCTGGAACGCTGGGCTCGCCCGGGCAGAGCAATTACGCCTCGGCGAATGCGTTCGTGGATGCGTTCGCGCAGTGGCGCCAGGCACAGGGTCTCCGGGCGACGGCACTCGCGTGGGGGCCCTGGGCGCTGGAGGGAGGGATGGCGCACGACCTCGATGACGCCGACCGCGCGCGCATGGGCCGCTCGGGGGTGGCGCCGCTAACGCGTGCGGAGGGTCTCGATCTGTTCGACCTCGCGAGTGTCCGGGGCGAGCCGCTGATGGTCCCGATGCGGATCGACACCCCGAGTCTGCGCGCCCGCGCCAGAGACGGGGAGATCCCGGCGGTGCTCGCGGGACTTGTGCGGGTGCGCGCTCGCGGCGGCGATGAGGCGGTCGGCTCGCTGGCGCGGCGCCTGGCGCAGATACCCGAATCTGCGTGGGATGACGCGGTGCAAGATCTCGTGCGCGATCAGGTGAGCATCGTGCTGGGGTTTGCCTCCCGCGGCATGGTGGAGCCGCGGCGAGCCTTTCAGGAGCTTGGCTTCAGCTCGCTCGATGCGATCGAGCTGCGCAACCGCCTCACCAGCATCACTGGGTTGCGGCTGCCCGCGACGATGATCTTCGACCACCCCAGCCCGGCCGCGGTGGCCGAATACATACGCTCGCTGGTCGCCGAGAAGGGAGTCGTGCGACCGCCGATCGAGGAGGCGCTCGACAGGCTCGAGGGGATGCTCGGCGCGATCGCCGAGGATGAGCGTGCCAGGGCCCGCGCCCAAGCTCGGCTGCGGTCCTTCAACGCCCGTCTCGACTTGTTCCTGGCGGGTGGCGCGAGTTGGGATGGCAGTCCCGAGGAGGACGGCGAAGACGGTGGTCTGGCGGATGCCTCGGATGAGGAGATATTTGAGCTGATCGATCGGGGGTTTGACTCTGTATGAGAGACACGGGCAGCGCCGCGGCATGGGCACGCGCGGCGGACATCGCGGATATGTGTGAGCGTGAGGTGTGAGTAACGTGGTGAGCGACGAGCAGAAGCTGCGCAATTACCTGCGCAAGGTGACGGGCGACCTGCGCACTGCGCACCGCCGGGTGCGCGAGCTCGAACAGCGCAGGCGTGAGCCGATCGCAATCGTGGGGATGAGCTGCCGGTACCCCTCGACGGTCAGCTCGCCAGAGGAGCTGTGGCAGCTCGTCAGCTCCGCCACCGATGCGATCTCAGAGCTACCCACCAACCGCGGTTGGGACATGGAGCGGATTTACGACCCAGACCCCGACAACCCCGGCACCACCTACTGCGCCGGCGGTGGCTTTCTGGATGATGTCGCCGGGTTCGACGCCGGCTTTTTCGGGATCACGCCACGCGAAGCGCTAGAGATCGACCCCCAGCAGCGACTGATGCTGGAGCTCAGCTGGGAGGCGTTGGAAGACGCCGGGATCGACCCCACCTCCCTGAGCGGTAGCCAGACCGGGGTGTACGTAGGTGCCATCCACCAGGAATATGGGCCGAGTCTCGCGGCGATATCCGGGGACGATCCGCGGCCGATCAGCTCCGCAAGCATGCTGTGTGGCTGGGTGGCCTACCAGCTCGGTTTGCAGGGCCCCGCGGTGTCGGTGGACACAGCCTGCTCCTCCTCGCTGGTGGCGTTGCACCTGGCCTGCCAAGGGTTGCGTCGGGGCGAGTGCTCGCTGGCGCTGGCGGGCGGGGTGACCGTGATGTCGCACCCCACGCAGCTATTGGCGTTCAGCCGCGTGCGTGCGCTGTCCCCCGATGGGCGGTGCCGGTCGTTCGCGTCGGGCGCCAACGGGACGGGCTTCTCCGACGGCGCCGGCCAACTCGTGCTGGAGCGCCTCTCCGACGCACGCCGGCTGGGACACCGAGTGCTCGCGGTGGTGCGTGGCAGCGCGATCAATCAGGATGGCGCCAGCAACGGAATATCGGCTCCCAACGGCCCCTCGCAGGAACGAGTGATCGGCCAGGCGCTCGCCGATGCAGGCCTCGCTCCGGCCGATGTCGACGCAGTGGAGGCCCACGGCACGGGCACGCCGCTCGGCGACCCGATCGAGGCACAGGCGCTGCTCGCCACCTACGGCCAGGGACGTACCGACGGCCCCCTGCGGCTGGGCTCGATCAAGTCGAACATCGGCCACACCTCGGCGGCGGCGGGCGTCGCGGGCGTGATCAAGATGGTGAAGGCGCTCGAGCGCGAGCTGCTGCCGCCGACCCTGCACGCGGATGAGCGCTCGCCACACGTTGATTGGTCGGCGGGCGATGTGAGGTTGCTGGTCGAGCCCGAGCCGTGGCCCGCCGGCGCGCGCCCACGGCGCGCGGGGATCTCCTCGTTCGGCGCGAGCGGCACCAACGCGCATGTGGTGATCGAAGAGGCGCCCCCGGTTGAGGAGGGCGCCCGTTCGGATCGCCGGCCGTCAGCTGGCGCGAAGGTCGTTGGCCGTGGCGACGCCGACCATGGGACGGCGACATCCGATGAGGTGATCCCGGGCGCGGAGGCGAAGTCCGACGAGGTGGCCAGGGCGGCAGTGGCGGCGTCCGATGCGGCGGCCGCGGCCGCTGGGGCATGGGCCTGTGGTGTGGTGCCGTTGGTGGTGTCTGGTCGTGGTGAGGCGGCGTTGCATGCGCAGGCGGAGCGTTTGCGGGAGTTTTTGTTGGAGGGTGTTGGTGAGGCGGGCGCCGGTGTCAGCGATGATGACGGTGTTGGTGAGGCGGGCGCCGGTGTCAGCGATGATGACGGTGTTGGTGAGGCGGGCGCCGAGGCCGGCGATGGTGACGGTGTTGGTGGGGTGGGTGTTGGGGCTGTTTGTCGTGGTGTTGGTGGGGGTTTGTTGGACGTGGGGTTTTCGTTGGTGGGTAGGGCGGGGTTGGTGGATCGTGGTGTGGTGTTGGGTGGTGTTGGTGATGGGGGGTTGGTTGAGGGGTTGGGTGTGTTGGCGGCTGGTGGTGTTGGTGGGGGTGTTGTGCGGGGTGTGGCTGGTGGTGGGCGGCCGGTGTTTGTGTTTCCTGGTCAGGGTGCGCAGTGGGAGGGGATGGCGGTCGAGTTGTTGGATTCCTCGGCGGTGTTTAGGGATGCGTTGAGGGCGTGTGGGGTGGCGTTGGAGGGTTTGGTGGATTGGCGGGTTGAGGATGTGTTGTGTGGTGTGGGGGGTGCGCCTGGTTTGGAGCGGGTGGATGTGGTGCAGCCGGTGTCGTTTGCGGTGATGGTGGCGTTGGCGGAGTTGTGGCGGTCGTTTGGTGTGGAGCCGGGTGTGGTGGTGGGGCATTCGCAGGGGGAGATTGCGGCTGCGTGTGTGGCGGGTGGTTTGTCTTTGGTGGATGCGGCGCGGGTGGTGGTGTTGCGTAGTCGGTTGTTGGGTGAGGTGTTGTCGGGTCGTGGTGGGATGGTGAGTGTGGCGTTGGGTGTGGAGCGTGTGGTGGAGCGTTTGGCGGGTTGGGGTGGGCGTTTGGGTGTGGCGGCGGTGAATGGTCCGTCGGCGGTGGTGGTGTCGGGTGAGGCTGGGGCGTTGGATGAGTTTTTGGCGGCGTGTGAGGGTGATGGTGTGTGGGCGCGGCGGGTGGCGGTTGATTATGCGTCTCACTCCGCTGCGGTTGAGGAGTTGCGGGATGATTTGTTGGAGGCTTTGAGTGGGTTGGGGCCGGTGTCGTGTGGGGTGCCGTTTTTCTCGACGGCGACGGGTGGCTTGTTGGATACGGCGTTGCTTGATGGGGAGTATTGGTATCGGAGTTTGCGTGAGCGGGTGCGGTTTGAGGATGCGGTGCGTGCGTTGGCGGGGGATGCGTGCGCGTTTGTGGAGATCAGTCCGCATCCGGTGCTTGGTGTGGCGGTCAGCGAAACGCTTGAGGATTTGGGTGTTGAGCGGCGTGTCGGGGTGGTTGGGTCGTTGCGGCGTGGTGAGGGTGGGATGGAGCGGTTTGTGCGTTCGCTTGCGGAGGCGTGGGTGTGTGGTGTGCCTGTTGACTGGCGGTGTTTCTTTGCGGGTAGTGGTGCGCGACGGGTCGGTTTGCCGACTTACGCGTTTCAGCGTGAGCGTTACTGGATGAACCCCGGGATCGGTGTGGGAGACGCCGGGCAGTTGGGCCTGAGCATGGCCGATCACCCACTGTTGGGCGCGATGGTGCAGGTAGCCGGCGGCGAGGGGTGGCTGTTCTCCGGCCGGCTGTCGCTCGACACCCATCCCTGGCTTTGCGATCACGTCGTGTTCGACAGTGTCGTGGTGCCCGGCACCGCGCTGCTGGAGCTGGTGCTCGCCGCGGGCCGCTGGGCGGGCTGCGAAGCGGTGGAGGAGCTGATGCTGCAAGCGCCGCTGGTACTCACCCCCGACGGCGCGGCGCAGCTGCAGGTGCTCATCGGTGAGCCTGAGGGGGAGCACGGCCGCCGCGAGGTGAGCGTTTTCTCCCGGCCGCAGGTCATGGTCGAAGAGGGCGATGCCGATAGCGGCTGGACGCAGCACGCGAGCGGCACGCTGCTGGCAGACCTCGCCGGCGCCGAGGACGCCGAGACGCCCGGCGCTGCGGTCACCGACCTGGCGGCCGACGCCGCCGGGGCGGCTGCGCCCGGTGTGCCAGGGCTGGGACCACAGTGGCCGCCGGCTGGCGCGCAGGAGCTCGACGCCGAACTTCTCTATGACCGTCTGATCGAGGCCGGGTTCGGTTATGGCCCGCTGTTCCAGGGTGTCAAAGCGGCGTGGCGCCGGGATGACGAGATCTACACCGAGGTGACGCTCGGGGAGGACGCGGCGGTGGAGGTCGAGCGGTTCGGCGTCCACCCCGCACTACTGGACGCGGCGCTGCACGGCCTGTACTTCGTGGCGATGGAGGGGGTGGCCGAGGCGGGCTCGCTGCCGCTGCCGTTCTCGTTGGGCGGCGTCAGCGTCGCGCGCCGAGGCGCCGGATCGCTGCGGGTGCGGCTGGCGCGTACGGAGAAAAGCACGATGAGCGTGGCGGTATGGGACGACACCGGCGAGCCGGTGCTGGCGATACGTGCGTTGGGGTTCCGCCCGGTGCAGGCCGCCCAGCTGGCGGGTGCGCAGCGCAAGGATCGCGGCTCGCTGTACCGCCACTTGTGGGTGCAGGCGCCCGCCCTCGCCGACCCCGCCGAGCAGCCCCGCGTCGCCATCTTGGGCGAGCTGACGGCCCCCGGGCTGGAGGGCGATCGATATGAGGACCTGCCGGCGCTTGCGCAGGCGATCGAGGAGGGCGGGCCGGCGCCTGAGTACGTGCTTGCATCGGCTCCCCTCGACCCGCCGCAGGACACCGCGGGCGAGCTGGCGCGGGCGGCACACGCCGGTGCGCGGCAGACGCTCGAGCTGCTGCAGGAGTGGCTGGCGCAGTCGGGGCTCGCCGAAGCGCAGCTGGTGCTCCTGACCCGGGGCGCGGTGGCGCTGACGGACGGCGAGGCGCCCGATCTGGCGGCGGCGCCGATCTTGGGCCTGGCCCGCAGCGCCCAGTCGGAGAACCCCGGGCGCGTGGCGCTCATCGACCTCGATGCCTCCGCGGGCGAGGCTCCCGCGGGCGGGGTGGGCGGGGATTCCGTGGGAGGGGACTCCGCGGGCGAGGGCTCCGCGGACGGCGACGCTCAGGGAGCGGGCGCGATCGCATGGCCGGCCCTGCTCGCGGCTGAAGAGCCGCAGCTGGTGCTGCGAGGCGGGCAGGCATATGTGCCGCGGTTGGAGTCGATCCCGACGACGCCTGACGCGGCGCCCGCGCTGGATTCGCAGAGCACCGTGCTGATCACCGGTGGAACCGGCGGCCTGGGCGCGCTCGTGGCGCGCCACCTCGCCGGCGAGCGCGGCGTACGGCAGCTGCTGCTCGCGAGCCGCAACGGACCGCAAGCCGCGGGAGCGGCCGAGCTGATCGCCGGGCTGCGGGAGCTCGGCTGCGAGGCACGTGTTGCGGCCTGCGACGTGACCGATCGCCGGGAGCTGGCCGCGCTGATCGACTCGATCCCGGCGGCGCATCCGCTGGGGGCCGTGATTCACGCCGCCGGGGTGCTGGACGACGGGCTGGTGCAGTCGCTCACGGCCGAGCAGCTGGAGCGCGTGATGCTCCCCAAGGTCGATGCGGCGCTGCATCTGCACGAACTCACACAGGAGCTCGAGCTCTCCGAGTTCGTGCTGTTCTCATCCGCCGCGGGCCTGTTCGGCGGCGCCGGTCAGGCCAACTACGCCGCTGCGAACGCCTTCCTGGATGCCCTGGCGCAGCACCGTCGTGCGCACGGGCTGCCCGGCAAATCGCTTGCCTGGGGCCTGTGGGAACAGGAGAGCGGCATGACCGCCGGTCTCGACGAGCGCGACCGGGCGCGGATGGCGCGCCTGGGGGTGAGCGCCCTACCCAGCCAGAGCGGGCTCGAGTTGCTGGATGCGGGCCGTGGCGCCGATGAGGCGCTGCTAGTCGCGGCGCGCTTCGATCTGGGTGGCCTGCGCAAGCAGGCGCGGGTGGGTGTCCTGTCGCCGCTGCTGAGCGGCCTCGTGCGGATGCCGACGCGGCGCGCGCGGGGCGACGGAGGATCGCTCGCGCGGCGCCTTGCGGGCGTCCCCGAGAGCGAGTGGGACGCGGTCGTGCTGGAGCTCGTGCGCAGCGAAGCGGCGGCGGTGCTCGGCCGCGACCTCGCCGACGTGGATCCCGAGTTGGCCTTCAAAGACCTCGGGTTCGACTCGCTGGGCGCCGTGGAGCTGCGCAACCGGCTGATGCGGGTCACTGGGTTGCGGCTGCCCGCGACGCTCGTGTTCGACCATCCCAACTGCAAGGCGGTCGCAAAGCTCCTGCGCTCCCGCGTGGAGGTGCGCGGCGGCGGGCGGGCGGCGAGTGCGGCGGTCACGCGGCGGGCAGGCAGCGACGAGCCGATCGCGCTCGTGGGGATGGCATGCAGATACCCGGGGGGCGTGAGCAGCCCGCAAGAGCTGTGGGAGCTGCTCGCCGAGGGCCGCGACGCGGTGTCGGCGTTCCCCGTGGACCGCGGCTGGGATCTCGTGGGCCTCTACGACCCCGATCCCGATCACGCACGCACCAGCTATGTGCGCGAAGGCGGCTTCATCCACGGCATTGGCGACTTTGACGCCGATTTCTTCGGCATCAGCCCGCGCGAGGCGCTGACGATGGACCCGCATCAGCGGCTGCTGTTGGAAACGGCGTGGGAGGCGTTCGAGGACGCGGGGATCGACCCCGCCTCCCTGCGCGGTAGCCAAGCGGGGGTGTTCGTTGGCGTCACCTCCTCCTACTACGCGCTCAGGGTTCCCGAGAAGCTCGAGGGCATGCAGTTGACGGGCAACACCCCGAGTGTGGCGTCGGGTCGCGTCTCCTACACGTTCGGGCTCGAGGGTCCGGCGGTGTCGATCGACACGGCGTGCTCCTCCTCGCTGGTGGCGCTGCACCTGGCCTGCCGGGCGCTGCGCAGCGGGGAATGCACGCTGGCGCTGACCGGCGGCGCGACGCTGATGGCGAGTCCGGCGATGTTCGTCGAGTTCAGCCGTCAGCGGGGGCTCGCGCCGGACGGGCGCTGCAAGCCGTTTGCCGCTGCCGCCGACGGCGTGGGCTGGGCCGAGGGGGTGGGGCTGCTGGCGCTTGAGCGGCTTTCCGACGCTCAGCGACTCGGCCACCGAGTGCTAGCGCTGGTGCGGGGCAGCGCCATCAACCAGGATGGCGCCAGCAACGGGCTGACCGCGCCGAACGGCCCCTCGCAGGAGCGTGTGATCCAGCAGGCGCTCGCCGACGCCGGGCTGGCCGCCGGTGAGGTCGATGCAATCGAGGCGCATGGCACCGGCACGCTGCTGGGCGACCCGATCGAGGCGCAGGCCCTACTCGCGACCTACGGGCAGGGGCGGCCGGACGGCCCGGCGCGGGTCGGGTCGATCAAGTCGAACATCGGGCACGCGATCGCCGCGAGCGGGGTGGCGGGCGTGATGAAGATGGCGCTCGCGTTGCGCCACGAGTTGCTGCCGCGGACCCTGCACACCGACGAGCCCTCGCCACACGTGGACTGGTCGGCCGGCGAAGTTCGGCTGCTCACCGAGCCGGAGCCGTGGCCCGCCGGCGAGCGCCCACGCCGCGCCGGGGTCTCCTCGTTCGGGATCAGCGGCACCAATGCACATGTGATCCTCGAAGAGGCCCCCCGCCAGGTCGCGCAACCGCGCACGCCGCGGGAGGCACGGGACTCCGACGCGCCGCTGCTCGACGTTCTGCCGTGGCTGGTGTCCGCCCGCAGCGAGCTGGCGCTGCGCGCTCAGGCGGAGCGCCTGCTCGCGCACCTGGAGGCACACCCCGAGCTGGAGCCGCTCGACGTGGCGCTCTCGTTGGCCACCGCGCGAGCGCAGCACGAGTGGCGCGCGGCGATCGTGGCCGGGGATCGCCACGGGCTGCTGGCCGGACTGTCTGCGCTCTCGCGTGGTGAGCCGGCGGGCAACGTCCTGGAGGGCAGGGCCACCACCGGCCGGATGGCGTTCATGTTCACCGGCCAGGGCGCACAGCATGCGGGCATGGGCGCGGAGCTGTACGAGAGCCTGCCCCGCTTCCGTAAGGCCCTCGACGAGGTGTGCGCGGAGCTCGACCGAAGCCGGGAGACACTTGCCTCCAGCGCGAATCCCCGGTTCGACCGACACCTGGGGCGGTCGCTGCGGGAGCTCATGTTCGCTGCCGAGGGGTCGCCTGAGGCGGCGCTGCTGGACGAGACCGAGCTCACGCAGGCGGCCTTGTTCGCGCTCGAGCTGGCGCTCGCGCGCCAGCTGGAAGCGTGGGGCGTGAAGCCCGACCTGCTGATCGGGCACTCGGTCGGCGAGATCGTGGCGGCGCAGCTGGCGGGCGTGTTCTCGCTCGCGGACGCCTGCGAGCTGGTCGCCGTGCGTGGACGCCTGATGGGCGCGCTGCCCGAGGGCGGCGCGATGCTCGCGGTGGAAGCCTCACCGGAGGAGGCAGCGCAGAGTTTCGCCAGCCTGGAGTCCCGCCTGACGCTCGCCGCGGTGAACGGACCGCGCGCGGTTGTCATCTCTGGGGACGCTGAGGCCGTGGACGAGCTCGCCGGGGTGTGGCGCGAGCACGGGCGCAAGGTGACTCGCCTGCGCGTCAGTCACGCGTTTCACTCGCAGCGGATGGACCCGATGCTCGCCGAGCTCGGCGAGGCGGTGGGTGGCCTTGCGCTCAACCCGCCGCGGATCGGCGTGGCCAGCAACCTGACCGGCGAGCTCGTCGCGGACGGCACGATCTGCGCCCCCGAGTACTGGGTGCGCCACGCACGCGAGACGGTTCGGTTCGCGGAAGGAGTCGGCGCGCTCGAGCGCGCCGGCGTGAGGAGCTTCATCGAGCTCGGACCCGATGGCGTGCTGTGCGCGCTGGGCAGCGAATGCCTGAGCCCCGATGTGCAGGACCGTGCGCTGCTGGTTCCCACCCAGCGCACGAGCGACCCCGAGGTGCAGACGCTCGTCAAGGCGCTCGCCCAGGCGCACACCGCCGGCGTGCCGGTGGACTGGTCGGCATTCTTCGCCGGCCAAGGCGCGCAGCCGGTGGAGCTGCCCAGCTACGCGTTCCAGCGTGAGCGCTACTGGCTCAGCTCGTTCGACGCCGGTGGCGAGGTGGGCTCGGCGGGGCTGGGAGCGGCCGACCATCCCCTGCTGGGCGCCGCCGTGCAGGTGGCGGGCGGCGGGGAGTGGCTGTTGACGGCGCGGCTGTCGCTGGCGACGCACCCCTGGATCGCCGATCACGCCGTGCTCGACACGGTGCTGCTGCCGGGCACGGCGTTCCTCGAGCTGGTCTTCGCCGCCGGACGCCTGGCGGGAGTCGAGACCGTCGAGGAGCTGGCGCTGGAGGCGCCGCTCGTGTTCGCACAGGGCGGCGCCGTGCAGCTGCAGGTGTCGCTCGCCGAGCCCGACGACGAGGGGCGCCGTACGGTCGCCATCTATTCCCGCGCGGAGAGCTCCGCGGACGGCGCCGGCGGCGAGGAGGCCCAATGGGCGCGCCATGCGAGCGGCGTGCTGGCGCCCGCGACGGACGTCGATCCGGCGATCGAGCTCCTGCGGCAGCAGGAGTGGCCGCCGGCGGGCGCGGAGCCGGTCGACGTCGAGTACCTCTACGATCGGCTGGCGGAGATCGGCTTCGGTTACGGACCGTCATTCCAGGCCGTTCGCAAGGCGTGGCAACGCGGCGAGGAGCTGTTCGTGGAGGCGGCTTTGAGCGAGCAGCAGGCGGCCGAGGCCGAGAGCTTTCGGATGCACCCCGCGCTGTTCGACGCCACGATGCACCCGCTGTTCGTGGCGGGCGGCGATCGTGGCGCTGCGCTCCCGTTCTCATGGAGCGACGTGCGGCTCTACCGCGAGGGGGCGTCCGCGCTGCGCGCATGCGTCGTGGCGAGCGCACCCAACACACTGAAGATCACCTTGCTCGACGAGCTGGGGGAGCCGCTGCTGTCGGTCGGCTCGTTGCTGGGACGGCCAGTCGACGCCGGCCAGCTCGCGGGCGCCCGCCCGAAGGAGAGCCGGGAGTCGCTGTTCGGGCTCGAATGGGTGGAGCTCACCGGCCTCCCCACGCCCGGCGAGCAGGAGCGCTACGCCCTGCTCGGCGATCCGCGGCTGCCCGGCATCGAGGCCGAGCGCTACGAAGACCTTGCGGCGCTGTGCGCCGCCATCGAGGCGGGTGCGGCCACGCCCGATGTGCTGTTCGTAGATGCTCCTGTGCTCACGGGCCCCGCTGCCGGAGTTGAGGCCGAACAGCTTGCGCAGGCGGCCCGCCAGACCGTCGAGCGCACGCTCGAGCTGCTCAAGGCATGTTTGGCTGAGGAAGCGCTCGCCAATGCACGCCTCGTGCTCCTCACGCACGGGGCGGTGGCGATCGGAATGCAGGAGGAGCCGGATCTGGTGGCGGCTCCGCTGGTGGGCCTGATCGCAAGTGTGCAGCCGGAACACCCCGGTCGGTTCCTGCTGGTGGATCTCGACGACGGCGATGGCGAGACGCCGTGGGCGCGTCTACTGGAGGCCGACGAGCCCCAGCTGGCGCTGCGCACGGGCAAGGCCTATGCGCCGCGCCTGGTCGCGGTGGCCGCGCCGGCGGAGGATGGCCGACCCGCGCTCGACACCGAGGGGACCGTGCTGATCACAGGTGGCACCGGCGGTCTGGGCGCGCTGGTGGCGCGCCATCTGGTGGTCGTGCATGGAGTACGCCGCCTGCTGCTGGTCAGCCGGCGCGGAGAGCAGGCGCCGGGCGCAAGCGAGCTCGTGCGGGAGCTCGGCGAGCTCGGGGCGCAGGCGAGCGCGGTGGCGTGCGACGTGAGTGATCGGCAGGCGATCGGCGCACTGTTCGATGCGATCCCCGATGCGCACCCGCTGACCGCGGTGATCCATGCCGCCGGCGTGCTCGACGATGGGATGATGGAGTCGCTCACCACCGAGCAGGTGGAGCGTGTGATGCGCCCGAAGGTGAATGCAGCGCTGTATCTGCACGAGCTCAGCGAGGGTTTGGAGCTCGCCGCTTTCGTGCTGTTCTCGTCGATCACCGCGACGGTCGGCAGCCCGGGCCAGGGTCACTACGCGGCGGCGAACGCGTTCCTTGACGCGCTCGCGCTCCGTCGTCGCCGGCGCGGGCTCGCGGGCAACGCGCTGGCGTGGGGACTGTGGGCGGACACCGGCGGCATGGCGGGACAGATCGGCGAGGCCGGCGTGGCGCGCCTGGGCAGGCTCGGAATTGAAGCGCTGTCCAGTGAGCGGGGACTGCAGTTGCTGGATGCCGCGTTCGCGATCGACCGGCCGCTGCTTGCGCTGGCGGCGCTCGACACCGGCGTGCTGCGCGCGCAGGCGCGGATGGGCGTGCTGCCGGCACCGCTGCGCGGTGTGGTCCGCATGCCCGCCGGGCGCGGACGGGAGGCGAGGGGATCGCTGGCGCAGCGACTGGCCGGCGTCCCGGAGGCTGAGCGTGAGGGCATTGTGTTCGAGCTGGTGCGCGCCCAGGTGGCGGCGGCGCTGGGCCACGACTCGCCGCACTCGGTCGACATGGAGCGCCCATTCGCCGAGCTCGGATTCGACTCGCTCTCGGCGATCGAGCTGCGCAACCGTCTCTACCAGGCAACCGGTTTGCGGCTGCCGGCGACGCTCGTGTTCGACCACCCCGTGCCTTCGGCGGTGACGAAATTCCTGCTCGCCAAAGTCGAGGGCTCGCGGCGGCAAGCGCCGGTCCGCGCGCACGGGACATCGAGTGCGACCGATCCCGTGGTGATCGTGGGGATGAGCTGCCGCTACCCCGGGGGGGTGCGCGGCCCGGCGGAGTTTTGGGAGTTGCTGACGGCAGGCGGCGACGCGATCTCCGGGTTCCCCGTGGACCGCGGTTGGGACGTCGAGCGCCTGTACGACCCCGACCCGAACCATCCCGGCACCTCCTATACGCGCGAGGGCGGGTTCGTCCGCGATGCGATGGACTTCGACGCGCGCTTCTTCGGGATTGGTCCGCGCGAGGCGCTGGCGACGGATCCGCAGCAGCGGCTCGTGCTGGAAGCCGCGTGGGAGGCGTTCGAGGACGCGCGGATCGAACCGCGGTCACTGCGAGGCACCCAGACGGGGGTGTTCTGCGGCGTCATGTACCAGGACTACGGCGTGGTGCTTGGCGCTAGCGCCAAGCAGGAGGAGTCTGAGGGCTACACCACGGTCGGCTCGGCCGGCAGCGTAGTGTCCGGGCGGCTGTCGTACGTGTTTGGGTTGGAGGGCCCGGCGGTGAGCGTCGACACCGCGTGCTCCTCCTCGCTGGTCGCCCTGCACCTTGCCGCTCAGTCGGTGAGCCGGGGCGAGTGCTCGATGGCGTTGGCGGGCGGCGTGACGGTGCTCGCCACCCCGGCGGTGTTCATCGATCTCAGCCGTCAGCGCGCGCTGGCGCCGGACGGGCGCTGCAAGGCGTATGCCGGTGCGGCCGACGGCGTGGGCTGGTCGGAGGGCGTGGGGCTGCTCGTGCTGGAGCGTCTCTCCGACGCTCGCCGGCATGGCCATCGGGTGCTTGGCGTGGTGCGCGGCAGCGCCGTTAATCAGGACGGTGCCAGCAACGGCCTGACGGCTCCCAACGGGCCTTCGCAGGAACGGGTAATCCGCCAGGCACTGGCCAACGCAGGTCTCTCGGCGGGCGAGATCGATGCGGTCGAGGGGCACGGCACCGGCACGATGCTCGGCGACCCGATCGAGGCGCAGGCGCTGTTGGCGACATACGGGCAGGAGCGTCTCGACGGACCGTTGTGGCTGGGCTCGGTGAAGTCGAACATCGGTCACACCCAGGCCGCCGCGGGCGTCGCGGGCGTGATCAAGATGATGTTGGCGATGCGCCACGGGCTGCTGCCGCAGACCCTGCACGTGGACGAGCCCTCCCCGCACGTCGACTGGTCGGAGGGCGCGGTGAGTCTGCTGAGCGAGCCTGTTCCATGGCCCCGCGGCGAGCGCCCGCGGCGCGCGGCCGTCTCGTCGTTCGGCGTCAGCGGCACGAACGCGCATGTGATAATCGAGGAACCGCCGTCACCTGCCGCGAATCCCTCAGATGGGACGCCGGGTGGGGCCGTGCTGGAAGCGGGTGCGGTGCCCTTGGTGCTCTCGGCGAGAACCGAGCAGTCGTTGCGAGCGTTCGCGAGGAGGCTGCTCGACCGCGTGCAGACCGATCGGGAGCTGAACGTCGCAGATGTCGCGTTCTCGCTGGCGGGGCGGACCGCGTTCGGGCACCGCGCGGTGGTGATGGCCAACGATCGCGAGTCGCTGCTGGAGCATCTGAACGCACTGGTCGCTGGAGAGTCAGGTGCGGGCATCATCGAAGGCGTGGCCGACGCTGGGGATCGCGAGGCCGTGTTCCTGTTTCCCGGGCAGGGCTCGCAGTGGCGCGGAATGGCGCTGGAGCTGCTCACCTCGGCGCCGGTGTTCGCCGAGCGGATGCGGTCGTGTGGCGAGGCCTTGGCACCGTTTGTGGACTGGTCGCTCGAGGGTGTGTTGCGCGGCGAGGATGGCGCGCCGGAGCTCGAGCGAATCGACGTGGTGCAGCCGGTTCTGTTCGCGGTGATCGTGTCGCTGGCGGCGCTGTGGCGTGCGTGCGGCGTCGAGCCGAGCACGGTCGTGGGGCATTCGCAGGGAGAGATCGCGGCGGCGCACGTGGCGGGCGGTCTCTCGCTCGAGGACGCCGCGCGGCTGAGCGCGCTGCGCAGCAGGTTGCTAGTCGACCTGGTTGGCAACGGCGGGATCGTGTCGGTCGCGCTCGGCGAGCAGGAGCTGGGCGCACGTCTGGAGTCCTGGGGCGATCGGATCGTCGTGTCGGCTGTCAACGGGCCCTCCTCGACCGCGGTTGCCGGTGACCAGGAGTCGCTTCAAGGACTGCTCGCGGAGCTCGAGCGCGACGGCGTGCGAGCGCGGTTGGTGCCCGCGACGGTTGCCACACATTCCCGGCAGGCCGAGCCCCTGCGCGATGAGCTGCTAGCTGCGCTCGCCGGCATCGCCCCCCGCTCGGGCAAGATCCCATTCCTCTCGACGGTGACGGGCGGCCTGCTCGACACCGCCGAGTTGGACGCCGAGTACTGGTACCGCAATATGCGAGAGCCTGTGGCGCTCGAGCGGGCCACGCGCCTTCTACTTGGCGAAGGCTATCGGGCGTTTATCGAGCTCAGCCCTCATCCGGTGTTGACATTCAGTGTGCAGGAGACGGTCGATCACGCGCTCGAGGGCGCCGACGAGGGTGTGGTGACCGGCTCGCTGCGGCGTGAGGAAGGCGGCCCTGAGCGTTTTCTGCGCTCACTTGCGCAAGCGTGGGTGCGCGGCGTCCCAGTCGACTGGCGCGGCTGCGTGGCCGGCAGCGGCGCGCAGCCGGTCGACCTTCCCTCCTATGCGTTTCAGCGGGAACGCTACTGGGCCGAGGCCGCGCCGGACGTGGGCGACGTGACGGCCGCCGGCCTGGCCGCGACGGGGCATCCCCTGCTCGGCGCGGCCGTGCGGGTCGCGAGCCGCGACGAGTGGCTATTCACCCGCCGTCTCTCGCTGGCGACACATCCCTGGATCGGGGATCACGCGGTGCTCGGCACAGTTCTGCTGCCGGGCACGGCGTTCGTGGAGATCGCGCTCGCGGCAGGTGGGCAGGTGGGGTATGAGGCCGTCGAGGAGCTCACGCTGGAGGCACCGCTTGTGATGGGAGACGAGGCGGTCCAGCTGCAGGTGCTGATCGGAGAGCCGGACGAAGAGCGCCGGCAACGCCAGATCACGATCTACTCGCGCTTTTACAGTTCGATCGAGGGGGTGGACGGCGAGGTTGCCTGGGTGCGTCACGCTAGTGGGGTGCTCGCGCAGCCCGGCGCGGATGCCGATGAGGCGATCGAGCGCGCAACGGCGGAGGAGTGGCCGCCCGCGGGCGCTGAGCCGATCGAGGTCGAGTTCCTCTACGACGTGCTCTCCGAGGTTGGTCTCGAATACGGGCCCGTGTTCCAGGGAGTGAGGGCGGCCTGGCGGCGTGGCGAGGAGGTCTTTGCAGAGGTGGCGCTGGACGAGCGCCACGCCGATGACGCGAAGCCCTTTGGCGTCCATCCCGCGCTGTTCGATGCGGCGCTGCACGCTGCGTTTGGCCTGCGGGAGGGCGGACCAGAGTCGTCCGGGCTGCCACTGCCGTTCTCCTTCAACGGCGTGCGCCTGCACGGGGAGGGCGGCGCGGTGCTGCGGGTGCTCGGCTCTTCGGCCGCGGCCAATCAGGTAAACCTGATCGCGCTGGACGATGCCGGAGTGCCGGTGCTGTCGGTGCAGTCGCTGGTGACGCGGCCGCTCGACCCCGACATGCTTGCCGGCGCGCGGCTTGCCGGATCGGACTCGCTGTTCGCACTGGAGTGGACGCAGGTGTCTGCGCCCACGGGCGATGGCCTGCCACATCGCTTCGCGATGCTCGGCGAGCTGGAGGTCGAGGGGCTTCAGGCTGAGCGCTATGCGGGTCTGCAGGCCCTCGGCGAGGCGGTCGGGGAGGGCGCTCCGGTGCCGGACGTGGTCCTGGCGGCGGTGCCCGCGGCCAACGAGGCCGATTTGGTCCCGCAGGCGGCGCGCGCCGCCGCGGGAGGCGTGCTCGAGCTGTTGCAGGCGTGGCTCGCGGAGGAGCGACTGGCCGAGGCGCGGCTAGTGGTGGTGACCCGGGGGGCGGTGGCCGTCGCGGATGGCGAGGCGCCCGACCTTGCGTCGGCGCCGGTGTGGGGTCTGGTGCGCAGCGCGCAGTCCGAGAACCCCGACCGGTTCCTGCTGGTCGATCTCGACCCTGCTCACGAGCGGAGCTCTGCCGAGCTCTCGTGGGAGGAGCTCTGCGTGCTGGAGGAGCCGCAGCTGGCTGTGCGGGAGGGCGCGGTGCTGGCGCCGCGGCTGATGCGGGTGGCCCCGCCGGCGGATGCATCCGCCGGGCCCCTCGATGCCGATGGCACGGTACTGATCACGGGCGGCACCGGCGATCTGGGCGCGTTGTTCGCGCGGCACCTGGCCGCTGTACACGGCGTGCGCCGATTGGTGTTGACGAGCCGTAGGGGCTTGGAGGCCGAGGGCGCCGGTGAGCTCGTGGAGGAGCTCGCGGGCCTCGGCTGTGAGGCACAGGTGGTGGCTTGCGATGTGTCCGATCGCGCACAGTGTGCGGCGCTGGTGGAGGGGATTGGGGAGGAGTATCCGCTGCGGGGCGTGATTCATACGGCGGGTGTGTTGGAGGATGGGTTGGTCGGCACCTTGAGCGTGGAGCAACTGGAGCGTGTAATGCGCCCGAAGGTGGATGGGGCGTTTTATCTGCACGAGTTGACCGCGCACCTGGGGTTGTCTGAGTTTGTGTTGTTCTCCTCGGCCGCGGGGTCGATGGGCAGTCCGGGGCAGGCCAACTATGCCGCGGGCAACGCCTTTTTGGATGCCCTGGCGCAGTACCGCCGCGCGCAAGGGATGGCGGGGCGTTCGCTGGCGTGGGGTTTGTGGGCGCAGCAGGGTGGCATGACGAGCGCGCTCGACCAGGCCAGTCTGGCGCGGCTCGCGCGGATCGGGGTGCTGGCGCTGGAGGCCGAGCAGGGCGTGGAGCTGTTCGACATGACACGGGCGATCGACCGGGCAGTGCTCGTGCCGGTGCGGATCGAGGCGGCGGGGCTGCGTGCGCAGGCGCGGGTGGGAATACTCCCGCCGCTGCTGCGCGGGCTGGTGCGAGTTCCCGCGCGGCGTGCGGGCCAGGGCTCGCTGGTGCGGCGGCTGGCGGGCGTTCCCGAGGCGGAGTGGGAGTCCACCGTGCTCGAGCTCGTGCGCGGGGAGGTGGCGGCCCTGCTGGGGCACGAGTCCGCGCAGGCGATTGAGTCGCAGGCTGCGTTCACTGATCTCGGCTTCGACTCGCTGGGCGCGATCGAACTGCGCAACCGTCTCACCCAGCTGACGGGGCTGCGGTTGCCAGCGACGCTCGTCTTCGACTATCCGACGGCCGCTCAGGTCGCCGGTCACCTGCTCGAACAGGCGGTGCGCGGCGGAGCCAAGCCGGAGGCCCTGGTGGACGGCGAGATCGACAGGCTGCAGGCCAGACTCTCGAGCATTGGTCCGGAGGAGCAGGAGCGCACGCGAATCGCCTCGCGCTTGCAAGCGCTCCTCGACGAGCTGCGGGCGCCGACGTTGACGGATGCCGTGGACGTCGCCGAGCGGATCCAGGCGGCATCAGCCGAGGAGGTACTCGATTTCATCGACCGCGAGCTCGAGACCTACTGATTTTTTCCGCGATGCGCATGTATTTGACCACCGAAAGGAACAGGGATCACCGCCATGGCTGAGGACCAGAGACTGCTGGATTATCTGAAGCGGGTCACCGTCGACCTGCACGACGCCCGCCGGCGTCTGCGCGAAGTGGAGAGCCGCTCACAGATCGCTATCGTGGGTATGAGCTGCCGCTACCCCGGTGGTGTGCACTCACCGCAGGATCTCTGGGAGCTGGTGGCTGATGGTCGCGATGCGATTGGCGAGTTTCCAGCCGATCGCGGTTGGGATCTGGAGTCTCTCTACAACCCCGATCCCGACCATTTCGGTACCACCTATACGCGCGAGGGCGGATTTCTCGACGGCCCCGGCGAGTTCGACGCGGGATTCTTCGGGATCAAGCCGACCGAGGCGTTGGCTACGGATCCGCAGCAGCGACTGCTGCTGGAAGGTGCATGGGAGGCGTTCGAGGACGCGGGCATAGATCCCAGCACTCTGCGTGGCAGCCAGACGGGTGTGTTCGCGGGCTTGATGTACCACGATTACGGATTGGGAACGGGACCCTCGATGGCTGGCATGGAAGGCTATCTGGGCATGGGCCTGTCCGGGAGCGTAGCGTCCGGGCGGGTCTCCTACACGTTTGGGCTGGAGGGGCCGGCGGTGACGGTGGACACGGCCTGTTCGTCGTCGCTCGTCACATTGCACCTGGCCTGCGCGGCGCTGCGCGCGGGGGAGTGCTCGCTGGCGCTGGCCGGCGGCGTCACGGTGCTCGCCTGGCCGATCGTGTTCGTCGCCATGTCGCAGACCCGCGTCGGGGCGATCGACGGCAGGTGCAAGTCCTACGCCGATGGCGCCGATGGCGCCGGCTTCTCCGAGGGGGTGGGCATGGTACTGCTGGAGCGGCTCTCCGACGCGGTGCGCAACGGCCACCAGGTGCTGGCGCTGGTGCGCGGCAGCGCCGTCAATCAAGACGGCGCGAGCAACGGTTTGACCTCGCCCAACGGCCCCGCACAGCAGCGGGTGATTCAACAGGCGCTTGCCAGCGCCGGGCTGTCGCCGGGCCAGGTCGACGCGGTGGAGGGTCACGGCACCGGTACCGTGCTCGGCGATCCGATGGAGGCGCAGGCGCTCCTCGCCACCTATGGCCGGGATCGCCCGGAGGACCGCCCCCTGTGGCTGGGCTCGGTGAAGTCGAACCTCGGTCACACGCAGGCCGCCTCAGGCGTCGCCGGCGTGATCAAGATGGTCAAGGCGCTGGAGCACGACCGGCTGCCGCGCACGCTGCACGTCGATCGCCCCTCGACGAAGGTGGATTGGTCGGCCGGCCGCATCTCGTTGCTGACCGAGGAGGTCGAGTGGACGCCGAACGGGACCCCGCGGTGCGCCGGGGTGTCGTCGTTCGGGGTCAGTGGCACGAATGCACACGTGATCATCGAAGAAGCCCCGACAGGCGAGCTCGCTGCGGGCCCGCGAGGCGAGGGTGTGGAGGCTCCAGCTGGGAGCGGCGCAGGGCACGGGTCCACGGAGAGCGCCGCCGCGGAGGGTGGCGAGATCTTGGGCGCCGGCGGTGGGGCGGCGGGCGCGGCTGTGCAGGTGGCAGGGCCAGGCGCCGGTGGCGTCGTCCCGTGGGTGCTCTCGGGCAAGGGTGAGGGAGCTCTCCGCGACCAAGCCAGGCGGTTGCGGGAGTTCGTGGCGGCTAACCCGGAGATCGATCTGGCGGGCGTGAGCACGTCGCTGGCCAGGCGGTCACAGCTGAGCCATCGAGCGGTGGTGCTTGGCGAGAGTCGCGAGCAGTTGCTCGCTGACCTGGATGCGATCGTCGCGGCGCGCCCCTCGACAGCTGTGGTGGAAGGCCTCGCCAACGTCCGGGGCTACGCCGTGTTCGTGTTTCCCGGCCACGGCTCGCAATGGGAGGGCATGGCGGTGGAGTTGATGGACTGCTCTCCGGTGTTTGCCGAGCAGATCGCCAGGTGCGGCGAGGCGCTGGCTGGCCTGGTGGACTGGTCGCTGGAGGACGTACTGCGGGGCGTGGAGGGCGCGCCGCGGACGGATCGGCCCGAGGTGTTGCAGCTTGTGCGGTTCGCTGTGATGGTGTCGCTGGCGAGGCTGTGGGAAGCGTGTGGGGTGCGGCCGGCGGCTGTGGTCGGTCATTCGCAGGGGGAGACCGCGGCGGCGTACGTGGCGGGCGGGCTGTCGTTGCGGGACGCGCTGCAGGTGATCGTGACGCGCGTTCAAGAGCTCAAAAAGTTGATCGGGCGGGGTGGTGGGATGGCGTCGGTCTTGGCCGGGATCGAGGAGGTCGAAGGGCGGCTCCAGCATTGGGGTGGCCGGCTGTCGGTGGCGGCGGCGAACGGGCCGGGGTCGGTGGTGGTGTCCGGCGACGCCGATGCGCTGGAGGAGCTCGTGGCGCAATGCATGGCGGATGGTGTGCAGGCACGCGCCATCTCGGAGGCAATCGTCGCGTCGCATTCGGCGCATGTGGAGCCGGCACGCGAGAGGCTCGTCGCCGGCCTGCAGGGTCTGCGCCCGCGCTCGGGCGAGGTGCCGTTCTACTCGGCGGTGACGGGGGGCCTGTTCGACACGGTGGGCCTGGATGGTGAGTACTGGTACCGGAACATGCGCGAGACGGTGCAGTTTGAGCGGGCCACACGCGCGGTGCTGGCCGCCGGCGCCGGCGCATTCGTGGAGGCTAGCGCGCACTCGGTGCTGGGAGTCCCTTTGCAGGCGACAATCGACGACGTGCGCGGTTCGCACCGCGACACGGTCGTGATGGGATCGCTGCGCCGCCGTGAAGGTGGGTTGTCAAAGTTCTGTGCTTCGCTGGCGGGGCTGTGGGTCGCGGGCATCGCGGTGGATTGGAGCGCCGTGGTCGGGGAGTCCGACCAACCGGCGGTGCGCCTGCCGACCTATGCCTTTCAGCGGGAGCGCTATTGGCTGGAGTCCTCCGTGTCGGCCGGCGGCGATCACGCAGCCGCCGGCCAGGCGCCGACCGGGCATCCGCTGCTGCCCTCGGTTGTGTCGCTGGCCGGGGAGCAGGCGGCGGCGGGCGAGGAGGCGATGGTGCTCACCGGTCACCTGACGCTGCGCACGCACGCGTGGCTTGCCGATCACGCCCCGCTCGGCCGCGCGCTGCTGCCGGCCGCCGCCTTCCTCGAGCTGGCGTTGTGCGCCGGTATGCGCGCGGGGTGCGGGACGGTCGCCGAGCTGACGCTCGAGGAGCCGCTCGTGATCGCGGAGGGCGAGGGGGTGCAGTTGCAGGTGTCGCTCGCTGCTGCCGACGAGGGCGGGCGCCGGGCGATCAACGTCTACGCTCGTGCCGACGCGCGCGCCGACGAGCTCCCAGCGGGGGTGTGGACCCGTCACGCCAGCGGCGTGCTCGCTTGCGCCCGCCAGGGGTGGGAGGCCGGCGGGGAGACGGCGACGGAGCAGAGCTGGCCGCCGCCCGACGCCGTGCCGGTTGACGTCGAGGGGCTCTACGAAGCGCTTGCCGAGGCGGGTCTCGACTACGGCGCGGGTGCCCAAGTGCTGTGCGCGGTGTGGCGGCACGGTGAGGAGACGCTCGCTGAAGTGCGGCTCCCCGACGAGCTGGCCGGGGACGCTGGCCGCTTCAGCCTGCACCCGGCTCTGCTCGAGTCGGCCCTGCACGCACTGGCGGCCGCTGTGCTGGGTGACGCGGGCGATCCTGAGCACACGGGCGGCCGGCCGCGGATGCCGTGGGCGTGGCGCGAGGTCTCCCTGCACGCTGCGGGAGCGGAGTCGCTGCGCGTGTCGCTCTCGCCTGCGGGTGCCGACGCGGCATCGCTGGTGGCCCACAGCGACGGTGGCCTGCCGGTGCTCAGCGGGACGCTCGAGCTGCGTGAGGTTTCGCTGGAGCAGCTGGCGGCCGCGCGCACCTTGAGGGGGCATCGGTCGCTGTTCTCGCTCGATTGGCGCGCCGTCGAGCCGGAGGGCGCGGCGCCCTCCCGGCTGACGTTCGTTGGCTCCGAGGACAGCGGCCTGGTCGGTGCGCTGCGCGCGGCGGGCGTCGAGACTGAGGTGGCCTCGCACGGTGACCTGTCGTCTCACGCGGGCGAGGTGGTGCTGCTGGACATCGGGGCCGAGGGTCGATCGACCGATGTCGTGGCGGACACCCACGCGGTGGCGCGGCAGGCGCTGGAGAGCTTGCAGTCATGGCTGGCCGAGGACCGCCCGAGCGAGCAGCGCATTGCGATCGTGACGCACCGGGCGATCGCCACGCGGCCCGGCGAGGACGTCGAGGATCTCGCGGGCACCGTGGTGTGGGGCCTGGCGCGCTCGGCGCAGCTGATGAGCCTCGGCCGACTGATGCTCGTCGATACCGACGACGCCGAGGCATCCCACCAGCGGCTGCCGGCGATCCTGGCGAGCGGTGAGCCGCAGGTCGCGCTGCGCCACGGCGAGGTTTTCGTCCCGCGTCTGCGGATCGCCGAGCCGCCAGCAGAGCGAACTAGGGCGGCGTTTGACCCGGCTCACACGGTGCTCATCACGGGCGGCACCGGCGAGCTGGGGGCGCGACTGGCGCGTCACGCGATCGTCGAGCACGGGGTGCGCAGCGTCGTCCTGGCGAGCCGTCGGGGCCCCTGCGCCGAGGGCGCAACGCAGCTGGCGGCTGAGCTTCAGTCGCTCGGCGCTCAGGTGGCGATCGTGGCCTGCGACGTGGGCGAGCGGGATGCCGTGCGCGAACTGCTGGAGCAGGTGCCGAAGAAGTTTCCATTGGGGGCGGTCGTGCACGCCGCGGGCGCCCTCGACAACGGCATGATCGCGTCGCTGACCCCCGAGAGCATCGACGTGGTGCTGCGACCGAAGGTGGACGGGGCATGGCACCTGCACGAGCTGACGGAGGGCCTCGACCTCTCCGCGTTCGTTCTGTACTCCTCCGCCGTCGGCGTGCTGGGCAACCCGGGAGCGTCCAACTACGCGGCGGCGAACACGTTCCTTGACGCCCTCGCCGCTCACCGGCGGGCACGCGGACTGAGCGGCACCTCGATCGCGTGGGGGCTGTGGGAGCAGTCGGCGGAGCTATCGGGCGCAATCGACGCCAGCCAGCTGGGTCGGCTGGATTTGATGGGTTTCAAAGCGCTCACGACGGAGGAAGGCCTACAGCTGCTCGACCTCGCTTGCGAAAGCGCCGACCCTTTGCGGGTTGCGCTGCGAGTGGACTTCGCGGCACTGCGCCAGCAGGCCCGCGACGGCATGATGCTGCCGATTCTGGGCGATCTGGCGCAGGCGTCCGTGCGCCGGGTGTCCGACGGCTCCGGCGGCGTGCTGGCGGCGCTGCTTGACGCCGCTCCGGCCGAGGAGCACAGCGCCATCGTGCTCGCGTTCCTGCGGGAGCAGGTCGCGGCCGCCCTGGGGCACGCCTCCCCGGAGAGCGTCGACGTCGATGCGACGTTCCAAGAGCTCGGCTTCGACTCGCTGGGCGTGGTGTACCTGCGCAACCGGCTGATCGCGACAACCGGGCTGCAGTTCCCCGCAACACTCGTGTTCAGCTACCCGACCCCGGTCGCGCTGGCCGCCCACCTGCACGAGCGGGTCGCAGCCAGTGGAGCCGGCGAGTCGCCCGACGAGCGTATCCACCAGCTCGGAGAGGCGCTGTTGGCGGGCGGTCTGGACCACGAGGAGCGAACGCGGCTCGCCTTGCGTCTGCGCGCCGTCGCGGATGAGCTCCAGCGCGAGGAGCTCCAGGACGGCGAGCGCGAGGTCCTCGAGCAGATCGAAGCCGCGAGCGCCACCGAGCTGTTCGAGATGTATGACAATGCGATGAGCAACGAGCAAGAAAGGCCGTGACGATGCCCGACGATCAGAGTAGTGAAACCCCATCCACCGGGCCGCACACCGCGGCCGAGGAGCAGAAGGCGGTGGCCTATCTGAGGCGAGCGCTGGTCGACCTCAACGAGACGCGCCGGCGTCTGCACGAGGCCGAGAGTCGTCTTTCCGAGCCGATCGCCATCGTCGGAATGGGATGTCGCTACCCCGGGGGCGTGCGGTCGCCCGAGGATCTATGGGAGGTGCTGGCGGCCGGCAGGGACGTGGTCTCGGAGTTGCCCCGCGATCGCGGCTGGGATCTCGAGGCGCTGCTCCCGCCCGACCCCGACGATCCGAGCGTGGAGTACGAAGGCGGCTTCATCGAGGGTGCGTGCGACTTCGACGCCGAGTTCTTCGGGATCGACGACGCCGAGGCGCGCATGATGGATCCCCAGCAGCGGCTGCTGCTCGAAACGGCGTGGGAGGCTTGCGAATACGCGGGGATCGACCTGGGCGCGCTCAGGGGAAGCGACACCGGGGTGTTCACCGGCATCGGCATGGTGACTTACTCGGCGTGGCTCTTTGGCGCCGTCTCCGAGACTCCGGAGGGCCACTTCACGTTCGGCACCGCCGCGAGCATGGTCTCCGGTCGGCTGGCGCACGTGTTGAAGCTCGAGGGGCCCGCGCTCACGGTCGACACGGCCTGCTCCTCGTCGTCGGTGGCGCTGCACCTGGCGTGCCAGTCCCTGCGCCATGGTGACTGCTCGATGGCGCTTGCCGGCGGCGCGGCGATCCTCGCCACGCCCTGGATGTATATCGAAGCCCAGGGGTTGAAAGACGTCACATTCGTGCGGGAAGCGAGGTGCCGGTCGTTCGCGGACAACACCACCAACAGCGCAGTGTTCTCGGAGGGCGTCGGCGTGGTGCTGCTCGAGCGCCTCTCGGACGCCCAGCGCCAGGGACATGATGTGCTGGCTGTGATCCGCGGCAGCGCGTACAACCAGGACGGCGCGAGCAACGGCCTGACGGCGCCCAACGGCCTGGCCCACGAGCGGGTGGTTAAGCAGGCGTTGCGCAATGCCGGACTGTCCGGCGGCCAGGTCGACGCGGTCGAGGCGCACGGCATGGGCACGGTGCTCGGCGACCCGATCGAGGGACAGGCGCTGATCGCCTCCTACAGTCGGGATCGCGTGGCGGGCAGGCCGCTGTGGATGGGCTCGTTGAAGTCCAACCTGGGTCACACGCAGGCAGCGGGCGGGGTGGGAGGGGTAATCAAGATGGTGATGGCGATGCGGCACGGCCTGCTGCCCAAGACGCTGCACGTTGACGCCCCTTCGCGCTTCATCGATTGGTCGAGCGGCGCGGTGTCGCTGCTGGTCGAGCCCGTGCCGTGGGTCAAGGACGGCGAACCTCGACGCGGTGCGGTCCACTCGTTCGGCATGAGCGGAACCAACGTGCACACGATCCTCGAGGAGCCCGCCCCCCGCGAGGAGCCTGCCCCGGCGCCCGAGCGCCAGGCGCGGCTGGAGGGACGGAGTCGCACACCGGTGCCATGGCCGATCTCGGGCCGCGGCGAGGAGGGGCTGCAACGGCAGGCGAGGCGCCTGGCCTGGTTCCTCGCCGAGCGACCCGAGCTCGACATCGCCGACGTCGGGCGCTCGCTCTCCGCGCGCACCAGTCTGAGTGATCGCGTCGTGCTCGTCGGCACGGACCGCGCGGAACTGCTCGAAGACCTGGAGAAGGTGGCCGAGAGCGGCTCGACCGCAGAGCTGAGCGGCGGCTCGGGGGAGCCCGGGTTCCGGGAGGTATTTGCGTCGCTGGTGGATACGTGGGTTGCCGGTGGCGCGGTCGACTGGGAGCAGGTTTTCACGGAGCTGGACGCACGACCCGTGCGGCTGCCCACATACGCGTTCGCATGCCGGCGCCACTGGGTGGAGCACTCTCCGCTATGGACGGCCAATAGTCCGATTGTGGGGGTGCGGCGGCAGATCGAGGAGGCGCCCCCGGCCGCTCCGAGCACAGCCCCCGTTCAGGGCGTCGTTGGTTAGGGCGTCGGGTGGCCATGGTGAGCATTTTGGGCAACAGACAAGCGGCTGGGACGCGCGGCCAAGCCTGCGCGTCCCCCACCACCTCTGCCTCTCGGGACCAGCAGATCGAGATGCCCCAGCTGTTCGACCTCGCCGGGCGGCCGGATCCGATCCGCTTTCGGCGCCTGTATGGGCGGCTGGGGCGGCGGTGCGCATCGCTGCATCACACATTTCACGCGTGGGGGACGACGGAGGAGGACCGCTCGCTGTCATTCCCATGCGACTCATACGTAAGTACCCCCCATGGCTTCCTCTACCGGGGGATCGATGTTCTTGCCCCGCGGGAGATCGTCTATCGCTGGCTCTGTCAGTTGCGCGTCGCCCCTTACGCCTATGATTGGCTCGACAACTATGGACGGCCGAGCCCGCGCGAGCTGACCCCTGGGGTCGAGCAGTTAGCTCCAGGTCAAACGGTGATGGTCATATTCAAGGTGGTCGAGTTCGAGCCGAACGTGCAGATAACGATACAGTCTGCTCGATTCGTATGGTTCTTTGCAAGCATCGCGATGACCTACCGCGTTGTGTCCCATAGTGCGACCAGCTGTCGCATAGTTTGCAAGCTCACCGGCCATGACACGGGTACGTTGTACACACGCTTGCGGGGGAACTATTTTCCGATCGCAGAGCTGCCGCTGATGCACAAGCAACTGCGGACGATCAAGAGCTTGGCGGAGCGGCAGTTTCTGGAAGAACTGGCAGACGGACGTCGCTCCTGACCGACTGTCGCGGGAGCTGCTGACGCATTCGTCGCTCAGTGGCGATCAGTGGGTGAGCTCGTGGTGCATCCGCCAGACGGCGAGCGAGAAGGTCACCACCGCGAAGCCTGCCAGCACGCCGATATCAGGAAGCACATCGGTCAGGTCGCCACCATTTTTCACCAATGTCACCAGCGCGTCGTTGGCCCAGGCGTGGGGAGTGATGTGAGCGATGTCGACCATGAGCGGCGAGAAGAACTCCAGTGGCACCATCGAGCCGCCAAGCCCCCCCAGGGCGATCCCGATGAGGATCGCGAAGGCGAGCGCCTGCTGCTCGGTGGCGACAGTCGACCCGAGCAGCATCGCGAACCCCGCTGCAACTAGACAGAAGGCGATCGTCACCGCCGCCACGCCCGGGCCGTTGCCCCATTCGACGCCGAACAGAAGCCAGGAGAAGAGCACGATCAACAGGGCCTGCATCCCCGCCAGAGCGATCCGCCCCAGCGCCTCGCCGAAGATCACGGTACGAACCGTGGTGGGCGACGCCAGCATGCGTCGCGAGACGCCCAAACGCCGCGTTTCGACGAGGGCGGCAGCGTTGCCCAGCGAGATCAAGAAGATGAACAGCAGCAGTTGGCTGGCCGCCCCGGCGGTGAAGCGCTGCAGCGCTTTCGGGAAGGGTTTGCCGCTAGGTTCGACCGTGCGCACCGCGACCGCGGGCAGCTTGGACGCCACGGACAGCGCGCGGTCGAACGCCGCATCGAAGCTCATGCCGCGTTCGCGCTTCAGCAGGTCGGCTGCGGTCACCTCGTTGCTCTCTTCGGCCATGCCCGCTTGCATGATCTGACTTATCTGCTCGCCGTTCAGGCCTCGTTGCGCGTAGTAGTGGAGATGGATGGTATGGCCCGAACGCAGCGCCTGGTCGTAGCCCGCAGGCACCACGATGCCAGATTCGGCTTCCCCGTATTCGACTGCGCTGCGGAGCGTCTGTGTGCTTTCCACGCGTCGCACGGTCACCCCCGGTTGATGGCCGATCGTACCCACCAGCTGGTTGGCGAACTTCGTGTGCGGCGCCAATATATCCACATATGTCGTGGCGCCGCCGCCAAACGCGGAGCCCAGGAGGAAGATCAGCGCCAGCGGGCCCAGCACGATGACCACCAGGTTGCGCGGCGTTCGCAGCAGCCGGCGGACGTTGGCCGCGAGGATCGCGAGCGACTTCATTTCATACCTTTACGAGGTGTTGTATGCGCAGCGAGGCGATGCCTCCGAACAGCACCGCGAACGCGAGGATGACCGCCACCATCGGCAGGACCGTTGCCGGGCCGCCGCCGTGGGCAAGCAGGCCGAGGCCGCGCAGGAACTGCGCGTGGGGCGTCAGCGCGCTCAGCGCCGCCAGCGTTCCTCCCGCCTGTGAGATGGGGAACAGCGCGCCACCAAGCGCTCCCAAGAGGGCGGCGGCAATCACCTGCCACTGCACGGCCTGTTCTGAGGTTCGCGCGAAGCTGGCGATGCAGGCGGTCATCGCGGTAGCCGCGATGACGCAGGCGATGATGAGCAGGGCGAGACCTGGAACGCCGCCCCAGTGCGCGCCGAGCATGAGCGTTGTGGCCACCGCGAGCGCGGCCGTGCTGAGGACCCCCAGCACGATGCTCGTCAGCAGCTTGCCCAAGATGATCGATCGCCGTGACACCGAGGCGGCGAGCAGGCGGGCCAAAATGCCGTGGCTGCGTTCGTCGATGATGCTGGAGAAGCCGAACTGGACGGTGAGGAATAAAAAGAAGATCGTCATGCCCGCGGCCTCATGGGTCTTCAGGTCGAGTTCTTTGCTCGCCAGGCCGGATTCGTGGATCGCGAGTTGTTTAGGAAGCTCTGAGGCGTGTTCGCCCAAACTAATGAGTTCCGCGGAGGTTGCATGCTTCTTGCGGGCGCTCGCCACCGCCAGGTGAACACCGTTGAGCTGGTTGGCGAAGGCGAGGGCGATCGAGCGAGCGACGTATGTGCCAGCCTGTTTGAAGAGCTGCCCATCGCCGATGATTTCGATTTGGCTTGGAGCTTCCACGTCCGCTGCGTGGGAAAAGCCCGGCGGGATCACCAGCGTCGTGGTCACCTTGCCATCGCGGACAAGCGCGCGGCCGGCCGACAGGGTGGTGGTGGGGTACAGCCTGATCAGCTTCTTGCGCTGCAGCGGCTCGAGCACCTCCTTGATGAGGTATAGCGCCGCTGGTCCATGGTCGTCGTTGACGACGCCAACCTTGAACTTGCTGGTGCTCTTGTTGGTGACGTTGGGCAGGGTGGTGCCCAAGATGGTGGCCATCACAAACGGCAGTACGAGCGCCGCGATGACCGCCGTGCGGTCTCGCATGCGCTGGCGTAGGTCCTTGCCGGCGATGAGGACCGCGGCCCGCATCTAGTCGCGCAAGGTGCGCCCAGTCAGGTGCAGGAACACGGTCTCCAGGTTCGATGCGTGTACCTCGACGGCGGACAGAGTGATATCCCCTTCGGTCACACGTGCCAGCAACGCTGGCAGCAGCTCGCCGGCATCGTGGACGATCACTTCCAAGCCATCGTCGTTGGTGAGTGCCTGCAGCACGCCACTCAGATCGCCCACCGCCTCCGCTGTCCGCTCCAGATCTCCGCTGGCGCTCAGCAGTACGCGATCGTGTCCCCCTGTGAGGGACACCAGTTCCCGGTGCGTGCCCTCGGCGATCAGCTTGCCGTGGTCGATGATCCCGATGCGATTGCAGACGCGCTCTGCCTCCTCCATGTAGTGCGTGGTGTAGAGGACGCCGATGCCCGATTCACTGAGCTGCTCGATGCTGGCGAGGATCGCGCTGCGGCTTTGTGGATCCACGCCGACGGTTGGCTCGTCGAGGATCAGCAGGCGCGGCTCGTGCAGCAGGCCGAGACCGATGTTGAGTCGACGCTGCATCCCGCCCGAGTACTCTTTTGTCAAGTCGTTGGCCCGCTCGGCGAGGCCGACGAGCTCGAGTACCGCATCAATGCGCGCCGTGGCGGCGCGTCCTCGCAGGTTGTAGAGGCGCGCGAAAAAACGCAGGTTCTCACGAGCTGTCATATCGGGGTAGATGGCGAGCTCCTGCGGCACATAGCCGAGCTCTGCCTTGGCGGCCACGCTTTTGGTGGTCATCGGTCTCCCGGCGACCTGCACCGTGCCCGTGTCAGCGGCGAGCAGGCCACAGATCATCGAGATCGTCGTGGTCTTGCCGGCCCCGTTCGGTCCCAGCAGGCCATAGCTTTCACCCGCGCGGACTTCAAAGCTGACGCCGTCGACGGCGACCAGCTGATCGAAGCGCTTGCGCAGATCGGTGCAGCAGAGCACCGTCGTCGAGACGGCGATCGCGGCATCGCTTGGCCGCTGCTCGGGAGTAAGCGTTGACAAGGGCCGAGATCATGGCAGACACCGGGGTTGCGACGCAAAAAAAGGGGCGCGTGAAAAGGGCGCGTGAGTGCCCGACTTCTCCCTCGGTGGGATAGTAGGATCGGTTGCCACCGTGACAAGTGGCACGCCGTACCGCACGCAGGTGAGAGCGCCAACCTGAGCATGAGCCGACCGAGAGAGCGGGGCGCGAGCCTGCTTGCGATCAGCGACCTGCACGTCACTTACTCCGACAACCGGCGCGTCGTAGAAGGCCTGCGGGGGCGCTCGCCGGCTGACTGGCTGATCGTGGGCGGCGATGTCAGCGAGATGAGCACGGACGTGGAGTGGGCTCTGGGGGTTCTGCGCGAGCGCTTCGACACCGTCATGTGGGTACCTGGCAACCACGATTTGTGGAGCACGCCGGCCGACCCACTGCGGCTGCGGGGGGAGGCGCGCTACCGGCACTTGGTGGCGCTCTGCCGGCGCCTGGGGGTGCTGACGCCAGAGGATCCCTACCCGGTTTGGGAAGGTCCGGGCGGCCCCGCCACAGTGGTACCGCTGTTCCTGCTCTACGACTACTCCTTTGGCAGCAACGTTGCCCCCACCAAGGAGCAGGCGTTGGCGCGGGCCCACGCCGCGGGAGTGGTATGCAGCGACGAGCTGGTGCTGCACCCCGACCCCTACCCGAGCAGGGAGGCGTGGTGCACGGCTCGTATACGCGAGAGCGAAGCGCGGCTCGCCGCACGCGCGCCCGAGCTGCCGACGGTGCTCGTCAACCACTTTCCCCTGACCCGCCACCCCACGATGGTCCTGCGCCACCCCGAGTTCGCGCAGTGGTGCGGCACGGTGCGCACCGCCGACTGGCACGTGCGCTTCGGGGCGAAGGCGGTTGTATATGGACATCTGCACATCCCGCACGTGGCGTGGCGCGATGGGGTGAGGTTCATGGAGGTCTCGCTGGGCTACCCCCGGGAGCGCAGCCGCTGGGGCGGTGCCGCCCGCGCGACGCTCCGCCAAGTGCTCGGCGGCGCGGAGGGCGTCCCTTGATCGAGGAGATTCTGCCGTCCGCGGTGGTGGCGGTGGACACCCGCGAGGAGTTGCTGGATATCGAGCTCTTTCCCGAGGAGCAGGCCGCGCTGGGGCGGGCCGTGGAGAAGCGCCGCCGCGAGTTCATCACCGCGCGTGCGTGCGCCAGAGGAGCGCTCGGGCGCCTTGGCTTGCCGCCCAGCTCGATCGCCAGCGGCGAGCGGGGGCAGCCGCTGTGGCCGCAGGGGGTGGTGGGCAGCATCACGCACTGCGCGGGCTACCGCGGGTGCGCGCTGGCCCGCGAGGAGCGGATCGTCGGCGTGGGCATCGACGCCGAGCCCCACGCGCCACTGCCCGATGGGGTGCTCGATCAGGTTGCCCGCGCCGAGGAGCGCCCTCGGCTGGTGGAGCTGGCCCGGGCTGATCCGGCGGTGCACTGGGATCGGCTGCTGTTCTGCGCGAAGGAGACGGTTTACAAGGTGTGGTTTCCGCTCGCCGCGTGCTGGTTGGGCTTCGAGGACGCGGTGCTCAGCTTCGATCCGATCGGGCGCACCTTCCAGGCACAGCTTTTGAAGCCCTGGCCCCAGGCCGGGGCGGGTGCGGGGGAAGCGGGCCTGCCGCGAGTCCTGGAGGGGCGGTGGCTGGTGCGCGAGGGGCTGGTGCTCAGTGCGATCGTGCTGTCACGCCCGGGGGCTGGTTGACGGGGCCGGCCGTCCGCCGGCACACGCTCTGCGAGGAGCTGCTCACTCGCCGCGCCAGCGCGGCGGGCGCTTCTCGGCAAACGCGCTCATCCCCTCGCGCAGGTCGTGTGAGTCGAAAGAGGCCAGCCGCAGCTCCATCACCTCCCTCTCCACCTCCTCGGTAAGACCATCTCGCGCCTTCAACAGGGCGGCGATCACGCGCTTGTTGCCCTTCTGCGACAGCGGCGCGTTGCCCGCCAGCTCGCTCGCGAGCGCGAGCGCGGTGGCCTCGAGCTCCGCCGCTGAAGCCACGCGGTTGACCAGGCCCCATCGCAGGGCGGTATCGGCTTCGATGTAGCTGCCCAGCAGGAACAGCTCGCGGGTGCGGGTGGCGCCGATCGCGTCGATGAAGCGGCGCAGACCGGTGTGGGAGTAGATCAGCCCGAGCTTGGCGGGGGGCATCCCGAGCTTGACCGTATCCGCCGCCACGCGCAGATCGCACGCCAGCGCCAGCTCGAGGCCGCCGCCGATGGTGTGGCCGGGGAGTACGGCGAGCGTCGGGTAGGGATAGTTTTCGAGCGCTTCGATCGCCTCGGTGAAAGGGTGCGCGACCAGGCGCTCGGCCTCTTCCTGAAACCTCCTGTCGCCAATCTCCCCAATCTCATATCCCGCGGAGAACATCCCGTGTGAGCCGGTGACGATCACGCAGCGCGCCCACTCCTCGGAGGCGAGCTCCGCGAGTGCCACGGCGATCGCGTCGAGGATCAGCTGGTCGAGCGCGTTGCGCTTGGCGGGGTTGTTGATCGTCAGACGTGCAACGTGGTCGGCGGGGCGATCGCTCAGCAGCTTGCCGTCGGCGAGCTCTCGCTGGGGGACGGTGGAGGACATGCCGCGCCTCGCTACTCCAACACGACCAGCGCGTCGCCCTCGTTGACCGCCTGGCCCTCCTCGCAGAGGATCTCGACGACGGTGCCCGCGTCCTCGGCCTCGACCGGCATCTCCATCTTCATCGACTCGAGGATCGCCACGGTGTCGCCCTCCTCGATCTGGTCGCCCACGGCGCACTCGATTTTCCACACCGTGCCGGTGATGTGGGCCTCCACCTCAGCCATCTGGCCTCCTTGTTGGACGCGGTTAGCGTGAGCTGGGACAATACCCGCACGGCTCTGATGCCGGTTTCGCCGCTCGGGCGGCGGTCGCCGGCTACGCTCACGCGAGGATGATCCTCGCGATCGACCAGGGCACGACGGGCAGCACCTGCATCGTCTTCGACGAGCGCGCCGAACCGGTCGGGCGCTCCTACCGGGAGTTCGCCCAGCACTTTCCCCGGCCGGGCTGGGTGGAGCACGACGCGGCGGAGATCTGGGAGGTGACTCACGCCGTTGCGGGCGAGGCGCTGCGGGACGCGGGCGTGCGCGCGGGGGAGCTTGACGCGGTGGGGATCGCCAACCAGCGCGAGACGGTGTGCGTGTGGGACCCCGCCACGGGCCAGCCGCTGCACCGGGCGATCGTGTGGCAGGACCGCCGCACCGCGGAGCGCTGCGCGGAACTGCGCGCGGCTGGGCACGAGCCGCTGATCCGCGAACGCACCGGGCTGGTGCTCGACCCGTACTTCTCGGCGACAAAGATCGCGTGGCTGCTGGAGCACGTCGAGGGCCTGCGCCAGCGTGCGCACGAGGGGCGGGCGCTGTTTGGGACGGTCGACTCGTGGCTGATCTTCAAGCTCACGGGCGAGCACCTCACCGACCCCTCGAATGCCTCACGGACGATGCTTTACGACATCGCGGCGCGCCGCTGGGATCTGGATTTGCTCGAACTGTTCGATATACCCGAGCGGGCGCTACCCGTCGTAAGAGCGAGCGCCGGCGACCTCGGCAGGACCCTCGCACAGGCGCTGCACGGCCATGCGGTGCCGCTTGCGGGTGTGGCCGGCGACCAGCAGGCGGCGCTCTTCGGCCAGGCGTGCACCGACCCGGGGATGGGCAAGAACACCTACGGCACCGGCTCGTTCGTGCTGCTCAACGCCGGCTTCTCCATGCCCGCCCCGGCCCCCGGTCTGCTGAGCACCGTCGCGTGGGGGATCGGCGCCGCAGGCGCTCCGGCTTCCCCCGCCGAGACGGCCGGCGTCGAGACGGTCGCCGCCGATTGGTCGCGTGCCGGCGTCGCCGGCGCGGACGCAGATCACGCCGGCTCCCCGCCACCGGCGCTGTGCTACGCGCTCGAGGCATCGATCTTCGTAACCGGCGCCGCGGTGCAGTGGCTGCGCGACGGCCTCGGGATCATCGCCGACGCGTCCGACACCGAAGCGCTGGCGGCGTCGCTGGACTCCAACGAGCAGGTCTACTTCGTGCCGGCGCTCACCGGCCTCGGCTCCCCCTACTGGGATCCGCATGCGCGCGGCACGATCGTCGGCCTCACGCGTGGCAGTACCAGGGCACACCTCGCTCGCGCGACGCTCGAGGCGATCGCCTACCAAACCGTGGACGCCGTGCGCGCGATGGAGGCCGGCGCAGGCACGGCGCTGCGCGAGCTGCGCGCCGACGGCGGCGCCACCGCCAACCGCTGGTTGATGCAGTTCCAGGCCGACGTCCTCAACGTGCCGGTGATGGTGCCCGAGATCGCGCAGACCACCGCTCTGGGCGCTGCCTTCCTCGCAGGCGTGGGCGTGGGCCTGTGGACGGTCGCCGACGTACGCGAGGGTTGGCGCGAGCGCGCTCGCTATGAGCCACGGATGAGCGAGGACGAGCGGGCGTGCCTGCTCGCCGGGTGGCAGGGAGCGCTGGGCCGGACGCGGAGCGAGCGGAGCGCGACGTAACCTTGCTCCCCCTGCGAGGTACAGCAGTCAGGTGATGCAGTGAGCGACCAGAGTCCAATCCGGCAGGGGAGAGCAGAGACGATGAGCGAGCTGGCGCCGATGCGCGAGCAGGTGTACTCCGATCCGCGACCGAAGGAGCACTTCGACCGCTTTCACGAGCGCGCGCGCTCGCGCGAACCGGACTGGTGCTACGAGCTGACGCGCTTCGTGACCTCGCTGTATGCGTACACGCTGCTGCGCACGCGCGCGATCGCCACCGACAACGTGCCCGGCCGCGGCGCGGTGATCCTCGCGCCCAACCACTTCTCGTTCATGGACCATTTCCTGATGGGCTGCTACATCCGCCGCAAGGTGCGTTTTATGGCCAAGTCGCAGCTGTTCAAGCGCCCGATGCAGTTCATCTACACCCACGGCGGCGTCTTCCCGGTACGACGGGGGGCGCGCGACGAGGAGGTGTTCATCACCGCCAACGCGATCCTCGCCCGCGGCGGGGCGATCACGATGTACTGCGAGGGGGGGCGCTCGCGCGATGGGCGCCTCGCGGCGCAGGCCAAGCGCGGGATCGGGCGCCTGGCGCTCGAATCGGGGGCGCCGGTGGTGCCGATCGCGATCCACGGCTCCTCGCGTATCCGCAACTGGAAGCGCTTGCGGCTGCCCTCGATCACCGTGCAGTACGGGCAGGCTTTGCGCTGGGAGCAGGTGGCCGACCCGACGCCCGCGCAACAGCAGGCGGTCGCCGACGAGATCCTGGTCGAGATCAAGGGGCTGTACGCCGGCCTGGAGGAGCACGGGCGCCGGGGCGTGCTCAGGGGCGTGCGCGAGCAGCGCCGGGCCGCCCGCCGCACTCCCAAGGGCGCCGCGGCACTCTAAGCGTCGGGCCGCCCGCCGCACTCCCAAGGGCGCGGCGGCACTAAGCGTCGGGCCGGCGTGTTCGCGGCTTGCTCGATTGGAGCCTGCGCCGCTGCGGAGGCCCTTTCTTTCACCGCTGAATTGCGCTGTCGGGCCGGCTCGCCTACGATCCCGCGGGGTGGAGATGAGTCAAGTCGAGGTGGGGAGCGCGGAGGCAGATATCGAGCGGCTGGTTAGCGGCGAGCTTCCGTCTGCCTACTTGGCGGCCCACCTGCGACGCGAGGATGAGGGGATATTTGCCGACGCGAGCGACAAGGACGTGCGCAGGTCGATTAGGGTCGGTGAGGTCCCGATGCCCGAGCTGGCCCCCGACGAGGTGCTGGTCGCGGTGATGGCGAGCGCGATCAACTACAACACCGTGTGGTCGGCCACCTTCGAGCCGATCTCGACCTTCCGCTTCCTGGAACGCTTGGCGAGCATGGGGGGCTGGGACGCGCGCCACAACCTGCCCTATCACGTGATCGGCTCCGACGCGGCCGGCGTCGTTGTGCGAGTTGGCGTGGGGGTGCGGAGATGGTCGGTCGGCGACAGAGTGGCGGTCTCGCCGGGCTGGACCGACGATCAGGACCCCCTCTCCTTCCGCGACCCGTTGCTGAGCGACAATTCGCGGGCGTGGGGCTTTGAGACGAACTTTGGCGGTCTGGCGCACTTCGCGGTGGCGAAGGCCAACCAGATGATGCCTAAGCCGGCGCACCTGACGTGGGAGGAGGCGGCCTGCAATGCGCTCTGCGCGGGCACCGCCTACCGGATGCTCGTGAGCCAGAACGCGGTGCAGTTCAAGCAGGGAGACATAGTCCTCATCTGGGGCGCCACCGGTGGTCTGGGCAGCTATGCCGTGCAGTTCGTCCGCAACGGTGGCGGGATCGCGGTCGGGGTCGTGGGCTCCGAGCGCAAGGCGCGGCTGCTGGAGGAGCTCGGCTGCGACGTCGTGCTGCGACGCGATCTCCTAGAGCTCGACGGCCTGTCGGACAGCCGGAAGGGCAAGCTGATCGGAGCGGAGATCCGGCGCGCGGTGGGGGAGGACCCGCACATCGTCTTCGACCACGTCGGGCGCGAGACGTTCGGGGTGTCGGTGTACGTGCTGCGGCCCGGCGGGAGCGTCGTCACCTGCGGATCGAGCACGGGCTACAAGCACGAGTTCGACAACCGCTACCTCTGGATGAAAGTCAAGCGCATCATCGGCAGCCATGGAGCCGGCTGGCAAGAGCTGTGGGAGGCCAACCGGCTGATCGCGCAGGGTCGGATCGTGCCCGCGCTCTCGAAGGTCTATCCGCTGGAGCAGGTGGGGGAGGCCGCACGCGAAGTGCAGCTCAATCGCCACATCGGCAAGGTCGGCGTGCTGTGCCTCGCCAAGCGCGAGGGCCTCGGCATCGAAGACCCCGAGCTGCGCGCCTCGGTCGGCGAGCAGCGGCTCGGCCTCTTCCGCCAGTACGCCTGAGCGGCTCGGCCGCTTTAGGGGCGGCTGCTCAGACCACCTTTCCCTGTAAGGGATAAACGCGGTTGGTGGCGGCGGTCAAAGGCATGGGCTGCGCGTGTATACGCTTTGTCGCCCTATGCCCTTGACAGAACACGGGTATTCTGTCTATAGTTGGGGTGGGCTTGTGCTCACCACGATGTGCGATCCAGTCAATGTGGGGGGTATGGCTGTGGGTCACGCATTGGCGATTGACCACGTAGCTCGCAGGACCGTGATTTGCGGAGGGGTAGATCAGAACCGACGAGGGAGAGTGCAGCGTGGTTACGAGGGTGAATGACGTGCCGATGACGCCTGCGGTCGTGTCGAGCGCGCTGAGCCTCGCGGGCGGTGTGGCGTGATGTCCACCGCCCGGCGGGGACCCGGGTCAGCACCTCGCCCCGGCCGGAGGCGGTCGTCGCGATCTGTCACAGGTTCGCGTGCGAGCAAAGGTGTGGCTCGCACCACGACCGGGGGTTTGACAAATGGCGGTGCTCCGCACGGGCAGATTGTGGAGATTCAGCGTTCGCGGTTGTTGGCGGCGGCCGTGGGAGCGATCGACGAGCTGGGGTACGGCAACACCACGGTCGCCGACATCACCTCCCGTGCGCGAGTTTCGCGGCGTACCTTCTACGAGCTGTTCGCCAACCGCGAGGAGTGCCTGGTGGCGGTGCTGGAGGGCGTGGTGGGAGCGATCGCGGGTGCGCTCGAAGGCGCCGGCCTGGGGGGTTTGGCGTGGCGCGAGCGGGTGCGCGGCGGCCTGTGGACGATCCTCTCGTTCTTCGAGCGTGAGCCGGCACTGGCGCGGGTGTGTGTGATCGGTGCTCTGGGTGGCAACCCGGCGGTGCTCGAGCGTCGCAAGGAAATCCTCGCAAAGCTCACGGCGGTCGTCGACGAAGGCCGCCTGGAGAGCGGGCCCGGCAAGGGCGTCACAACGCTGACGGCGGAGGGCCTGGTTGGCGCAGCCTTGGCGATCGTGCACACGAGGCTGCTACGGAGCGGTGGCGGGCGCGGCAAGAGCGTGGCGCTGACCGGCTTGCTGGGCGAGCTGATGGGGATGATCGTGCTGCCCTACCTGGGGAAGGCGGCGGCGCGCCGCGAGCAGGAGCGTTCGGCGCCGGCGCCGGTGTCAGCAGCCGCCGCGGGCGAGCCCGGAGGGGCATCGCGAGTAACCGACGATCCGCTGGGCGGCGTGGCGATGCGCTTGACCTACCGCACCGCGAAGGTGATGGAAGTGGTCGCCGAGCTGGAGGGCGCCAACAACCGGGAGATCGCCCAGCGCGCGGGGATCTCCGACCAGGGTCAGGTCTCGAAGCTGCTGGCGCGCTTGGAGCGCCTGGGTCTGCTGGAGAACACAAGCGAAGGGCACGCTAGGGGAGAGCCCAACGCTTGGGGTCTGACTGCGCGGGGCGAGCAGGTTGCGCGGAGCATCCGCGTGCACGCCCCGAACCGGCGGCAGGCTGCGTGATGCGGGCAGAGGAGGCCGTGGTGACGGTTGTTGAGCAAAGCCGGTTTTTCGGTTCGGCTGTTCCCGTGACGTGGGTTTTTCGGGGTGATTCGTTTAGTCGGTCGCTGTGCTCGTGTAATCGAGGGGTTCTCCCCTCTGTGTCTGAGGAGGAGGGGATGTGCTCGTGAGTGTTCGTCGTTCTGCGTTGAGCCTGGTATCGCTGTCCGTTCTGGTGGTTGTGCTCGCACTTTGTGCGGCTGGTGCCCAGGCCGAACCGCCCAAGCTCATCCTCTACGAATCGTTCAGCGCGCAGGAGACGAGCGCGGTTGGCGTCGCTGTGGAAGGCTCTGGAGACCTGTTCGTGTCGGGTCTCTACGGGGAAGGGTTTGCCTCCGCGCCGGTGGTCAAGCTCGGTCCTTCAGGCAGCTTGCTCTCGCCGCCGTCCCCGTTTGGGTCTGAGTACAACTCGGGTGTTGCGGTGAACCCGGTGAACGGCGACGTGTACGTGCTCGGCCAAGAAGTCCTCCTCGGGGGCGCGGCGAAGATCTTCGCCTACGACCCCAACACGGGCGCGTCGGTGGGAACTCCGTTTGAAGTGTCCTCGTCACACAATTTCAGCGGCCTGGTAACAGACGTCCAGATAGCCACCGACTCGAAAGGCAACGTGTACGTGCCGAATCCCCTGGAAAACGAGGTGCTCGAGTACAGCCCGAGCGGCACGCTGCTGAAAACCTTCACGGGCTCCGGCGCCGGTGCGCTCACGGAACCGACCGCGGTCGCGGTCGACTCCTCTGGCAACCTGTGGGTTGCCGGCAGCGACAGGATCGTGGAGCTCGATTCCAGTGGTGCGCCTGTGGAAGTGAACGGCAAGCCTGTGGGAATCGAAAGCGAAGGCGTTTTCTCGGTGGCACTCGACGGGCAGGGGGACGTGTTCGCGGTCGTCCAGAACAACGCGGTCCCGTGCGGCGAAAAGCCGTCGCCCTGCGTCCATCTCGTCGAGTACAGCGCGGAAGGCAGGCAGCTCGCCGATGTAGGGGCTGGGCATTTCGGCGAAACTAACGGCGGGTCGACTCGCTTCTTCGACATGGTCGCGGTTGATCAAGCGAACGGGCGTGTATACGTGACCGACGGCCCAAATCGCGCCGTCTGGGTGTTCGGGCCTCCCGTCGCGCCTGTCGTCGACAGGGAGCTCACCGCCGAAGTCGGCGCCTCCGAAGTGAAGCTCGGCGCGCTCGTCAGCCCCGGTGGCATCCAGACGAGCTACCGCTTCGAATACGGCACGACGACTGAATACGGCAGCTCGACGCCGTTCCCGGCAGGAAGCGTCGGTGAAGGGCTGGAAGCGCACGCGGTGTGGGCGTCTGCAAGCGGCCTCGTGCCAGGGGGCACTTATCACTACCGGGTTGTGGCGAGCAACGAACTGGGGACGGTCTACGGGGAAGATCAGACCTTCACCACGTTGACCGCTGAGGGGGCGGCGTGTCCCAACGAACAGCTGCGCGGCGGCTTTGCGGGGAGGCTGCCCGACTGCCGCGCCTACGAGCTCGTGACGCCGCCGGTCACGAGCTCGTCCCAGTTCGATGGTGTGCTGAGGATGGCGTATGCGAGCAAGGCCGCCGCGGATGGCGAAGCGCTCTCGCTCACCATCCGGGAACCGCGGCCGGGCGCGCCCACCGCCGGCGAAGCATACGTGGCGACGCGTCGCGCGGGCGGCTGGATCGCGGAAGACATCATGCCGCTCGAATCCTATGACGGGGTAGGCTGCGCGAACTACCAATTCGTGTACGCCTATTCGGAACAGGTCACCAAGGACGTGATCCAAGCCGGCGGAGCGTCACGCGCTTCCGCGTCCAAGAACGGCGGGGAAGACCCGGAATCGTGCAACCCTGAAGGTAGTCAGGTCGTGAGCGGCGAACCGGTGGGCTATGAAAACCTGCTGGTGCGCGAGAACGCGACCGGCACCTACCAGCTTGTCAACGTCGCGCCGCCGGGCGTGACGCCGGCCGACGCGCGCTTCCAGGCCGCCTCTGCCGATCTCAGCCACGTGATCTTCACGGAGACTTCGCCCCTAGCCGAAGGCGCGCGGTACGGTGTCGAAAACCTGTACGAATGGGACGAAGGCGCGCTGCGGCTGGTGAGCTGGCTGCCGGATCGCACGGCGGTCACCGGATCGCTTCCGTCAAGAGAAGTAGAGACTGGGACGTACACGCCCGACGAAGGTGTGGTCTCCAGCGACGGCTCGCACGTCTTATTCACCTACGGCGGTGCCCTCTACGATCGCATCGACGGGCAGCGCACCGTCCAGATCGACGAAAAACAGAGTGGGTCAACAGGCCCCAGCGGTGGCGGCTCCTTCAGAGGTGCCACCGCCGATGGTTCGGAGGTCTTCTTCCTTGACGAAAGCAAGCTCACGGCCGGTTCGACCGCGGAAGCGGGCGAACCTGACCTGTACGAGTGCGTGCTGCCTGAAGGCGCGAGCAAATGCGAATTGGCCGACCTCACGGTCGCTGCGGGGAGCGAACACGCCGACGTGCTCCGCGTCACGCCGCTCGGCGGCCATGACAGCTCCTACGTCTACTTCGTCGCCAAGGGCGTGCTGGCGTCCAACGCGAGGGAGTTCACGAACAGCGAAGGCAAGACCGTCGTCGAAGGCGCGGAAGCCGGGAAGGAAAACGTGTATCTGTGGAACGGCGAAAAGACGACGTTCATCGCCGGCAGCGTCGAATACAGCCGGTTCGGCATCGAGCAGACCTCGCCCGACGGCAAGTGGCTCGCGTTCGAAACGCAAAAGAGCCTGACCGGCTACAACAGTGCGCTCGCAAGTGGCGGCGGCTGCGTCGCCGGTGGTGAAAGCGTTGCGTGCCGCGAGCTCTTCCTGTACAGCGCCGCCACAGGGCAGCTCGCCTGCGCCTCCTGCAACCCCACGGGCGAATCTCCGGTCGCGGGAGGCGGTGTGTGGCGCCGGGGAGAAGCCTACGGAGAAGGCTACGGAGTCTTCCCGACCCGGAACGTGCTCACGGACGCCGGGCAGGTGTTCTTCGAAACGAATGAAGCGCTCGTGCCTTCCGATACGAACGGCCAGCGCGACGTCTACGAGTATGAGGGCGGCGGCGCGCACCTGATCTCGAGCGGCACGAGCTCCTTCGAAACGGCCCTGGAGGACGTGAGCGAAAGCGGCGATGACGTGTTCTTCAGGTCGAACCAGCAGCTCGTGCCGCAGGACAACCAGGAAGGACAGATCGTCACCTACGATGCCCGCGTCGACGGAGGCTTCGCCGAACCGTCCTCCCCGCCGGCGTGCACGACCGCCGACGCCTGCCGCACGCCGGTCGCGCCACAGCCCTCGGTCTACGGGGCGCCGGCGAGCCAGACGTTCTCCGGCGTCGGGAACCTCGCTCCGCCCAAAGCGCCCGAAACCAAGCCGAAAGCGAAGCCCAAGGCGAAGCCCGTGAAGTGCAAAAAAGGCTTCGTCGAGAAGAAAGGCAAGTGTGTGAGGAAGCCGGCGAAGAAGGCCAAGAAGTCCGCCCACGCCAACAGGAGGGGTAAATAATGCGCTCCAAGAGAATCCCAACAGCGCTCTCGCTCGCGGTCGCTGTGATCGTGGCGCTGGGAGCGGGCGCGTCCCCGGCGTTCGCCGGCGAAGCGCACCCGTTCCTGCGTGAATTCGGCCACAATGCGACGGAAGCCTTTTCGAACCCGAATGGGATCGCGGTAGAAGAATCCACTGGCGACGTGTACGTCGCCGACATCGGCACCGACAGGGTGTACAAGTTCGATGCGAACGGCACCCCGGTCAACTTCAACTTCCCCGCGGGCTCCAAGGAAGGACCCGGGGGCACACTCAAGGGAGCTGACACGCCGGCCGAATCGTTCTCGTTTCCCTCGCTGTACGGTAGCCCCGCTGCGATGGCGGTCGATAACGCTTGTGTGCAGCACATCCCGGCGCTCACCGGTAGGGCCTGTGAAGAATTCGACCCCTCGGCTGGCGACCTGTACGTGATGGATGCGGGCCACGGCGTGATCGACAAGTTCAGCCCCGAAGGCAGGTACCTGAGTCAGATCGGTGGCTTCACGCCATCCACCGGCTCCGCCGGAGGCGAACTGCTGGGGCTGGGTGTCGACGGGAGCGGCACCGTGCACGTCGACCTGGCGTTCGGCAATGTGCTGGTGATCGACGAATTCGATGGCGCGGCCGTGAATCATCTCATTGCTAGCCAGAATCGGCCACCGGAGAACGAAGCTGGCAGCGGCGGCGCGGGCCTGCCCAGCGAATACCAGGCCCACGGCTTCGCCGTCTCCGCCACGGGCGATGACTACGCGATGTACGAACCGTCGTGCTCGTGTACGGAGAAGTGGGGGCAGAAGCTCTCCCCGCTCGGCCGCGTGGACAGCGGCGAAGCGGGCGACGTCGCGGTGGCAGTCGACCCCGTGACCGGCCACCTCTATGCGGACGATCAGTCCTCCGTGGCCGAGTGGGACACGGGCGCGATGAACCGCGACAGCCCGGACGGCAAAAGCGCCGGCACGCTCGTCGCGCGCATTGGATCGCCCGAACTTTCGGGGACTTCGGGCCAGGGCGGGATCGCCGTGGACGGCGCGAGCGGCCAGATCTACGTCTCAAACCCCGCGAACGGCAAGGTCTATGTCTTCGGCAGCGACGCCCCGGCTGTGACAGCCGGCGAACCGACGGACGTGACCATGCAAGCAGCGAGCCTGAGCGGCACGGTCGATCCGCGCCGCGTCGCCGTCAGCGAATGCGAGTTCGAGTACGGTCTCACCAACGAAGTCGGCGAAGGCCCCTACAACCACAGCGTGCCGTGCGAGCAGACGCCGGGCGAGATCGGAGAAGGAAGCAGCCCGGTGGCGGTCTCCGCGCAGCTCGAAGGTCTCGTGGCCGGCGAACTCTACCATTTCCGCCTCGTCGCAACCAGCGCCAACGGCGCGGGGGAGGGCAGCGGTATGCTCGCGACGCAGGGCGTCGGCTTCGGCATCAAGAGCTATGAAATCAGCTTCCAAAACGAAGACGGCATGCCCGACACGCAGGCGGGGTCGCACCCGTACCAGTTCGTCGACAGCTTCGAACTGAACTCGCACTTCAAGCGCTATGAATCGAACGCTGATTCGCCGTACCTGCGCGAGCCTGACGGTGTCTTGCGGAATGTCAAGATCGATCTGCCCCCCGGCTTCGTCGGCGACCCCAATGCGCCCGGCCAGCACTGCACCGGACAGCAACTCGAGCTTTTTTTTGCGACCGGTGACTGTCCACCCGAATCGTTCGTGGGTAACCTGCACCTGTACTGGTCAAAAAACGCGCAGCGTCAAACGGAACTCTCGGACGCACTCTTGGCCATGGCGCCCGTGCGCGGCGTGGCTTTGCAGCTCGGCACCAATTTCTTCTTGCCTCTGCTGTACATCAACAATGGTGTTCTCGCGGGCGGCAATTACCCAGTGCAGGTGACGGTGACGGAAGCGCCGACGTCGGCGCCCGTCCTCAGTAGCAGGGCGGTGCTCTACGGTGTTCTATACCCCTGCGCGCTTGAGGGGGGAAAAAGCGGTAGCGGTATGTACGCCTACGGGTGCCAAGAAAGATCCACCAATGGTAACTACGAAAGGGGATTGGGCCCCAGCAAAGCGTTCCTGACGATGCCGACCGGCTGTCACGGCCCCCTGGGCTCGACGATGGAAGCGGAGTCGTGGGAGGAACCGGGTAAGTGGGCGAAGGCGAACGCGGTCACGCACAACGCCGCGGGTACGCCCGTCGCGCTGACGGGCTGCGCGAAGCTCAAGTTTCTGGCGGAAATCAGCGTTGAGCCGGACGGCAGCAACGCGAGCACGTCCTCGGGGCTGACCGTGAACGTCCATGTCCCGCAGACCGCCGGACTGAACCCCGACGGCCTGGCGGAGTCCTCGCTCAGGGATACGACGGTGTCGCTGCCTCAGGGCGTTGCGATCAACCCGGCGGGTGGCGATGGTCTTGAAGCGTGTACCGCCGAACCGGCAGCGCTCACAGCGGGCGCGCTTGGGAGCCCCGGTGATCAGATTGGCTATAAGGGTCAGGAAGAATTGAACGAGGAATACGAACCGGGTGTGAAGTGGAACACGTTCACACCGGAAGTGGCGAGCGTGCTTGCGCCGGGGTCCAACTTCTGCCCGAATGGGTCGAAGGTCGGGACGGTGAAGATCAAGACGCCGCTGTTGGAACACGAACTGGAAGGCGCGGTGTACCTGGCCAGCCAGGACAACAACCCATTCGGGAGCCTGGTAGCGATGTATATCGTCGCGGAAGACCCGTTTTCGGGGAGTTTGATCAAGCTAGCGGGCGAAGTGACGTTGAACCCGGATACGGGGCAGATCGTCGCGACGTTCAAGAATACTCCGGATGTGCCGTTTGAAAACCTCGAACTGCATTTCTTCGGTGGGGAACGCGCACCGCTGGCGACACCGTCACGGTGCGGGACCTACACCACGACGGCGGTGTTCACGCCGTGGGATGGGAATGGCCCGGTGACTTCGGAATCGTCGTTCAAAATCGAACATGGTCCGGGTGGTGGCCCGTGCCCGGGTGCGACGCTGCCGTTCAGCCCGACTGTGAATGCGGGCGCGACGAACATCCAGGCTGGTGCGTTCTCGCCGTTGACAGTGACGATGAACCGCAAAGACGGCGAACAGAACTTGAAGTCGATCGAAGCGAAACTACCGCCCGGCCTGTCCGGTGTGCTGACGGGTGTCGAACTGTGCCCCGAACCACAGGCCAACGAAGGGTTGTGCGGGGAAGGCAGCAAGGTCGGGGAAGCGACGATCGGTGTTGGTATCGGCAATGACCCGTTCACGGTCACCGGCGGGAAGTTCTATCTCACCGGCCCGTACAACGGCAAAGGCAGCTGCACGGTCGGGGAAGCGGGTTGCGCGCCGTTCGGGATCACGTTCGAGGTGCCCGCGAAGGCCGGCCCGTTCGATTTGGCGGATACGAAGAACAACCATCCCCCATGCGACTGTGTGGTCGTGCGGGGCAAGATCGAACTGAACCCGCAGACCGCGGCGATCACGATCACGACGGATCCGCCGGGGTCCCCGGACTCGATCCCGACATCGATTGAAGGGATCCCTCTGGAAATCCAGCACGTGAACGCGACCACGACACGCGGGAACTTCCAGTTCAACCCAACGAACTGCGACAAGATGTCGCTGACGGGCAAGCTGCAGCTCAGCGAAGGCGGCGTGAGCACGATCACGACACCGTTCCAGGTCACGAACTGCGCCGCGTTGAAGTTCGAACCCAAATTCACGGTCTCGACGTCCGCGAAAACGAGCCGGACGCAGGGGGCGAGCCTGACCGCGAAGCTCACCTACCCCAACGCGTCGTTCGGTAGCCAAGCGAACATCAAGCAGGTCAAAGTCGAACTCCCCAGGCGGCTGCCATCGCGCTTGACGACGCTGCAGAAAGCGTGTACCGCTGCGCAGTTCAACGCCAATCCCGCCGGGTGCCCGGCCGCGTCGATCGTCGGCCACGGAAAGGCGATCACCCCGCTGGTCCCGGTCCCGCTTGAAGGCCCGGCGTACTTCGTTTCAAACGGCGGCGAAGCATTCCCGAACCTGATTGTCGTCCTGCAGGGCTACAACGTCACGATCGACCTCGTCGGTGACACGTTCATCAGCAAAGCCGGCGTCACCTCGAGTACGTTCAAGACCGTCCCCGACCAGCCCGTCACGAGCTTCGAACTGAATCTCCCCGAGGGCCCCTACAGCGCACTTGCAGCCCTCGGAAACCTCTGCACCGCCAAGAACCTCACGATCCCAACCGAATTCATCGCCCAAAACGGCGCCGAGCTCAACCAGACGACCAAGATCGCCGTCACCGGCTGCGGGAAGGCGAAGACGACGAAGCACAAGAAGAAGACCCACCACAAAAAGAAGCGCAAGGGCAAGAGCAAGCAGGGCGGCCGGTCGGGGCGCAGGGTCAAGTAAGGCCCCCCCGGCCTGTGCGCCGCCAGGGCGTCGGGGCCGTCCCGTACTGTTAGCCGCATGGTGCAATCGATCGACGTGGGCGGGGTGATCCGCCGCACTTTCCGGATCTACGTCGACCAGGCGCCGGTGCTGATGCCGGCGGCGGCGGTGGTGTTTGCGATCAGCGGGGTCTTGCGCGTGGTGCTGACCGCCGCCTCGCCGGGCCTATCGCTGTTGGCCTCGCTGATCAGCCTCGTCGCGACCACGTTGTTCACGGGCATGGTGACCGAGTTGGTCGCCGACGTGCGCGACGGGCGGCGCGACGCCAGCGCCGGCCAGCTGCTGCGCGCGGTGATGCCGGTGCTTGGCCAACTGATTCTGGTGGCGGTCGTCGCAGGGGTCGGCATTGTGATCGGCTTCGTGCTGATCATCGTCCCCGGCCTGATCCTGCTCACGATCTGGTCGGTGGCGGCCCCGGTGGTGGTGCTCGAGCGCCCCGGCGGCCTGCGTGCGCTGGGACGCAGCCGCGAGCTGGTGCGCGGCAATGGGTGGAACGTGTTTGCCGTGATCCTGGTGCTGGTGATCCTGCTCGTGATCGTCGCCGGCGCGATCGAGCTGGGCGCCGTCGCCGTCAGCACCGCCGTCGGCATCGTCGTAACGGTGGTGATCGGCGTCCTGTTCACGCCGATCTCCTCGCTCGCCGCGGCGGTGCTGTACTTCGACCTACGCGACGCTCACGCGCAGGCGGTCCGGCCCGAGGAGCCGGAGCTGCCGCCGATCCAGTCAGGCGGGTTTCCGCCGGCAGCACCGTAGGATCCCCTGGGGCGGCGCCGTAGATCCGCTGGGGTCACACCCCGACCCCGGGTCTTCAGAGCGCGAGGTGCAGTCGCAGCGCCTCATCCAGGCGGTCCATCAGCGCGGTGGGAACCGAGCCGACGTGCCTGCCTAGGCGCTCGAACGTCCCACGCATCGGCCTCCCCGCTGGACTCCCAGGTCTCCCAGGCATCCTCGTAGCAGCCGCCCAGCTCCGCTGCGCGCAGGGCGCGGACGGCATCGTGGAGCACCGCCGAGCGCGACTGACCGTGTGCCTGCGCGCAGGCGTCCAGATACGCGACATCCCCGTCGGGGAGACTCACACTCAGCTTCATACTTCCGATCCTACCGCGGGTAGGCAGGACGGTAGCCCTGCCTACCCAGTTGCCCTCAGCCGGTCATCCCTCCGAACAACCCGCCGGTGATGTGCAGCGTCTGGCCGTGCACGTAGTTGGACCACGGCGAGCACAGGAAGAAGATCCCGCCCGCGGCCTCCTCCGGTGTGGCGGGGCGTCCCAACGGGATCAGCATCGAGGCCATCTGGCGCATCTGCTCGGGGATCCCCAGCTGCACCTTCTCGCCGCCGATCTCCATCGTGTTGTCCTCCACCTTGGCCTGCGTGAGGCGGGTGTCGATGAAGCCGAAGGCGACCGCGTTGACGTTGATTTTGAACTGGCCCCACTCCTTGGCGATCGTTTTGGTGAGCCCGACCACGCCGGCCTTGGCGGCGGAGTAGTTGGCCTGGCCCGCGTTGCCCATCGTGCCGGAGGTGGAGGAGACGTTGACGATCTTGCGGAACACCTCCTTGCCTTCCCCGCGCTCCTGCTTGGCGGGCTCGCGCAGATGCGGCGCGGCGGCGCGGATCACGCGGAAGGGGACCACCGTGTGAATGTCGAGCATCGCCTGGAAGTGCTCGTCGGTCATCTTGTGGATCGGCGCGTCCACGGTGTAGCCGGCGTTGTTGACGATGATGTCGATCCGCCCGAAGGCGTCGATCGCGCTCTGCACCAGCTGGTCGGGCACGCCCGGCTTGGTGAGGTCGCCGGCGAACACCGCGTGCTCGCCCGCGATCTCCTCAGCGGCCTGCTTGGCGACATCGCCGTCGAGATCGTTGATGAGCACGTTGGCGCCGTGTTCGGCGAGCAGCTCTGCGGTGGCGCGCCCGATGCCGCGCGCGGACCCTGTGACGATGGCGGCTTTGCCGTCGAGAACTCCCATGGTGTGTGTTGCTCCTTTCGCTTTTTCGGAGGCCGGAGGTTATCCGTCCGGAGCGCTTGGAGGAGCGGGGCTGCTAACGCCGATGCTTGGAGCGCCGGTGCCGACGCCGATCGTGATGCCTGTGCCGACGGTGGCGCTTGCGCCGGCGGTGCTTGTGGTGCCGACGCCGGTGGTGGGTGGGGTGACTGTGGCGCCCGGGCTGTCCGCTTGCGCCGCTGCTGCGGCCTGGCGAGGTGTCTCTCGCATCGCGTCGCGCGGCATGGCCGGCGGAGACGATCGTGCCGAAGTCCTGGGTGTACAGCGCGCCGGGCTGCCCTTCGGCGAGCGACGCCGGCGGCCGCGGCTCGACGCCGACGCCCGTTTCGCGGAAGGCACCGTCAAGGATGTTGGCGCGGTGTCCGGGCGATTCCATCCAAGCTTTGACGATCGACTGCGGCGTCGCCAGCCACATCGTGCCCCACGCGATGTTCTCGCCCACCACATACCCACTCTGCTGGTTGGGGATGTAGCCGCTGGCGCGCATCCGGTCGAGCGGCGTTTCGCCGTTGGGGGCGATGTGCGAGAAGTAATCCTCGTCGGCCATGTCGCGACTGTGCCCCTGCGCGGCGCGCGCCAGCTTGACGTTGGCCTGCAGCGTGCGCTCACCGTGACGTTCGCGTTCCTGGTTGATCAAGCACACCACCGCGGCACGCACCTGTTCGACGTTGCTGGAGGAGGGCGTCAGGTTGGCGTTGGCGCAGGCGGCCGCGGAAGCCGTCGCGGGCAGCAGAATGCACGCCGCGACCGCGCACAGACAGGCTGCGAGCATGTGCAGCGACATGGGGCGGATGCCTGCCACCGCCGTGGCATCGGCACGGCGGTGCTCCAGCCTGAGCGAAGCAAGGAGGTTTGGACACCTTTTGCGCGGGAAGGGGGCAGGCCCCCCTCCCGACCTCCCCCGTTTGGGTTCAGTCGCGGCTCAGAGAGCCAGCACGCGCCCAAGGATCTCGCGCATGATCTCGTCGCTGCCGCCGCCGATTGGGCCCAGGCGGGCGTCACGGGCGGCGCGCTCGACCCACTGCTCGCGCATATAGCCGGCGCCGCCGTGGATCTGCAGACAGGCGTCCATCAGCTCGTAGGAGGCGCGCTGCGTGAGCAGCTTGGCCATCGTGACCTCCTGCAAAGGTTCCTCGCCGGCGACGAAGCGGCGCAGCGCGTCGTAGGTGACGCAGCGGCAGGTGTACACGCTGGTGGCAAGCTCGGCGAGCTTGTGGCGGGTTACCTGGTGCCCCGCGAGCGGTCGCCCGAAGGCGGTGCGCTCGCGGGCATACTCGGCGGTGCGCTCCCACGCCAAGCGCATCGCCGCGGACGCGCCGAGCGCCATCGCCAGACGCTCCCATTGGAAGTTGGCCATGATCAGCTTGAAGCCCTCGTGCTCGGGGCCGAGCATGTTCTCCGCCGGCACGAACACGTCCTCGAAGGCGATCGTCGCCGTGTCGGAGGCGGCCCAGCCGAGCTTCTTGAGCTTCGAGGAGTGCACCCCCTCGCCGCGCTCGACGATCAAAAACGAGATCCCATGGTGGCGGGTGGGTGGGGTCGTTTCCTTGGTCTTCACCGCCGTGACGAGGAAGTGCGCGCGCACGCCGTTGGTGATGTAGGTCTTCTCGCCGTTGACCACCCAGCCGCCGTCCACTGGCGTGGCGAGCGTACGCAGCGCGGCCACGTCCGAGCCGGCGCCCGGCTCGGTGATCGCCAGCGCGCCGATCTTCTCGCCGCGGATCGCGGGCACGAGATAGCGCTGCTTCTGCTCCTCGCTGCCGAACTTCCAAATCGGGGGCGTAGCGATGTTGACGTGCGCCCCGATCCCCGCCGCTGTGCCGCCCGAGCCGGTACGCGTCAGCTCCTCGATCAAAATCGCCTCGTGCAGGTAGTCGCCGCCCTGGCCGCCGTACTCCTCTGGGTACTTCAGCCCCAGGAAGCCGTTGGCGGCGAGCTTCGGAAAGACCTCGTCGGGAAACCATTCCGCGCGCTCCCATTCCTGCGCATGGGGCGCCAGCTCGCGCTCGACGAAGCGCCGGATCGACTCGCGCAGCTGCTCGTGCTCGTCGGTGAAAGGGGGGTCGGGCATTGGGCGAGTCAGGCTAGCGCGCCGAGGTCGAGCGCGAGCGTACCGTCCCAAGCGGGCCGTACGCTTGCCGTATCATGCAAACCGTGAGTGCGATCAGCCTTCAATCGGTCGTATACCGCGACAATGAGTACTACGTGGCTCAATGTCTCAACGTCGACGTGTCGAGTTTCGGCGGGAATGAAGCGGAGGCGCTTGACAACCTGCGCGAGGCGCTGGAGCTCTACTTCGAGGATGTGCCGATTGACGACGTGCGCCTGATCGAGGCGGTCGAGCTCCGTACCTTGACTCTGCAAGGTGCCTGAGCTCTACTCGTCGAGGGAGATCGTCAAGATCCTGGAGCGCGAAGGCTTCCTGTTCGTGTCTCAGCGGGGCAGCCATGTCAAGTATCGCAAGCGTGGTCTCACGGTCATCGTGCTCGCGGATCGTAGGCAAGTCCCCCGGGGCGCCTTCCGGTCGATATTGCGTCAGTCGGGGCTCGCGGAGAGTGCGTTCAAACACAGTTGATGTGCTGTTCCGACTGGCGCATGCGTCCACGGCCGGGGCGTCGCATGCGACCTATAAAGCTGTTCCCGCCGGCGCATGCGCCGGCGGGCCGGAGGGTGCATGCACCGTCCGGGGAAGTCGCACGTGTGCGACTTCCTACGGAGCGCGCATGCGCGCTCCGCGCAGGGCCGCATGCGGCCCTGCGGGCCACGCCACATGTGGCGTGGCCTTCCGCCTTTTCTCTAGCCATGCGGGCAGGTGAACACCATCACAGCCCGTAAGACCGCCCGATGACCTCGAGCATGATCTCGTCGGTGCCCGCGCCGATCCGGTTGAGGCGCAGGTCGCGCCATGCCCGCTCGATCCCGTACTCGCGCATGTAGCCGGCGCCGCCGTGGATCTGCAGGCACTCGTCGGCCACCTCGCAGGCGATCCGCGAGGCGTACAGCTTCGCCATCGAGATCTCGCGCACCGGGTAGTCGCCGTTCTGCTGGCGCCACGCCGTCATGTACACCATCTGGCGGGCCGTCTCGATCTTCGTCGCCATCTCCGCGAACTTGTGGCGGATCACCTGGAAGTTGCCGATCGCCCGCCCGAACGCCGTGCGCTCTTTGGCGTACTCCAGCGTGCGCTCGAAGCAGCGCTGCGCGCCCGCCACGCTGCCAGCGGCGCCGATCAGGCGCTCGCCCTGGAGCTCCCACATGATGTGGTAGAAGCCCCGCCCGACCTGGCCGAGCACGGCGGATTCGGGCACGCGCACGTCTTGGAAGGCCAGCAGCGCCGTGTCGGAGGCGTGCATCCCCATCTTCTCCAGCTTCTTCTCGCGGATCACCCCCGGCGAGTCCATCGGCACGAGGAACAGCGTGAAGCCGTCGTGGGTGGGTGGGTTCGGATCATCGTCGGTCTTGGTCACCAGCACGATCACGTGCGCGCGGTGGCCGTTGGTGATGTAGGTCTTCGAGCCGTTGATCACGTATTCATCGCCGTCTTTGACGGCGCGCGTCTTGATCCCTTTCACGTCGCTGCCCGCGTCGGGCTCGGTGATCCCCAGGCAGAGGATCTTCTGACCCTTAATCGCCGGTTCGGCCCACGTCCGCTTCTGCTCGTCGGTGCCGAACGCGAGGATCGGCGGCATCGCCATGTCGGTCTGCACCGCCACCCCCATCGCCAGGCCGCCGCTGTTGGCGTGGCCGATCTCCTCGGCCAGCACAAGCGCGCTGTAGTAGTCCCCGCCCTGGCCGCCCCACTCCTCGGGCTTGTCGAGGCCGAGAAAGCCCAGCTCGCCCATGCGCGCAAACACCGAGTCGGGGAACGTCGTCTCCTCCCATTCCTCGGCATGTGGCGCCAGCTCTTTGATCGCGAAGCTCCTGATCGACTCGCGCAGCTGTTCGTGCTCGTCGGTGAACAAAAAGTGCTTGCGCTTGGCTGCGAAGTCCGGCTTGATTACGGGCTCGGCGGTGGCGGCCATCGGTGGGGCTCCTTGTCGTCTCGTGTCGCTGGGGGTCGCGCGCTTGTGTGAGCAGAAACTAGCGCTTCAGCCAGGGAAAGGAAAGCGGCTGACGCCAACCCCCTCCGGCCGGCCCTGGCGGGCCGGCCGGGTTCCCCGGGGGGGAGGTGAAGGAGAGAAAGCGGGCGAGCGTTCCGTCCCAAGGCGCGCGTAGCGTGCAGACAATGAGCTTCGCATGCCACCGCGGCACTGACGCGCAGACGGTAAAATCATCCCATGCCGACGGTCATTCTCGATCCGCTCCCGGTGGAGATCGATGAGCTGCTGTATCGCCGCAAACTGCTCGGCCTCGATCACGCCGACGAGATGTGGGACGGGGTGCTGCACGTGAATCCCACACCGCACGGTCGCCACGGTCGTGTGCTGCAGCAGCTCGCTGTGCTGCTCGATGGTCCCTCGCGGGCCGCGGGGCTGCTGCCCTTGGCGGACTTCAATCTCGGCACCAAAGGCGACTACCGCGTGCCAGATGGCGGCATACATCGCCCTGGACCTGATCGGCTGTACTACCCCACCGCGGCGCTCGTCGTTGAGATCGTCTCTCCCGACGACGAGACGTGGGTCAAGCTGCCCTTCTACGCCGCTCATGACGTCGAGGAGGTCTTGATCGTCGATCCCAAGAAGCACGAGGTGCAATGGCTCGCGCTGCGCGGCGATCGCTACGAGCCGATCGAGCGCAGTTCGCTGATCGAGCTCGGCGCTGAGGAGCTGACCGAGCGGATCGCTTGGGAATAACGCTCGGTGGCGCTATGCGGCGCCCTGGCTGAGCAGCCAAGCCAGCGAGCGAGGGCCACGCCGGCCGGTTACGATGCCGTGCGTGTCCGAGCAGCCGACAGTTGAGCCATCCACCGCGGAGCAGCCCTCGCCCGCCGCCCAGCAGCCCGTCCTCTACGCGGTGGCCGATGGCGTCGCCACGATCACGCTGAACGAGCCCGCCACACGCAACGCGCTCTCCGCCGAGCTGCTGGGCGGGCTGATCGCCGCTTTCGAGCGTGCGCGCGACGACGCCGAGGTGCGCTGTGTGGTGCTGGCGTCCTCGCACGAGAAGGTGTTCTCCTCCGGCGCCAACCTCGGTGGGTTCGCCGGGGATGTGCCGCTGGTGTACAAGCACTTCGGCAGCGAGCACTTCGTCGGGCTGTTCAAGCTGATCGGCGCGCTCGGCAAGCCCGTGATCTGCGCGGCGCGGGGGCACGTGCTCGCGGGGGCGCTGGGGATCGCGCTGGCGTGCGATCTGATCGTGGCCTCCGAGGCTGCCACGTTTGGCACGCCGGAGATCAACGTGGGGGCGTTCCCGTTCATGATCATGGCTTTGATCTACCGCAACGTGCCGCGCAAGCGCGCCAACGAGCTGCTGCTGCTCGGCGAGCGCTGGTCGGCGCAGGAGGCGTTGGCGGCGGGGATCGTCAACAAGGTCGTGCCCGCGGAGGAGTTCGACGCCGCCGTCGCCGAGTGGGCCGCCAAGCTGGCCGCCAAGTCGCCCTTGATCATGCGCCTCGGCAAGGAGGCGATGCGCCGTCAGCTCGACATGCCGCTGGACGATGCGCTCGACTACTTGCGCGCGCAGCTGACGCTCGCGCTCTCCACCGAGGACATCGTGGAGGGCGTCACCGCGTTCTTCGAGAAGCGCGACCCCGTGTGGAAAGGACGATGATGAGCGACGACGCCCCGACCGATGCTCCCGATGTGCCGGTGGCCGATGCTCCCGCTGTGCCGGTGGCCGAGGCTCCCGCTGTGCCGGTGGCCGAGGCTCCCGCTGTGCCGCTCGCCGCGCCGACGGAGGCACCCACCTCCCTGCTGCGCCCGCTGGTGGAGGACCTCGAAGCCCGCCGCGCCAAGATCATGCTGGGGGGCGGCGAGGAGAAGATCGCTAAGCAGCACGAGCGCGAAAAGCTCACCGCGCGCGAGCGGATCGCGCTGCTGATCGACCCCGGCACGTTCGTCGAGCTCGGCATCCACGGCCGACCGCACTCCGCGCAGCGCGCGATGGATGGCGTGGAGGCGCCCGCCGACGGGGTGATCACCGGCTACGGCAAGATCGACGGCCGCCTGGCGGCGGTATGCGCGTATGACTTCACGGTGATGGCCGGCTCGATGGGGATGACCGGTGAGATCAAGGTCACCCGCCTGCGCGAGCTGGCCCTAACGAAGCGGATCCCGTTTGTGTGGCTGCTCGACTCCGCCGGCGCGCGCGTGCAGGAGGCCGCCGGCGCGATGTTCGCCGGCTCCGGGCACCTGTTCCGCGAGGAGGTGATCATGAGCGGCGTGATCCCCCAGGTGGCGGCCTTGATGGGGCCGTGCGCCGCCGGCACCGCCTACATTCCCGGCCTTGCCGACTTTGTGCCGATGGTGCGGGGCCGCGGCTCGATGGCGCTCGCCGGCCCGCACCTGGTGAGGGCCGCGGTGGGTGAGGATGTCACCCAGGAGGAACTGGGCGGCTCGCGCGTGCACTGCCGCAAGTCGGGCGTCGGCGACATGGAGGTCGCCGACGATGAGGAGTGCATTGCGCGGATCAAGGAGTACCTCTCCTACTTCCCCTCCAACTGCGAAGAGTCACCGCCGGTGCGGGTGGGCGGAGCGGGCGGGGCCGAACCGGACCCGATCGACCGCGCCGAGCAGGCGCTGCTGGACGTGCTGCCGGAGTCCAACCGCAAGCCTTACGACATGTATGAGGTGATCAAGCTGATCGTCGACGACGGCGATTACCTCGACATCAAGCGTCAGTGGGCCAAGACGATCATCACTTGCTTCGCGCGCTTCGGTGGGCGCCCGGTGGGGATCGTCGCCAACCAGCCCAAGCAGCTGGGAGGCATCCTCGACAACGACTCCGCCGACAAGGCCGCCCGCTTCGTCAACCTCTGCAACGCCTTTGCGATCCCGCTGGTATTCATCCAGGACGTGCCCGGCTTCATGGTGGGCACCAAGGTGGAGGCCGAAGGGATCATCCGCCACGGCGCCAAGATGCTGTACGCCGTCGCCAACGCCACCGTCCCCAAGATCACCGTGATCACCCGCAAGGCCTACGGTGCCGGCTACTACGTGATGAACGGCCGCGCTTACGAACCCGACCTGATCGTCGCCTGGCCGTCCGCCGAGATCTCGGTGATGGGCGCCGAGGGCGTCGTCGAGATCGCCTTCCGCAAGGTCGTCGAGGAAGCGGACGACCCCGCCGCCAAGCGCGCCGAGCTGATCGAGGGCTTCCGCAAGCAGTTCAACGTCTACATCGCCGCCGGCAACGACCTGATTGACGACGTGATCGACCCGCGCGAGACGCGCGCCACGATCTGCCGAGCCCTGGAGGTGTCGGCGAACAAGAAAGTCGAGCGGCCGTGGAAGCGGCATGGGGTGGTACCGGTATAGCCGCCCTGCATTGGTCCAACGTTCGGCATCCGCGGCGCTTCATTAGGCGCTAAACTATGGCTACATGGCCGTCGATACGGCAACAATCCGCGTAGCCCGCGATACTCGCGATCTGCTGGCCGCAGAAGCGCGGCAGCGAGGCATGTCGCTTGCTGCACTGCTGGCGGAGATCGCGCGCGAGCGGGAGCTCGAGGCGATCTTCGAGTCTGAGCGGCAGGCCATTCGCGCCGAAGCCAATGACCCAGTGGCGCTCGCGGAGATACGTCTCTGGGAAACCACGGTGGAAGATGGCATCGACTTCGACGATGGCCTCACCGTCTGAGCCGCGCCGCGGTGAGGTGTGGCTGGCCGCATTTGGCGCGGCAAGGCGCGGTGAGCCCGGAAAGCATCGACCGGCGATCGTCGTCACATCGGATCGCATGAGCACGGGGACCACCGCCGACCTGATCGTGCTAGTGCCACTGTCAAGTTCGCTTCCGCCATCGATACTGCGCCCAGAGGTGACGGTGGCCGAGGGTGTCGATCGACCGAGCCGCGCGATCTGCCGAGGGGTGCGGGGCCTGGCACGCTCACGCTTACGGCGCAGGCTGGGCGTGCTCGAGCCAGGGACGCTCGCCGAGGTCGAGCGCGCGCTCGCGCTGACCCTCGGGTTGCGCGTCAACTGAGCTGGGATACTTCCCGGCATGGGCGTCGAGGACCCAGTTGTAATCACCTGCGCGATCTCGGGCGTGCTGGCCAACCGCGAGCAGTGCCCGGCGATCCCGTATACCCCCGCGGAGTACGCCGCCGAGGCGCGGCGGATCGTGGACGAGGGGGGCACGATGATCCACATCCACGCGCGCACGCCCGAGGGCGGGCCGAGCTTCGAGGTCGAGGACTACAAGGCGATCTCCGACGCCATCCGCGCGGAGGTCGGGAACGCCGCGATCATCAACTTTTCCACCGGCGCCGTCGGAGTGCCGGTGGAGAAGCGCGTGGCCTACCTGCGCGAGTGCCGCCCCGAGGTGGCGGCGCTGAACATGGGCTCGATGAACTACGCCAAGTACTCGCGCTCGCGTAAAGACTTTGTCTTCAAGATGGTGTTCGCCAATCCGTTCGAGGAGATCGTCGAGCTGCTGGGGGCGATGCGCGAGCTCGGCATCAAACCAGAGCACGAGTGCTTCGACCTTGGCCATGTCGGCAGCTTGGAGCCGTTGATCGACATGGGCGTGTTGGCGCCGCCGCTGCACGTGGACTGCATCATGGGCGTCGTCGGCGGGGTCCCCCCGGGCGCGCGCAATCTCGCCGCGATGGTGTCCAACATCCCTGGGGTCGAAGACGGCGCGCAACCACCCTCTCACTGGGCGGTGATCGGGATCGGCCGCCAACAGTGGGAGCTCATCGCAGCGGCGCTCACGCTCGGCGGCTCGATTCGAGTGGGCCTCGAGGACAACCTCTACCTGCCAGACGGTGAGATGGTGCGCTCCAACGGCGAGCTGATCGCCAAGGCGCGGCAGATGACCGAAGACGTGGGCCGTCGTCCGGCGACCGTGCAGGAGGCCCGCGGCCTTTTGAACCTCCCGCAGCGCGATGGCTGATCTCCCCCTGGAGGGCATTCGCGTGCTCGACCTCTCGCGCCTGCTGCCGGGCGGCTTCTGCTCGCTGCTGCTAGCCGACTTCGGGGCGGAGGTGCTGAAGGTGGAGGACACCGGCATGGGCGACTACATCCGCTGGTCGCCGCCCTACCACGAGGGGGCGGAGGAGAGCGCGAAGTCGGCTCTGTTCCTCGCGCTCAACCGCAACAAGCGCTCGATCCGCCTCGACCTCAAGCAACAGCTGGGGCGCCAGGCGCTGCTGCGCCTGGTGGCCGAGCACGACGTGGTGCTCGAATCCTTCCGCCCCGGCGTGCTCGACCGGCTTGGCGTGGGCTACGAGCGGATGCGTGAGGTCAACCCCGGGATCGTCTACTGCGCGATCTCCGGCTACGGCCAAACCGGCCCCAAGCGTGACGCCTCCGGGCACGACATGAACTACCTCGGCCTCATCGGCCTGCTCGGTCTGACGGGGGAGGGCGAAGTGGATGGGACTCCCGCCCCTCCGATCCAGGCCGCCGGCCAGATCGCCGATCTCGGCGGCGGCGCGCTGATGGCCGCGTTTGGCATCCTTGCGGCGCTGCGCGAGCGCGACGGAGCGCCAGCCCAGCCCCGTAGCTCTGACGAGTCCGGGGGGGCTGGGCTTGGCGGGTCGGGTGTTGGGCGATCGGGCTCCGGCCTGGGGCAGATCGTGGACGTGTCGATGGCCGACGGCGCGCTCTCCTGGCTGGCGATGGTCGCCGGCGCGTACTTCGCCGACGGCGTCGTTCCCCGCCGCGGCGGCATGCTGCTCGCGGGCTCAGTGATCTGTTATCGCCCCTACGAGTGCGCCGACGGCTGGGTTACGCTCGGCGCACTCGAGCCCAAGTTCTGGCAGGCATGGTGCCGCGGCGTCGGGCGCGAGGATTTGATCGAGCGTCAGTTTGAGGCGCCCGGCTCCGAGGCGCACGCGCAGGTGGTGGCGATCTTCAAGGAGCGCCCCCGTGCGCAGTGGCAGCAGTTCGCCGAGCAGCACGACTGCTGCCTGGAGCCCGTGCTGGAGCTGGACGAGGCACTCGACTCTGAGCTGGTGCGCGCGCGAGAGATGGTTGTCACCTTGGAGCAGCCCGGGGTCGTCGGCGGGGTACGCCAACTTGGACTCCCCGTCAAGCTCACCCGTACACCCGGCGCCCACGACCGCCTGCCTGGCCCCGCGCTGGGCGAGCACACCGAACAGGTCCTGGCGCAGGCCGGCTACTCCCCCGAGGAGGTCGCGGTGCTGCTGGAGTCCGGCGCCGCCGCGGGGCCTACCGCCCAAGCAGGCCCGGGCGCAGTGTTTCGAGCTTAAACAGGCCAGCTGTGTCTTGAGCAGGCCAGCTGTGTCCTACCACCGCGCGCGGTGGTGCTCCATCACTCCCATCCCGCGCGCGAGCTCGATCCCGCCCGGAAGAGTTCCCTCGAAGGTTCCGAACGGCGCGCGGTAGTCGCTGCTCACCAGCAGCAAGTTCTCGCGGCGGCTGCGCTCTGCCTCGGCGGTGAAGCGCAGTCGCGAGCCGTCGGCGGATTCGATCCGTGACAGGTCGGCCGCGAAATGGACGGCGGCCACCTCGTGCGGCTTGCCCGCCACCCACACCGCGCGCTCGCTGTCTGTCGGGGGGTCGTTGACGCCCTCGACGAGGTTGAACGCCAGGGGCGCCCCATCGGGGTCGATGCCGACGCCAGCCGCCCACCACCACTCGGTCACGCGCGCGTGGTAGCCCGTGGTGTCGTCCACCACCGCCAGCGCTTCGATCGCGCGCGCCGGTGCGCCGTCGATGGTCAGCGTGCCGCGCGCGGGGATTCCAGCCTGCTTGCGCGTCCACACGTAGCCCTCGCCGTGGGGACAGTTGGCTTCGATGCCGGCGTTCTCCGTCAGAGCGAGGTCGAGCGTCACGCCGCCGTCGCGCACCTGCAGCCGCCCCGGGCGGAGGTCCACCGTGCCCCGGCGTGAGATGAGGCGCGTACGCTGCCGCAGGCGAGCGTCCTCGCGGGTGAGCAGCGCCCAGAAGCATTGGCGCGCCGGGCCGACATGCACGATCGCCGCGCACGCCATCAGCTGCTCGCAGAACACCGCCGTGTAGCGCCAGCGCTTGAGCGGGCGGGCGTGTCGGAACAGGGGCATACGTGCAGGTGGCACCGGGCCCACCGGCGCTATGCTTGCAATTGTTGACTGACTAGTCAATCTATTCTGTGGGGAGACGCTCATGGAAGGGAGTGCGCTTTTGAGGGTCGCCGCGGTCCAGCTCAACTCCACGGCCGACAAGGCCGCGAACGTGGCTGCCGCCGATTGCCTCACACGCGCCGCGGCCGCGGATGGGGCGCGGCTGATCGTACTCCCGGAGAAGTGGTCGGTGCTCGGGGCTGATGACGATCTGCGCGCGGGTGCCGAGGCGCTCGACGGACTCGCCGTCTCGTGGGCGCGGGTGATCGCGCGGGAGCTTTCGATCGACCTCGTGGCGGGGTCGATCGTGGAGTCGCCCATGACCGATCCAGGCTCGACTGGCGGGAAGCTCGCCAACACCTCCGTGCACGTCGATCCGCGGGGAGAGGTGCGGGCGGTGTACCGCAAGCTGCACATGTTCGACGTAGAGGTCGAGGGCCGCGTCTACCGCGAGTCGGCGGTCACCGAGCCCGGCGAGGAAATCGTGTTGAGCGCCACCGCCGAGGGCGTCGAGCTGGGAATGTCGATCTGCTACGACCTGCGCTTTCCCGAGCTCTACCGCATCCTCGCCCTGCGCGGCGCTCGCGTCTTCCCGCTCCCAGCCGCCTTCACGCTGCCCACCACCCGCGACCACTGGGACACCCTCCTGCGCGCGCGGGCGATCGACAACCAAGCGTTTGTAATCGCCGCCAACCAGGTTGGTGAGCACCCCGGCGGACACCACTCCGGAGGGCGCTCGATGATTGTCGACCCGTGGGGCGTCGTGCTGGCCTGCGCTGAGGCTGGCGAGGGCTTCGTGGCGGCCGACTGCGACCTCGCCGGCCAGGAGGAGATTCGCGCGCGGTTCCCCGCGCTCGCCAACCGTCGCCCTGAGGTTTACCGCTGGCCGGGGCAGGTGGAGGCACCGGTATGAGACAGTCGCCACGGCAACCCAAGGACCTCCGATGAGCGCCGCGCGCGCTGCCGCCCAGGATAAGCGGCGGATGATCCTCGACGCTGCTGTGCGCGTGTTCGCGCGCCAGGGCTTCCACGCCTGTCGCGTTGCCGATATCGCGGACGAGGCCGGCGTGGCGTATGGCCTCGTCTACCACTACTTTGCCTCCAAGGACGAGATCCTCGACACGCTGTTCCTCGAGCGCTGGAACGTGATGCTCGAGACGATCCGCGCGGTGGATGCCCAGGAGGCGCTGAGCGCGCGCGAGAAGCTCCAAGAGATCGCGTCCTTCATCGTCGACTCCTACCGCCACGACCCCGACCTGATGAAGGTGATCATCGTCGAGGTGACGCGCGCCGCCAACTCCTTTGGGCAGACCCACCTCGCCCAGATCCGTCAGGCCTACGAACTGATCGCCGAGATCGTCACCGCCGCGCAGGCGCAAGGAGTGTTCAAGGACCAAATCGATGCCCGCTTCGCGGCGATGTCGTTCTACGGCGCGATCGAGCAGATGCTCACCGGCTGGATCTTTGGGCTGCTGCCTTGTGAGGAGGATCAGTACGAGCGTGCCAAGTGGCTGGTGGTGGAGACCGTGTGCGGCGGATTGGAGTGCGCGCGGGCGACGACCACCGTTGCCAATACACTCCCCGGATGATGGAGAATGAGATGGTCAAGCGTTTGATGTGGTCGGGCATGCTCACCGCGCTCGGCGCCCTCGCGAGCGTCCTGGTGCAGCGCGCCGCTGGAGCGGTGTGGCGGCGGGTGTTCGACGAGGAGCCCCCGGAGTGAGCGTTCCGCCCGGGCAGCGACGAACCGACCGAAGCCGCGAGACACACGCCTTCGACCGAAGCGGGGAGACACTGGCCTCCGGCGAGCATCCCCCGTTCGGCCAGCATCCCCGTGTCGGCCAACCGCAAAATATCGCCACCGCGATCACCGATGTCTCCGAGCGCGTGGCGGTGCTGGTGCGCGAGGAGGTCGAGCTTGCCAAGGCGGAGGTTGCCGAGAAGGCATCCAAGCTCGCCAAGGGCGCCGTGGTGGCCGTCGCGGCCGGGATCTTCTTTGTTACGGCCCTCTTCTTCGTGCTAATCGGGTGCGCGTGGTTGCTGTACTACTACCTTCCGATCGGCAGCCAGTTCACCTACTTCGTGGGCTTCTTTGCGATGGCGCTGATCCTGGTGGCCCTGGGCGTGATCGCGGGCCTGATCGCCGCCAAAGTCGTCAAAAAAAGCTCGCCCCCGGTACCCACGATGGCAATTGAGGAGGCACGTTTGATTCGCGAGACGATGGGCTCCTCCTCCGAGCACGGTGCCAAGGAGACGCACTGATGGCATCTCGCTCGCCAGCGGAGATCCGCACCTCGATCGAGGCCAACCGCGCCGAGCTGGCGGTATCGATGGAGCGCCTGCACGGTGAGGTCGCACGGCTCACCGATTGGCGCAGCCATGTCGAGCGCCACAAACGCGAGCTGCTGATCGGCGCCGCTGTCGTCGGCCTTGCCCTCGGAATGCGCCGCCGTCGGCGTCGTCGGCGTTACTAAGCCAGCAGCGCGCGAGGGATCCCGCCGACACCAACCAGTCCCGGGCCGACGTAGGTGCCGATCACCGGGCCGACCTCGGAGACGAAGAGCGGCTCGCTGCCGTAGATCTCGCGTCCGTGCTCGATCAGCCGCTGCGCCTGCTCGGTCGCCTGGATGTGCTGCACCACCCACGCGTCCGAGCCCGCCTCGCGCAGTTCGTGCATGTACTGCACCATCCGCTCAAACGCCCTGCCCGCCGTGCGCACCCGCTCGACAGGCGTGATTTCGTAGCCCAGCGTGAGGATCGGCTTGATGCGCAGCGTCCCGCCCAACCACGCCTGTGCCTTGCCCACGCGTCCGCCGCGACGCAGGTACTCCAGGGTGTCGATGCAAAACCAGATTTTCAGCGCCGCCCGCGTCTCGCGAATGCGGGCGATCACACCCTCCTTGTCGGCTCCCGCGCGCGCTGCGGCGGCACCCGCCAGTGTCAGCAGTCCAAGGCCCCCGCAGGCGGTTTCGCCGTCGATCACCTCCACGCGATCACCGATGCCGCGCTCGGCCAGCAAACCGCGCGCCTGACGAGCCGCCTCAAAGGTGCCGGAGATCCCGCCCGAGAGATGCACCGAGACGATCTCCCGCCCTTCCTCCAGCAATGGCTCCCACACCGCCAGGAAGTCTCCGATCGAAGGCTGCGAGGTGGTTGGCAGATCGGCGTCGGTGCCCAAGCGCCGGTAGAAGGCGTCGAAGCTCTCCATTTCGCTCTCGCGCTGTTTGTCCTCGCCCCAACCTACATACAGGCTGACCTGATGGATGCCTTCGCTGTTGGCCAGCGTGCGCGGCAGGTATTGGGTGGTGTCGGTGACGATCGCTACCGGGGGCATCGGGCGAGCACCCTATAGCCTTCGGCAGGCCACCGTCTCAGCCGAGGCGGTTCTCGATCTGCAGACCGCTCGACGCGCCCTCCTCGGCGAACGGTTGTGAGGGGGCGGTTTCGCCGCCCTCGACGCCTAGGAGCTCCGCCAGCTCGCCCGACTCGTACATCTCGGCGACGATGTCGCAGCCTCCCACCAGCTCGCCATCGACGAACAGCTGCGGGATCGTCGGCCAGTTGGAGAGCGCCGACAGCTCCTGGCGGATGCGGGGGTCGGGCAGGATGTCCACTGCCGCGAAGCTTGCATCCAGGCTCTGCAGTGCCGCCACTGTACGCCGCGAGAAGCCGCACGCGGGGGCGTCCGGGCTGCCCTTCATAAAGAGGATCACGGGGTTCTCGGCGATCGCCTGCTCGATCGCGACACGGATTGGGTTGGACTCGGTGGAGGGGGCGGTGATCGGGTTGACGCTCTTCATGGGGAGGGCTCCTTTGGGGTTCTCACGGTGCGTAGGCGGTGTCAGGCGGCTTCGGTCTTCAGCGACAGCGCGTGGATCGGCCCGCCGATCTCGGCGCCGAACACCTCGTAAACGAGGCGGTGCTGCTCAATGCGGCTGTGTCCCGCGAACGCCTCCGCGGTGACGGTCGCGCGGAAGTGGTCGCCGCCACCGGTGTAGTCCTCGACCTCGGCGCGGGCGCCCGGGATCGCGGCCTCGATGCGCAGCTTCAGTTCGTCGGGGGTGGGCATCTCAAGGCCAAGGATAGCCGCGGCGCGCGCCCCGCTACACTTTGAATAGCGATGGTTGCATTTACCGACAAGGGAGCCGTAAAGGTACGCGAGTTCCTCGCCGCCCAGAACGCCGACGTGGCGCTCGCGGGCCTGCGGGTCGGCGTACGCGGCGGTGGCTGCTCGGGCTTCCAATACCAGCTCGCCTTCGACGAGCAGCGCGACAACGACGCGGTGTTCGAGAGCCACGGGCTGAAGCTGCTGGTCGACCGCTCCAGCCTCCAGTACGTGCACGGCTCGGAGATCGACTACGAGGAGAGCCTCCAGGGCGCCGGCTTCAAAGTCAACAACCCCAACGTCGTCGCCGCCTGCGGGTGTGGCTCGTCCTTCAGGGTTGCCGAGGAGGAGCAGGTCTCCGCCGTGTGATGTCCTCTCGGATGATCTTGATTGGGATGAAGTAAATCATCTTGACAAAGATTATCTAGTAAGGCATAATTGTTGGGGTGGCACGCGGCTCTAGTGCTCCCGTCAATCCATTTCGCTTTGGTGCGCTGGCGCTAGATGAGGCGTTTACCGATCGCGATGACGAGCTCCGCGAGCTGGTGGGTGACATCCGCAATGGGCAGGACGTGGTGCTCTTCGCGCCACGGCGCTACGGCAAGTCCTCGCTGATCTGGCGCGCCGCCCAGCAGCTGGTCGGCGACGGTGTGCTGATTGCGCAGGTCGACCTGATGCGCACCCCGACCAAGGAGAAGCTTGCCGAGAAGCTCGCACAGGCGATCTACGAGGAAATCGCCTCGCCCCTGTTCCGCGCGCGCGAGCGCCTGCGCATGTTTGCGGGCCTGCGGATCGCGCCGACCGCGACGATCGATCCCGAGGACGGCTCGCTGTCGTTCAGCTTCGATGCGCGCGCCGCGCGCGAGGATCTTGACGCGACGCTTGAAGGGCTGCTCGCGCTGCCCGGCCGCCTCGCCGCCGAGCGCGTTCGCCGGGTTGCGCTCGTGTTGGACGAGTTCCAGGAGGCGGTTGAGATTGACAAGGGGCTGCTGAAGTTGATGCGCTCGGTTTTCCAGGAGCAGCCGGAGGTTGCCCACGTCTACCTCGGCAGTGCGCGCCATATGATCGAGCGGATCTTCAACGACGAGCACGAGCCATTCTGGCGCAGCGCAAAGCAGTGCGAGCTCGGCTCAATTCCACGTGAGCCCTTCGAAGATTACGCCCACGAGCGCTTCGAGCAGACGGGCAGGACGATCGAAGATGTGACCCGCGCGGCGGTGCTGGAGGCCACCGGTGGCCATCCTTACGCGACGCAGGAGCTGCTCTACTTCCTGTGGGAGGAGACGCCCCTCGGCGAAGCTGCCGGCCAGGAGCGCTTGGCGCGGGCGCTCAATGCGACGCTGCGTTCCGAGCACACGCACTTCAGCCTGCTGTGGTCGCGTGCGTCGGCAGGGCAGCGCCGCGTGCTGCAGGCGCTCGCCGTCGAGCCCGGGAGGCCGCTCAGCAGTGACTACCGGCGGCAGCACAGGCTGTCCTCAGCAGCGAGTGTGCAGACGGCGCTCGACGCGCTGGTGGCAGCCGAACTGGTCGAGCGTGTAGCGCGCGGGGAGTACCGCATCGCCGAGCCGTTTCTGGCTCTGTGGATCTCGCTCAACGAGAGCTGATGCTTGCGAGCCCGCAAGCCCCGCGAGTCGCGCAAGCCCCGCGAGTCGCGCAAGCCCCGCAAGTCGCGCAAGCCCCGCAAGCTACGCCGGCTCGTTGTCCAGCGAGCGCCACAGATAGCGGCACGCCAGCGTGCGGTGCGGACGCCACGGAGCTGCGATCCGCTCCATCGTCGCCGCGTCGGGGATCTCCTCCAAGTCGTAGGCGCGCTCGATCGCGTGGCGGATGCCGAGGTCGCCGACAGGCAGCACGTCGGGGCGCTGCAGGTGGAACATCAAGAACATATGCGCGCTCCACACGCCGATGCCCTTGACGGCGACGAGCTCGGCGATCACCTGCTCGTCGGGCAGCTCGTCCAGCCGCTCGAGCTCGAGCTCTCCCGAGAGCGCGTGTTCGGCGAGTGAGCGCAGGTAGCCGACCTTCGCGCGCGAGAGTCCCGCCGCGGAGCGCAGCTCTTCGGGCTCGTCCGCGAGCACCTCCTGCGGTGTGGGTGTGCGACCGTCGAAGCGCTCGGTCAGGCGCAGGAAGATGCTGCGCGCGGCCTTCGTCGAAAGCTGCTGGCCGACGATCGCGCGCACCAGTGCGCCGTAGTGGTCGGGCGGGCGCCCATCGCGGGCGTCGCCCAGCTTTGGCCCAACCGTCTCGATCACGCTCGCCAACACCGGATCGGCGCGGCGCAGGTGGGCGAGTCCCTTAGGTGGTGGCAAGGCGGGTCCCGTTTTTTCGATTCTCAAGCAGAGCCGAGCGCCTCGAGCGCCACCGGCTCGCCGTCGAGCGCGTTCAGGGCGCGCGGCAGCGAGGCGGCGATGCAGGTGAAACTGGGCGTGTCCCGCACCGTGTAGCGCGACGCCTCGGTGGTGCGCAGGCGCTGCACGAGGTCGAGGAACGTGCCGACGTCGTCGGTGTCGAAGGCGACCACAAACTCTTGATCGTCGAGACCGAAGGAGTAGGTGGTGTGATTGTCCACGCCCGGGTATTCGCGCCCCACCGTGATGTGCCCCTGCATGATCCGCCAGCGCTCCTCGGCGGGCAAGCCATACCATTCGCGTGACTTCACAAACGGGTACACAAACACGTACTTACCGCGAAAGGCGCGCGGGGCGGAGCGCTCGTCTTCGGAGTACTCCGAACTCTTGCGCATCCCCAGGAACGAGTAGGGCGTCTGGGCCCACTTCATCAACCCGCTCTGCAACAGCACCACGTGGAACTCGTGGATGCGATCGAGGTTCTCTGCCTCGGCGATCAGCAGCAGCTCCGCGTCGCCGCGGGTGCCGACCAGCGAGAAGCTCTGCAGCAGGTGTCCGTCGGCGAAGTCCTCGCAGGCTGCGATGAACTCGCGCTTGTCCTGTGCGCGTTGCTCCGCCGCCAAGCGCCGCCACGCCGGGTCGAGCTTCAGGAAGGTGTACTTGACGAAGTGGCGCGCGCTCACGCTCCACAGGCTACAGGCCTCAAGATAGCTCCGGGGGCCAGAGGGGCTAGAGTTGGGGCGTGCGGATCGCGCTCGTCTCGCCCTACTCATGGACGTACCCGGGGGGAGTCACCCGCCACATCGAGGCGCTCGCCGACGAGCTCGACGCGAGCGGCCACGAGACGCGCATCCTCGCGCCCTTCGACCCCGACGACGCGCTCGCGCGCGCGACGCACCGCGGCGCGCGCCCCCAGCCGATGCTGCTCCCCGAGCGCGTCATACCGCTCGGGCGCAGCACCGGGTTCTCCGCCAACGGCGCGGTCTCCAACCTCGCCGCCACGGTCGATTCGCTGCTTGCCCTAACGCGAGAGCTGCGCTGCGGGGGCTACGACCTCGTGCACGTCCATGAGCCCGTCGTGCCGTTGGTGGGTTGGTATGCGGCGAGTTGCGCGGGCGAGATCCCGCTGGTGGGCACCTTCCACAGCTTCTCCGAAAACGCCTTCACCAACGGGATCGGGCTGGCGCTCGGGGCGCGGCGGCGGATGAACCGCTTGCACGCGCGGATCGCGGTCTCCGAGGCCGCCGCCTGGACCGCGCGTCGCTTCTTCGGCGGGCGCTATCGGATCGTTCCCAACGGGGTGCACGTCGCGCCCGCCGGCGGCCAATCGCCTGCCGCCCCTGACTCGCCGCTGCGCATCCTGTTCATCGGCCAAGCCGTCGAGCGCAAGGGCCTCCCGGTCTTGCTGCGCGCCTTCGAGGCGCTGCGCGAGCAGGTGCCGGCGACGCTCACACTGGTAGGGGCGGAACCGGAGGAGGTGGCCCCGCTGCTGCTCGACGACCGCGATGTGCAGGCGTTAGGGAAGATCAGCGACGAGCAGAAGGCCGAGCAGCTACGGGGCGCTGATGTGCTCTGTGCACCGTCGCTCGGCGGCGAGAGCTTTGGGATGGTGCTCACCGAGGCGTTTGCCGCCGGCACACCCGTGGTGGCGTCGGACATTGCCGGCTACCGCGATGTCGTGCGCGACGGCCGCGACGGTCTGCTCACCCCGCGCGGCGACCCGCAGGCGCTCGCCGAGACACTGCGGCTGTTGGCGCTCGACCCCGGGCGCCGCGCCCAGATGGCGACCGCCGCCCGCGAACGCGCCGAGCGCTTTGCCTGGCCGCGCGTCGCCGCCGAGGTGCTCGAGGTCTACGAGCAGGCGCTCGCCGTCGGGCGCGCTCCGACGCGTGCCGGGCGCCTCGCCGTGCGCTGTGGCCTTGCGCCCGCCGACCTGTTGCCGCGCGTGCCCGCCGAGCACCTGCCCAGCCCCGAGCCGGCGCTCGCGCTGGCGCCGGCCCGCCGTGCTTTGCGTGTCGCCCGCCGCGGTGCGCTCGCCGCGGTATCGCTGGCCGGCCTGGCGCTGGCGGTGACTGCGCTCTCGCGGATCGGCGTCGGCCGCGTGCTCTCAAGCCTCGTCGCCTCCAGCCCCGGTTTGATCGCCGCCGGGCTCGGCTTGATGTGTCTCTCGATGGTTGTCCGCGGGCTCGCCTGGCATGCGATCCTCCGCGCCGCTCCCACCTGGCGTCCGGCGCGCAGGCGCGACGCGCTGCAGGGAACGTTCATCGGTGTACTGATGTCCGCCACGCTGCCCGCCCGCCTGGGCGAGCCTTCGCGCGCGCTGATCGTTGCGCGCCGCCTCGGGCGCCCGCGCGAGACGCTGCCGGTCGTGCTCGGCACGATGGTGTCGCAGACACTGCTCAACCTGCTCGCGCTGGTGCTGCTCGGCGTGGCGATGCTCTCCGGCGCGCCGTTCCTGCACGGTCACGGCGAGGCGCTCGCCGCGGCGGCGCTGATACCGCTGGCGGCGCTGCTGCTCGTGCTGCTGGCGCCGGTGATGCTGCCGCGCTCGGCGATCTCGCGCTCCGCGCGCTTGCACTCGTTGGCGATCGGGCTGCGCCGCTCGCTGCTGCGCGTGCGGGAGGGTCTGCGCGTCTTTCGCCAACCGCGCAGCGCGGCGGCGGCCACCACGGCGCAGCTCTCGGCGTGGGCGCTGCAGTGCGCCTCCTGTTGGCTGCTGTTGATGGCGCTCGGCCTCGACCACCGCGTGGGGATCGCGGGTGCGGCGGGCGTGCTGTTCGCCGTCAACATCACCGCCGTGGTGCCTGCCACCCCCGCCAACGTCGGTGTCTTCCAGGCCGCCTGCGTCGCAGTGCTCACCGGCGCCTACCACGTCTCCACCCCCGACGCGGTCGCCTACGGGATCATCCTGCAGGCCGTCGAGGTAGCCGCCGCCGTGATCATGGGCATGCCGGCGCTCGTCAAGGAGGGCCTTTCCTGGAAGGAGGTCCGTCTGCGCACGTTGCACGCAACCCCGGTGCGCCTGCCGCCGCTACCGGGGGGCGGGAAGGTCACCTCACAGGCGTAGCGATCCCCGCGGCGCAGGAAAAGGTCACCCTGCGGGTGCAGCGCTTCCCCATCCTCGCCACTACCTCAGTAGCTTGCACACCGCGGCGATCTGCGCAGCGCTGTTTTTGATCAGCTCTTTGGCGAGCCGAACAAGCCCTTCGATGTTGGCGGGTTCCGCATCGTCGAGACTGTCGCTGACGCCCTTCAGTTCCGTCTGAAAGCGGAAATGGCGCACGTTGCGTTCAAGCAGCTGGTCGAGCTGATAGTCGATCGCCGCGCTGGTGCCGTCCATGATCACTCCGAGCAGCGGTCGCGCCCACTCCACCAGGCCCCAGTGCTTGGCCTTGCGGAAGGGAATCGATTCGGTGAGGCGGCCCGTGCCGAGCGACACCACCAGGATGTCCGCGCCGGGGTGGTCGCGCACCGCCTCGGCGTATGCGCACAGAGCCGGGTTGTTGGCGAACGTGCCGCCGTCGACGAGCGCATAGTCGCTTGGTTCCCCCGGGGCGACCGCCGGCGGGATCGCGTGCTCGGGCTCGAAGTAGGTAGGGGCGGCCGAGGTGGCACGGGCGACCACGCGCATCGGGTAGTTGCGCCCGGGTTCTGCGCGCGCCTGGCGGCTCTTGAAGAACAGCGGTTCGTGACTCTGAACGTCATAGGAGGTGATCAGCACGTCGCAGAGCGCTTCGGCGAGGAGCGCTTCTCCGAGGTTGCGCCGCAAAGCCGCTTCCAAGCCGCTCACGGAGTACTTCTCCTCGCACAAGCCGTCGAGTGTCTTGATCGTGCGTAGCAGCGAGCGCGAGAAGATCTTTGGCCCATCGGTGACGAAGAAGTCGGCGAGCTCTTCCGCGCTGTGGAGCGGCTTGCCGTTCTGCCCGGGCGCCGTCACGCCGAGCGTGATGATGCCGCCGGCGGAGGTGCCCGCGATCAGATCGAACAGCTCGCACGCGGGCCGTTTCGTCTGGCGCTCAATCTCGGCGAGCACGAGCGCCGGGACGATCCCGCGGATTCCCCCGCCGTCGATCGACAAAACCTTGACAAGAGTTCGATCTGGCACGATCGATCATCATATGGGAAGGCAGTGCGGGCCTTGGCTCAGGCTGCCCGCTTGCTCAGGCGGTGATCAGATCGATGAGGCGGTAGGACTCGGGTACCGGTGTGCCCGCACCTGCTGCCAACCATGCGCTTCGATGATCGCGATCACCTCGTGCACCCTTCTTTGCCACATACCGTTATCCGTCCTGGCCGGAGATGGCGGGACAGAGCCAGGCGGTTGAACTCAGCCGGCCATCGCCGGCTCGTCCTCTTCCTCTACGGCCCCGTCCGGCGGGTCCTCGTCCCCGGGCGCGGGGCTGTCATCGCCGGCGCCGAACAGCGAGGGATCGCGCGGAGAGCCCTTGATCAGATCGTCGGGGGAGCCGTTTGGCAGGAGGCGGCCCTGGCGGGTGCCGAAGTAAATCGCCTGTGGATGGTGGGCGATGAGCGCTAGCGTCGACTGCTCCGGTTCGGGGGCGTAGCCGTCGGTGATACGCATACCGATGTCGGACAGGCCGAGCAGCCGCTCCACCTTCAGGTGCTCTGACTGCTCCGGCACCGCCGGGTAGCCCCACGAGTAGCGCCGGCCCTGGGCGGCGGGGATCCCGAGCATCGTGCGCGCCCTGTAGTGCAGCCACTCGGCCAGCCCCTCGGCGGTCTGCACGCCGAGGCCGTGGACGAACAACTGCTCGGCGAACTCGCCGTCAGACTCCAGCTTCGCCATCAGCTCCGTCACCTCCGAGCCAACCGTCACCGCCTGCACGGCGATCACGTCGAGCTCCTGCGGAGGAGCCGCGATCCAGGTGCTGTCCGACTTGCGCTCGCCGCCGGGGCGGAAGAAGTCGGCCAGGCACAGGCGGTCGCCCTTCGGCTGGCGCGGGCAGACGAAGCGGGTCAGCTCGCGCGCGCGATCGGAGGCCACGAGCCGCGGCGCGCCGCCGTCCGCATCGGCGCCGTCCGGGTCGAGCGTGGCGGGATCGAGCGTGGCGGGATCGAGTGTGGCGGGATCGAGCACCACGATCTCGTTGCCCAGCGCGTAGCAGGGGAAGAAGCCCAGCAGCGCTCTGGGGTGCAGGTAGTCCTGCTCGCGCCACATCCGCTGCAGGCGCGGCTGGAAGTCGCCCTCCAGCAGCTCGCGCCACGCCTCGCCCTTGACGCCCTTTCCGCCCCAGTGCAGCTTGAACAGCACGTGCGTGTCGAGGTGGCTGTACACCTCGTCGAGGTTGACGGGGATCTCACGCACGCCCCAGTAGGGAGGGGTCGGGATCGGTACGTCGGTGCGGGCCGCCGAGCGCACCGAGTCGTCGGCGAAGTTGAGCTGCTCAGCCGGCGCCTCGCCCTTGGCGCGGAATTCGGCGGCCCCGGCGCGCAGCTTGGCGAGCAGTGCATCGTGTGCCTCCGTATCGATCAGCTGGTCCATCACCGCCAGCCCCTCGAAGGCGTCCTTGCAGTAGAACACCCCGGGCGCGTACACCTCCTCTGACTCCTTGCCTCCGGGGAACAGGGCGCGATAGCTGAACGCGCGGTTGATCGCCGCGCCCCCGATCAGCACCGGGTAGTCGAGGCCCTTGGCGTGCAGCTCCTGGATGCAGGCGGGCATCTGCTTGGAGGTTGACACCAGCAGCGCCGACAGGCCGATCGCGGTTGCCTTGTGCTCCTGTGCCGCCTCCAAGATCGTCTGGATCGGCACCTGCTTGCCGAGGTCGACGACGGTGTAACCGTTGTTGGTGAGGATCGTGTTCACCAGCGACTTGCCGATGTCGTGCACGTCGCCAAACACGGTCGCCAGCACGACGGTGCCCTTCGTGTAACCCTCGATCTTGTCGAGGTATTTCTCCAGCTGCGCCACCGCGCGCTTCATCACTTCCGCCGACTGCAGCACAAACGGCAGGATCAGCTCGCCCGCCCCGAATTTGTCGCCTACCTCTTTCATCGCCGGCAGCAGCACCTCGTTGAGCGTTGGCACGGCGCCGAGCTTTTCCACGCTGCGGTCGATCCAATCCTCTACCCCCTCCTTGCGGCGGCGCAAGATGTGGAAGTGCAGCGCCTGCTCGGGCTCCATCCCCGCGGTTGGGTCCTCTGCAACCGACTCCCCCTCCTCCTGCCCCTTTGACTCGAAGTGCGCGATGAAGCGCTCGAGCGAGTCTGCACGGCGGTTGAACACGAGATCGTCCGCCAGCGCGCGCTCCTCGTCGGATATCTCCCCGTAGGGGGTGATGTGGTTGGGGTTGACCATCGCGAGGTCGAGGCCGGCCTGCACACAGTGATGCAGGAACACCGAGTTGAGCACTGCGCGCGCGCTTGACCCAACGCCGAAGGAGACGTTTGATACCCCCAGCGAGGTCTTCACGTGCAGGATCTGCTCCTTGATCGCTTTGATCCCCGCGATCGTCTCGACCGCCGAGGGGCGCCACTCCTCGTCGCCTGTGGTGAGCGTGAAGGTGAGGCAGTCGAAGATCAACAGCTCGGGGTCGAGGCCGTGCTCCTCGCAGCAGAGGTCACGGATGCGCTTGGCGACCTCGACCTTGCGCTCCGCCGTTTTCGCCATCCCAACCTCGTCGATCGTCAGCGCGATCAGCGCCGCGCCGTGCGCCAGCGCGAGCGGCACCACGCGATCGAGCTTGGCGCGGCCCGCCTCGAGGTTGACGGAGTTGACGATCGCGCGTCCCGGGATCTGTTCGAGCGCCGCCTGGATCACCTCGGGCTCGGTTGAGTCGATCTGGATCGGAGCCGGCTGCGTCAAAGAGATTCGCTTCACCGTCTGGCGCATCTGCTCGTCCTCGTCGGCGCGCTCGGTGAGCGCCACGCACACGTCGAGCACGTGCGCGCCGCCGCTTACCTGGTCCTCGGCGATCCGCGCCAGCCCGTCGTAGTCGTCGGCAAGCAGCAGCTCCTTCGCCTTGCGCGACCCCTGCGCGTTGACCCGCTCGCCGACCATGCTCGGGCGTGGCTCCTGCACCAGCGGCGTGGCGGTCATCATCGAGGAGAGCAGGGGGGGGCCCGGGGTTGGCCGGGGGGAGACCGGGCGACCATCCGTGAGCCCGCCCGACTCGCCAGTCGCGGTCGACTCGCCGGCGGGTGTGCCAGTTTGCTTCGACCGCCTGCCAACCCGCTCCACGATCGCTGCGATGTGCTCGGGCGTGGTGCCGCAGCAGCCGCCGACGATCCCCACGCCGTAGCGCTCGACGAACTCCTGCAGCGCCTCCGCCAGCGGCTCGGGTCGCTCGGGGAAGATCGTCTCGCCGTCGGGTCCCTGCAGCGGCAGACCGGCGTTGGGGATGCACGCCACCGGCAGCGGGCAGTGCTCGCCGAGGAAGCGAATCGCATCGCGCATGTCCTCCGGCCCGGTCGAGCAGTTCAGGCCGATCACGTCCACTCGCAGCGCCGCGAGTGTCGTGAGCACCGCGGCGATATCGGTGCCCAACAGCATCTTGCCGCCGTTGGGCAGCAGCGACACGGAGGTGTGGAGCGGCAGCGTGCGGCCGGTCGTCCTGAACGCCTCGCGCGCGCCGAACACGGCAGCCTTCACCTCGAGAATGTCCTGCGCGGTCTCGACGATGATCAGATCCGCGCCGCCGTCGATTAGGCCAGCGGCCTGCTCGGCGAACACCTCGACCAGCTCGCCGAAACGGATCGCTCCGAGCGTCGGATCGTCGGAGGCAGGCAGGTGCCCGGTGGGGCCGATCGAGCCGGCGACGAAGCGGTGCTCGCCCGCCGCCTTGCGGGCGATTTCAGCCGCCTTCGTGTTGATCTCAACGGTGTAGTCGGCGAGACCCCACTCTTCGAGCTTGATGCGCGAGGCTTGGAAGGTGTCGGTCTCTACCACCTCCGCGCCAGCGTCGAGCATCGAGGCGTGCACCCCCTCGATCACGTCGGGGCGGTGCAGCACCAGCGCCTCGTGGCACTTGCCCTGCAGCCCGCCGTAGTCCTCGCTGGTCAGCTCGAACTGCTCGAGCGTCGCGCCCATGCCGCCGTCGTAGACGACGACACGACTGGAGATCGCCTGCAGGAAATCGCGCATGCACCGATGCTATCGACCACCCGCCAATCGCCCCTAACGGGCAGGTCTGTCGATCTTTCCGGACGACAAGCCCGTATGACCCTTTGGGACGCAGCTAGACCAATCGTCCAGAGAGCGTGAAACCCGGCGTGCAGGCGTCCATTCTGCACGGCCACTGCCGCGCATCACCAGCCCTCTAGCCAGGAGAGGACGCACTCCATGCCACAGCCCACAGCCGCCTTGCCTCAGCCAGCCGTGCACGCTCCATCCGAGGTTACCCGCCGTCGCCCGACTCCAAACCGCTCCAAGCGCGCCGGCCACACGATCGTCGCCGTCGTCGGCCTCGGCTACGTCGGCCTGCCCACTGCGATCGCGCTGCGGGGCGCCGGCTGCCGGATCGTCGGGATCGATGTCAGCGGCCCCCGCCTGAGTGCGATCCGCAGTGGTGAGGCAGAGCTGTTGGAGTCCGAGCAGCGCGACCTTGCCCGGCACTTGGCGAGCGACGGGTTTGTGCTCACCAACCGCATCAAGGCTTTGGACGCCGCCGATCTGGTGCTGATCTGCGTGCCGACGCCGGTGGACGAGCACCTGCGGCCCGACCCACGGATCCTGCGCGACGCCTGCGCCTCGGTGGTGCGCCACGCGCGGCCCGGGCAGACGCTCGTGCTGACCTCCACCACCTATGTGGGCACAACCCGGGAGCTGCTCGCGGACCCGCTCGCCGAGCGCGGGCTGACCGTCGGCGAGGACGTGTTTGTGGCGTTCGCGCCGGAGCGGATCGACCCTGGCGTCAGCGACCATGAGCAGCTGAAGACCCCGCGCGTGCTCGGCGGTGTCACCGAGGAGTGCACGACGCGCGCGGCGAGCGTGCTGCGCCACACCTGCAAGCGCCTGCATCGCGTCTCCTCGCCCGAGGCGGCGGAGCTGGTGAAGCTGCACGAGAACACCTTCCGCGCCGTCAACATCGCGCTCTCATTCGAGCTCGCCGAAGCGTGCGAGGTGCACGGGCTCGACCCGATCGAGGTCATCGACGGTGCCGCCACCAAGCCCTATGGCTTCCTGCCCCACTACCCCTCCGCCGGCGTCGGCGGCCACTGCATCGCGGTCGATCCCCACTACCTGCTGCACGACCTGCGCGAGCGCGGCCGTCCCGCCGCGATGGCCGAGGAGGCACTGCGCAAGCTCGCCGGCCGTCCCCGCCATGTGGCGTGGCGTGCGCATGAAGTGCTGGTTGGTCTGGGGCGCACCCTGCCCGAGGCGCGCGTGCTGGTTGTCGGCATCTCCTACAAGCCGGGCGTCGCCGACACGCGCGAGTCGCCGGCGCTTGAGATCGTCGCCCGCCTGCGCGCCGAGGGCGCCCGGGTCGACTACCACGACCCGCTCGTGCCCACGCTGGCGGTGAGCGGCGGACGCCTGACCGGGATGGCGGCTCCCGCCGGAGAGGGCTTGGAGCCCGCCGACCAGGCTTCCCCGGGCAGACGGTCCGGCGGCCCGGCGCTCGACCCTGACAGCTACGACCTGGCGATCCTCGCCACCCTGCACCCCAACCACGACTACGACTGGCTGGAGCGCTGTCCCGCCGTGCTCGACTGCACCTACCGGCGCCACGACGCCGGGCTGCTGCGCTTCACGCCGTGACCCCGATGCCGACTCTCACGCCACCCCGCACTCGGGACGAGGCATTGCGTCCGTGCTCCGCAAGTCAAGGCGTCGGGGGCTGAGCGATGCACTTCCGCGGCATCACCACTCACCGCATCCTGAAGGGGCTGGCCGGCCTCTACCTGCTGCTGCTGCTCGCCGCTGTGATGGCCTATAAGGCAGCCTTCGCGGGGTTGCTGTTCTCGAACGTGTTCTTTGGCGTCTACTCCATCACCGTCGCCTGTTACATCGTCTCGCGCTTCCTCTTCAGCCTCTTCTACCGCACACGCCCCGACAAGGGGGTCGAGCCGCACATCGCGATCGTGATGCCCGGCTTCAACGAGGAGGAGGCGATCGGGCACTCGTTGCGTTCGCTGCTGGCGCTCGACTACCCGGCGGAGAAGCTCGAGCTGGTGGCGGTCAACGACGGTTCCACCGACAACACGCTCGTCGAGATGCAACGTGTTTCAACCGAGTCGCAGGGGCGCGTGAGCGTGATCAACTTTCCGCACAACCGCGGCAAGCGCGCCGCGATGGCCGCCGGTATCCGTGCCACCTCGGCCGAGGTGATCGTGTTCGTCGACTCCGACTCCACGGTTGAGCCCCACGCGCTCAAACGGCTGGTGCAGCCGCTCGCCGACCACGCCGTAGGGGCGGTGTGTGGGCATGCCGACGTGCTCAATGTGCGTGACTCGTGGATCACCCGCATGCAGGCCGTCCGTTACTTCGTCGCCTTCCGGGTGGTGAAGGCCGCCGAATCGGTGTTCGGCGCGGTTACCTGCTGCTCGGGCTGCTTCTCCGCCTACCGTCGCGAGGCGATCATGCCGCGCTTGGAGTGGTGGGAGAGCCAGACCTTCCTCGGCGTCGAGTCGACCTTCGGCGACGACCGCTCGCTCACCAACTGCGTGCTGCGCGACTGGCGCATCCTCTACGAACGGCAGGCCGTCTCACACACGATCGTGCCCACCACCTTCCGCGCGTTCCTGATTCAGCAGACGCGCTGGAAGCGCTCATGGACGCGCGAGTCGCTGCTGGTGGCCAAATTCATTTGGCGCAAGCACCCGATCGCCGCTTGCTTTGCGTACATGAGCATCATCCTGCCGTTGCTCGCGCCGATCGCCGCGCTGCACTCGCTGGTGTGGGCGCCGCTCACCCACCACGGGGTGCTGCCGCTCACCTACCTCGCCGGAATTTACGCGCTGGCGCTCGTCTACTCCTTCTACTTCCTGCTCTTTCAAGACCGTTACAACGTGCTGTGGCTGTACGGGATCTTGTTCGTCTTCTTCTACCTGGCGATCATGCTGTGGCAGACCTACTACGCGATCGCCACCTGTCGTACCGCCGCCTGGGGGACGCGACCCGCCACCGCCGGCATCGGCGCGGGTGGCGAGGGAGGGTAGGCAATGGCGACGGGACTTCTGCTTGGACGGCGGGGCCGTCGGCGGCAGGTCGAGCAGCCGCGACCGGCTGGATCGGCTGCCGCCCCGATCCGCCGCGCGCTCGCAATGCTGCTGCTACCCCTCTCGCTGCTGCCGATCGTGCTGCTCGCGCCCACGCTGGTGCGTGCGCCGGCAACGCTGGTGGGCCGGCTGGAGCGGATCGTGGCGCCGGCACGGGTGGGTGGGGAACCGATCTACCACGCGCCTTACGAACCTCCGCGTTACCCGCCCGGCGCCCCACGCCTAGAGCGCGACGTGTTCGAGTCCGTCGCGGGAATCCTCACCCCCCAGGTGGGCGTCTCGGTGCTCGCCGAACACCAAACACGCGAACAAAAGGCCCACGCGCCGATCCTGTTGATCACCGGCGAACCGGAAGCGGGGAGCTCGCCGTGAGCGGCCCGCTCGTTGCCGCGGTTGCCGCGATCTCGCTCGCCGTGCCCGCCCACCACGCAGTCGGCGCCGATCCATCGGCGATCGGCGCCGGTCGCGCACGTGACCAACATGCGCACACTTCTGGCACGCATACGAGCGCCCACCACCGGGCCGTGCGTCGCCCCGGCCAGGTACGTGGCGTGCGGGTGCTCGCGCATACCGCCACCGGCGTGCGCATCACCTGGCGCCCGGCGCGGCCCGGCAGCGCTCCCGTCGAGGGTTACCGCGTCAAGCGCAACGGCGCCGTCGAGGGACAAACCCGCGGACGCGTGTACGTGGTCAAGCTCAGCCGCACGCACGCCTATCGCATCACGGTTACCGCCGTCGACACGCGCGGGCGCCTCGGCAAGCCCAGCAAAGCGCTGCGGATCGCCGTCCACTTCGTCGTCAAACACGCCACCGCCACCGGCAGCGAACTGCCCGGCGCCCCCGGCCAGCTGAGCGTCTCCGAAGTCAGCGAAGCCGGCGCCACGCTCTGGTGGGTGCCAGCCAAGCCCGGCTCGGCACGGATCGTCGGCTACCGCGTCTACCGCGACGGCGCTTTGGTGGGGCAGACGCCGCAGGACTCGATGCGCCTGACGCATCTCTCCTCGCTGCACACCTACCACCTCGCGGTCGCCGCCGTCGACGCCGACCACCGCGAAGGCGCGCACACGCCGGAACTGGCGCTCACCACCTCCCATCTTCCCCCCGACGCGCCGGCGTTGATCTCCGCGGAACGTGTCACCGACACCTCCGCCACCCTCTCCTGGCAGCCGGGCTCGGTCAACAGCGGCAATCTGGTCGGCTACCTGCTGTTCGAGGACGGGGTCCCGGAGGGTGTCGTCGATGGTCAGAAAACCACTGTGACGCTCGCGTCCGAGCGCCACTACACCTTCACCGTGCGCACGCTCGACTCGTTCGGCTATCTCAGCGCGCCCGCGCCCGAAGTGGGCGTGTTCACCACGCACACACCGCCGTCCACCCCCGCCGATCTGCACAGCACCGAAGTCACCGCCAGCTCCGCCACGCTGGCCTGGTCGCCCTCCACGCCGGTCAGCGGGACGATCGTCGGGTATCGCGTGTTCCGCAACGAAATCCCCGTCGGCCAGGTGTCGAGCGCGGGGATCACGCTCCCCAACCTCGCGCCCGCCACCAGCTACCAGATCACCGTGGCCGCCGTCGATTCGCTGGGGGCGATTAGCGCTCCGACGGCGCCGCTCACCATCGAAACCTCCGATCCCCCGCCGACCCACGGCAACGTGCAGGCTTTCCTGCTCGCCTCCACCGACCAGAGCTTCTTCGACCTCGAGGCCCACTATCAGCAGATCGGCGTGGTGTACCCCACCTATTTCAACTGCGGCCGCGGCGGCGCCGTCACCGGCAGTGACTGGCCGCTCGTCACCGACTGGGCACGCGCGCGCCAGATCGCGGTGATGCCGCGCCTGAACTGTCAAAACCCCACCGACGAGGAACAGGCGCTCAACGAACCGGCGGCCGAGCAGAACATGATCAACCAGCTCGTCTCACTGTGTGAAAGCAACGGCTACCAGGGCATCCAGATCGACTTCGAGGGGGCCCCACCAGCCGAGCGCGAACCCTTTACTGCGTTTATCACCGAGCTTGCCGAACGGCTACACGCGATCGGCGACAAACTCTCGACGGTTGTCACCGCCAAGACCTCCAATGTAACGACCGGGCGCGCCGCGATGTACAACGACGCCGCCCTCTCCGGCCCCTCCGACTACATCTTCGTGCTCGATTGGGGCCTGCACTGGACCACCTCAACGCCCGGCGGGCTGGCCGAACTGCCGTGGTTTACGAAAGTCGCCGACTACGCCGCGACGATGCCCAACAAGAGCAAGTTCATCCTTGGGATGCCGATGTACGGGCTCGATTGGCCCAACGGCGGCGGTCCCTCCAACCCCGCCACGCCGCTCGAGTTCGACAACGTCACCGCTGAGGAGAGCCAGTTCGGGGTGCTCGGCGAATGGGAACCGATCGCGGCCGAACCCCACTTCTCTTACACCGACGCAAACGGCGTCAACCATCAGGCTTGGTACATCGACCAGCAGGCGCTCGCCGCCCGCGCTCAGCTGGCGGAATCGCTCGGTCTTGGCATCGGGCTGTGGCACCTTGGCAGCGAGGACCAGAGCATTTGGGAACTGCCTCAGCTCGGGGGCTGAGGGCGGCTACGCTGCGCGCTCGTGAGGCTTCGTCTGATCCTGGCGTGCGCGGCACTAGCGCTGATCGCCCCGCCGGCGGCGGACGCCCAGCAGCTGCAGGCGTTCCTGCTCGTGAGCTCGCCCGACTCGTTCGCCGATCTGCAGGCTCACGTCGGCGCGATCGACGTGGTTTACCCCACTTACTTTGAATGTTCCCTCACCAGCGGGGACGTGCTGGGCGCCGCCAACCCCACAATCGATGCCTACGCGGCCGCCTACGAGATCGTCGAGATGCCTCGCTTCACCTGCCAAAACGGGGCCGTCGTACACCGCATCCTCACCTACCCGGCGCTACGCGCGCGTGTGCTCGCGCAACTGGTGCGGCTCGCGGACGCTTCCTCCTATGCGGGGCTCAATCTCGACCTCGAGAACGACGGTGCTCGCGACCGCGACGCACTCAGCTCGTTCGTCGCCGACCTCGCCGCGCGTTTGCATGCCGAGCGGCGCAAGCTCGCGGTCGATGTGGTGGGCGTCACGCACGAAACATTCCCACGTCCCGCCGCCGGCTTCTACGACGATCGCGCGCTCTCCGCCACCGCCGACACGGTTTTCGTGATGGCGTGGGGCACGCATTGGGAAGGATCCGGGCCTGGTCCGCTTGCGCCGCTCTCGTTCGTGCGTGACGTAGCTCGCTACGTGGCCTCGCTCCCGCACGCGCGACGCTTTGTGCTGGGGGTGCCGATGTATGGCCTGGACTGGTCGATACCGCATATGAGCTCGCGCACTGCTCGCGCGTCCGGCGGTGCAACCGGGTCAGCAGATGTGACAGACCCCGGCCGCGCCGTCGCGCTGCAGTACGCGGAAGTCTCCGCGCTCGCCCACTCGGTGGGGGCTACCCCCGTGCGTGACCCCACGTCGGGCGAGATGACCTTCGCCTACACCCGTTCCGGGGTTGCCCACCGCGTCTGGTACATGGACGCGCAGGCGCTCCTCGCCCGCCTGCGGGTCGCCACCAGCTACGGGCTCGCCGCCGGGGTGTGGCGGCTGGGGGAGGAGGATCAGGGAGTGTGGTCGCCGCTGGGGACGTGACGCAGCCGTCGGCTCCCGTTCGAGAAAGTGCGGTCTTTGCCCAGGGGGTGGGGCAGTCGTCGACTCCCGTTCAAGAAGTGCGGTCTTTGCCCAGGACGTAGGGCAGCCGTCGGCTCCCGTTTAAGAAATTGGCCGACGTGAGAGCAGAATTGCAGTCCCAATCGGCTCTCACGCTGCGCGAAGCGCCGAATCGGGCTTCCAACTATCAAGCTGAGGCTCCCGGGGTCCGATGGTCGTTCGGATATGTCGTCGACGCTGCTCCCCACCGCCTCGCGCCCAGCCACGCGCTCCACCTCGCGCTGGATCGATCACTGGTTGGAAACGGTCAATGACATCGAGACGTTGCGCGCGGCACACCCGATGATGGACGCCGTCATCGAGGAGGTCGACGGTCGCATGATCCGCATCGGACGCCAGTGGCTGGCGGACTTCGCCTCCTGCAACTACCTCGGCTTCGACCTCGACCCCGAGATCATCCAGGCGATCCCCGCCTTCCTCGAAGCGTGGGGGACGCACCCGAGCTGGTCGCGCCTGCTCGGCAGCCCGGTGCTGTACGAGCGGATTGAGGCGCGCCTCACCGAGCTGCTCGGCTGCGAGGACTCGCTCGTGCTGCCCACGATCACCCACATCCACGCCTCCGTGATCCCGGTGCTCGCCGCTTCCGGCACGATCTTCCTCGACGCTCGCGCCCACAAGACGATGTACGACGGCTGTCTTGTCGCCCGCTCGCGCGGCGCCGCCGTGCGCCGCTTTCGCTTCGAGGATCCCGCCCATCTCGACGAGCTGCTCACAGCCGACCGCGACCGCACCCGTCTGGTGTGCATGGACGGCGTCAACTCGATGACCGGCAACCCCCCTGACCTCAACGCGTTCGCGGAGGTCACGCGCCGTCACGGGGCACTGCTGTACGTCGACGACGCACACGGCTTCGGCGTGATCGGCGAGCGCGCCCCCGGGGAGCCATGCCCCTACGGCAGCCGCGGCAACAGCATCGTGCGCCACTTCAACGAGAGCTACGACGACCTAGTGCTCGTCGGGGGTTTCTCCAAGGCCTACTCCTCCCTGCTCGCCTTTATCGCTTGCCCCACCGAGATGAAGAACCTGCTGAAGGTCGCCGCGCCGCCCTACCTCTACTCCGGGCCCTCGCCCATCGCCTCGCTGGCGACCGTGCTGGCGGGCTTCGACGCCAACGACCGTCGGGGCGATGAGCTGCGCGGCACGCTGCACCGCCACACCGTGCGCGTGCTCGATGCGCTGCGCGCGCTCGACGTTCACACCCCCAACCGCTCCGAGCTGCCGATCGTCGAGGTGCCGCTGCGCGACCACCGGCGCATCGACGCCGTCGGACGCCAGCTGTTCGCCCGCGGTGTTTACGTCACGCTCGCCGCCTACCCGCTCGTACCAAAGGCGGAGGTCGGTTTCCGCATACAACTCACCGCCGCCAACACCGACGGCGAGGTTGACACGCTGATCGCCGCCCTCACCGAGCTTGCCGAGGCGGGCGAGCTTCAATCCGCGTCGACCCCGAGCGCCCTGGAGGCCGCGTGATGCGCGAGCTAGGCACCAAGCCGCGCGAGCAGGCCGAGCAGCCGGCGCTTGCGCCTGTGACGGGTGCGGGCGGCGCGGCCAGGCGACGCCCACAGCTGTGGCAGGGCTATCTCGCGTTTGGCGCGATCGGCATGTTCTTCTACCTGCTGATCCCGCCGCTGCAAGGCAACCCGGTGCTGCTCAACACGATCGGGCTCTCCAGCTGGATCGCGGTGATCGTGGGCATCCGCCGTAATAAACCCGCCTACTCACTGCCGTGGTGGCTGTTCGCCGTCGGCTTCCTCCTGTACTGGATGGGCAACGTCTACACCTACAGCTACCCGCAGCTGATCCTCCACCACGAAGTCCCCTTCCCCTCAATCGGGGACGCGATCTACCTGACCGTCTATCCCGCGCAGATGCTTGGGCTGCTGCTGCTCGTGCGCAAGCGCAACCCCCACCGCAACCGCAACAGCCTGATCGACGCCGCGATCCTCACGCTCGGACTGTCACTGCTCTCCTGGGTCCTGCAGATCGCCCCCTATCTGCACGACCCCACGATGGGGCTGCTGCCCAAGCTCGTCTCCGTCGCCTATCCGCTCGGGGACATCCTGATGCTCGCCGCCACGATCCGTCTGCTACTCGACAGCGGCCGCCGGCGGCCGGCCTTTTATCTGCTCAGCGCGAGCATCGTCTCGCTGCTGACCACCGACTTCATCTACGGGATTCTCACGCTCGACAACGCCTTCCACCATCAGCTGCTGCTCGACCTCGGCTGGACCTCCTACCAACTGCTGTGGGCGGCCGCCGCGCTGCACCCCTCGATGATCGACCTGGAGAAGCCCGTAGAGAACCGTGGCGGCGCCAAGCTCACCCCGCTGCGTCTCGCCCTGCTGACGGGTGCCTCGCTGATCGCGCCGGTGTGCATCCTGTTGAAGGAGCTGCGCCGCGGCGACCTCGACCTGATCGTGATCATCTGCGCCTCGGTTGTGCTGTTCGGCTTCGTCGTGATGCGGATGGTCGACCTGGTGCGCCAGCAGGAGCGCTCGGTGGAGCGCGAGCGGCTGCTCTCGGAGGAGAAGGCGCGTCTCACCGCGGAGATCCAACGGCGCAGCAGCGAGGCCCGCTTCGCCTCGCTGGTGCAACACGCCTCCGATCTGATCACCGTGGTTGGCGAGGACGCAACGATCACCTACCAGAGCCCCTCCTCTGAGCGCGTCCTCGGCTACCCCGCGGAGGAGCTGCTGGGCACGCGTTTCGATCGTCTCGTGGCCCCCGAGGACGCCGGGCGCCTACTGCGTTTGCTCGGCGACGGATCGGCCTACCCACGCCGCGAAGGGGAGGTGATCGAATGTACCCTGCGCCACTGCGACGGCAGCCTGCGCCAGTTCGAGATTCTCCACACCAACCTGCTCGCCGACGAGCACGTGCAGGGGATCGTGTTGAACGCCCGCGACATCAGCGAGCGCAAGGCCTTTGAGCAGCAGCTCTCCCACCAGGCTTTCCACGACCCCGTCACCAACCTCCCCAACCGCGCGCTGTTCGTCGAGCGCGTGCGTCACGCGATCGGCCGCGCCCGGCGTGAGGGCAGCGGGCTGGGGGTCGTATTCCTGGACATCGACGACTTCAAGACGATCAACGACTCGCTCGGCCACGGCGCCGGCGACGCGGCGTTGATGGATGTCGCCAAGCGCCTCTCCGCCAGCATCCGCACCAGCGACACCGCCGCGCGCTTCGGCGGCGACGAGTTTGTGGTGCTGCTCGAAGGCCTCGACGGCACCGGCACCGCCGCCGAGGTCGCCGAGCGGATCCTCGAGGATCTGCGCCAACCGCTGATGGTTGCCGGCAAGGAGCTAGTGGTGCGGGGCAGCATCGGTATCTCGATCCTGGAGGAGAACTCCGCCGCCGGTGCCGACGAGTTGATCCGCGACGCCGACGCCGCGATGTATATCGCCAAGCGCGACGGCAAGGGCGGCTACCGCCTGTTTGAGCCCGAGATGCACGCCGGCGTGCTCGCTCGCCTGGAGTTGCGCGCCGACCTGCAACGGGCGCTGGAGAACGGGCAGTTCGAGCTCTACTACCAGCCGATCGTGCGCCTCGCCGACGGCTGCGTTGTGGGGATGGAGGCGTTGCTGCGCTGGCGTCATCCCGAGCGCGGACTGGTGGTGCCCGGCGAATTCATCCCGTTCGCCGAGGAGACCGGCCTGATCGTGCCGATCGGCCGCTGGGTGCTGCGCGAGGCTTGCCGCCAGGCCAAGGAGTTGCAGCGGATGGCCGCCACGGAGGGTGGGCCGCTGTACATGTGCGTCAACCTCTCCGTCAAGCAGCTCCAGCACAGCGATGTGATCTCCGATGTCGAAGACGCTCTCGGTGAGTCGGGCTTGCAGCCGCGCCTGCTGACGCTCGAGATCACTGAGTCGATGCTGATCGACGACCCCGACATCGCCGTGGTGAAGCTCAACGAACTGCGCGCGCTCGGGTTGCGGATCGCGATGGACGACTTCGGCACCGGCTACTCCTCGCTCAGCTACCTCTCCCGCTTCCCCGTCGATGTGATCAAGATGGATCGCTCCTTCTTGCGGCCCGAGGCCACGCGCGAGGCCGCCGACCTCTCAAGCGCCGTCGTCGCGCTCGGCAGCTCGCTCGCGCTGGAGGTCGTCGCCGAGGGGATCGAGCTCGACGAGCAGTGGCAGCGGCTGCGCGAGCTGGGCTGCGAGCTCGGGCAAGGCTTCCACTTCGCGCGTCCGATGGAGTCCGGTCACGTGCTCGACTATCTCGCCGGGAGCTCGGTGCGCGCCGAGGGGGAGCTCGTCAAGCCTGGGCCCGCCTCGCCCGATGTGGCATAAGCGGGGCGCTGCCTCCCAGCCATCCGCGGCGGCCGCCGGGCCCTGGCTGAGCACGCTCCTGGCCAATCGCAACTTTCGCTTGCTGCTGATCGGACGCTGCGTCTCTTTGTTGGGCGACGGCGTGTTCCTGGTGGCGCTCGCTTGGGAGGCCTACACGCTGTCGAACGCGCCCACCGCGCTGGCGCTGCTGGGGATCGCGATGAGCGTGCCGTTGATCGTGCTGCTGCTGCTCGGCGGCGTGGTAAGCGATCGCTACGACCGCCGGCGCGTGATGCTGCTCGCCGATGCGCTGCGTGCGGCGCTGCTGCTGCTACTCGGGGCGCTGGCCCTCGGTGGCGATCTGCGGCTGTGGCAGATGATGATGATCGTCGCCGTCTACGGCGGCGCCCAGGCCTTCTTCGACCCCGCCAGCGAAGCGATCGTGCCCGAGCTGCTGCCCGCCTCTCAGCTCGGTCGTGCCAACGCGCTGGACCAACTGACGCGCCCGCTCGCCCTGCGCCTCGCCGGCCCCGCTGTCGGGGGGCTGCTGATTGGGCTCGGCGGTGCCGGTATCGCCTTTCTGCTCGACGCCGTCACGTTCATCGGCTCCGCCGCCACCCTGTGGCTGATGTCCGCTCGCTTCCGTGCTTCCCGCGCCGGCGCGGGCTCGCTCGCCGAGGGCGGCTCGATCGGTCTTGCCACGGAAGGCCTGCTCGGCTCCGGCACTGCCGTAGAACTGCGCGAAGGGTGGTCTTACGTGCGCCGTCACATCTGGCTGTGGGGCACCTTCGCCAGCGCTGGTCTTGCCTACCTGTTGTTCATGGGCCCCACCGAGGTGCTGCTGCCGTTCATGGTCAAGCACGTGCTCCACGGCAGCGGCACACAGCTTGGGATCGTGCTCGGCGCCGGGGGGCTCGGCTCGCTCGCCTGCGCGCTGGTGATGGGGCGCAGCGGGCTGCCCTCGCGCAGCGTCACGTTTATCTATGTGGTCTGGACGCTCGCCACGCTCGCGGTGGTGGGCTACGGGCTGGCCACCGCGATGTGGCAGTTGATGCTCGCCAGCCTCGCCTTCAACCTGCTGGAGACGGCCGGCACGATCGTGTGGGCCACCTTGAAGCAACGTCACGTGCCAGGCGAGCTGTTGGGGCGCGTCTCCTCGCTGGACTGGTTGGTGTCGATCGGCTTGCTCCCGCTCTCGCTCGCCCTCACTGGCCCGCTTAGCGCCGCGCTCGGCGTGCGCACGACGCTGATCGCCGCTGGTCTCGCCGGCGCGCTCGCCACGCTCGGCGGGCTGATGCTGCCGGGGATGCGCGCTGTCGATCGCCGCTTGATACTCACGGAGTCTGGACGCATGTTCGATCATCCGGCCTCCGTGTAAGGGCCGCCGGGCTCCTACCGAAATAGGTCGTACACGCGTGGGGTGCATCTATGCCCGGGGGCCACGCGCTACCTTTTGCTGCCACTGACGGTGGCAGCGAGGATTGCGATGTTGAACCGACTCGAGACATCCGCCCATTCCAAGCCCAGTCCGATGGCGTTCGAGCTCGTGCAGCGCGAGCTCGATGAGCGCACGAGCTTGATCGTGGTTGAAGGTGAGCTCGATCTGGCCACGGCTCCCCGCCTCAAGTGGGCGCTGCTCGACGCGCTGCAGGCGGGCCGCAGTCTGCTTGTGCTCGATCTCTCGCGCACAAGCTTCATGGACTCGACTGCGCTCGGCGTGCTCGTGGCGGTCAAGCGGGGACTGGACCACGGTGAGCGGTTGGTGATTGTCTGCCCACGCAGCGACGTTCAGCAGATCTTCGAGTTCGCCGGTATGGATGGCGCGTTCGCGATCTTCCCTGCGCTCGACGAAGCGCTCGCGAGCGCTTCGGGATATGTCGCCGATCTCAACTGATTGGCGCCGGTTCCGGCCCGCGATCGCGCTTGGCTGTGCCGCGCTTGCCCTGACATTCAACGCGACGGCCGCGGCCCATCCCGAAGCTCAGGCGCCGGGCGGTCGCTCGGGTGGCGATCAGCAGTGGGGTGGCGGTGGGCACCAGCAGCAGGGCGGGGGGGATGGCGAATCTGCCGGTGGGCACCAGCAACAGGGCGGTGGTCAGGACGAATCCTCAAGTGGGCACCAGCAGGAAGCTGCCGGGGGACACCAGCAGGAAGGAGCGGGGCAAAGCGAGTCTCCCGAAAGCGACCAAGGGCAAGGGGCCGCTGAGGAGGAATCGTCGCGGGGTGCCGGGGGGCATGAATGGCGGCGAGGCGGCGGAAGCCGCGAGTCACGGGGTCACGCAGGCCGAGGTGGGGGAGACGCCCAATCTCAGACCCAAAAAGGCGCTAAAAATCACGAATTGCAGGGCTCAGAAAGGGAATCGCAGAGCACGTCGTCGGATGTGGGCGCTTCCTCGCACAGATCCACCAGCCCCGCATCTTCAACCGCCGCGCCTGTGTCCACGGCGGCGCCCGCGTCCGCCGCAGCCGCCGCCCCCGCGCCGTTGGCCACCGCGCCCCCGGCAGCGGCGCCGGCGGTGGCTCCCGCGATCCCGTCGAGCACCACGACTCCCACTTCCACCACCGCCACCCTATCGCCCCACGCTAAGCGCGCGCGTGCCGCTCCCGTTCGCGCGGGTCGTGCCCGGCGACGCACCCGACACCTGCGCCGCAGTCACACCGGGCGGGGCCGTGGGGGGAGCCTGAGCGCAGGCCGCGCGAGCACTGCGCCACGCGTGCGCACCGCGGTGGCGGACCCAACTGCATCCGGGCGCGCCAGCCACCGAACGCGTGCGGCGGCGACGCATCATTCCGCCAGGCACGAACGCACCTCGCCGCTGGTGACCACGATCACCAAAATCGCCGATGTGGTGCCGTTCCCGGTGAAGTTGCTGCTCGGGTTGATGCTCTCGCTCTCGCTCGCGCTCGCCACACGCTCATGGTTGGGGGCGTTGCGCGCTCGCCAACTGGAGCGCCAGCGCGGGCAGCTGCTCGAGGACGTCGGTTTGCTGCAGGCGGCGCTGCTGCCGGTCCCGCCCACGCGCCTCGGCACGGTGGGCACCTCGGTGGCCTACCGGCCCGCCGACGGTCCCGGTGCGGGCGGCGACTTCTACGACGTGTTCGCGCTCGAGGACGGCAGAGTGGCGGTTGTCCTTGGGGATATCTCCGGGCACGGCAGACAGGCGCTGCCCCACACGGCGCTGGTGCGCTTCACCCTGCGGGCCTATCTCGAGGCCGGCCTCTCGCCTCGCGTCGCCGTACAGACGGCTGGGAGCGTGCTCGACCGTCAGCTGGGGGGGTCGTTTGCCACAGTTGTCGTAGCCACTTACGACCCGAGCGAGCGCACGCTCGTGTATGCCTGCGCCGGCCATCCACCACCGCTCGTGGTCGGCTCGCAGCCGATCACGCCGATCACCTTGTGCGCCGCGCCGCCGCTCGGTGCCGGTATGCGTACCGGCTCGCGCCAAACCACGGTGACGATGCTCGGCGAGTCGCACGTGTGTTTCTACACCGACGGCGTCACCGAGGCACGGACCGGCGGCGAGTTGTTTGGCGCAACGCGGCTGTCGCACGCGGTCAGTGACCTTGGTCTCCGACCAACGGCATCGCGGCTACTTGAGCGAGTCGTCGCGTCGACCGATACACGTAGTGACGATATGGCCGCGTGTGTGCTGAACATCGCAGGAAGCACCGCCGCTCCGGCGGTGCTCCGGGAGGAGCTCGAGTTCGACCGCGAGACGCCTTCGCGCGAGCGGGCCACGCAGCTGCTGCTCGCCTGTGGTGTACCGGGGGGCGAGGCCGCTGAGCTGATCGACTCCGCGCGCGCCGCCGCCGGCCAGACCGGCACGGCGGTGATCGAGGTGGAGTTCGCCGACGGGCAGCCGCAAGCCAGGCTGAGGCGAGAGAACGTCGCTCACCTGCCCACGGCCCACGCCAGGCTGCGGGCGGCGATGGGAGCGACGCGATGAGCGCCACGGCGACACTTGCCCCTGACGCCGCGATGGCGCTTGGGATCGCCGCGACCGCAATGCCGTTCGCGCGCACCCCCGAGGGCGAGGCGGAGCGTTGGTTGCGGGTGCTGCGCCTGCACGGCGAAGCGGGGATCGCGCTGCAGGCGCTGGGTGTCAGCGAGGGGCACGTGGAGGGCGCCGGCGAAAGTCACGAGCGTGAAGGGACCGCCCAGGCTGGTAGTGGTGAGCGTGAGCCGAGTGTTCCCGCCCGCCCCGCCGAGCGCGACGCCGTTGCGCAGGTTCCCGCCGAGCGCGACGCCGTTGCGCAGGTTCCCGCCGAGCGCGACGCCGTTGCGCAGGTTCCCGCCGAGCGCGACGCCGTTGCGCAGGTTCCCGCCGAGCGCGACGCCGTTGCGCAGGTGACCGAGCAGGCCGTGGCGATCGCCGCCCAGCGAGGCGCCGGTGGCGTTTCTACCAAGGACCTGCTCCTCGCCGTAATACACATCTACGGCGAGGACTTCGAGCACGTGCTGCGCGCCCACGGCACCGACCGCGACGAGGTGCTCCAAAAGCTCGCCGCGGCCGATCGTCCAGCCCTTACTTGATGAACAGCATCTCCGAGTACTTCGGCAAAGGCCACAGGTCGTCGGGCACGATGCCCTCCAGGCGGTCGGCGACTTCGCGTACGTCGTCCATCGCGGGGAGCACCTTGTCGCGCATGTAGGCCGCCCACCTGGGCGCCGAGGAGTCGGGCTGGTTGTCGGCGAGGTTGACGTCCTCGAGTTTGATCAGGTTGAAGTGCAGCTCCTTGACGAGCGGCTCCAGCTCGGCGATCAGCTCCTCCAGGCCGGTGGCTTTCACTTCGTTCAGGTAGCGCACCGCCGCCGGCAGCAGCATCGTGCGCGCGATCGCCGCCGCGGTCTCGGCCTCGATGTTGAGCTTCACCGCGTACTGCTCGGTGAACACCTCGAAGCGCGACTCCAACTCGCGCTTGGAGAGCACTTTGTACTTCTTGAACAGGGCGACGGTGCCTTTCTCGACCAGCCACGGCAGCGCGTCGGGGGTGGAGCGCAGGTTGTACAGGCCGCGCTTCTCGGCCTCCTTGTGCCACGCCTCGGAGTAGTTGTCGCCGCCGAACACGATCTGTTTGTTGGCGGCGTAGCTCTCCTTGACGACTTTGGTGAGCGCCTTCTCAAGGTTGGCGCCCGAGCCTTTCATCGCCGCTGAGAGCTTGTCGGCGAGGTCGTCGATCGCCTCCGCGACGATTGTGTTGAGCACCGTGTTGGGCAGCGCCAGCGACATGCTGGAGCCGAGCGCACGGAACTCGAACTTGTTGCCGGTGAACGCGAACGGCGAGGTGCGGTTGCGATCGCCGCCGTGCAGCGGCAACGGCGGCAGCACCGGCGTGCCGAGGCCGAGGAACGAGCCCGGCTTGGAGGTCTGCGCCTTGCCGGCCTCGATCGCTCCGAACACGCGCTCGAGCTCTGAGCCGAGGAAGATCGAGATGATCGCCGGCGGCGCCTCGTTAGCGCCGAGGCGGTGGTCCTGGCCGGGGCTGGCGATCGACGCGCGCAGTAGCGCCTGGTGCGTGTTGACCGCCTGGATGACAGCCGCGCAGAAGAACAGGAACTGGAGGTTTTCGTGTGGCGTGTCCCCGGGCTCCAGCAGATTCATGCCGGTGTCGGTGCCCATCGACCAGTTGTTGTGCTTGCCCGACCCGTTGACGCCGGCGAACGGCTTCTCGTGCAGAAGGCACACCAGGCCGTAGCGGCGCGCCACGTTCTGCATTACCTGCATCGTCAGCTGCTGGTGGTCGGAGCCGACGTTGGAGTTCTCGAAGATCGGCGCCAGCTCGTACTGGTTGGGCGCCACCTCGTTGTGGCGCGTCTTCACCGGCACCCCCAACTTCGCGAGCTCCAGCTCCGTCTCCATCATGCAGGCGAGGATCCGCTCGGGGATCGAGCCGAAGTAGTGGTCGTCGAGCTCATGCCCCTTGGGCGGCTTGGCGCCGAACAGCGTGCGCCCTGTGGTCAGCAGGTCGGGGCGCTCGAAGTAGTACTGCTCGTCGATCAGGAAGTACTCCTGCTCGGGGCCGACGGTCGTGAACACGCGCCGCGCGCCCTCGACGCCGAGCAGCTCGAGCGCGCGGATCGCGGCGCCCGAAAGCGCGTCCATCGAGCGCAGCAGCGGAATCTTGTGGTCGAGCGCCTCGCCGGTCCACGAGGTGAACGCCGTCGGAATGCACAGCAGCGCCCCGTTGGGGTTCTCGAGGATGAACGCCGGCGAGGTGGGGTCCCACGCGGTGTAGCCGCGCGCCTCGAAGGTCGCGCGGATGCCGCCGGTGGGGAACGAGGAGGCGTCGGGCTCGCCCTGGATCAACTCCTTGCCGGAGAACTCGGCGATCGCGGTGCCGTCTCCGACGGGGGCGTAGAAGGAGTCGTGCTTCTCCGCCGTGGAGCCCGTCAGCGGCTGAAACCAGTGCGTGTAGTGGGTTGCGCCCTTCTCCAGCGCCCACTCCTTCATCGCCTGCGCTACCGCGTCCGCCAGCGAGGTATCCAACGCCTCGCCGCGCTCCAAAGTCTTCTTCAGCGCCTTGTACACGTCCTTCGGCAGGCGTTGGCGTTGCACCACCGGGCTGAACACGTTCGACGCGAACACCTGGTTGCCGGGAAGGGTCAAGTCGAGCGAGCCGAGCGCGCTGCCGTTGGCGCTCCACTGTGCGGCCGTGACGTTCTGCTGACGTGTCCTGGGCATGGGGGGCTTACGTTCCTCCTCGTCGCGATCTATGGGTGGCGCCCGAAGCCGGTGGGGCGTCGCCGCCCGGCCCTGCGCAGGCCCGTCCAGCCGAGGATCGGGCTGACCATGCATCGTAGACCTCTCCACGCTCCACGACATCGCTCGACTGGCGAAATCCCCGCTGCGATCTTTCGACAGCGGGCCAAATGGCGGGCGATCTTTCGACAGCGAGCCAAATAGCGGGCGATCTTTCGACAGCGAGCCAAATAGCGCGGCGTGACTACCCTTCGGAGGGCACGTACGGTCCGGCCACGACCCTGCCCGTCACCGGGTTCACGTGCGTCGTCGGTGGCTTATCGGCGATGTCCACGTTGAAGCTCCCCACCGGTGGCGCGCCGTTGGCGAGCTCTGCTTTGGCCCTGCCATTGAGGCCGGCGTACACCCGATAGGAGAGTCGGTGCACACCCGACTTGACGGGGGAGACGTGCCACACGAAGCTGCGCGTCGCTCCTGGCGCCAGCGGGCCCAGCGCCCAGATGTCGTAGTTGGCGGTCGTCCCACCCCCGGGCGGATCGACCTGCACCGTTTCGACCGGCGGCTTGGCGATCTGCCCCGGACCTTCGTTGACGACCCATATGGGTCGTCTGCGGCTCGCCAGATGGGGATAGTTGCTGAGGTAGTCGAAGGAGGTCACCGCCACCGTCACGTCGGGCAGTGTGCGGGAGCTGGTGTTGCGAACGTCGATCACCATCTGCGTCTGCCGTGCCGGCACCTGCTGGAGCGGAAAGCTCGCGTGCGTAACCTGCACCGTGTAGTTGCCCTTCGGTTCGCTCGCGTCCTGCGGGCTCCCTCCCCCGCAGCCCACCGCGAGCAGTCCCGCCGGCACTCCGCAGAGCCCGAGCGCAACCGCCTTAAGTAAGCGACTCCCCCTCACAGCGCGGTCACCATACCAGCGATCCGAGCGCTTGGAGCCGCCGAGGCCCGCCACACTGGTCGTGTGCCGGGCGACATGCGCGCAGATGACGCTCGGCCGGGGCACAAGTGTTTTGTAGGGCCGGGGCACAAGTGTTTTGTAGGGCCGGGGCACAAGTGTTTTGTAGGGCCGGGGCACAAGTGTTTTGTAGGGCCGGGGCACAAGTGTTTTGTAGGGCCGGGGCACAAGTGTTTTGTAGGGCCGGGGCACAAGTGTTTTGTAGGGCCGGGGCACAAGTGTTTTGTAGGGCCGGGGCACAAGCCCTTTGTAGGGCCGGGGCACAAGTGTTTTGTAGGGCCGGGGCACAAGCCCTTTGTAGGGCCGGGGCACAAGCCCTTTGTAGGGCCGGGGCACAAGCCCTTTGTAGGGCCGGGGCACAAGTGCTTTGTAGGGCCGGGGCACAAGTGCTTTGTAGGGCCGGGGCACAAGTGCTTTGTAGGGCCGGGGCACAAGTGCTTTGTAGGGCCGGGGCACAAGCCCTTTGTAGGGCCGGGGCACAAGTGCTTTGTAGGGCCGGGGCACAAGCCCTTTGTAGGGCCGGGGCACAAGTGCTTTGTGACGTGTCACAAAGACTTCGCACGAAAGGGGTGGCGCGCCGCCAGCACATCGCGTAAAGTTCTAGTATCGGCGTACAATGCCGGGTACTGTCCACCCGAGGAGGGGTAGGTAGCAAGTGGTACGGAGTGCAGCGGAGCGAGCGTTCCTTCCGACGAGGAACCTCATCGAGGAAGTTGGCGACATGATGCTGCTGACCGGCAGGACTGTCAGGTCGGCGCTGCGCCCGCCCTACCCGTATGGCGGCGAGTTCGTCTCACAGTTCCTGTTCGCACTTCGTCTCTGCTGGTTTCCGTTGCTGGTGTCGACGGTGTGCATCGACTACGCCGCCCCCGGTCTTCAGGCAGCCAACTTCCTGACGCTGTTCGGGGCGCTCGACCGCCTTGGCGGGTTCTTCGTGCTCGGCGCCGTCCGCGAGATCGGCCCCGACGTGACCGCGATCGTGCTCGCTGGGGTCGCCGGCACGGCGATCACCGCCGACTTGGGCGCGCGCAAGATCCGCGAGGAGCTCGACGCGCTGCAGGTTCTAGGCGTCGACCCGATCAAGAACCTCGTCGTGCCCCGCTTCCTGGCGTTGATGCTGGTCACGGGGCTGTTCAACATCTACGCGATCCTGTTCGGCATCTTCGGGGGGTTGCTGGCGGAGGTTGTCAACGGCTATCCGCTGGGGCCGTTTTGGAACACGTTCTTCGCCAACGCCGACACCACCGACATGTGGGGCTCGGCGTTGAAGGCGACGCTGTACGGGGCGATCATCGCGATCGTGTGCTGTTACAAGGGCATGACCGCCTCCGGCGGCGCCGAGGGCGTCGGCCGCGCCGTCAACCAGGCGGTGGTCGTCACCTTCCTGGCGGTGTTCGCGTTCGACTACGTCTTCGAGCAGACTTTGCTCGCCACACACCCGCAGATCCTGGTCATCAAATAATGCGTTGGCTTATAAAGCCCGGCCTCTCGGTCCCCTCCCGTCGTTCCTGGCAAGGACGCAGTGAGCGAAGTGTGCTTTGCACACGAGCGATCGAGGATGCCGCCAGGGGCGGCGGAAGGGGACCGAGATGAACGAATGGCTTGCGCTTCCGCGAGAATGGATCGCCTCCTCCGGGGAGATCGCCGGCTTCGCGGGCAAAATCGTCGGCGATGTCTACAGCCTGCGCGTCTTCCGCTTCTTCGGCGAGACTCTGCGCCAGGCGGGCATCTTGATCATCTCCTCGACGCTGATCATCTGGGCGTTGATGTTCATCCTCGGCCTGCAGTGCGGCATTCAGGGTGCCTACTTCACCGAGGCCTCGGGCGCACCGGCTTACTCGGGCGTGTTCACCGCATGGTGTGACCTGCGCGAGGTGATTCCCTACGCGTTTGGCTACATGATGTCGGCGAAGGTTGGCACCGGGATCGTGGCGGAGCTCGGCGCGATGCGCATCTCCGATGAGATCGACGCGCTCGAGGTGATGGGGATCGACTCCCTCACCTTCCTCTGCGCCACCCGCCTGCTGGCGGCCTGGATGGTGTTGCCGTTTCTCTATCTCGCCGGGATCGGCGGCGCTTTCCTCGCCTCCTACATCGCGGTCGTCGATCAGGTCGGGGTGGTGTCCTCCGGGGGCTACTTCTTGATCTTCTGGCAGTTCCAGAACCCGCCCGACTTCGTCTACAGCCTGATCAAGGCGATGGTGATGGCGACGGCGATCGTGTTGGTGGGCTGCTACTACGGATATAACGCCTCCGGAGGCCCCGTAGGGGTTGGTACGGCCACGGCCAAGTCGATGGTTATGAACATCGTACTCGTACACGTTATTGGAATGCTGGGAACCCAGATTTTCTGGGGCGCAAATCCGCGCGCCCCGATCGGGGGGTGAGATGGCGACCGAGCGCGAGCTACAAGAGGCCGAGGCGGAGGACTTCGAGTACCACGCCGGCGCCAGCCGCCCCAGCGACGTTCCCGACGCGATCGAGTTCATCGACGTGCACAAGGCGTTCGGCTCCAACCGCGTGCTGCGTGGCCTCAACCTGGGCATCCCCGAAGGCCAGGTGTCGATGATCCTCGGCCCCTCCGGCACCGGCAAGTCGGTGTGCATCAAGCACATCGTTGGCCTGCTCTATCCCGACCAGGGGGACGTGATCGTGGCGGGCCAGTCGATTCCCTCGCTCTCCGACGACGACCTCTTCGAGCTGCGCAAGAAGTTCGGCGTGCTGTTCCAGGACGGCGCCCTGTTTGGCTCGCTCAACCTCTACGACAACGTCGCCTTCCCGCTGCGCCAGCACACCGAGAAGGGTGAGGACGAGATCGCGGCGATCGTCAACCGGCGCCTGCGCGAGGTTGGCCTCGGCAATGCCAACGAGAAGATGCCCAACGAGCTCTCGGGTGGGATGCGCAAGCGCGCCGGGTTCGCGCGCGCGCTCGTGCTCGATCCGGAGATCGTGCTGTTCGACGAGCCCGACTCGGGCCTCGACCCGGTGCGCACCGCGCTGCTGTGCGAGCTGATCAAGGAAATCCACGCCGAGAACGGTGGCACCTACGTGGTAATCACCCACGACATCCTCAGCGCGCGCCGTGTGGCCGAGCACATCTCGATTCTCTGGCGCGGGCGGATCGTGGAATCGGGCCCCGCCGAAGAGCTGTTCGCCTCCGAGAACCCGTTCGTCCGTCAGTTTCTCTCCGGTGAGTCGGCTGGGCCACTGGGCATGGAGTAGTAGCCCTCGAGCTCGCTGCCGGCGCGGACGCCTCGCCAGTCGGGCTAGCCTCTTTCCGTGAACACCATTTCTAATCCGGGCGATCGCGACAGGGTCGCCAAGCCTGGTGTGATCGCCAGGGTGCTTTCCGCCCTCGCGGGCGGTGCCGCCCGCCGACCGCTGCTGGTGGTGGTGCTGATGGGGCTGTTGGGGTTGGGGGCGGCCGGGCTTGCGCTGAGTCTCCGTCCGAGCGCTGCCACCGACACCTTCGTGGGGCGCTCCAGCGGGAGCTACCGAGCCACGCAGAGCTACTACCGCTCGTTTGGGGAAGAGCCCGTCGACGTGCTCGTCAAAGGCAACTTGGAGGATCTGCTGCTGAGTTCCGACATCGACCGCATGCTGGGGCTGGAGGGGTGCCTCGCCGGCAAGGTTCCGCCTGCAGGGCTGCCGCGCGAGGGCGGGGTGAACGGTCCCTGCGGCCAGCTCGCGCGGTTGGGCACCGTGAAGGTGGTGATCGGTCCGGGCACCTTCGTCAACCAGGCCGTCACGCAGATCGACTCGCTGCTCACCACACAGGGCAACCAGGCCGAGAAGCAGGCCACACAGAACGAACAGGCGGTCCGCCGGCTGGCGCTAGCTCACGGTAGCGGCGCCGCCGAAGCGGCGAAACTCGGCGAAGAAGCGGCCAAGATCACGCGCGAACGCTACTTCCAGCAGCTCGCCGTGCTGGGGGCCCATTACGGCATTACGGAAGCCCCCACGCTGAACGACCCGAGCTTCGTTTACACGCTCGTGTTCGACAACACCGCCAAGCTGCCTGGCACCCCCAAGCAGCGCTTCGCCTATCTCTTCCCCGGTCGCGAAATGGCGTTGATCTCAGCGCGCATGAAGGCTGGGTTGAGCGAATCGCAGCGTACGCGCACGATCGCCCTGATCCGCCGCGCGCTTGCCATGCCCCAATGGCGCCTGCAGCATGGCGAGCACTATCTACTCACTGGCCAGCCGGTGATCGTCGCCGAACTGACCAGTGCAATCAGCCGCTCGATCGAGCTGCTGCTCGTGGCAGTGCTGCTCGCGATGGCGGCCGCGCTCAGCCTCGTCTTCCGCGGGCGCCCGCGGATGCTGCCGTTGGCGATCGCCGTACTTGCCACCGCGCTCACGTTCGGGGCGCTCGCCGCCGTCGGGGCCTCGCTGACCGTCGCCCAGGTTGCGGTTCTGCCGGTGCTGGTGGGGTTGGCGGTGGACTACGCGATCCAGTTTCAGTCGCGCGTGCTGGAGGTCCGTGCGAACGGAGAGCCGGACGCCGGCGCCGCGATCCGACGCGCCGCCGCGACCGCCGGCCCCACGATCGCCGCCGCCGCCGCCGCTGGAGCTGCCGCGCTGCTGGTGATGACGCTCTCGCCGGTGCCCACCGTGCGAGGCTTCGCCCTGCTGCTGGTGGTGGGCATCGCGATCGCGCTGCTCTGTGCGCTCACCGCCGGGTCGGCCCTACTTGCGCTTGCCGGCGCCGCCCCTCCGCGCTCGCGCACGCCGGGGTGGCTCGCCACCTCCTGGCAGGGCGCCCAAGAGCTGTTGCGCGACAACCCCCTCACCCGCTTCGTCTCCAATGCCGCGCTCGGTTACGCGGTGCGCAACCCGCGCCGCGTGATCGGCATCGGCCTGGCGCTCGCCGCGCTCGGCTGGGGGCTCGATACGCAGACCCACGTCGAAACCAACCTGGAAAAGCTGGTGCCCCAGAACATGGCGTCGCTGCGCAACCTCGACGCGATCGAGCGTGCCTCCGGGGTCGGCGGCGAAATCGACCTGACGGTGTCCGGCAAGAACGTCGCGACCCCGAAGACGATCGAATGGATGAGCTCCTACCAGAACGCAGTGCTGAAGCGCTTCGGTTACAGCTCCACGCGCGGTTGCGGCAAGGCGCGGCTGTGTCCTGCCTTCTCGCTGCCGACGCTGTTCGAAGGGGGGGCGCTGGGTGCAAGCGCGGCGTCTGGCCCCACCACCAACAACTCCTCCTCCTCCTCCTCCTCCAAATCCAAATCCAAATCCACCAACCCCAAGCTCACCACCGCCGCCGTGAACGGCCTGTTGGCGACGATTCCCGCGTACTTCTCTCAGAACGCCATCACCGCCAACCGCCAGGTCGCCACGCTCGCGTTCGGCATCCGCTTGATGCCGCTCACCGAACAACAGCACGTGATCGAAGCGATGCGCGCCGAGCTGCACCCCCCGCGCGGACTCAGCGTGCAGCTCGTTGGCCTGCCCGTCCTCGCCGCGCAGTCGGGCGCACTCGTGGCCTCCCCGTGGCGGCGTGTGCTGACGCTGCTAGCGGGGCTTGCCGCGGCGGCGATCGTGCTGTTGACCGCCTTCCGTGGCGATCGCCGGCGAGCGTTGACACCGTTGCTGCCAGTGCTGCTCGCCACCGGCTGGTCGGCGCTCGTGGTGTTCGCGATCAGGGTGCCACTCAACCCGATGTCGGTCACGCTCAGCGCGCTTGTGATCGCGATCTCCACCGAGTTCAGCGTGCTCCTCTCCGAGCGTCTGCGCCAGGAGCGCACCGCCGGCCGGTCGCTGCCTGAGGCGCTGCGTCTCACTTACGCCCGCACCGGTGCCGCGGTCGCTGCCTCCGGCGTCACCGCGATCGCCGGCTTTGGCGTGCTGGTGCTCTCCGACATCCAGATGCTGCGCGACTTCGGCGTGGTGACGCTGATCGATCTCAGCGTCTCGCTCGTCGGCGTGCTGGTGGCGCTGCCGGCGGCGCTGCTGCTGGTCGAGCCGTCTCCGCCCAACCGCAGTCTGGCACGGCGAGGAATCGCCACCCGCCTGCCCGCGAAGCTGCAACATGCGTTGCTCCGCGGGCGCCGGCGCCGGCGCCGGCGCCCGCGCCATGAGCCGGCTTGAGCGGCGCTCTGGCGGGCTGCTCGCCACGCCCCGCCAGGGTCGCTGGATCGGCGGCTTGGCGATCGTGATTCTCGTGCTGATCACGATCAACACGATCGTCACGCCCTCCAATGGGTTGGCGGGCATCGCGCCCGGGGCACAGATGCCTCCCTTCGCGGCTCCACTCGCCACGGGCAACCTGCAAGGCTCCGTCAACATCGCCACGCGTCCCAACCAGGACTCTGCGCACGAGCGCCCGGCGTGCGCTGTGCGGGGCCCGCGGATCCTCAACATCTGCCAGCTCTACCAACAGGGCCCTGTGGTATTGGCGCTGTTTATCGATTCCGGCGGCTGCAGCGATGTGCTCGGCGAGATGCAGGCGCTTGTGCGGACGGGCGGGGCCCGCTTCTCCGGCGTGCGCTTTGCGGCGGTGGCGCTCAAAGGCGAACGCGACTCGCTGCGCGCGTTGGTGCGCTCACGCGGCCTGACATTCCCGATCGGCGTGGACAGCGAAGGGGTGCTGCCGGCGGTGTACAAGATGGCGAGCTGCCCCCAAATCACGTTTGCTTACCCTGGTGGGGTGGTGCAGAGCAAGGCACTGCTCGTCACCCCCTCGCTCGCCGAGCTGCGCAAACGCGTCAGCGAATTGGTGGCCGCGACCGCCGCGCGCGGCGGTGTGGGGCGATGAGGCCCGGGCCGTTCGCGACCTGGCCGTGGGTTGGCGGCGAGTCGCCCAACGCCGGCGTGGGGGGCGCGGGGCGATGAGCCCTGAGCCGTTTGCCACGGGGCGGGGTAACCGCGGCGAGCAGCCCGAACCGGAGCGTGGCTGGTGCGAGCGCGAGGTCCGCGAAGAGCTGCCGGGGCTGCACCTCATCCACACCCGCTCATCCGTCGATCGCCTCAGCAGAAAGTCCCCGCCGGCGGTGAGGGCGCGGTTGGCGGCGCTCTCCAACCGCTGGGCCGGATCCCACGCGATCAGCCTGCGACAGCGACCGGTGCCAGCGGCCTACCGCGTGTTCTACAGGCATATCGGGCTCGACCCCGACGTGGTAAGGACGCCGATCGAGGAGGCGATGCTCGCGCGGATGATGCAGGGCGGCTTTCACTCCCACCACTTGCTCGCCGACGCGCTCCTGATCACGCTGGTGGACACCGGCGTGCCGGTGTGGGCGTTCGATGCCACCACGATCGAGCACCCGCTTGGCATCCGCTCGAGCCGCGAGGGTGAGCCCCTGGGGCGTGCCTCCGGCGCGCCCGCCCTGCCCAGCGGCAGGCTGGTGGTGGCCGACGCCCGCTCAGTGGTGGCGGTGCTGTTCGGCAGGATCGCCCCCGGTCACGCCGCCGGCATGGAGGCCGATGAGGTGACGCTGTTTACCTTGCAGGTGCCCGGCGTGCCCTCGCTGCATGTCGGCGAGGCGCTATGGATGTGCCGCGCAATGCTGGAAGGGCCCTGGTAAGCCAGCGCGCCGGCCACATGCCGAGTGCCGCAAAAGCGTGCCAATTGTCTCATGCGTGCCGCTCGCGCTGGTAGAATCCGCTAAAGCGTCGGAGGCGAAGAGGAGCTGGAAGTGGCACCAATCGAGCAGCTCACGGTTGATCGCGATAACCCGTTCAGCTCTGTGCGGACGGAAGAGTGGGCCGCGGCCGAGCGCGCTGCGGCGGAGCGAGCCGCGGCAGAGCGCGCCGCGCGCCAATCGCTGCGGGCACAGGTCGCCAAGTTGGAGCACGAGCTTTCGGGAATCGTGGCCCGCGGCTTCCCGCATATCTCGCCCTCCGGTGTGGGCTGGGTAGGGGAGGCCAATGTCCCCTCATCCCCGGCGGGCGCCGGCTGGGCGGCTCCACATCTTCTGTCGCTCGCCGAACTCGAGCGCACCCGCGACCGGCTGGTGGCGTGCATTCGCCGAGCGCAGGCTCAAACGGGCGAACGCGCGGAGTTCGAGTTGCGCTCGCGCGATCTACTGGAACGGATGCAGTTGGAACCGGGCAGCTACAAGTTTGTGCGCCTGCGTGTCGCCGACCTAGGCGAACGTGGCTGCGGCGTATGGGAGGTGCGTCCCCGCCTCGGTCTGATCGGGATGCTCGCCGGGTGGTGGCAGCTGAAGCTCTCCTCCGGCTGTCCGTTACCCTGGGCCGTGCGCTCTGCGCGCGCGGCCTCTCCCGCCGCCGGCCGGCACACTTCAAGTTGCGTTGAACGCCCGCGTGGCGCAGGCGCACGACAGAACACCTCGTCTCCGCGGATGCGCGCCATCCGGGGTGGGCGGGCTCCGTATCCCCGCCCGGGTTGCCCACTCACCTGCTGAGCGCTGCCACGGCGCCGGGTTCGCGGCACACCGCCGCGAGTGTGCCCCGCTGCCGGTCGGTCAGCGAACCGAGCGTCTTGGTTTCGGACAGCTGTAATTGCGTGAGCAGCTTGCGGGCACGGCTGGCGCCCCAGCGACGTTGGCTCATCAGCAGGTCGGCGATCGTCATGCTCTGCGCCTCCCAGGGGCACTGCAGGATCACCTCGGCGGCCTCCAGCTCCCCGGTTGCGATTCGCCGCTTGAGGTCGGCTCTGGCTAGGCGTACCTTGTTGGCGCGTTCCAGAGCACGCATGTATTGAGGACCGGCAGGGGTTAGCGTCGCAGTCGCGCTCATGTGATCTCACTCCCCGTTGCCGCCCCGGGAGTCCACCGCGGCGAGCAACATGCTTGCTTGAATTTATACGAGTAGCGCACCGCACCGATTGCTCGTCGTTCGCCCACTGGACGTCCCATCCCGTCCTCGGCACCCCTCTACCGGCGACATGGGGCGAGTTCCGAGCGTTGGATGCAAAGCGCCCTATCAAGCTACGCCAGCAGCGCGCCGCGGTCAACACCGCCGCGTGCAGATCTTGCGCTAAAAGCGATCTTTTTCTTTTCTCATCAATCTCATGAGAAAAGCGGCGGGCTTCAGGGAGGGATCGGGTGGGCGAGAGCGCCTACGCTGGATGGCCGGGGCCGGGCAGCGGCCCGTGCTTGGCCTCGAAGTCGCGTTTGACCTGCTCGAAGGTGTTCAGTGCGCGATCGATCACCGTCTCGTCGTGGGTCGCCATCACGCTCGTGCGCAACAGAGCCCCGCCCGGCGGCACGGCGGGGTGCAGGGCGGTGTTGACGAACACGCCCGCGTCATACAACGCCCGCCACAGCAGCGCCGCCTTCCAGTCGTCGCCCACCAGAATCGGCACGATCGGGGTGACGATCCTCGGGGCGCCGGTGGCATCCAAACGCACGCCGGGAGCGGCGCCCGGCGGATGGGACCGCAAGTCCGCGACTGGCGAGCCGGGCATCGCAAGCGCACCCATCACGCTGGGGCGTGCAGGCAATGGCTGCGGGGCAACCACGGCGAAGCCCAGCTGCTCCAGGCCATCGCGCAGACGCCAGGCGTTGTCGAGCACCCTCGCCAGCAGCGCTGCACCGTCGGGGGAGCGCAGCACGCGCAACGCGGCGAGTGCGGCGCCGAGCGCCGCCGGGACGGCGGAGGCGGTGAAGATGAAGGCGCGTGAGTAGTAGCGCAGATACTCGAGCACGTCAGCGGGCCCCGCCACGAAGCCGCCGCACGAGGCCAGCGACTTCGAGAAGGTACCCACGCGCAGGTCCACCCGATCCTCCAAGCCGAGCAGCTCGGCGGTGCCGGCGCCGCGCGCGCCGAGCACCCCGGCGCCGTGCGCCTCGTCGACCATCAGTCTTGCCCCGTAACGCTCGCACAACTCGCAGATATCCAGGAGCGGGGCGATGTCGCCCTCCATCGAGAAGACGCCGTCCACCACCACCAGCACGCCGCCGCCGTCGCCCTCTGCACGCCCCAGCATCTTCTCCAGCTTCTCCAAACGATTGTGGCGGAAGGGGCGCAGCTTGGCGCGAGAAAGCAGACAGCCGTCGAGGATCGAGGCGTGGTCGCCAGAGTCGGCGATCACGGTGTCGCCCACTCCGAGGATCGTGCCGAGCGTGCCGAGGTTGGCTTGGTGGCCGGTAGTGAATACCAGTGCGTCTTCGCTGCCCATCCACTCGGCGATCTCCGCCTCCAGTTCGAGGTGCAGCGGCGTGGTGCCGTTCAGCGGGCGCGAGCCGGTGAGGCCGGTGCCGTAGCGGTGCAGCGCATCCTGCGCGCCCGCCAGCACGCGCTCGTCGCCGGTGAGGCCAAGATAGTTGTTGGAGCCCAGCATGATCCGCTGCGCGCCCTCCATCTCCACCACCGGCATCGCCGGCGAGGTGAGCACATGGAAGTAAGGCAGGACATCCGCCTTGCGCGCCGCCGCCAGCACCTCGGCACGCTCGTGGTGGCGGGCCTTGGCGAACACATCGCTCCTGGCCGGTTGGCCGTCGCTGCCGGTGGGGGGCTCGTTGGTGCTGATCGCCATGTACTCGGAGGGGCGTTGCGGTAGGGTGCCGTGGCTGTGAGCGTGCAAGTCAGCCCGGTGTCGGGCGGGAAAGACCTGAAGCAGTTCATCGACCTGCCGTTCCGCCTGCATGCTAACCACCCGCTGTGGGTGCCCCCGCTGAAACTCGAGCGGCGCCTGTTCCTCAACCGGCGGATGAACGCTTTCTTCAACCACGGCGAGGCCGAGTATTTCCTGGCGCGGCGCGACGGGCGCGTGGTGGGGCGGATCACTGCGCAGATCAACCATGCCTTCAACGACCACCACGACTCGCGGTGGGGCTGGTTCGGCTTTATCGAGTTCGAGGAGGATCCGCAGGTCGTCGGAGCCCTGCTCGACGCCGCCCAGGCGTGGCTGGGGGGGCGCGGCTGCGAGCGAATGGTGGGGCCCTCCGACTTCGCGATGAACGACGAGTGCGGCATTCTGGTTGAGGGCTTCGATTTGCGACCGATGATCCTCCAGCCGTGGCACCCGCCCGCCTACCAGCGGCTGCTGGAGGAGGCTGGGATGAGCAAGGCGATGGACCTTTTGATGTGGAAACTGGAGGTAACCGAACGCGACAAGGTGCTGCCGGTGATCTGGGAGCTCGCGGACAAGGCGCAGAGCGAGCACGGCATTCGTGTGCGGCCGATGCGCCGCCGCCAGCTGCGCAAAGACATGGAGTTCTTCGGCGAGGTCTACAACGCCGCGTGGTCGCAGAACTGGGACTTCGTGCCCTACTCCAAGAAGGACCTCGATGCCCTCGCGCAGGAGCTGCAGCTGGCCTTCGACAAGCACTGGTTCATGATCGCCGAGCGCGAAGACACCGGTGAGGTGGTCGGCATGGCGATCACGGTCCCCGATCTCAACCAGGTGCTCGAGAAGATGCGGGGGCGCCTGCTGCCGCTCGGCTGGTGGTACTTCCTGCGCAAGGGCCGCATCATGGATCGAGTGCGGGTCGGCTGGCTGGGCGTCAAGCCCGAGTACCAGCACACCGGGGTGGCGGCCAAGCTCTACCAGATGCACTTCGACGCGGCCGAAGCGCGCCCGCAGAAGGGTGGGGAGATGGGTTGGATCCTGGAGACCAACACGGCGATGAACCGTGGCATGGAGGCGATGGGCGGCAAGGTGGTCAAGCGCTACCGGATGTACGAGCGGGTGTTCGAGGCCCCAACCGCCGAGACGCCGCCTACGGACGCGGCGCTTGCCGCGGTTTAGCGCCCACTGTGATCTGTGCCTGCAGGGGTTTAGGGCTCGCCGTGTCTGTGCCTGCAGGGGTTTAGGGCTCGCCGTGTCTGTGCCTGCAGGGGTTTAGGGCTCGCCGTGTCTGTGCCTGCAGGGGTTTAGCGCTCGCCGTGGTCTAGTGCCCGCCGTACTCCGTGGTCGGGCGCGACCGAGGGTCCGAGGCGCTCCCTACACTTGAGTGCGTGAGCGACCCGCTCCAGCCTGACGTGCCGCTGGCCGCAACGGGAATGCCCGCCGAAGGCGGATGTCCCCCGGCTTCGGTAGTCGGTGGCGACACCACCGAGGAAGTGGATGCCATCGTTGTGGCTCCCGCGGCGGGAGCGCTGCCTGAGCGCTTGCCCGCACAGACCCTCGCACCGGCCGTGCAGGCGGTGGCAGTGGCCGCCGGCAGCTTCGTCGCGGGTGCGGCGGCGGCGGGCCTGATGCAGCGCCGCCGCAATCGCCGTGAGCTCATGCGTGCGAGTGGACGGCGGAGGCTCGGCCGAGCTACGCGCAAGGGCGGCTCGCGGGGGATGGGCGAGCTCGTGCAGATTGTGGGCAGCCGTTCGCTGCTTGTGGACGTGCATCTGCTCGGTGGCCGCAACTAAGACCCTCGAGGTGCGGCCCCCGTGGCCGTTCCGGCTGCCCGCGCACGGCGGCGTCGACGGGGTGCTGCGTCACCGCGGCGGTGTGCTCGAACGGTTGTTGCACCACGGCCATGAGCCGGTGATGGTGCGCGTCGCGCAAACCGCCGCAGACCGCGTGCTGTTCGACGCGCACGCCCCCACCAGCGAGGCGGCCGAGCATGGGATCGCGCGGATGCGCTTCGCGCTCGGGGTAGACGAGGACCTACGCGCGTTCCACCACCGCTTCGCCCGCGACCCGCTGATTGGGGAGTCGGTGCGGCGCCGGCCGTGGCTGCGCGTGCACCGGCGCCCGGAGCCGTGGGAGGCGCTGGCGTGGGCGATCTGCGAGCAGCTGATCGAGTTCGAGCGCGCGGCGGCGATCGAGCGGCGCATCGTGCGGCGGCTGGGACGGCGCATGGACGGGGACGAACTGCGTGACGTGCCGACGCCGGCGGCGCTCGCTGGCGTGGCGCCAGCGCTGCTGCAATCGTTTGACCTCGGCGGCGCCCGCGCGCGCACGCTGGTGCGCGTCGCCCGCGAAGTGGCGCGAGGGCGGATCGACCTGCACTCCCCCGATCACGAGCGCACCTGGCGGCGGCTGCGCGCGATCCCCGGGATCGGCCCGTGGACGGTCGAGATGCTTGCGCTCCACGGCCAGGGCCGCCACGACCAGGTTCCGGCCGGCGACGTCGGCCTGCTGAAGCTGGTCGGGCGCGTGCTCAACGGCGGCGATCCTTACGCTCGCGCGCAGGAGGACGAAGTGCGCGCGTTCTTCGCCCCCTACGGAGAGTGGTCCGGTCTTGCGGCGATGCACATGATGAGTGTCGGCGGTTGATCGCCGATCGGATTGCACGACGCCCGTCGTGCCGTTGGCGGCGCCCGGTCATCGCCGGCGGGACCGTCGTACCGTTGGCGGCGCCCGGTCATCGCCGGCGGGACCGTCGTACCGTTGGCGGCGCCCGGTCATCGCCGGCGGGACCGTCGTACCGTTGGCGGCGCCCGGTCATCGCTGGCAGGCCCGTCACACCGTTAGCGGCGCGGGTCACATCCTCGCATCGCTAACAGGCCCGTCACACCGTCAGCACTGCCGCCCCCGTGATGCGCCCGGCACGCAGATCGGAGAGGGCGCCGTTGGCGTCTTCCAGCGGGTAGGCGGTTACCTGGGTCTTGACCGGGACGCGGGGGGCGAGCGCCAGGAACTCCTCGGCGTCGCGGCGGGTGAGGTTGGCGACCGAGCGGATCGTGCGCTCCTCCCACAGGATCGAGTAGGGGAAGGTCGGGATGTCGCTCATGTGGATGCCGCCGCAGACGACCGTGCCGCCGGGGGCGAGGGCGCGCAGCGCGAGTGGGACGAGCGCGCCGTCGGGGGCGAACACGATCGCGGCGTCCAGCGGCTCCGGCGGCGGCTCGTTCGAGCCGCCGGCCCAGGCGGCGCCGAGCTCCAGCGCGAACGTTTGCGCGGGGATGTCGCCTGGGCGCGTGAAAGCGAAGACACGGCGGCCCTGCCAGATCGCTACCTGGGCGAGAATGTGGGCGGCGGCGCCAAACCCGTACAGGCCGAGGCGCCGCGCGCGGCCGGCGCTGCACAGCGCCCGGTAGCCGATCAGGCCGGCGCAGAGCAGAGGAGCCGCCTGCGCGTCGTGGTAGCCGGGTGGGATCTCGAAGCAGAAGCGCTCGTCGGCGAGCGCATACTCGGCCATGCCGCCGTCGATGTCGCGGCCGGTGAAGCGCGCCAGCGGGCACAGGTTCTCGCGGCCGCAGCGGCAGTAGTCGCACTCGCCGCAAGTCCACCCCAACCACGGCACGCCGACACGCCGCCCGTCGTCCTGCACGGTGGCGACGATCTGGTGGCCGAGGATCCGCGGCGGGGAGGCGATTTGCACCTCTCCGTCGAGCAGATGCAGGTCGGTGCGGCACACGCCGCAGGCGTGCACCTTCAGCAGCAGCTGGCCGGGGGCGGGCGTGGGGATCGGGCGGTCCACTGCCCGCAGTGGCTGGCCGACCTCTTCAAACACGATTGCCCGCATGGTTGATTGAAAGATAGAGGGGCCCAGCTCGTCGGCCTTCGGCCGACTGCGCCACCCTCTTGGCTAGCCGAAGAACAGCTCCGCGGTTGCGTACAGCTCGGGGTCCAGCAGCTTGGGGGCCGAGAGCGCCTGGGCGAGGTCGACCTCGGCGATCTTCGTGCCGTGCAGGGCCACCATCTTGCCGAAGTGGCCGCTCGCCACCGCGTACATCGCGGCGACGCCGAAGCGGGTTGCGAGCACGCGGTCAAACGCGATTGGGGTACCGCCGCGCTGCACGTGGCCGAGGCTCGTCACGCGCGTCTCATACCCGGTGCGCTGCTCGATCTCGTGCTCGAGCGTCACCCCGATCCCGCCGAGGCGGGCGTGGCCGAAGGCGTCGGTGCTCGTGTCCTGCACAGTCAGTACGGCGGTCGTCTCGCCGGGCCGCGCGTGTGGGCCGTCGGCGGGGGCGCTCTGCACTGCCCGCAGTGTGCCCTCGCGCGGAGTCGCGCCCTCGGACACGACCACGATCGAGAAGCTGCGGCCGCGCTCGTGGCGGCGGCGCAGGTGGGCGCACACCTCCTCGATGTCAAACGGCCGCTCGGGCACGAGGATTGCGTCGGCGCCGCCGGCGATCCCGGCGTGTGCGGCGATCCAGCCGGCGTGACGGCCCATCACCTCGACGACCATCACGCGGTTGTGCGACTCGGCGGTGGTGTGCAGGCGGTCGATCGCGTCGGTCACGATCTGCACCGCCGTCTGGAAGCCGAACGTCATGTCGGTGCCGCCGAGATCGTTGTCGATCGTCTTTGGCACCCCCACGATCGGGATGCCCTGTTCGTGCAACACCAGCGCCACGCCGAGCGTGTCCTCGCCGCCGATCGGGATCAGCGCGTCGACGCCGCGGCGCTCCAGCGTCGCGCGGATCGCCTCGATGCCGCCCGTCCCCTCGGCGAACGGGTTGGTGCGCGAGGTGCCGAGGATCGTGCCGCCGCGGGGGAGGATGCCGACGGTGCTCTGCAGGTCGAGCTCCACCGTCTCGTCCTCCAGCACTCCCGCCCAGCCATGGCGGAAGCCGAGGAAGCTGTGCTCGCCGCGCGCGATCCCGCTGCGCACGACCGCGCGGATCACGGCGTTCAGCCCGGGACAGTCGCCGCCGCCGGTGAGCACACCTACGCGCATGCGCAACAGGTTAGCCCTGGACGGCGAGCAGCCCGCCCCGTCCGCCGGCCTGCCTGCCCGCGCGCCCCGTCCGCCGGCCTGCCTGCCCGCGCGCCCCGTCCGCCGGCCTGCCTGCCCGCGCGCCCCGTCCGCCGGCCTGCCTGCCCGCGCGCCCCCCGTCCGCCGGCCGGCCCTGCCTGCCCGCCGGCGGCAATTGTTGAGAGGATGCTTGAGGATGGCCAGCGATCGCGACATCCGGCTGGTGCTCTCCGACGTGGACGGCACGCTGGTGACCGCCCAGAAGATGCTCACCGAGCGCTCGATCGCCGCCGTGCGCGGGCTGCACGACGCGGGGGTGCTGTTCGCGGTGACCAGCGGACGGCCCCCGCGGGGCATGGCGATGCTGGTCGAGCCGCTGCGGTTGCAAACCCCGATCGCGGCGTTCAACGGCGGTCTGCTGGTGGAGCCCGACATGACGACGATTGAGCAGCGGACGGTCCCCGCCGAATTGGTGGCTCCGACGATCGCCCTGCTGGAGTCGCACGCGCTCGACGTGTGGGTGTATCGCGGCGCGGATTGGTACGTGCGCGACCTGCGCGGGCCGCACGTGGCGCGCGAGCAGCAGACGGTGCAGTTCGCGCCCACGCCGGCGGACAGCTTTGCGGGCATCGCCGAGGGGGTGGCGAAGATCGTCGGCGTGAGCGACGACCACGACGCGGTCGAGAGCGCTGCGGCGAGCGCCCGCGAGCGCTTCGGGGACGCGCTGGCGGCTGCGCGCTCGCAGCCCTACTACGTGGACGTGACGCACCCCGAAGCGAACAAGGGCAGCGTCGTGCGCTGGCTGGCCGCGCGCTACAAGATCCCCACCGAGGCGATCGCCACGATCGGCGACATGCCCAACGACGTGCTGATGTTCGCCCACTCCGGGCTCTCGATCGCAATGGGCAACGCCGACCGCGAGGTGCAGCGCGCCGCGCGGCTCACCACCGCCTCAAACGAGGACGAGGGCTTCGCGCGGGCCGTCGAGCGGCTGATCCTCGGCAACACCTGACGCACCGTCCCGCGGGCGGCGGGACCCGGACTCGAGGCTTTGACTTGACAAGTGCCTCGCGCTATGGATATAGTAGTCTTACCTTGTTGCCCAAGGTGGGGCTGCAGGGCCATTGGAACATAAGGGTTGGCTGGGGTCGAGGCCTCTCTGTAGCCGGGCTTTTCACGGTTTTCACTACAGAGGTTGCTTGAGGAAAAGGCCCCTCGGGTCATTTCGATGATGAAGCTGGTCTACGCGTGTCTTCGAGAGGGAGATGAACGTGTCGAGAGTTGCACCCCGCAAGGGGGATGTTTGCGACGGGTCTGGCGCCCACGGCGGTCTTGTGCCGTTCGGGGTCGGGTCGGCATGTGTGTCGGCTTTGTCAGCGTGTGGTATCGGCTTCTTACAGGAGGGGTTGGTTAGATGAATGCTCGCCGGTCAATCTCGATGGTGTCGGTGTGGTTGTGTGCTCTACTCGGCGGCCTGTTGCTATGGAGCGCTCCGGCGCTCGCGCAGCGCATGCACGCGTTCAGCTTTTCGTTCGGGAGCGAAGGCTCGGGCGATGGTCAGCTGTTGCGGCCCGGTGAGCTGGCGGTGAACGAAGAAACCGGGGATGTGTATGTGATCGACCGCGGCAACGAGCGGGTGGAGATCTTCAGCGCGGCGGGCGCGTATATTGGGCAGTTCAACGGCAGCGCATCGCCGACGGGGGCGCTCTCGTGGCCCAATCGCGGGCCGGTATCGTTCACAGGCGAAGGTGCGATCGCGGTCGACAACTCGTCGAATCCACTCGATCCGTCCAAAGGCGACGTGTATGTCGTGGATGTCGACCACGAGCTGGTCGACAAGTTCAGCGCGAGCGGCACGTACATCGGGCAGATAACCGGCGTCCCCTACGAACCACAGTTCAATCAAGAAGTCTCCGAAGGTGTAAGCCTATCGGGTCTCGCGGTCGATTCCAATGGTGGGCTCTGGGTAGAGAGCGGGCCCGACAAGCATGTTATCTACCAGTTCAACGACGCTACGCCGGTCAACGAATACGCAGCTACTGTGGAAGCGCAGGTCCCAAGGGAAACTGAAAAGAACAATATAACTGGGACCGTCGGCCTGGCGCTCGACGCCGAAGACGACTTCTACACAGGCACGAGGCCGTTCCTTGGTGGGAGGTTGACGTATCCCATTGAGTTCACCAAGACCGGTGAAGCGCTCGTCGCTAAGCTGGACAGCGAAGAAACGACGGGTCTCGCGGTCGATGAGTCAAGCGGCGACGTGTATGTCGATCACGAATCGAGTGTCGCGGCGTACAGCCCGTTGCATACGTTGATCGAGCGGTTCGGGTCCGGGCAGTTGCAGGTGAGCGAAGGGATCGCGGTCGACTCGGCGACCGGGACGGTGTACACCGCGAACACCGGCAGCCAGGAAATCGACGCGTTCACGTCGTTCGTCGTCCCCGACGCGAGCACCGGCTCCGTGTCGAGCCTCGCCGAAACATCGGCGACCGTCAGCGGCGGCGTCAACCCCGATGGTCTGCCGGTGACCGCGTGCGTGCTCGAATACGGCACGAGCACCGCGTACGGTCAGAGCATGCCGTGCTCCCCGGCCCCCGGCTCGGGCAGCGCACCGGTAGAAGTTACCGCGCATCTGACGGGCTTGAGCCCGTTGACCACGTATCACTTCCGGTTGAACGTGTCCAACGCGAACGGGTCCAACAAGGGTCAGGATCGCACGTTTGTGACGCCGCAGCCGGTCGCCCTCTCTGAAGAGGCCGTGAGCGATGTCTCATCGACGAGCGCGCTGTTCAGCGCGCAGGTCAACCCGGGGGGCGCGAGTACGACGTACGCGTTCGAATACGGGACGAGCGTCTCCTATGGGGAGAGCGTGCCGGTCCCGGCCGGGAATCTGGGGTCGGAGACGAGCAGCGTGCCGGCGTTTGTCCGTGTGGAGGGTCTGCTGGGGGAAACGACCTACCACGTGCGGGTCGTGGCGAGCAATCTGCTCGGCACTGTGTATGGGCCGGATGAGACGTTCACGACGCAGACGGCCGGTGGCGCCTTCATGCTGCCGGATGGCCGGGAGTGGGAATTGGTCTCGCCGCCGAACAAGGACGGCGCGCTCATCGCCTCGATCGGAGAGTCGATCGGTGATGGGAGGGCCGGTTTGATCCAGGCGTCTGTGGACGGTGATGCGATCAGCTATTACGCGGACGGGCCGATAGGGGCCAATGTCAGTGGCAGCTCGAGTCCGGCTGGGGTGACGCAGGTGCTCTCCAGGCGTGATGTGGATGGTGGCTGGTCCTCGGAAGACCTCACCAGGCCGCGGCGGGCAATCCATGAAGGCTCAGAAACGGAATATACGTTCTTCTCGGCCGATCTCTCGCGTGCAATCGTCGATCCGTTCGCCTTCGGAAGGGAAGCTGCGCTGCTCTCGCCTGAAGCGACAGAAAATACGCCATATGTGCGCCAGCAGAACCTGTGCGAAGCGGAAGCGACGGCGAGTGAATGCTATCAGCCGCTGGTGACCGCCGGCAATGTGCCGCCGGGAATCAAATTCGGTTCTCATGAGGATGGTCCGAACGGAGAAGTGAAAGCTCTAGCCGTCACGCCAGACCTTTCGCACGTGATCATTCAGTCTGAAAGTGCGCTGACCGCCAACGCGACAGAAGGTCCATCGAATCTTTATGAGTGGTCTGGGGGGCGGTTGCAGCTCGTGAGCGAAGCCTCACTCGGCAATTTGGGTGAGCGGGATACACGGAATGCGCTGTCGAGTGATGGCTCGCGGGTCTTCTTTACGATGGACGAAAAGGTCTATATGCGTGATACGGTGACGGGTCAGACGGTGCAGGTAAACGCGCCGGCGCCGGGGGTGTCGCCGCCGCCCGTGAACAATCCGGAATTCGAGATGGCGAGCGCCGACGGGTCGGAGGTGTTCTTCTCGGAAGATTATCCGTTGACGCTCGACTCAGGTTCCAGAGACCTGTATGTGTATGACACGGTGACGGACTCGTTGACGGATCTGTCGGTCGATCAGAACGCGGGTGAAGCGGCGGGCCTGCGTGGGGTCGTGGGTGCAAGTGAAGATGGTTCGGTCGTGTATTTCGTGGCGGAAGGGAAGCTGGCGGAAGGAGCGCGGCCTGACGAAGACAACCTGTATGTGGAGTCCAAGACGGGCTCGTCGTGGTCGGCGCCGCGGTTCGTAGCTACCCTCTCCGGGGAAGATGTACCCGACTGGCGTGCTGTAGAATGGGAACTGACGTCCAAGGTGTCCGCGAACGGGCAGTTCGTGACATTCATGTCGGACCAGAGCTTGACCGGTTACGACAATCGTGACGCGGTCAGCGGGCAGCCGGACGAGGAGGTGTTCCTGTATGACGAGGCGACCGGAGGGCTGAGGTGCGTCTCGTGCGACCCGACGGGCGCGCGACCCGACGGAATCCTCGACCCGGGCAAAAACAAGGCTCCGTCTGAACGTCCTCTCGTCGATGGGCCGGGTATCTGGACCGGGCGCTGGCTGGCCGCGAGCGTCCCGGGAGCCACGATGCCGAGGGAGAATGCGACCTACTTCTCGCGTGTGCTTTCCGACGAAGGGCGGATGTTCTTCGATAGCTCCGATGCGTTGGTAGCGCAGGCGACGAACGGCAAAGAGAATGTGTATGAGTACGAGCCGCAGGGCGTCGGTAGCTGTGTGCGCTCGGGTGGTTGCGTGTCGTTGATCTCCTCGGGGACTTCGGCTGAGGAATCGGTGTTCCTGGACGCAAGCGAATCGGGGAGTGATGTGTTCTTCCTGACTGCGGCGAGGCTCGCCTCGCAGGATGTCGATTCGGCGTTCGACGTGTATGACGCGCATGTGTGCTCGTCGGCGGCGCCGTGTGTGAGTGAACCGACTGTTCCGCCGCCGTGTTCGAGTGGGGATGCGTGCAAGGCGGCGCCCGCGCCGCAGCCGGCGATCTTCGGTGCGCCGGCGAGTGCGACGTTCTCGGGAGCGGGGAACGTCACGCCCGAAGTACCGCCTGTGGCGAAGAAGACCACGAAGGAGAAGACCGCCAAGTGCGGCCGGGGCAGGAAGCTCAGCGAGGGTAGATGCGTGAAGAGCAAGGCAGGCAGGGCGGACAAGAAAGTCAATAGAGCCAAGACCGACCGTGGGAGGGGGCGTTGATCATGAGGTTCGATCCCCATTTGAAGTTGGGTGCCGGTCTTTGCGCCCTAGTTGTGGCCGTGTGTCTGTTTTGTGTCTGTGGTGTTGCGCCGGCGTTCGCGGAAGGTGGAGTGCCGTGGTGGCATCTGGTGGCGAGTGTCGCGCCGACGAATCTGCCGCCCGGGGGTACGGGCAAGGTGCTGGTCGTGGCGAGCAATCTCGGTGACGGTGAAGCGAATGGGCCGGGTGCGCCGATTACTGTGTCGGACGAGCTGCCGCCGGGGGTCGTCGCGATCGGTATCGAGAGCCAGGCGGGCCCGTTTGATAGCTTCGGTTCGGGGAAATGCTCGGTTGAAACGGTGAGCTGCACGTTCGGGTATGACATCCCGCCGTATGACGAGGTGGACATGGAACTGACGGTCCGGGTGGAAGCCGGCGCGGTGTCGGGTGCTATGAATGAAGCGGTCGTGGAAGGCGGCGGCGCGGCGCGGGAGACGAACAGGCAGCCATTCGCGGTCAGCGCGACGGCGACGGCGTTCGGCGTGGAATTGTTTGAAATGACCCCGGAAAACATTGGGGGCGGGGTCGATACGCAGGCCGGGTCACACCCGTTTCAGTTCACGACGACGCTCGATCTCAACGAGAAGCTCGGGGCGGGGATAGCGGAATCGCCGGCGTTGGTGAAGGATCTGCGGTTCAATCTCCCGGCGGGCATGGTCGGTAACGCGACCGCGGTCCCGCAGTGCACGAGCAGCGAGTTCGCGGCGGTGATCAGCCCCGGGTACAATGAATGCCCTCTGGATACGGCGATCGGTGTCGTGAACACGACGTTGCTGGGTCTCTTGGCGCAGCCGGTCGCGATTCCGGCGCCGGTGTACAACCTGGTGCCGGAACCGGGCGAGCCTGCGCGCTTCGGGTTCGAGGTGGCCGGTGTCCCGGTGATCCTCGATACCTCGGTGCGGACCGGCGGGAACTACGGCGTCGTCGTGAGCGTCAACAACATCTCCGAGTTCTTGGATAGTCTTTCAAGCCAGCTGACGTTTTGGGGGGATCCGGGTGATGCGCGTCACAACGGGCAGCGGGGCTGGAACTGCGGCGCCGTTGGTGAAATCTTCGCGAGTGGTCCGTGCGAAACACTGAACGAAACGAACTCGCTGCCGTTGCTGACGCTGCCGACGTCGTGCGAAACGCCGTGGAACCCGACGGTCTCCGGAGACTCGTGGCCGGAACCGGACGTGGAGCGGACCGCGGAATACACGCTGCACGACGCGCAGGGGCATCCCCTCGGGTTGACGGGGTGCAACCGGTTGACGTTCGAACCATCGATCAGCGTGACGCCGGATGGACGGGCGGGGAGTACGCCGACAGGGTTGACCGTGGGTGTGCATGTGCCGCAGACGGCAGGGTTGAACCCGACCGGGGATGCGCAGGCGACGGTGAAGAACACAACGGTTGCGCTGCCGGCGGGTGTTGGGCTGAACCCGGCTGGTGCGGACGGGCTCTCCGCGTGCGGTGAGAGCGAAGTCGGCCTGGACACGCCGGAAGAACAGACGTGCCCGGAATCATCGAAGATCGGCACCGTGGAAATCAAGACGCCGCTTTTGCCGAACCCGCTGGTCGGCGCGGCGTATCTGGCGACGCAGAACGCGAATCCGTTCGGGAGCTTGGTAGCGATGTACATCGTTGCGCGGGACCGGGTATCGGGGGTGTTGGTGAAGCTCGCGGGGCAGGTCACGCCGAACCCGGCGACGGGGCAGCTTGTAGCGACGTTCAAGGAAACGCCGCAGGTGCCCTTCGAAGATCTGTATCTGAACTTCTTCGGTGGGTCGAGGGCGCCGTTGGGGACGCCGGCGTTGTGTGGTGGTTATACGAGCGCGGCGTCGATTGAACCGTGGTCGGGGACCGAACCGATCGATTCCTCTTCGGAATTCGAGATTACGAGCGGGCCGAACGGGTCGCCGTGCTCTGATCCGCTGCCGTTCAAGCCGACGTTGTCGACCGGTACGACGAGTATTCAGGCGGGTGGGTTCAGTCCCTTTACGATGACGATGAGTCGGGAAGATGGGGAACAGAACTTGCAGTCGATCCAGCTGAAGATGCCTCCGGGGTTGTTGGGAACGCTCTCGACAGTGAAGCTCTGTGGGGAACCGCAGGCCGATGAAGGGACGTGTGGCTCGGAAACGCTAATCGGGGAAACGACGGTGAGCGTTGGTCTGGGTGGTAATCCGTATAGCGTGACGGGTGGTAAGGTCTACATCACCGGCCCGTACGATGGTGCGCCGTATGGCCTGTCGATTGTGAACCCGGCGAAGGCCGGCCCGTTCAACCTGGGGAACGTGATCGTCCGCGCGAAGATCGAAGTGAACCCGAATACCGCGGCGTTGGCGATCACGACGGACCCCTCAGGGCCGTATGCGATTCCACACATCCTCGACGGGATCCCCTTGCAGATCAAGCACGTGAACGTCACGATCAACCGGCCCGACTTCACGTTCAACCCGACGAACTGCAGCCCGTTGGTGATCTCGGGGAGCCTAGGCAGCAGCGAAGGTTCCAGCGCGGCGCTGTCGGTGCCGTTCCAGGTCACCAACTGCGCGGTGCTGGCGTTCAAGCCGAGCCTGACGGCCTCGACGGCGGGGAAGACCACCAAACTGGAGGGGGCAAGCCTGACGGTGAAACTGGGGTACCCGGCGGGCCCGTACGACGCGAACATCGCTCGTGTCAAAGTGGAATTGCCGAAGGGCCTGCCCTCGCGGCTGCCGACGTTGCAGAAAGCGTGCCTGGCGAGCGTCTTTGAAGCGAACCCCGCTAACTGTCCGCCGGCGTCGATCATCGGTCACGCGACCGCGACCACGCCGGTGCTGCCGGTGCCGCTGACCGGCCCGGCGTATTTCGTATCGCACGGTGGGGAAGCGTTCCCGAGCCTGATCGTCGTGCTGCAGGGCTACGGCGCGACGGTCGACCTGGTCGGCTCGACGTTCATCAGCAAAGCGGGGATCACGAGCAGCACCTTCAAGACGATCCCGGACGTGCCCGTCGGCTCGTTTGAATTGACGTTGCCGCAAGGGCCGGTCTCGGCGCTGACCGCGAACGGCGCCAACCTCTGCCACAGCAAACTCGTGATGCCGACCGAATTCGTCGGGCAGAACGGGGTGGTGTTGCACCAGAACACGAAGATCGCGCCGACCGGCTGCGGCAAGACCAAGAAGGCGGTGCACAAGGCAAAGAAGAAGCGCAAGGCGAAGAGCAAGCAGGGCAAGGCCGGGCGCCGAAGGAGAAAGGGGTAGTGATGTAATGGCGACGATTGCGGTGTCCTCTCGTGCGGTGACGGAGGTCACCGAGCTCGCGGCGGGTCGTGTGCGGGTCGGCGAGATCCAGCGCGCGCGGATCATCGCCGCGATGGGGGAGCTGGTGCGCGAGCACGGCGCCGGCGCGGTCACGGTCGCGCATGTCGTCGAGCGCTCCGGCGTCTCGCGGCGCACCTTCTACGAGCTGTTCGACGACCGGGAGGATTGCTTTGTCGCGGCGTTTGACTGCGCGATCGCGCGGGCGAGCGAGACGGTGCTGCCGGCCTACGCGGCGCCGGGGAGCTGGCGGGAGCGCGTGCGGGCCGGCCTGGCGGCGGTGCTCGCGTTCGTGGACGCCGAGCCGGCGCTCGGCTACCTGTGCGTGGTCGGCGCGCTCGGCGGCGGCGACCTCGCGCTGGAGCGCCGCACTCGCATCGTGCAGAGGGTGATCGACGTGGTGCACGAGGGTCGCTTGGAGAGCAAAGGCGCGCGGCGGCCGCGACGGCTGGTCGCGGAGGGCGTCGTCGGCGCGGTGCTCGGGGTCGTCCACTCGCGGCTGGTGGAGCACGACACGAAGCCGGTGCTCGGCCTGGTCAGCCCGCTGATGGGGATCATCGTGCTGCCCTATCTCGGCCAGGCCGCCGCCGAGCGCGAGCAGCGGCGCCCCGGCCCGCGCGCGCGAACGCCAGTCGCGCCACGCAGCAACCCGCTGCGCGAGCTCGACATGCGCCTCACCTACCGCACTATCCGGGTGCTGCTCGCGATCGCCGAGCTGGGTGGGCGGGGATCGACTCCAAGCAACCGCGAGGTCGCCACCGCCGCGGGGATCTCCGACCAGGGCCAGATCTCAAAGCTGCTGTCGCGGCTGCACTCGCTCGGGCTGATCGACAACGCGGGCGGCGACCACGCCAAAGGCGAGCCCAACGCCTGGAGCCTCACGCCGCAGGGGCTCGAAGTCACGCGGACGTTGCAGACCTGACGCTGCGCGGACCCGAATGCGCGCGGGACGCCCGCTGGCCTAGCGCTGCGCGCGGTAGCGGCGGATCAGCGCGTTGGTCGAGCTGTCGTGCTCCAGCACTGGCTCGGTCTCGCTCCGCAGCTCGGGAGCGATCCGCTTGGCCAGCGCCTTGCCGAGCTCCACGCCCCACTGGTCGAAGGAGTCGATGCCCCAGATCGCGCCCTGCGTAAAGACGCTGTGCTCGTACAGCGCAACCAGCGCGCCCAGCGTGTGCGGGGTCAGGCGCTCGGCGAGGATCGTGTTGGTGGGGCGGTTGCCGGGCATCACCTTGTGCGGGACGACTGCCTCCGGCGTGCCCTCCGCGCGCACCTGCTCCGCGGTCTTGCCGAACGCGAGCGCTTCGGCCTGGGCAAACACGTTCGACATCAGCAGGTCGTGGTGCTCGCCGAGCGGGTTGAGGCTCTGCGCGAAGCCGACCAGGTCCACGGGGATCAGCTTCGTGCCCTGGTGGATCAGCTGGTAGAAGCTGTGCTGCCCGTTCGTCCCCGGCTCGCCCCAATACACCGCGCCGGTCTGGTATTTCACCTCGGTGCCGGCTAGCGTCACGCGCTTGCCGTTCGACTCCATCGTCAGCTGTTGCAGGTAGGCGGGAAAGCGCTTCAGGTACTGCTCGTAAGGCATCACCCCGTGCGTCTCGGCGCCGAAGAAGTCGCCGTACCACACAGAGAGCAGGCCCATCAGCACCGGCAGGTTGCGCGCGAAGGGGGTGTGGCGGAAGTGCTCGTCGATCGCGTAAAAGCCCGCCAGCAGCTCCGCGAAGCGCTCTGGGCCAATCGCCAGCATCGTCGAGAGGCCGATCGCCGAGTCCATCGAGTAGCGGCCCCCTACCCAGTCCCAGAAGCCGAACATGTTGGCGGTGTCGATCCCGAACTGGGACACCAGCTCTGCGTTGGTCGAGACGGCGACGAAGTGCTTTGCGATCGCGTCCTCGCCGCGACCACTGCCCCCAGCCAATCCCCCCATCAACCACTCTCGCGCCGAGCGCGCGTTGGTCATCGTCTCCACCGTCGTAAACGTCTTCGAGCTGACGATGAACAGCGTCTCCTGCGGCTCCAGATCGCGGGTCGCCTCGACGAAGTCGGTCGCGTCCACGTTTGAGACGAAGCGGAAGGTCATGTCGCGCTTGGAGTAGTGGCGCAGCGCCTCGTACGCCATCACCGGCCCGAGGTCCGAGCCGCCGATGCCGATGTTCACCACGTTGCGGATCGCCCTCCCGGTCCCACCTCTCCACTCGCCACTGCGCACCCGCTCGGCGAAGGAGCCCATCTGCGCCAGCACCTCGTGCACCTGCTTGACCACATCGACGCCGTCCACCACCAGCGAGGCGCCCTGCGGGATCCGCAGCGCCACGTGCAGAACGGAGCGGTCCTCCGAGACGTTGATCCGCTTGCCCGTGAACATCGCCTCGATCCGCGCCGCCAGGCCCGACTGCTCAGCGAGCTGGGTGAGCAGCGTCAGCGTCTCGTCGGTGATGCGGTTCTTGGAATAGTCCAGGTACAGCCCTGCCCCCTCGGCGGTCATCCGCTCCCCGCGGGTGGGGTCCTGCGCGAACAGCTCGCGCAGGTGCGTATCGCGCACCGCCTCGTAGTGCGCGCCGAGCGCCGCCCACGCAGGGCGCTCGCGCAGCGGTGGTGCGCTGATCTTCGCGGCGCTCACGATCGCAAGTCTACGGGCCGACCGGATGGTCTGCCGGCTGATGGTAGATTCATGGCATGGTTACTACCATTGATGCTGCGGGGCGGATCGTCGTTCCCAAGCGGCTGCGCGAGGAGCTCGGCTTCAGGCCGGGTCAGCGACTGGAGCTGAGCGCTGTGGATGGGCGGCTCGAGGTCGAGCATCCCGCTACTCCGATGCATCTGGAGAAGCACGGAGGACGGCTTGTGGCCGTCGCCGACCGGCCGATGCCGACGTTGACTACAGAGCTCGTGCGCGAGACGCTGGAACAGATTCGCCGGTGAGCTCCGGGGACGCTGCGACTCCCGACAGCAGTGTCGTGATCGCGGCCTTCGCGAGCTGGAACCAGCACCACGAGTCGGCGATCGAAGCACTTGGCGGCGCGAGGGATCTGGTGGCTCACGTGGAGTTGGAGTCCTACTCGGTGCTGACCCGCCTGCCGGAGCCGCTCCGAGCGGAGCCGGCACTCGTGGCAGAGTACCTACGTGAGGATTATTCCGGCAAGCGGATGGTGCTACCGGAGGCCGCGCGGCGTGGCCTGGTGGGGCGATTGGCTGGACTGGCGATCGCCGGCGGTGCTGTCTACGACGCGATCGTCGCCGTCACAGCCGCTCACCACGGGTATCGCCTGCTCAGCTGCGATCGCCGCGCAGCGCCGACATACAAGCGGCTGGGAGCGCAGGTCACCTACCTCTAGAGGGCATTTTTCTAGAGGAGCGTTTTTTTGGAGCGTTTTTTTGATTCAAGCAGGGTTATTTGCGTGGAGTGCGCTTTCCGTCGATCGGTCGGCGGCAGCATCAAATCCCTTCCCCGGGTAGGAACTCATTGGTAAACGGCGGCAAACCGGTCGTGTCGGGGTTGCTGTGGAGCAGGCCCTGGCTGTACATCCACTGCCCAAACGCGGCCCACTGGTTGGCGTCCTGGTAGCCGTAGGGCTTGCCTTCGGCCGGCTGTGCGGCCGGCAGCGTGCGTTCGATCGATTCGACCTGGAGCTTTTCTTCGAGGCTGGGGTTGGCGGCCATGATCAGCTTTGCCGCCGCCCGCGGGTTGGCGCGCACGGAGCGCTCGCCGCGGGTCAGCGCCTGCATGAAGGCGCGCAGATCGACGCCGTCGCGGTGGGCATCTTCGGCGCGCACCACCAGCACCAGTTCGTCGTAGTTCGGCACTCCCGCTTCGTTGATCGGGATCACCGTCGGGTGCTTGTGGCGCAGTTGCAGTTGGATCGCCTCGTAGTTCCAGAAACCGCCGAGCGTCGCCGCGACCTCGTGCGAGAGCATCGCCGGCACGAGGTTGAAGCCGACGTTCACTTCCTGCACCTTGCTCGGGTTCACACCGGCGTGCGCCAGTGCCGCGCGCAGCTCCGCCGCCTGGTAGGGGATGCCGGCGGTGCCGACCTTCTTGCCGGCGAGGCTCGCGAGGCTCGTGATATGTGAGCTGGCGGGGGCGATGATCGAGGTCAGCGGCCGCTGCACGAGCGCCCCGATCGACACCAGCTTGAGGCCCTGGTCGCGCGCCAGCAACAGCTCCGGCTCGTAAGAGATCGCCATGTCTACGCGGCCCGCCGCCAGCAGCTTCAGCGGTTCGGCCGATTCGGAGGGGACGATTGGCTGCACGTCGAGGCCCACCGCGCGGAAGTCGCCGCCCGCGATCGCCGCATACAGCGGCGCGTGGTCGGCGTTCGGAAACCAGTCGAGCATCACCGTGAAGCGCTTCGCGCTCGCCGACGCAGTGGTTACGTTCTGCGCCGTGCCGCAGGCGGTGAGCGTGAGTGCGCCAAGGGTGAGCAGGGCGGCGAGCAGACGGGGGACGGGGATTCTCAACGTGGTTCTCCTGTCGGTCGAGTGGTCCAAGGGGCAAGCTTGCGCTCGGCGAGCGTCAGCGTGTGGAAACAGGCGATCGCAAACACGAACAGCACCGCCGTCGCGGCGTACTCGCGCGGGGTTTGCAGGCTGTTGAGGTCGCTCATGATCTCGCGCCCGAGGCCGGAGTACGGCCCCGAGGTGGCGGTTGAGGTCTCGGCGATGAAGGCGCCGATCACGCCGACCGCGAGCGCGATCCGCGCGCCGCTGAGCGCGGCCGGCAGCGCGGCCGGCAGCTCGGCGAAGCGGAACGCCTGCCAGCGCGAAGCGTCGAGCGTGCGCAGCAGCTTCAGCTGGTCGGGGTCCACCGAGGCCAGCCCGTCAACCGTGGTCACAACCACAGGGAAGAAGCAGATCAGCGCGATCACCACCAGCTTCGGGAAGATCCCAAACCCCCACCAGAACACCAGCGGCGCGGCGATCACCGCGATCGGCACCGCCTGTGAGCCGACCGCGTGCGGGTAGACGGCGCGGCGCAGCCACTTGGAGAAGTGGATCGCCACCGCCAGCGCGAAGCCGCCGAGCAGCGCGAGGCCGAGGCCGAGCACAACCTCCTCGGCGGTGATCTTGAAGTTCTGCCACAACAGCCCGGCGTTCTGCCACAGCGCCACCGCCACTTCGTGCGGTGCCGGCAGCACGGCCGGGTCGACGCCGCCAAGGTCCACATACAGCTCCCACGCGCCGAGCGCCGCGGCGGCGAGCAGCAGCGGCGGCAGGATCTGGGCGGTGCGGCGTCTCACGACATCCCCAGGGCGAGGAGCGCCTGCTCGCGCAGTGCCGTCACCGCCGCATCGGTGCGTGCCCGTGGGCGCGACAGCCCAATCTCTAGCTCTGACACCGTGCGACCCGGGCGCGGGGACAGCACCACGACGCGATCGGCCAGCAGCACCGCCTCCTCGACATCGTGCGTCACCAGTACCACCGTGCGCTGGCCGATCTTCGATCGGTCGCGCTCCAATGCCCGCCCCAGCCAGCCCTGCATCTCCGCGCGCGTGATCGCGTCGAGCGCGCCGAACGGCTCATCCAGGCACAGCACCGGCTTGCCCGACAGCAGTGTGCGCACGAACGCCACGCGCTGGCGCATCCCGCCCGAGAGCTCGTGTGGGCGTGCGTCCTCGAAGCCATGCAAGCCGAGCTCGGCAAACATCGCTTCTGCCTGTGCACGCGCCTCGCCGCGCGGGCGGCGGGCGATCCGCAGCGCCAGCGCCGCGTTGTCGACCGCGCTCAACCACGGCAACAGCAGGTCGTGCTGGGGCATCAGCGCCGCCGGCCCACTCTGCACGCTGCCCGTGTCGGGCTGTTGCAGGCCGCAGATCAGCTCCAACAGCGTCGTCTTGCCGCAACCACTCGGCCCCACCACCGCCACCAGCTCGCCCGTCGCGGCGCTCAGCGACACATCCGCGAGCGCGGGCACCGACCTGCTGGCGCCCTGACCGTGTTCACCGGATCCGCGGCCGGCGCGCATCGGGTAGGTGCGGCTGACGTTGCGGACGGCAATCACCGCCGGCGGCGCAGCCAACCGGGACGGCTGTGAACCGGTCCGAGTTGTGAGTCCTGTCGACACCAACCACTCCCTCCGCGGGCATTACCCCACAGGTTCGAAGGGTCGGCGCCGGGTCTCGTTGGCGCCATCTCAGCCGGCCTACCCGCCAGCCCCCCTGGTTTTCGCGTGCTCCCTACGATCGTAGCGCGCGCCGCCGGCGTGCTACCGACCGGCGCCGCTCGCCAGCTCGGGCCGCGTCAGCGCCCGCACGAAGTCCTCGAGCTGGGCGGTGGTCCAGCACTCGAACGCGGTGCAGTGCTGCTCGTAGGCGGCGATCACCGAGTCGCCGTAGTTCCAGTAGAGCCGCGGCTCGGGGTTCAGCCAGAAGGTGCGCCCGGCGCGGGCGGCGATCGTGGCGAAGGTGTCGGCGCGTGGGTCGCGGCCGTTGGTGCGGGCGTCACCAAGCACAATCACCGTCGCGCGGGGGTTGAGGTCATCGCCGATCTGCTCCAACAGCTCCGACCAGACGCGCCCGTAATCGGTGTAGCCGGAGATGTCGGCGACGCCCGCATCGGAGGCGATCCGTTCGTTGACCGCTTTGAAGTCGCGCTCGCGTTCAAAAATGTCGGTGACCTCGGAGATCCGCTCGATGAACACGAACGAGCGCATCTTGCGGAAGGAGTCGTGCAGAGCGTGCAGCACCGACAGGAAGAACACCGACGCGGAGGTGACGCTGGTGGACACGTCGCACAGCACGTACACCTCGGGACGGCGCGGGCGGCGCGGGCGGTAGCGCAGCACCACCGGCACGCCGCCGGTTTGCAGCGAGGCGCGCATCGTGCGGCGCACGTCCACGTGCGCGTGGTGGCGGTGGCCACGCACCTGGTGGCCTTGGGTGGCCAGGCGCCGGCGCAGCTGTGCCACCACGCGGTGCACCGCCGCGAGGTCTTGCAGCGGGCCGGAGGGCAGCGCGCGGTCGAGCTCGCCGAGTGGGCGCGCGGGGGGAAGGGTGCCGGTGCGCTGCACCTGCGCGCGCTCCAGCTCGCGGCGCAGCATCGCCTCGAAGCGGCGCAGCGCGGCGCGCGGCAGGCCCTCGCGGCGGGGGTCCTCCTCGGGCAGCTCCGGCTGGGGCTCGGCGCGCAAGCCGAGCGCGCGGCGGATGCGCTGCACGTCCACTCCGATCACGCCCGAACCGCCATCGCGGCGCGCGAGCGCGGCAATCGCCATCCGCGCGAGGTCGCGCATCGCGCTGTCGTCACCGTCGCGCAGGGCGGCCGCGATCTGGCGGCGCAGCGCGTCCAGCTCCTGCTCGGTGAGCTCTTCGAGATCCAGTCCTCCCGTCTCCTCGTCCGGCGCGTCTCCTCGGCGCCGGCCGTCGTGGAGATCCTCGTTTACCCCCTCGCGCACGGCCGCCAGCTCGACGGCGCGGAAGAAGAAGCGGTCAAACACCAGCTCGAACACGCGCCGGTCGTCCTGGCTCTTGGCGAGCGTCGCCGCCAGCGCCTCGCGGAAGTCCTCCTGCGAGGTCCACGCGATCTCGCGCAGCACCGCGAAGGCGTCCAGCAGCTCCGAGGTGCCGACCGCCACGCCCTCCTTGCGCAGCTCCTCGCCGAGCTCCAGCAAGCGCGCGGCGATGCCCTCTGGCGCCGCGGCGGCGTCGTCGTTGCCAAGCGGCGGGGAAGCCACGAAGATCCGCTCAGGCCGAGCCGGCGACGGCTTCGTCCCGCCCGAGCTTCAAGCCGACTCGCTCTGCCACGACATCCATGTCGGTGCGGTGCTTGACGATCACCGACATCGTCTCCATGAAGGTGTCGGAGTCGATGTCCTGCGCGCCCAACAGCAGCAGCGCGCGCGCCCAGTCGATCGACTCGGCGATCGACGGCGGCTTCTTGAGGTCGAGCTCGCGCACCATCGCTACCACCTCGACCAGCCGGCGGGCGACGGTGTCAGCCAGCTCCGGTGTGTGCAGTTGCACGATCGCCAGCTCGTGCTCGAGGCAGGGGTAGTCCAGCCACAGGTACAGGCAGCGGCGCTTCAGCGCCTCGGTCAGCTCGCGCGAGTTGTTGGATGTCAGCAGCACCACGGGGTGCGTGCGCGACTCCACGCGGCCGAGCTCGGGGATCGAGATCTGGAAGTCGGAGAGCACCTCCAGCAGCATCGCCTCGAACTCCTGGTCGGTCTTGTCGATCTCGTCGATCAGCAGCACCACTGGCTGCTCGGAGGCGATCGCGGTCATCAGCGGCCGCGCCAGCAGGAACTCCTCGCCGAAGATGTCCTCCTGCACCTCGTCCCAGCCGGCTTCGCCGCCTTGCGCCTGGATGCGCAACAGCTGCTTGCGGTAGTTCCACTCGTACAGCGCCTTCGCCTCGTCCAGGCCCTCGTAGCACTGCAGTCGCACCAGCTCACGGCCGAGGTAGTGGGCGAGCGCCTTCGCCAACTCGGTCTTGCCGACGCCGGCGGGGCCCTCGACCAGCACCGGCTTGCCCAGCCGCGTCGCCAGGAACGCCACCAGCGCGGTCGACTCGGCCGGCAGGTACCCCACCGCGCGCAAGCCCTCCGCCACCTCGGCGGCGGAGGCTGGGGTTGGGGGGGAGGCTGGGGGCATCGTCATCGCAATGGTAGGGCCAGCCGCAGGCGTCGCCGCAGCCTGGCTGCTACCGGTCGGTGCTTGGGTGGGTGTCCTCGAAGGAAAGCTGCTCCTCCCCTGACGCTGGCGCTGGAGGGTAGCGCCCCCGCGGCTTGGCGGCGATCGGTGTCCTACGTGGCACAACAATGGTCGGCTCCTGCTCGGGCGGGCGCACCGGTCCGGGGTCTGGCGGCTCGCGCGGGGGTTCATACGGGGACGGTTCGCGCGGGGACATATCGCGCCGAGGCCGGTCGCGGCGCAGCAGCGGCGGTTCGGGTCGCTGCCCGGCGCGCATCCGCGAGCCGGCGTAGGCGAGTAGGCCGGCGGCGGCGAGCGCGAAGAAGATGCCCCACTGGATGCCGACGTTGGCGGCGACGCCGTGCTGGGTGATCCCGGGCTTGTCGAACAGCCGCAGGATCAGCAGCAGCGCGGTCCACAGGCCGGCGGCAAGCACGACTGCGCCGTCGCCGCCCGGCAGCTGGAACTTGCGTCCTTGGGCGCGCGCGTACAGCAGGAACAGCACCGCCACCGCCACCAGCAGCACGGCGGCCTCGACGAACGAGAAGACCCCGAACGCGTTCAGGTTGCTGCTCACCAGCGGTGCCACCTTGCGGGCGCTGACCACCGCGTTCTGCTGGTACCACGGCAGGAACATGGTCGCGAACAGCGCCACCGCCGCGACCGCCGCCAGGCGCCGATCGCGATCGAGGGTTCCCCACGCATGCACGATCGCCGAGCCCGAGCCCTCGGAGCGGCTCTCGGGGTCGGCGCCGCCCCTGCGGATGCGCGCTTCGCTCACACTCCGATTGTACGGAGACGCTCAGCGGCGCTTGGCGGGAGTCGGATCCCGCCCGGCCGCGGCCAGCACGATCGTGCCGCTGGTGCTGGCGTGGTTGCCGGCGAGGTCTACCGCGGTGACGCTCACCGAGTATGTGCCGGGCTTCCTCGGCGTAACCCACAGCAGCCGCGGCTTGCCGCCTTCGACGAGTGCGCTGTTGGTCCACACGACGTGCCCGCCCCGGCGGATCGCAAGGCTGACGGTGGCGACCTTCGAGAGCGACAGCTGCACGCCGCCGCGCACCCCCTCGGCCAGCTTGCGCGTCAGCAGCGCGATCGCGGGCGCGGTGTGCAGGTCGGCGGTGAAGTGTTCCGCGGTGGTGCAGTAGATCGCGTCGCCCGGGATCGGCACGGCCGGTGGAGGGGGAGTCGCCGGTTTGGTGGTGGGCGCCAAGGTTGGCTCGCCAAGCGAGGCGCGCTGGCACAGACCCTGCAGGAATTCCTGCAACAGCTCGTGATAGTTGAGATTGGATTCGGTGTATTGGTCGTACTTCGACCAGGCGCCGGTGTCGTACGCCGGCACGATCGCGCGCGCCTCGGCGTCGCCTGCTTCGAACAGCTGGCGCCCGAGCGGGTCGCCGGTGAGCTTGGCGTATTCGTAGAGCCCGTTGAGTGCCTGGATGAAGCCGTTGAGGATTCTGTCGGTGGGGGCGTAGGTGTACTCGGCATAGAGCGTGCCGGCGGGCCTTGCTACGCGCACGCCCGCCGGCGGCGGGGCCTGGAAGATGCCGAGCGCCTGCTGGGCGGCCGTCAGGTAGGCCGGTTCTTTCAGCCGCGAGTAGGCCCGCGAGAGGGCCTGCAGCGCTGTGCCCTGGGAGAGCCCGCTGGTCCACGGGGGCGCGCCGCCGTCGAAGTGGAAGAAGTACTCCCATGCGATGCCGCCCGCGCGCTGCGTGGCGAGGGGGATCGCTTCGTTGAGCAGTTCCCGCAGTTGCGTGTTGTCGTGCCCATCGTCGTAGTAGCCGTTGGCCTCGCCGAAAGTTGCCAGCCACTGGATCTCGATGCCCTGGCCCGGGTAGTACTCCCACACGAGATGGCTGTCGGGCAAGCTCACGCGCTGGTCGGCCGACAGCAGCGGTTCGTGGCTCCACCACTGAACGTTGCTTTCGAGTGTCAGCATCAGCGCCGGCAGCCGCGAGGGGATCAGCTCGCCGGCGGCGGCGATCTGCTGCACGTTGGCGATCACGCTCGCCAGTTCGGCGCGGCGCGTGCCGTTCAGGTGTTTGACGGCGCTCAGCGCGGCGGTGTAGGCGGCGGCGTCTTCACCGTATGCTTCGGCGCCCAGCCCACCGCTGCGCTGCAGGCTCTGCAGCGCTCCGTACACGGTGGGGCCCCGCGCAGCGGACGCGACGGCGAGCCCGCCCAGCCCGGTGCCGAGGAGCCCGCCCAGCCCAACGAGGAGCACACACAACCGGAGCCGGCGAAGTGGGAGGCCGCGAGCGTGCGCGCCGGGCGTCTGCGAACGCATCGAGCGGATGCTACGTACAGGCGGCGCTGGAGGCGCAGGTTGCCTTGCACGCCTCAGGGGCTCAGCTCGGTGAGCGTGCGCCGCACCTCGGCCTCGACGTCGAGCATCTCGAGACCCTGGCGCGCCCGCCGCTCGTTGCGGGCGCGTACCAGCTGACGCACCTCCTCGGCGAGGGCGGCATCGTGGGAGTCCGCGGTCTGCCCACCGCCATCGATCCGAGCCAGCTCCGCCTCGATGTCCAGTGGCGCCTGGCCTTGACGCACGAGGCGGTCGCTGCGCGCGGTGAGCATCTGGCGGATTTCCAGCTGGCGCTCGTCAGAGGACCACAGCCCGCCGCCGGGCCCGCCATCGCCGCCCGGTCCGAGCGGCCCCGCGGACGCGCCCGGCCCGTGGAACGGCAGGCCGCCGCCGAAACGCTCTTCGCCGATGTCGAGGCCGCCCTGCCCGATCTGGTCGTGAAGGTTGCGGCGGGTGAACATCGAGAGCAAGCCGACCAGCACAAACAGGCCGATCGCGCCAAACATCACCATCGGGAAGAGCGCCTGCATCGATGGATTGTGGCGCAACCGGGCGCGCTTCGCTACCCTCTCATCGGGTCAGCGTTGACTGACCAGTCAATCTACTTTCGCGCGGCGAGCGGATCGTCCATCGGGGAGGCCCGCTCCGCGCCAGCCCGAGGAGCCCGACAGAACATGGTTGATTTCACGCTCACCGACGAGCAGAAGAACCTGCGCGAGCTGGCGCACGACTTCGCCGAGAAGGAGATGCGCCCCGTCGCTTGGGAGTACGACAAGGAGGGCACCTGGCCGCAGGAGATTTTGCAGAAGGCGTGGGAGGTGGGGCTGATGAACACCCACATCCCCGAGGAGTACGGCGGCCCCGGCCTCGGCTACCTCGACGGCTGTCTGATCGAGGAGGAGCTCTCATGGGGCTGCTCGGGCATCCAGACGACGCTCGGCTGCAACGGCCTGGCGACCGCCCCGATCGTGCTCGGAGGCAGCGAGGAGATCAAGAAAAAGTATCTCGGCGCGGTTACCGAGGAGCTGAAGCTGGTGTCGTTCTGCCTGACTGAGCCGGACGCCGGCAGCGACGTGTCCGGAATGCGCACGAGCGCCGTCAAACAGGGCGACAAATACGTGCTGAACGGCTCCAAGTGCTTCATCACCAACGGCGGCTACGCCGACTACTACACGGTGTACGCGAAGACCGACAAGGAGGCCGGCCACCGCGGTATCTCGGCATTCGTGGTCGAGCGCGAGTGGGGCGTGGTGGTGGACAAGAAGGAGGACAAGCTGGGTCAGCGTGCCTCCAACACCGCGACGATCAGCTTCAACGACGTCGAGGTCCCTGCCGAGAACCTGCTCGGAGAAGAAAACAAGGGCTTCAAGCTCGCGATGATGACGCTCGACCGCACCCGCCCCGGGGTGGCGGCGATGGCGACCGGCATCGCGCGCGCGGCGTTCGAGTTTGCCACCGAGTACTCCAAGGAACGCATCCAGTTCGGCGTGCCGATCGCGATGCACCAAGGGGTGCAGTTCATGATCGCCGACATGGCCACCGACGTCGAAGCGGCGCGCCTGTTGACCTGGAAGTCGGCGGCGATGCTCGACGGCGGCGAACGCAACACGCTCGTCTCCTCGCACGCCAAGCGCTTCGCGGCGGACACGGCGATGAAAGTCGCCACCGACGCGGTGCAGATCTACGGCGGATACGGCTTCATCAAGGACTACCCGGTCGAGAAGCTGTTCCGCGACGCGAAGATCATGCAGCTGTACGAGGGCACCTCGCAGATCCAGCGCCTGGTGATCGCCCGCGAGACGCTGCTGCCGCGCCGGATCGAGGCGGCGGAGACGGTCGCCGCGTAGGGACCTACTCAATGTGGTTCGGGGGCGCGCATGCGCGCCCCCGCGGGAGGGCGCATGCGCCCTCCCGGACAGCGGCGCATGCGCCGCTGTCTACGTAATGGGAGGACGATTCAGCGGATGAACAGCGGCTGGCTGTAGTTGGAGACCTGGGCGCCGTTGGTGACCTTCACGAACACGCGATACAACCCCGGGTGCCGGACGCGGATGACGCGGCCAAAGCGCGAGCTGGTGGCGTTGTGGTGCAGCAGGATCGTGCCCGCCACCAGCACGTTGCGACCGCCGATCACGCGCATGATGCCGACTTCCATGCCATCCACGGCGGGCGTCACCGTGCCGTAGATGCGCGCGTGGCGGCGTCGGCCGGTGCGCCCCACGTGAGCCTGCACCCGGACGGCGACGTACTCGATCGTGGGCGGGCTGATCACCGGCACCTTGGTGTCCGTCACCACGCGGAACTGCGTCGTCTGCGCGATGCCCAGAAACGGGAACGAGAAGCCGCCGGTGGCGGTTGTCAGCTCGGGATTGCCGACCGTTACGAAACCCTGGAGGTAGGGGAAGGGGTTGGCCTGGAGCACCACGGGAACGTCGCCGTTGCCGGTGCCCGACAGCGTGCCCTGCACTGTGGCGGCGCCCCCGAAGATCGTCGGGTTGGGGCTGGCGAGGATCGCCAGCGAGAGTGGCACCTTGGTGGTCGCAAAGGCCCTATCGTCGCCGGTTGCGGCACCGCCGGCGTTGACGGCGATCAGGCGGTAGTGGTAGGTCGTGACCGGCAACAGGCCGGTAACCGGTACGGCCACTTTCACCGTTCTCGTGCCGGCCCCGGCGTCGGCGAGCGCCGTTTGCGCGCCATAGGCCTTGGTGGGGCCGTACTGGAAGTAGTACGAGGTATTGCTCCCGCGCGGATCGATCGACCCGGTTAGCGTCGCCGAGCCATAGCTCACGCCCTGCGCGGCGCCGGTAGAGATACCTGGAACCGGCACCGCCAACGCTGCCGCGGGCACTGCGCATAGGGCCAAGCAAACCAGGATTGCGAGCCCCCCGGCACGTATCGACTTGTCGCTGCTCATTTGCACACCTTGCCTTTCCAAGCGTTAGATACCCCCTTCGAATCGATATAACCCCCGTGCTGGCAGGACGATGCGCCAGCCACGTTTACCAGTCAGCGACGACAGCGAATCCCCGAGTGGGAGACGAGGAGGCCGGATGTTCGTGTTCAAGGCAGCGGTGGTGGGCGCAGGGACGATGGGCGGGCAAATCGCGCAGACGATTGCCGCTGCCGGCTTCCCGGTCGTGCTGAAGGACATCAGCGACGAGCTCGTGCAGGCCGGCATCGACGAGGCCCGCAACGTCACCGCGGGGCAGGTCGGCAAACTCGTGGAGCGCGGCAAGCTCACCGACGAGCAGGGGCAGGCGCAGGTCGCGGAGATCATGGGCCGGATTGAGGGGACGACTTCCTACGAAGGCTTTGGCGATGTCGATTTCGTGATCGAGGCGGTGCCGGAGCGGATGGAGATCAAGCAGGCGGTGTTCTCCGAGCTCGACGCTGCCACCCCCGGCCACGCGATCCTTGCCTCCAACACCTCCTCGCTGTCGATTACCGAGATCGGCGAAGCGACGCTGCGCCCCGACAAGGTGGTGGGCTTTCACTACTTCTACCCCGCCTTGTTGCTGCCGTTGATTGAGATCATCGAAGGTGAGGACACCTCCCAGCAGACAGTCACCGCGGCGGTGACGTTTGCGCAGGCGATCCGCAAGCAGCCGATCGTCTGCGCCGAGGTGCCGGGCTTCGTGGTCAACCGCATCCTCAACGCGGGCAGCTCGGAGATCTGGCGCGCGCAGGAGGAGCAAGGCCTCTCGATCAAGCTGATCGACGAGGGCGTGGGTGCCGCGGGCGTGATACCGATGGGTCCTTACTTCCTGGTCAACCTGCTCGGCCTCGACACGGTGCTGCACGTCTCCGAACACCTCGCCGAGTCCTACGGCGACGAGCGCTTCTACGTGCCCAAGGGGATGCGTAAGCTCGTCTCCGAAGGCAAGCTGGGCGCGAAGACCGGCGGCGACGGCTTCTACAGCCCGCAGGGGGAGCCCAATCTGGAGGGCGACGGGGAGCCCGACGTGCCGGCACTGGTGGAACTGCTCACGTTGAAGACGTTCGTCGAGGCCTGTTTGGTGCTCGAGGAGGGGGTGGCGACCCACCGCGACATCGACTTTGGCCTGATGGCGGGCGCCGGCCTCGACCCGCGACGGGGGCTGATGCCGCCCTTCATGCGCGCCGACGCCGAGGGCCTCGACACGGTGCTCGAGCGTTTGGAGAACGCCCAGGAGCGCCACGGCGAGCGCTTCGCGCCGCCGACGATCCTGCGCCGCCTGGTGGCACAGGGCCGGCTGGGCCAGAAGAGCGGCCAGGGCTTCTACGCCTACCCGCAGTCCGATGGCGATGACTCGGCTCCGCCCACCCAGGTGGTCAAGCTGCAGACGATCCACCTCGGCGCCGGGGCCACCGCCGGCGCCGACGGCCCGGGAGCGGACGGCGACGACGGCGTGACCGTGGCGATCGCGTGGCTGGCCAACGGCCAGATGAACGCGATCGCCCCGGCGGTGATCGAAGACCTGGGCAAGGTGTGGGCGCACGTGAAGGCTGCCGACCCGCCGATCCGCGCGCTCGTGATCGCCTCCTCCAATCCCTTCCTCTACAGCGCCGGCGCCGACATCAAGGCGTTCACGCAGCTGGACGAGGCGGGCGGGCGCAAGCTGGTCGACGACGCGCACACGCTGTTCAGCGAACTGGGCAGTGAGGGCGTGGCCACGATCGCCGCCGTCAACGGCCTCGCCTTCGGCGGTGGCTGCGAGCTGGCGATGGCGTGCGATCTGCGGATCGTCGCGCGCTCGGCCGTGTTCGGCCAGCCCGAGATCAAGCTCGGGATCATCCCCGGCTTCGGCGGCACCCAGCGACTGCCGCGCCTGGTCGGTCAGAGCAAGGCCCTGGAGATGAACCTAATCGGCGACCCGATGCTCGCCGAGGAAGCCTACGAGTACGGCCTCGCCAGCGCCGTGGTGGACGACCACGAACTGCTCGACACGGCCCTCTCGTGGGCGCGCAAGCTCGCCGGCCAGGCGCCGCTCGCGCTGGAGCAGATCAAGCAGGTCTCCGCCAAGGGCGACCTCGATGAGGGGATCGCCGCCGAGAAGGAGGGCTTCGCCACGGTCTTCGCCTCCGCCGACGCGCGTGAGGGGATCGCCGCCTTCCTCGGCAAACGCGCGCCGCGGTTCAAAGGCCCACCCACCCGGTGACTGCTCTGCAGCTTATTTCGGCTTCCGGGTAAGCAGGTGTATGCGGCTCAGCACCTGTTCGAGGGTGGCGTCCCGCACGCTACCGAGTCGCTTGGCGAGTCGCTCGCGTGAGATAGAGCGCAGGTTCTCGGTGAGTGCGAAGCTAACCGCGGTTAGGCCGCCCTCAGGTGGATCGACGCGGACATGAAGCGGGGTGTCGCGATCGGTGCGAGTGAAGGGCACGACGATGCACATTTCACCTCGGCCTGAGGAAATCTGGTCGACGCTGACAACCAACACAGGCCGAGTCCCGCCCTGCTCATGGCCCACTACGGGCTCCAAGCGCGCCTCCCACACATCGCCCTGGCGACTCGCTGGGACTGTGCTCACCTATAGGTCCTTCAACCCGTCCTGCAGCGTGCCATCCCAAGCGCTCAGCTCTGAACGGTACGAAGCGGCCTGCTTGGGATCGGCCATCAGCCGGTCCATTGCTACCTCATGCGCGACAAGCAACTGATCCTCCTCGGCGCTACGCACCAACGAGTCAAGGAGATCGGGGGTGCTAAGTCCACGGTCACGGCTGAGGCGCTTCAATCGCTCGCGAGTGTCTGACCGGACGCGAATAGTCGCGGTTGCAGCCATATGGGGCTCCTTCTGTGCACAAAAGCGTATACATATACGCCTACTCTAGCGCATACACGATGGCCGCTATATGGTGCGACTGAGGTCGCGCTCGGGCTCGATCCGCCAGCGTTCGGCCAGCTCTGCCAGCTCGCCGGTGAGTGGCCAGCGATCGGGTTGTGGCTCGCCCTCGAAGCCAGGGTTGGCGCCCTTCAGCGCCATGCAGCCGGCATTGTCGCCCCGTGCGCGCAACGCCGCCACCTCGGCGTCGCTCAGCAGGATCTCGGCGGGCAGCGCTGCGAGCTCCGCGCGCTTGTCCTCGATCGGGCGCGCGTCCTTGCCGGCCTCCTGAATCAGCGTCGGCGCCACACAGCGCACGGGCTGGTGCGCCAGGCTCCATTGGCAGGCCAGTTGCAGCATCGTCAAGCCGTGGCGGGCAGCGTAAGGGCGCATCCACTCCAGCGTCTCGCGGCCCGCCTCCACCCAGCCATCCGGCCGGAAGCGGCGGTGGTCGTAGGGGGCGAACTCGTGGCCCGGCAGCACGTCGTCGTGGAACAGGCCGCCGTAGTCCACCACGCGCGCGATCAGGCTCACCTCGTGCGCGGCTGCGGCGTCGAGCACCAGCTTGCCCGGCCACGGCTCCAGCGGGCCGAAGATGATCATCGCCCAGTCGATCGCCTCGCCGCCGAAACGCTCGATGCAGTCGATCAAGTCGAGCGTAAACCCGTTGGCGGGGCCTGGCGCCACGCCGAGTAGCCGCGTCAGCCCGGCCTCACGGACGGCCTGCATCCCCTCCCACACCGCGGCGTTCGAGTACCCGGTGCGATCGGGGTTGTGCAGCAGCAGCAGGTCGAAGCGCTCGACGCCCAGCCGCTCGAGGCTGCGCTCGGTCGCCACGCGGATGTACGACGCATACTCGTCCTCGCCGCGCAGCCGCGGGTCGGTGAAGCGCGGAAAGCCTTTCGCGCCTTCGCGCTCGCCGGTGTAGAAATCGTGCCCGATCGCCCCGACCAGGCAGTAGCTGTCGCGATCGACGCCCTTCAATGCTTCGCCCAACAGTCGGTCGGCCGCGCCCTCCCCATACACATCGGCCGTGATCACCGTGTCGATCCCGCCGCCAGGCCGCAGCAGCGCCTTCAAGCGCTCCTCCTCCAGTGGCTCGCCGAAATGCATGAAGCGCCCGCCGCTCCAGGTGCCGAGGGCTGTGGGGGTGGGGTTCATCTTCATTGCAGATTAGAGCCGAGCGCCGTGCGGGCGCGAAGTGCGGCTTCCAAACGGGCGAGCGCCTGGCGCAACGTCTGCTCGTCAGGCGCAGCCGGCACGGCCCGAGCGGCGGCGACCACGCCGGGGCGCAGCTGCTCCAGCTCAGGAATCCGTGCGTCGAGATCGGGGCGGTCCTCGGCTGGCAGCTCCGCCAGGGCGGCGGCATACGCCTGCTCGAGCTCGAGCGCCGCGTGCAACGGTCGCCCTTGGTCGAGGTCGAGGCGGGCACGCAGCGCGAGCTCCTCGCACAGCAGCGCCTGCTCGCGCGCGCCCAGCAGTGCAGCAAGGCGCTCTTGGGGCCGCAGCACCGTCGCGCGACGTTGCCTGCGGTGCTCGCCCCAACGCAGCTCGCGCGCGTGCGACCACTGTCCGTAGGCGACCTGCTCGCCCTCGCCCCAGCCGGCCCGCACCGACAGTGCCTGCGCCGGAGAGAGCTCGCGCACGTGGGGGTCGGCGGTGGCGAGACGGTGGGCGAACAGCAGACGGTTGACGGCCATCGCGGCCACCCGTGCCTCCTGCTCGGCGTCGAGTTGCGCCAACCACGTGCGCGCCTGGCGCTCCGCCGCCACCGACACGGGGTCGATCACCGTCGCGCGAGTGCTCGGCACAGTCGTGGGCTCCGGCTCCGGCTCCACCGGCGGTCGCCGGCGCGCCCCGAGCCTGCCACGGCGCGGTGTGGCGCCGATCGTTTCCACGATCACCACCCGCTCCGGCTCGGCGTCCGCGCCGTTGCGCAGCAGATAGCGGCCGTCGGCCGGGCCCAGCTCCCACGGGAACTCCATCTGCACGAAGAGGAACAGCCGCTCGGCCACCCTGGCACCGTATCCTCTATTAGCCGCTCTATTCGTTGCCCCGCTCCCGCTCGCTTGAGAGCCGCCCGTTCATTTTGCGACCGAACACGAGGAGTACCCGATGTCCCATGCAGAATCAGCTAAAGGCCTGCGTGAGCGCCTTGCCAACGGCACGGAGGATCGCCTCGGCAAAGCGCTCACCGACCTGTTCGACAACCCGCTGCTGAACGGCGCGCTCGGGCGCGCCTCCGACGCGCGTGAGAAGGCAGCCCAGGCGCAGGAGCTGGCGATGGGGGCGCTCAACCTGCCATCGGCAGCCGATGTCGAACGGCTGACGCGCCGTCTGCGTTCGCTTTCGCAGCGGTTGGAGGGGATCGAGGATGGGGTACACCGCATCGGACGCACGCTCTCCGGCCAGGGGATCGAGGCGCGCCTGGCGGCGATCGAGGAGCAGTTGTCGACGCTTTCGGGCAAGCTCGACGCCCAGCGACCCAAAGCCAAACCGGCTGCCGCCAAACGGGCTACCGCCAAACCGGCAACCATCAAACCGGCTACCGCCAAACCGGCTGCTGCCAAACGGGCTACCGCCAAACCGGCTGCTGCCAAACGGGCTACCGCCAAACCGGCTGCTGCCAAACGGGCTACCGCCAAACCGGCTGCTGCCAAACGGGCTACCGCCAAACCGGCTGCTGCCAAACGGGCTACCGCCAAACCGGCTGCTGCCAAACGGGGCTTCGACAAAAAGGTCTAAACCAGTGCGCTAACCGCTGCGTGGCCCATCGCCTCCGCGGCGGCCAGCAGCGCGTCGTCGTCGATGCGTTCTCGCCCCTGCTCGGGATCGCCCCCGAGCAGATCGGACACCGCGAGCACGCACGCCACCGGGATATGGGCACGCGCGCCAACCGCGAACAGGGTGGCGGCCTCCATCTCGACGGCGATCGCGCCGGCCGTGAGCCATTCCCGCTCGCGGCCGCGATCGGGCTCGTAGAAGAGGTCGGTGCTGACGATCGTGGAGGTCGCATTTCCGTTCGCCGCGTCCGCCAGCGCCGCCGTCAGCTCGCGGTCGGCGGCGATCCGCTCGCCCGCGCCGAGGTTGCGGCTGGTGCCGTCGGCGGCGAGCGCCTCGTGCGCCACCACCAGATCGCCGAGCTTCAAGCCGCCATCGAGTGCGCCGCACGTGCCCACCCGGATCGCGCGGCGCACGCCGAGCTCGATCAGCTCTTGCAGCACGATCGCCGCCGAGGGCCCACCCATGCCGGTGCTCTGGATCGTCAACGGCTGCCCGTCGGCGCGCGCCGGCCCGGTGTAACCCCACAGGCCGCGGTGGTGGTTGAACATCAGTGGCCCCTCGATCAGCAGCTGTGCCAGCGCCAGCGCCCGCCCGGGATCCCCGGGCAGCAGCACACGCTCGGCCAGCTCGGCCGTGGGGCGCAGGTGGATCGGCTTGCGCGGCGCCATCCGCGAGCACTTTAGGGCGCATGCACCGCGTGCCGCAAGATCTGCCGATCTGGTGCGGCGGCGGTCTGCGCCCATACCGCCAATGGTTCCCGCGACTCACTCGCTGCCGCCTGGGGCGGTCCATAGACTGCGCTGCATGGGAACGTCCGACACGAGCGGGCTCACCCTCACGCGGGTCGCGGCCCGCGCCGGCGTCTCGCCGGGGACCGTGAGGCGCTGGGTCAACGAGGGGCTGATCCCCCAGTACAACCACGGCTGGAATGCACCCGCCGCGCGGCAGGTAGGCATCGTCGCGCGCCTGCGCGAGCGCGGCTACACGCTTGAGCAGATCCGCGACGCCACCGAGAACGGGCGCCTGGCGCTCGGGGACCTGGAGGATTTCCTGTCCGGCTCGGATGGTCGCCACACGCTGCGCCAGGCAGCGCGCGCGACCGGCCTGACACCGCAGCTGATCGAGCGGATCTTCGTGGCGCTCGGTCTCAGCGCACTGGCGGTGGAGGCGATGTCCGACGAGGACCTGGAGATGCTGAAGTACGTGGCGGCCGTGCTGGAGGCCGGTTTGCCCGAGGTGGCGTTCATCCAGATCGCCCGCGTCTATGGGCAGGCGCTCGCCCAGATCGCCGAAACGGAGGTGCGGCTGTTCCGTATGTACATTCACGAGCCGCTGATGCGCGAGGGCGTCTCGGGCCTGGAGATCGGCGAGCAGATGGACGGCATCGCCCGCGAGCTGGTGCCGTTTACCGCGCCGTTGATGAACTTCGTGCACGGTCGCTTCCTCGCCTACTTCGTCGAGCAGGAGGTGATCGGCCACATGGAGGCCGAAACGGTTGGCGCCGAGGAGCCCGAGACGGGTCGCCTGCGTGTGGCGATCGCGTTTGCCGACCTGGCGGGTTACACCCGCCTCACCGAGGAACAGGGCGACGAGCAGGCGGTGAGCGCGGTGGAGCGCTTCGTCGAGGAGGTCGAGCGCACGCTGCCGATCGACGCTCGCGTGCTCAAGACGCTCGGAGACGAGGTGATGGTGGTGGCCGCCGACTCGGTCGCCCTCACACGCTGGGCAGTCGGCTTTCAGGCGCGTGCGCCCGCGGGGGTTCCGCCGCCACGCATCGGCGTCCACTACGGCGAGGCGATCTACCGCGACGGCGACTATTTCGGGCGAGAGGTCAACCAGGCGGCGCGCGTAGTTGCCCGCGCGGCCGGCGGAGAGGTGCTGGTGACCCGCGCCGTCGTCGACCTTGCCGAGGGCATGGATGGCCTCGCCTTCAAGTTGATCGGGGCGGTCGGTCTGAAGGGCTTCTCTGAGCCCACGGAGCTGTTCCTCGCTTCGGCACGGGGATGACGGCCGGGAGCAGCTCCGATGACCTGGGGGCACAGCGCCGCAGCGATCCTTAGCCGGGAGGCCAACCAATGACCCCGCAGGAGGTTCTTCAGCGGGTGCGGGCAGGTGGTCTGCTGCCGGCGAACGGTCCGGTTGTGGCGATGCTCTCCGGGGGCCGCGACTCCGTTTGCCTGCTCGATCTCGCGGTGGGCATCTGCGGGGCGCAGCAGGTCCAGGCGCTGCACGTCAACTACGGGCTGCGGCCGGAGGCCGACGCGGAGGAGCGCCACTGCCGCGCCCTGTGCGAGCGGCTGGGGGCGGCGCTCGAGGTCGTCCGCGCCGACCGGCGCCCTGAGGTCGGCAACCTGCAGGCGTGGGCGCGCGAGCTGCGCTACGGCGCCGCCGAGACCTTGGCGGGCCCGCGCGATATATCGATCGCCACCGGCCATACCGCCAGCGACCAGGTCGAGACGATCCTCTACCGTCTCGCCGCCTCGCCCGGCAGGCGCGCTCTGCTGGGGATGTCGCCGCGCGAGGGACGCCTGGTGCGGCCGCTGCTGGAGCTCACGCGCGATCAAACCGCCGCCTACTGCCGCGCTCGGAGCCTGCCGTGGCGGGAGGATCCCAGCAACGACAGCGAGCAGTACGCGCGGGCGCGCGTGCGCCACCGGCTGGTGCCGGCGCTCGATGCTGTGCATCCGGCCGCACAAGCGAACGTGCTGCGCACAGCTCGTCTGCTGCGCGAGGAGGCGGAAGTGCTCGATGCTCTTGTTGACGCTGAGCTGGGTTGTGACTCGATCGCGGGCGACAGAGCGCCCAGCGGCGAGCCGGTCGGGCCGGGCGACGGTGCTGGCGAGCGTGGCGGCGAGTCGAGCATCGCGATCGAGCGCCTGCGGGCGCTCCCGGCGGCGCTCGCGCGGCTGGTGGTGGTGCGCCTGGCCGAGCGGACCGCCGGCACATATGTGCCTCAAGCCGGCGCCCGCGTGGGGGAGATCCTCGATCTTGCCGACCGGGGCGGGCGCGCTGAGCTGCACGTCGGCGGGCTGGTGGGCGCGGTGATCGAGGATGGCCGCCTGCGCATGGTCGCCCTGCCGCCGCGCGCTTGAGACGGGTACCCGCACCTGCGACGGGCTATCGCGACAGGTACCTCTACACTCCCCCGCGTGGCCGTCATGCCCCCGGAGCGCGTCGCGCGCATACATCCAAGCGGCGCCCCGGGCCATGCAGCTGAGGGCCATGCCGCCGAGGTCGGCGAGGTGCTTGTCGACGCGGAGCAATTGCAACTGCGCGTCGCCGAGCTTGGGCAGGAGATTTCGCTTGACTATGCCGGCACCGCCCGCCCGCTGCTGCTGGTAGGGGTGCTGAAGGGCGCGATGTTCTTCCTCTCCGACCTGATGCGCAAGATCGAGATCCCGGTTGAGGTCGACTTCATGGCGGTCGCCTCTTACGGCTCGGCCACCGACTCCTCCGGGGTGGTGCGCATCCTCAAGGATCTTGACGCCGCGATCGATGACCGGGATGTGCTGATCGTCGAGGACATCGTCGACTCCGGACTGACTCTGCAGTACTTGCTGCGCAACCTTGGCTCGCGCGACCCCCGTACGCTTGAGGTGTGCACGCTGCTGATGAAGCCCGCTCGCTCGAAGATCGGCCAGCCGCCTCGCTACGTCGGTTTCGAGATCCCCGACCGCTTCGTGATCGGGTATGGACTCGACTACGCCGAGCGCCACCGCAACCTCCCGTTCGTCGCCGCGTTGGAGGGGTAGTGAGGGACGCTCAAACACCGGAAAATCCCAACGTCCGTGGTACGCTAGACGGCTGGTGGCCGCCTAAGAGGGATCGACCGAACTTGTTGTTCCCTTCAAGAACCACCGCAACCCGGACTTCCGTGATACAGCTATGAGCCGTTTCTTCAAGAGCGCCGCGTTCCCGATCCTGATCGTGGTCGTGCTGGTGTTCTTCGCGATGAAACTGTTCCCCAGCGGCTCCCACAACGGGCGCTCGCATAGCTACCAGACGCTGGTCACCAAGGAAATCCCACAGGGCGAAGTCAAGACGATCAACTTCAAAACCAAGTCGGACGCCCTCGAAGTCGAACTCAAAAACAAAGAAAAGTACGAAATCGGCTATGTCGACCAGGCCGCGCCCGAACTGATCAAACAGCTCAATACCGCGGGGGTCCACTACAACATCGAAGCCAACAAGAGCAGCGTGATCCTTGGGCTGCTCGTCACGGTGCTGCCGATCCTGATCTTCGTCTTCATCTGGATCTTCCTGCTCAACCAGATCCAGGGGGGCGGCTCGAAGGTGATGTCGTTCGGCAAGTCGCGCGCCAAGCGGCTGTCGGCCGACTCCCCGAAGATCACCTTCCGCGATGTCGCCGGCGTGGACGAGGCGGTGGAGGAGCTGCACGAGATCAAGGAGTTCTTGGAGAACCCGAAGAAGTTCCAGGCGCTCGGCGCGCGGATCCCCACCGGCGTGCTGTTGTACGGGCCGCCCGGCACCGGCAAGACGCTGCTCGCGCGCGCCGTAGCCGGCGAGGCGGGCGTACCGTTCTTCTCGATCTCCGGGTCGGACTTCGTGGAGATGTTCGTCGGCGTCGGCGCTTCGCGTGTGCGCGACCTGTTCGAGCAGGCCAAGCAGAACTCCCCCTGCATCATCTTCATGGACGAGATCGACGCCGTCGGGCGCCACCGCGGCGCGGGCCTCGGCGGCGGCCATGACGAGCGCGAGCAGACGCTCAACCAACTGCTGGTCGAGATGGACGGGTTCGAGGCGAAGGACAACATCATCATGATCGCGGCCACCAACCGGCCCGACATCCTCGACCCCGCGCTGCTGCGCCCCGGGCGCTTCGACCGCCAGATCGCCGTCGATCGCCCCGACCGCAAGGGCCGCGCGAAGATCCTCGAAGTGCACACCCGCGGCAAGCCGCTGGCGAAGGTGATCGACATCGATGCGCTCGCCGGCCAGACGCCGGGCTTCACCGGCGCCGATCTCTCCAACCTGATCAACGAGGCCGCGCTGCTGTCGGCCCGTACGGGGAAGCGCGAAATCGGCCAGGAAGAGCTCGAGGAGGGGATCATGCGCGTGATCGCCGGCCCCGAGAAGAAGACGCGCGTGATGAGCGAGAAAGAGCGCCTGATCACCGCCTTCCACGAGATGGGCCACGCGATCGTCGGCCACTACCTCGAGCACTCCGACCCGGTGCACAAGATCTCCGTGATCTCCCGCGGCCAGGCGCTCGGCTACACGATCTCGATGCCCCAGGAGGACCGCTTCCTGACGACGCGCGCGGAGCTCAACGACACGATGGCGATGACCCTTGGTGGCCGCGCGGCGGAGGAGATCGTGTTCGGCGAGATCACCACCGGGGCGTCCAACGACCTCGAGAAGGTCACCGCCACCGCCAAGCAGATGGTGATGCGCTTCGGCATGTCCGAGAAGCTCGGCCCGCGCGTGTTCGGCCACGAGCATTCGCAGCCGTTCCTCGGCCGCGAGTTCTCGACCGAGCCCGACTACTCCGACGAGATCGCCCGTGAGATCGACGACGAGGTCCGCCGCATCGTCGAGGCCGCCCACCAGCGCGCCCGCGACATCCTGACCGAGCACCGTGAGAGCCTCGGCTCGATCTCGGAGATCCTCGTCAAGCGCGAGACGCTCGAGAAGGAGGAGTTCAACGCACTGCTGGAGGGCAAGAGCGAGCAGGAAGTGTTCGGCTCCGAGGAGCCCCGCACGCCCGAGCTGCCGCCCGCGCCGCCCGCGCCGGCGGAGCGCCCCGGTCGCGAAGTGCCGCGTCCGCTGCCGCGGCCCGGGCTGGCCGGCGGCACGGCTGACATTCGCGCGGCCGACCCCGAGCGCCCTGAGCTCGCCTGACGGCGTCCGGCTGCGTCCTCGCTTCGCTGACTGCGTCATTGCCAAGCATGCCCAGCCACTCGTCGGCGGCGTGCTGTAGGAAGAGGCCCGGGTGAGTAAGCCCTTCCGTCTGATGGGCGTCGTCAACGTGACGCCCGACTCGTTCTCTGACGGGGGGCTCTACCTCGACCCCGAGGCGGCGGTTGCGCATGGCCTGCAGCTGGTGGGGGAGGGGGCCGAGATCCTCGATGTGGGTGGGGAATCGACGCGGCCGGGGGCCGAGCCGGTGGGGGCCGCGGAGGAGCTGCGGCGGGTGCTGCCGGTCGTCGAAGGGCTGGTCGCGGCGGGAGGGTCGAACTTTGCCCGTCCCACCATCTCGATCGACACGGCCAAGGCGTCGGTCGCCCGCGCTGCGCTTGCTGCTGGGGCGGCGCTCGTCAACGACGTGACCGCTTTGCGCGGCGATCCCGAGATGGCGGCGGTGGTGGCCGACAGCGGCGCGGACTGCTGCCTGATGCACATGCTGGGCGAGCCCCGCACGATGCAGCGCGAACCGCGCTACGGCGATGTGGTGGACGAGGTGAAGGCTTTCCTCGAGCAGCGCCTCGCGTTCGCGGTGGGGGAGGGCATCCGTGAGGAGCGCGTGCTGCTGGACCCCGGGATCGGCTTCGGCAAGACGCCCGAGCACAACCTCCAACTGCTGCGCCGGCTGCACGAGCTGACCGCACTGGGGCGCCCGCTGGTGGTGGGCACATCGCGCAAGAGCTTTCTCGGGCGGATCCTTGCCGGGGCTGGCGCGGCCGGGCTCCCAGCCGCGGAGGAAAACTCCGCGGCGCATCGCCGCACGGTCGATGTGGAGAGTCGGCTCCCCGGCACCCTCGCCACCTGTGTGCTGGCCTACGAGCGGGGAGCGACCGTGCTGCGCGTGCACGACGTTGCTCCCGTACGCGCCGCGCTGGCCGTGGCCGCTGCTACCTTGGGCGCGCGATGACCGACGATGCTTTGGGCGAGGACGAGGATCGGGACGCCGACGACGCGGTGGACCGCGATGACGAGCCGGAGCTGGACCAGGAGGACGAGCCGGAACGCTACGAAGAGGACGAGGAGGAAGGCGAGGGCGCCGAGTCGGTGACGATCGAGATCACTGGCCTCTCGCTATACACCCACCACGGGGTGAGCGCGGCCGAGCGGGAGGTCGGACAGCGGCTGATGCTGGACCTCCGTCTCGAGGTCGGGGAGAGCGATGCGACCGTCACCGATCGCATTGAGGACACGGTCGACTATGGGGAGGTCTGCCAGCTCGTGGCGCTCGTCGCTCAGCAGCGCTCCCATCGCACGCTCGAGCGGCTATGCAGCTCGATTGCGGAGCGTCTGCTGGCAGACTACGAGCTCGAAGGGGTGTGGGTGAAGGCCACCAAGCCAGAGCCTCCGATCGCGCTGCCCGTGCAGGAAGTCTCGGTCGAGGTGTGGCGGGAGGCGGGGGAGTGAGAGCCTCCTTGACAGTTAGTTAGCAGTCACTTATAATCTTGTGAATGACTCGACTCGACAACTTGCGGCGGCGATGATCGAGGGCCCGGCGATGAGCCGAGCCCAGCGATCGGTTGAGGCCCGGCGATGATGGACCGCCTCGCGCGGCTGGCGACCGAGCGCACGCGGCGTGTGCTGCTGATCGCCGGCGCGGTGTTTGTGGTTGCGGCGGCGATCGGCCTCCCCGTCATCACGATCCTCAAGAGCGAAAACTCAGAATTCCAGGCTCACAATGCGCAGAACCAGCAGGTGCTGCGAGCGATCAAAGATGCCACCGGGCAGTCCGCCGAATACGGCGTGGTGGCGCTCGTGCCAGCCCCCGCCGATGTGCGCGACGATCCTGCCGCCGGCGGCGAGGCGCGACGGGTGGCCGCGCTGCTGGCGACCCAGCCCGGCTTCCAGCGAGGGCTTGACTATCCAGCCACCCACCTGCCCTCGCTCGTCTCACGCAACGGCCGCTTCACGCTCGTGCTCGCCGCCTTCGCCACGTCGGATCGCTCCGCCGCGGCGGTTGCCCACCTGAGTCCCGAGTTGGCCGGCGGCGGCGTGCGCTTCGGCGGCGACGACCTGACCTACCACGAAATCAACGAACGCACCGCCTCCGACCTAAAACGCGCCGAGACGCTTGCCATCCCGATTCTGCTGCTGCTCTCCTTCTGGGTCTTCCGCGGCCTGGTGGCGGCTGCGCTGCCGCTGTTCGTCGGTGGGTTTGCGATCGTGCTCACATTCCTGCTGCTGCGGTTGATCGACCAGGTGCTCGGACTCTCGATCTTTGCCGCCAACCTCGTCACCGGGATGGGGCTGGGGTTGGGGATCGACTACAGCTTGTTTGTGCTCTCGCGCTACCGCGAGGAGCTTGCGCGTGGCCAGGTGGGCGATGCCGGCAGCGCGGTCGGCGCCGACGCGGGTGGCGCCGCGCCGCTCACCCGGGCGGCCAGCGCGGCGGCGATCGCGCGCACGCTGCAAACCGCCGGCCGCACGGTGCTGTACAGCTCGCTCGCGGTGGCCGGCGCGGCCGCGTCGATGCTGGTGATGCCGCTGCGTTTCCTGTACTCGATGGGAGTCGGCGGCGCGATCGTGTCGCTATCCGCCGGCGCCGTCTCGCTAGTTGTGCTCCCAGCTGTGCTGGTGGCGCTCGGCCCGCGCATCAACTCCCTCGCACCTGCACGCCTGCAGCGTAACGCCGCACGCGCCGCGCAACCGGCCGAGAGCGGCGTCTGGTACCGCTTGGCGCGCGCGGTCATGCGCCGGCCCGGCGCCGTCGCGCTGGGCACCGCGGCGCTGCTGCTTGTGATCGCCTCGCCGGCGCTGCGCTTGGCGTTGACGCCCGCCGATTCGCACGTGCTGCCGGCCTCCGCGCAGCCACGCGAGGTCGCCGAAGGAATCCAGCGCGACTTCGCCGCCAACGGCGGGCAGACGGTGACGATCGTGGATCGCGCCCCCGCGACCGCTGGCCTCGCGGTCGCCGAGCTCGCACACCGGGCGCAGGCGGTGGCCGCCGGCCAGGCCACCCCGGTGGGCCCTCCGCGCTACCTCGGCCGCGACACGTGGACGGTCGAACTGGTGCCGCGCGGCAGCGTCGGGTCAGCCGCCAACCAGCGTCTCGTGCACAACCTCCGGGCGCTCGCGAGTGGGAGTCCCACCAATCCGGGCGGAACTCCCCTACTGGTGGGCGGCGGCACCGCGTGGTTTATCGATCAGAAGGCGGCGATCGCCGCGCATACACCTCTGACGCTCGCGATCCTCGCGATCGTCACCGGTGGGTTCCTGTTCATGATGACCGGCTCGCTGGTGATCCCACTGCTGGCGCTGGTGATGAACCTGCTGACGGTCGCCGTCGGCGCCGGCTTGCTGGTGGTGGTGTTCCAGGACGGCCACTTTTCCTCGTTGCTGGGCTTCAGCCCAATCGGTGGCCTGGAGGAGTCCAACCTGGTGTTGTTGTTCATCATCGCCTTCGCGCTCTCCACCGACTACGGCGTGTTTCTCTTCGCCCGCATCAAGGAGGCCCACGACGACGGCTTGCCGGCGCGCGATGCGGTCGCGCACGGCCTCGAGCGCACCGGGCGCCTGGTGACCGCGGCAGCGCTGCTGTTCTGCGTGGCGATCGGCGCGTTTATGACCTCCGACGTGTTCTTCGTCAAGGAGCTGGGCTTCGGCGCCGCGCTGGCGGTGGCAATCGACGCCACGTTCGTGCGCGCGCTGCTCGTCCCCGCGCTGTTGGGCCGCCTCGGAGAGCGCGCCTGGTGGGCCCCCCGCCCGCTGCGCCGCCTGCACAACCGCATCGGCCTGCGCGAGGACGGCGGCACGCAGGTCGGCGAGGTCGCCGGAGCGCGGGCCGGCGAGGCCGCGCGGGTGTAGGGACTCCACTAGCGTTCGCCACGTGCCAGCTCGGATCGGCTTGCTCGGCCTCGGTTCCAACCTCGGCGACCGTCGTGCCCAGTTGCAGCGGGCGGTCGACGCGCTGCCGGGCGCAGGTATCGAGGTGCTGGCGTCCTCCTCGGTATACGACACCGACCCCGTCGGCGAGCTGCCAGACCAGCCCAGCTTCCTGAACGCCTGCCTGCGCGTGCGCACCGCATACGAGCCGCTGGCGCTGCTCGACGCCGTCAAGAGCCTCGAGCAGCAGCTAGGCCGCGCCGACGGAGGCCCCCGCCATGGGCCACGCGCGATCGATATCGACATCCTGCTGCTCGACCAGCTGGAGCTGAGCCACGAGCGCATGAGCTTGCCTCACGAGCAGGTTCTCAACCGTCGCTTCGTGCTGATCCCGGCGCTGGAGCTGGACCTCGAGCTGCGCACCCCCGACGGTAGCCGCCTCGCAGACGCGCTCGCGGCGCTGCCGCTGACCGAGGGTGTGGGCTGGGCCGGGCCGCCGCTCGCCTACGCGGCCGCGCGCGCCGGCGCCCACTCCGCCGGCAGCGTCCCCGCCGGGATTTCGCCGACCATCGGCGGGAAGTAGCGTGTGAGCTCGGTGGCGCGGTGGTCGGCGAGCAGCGGTCGCACATCGGCGATCGTCTGCAGCAGGCGGATCGTGGAGCCGATCTGCAAGTCGGCAGCGTTGGGCTGCTCGCCGCCCAGCAGGCCCTCGGCGATCCAGGCGTCGACCTGCTCGAGCTTGGCTGGCAGCGCCGCGAGGTCGGCGCGCACCGCGGGGTCATCGGCGTGGTTGAGCCGCGCCATCATTTTGGCGGTGAGCGGCAGGGCGGGGCGCAGCACGACCCGGGGCAGCGGCATTTTGGCGTCGCCCGCGTAGCTCTCCATCGCCCCCGGGTTACGTATAAAGCCGGCGTCGAGGATCCGCCTGGGAACGCTCTGGAAGACCTCGTCGCCCCACCGCTCCGCCTCAAGCACCTGCGCGCGCGCGTCGGGCTCGGTGGGCAGCAACGGCGGCTCGGGCGCGAGCTCTTCGAGGCGGCGCATGATCTTGCGAGAGCCCACCAACCGCTCGCCGTCGATGCGCATTCCCGGCACCGTCCGGCCTCCGTAGAGCAGTGGGCCAGCTGTGACCTGCACCATCGGCAGCAGATCCACCCGCTTGAAGGTGATCGCCTTGCGTCGCATCGCCTCTTCCACGGCTGCGCACGGGTGCGAGCCCGGCAGCACATACAGCTTGATGCTCATCGCTCCCACTTTCTTTGGCTGAGCGGCCAAGGATATAGAAAGAAGGGCCGGCCCACATAAAGGGGGGCTGGCCGGGTTGGCCCACAGAGTGAGGATCGGCGCGCGAGGACGGTAGGCTTGCGGGCGATGCTGCTCGCCGTCGATGTCGGCAACACCCAAACCCATTTTGGAACCTTCTGCGAGGAGCGGCTAACCGAGCATTGGCGCTTTGCGACCGTGCGCCAATCCACCTCCGACCAGCTGGGTGCCGCACTGCGCAACCTGCTGGAGCTGCGGCAGGTATCGATGCGGGAGATCGACGCCTCGATCGTCTCCTCGACGGTGCCCGTGTTGGGACCGGAATGGTGTGCGATGGCGGAGCGCTATCTCGGGCACACGATGATCGCGGTGGGGCCGGGCGTGAAGACAGGCATGCCGATCCGCTACGACAACCCACGCGAGATCGGCCCCGATCGCCTCGTCAACGCGGTCGCCGCCCACGAGCGCCTGGGGGGGCCGTGCGTGGTGGTGGACTTCGGCACCGCGATCACTTACGACCCGGTGTCGGCCGAGGGGGAGTACCTCGGGGGGATCATCTCGCCCGGCGTTGAGATTTCGCTGGAGGCGCTCACCGAGCGGGCGGCGGCGCTACCGAAGGTGGATGTGACCGCGCCGCGCGCGCTGATCGGCAAGACCACGATCGACGCGATCCGCTCGGGGATCGTGTACGGCACCGCCGGCCAGGTCGATGCGATCGTGAACCGCCTGCGGGAGGAGTTGGGCCCGGCGACGAAGACGATCGCCACCGGCGGGCTGGCGCACGCGATCGTCCCGTTCGCCACGACAATCGAAGCGGTCGACGACCTGTTGACGCTGACTGGTCTGCGCCTCATCTATGAGCGCAATCGCGTCTCTTAGGGGATCGCATCGGGCGGCCATAATGGGCAAATGCCCTCTACCCAGCTGACCGACCCCTGGGAGCTTGGCGGGCTGCGAGTACCCAACCGCGTGCTGCTCGCCCCACTGGCGGGGATCGGCAACTGGTTTGTGCGTCTGCAGGCAAAGCGCCACGGCGCCGGGATGGTGGTCTCGGAGATGGTGTCCAGCCACGCGATCCACTACCGCAACGAGCGCACGCTGCGCGAGCTGCTGCGGATCCACCCCGATGAGCACAGCGCCTACACGCGTACCGCCACGGCGGGCGCGATCCGGCCCGACGTCGCCCATCCTGTGCCGCCGACCTCGATCCAGCTGTTTGGCAGCGACCCCGAGATCATGCGCTCGGCGGCTGCCACCGCCGTCGCCGCGGGAGCCGACGCGCTCGACCTCAACATGGGCTGCCCGGTGCCGAAGGTATGCAAGACCGGCGCCGGCGTCGCGCTGCTCGCCGACCCCCAACGCGCTGTCGCCGTCGCACGCGCCGCGGTTGCCGGAGCGGCCGAAGCGGCGGCCGGCCGAGCTCCATCCGCGAGAGGCGAGAGAGGGGGATGTGGGGCGACAGTGCCGGTGACCGTCAAGCTCCGCTCCGGTCAGCGCCCCGGGGAGATCGCGGGCTTCGAGCTTGCCCACCGCTTGGTGGCGGACGCGGGCGTCGCCGCGATCGCCTTTCACCCCCGCTCCGCGGCGGTGCACCACAAGGGCGTTCCCGACTACGCGCTCGCCGCGCGGCTGGCCGAATCGCTGCCGGCGCCGGTGATCCTCAGCGGCGCGATGAACGACGCGGGCGGCATCCGCGACGTGTTCGAGCGCACCGGCGTCGCCGCGGTGATGCTCGCGCGCGGCTGCCTCGGCAATCCCTGGCTGTTCGAGGAACTGGTGCGCGGGCGCGAGCATGGGCCCACGCCCGCGGAGGTACTGGCAGAGCTCGGCTGGGTGATCGAACGCGCCGCCGAGCACCTCGGCAGCGAACGCGCAGCACGCTATTTGCGGAAGTTCTACCCCTGGTACATCTCCCGCTATACTGCTGCGCTCGCTGCAGCCCGCCGAGCCTCGGATTCCCCTCGCCCACTTCCGGGTGAGGCCCGTTCAACCGGCGGGTTTCGTTCGTAATCGACTCATCCATCCCGGGAACCGAACCCCACCCGCCCACATGCCGAAGGACGTCATCCTCACCCCTGAAGGTCTGGAGAAGCTTAGAGACGAGCTCGAGCTGCTGTCGACCGCGCGCCGCCGCGAGGTCGCCGAACGGATCAAGGAGGCACGCGAGTTCGGAGATATCTCCGAGAACTCCGAGTACGACGACGCCAAGAACGAGCAGGCGATGCTCGAGAGCAAGATCGCCCAACTGCAAGAGAAGTTGCGGATGGCGACCGTGATCGACTCCAAGGAGCTCTCGACGGAGGTAGTGCAAGTCGGCTCGGTGGTGCACGTCAAGGACGAAAAGACCGGCAAGTCGGTGAAGTACACGATCGTCGGCTCCGCCGAGGCCAAGCCGGAGGAGAGCAAGCTCTCCAACGAGTCGCCGGTCGGCCGCGCGCTGATCGGCCACAAGCGTGGCGACACCGTCGCCGTACAGGTCCCCCGTGGGCCGGCGCGCAAGCTCAAGATCACGAAGATCGACGTCGGGCTCAAGTAGCCTCCCCGCATGAGCGGGACCGAGGAGCCGCAGGAGGGTCAGCGTCACGGCCTGCCCGAGGAGGGTCAGCGTCACGGCGCGCCCGAAGAGGGTCAGCGTCACGGCGCGCCCGAAGAGGGTCAGCGTCACGGCCTGCCGGGGGAGAGCCAGCGCCATGGGCTACCCGAGTTGATCGCCGAGCGGCGCGCCAAGGCGCAGCGCCTGCGTGAGCAAGATCGAAGCGCGTTCCCGCACTCATTCACGGGTGCCGAGCCGATTGCGTCGATCGTGCCCGCGTACGAGCGACTGGCGCCCGGTGAGGAAACCGACGAGCGCCACCGCGTGGCCGGCAGGATCGCGGCGCGCCGGGGTGCCGGCAAGGCGGCGTTCCTGGATCTGATCGACCGCACCGGCAAGATCCAGTTGCACGCGCGTGTGGACATGCTCGGGCGCGAGCGCTTCGACGTGCTCACGAGCCTCGACCTCGGCGACCTGATCGGCGTCGACGGCTGGGCCATGCGCAGCCGCCACGGCGAGGTGTCGCTGCGCGTGGAGAGCTTTCAGATCCTCGCCAAGGCGTTGCGCCCGCCCCCCGACAAGCATCACGGCCTCGCAGACGTGGAGACGCGCTACCGCCACCGCGAGCTCGATCTGATCGCAAGCGAGGACTCCCGGCGGCTGTTCATCGACCGCGCGCGCATCATCTCGGCAATTCGGGTAGAGCTCGACGGCGATGGCTTCATCGAGGTCGAGACGCCCGTGCTCCAGCCGCTCTATGGCGGCGCGATGGCGCGTCCGTTCATCACCCACCACAACGCGCTCGACCGCGACCTCTACCTGCGGATCGCCACCGAGCTCTACCTCAAGCGGCTGATCGTCGGCGGCCTGGAGCGGGTCTACGAGCTCGGCAAGGACTTTCGCAATGAGGGCGTCTCGCACAAGCACAACCCGGAGTTCACGATGGTCGAGTGGTACGAGGCCTACGCCGACTACGAGGGCGCGATGGCGCGCACCGAAGCGATCGTGCGCGCGGCCGCGGCGGCGAGCGGGTATGACGGCGGGCTGGACTTCTCCGCGCCGTGGCAGCGGGTCAGCTTCGTCGATGCGATCAAGGAGAAGTCGGGCATCGACCTCGCCGAGCACACCACCGCCGAGGCGTTGGCCGCTCAGATCGGACGAGTTGGCCCCGAGCTGAAGACGGAGGGACTCGCCTGGTTTCAAATGGCCGACGATCTACTCTCCAAGTGCGTCGAGCCCAACCTCGAGCAGCCGACATTCGTCGTCGACTACCCGAAGGAGCTCTCGCCGCTGGCGCGCGAGCGTTCCGGCGATCCCAAGCGCGTGGAGCGCTTCGAGGCGTTCGCGGCAGGGATGGAGATAGCCAACGGCTTCAGCGAGCTGATCGACCCCGACGAGCAGCGCATACGCTTCCGCGAGCAGCAGCGGATCGACACGCTGACCGACGGCGAGGCCGAGACGATGCCCTACGACGAGGCCTTTGTGCAGGCGCTCGAGCAGGGCATGCCGCCGACCGCGGGTGTCGGCCTCGGCATCGACCGGCTGGTGATGCTGCTCACCGGGTGCGACTCGATCCGCGAGGTCGTGCTGTTCCCGGCGATGCGCTCCTGAGAGGGCCCTGGCTGCCTCCGTGGGCCGCGGTGCGCTCTGGCGTGGCGCGGCGAGGTCGCGCCACGTGCAGCCGGCGGCGCGACGCGCGTGTGAAGCCGCCGGTTACCGGTGGATGGTCGGGGGGCCCGTTGGTAGACTGTCCTATGGAGGCGATGAGACTCGGAGGCTCATCTTTCTCGCGGATTGCGACGAAGAGGGGAATAGAGGCCCACCAGCCCCTACCCACCCCGGGAACACCGTCCCCACCGACCGGACCTACACCCAGATCGTAGACGGAGAGGTCGTAACCAGCACCATGTTCGAGCGATTTACAGAACGGGCCCGTCAGGTAGTCGTTCTCGCGCAGGAAGAGGCGCGCACGCTCAAGCACAACTACATCGGCACCGAGCACATCCTGCTCGGGCTGCTGCGCGAGGAGGAGGGCCTCGCGGCCAGAGTGCTGGAGAGCCTCGACATCACCGTCGAGCGCGTCCGCGCCCAGGTGGTGCGGATCGTCGGCTCCGGCGAGGAGGTCACCTCCGGGCAGATCCCCTTCACGCCGCGCGCCAAGAAGGTGCTGGAGCTGGCGCTGCGCGAGGCGCTGAGCCTCGGCCACAACTACATCGGCACCGAGCACATCCTGCTCGGCCTGGTGCGCGAGAACGAGGGCGTCGCCGCACGCATCCTGCTCGACTTCGATGCCGACTCCGAGAAGATCCGCAACGAGGTGATCCGGATGCTCTCCGGTCCCTCCGGCCGCCGCCAGGGCCAGGGCGCCGGCGCGCCGGGTGCGGCAGCCGGAGCGGGTGCCGGCGGCGGAGCGGAAGGCAAGAAGTCCTCGAAGCTGCTCGACCAGTTTGGGCGCAACCTGACGAAGCTGGCCTCCGAAGGCAAGCTCGACCCCTGCGTGGGGCGCGAGACGGAGATCGAGCGGATCATGCAGATCCTCTCGCGGCGCACCAAGAACAACCCGGTGCTGATCGGCGAGCCGGGCGTCGGCAAGACCGCGGTGGTGGAGGGTCTCGCCCAGCGGATCACCAACTCCGACGTGCCGGAGCTGCTGAAGAACAAGCAGATCTACACGCTCGACCTTGCCGCGCTGGTCGCCGGCTCCAAGTACCGGGGCGAGTTTGAGGAGCGCTTGAAGAAGGTGATGAAGGAGATCACCCAGCGCGGGGACATCATCCTGTTCATCGACGAGCTCCACAATCTGGTCGGCGCGGGCGCCGCCGAGGGCGCGATCGACGCCGCCTCGATCCTCAAGCCGGCGCTGGCGCGCGGCGAGCTGCAGACGATCGGCGCCACCACGCTGGACGAGTACCGCAAGTACCTAGAGCGCGACTCGGCCCTGGAGCGCCGCTTCCAGCAGATCCGCGTGGAGGAGCCCTCGATCGACCAGACCGTGGAGATCCTGCAGGGCTTGCGCGATCGCTACGAGCAGCACCACAAGGTGCAGATCACCGACGACGCGCTGCGCGCCGCCGCCGAATTGGCCGACCGTTACATCTCCGACCGTTTCCTGCCTGACAAGGCGATCGACCTGATCGACGAGGCGGCATCGCGGATGCGGATCAAGTCGATGACCTCACCGCCGGCCAACCGCGAGTTGGAGGAGGAAATCGAGACGACGCGGCGCGAGAAGGAGAGCGCGATCGAGGCCCAGGAGTTCGAGAAGGCCGCGGCGCTGCGCGACCAGGAGCGCAAGCTGACGCACCGCAAGCGCGAGCTCGAGGAAGAGTGGGAAGCGGGCGAGTCGGGCGAGCGCCCCGCGATCGGCGAGGAGGAGATCGCCGAAATCGTCTCGATGTGGACCGGCATCCCGGTCTTCAAGCTGACCGAGGCCGAGACACAGAAGCTGATGCGGATGGAGGAGGAACTGCACAAGCGCGTGATTGGCCAGCACCCCGCGATCGAGGTCATCTCGAAGGCGATCCGCCGCTCGCGCGCCGGCCTGAAGGACCCCAAGCGCCCCACCGGCTCGTTCATCTTCCTTGGCCCCTCCGGCGTCGGCAAGACCGAGCTGGCGCGCACGCTCGCCGAGTTCCTGTTCGGCGACGAGGACGCGATGGTGAGGATCGACATGTCCGAGTACATGGAGAAGCACGCCGTCTCGCGTCTGGTCGGCTCGCCCCCCGGCTACATCGGTTACGACGAGGGCGGTCAGCTGACCGAGGCGGTGCGGCGCAAGCCCTACTGCGTGCTGCTGCTCGACGAGATCGAGAAGGCCCACCCCGATGTGTTCAACATCCTGCTGCAGATCCTTGAGGACGGCCGTCTCACGGACGCGCAGGGTCGCACGGTGGACTTCCGTCACGCGATCGTGATCATGACCTCCAACATCGGCGCTGCCGAGATCGCGCGCAACACGCCGCTGGGCTTCGCGGTCTCCGACGACGAGACCGGGATCACCTACGACGATATGAAGAACCGGATCATGGGCGAGCTCAAGAAGGTGTTCCGGCCCGAGTTCCTCAACAGGATTGACGACGTGATCGTTTTCCACAAGCTGGGCAAGGACGAAATCAAGCAGATCGTCGAGCTGCTGCTGCTGCGGATCCGCGAGTCGATGGCCGAACGCGAGCTGCAGCTGGAGCTCACCGACCCCGCCAAGGAACTGCTCGTCGAGAAGGGCTGGGACCCGGCGATGGGCGCCCGCCCGCTGCGCCGCGCGATCCAGCGCTACATCGAGGACCCGCTCGCCGACTTCGTGTTGCGCGAGCAGGTTGTGCCCGGTGCCACGGTCGTGGTCAACCCCGCCGCCGAGGGTGAGGAGGGCGAGGTCAAACTGACGATCGTCAAGCCCAAGAAGCAGAAGACACCGGTCGGCGTCGGCGCCGAAACCGGTGGCGGCGCGGGTGCGGGCGAGCTGCCGTCCGGTGAGGGATTGCCTGACGGCGAGGGTGATGACACGCACGTCGTAGAGCCGGACGAGCCGTCCTCGTAGACACGTAGTCTGCGAGGGTGCCTCGCGCGCAATCGGACGAGCCGTCCTCGTAGACACGTAGTCTGCGAGGGTGCCTCGCGCGCAATCGATCCACGTCTGCTCTGAGTGCGGCTTTCAGTCAGCTAAGTGGCACGGTCAGTGCCAGGGCTGTGAGGCGTGGAACACGCTTGTGGAGGAGCGAATGCCTGCCGTCACAGCGGGCGCTCGGGGCCGCGGCGGGCGCTCCGATGGCAAGAGCGGCAACGCTGGGCCGGCGCTCGTGCCGGTGCCGCTGGGCGAGGTGGGAGCCGCCCCCCTGGCGCGCCTGTCGACGGGCATCGGCGAGCTGGACCGCGTGCTCGGCGGTGGCCTCGTGCCGGGCTCGCTGGTGCTGCTCGGCGGCGCCCCGGGGATCGGCAAGTCGACGCTCACCAACATGGTGCTCGGCCACCTCGCGGGGAGCGGCCACCGCACGCTGTACGTCAGCGCCGAGGAGTCCCCCGAGCAGGTCCGCCTCCGTGCCGAGCGCCTGCACGTGAACCCCGGCCGCCCCGCATTGTCGGTGCCGATCGTGGCCGAGACCGACCTCGACGCGGTGCTCGCCGTGCTCGACGCGCATGCGCCCGAGGCCTGTGTGATCGACTCCGTGCAGACCCTCCACGCCGCCGAGCTCACCGGCGCTCCCGGCTCGGTTGGCCAGGTGCGCGAGGTGGCGGTGCGCATCATGGAGCTAGCCAAGACCCGCGGGATCGCGACCATCCTCGTAGGGCACGTCACCAAGGACGGCGCGCTCGCCGGCCCGCGCGTACTGGAGCACCTGGTGGACTGTGTACTGCAGTTTGAAGGTGAGCGCGAGCGCCCCTACCGCGAGCTGCGCGCGCTGAAGAACCGCTTCGGCTCCACCAACGAGGCGGGCCTGTTCGAGATGCGCGAGGCCGGCCTGGTCGAGGTGCTGGACGCCTCCGGCCGCTTCGTCGCCCAAGCCACCCGCGCTCCTGGGAGCGTGATGCTGGCGGCGATGGAGGGGTCGCGGCCGCTGCTGGTGGAGGTGCAGGCGCTGGTGGCGCCTTCGGAGCTCGAGCAACCCCGCCGCGTCGCCTCCGGCATCGACCGCAATCGCCTTGCTCTGGTGCTGGCGATCCTCGCCCGCCACGGCCGCGTTGGGCTCGGCAGCGCCGACGTGTTCGTCAACGTCGTCGGCGGCGTCCGCATAGACGAGCCCGGCATCGATCTCGCGATCGCCCTCGCGGTGGCGGGCGCCCGCCGTGGCGTGACGATCGCCGGTGGGGCCGGCGCCATTGGCGCCGACGGCGGCGAGGGTGCGGGTGGTGCCGCCGGAGCCCCGCTGGCATGCTTCGGCGAGCTGGGGCTCACGGGCGAGCTGCGCTGGGTCGGCCACCCCGAGCGCCGTCTGCAAGAGGCCACCAGGTATGGGCTGAGTAGGGTCCTGGCCCCCACTGGCAGCGGCGCGGGGGCGCACGAGGTTGGCACCCTGCGGGAAGCGCTCGCGGCGGCGCTGCCGCGCGAGCAGCGCACCCCCGCGCGGGTGGCGGCATGAGAGCCCGATCCGAGCAGTTGCGTTCGGCCTGCCTATGGCGCAGCTGAGGAGGCGCTAAATCTAGGCTCAATGCCGTAAAATACTGGCTGTGGCTCCACGATCCGGCGAAGATTTCGATAGCGAAGCACGCCCGGAGCCCGGCCTGATGAGGGCCTTGGAGATGGTCGCGCCGGGGACCGCTCTGCGCGAGGGCATGGAGAACATCCTGCACGCGCGCACCGGCGGGCTGATCGTGATCGGCGACCCCGAGGAGCTGAGCTTCCTGTTCTCGGGGGGGATCAAGCTCGACATCGACTATGCGCCGGCGCTGCTCTACCAAGTGGCGAAGATGGACGGGGCGATCATCCTCAACGCCAACTCCACCAAGATCGCGCTCGCCAACGTCCAGCTGATGCCCGATCCGACGATCCTCACGCTCGAGACCGGCACTCGTCACCGCACCGCCGAGCGCATCTCCAAGCAGACCGAGGCGTTGGTGATCGCGATCTCCCAGCGCCGTGAGGTCGTGTCGCTGTACTCGGGCGGCACCAAGTACATCTTGCAGGACATCCCGGTGGTGCTCGCCAAGGCCAACCAGGCGCTCGCCACACTGGAGAAGTACCGCACCCGTCTCGACCAGGTATCCACGCGCCTCACCGCCTTGGAGTTCGAGGGTGGCGTCACGCTGCACGACGTGCTCACCGTGCTGCAGCGCTCGGAGCTGGTGACGCGCATGGCGGTAGAGATCGAGCGTTACATCGTCGAGCTCGGCACCGAGGGGCGCCTGATCGAGATGCAGCTGGAGGAGACGATGGTGGGCACCGCCTCCGAAAAGGCGGCGCTCGTGCAGGACTATCTCGCGGGCTACTCCGACGAGGCGTTCGCCTCCGCGCACGAGGAGATGGGGCGACTCGGCCACCAGGACCTGCTCGACTTCGGCTGCCTCGCCGAGCTGCTGGGCTACGACCGCAAGCTCAACACGCTCGACTACGCGGTAGCGCCGCGCGGGCACCGCATTCTGGGGCGCATCCCCCGGCTGCCGAGGCTGGTGGTGGCGGAGATCATCAAGGAGTTTGGAGGCTTGGACGAGCTGCTGGCGGCGACCGACGCCGAGCTCGAAGCGATCGAGGGAGTTGGGGAGATACGGGCGAAGGACATCCGCGAGGGACTTCGCCGTCTGCAGGAGATCAACCTCGTGGACCGTTATCTGCAGACATGACGCCTGCAGCCTGAAGTCAGAGCTGAGCCGATCCCCGGCCGGCTCCATCACAAAGGAGGACTGTCATTCCCATTCCCCAGGCAATCGAACCAGAGTTGATCGAGGACCTCGATGTCGTAAGCGAAGTCGAGTGCATCGAGTTCGAGTTGGGCGACCATGTGGTCTATCCCCATCACGGCGCCGGCAAGGTTCTCAAGAAGGAGGACATGGAGGTGCTCGGCGAATGTCGCGAGTACCTGACGATCAAGATCCTGCACAACGACATGACGGTCAAGGTGCCCACCGAAAATGCGGGAATCGCAGGCCTGCGTAGGGTAATCGACGAGGAAACCGTCAAGAAGGTGCTGGACGTGCTCCAAGACGATGTCTCGGACATGCCCAAGAACTGGAACCGCCGGTTTAAGCACAACCGCGACAAGATCAAGACGGGCGACATTTACGAGCTCGCCGAGGTCGTGCGCAACCTCGCGCTGCGCGAGAGCGAAAAGGGTCTGTCCACCGGCGAGAAGCAGATGTTCACGCGCGCCAAGAAGATCCTCGCCTCGGAGCTGATGTATGCGCTCGACAAGGACGAGGACGAGGCCGAAGGGTATCTCGACGAGTTGCTCGCCAATTCGGCCTCGAGCAAGCTGGCGATGGCTGAGTAGTAGGGGCTTTCGCGCACGCGGCAGTTGATCCGCTGCCGCGTGCGCGACAGTCGGCCTCCCGTGACCGTTGCCTTGATCGTTGCCGCGGGCCGCGGCGAGCGTTTTGGGGCTGACCGTCCCAAGGCGTTGGTAACGCTCGCAGGAAAGCCACTACTGCAGTGGAGCGTCGACGCGCTCTGCGCGGTTCCTTCAATCGAGCGGATCGTAGTGGCGCTGCCCCCCGACGTTGCGGCTCCCGCCGGTACGATCGGGGTGCGCGGGGGAGCTACGCGCTCGGAGTCGGTGCGCCTCGCGCTTGCTGCCGCCGGTGAGGGCGATCCGGTACTCGTCCACGATGCCGCCCGCCCTCTGCTCACGCGCGAGCTCGCCGAGCGGGTGATCGCGGCCGCGCTCGCGGAGGGTGTGGACGCGGCGATCGCGGCCGCTCCGGTGACCGACACGGTCAAGCGGGTGGGGGACGGGGTGGGGGTGAACACGACGGTTATCGAGACGCTCGACCGGTCGAGTCTGTGGGCCGTGCAGACGCCGCAGGTCTTTCGCCGCGCCGCCCTCGAACGGGCATTCGACGTGCCCGTAGAGGTGCTGGCGCAGGCAACCGACGACGCTTGGCTGATCGAGCGCGCCGGGGGCAAGGTCGTCGTGGTTGATGCGCCGCGCGAAAACCTCAAGGTCACGACGCCGTTAGATCTCGCGTTGGCAGAGATGCTGATCGCGCGCCGGGGCTGAGTCCGTGCCGCGCAGCTCGATTCCGCTGCCGCTTGACTCCACGCCGTAACTGCGCCGCCTTCGCGGCCGCATCCTGCTTGAATCGCCCACGAGGGTGGCGCAGCCGGCCGTAGGCCGGCGAGCCGGGCCCCTCGATTTTCAACCAATGCTCACCGACTACCACCTCCACCTGCGCCCCGACGAGCTCAACGCGACCGCGGCGGCACACTTCACGGCCGCCAACGTTGAGCGCTACCGCGAGGTCGCCGACGAGCGGGGCATCGCGGAGCTGGGTGTCTCCGAGCACATCTACCGCTTTCGCCAGGCGCTTCAGGTGTGGCAGCATCCGCTGTGGCGGGAATTCGCGATCGACGACCTCGACGACTACTGCCGGTTTGTGCGCGAGGACACCAACCTGCGGCTGGGGATCGAGGCCGACTTCATCGCCGGGGCCGAGGACCGGACGGCCAACTTGCTGGAGGCGTACCCCTTCGACTACGTGGTCGGCTCGGTGCACTTCCTGCGCGACGAGTCGCTCGACATGGAGGAGTACAGCGTATGGAGCACCACCCGCAGCGCGGAGGAGATCTGGCGGCGCTACTTCCAGACATTGGGGGAGGCCGCGCGCAGCGGGCTCTTCGACATTCTCGCCCATCCCGATCTGGTGAAGATTTGGGGTCCGGCCGACCCCCACCGCCCGTGGCCGGAAGGCGACTTGCGCCACTACTACGAGCTCGCAATCGAGGGCATCGCGGAATCGGGGATCGCCATCGAGCTATCCACGGCGGGGCTGCGCAAGCACGCGCAAGAGATCTACCCCGCGCCGGCCCTGCTGGAGATGTGCGTTGAGGCCGGCGTTCCAGTAGCCCTTTCCAGCGACGCCCACCGTCCGCGGGACGTGGGCGCCGACTACGAGCAGGCGCTCGAGCTGCTGGAGAGCGTGGGCGTACGCGAGCTGTGCGTGTTCGAGGGCCGCGCCCGGCGGCTGGAGCCGATCGGTGCGGTCGTGCGATGAGCCTCAGCGGGATCGGCTACGACTGTCATCGCTTCGCCGCCGGCCGCCGGCTGATCCTCGGCGGCGTGGAGGTCCCGCACGAACGCGGCCTGGAGGGGCACTCCGACGCTGACGTGCTCACCCACGCGGTGATCGACGCTTTGCTCGGTGCCGCCGGGCTGGGCGACATCGGCGAGCACTTCCCCGACACTGACGAGCACTATCGCGGCGCCGATTCGCTCGGTCTGTTGGAGACGGTCCTCACCACCGTAATCGCGGCCGGCTTGGAAATCGAGAACATCGACTGCACCGTGATCATGGAGGCACCGAAGCTCGGCCCTCACCGGCTGGAGATCCGCGAGCGACTGGCACTCACATTGAATCTGCCGGTGACGCGCGTCAACGTGAAGGCCACCACCGGCGAGGGCATGGGCTTCGTCGGTCGTGGCGAGGGCGTGGCGGCGCTGGCCGTTGCCAGCTTGAGCAGCCGCTAGGGTTTCGCGCGTCATGCGCGACATCTATCTAGAAGACACACCTACTGGGCGGCTTCAGAAGCTTGAACCTCGCGATCCCGGCCGTGTTGGCATATACGCGTGCGGGCCAACGGTCTACAGCCGCATCCATGTCGGCAATGCCCGCCCGTTTGTGATCTTCAGCTTGTTGAAGCGCTTTCTCGAGCACGAGGGCTTTGAAGTCAACCTCGTCATCAATGTCACCGACGTCAACGACAAGATCTACGATGCCGCCCGCGCGCAGGGCCGTAAGAGTGCCGAGCTGGCTGCTGAGATGACGGCTCGCTACAGGGAGGACACCGACGCCCTCGGGCTTGGGCGGCCCGATCACGAGCCATTCGCCTCCGAGACGATGGGGCCGATCGTCGATTACATCCAGGCGCTGATCGACCGCGGCCACGCCTATAGCGTCGAGGGGGACGTTCATTTCCGCGTCCGCTCCGACCCCGACTACGGCAGCCTGTCTCACAGGCAACTCGACAAGATGGACCAGGGCGAGGGGGTCGAGAGTGCCGAGCGCAAGGAGGACCCCCTCGATTTCGCTCTCTGGAAGGCACACAAGGAGGGCGAGGACACGTATTGGGCCTCGCCTTGGGGCGACGGGCGGCCCGGCTGGCATATCGAGTGCTCAGCGATGGCCGAGAAGTTTCTCGGTGTGGGCTTCGACATTCACGGTGGCGGATCGGATCTGCTCTTCCCGCACCATGAGAACGAGGCTGCTCAGACACGCAGCGCCCGCGGGTCGGAGCTTGCCGCGCTCTGGATGCACAACGGCATGATCCAGTTCACAGGCGAGAAGATGGCCAAGTCGGTTGGCAACACGGCCCTCCTGCATGAGGTACTGGAGCAGTACGGCGCCGAGGCGATCGTGATGTACATAATCTCTGGTCACTACCGTCAGCCGCTGGCCTTCTCGACCGACACGCTGGAGCAGGCTCGTGCAAACGTCCGACGGATACGCGAGGCGGCCAGACGACTCTCGCCTGGGGAGACCGGCGACGCTCAGCTGCGCTCCCTCCGCGACGGTTTCTTTGAGATGCTCGCGAATGACTTCAACACACCCGCGGCGCTGGCGGTGTTGAACGAGTGGTTGCATGGGGCCGCTCACCTGGGGGTGATGGGAGATGGAGACCTGCGCGAGATGCTTGGCGTCCTGGGTCTCGAATCGCTACTCGATCGCCCGAGGGATGCGCCCGAGACGGTTCGCAGGCTCGCCGAAGAGCGTCTGAGCGCCCGCGCGGTCCGGGACTTCGCCGCTGCCGATAAGCTGCGCGATCAGATCGCTGCTCTTGGTTGGGAAGTGCGGGATGTGGTCCAGGGCTTTGAGTTGTTGCCGCTGTGATCCTCTACGGGCGTAACCCCGTCAAGGAGGCTCTGCGAGGCCAGCGCTCGCATGCCATTGACGTGCCCTGGGTGACCGACGCCACCACGCGTGAAACGTGGCTGGCCGGTGTAAGCGTTGAGATCCACTCGGCACAGGAGATTGCGCGCCGCTGTGGCTCTGAGTCTCATCAAGGCATCTGCGTACAAGCCGGTGGCTATCCCTATGTTGCCGCGCATGAGTTGCTGGCCAAGCCGGATCCCCTGATCGTGGCGCTCGACCAGGTGCAGGATCCCCAGAACCTTGGCTCGATCTGTCGCACGGCGGAGTGTGTGGGTGCTACCGGGGTCGTGATCCCCGAGCGGCGCGCCGCCGAGGTGACGCCCGCGGTGTGCAAGGCATCGGCCGGCGCCGTCGAGCATCTGCGGGTGGCGCGGGTGCGCAACCTCGCGGACTTCCTCGGCGAAGCCCAGAAGGCGGGGTGCTGGTGCTATGGAGCGAGCGCCGACGCCGCCACGCCGTATGACCGCCCCGACTACCGCGGCGGCGTGGTGGTGGTACTTGGCAGCGAGGGCCGCGGCGTGCGTCCCCGAGTGGCGGGCGTTTGCGACGAGTTGATCGCGCTGCCGCTGTTTGGGCGGATCGAGTCGGCGGGGGTGAGCGCGGCGGCGGCGGCGATCTTGTACGAGATCTTGCACAATCGTCGCCGACCTCTTGACAACGCGTCATAACTGTGCCAATCTCGCGCCTGTAACGCTTTACCTAAGCTTGAGATGTAGTCAATTCCATAGTCGTTGGCGCCAGGGGAGGAGTGCGCCACTGAGCGATCCGGGCTGCTTAGCCCGAGAAGGGACCTGCTCGTGGCACGTATCTCCCGTAACCTTCAATCTGAAGTCAAGGTTGATGATGGCTTCCTGATTGCCCTGGCAAAGCAGGGCGATCGCACGGCCTACGACCGTCTGGTGCGCCGCTATCACGGCTTTGTGCGGTTGAAGGCTTCCTCGTACTTCCTTGCCGGTGGCGACTCCGACGACCTCATCCAAGAGGGACTCGTAGGCCTCTACAAGGCGATCCGCGACTTCCGCACCGATCGTGAGTCGAGCTTTCGCAACTTCGCGGAGCTGTGCATCACCCGCCAGATCATCACGGCCGTGAAGACCGCCACACGCAACAAGCACACGCCGCTCAACCAGTACGTCTCCTTCTCCGCCACGCCCGCGGCGGGCGGGGAGGATGCCCCCACGCTCGATCAGGTGCTGCCGGGCCCCACGGTGCACGATCCTGCCAACCAGGTGATCTCCTCCGAGGAGCTGCGCTCGCTGGTGGGCTGCCTCTCCACGGCGTTGTCGGAGCTCGAGAGCCGCGTGCTGTCGCTGTACCTGGATGGCTGCTCTTACGAGCAGGTGGGGGAGCACCTCGCCTGCGACACCAAGACGGTGGACAACGCGCTGCAGCGGGTCAAGCGCAAGGTGGGCGCCCACCTGGAGAGTCGGATGGTTGCGGCGTAGCTTTCCCCGAGCGGCCGCTTATTCGGTGGTCGGCCAGTCGATCCGCTCGACAAGCTCACTCGCGCCCAGGGCGACCAACCCGCTGTGCTCGATCGGCCTGTATTTGCTGTCGCTCAACGCCAGCCAATCGACCGACCGCTTGGCGGGGTCGACGATCAGTGCCTCGTCGACATTGTGGGCGGCGTAGAACGGAAGCTTGTCCCAACTCTCGTCGCCCGGCGAGACGATCTCCACCACCAGCGCGGCGGTTGGATGCCATGCACCCGATGCACCGGGCCGGTGCAGGGCGCTGTCTGGCACACGGAAGTCGTGTTCGCCCTCGCCGAGATTGCTCGGCCCGATCATCGTCAGACCGGCCTGGTGGGCGAGCGGTCCGAGAATCCTATGCAGTTGGCTTTCGAGATCCCCGTGCTCATAGGTTGGGGCGGGCACCATGTGAAGCACACCGTCCCACACCTCATCGAGGCGATCCAACCCGGAGCGGCGTCTGCGCTCGAGCAGTGGTTCGAGGCCTGCGGTGGGAGGATCCAGCACCAATGCACGCATCCGTCAAAGCGTAGCGCGCATCGGCCGTCTCATTGTGACTGTCCAAGTTGGCGCGAACGGGCTCACGGCGCCGCGGTGGGCGCAGGTATGTCCGCGAGCCCCGGCCGGCTCAGCGGCCCGGTTTGGCCGAGCGCCACACGTACAGCGTGTTCACCGTTCGTCCTTCGCTGAAGCTGACAGAGAAGGCGAGCGGCACGTGCCTGGCCGGTGGGTGAGGCACGTCACTGAGGTACAGCGCTTCCCGGTAGGGGCGTTTGTAGAGCTCATACCAACCGCCCAACCGAAGGAACGATCCGGGGGCGAGCACGCGGGTGCCGCGGGCGACGAGGAAGTAGCGCACCGCCGGTTTGATGGGCATCGTGGCGCCGTCCAGTTCGCCCTCCAGCAGCACGTTGCCGCCGCGCGGGATCAGCCGCGCGAGGCGTGCGTCGATCGTTTTGATCGGCTTGTAGGTCACGGCGTGTTCGTCGGAGGTGCCTTGCGCGGCGACGGCGTTCCCCACGACCGCGGTTGCGCCGATGCCGGCGAGCGTGAGGATCGTCGGGACCAGCGGGGCTGCGGCGAACCGCCCAGTGGGGCGAGCTGCGGAGAGGGCCTTCCGCAGTACCCAACCAGTCACCAACAGCAGCACCCACGCGAGCGCCAGCCACACGACCATCCCTGCCTGCGAGCCCCACCACATGGTGTAACCCAGCGTGGCCGACAAGCGCCGCGGGGTGGGCGTGGAGGCGGCGACGGCCGCCAGCCCCGGGCATAGCGCGAGTGCCGTCAGCGCGAGGGTCGCCAGGTCGCGGCGGCGGCGTACCAGTGCGACGATCGCGACGAGCGCGAGGGCGGCGAGCATTGCGATTGTCGAGCTCCGAGCGAGCGAGTCGGGGGTCGAGCGGACTTCGTACTTGCGCTGCCAGCGGCTCTTTGGAGTCTGCAGCCACCAGGGCGTAATCCCGATCGCGTGCACAACCGCGTGCCAGCCGACCTCGTCGCCAAGCGTGGTCTTGTGCCGGCTGGCTGCTTCCGCCACCAGCGTGAGGTTGCCGGGGTGTTCGGTTAGCTGCCCGTAAACCGTGGCGCTCCAGCAGAACGCGGCGACGAGCACGGTGGCAAGACCCCACAGAAGTACAGGGCGTCGGCGCCGGCGGGCAGCCCCTCGCCTGTGCCGGATGGCCCATTCCGCCGCGAGACCGCCGAGCCCGACGGCGAGCAGCCCGACGGTGGGGGGAAGGTAGGTGAGGTGTGTCTGCACGACGAAGCTTGCCACCAGCACCGTCAGCGGCAGCAGCCGGTATTCCCCGCAAGCCAGTGACCAGCAGAGGAAGATCAGCAGCGTGAACGGGAACAGGCCGGCCGAGGGGTTCCATACGTCGTGGAAGGTCTCCGTCGCCAGCGACTGACACATCAGCGCGATCGCGCAGGCGGTCATCACCATCAGCGCGCGTCCCCCGCGGCGGCGGGCGAGCGCGACGCAGCCAACGATGCAAAGCGTGTTGAAGGTGCCCATCGTGATCGTCATGCCGGCGTCGCTGCCGTTGTAGGCGGCGGGGGCCAACAGCCAGAAGAGCATCGGTCCAAGGCTGTGGGTCACGCGGCCGGTCACTTCGCCGGCGAGCGTGTACTGGCCGACGAGCGGCATGTGCGAGGTGAAGACGTCGTGGGCGCGGGTGGCGATGATCCCGCGGTCGGCTACCGGCACCCAGCCGGCTTGTACCGCCTTGACGGTGGCGCTGATCACTGGGATCGCGGCGGCCAATCCGGCGAGCAGCGTCAGCAGAGTGTTGCCCAGCCAGACCGCGGCGACGTGGCGGCGCTCCCGGCCCGCCGCCGGAGGCGCCAGGTGGGATGGGGATAGAGACGGTGGTGGGAGCGGGGTGATGTCAGTCTTTGCGGAGGCCAACCCTTCGTTTTGTAAAGGGTTGGCCTCCGAAAAAGAAGCGCGCGACACCGAGGTCATGGAGGCGCTCGACGACGGTTACTCTCGCGGTAGGTAGGGTGCCAGCTCGCGGCGGGCGATCGAGAGCTTGTGCACCTCATCGGGGCCGTCGGCGAGGCGCAGGGTGCGCAGATGGGCGTACATCCAGGCGAGTGGGAAGTCATCGGATACGCCGCCGCCGCCATGCACCTGGATCGCGCGGTCGATCACCTTTAGCGCGATGTTGGGGGCGGCGACCTTGATCGCTGAGATCTCGGTGCGCGCCTGGCGATTGCCGACGGTGTCCATCAGCCAGGCGGCCTTCAGGATCAGCAGCCGCGCCATCTCGATCTCGATCCGCGACTCGGCGATCCAATCCTGGATGTTGGCGCGCGCGGCGAGTGGCTGGCCGAAGGTGATGCGCCCTACAGCGCGTTCGCACATAGCCTCGAGCGCCCGCTCGGCGGCGCCGAGGGAGCGCATGCAGTGGTGGATGCGGCCTGGCCCGAGCCGCGCCTGGGCGATCATGAAGCCCTCGCCCTCGCCCGCGATCAAGTTGGCGGCGGGGACGCGCACGTCCTCGAACAGGATTTCGGTGTGCCCCTCGTGGTCGTGGTAGCCGAACACCGGTAGCCCGCGCAGAACCTGCACGCCGGGGGTGTCGAGTGGCACGAGCACCATGCTCTGTTGGGCGTGGCGCGGACCGTCGGCGCGGGTCTTGCCCATCACGATCATGATCTTGCAGTGTGGGTGCAGCACCCCGGAAATCCACCACTTGCGCCCGTTGAGCACATACTGGTCGCCGTCGCGCTCGATCCGCAGTGCGATGTTGGTGGCGTCCGAGGAGGCGACGTTGGGCTCGGTCATTGCGAACGCGGAACGGATCTCTCCGGCGAGCAGCGGATCGAGCCACCGTTCGCGCTGCTCCTCGGTGGCGAATAGATGCAGCACCTCCATGTTGCCGGTGTCGGGCGCCGAGCAGTTGCATGCCTCCGAGGCGATGTGGCTGCGTCCAAGGATCTCGGCGAGCGGGGCGTAGTCGCCGTTGGAGAGCCCGGCCCCGTGCTCGGGGTCGGGCAGAAACATGTTCCACAGACCCTGTTCGCGGGCACGCTTCTTCAGTTCCTCCATCACCCGCGGTTGATTGGGCCCCCCACCCGCCCCGGCCCCACCCGCCACGAGACCCCCACCCGCCCCGGCCCCACCCGCCACGAGACCCCCACCCGCCCCGGCCCCACCCGCCACGAGACCCCCACCCGCCCCGGCCCCACCCGCCACGAGACCCCCACCCGCCCCGGCCCCACCCGCCACGAGACCCCCACCCGCCCCGGCCCCACCCGCCACGAGACCCCCACCCGCCCCATCTGCCCCGCTGGGCTCGCGCAACTGGCGCTCGTACACGGGCTCGGCCGGCAGGACGTACTCGTCCATAAAAGTTGTGAGGCGCGCTTTGAAGTCGAGGCAGCGGGCGCTGAGCTGGAAGTCCATCGGTCTCCTCCTGAGGGAATCGGGACCTGTATCAAACCACCCGACGCCCTCCGCGCCTCGTGGCGGAGAACGATGCCTCCGCCGATCGTGGCGTTGGAATGCGGAGAACAACGTCTCCGCCGACCGTGACGTTGGGATGGCTGATATGGGCGAGATGTGCGCTGCGGGCATCGATCTAACCCTAAGCTCAAGCCTTAGGTTTCCAAAGAGCCGATGAGGTGTTCGGGCTATGCGGACTGAATTTGGTCGGCGGGTGGAATCTTCAAAGGTGACCAAAAGGGGCGTAGGTGGTGCATCGTTTCCCTCTAACTTGAAGCCATCGGCCGCGGTGGGTAGAGTTGGGAAGAGAATCGCCACATTCCCAGAGTCGTGAAGGCTCAGGGGGTCTCGATGTCGCCGGGCCGCATGGTTCGGAGCTACCCGGATCGAAGGCGACCTGTCTACGTCAACATACGGAGGAGAGAGAAGCTGATGATGCGCATCGCATCCACCACGCGAGGGTGGCTCAGCCGGCCTAGGGCCGGCAAGCTAAGCCCCTCGTCTAGCAAAAAAGCGCTGCTCTGCCTTGCCCTCGCCGTCGGCGGAGTCCTGGCCGTCTTGCCGGCTGCCGCCTCGGCGACACCCGTCGTCACGCTCAAAGCCGTGCCAGTTCCGCTGAAGGGCTTGCACGACAGCGGCGACATCCTCGGCGCGCCCGCCGCCGTCGAATTTGAATTCACGATCAGAGGCACCGAAGTGACCGGCGATGCCCCCTCGCAGCTGCGAGGCGTCAACGTATGGTTGCCAGCCGGCGCGAAGCTGCACACCGCCGGCTTCGTAACCTGCACGCTGCACATCCTCGAAGAAAAGGGCCCCGAAGGGTGCCCCAAGAAGTCGCAGGCCAGCGCGCTTGGGTCGGCCGAAGCCTCGGACACGATCGCCGGGGAACCGATCAAAGAGAAAGGCACCGTGCAGGCCTTCTTCGCCCCCAAAGGGGAATTGATCTTCTACGCCAATGCCCCCTCGCCGATTTCGGCGCAGGTGTACGTCGGCGGGACGATTCATCCGGCGAGCCCGCCCTTCTCGTTCGAGTTCGAGTCCGAAGTGCCGTTGATCGAATCGGTGCCCGGGGCAGCGGCGGTGTCGACCGAAGCGATCGACCTCAAGGTCGGCGCCTACTACCGCAAGCACGGCAAAGTCGTCTCCTATGGCACGCTCCCCAACAAGTGCCCGAAGGGTGGCTTCCCGCTGAAGGCCGAAATGAAATTCGAGAACGGCGAATCGGTCACGAAGACCTACAGCGCGCCGTGCCCGAAAAAGAGTGTCAGAAAATAGGCATCAGGTCTAATTAGGTCTACTGGGAAGAGATGACGCAGAGGTAAATCGCAAGCGGTGACGTTCGCCCAGGCGAACGTCACCGCGAGCGGCGGCGAGCGGGCACCCCATCGAACGGGGGTCGCTCACTGTTCGGGACAACAGGAGATTGGGGCAGCTGTGAGGAAGTGGGCTGTTGGGGCAAGGAGGAGAGGAGTAGCCGCGGCGATTGCCGGCGGTGCGGGCATCGCCGCGGCGGTGGTCGTAATCCTGCTCGCCTCCTCCGCGGGCGGTTCTAGCGGTGGCTACACGGTGTACGCGATCTTCGACGACGCCGGCAACCTTGTCACCAGCGAGAACGTCAAGATCGACGGCGTCAAAGTCGGCACGGTCGGCACGGTCGTACCGACCCCTCACGGCAAGGCGGGTGTCACGCTGAACATCGAAAACCCCGGCTTCCAGGACTTCCGCGCCGATGCTTCCTGCACGATCGAACCGCAGGCGCTGATCGGCGAGAAGTACGTCGACTGCCTGCCCACCCAGGCGCGCGCGGAAGGCTCGCCGCTGCCGTCGCCACTGCACCGGATCCCGGCTGGGCAGGAAGGCGCCGGCGACTATCTGCTGCCGGTGACCAACACCTCCAGCCCGGTTGGCGTCGACCTGCTCAGCGATATCGGCCACCTGCCCGAGAACCAGCGCCTGTCGATCATCCTCAACGAACTCGGTGCTACCTTCGCCGGGCGCGCCAGCGACCTAAGCGCCGTTTTGCACCGCTCCAACCCGACGCTGCGGGAACTGGAAAAGCTGTTGGGAATGCTCGCCGCGGAGAACAAGGTGCTTGGCAACCTTGCCGAAGAAGGCAACCGGGCGCTGATCCCGGCCACCCGCGAACGCCATGCGTTCGCGGAATTCTTCGCCAAGAGCGGCGCCGTTGGGGCGGCGACTGCCCGCCACCGCTCCGAACTAGCGACCAACCTGCACGAATTCCCCGCCTTCGTGCGCGAGCTCGGTCCCTACATAAAGCATTTGGAAGCGTTCGCCGAACAGTCGATCCCGACCTTCGCCGACCTCAACGTCGCGGCGCCGGGCATTAACCGCATATTCCACAATTTCGGACCTTTCTCAGCTAGTACAACGCAGTTCTTCAAAACCCTCGGCGCCTCCTCGGGGAAGATCGGTAAAGCGCTCGTCAACACCCAGCCGCTGCTGCACCGCATCGAGGCGCTGGGCGGTGCCGCCAAGCCGTTCGCGAGTAGCCTCTCTGAACTCTTCTCCAGCCTGCGCGCCACCGGCGGTGTCGAGCGCCTGCTCGACTTCATCTTCATGGGTGCCGGCTCGGTCAACGGCTACGACTCGCTCGGCCACTTCGCCCGCGCGGCCGTGGTTGGGAAAACCTGTGTCGGCTACAAAATCGTGGTCGTTCCCGAATGCCGCGCCAACTTCATCCCCTCGGAAGGAGCCTCGGCAGCGAGCGCGCACACGGCGAGCGCCGACGCGCAGGCCAGCGACACCTCGGTAGCGATGGCGCGTGTCGAGGCGATGCTCAAAGGTGCCACGTTGTCGCAGGCGATGGCGGAGTACCCCGGCTCCGAAGCGTCAACGAGCGCAGCCGGCGGCGCGCCTGCCGCCGGAGCCCCGCAGGCTGCCGCCCAGCCAGTCGGAGGAGCGAGCGCCGGCACCACCTACTACACGCCGCCGAGCGAAAGCGCCGAAGCCGGCGGGATGCTGCTCAACTACCTGCTCGGCAACTGATCGATGAGCCCCGCCGGCCCAAAACCACCCTCTTCCGCCCCCAGCGGGGCAGCTTCGGCGATGGCCCGCTTGCGTCGGGGCTTCCTTCTGCGCGCCGCGTGGTTGGCGGGCGCGATGTCTGTGCGACTGCGCCTCCGTCGAGGCATGGCCCTTGCGGGGGTGCTCGTGCTGATCGGATCGGTGGCGGGTGTGACCGCCGCGCAGGGCGCATCGAGCGGGTCGACCTCCGAATCCGAAGAAGCTTCCACCTCGACGCCCGGCACCACAACCACGACCGTGCCGGCGCCCGAAGCGCCGGTGGGGGTACATGGGCAGGTGGGCGAAGCGCCCACGGAAACCGAAACCACGCCAGCCCCGGAAGCGAGCCCACCCACGTCGCGGGGCGCGGGCGAAACAACCCCAACCACCACCGCGCCCAAAGTGCGCAGCCAGAGCCCGCAGGCGCCAAGCACTCCCGGCGCGGTGAGTGGACATTCAACCCCCACCAGCGGCGCCCACCGCAATACCCACGCCGGGGGCAGGGCAGGCAAGGGCAAGAACACCGGCAAGAGCTCCCCTGGGCACGCTCCCACCGCGCCGGCACCGCCGCCCTCGTCGCTCACCCCGCCACTGCCCGGGGCGCTCGGTGAGGCGATCGGTGGGATCCCCGACTTCTTCATCGAAAGCTTCCGGGTACCCCCGTTCCTGCTGCCGATCTATCAAGCTGCTGGCACCGCGTACGGCATCCCCTGGCAGGTGCTGGCGGCGATCAACGAGGTCGAGACCGACTATGGCCGCGACCTCAACGTCTCCAGTGCCGGCGCCGAGGGTTGGATGCAGTTCCTGCCGTCCTCATGGGCACAGTACGGGGTCGATGCCACCGGCGCGGGGTACGAGGACCCCTACAACCCAGCCGACGCGATCTTCGCCGCCGCACGCTACCTCGCCGCCGCTGGCGGGTCGCAGCACATCCGTACCGCGATCTACGCCTACAACCACTCCGCTGCCTATGTCGAAGCGGTGATGCTGCGGGCGCAGCTGCTCGGCGGGACGCCCCCGGAACTGTTGAGTGCGATCAGCGGCCTTACCGAATCGCGTTTCCCGGTGCATGCCGAAGCGCACTTCAGCGACGGCTTTCCCGCCGCGCCCGGAGTGTCCGGCAAGCCACTGGTAGGAACCATGATCTACGCGCAGAGCGGAGCGCCCGTGATCGCTGTGCAGGACGGCGAAATAACGGCGGTTGGCGAATCCCCGACGCTCGGGCACTACGTTTCGCTGCGCGATGCCTACGGCAACACCTATACCTACGCGCAGCTGGGCAGCGTCGCCTCGCTCTACCCGGTTCTGGAACCGCGTGTGGACACGGCCATAAGCACGCGGATCGCGCACCCAAGTAGCGCTGGCAGCGGCGTCGGCCCCACTCCAAGCGCGCCCGCCAGCGCCGGCGTGCAGCCGCATTCGCCGCTTTCGCAGGCCGCGGTCACCACTGGCCTGGCGATGGGAGCGGCAAACGCTCTTGAAACGCCCCCACCGTCCAAGCCCACCGCGCCGCCGCCCACGCTCCCCACGCCCGCGTCGAGCGGCGCGGGCGCCCCACCGCACCAGTTCCAGGCCGGGCCCAACGAGGTCTATCTCAACTCGCTGCGTCCAGGTGTGCAGGTGCTGGCGGGCACAGTGCTCGGGCATGTCGGCACCGGCGAAGGGGAAGGCGTGGCATCTGCGCCCGCCGTCGGGCAGGCCGCTTCCGGGCAAACCGCGACGGCGACGGGCGAAGGACACATGCTGTTCCAGATCCGTCCCGCCGGCGCGGGCGCGCCATTGATCGACCCCAAGCCGATCCTCGACGGCTGGGTGCGCCTGGAAGAGACCTCGGTGTTCAGAGCTAAAGGCGAGAACCCCTTCCTGGCGACTTCGCCGACGGTGGGGCAGGTGCTGCTGGCGTCCAAGCCGCAGCTGGAGCAACTGGTGCTGCGCGACCCCGGCGTCAACCTGCCTACGTGCGAGCGCGGCGCGGTGCGTGCCGGCGAGGTCGACCGGCGTGTGCTGGCAACGCTCGAGTTCCTGTCGGTGTCCGGGTTGAGCCCGACGGTGTCGGCGGCAGGCTGCACTACCACCGCGAACGCTTCCACCACCGGCAACGCGATTGGCGCCGCCGCGGGCGATGCCGTGGACATCTCGGCGGTCGACGGCACCCCGGTCGCCGGGCACGAAGGAGCGGGCTCGGTCACCGAAATCGCGGTGCGCCGGCTGCTGCGCCTGCAGGGCACGATGAAGCCCTCGCAGATCGTCAGCGCCAACAGCTATCCGGGCAGCGACAACACGCTGACCCTGCCCGGCGACCACGGCCTGATCCATGTCGCCTTCACCTCGGCCAGCGCCGCCCGCGGCGGTGCCCGCGCGGCCGATGTCTCCGGCTCACCGCTCACCCCCAGCCAGTGGCTGCAGCTGATCTCGCAGATCGGCGAGATTCCCGAGCCGAATGTCTCCGGCAAGCCCTCAGCGGCGGCGATCCCAGATCCCACGGGCGGTGGGTGAGATGGCAACGACCACACCACCGCCGCGGACAGGCGGCACGCCCGGTCCGCTGCCGCCCCAGGGTGGCCCTCCGGGACCGCTGCGTCCGGCCTCCCCGCCCCCCCGCGGCCTCGGCCGTTGGCTGGCGGTCGGCGCGCTGGCGTTGGTGGTGGCGGTTCTCGCCTACCTCGTATTCGGTACCGGCAAGGGCGCCAGCTACAAGTTCGAGCTGGAAAATGACAGCCAGCTCGTGCTCGGCGACCAGGTACTGGTCGGCGGAGTGCCGGTTGGGAACGTCACGACGATCGCTCTTACCCCCCACGGCTACAGGGCGTTGATTACGATCCACATCGAAGGCTCGCTGGTGCCGCTGCACAAGGGCACCAGCGCCCAGGTGAGGGTACCCTCACTGACAACGGTCGCCGGCCGCTACGTGGAACTCTCGCCGGGCCCCAACAACGCGCCAGTGCTACCCGCCGGCTCGACATTGCCGGCTGGTGCGGGGAAAGGCACCACCGACCTCGACCAGATCTTCGACACGCTCAATCCGCGCACGCGCAAAGGCCTGCAGGAGTTTTTCGTAGGCCAGGCCGAACAGTACGCTGGCGCCGAACAGGCGTTCGGCATCGACACCGAATACTTTGGTCCCTTCATCTCCTCCAACAGCCACCTCTTTGCCGAGCTCACCAAAGACCAGCGGACTTTCACCAACTTCCTCGTGTACGGCGCCAGGGCGCTCACCACGCTCGGCGCTCACCGCCACGAACTGACCGAACTGGTGAGCAACGGCGACGAGGGCATGGAAGCGCTCGGCGCCGAACAGTCCAGCCTGCAGCGGGGGGTGGCGCAGCTGCCGAGCGCGCTGCGGCAGGGCAACGAAGCGTTCGCGCAGCTGCCTTCCACGTTCGCCGCGCTGCGCCGGCTGGCGAAGGTCGCCGGGCCCGACACCAAGACGCTCGCGCCGTTGTTCGCGCGCTTGGAGCCGCTCGTGCGCGAAGCGGCGCCGGTGCTGCACGACCTCAGCCTCGCGGTCAGCAAGCCGGGACCCAGCAACGACCTCACCGACGGCGCACTCGCGCTGCCCGTGTTGGCGCAAGAGCTGGTAAGCGGCTCGCCCGGCGACGTCAAGGCACTGCAGGCATCGGTGCCGGTGACGGCCTACTTCGGCCCCTATGCCCCGGATCTGGAGGGCTTCGTGCGCACCTTCGGCACGGGCGCCGGCTACTACGACGCCGACGGGCAGTACGCCCGCATCAGCGCCGTGTTCAACAACTTCAAGGTCGGGTCGGGCAACACCCTGACTCCGACTACTCCGCAGGAAGGCCTGAAAGGGCTGCACGCCCACGAACTGCGTCGCTGTCCCGGTGCCGGCGCGACGCCCTCCCCGGCCGACGGCTCGGCGCCCTTCACCGACGAAGGCAAGCTCGAATGCGACCCCACGCAGGTGCCGTGATGGTGTCTTCCCACAGGACGGACAACCGATGAACCCTCGTCGGCGCAGCTCCATCGCCGCCAGCCCGCTGCTGATCGGGGCGCTCACCGTGCTGATCGCGATCGTGGCGGTGTACGTCTCCTATGGCGCCAACAACGGTCTGCCGTTCACGCCCACCTACGACATCAAGGCCGAACTGCCCGAAGCCTCGGGCTTGGAACCCGGCAACCAGGTGCGGCTGTTCGGCCGGCGGATAGGGATCGTGAGCAAAATGACGCCCTACCAGAATCCCACCACCGGCAAGGTCACGGCGATCGCCAGCCTCAAGCTCGAAAAGCACGCCGGGCCGCTGCCGGCCGACACCACGATGGAGGTCGAATCGGTATCGACGATCGGCCTGAAGTACCTGGAATTGAAGCGCGGGAACTCCCAGCGGACGATCCCAGCGGGCGCGACGATCCCCGTCTCGCATGCCCGCGAACCGGTTGAGACCCAGAGCCTCTTCAACATGTTCGACAAGAAGACGCGGATTGCGATCCAGCAGAACACCAACACCTTCGGCGACGGCTTCGCCGGACGCGGCGTCGGCCTCAATGTCACGATCCACGGACTGCGTCCCCTCACCGAACAGGCCGTGCCGGTGCTGCAGAACCTGGCCTCGCCGCAGACCGGCTTCGCCCAGCTGTTCGCGGCACTCGACAAAGCGGCCCAGGAGGTCTCCCCGGTGGCCGAAACGCAGGCATCGCTGTATCGAGAGCTCAATATCTTCTTCACCGCCTTCGACGGCGCCTCGACCTCGCTGGAACGCACGATCGAAGGTGGTCCGGCGGCGCTGCATCTGGCGATCCATTCGCTGCCGTACGAGCAGCCGTTCATCGATAAAGCGACCGAATTCGTCCATCTCCTACGCCCCAGCGCGAAGATTCTGAAGACGATCGCGGCGCCGCTCGGGCACGCTTTCGCGGTGGGCGCCGTCAACGTACGCAACGCCGCCGCCCTGAACGTGCAGCTGGCCAACTCGCTGCAGGCGCTCGAACTGTTCGCCACCAACCCGCAGGTGTCGCTCGGCTTCGAAGAACTTACCCGCACCGCCGAAGTCGGCACGCCGCTGTTCGCAGGTCTCGCTCCGGCGCAAACCAACTGCAACTACGTCACGACGGCGTTCCGCAACCTTGCCAACCTGCTTTCAGAGTCGGTCGGCGCCGGCACGCTTGCGCGCGTGCTGCCGATCCTGCCTCCCTCCGGCGCCAACAACGAGGGGCTGCCGGCCTCCGCGCCCGCCAACGGAGAATCAGATGACGAGAACGTCACCACGCACTTGAAAATCGAAGACAACCACCTGCACTACAACCCTTACCCCTACGTTGGCGGGCCCGGTCAGCCGAAGGAGTGCGAAGCCGGCAACATGCAGTACGTCGCAGGCAAAACGGTGATCGGCAACACCTCCACCACGCTGGGCACCACCCACCAGGAAACCAAGCGCAGCGAAAGCCTCTTCGGAGAACCGTACTCAGCGGCCCAGCAGAAGGACTTCCCTAAGGAAAGCTCCACCGGCAAGAGCAAGAGCAAGGGGAAGAGCTCGTGAGCGACACTCGTTGGTGGCGCAGGCGCCAGGAGATGGCGGTGTCCGAGCTGCAGAAGCGCTCCAGTCCGGTGCGCACCGGACTGATCTTCCTGGTCGTCGTGATCGTGGGGGTGTACTTCGGCTTCACCAAACACATCCCGTTCAAACATGGCTATCGCATCAACGCGGTGTTCAGCTCGTCGGTCAACGTGCGCCCCAAGTCGCCGGTGCGGATCGCCGGCGTCGCCGTGGGCACCGTCACCTCCACGCACCTGGAGGGCAACCACGCAGCGCTCGTGACGATGGAAATCGAGGGCAAGGGATTGCCGATCCACTCCGATGCGACGCTCAAGATACGCCCGAAGATCTTCCTGGAAGGCAACTGGTTCGTCGAACTGCAGCCCGGCAGCCCCTCCGCCCCGACGCTCTCCTCGGGTGCCACGATCCCGGTGACGCAGACCTCCGAGCCGGTGCAGCTCGATCAGGTGCTCGACTCGCTCAACAGCGACACGCGCGCCAACCTGCAGACCTTCCTGGTCGAATACGGCGCCGCACTCACCGCCAAGCCGACGCCCGCGGAGAACGCCGAACAGGCGCCCGAAGTGCGCGGCCTCAATTCCGCGCAGGCGTTCAACAAAGCCTACCTGCGTGGGCCGGAAGCACTGCGCGACGGCACGATCATCAACCAGGCCTTGACGGGCACCGAAACCCAAGACCTCTCGAAGCTGTTCACGAGCCTCGAAAAAGTGAGCGCCGAACTTGACGTGCACGAGCAGGCGCTCGGCGAACTGGCCGGCCACTTCAGCAACACCCTGCATATCCTCGCCGCACAGGGATCCAGCGTGCGCGCTACGGTCGCCGAGCTCCCTGGCGCGCTGCGTGGCATCGAACACGGCCTCACCGAAGTGCGGAGAGCGGCGCCGTCGCTCAGGACCGTCGCGCTGGATCTGATCCCCGGCGTCGAACAGCTCCCCGCTACCGACGCCGCCGCCTTCCCATGGATCGAACAGGTGCGGGCGTCGTTGAAACCGAGCGAGCTCGGCGGAGTCGCCGCGGCGCTGCGCACCGCCGCACCCGAGATCGCCGGCGTCGAGGCCGGGCAGGTTGCCTTCCAGCCGCAGCTCACCAGCTTCAGCAAGTGCCTCACCAAGGTGCTCTACCCCGCCGGTGCCACCAGGCTGCAGGACGGCGCCGACACCTCCGGGGCAACCGCCGAACATGAATTCTGGTACGCGATGACGGGCGTCGCCAGCTTCAGCCAGAACTTCGACGGCAACGGAGTGGCCGGTCGCTTCATCACAGGTGGCGCTGGCACGACGCTGCTGTCACCGCCGGCGACCGTGATCAAGCCCAACCCGCCCACAGGGGGCAGCACGCTGGTCGCGCAGACGCGTTTGGCGCCGGAAGGTACCAGCCCGGCTTTCCCCACCAGCGAGCCTCCATATAAGCCGCTCGTGCCCTGCTACACGCAGAAGCTCCCCGAATTCAACGGCCCGCTGTCACATGGCCCGGCGGATGGGGGTGGATGATGGCCGCTGAGATGCCTGAGATCCCTGAGGTGCGCGATGGCGGGCGTGGAGTTCGCGACCAGATCGAGCGCTACCGCACCGCGTTCATCGCGGTGGTGACGATGATCGTGGTTGCCGCCGGCAGTGCCGGCTACATACTTGCCCACGAGCGTCTTTCGGTGCCGGCGTGGGTGCCGATCATCGGCCGGGAATCGTTCGTGCTAAAGGGCGAATTCACGACCGGACAGGCCGTCACGCCCGGGCAGGGCCAGCAGGTCACGATCGCCGGCGCGAAGATCGGCGAAATCTCGAGCGTGGAACTGCGGAACGGCAGGGCGCTGGTGAGCATGAACCTGACGCCCAAGTACGCCCACTACATCTACCGTGACGCGACCGCCCTGCTGCGTCCCAAGACCGGGCTGAAGGACGAGACGGTCGAGATTGCCCCCGGCGAACCCTCCTCCGGTCGCGTGTTCGGTGGGTACACCATCCCGGTCTCGCAGACCTCGCCAGATGGCAACCTCGAAGAATTCCTCGGCTCCTTCGACGCCGAAACGCGCTCCTATCTGCAACTGCTGCTCGCTGGCGCTGGCGGAGGCCTGAGCGGCAACGCCGCCAACCTCTCCGCGACGCTCAAGCGCTTCGACCCGCTCGCCCGCGATCTTCAGGAGATCGGTCGCGAAGTCGCCAAACGCCAGTACAACGTGGCACACGGGATCCACAATTTCCGTCTGCTGCTGGAAGCGTTGGGCAACAAAGACACCAACCTCGCCCGGGTGGTAGAGGCGGGCAACGCCGTGTTCGCGACCTTCTCGCAAGAGGACCGTCAGGTGCAGGAAACCCTGCACGAGCTTCCTGGTGTGCTGAAACAGACCAACCACGGCTTCAACAAGCTCGCCACCGCCGCGCGCGTCACCGGACAGGCGCTGCACTCGCTTGAGCCGTCCGCCGAAGCCCTCGCCCCGTTGCAGCGTGAGCTGAGAGCGACCTTCGAGACGACCACACCGATCCTCAAAAACGAGGTGCGCCCGCTGCTCCGCCAGGTCCTGCCGGTGTTCCAGCAGCTGCAGCCGTCGCTGAAGGACTTCACGCAGTCCTCTCCGCAGTTGACCACCGCGTTCACGGTGATCAACGAATTCTTCAACGAGCTCGCCTACAACCCCGGTCCCAGCCAGGGCGGCTTCCTATTCTTCCTCGACTGGGCAAACCACGATCTCAACAGCGTCGTCTCGCAGGGAGATGCGCATGGGACGGAGGGTCAGACGCTGCTGTACTTCAACTGTGCACAGGTGCCGCTGCTGCACAGCGTCGCCACAGCCGACCCCACCGCGGGCTTGGTGCTCGGCCTGCTCAATCCCCCCAACGCGTCGCAGTGCGCGGCGGCGCTGAAGCCCACCTCGGCGGCGGCCCGGGCGGCCAGCCTACGCACGGGTGTAAGCCCCGACGCGTTGATGGCCGACCGCGTCTTTGGCCAGGGCCCCGACGCTACCGCGCTTGCCCCGAGCGCAACGCTGGGAGGGAACCACTGATGCAGAAGCGCGCGCCGACGCTCGCCAACATCCTCGTGATCGTGCTGTTCGCACTGAGCTGCTTTGGCCTGTTGCTGTTCCTGTGGGATTCCTTCGGTGGCCCGGTGCCGCTGAAGCCGAAGGGCTATCGCTTCACAGTCGAGCTCTCGCGCACGCTGGCGCTGGCCGAAGAGTCCGACGTTCGCATCAGTGGCGTCGACGTGGGCCACGTCGTCGGCCTTGCGACGCACGCTGACGGGACGACTGACGTGGCCGTCGAACTGGACCACCAGTACGCCCCGATCACCTCCAACTACCGCATGATCCTGCGCCAGAAGACGCTGCTGGGCGAGACCTTCATCGAACTGTTCCCGCCCGGAACTGGCGGGAACGCCACCAGTGGGGGGCAGGGCCAGCAGGAAGGGGGTGCGGGCGCCGGCCAGCAGAACGTGGCCGCGGGATCGAGCCAGGCAGGGACGGGTCACCCGATCCCCGACGGCGGGCGCCTGGCGACCAGTCAGGTCGACCCGGCGGTGACGCTTGACGACATCCTTGCGTCGTTCGACCCAAAGACGCGCGCCGCCTTCCAAGTCTGGCAGCAGTCGCTCGCCGTCGCCAGCAACGGGCGCGGGGAACAGGTCAACAATGACTTTGCCCAGCTGGAACCGTTCGTGGAAGAAGCCCAAAAGCTGGTTGCGATTCTCGCCTCCCAAGAAGGCGCCGTGCGTGCGGTGGTGCACAACAGTGGCGTGCTGTTCGACGCGCTCACCGAACGCGACCACCAGTTCCGGGGGTTCATCGCCAACAGCGAGCGCACCTTCCACGCGCTGGGCGCAAGCAGCGCTCAGTGGGCCGAGGCCTTCCGCCTGCTGCCGGCCTTCGAGCGTGGCGGGACGGAGACGCTACGCGAATTCAACAGCCTCGCCGCCGTCGCAAGCCCCGTGCTGGAAGAGTCGAAGGCGTGGGAGCGTGAGCTGACGCCACTGCTCGAAGGCGCGCAGGTGTTCACGCCCAGCCTCAACAGCCTGGCCACCAACCTCGGCCCGTTCAACAGCGCCACCAAGAAGGGTTTGCCCGCGTTCGAACAGGCGCTCGCCCAGCTCACCCCACTGCTCAGCAACGTGACGCCGCCGCTGCGCAACTTCGAGCCGTTCCTGAAGTACATCGGGGAATACACCCCCGAGTTGCAGGCGCTGTTCGCCAACGCGACCGCTGCCACCCAGGCACACGACCCGAACACCGACACCCACCAGCAGATCCAGCACTACCTGCGCGCCCTCAACACGATCAGCCCCGAAGGGCTCGCGGTGTACAGCAAGCGGATCGGCACCAACCGCGCCAACCCCTACTTCCACTCGGGCGCCATGCGCTTGCTCGGCAGCGGCGGGCTGCAGGTGTTCAGCAACGGGGCGTGCGCCAACTCGGCGCCCTCGGTCAACCCGGAAACCGCCAATGAAGAGGTGCCGAAGAGCCTGATCGAACAGCTGATCGCCGACCACGTCGTCAACGGCCCCAACAGCACCACCAATGAAGTTGCCGCTCCGGCTTGCACCCAGCAGGTGCCCTTCACGTGGGAAGGCACCACCAGCCAGTACCCGCACGTCACGTCCGCGAAATAGGCTCCTTCACGAACGCCGCCATGATCGCCCGGTGGTGGCCAAGGTAGGGGAGCATCGCAAAGTAGGCAAGGTCGCCGCGCAGGCGGGGCAGTTCGCCGGTGCGATCCTCCAACGCTCGACGGTGCAGGATCGAGGCGATCCCACCTGCCATCGCCTCCGAGGTGTAGGGAGGCAGCAGGTCGGGGTGGGCGCAGTGGAAGCGACCCTCCTCCAGCAGCGGTGGGAAGCTGCGCAGCAGCGCATGGTGGCGCTCGGCGGCGGCGGGGCAGGCGCAAAGGCTCTCCACCAGCACCACGCGTGCGCCATCGGGATCCTCCGCCAACGCGCCAAGCAGGGCTTCCAGCCCCCCGCGGACGCGCTCGGGCCAAGGCTCAGCTTGGGTCACGCGCTCGAGTACGCGACCCTCGATGCGGTTGATCAGTGCATCGAGTGCCTCCAGGAAGCATGCTTCCTTGTCGGCGAAGTGCTCGTCGAACACCGCGGCCGGGACTTTCGCCGTCTGCAACACCCGCTCTACGGTGGTGCGGTCGTAGCCCCTGTAGGAGGCGGTGGCGATCATCGCGTCGAGTATCCGTACTCGCGGGTCGCGGGCTTGGTGCGTGGCACAAACACGAGAGCCGGCGGGCTGTTGGCGGGCGCCGGAATGGCTGCTGTGCAACATTTCTTCCTCCCTCCCTGCCCGGGGGAAGGAGCGAGTGGAGGACCGCGACGGCCAGTCGGCCAACTTTGGCGCGCCGCGTTTCCAGGCGCTGAATCCTCGGACTGTGGGTTTCCCTCTCCTACTCTCCTCAAGAGAGTAGCCCCGTGGACGTGCCGTTGTCAAGGGCACGCCATTTTGTCAAGTCAGCCGGTTGCGCGTTGGACGAGCGGGCGTTGGCGTCCTACAAGCTCGCCCTCGTCGTCGGGTCGACGATCAGAGCGTTGTCCGGGCACGCTGAGGAAGTGCAGTCGGTAGCGCCCCACCACGATTTCATCGCCATCTTCGAGCATCCGCCACTCAATCCGCTCGTCGTTGACGAACACGCCATTGAGGCTGCGATCGTCGAGCACCCTCACCCCGTCCGCCTGGCGCACCAGTAGCGCGTGTCTGCGGGAGACGGTTGGGTCGTCGAACCGTATGTCCGCGGCGAGGCTGCGCCCTACCCGCGTCCACTCCTGGGTCAACGCCGCCACCACGGTTTCGCCGTCCTCCTCGTAGGCGAGATACTCGCCCGGTTGCTCGAGCTGCTCCCGCACGTGGGTCAGTAGTTCTTCCTCGCGCTCATGGGCGTCCCCGGTGGTGAGGTCGCCGCCAGGGGCAAGCTCCGATGAGCGGCTGCGGCCGAGGTGTCCAACGCTGAACAGCGAGGCGCGCACAAAGCTTGCGCCGCCGCAGCCGGGGCAGTCGCTCAACGCGTCGGAGGCGGCCAGCGTCAATACATAGCCGCAGCGCTGGCAACGAAAGGATCCCGCTCCCGCCATCGTGCCCGAGGTCAGAGATTCCACCATCTCGCAGCTCCTCTTCTCCTGTTGGGATACCTCCCGGCGCTCGCTGCCGGCAGACCCTTGGGGGATCATAACGGCTCTTTCTTTATCCGGGTCTAAAAGGCTTGTAATTTTCTGGAGACTTGTAGCCAAGGGCCCGTGGCCCATCGGCTCCCGTACCTGGTTGCACCTTCTCCGCAGTGGGTCCATGTCCGTCGGCTCCTATTCCTGGTTGCACCTTCTCCTCGGTGAACCTTCGCCATCGGCGCCAGGCGTTGGTCTCACCTTCTCCGGCTAGGAGTGGCCTGGTATTTCTACCCCTCGCCCGCAGTCCGCAAACGGCGCCGAGCTCGGGAGGAGATGGCGGGCGGGCGGCGAAATCCGACGGCATGTCCGCTGCGACGGTGACCGACATCGAGCAGTTCGAGCGGGTGCTGCTGCGCCGCAGCGTTGGCGTGCTCACCGCCGACCGCCACCGCTGCGCCGACTGCGGGCGCACACCGCTCGTCGGGGAGCGGATGCATCTTTACGAGGAGCACCGCGGCGAGGTCGTCTGTGAGCTTTGCCGACCTCTGCGTCAGGCACATCCCGTGGCGAGCGAGACGGTGCGCCACTCGTCGCGCGGCAACTGCGTTCGCCTCAGCGCGCGCGCTGCGTAGACGAGCCGGCGCGCGCGGTCATACTGCGGCGGCCTTGAGGCCCGGCGGCCTTCGAGTCTCTGCGGCCTCGGAGGCCCGGCGGCCTTCGAGTCTCTGCGGCCTCGGAGGCCCGGCGGCCTTCGAGTCTCTGCGGCCTCGGAGGCCCGGCGGCCTTCGAGTCTCTGCGGCCTCGAGCCTCGGCGACCCGGCGACCCGGCGACCCTCGAGCCTCAGCGACCTCGAGCCCCGGCGACCTCGAGCCCTTATAAACTCCCGGTCGCGATGCACCCCCTTACCGTCTCGATCGTGATCGACGCCCCCCGCGAGCAGGTGTTCGACTATCTGCAGGACATCGCCAACCACTCCGAGTTCACCGATCACTACCTGCGCGACTGGCACCTCACGCGCGAAAACTCGGTTGGCCGCGGGGCGGGCGCGCGCTTTCGTGTGGCCGCCCCTGGCAACCGCTTCAGCTGGGGCGACGTGACCTTCGCGGAGGTGGAGTCGCCATACCGCATCGTCGAGGTAGGTCGCGGCGGCAAGACCAACCGAATTCGTACGCTCGGGGTTTACGAGTTGGCGGCGGGCTCTGGCAACACCACGCGCGTGCGGTTTACGCTTGAGACCCAGCCAGCCACGTTCTCCGATCGCCTGATCGAGTCGCTCGGGGCGCGCGGGTGGTTGCGGCGCAAGAACATGAAGGCGATGCGTCGGCTTCGTTCGATCATCGAGAGCGGCGAGGGGCGCGGTGGGCGCGTCACGGTCGCCGGTGGGTAGACTGCCGCCTCGCATGTTCCGCCTGCCGCGCAACACGATCCTCGTCCTGCTCGCCGTCCTGGCGGCGCTGGCGCTTGGGGCGTGCGGGGAATCCCACACGCGGGTCACGACCGGCACCTACGCTGGGGCGTCGGGCAAAAACGCGCCCTACCTGAATGTCGGGCCGCTCGTCTACCAGGTGCAGATCTCGCGCGAGCTCAACCCCTACAACACCGAAGACTCTTCCTATCTGCTCGGCCTCACTCCCGCGCAGGCCCAGCTGCACCCTGGCGAAGAGTGGTTTGGGGTGTTTATGCAGGTGTACAACGAAAGTACCGTCCCGCATCCGGCCGCCACCAACATGACGGTGACCGACACCCAAGGCGACGTCTACTACCCGATCATCCCTGGTCCCACCAACCTGTTTGCCTACCGCGGCGGGGTTGTGCCGGCCAACAACCAGATCCCCGCCCCCAACACGGTGGCTGCCGACGGTCCCACGGAGGGCGAGGTGCTGCTCTACAAGATCAAGGTCGAATCGCTCGACAATCGCCCGTTTACGTTCAAGATCGTCGACCCCAAAGACCCTGCTCAGACCGCCTCCGCGGAACTGGACGTTTAGACCTGCTAAACCTCAGCTTTCGTCGGCCTGCAGCGCTGCCTCGATCACCTGCCGCGCCACCGGCGCCGCGCTTTCTCCGCCGGCGCCATCGCGCACCATCAGCACCCCCACCACGATCTTCGGATGCCGCGCCGGCGCGAACGCCGCAAACCAGGCGTCGGTGTTCTTAGGGTTGTTCTGTTCGGCCGCGCAGTTGCTCGATTCCGAGGTGTGTTCGGAGGACGAGTGTTCTTCGCCTGCGGCCGGCTTCTGTTCGGAGCTTGCATTGCACGCAGCCGGTGGGGTGGCCGGGCTTTCTAATTCCGCGGTGCCCGTCTTGCCCGCCACTTCCACGCCGGGGATCGCCGCCGCGGTGCCGGTGCCGAAGCGCACCACGTCGAGCATCATGCCCCGCACCGTGCGGGCCGTCGCGGCGGTGATCGCGCGAGTGCTTGAGGACGCGCTCGGTGCAATCAAGCTCGGCGTCGGACGGCGGCCGCCGTCGGCGATCGTCGCCGCCACCGTGGCCATCTCCAGCGGGCTCGCCAGCACCTGGTCTTGGCCGATTGCGGTGGAGCCCAGCGCCAATTCCCCCTGGATCTCGCTGGCCGGCGGGATCGTGCTCTGGGCTGCCCCTTCGATCCCGGGGGAATGGTTGAAGCCAAAGCGTTCCGCCATCGCCACCAGCCGCGCCGCGCCCAGCTTGACGCCCAGCGGCGAGAACACCGAATTGCACGACACCGCAAACGCCTGCACCAGCGAGCCTCCGCATTCCTCATTGTTGGCGTTGTGCAGCAGCACTCCGTCCAGCTTCGCCGCGGTGGCGTAAGGGAAGGTGCTCGTCGGGCGCGCCACGCCCGCTTCCAGTACGCCGCTTACCGTGATCATCTTGAACGTCGACCCAGGCGGTTGCAGCGCGTCCAACCCGATTCCGGCGACCCCCAGCACCTGTCCGCTAGCTGGGTTCATGGCGATCACCCCGCCATACTGGCCTCCCAGCGCGGTGACCGCCGCCGTTTGCAGTGTCGGCGAGATGGTGGTGCGCACGGCGCCCCCCGCGTGGGGGTCAGCCCGTGCCAGCACCCTGCCGCCCGAGGTGGTTTCCGCGGTGTCTGACGACGCCGTCGTGCCGGCGCCGTCCGAGGCCGACGTGCTGCGCACCGCGAGCAGTTCGCCTCCTGGGGTGCCACGCAGGCGCGTGTCGGCCGCCAGCTCCAAGCCACTCACGCCGACGATCGCGTCGGCTGGCACCCCTTCGGCCTCGAGCGCCTGCAGGCGGCTGGAGGGAATCGGGCCCACTTCGCCGACGATCGCACTCGCGGCGGCCCCCAGCGGCGAGCTGCGCGTCCCCGCCGAGGTGGCCGGTCCTTCTGCCAGCACCGAGCCGTTACGCGCCAGCAGCGCAGCGCGTGGGGGCAGCGCCATGCGCCTACTCAGCAGTTCGCCTTCGCGCAAGCCGGGGAAGGCGAGCGCGCGTGACCACCGTACTCGCGCTTCCCCTGCGCGGGGGCCTGCCGCAATCGGCAGCCCAAAGCGCTCCGCGAGCGTTCCGAACAGGCGGGTGCGCACCATCACGGGCACCACCTCGACGTTGCCCGCCGCGGCGCGTGGGGAGCCCATCACGCGCTCACCTAAGGCGGTGGCGGTGATCAGCGCTGCTTTGTACGTTTGCGCGAATTCACTTGGCGACACCGCGCGCTGGGCGGCGGGGGAGATATCGCTGTACATGCTGGCGTAGTCGCCCCTCGCCCATGCAGCCGCGAAGCGCGCCGCCAGGCCCGGCGCCGGCGAGGAGGAAGAGTGCATCGTCCCGGCGACCGCCCCTACCACGAACGCCACCGCCGCCACAGCTGCCAGTGCGCTCAGTGGCTGCGTCCACCGCGTGCGGCGGCGTGACGCCCGCCGCACGGTGCGACCATGGCCGCCACGAGATGCGCTGCTCACCTCGTTGCGCACCTTATGACGTTGGTCACATCGCGGAACGGTAGAACATGACTATGACGACGCTCGATTGGATGATCCTCCTGTTCGTCCTGATCCTTGGCTTGTTCGGCTTGCGACAGGGCTTCATCGTGGGGGTGCTGTCCTTCGGAGGGTTTGCCGTGGGTGCGTTCATCGGAACTCGCCTCGGTCCGCTGCTACTGCCCCAGGGCTCAGCCTCGCCCTATGCGCCCGCCTTTGGCCTCGTCGGTGCGTTGCTCGCCGGGGCGATCCTCGCCAGTGGCCTAGAGGGGGTCGGCTGGCGATTGCGCCGCACCACGATGGTGATGCCCGGGCTCGGGATGCTCGATGGTGCGCTCGGAGCGCTGCTCAGCGCCGCCGTCGGTCTCGGGATCGTGTGGATCGTCGCCGCCGTCGCCGCGCAGATCCCCACCGCCACGCGGTTGCGCGCCGACATCCAACGTTCGGAGATCCTCGGTGAGCTCAATGCGCTATTGCCTCCCTCCGGCCCGATCCTCAACGCGCTCGCGCGCCTCGACCCGATCCCCTCGCTCCCCGGTCCACTGCCGGCGCTCACCGCGCCGCCGCCGCTGATTGCCCACGACCCCGCGGTGAGCGCCGCCGCACGTAGCGTGGTGCGCGTGATCGGCACCGCCTGCGGTCTTGCGATCGAGGGGTCGGGGTGGGTTGTGAGACCTGAAGAGATCATCACCAACGCCCATGTGGTGGCCGGGGAGAGCGACACCACCGTCGAGATCGAAGGCCACCCGCCCGGGCTGCCCGCGCAGGCGATCGCCTTCGATCCAACCAACGACCTCGCGGTGCTGCGCGTGCCCGGTCTCGGCCTACCGTCGCTGCGACTGCTCGCTAAGCCCGTGACGGGCACTGCCGGGGCGATCCTTGGCTATCCCGAAAACGGGCCCTTCGACGTGCAGTCTGCGCGCATTGGGTCTACCCAGCAGGTGCTGACCCAGAATGCCTACGGCCAAGGCTCGGTGTCTCGCCTGCTCACGCCCCTGCGTGGTTTGGTGCGCCCCGGCAACTCCGGAGGGCCGGTGGTGGACGACGCGGGCGCCGTGCTCGCCACTGTCTTCGCCGGTACTACCGGGGGAGGTCCGCCAGGTGGGTATGGGGTTGCCAATGCCACCGTCGCACACGAGCTCGAACACGCCCGTACGCCTGTGGGGACCGGGCCTTGCGACTCGGCATAGGCTCAGACAGCATTCGTGAGGTCTGTCACAATACCGCCGGTGGTGCGCCCACCCGCCGCGGCTCTTACGCTGATCGCGATTGCCTGCATCCTCGCGGCCTGCGGGGGCAGCGGCCATCCCAGGACCGCACCGGTGGGGCATACCGCGGCCGGCACGCACGCCGGCGGCAAGGGAAACGCGGCCGGGGCCACGGCAATCACCAAGACGCAGGCGGTCGCTTTTGCTCGCGCCGTCAACCTGACCGCCGCCGACGTGCCGGGCTTCACGGCAACGTCTAAACACGAACACGAAGCCAAGACCGCGACGGAGAGGCAGCTTGAACATGAACTGCAGCACTGCGCGGGAGGGGGTGGGTCGTTGAGCTCGCGGGGTGGACTCGCTGAAGCGAGCTCGAAAGACTTCAAGCTCGAACACAATGCGCTCCACCTCACTGTGAGCTCCGAAGTCAGCGTCGCGCTCACCGCGGCGATGGCGGCCAAGGAACTGGCAGCGCTTCGCGGCGACCGCGTCCAAGGATGCCTATCGCACTACCTCAATCTGCTGCTCAAATACGAGCTTCGCAAAGAACAGAAGTCCCGCGCGCTGGCCAAATCGATTTCGGTATCGGTCTCGCGTGGCACGCCTCCGGCGCCCGGCGTGACGGGGAGCTTCGGCTGGCAGATCTCGGCGGCGATCGCCGCACACGGCGTCAGCTTGCCGATCTACTACATCGACATCCTTGGCTTCGTTTACGGCCCTGCCGCCGTGACGCTTACCAGCTCCGGTGCGTTGAAGCCGTTTCCGGCGGCCACCCAAGAACACCTGTATTGGCTGCTGCTCAAACGGGCCAAGGCCGAACTGCCGCACGGCCCGGGAAAGTCGCACCCAGGCCCGCGAGCGCCCTTGCGGACGAACGCATGAGAGCTGTGTTGTGGCGGGCGGCGCCTCTTCGGATGAGCGTGCAGAGCTGCCCGGCCCACGGGCGTCCGCGCGGACGAACGCGTAAAAATCGCCACCCGCTACTCTGAGCCACCATGCCGAAGACCCTTGTGATCGCAGAGAAGCCTTCCGTCGGGCGTGACCTTGCGCGCGTGCTGCCCGGCACCTTCAAGAAGGAAAAAGACTGGCTGGAGGCCGATGAGTACATCGTCACCTGGGCGGTAGGCCACCTCGTGCAGCTCGCCGAGCCCGACGAATACGACCCCAAGTACAAGCGCTGGCGGATCGAGGACTTGCCGATCGTGCCCGACAAGTTCAAGCTCGTGGTGCGCGACGAGCGCTCGCGCAAGCAGATGTCGGTCGTCACGCGGATGCTCTCCCGCGATGATGTCGGCGAGGTGATCAACGCCTGCGACGCCGGCCGTGAGGGCGAGCTGATCTTCGCTTACATCTACGAGAAGGCCGGCTCCTCGCTACCGGTAAGGCGGCTGTGGCTGAACTCGATGACCAACTCGGCGATGAAAGCGGCGTTCGACTCGCTGCGCCCCGCCTCAGAGGTGGCGCTGCTCGAGCAGGCAGCCCGCTCGCGCTCGGAGTCGGACTGGATCGTCGGCATGAACGCCACACGCGCCGCCACGATCCGCCTGCGTACCTCCTTCGACGGGGCCGTGTCGCTGGGGCGCGTGCAGACGCCGACGCTCGCGATCGTCGCCCGCCGCGAGGAGGAGATCAAAGCGTTCGTGCCCGAGCCCTACTGGCTGGTAGACGCGGTGTTTGCGGCGCCTGCCTTGGAGAATGGGGAGGAGGGGGGGGTTGGCGAGCGCACTTACGTCGGCCGCTTCCATGCCGGCGCCAAACCGCGCCTGGCCACTGAGGAGGAGGCTGTTGGGATCGTCGAGGCGTGCAAGGGGCAGCAGGGGACGATCACCAAGATCGAACGTCAAAGAGCAGCGCGAGCGTGCGCCGATGCTCTACGACCTCACCTCGCTGCAGCGCGACGCCAACACCCGCTTCGGCTTCTCCGCGCGGCGCACGCTCGGCGCCGCGCAGCGGCTGTACGAGGAGCACAAGGCGCTCACCTACCCCCGTACCAACTCGCGCTACCTGACCAAAGACATGATCCCCGAGATCAAGCCGACCGCCGAGCTGGTGGGCGCCAACAGGGAGTATGCGGCGGGCGCGGCATACGTGACCTCACTCGACGTACTGCCGCTGGGGCGTGTGGTGAACGACGCGAAGGTGACCGACCACCACGCGATCATCCCCACCCGCACCGAGCACAAAGTCGATCGCATGAGCGACGACGACCGCCGTGTGTATGACCTTGCAGTGCGCCGCTTCCTCGCGGTTTTCCACCCCGAGGCGGTGTTTGAGAACACGCGAGTCGAGACCACCGTCGCCCCCAAGTATGTCTTCCGCACCCGCGGCAAGCTCTTGATCGTGCCCGGCTGGCGCGGCGTCTACGGCGAAAGCGCCGCCGGCGCCGGCGCCGAGGGCCAGCGCGGGGGGGAGGAGGATGAGGACGCCGAACAGCAGCTTCCCCGCCTGCTCGAAGGCGAGCAGGTGCAGACGCGCGAGATCGAATCGCTGGCCAAGGAAACCAAGCCCCCACGCCGCTATTCCGACGCATCGCTGCTCGGGGCAATGGAGACCGCCGGCAAGCTCGTCGACGACGACGAGCTGCGCGAGGCGATGAAGGAGTCGGGGATCGGCACCCCCGCCACGCGTGCCGCGATCATCGAGCGGCTGATCACGGTCGGCTACATCGAGCGCGACGGACGCTCGCTGGTGGCCACCGAGAAGGGGCTCAACGTCGTGCGCCTGCTCGGCGGCCATCCCCTTACCTCGCCCGAATTGACAGGGCAGTGGGAGCACCGCCTGGATGCGATCGAGCGCGGCGAGGACTCGCGCGAGCGCTTTATGCAGGACATCGCCGGCTTTGCGGGAGAGACGGTGAAGATGCTCGACCATGCCCTCAAAGACGTACGCATCCCCAAAGCCAACCTTGGGCCCTGCCCGGTGTGCGGGCACCCGATCCTCGAAAACCGCAAGGGCTACTCCTGCTGGGCGCGCACCGACCCCGGCTGCGGCTTCGTGATCTGGAAGGCCAAAGCGGGCAAGCAGCTACCGCTCGCCATCGCCCGTGAGCTGATTCGCACCGGTTACACCGCGCAGCAGGTCACCGGCTTCCGCGGGCGCTCCGGGCGCTCTTTCCGCGCCCATCTTGCGCTCCAGCAAACCGAGGATGGGAAATGGCGCGTGGAGTTCAACGAGGCGTGGGCCAAGGAGGGCGCCAAGCCGCCCGACCAGGAGACGGTCGCCACCGAGGTATCCGCCGAGGCGCCCGAGCAGGTGGCCGAGGCCGCCGAGGCCGTGGCCGCCCAGTCCGCCGCGTAGCTCGCTGGCCCGTCGGGCGGGTACGCCACCATAGGCGTCGATGCCGATCACGCTCATCACCGGGCCCGCCAACGCGGGCAAGGCTGGAGTAGTCATGGACGCGCTGCACGCTCTCCGCGCGCGCGGAGAGCGGCCACTGCTGGTCGTGCCCACGCGCGCCGACGTAGAGCGCTACCGGCTGGAGCTGGCCCAATACCAGCCCGCCCTTCAACATGGTGCTCCAGCGGAGCATGGAGGGCCGCAAAGCCCTCCCCGGGGGGATGGTGGGCCGCAGGGCGCCTGTGGGGGGCCTGGTGGGCCGCAAAGCCCTCCCCGGGGGGATGGTGGGCCGCAGGGCGCCTGTGGGGGGCCTGGTGGGCCGCAAAGCCCTGCCCGGGGGGATGGTGGGCCGCAAGGCGCCTGTGGGGGGCAAAGCCCTGCCCGGGGGGATGGTGGGCCGCAGGGCGCCTGTGGGGGGCCTGGTGGGCTGCAAGGTGCCCCAGAGGCACGTGTGGAGCGCTTTGAGGGCCTGCTCGGAGAGGCGCTGCGTCGCGCCGGCAGCACCGAGCGTCCGCTCGGTCGGCTGGCCCGCCAACGGGCGCTCACGACGGTGCTGCGGCGTGCCTCCGCGGAGCGCCCCACCACAGGTGCGGTGCGCTCGCTGGCGAGGTTGGTGGGAGAGCTGGAGATCGAGCGGGTAACGCCTGCACGCCTGCGCGGCGCGCTCGATGAGTGGGCCGCGGCGGATCCTGCTCACGCCTACCACGCGCATACCTTGAGTGGGCTGTTCGAGCAGTACAGCCACACGCTTGAGCGGTTGCGGCCCGCGCGCGTCTCCTCCGAGCGGCAGGCGTCGAGTGCGCTCGACGCGCTGCGTCGCTCCCCCGCATTGTGGGGCTCCACGCCGGTGCTGCTGTACGGCTTCGACGACTTCACACGGCTGCAGCTGGACGCGATCGAGACGCTGGGCGTGGTGGTGGGGGCGCCGGTAACCCTCTCGCTGACCTACGAGCTCGGCCGCACTGCGTTCGCGACCCGGGGCGACACCTTCCAGCGCTTGCTGCCGCTCGCCGCCGAGCACCGGCGCCTGGCGCCTCGTGCCGAGTACTACGCGCGTGGCGCTCGCGCGGCGCTGCATCACCTGGAGCGCCACATCTTCGAGCCCGACGCCCCTTCGCCCGTGGCCGCGGGGGACGCGCTGCGGCTGCTGGAGGGCGGCGGGGAACGGGTTGAGCTGGAACTGGTGGCGGAGGAGATTCACAGGCTCCTGGAGCGCGGCGTGCATCCCAGCGAAATCGCGGTTGCTCATCGCTCGCCGAGCACGATCGCGGAGCTGCTGGCGGAGGTCTTCCGCGCCCACCACGTCCCCTTCGCGCTGCGACGAGCATTGCCGTTCGCGAGCACCGCCACCGGTCGCGCGCTGCTGGGTCTGCTGAAGGCGACCTTCCTCGACGAGGAGGACGGCGGCCTGGGCGACCTGTTGGCGTGGCTGCGCGCCCCCGGGGTGCTCCGCCAGCCGGCGCTTGCGGACGAGCTGGAGTGGCGGGCGCGGCGCGCCGGCGTGAGCAGCGCAGCGCGGGCACGCGCGCTGTGGGAAGCCGAGCACTGGCCGCTTGAAACCCTCGATCGCCTGCGGGAGGCGGCAGCGCACAGCCCCGCGGCGTTGATCGAGCGCACAGCCGCGGAGCTCGGTCGGCTGGGCTATGCCCCCCCGGCGCCCAGCGGTCAAGACGCCGCCGGATTGCCGGAGTTGGTTGACACACAGATCGTTGAAGCTCCCCCCAACGGGGACGCCCGGGCGCTCGAGACGCGCGCGCTGGCTGTGGCGGGAGCTGCACTGGAGGAGCTGTGCGAGCTGGCCCGCTCGGCACCACAGCTGGCGCCGGATGCACCTGAGCTGATCGTGCTCCTGCGAGGCCTTGAGCTGGCTGCCGGCGAGGAGCCCGACGGCACGCATGAGGCGGTGGCGGTGCTCGACCCGCTCGCCCTGCGCGCACGCCGGGTACGCGCGCTGTTCCTCTGCGGCTTGCAGGAGGGCGTCTTCCCCGCCCCAGCGCGGCCAGAGCCCTACCTCTCCGAGGATGAGCGCCGCGCGCTGGCGGAAGCCTCGGGACTGCGGTTGGGACGGCCGGTGGATGCCTTGGCGGCGGAGCGTTACCTGCTGTACGCGGCGGTGTCTCGCCCGTGGGAGCTGCTGGTGTTGAGCTGGCACACCGCCGATGACGACGGCCTGCCGACTCCCCGCTCGCTGTTCGTGGACGACATCTGCGATCTTTTCACGCCCGACCAAAGCCGGGAGGTAGGCGCCTGCGGCGCTAGCCGATGCGGGCATGCGAGCGAAGCGAGTGTCCCCCGAATCGGTCCCCGTTTGGGCCTACACGAGACGCGAACGCGGCGGGCGCTCGGAGAGGTATCTCTGCCTGCTCGCGCCGTGGCCCCACGGGAGGAGATCGCCGCATTGCGCGACCCGCAGGTGCTGGCGCAGCTGCAAGCGCAGCGGTTGTGGTCGGCCTCGGGCCTGCAATCGTGGGCGGGCTGCCCGGTGCGGTGGTTTGTAGAGCGCATGCTCGGTGCCCGAGACCTGGAGCCCGAAGCCGAGCCGCTGGCGCGAGGTGCACTGGCGCACGCGGCGTTGCGTCAAACCTTCGAGCGTCTGCGGGAAGACACCGGCTCCGCCCGCCTCACCGCTGAGCGGCTGCCCCACGCACGCGAGCTGTTGAAAATCGCGCTCGCGGAGCACGCCAATGAGCGCCCACTCTCCACGGCCCCGGAGCGGGTGCCCGGGGTGCGCCGCCGGCTGGAGGCCGACCTGGAGCGCTATCTGGAGTACGCCGCGGAGTGCGGTGATAGCGCGCAGCTCGATCGCCCGGAGCCAGGGCAGCAGAGCCAGCTGGAGCCCACCCATCTCGAGCTTGCGTTTGGCTTTCCCCAGGAGCCCGGGGGGTTGCCCGCACTGGATATCGGCGAAGGGACCATGGTGCGGGGTTACGTGGATCGCGTCGATATCGCGCCTGGGGGCGAGGCGGTGGTGTACGACTACAAGAGCGCCCACACGACGCCTCCTGACCGGTGGCAGATGGAGCGCAGCTTCCAAATCGCTCTCTACATGCGCGCCGTCGAACAGTTGCCGCAGACACGTGTGGTGGGAGGCTTCTACCAGCCGCTCGCCGGTCGCGATCTGCGCGCCCGGGGGGTGCTTGCCGAGGGAGAGGGCGTCGAGCTTCAGTGCGTGCGGGGAGACGCACGCGCACCGGCGGATGTGGAGGAGCTCGTCGATGAGGTTGTGCGCACCGCGCGGGAGGCGGCTGCGCAGGCGCGCGCGGGAACGCTCGAAGCACGGCCCGGCACCTGCGGATTCGGGGGCGGTGGGTGCATGTACCCCTCGATCTGCAGATACGACGGTTGACTGTGGAGCTCGCACCTGCGAGGACCCTCACCGCCGAGCAGGAGGAGGCGGTGGCGCGCCGCCGCGGTCCGCTGTTGCTCGCCGCGGGCGCGGGCAGCGGCAAGACCTCGGTGCTGGTGGAGCGCTTCGTGCGGGCCGTACGTGAGGACGGCATCGCTCCGGGCAGGATCTTGGCGATCACGTTCACCGAGCGTGCCGCGGCGGAGTTGCGCGGGCGGGTGCGAGCGCGCTTGCTGGAGCTGGGTGAGCGCGAGGCGGCACGCGACACCGAGGGCGCCCCGATCGGCACCTTCCATGGCTTCTGTGCACGACTGCTGCGCGTCCACGCGCTGATTGCCGACCTCGACCCCGAGTTTGCGATTCTCGACGAGGTTGGCTCTGGGCGGCTGCGGCAGCTCGCCTTTCGCCGGGCGCTGGCGTTGCTTTTGGCGGACGAGCGCCGCGAGGCCGCGGTTGAGCTGCTCGCCGCCTACGGCGCCGACCGCGTGCGGGGCATGGTTTTGGGGGTGTACGCCGAGCAGCGCAGCCGCGGGGTGAGCCTGCCGGCGTTGGCCGCCCCCGCATTAGCCAACCCGGCCCTGACCGACCCGTCGCGCGAGGCGCCCGAACGTATGGACCCGCTGGAACTCGAAGCTCTCCGTGCATGTGCGCTGCTGGGCGCGATCTTGGAGGAGTTCGGACGTGTTTACGACGCACTGAAGCGTGACCGCTCGGCACTCGACTTCGACGACCTCGAGCTGCGCGCACGCGACCTTTTGGAGCGCCGCGAGGGCGTGCGTCGTGCCTGGTCGGAGCGCATCGAGCTGCTGATGGTGGACGAGTTTCAGGACACCAACCGCCGCCAGCTCGCGCTGCTGGAGTTGTTGGAGCGCGACAATCTGTTTACGGTCGGCGACGAGCTGCAGTCGATCTACGGCTTCCGCCACGCCGAGGTGGAGATCTTCCGCGAGCGCCGCCGCACGCTCGCCGCGGCCGGTGCGGCAATCGCGCTGGCGCACAACTTCCGCAGCCGCCCTCCGTTGATCGCCGCGATCAACGTCGTCTTTCACGAGCGCTTCGGCGATGCCTACACACCGCTAATCGCCTCCCGTGACGCAGACAACCAAGAGGAACCGCTGATTGAGCTGCTGCTCACCGACAGAAACGGCTGGGGGCAGTCGCCCCATGCACGGGAGCTTGCGGGGCAGCTACCGCCGGCGACTCTCTGGCGCCAGGCCGAAGCGCGCCTGCTGGCCCAGCGCGTCGCCGAGCTAATCGCCGCTGGACAGGCGCAGGCGGGGGATGTGGCGGTGCTGCTGCGCGCCGCGACCGACCTGCCGGTGTACGAGCGGGCGCTCGAGGAGCGCGGTGTGCACACGCTCGCGGCCGTAGGCAGCTTCTGGGGCCACCAGCAGGTGGGCGACCTGCTGGCGTGGCTGCGCGCGCTCGCCAACCCCCTCGACGAGCTCGCGCTTTATTCCGCGCTTGCCTCCCCACTGGTGGGGATCGCAAGCGATGGCCTGGCGCTGCTGGCGTTGCAGGCCCGCGCGGAAGGGATCGGCGCCTGGGCGACGATCGCGCGCGGCGAAAATGAGCTCTACGCTCGCCTCTCCGCCACCGATCGCCAGCGCCTGGAGCGCTTCGCCGAGCGCTTCGCCGTCGAGCGGACCGTGACGCCGACGCTGGGCGCCGCGGAGCTGCTACTGCGTGCCATCGCCCAAAGCAACTACGAAAGGCACGTGCTCTCACTCCCCTGGGGGGAGCGGCGGATGGCAAACATCCACAAGCTGCTGCGCCTCGCGCGGCGCTATGAGGCGGCGGAGGGCCGCGACCTGCGGGGCTTCCTCGACGACGTCGAACAGCGCCGCGCGCACGCCGAGAGCTCCGAGCCCCACGCGCCCAGTGGCTCCGAGCCGGACGCCGTGCGTCTGATGACGATTCACGCCGCCAAGGGCCTCGAGTTCCCGGTGGTGTGCCTTGCTGACCTTGGCAGGGGCGGCAACGGCACGCCGCCCGACCTGCTGGTGGACGGCGAGCGCATCGGGTTGCGCCTGGCGCGCCTCGACGGCTCTCCGCCGGCCGCCACTTTGCACTACGAGAAGCTGTGCGAGGAGCGCCGCGGTGCGGCGGCGGCCGAGGAGGAGCGGATCCTGTATGTCGCGATGACTCGCGCCCGCGAGCGCCTGCTGCTGAGCGGGTCGTGCGATTTCCGGCGGTGGTCAAGCGCGCCGGCGGTTGCAGGTTCTGGTTCGAGATTGGGTTCCCGGCCGGCATCGGATTCCAGTCCGGCATCGGGCTCCAACGAGGCACCGGGCTCCGGTCCGCCTACCGGGCCCCCGATCGCCTGGCTGGCGTCAGCGCTGGCGCCCGAGCTGCCGGCGCTCGCGCGGACGCTGGAGCGGCCCGTGGTTGAGCTTCCCATCGCCGGTGGTGAGGGCGTAAACGCTCGCTGTTGGCTGAACAGCCCCGCCACCATCGGAAATGTGTTGCGCAAGGCGTCGCTCGGCGCGGCTATGCTCGTGTGATGAGGCCCACACCCTCGGCGAGCAAGCCTCGGAGGGCCGCCGCCGCTGAGGGTGCGCGACCTGATGCATCCGACGCCGAACTATTTGTACGTGCGCGTCAGCAGGGCGATGCGCACGCCCGCGAGCAGCTGATCGAACGCTACCTGCCGCTCGTCCGCCGCCTCGCCCGTCGCTATCAGCATGCAGAGGAGCCGTTTGAGGATCTTGTGCAGGTGGGGTCGCTGGGGCTGATCAAGGCGATCGACCGCTTCGACACGGGGCGGGAGGTTGTTTTCTCAAGCTATGCCGTGCCTACGATTCTGGGCGAGCTCAAGCGCCACTTCCGCGACCGCACTTGGTCGGTGCGCGTCCCCCGCGACCTGCAGGAGCTCGCGCTGCGCGTCGATCGCGCGGTGACCCAGCTCTCGCTGGGCAAGCACCGCTCGCCATCGGTAAGCGAGATCGCACGCACGGTGGAGGCGTCCGAGGAGCAGGTGCTCGACGCCCTCGAGGCCGCCGCGGCCTACCGCGCCACCTCGCTCGACGCGCCACGCGCCGCGTCTGGGGGGGAGGAGTCGGGGGAAAGCATCTCCGACACGCTCGGCGTGGAGGAGGATGGCTTCCAGCGCGCCGAGCAGCACGCCCTGCTCGAGCCGCTGCTGACGCGCATCACCCCGCGCGAGCGCCTTGTGCTGCAGCTGCGCTTCGGCGAGGACCTCACGCAGGCCGAGATCGGAGAACGGATTGGCGTCTCGCAGATGCAGGTTTCGCGTCTCATCCGCCAAGCGCTCACGCGGATGCGGGCCGGGGCGCAGGATCGCTGACGGCGCTTGACATCGGCGGCGCAGTAGTAACACTGTGGGGATGGCCCGTTCGATGTGGAAAGGGACACTCGCCTTCGGCTTGGTGAGCGTGCCCGTCAAGCTGTACACCGCCGTGAGCGAGCGCAGCGTGCGCTTCCACCAGCTGCACGCCACTGACCATGCGCGCATCGTCCAAAAGCGCTACTGCGCAGCCGAGGACGAGGAGGTCCCCTACGGCGAGATCGTCAAAGGCTACGAGATCGCGCCCGGGCGTCACGTCATCATCGAGGCTGAGGAGCTGGCCACGCTCGAGCCGGCCTTTACGCGCACGATTGAGATCGAGGACTTCGTGCAGATGGAGGAGATCGACCCGATCCTCTTCGACCGTCCTTACTACCTCGTGCCAGATCGCAGTGGCGCGCGCTCCTACCAGCTGCTGTTGCAGGCGATGCTCGACACCAACAAGGTTGCGATTGGGAAGGTCGTGTTGCGCTCGCGCCAGCAGCTCGTGGCGATCCGTCCGCGCGAGGACGCCCTGGTTATGACTACGATGAACTTCGGCGACGAAGTGCTGTCCACCGCCGAACTCCCCGAGCTCCACGAAGAGCATGTCGAGCTAAACGACAATGAACTAGAGATTGCCCACCGCTTGGTGGACTCGATCGTACGGCCGTTCGACATCGCCAACTACCGCGACACCTACCGTGAGGCGCTGCTCGAGCTGATCGACCACAAGGCCAGCGGCGAGCAGATTGTGCCCGAACCGCCCGCTCGCGACCAGCCTTTGGAGGCCCCCGACTTGATGAGCGCGCTGGAGGCCAGCATCGAACAAGTGCACGCCCGGCGTGCGCGGCAGGATGAGGTCCTTGCCGGGACTGCTGATGGAGACGGCGCGCCGCTCACCCGCAAAAAACGCTCAAAGAGTCGTGCCGCTGCCGTAAAGACCCCTAAAAAAGCTCGCACCAAAAGCTAAAACGACAGCCCGAGCACCAGCTCCTCGCCGGCGCCCTCCGCCGCGGGCTCGACGCGCAGCTCGTCGGCCATCCGCTCCAGCACGCTGCCCACCCCCGGCAGCATTGTGTCCTGCACCAGCCTATCTGCGCCCTGCGCGGCGAGGTCGCCCACACGCAGCTCGAACTGCCCTCCCCGTGCGGCCACCGCGAAGGCAAGATGGCCGTCCGCGGCGTACGTGGGGGCATGGGCACTGAGGGCGTCGCAGATCAGCATGGCGTCATCGATGCGGTCCATCGGGCAGTTGGCCCGCGCCAGCACGATCGACACCACCCTGCACAGCACCGGCCCGACCAATGGCCCTGTGGCCAGACGCAATGATGCCGAGCTCTCATAGGGCGGCTCCTCGCGCTCCAGTTGCACACCGTCGCCCGTGTCGCCGGCGATCTGGTCGTCGCTGGATGGCTCTGCGCTCATTGGGCATCCTCAGGCTGCGGCGGCAGCTTGAGGCGGCGCGTCGATCGCGCTTGCCCGGTGCGGGGCCTCACAGCGCACCCGGGGGGTCGGACACACCGAAGGCTGCCTGTGTGGGCACGGCGTCGTAGTGATGGGGAGCGGCGCTGAGTGAGAACGCCATGCGCACCTCGGTGCGCTCATCCGCGTCTCGCCCCAGCTGCACGCTCTCGGCGAGCGAGGCGATCAACGGCAGCCCAAGGCCCAAGCCGGGGCTGTCCGCCCGCGGGCCGATGCCTATCCCCTCGTCTCTCACGATCACTGTCAGCTCGTCGCCCAGCAGCGTGGCTAGCACCTCCATCGGTCCCTCCCTGCCGTCCGGGTAGGCGTGGACAACCACGTTCGTACATGCCTCCGTTACCGCGAGGCGGATGTCGGAGAGGGTTTGGGCATCGAGCGCGTAGGCGTCGCCCAGGGCTCCAAAAGCATGGCGTACGATTGCGATATTCTCCGCGCGCGCCGGGAGTGCCATCTGCATATCCGGAATCATCGTAAGTCTGCGTCTCCTACTGTGGTGCGTGCGCGGATCGTTGTCTTGGGTGATGGTGCCCTGCCGGCGCAGTTTTCACACATCGAACACCCTTGCCGCTCCGACTCGCGCCGCGCATGAAGTCGCCGATGAAGCTGTCTTGAATGAGCATACGTTAGCCACCGGGCGGACGCTTGTGGGGATGGACGCAAGACTGGTTTATCGCCCCGATCCACTGCTACGCTTCAGCCTCCGCCTCAGGTGCCCTCACCGCCTGCACGGGCAGCCGCCCGCCAAGCGGGAGGCACGGCCCTCCCAGGAGCACTGTCATGACTTCGCACATCAAGCAGCCGCCTAAGGCCGTTGGCCTCTACGACCCCCGCTTCGAGCACGACGCCTGCGGGGTGGGGATGGTGGCGCGCCTGGACAATCAGCCCTCCCACGAGGTGATCGCGCAGGCGATCGAGGCGCTGGAGAACCTCGAGCATCGTGGTGCCTCCGGCGCCGACCCCACCACCGGGGATGGTGCGGGGATCTTGATGCAGATGCCCGACGAGCTGCTGCGCGCGGTCGTCGACTTCGAGCTGCCCGCGCCCGGTGGTTACGGGGTGTTGATGTGCTTTCTGCCGCTCGACGGGGATCAGTGCGGGCGCCTGCGGGAGTTGTTGGAGCGCACCGTGCTGGCCGAGGGCCAGCGGGTGCTCGGTTGGCGCGAGGTGCCGATCGACACGGCCTGCACGGGTCGCACCGCGGGGGCCTGCCGCCCGGCGATCTGGCAGCTGTTCGTGGGGGCCGCCGAAGTCGAGCCGTTCGACCAAGACGCCTTCGAGCGCAAGCTGTACGTGATCCGCCGCGTCTGCGAGCTCTCGGAAGCGGCTGCCGGCTCGTCCGGCTTGTACGTCACCTCCGGCTCCTCGCGCACGATCAACTACAAGGGGATGCTGATCAGCAACCAGCTGGCCGACTTCTACCCCGACCTGCGCGACGAGCGCGCCAAGAGCGCGATGGCGCTGGTGCATTCGCGCTTCTCCACCAACACGTTCCCTTCCTGGGAGCTTGCCCACCCCTACCGCGTGATCTGCCACAACGGCGAGATCAACACGGTGATGGGCAATGTCAGCTGGATGCGTGCCCGCGAGTCGGAGCTGCAGAGCGAGCTGTTCGGCGAGGACCTCCACAAGATCCTGCCCGTCGCCAAGCCGGGCGACTCCGATTCAGCGACCTTTGACCGTGTGCTCGAGCTGCTGATGCTGGCCGGGCGCTCGCTGCCGCACGCGGTGATGATGATGATCCCCGAGGCCTACCGCGAACGTGAGGATCTGCCACAGGAGCTGAAGGGCTTCTACGCCTTCCACGCCTGCTTGATGGAGCCGTGGGACGGACCGGCGTCGGTGGCGTTCACCGACGGGCGCGTGATCGGCGCCACGCTGGACCGCAACGGCCTGCGTCCGGGGCGCTGGGTGGAGACCGTCGACGGTCTCGTCGTGTTGGGCTCGGAGATCGGCCTGCTCGACTTCCCGCCCGAGCGTGTCAAGCGGCTGGGGCGTTTGCAGCCGGGCAAGCTGTTCCTCGTCGACCTGGAGCGCGGCTGCATCGTCGAGGATGGCGAGGTCAAGCGTGAGATCTCCACGCGGCGGCCGTATGGCGAGTGGTATGTGCGCAACTCGGTGCACTTCGACGACCTCCCGCCTTCCGACGCGGTGACAATCTCCACGCAGCCACTGCACGCCCGCCAGCGCGCCTTCGGTTACACCCAGGAGGATCTGCGGGTGCTGTTGACGCCGATGGCGCGGGATGGCCAGGAGCCGATCGGCTCGATGGGCAACGACCTCTCGCTCGCCGTGCTCTCCGACCAAGCGCCGCCGCTGTTCTCCTACTTCAAGCAGCTGTTCGCACAGGTCACCAACCCGCCGATCGACCCGATCCGCGAGGAGATCGTGATGAGCCTTGCCACCAGCCTTGGGAGCGAGCGCAACCTCTTCGATGAGACCCCCGAGCACGCCCACAAGCTGATCCTGCGCCAGCCGATCTTGCTCAACCATGAGCTCGAGACGCTGCGCCACGTCGCCCACGATGAGTTTTCCGCGCGCACGCTCGACATCACTTGGCCGGTTGCCGAGGGGGTGCCCGGGATGGAGCGGGCGCTCGACCGGCTGTGTGAGCTGGCGCAGGAGGCGATCGCCGAGCACGTCAACATCCTGATCCTCTCCGACCGCTCGATCGACCCCCGCCGCGCGCCGATTCCTTCGCTGCTGGCGGTGTCCACCGTGCACCACCACCTGGTGCGTGAGGGCACCCGCTTGCGCGCCGGGATCGTGCTCGAGTCGGGCGAGCCGCGCGAGGTACACCACTTCGCCACGCTGATCGGGTATGGCGTGAGCGCCGTCAATCCTTACCTGATGCTGGAGACGCTCGACGAGCTCGTCTACCGCGGGCTGGTGGGGCCGACTGCAAACGGTAAGCCCGGTCTCAGCGCCGAGCAGGCGGCGCAGAATGTTGTCAAGGCGATCGGCAAAGGCCTCTTGAAGACGATCTCCAAGATGGGCATCTCCACGATCCAGTCCTATCGCAGCGCCCAGATCTTCGAGGCGGTGGGTCTCGCACGCGAGTTGGTCGACCGCCACTTCACCGGCACCGCCTCGCGGATCGGCGGCGTCGGGCTGCGCGAGCTGGGGCAAGAGGCGCTGGAGCGCCACGCGCGCGCCTATCCGGCGCCGCACGACGACCTGCTCCCGGTGGGTGGCGTATATGCGTGGCGGCGCGACGGGGAGCACCACATCTGGAACCCGGAGACGATCGCGCTCGTGCAACACGCCGTGCGGTCAACCGACGACGATCAGGTGCGTGCCGCTTTGGCGGGCGACGCCCAGGCGCACGAGTCGGTGCGCGAGAGCCCGGCATACGCCAGGTACCGCGAGTACGCGCGCGCGGTCAACGAGGACGCCGCGCGGCGTGCCACGCTGCGCGGGCTGCTCGAGCTGCGCAGCGGCCGACCCCCAGTTGGCGAGCAGGCGCAGGGTGGAGGCTCCTCGCAGCTGGGCCCACTCGCTGCCGGGTCGGCCTCGGGAGGGGACGGGCGGGCCTCGGAAGGAGGAGGGGGAGGAGCAGGAGGGGGAGGAGCAGGAGGGGGAGGAGCAGGAGCAGCAATACCCCTTGAGGAGGTCGAGCCCGCGAAGGAGATTGTGCGCCGCTTCTGCACCGGCGCGATGAGCCTTGGCTCGATCTCGCGCGAGGCGCATGAGACGCTGGCGATCGCGATGAACCGCCTCGGCGGGCGCTCCAACACGGGCGAGGGCGGCGAGGACCCGGTGCGCTTCCTGCCCGACCCCAACGGCGACCGGCGGCGCTCGGCGATCAAGCAGGTTGCCAGCGGCCGCTTCGGGGTGACGATCAACTATCTCGTCAACGCCGACGAGCTGCAGATCAAGATGGCGCAGGGCGCCAAGCCGGGCGAGGGCGGCCAGCTGCCGGGGCACAAGGTGGACAAGTACATCGGCTCGATCCGTCACACCACTCCAGGCGTTGGTCTGATCTCGCCGCCGCCCCACCATGACATCTACTCGATCGAGGATCTCAAGCAGCTGATCTACGACCTGCGCTGCGCCAACCCGCAGGCGCAGGTGTCGGTGAAGCTGGTGTCCGAGGTGGGGGTCGGCACCGTGGCGGCGGGCGTCTCCAAGGCCAACGCCGACCGCGTGCTGATCGCCGGCCACGACGGTGGCACGGGCGCCTCGCCGCTGTCCTCGATCCAGTCCGCCGGCGTGCCCTGGGAGATCGGTCTTGCCGAGACCCAGCAGACGTTGCTGCTCAACGACCTGCGCTCGCGGATCGTGGTGCAGACCGATGGCCAGCTGAAGACCGGCCGCGACGTGCTGATCGCCGCGCTGCTGGGTGCCGACGAGATGGGCTTCTCCACCGCGCCGTTGATCGCCACCGGCTGCATCATGATGCGCGCCTGCCACCTCAACACCTGCCCGGTGGGGATCGCCACCCAGGATCCCGAGCTGCGCAAGCGCTTTCAGGGGACGCCCGAGCAGGTTGTCAACTTCTTCTTTTACGTCGCCGAGGAAGTGCGCGAGTTGCTCGCCGGGCTGGGGCTGCGCTCGCTGGATGAAGCGATCGGCCGCGTCGATCTGTTGCAGGCGGGGCGCGCGATCGATCATTGGAAGGCAAGGGGCGTGGATCTCACCCACATCCTCACCCACGTTGAGCTGGATGAAGAGGACCCCGCCCACCCCTCCGAAGCAAAGCCGCGCCGGCGCGTGCAGCCGCCGCCGGCGGTGCTCGAGGATGCGCTCGACTGGCAGCTTGTGGAGCGCGCCGGGCCGGCGATCGAACGGGGCGAGCGGGTGAGCGTGCAGCTGCCGATCCGCAACGTCAACCGCTGCGTAGGCGGGATCCTCTCCAGCCACATCGCGCGCGCCCACGGCGCCGACGGGCTGCAGCCCGATGCGATCATGGTCGACTTCGAAGGCTCCGCGGGACAGAGCTTCGGCGGCTGGTTGGCGCCCGGGGTGACGTTCACGCTGCGCGGCGACGCCAACGACTACGCTGGCAAGGGCCTTTCCGGCGGCGTGGTGGCGGTGCGCCCGCGCGAAGGCATGAACGGCGACTTCCTCGCCGAGCGCAACGTGATCGTCGGCAACACGGTGCTCTACGGCGCCACCGCCGGCAGGGCCTTCTTCCGTGGCCTCGCCGGGGAGCGCTTCGCGGTGCGCAACTCCGGCGCTTGCGCGGTGGTGGAGGGCGTGGGCGACCACGGCTGTGAGTACATGACCGGTGGGCGCGTGGTGGTGCTCGGCCCAACTGGGCGCAACTTCGCCGCCGGGATGAGTGGTGGCATTGCCTATGTGCTCGACGAGCAAGGCGACTTCGCGAAGCGCTGCAACATGGGCATGGTCGACCTCGAAGCGCTTTCGGCGACCGACGCAACGGAGTTGCGGGCGTTGATCGGCGAGCACGAGCAGCGCACAGATTCGCCGGTCGCGCGGCGCGTGCTGGCCGAGTGGGATGGGCTGCTCGCGCGGGGCGCGTTCGTAAAGGTGATGCCCAGTGACTATCGCCGCGTGCTGGCGGAGCTGGCCGCGGAAGCGGAGCAGGCCGAGGGAGTGGCGACGGTCTGATGGGCAAGCTGGGCGGCTTTCTGCAGATCGAGCGTCACGGCGTCCCCTACCGCGACCCGCACGAGCGCGCGCGCGACTACCGCGAGTTCATGGTGGTGCGCCCGCAGGAGCAGCTGCGCGAGCAGGGTGCCCGCTGCATGGACTGCGGGGTGCCCTTCTGTCACAACGGTTGCCCGCTGGGCAACCTGATCCCCGACTGGAACGACCTCGTCTACCGCGACCGCTGGCAGGAGGCGATCGCTCAGCTGCACGCCACCAACAACTTCCCCGACTTCACCGGTCGTCTCTGTCCGGCCCCATGTGAGGCTGCGTGCGTGCTGGAGATCCGTGAGGGCGACGCGGTGACGATCAAACAGATCGAGCACGCGATCGTCGAGCGCGCCTTCGCGGAGGGCTGGATCAAACCCGAGCCGCCCTCCTCGCGCCGCCTCACCGGCCAGCGCGTCGCCGTTGTCGGCAGCGGCCCGGCGGGGATGGCCGCCGCCCAGCAGCTGCGTCGCTCAGGTCACGACGTGACGCTGTTCGAGCGCGATGAGGCCGCCGGCGGGCTGGTGCGCTTCGGCGTGCCCGACTTCAAGATCGAGAAGCACGTTGTCGAGCGCCGCGTGCAACAACTGGTCGCCGAGGGAGTCGAGTTGCGCTGCGGTGTGCAGGTCGGCCGCGACATCACCGCGCAGGAGCTGCGCGAAAGCTTTGACGCGGTGGTGCTCGCCACCGGGTCACGTGTGCCGCGCGACCTGCCGGTCCCCGGGCGCGAGCTGGATGGGGTGCACTTCGCGATGGACTACCTGTACCAGCGCAACCGCTTCGTCGCGCGCGAGGACGGCCCGGCGCCAACAGTCCAAGCTCCGCTTGCTCCCGATCGATCGCCTTCCGCCCTCAACGGCTCTTCGCTTGGCTCGGGCCGCTCGTCCGCCACCGAGATCACCGCCGCCGGCAAGCATGTGGTGGTGATCGGTGGCGGCGACACTGGCGCCGACTGCGTCGGCAACGCGCTGCGCGAGGGCGCCGCCTCAATCGTGCAGCTGGAGCTGCTGCCCGAGCCGCCTGCGCACCGACCCGACAAGCTCACGCCCTGGCCGCTATGGCCGCTGAAGTACCGGCTCAGCTATGCGATGGAGGAGGCGCGCGAGGAGGGTTTGGGTGAGCAGGACTACTCGCTGACGACCACCCGTCTCAGTGCAGACGCCGAGGGGAGAGTCGCGGCGCTGCACGTCGCCCAAGCCGAGCCGGCGCCGCCGTTCGCCCCGGTGGAGGGCACCGAGCGCGAGCTGCCCGCCCAGCTGGTGCTGTTGGCGATGGGCTTCCTGCATCCCGAACAGGAGCTACTCGATCAGCTGGGCGTCGAGAAGGACCCGCGCGGCAACGTCAAGGCGCTCGCGCCCTACACCACCTCGGTCGAGGGGATCTTCGCCGCCGGCGACGCGCGCCGCGGACAGTCGCTGATCGTGTGGGCAATCAACGAGGGCCGTCAGTGCGCGCGGATGGTGGACCGCTACCTCGCAGGCTTGCGCAACGGGAACGCTGATGCGAACCAGCTGCCCGAGGATGGCGCGCTGCTCGGTCACGCCGACGCTGACGAAGGCCCAGAGGGCCCGCCGTCGCACGTGAGTGGTGGGGTAAGCGTCGAATGAAACTCCCCCGCGCGTGCATCATCGGCGCGGGCTCGTCAGGAATAACCGCGGCGAAGGCGCTTGCCGACCGGGGGATCCCCTTCGATTGCTTTGAGAAGTCCGACAAGGTCGGCGGCAACTGGGTGTTTGGCAACCGCAACGGGATGTCGTCGTCGTACTCGACCTTGCACATCAACACCTCGCGCGAGCGGATGGAGTACGCCGACTACCCGATGCCCCCCGCTTATCCGGACTTCCCGCGTCACGATCAGATCGCGCGCTACTTCGACGACTACGTCGAGCACTTCGGTTTGCGCGAGCGGATCACGTTCAACACGGGTGTGGAGCACGCCCGCCTGCACGAGGACGGGACGTGGGAGGTGACAATCTCCGGTGAGGGCGCGAAAGCGGGCGCAGGGGCGAACGGGGACGGCGAGGGCGCTGGCGGTGCGGGAGAGGGCGAGGCCGCTGGAGCTGGCGAGGGCGGTGGAGGTGCGGGAGAGGGCCAGGCCGCTGGCGCTGGCGGTGCGGGCCAGGCCGCTGGCGCTGGCGGTGCGGGCCAGGCCGCTGGCGCTGGCGGTGCGGGCCAGGCCGCTGGCGCTGGCGGTGCGGGCCAGGCCGCTGGCGCTGGCGGTGCGGGAGAGGGCGAGGCCGCTGGAGCTGGCGAGGGCGCTGGCGCTGGAGGTGCGGGAGAGGGCGCTGGCGCTGGAGGCGCTGGAGAGGGCACCGTAGGCCGCGAGACCCGTCGCTACGACGCGCTGCTGGTGGCCAACGGCCACCACTGGAATCCGCGCTGGCCGGAACCGGCGATCCAGGGGAGCTTCGACGGGGAGCAGATCCACGCCCACGACTACAAGGAGCCACGCCAACTCGCGGGTAGGCGGGTCGTGGTGGTGGGGATGGGAAACTCGGCGATGGACATCGCCGTCGATGCCTCTTACCACGCGCTCTCGACCACGTTGGTTGCACGCCGCGGGGTGCACGTAGTGCCCAAGTACATCCTCGGACGGCCGCTCGACGCGGGCGTGCGGCCCAGCCGACTGCCGTTCCCGTGGCTGCTGCGAGGGATGCAGTTGGTTACGCGTCTGACGGTGGGGCCGATGGACCGCTACGGGCTGCCCCGTCCCGACCACCGCCTCGGCCAAGCCCACCCGACTGTCTCTTCGCGAATCCTCGACCGCCTCGCGCACGGGGCGATCACGGTGAAGCCGGAGATCGCCGAGCTCACCGGCGAACGGGTGCGTTACGCCGACGGCAGTGAAGAGCAGGCCGATCTGATCGTGTACTGCACCGGCTACAAGATCAGCTTCCCGTTCTTCGACGAGCGCTTGGTCTGCGCGCCCGACAACCACCTGGTGCTCTACAAGCGGGTCTTTGACCCCAGTCACCCCAGCCTGTACTTCGTCGGCTTCGTGCAGCCGTGGGGCGCGATCATGCCGATCGCAGAGCTCCAGGGCCGGCTTGTGGCCGAGCACCTGACGGGTGACTACGCGCTGCCCTCCTCGGCGCAGATGCGCAAGGACATGGAGGCGATGCTGCGCCGCCAAGCCCGCCGCTATCAAGCCTCCAAGCGCCACACCATCCAAGTCGACTACTCAAACTACGTGGTGGAGCTCGATGACGAGCGCCGCGCCGGCCTTGCCCGCGCTCGCGAGCGGGGGCTGGCTCCTGCGTTGGTCTCCTAAACTAGCCGGAAATGTCCAGGTTTTGTCGCCACAACCGCTTCATCGAGCGCTGCCCGATCTGCCGCGAGAGCGTGCCGGGGTTGACGCCCACCGAGGGCGCTGGACGTCGCTCGCGTACGCGCACGGCTGAGGGCGCAGAGGGCGCTGGACGCGCCGCGGCGGGAGGTGCGCGCCGCGGGTCGCCACCAGGCCGTCGCCGCGCCGGGCTGAACGTCACGCGCGAGCGGCGCGCCGAGGATGACGGCTACCGCTCGCCGCTGGCCACCGGTCTGCGCGCCTCCGAAGATGCCGAGCGCCTGGCGCAGGAGATCGCCTTCGCGGAGGGGCGGCTGTCGGCGCTCGCCACCGCACCGCCCGACCTTTACGGGGAGATGCGCGCACAGACGGATCCCGAGCAGGCGATGTGGATGTGCTTCCTCAGCGCCTACCTCTCGCCGCTGGAGGGCCTCGACCCATTCCTCGGAATCCGCCAGGCGCTCGAGGCCGACTGGCGCGCCGGCGAGCTGCCCGCACTCGAGGGGCTGCCGCTCGGACCACGCACCTCGCACGACCCTGGTCGGGGCGATGCCACGCTGCGTGCCTACCTGCAGTGGGCCGAGCGCGCCGGCTCACAAGCGCGAGGGTTTACGGGCGACCCCGATTGGACGCCGGCGAGGCGTTTCGAACGGATCTTCGAACGGCTCACGCTACCCGGCTTCGGTCGCATGGGCCGCTATGAGCTACTGCTCACGTTGGGCCGTGTCGGGCTGTGCGAACTGCACGCCGAGACGCTGTGCTTCGTAGGTGCTCCGGGTGGCCACGGCGACCTCACCACGCTGGCGGCCAAGCGCGTGTTTGGGATCGGCGATCAGATGCATCTGGAGCACCGCGCGAAGGAGTTGGCGGGGGCGATGGAGGTAGCGGTGGAAGCGCTCGACCTCGCGCTCGCCAATTGGGGGGTCGGCCAACGAGCGACACTGGGCGTTGCGCCGGAGGTGCTCGACGAGCATGCACTCGAGCGGGCACGCGGAGTGTTGGAGGTCTGACGCACGAGCGGGCACGCGCAGCATTTGAGGCCTGACGCAAGAGCGGGCGCGCAACAAACCACCAGGCCAGCGGCAAAAAAAGCCGTCCACACGGGCGCTTACAGTCTGCGGCGATGCCGCTCTGCTTCATCGAGCCTCAAGACGCGATCCGCGTGATCGCCGAGTCGATCGGCCGCGAGGCGCGCCGGCAGCTCGTCGGCGAGGTTGTGCGAGCGTGGGTCGACGACATCCCCGACCAAGAGCTCTCCGTGCATTACGCCAAAACGATCGCCGACCTCGACGACGACGACCTGCAGCTGCTCGCCGCCTGGCATGCCTCGCTGGAGGTGGGGCAGCCGATCGCCAACACCGAATTCCTGCAGGGCGTCTTCCACAGCCTCGGCGACAACCGCCGCGAGGCCCTGAAGATCGCCGCGGGCTTCCGCGGCGAGGAGGCTTTCCAAGAGGGTGTCGCTGAGGACCAGGCGCTGGACGCGGTGCTCCCTCGCCTCTCCCGCGCACGCGCCGAGGAGCTGGCCAACGAGTGCATCCAGCTGTACATGTGGGACCGCTTAGGGGCCGATAACTAGCGGATCGCCGCGACGAAGCGCCGCTGCGGGCACAGTGATGGGTAGGCGTGGATAAGCTCGCAGGGCCATGCGTGCCCCGGTAGACACGATCCTCGCCCCTGCGTTCCTCACGCATCTGCGCTGGGTGAACGTCAAGTCGCTGCGTATGGACCGGCAACAAGGGAAACCGGTGTTGATCGAGTTCTGGGACTTCTGCCGGCCCAACTCGATGCGCACCCTGCCCTACCTGAAGGCGTGGCACGAGCGATACGAGCCGGAGGGGCTGGTGGTGGTGGGGATCCACTCTCCGGGCTTCGCCCCCGGCCGCGAGCGGGGTGTCGCGGAAGCGGCGATCGAGCGCCTTGAGATCGCCTACCCCGTACTGCTCGACCCCGATCTGGAGATGTGGCAGGAGTATGAGAACCTGGGATGGCCGGCGCGCTACCTGTTCGACGCGCGGGGGGTCCTGTTCGACTACCACTATGGCGAGGGCGCCTATGAGGAAACCGAGCGCGCGATCCAGCAACTGCTCGGGAGCGAGCACGAGCCGCTGGCGCCGCTGCGCCCCGAGGATGCGCCCGAGGCGCAGTTGCAGTCACAGAGCGAAGATCGGGAGGGCGCCTACTCGGGTCCTTACGAGGCAGGCGGCGTGTGGGCGGTGTTCGATGGGAGCGGCACCGTGCGCGCCAACGGCGCGGAGCTCGCGGTCGAATACCCGGGCGCCTACCCGCTGATCGAGCACGAGCGCCACACCGCAGGGGTGCTGGAGTTGGAGGTGGGTCCCGGCGTGGAGTGCCTGGCGACCTGCTTCACGCCGGGCCTGGCGTGAGCTCCGCGTGCGTGTGGTTCTCCAGCAGTCGCCGTATGACGGGCGGGCCGTCGTCGTCGACGATTACGCAGCTGCCCGGCCAATAGGGACTCTCACCGGGCGAGGAGGTGAGGAAGTAGGAGTCGTAGGTCCAGCAGCCGGTGTTGATCAGACGGGCGCCGCTGGGGCTGCGCCACTCGGCTGGCATGTCATCGGGCAGGGGCCCGGCACGGTGGGTGTGACCGAACACCAGCTGCGTGTCGCCAAGCTTCAGACGCGCCGCCACTTCGCCCATCGCGCGCAGGCCAGCGCGGCGCAGCTCACCGCTGGAGATATCGGCGTTGAAGGGACCGAGCCCGGCGCGGTTGAGCGCCGCCACCCCCAGCGGGAACGCACCGGCGACGGCATGGTTGCGCAGCGTGTGGGTCAGCCGCCGCACGCTGCCGCGCAGGCCATCGCGGTCTTCCGCGCGCTGCCGCAGGCCTTCCCGCTCGCGTGGGCCCCCACGCCGATGTCCGTTGGCCGTTGGGGCGCGGCGAGCCCGGTCTCGGTCGCCTCCGAGCGCCCGCCATGCTCGCACCGTTGTGCCGCCGTTGAGCGTCTCCCCCGTTGGGGCCTGACGGGCGATCGCGTCGATCCAGGCGAACACGGGGGTCATCACAGCCTCGTAGTCGTCAGGCCCCGTGAAGGCGCCCGCGGGGCGGCGCATGATGCGGCTCATAGCGCCGATCCCAAGGCGTTCCAGGGTAGGGATCGTGAGATGGCAGTCAAGGTAGTGGCCGTGCGTGGCGTACACGTCGGGGCGCACCCACAGGCCCGGGTAGGCAATAGTGAGGCGCGCTGGGGCGGCCCACTCGGCGAGCTGGGCCATCATCGGAGAGACGGCGGCCGCGGCCAAACGTTGCTCGGCGCCGAGCGACGCCGGTGCAGGCAGTTCGCTGCGGCACTCCAGCCACGGCTCGATCAGAGCGTGATCGTGATTGCCGGCGACCGCCACCACCTCGCGTCCAGCGAACACCCTGCCAAGATCCTCGAAGAATGGGCGTGCCGCCGCCAGCGCTTCGCGGCGAGGGCCGTGGCGCAGCTCCAGCAGGTCGCCGAGCAGCACGAGGCAATCGACGTCCGCCAGCGCCTCCAGCAGCCGCGCGCGGATCTCCGGTCGCCGCAGCAGGTCCACGCCCGCCGCGCTGCCGAGGTGGAGGTCTGAGACGATCAGCGTGCGCAAGCGCGCTACGAAGCCCCGGCCGCCGCGACGGCCTCGCGGATTGGCTTGGGGAGCATGAAGCGAACGTCCTCGCGGATCACGTGCAGTTCAGAGATGTCCTCGTCGCGAACGCCACGGGCGCGGAACAGGTCGAGCAGGTCCTGCACGAGCTCCTCCGGTGCGCTGGCGCCCGAGGATACGCCCACCACGCGCTTGCCCTCCAGCCACTCCTCGTGCACCTCGCCGCGGTTGTCGATCAGGTGGGCCTCGGTGCCGCAGCTGCGCGCCACCTCGACGAGGCGCACCGAGTTGGAGGAGTTGCGCGAGCCGATCACCAGCACCAGGTCGCAGTTGCTCGCCATCTGCCTGACGGCCGCTTGGCGGTTGGTGGTGGCGTAGCAGATGTCCTCGGTGCGAGGTCCCGTGATACTCGGGAAACGCTCCCGTAGGCGCGCCACGATCGCGGCGGTTTCTTCGACGGCGAGCGTGGTTTGGGTGACAAACGCCACCCGCTCGGGGTCGTCGACCTCCAGCCGGTCGACGTCGGCGGTGTCTTGCACCAACACGATCTGTCCCGGCGCCTCGCCCATCGTGCCTTCGACCTCCTCGTGGCCGTCGTGGCCGACGAGCACGACCGTGTAGCCCTGCTCGGCGAAGCGCCGCGCCTCGACGTGCACCTTGGTCACCAGCGGGCAGGTGGCGTCGATCGTCCGCAGGTGGCGGGCCTCTGCGTTGGCGCGCACGCTGGGCGCAATGCCGTGCGCGGAGAACACCGTCACGGCGCCCTCCGGCACTTCGGTCTCCTGATCGACGAAGATCGCTCCCCGTGTGCGCAGTTGCGCCACGACGTGCTTGTTGTGGACGATCTCCTTGCGCACATACACAGGCGGCCCGTGCAGCTCCAACGCCCGTTCCACCGTCTGCACGGCACGATCGACGCCCGCGCAGTAGCCGCGCGGCGCCGCCAGCAGGATTTTCTCCACCGTGTTGGCCACCAGACGCATTGTAAGGGCGCGCGGCGGGTACCCTAGACAGTCAACATGCCTCAGCGTCATCTCGACAGGCTCACCGCGGTGGATGCCTCCTTCCTGTTGCAGGAGGGGCCGAGCTCGCACATGCACGTGGGCGGGCTGACGCTGCTGGAGGGGCCGCCGCCGACGCTCGATGAGTTCCTCGGACAGATCCGTCGGCGTCTGCATCTGGTGCCGCGCTACCGCCACAAGCTGGCCCACACCCACACGGCGCTGGACAGCAGCCGTCCGGTGTGGGTGGACGACCCGAGCTTCAACCTCGAGTACCACGTACGCCACACCGCGCTGCCCGCCCCGGGCGATTGGGAGCAGCTGTGCGGGCTGACCGCGCGCATCTTCTCTCAGCAGCTCGACCGTTCCAAGCCGCTGTGGGAGATGTGGCTGATCGAGGGTTTGAAGGACGACCGCTTCGCGCTGATCTCGAAGACCCACCACTCACTGATCGACGGAATCGCCGGGATCGACCTGGCGACCGTGCTGTTCGACCTCTCGCCCGAGCCTCCGCCGGTGCGCCACTCCGGCCGGCCGTGGCAACCCCACCGCGAGCCGGGCACGCTCGAGCTGTTGGCGGCGGGCGCGCGCGGCGCGCTGCGCGCCGGGGTCGAGCTGGCGGCGGGCGCGGCCGATGCGCTGGCGCACCCCGATCATGCGCTGGCCAACGCGCGCGAGGCGCTGGAGGGTGTGGGGGAGATCGTTTGGGCGGTGATGAACCCGGCGCCCCCCACGCCGCTGAACGTGGAGATCGGTCCGCACCGGCGCTTCATCGGGGTGGGGGCGGCGCTGGAGGACTTCAAGGTTGTCAAGAACGCGTTCGGGTGCACCGTCAACGATGTCGTGCTGGCGGTGGTGGCGGGCGCGCTGCGCGATTTCCTGGTTGCACGCGGGGTGCGCACCGAGGGTCTCGAGCTGCGCGCCTTGGTGCCGGTGTCGGTGCGCGCCGAAGACGAGCACCACCAGATGGGCAACCGCATCGTGGCGATGCGCGGGCCGCTACCCGTCTACATGTCCGACCCCGTGCAGCGGCTGCTGTTTGTCAAACGCGAGATGGACGGCCTGAAGGAGTCCAAGCAGGCGCTCGGCGCGGAGGTGATCGCGGGCGCGCAAAACTTCGCGCCGCCCACGATCCTCGCGCAGGCCTCGCGTCTGAACTTCTCCACGCGGCTGTTCAACCTGATTGTGACCAACGTCCCCGGCCCGCAGTTCCCGCTGTACGTGCTGGGTCGCAAGATGCTGGAGGCTTACCCGGTGGCGTTCCTGCCCCAGCATCACGCGCTGGCGATCGCGATCATGTCGTACAACGGCCAGATGAACTTCGGCCTGCTGGGCGACCTCGACGCGATGGACGACATCGACCAGTTCGGGGAGAGCATCGCCGCGGAGCTGGCCAAGCTGGTGGCGTTGGCGCGCGATGTGACCGCGCTGCAGGCGGTTTAGAACCCCAGCGCGAACTTGGCGTCCTCGGACATCCGCTCAGGCGACCACGGCGGGACGAACACCATCTCGCACTGCACCGACTGCACGCCTTCCAGCTCGCCGACAAACTCTTCCATCTGTTCTGTCACCTGCGGCCCGATCGGGCAGGCGGGGGTGGTGAGCGTGAAAGTGATTTGCACGTCCCCATCGTCGACCTGCACGCCGTAAACCAAGCCCAGTTCGACGAAGTCGAGGCCGAGCTCGGGGTCGATCACGTTGGAGAGCGCATCCATCACGTCATCGACTTCGACGTTGGGTATAGGGGAGGGGTCGGCGGGCTCGACCACCGACGCCGGGTCGGCGACCCCATCATCGACAGCATCGTTGGCGGCGGGCTCGGACATCGCGCGCCTCAGCCGATCGAGCCGACCATCTCCAGCTGAATCAGCCGGTTGAGCTCGACCGCGTACTCCATCGGCAGCTCCTTGGTCACCGGCTCGATGAAGCCGTTGACGATCATCGCGGCGGCCTCGTCCTCGGTGAAGCCGCGCGAGCCCATGTAAAAGAGCTGGTCGTCGGAGATGCGCCCGACTGTGGCCTCGTGGGCGACAGCGACGTGGGGGTTTTGGATCTGGATGTCCGGCCAGGTGTCCGAGCGGGAGATTCCGTCCATCATCAGCCCGTCGCACTGCACCCTCGCTTTGGAGCCCGCGGAGTGGGGGCCCATCCGCACGAGGCCGCGGTAGCCCATGATCCCGCCGTCCTTGGAGATCGACTTGGCGAGGATGTTGGAGGTGGTGTTGGGCGCGAGGTGGACGACCTTGGCGCCGGTGTCCTTGTGCACGCCGCCGGAGGCCACGCCGACGTTGAGGTGGTCGGCGCGGGCGCCCTCGCCCATCAGGTAGGAGCCGGGGTAGAGCATCACGTACTTGGCGCCCATCGAGCCGCCAACCCACTCGACGGTGCCGCCGGCGTCGACGACGGCGCGCTTGGTGTTGAGGTTGTAAACGTCCTTGGACCAGTTCTGGACGGTGGTGTAGCGCGCCTTGGCGCCCTCGTGCACGAAGATCTCAACGACCGCGGAGTGCATCGAGTTGACGCTGTAGGTCTGGGCGGTGCAACCCTCGATGTAGTTGACCTCCGAGCCCTCGTCGGCGACGATCAAAGTGTGCTCGAAGGTGCCCTCGCCGGCGCCCTCCATGCGGAAGTAAGACTGCAACGGCAGGTCGCACTTGACGCCCTTGGGGATGTAACAGAAGGCCCCACCCGACCAGACCGCGCCGTGGAGCGCCGAGAACTTGTTGTCCTGGGCAGGGACGCATTTGTTCATGAAGTATTTCTGCACCAGCTCGGGGTACTCGGTGATGGCGGTGTCCATCGAGCAGAACAGGATGCCCTGCTTGGAGTACTCCTCCTTGAGCCCCTCGTACACCGGCTCCTGGCGCCACACGCCGACGACGCCGGCGAGATGCTCGCGCTCGGCCTGGGGGATGCCGAGGTCCTCGTAGGTCTGCTTCATCTCCTGCGGCACCTCGTCCCAGGAGTTGTAGCGCCCGGCGGTGGGGGGCGAGTAGAGCACGAGGTCGTCGAGGTTGAGCCCCGACAGGTCGATGCTCCACGTGGGCATCGGCTTGCGTTCGAAGATTTCCAGCGCCTTGATCCGTTTGTCGGCCATCCAATCGGGCTCGCCCTTGATCTTCGAGAGCTCGGTGACGACCTCCCGTGAGATCCCCTGGCGTGCGCGCAGCTGCCCCTGCTCGTCCTCGACGATCGGGCTGGGCTTGGTGATTCTGACTGTGTCGGTGGCGGCCATGATGCTCCTTCGCTTGAATCCCGTGCTCTGAAGTAGGGATTCTATCGCGTCTGTCGGAGACCGGAGGTCCCTTCAGCCGCCAAGCCCGCTGCCGCTGTCAAGTCCAAGCGCGATTGCGAGGGCTCGATCGAGGGCGGCGAGCTGTCCGGCGGAGAGGTGGCCGCGGTAGTGCGTGAGCAGGCGCTTGGGGAGAGTGGCGAGGTCGTCACAGTTGAGGACCGAGTGCTCGTGCAGATCCAGGTGCGTCCCATCGAGCGGCACCTCCGCAGGGTGGCCGCGCACAGTGGAGGTGACCAGCACGACCGTGACGGCGCTCAGCACGGGAATCGCCCGCTCGCGGGTAACAACCACCGCAGGGTGCATACCCGCAAGTGGGAAGTCGGCGTCGTAGATGTCCCCGCGGTAGATCACGCCGATGGGGAGCGCTCTGCCAGCCGCTCCCCGGTGACCTGAGCACTGGCCTCGGCGAACCAGGGCTCCTGCGGGTGCTCGCTGTACGCGCGACGGTATTCCTCGGCGATCTTGCGGTCGCGCTGCTCGCGCAGCAGCTCACTGATGCCGGCTCGCACCGCCGCGGCGCGGCTGGGGAAGCGCCCGGCGGCCACTGCGGCGTCCAACGCCGTCAGATCCTCGTCATCGAGGCGGATCGCGATCTGCTGAGACATCCCACCAAGCATACCATTCGCAATCCCGGGAGTCAAAACTGCCAGGGCGGCGTGTGGGCATTGCTAAAGGCGGCATTGCTGCCGATCCTCGTTCTCACACCAACGTGCCAACTGCGCTGGGATTCAAGCGGGCCAATCGTGATCGCCGCTGACCGCGCCGCGCACGACCTTGAGGTTCAGCAGGGCGCACTTGCGGCGGGTGGCGGACACGGGAATGCCGAGCAGGTCGAGCATCCAGTCGGCGCCGAGCTTGCCGACCTCCTCCAGCTCCATCCCCTTCAGCTCCTCGGAGGCGATCGAGGCGGCCGCCTGGGAGATCGCGCAGCCGTGGCCGTCGAAGCGCAGGTCTTCGATGCGCCCGTCCTTGACGCGGATCTGCACGCTGAGCTCATCGCCGCACAGCGGGTTGTGCTCTTCGGCCTCCAGGTCGTGGGGCTCCAGCGCGCCGAAATTGCGGGGGCGCTTGTAGTGGTCGAGGATGTAGTCGCGGTAGAGGTCGTCCATCAGCGTGTCGATTCCTCTCCATTACTTGGAAGACCGCGCCGCATGCGGCGCGGTCCCACCCCGCGCATGCGCGGGGTGGCCTGCCGGCGCATGCGCCGGCAGGAACAGCATGCGATCGGCGTCATAGTCCGAACACCTCCCGCCCGGCGAGCAGCGCGTCGCGCAACGCGTCGATCTCCGCGGGGGTGTTGTAGATCCCCACGCTCGCGCGCGCGGTGGCGGCCACACCGAGGCAGCGCATCAGCGGCTGCGCGCAGTGGTGGCCGGCGCGGATGCACACGCCGCTGCGGTCGGCCAGCTCGGCGATGTCGTGGGGGTGCATCCCCTCGATCGTGAACGACGCCAAACCGCCGCGTTCGGTCGCATGCGGAGGGCCGGCAACGTGCAGGCCGGGCACCTCGGCGAGGCGTTCCAGCAGGTAGGTGGTGAGCGCCAGCTCGTGCGCGCGCACCCGCTCCATCCCGAGGCCCGCCAGGTAGTCGGCGGCGGCGCCCAGCCCCACCGCCTCGGCGATCGGCGGCGTGCCGGCCTCGAACTTGTACGGCAGCTCGTTCCAAGTGGCGCCGTCGAAGTCCACCGAGGCGATCATGTCGCCGCCGGTAAGGAACGGGGGCATCGCTTCCAACAGCTCACGGCGGCCGTGCAGCACGCCGATCCCCGTCGGCCCCAGCGCCTTGTGGCCGGTCCAAGCGTAGAAGTCCGCCCCCAGCGCACCCACGTCCACCGGCATGTGCGGCACCGCTTGCGCGCCGTCAACCAACGACACCGCGCCTGCGTCGCGGATGCGCGAGAGCATCTCGGCCACCGGGTTGATCGTCCCCAACACGTTGGACACGTGCGTAAACGCCACGATCCGCACGTCGCCCCGTTCGAGCTCTTGGTCGAGCTGCGCCAGGGACAGCTGCCCCGACTCGTCCACGTGCAGGTAGCGCAGCTGGGCGCCGCGCTCCTTGCAGAGCTGCTGCCACGGCACGATGTTGGCGTGGTGCTCCATCTGCGTGATGAGCACCGCGTCGCCCGAGCGGGTGGGACTCGGGCGGGTCGGGCCCGGGCGGGTGGGACTCGGGTGGGTGGGACTCGGGTGGGTGGGACTCGGGTGGGTGGGGCTCGGGTGGGTGGGGCTCGGGTGGGTGGGACTCGGGTGGGTGGGGCTCGGGTGGGTGGGGGTCAAGTCACTGCGACCCCACGCGTAGGCGACGAGGTTGATCGCCTCGGTGACGTTCTTCGTGAAGATCGTGGTCGCCGGCTCGGCGTGGGTGAGCGCCGCCACCCGCGCGCGCGCTTGCTCGTAGGCGGCGTCGGCCTCCTGCGCGAGCGCGTACACGCCGCGGTGCACGTTGGCGTTGCGCTCCCGCAGGTGCTCCGCCATCGCGTCGATAACGACCTGCGGCTTCTGCGCGGTGGAAGCCGAATCGAGGTACACCAGCGGGCGACCGTCGAATTCGCGCGTCAGGATCGGGAAGTCCCCGCGCACGTCGAGACCTGTGAGGGTGGCGCTCACCTGCTCGCCGCGTAGTCCTCGATGTCCGTGCGTGCCGCCGCCAGCTTTGTGGCGATCTTGGCGCGCACCACCGCTTCCAGCGGCTCGTCCTGGAGCTGGCTGATGAGCGGCTCGAAGAAGCCCTCGACGATCACCCGCACGGCGCTCACGCGGTCCAAGCCGCGGCTCTGCATGTAGAAGATCACGTCCTCGTCCAGCTCGCCCACCGTGCCGCCGTGCGAGGCCGACACGTCGTCGGCGCTCACCAGCACCGAGGGGATCGCATCCAAGCGCGCCTTCGGGGAGAGCATCATCGTGTGGATCTGCAGGTAGGTGTGGGTCTGCTGTGCGCCCGGGTCGATCTGGATCAAGCCCTCGAAGCTCGCGCGGCTCTCGCCGGTGGCCGCGCCGCGCCAGTGCACGTCCCCGCCGGAGGGGCCCGTCTCGTGCAGATCCACCGCAAACACGTCGAGCAGCTCCTGCTCCTGTGCGAAGAACAGCCCGCGAAACGCCATGTCCCCACCCGGCTCGCTCACCGCCAGCTCGAGGTGATGGCGCACCAGATGACCACCCAGCAGCGCCGGCAGCCAGTGGCAGTAGGCGTCCCTGCCGACGCCCACGAAGCGGGTGGAGGCGTCGAACACTTCGCCTGCGCCCCAGTCCTGCACCTGGGCGAGGCGGCAGCGCGCGCCGTCGTTGAGGTACAGCTCGAACGCGCCCGCGTGCAGCGCCTGCCCCTCGAAGTCGCCCGCGAGGTTGTACTCGTGCACGCGGAAGTCCGCCCCGCGCTCGCCCACGATCAGCGTGCGCCCGTACTGGGCGGTGCCCGGCCCGTCGATCGCGTACACGATCTCGAAAGGCTCCTCGATGGCGAGGCCGGCGGGGATGTGCAGGAAAGCGCCGCCGGTCCACAGCGCGGCGTTGGCGGCCTCCAGCTTGTGGCGGTCGTACGTCAGACGCTTGGAGTACCACTGCGTGAACAGCTGCTCGTGCTCGCGTGCCGCGTCCTCCAGGGCGCACAGGATCACGCCGCGCTCCGCCAGCTCGGGGTCGAGCTCGACGTGGACGACCGTGCCGTCGCGCTGCACGATCCGCCCTGCCCGCGTGCGCTCGGGGAGCGTGTCGCGCACGACCCGCGGGATCGCCTCCTCGCCGCGGGCGGCGGCGGCGGAGCTGGTGGCATCGTCTTTTTTGGCGACCCCACCACTCGTGCGGGTAGGCGCGTGATGGCGCACTTGCAATGCGTCGAGGTCAAGCCCCTCGAAGCTCGTCGTCCAGAAGCCCGAGCGCCGCCACACCGGCAGCTCCTGCGACTCGTACGCCTTCAGGGCCGCTTCGCGCAGCTGCGCCAGCGTGCGGCCGTCGCCCGCGCCGGTGCCGTGCAGCGCGTGGTAGAGCGTCGACTCGCGGTGGCGCCCAGGCTTGACGGCGACGCCTCCGTTGGCGTTGTCGCTGTCAGGCGCCATCGTTGCCGACCCCCGCGCCGGCTGTCGCCCCGAACTCCTGGCGGATCTGGTCGTATCCCTCGCGCTCCAGCTGCTCCACCAGCTCCACGCCGCCCTCCAACACGATTCGACCATCCAGCATGATGTGCACGAACTGCGGCTTTATGTAGTGCAGGATGCGCTGGTAGTGGGTGATGATCAACGCGCCCAAGCCCTGCTCTTTGTGAAGCTTCTCGACGCCTTCCGCGACGGTGCGCAGCGCGTCGATGTCAAGACCCGAGTCGGTCTCGTCGAGGATCGCCACATCCGGTTTGAGCATCGCCATCTGCAAGATCTCGGCGCGCTTCTTCTCGCCGCCGGAGAAGCCGTCGTTGAGGTGGCGCGAGGTGAACGAGCGGTCGACGTCCAGCAGCTCGATCGCGTGCTGCAGCTCGTTGCGAAACTCCTTCACCTGGATCGGCTGATCGCGCTTGGCGTTGATCGCCATGCGCAGGAAGTTCGCCACCGACACCCCCGGGATTGCCACCGGGTATTGGAAGGCTAGGAACAGGCCCGCCTTCGCGCGCTCGTGCGGCTCGGCCTCGATCAGCTCCTGTCCCTTGAAGCGGATCGACCCCTCCGTCACTTCGTATGCCGGGTGTCCCAGCAGGGTGTTGGCGAGCGTCGACTTGCCCGAGCCGTTGGGGCCCATCAGCGCGTGCACCTCGCCCCGGTCGACGGTCAGGTCGACGCCTCTGAGGATCTCGCGCTCCTCGATGCGCACGTGCAGGTTGCGTATTTCCAGGTCAGCCATGTTCTCCTTTGGGTCAGGCGATTGTCGGTAGCGGCTCGCCCACGGTGGGTGCCGCAGCCGCTAGCCGCCGGCCCGCGACCGGCACCCCCGGTTCGGTCGGCAACAGGTCGGCGAGCGTGGTGTCCATCAGCGTGCTCACGATGGAGAAGCGCACGCGGGTCCACAACAGCTTGGTGGGGCACACATGGTCGGGATCGGTCTCGCGCGAGCAGACGACGCTTCCGTCGGCGTTCTGGGAGATGCACTCGATCGGAGCGATCGATCCCTCTAGGGCCTCAACCACCTCCGCCATCGTGATCTCAGTGGCGGGCCGCGCGAGCATATACCCGCCCCGCGAGCCCCTGCGGCTCTCGATCAGCCCCGCCTTGCGCAACCTTGCGACCAGGTGCTCGAGGTAGGCCAGCGGCAGCCCGTCGTGCTCGGCGATCTCCGCCAATGGCACAACGGGCTCATCGCCGATGGGGCTTGCCTGCGCACGCTGTGCCAGCGCCACCATCACGCGCACCCCGTACTCCGCCTTGGTTGAGAACATCATCTTGAAATGCCTTTGGGGGGAGGTCGGGAGGGGGGCTTGCCCCCTTCCCGCTCAGATCGTCATCGCTCAAATACCTACCTGCCGGGTAGGATATCAGGGGTCCACGGCGATCTCGCACCTCACTGCAGCTTGCGGATGTCGTGTGCGAGCGCTTCCGGGGTCAGTTCTTCGACCGCAAACTCCACCCGCGGCGCGCCCTGCTTGTCGAGCAGCAGCACAAACGCTCTGAGTTCGTAAGCGACCGGGCCGGCGCTCGCCGGCGTCGCCGAGTAGGCACGCCACACCGGACGCAACTGGGCGATCGTGCCGGTCAGGTATTCCATGCGCCCGGTGAGCGACGCCGCACGCAGGAATGCCCGCACGCGCGCCCGCGTGTCACCTGCAGGGTCGAGGCTGATCGCGAGTGCCGGCACAGGTTCCCCAGCCGGGTGTTCCGAGGCCAGTTCGTCGAGCGCGCCGCGCACCTGCTGAGCAATCAGCGGCGCGATTGTCTTGGATGTGGTGTAGAGAAACGTGAGGATCGTCACCTTCCCCCGGAAGTCGCTCAGCGCAACACGGCGCCCGTTCTGGTTGGTGAGTGTGAATTCGTGGGGGCGCAGATTGCCGGGCAGCAGCCCGCCGTCGTATCCGGTTACGGACGCAACCCCGCCACCCCCGTTGGCGGCGGCCGCTTCGGCGGCGGTCGCGGCGCCCGCGCCCCGCCGATTCCCCGACCCGTTCGAGGAGGCGCATCCCGGTAGGGCCGCCAGCGCAAATGCGGCGGCCACGACGGCCACGACGGCCACGACGGGTGCGGACAGGCGGCGGCGCTTGATCACACCTGCAATGTAAGAGGAACGTAGGAGTACGGCGCTCGCCCACCACGGTCCGAGGTTGTGTAATTCATTGTGCGATATTGTTTGCGGTCCCTGGCAGATTGGGCTCACGGAAGAGGTGCTCCACCGATGTTCCTCGCAAGCTGCCCCGGCATCGCTGTGCTTGCGCGGGGAATTTTGGGCAACCTTACGCTCCCCGCATTCGCGCCGGCGGCGACCGCTTCGGGCGGGGCGCCAGAGGCCGATCCGGATGGGTCCGAGCGTGTAGCGATCCTGCGGGGTGGGCCGATCCTGACGATGGACGACGCTCACCCGGTGGGGGAGGCGATCGCGATTCGCGGCTCGGCGATCCTCGGTGTCGGCTCCCTTACCGATGTCAAACGCCACTACACCCCTGGCACCGAGATTGTCGACCTGGCGGGGCACGCCGTGTTGCCGGGGTTTGTGGAGCCGCACATGCACGTGCTCGAGAGCGCGTTTGCCGCCGCCGGGATCGCCACAGACGAAGCCGCCGCGCTGTGCGAGGAGGACCCCGAGCGCGTGATCGAGCTCGGCGCCCACACCTTGCGTGAGCTCGCGATGCAGGGCTGCACCACTGTGTACGACCCCGGTATCGGAGTGCTCGCCGGCGCGGCCGAGCACCGGCTGTTAGGTGCGCTTGCCCATGCGCCCGACGCGCCCGTGCGGGTACGTGGCGCGTTCGCTCCCGAGCTCGCAACCGCGTTGGCTGCGTCCCCTGGCGCCGGTGACGAGCAGTATCGCGTCGTTGGGATTGCCTATCGGGCGGACGGCTCGATCGAGGAGTTCACCGCCGCGCTCGCCGAGCCTTACCTAAACGGTCGTGGCAGCGGCGCGCTCCAGCACGAGGACAGCGCGTTGCTTGAGGCAATGCGCGCGTGGCACCGCGCGGGGTGGCAGTTGGTGGTGCACTCCGCCGGCGATCTTGCCACCGACCAGGTGCTGCGTTGCTTCGAGGCGTTGCTCGAGGAGGAGGAGGAGGGAGGCACGCTCGCTGAGGGAGGCACGCTCGCTGAGGGAGGTACGCTCGCTGAGGGAGGCACGCTCGCTGAGGGAGGCACGCTCGCCGGCGGCCCCCACCGCATCGAGCACTTCACGGTCGTCAGCGACGAGCAGATCGCTAAGGCCGCGGCGCTCGGCCTGTCGGTCAGCCACCCGATCAACCAGATCTACTACCGGGGGGAAAGCTTCCGCGATCAGGTGCTCGGGGTCGAGCGCGCCGCGCACATGCACTCGTTGCGGCGCGATTTCGAAAACGGCTTGCTCAGCTCCTGCCACAGCAACGCCCCGATCGCACCGGTCGATCCCTGCCTTGCACTACGCACTGCCACCACCCGCCTAATGCGCGACAGCGATGACGTGCTCGGCCCCTTTCAACAGCTGACGTTGGAGGAGGCGTTGCGCACGCTCACCGTCAACCCCGCCCATCAGGTCATGCTCGGCGACCGTGTTGGCGCGCTGCGACCGGGGATGCTTGCCGACTTAGTCGTGCTCGACCGCGATCCCCGCGACCTCGCGCCCGAACGGCTGCACGAGTTGCGGGTCGTCGAGACGTGGTTGGGCGGGCGCCGGCAGCGCTGGGGGTGACTCTTTTCATGAGGGGGCTACGCTCGTCATGGGCCGTGCGACCGCCCTCGGTGCGGTCCTCGGCGCGTGGCGTTTGGGGACCGATGCTTCGCATACACTTGGCAGCATGGGGTTGCGTGCCGATTTACTTGAGGTTGAAACCGCTGCTCAACCAGAGTCGGTGTCGAGGGATGAGCCGGTCGTCGTGTACGGACGGGTGCGTCTTTACCAGGCGGACGCGATCGAGTGGCTTAGGTCGCAGCCGGAGCACTCCCTCCATGCCTGCGTGACAGATCCCCCGTACGGTCTATCCGAGTACTCGGACAAGGAGCAGGCCAAGCTCCGCAACGGCAACAAGGGCGGCATCTGGCGTATTCCCCCCCGATACGACGGGCATCAGCGCTCGCCGCTGCCGCGCTTTACGACCATGAGCGACCAGGAGCTGCAGCAACTCGAAGAGTTCTTCCATGAATGGGCGGTTGCTCTCTTTCCTGCATTGGTGCCGGGAGCGGTCGTGCTCATCGCGTCGAATCCGCTGCTCTCGTTCCTCGTGTCTGCGGCGATCCATCGGGCAGGCTTCGAGCGGCGCGGCGAGATAATCAGGCTCGTGCAGACGCTTCGTGGTGGGGATCGGCCCAAGGGCGCACACGACGAGTTCCCAGAGGTCAGCGTCATGCCGAGATCGCAGTGGGAGCCGTGGGTTCTATTCCGCAAGCCGGTAGAAGGCCGGGTGCAGGACAACCTCCGTAAGTGGGGAGTGGGAGGCTTCCGTCGACCCTCTCTGGAGCAGCCATTTGGCGACGTCATCAAGAGCGCGCCAACCAGGAAGCAGGAACGCGAACTGGCGCCGCACCCATCCCTGAAGCCACAGGCGCTCATGCGGCAGCTGGTCCGGGCGTGTCTTCCGCTTGGCCGGGGCATCGTTCTCGATCCGTTTGCGGGCGGTGGCTCGACGCTGGCGGCGGCCCAGGCTATTGGCTACCACGCGATCGGCATCGAGCGCGATGCTCACTATGTCGAGATCGCCAAGCTGGGCATCCCTAAGCTCGCGGCTATGCGGACGAGCGCCGAGGCATTGACTTTGCTTTAGCACTGGTGCTTACGGATGGCAAGGAAGCTCTTCTTCGGGCTGGCTGTTCGACGAGTGCCTCGATCTCGGTATCAACCGCCTCGGGATCACCCGGCTCAGTGTCGGCTTGCTCCTCGAAGAGGGACGGTTGGAGATGCAGCTCGCGTAGCTGCTTAGCCATGAGCGCAAGGTTGCGGACGTAGCTCGGATGTTCGTAGACGGCATTTGCGTGCAGCTTCGCTGTTCCAGCCTTGAGAATCGAAGCTGTGGGGGTACGACGGCTCGCACCGGCCCGACCCGAAAAACTCCAGTCAGACTCCAGCAATTCGGCAGCCATAACCTTGAGGATCTCGATGGGCCGGCGTTGCGTGATGGGCTCCGTCAGGACATCCACCGAGTATTGGACAACCATGATCCATGATCTCTCCGGGTTATGCCCCTGCCAGCCGCCGGACTGGATTGAGGTCTTGATCTCGATGCCACGCTCGGCATGCAATACGGCGTCGCCCGGGTACTCGTCCCTAGGGATCAGATCGGGGTGGCCACCGATCTTCGCGTTGCGGGCCAGGCTCTTGGATGCCATGCCTAGGTTGCGCACCACCAGCTCGGAGATGAAGCCAGAGAGCGAATTGCCCAAGATAGTTTCCTCCAGCCGGTCGTAGTCCTTGCTCACAAGGAAGGTGTTGATGTCATGCAAAAAGTTGTAGACATCCTCGAGCGCCCGTCGAACCTCCGCGACGGTCAGTCCGAACGGCAGCTTTGCGTCATTGCGGAAACCCTGCTCGTAGAGCGTGGGGCGATGGACATAGGCAGTATCTTTGGCCACGCTCAAAAGTTCGACTCTACGGCTGCGCTACCTGCTCGCCTGTAGTTGGACGCTTCTTCCTGGTGTGGTTGCCTGTTGCGGTGTCGGTGATTGATGCCTTGTCCAGGCGTTCTTGGACCTCGCCGTGGTTCTAGCCGCGCCGCTCCAGTTTGGCGCTATACTTTCTGAAGTCCATGAAAACCGATCACCGTTCGGGAGTTTTCAAATGAGCGTGTCCTCGGCGGAGCTGCTCCGCCAGATCAAGAGCCGTATCAATGAGGTCGACCCCTCTGAGGTCAAGGAGCTGATCGGCGAGGGAGTCGCGATCGTCGACGTGCGCGGCAGCGAAGAGTTCGCCACCGGCCACCTACCCGGCGCCAAGAGCGTCCCCCGCGGCCATCTGGAGTCGCGGATCGAGAGCGCGGTGCCCGATCGCTCCGCTGAGATCATCCTCTACTGCGCCTCCGGTATCCGCTCCGCCTATGGGGCGCGCACGCTGATCGAGGACATGGGCTACGAGCACGTGCGCTCGATGACGGGCGGGATCACGCTGTGGAAGGACCGTGGCTACGAGGTCGAGATCCCGCGCGCGCTCACCGCCGAACAGCGCGAGCGCTACTCCCGTCACCTCTTGATCCCCGAGATCGGCACGGAGGGCCAGCAGAAGCTGCTCGACGCGAAGGTGTTGCTGCTCGGCGCCGGCGGCCTCGGCTCGCCCACCGCGCTCTATCTCGCCGCCGCCGGCGTGGGCACGCTGGGGATCGTCGACGACGACGAGGTCGACCTCTCCAACCTCCAGCGCCAGGTGATCCACTCCACGCAGCGGATCGGCATTCCGAAGGTGGACTCTGCCGAGGAGACGATCCACGGCCTCAACCCCGACGTGCAGGTCGTCAAGTACCCGGTGCGGATCGACGCCTCCAACATCATGGAGATCATCGAGGGCTACGACGTGATCGTGGATGGGGTCGACAACTTCCCCACCCGCTACTTGCTTAACGACGCCACCGTGCGCCTCCAGATCCCCGTCGTCTCCGCCTCGATCCTCGGCTTTGACGGGCAGCTGTCGGTGTTCAAGCCCTACGACGGCCCCTGCTACCGCTGCCTTTTCCGCGAGCCCCCACCGGCCGAGCTGGCGCCCTCCTGCGGCGCCAACGGCGTGCTGGGCGTGCTGCCCGGCACGATGGGCCTCTTGCAAGCCACCGAGGTGGTCAAGCTGATCCTCGACATCGGCGAGCCCGCGATCGGGCGCCTGTTGCTGTACGACGCGCTCGGTGCGACCCTCACCGAGGTCAAGGTCCACCGCGACCCAGAGTGCCCGATCTGCTCGCGCGACCCTGAGGACATCCGCGACGACGAGCTGGGCGTGTTCCCCGACTACGAGGCGTTCTGCGCCGCCGCCGGCTAGCGGCCTGCTGGCGCGGCGCTGGCCGAAACGGGGATGCGAGCGAAGCGAGTGTCTCCCGGCTTCGGTCGGCGTCCTCGATCGCTCATGTGCAAAGCACATTTCGCTCACTGCGTCCTTGCCTGGCTTGGCCAGAAGGCCGCTAGCAGTGAGATCACAAACACGAAAACGCGCTCGACACCTCCTACCTGCTAATCATTCCGCGATGGCCACGATCAAGATCCCCCCAGTCCTGCGCGCCTCGGTCGGCGGCGAGAAGGAGGTCAGCGCCTCCGGCGAGAACGTCGGCGATGTGCTGCGCGACCTCGCCGCCGCCCACCCAGCCACGCAGAGCCAGCTGTTTGCTGCCGATGGCGAGCTCAACCGCTACGTCAACGTCTACCTCAACGACGAGGACGTACGCGTGCTCGACGGGCTGGACACGGCGGTTGGCGGCGGCGACACGCTAGTGATCCTGCCGGCGATGGCCGGCGGCTAGACGGTCGGGGAGCGGCGCGAGGCTGTGTCCTCAGTCGCTCGTGTGCAGAGCACACTTCGCTCCTTGCGTCCTTGCCTCGCTTGCTCCTCGACCGTCTAGCTTGGTGCAGGGCCCGATAGGTACGGCGGCCCGGCCGGGTTGGCGGCAGGTCCACGCGGGTTCTTCCGCCGCGGGCCGCTCTAGGCTCAGCGTCCAAGATTTCTTTCAAGACTCAATGGTCTTGGCGTACTGAACGATTCCTTCCCAGCCTATGAGAGCCAATGGTGTTCCCATCTCTGGAGTTAGTGTTTGCAAGCGGATGCTTGTGGGTGTCTCGTGCACGGGGTTGCTGATGCTCGGCATCGGTGCTGTTCCCGCTCTTGCCACTACGAGCCACGTACCCAAGTACACGCTCAAGATCATCGAGGGTGAGAACACGCTGCCAGAATACGAACAGGTCGCTTCGACCAGTGGCTCGGTTGAACCAGAAGCTCCCGTCGCGGTGTCAATCGTACGCAACGGCGTCACCGTCTATAGAGACGTACAGGAAAACGGATGGGCGAGCCTCCCTGAGGTTCCGCAGGTGGGTGAAACCGTGACGCTGGAATCTCCCGTCGGGACGCCGATCGGATCGGTCGTGTACGACGGTCTTCCCACGATCGACCCGACGGTGTGCGCAGGCTCGACTAACTTCTCGGGCGGGAACTCGTCCGGATATACGGTTGAAGGCTATTACCAGACCGACACGCCGAAGTTCGATCCGTATGGACACTTTGCTGGCGTCAAGCATTCGGGCTTTGGCGAAGCCCAGGTCAAATCGCTGACCGGAACGACCTTCGGCGGTAGCTTCCTCGTTCCGCTGGCTACCGGCGAGACGGTCTCCGCGGTTGAGTCCTTGAAAAGTCGGCTAGCCAACGAAGCAACGTACACCTACATCAGTGAAACAGAGCGTCCCGTCGGCGCCTGCCCGGCACCTCCGCCTCCACCCCCGCCCCCGCCGGCCCCACCGGTGCTGCAGGGAACCGTCTTCAAGCTGGTGCATACCACGATCCATGAGCTGCTGAAGTTGGGGTTGCAGGATCGAGTCACGATTAACCAGGCCGGCACCGTCACACAAGACCTTTACCAATTGGGGGGTGCGATCCCGGCTTATGCTTCGGCGCGCAAGAGGGGGCACGGACACAAGCACAAGTCGCCAGCACTGCTGCTCGCACGCGGCTCGGCATCGGCATCTGCCGCGGGCACTGTCAAGGTGCTGCTGCGAGCCACTACGAAGGGGAAGCATCTCCTCAGCCACAGCCACAGCCACAGCGTGCGTGCGGAGTTGATCACGACGCTAAAGGCCAGCTCAGGCGTCAAGCTGAGCCTCCCAACGCGTACGGTCACGCTGAATCGTTAGGTCGACACTCGCATTTGTCTTAACCGCGGTTGCCTGGTTACAGCCTCCGCCAGCATTGCCCGTGCCTTCCCGCAGTGGCCCGGAAGGGCCGCCGAGGCCATACGGTCTCGAACCGTCCCGTGGTGGCGCCCCGCCCTCCACCAGCCCGCGCTGGGCGCGCGCCCAAAACCACGCGCTGCTGTACGGCCCCTTCCCACACGGCGGTCTCGTCCGGGGCGTTTCCGACCCGACATTGATTATGAGCCCCGAGCCTTCGGTGCGCGAACAGGCGCTGGCGCGGATCCGCGCCACCGGCGCGAGCGTGGTGCGGATCCCGGTGGAATGGCGCTACATCGCCACCTCGCCGCCGCCGGCGGGCTTTGACGCGAGCGACCCTGCCAGCCCCGCGTACAACTTCACCAAGGTTGACGCTGCCGTACGCAACACGGTTGCTGCCGGTTTGACGCCGCTGCTGGTTGTGACCAGCGCCCCCGACTTCGCGGAGGCGCCCCACCGCTGGCAGTACGCCTACCCCGGCAGCTGGGCGCCCAGCCCGGCGGCGTTCGGCGAATTCGCCACTGCCCTGGCGCGCCGCTACGACGGCTCCTTTCCCGACCCGCTGGCACCTGGCCGAGCACTACCGCATGTGCGCCTGCTCGAAGCGTGGAACGAGCCCAACCTCGCCCGCTATCTGGAGCCGCAGTGGGTCGTCGAGGGTGGACATTGGCAGGCCTTCTCGCCGCTGCTCTACCGACAGTTGCTCAATGCCTTCTATGCCGCCGTCAAGGCGGTCGCGCCATCCGACACCGTCATCGCCACCGGTGTGGCTCCCAACGGGGAACCGGCCGGCGTCGGGCGGATGACGCCGGTGCGGTTTCTACGCGCGATGCTGTGCCTGGAAGGCGGGGCGAGGAACAGTCGGGCGGGGAGCATAAAGGGCGCCGCCCGCGCTGCGGCCCGCGGCACGCCAGCCGCCTGCTCCGACCCGCCGCACTTCGACGTGCTGGCCTTCCACCCGCTCTCCTTTGAAAGTCCCGACGCCGCGGCGGCATCCTCCCAAGACGTCGCGATCGCGGACATCGCGAAGGTCACCGCGCTGTTGAGGCAGGCCGAACGCGACCGTACCGCGCTGCCGCGCACCCACAAGCCGCTGTGGGTGACCGAGCTCAACTGGGAAAGCGCCCCCCAAACCGCCCACGGCGTGCCCGGCCGCTTGCAGGCGCTGTGGATCTCGCGCGCGCTGCACCGGCTGTGGGTTGCGGGCGTGAGCTTCGCCGAGTGGCAGTTCCTGGTCGACCCCTATCCGGGCGTGCCGCTCGCGACAACCACCGGCCAGGTCGTCGAGCTTCCGCGCCCGGCGGGCCTCTACAGCGCCGGTGTGGTGGACGGCCGCTCCGAACCAGCCGATGCCCGCCCGAAGCCGTTCCTGCGGGGCTTCACCTTCCCGTTTGACCCGTTACGTGTGGATCGCCGGCACGTGCGGGTGTGGGCGCTGTTGATGCGCCCGGGTCAACCCGCCCTGCTGGAGCGCCGGACCCATGCGCGGAGATCGCTAGGGGGCGGGTGGCGAACGGTCGCTCGATTGCAGGCCAATCGCTACGGCGTGATCAACCTCCTCGTCCGTCTTCGAGGCGCCGCCGAGCTGCGGTTGACAAGCGGGGGGTCGACCAGCGCCCCGGCTTGGGTGCCACATATTCGAAGCTGGCTGTGATCTCGCGGGGGAGCCAGCTGCGTGGCTAGCTGGGCGGCTCCGCGTTGGACCGGACGCGCAATGGTTGCGGCGCGAGAGGTATAGGCCACCGTCGCGGTGGACGGCATTCTCGTTCATGTTTCCTGGGATTTGCAGCACTTTTGTTCTTCTTGACTAACCCAATGTTTGGATGTTAGTCTTCCTGGGAAGTAGCTTCTACTGATTCTCAATGATACAAGACGGCATCCCGATTACTCGATCGCCCCAGTTGCGCTGTGGGGACGCGGCGACGACCTTCGCGGGCGGATCGCGTACGGCCTGCCGCCCGAAGGATGCCATTGAGCCGTCGCACCTTGCGCAAGGACAGCGACGGCCACACTCTCCAGACATACCCGTCCCAGTAGCCCTCGGACGGGTTCCCAGGGTCTCACGCGGAGTCGTCGCCGCCACAGTCAGGCGGAGCGGCTCCCGGAGGTCCAAACCAATCCCCTGCATGTCGGAGTAGGGAGCAGAGGTACCAAAACCGGCCCGGGAACCTTATACGCGATAGCAAGTGGTACCCCTAGGGCCAATTACAACGAAAGGTGAGTATACCAAATGCATTCTAGTCGATTAACCCGGATAGGGCACCTGCTGGTCACGCTGCTGGCCGTATTTGCGTTCAGCGCGCTCACCGCGGCAGCTGCGCAGGCCACCGAAGTAGGGCCATTCTGGTCTGTGAAAGGCACAAGGCTGGGGGCGGGTGAAACGAGGAACGTCGTCGCAAAAGCAGTTACCAAACAGACGCTTACCGCCGGCTCTGACAAAGTGATCTGCGAAGAAGTGGAAGCCAAGCCAGGTGTGATCTTAGGTACGGCCGAAGGCGAAGCAGGCAAAAACGGCGAGACGCTCAGATACTCAAAATGCAAAGTCGAAGGAAATGGTTCAGCCTGCAAAGTCGAAAAAGAAGAAATTTCGACCAATAGTCTCAAATCAGAGTTGGTAGAGGACGCAGCGACCAAAAAAATCCTATTAGTTGACTTCTTACCGGCCACGGGGAAAACGTTTGCCGAAATAAAATTTGAAGGAACTTGTTCAATAAAATCAACAAAAGTAACAGGCGTAGACGTACTCGCGGAGGTGCTTACTGACCCAGGTGAACTTACCATCGAATTAGGAGGTACTTCGCGCGGGTCAGCCAAATCGTGGCTACTTAAGATCGAGGAACCGCAGCCGACGGGGTTTTGGTTAATCAAAGGAGGAGTAGGGAGCGAAGTTAAAATCGGGTCCGAAGAAAAACTCGAAGCATTTGGAGCGAAAGCAGAACTCAAGGGCACTGCTTTAATCGAACTGGAAAGCGGCGAAGAATGGAGCCCGTTAGCGTAGTTGCCAAACTAATCTGAAGAGGAATATCGTGGGGCTCGGGCTGGCTCGAGCCCCACGTATATCCCCTTTATTGACCGAGGATCGAGGCGATGAGGAGAGGGTCTAGTGGTGTGGAAACTTTTGAATGTGTGCCTGTGGCTGGTGTGCGGCGCTTGGCTGTCATTGTTGGTGGTCTCGTCAACTGCTGTTGCGACAGGCGATGCCAATGAGCCGGTATGTCCGACAGAAACGGAAGCCTCGCCCGGCTTTCGCTCGTATCTCCCGGATTGCCGAGCATATGAGTTGGTAACGCCACCCTATAAGGAGGGCGCGCGGGTCGTGCTCGACGCCGTTTCGCCCGACGCCTCGCAGGCGATCGTGCAGTCACTGGGAAATTTTGGCGACGCGGGGAACGCGCAGGACACGGAAGGGACTCATTATAACCTCACGCGTCGTGCATCGGGGTGGGCGGCGGCAAATGTCGAGCTTCCCGGCTCTCAGTTTCCGTGGGATTATTATCTTGACGCTACCCCGGATCTGGGGACCACATTGTGGAAGGCTCGCGCTGCGTCTCAGTCGGTGTTCGCGCTGGACTTCTGGGAGCGTGAATCCGACGGTGCTTTGCATGACCTCGGGCCACTGCTGCCGCCGTCGGAGACAGCCGGCCCAGCGGGGCTTGGAGGGCCGCCATTGTCACCGATAACGCTTGTTACCTACCGTGGAGCGTCGAGCGACCTTGCGAAGGTTCTGTTCACCAGCGCGGAGGGGCGGTGGCCGGGCGATACGACAGAGTATGAAGCTGATTCCCTGTATGAGTATACGGCTGGCCAGGGGAGTCCGCCTGTGCTGGTGGGAGTTGGCGATGAAGGCCATCTGATCGGCGAATGCGGCGTGGATCTTGGCTCCTCAATTGCGGGCGGAGGCACTGCGTCATCGGCCGTTTCGGCTAACGGCTCGGTGGTGTTCTTCACCGTGCGCGGTGCACGCGAAGATTCCTGCGCGTTGAAACAACCACGGGTCAATGAGCTTTTCGCGCGGATCGATCAGAGCAGCACAGTCGCGATCTCGGAGCCTGCTCCGAATGCAGCATGGTGCACTGAAGCCAGCTGTGTAGAAAACACGAGCATCGCTAATGAACAAGCGGACTACCGCGACGCGGAGTACGTGAGGGCTTCAGAGGATGGTTCGAAGGTGTTCTTCACAAGCACACAGCAACTGACGAACGGAGCGAGTGAGGACAGCACTTCGAGCGACAGCGCGACGGCCAACCAGGGGAGGGGGTGTGGGGAAACGAGTGGCCCTGGGGGCTGCAACTTGTATGAGGCCGAGCTCGGCGAAGAAGCCACTACCAAAGAACCGTACCTCAAGTATCTTGCGCTGCTCTCGGGAGGAAATCCAGATCCGCAGGTTCAAGGTGTTGTAGGCGTATCTGAAGACGGATCGCACGTGTATTTCGTGGCAAAGGGGCTATTGACCGGCAGCCAGACGAACGAGTTTAGGGATGCTGCACAGGCAGGCGAGAACAACCTTTATGTCGTCGAGCGCGACACGACGTATCCGGCTGGCAAGGTCACGTTCATCGCGACGTTGAACGACCTTGACGAAGCCGACTGGAATGGTGAAGTCGGTGAGGGAATCGGTAAAACAGCGACGACCACGCCCGCAGGGCAGTTCCTCGTTTTCCCAAGCGTCGCCGATCTGACGCCGGACGATACGAGCACCGCGCAGCAGATCTTCCGGTATGACTCTCAGACAGGTGAACTGGTGCGTATCTCGATCGGTGAGAATGGTTTCAACGAGGATGGCAACACCGACGCGCTACCGGCCGAGATTCCACCCGACCCTGCTGGCAGGACGGTCGCACGTGCGCCATATGCGATTTCCGCCGACGGCGCCTATGTCGTGTTTCAGAGTGCTGATGGGTTAACACCGAGTGCGCTGAACGCCCAGCCGACCAATGAAAGCGGCGTGTTGGCGCAGAACGTGTATGAGTATCACGACGGTACTGTGTCGTTGGTTTCGGATGGCCAGGACACCAGCACCTTTGAGGACGAATCGTCAGTGCGCTTGGAAGGCACGACAGAAGCGGGCGGGGATATCTTCTTCCAGACGGCCGATCCGCTTGTGCCGCAGGATGGGGATACCCAGCGGGATATCTACGATGCGCGTGTTGACGGTGGATTTCCCTTTGAACAGAGCCCCGTGGGTTGCCAAGGCGAAGAATGCCAGGGCGCGTTGGCGGAATCCCCGACACTGCCGAGCTCTGGGTCAGCGAGCTATTCCGGCTCAGGGAATCTGCTGCCCACGCTGGTCAAAGTAGCGCCAACGACAAAGGCGAAGCCGTTGACACGGGCTCAGAAGCTGGCGAAGGCGTTGAAGGTTTGCCACGCTGACAAGCGCCGACGCAAGCGAACTGTCTGCGAAGCGCGGGCGAGGAAGCAATACGGGGCGAAAGCTTCGAGGGAGGGTGGGAAATCATGAAGTCACGGATGAGCATGTCGATGGCAGTGGTCTTGGTCTTGGCTGTGCTTACGGTGACGGCGGCGAGCGTGTCGCCTGCCGCGGCTATGGAACCGGCGCCCGGGTGGCTATTGCGCGCGGTTTCGATTCCGACGGCATTCTCCGCCAGCGATGAAGAAGACAAATATCTTCTCCTTTTGACGAACGTAGGAAGTGCTCCGAGCGATGGTTCGCCGATTACGATCAAAGGCACCCTCGGGCGAGGGCTGGTACTCAAAAATGTGAACGATTTTACTGACGAATGGGAATGCACTTTGGAAGGTGAATCGTCGTTCACATGTGAAAGGTCGGGTACGGTTGGATCCCTCGAACAAGCCGATGAGCTACGAGTCAAGTTCCAAGTCGGTGTGGGCGTGGCGCCCGATACTCCGGTTACCAGCACCTTTACGGTGTCTGGTGGGGGCGCCGCCACATCGAGCACCAATATCTCGACTGTCTTGGAACCGTCTGCTCCGACGCTGTTCGGGGTGCAGGATGTCTTCAGCTTCCCCGCTGATGCGAATGGCCTCCTGGATACTCAGGCTGGCGGACACCCTTATTCGCTGACAGAGGCCTTCGACTTCTCGAATTCGCTCAGCGAAGATGTTCATGGTGCGGGTCAGGAAGATCTCCCGATTGGAGATGTCAAGGATGTCGTGGTGGATCTTCCCGTTGGGTTCAGTGGAAACCCGCAGGCCGTGCCAGAGTGCCCGCAATCCGCGCTCATCAGGAATGAAGGAGCCGAAGGTTTTCATGAGTCGAACTGTCCGGCCGCTAGCCAGGTAGGAACGATCGATCTCCTCGCACATGGGCGTTTTATACAGGATGACAACGCGTATTTCGGCGAAGGCGAACCAATCCCAGTGTTCAATATGGTGCCGGAGCAGGGTCACCCGGCTGAGTTCGGTACTTCCTATGCCGGCTTTCCATTGATGATGTACCCGAGTGTTGTGGGCAGCGGCGCAAACGCCCATTTGCGGGTGACCGTGCCCGGTGTCCCCGGGGCCGAACAGGTTCATTTCGAGGGAGCCCAGTTGACGCTCTTCGGCGATCCTGCCACCCACGACGATGGTGCCACTGCTCCAGCTGCGTTTCTGACGAATCCCAGCTCGTGCTCGGGGGAACCGTTGACGACAACCGTGTTTGGGGATTCGTGGGAGGAACCGGGTGCGCGCAATGCGAATGGGTCGCCCGCCCTGTCTGAAGCTGCTGGCGAGCCGACCGGCCCGGGGTGGGTGAGCGGTGTGACCACGACGCCGGTGAGCACGGGGTGCGCCGCGCTGCATTTCAACCCGACCATCGCAGTGCGGCCGGAATCGACGCAGGCTGACACGCCCACCGGTGTTGGTGTGGATCTGAAGATTCCGCAGAACTCCGATCCGACCGGGTTGGCGACCGCCGATCTAAAGGAAGTCACGGTTGCGTTGCCGGCGGGCATGTCGGTCTCGCCACCGTCCGCGGATGGCCTACAAGCATGCTCGGACGCGCAGTTCGATGCGTCCTCGCACGAACCGGCGATCTGTCCGCAGGCGTCGCAGGTCGGTACCGTGACGGCGACCACGCCGGTTCTGGCGCAGCCACTGGAAGGCCAGGTGTTCGTTGCGACTCCCGAATGCTCACCGTGTTCGAGTGCGGACGCGCAGGATGGGCGGATGCTACGACTGTTCATGCAGCTCGAGGGCCCGGGCCTGGTGCTGAAGTTTCCGGGCACGGTGTCGGTCGACCCCGGGACAGGTCGGTTGACGGCGACGTTCAAGGGGCTGATCCAGCAGCCGGTGAGCAATGTGCAGGTTCAGATGAAGGGTGGTGCGCGGGCGCCGCTGGCGAACTCCCAGACGTGCGGGACGGCGACCACGACGAGCGAACTGGTGCCATGGAGTTTCCCGGAAACCCCGGCCGGCATGCCGTCGTCGTCGTTCACCGTGGACTGGAACGGAGATGGCGGCGCGTGTCCTGGCGTGTCGCCCTTCAGCCCGGGTTTTGGCGCTGGCACGGTCACGCCGTTGGCGGGCGGGTTCAGTGCGTTCACGTTGACGTTCTCGCGTAAAGACCGCGAACAGGGATTGTCGAGCATCGCGGTGACTATGCCGCCGGGGCTGTTGGGTGCCCTGAAGGGCGTGACGTTGTGCGGGGAACCCCAGGCCGCCTTGGGCACGTGCGGCTCGGCGAGTCAGATCGGCACGACGCAGGTCGCTGTGGGCCCAGGCTCGCACCCGTTGTGGAAGGAAGGCAAGGTGTTCTTGACAGGCCCGTATGAGGGTCAGCCATTCGGTCTGAGCGTGGTGGTGCCCGCGGTCGCGGGCCCGTTCAACCTGGGGACGGTCATTGTCAGGGCCTCGATTTATGTGGACCCGAATACGGCGGCATTGACGGTCTCAAGCGATCCGTTCCCGACGATCTTGGATGGAGTGCCTCTGCGGGTGCAGACCGTAAACGTAAGCATCGACAGGGAAGGGTTTACCTTCAACCCGACCAACTGCGATCAACAGCAGATCACCGCGACGATCGCGAGCACCCAGGGCGCCAGCGCGGATGTGTCCAACACGTTTGAGGTGGGTGGCTGCGCTGCCCTGCCTTTCAAACCATCGTTTTCGGCTTCTACCGGGGGTCGCACGAGCAGGCTGGAAGGGGCTAGTCTCACCGTCAAGGTCACGCAGAAAGCGGGCGAAGCCGACATTCACAAGGTGGATCTGCAGCTTCCAGCGGCGCTTCCGGCGCAGCTGAAGACCCTACAGAAAGCGTGTACAGAAGCTCAGTTCAACGCTGACCCGGCTGGCTGTCCGGCTGCGTCAGTGATTGGCATGGCAACGGCTGTGACCCCGGTGCTGAGCGTCCCGCTGACCGGACCCGCCTACCTGGTCTCGCACGGAGGGGCAGCGTATCCCGATGTCGAGTTTGTACTCCAGGCCAACGAACGGGGAGGGATGGTGCAGATCGTCCTAGACGGGAAAACCGCCATTAAAAATGGGATTGTGTACTCCAATTTCGAAACAGTCCCCGATGCGCCTATCAGTAGCTTCGAAACGGTGCTGCCAGAGGGTCCACATGCGGCGCTAACCGCGAATGGAAAAGACTTGTGCGTGAGCGGCAAGAAAAAGACTGTGACGGTCCGTGGGCGTACAACGGTTCGGGTGCATGGGCATGTTAGGCATATCACAAAGAAGATAAAGCGTACGGTTGCCACCCCGGCGTCGCTGGTGATGCCTACGACAATCGTCGGTCAGAATGGCGCTGTCGTCGAACAGGACACACCGCTAGCGATCACCGGGTGCGCTAAACCCAAAGCAACAAAAAGCGCACGTGGCAGATAGCTGGCCGCTGCGGGTGGCAGTGGGTCGCAGTGAGGTATGAACATCAAATAGGAAGGAGTCGACTATGATTAGTCGCTTTGGTTACGCGTTGTTTGTCGGAACAGCATTGGCCGTGATGGTAGGGGCTTTCGGCGTCTCGTCGGCAGCAGCCACGCCGAGCGGCGAATATGCCATTTTTTCGGACTGCCCGCTCAGTCATCGCCCGCTCAAAGGATGCATCGTGTCGAAGACGATGAGCGGCAAATTCACGATCGGAAAACAGACGGTGCCGATTGTGAGCACGCAGACACTGCAGGGTGGCTTCTTTGAAGAAGAAGGGGCGGAAGGAAAAGCGAGATTGGTCGAAGCGATCGACGGCGATACGTTTTCGAAAACGTCCCAGGAAGTTCCCGGTGGGCTTCTGGGTCTCGTGAATTGCGACGAAATCAAAGGCAGTGGGTTGCTCGAAGACGCTGCTCGGGCCGCCTGCAAACTTGTATTCCAGAATGGGGTAACGGGTGTCACCGTCACTCCAGAATTGGCGGCGCCAGCCAACTCGGTTATTCTTGACGAGGAAAACATCCTCAACGAAACCGGAGTCGGACTGACCCTGCCGATCAAGGTAAAATTGGAAAACCCCCTGTTGGGGAGCGAATGCTACATAGGCTCGAATGCAGATCCGATCACGCTGAATCTCACGACAGGGACGACGAGCCCCAGTGAACCAAATAAACCGATCAAAGGCAAACTCGGAGAACTGTCCGATCGAGCTGAAGGCGGCATTCTCATTATCAGCAACAACACCTTGGTCGACAACGACTTCGCGGCTCCTGGCGTTACCGGCTGCGGTGGGCTTTTCGCCACGCTGCTCGACCCGATCATTGACGGGAAAATCGGGCTGCCGGCGGCCGCTGGGCAGAACACCGCGGTCCTCAACAACCAGGTCGAACAGGCTGGGAGACTGGTGATTGAAGAATATGGTGAATAACAGTCGTTAGCCGTCTCATAGGCAGGTGGTGAGCCTCCTGCTTCTAAGGGCCCGTCGCGATCGCGCGGCGGGCCCTTCTCTTTGAGCGGCCGCGAATCGCTAGCTCGACCTCTTGTTGCGTTGAGGGTGCTGGAAGCTAAGCTGCGGCTTGAGCGCTTGCACTGGCAGGGGCGCCAACGGCCTCCCCCGCGGCCGCCACGAAGCCCATCGCCCGCTCCGCGAGCGCGGTAATCGTGAGCGAGGGGTTGACGCCGACGTTGGCGGGGATCGCCGAGCCGTCACAGACGAGCAGGTTCTCGTAGCCGAACACGCGCTGGCGGTGATCGATCACGCCGCGCTCGGGGTCGGGGGCGATCACCGCGCCGCCGAGGATGTGGGCGGTGGTGGGGATGTTGAAGATGGCCTCCGTGACCGCGCTCTGCGCGATCCCGCCGGTGCGCTTGGCCATCCATTCGGCGGCCTCGTTGGCGACGGGGATGAATGTGGGGTTGGGGCGCTCGGGGTCCTGTTCGGTGCGCAGCCAGAGAGTCCCGAAGGGACCGCGGCGGGGGCGTAGCGCGATCGCGTTGTCGAGCGTTTGCATCACCAGCAGAATGATCGTGCGCCGCGACCAGCGCTTGGCGAGCAACACCTGCGCGAAGCGGTTGGGGTGCAGGAGGATCTGCGCGAGCAGCTTCAGCGGACGCGTGACGCGCGTGCCGTCGCCGACCAGCAGCGTATAGAACATCCGCATCGAGTCGCCGTCCTCGCCGTAGCTGACGGTCTCGATGTGGGTGTTGGGATCGGGGTAGATGCTGGAGCTGATCGCCACGCGCTTGGTGAAGTTGGCGGCCTGCTCCTGCGGGACGGTGACGGTGAGGATCGCCTCGCTGTTGGTGCGCACCAGCTCGCCCAACCGGCGCGAGATGCGGGGCAGTGAGCCGCTGAGACGACAGCGCTGCAGCAGCGTGTTGGTGCCGAGTGGGCCGGCGGCGACGACCACGCCGCGGGCGCGCTGTACGCGGCGTTCCTTGCGCAGCCAGGCGCCGGAGCGCACGCTTTCGACCTCATACCCGTCGCTGCCGTCGGCGGCGCCGAGCGGGCGGATGTCGATCACGGTGCGTTCGGGCATCACCTGCGCGCCACGGCGCTCGGCGAGATAGAGGTAGTTCTTGACGAGCGTGTTCTTGGCGCCGTGGGGGCAGCCCACCATGCAGCGCCCGCACAGTTGGCAGGCCGTGCGCGCGGGCCCTTCGCCGTCGAAGAAGGGGTCGGGCACGGTCTTGCCGGCCTGACCGTCCTCGCCGAAGAAGACGCCGACTGGTGTCTTTTTGTAGGTGTCGGAGACACCGAGGTGCTCGCCGAGCTCGCGCAGCAGCTGGTCGGCGGGGTCGTCGTGGGGGTTCTGCACGACCCCCAGCATCCGCTGTGCTTCGGCGTAGTGGGGCGCTAGCTCGCTCTCCCAGTCGGCCATCTCCGCCCACTGGCGGTCCTCGAAGAACTGGGTTGGGGGCACATACAGGGTGTTGGCGTAGCCGAGGCTGCCGCCGCCGACGCCGCAGCCGGAGACGACGGCGACATCGCGGAAGATCGTCAAGCGGAAGATGCCCTTCATCCCCAGGCGCGGGCGCCACGTGTAGCGGCGCACGTCCGCCGTGTTCTTGGCGAACTCGTGGTCGGCGAAGCGCCGCCCGCACTCCAGCACGCCCACGCGGTGGCCCTTCTCGCAAAGGCGCAATGCGCTGACGCTGCCGCCGAAGCCGGAGCCGATCACCAGCCAGTCGTAGTCGTAGCGGTGCGCCATTCCCCGCGCATCCTACTGGCTGGCCGGCCAGCGGTGAGGGCATCGGCCGGCGCAGGAGCGAGCCCCGCTATATTCCGTGAAGTAATGGCGGCGGAGGGTCTGCGCAACAAGCCTTGTGGTGGTCGCTACGGCGACATCGTGCAGTCGATCGGCAACACACCGCTGATCGAGCTGCCGCGTCTCTCGCCGAAGCCGGGAGTGCGGATCTGGGCGAAGCTCGAGTCGCGCAACCCCACCGGCTCGGTCAAGGACCGTGTGGCGAGGGCGCTGATCGAAGACGCCGAGAGCCAAGGCGCGCTCGGCCCGGGTCAGACGATCCTGGAGCCCACCTCGGGCAACACGGGGATTTCGCTGGCGATGATCTGCTCGCGCAAGGGCTACCGCCTGAAGGTCGTGATGCCGGAGAACGTAACCCCCGAGCGCACGCAGCTGTTGAAGATGTACGGGGCTGAGATCGTCTACTCGGAGGGCTCCAAGGGCTCTAACGGGGCGGTCGAGAAGGCGCTCGACATGGCGCAGGCGGACTCCTCCTACTACATGCCCTACCAGTACGGCAACCCTGCCAACCCCAACGCTCACTACAACGGCACGGCATTGGAGATCCTCGAGGAGCTCGACGAGGTGGCGGCGTTCGTCGCCGGCCTCGGCACCGGTGGCACGCTGATGGGCAACGGCAGGCGCCTGAAGGAGACTTTCGGCGATGCCGTGAAGATCGTCGCCGCCGAGCCGATGCAGGGCGAGCCGGTGCAGGGTTTGCGCTCGCTGGACGACGGCTTTATCCCGCCGATCATCGACATCTCGTTGCTGGACCGCAAGATCTTTGTCACCAACCGTGACGCGATCGTTTGGACGCGCAAACTGCTCGACGAGGAGAGCGTCTTCGCCGGTGTGTCCAGTGGCGCGATCGCGCGCGTGGCGGTGAGGATCGCCGGTGAGCTGGACGAGGGCAACGTCGTGTTTATCGTGGCCGACGACGGTTGGAAGTATCTCTCCAGCGGCATCTACACGCTGCCGGTGGACGAGATCGAGAACCTCGACTCCACTGTGTGGTGGTAGGTCTCACCTGACCCCCTGCGGGGTTCACCGGGACGGACTCTCACGAAGATGCTGATAGCTCGCGAATTGCTGGAGGAGATGGTGGCGCACGCGCGTGAGGAGTACGACGCGGAGTGCTGTGGCATGGTCGCCTACGAGCGCGGCCAGCCGGCCGACCGGTCCCGCGCCGCACGTGTGCATCGCGCACAGAATGTGTTTGCGGTCAACGGAGGATCCGCACGCAAGCGCTTCGAGATCGACGGCCGAGAGGTGCTGCGGGCAATGAACGACTTCGAGGACGCAGGGCTGGAGATGGGCGCGATCTACCACTCGCACACCCACACCGCCCCCTATCCGTCGCAAACCGACATCAACTTCGCCCGCAACTGGCCGGGAGTGGAGTGGCTGATCGTCGGCCTAGCGGGCGACGAGCCCGAGGTTCGCTGCTACCTGATCGAGGAGGGCGAGGTCAGGGAGGTACCGATCGAGGTGGGGTGATGGCGGAGGAGGCATCGCTGGTCTGTCCGTCCTGTGGTGACGCCCACCCCGCGAGCGAGCGCTTCTGCCCGCACTGTGGGATGCCGCTGGTGCACGGTGGCGAGAACGAGTACGAGGCGACCGAGCGCCAGCGCAGGGCGCGCAAAATCAAGCCGCAGTACTCCGAAGGCGAGCTGACGCGGGTGGCGGGCGCTCGCAATCAGGTGGAGGCGGACTTCGTCCAGAACCTGCTGCTGGAGGAGGGCATCCCGTCGATGCAGCGCCGGGCGCGCGGCTTCGACGTGCCGGACTTCCTGGCGGCGGGCCCGCGCGAGATCCTCGTTCCCGCCTCGGGTGTGGTAGCGGCGCGCGAGGTGCTGTTGCAGAGCGAACTGCTGCCCACCGGCCAGGTGGGCCTGTCGTGGGGCTCGACTGCGTGGCGGGTGCTGGCGGGTCTGCTGCTGGGGCTGGCGGTGCTGGCGATCCTGGTGTGGCTACACGGATGAGCACGGCGCCGGGCGCCATGCCGCGTACTCGCTAGGGCCTTGGTGCGCGGAGCAGCTCCAGCTAGGCGAAAACCGGTTGAGGCGAGCCTACTTCGCGGGTGATCGCCTCAATTTGCTCCGATGCCCGCTCGAACTCGTCGTCGGAGAGCACGGGGGTGCCCTCGAAGGGCAGTTCGCGCTGGAGCTCAAGCCACGAGCGGCAGCCGAGGTACTCCTCGCGCACCTTTACGGTGACCGGCCTGGGGATGCGGTAGGTGCGCAGCAGCAGCACGTGCAGCGGGTGGCGTGGCTTCCACGCGAGGCGCTTCTCGGCGTAGTCGGTGCGCCACACATAGAAGGGCGATAGCGCATCCACGCAGCGGGGGTCGCTGATCGTGAAGTGCCCGGCGACTTCGGCCCACGCGCGGATGCGCACGCGGTCGGGCTGCTGGACGCCGCCGTCGTGGGCAAGCGCCTGCAGGGAGGGCTCGCCCTCGCTCCACACACCCTCCTCGAGTGCGCGGCGCAACTCGGGCTGGTGGGACTCGCGCACGAGATCGTTGCGCTGATGGTCGAAGGTGGGGTAGAGGAAGAAGCGCTCGTGCTCAAGCTGGAAGTGCTTTTCCGCCTCCCGGATGCCGCCCTTACGCAGCGTGACAAGCTGCTCGCCTTCGGCGAGCGCGCGGACGGTGACCGCCCATTCCTTCAAAGCAATTGGCATGGCGAATGTGTGGGGGACGAGGTTCTAGAGGGATGATTTTCCGGCTTGGTGCCCGCCGCAGCGGCGCTCCGGCGGACGGACAACCGTCATGCAACAGGCCTTCTTAACATACGAAATCCTAGCGGAAATCCCAAATCACCTGCAAATCTTCGCCTTTTTTGCGGGATTTTCCGTGCCGAGGCCGTCGCCGGGCGCATCGCGATCGCTCAATGGTGGTACTTGGGAGCATCCGCGCGCCGTAGTTGCGGCTCAAGCGCATGGGCGCGGGGCGTCCTACCCCGCGACCGATGGTCCGATGATCCCGTCACCTCCACCGCCCGGTGTTTCGATCCGCAGGCGCTGCCCGGCGCTCAAGATGCCCGTGATCTTGCCCGGCAGCTCGCGACCGACAGAGCCTTCCTCCATGAGCAGGTTGCGCCCCCGCGCACCCGGCTGCCCTCCGCGGGCGCCCGAGGGAGGGTGACGGCGGCGCTCGGAGATCAGCGAAAAGCTCATCTCGCGCAGCGCCTCCAACTCGCGGATCACGCCGTCGCCGCCACGATGGGCGCCTGCGCCGCCCGAGCCGCGCCGCAGGGTGTACTGGTGGACGCGCAGCGGCAGCTGGCGCTCGAGCGCCTCGATCGGCGTGTTGAGGGTGTTGCTCATCGCCACGTGTACCCCACTGGGGCCGTCGGCGTCGGGGCATGCCCCCTGGCCGCCGCCGATCGTCTCGTAATAGCTGAAGCCTGCGTCGCCGAGCGTGAGGTTGTTCATCGTGCCCTGTCCGAGCGCCCGACCAAAGGCGGCAAGCACGAGGTCGGCGACACGGGAGGAGGTCTCCACGTTGCCGGCGGCGACCGCGGGCGCCTCGCCGGTCGCGTAGTTGTGGTCCTCGTCGCTGGGGTCAACAGTGGCTTTGGGCTGGCCCGCTCCAGGCAGCGCGTTCAGCAGACAGCCCTCGGGAACGCGGATCTCCACGGGCCGGTAAGCGCCGGCGGAGGGAGGAATGTCGGGGTCGGTGAGCACACGCACGGCGAAGTAACACGCCGAACGTGTCACCGCGAGCGGACAGTTGAGGTTGCCGTCGTGTTGGGGGGCGCTGCCGGTGAAGTCGAGCAGCAGCCGCTCTCCGGTAACGGTGGCACGCAGACGCAGCACCAGGTCGCCCTCGATCGCCTCGAGCACGTCCTGCGCCGTACGCACACCATCGGGGAGCGCCGCCAGGCAGGCGCGGGTGCGCCGCTCGGCGTAGTCGAGCACGGCGTCGAATGCTTCGCGCAAGCGGGCGGGTCCGACAGGCTGGGCGAGCTCGCGCAGGCGCTGCGCGCCGATCCGGTTGGCGGCGAACTGGGCGCGCAGGTCGGCGCGGCGCTCCGCGGGCTGGCGCATCCGCGCGACCAGATCCTCAATCGCCTCGGGCGTCGCCGGCCGGGGGGAGATGACGACGCCCTCTTCCGCCAGGGTGCGCGAATCCGCTGGCATCGACCCCGGCACGCGTCCGCCCACATCGGCATGGTGGGCACGCGAGACGGCGAATCCGAGCAGCCGGGGCTCCGCTTGCGGGCGATCAACGCTTTGCGAGTTGGCTGCGCCCGGCGGTGACGCGATGCCCTTCAATGTCCCCTTGCCCGCCGTCCGGCCGGCAAGGGGGCCGTCGGCGAGCACGGGCGTGATCAGCGTGATGTCAGGCAGGTGGGTGCCGCCGGCGAAGGGATCGTTGAGGATCCACGAGGCCCCCTGCGAATGGTCCTCACCGAGCACGGCAGCGACGGCGGCGGGCATCGAGCCGAGGTGCACGGGGATGTGCTCGGCCTGCATCACCATCTGCCCCTGGGCGTCGAACAGCGCTGTGGAGCAGTCGCGGCGCTCCTTGATGTTGGGCGAGTGCGCCGCCTGGGTCAGCGCCGCGCCCATCTCCTCGCAGGCTGCGCGCAGTGCCCCGGTCATCACTTGCAGCTCGATCGGGTCGAGTGTCATGCGCTGGCTCGCTTGTCGTGCAGGTGCACCGTGCCGTAAGCGTCGACTTGGCCCGCCCAGCCATCTGGCACGTACAGCGTCGACCCCAGTAGAGCACAGACAGTTGGCCCCTCGAGCTTGGTGCCCGGCGCGGGCTCGCCGGCGATGCCCGCAAGTTGCAGTTGTGGAGCGGTACCCCACGCGGAGGCGCGGATCGTCACCAGCTCCACCTCGATACCGTCGTCGCGGTAGCCGTAGCGTTGCTCGTGCGCCTTGGCGAAAGCCTCGCACAGGGCATTGACGCTCGGCGGGGTATCGTCCGCGGATCGCCCGCCGTCCGCTGCGGATTGCCCGCCGCCGTCCGCGGATCGCCCGCCGTCCGCCGCGGTGCGCTCGCTCGAGGCGAGGAGCTGCGCTGCGCTCACATCGTCCTCCTCGATTGTCAGCTCAAACGATTGGCCTTGATAGCGCAGCTCGTAGCGAACGCCGACGCGTTCGGCCGTCTCGCCTAGATCCGTGCAAGCCTGTGCCACCAACGCCTCGCGCTGCGCCGCCAGGCGCCCGTCGGTGAGCGTTGTCCCGGCGAGCATCACGGTGCGCGCGGCGTCGCGGCGTGGGGCTGCGGCGGCTAGACCCAGCGCGCACAGCACGCCCGACGCGCGCGGGCACAGAATCCGGCGCATGCCCAGCTCCCGCGCGAGCGCCGCGGCATGCAGCGGGCCGGCCCCGCCGAACGGCATCAATGCGAAGCCGCGCGGGTCGATCCCGCGCTCGACGGTAATCGCGCGCAGCGCCCCCAGCATCTCGGCCTCGGCGACACGCACAATCCCCGCGGCGCAGCGCAGCGTCGCACGAGCGTGCTGCGAATCGCCGTCGGCGGGCGAGCTTGCGTCGGGGGAATCGTCGGCGGGCGAGCTCGCGTCGGCGGGATCGTCGGCGGGCGAGCTCGCGTCGGCGGGATCGATACCGTCGGCGAAACCAAGCTGCACCGCGAGGTCGCCCACCGCGCGTGCGGCGGCGTCGCGATCGAGCTGGAGGTCGCACGCGAGCGGCGCGTCCGCGGGCAGTCGTCCGAGCAGCAGGTTGGCGTCGGTTACCGTCGGCTGCTGGCCGCCGCGCCCGTAGCAGGCCGGCCCCGGGTTGGCGCCCGCGGAGTGCGGACCAACCCGCAACGCCCCACCCGCGTCGCGCCAGGCGATTGAGCCGCCGCCGGCGCCGACGGTGTGAATGTCGAGCATGGCCAACGCCAGCGGCCTGCCCGCCACCGCGCCCTGGGCGGTCTCCGCCACGCGGCCGTCGGCGATCAGGCAGACGTTGCAGGAGGTGCCGCCCATGTCGAAGCACAGCACGTTTTGCTCGCCCGCCAACCGTGCGAGCTCGAGCGCGCCGCGCACGCCGCCGGCCGGGCCGGAGAGTGCGGTGAGCGCCGCGTGCGCGGCCGCTCCCTCGGCGTCGGTGAGGCCGCCCGAGGACTGCATCACCGCGGGCCGCGTCAACCCCAGCGCATCCGCCTCCGCGCCGAGCCGGCGCAGGTAGGCGCCCAACAGGGGAGAGAGCGCGGCGTCGACCTCGGTGGTGGCGGCACGCTCGTACTCGCGGAACGTGCCCACCAGCTCGTGCGAGAGCGACACGTGCAGGTCGGGCAGCCGCTTGGCGAGCAGCTCCCCAAGCAGGCGCTCGTGCTCGGGGTGGGCGTAGGCATGCAGCAGTACCACCGCCACCGATTCGATGCCCACCTGCCCGGCATGTGCTGCCCGCTCTACCAGTTGCTCTGACTGGGCGGGGTGCGCGAGCCGCTCTACCAGTTGCTCTGACTGGGCGGGGTGCACGAGCCGCTCCACCAATTGCTCTGCCCGGGCGGGATCGAGCGTCCGCAAGGGGCCGTCGGGCGTCATCCGCTCGGGCGCCGCGAAGCGCAGCTCCGGCGGAACGAGCGGGGCGGGGCCGGACTCGCACAGTCGGTAGAGGTGCGTCCGCGCCTGGCGCCCCAACTCGACGATGTCGGTGAAGCCCTCGGTGGCGATCAGCACCGTGCGTGCCGCCCTGCCCTCCAGCAGCGCGTTGGTCGCCACTGTCATGCCGTGTGCGAAGCGCTCCACCTGGCTGGGTTGCGCGCCGGCGTCCGCCAGCACCGCACGCACCGCCGCGATTACTCCGCGCGACTGCTCGTCGGGGGTGGTGGGGACCTTCGCGGTGTACACCCCCGAGCTCTCAGGAGCTACCAGAACGGCGTCTGTGAAGGTCCCCCCGACATCGACTCCCAGCAGCATCGCCCTAGGGTAAGACCATGGTTCAAATCGAGGATGCGTCGAGCGCGATCTGTGTATCGGGCTTTGTATCGGGCCGTGTTGCCGGCGAGGTATGGGGCGGCCCGAGTGCCGCGAGCGCCAGGCCGGCGGCGAGCGCTCCGGCGGCGGTGATCAACCAGGCCGCGTGGAAGTCCGAGGCGGTGGCGGTGGCTGTGCCGAGCGCCGCCACCAGCACTGCCACGCCCAGCGCCGAGCCGATCTGGCGACCCATCGTCAGCACGGCTGCGCCGGTGGCGAAGCGCTCCGGCGGCAGCGACGAGGCGCCCGCGCCGGTCAGCGTCGGGATTACCAGGCCCACGCCCGCTCCCCCGATCATCATGCCGGGCAGGAACTCGGACAGGTATGCCGGTTGCTGGCCGATCCGCGCGATCCACCACGCCGACCCGCAGATGAACAGCACCGCGCCCACCACCCCGGGGATGCGATAGCCCACGCTTGCCCCCAGCCGTGCGGAGGGCACGCTGAAAATAGTTGCCATCGCCGGACCGGGGAACAGCATCAAGCCGGCGTGCAACACGCTCTCGTGCCACACGCCCGTGAGGAACAGCACGCCCGCGAGCAGCATCGCCGCGAAGCCGGCGAAGAACAGCAGCGAGGCCGCCACCGCCAAGCCGAAGCTGCGTACGCGCAACATCGCCGGTTCCACCACCGGTGCGGGGTGGTGCTCGGAGCGCCGCCAGATCATCGGCAGGAGCGCCGCGCTGGTGGCCAGCAGCGCGAGGATCGCGGGCGAGCTCCAGCCCCATTCCTGCCCCTTGACGATCGCCACCACGAGCGCTCCGATTGCGACGATCAGTGCAACCGCGCCGAGCACGTCCGGGCGAGCGCCGCGAGCCTCGCGGCGCTCAGACAGCGTACGCGCGCCGAGCGCCAAGCCCGCCAGCCCGATGGGGACGTTCACGAGGAATACCCACCGCCAGTCGGCTTGTACCAGCAACCCTCCGAGCGGTGGTCCCGCCGCCGCGGCGATCCCGCCGGTGGCTGCCCATACGCCGATCGCTACGTGGCGCTCGTGAGGGCCGAACTCGGGCAGCATCAAACCGAGCGAGGTGGGCAGCATCAGGGCGCCCCCGGCGGCCTGCACGATGCGCGCCGCGATCAGCATGCCCACCGACGGCGCTAGTGCGCAGGCGGTGCTGGCGAGTACGAAGATGCCGAGGCCGAGCAGGAACGCGCGCTTGCGCCCGAACGTGTCCGCCCAGCGGCCCGCCGGGACGAGCAGGGAGGCGAACACGATCGCGTAGGCGCTGAGGATCCACGACAGCGAACTGAGCGAGGCGCCGCCAAAGTGCTTGGCGATCGCTGGGAAGGCGATGTTGACGATGAACAGGTCGAGGCTCGACATGAACACCCCGACGCACACGATGAGCGAAATCCGCCATTTCAGTTGCATGATGCAACCGACCATACCATGATGGGTTGCATCATGCAACCAAGCAGCTAAACTTGGATCGAGAACTCGGACAGAGACCGACACTGGCCTTGGAGCGGGTGGCGGGGGACGCAAAGAGGCTCGGCAGCGGAGGCAAGATGCTCGGAAGCGCGTACGACAACCAAATTTGCAGCATCGCTGCGGCGCTTGAGGTGGTAGGCGAGCGCTGGTCGCTGCTGATCGTGCGCGACATATTCCTCGGCCTGCGCCGCTTTGACGAGATCCAAGCCGATCTGGGTATTGCGCGTAACGTGCTGGACACGCGCCTCACCAAGCTCCTCGCGCAGGGGGTGCTCGAGAAGTACCCCTACCAGGAGCGCCCGCGGCGCTGGGAGTACCGGCTCACCGAGAAGGGCCTCGACTTGTGGCCGACGGTGGTAGCGCTGATGCAGTGGGGCGACCGCTACGCCGCCCCCGCCGGCCCGCCGGTGTTGCTCGAGCATCGTGGCTGTGGCGGCACGGTTGACGCGCATCGCATTTGCGAAACGTGCGGCGCACGACTGTCGGCCCGTGACGTGCGTGCGCGCAGAGGGCCCGGGGCCGCGCTCGCCAGCCCTTGACGGGCGCGTCTTCAGGCCGCCAACTGCTCGCGGTTCTCGGTGTCGGCGAGGTGCTGGTGGGAGGGGCAGTACCCGTTGTGCGGCAGCGGGGTGCGCTGACAGGCCGCACCCTTGCGGGTGGTGGCTCGGCACTGCAGCGGCTCGTCGCTGACCGAGGCATGCGCTGCCTGCGGGTTCTCCGCCAAATAGCGCTGCGCGAGGCCCATGTAGCGGACGACCACGCGGTGCACGCGGGTCTGTTGGCTCATCGGGAAATACGTCCGGATGTCCCAGAACAGCGTTCGCGCCGGCCGCGCGAAGTAATGGCGATCGGTCGCCAGCCGGGTGATCGCCGACTCGCAGGCGTGCAGCACATGCTCGTGGTTGCTCGCACCCGCCGCCGCGGCAGCGCTGCCGCGGCTGGGAGCGGCTATGTAGGGGGCCAGCTCCCTGTAGATGGCTCGACTGAACTGATACATGGCGACCCCCTCGCCTCCTTCTCTCTCTCTCCGTATCGACCAGAGCTCTTCCACGCGACCATCACCGCGCACTCTCCGCCGATCTCGAGGACTCCGCTAGCTCCTGAGATCTTCCACCCTGATTCAACACGTCTCTTACCCCAAAGGACCGAAGCTCTTCAAAAAACTTCATGTCTCTTTAGGAATTGTGGAGTTTCCTGCGCCCACCTAAAGCGAGGCAGAAGGGTGTGTTAGCGGCTGGTTAGGGCCCAGGTGGGACAGGCGCCCCTGTGACACTTGCCACTCACTCGGATGGCTCACTCACTCGGATGGCTGCATCTTGTGAAGCGGTGCCGCCGGTGTTTTGTTAACAACCTTTTCGGTGCCACCACTTCATTTTGTAAAGCGGTGAGCACGATAAGTAGTTCACCAGTGCCGCACCGTGGGTACGCTGGTGCCACCGATGCCACGCACCCCACAGCTGCCCAAGACGCCGCCGCGGATGTTCGAGACCCGCAGCCAGGCGTGGGCCGATGTCGGGCTCGAGGAGCAGGTCAACACCGGCACGCTCAAACGCGCGCGAGTCGAGGGGTTGGTGCTGGCGGCGTTGTTTGTCGTTGTGGTGGTGGTGTTCGACAATCGTCTCCGTTGGTTTGGCAGCACCGTCCCAGCCAAGGCGCCGCCGCACGGCCACCCGGCGTACAACACGCTCGAAGAACCGCTCGAAGCGGCGATGCAAGTGGCGACGGCGATCCTGCTCCTGATCCTTGGTTGGGCGCTTGCGCGCGACGCCGGCCGCGCGCTCGCACCGGCGCTGTTCCGGCGCATGGATCCCGCCACCGCGGGGACGGTTGGCTTCCTGATCCGCCTCGCCACGATCGTGCTCGCGCTGTTCATCGCCCTCAGCGTCGCCGGAGTCGATGCGCGCACGCTGGCGCTCGGTGGGGCATTTACCGCGGTTGTACTCGGTCTCGCCGCGCAGCAAACACTCGGCAACCTGATCGCGGGCACCGTGCTGCTCAGCGCCGGTCCCTTCCGTGTCGGCGACCAGGTGCGCTTGCAGGGCGGCCCGCTCGCCGGCCAGCTTGAAGGTGTGGTCAGCTCGCTGGGCCTGCTCTACACGACGTTCGCCACCGACGAGGGGTCGGTGCAGGTGCCCAACAGCGTTGTTCTAAACGTGGCGCTTCACACCCGCGGCGGTCGCATTGGTGGGCGGCGCCCCCCGCCAGATCCGCCTGCGCAATAGGACCTCATGGCCGGTGCTCTACGCAGTAGCGCCTCACGGCTACGCAGTAATGCCTCACGGTTGCGGTCTCGTTCGGTGGGGCCTCACGGCTGGCGCTCTACGGAATAGCGCAACAGCAGGCACCCCTCGCTCTCCAGCGCACCGCGCAGCTTCAGCTCGACGGGCGGATCGAACTCCGGCCCGCTCACGATCCGCCGCGACGCCTCTTGGTTGGCGCCTCCGCCGAGCTTGGGGGCGAGCGAGAGAAACAACTCGTCAACCGCCCCCGCCGCCAGCAGCGCGCCGTTCAGATGCGGGCCTCCCTCGCACAGCACGGTGCGCACCCCCAGCCGCGTGTGCAGCTCGGCGAGCGCGCTCGGCAGGTCGAGCAGCCCGTCGCCGCCGGCTGCGCGTATGTACTCGACGGGGATGGCCCTGCCGGGTACCTCCCCCTTGGCGGAGGGCGTAATGACGACGATACGCGCGGCGGGATCGGCAAGCAACGGGACCGTGTCGGGCGAGAGGGCAAGACTGGCGGAGACGATGCAGGCAAGCGGTTCCTCGCTTAGCCCTCGCTCGTGCCGCAGCCGCCGTTGCGCCTCGTCTTTCACGAGCCGGCGATAGCGCTCCGCGCGCGCAGTGCCAGCGCCGACTAGCACCGCGTCAACGGCGGTGCGCAAAGCATGGAACAGCTCTCGGTCGGCGCGGTTGCCGATCGCCCCCGAGCGCCCCCCCAAGGTTGCTCGTCCGTCGGCGGTGCACACCATGTTGAGGAACGTGCGTGGCCTGCTTCTCTCTGCTGGGCCAACCCCGCCCGGATCCCAAAGTCGCAACTGCTCCACCACCTGCGCGGCGGTCAGTTGCCTGCCAGCGGTGTTGCCCAGCAGCGACTCGAGCGGAGCGGAGTCGGTGGGGCTGGGCTCGGCGGCCATCTGCCAACCCTAGCCGCGGCAACAACTGGGGAACACGATCGCCCCCGTACCTGCTACCGTCGTGGCCGTTGGGCCGGGCAAAAAACCGGCATAAAGCAGTGCAAGCTCTCGCAGGTCGAAGCTCTTCGCAGCATCCTCCGCGCAGCAGCACGCACAAATCGTGGAGGATGTACACATGCCAACTGGCACAGTGAAGTGGTTTAGCGACGACAAGGGATTCGGTTTCATCACCCCGGATGACGGGGACAAGGATCTGTTCGTCCACCACACAGGGATCAACGGCGACGGTTATCGCTCGCTGCAGGAGGGCTCCAAGGTCTCTTACGACGCGGAGCAGGGCGACAAGGGGCCGAAGGCGGTCAACGTCAGCTCCATCTAGTCGCGCCGCGGTGGGTGTGACAGCCGCCCGCGTGCATTAGAAGTCGTACCGAAGCACTAACCTTTGGGGGTCCGGTCGTTGCCGGGCCCCCTCTGGTATGTCGACCGACGCGACCATCTTTCCCCTGCGCGACTCGCTGCTTGGCGACTCCGCCGATACGGCCCACCGGGGCGAGGCGTCGCCCGGGCGCAAGAGCCGCTCCCGAGGCCAGCACCTCGACGCGGACAAGCGCACGCGCAGAGACACTGCGATCGGTGCGTCGGCGCTGATCTGGATCGGCCTGTGCGTCTTCTTGATCGTGCTGGCCGCCGCCGATCGCCCCAGCTTCCTCTCATCGCCGACCCACTACGGCTTCTTCCCCCGCTGGCTGGCGGGCCCATTGGGCGGGCTGTGGCCATGGTTTACGCGCACGCCGTCCACCATCAAGGCGCTGCTGACAGGCGCTTTGGTGAGCATGTATGTGGCCTACGTGGTGGGCCTTAAGTACGTGCCGATGCTACGGGCGCGCTGGGCGATCGCGACCGTGGTAGGGGTCCACCTGACCTTGCTGCTCGCCCCGCCGCTGTCGCTGACGGACGTGTTCAACTACATCAACTACGGACGCATGGGGATGCTGCATGGTCTCGACCCCTATACGACGATCCCCGCGCTCGGCCCCCACAGCGATCCCAGCTATGCGCTAAGCAACTGGCACCAGTTGCTAACGCCCTACGGGCCGCTGTTCACGTTGATCACCTACGCCGTCGTGCCGCTCGGGGTCGCAGGGTCGTTGTGGGCGTTCAAGGGCCTGTTGATGGTGCTCAGTCTCGCGACGATTCTGTTGGTGTGGAAGTGCGCACGCCTGCTCGGCCGCGACCCGGTGGCGGCGATCGTGCTGGTTGGTCTCAACCCACTGATCCTCGTGTGGGGTTTGGGCGGCGATCACAACGACTTTTTCATGATGTTTTGCATCACACTCGCCTGCTACCTGTTGCTGCGGGCGCGTGCGCCGGGGATCTCACCCGATCTGGCCACCGCCGGACCACCGGACCTACACGCCTGGTTGCTCCCGTTGGCGCCGCTGGAGCTCGGAGCGGGCGTGGCGTTGGCGGCGGCGATCGCGCTGAAGGCTTCGGCGGCGATCCTGCTCCCCGTGATCTTGGCGGGGCTGCTTCGAGCGCCGCGCCGGCTGGTGCAGGTGGTGCTCGGGCTGCTCGCCGGCGGGATCGTGCTGGGAGCGTGCACGGTGGTGGCGTTTGGGGCGCACCTACCCGACCTCGGCGCTCAAGGACGCCTCGTGATCCCGATGGGCTTGCCCAACCTGCTGGGCTTGGTGCTGGGGCAGGGGGGGGAGACGGAAACGATGCGTGGCTTGATCAGCGCGGCGCTGGTGTTGGTGGTGCTTGGCTGCAGCGTGTCGGCGTGGCGCCGGCGGGATGTGTTGACGGCCTCTGGCTGGGCAACGATGGCGCTGCTGCTGACGTTGAGCTGGGTGCTGCCGTGGTACGTGCTGTGGGTGCTGCCGCTGGCGGCGCTGTCACGCTCGCGTGCGCTGCGCGCAACCGCCCTCGCGTTTGGGGCCTATCTGCTGCTTACGTGGATGCCGCTCGCCACCGCGATGGACAACGCGCTCGGCATCCGCCCTACGTTGACAACGCTAGGGCAGCAGCACCAAGACTACGTTCGCGGGCTGCTGGATTGAGGTAAGAGGCGCCGTTACGGTCTGGCGTCGTCAGGGTCGGGCGCCGTCGAGAGGTCAGGCGCCGTCGATCGGACCTAGGCGCCGTTACGGTCTGGCGTCGTCAGGGTCGGGCGCCGTCGAGAGGTCAGGCGCCGTCGATCGGACCTAGGCGCCGTGACGGTTTGGCGTCGTCAGGGTCGGGCGCCGTCGAGAGGTCAGGCGCCGTCGATCGGACCTGCCCCCGCGGCGCCGGGAGGGCCGCCGTGGGCGCTGGCCCGGTCCTCGCCCTCGGGCAGGCGCCCATCACGACCAACATACCCGTCCTTGCCGCCGGCGCAGAGGTAGATCGCGTCGCCCTCGCCGACGTTGCGCACGCGGCGCACGGTGTGGGCGTCGACGCGTGCGCAACCTCCCTCCGGCAGGCGATGCACCGTGCCGTCGCCAAACTCCATCTCGATCGTGCCGCGGTGCACGAAGTACAGCTCCTCCTGGGTCTCGTGGTAGTGGCGCCCGGTCTGGTAGCCAGGGGGCATCACAATCGCGTTTACGCCAAACGCGGTGACGTTGAGACCCTTGCGCACCTTGCGAAAGCCATAACCCTCGCCCAGGGCGTCGAGGTCGCCCACGGCGTAGCCCTCGCCGGTGGTCACGTTGGGGTACTCCTCAGATGCCTCCATGTTGGATCTCCTTTGCGTGGTGTGGTCGGTGGGTGCTCAATGATCGGCGACGCTGCCATGCTCGGGCGAGAGCGGCCTGCCCTCCTGTGCCCAGCGCAGCAGGCCGCCGTCCATCGAGTAGGCCTCGAAACCCGAGGCGCGGAACGCCTGGGCAGCCATCAGCGAGCGGGCGCCGACGCGGCAGTAGAAGACGACCGGTCGCCCGCGGTCCACGGCGCCGGCTTGCGCGGGCAGTTGGGCGAGCTCGATGTGCAGGCTGTCGGCAATGTGGCCGGCCTCGCGCTCGTATACCTCACGGACGTCCACCACTTGCAGGTTGGGATCCTCCGCCAGCCACTCCGCGACGCTGGCGGGCTCGACGGTGAGCTCGGAGGAGCGATCGGTGGCGCTCATGCCGAGCAGCGTAGCGCCCGCGTCGACGCGTCTCCCGAGGCGGCTTTGCGGTGAGCACTCCTCATCGCGCGCGGGCCACTAGCATCCATGTCGGTGGAGGCGATTAGCGACATCTACACGATCCCCCAGGAGCATCTGGACTTCTGCGCGACGATCGGCCAGATCGCGCGCGAGCGGATCGCGCCGCGTTCGGCTGAGATCGACGAGCGGGCCGAGTACCCGTGGGATATCCGCAAGATCCTCGCCGAGCAGGACATCCTTGGGCTGCCGTTCCCGATCGAGTACGGAGGCATCGGCACCGGCACGCTGATGCTCAACATGGCGGTCGAGGAGATCGCCAAGGTGGACGCGGCGTGCGCGCTGATCCTGATGGTGCAAGAGCTTGGCACGTTGCCCCTCCAGCTGTTCGGCAGCGACGAGCTCAAGGAGCGCTTCCTGCCGCGTTGCGCCAGCGGCGAGTGGTCGCCGGCGTTTGCACTGTCTGAGCCGGAGGCCGGCTCAGACCCTGCCGGGATGAAGACGACGGCGGTGAAAGACGGCGATGAGTGGGTGATCAACGGCACTAAGAACTGGATCTCCAACCTCGGCGTGGCGGACTTCTACATCTGCTTCGCGGTCACCGACCGGGAGAGCCGGCGGATCACCGCATTCGTGGTCGAGGCCGACCGGCCGGGGTTCAGCGTGGGCAAGCTCGAGCACAAGCTGGGGATCCGTGCTTCGCCGACGGGCCAGCCGATCTTTGAGGACGTGCGAGTGCCGCAGGAGAACGTGATCGGCGAGGTCGGCAGGGGTATGCGGGTGGCATTGGGGACGCTCGAGCGCACCCGCCTGGGGGCGGCGGCGCAGGCGGTGGGGATCGCGCAGGGCGCCACCGACTACGCGGTCGCTTACGCCCGTGAGCGCGTGCAGTTCGGCCAGCCGATCATCGACTTCCAGGCGATCCAGTTCAAACTGGCCGATATGGAAACACGCACGGCCGCAGCGCGCGAGCTCCTGTACAAGGCGTGCGCGATGGCCGATCGCGGCGATCCGCAGCGTGCGAAGTACGCCTCGATGGCGAAGGTGTTCTGCTCGGACACGGCGATGGCGGTGACGATTGACGCGGTGCAGGTGCTGGGGGGGTACGGTTATGTAAAGGAGTATCCGGTGGAGCGCATGATGCGAGACGCAAAGATCACCCAGATCTACGAGGGCACCAACGAGATCCAGCGGCTCGTGATTGCCCGTACGCTCAGGCAGTAGGGGACGGACGGCCGTGCGCTCGTCGAGGTCGCAGGGCGCCTTCGGCCAGCTGCGCAAGATTGGGCTTGCGGCCTTGATTGCGCTGTCGCTGGGCCTGGTGGTAATCGTGGTGGGCGAGGGCTTCAGCACGCAGGGCGCTGTGCGGGTCGTCGAGGACTTGGTGCTTGGGATTGCGGCGGTAGCGCTGCTAACGACCGCGGTCGCCTTCGTGGCGGTGCGGATGGCCGGCTGGCACGACCCGGAGTCCGAGGAGGAGTTCGAAAAGATCGTGCGCCGTGCGGAGAACCTGGGGCGCGAAGGGTTGGCGGTGGACCCCGACGAAGCGGAGTTCATGGCGCTCGATCCCCTCAACGACGAGGACTTCGAAGAGCTGGTGCGCGACGCGCTCGACAACTTGCCTGACCTGCTGCGCAACGCGCTGCGCCACGTGGCGGTCGTGATCTCCGACAAGGGCCGCGCGGCCGGCGCCTACGGGCTCTACCAGGGCGACCAGATGCGCGACAGGGTGCTCGGAGCTCCCGCCCACGATCGCATCGTGATCTTCAGGGACACGCTGCGGCGCGACTTCGGCCACGACCCCGAGTTGCTGCGCGAGCAGGTCGTCAGAACGGTGCGCCACGAGCTCGCCCACCACGTGGGCTTCGACGAGCTGGGGGTTTCTCGGCTGGACTTGTAGAAGGTCGCGGATCGCGTAGGATGCTCGCGGGGGAAGAGGATTGGACGGTGCCCGCCACTCGCGGTACGGCCCGTGGTGGCACCCGCAGTCGACGGACTCAAACGACCGACAAGGAGAGCTTCGAATGCCTGACGCCGTAATCGTTGACGCTGTGCGCACGCCGATCGGGCGGGCCGTAAAGGGGTCGCTGAAATCCGTGCGCGCCGACGACCTGGCGGCGATCCCGCTGAAGGCGATCCTGGAGCGCAACCCGCAGCTGCAGTCGAGCTCGATCGTGGACGTGATGATGGGTTGCGGCTTCGCCGAGGGCGAGTCGGGCTACAACATCGGACGCAACGCGGCGCTGCTGGCAGGCATCGACTACCACGTGCCGGGCACGACCGTGAACCGTTTCTGTGCCTCCTCGCTGCAGACCACGAGGATGGCCTTCCACGCGATCAAGGCGGGCGAGGGCGACACCTACATTGCCTGCGGAGTGGAGGCGGTATCGCGCGCCACGCAGGGCGGCGAGTTCGAATTCCACCCCAAGCTGGATGGCTCGGAGGGGTCGCTGTACAACGTGTACATCCCGATGGGCCTGACCGCCGAGAACGTGGCGGAGGAAAAGAAAGTCAGCCGCGAGGCACAGGACGAGTGGGCGGTGATCTCCCAGAACCGCGCGGTGGCAGCGCAGGAGTCTGGCCATTACGACGTGGAAATCGTCCCAGTGACGGCGCCGGCGCACAAAGACAAGGACCGCGAAGGCAACGAGATCGAGATCCCCGAGCAGGTGGTCACCAAGGACGACGGTCCGCGCCCTGGCACGACGCTCGAGAAGCTGGCGTCGCTGAAGCCGGCGTTCAAGCCCGACGGGACGGTGACGGCGGGCAACGCCTGCCCGCTCAACGACGGCGCCGCTGCGCTGCTGGTCACCTCCGAGGAGCGCGCCCGCGAGCTGGGGTTGAAGCCGAAAGTAAAGATCCTTGCCTCAACCGTGGTGGCGATCCGCCCGGAGGTGATGGGCCTCGGCCCGATCCCGGCGATCCAGCAGCTCCTGAAGAACACCGGCATGTCGATGAGCGACATCGATGTGGTTGAGATCAACGAGGCGTTTGCCGCGCAGATCATCCCCTGCAAAGACGAGTTGGGGATTGACGACGACAAGCTCAACCCGTTCGGCGGCGCGATCGCCCTCGGTCACCCCTTCGGCATGACCGGCGCGCGGATCATGACCACGCTGATCAACGACCTCCAGACCCTCGATGGCACCTACGGCATCGAGTCGATGTGCGTCGCCGGCGGTATGGGGATGGCGATGTTGGTGGAGCGGCTCAGCTGACCTTGCTGTTGTGGGGGCCCATGGGGGGAGCCTGCTCCCCCCATGCTGAGTGTTGTGTGTCGCCGGCGGTATGGGAATGGCGATGTTGGTGGAGTGGGTTAGCTGATTGGGGACTCAGTCAGGTGTCGAGCCCGGGGATCGACTCGATCGGGAGCTCGCCGTAAATCTCTTCCAAGCCGATCAGGTCGTTTCGATCTCGTGGGCGCCCGGCGAGGCGCTTGAAACCTACGATGCTGCTCAAACCGGCGACCAAGTAGCTGACGCCGTCATCCTCAGCGTGCATGGCGCGTTCCTCGACGGTCTCATAGTCGAGGGGGGGTATGCCCCCTCGCATGATGTCAATCACTCCTGCGCGGGTATGCGCTCGCAGGTGCGTCCGACCAAGTAGGTGCTCTGCTTGAAGCGGGGCTTTGTCACGCAAGCGCACGCCGTCAAGCTTGACAAGCGCCGCCAGCACACGTTGGTCGTTCATGGCGTCATCGGGAACCAAGAAGTCGACGTCCTCAGTTGCTCTGATGAAACGGTTGGCTATGACCGAGAAGCCGCCCACTACGACAAAGCGGGCACCCTCGGCGACCATTGCAGCGGCGGCAACGTCGAGTTCAGGGTCGAGAACCGCCATTTGCTCGTTCGACGGCTCGCAATAGTTTTGCCGCCTGAGCCGAGAGGTGCTGTCCCCGCCTGAGCAACTCGCTAACCGGCGTATCGGCCGGCGGCGTGAGGGCACGGCGCTTTTCCTCGTTTAGCGCAGCCCACTCGGCGTCATGGCCCGGCTCAAGCAAGGTGCGGGAAGTAGTGCTCACAACCTCATTCTACCGAAATGCTCGACGCCATCAGACAAGAGTCTGCGACATGTCTCTATCGCGGGGGCATCCGCAGCGCGCCGTCGAGGCGGATGACCTCGCCGTTGAGCATCCGGTTCTCGACGATGTGGAGGGCGAGTTGTGCGTACTCGTCGGGCTGGCCGAGGCGGGGTGGGTAGGGGACGCCGGCGCCGAGCTTCTGGCGGGCCTCCGCGGGCAAGGCGGCGAGCAGCGGCGTGTCGAACAGGCCGGGGGCGATCGTGCAGACGCGGACGCCGTACTGGGCGAGGTCGCGGGCTGCCGGGAGCGTCATCCCGACCACACCGCCCTTGGAAGCGGAGTAGGCGATCTGGCCGACCTGTCCGTCGTAGGCGGCGATCGAGGCGGTGTTGACGCACACGCCGCGCTCGCCGTCCTCGTTTGATTGAGGAAGAGGGGCCCGGCTCCCCGGCCTGCGGCCGGCTGCGCCACCCTCTTGGGGCTCGTTGGCGATCATCGCCGCTGAGGCGAAGCGGAGCACGTTGAAGGTGCCGATCAGGTTGATCTGGATGATCGTCTCGAAGGGCATCAGCGGGTGGGGGCCCTTGGAGCCGGCCACCTTCTGCGCCCAGCCGGTGCCGGCGCAGCAGACCGCGATGCGCAGCCCGCCCTCGGCGGAAGCGCCCCCGCCGGCACCCCCGGCGGCGGCGCGCTCCACGGCGGCCTGTACCTGAGCCTCCTCGCGCACGTCGCAGGCGACGAACTCCAGCCCCAGCTCTGAGGCGAGCTCCTGGCCCTTCTCGGCGTTGACATCGGCGATGGTCACCACCGCGCCGGCGGCGTGCAGGCGGCGTACGGTCGCGGCACCGAGCCCGGAGGCCCCGCCGACGACTATTGCTGAGCTGCCCTCGATTCGCATGCCGCGTTGGACCCTATCTGATGCGACTGCGCTTCCGCGGTCGGGGCCGCGCCGCTCGGCGCGGCCCCGTGCAATGCTCCATCACTGTCTTTGGACTACAGGTCCCAACCGAATTCTGCTCTAGGAGACCTTGTTTCAACCCTCGATCTGCCTTCCTCGAATACTTCGCCGAGTGCGCCAGCGTGCATTTCGCCTTTGATTGTTCTAAAAACGCCACCTTCCCATACTTCAGCTTCTTTGACAGGAGTCGAGGGTAGGTTGAAGACTACTTCAAAGGACTTTTCACCAGGTTTTGTTAAGACCGGCGATCCCCCGACCAGCTTGCCTACTTCTGCCAATGCCGCGCACCTTCTTTTTTCGCCTTTTATTGTAATTTCAGTCCCAATTGCTTCGAGTTTGACTTTGACTTTGTTGAGGAGACCACAGGCGGCGGCGCCCCCTTCCAGTTCGAATTCCACCAACAGGTTGGGGCTGCCTGCTTCTCCCGTTGGAGCAAACGCGTCCAATGCCGATTCTCCTTCTGTTGCTCCTTTGGGGTAGGCGAGCACGGATAAGACGTCGAAGATCAGTTCTCCTGCTTTCGATGCCGCTAAAGGTTTGAGTCCCGTGGCTTTGCATTCGGGCTTTCCTACGACGAAACATCCCTGTAACACGACCCTTTCATAGTCGGTTCCAGGGTTGCCTCCTAAGATGACGCCGGCGCCAGACGATGCGGTGCATTCGATGCTGGCGACCGTTCCTTTGAATTGATAGTTGATCAGATGTTCCGATACGATGTTGTGGGTTTCGCCTGCCACCAGTGCGTTGGGGGCGATCCATAACGGTCCTCCGGCCGCCTGCGCCGTCGTGGCGAGCGCGCTGAATATCAGTATCGCGATGCCGGCGGTAAGTGAGGTTCGAATTCGGTCGGACTGCATTGTGTGCTCCTTTGTCGTACTTGACCTCGGAGAGCATTCACCGATCAGCTTGTAACCCCCCAAGGCTGGTTTTGGAATTATCCCACTTCTTAGAAGGAGTTGGGATATCCCCATCTGTCGTCAATGGAGCCCGACAAGAAATGAAGCTAGAAAGACGGAGACGTTTCTAAAAACCTCGCGCGTGGGCCATCCTGTCCACGCACACTCCGCATCCCTCGACGGCCGCGCCAGACGGCACCAGGCGCCTGTCCTTGGTCGGCGGCGTCGGCCACTCTCCGACAAGCTTTGGTCAAGCGGCGTCGGCCACTCTCCGACAAGCTTTGGTCAAGCGGCGTCGGCCACTCTCCGACAAGCTTTGGTCAAGCGGCGTCGGCCACTCTCCGACAAGCTTTGGTCAAGCGGCGTCGGCCACTCTCCGACAAGCTTTGGTCAAGCGGCGTCGGCCACTCTCCGACAAGCTTTGGTCAGCGGCATCGGTCGCTCTCCGACAATCTCACCCCGATGGCCGCGAGAGGGTCAGCGCGAACAGATCCTCCGGATCGGTAAGCCAGCGCACCAGCGCGAGCCCGGCGGCGTCGAGGTCGCTCTCCAGGCGCGGGCGCGTGAACTTGGCGCTGATCTCGGTGCGCATCTCCTCGCCGGCGTCGAAGTGCACGTCCAGCTCAAGGGCGCTGACGGTGACGGTGTGGTCGCGCCGCGCGCGCAGCCGCATCTCGACCCACTCGTGGCGGTCGTCAAACAACGCCACATGGTCGAAGTCGCGCGGGTCGAAGTCGGCGTCGAGCTCGCGGTTGAGCACGTGCAGGACATTGCGGTTGAACTCGGCCGTGACGCCCTGCTGGTCGTCGTAGGCTGCCTCGAGCACATCGGCGTCCTTGACGAGATCGGTGCCCATCAGCAGGTGGTCGTCCGGTCCCAGTAGCCCCGCGATCTGGCGCAGGAAGCGGCGGCGGCTGCCGGGCGGGAAGTTGCCGATCGTGCCGCCGAGAAACACCACCAGGCGCGGGCCGGTGGGGGAGGGGACGCGGTCGAGGTGACGCTCGAAGTCGCCCACCACGCCGTGCACGCGCAAACCGGGGTACTCGAGCGTCAGCTCATCGGCGCAGTCGCGCACCATGCTCTCGGTGACATCGACGGGCACGTAGCGCTCGAGTGTGCCGGCGCGGTGCAGGGCGTCGAGCAGAACGCGGGTCTTGGCGGCGGTGCCGGAGCCCAGCTCCACCAGCTCCACCGCGCCGGTGAGGTTGGCAATCTCCTCGGCGGTGGCGTCGAGGATGCCGCGCTCGGTGCGGGTTGGGTAGTACTCGGGCAGCTCGCAGATCTGGTCGAACAGCTCCGCGCCGCGGGCGTCGTAGAAGTGCTTGGGTGGCAGTTCCTTGAAGGGTCGCGTCAGCCCATCCAGCACGTCCTCCGCAAGCGTGCGCTGCTCGGGGCCGCCGAGATGGGAGTCGATTTGGATGGTGTCCTCGGCGGAGGTGTCTCCGTTGGCCGTGCCTCCGCTCGCGCTCGTCCGGCTGGTGGATGCTCTGAGCGAGTCCATCACGCCACGTCCCTTGCCAGCCGCACGCCCGCGAAGATCTGGCGTCGCAGGGGGTAGTCCCAATTGCGGAAGGTGGGGCTGGCGACGCGCGGATGGGTCGCCCATGAGCCGCCGCGCAGCACCATGTAGTCGTTGCCGAAAAACACTTCGGAGTACTCGCGGTAGGGGTGCGCCACGAAGCCGGGGTAGCCGCCAAAGTGGCTGGCGGTCCACTCCCACACCTGCCCCACGCCTTCGAGCTCCGGCTGCTCCGAGGTCGCCGCCCGCTCCCACTCCGCCTCGGTGGGGAGCCGTGCACCGTGCGCACGGGCGAAGGCGTCGGCCTCGAACCAACTGACATGGATGACTGGGAGCTCGCCCACCCCATCGAGCCCGCCCGTCCCGTCGGCCGCCACAGAGGGATGGTGGGTGATGTCGTACTGCTCCTTCCACGCCCATCCCTCGTCCGACCACCACTCGCGCCGCTCGTAGCCACCGCCCTCGCTGAAATGCCGCCAGCTGGCATTGCTCACCGGCCGCCGCGCGATGCGGAACGGGCCGGTGCGCGCGAGGTGACGGGGACGCTCGTTGTCGTAGGCGAAACCCTCCGCGCCGGGGGCGGGCGGGGCTCCCATCAAAAACGCGCCCGCGGGGAACTCGCACCATCCATCCGGTCCGGTGAGCGGCCGCAACAGTGGCTCGCCGGGCGGCAGCAGCCCGGCGAGGGCGAGCGTCTGGCGCATCGTCTCGCTGTGCTGCAGCTCGTGGCGCACCACCAGCTCCGTGAGCACGCCGTCACCGATGCCGCCGCGTTCGAGCACGGCGACGACACGCTCGCGCACCGCCCCCATGTAGGCGCGGGCCTCGGCTGCGCTCAGCAGCTGCACTTCGCTGCGCTTGGAACGGGGCGTCTCGAAAGCGTCGTAGAGCTCGGCGAGGTCGGGTCGCAACAGCTCCACGCCGGCGTGGCGGTGCGCCAACCACAGGTCCTCATAGGCGGCGATGTGCGCGAGGTCCCACGCCAGTGGGCTCATGATCGGCGAGTGCGTTTGCTCCAGCGCATTGTCGTCAAGGTGCGCCACCAGCCGCAGCGTTTCGCGGCGCGCTTCATCTAGGGCCGCGAGCGTCTCGGCGGTGCGGGAAGGGGTCGCTGCGGCTTGTTGGGGAACGGTGCGGGCCATGGGCTCCGGGCGCGTACTCAATGTAGGACCTTAGCGCGACCTGTGCCCGCGCACGCCTCACCCAAGTCGGGAGTTCGAATCTCTCGGGCTTATCGTCCCGGTCCGCTGGCTCTGCCGGCCGAGGCGTGACGGAGGACCGCCGCCTCAAAAGACGGTCTCTTAGGATGGTTCTGGCCAGGGCGACCAACCACGATTTCTTAGGGTACGATTGCTCGGAACTCTGTCGAGCGCCTAGAAAGGATGGTCGGGCCGATGGCTGCGAAGCACCTCGTGTTGGGGTTGATTGTCAGGCGGCCGGACTACGGGTACTCGCTGAGGCGGCGGTTCAACGAGGACTTCGGTGATACGGAGTTCGCGGAGTCGATGATCTACTCGGCGTTGGCTGCGCTGGAAGGGTAGGGTCTGATCGAGCGGGTTGGGAAGCCCAGAGTTGCCGTGGGGCATCGAGGGCCGGTACGCACTGTGTATGGCGCGACGCAGCGAGGTGTCGCCGAGTTTGATCGGTGGATGACGGGGCCTTCGCAGCCGACGCCGATGCGCGCCGAACTGCGAATGAAGCTGGCGCTCTGCGAGCCTCATCACGTTCCTGCGTTGATTGATGTCGCGTGGGCGCAGGAGCAGCAGTGTTTGGATCGCTTGAAGGAGTTGCAGTCTGCGGACGGTGTGGCGCTGGATGACTGCTCGACGTTGGCGGAGGGCCTGGAGGCGTTGCTCCTTGATGCTGACGTGGCGTTTCTGCAGACGACGATCGAGACGCTGCGCAAGATGCGAGGGGTGCTGCGGCGGCTTGGTGGTGAGTACCGTGGGGGTCGTGCTGGGCCTGGTTTGCGCGGGGTGTGATGTGTGAGCCTGCTTGAGCTGGAGGGGGTCCATAAGAGTCGTTGGCGTGGGCCGCACAGGGTCGTGGTACTGGACGGCGTTGACCTGGTGGTCGATGCCGGCGAGCTTGTCGCGGTGTGGGGTAGCCGGGGGACCGGCAAGACGACGCTTGCGCAAATTGCGGCTGGTCTTGAGGTGCCTGACGATGGGACGGCCCGTTTCGATGGGGGTGATCTCACGACGCTCTCGCGCGGGGCACTCGCTCGCTTGCTGCTGAGCGAGGTTGGTTGGGCGCAGCGCATCGGGCCGGGAGACGAGGAACTTCATATGCTCGACTACGTCGCGGTTCCGCTGCTTGCGTCTTGCGGGCCGCGCCAAGCCCGGCGTGGGGCGTCTGCGGCGTTGGCGCAGGTTGGGCTACGGGGTTGTGGGGAGAAGCGGTGGACTGAGCTGACCGATGGGGAGCGCACGCTTGCTGCGCTCGCTCATGCGCTTGTGCGTAATCCGCGGCTGCTGGTGGTTGACGATCCGACCGCGAATCTCGACATGATCGATGGCAGGGCGGTGATGGGGCTGTTGCGTTCGCTGGCTGAGGATGGCGGCCTTGGGGTTCTGGTCACGGTTCCTGATATGTCGGACATGCTCCAGGCTCACAGGATCGCGTCGCTCAGCGAGGGTCGGCTGCTGGTTCCGAGCGAGCCGGGGGAGCTATTTGAGGATGGCGGTGATGTGATCGAGTTCCCGGTCCGTCAGCGGTCGGTTTGAGCGTGCTTGAGCTGCGGGATCTCGTCAAGCTTTACCCGGTAGGCGATGGGGAGCCGGTGCACGCGGTGGACGGCGTCTCGCTGACGGTCGCGGCGGGGGAGCTGGTGGCGTTGTATGGGCCGAGCGGGTCGGGCAAGACGACGCTTTTGATGATGGCCGCGGCGTTGCTGGCACCCGATCGCGGCGCGGTTCTGGTGGGTGGGCGCGAGGTCTCGTCTCTGAGCGCCGGCGAGGCTGCGAGCTACCGGTTGCGCGAGTTGGGGTTCGTGCGTCAGTCGTTGGAGCTTTTGCCGGGGGCGAGCGCGCTTGATAACGCGGCGCTGAAGCTGCTGGGGGCGGGCGCGACGCCGCGGGAGGCCAAGCGCGATGTGTTGCCGCTGCTGAAGCAGCTTGGGCTCGACGGACGGTGTGAGCATCGCGCGGAGCAGCTCTCGATGGGTGAGCGTCAGCGCGTGATGATCGCGCGGGCGCTATCGACCGACCCGAAGCTGCTGCTCGCGGACGAGCCCACCGGGAGCCTCGATACTGGGCGCGGGCGGGAGGTGCTGGAGCTGCTGGCCGGGGTCTGCCACGAACGGCAGGTCGCGACCCTGCTTGTCACGCACGACCCGCAGGCCGCTGGCTATGCCGATCGCGTGTGCGCCATGCGCGATGGGCGGCTCGTTGAGTATGGGCCCGATCTCGCGTGGGTGTCGGCGGCGGGGGGACCGGAGGTAGCCCGGTGAAGTGGCGTGGCATTGTCTACCTCTACCGTGTGCGTCTGCGTCGTCGGCGGGTGCAGGAGCTGCTTGCGCTCGTGGGGATAGCGGCTGGTGTCGCGTTGTTGTTCGCCTCGCAGGTATCGAGCGCGAGTCTCACGGGGTCTGTTGAACAGTTGACGGGCGGGATTGTGGGCAAGGCGCAGCTCCAGCTCGCCGCGCGGGGCCCGCGCGGGTTTGATCAGCGGCTGCTTGGGGAGGTTCAGCGTCTGCCCGGCGTGCGCACCGCGGTGCCGGTGCTTGAGGAGCAGGCGAGCGTGATCGGCCCGGCAGGCGAACAGTCGGTGGACCTGATCGGCACCGAACCGCGATTCGCGCGGCTCGGGGGTGTGCTGCTTCGGCATTTCACCGTCGCGCAGCTCGTTGCCCAGCGAGGCATCGCGCTGCCCACGGCGGTCGTTCGTGCCACGGGTGTCGGCTTTCTGCAGATTGCAAAGTTGCGCGTCGGGGCGAACCTGCTCACGGCACTGGTGGGCGCCGAACTGACCACCGGGGAGATCGGTGCGCTGGCGCACAGCCCTGTGGCGGTCGCGCCGCTCACGTACGCCCAGCGGATCACCGGTATGTCTGGGCGAATCACCCGGATCTTCGTGCTCACCGAGCCGGGCGCCGGCCGCCAGGTACAGGCCGGGCTCACACGGTTGGCTGCCGGCCGTCTGAATGTCGAGCCCGCGAACTTCGAGGCGACCCTGTTTCGTAGCGCGGCGCGGCCAACCACCGGGTCCACGGAACTGTTCGCGGCGCTCAGTGCGCTCGTGGGGTTCCTGTTCGCGTTCAACGCGATGCTGCTCACAGTGCCCCGCCGACGCGGACAGGTCGCCGATCTGCGACTCGACGGGTACGGCCCGTCAACGATCGTCAAGATGCTGCTGTTCGATGCTCTCGTGCTGGGTATCGCCGCATCGTTGGTGGGACTCGCGCTGGGGGAGGCGCTGTCGATCTACTTGTTCCACTCCGACCCCAGCTACCTTTCGTTTGGGTTCCCGGTTGGCTCGCAGCGGATAGTGACCTGGCAAAGCATCGCCATCGCCGCTGCTGGCGGCCAGCTGGCGGCAGCGATCGGCGTGCTGGTCCCGCTCAGGCGAGAGATCTATGCACGTAGACCTCTCATCGCGGGACGAAATCGCCCAGCAAACGTCGCTGACCGCTGGCTGCTGCTCAGCGGAGGCGCGTGCCTGGTCGCGACCGTCGGGATCGTGGCGTTCGCTCCCAAGGTGGCGGTGATCGCGGTCGTGTGCCTGACGGCCGCGATGCTGCTCGTGCTGCCGGGGCTCATCCGGGCGATCCTCGCCGGGGTGGAGCGGCTGTTCTACGACGTGAGGGCATCCGCGCCGTTCATCGCCGTGCGGGAGCTGCGGTCGAGTGCGACACGCGCACGGACGATCGCGGTCGCGTCGACGGGAGCGGTCGCTGTGTTCGGCGCAGTTGCGATCCAGGGCGCGCACGCCAACCTGCTGCGCGGCCTATACAACATGGATCGAGAAGTCGGCGCGGTTGCTGATCTATGGGTCGTGCCGCCAGGGGTGAGCAACCTTCTAACGACAGCGCAGTACCGCGCCACCGACGTTGCTGCGTTGAGGCATCTACCCGGCGTGGGGGCCGTGAGGGTGTATCGCGCGGGGCTGCTCGACTACGGGACACGCCGGGTGTGGGTGATAGCGCCCCCGCGCGCCGCACAGCCGCTGGTGCCCCCAGGTCAGATCGTGACGGGCAATCCCTCGCTCGCGGCGGCCAGGGTACACGCCGGCGGTTGGGCGGTGGTCTCGCAGACGATCGCTGAAGAACGCCACCTCCATATCGGCCAAGCTTTCACGCTGCCCGCACCACGGCCGACCATCTTCAGGGTCGCGGCGCTCAGCACAAACGTGGGATGGTCACCCGGCGCGATCTTCGTCAACGCCGACGAATACGCCCACGCATGGGGCAGCACGGAACCGAGCGCCTACAACGTAATCCTCGCGCCCGGCGCATCGCCCAACAAGGTTCAGCGTGAGATCCGCCAAGTGCTCGGCCCAGCCTCCGGGCTGAGCGTGCAGACCGTCGCACAACTCAACCGGCGCAGGGAAACCGCGACCCGCCAAGGACTCGCGCAGCTCACGCAGATATCAGAGATGGTGCTGTTCGGCGCGATCTTGGCGATGGCCGCAGCGATGGGTTCCCTGATCTGGCAGCGCCGCTCGCGTCTGGCGCAGCTGAAGCTCGACGGGCTCTCCGACGGCGCGGTGTGGCGCGCGCTGCTGCTCGAGACCGCCCTGCTGCTCGGCGCGGGATGCTCAATCGGCGCGATCTTCGGGCTGTACGGCCAAGTCGTGATGACCCGCGCGCTCGTTGCGGTCACCGGCTACCCCGTCATTCTGTCGCTCGGCCTGCTCATCGCACTCAGCAGCTTCCTGCTTGTCTGCGGGGTCGCGGTCGCCATCGTAGCGATACCCGGCTACCTCGCGGCCAGGGTCCATCCCATAGTCGCCACTCAGTGAAAGTCAAATGCTTCTACCATTTAGAGGAATGCCCTTAGGGCCTATCCCTGTAGGGCGTTGGCTGTGCGTGCGGTGTGTGCGCGCTTGAGGGCGATCATGCCGCTCGCGAGTTGGAGGAGGGCGAGATGGTTTTCGTCCTTCTTGGACCAGCGGATGAGGATCGCCCGGTTGCGGTTGAGCCATGAGTGACAGGCCTCGACCACCCACCTCCGCGCTCGCCAGTCCGGGTTGTGATGCTTGAGGCTGATCTCCTCGCCGCGAGCGCGAATGTGTGGGGTGAACTCGCGGCCTTCAAGAAGTTCGCGGACGACGGGGAAATCGTAAGGCTTGTCCTTGGGGGTCGGCCTCGGGTGGTTCGGGTCGCTCGATCGGGATCGAGTCGAGCGTCGCCTTCAGCAGCTTGTGATCGTTGCGGTTCGCGCCGTCGTGAGCGATCCCGATCGGGACGCCACGTGCCTCGACGAGGAGCGAGCGCTTCGCCCCCCCTTGGCCCGGTCAGTGGGATTAGGACCAGTCCTCGGCCCGCCGAGCGGCGCTTTGCTCATCGCACCGTCGGCCGCCAACCAAGACCAGTCGATACCGACCTGCGCGTCGTAGTCGAGCAGTCCTTGGCGCCAAATCTCATCAAAGACGCCTGCCTGCTCCCACTCCTGAAAGCGCCGATGCGCCGTTGAGGAATTACACACCCCCGTCGCGTTGAGCGCGTTCCACTGCATACCAGTGCGCAGCACGAGCAAGATCGCGTCCATCACCTCACGCTTGGGAAGACCGCGCCGGTGAGTTCCCAACGGATGCTCAGGCGCCTCCGGCAACAAAGGCTCGATTCGCTCCCACAACCAGTCCGGCATACGCCAGCCATCGTCGCGGTCAACCAAACCCATCACGCACCCCCTTATGTCCGATCAACAGATCGAACCCGGAGTTCGCCGCTACACCATCAAAACCCTCCTACAGGGATAGGCCCTAAGTGACCCTGCGCCGCTCAGCCCGAGGCAGGTCAACGCTCTCCTAGCTGCCACGGCACGCGAGCTGCTATGGGGTCTGCCGGCGGTCGCACAGGAGATCGCTGGATGGCGCTGCCGCGCACGGGCGATTCCCGATGCGCCCCTGCGCGAGGACGCGCTTGACTCGATTGTGCGCAAGCGTGCCAACGCCGAGGGCGCGGCGCTGTTTTGGATCGTGCCGCGGCAGCGGAACACGACTCTGCTGGGGTTGCTCGTCGCCTACCAGACGATGTGGGACTACCTGGACAGCGCGAGCGAGCGCGGAGCAAGCGAGGGAGAAGCCAACACGCATCGACTGCACCTCGCTCTCGCCGCGGCGCTTGAACCCGGAAAGCCGACGCTAGACCACTACCAATTACACCCGTGGAGCGACGACGGCGGGTATCTGGACGCGATCGTGGACGCTTGCCGAGAAAGGTGCCATGCGCTGCTTTCCTACACAAGTGTCTCCGCGTTCGTGTGCGAAGCGGCGCGACGATGCACAGTGCAGGCGTTGAACCACAATCCCAACCCGCACGATCGCGAGTGTGCGCTCCGCGCGTGGGCAGTGCGCGAATGCCCAAAGAACGATGCTCCGTGGTTCGAGTCCACCGCAGCCGCAAGCGCGTCCGTCACGCCTCACGCGCTGCTGGCGCTCGCAGCTGAACCGACATGCGAGGAGCACGAGATCGCACACATACACGCGGCGTACCAGACAGTCTCGCTCGCAATCGCGATGCTCGATAGCTACGCCGACCAAGCGGACGATGCGGCAACCGACGCACACAGCTACATCGCCAACTATGCCGACCCCGACACAGCCGCCAAGCACCTGGCCGACATCATCGAGCAAACCATCCGCGCAACGAGCATTCTGCCCCGAGGCCATCGACACGCTGTGATCTCGGCGTGCATGGTCGCAATGTATCTCTCAAAGAAAAGCCACACAAATAGAACACGGGCGCGGCGACTCGCACGCGCTGGCGGCTCACTCACCGCACTCCTCCTGCCCGTCCTTCGCCTCTGGCGCATCGCCTACTCACTGCGCTTCGCGTAGAAGCACCCTTACGGAGCCGCAATGGCGCTACTACCACAAGCCCAGCAGTTTGTCTAGTCATAATCAACTACTCAGTTTTGACTACCGCAACTAAATCTCGACTGGCAGGATCGACCTCAAATGTCACGCGCCGAACCTGTCCCTCGGTCGCACTGCCCAAACAATGGGCGCTTCCGGCGCACCAATGGGCAGGGGTATATGGGGGTGCCCGCCGCAGGAGAGGCGGCGGGCACCCTCCATCCTCTGCGCACGATTCTTGATGCACGCAACGCTGGACGGCGCGGCTCTGGTAGGGAAGCATCGCCGGCCCACAGCATCCAAGCCCTCCATCGTCGTGGGTGAGCGTCCAATATGCCTCCAACTGACCGCCCAGCAAGTCGGACATGTCATGCGCGACGCACAGGGCAGCGGCGCAGCAAGCCTAGCTGTACTACTGTCCGGGCGCGTCTCCCGCAAGGAAATACCACCGATCTCAGTCTGGGAAGAGCGCTCCCGAGCGGCCGCCGGCAAGTCCCAGGTCTCCACCTCGCTGGTGAAGGGAATGTTACTGCTCGCGTATCTCGCGAACGGCCAGCCAACAAGCATCAACGATATGGCTGCCGCGCTGGCCATGAGTCCGAGCACCGCCCACAGATATGTACACACCCTGCTGATCCTTGGATTTATCGAGCAGGATCCCCAGACCCGCAAGTACCGACTGGCGATGTAGGCGGGGCCACGGCCAATGATCCGCTCCGTTATTCGGGGCGACCTTGAGTATTCGGAAGGAGTCCTTTAATGAGAAATACCCTCTTGCGTTCTCTGGTAGGCGCCAATGAGGCTTCGTCCAACATCTGTAGCAGGGGTGCTTGCAACTCGGCAGCGAGAACTGCGGTTGGGAGCCGGGCGACCAATTGAAAGACCGGGAATGAGCGTAGTAGAGAGTAATGGGTAGTCACGAGCGGCCGTTCCCAAGCCGTTATATATCCCAAACCAAGGAGAAATCATGAGGAGTTGTCAGCTGATACACAATCGTGGTGCGGGCTGTTTGGCCTGCTTGGTGGTCCTCGCCGCTGCTCTGGCAGCGCTTGTGGGCGGACGGCCAGCCGCTGCTGCCACCACCTCCTCGACGCCTTCGAGTACAGAACCGTATCGTGCGTGCCCTGTCCCGACGCCCGGGTACTACGAGTGTGAAGAGATCGTCGAACCCGCCGCGTATGTTGAGGCGAAGTCGGTTTTAGGGCAGATCAGCCCGGAAGAAGAAGGGACTGGAGAACTCGGGGGATGGTCTCCGGAAAACCTGAAATCGGCCTACAAGCTGCCCGCAAAAGGCGGTAAAAGCGAGACTGTCGCGATCGTGGATGCGTATAACTATCCCGATGCTGAAGCGGATCTGAAGGTCTACCGCGAACAATACAAACTCTATTACAACGCCACTGAAACTGCGTGTACGAGGAAAAACGAATGCTTCCAAAAGATTAACCAGAAAGGCGAATCCTCAGAAAGCGAAACGGCCTCGATCTATCCGGAACCGAATGCTGGCTGGGCCAAAGAGATGTCGCTTGATATGGACATGGTCTCCGCCGTCTGTCCGGAATGCAAACTGGTACTGGTCGAGGCAAATAACAATTCCGGTGGCCTCGGCGATCCACTGGACCTCGCTGAGGATGAGGCCGCCGCGTTCAAAGAAGGCACAAAGTTCCCGGGCACAAATGTGATCAGCAATAGCTGGGGCAGCTCGGGAGAGCATTCGTCAGAGGCCGAAGAAGACGTGTACTTCGATCACCCGGGTGTCCAGATCGTGTTTGCTGGCGGGGATAGCGGCTACGGCCCCAAAATATCCCGCAACCTCGCCCTACGTGATCTCGGCGGGCGGCACGCAGCTCACCAAAGAAAAAGAATCGTCAAGCGGTCGCAAATGGTCTGAGGAAGTTTGGCATAACGAGCCCGGAGTAGGAGATAGTACCGGCAGCGGTTGCAGCGCATACGAGCTGAAGCCACCGTGGCAGACCGATACAGGCTGCTCAAAGCGTGCCGAGAATGACGCATCCGCGGTCGCTTACCACCTCTCCGCCTATGACAGCTATGAGCGGACCGGAGAAGAACGGTGGACTCCCCGTACGGGCACGAGTGCATCTACGCCGATCATTGCTGGGATAGATGCTCTTGCGACCAGCGCTACGCAACTCTTGGGTGCCGACGCCTTCTATAAGAAGCAGAGCATGTTTTTTGATATCACGAAAGGAAATAACGGTACATGCACACCACCCGCTGAAGACGAATATCTTTGTACTGCCGTGGTGGGCTATGACGGCCCTACGGGCGAGGGCACGCCCGATAACGTGTTTGAATCAATTGTGTCCGCTGCGGCTACCGGGTTCGCAACAAAAGTAACGGCAAAAGAAGCCACGCTAAACGGTATCGCAAATCCGAACGGTGTTGCAACCAAATCTTACTTCCAATACGGCACTACCACGTCGTACGGGTCGAAAACGGAAGAAGTGAGCGCCGGCTCGGCACTAGCAACGTGGCAGAAAGCAAGGCCATCACGAGTCTGACGGGAAGCACGAAATATCACTTCCGGCTCGTCACGACTAACAGCAACGGAACCACCGACGGGTTGGATCAGGTGTTTACCACAACGGCAAACCCGCCAGAAAACACTGTGCCGCCGGTCGCCTCGCCAGAAACGCCTGACCAGGCGGTTCTCGAGTCCACGACTACGGGTACATGGATCAACAGTCCCACCGGCTACGAATACCAATGGGAACGCTGCAACACCACTGGTGGTGAATGTGCAGCCATCTCCGGTGCAGCCAGCTCGAATACACGCCGGTCGAAGCTGATGTTGGACATACGCTTGTCGTAAAGGTCACGGCGAAAAACGGCGGAGGGGAAGGCTTGGCGCGTTCGAAAGCGACGGGTGAGGTCCAAGCGATCGGGATGATCACCGAATACTCTTTGCCCTCGGGAAGTGCGCGGGGGGGAATCACGCAGGGCTCTGATGGGAATCTGTGGTACACCGGTCATAGCCCGGGCAGGATTGGAAAGATCACGACTTTGGGCGCCTTCACCGAATATGCTCTGCCTGAAGGAAGCGGGCCAGAAGACATCACGCAGGGCCCCGACGGGGACCTCTGGTATACCGACTACGGTGCCAACGAGATCGGCAAGATCACGACCTCGGGTACCGTCACCGAATACGCGCTGCCTGAAGGAAGCGGGCCGTTGGGCATCACGCAGGGCCCCGACGGGGACCTCTGGTACACCAACTACGGTACCAACAAGATCGGCAGGATCACGACCTCGGGCACCATCACCGAATACGCGCTGCCCGCCAAAAGCAAGCCCAGAGCCATCACGCAGGGGCCGGACGGTAACCTGTGGTACGTCCACGGATGGGAAAACCATGGAGGCAGCACCAGTGAGATCGGCAGAATCACAACCTCGGGTACCTTCACGGAATACGCGCTGCCTGAAGGAAGTAGGCCCTCCTGCATCACGCAGGGCCCCGATGGGAACCTCTGGTACACCAACTGGGTTACAGGCACGAGCAAGATCGGTAAGATCACAACCTCGGGCACCATCACCGAATACGCGCTGCCCGCCGAAAGTAATCCCAACGGCATCACGCAGGGCCCCGACGGGAACCTCTGGTATGCCGACCGCGGTACCAATAAGATCGGCAAGATCACGACCTCGGGCACCTTCACCGAATACGCACTGCCGGCAGGAAGCGATCCCCAAGACATTACTCAAGGACCAGACGAGAACCTCTGGTACACCGACTGGGGCACCAGCAAGATCGGCAAGATCACTCCGTAGAGTTGTATCACCCTAGGCTGGATGACCCTCGAGGAGCGGATATTCCTCGGGGGTTCTCATTTCACCCCAACGGCAGGCAGGGTGAGCACACGCAAGACGGCGCGACGAGCGATACAGTTCCAAATGTGGGACCGCACGCTACAGTCGAGCAACCAAGGGAACGTCAGTGTCGAGCACTCCGTCGGTGCCCTGTCCAGTGCCGGAAGCCGAGAGCGTTCTGGCTCCCCGTGCTCTTGGCGCTTGTGCTTGTGGGCAGCCTTCTGACCAGTGGCGAATCGGCGCGTGCCGCTTCGCCACTGAGCTGGTCCTCGCCGACGCTGATCGACAGCCAGCCGCCATTCCCGGAGCTCGACAGCGTGTCGTGCCCGTCCTCTGGCTTGTGCGTGACCGTCGATGCTTTCGGCAATGTGGTTGCCTCGACCGATCCGACGGGAGGCACGGGCACATGGGTCGTGGCCAACGTGGACGGCGGCAACCGCATCTGGAGCGTGTCGTGCACGTCAAGGCCGCTGTGTGTTGCCGTTGACAGCGCGGGAGATGTCGTCACGTCGACCGACCCCACGGGTGGCGCGAGCCAATGGAGTGTGGCTCATGTGGACGGCAGCCATGAACTGCTAGTGTCGCGTTTGGTTGATTCGTTGGCAGTAGCGGCTGATCGTGTTGAGGATCTGGTCGGCGGTCTTGGTCCAGACGTAGGGGCGCGGGTTTTCGTTCCAGGTCTCGATCCATCGGCGGATGTCGGTGTTTAGCGCGTGGACGGATCGGTGTGCGCCGCGGCGCAGGAGCTTGGTTGTGAGCTCGCCGAACCACCGCTCGACGAGGTTGATCCAGGAGCTGCTGGTCGGGGTGAAGTGCAGGTGAAACCGTGGGTGCTGAGTGAGCCAGCGTCGGACCTTCGGGGTCTTGTGGCTGGAGGCGTTGTCGAGCACGAGGTGCACATCGAGATGGGCAGGCACGTTCTGGTCGATCGCCTTGAGGAACTTCAGGAACTCGACGGCGCGGTGGCGTTGGTGAAGCGAGCCGATTACCTCTCCGCTCTTGAGGTTCAGCGCCGCGTAGAGGCTGGAAGTGCCGTGCCGCTCGTAGTCGTGCGTCGCGCGCTCTGGCGTGCCTGGGAGCATCGGCAACGTCGGCGCGGTGCGATCGAGAGCCTGGATTTGGCTCTTCTCGTCCACGCAGAGCACGACGGCGCGCTCGGGTGGGTTCAGGTACAGGCCACAGATGTCGTGGACCTTCTCGATGAACAATGGGTCCTTGGAGAGCTTCCAAGTCTCCTGGCGGTGTGGCGCAAGCCCGAACGCATGCCAGATCCGCATCACCGCATCAGGGGTCATCCCCATCTCCCGGGCCATCGAGCGGGTAGACCAGTGCGTCGCATTCTTCGGCGTGCTCTCCAGCGTCTTGGTCACGACGGCCTCGACCTGCTCATCTGTGATCGTCCGCGGTTTCCCCGGCCGCGGCTCGTCCGCAAGGCCCTCAAACCGACGCTGCGCGAACCGGTTACGCCACTTCGTCACCGTCGGCCGCGAGACCCCCAACGCTTCGGCGATCTCGCCGTTGGACCACAAGCCCTCCGAAGCCATCAGCACGATACGTGCCCTCAACGCCAGCGCCTGAGCGCTCTTACGCCGCCGCGTCCAGCCCTCCAACACGGCGCGCTCTTCGTCAGTCAACTCGATTGCAACTGCAGAAGGAATAGGCATGACCACCACCTACCCTAACTGCAAACAAATTAAACCAGCGCGACACTAGGCGTCTCTTGCGTGTCGGGGCCGCTGTGTGTTGCCGTTGACAGCGCGGGTGATGTCATCACGGCGACGAACCCGACCGGCGGCGAACAGGCCTGGACCGTCACCCATGTGGATGAGCACGTCATACGGGCCATATCGTGCGCATCGACGTCACTGTGCATTGCGGTCGATACCAATGGGAACGTGATCGACTCAGCCGAACCAACACGCGGGGAACACGCGTGGGCACCGGCAGACGTAGACGGCGAAACGCCCATCGTGGGCATTTCCTGCCCGTCGACCTCGCTGTGTGTCGCCGTGGATGGTGGGGGGAACGTCCTCAGCTCGACCGATCCTACGGAGGGGGTGGGCGCGTGGAGCGCTACGCAGGTCGATGAACACGTGCTCGGCGGCGTCTCGTGCTCCTCAGAATCCCTGTGCGTGATGTTCGACGGAAAAGGCAATGTCCTCACCTCGACCGAACCGACCAAGGGCAAGAGCGCATGGAGCGCAGCGCATGTTGACCCCGCTAACTTCCTGGGGGGAGTCTCCTGCACAACTGGCTTGTGTGTCGCAGTGAACGGCAACGGGGACGCGTTCAGCTCAACCAACCCAACGACGGGCGCCGCGAGCTGGTCCAACGCGCATGTGGATAGTGCCAACCCGGTGCGGCTGTTGGGTGTCTCCTGCCCCTCCACAGGATTGTGTGTCGCGGTCGACGACAAGAACGATGTGTTGAGCTCAACCAACCCCACGGGTGGAGCACAGGCGTGGGGCACTAGGTCGCTGGGCGCCGAAGAAGGACCCCTGCTCGGACTCTCGTGTCCCTCAACCTCGCTGTGTGTAGCCGGCGGCGAAGCCGCCGTCTTCACCTCGACCGACCCGGCCAACTCGGGCACCTGGACCAAGGAGATTGAATGGGTCTTCCCGGTGCCCGACTATGGGGAAGGGGAGGAAATCTTTGGTCCCTTCGCCAGTGTGTCGTGCGGGTCGGTGTCGCTATGCGTCGCAAGCCTCGACACTTACGATGAATACGACGAACTGCAGTCGTCGACCGATCCGCTCGGCGGTGAGGATGCCTGGACAAACCCCGGCTTCGATGTAAGCGGTGGTAACAGGCCTCCGCCGCACGACGAAGACCCGGTTCTGGGCGTGTCGTGCGCGGCGTCGCTGTGTGCGGCTGTCGATCTAGCCGGGAACGTGCTCACCGCGGCCGAACCCGGAAGCGGCAAAAACGTCGCGACGGTCGCACCTGTGGACACGAAGCCCCTGCTGGGTATCTCCTGCCCGTCGGCGTCGCTTTGTGTCGCGGTCGATAGCGCAGGGAACGTGCTCGTCTCCACCGACCCGACGGGTGGCGCGGGCGCCTGGAGCGTTACTAATGTGGACGGAAGTAACCGTCTCACGGCTGTCTCGTGCGTCTCGGGATCGCTGTGCGTGGCGACCGACGCCGCGGGGGACATGCTCTCCTCGACCGACCCCGCGGGTGGCGCGGGCGCTTGGAGCGCTGTCCTCGTTGACCCGGATCATGCCTTCACCAGCGTGTCGTGTACGCCCGCGGCCTCGGGCCTGTGCGTCGCCGTCGATAACGCCGGGTATGCGGTGATGAGCACATTCTCTCCCCAGACTGGGGGCGAACATAATGGGGGCGACCAGAACGGCAGCAGCGAATCTAGCGGTGGCCAGTCTGGAGGACCGAACACCTCGACGGGACCTTCGCTACCGATTGTTGTCTCCGGTGTATTCAGAATTTTGGGCGTCAAGGTCGAGGGCAACGGTCAGATCGTGCTCACGCTCGCGGCTCCTGGTGCGGGATCGTTCAACGCCCTCGCGACTGCGGCTATCGGCAAGGCAGCAGCCGACTCCCGCAAGGCGACGAGTCGCAAGGCCGGGCGCGGACGCAAGATCACCTACGGCACGGGCTCGGCTATGGCCCTTGGCGCGGGCTCGGTGACAGTCACGATCAAGCCAACTAAGAGTGCCCTCGGTGCCCTGAAGAGCTCGCGTACGCTGCGCGTGCCGGTTACGGTCGTCTTCCACCCACGTGGCGGCTCGCCGACGACCGCGAGCGAGACCGTGACCGCTCGTTACCAGCCTCGACGCTCCCGCGCGTGCTCTGCGTCGAAGGGAGCCTGCCGTGGGAGGCGGTGAGGGCAGACGTTGGCTGCTGTGGCTTGCGCTGGCGGTCCTCGCTCTCGGTGTCCCGATGGTTGGTTGGGGGCCTCCGGGAGCACGGCCCAGGCAGGGCGCGCCCCGACATCCGACGGGGCCGGGAAGGAGTTGGCTTCCGCGACGGCCATCAGACGCTTCGGGGGTCTAACTATCACGCTGACGGCGACGCCGACGCGGTCGAAGGTGGGCTCGTCGGTCGAGTTCGACGCCACCGCGTATGAGCGCCACGCCCAGGGAGCCATCGGCTACCGGCTCATCTACGGCGATGGGGCCGCCACCCCACCGAGCGTGCTTCCTCAGTTCTGCCTCGCGGCGTCGCGCCCCGCGCACAAAACCTGGCGGCTTTCTCACTGCTACAGGTCGCCGGGCAAATACACGGTGTCGCTGAGCGTCGATGTCAACTGCACCCGCGATCATGCGAGGACGAGCGTCACAGTCATAGTTGTTCTGATTCACCTTTTCGTGTGACGGGCCCCCGTTGGGTGGTGCAGGTGGTCTGATATGTCGCGGTGTTTGTCAAGTGGGCAGGGTTGATCGCGCCTGGTTGAGGGGCGTTGGTTGTGGTCGGGAGGCCGGGACGCCGGACTCGGTGTCGGCGTTGCCAGTCTGATGATGCGGGGGTTGGGTACCCCAGGGCCCGGTTTCGTGCTGCCGGCTTGCGCTTTCTAGAAACGGGCATGGCACCCTTTGCAGTGCTGCCCATAGACCGATCGCGCGTGCCGGCCGCTGATGGCCCGGCGCCCCGGCCTCCCGGCCGGTAGGGCTGTCGGCTGGGGTCAGTCGGCGGTTGCTGCTGCCCAGAGGAAGCACGCGAGCTCACGGGCACAGGCGACGACAATCACGTTGTGCGCCTTGCCGCGGCCGCGCATCCGGTGATAGACACGGTGCAGCCGCTGCTGGGCACGGTTAGCGATCTGCAAGACGTGGTCGGGCTGGCCCTGCTGACGGTTTCGGAGTGTCGCCCCGATCCGTGGTGGGCGTCCGTAGTGCCAGGCCGACTCGACGAGCAGCCGGCGAGCGAAGCCCGATCCCGTCTTGGTGATCGAGCCCTGATGGGATGTCTCGCCGGACTGGTGAAGGGACGGGATCAGCCCGAGCCATGCGCTCAGTGCGTTCGCTCGGTGAAAGCGTTGCCAGTCCCCGCCGAGCTCGAGGTGCAATGCGAACGCTGTCAGGGTGTCAACGCCCCGGAAGCAGCGGAGCCTCGCGATGGTCGGCCACCACTGCTCGTCTTCTGCCAGGCGCGAGAGTCGCTCGGCGATCGCCGCCTTGCGCGCGCTCAGACCATCGACGGAGGCAATCAGATCAGCGAACACCAGCTCTGAGGCCGTCTCATCGAACTGTTGAGCCGCGAGCCAGCGCCGGTGGGCGACAGTCCAGGTCGAGGGCTCGGGGTAGATCCGGCCATGGCGCAACAGCATCTTTGAGACCCGGTGACGAGCCGTCATCAAATCCCTCCGGCACGCATCGTGCGCGCGCATCAGCTCGCGGGCGGCCTCCACCTCGACGGGTGGGACCACGACGGTGGTTAGCGACCCGGCGAGCAGCAGCCGCGCGAGCAGCTCCGCGTCCTTGCGGTCGGTCTTCACTCGATCCGACGGGCCCCGGGGTGTCTTGCCAGGAGCGATCACCTCGACGGCCACACCGGCAGCGCTCGCGGCGCGATAGAGCCCGAACCCGGTCGGGCCGGCCTCATAGCAAGCACGCACCGGGCCAGGCAAACCCGTAAGCCACGCGACCGGCTCCTCGACGCCCGGCCCGAACCGCGCGCGCAGCAGCTCACCCGTCGAGACGTCAATCGCCGCAGCATGCGTCGAGCGGGCATGGACATCGAGCCCCACATAAGTCACCATTCCGGTCATGGCCGGACCTCCTCATTGAATTGGGGTCAGCCGGAGCCATTCTCCGGCCAGACAAACCCCCGCGAGGAGTGTCCGGCCTACCCCGGCGGTCAACCCAACGGGCGACCTACGACATAGGGTCTAGTGGTTGCTCCGCTTAATTCGCGGTTTGTTGTAGGGCTCCTTTGATGTGCGCCGAATCGAGTCGCTGGTTGTCCAGCGATGATGGAGGTTCGGTATGGCTGCGCCAGCGAAGTGCATCGAGGTTCCAAACGAGGATCGGGCTGAGCTCGAGCGGATTGCGCGTTCGGCGACTGAGCAGGTGCGGATGGTCGAGCGCGCCCAGATCGTGCTCTGTGCGGCCGAGGGTCACTCGGCCGCTGTGATCGGCCGGATGGTGGGGTGCGCGACGGTCACCGCGCAGAAGTGGCGCTCGCGCTATGAGCGCGAGGGGATCGCGGGGCTCTTCGATTTGCCGCGACCCGGCAAACCGCTCACCTATTCCTGCGAGGAGCGGGCGCGGCTGATCGCCAAGGCGTGCACGCGCCCGTCGGACACGCCGGCGGGCCAGCGCCGAGAGCGTTGGACCTATGAGGAGCTCGCGGCGGAGGTTGGGATGTCGTCCTCGCACGCGCACACGATCCTTGCCCGCGCCGACATCAAGCCGCACCGGAGCGACTACTGGGTGATGAGCGATTTTGAGGACCCCGAGTTCGAGCAGCGCCTGAAAGCGGTCTGCGGCCTATACGTCGATCCGCCGGAGAACGTGCTGGTCGTCTCGATCGACGAGAAGACTGGCATCCAGGCCAAGGCGCCGACCAAGCCCGACACCCCCGCCGCGCCGGGCAAAGCGCCACGGCGCGAGCACGAATACACCCGCAATGGCACGCAATGCCTGTTCGCCTGCCTGAACATCAAAGAAGGTGACGTGCTTGGGATGGCGTCGAAGACCCGTAACCGCCACGACCTGATCCGTTTCCTGGATCGCTGCGACCACGAGATCCCCGAGGTCGAGGGTCAGCAGATCGTCGCGATCTCGGACAACCTCTCCACACGTCGAACCGAGGAGGTGCAGGAATGGCTGGAGGCCCATCCCCGTTGGCGCTTTCAGTTCACCCCCACCCACGCCTCATGGATGAACCAGGTCGAGATCTTCTTCTCGATCCTGCACAAACGCCTGCTCAAGCACGGCGCCTTCACCTCAGAGCAAGACCTCGCCGAGCAGATGCTCGCCTTTATCGAGACCTACAACCAAACCGCCAAGCCATTCAAGTGGACCTACACCGGCAAGGTGCTCGAGGCATAAACCCGCGAACTACCCGGAGCGACCACTAGCCCCTTGTTTCTGGACTGCTGGTCTGGCCCCGGAGAAATGGGCTGTTGGTCTGGCCCCCCGACTTGCGTGTGCGCTTCACCCGCGAACAGGCCACGCACACCGTCAGCGTCCCGCGTGTCCTGCCCCGCGGCCGTGCCTACCGCGACTGATGAACCGGAGCAGAGCGCTCCTCGCCCTCGGGCTCTCAGTTCAGGATGCGGTGCCTCCTGGCAGGCAGGCCGCGGCGGCGTCGTCCGCCACCACGCGCAGGCGCTCGGAGGCGAGCAGGCTGGCGGGCACCCGTGGATTGGGATCCCGCTCACCCTCGCGCTCACCCTCGCGCCCGCCCCCGGCGAGCGCCGCCGCGAGCGCCTGCGCCTTGCCGGCGCCGGTCACAAGCAGCAGCGAGCAGCGGGCGGCGCGCAGCACCGGCAGGCTGAGCGTGACGCGCTCCGGCGGCGGCTTGGGCGAGTTGTGCACCGGCAAGCACAGGGCGCCGCTTGTGTCCTCGACCTCGGGGTGGCCGGGGAACAGCGAAGCGGTGTGGCCGTCCTCGCCGATGCCCAATACCGAAACGTCCAGCGTCGGCAGGCCGTCTTGCTCGATGGATACCCCTGTGCGCAACTCCTCGGCGTACTGCTGTGCGGCCTCCTGCGGCCCGAGCTCGCCACGTATTCGGTGCTCGCGCGGTGACGTGCCGGCGATGTGGGCCAGCAGCGATTCGGCCACCAGCTGGTGATTGCTCTCGGGGTCCTCGGGCGGTACGCAGCGCTCATCGCCGTACCACAGCTGCACCGCGCTCCAGTCGTCGATCAAGCTGGCGAGCATCCGGTAGGCGGCCCGCGGGGTGTTGCCACCCGCCAGCGCCAGATGCGCCACCCCGCGACGATCCAGCGCCTCCTGCAGTGCGCGCGCAATCTCCTCTGCCGCGTACTGGGCGACGGCCGGCGCGTCGGGCAGGGTGGTGAGGCTGGTCACGGCACGACCTCCGGCGCGTCGGGCAGGGTGGTGAGGCTGGTCACGGCACCACTTCCGCCGCCGCCGCCAGCGCGGGCCCGTAGGTCGGGTCGCGCAGCAGCGCCTGGCGGATCCCCTCGCCGAGCACGCCCGCCTCGCCGCGGGAGGCTCCAAGCATCGTCCACGCCCGCTCGTTGCCATGGGGGCGATCGGAGATCGGCCAGCGCCGATAGGCGTGCAGGCCGCCGGGGCCGCGGTCGAGGCGCAGGTGCAGGCCCGCGGCGGTGTCCAGCTCCAAGCCCGCCAGGCCGCGCACCTGCTGCTCCGGCGTCGCGGTCAGCCGCAGCACGATGTCCTGCCGGCGGCCGTGGGCGCTGCCCGAGAGCGCGCCACCGTCGTGGGCCACCAGCGGGCTGAGCTCCCAACCCAGGCGCGAGGACAGCCAGCCGAGCAACAGCATCGCCGAGATCGCCGAGTCGGGGTGGTGGCGAATCGAAACGGAGCTGAGCGTGTGCAGCTGGCGGCGCATGTCAGGGGGGTCGAAGACGGTCGCCAGCCGCTCGCGCCAGGGGGTGGAGCGCAGCCAGGCGAGATCGACGACGTAGGCTTCGCGCGCGAGCGCCTGCGCCTGGGCGATCGCCTCGCGGGGGTCGGGCTGGTCGACCGAGTCGAGCAGCACCGCCTGCGCCAGCGGCAGCAGCTCGCGCACGATCTCGTGGTGGCCGTGGGGCGACCACAGCAGTGTCAGGAGGTCGCTGACCACGAGCGGGTCGGCGATCGTCAGCAGGTCGTCGAGGTGGCGGTCGCCGATCTCGACGACCACCGTCTCGCGCAGCAGGCTGAGCTCGCCCGGTCGCGGGTCGCCTTCGGAGGCGACGGTCGCGCGCGCATCGAGGCGTTCGCGGGAGGGCTCGTAGGAGAGCACGATCAGGCGGGAGGCGTGGTAGCGCCCTACGCCGCGCAGGCGGTTGGCGATCTCCCCGCTCCACTGGCGATCGACGAACGCGATCATGTTGAGCGCGCGCGCGGGGGCGTAGCCGCCGTTTTCGGCGTGGCGTGCTACCAGCAGCTCGCGCAAAGCGGCTTCGATCGCGTCGGGTGTGGTGCCCTGGGCGCTCCACACCGCGTCACTCGTAGCGGGCATCAGATTGCGCGCCAGGTGTGGCCCTCGCAGAGAATCTCGGCGGCCTCGCGCGGCCCCTGCGACCCGGCTTCGTACTGCGCCAGCGGCCCCGGCGTATCCGCCCAAGCTTTGACGATCGGGTCGCAGATCTCCCACTGCGCCTCGACCTCGTCGTTGCGTGTGAACAGCGTTGGGTCGCCGCGCATCGCGTCCATGATCAGCCGCTCGTAGGCCTCTGGCGACTGCGAGAGGAAGGCGGTGCCGTACAGGAACTCCATGTTGACGGGGCGGATGATCATGCGCGTGCCGGGGATCTTGGCGCCGAGCTGCAACGACACGCCCTCGTTGGGCTGCAACGTGAGCACCAGCTGGTTGGGGCGGATACCGAGTGAGCCCTCGGCGTTGAAGGCGAGGTGGGGCACCGGCTTCAAAGTGATCGCGATCTCGGTGATCTTGCGCGCGAGGCGCTTGCCGGCGCGCAGGTAGAACGGCACCCCCGCCCACCGCCAGTTGTCGACTTCCAGACGCAGGGCGGCGAAGGTCTCGGTGGTCGAGCCATCGCGTACCCCCTCCTCCTCCAAATAACCCGGCACGTCCTCTCCGCCGGCGTGTCCGGGCGCATATTGGGCGCGTACTGCCATCTGCCGCACCGCGGCGGCGGTGGGGGCGTGGATCGCTTGCAGCACCTTGACCTTCTCGTTGCGCACCTCTTCGGCGGTGAAGTTGACGGGTGGCTCCATCGCCACGTGGCAGAGCAACTGCAGCATGTGATTTTGGATCAGGTCGCGCAGCGCGCCGGAGTGGTCGTAGTAGCCGGCGCGGCTGCCGATCCCGATGTCCTCGGCGGCGGTGATTTGGACGTTGTCGATGTAGTTGCGGTTCCACAGCGGCTCGAACATGCCGTTGGCGAAGCGGAACGCCAGCATGTTCTGGACGGTCTCCTTGCCGAGGTAGTGGTCGATGCGGAACACCTGCTGCTCGTCGAACACGCTCAGCACGCGCGTGTTCAGCTCGCGCGCCTCCTGCAAAGAGGTGCCGAACGGCTTCTCGATGATCACCCGCACTTCGGGGTGGGCGGGACGATCATTCCGGGACAGCCCGCTGCCGCCCAGCTGACCGACGATCACCGGAAAGAAGTCCGGGGCCGTCGACAGGTAGAAGGCGCGGTTGCACCGCTCGCCGGCCTGCTCGTCGAACGCGTCGAGCGTGTGGCCGAGCTCGGCATACACCGCCGGGTCGTCGAACACGCCGGACACGTACTGGACGTTGTCCAACAATCCCGTCAGCACCTCATCGTTGGGCTGGCGGCGGGAGAACGTGCGGATCGCCTGCTCGCACTCGGCGCGGTAGTCCTCGTGCTGCTTGGCTCCGCGCGAGACCCCCACCAGATGAAAACGCTCGGGCAGGGCGCCCTCATGGGCGAGGTTGTAAATCGCGGGCAGCAGTTTGCGCCGCGCAAGGTCGCCGGTGGCGCCGAAGATGACGAGCGCGGTCGGCGCCACCGGCAGACGCTCGAGACCTTCGACGAGCGGGTTGTCGGGTACCTCGACCGTGCTCATCGGCAGGTCCCGCGCGAGGTGTGTGGCGGGGTGGGGGTCATTTGGGAGCATCCGCGCGCCTGGGTGTGGCACCCAGCCTGGTGGGGCGGGGCCTCCTTGCCCCGCATCCGGGGTGGTTGCGTGTGCGGGGGCGAAGTCATGCTTTCTTCACCGCGTGCCCACCAAACTGGTTGCGCAGCGCCGCCAGCACGCGGTTGGCGTAGTCGCCGTTGCCGCGCGAGGTGAGGCGCGCGTACAGCGAGGCGGTGATCGCGGGGGTGGGCACGTCGCGCGCGGTTGCCTCGGCGATCGTCCAGCGGCCCTCGCCGGAGTCCTCGGTGTAGCCGGTGAGCGCGTGCAGGTCGTTGCCGTCGGCTTCAAAGGCGCGCGCCGCCAGTTCGCACAGCCACGAGCGCACCACCGAGCCCTGTCCCCAGAGGTGCGCGATCTTGGCGTTGTCCAGCTCGTACTCGCACTTGTCGAACAGGTCGAAGCCCTCGGCGTAGGCCTGCATCAAGCCGTACTCGACGCCGTTGTGCACCATCTTCACGAAGTGCCCGGCGCCGGCCGGCCCAAAGTGCAGCCAACCGCGCTTGCCGATCGCCGCGGTGCTGGTCTCATTGGTGGGAGGCGCCAGCACGTCGAGGAACGGCGCCAGGCGCGCCACCGCACGGGTGGGGCCTCCCACCATCATGCAGTAGCCGACTTCCAGGCCCCACACCCCTCCGGAGGTGCCGACGTCGACGTAGTGGATGCCGCCCTTTTTGAGTTGCGCGGCGCGCAGCTTGTCTTCGGTCCACTTGGTGTTGCCGCCGTCCACGATCGTGTCGTCGCGGTCCAGTAGCTTCGTCAGCCGGTCGATCGTGCGCTGGGTGATCTGGCCGGCGGGCAGCATCAGCCACACAATGCGCGGCGCCTCCAAGCGCCTCACGAGGTCCGCCAGCGACACCGCGCCGACGGCGCCTTGGGCGGCCGACTGCTTGACCGCGTCGCGGTCGGCGTCGTACACCACCACCTGATGTTTGGAGTCGCGGAGGATGCGGTGCGACATGCCGCCACCCATCCTCCCCAGCCCGACGAACCCGATCTGGCTCAAAGCTCCTCCTCTGGTGTAGGTTTCGCGCGCACCGTTCGCAGTAAAGGTATCCATTTGCTCACCTACCGCACCTGACGGCAAGACATAGATTTGGTGTTCTCCGCCACACCCGACGGCAACGCATCGATTTGATGCTCTACCACCACACTGACGACAAGGCATCGATTTGAACTCCCACCTCCCCGAGCAACGACCCGAGCGCAACCTTGCCCTAGAGCTGGTGCGCGTCACCGAGGCCGCCGCCCTTGCCGCGGCGCGGCTGGTGGGCAAAGGCGACAAGGAGGCCGCCGACCAGGCGGCCGTGGATGGGATGCACTACGCGCTGCAGTCGGTTCAGATGGATGGGGTGGTGGTGATCGGCGAGGGCGAGAAGGACGAGGCGCCGATGCTCGCCAACGGCGAGCACATCGGCGACGGCTCGCCGCCGGAGGTGGACATCGCGGTGGATCCGCTGGAGGGCACCACGCTGGCCGCGCATGGGATGCCAAGCGCGCTGGCGGTGATCGCGCTCTCAAACCGCGGCACGATGTTCGACCCCGGGCCCTGTGTGTACATGGAAAAGATGGCGGGCTCGCCGGAGATCGCCGACCTGCTCGACCTCGATCGTCCACTGCCCGACACGCTCGGTTTGATCGCCGAGCGCAAGGGCTGTGAGATCGGCGACGTGATGGTGGTGGTGCTCGACCGCGCCCGACACGAGCAGGGCGTCAAGGAGATCCGCGACGCCGGCGCGCGCGTGCGGCTGATCGCCCATGGGGATGTCTCCGCCTCGCTGCTGGCCGTCACTGAGCGCTCGCCGGTGGACCTGCTGTGGGGTATCGGCGGCACCCCCGAGGGGGTGATCTCGGCGGCGGCGATCAAGTGCCTCGGCGGCCAGCTGCTGGGACGGCTGTGGCCGCGCGACGAGGACGAGCGCTCCGCTGCGCTGGCCGCTGGTTATGACTTGCGGCGGGTGCTCGACCGCGACGACCTGGTGAGCGGCGAGGATGTGTTCTTCTCCGCCACCGGGATCACCGACGGGGATGTGCTGCAGGGCGTGCGCTACCCGAGCGCCGGCGGGGCGAGCACCGAATCGCTGGTGATGCGCACTCGCTCGGGCACCGTGCGGCGCATCAGCGCGCGCCACGACCGCGCGAAGCTGCGGGCGCTCTACGGCGACAAGCTGTTCGGCTAGCCGTCGAGTTACCGGATCGGACGGTCGCGGGCCGGCCGCGAACTTCCCGCCGCGAGTTTCCCCACGTGCGACTCAGCGAGGTCGAGGCGGGCCAGCGAACGCAGAAAGCCGTGCGTCACGATCACGTGGATACGCGACTGGGTGACGTTGTAGATCCAGCGTCCCAGCCCCGAGGCGATGGCGGGGTAGAAGTTGGCGACCTCCACCTCCACGTGCAGGCGCGCTTGGGCGGCGGAATCCTCGCTTGGGCAGCGGCGCACTTCGATCCGCAGATGGCCCTTGCCGTGGCGCCCGGCGCGAGCAACCAGCAGGCCGCGCTCGATGCGCCAGCTGACCACTCCGCGGTCGGCGTCCAGCTCGTATTCCGGAGCTAGAAAGGTGAGTAGCTTCAGCGGCCGAAAGAGCAGCACCACGAAACGTTCGCGCTCGGTGTAGCGGACACGGATCAACCCCAGCGTTACGCGGGTGAGGAAGCGCCAGTAAGTGCGCGCTAGGCGCTCCAGGTACTCGGGGCCCCAGAGCCCCCGCACAGCCTCCTCGCTCAGCAGCAGATCGGCGGTCTGCACCGAACGTACTGCCCCAGTGCGCTCGTCCACCGAGGAGGAGTCGCGCAGATTGGCGATGCGGGCAGCGCGCACCCGTTCAGGCTACTCGCCGTTCAGGCTGGGCAGCCGCAAGGCTACGCAGCCGCGCTGGCGCCACCGGTGCTCGCCGTGGATGGCGTGGCGGTGGAGGAGGTGGCGAGTGGGGCGGGAGATGCGCCTGTTGAGGAGGAGGGTGCCACCGGCGACAGCGTCGCAGCGAGTGGTTCGCCGAGCGTGGGGGTGTTGGGCACGCTGCCCACGACCTGGGTGCCGATGCGCACGGTTTCCTTGATATCCAACGCGTGCGCCGCACCCGCGGTGAGATCCCATGTGGCGCCATTGCCGAACGGCCCGCGGTCGAGCACCGGCGCCGTGAGCACGTGGCCGCGGTAGGAGATCCGCACGAGCGTTCCACATGGCAGCGTACGGCTGGCGACGCCCACCAGCTTGTGGGTCAGCTTCTGACCACAGGCGGTTGTGTGGCCGTAGAAGCCGGGGCCATACCACGTCGCTCGCGTGAGCTTGCCGGACGACGGCGAGGCTGGCGCGGGCGCCGCGCCGCCGGAGACGGAGCCGCTCGTCGTCGAGCCTTCGGCTGGTGTCGAGCCGTTGGTCGGCGTCGCGCCGGTCGCGCCGGTGGCTGTTGTGCCGGTGGGTGTGGCGGCTGTCTCGGTGGTGCTCGTAGCTTCGCCGGTCGTTTGCGCCAATGCGGTCGCCACAGGGGCAACCAGCGGCGCGAGCGCTCCGAGGAAAGCGGCCACCAGGCCAGCCGTTAGGGCGTGCTTGAAGAAAGCGATCTGCATGGTTGTCATCGACGCCTACGAGGTGAGCTGACGGGCTCGCGCTGATTGCGCTACGGCCCAAACAAAGGCCGATTCGCCCCCGCGGATCGATCCGACTCGATCCGCATTGGATCCCCCGTCCTCTGCGACCTGGGCCGCAGAGGTTCGGCGTGGCCGGGAAGTATACATAGCTCGCCCGGACGTATGCCGGCAAACCGCGGAGGGCTCAGCCGCCGGAAAGTCGGGCGAGCGCGTCGCGCAACATGCGCCCCCCGGTGGCGATCCCTGTCTGGGCGAGCTCGCCCACGAGATCCACCATCGAGGTCGCCAGCTCGGCGCCGCTCGGCGGCTGCACCGAGTGTCCCGCCTCGATCGCTTCCTCGGCCTCGAAGCCCTGCGGAGGGACGGGTCGCTCGACGGGCTTTGGCACGCGGCGTTTCGGGGCGGCGGGCTTGGCCGCCGGCCTCTTGGGCGCCGGCTTGGCAGTCGGTTTTGGAGGAGATTCGGCGACGCGGCGCTCGGCTTTGGCCGGGGCGCGCCGTGGCTCGGTTGCGGCTCGCTTGGGCTTGGTTGCGACGCGTTCGGCCCGCGCCGCGGCGGTTTGCCGCGCGGCGGCACGGCGCGCGCTGGGTCGCTGGGGGCGCGTGCTGGGTAGGTTCGACAGCACCCCCGGCTGGTCGGTGGCGCTGTCGGGCAAGGTCTCTTGGTTGGCCCGCCGGCGCCCGCCGGGCTGCTTGTCTTTGCTGGGAGAGCTCATAGCGAGCGCGCAATCATCGCGCATACCGGCTTTGGGCATACGGTATGGGGCCGCGCAGGCGTTAACATGGAGCCACGTTCGGCTGTAACGTGGGGCGGGTTTCGGCCGTAGAGAGACGGGCGGGGGGCTCGTCGTCTCGGTACGGTCGCCTCGCTTGGTCGTATAGCTCTACCCGTCCGAAAATCGCTGTCTAAGGAAACGGAAATCGATGTCAGTAGTCGAACTGCAGGAGCTCGATGAGATAAAGGGCCTGTTGGCCAAGGGCCAGCAGGTGGGGGTGTTGACTTTCGCGGAGATCTCCACGGCGACCTCCGAGCTGGATTTGGACGAGTCTAACGTCGAGGAGCTGCACGGCTTCCTGGAGAAATCTGAGATCGAGCTCGTGGAGGACATCGATCCGGCGACCGCCGCGGCGCTGCAGGTCGAGCGCGCGCCTGACAAACGTGGCCGACGCAAAGCGAAAGCGACGCTTGACCTCAAGCCGGACATGACGACCGATTCGCTGCAGCTGTTCCTGAAGGACATCGGCAAGGTGCGGCTGCTCACGGCGCAGGAGGAGGTCGATCTGGCTAAGCGGATTGAGCGTGGCGACCTCGACGCGAAGCAGAAGATGGTCGAGTCCAACCTTCGTCTGGTGGTGTCGATCGCCAAGAACTACCGCAACCAGGGCTTGCCTTTCCTTGACCTGATCCAGGAGGGCACGCTCGGCCTGGTGCGGGCCGCGGAGAAGTTTGACTACCGCAAGGGCTTCAAGTTCTCCACTTACGCCACTTGGTGGATTCGCCAGGCGATCGCCCGCGCGCTGGCGGACAAGGCGCGCACGATCCGCATCCCCGTGCACGTTGTCGAGAAGCTCAACAAGATCGGCCGCGCCGAGCGCAAGCTGGTGACCGAGTTGGGCCGCGAACCGACCGCCGAGGAGATCGCCGACATCACCGGGATCGACCCCGAAGAGGTCGACTCGATCAAGCGCTCCGCGCAGGCACCGGTGTCGCTGGAGAAGCCGGTTGGCGATGAGGAGGAGTCTGAGTTTGGGCAGTTCATCGCCGACGAGCGCGCCGAGTCGCCGTACGAGCGGGCCGCCGAAATCCTCACCAAGGAGGCGCTGCGCGAGGCCCTCGAGAACCTTTCGTACCGCGAACGGCGTGTGCTTGAGCTGCGTTACGGCCTCGGCGGCGAGCATCCCCGCACGCTCGATGAGGTTGGCCGCACTTTCAACGTCACGCGCGAGCGCATCCGCCAAATCGAGAATCAGTCGCTGAAGAAGCTGCAGTCGCTCGCGGAGGCGCAGAAGCTCCGCGACGTGGCGTAGGGCTGTCCGCCCGGCGCATGTGCCACCTGGGGCAGCCGCATGCGGCTGCCCCGTCCAGCGCCGATCGTGGCGTTCAAGGGTCGGCCACCGCGTGCCGATGCGAGGTGCATGTTCGATGTGCAGTCAGCGCTGCGCGAGCTGGTGGGTCGCCACGGCTCGGATCTGCACCTGAAGGTGGACGCACCGCCGCTGTACCGCGTGGACGGCATCCTGACCCAAGACGAAAACAGCGGTGCTCTGAGCGCCGAGGACACCGAGCGGGCGCTGCACGACCTGCTGCACGACCCCGTCAAGCTGCAGGAATTCACCGAGGAGCACGAGGTTGACTTCTCGTTTGAAATCGTCGGGCTGGCGCGCTATCGCATCAATGCCTTCCGCCAGCGCGGTGTGATCTCGCTGGCATGCCGCGCGATCCCACACAAGATCAGCTCGATCGATGAGCTCACGTTGCCGTCCGTGGTGAGGGAACTGGCGGAGGAGGAGCGCGGGATCGTGCTGCTCACGGGGACCACCGGATCGGGCAAGTCGACGACGCTGGCGGCGATGATCGACCACATGAACGCCACTATGAGCAAGCACATCGTCACGATCGAGGACCCGATCGAGTTCGTGCACAAGGACAAGCGTTCGGTGATCAACCAGCGCGAGGTGGGGATGGACACCGCCTCGTTCAAGCGCGCCCTGCGGCGCGTTTTGCGCCAGGACCCCGATGTGATCCTGGTGGGCGAGATGCGCGACGACGAGACCGTCCAAACGGCGCTGTCGGCAGCCGAGACCGGCCACCTTGTGCTGTCCACGATCCACACGGTGGATGCCACCGAGTCGATCAACCGGATGCTCGACTTCTTCCCGCCTCACCAGCACGCGCAGGCGCGCTCGATGATCGCGGGCACGGTGAAGGGCGTGATCTCCCAGCGTTTGGTGCCGGGCGCCGACGGTGGCAGGGTGGCGGTGTGCGAGATCCTGCGGATGACCGGTCGCGCACGCGACATGATCGTCGACCCTGCTCAAACCGGCAAGCTGCATGAGGTCATCACGGCCGGCGGTTACTACGGCATGCAAACTTTCGACCAAGCCCTGTTCGGGCACCTGAAGGCCGGGCGCGTCACGGTCGAGGACGCGTTGCGCGTGGCTTCCAGCCCGCACGACTTCAAGCTGCTGGTGCAGGCCGACGGCCGCCGCGGCACCACGATGGAGGATGTTGCCTCGGCGCAGGAGCAGCGCGGCGAGGCGCCGGCCGGCTCGACTGCCTCCCAGCCTGTTGCGCCCCCGCTTACTGTCGCGTAGAGGCTCCCGCGCTTCATTTGCGTAGAAGCTCCCACGCTTCATTTGCGTAGAAGCTCCCACGCTTCATTTGGTAAAGTGGTGGGGTGGCGAACGATGAGACATGTCCGGTGTGCCGCACGGCCGAGATTGTGTGCGGCAAGTGGACGCTGCTGCTGATCCGCGAGCTCGCCGAGGGCCGCTCGCGCTTCTGTGAGCTGGAACGCTCCCTCGAGGGGATCAGCCCGCGTACGCTCTCGCTGCGCCTGCGCGCGCTGGAGGAGGAGGGGATCGTCGAGCGACAAACCTTCCCGGAGGTGCCTCCGCGGGTCGAGTATGCGCTGACCGAGAAGGGCACAGCGCTGCTGCCAATCGTCGATGACATGCGCGCCTACGGCGAGCGCTGGATTGTGCAGGGCCGCGAGGACCGGGTGACATCCGCGATCTTCGCGGGGCCGCCGGTTGCCGCGGTCGTCTGAGTGGGTCGCCTGAGCGGGTCGCCTGAGCGGCGGCCGCCCTGGGTCGTGCTAGCCGACCTGGCTGCGGTCGCCTGAGCCTGCAACGCCCGCTGCGCGGAGCAGGAGCCCTTGGGGCGCCGGCGAACAGCCACCCGTGCGCTCCCACCAACTCGAAACAGCCCTTACCGAGTTCGTGCGTGAGGCGGCGGCACGTATGCAGGGCGAGCTGGACGCCGGCGCAGAGGTGCCGTTCGAGCTCGAGTCGCACGCTGGGCGAGGGCGGGGCGCACAGCTGTACTGCTACCGGCCGCTCACGGCCGCATTTATCCGCGAGCGCTGGTCGGCGCTCGCCGGCATGGAGAGCTGCACGGCGGCGGAGCGCCTGCTGGAATGTTTGCAGGGGCTCGACCGCTACCTGCTTCAGCGGGACGTGCGCATTGGGCGAGGCGACCGCCGGTCGCGGGCCAAAGTGGCGTTGCGAACGCTGCTGGAAGATGTGTTCGCCGAGCACACCAACTTCGAGCTCGACGGCGAGCGACTGCGCCGCGCGCTCGCGCAGCTGGATGCAACGGCGTTCACCAACGCCGGCGAGGTGGCGCTGATCGAGACGTTGCACGGCCTGGGCACGGTGGCGCCCGAGCTGGCGCGAACGCGCGCCCCGGCGATCGGCCGGCCCGAGCTTGCATGGGCGTTGGCACGTTTTGAGATGGGCTGCGAACGCTCCTCCGAACTGGAGGCGTTGAGCGACTACCTGCTGGCGCTGCGGGCGCTGTTGGAGCCGGAGGGCCCCGCCAGCGGACTGCTCGCGGGGAGGCTGGCGGCGCTCTGCGCAATGCCCCCCGAGCGCCCCGGTTTGACGAAGCGGGTGCTGAAGGCGATCGCGTTGGAGCGCGAAGCGATCGTCGGCGCGGCGGTGGAGCACGCCAGTTGCGATGCGCTGGTGGCGGAGCTGACCAGCCATCTGCGGGCGGTGCTGCGGGATGTCGTCTGCGGCCACCTGCCCCCCGACCTCGTCGCCTGCGCCGACGCGCTGCTGGCACCGCAGGAGCCCACGCACGAGGGCCCGATCAGGGCACGGCGCGGAGCGCGTGCCTCCTCGCGAGAGCACACCGCGGCCCAAGTCTCCTTACCGCTCGACACGCCACCGCTCGACACGCCACCGCTCGACACGCCACCGCTCGACACGCCACCGCTCGACACGCCACCGCTTGAGACGCTACCGCTCGACACGCCACCGGGTGGCGAGAGCCCGTCGGGAAATTCAGGCGAAGAGGAGCTCGGCGACGCGGTTGATACCTGCGAGATCCTGAACGTCCCCGTCTAGGTGGGGTACGAGGATCGGTTGGGGGTCCTCCAGCGCGCGCGACAGTCGCTCCACCGTCGCCCGGTCGCGCTGCACCAAAACGTCGAAGTCGGCGAGGTTGTGCGCCACCCGCGCCGCCAACCGCTCGCCCAACTCGTCGGTGAGCAGCGCTTGCACGGCGGCGGGTGAGTGCCCCTCCAAGCCGTCGCGATGGACGCGGTTGACGATCAGCGCCGCCCTCGCCATGCCCGCGGAACGCAGCTGCTCGGCGAAGAACAGCGCCTCGCGCGCCGGCTCGGGCTCGGGCGAGGTGACGAGCAGGAAGGCGGTGGCGGGGTCGCGCAACAGCCGGTCGATCGTGCGGGCGCGCTCGCGGAAGCCGTCCAACATCGAGCCGAGGGCGCCGAAGAAGTCCGACAGCTCGCCGATCAGGTCGAGGCCGGTGAAGCGCGCGAACATCGATAGCACCAGTCCGCTGCCGCGCCCCACGAGGCGTGCCGCGAGGTTGCCGGGAGCGAGGAACATACGTATCGAGCGGCCCTCCAAAAAGCGCGTCATGCGCAGCGGCGCATCGAGGAAATCGAGCGCGTTGCGCGCCGGTGGGGTGTCGAGCACGATCGTGTCGAAGTTGCCTTCGCGGTGCAGCTCATACAACTTGGCGACCGCGCTGAACTCCTGGGTGCCCGCCACCGCGCCGGAGATCTCCTGGTAGATGCGGTTGGAGAACACCTCTTCGCGTGCACTGTCATCGGGGGCGAGCCGGGCGATCAGCGCGTCGAAGGTGCGCTTGGCGTCAAGCATCGTGGCCCACAGCTCCCCCTTGCATTCGATCCCTTGAGCGGCCAGCAGCGCAGGGTCGATCCGTCGCGGCTCGTTGTCGAGCTCGTCGATCCCCAGCGCACTCGCCAGCCGCCGGGCGGGGTCGATCGTCACCACCGCCACCCGCTGCCCCCTGCGCGCCAGCCCCAGTGCGAGCGCCGCCGCGGTTGTGGTCTTGCCGACGCCGCCCGGCCCCGCGCAGATGCAGATGCTCTTGCCACGCAGCCGCCCCGCCAAGGCGGAGGTCTTGGTGGAAGCGCGGGCGCCGTCCGGACGGTTTGCCGGGCGGCGCCGGCTTGGCTGGGCGTCGGCCGGTGGCACAGGGGGATCGTAACCGTGCAGGAATCCTCCCACTGCGTGCGAATACTCACGACAAGGCTTTCAGACGGTGGCGCAGTCGGCCGCAGGCTGGCGAGCCGGCCTCGCTTTTTTCCATCGACCATTCGAGCATCGGAGCCCGCCGTGCAAGCTAGGGCAAAGGTCATCGCATTCGCCAACCAGAAGGGTGGGGTGGCCAAGACAACCACTACGCTCAACCTCGCCGCCGCGTTCGCGGAGGAGGGGCATCGCGTGCTGTGCGTGGACATGGACCCCCAGGGCAACCTGACGATGTCGCAGGGGATCGACCCTGACACGCTGGAGAAATCGATGTACGACGTGCTGGTGCACAAAACCTCGATCCGCGAGGTGATCCGCCGCCGCGAGGTGGACATTGCGTGCGCCTCGATCGACCTCGCGGGCGCGGAGATCGCGATGTCCACGATGATCGGCCGCGAGCGCTCGCTGCAGAAGGCGTTCGTGCCGATCCACGAGGACTACGACTTCATCTGCATCGACACCCCTCCCAGCCTGGGGCTGCTGACGATCAACGCGCTCACCGCCGCCGACAAGGTGATCGTCCCCGTGCAGTGCGAGTATTTGTCGATGCGCGGTCTGATCCAGCTGCAGAACACGCTCGCGATGATCCGGGAGAACCTCAATCCGGACGTTGACATCGAGGGTATCCTTCCGACGTTGGTGGATTCGCGCACGATCCACGCGAAGGAGGCGATCGAGATTCTCGAAGAGAACTTCGGCGACCGCGTGTTTGCTTCGCGCATCCGCAAGACGGTGCGCTTCGCGGAGGCGCCGGTGAAGGGAATGTCGGTGCTCAAGTATGAGCCCGAGGGAGTGGCGGCGCAGTCCTATCGCCAGCTCGCGCAAGAGGTGCTCGCGCACGGCAAGGCGGCGGCCGATCCTCCAGGGGAGGTTCTGACGCACGCCCCCAAGGCGGCGGCCGATCGCCCGGGGGAGATGCTCGCGCATGCCGCCAAGGGGGTGGCCGACCCTCCGGGGGAGATTCTCGCGCACGGCCCCCAAGCGGCCGTCGATCCCCCCAGGCACGATCACCCCAGGCAGGTAGTGGCAAATGGCGCAGAGTAAACGCCCCTCGAGCCGCGCGAGCATGCGCGAAGGGCCGCTGGCGGCTCTGTTCAGCAAGACCGAGGAGGAGCAGGAGGCGGAGGGCAAGCAGTCCTCTCCGGAGCCTGCGGCGAGCGCTCCTGAGGCGATCGAGCAGGAGCAGCCCGTTCAGAGCACTTCGGAGCCGGTGCAAGAGGATGAGTCTCCGTCTGTGCCCAGCCCCAAGGAGCGCTTGCGCAACGTCTTCTCGGCGGAGATTCCCGCCAACGTGATGGAGCGTCCCGCCGCGGCGACCGCGGCTGGGGCGGCGGCAAGCGAGCAGCAGCCACCAGTGGACGTGTATGCCCGCGAGGAGACCGATCGCAGATCGGCTAGCGGCGCGGCGGCTCCCGCGATCGGCGGCAGCCAGCCGGTAATCCATCCGGTGATTCGCGTCGTCGGTGTGGGCGGCGCGGGCGTCAACGCCGTCAACCGCATGGTTGAGGCCGAGGTCGAGGGTGTGGAGTTCCTGGCGATCAACACCGACCTGCAATCGCTGCAGCAGTCCACGGCCGACATCACGCTGCATATCGGAGCCGAGCTCACCCGCGGTCTTGGGTCGGGCTCGGATACCGACCTGGGAAGGGCGGCGGCGATGGAGGACTACGACCGCGCGAAGGCGCTGCTGAAGGGGTCGGACATGATCTTTATCACCGCCGGCGCTGGCGGTGGCACCGGCACCGGCGCGGCGCCGATCATCGCGCGCATCGCCCGCGAAGTGGGGGCGTTGGCGGTGGCGATCGTCACCAAGCCGTTCGGCTTTGAGGGCTCGCGGCGCGCCGAGGCGGCCGAGCAGGGCATCAAAGCGCTGGCGGAGGAGGTGGACACGCTGATCGTGGTGCCCAACAACCGCCTGCTGAGCGTGCTGGACAAGCAGACCTCGATGGTGGACGCCTTCCGCGTCGCCGACGACGTGCTGCGTCAGGGGGTGCAGGGCATCTCCGACCTCGTGACGCTGCCGGGCTTGATCAACCTCGACTTCGCCGATGTGCGCACGATCATGAGCGGCGCCGGCAACGCTTTGCTGGGGATCGGGATGGGCGCCGGCGGCGAGCACCGCGCCACCGAGGCGGCGATGCAAGCGGTGGCGTCACCGCTGCTGGAAACCTCGATGGAGGGCGCGCGCTCGATCTTGCTGTCGATCACCGGCGGGCGCGACCTGTCGCTGTGGGAGGTCAACGAGGCCGCCAAGGCGGTGGCTGAGGCGGCGCATGCCGACGCCAACATCATTTTCGGCGCGATGGTGGACGAGAAGCTGGAGGATCAGGTGTGGGTGACGGTGGTGGCGACCGGCTACGAGCAGGAGCGCCGCTCCCGCGCCGGGCGCAGCCGCCTGGAGGAGCCGGCTGGCGAGCCCCGTGTGCAGCGCACCGGCAGAGCCGCGGAGCGCCGCGCGGGCCGCGGCGGGTCGGCCGTGGAAGAGCTGGACGTTCCCGAGTTCATGCCGCGAGGCTGAAAGCGGTTGGAGATAGTCTCGCTCTGGTGAGCAGTAACGGCGAGAGGGGAGTAGTCGCGGCCGGACATCCGCTAACCGCCGAGGCGGGGGCGCGAGTGCTGCGCGAAGGGGGCAACGCGGTCGACGCCGCGGTGGGCGCGATGCTCACTTCGTTCGTGGCCGAGCCGCTGCTCACCGGGTTGGGCGCCGGGGGCTATCTGATGGTGGCGGGCGGCGATTGGGAGCCGGCGCTGCTCGATTTCTTTGTGGAGGCTCCCGCGCGGGCCACTGACGGCTCGGCGGCGGAGCTGCAGGCGATCGACGTGTCTTTCGGCGACGCCGCTCAGGTGTTCCACATCGGACCCGCCTCCTGCGGTGTGTACGGCACGCCGGCGGGCGTGTGCGAGGCGATCGCGCGTTGGGGGACGGTGCCGCTCGATGCGCTGGCGGCCCCCGCGGCGGAGCTGGCGCACGCGGGGGTGGCGCTGAACGCGGGACAGGCCTACGTCGCGGAGATCCTGACCGAGCTGCTGCTCTCAACCCCCGAGTGCGCCGCGCTGTGGGCGCCGGGCGGGCACGTGCTGCGCGAGGGCGAGGTGTTGCACAACCCCGAGTTGGGGCAGGCGCTGGAGCGTCTCGGCGGTGAGGGCGCGCAACCGTTCTACGTCGGTGACATCGCGGCGGCGGTGGGTGAGTGGGTGGGTGAGCGTGGAGGTTCGCTCACCCGCGAGGGGCTGGCCTCCTACAGAGCACAGCTGCGTGGGCCCGTGCGGATGCGCTACCGCGACCGCGAAGTGCTCACCAACCCGCCCCCTTCGGCCGGTGGCACGTTGCTGGCCTACGCGCTCGCACTGCTCGACCGGCAGTCCTCGCCGCCGACGCTGGTGCAGGTGGTGGCGGCGATGGAGGCCGCTCAGGCGGAGCGCACCGCGGAGTTCGTGGAGGGCCTGGCGCAGGAGGGCTTCCTGGTGAGCTTTCTCGCCGGTCGTCTGGGCGCCGCCCCACCCCACGGCTACGGTGCGAGGAGCAATGGCGCCAACGCCACCGGCCAGCTTGGCGCCACCACGCACATCTCGGTGCTGGACGGCGATGGCCGCGCTTGCAGCGTCACCTGCACCAACGGCGAGGGCTCGGGCGTGGTGGTGCCGGGGACGGGCATCCACGTCAACAACATCATGGGCGAGCAAGACCTCAACCCGCTGGGCTTCCACCGTCACCCGGCGGGCAGACGGATGCCGAGCATGATGGCGCCCTCGCTCGTGATGCGCGCGGGGAAGGTGGAGCTGGTGTTGGGCAGCGCCGGCTCCAACCGCATCCGCTCGGCGTTGCTGCAGACGATCGTCGGCGTCGTCGACCGCGGCATGAGCGCCGCCGAGGCGGTGGCGGCGCCGCGGGCACACTACGAGCAGGGGGAGGTGTACGCGGAGCCGGGGATCGACGTGCGCGCGCTCCAGGACGAAGGCAGGGCGGTGGTGGCTTTCCACGGGCTCAACCTGTTTTTCGGCGGCGTCCAGGCCGTGCAGCGTCGTGACGGGCAGCTGCTCGGAGCGGGCGACCCGCGCCGCGGCGGGGTCGCGGTGTGGGCGTGACGCGCGGAGGACGACGCATCGGCGCGATCGTTGGCGTGCTGTGCACGGCGACGATCCTCGCCGGCTGTGGCGAGAGCATCGAGCTGCCCGATCTGTTCCTGGTGACGCGCACGGGAGGCGGGGAAAACCTGACGGTGCTGATCAATGAAGGTGGCGCGGTGCATTGTTATGGCAACCCCGCCCACCCCAACGCCGCCCATCCGGGCCTTTCGCATCAGCTGAACGACCCGCAGCTGATCCAAGCGCGGGGTATCGCCGAAGAACTCCAAAGCCCGTCCTCCAAGCACCTCGTCCTGCCGCCGCGGCCAGGATCGGTGTTTCGCTACCACGTGCGCGACGCCGAAGGCACGGTGCGCTTCGCCGATAACTCCGCGGGACAGCCCTCGGTGTTGCACCATCTTGCCTACCTCGTGCTGGAAGTGGCGCAGAAGGTGTGCCACCTGCCGCAGTAGCTACCCGAAGCGAACCTTGCCGTTGGAGCGCGCGTGCGCCTGGGCTCGCTCCACCAGCTCCATCCGTTTGATCGCCGCCCGGAACAGCATCGTCAGCAGGCGCAAACGGTCGTTCTCGGAGCGTAGCTCCAGCAACTCCTGCTTGGCGTCCGCGCCGAACTCCACGGTGGCGGCCATGCGGTAGGCGTTGAGCGCCTCGATCTCCTCCTCGGAGAGCGCGCTGTCGGTCGCCTGCTCCACCAGCTCGGCGTACAGCTCGCGAGTGGCGCTCACCACCTCGGGGTCGGCTTGCTCGTCGTACTCGTCGAGGAACTCCACCACCCCGGCGGGATAGGGCAGGTCGTCTTGGCGCTCCACCAGACGAAACGGCCGGGTGCCGCGCGCGAGAATGTTCATGCGCCCGTCCTCCATCCGCTCCAACACGGTCTCGACGGTGCAGGCGCAGCCGATCGGCTTGAGCTCGTCCTCGGCCATCCACAGGATCCCGAACTCACGCTTCTCCCGCACGCACTCCTCGATCATCGTGCGGTAGCGATCCTCGAAGATGTGCAACGGCACGTTCTCGGTTGGCAGTGCCACGATGCCCAGCGGAAACAGCGGAAAGTCGCGGTGCAGGTGATCTGCCATACGCGAAGTCTAAGGGGATGAACCGTATGGGGCTGGCGAACCCCGGCGGTGCGGTAACGATCGGTACCCAAGTCTGGGCGCGGGGGACCGGTTGCCCGGCCCTGCGGAGATGCTTCAGAGAATGAGGTCGAAACGCGAGTCCTCCGTTGGCGGCGGTGTAGAGGCCGTAGGAGGCCGCCAGGCACGTGTTGGCGCCCGCTACCGCGCTTCTCCCTTATGCGCTGAGAGCATCAGGTTGTAGAAGATCGCGGGGGGCAGCCGCGGCTCCAACAGGCGGCGGTCCAGTCCTTGCAGGGCGACATAGCCGCGATAGGCGTACTGGCGCCACGCCCACGGCACGTCGGCTGGATCGGCGGTTGCCTCCAGCGTGCGGTTGGTCCATCCAAACCAGTTGGCGACCAGCTCTTCGCCGCTGACCCTCACCCGCCGCAGACCGGCATCTTGAGCGAACGTGCGCAGTTCGCCGGGTGCGAAGGCATGCACGTCGACGACGCCCTCCAGCGCCGCGTCGGGCGCCCCGCCCTCCGCCGGTGGCGCCGGCCGGGCGCGCAGCGCCGCCCGCCAGAGTGGGGCGATCGTGCCGGCGAAGCGCTTGGGCACGCGCGCCAGGCGATCGCCGTAGCGCGAGGGCTCGCCGGCGAACAGAAGCGTGCCGCCGGGCGCCAGCACGCGCGCGAGCTCCCCGAAGGCGGTGGCGAGGTCGGGGATGTGGTGCAGCACGGCGTGACCCAGCACGAGGTCGAAGCTCTCGTCCTTGAAGGGCAGGCGCTCGGCGTCGGCGCTGACGGTCTTCACTTTCAGCCCGAGACGCTCGGCGTTGGCGTCCAGCGTAGCGAGCATCCCGGGGGAGATGTCGGTGCAGGTGGCCTGCTCGATCAGCCCGGCGCGCATCAGGTTTAGCGTGAAATACCCAGTGCCCGAGCCGATCTCGAGCGACCGCGCGTAGTGGCCCGGCGCCTCGCCGAGCGCCTTGCGGACCTTGGCTGTGACCTGCTCCAAGCCGATCTCGCCGAAGTCGATTCCCCACTTCGCGTCGTAGTGCCCGGCCGCCACATCGTGGTAGCGCGTATTGACGTCGCGGATCTCTTCGGGGCTCATTGCGGGCGGCATTGCTCCAGGGACCATATACTCGCGCGCCTTGCCGGCGCCTCTCTACGTGCAAAACAACCAGCCCGTCGACGTTCCTCCGCTGGCGTTGACCGGGGAGCGCACGCTTCCGGACGTGCCCGAGGAGAACTACTGGTATCGCCGCCATCTGGTGGTTTACGAGTGGATCGCGGCGCGCGTGGGGGGACTGCGGGTGATCGATATGGCTTGTGGAGAGGGTTATGGCTCGAACGTGTTGGCGGCCGGCGCGGCGAGCGTCGTAGGGGTCGACGCCAACCTGGAGGCGTACGAGCACGCGCGCCTGCGCTACCGGCGTGCCAACCTGCGCTTCGAGCGCAACTTGATCGAAACCTTCTCCGCCCCCGCCGACGCGGTGGTGTTTTTGCAGACGATCGAGCATCTCCAAGACCCGGGCGCGGCGCTCGAGCACTTCCGTGGGCTGGTGGGCGCCGGGGGGACGGTGTACCTGTCCACGCCCAACGTGCTCACGCTGGCGCCAAAGGGCGCTCCGCGCTCGGACAACCCCTGGCATGTGCACGAGTACCGCGCACACGAGTTTGAGCGACTGTGCCGTGCGCACTTCTCCTCGGTGGCGCTGTTCGGCCTCTTCCATGCCCGCAAGCTGCGTGCGCACGAGCTCGCCCTGCGCTTGGGCTGGGATGCGGTGCATCCGCGGGTGGGCTTCACCGAGCGCTTCTATGGCTGGTTTACCCCCGCGATCTCGGCGAGCGACTTCGCGCTGCGCTCCCGCGGCCAAGCCGATCTCGACCGGGCGCTCGACTTCGTGGTGGTGTGCCGGGCGTGAGCGCTCGGCCGGACTCCGGTCCGCGACGGTGAGCGCCGCCGATCGAGCACGCCGGGCAGGCGGCGGCCCGGGCGGTGAGCTGGCGATCGTCCTGCACACCCACATGCCCTACGTGGAGGGCTTCGGAACGTGGCCGTTCGGGGAGGAGTGGCTATGGGAGGCGCTCGCCGGCTGCTACCTGCCACTGTTGGAGCTGTTGGAGCGAGGGGTGCCGCTGACGGTGTCGCTGACCCCGGTGCTGTGCGACCAGCTCGAGGCCCCGGGTGTGGGCGAGCGGTTTGCGCGTTTTGTAGGGGACACCCGCCGCCACACGCACACTGAGGATGCGCACGGTCTGCGCCGCACCGGCCACGATACGCTGGCACGCGAGGTAGACCGCGCCTGGGGGGACTATGAGCGGGCGCTGGAGAGCCTCGAACGTCGCGGGGGCGATCTGCTTGGCGCGTTTGCTCCGTACGCGCAGTGGACCTCTGCCGCTACGCACGCGGTGCTGCCGCTGCTTGCCACCGAGGCGGGGCTGCGGCTGCAGGTGCACAGCGGCGTCACATCTCACCGCGAGCGCTTCGGCGGCGGCTGGCGGGGGGGCTTCTGGCTGCCCGAGTGCGCCCATGCGCCCTACCTTGAGCCCACGCTGGCGGAGGCCGGGGTGCGCGCTGTGTGCGTTGAGCTCACCAATCGTCTCGGCTTGGGCGCTCCCGCCCATCTGCGTCCGCTGGTAGGCGAGTCAGGGGTGGTGTGCGTGCCGATCGATCGCCTCACAATCGCACGCGTTTGGAGCGACAGGGGCTATCCCGCGCACGGCGGCTATCGCGACTATCACCACCACACGATTCACCACCACAACCCGTGGTCCAATGACGGCGGCGCCTACAACCACGAGCACGCGCTCGGGCTGGCGCGGGAGCACGCCGCGGACTTCGTGGCGAGCACAAAGGAGCGGTTGGAGCGCGACGGTCGTGGGTTGCCGGGTGGCGGCTTGGTTGTATGCGCGCTCGATACCGAGCTGCTCGGCCACTGGTGGTATGAGGGGCTGGCGTGGCTGACGGGAGTGGTCGAGGAGTGCGCCCGCCAAGGTCTGGCGTTGGTGCGTCTGGACGACGCGCTGGAGCGTTGCGAGCCCGCGCCGCTCCAAGAGCTCGCGGTTGGGTCGCAGGCGAGCACCTGGGGCACGGCCGGCGACCTCTCGACCTGGTCGGGCCCGGCGGTGGCGGAGATCGCTTTTGCCACGCGCGCGATGGAGCTTGACGTGGTGCGCGCCGGTGCCGGCGCGAGCGAGGCGGCGGTGCGGGAGTTGCTGGCGTTGCAAGCCAGCGACTGGGCTTTCATGGTTGCCCGCGGTTTGGCGGTGCCCTACGCACGGGAGCGTTTCGACGGCCACCGTCGTGGCGTTGAGCGCGCGCTGGTGGCTGGTTTGGGGGCCGATGCCAGCGCTCTGCGCAACCTCGCCGTTCACGCCGATCGTGCACCGCTGCTGATGCCACATTGATCTCGCTTGTCCGCTCGAATCGGTCTGGCACACCTGATAGGGATTCCGACATCCAGGACCGACTTCCGAGGAGGACAAAAAATGGCAGCCACCGAGGTACCGCTGCAGAGCCCGCCTGAGTCGACTTCGAGCTCAGCCAAGCCAGACCCGTTGCGCCATCACAAGCACTACCAGGACAATGTCAACGGCGCTTCGCCCTATGCGGGAGGCAGCAGCTTCATGGAGCGCGTCTCCGAGGGCGTCGCCAGCGGGATGGGCACGGTCGCGTTCCTGCTCGTCAGCTCCACCGTGATCCTCGCGTGGGTGCTTTCCAACCACGTCATACGCTTCCTCGGCAACTCATGGACCGGCCTGCTCAACGGCAAGGGCTTCGACCCGGCGCCGTTCATCCTGCTCAACCTCGTGTTCTCGGCGGTCGCGTTCTATACCGGCGCACTCGTGATCATCGCCCAGAAGGCGCAGACGCGTACCGACAAGGCCAACGAGGAAGCCGCCGCCAAGCACCGTGACGAGCTGGCTCAATACCAAACCGGCCTGCTTCAGAAGAACACCGAGCTGACCGAGCAGATCCACACCCTGAGCCAGCGGCTGAGCACCCTTACCCAGGAGGTTCACGAAGCCACGTGCAGGCATCGCTCCTCCGAGGCGTGAAGGCCGCTGCGCATGCCGCCGGCGGTGAGGGCCCGCTACTCCCAGCGCAGCGTGTGCGGCGCCTCGCGCATGCGGATGACGCGGGCGGGGATGCCGCCGACGACGGCGTTCGCCGGGATCTCGCGGGTGACCACCGAGCTGGTGCCGATCACGCTGTTGTCACCCACCGTCACCCCGCGCAGGATGCAGGCGCCGTAGCCGATCCACACGTTGTGCCCGACGTTCACGTCGCGCTTGTAGATGCCTTGCAGGCGGATCGGGCGCTCGACCTCGACCATGCCGTGGTCGAAGTCGATCAGCATCACGCGGTCGGCGACGATGCACTCGCGCCCGATCGAAATGTGCTGGAAGGCGGAGATCGTGCACTCCTGCCCCATCACCGTCTTGGCCCCAATCCTGACCTCGCCCTCGTGCACGCGCAGCTTGCTGCCGTGTCCAATCCACGCCCAGCGGCCGATGTGCAGCTTGGCGTGCCTACCGATCTCGAACTGCACACCCGGGCAGATGAAGCAGATGCCGTCGGTTTGCAAACGCCCGCGCCAGCGCAGCTTCAGCCACAGCCAGCGTGCGGCCAGCAGCGCGTAGTGGCGACTGACCATGTTGTTGGCGCGCATCCACCGCCAGGTGCGCAGGCACTCCCGTAGCCGTGTCACGAGCGGGCATGCTAGGGCCGAAGGCCCGGTCAAGGGAGCCTGGAGGGCTCCCTATCGGTTCAAGGGGACGGCCGGATGCCGTCCCGACGTAATCTTCCTGCATGCCCTCCACGCTTTCCCAGCGCCTGCTCGCCGGCGACCGCCGCGCGCTGGCGCGAGGAATCTCGCTGGTCGAGGACAACCGCGCGGAGGGGTGGCAACTGGTGCGGGAGATATACCCCCACACCGGCGCTGCCGCCGTGGTCGGCTTCACCGGGCCTCCCGGCGTCGGCAAGTCGACACTGATCGGCGCCCTCACGCGCCTGCGCCGTGAGGCTGGACGCACCGTGGGGGTGCTCTCGATCGACCCCTCCTCGCCGTTCACCCACGGCGCGCTGCTCGGCGACCGCATCCGCCTCGGCGAGCACTTCCTGGACCCCGGCGTGTTTATCCGCTCGATGGCCAACCGCGGCGCCTTGGGCGGCCTGTCGGAGGCGGCGCTGCAGGCCGCCCTCCTACTCGACGCCGCCGGCCGTGACGACGTGTTCGTGGAGACCGTGGGGGTGGGCCAGGCGGAGGTGGACATCATCGATCACGCCGACACGGTGGTGCTCGTATTGATGCCAGGCTCGGGCGACTCGATTCAGGCGCTGAAGGCGGGGGTGATGGAGATCCCGGACGTGATCGTGATCAATAAGGCCGACCATCCGCTTACCGACACGATGGTGCGCGAGATCCGTGGCGTGCTCTCGCTCGCCAACCCCGGCGACACCCACCCTCGGTCGCGGGCCGACGGTGACGAGTTGGCGGGGGAGCGGCGCGCAGGGAAGACCGCCTGGCGGGTGCCAATCGTCAAGACCGAGGCCGCCGACGGCCGCGGGGTCGCCGAGCTGGTGGAACGCCTGGAGGAGCACCGAGCGCAAATCCTCACCGAGGGTCAGCTCGCGCAGCGACGTCGGCGTAACCTGCGCGGCGAGGTGCTGGCGCTGGCGAGCGCCCGCATGCGCCGTCGGTTGGAGGCGCGGCTACGCGGGGACGCGGAGCTCGAGCGTCTCTTGGACGAGGTGGTAGAGCGTCGCCTCGATCCGGCGAGTGCGGCGGTCGTGCTACTGGAGCGGATCGGTGTGGGAGAGGATCACGGGGGCAACGGAGCGAGCCCGCAGCAGCTAAGAGGATGACGGGGGCAACGGAGCGAGCCCGCAGCAGCTAAGAGGATGACGGGGGCAACGGAGCGAGCCCGCAGCAGCTAAGAGGATGACGGGGGCAACGGAGCGAGCCCGCAGCAGCTAAGAGGATGACGGGGGCAACGGAGCGAGCCCGCAGCAGCTAAGAGGATGACGGGGGCAACGGAGCGAGCCCGCAACAGCTTCGGTAAATGGAAGCGTAGGAGTCATTCTATTTGAAAGGTTCTTAAACTAACCGCACTTGGGAACGGTTTGGTGTAACGTTGTAAAGCCAAATAGGAGTGGTTGTCGGAGGGGATGACCGGGGGACAATGCCCAGAGAGAAGCTAATCGCTATCAAGGACGAGCTCGCGCCGGGATCGAGCGCTGCCGCCGACCGAGCGTGGATGCGGGGATCTTCGCCGCTGAAGGGTGCGATCCTCGGTCTCGTGCTCGAGCGCCCCGGCCATGGCTACGATCTGGGCGCTCGCCTGGGCGCCCGGCTGGGCCCATCGTGGGCGATCGACCCCAAGCGTCTCTACCGAATGCTCGACCAACTGGAGCGTGCGGGTTTGATCTCTGGCGCAGTGGAGAGCGATCCGGAGAATCCGCGTCAGCAGCGCACCGTCTACAGCGCCACCGAGCTGGCTCCTGACGCTCTGCGCATGTGGCTGGAAACGCTTGCCCCGCGGGAGCCCACGCGCGTGGAAATCCAGGCGAAGGTGGCGGCCGCGCGCGAGCAGGACGCTCCCCAGTTGTTACAGGCGCTGCGCCAGTATGAGCAGGAGTGTCTGGAGCTGCTGCGCCAGAGCTGCGGTCCGCCACTGCCGGTGCGCTCGTGGATGGGCTTGGTGATGGACATCGTACGCGACGCCTCAGATGCCCAGCTGCGCGCCGAGATCGAGTGGGCCAAACGAACCCGACGGCGGATCGACGAGCATGCCGCACGCGCCGAGTAGCACCGACGGAGCCGCGCCGCTGCTTCGCTTTGAGCAGGTCAGCAAGACCTACCCCGACGGGCGCCAACAGACCGTAGTGCTGAAACAGGTTTCATTCGAGGTTCACGATGGCGAGCACGTCGGGATCCTTGGTCTGCGGCGCACCGGCAAGTCCACGCTGTTGCGGCTTGCAGCGGGCATCGAGATGCCCGACGAGGGGACGATCGCCTTCGAAGGGCGCGACCTGGCGCAGTGCTCGGCGGTTCAACGTGACCGGTTGCTGCGCGACCAGATCGGGCTGTTGGCAGGTGAGGACTGGCGCCCGGCGAAGGGCGAGCGGGTCGTCGATCACGTGGCGCTGCCGCTCGTGAGCGACGGTGCCACGATGCACGAGGCTCGGCGCAGGGCGCGTCACACGCTGCACTGGGCGGGCGCCACCAAGTATGCGGACGACCTCGCCATGTCGCTCGCGATCGGCGAGCGGATGCGGGTGATGCTCGCCCGGGCGCTCGTACGTAAGCCTCGCTTGCTGCTCGTCGACGAGCCGGCCACGGTACCGAGCCTGAGCGAGCGCGAAGAGCTGTACGCACTGATGCGCAGCGGCGCGCGCGAACACGGTGCCGCACTGATGGTCGCCTCGGAGGACTCTGACGCCGTGCGGGGAACCGATGTGCTGATGAAGGTCGGCTATGGCGAGCTGATGCAAGCCGGCGGCGAGTCCGCTGTCGTTGTGCCGTTCCCACCCAGGCACGCGCTGCGGCAGCCTGGTGAGCTGGAGCGCTCGGGGTCGTGAGCTCGGGGCTGGAGCTGCGCGAGCTCGTCAAGCACTACACCAGCGACTCGGAGACCGTCAAGGCGGTGGACGGAGTCTCGCTGACGGTTGCGCCGGGCGAGCTCGTCGCGCTGTATGGGCCCAGTGGCTCGGGCAAGACCACACTATTGCTGCTCACCGCCGGGTTGCTTGCGCCGGATCGGGGAGGCGTGTGGTTTGACCAGCGCGACATCACGGGCCTGCCGGCCGTGGAGGGCGCGCGTTACCGTCGCCGCGAAGTGGGCTTCATTTTCCAGTCCTTCCACCTGATGGCTGGCGCCACGGCGCTGGACAACGCCGCGCTGAAGCTGCTGGGGGATGGGTGGACGCTGCGCGATGCCCGCCGGGCTACGCGCCCGTGGCTGGAGCGAGTGGGGCTATTGGAGCGGGCCGAGCACACGCCTGACAAGCTCTCGATGGGAGAGCGCCAGCGCGTGGCAATCGCGCGGGCGCTGGCTGGCGAACCGCGGCTGCTGCTTACCGACGAGCCGACTGGAAGCCTCGACTCTAAGCGCAGCCGAGAGGTGCTGGCGCTGCTGCGCGAGCTCTGCCGCGAGCGCTGTATTCCCGGCTTGCTCGTCACCCACGACCCCCAGGCGCGAGCGTTCGTGGACCGGGTGCACACCCTCCGCGACGGTCACCTCAGCGAGGGTCTGGACGCGGAGCTGGCGCTGAGCCTCGCCTGATGCGCCGCCCGGACCGCGCGACCATGCCTCGACGTGCCCGTGAGCGATGCTGATGCGCCGCCCGGACCGCGCGACCATGCCTCGACGTGCCCGTGGGCGATGCTGATGCGCCGCCCGGACCGCGCGACCATGCCTCGACGTGCCCGTGGGCGATGCTGATGCGCCGCCCGGACCGCGCGACCACGCCTCGACGTGCCCGTGGGCGATGGGTTGCTCGATGAGTCGCGCCCTGCGGCGATGATCGACTCGCTTCACGCCAGACACGCGCGATGAGTCGCCCCTCGATGAATCCGACAATCTTCGGCGTGCGCCTGAGCATGTTGTTTCGCTTCTACGGCTGGCGCCTGCGTCGCCACACCGCCCAGGAGCTGCTCGCCGGCGGCGGGATCGCCGTGGGAGTCGCATTGGTGTTCGGGGTGTTGGTGGCCAACGCCAGTTTGATGGGCTCGGCCAGCAACTTGCTGCGCGGGCTGGTTGGCTCGGCGCGCCTGCAATTGGTGGCACGCTCCAGCGACGGGTTTGAAGAGGGTCTGGCCAACAAGGTACGTCAACTACCTGGTGTCGAGGCTGCCGCTGCGCTCCTACGAGAGGAGGTGACGGTGCGTGGCCCGCGCGGTCGCGAGTCGGTCCAGTTGATCGGTATCGACCCTAATATCATCCACTTTGGCGTTCTGACGCAGCGCGAACCGGTCTCCTCGGAGCTCTTGCTGGCAGGCGGATTGGGTTTGCCGGCGGAAGTCGCGAATGGGATTGGCACCGGCCAGGGCGGGCGGGTGACGCTTTTTGCCAACGGAGAGGCACGCCCCGCCGTCGTGCGGCTCGTGCTCACTGGCGCGCTGGCCGACGCCACCAGGGACGGGACCGTCGCGGTCGCTCTGCTGCCGTTTGCGCAGACGCTCACTGGGATGGGCGAACGGGTAACGCAAGTGCTGGTCAAGCCACAGCCGGGCGATGAAGCACTCGTCGCCGAAGAGCTGCGGCGACTGGCCGCGAGGCGTCTGGATGTTGAGCCGGTCACCGAAGAACTGCGTCTGCTGAGTGGCGCGGAGAAGCCAACCAGCCAATCGACCGCCCTGTTCGCGGCGATCGGCGGAATGGTGGGCTTCCTGCTGGCGCTGAACGCAATGCTGCTCACGGTTCCCGAGCGCCGGCGCCTCATCGCCGACCTGCGGATGCAGGGCTTCGACTCCCACCAGGTGCTGTTGATCATGGGTTTTCAGGCGCTGCTGCTGGGGATTGGCGCTTCGCTTGTGGGGGTGGTGTTGGGCGATGTGCTGTCGCACACGCTGTTCCATCGCGTTCCCCTCTACCTGGCGGTGGCTTTCCCGCTCAGCTCCGCGCAGCTGCTGCATACGAGCACGATCCTGCTGGCGGTTGGCGCTGGCGTGCTCGCCGCGTTGTTGGCGTCGCTGCCACCGCTGATCGATTTGCGCCCGGGCCGGCCGGCCGATGCGGTCTTTCGAGAAACTCGCGAGGAGGCCGCGATCCCAAGACGCTCGGTCGTGCGATTGGGCGCTCTGGGTCTCGCGCTGCTCGCCGTGGTGACCGTGCTCGTGTTGAGCGTTCCGCGGCTGACGGTCGTCGGTGGTGTGGCATTGGCGCTGGTCACCGTCTGTTTGATCCCTGCGGTGTTTGTCGCCGTCGTCGGTGGGCTCGCGCGCATCGGGGAGCGCATCCCGGGCAGCATGCTGGTGATTGCCGTCAACGAGTTGCGATCGACCGCCACCCGCTCGATTGCGCTGGCCGGCGTGGCGGCATTGGCGGTGTACGGGAGCGTCGCAATCGGCGGCGCTCGCGAAGATCTCCTGCGTGGCATCGACGGAGCAATCACCCACTACTTCAGTACGGCCGACATGTGGGTGGTCGATGGCGGCGACATCTTCAACACCAACAGCTTTGTCGCCGACGGTACCGCGAGCAAGATCGCCCGGTTGCCCGCCGTCGCGGCGGTGCGCACCTACCAGGGGGGGCTGCTCGACTTTGGCTCGCGCAGGCTGTGGGTACGCGCAAGACCGGCGAGCGATCCGGCGATGCTCGAAGCCGGCCAGCTGGTGAGCGGCAACCTCGCGCACGCCTCGGCGCTACTTCGTCAAGGGGGCTGGGTCGCGGTCTCCAGCGGCGTTGCGGACGAACACCATTTGCGCGTCGGCGGCTCGGTCGTTCTACCCACGCCGTCTGGTCAGGTGCGCTTCGGCGTGGCCGCGATCATGACGAACTCTGGCTGGCCGCCAGGTGCAATCACGATCAACACCGCCGACTACAGCCGCTACTGGCAGACCACCAATCCGGCGGCGCTCGAGGTTGACCTTAAGCGGGGCGTGGATGTGACAGCAGGCAAACATGCGGTTGAAGGCGCGCTCAGCAACCGCCAAGGATTGGAGGTACGCACGGGCGGCGAACGGGCCACCGAAAGCGAGGCCAGCGCACGCCAGGGGCTACGCACACTTGGAGACATTGCGACGCTGTTGCTGATCGCTGCGGCGATGTCGGTGGCGTTGGCGCTCGGTGCGGTTATCTGGCAGCGACGCGCCAAGCTTGCCTCGCTGCGTATTCAGGGCTTCGACTACCTCCAGCTATGGCGGGCGCTGTTGCTCGAGAGCCTGATCCTGCTGAGCATCGGCTGCGTTGATGGGGTGCTGCTGGGCATCTATGGTCACGCGCTGGCAAGCCGCTGGCTGAAGCTCACAACTGGCTTTCCGGCGCCGTTCTCGCTTGCCGGCCTGCAGATTCTCGAGACCTTCCTGTTGGTTGCCGGCATGGCGTTGGTGGTGATCGCGATTCCCGGCCTGAGAGCGGCGAAAGTGCCGGCCCAAATGGGCCTGCAAGAGTAAGCAGCTGTCAAGCTGTTGGACTGGCCCTAATCGTTTGGGCGTCCCCTCGGCTTGGCGATTACTCACGCGGACTCGACAAATGTTCCGGGCACCGTCTCCTCGACACGTAAAGCTGTCTGTGTGGCTACACAGATCGAGGCGGGTGGCTCGCTGGCTGCGGGGTTCGCGAGCGCCGCAAAACGCTACTGGCTTGGGATCTTTCCCACCGTTCGTCGTGAGGCCGCTCATTGGCGCCGCCGAGCGAGGGAGATCCCCGATCCGGTGCTCCGCCAGGCGGCCGTCACCAATCTCTGCACCGAGCGCCTCAACCTCGATGGCGCGGCTGCGTTTGCGGCATTCGTCCCGGACGCCTATCGCGCTGCCGTGGTGCGGGCCCAGGTCGCCATCCAAGCCGCCTATGACTACGTCGATACGCTCGCCGAGCAACCGTGCCGGGATCCAATTCGCAACGGCGATCAACTGCACAGAGTGTTGAGTGCGGCGCTTGATCCCACCGGACCGCAGATCGACTACTACGCCCACCACCCGCAGAACGACGACGCCGGCTACCTGCAGGAGATCGTCGAGGCCTGTCGCGCGGCGCTACGCGAGCTCCCGTCCTACGCCGCGGTCGCGGGGCCGGTGCGCAGGGCCGCCAAGCGGATGGTGTCCTATCAAAGCCTCAACCTCAATGAAGCGCAGGGCGATCACGCGGCCTTGGCGCATTGGGCCGATTCACAGACGCCCGCCGGCTCCGATCTGAGATGGTGGGAGACGGCGGCCTCTGCGGGCTCGTCGCTGGGCGTCTATGTGCTGATCGCGGCGGCCGCCAATCGCGTCATGCAAGCGGAGGAAGCGGTGGCGATCGAGGAAGCGTACTTCCCGTGGATCGGATCGCTCCATCTGCTGCTGGACAGCTTGGTCGATCGAGCAGACGATCTGGCGTCAGGGCAGCCCAGCCTGCTTGGCTACTACGCCTCCTCAGAAGAGGCGGCGGTGCGTCTGGGGCTGATTGCGGCGCAAGCGATGGATCGGACCCAAGAGCTCCCTTACGGGCGCCAGCACGTGCTGTTGCTCGCTGGCATGGCCGCTCACTATCTATCGATGCCCGCGGCCTCCCGCTCGGAAGCGCGCCTTGCGACCCGCTCGGTGTTGTCGGCGATCGGCGGTCTCGCGCCCGCGACGATGCTGGTGATGGGTATCCGCCGGGTGGCTGAGCGCGGGATTACCACCTAGAGTCTGGGCGCGGGCGACCACCTGGAAAGTCTTCGAAGGCGGCCACCTAGTAGTGCTTTGTTAGTTTCTTTGTGGGATTCGTTGCTGGTTCGGCGAACTCTTCTTGCGTCTGGTTCTTGGCGTGGGGAGGCTCGTGGTGACGATGATGGAGATGGTGGTGGATGGGCCTGTGGTGGTGCGGGAGCGTTTGGAGGTGTTCGCCGAGGGGGTGTTTGAGGAGGCGGTGAGCCGGCCTGTGCAGCTGGTCAACGGCCGGTTGTATCTGCGGGGGCTGGTTGAGGAGGGTCCGCGTAAGTCGCTTGAGCCGATGGTCGCGCGGCTGGGTGGTGGGGCTGACTATGAGAGCTTGCAGCAGTTCTTGGCGGTGAGTACGTGGGATCCAGGGTTGGTCGTCAAGGCCACGGCTGAGCGCGTGGCGCCACAGATCGGTGTGCAGGCGTGGGTTCTCGACGAAACTGGTTTTTCGAAGGACGGCAAGCGTTCGCCTGGGGTCAAGCGTCAGTACTCGGGGACGCTCGGCAAGATCGGTAACTGCCAGATCGGTGTCTCGGTGCACGCCGTGGGCAGCAAGGGCACGGTCCCGTTGGGGTGGGCGCTGTATCTGCCCGAGGAGTGGTGCGAGGACGCCGAGCGCAGAGCGAGAGCGAGGATCCCCGAGGAGATCGAGTTCAAGAAGAAGCCACAGCTCGGGAAGGACCTGATCGAGCGCGCCGGCGGGTGGGATATCGGCAGGGCGCCGATCTTGGGGGATGAGGCGTATGGCGAGAACACCAGGCTGCGTCGGGATCTGGATGATGCTGGTTTCCAGTACGTGTTCTCGATCGACAAGATCGCGAGCGTATTCGCGCCGGACACCGTGTTCTCGCTACCCGAGCGCGCCGGGGAGACCGGCAGGCGGCGCACGCGGCTGCGCCCCTACCGCAAGCCCGAGCCCGCCCGTAAGCTCATCGCCCGACTCGCCCCTGAGAACATGCAGACCGTCACCTTCAGGGACGGCCCCGACGGGACGCCGGTTACCTCACAGTTCGCGTTCCTACGTGTCCGCGCACTGGCGCGCTGGCAAAACGGGGCTGAGCAAGAGCCCTGCGAGGAGTGGCTGATCTGCGAGTGGCCCGAAGGCCACAAGGAGCCACTGGACTACTGGATCAGCAACATGCCACCCTCCACCTCGCCCGAACATCTGGCGCGCCTGGCACGGATGCGCTGGAAGATCGAGCTCGACTACAAACAGCTCAAGGGCGAACTCGGCCTCGATCACTACGAGGGCCGCTCCTGGCTCGGCTGGTACCACCACACCGCGCTCGTGACGGCTGCACACGGCTTCCTCACCCTGGAGCAGCAGAACCCAAATCGCCCGCGGCCGGCCTGACCCTCCCTCAGGCAGTCCTCCTGTTCCAGCCCCTTCAAATGCTGGACCGGCCGCTACGCCACCTGTCACCAAACGATCAACCACGCCGACATACCCCTCCACAGAGCACCACAACACGAGTAGCGACCTAACAAAGCACTACTAGACGGAAGTTTTTGAGGCTGTCGCGACGAATTCCTTGTGGTGGCGGGGTTTTGGTCCGTGTTGGGGGTGGCTGGTTCTGTCTACGTGGCGAGCTTGACGTTCGAGCAGTTCGAGTGCTCTGTTCTGTTGTGGTGTGGGTTTGGTGAGGCGCTTGAAGGTGTGCTGGGCTCCCGCGATGCGGATCGTGTTGCGGGCGATGGTGGCGAGGTCTGTGAGCAGGTCTGGGAGGTCTGAGGCTGGGTGTCCGTCCTCGGTGGCGGCGCTCCCTGCCTTCGCCTTCGCCGCTGTTGAGCGCCGTGCTGGCGCGACGGGGTCTGCGGGCGCGAGCGGAGCGTGGTCGGTGAAGAGTATGGGGGTCAGGCGCTGAGCGAGCTCGAAGGTGACGTAGTAGGCGAGCATGCACAGGAAGATGTGCGCGCGGACCCTGGTCTCGAGGTGGTGGTGGATGGGACGGATCTCGAGGGTGTCCTTCATCGTGCGGAACGCGCGCTCGGCCATCTTCAACTGCTTGTAGGCCCTGACGACGGCCTGGCTTGAGAGCTGCTCGGCTGGGCAGGTGGTGCGGATCACGTAGAGCCCGTCGAGTGTTGCCTCCTCTTCGATCTGCTGCTGCTTGCGAGCGAAGGAGAACGCGCCGTCTGCGATGTGAAGCTCGAAGTGCTTTGCGACCTTGTACTTGTTGACGGTCTTGCCGGCGCGTGTCCCGATCTCACCGGCGTGGGCTTTGCGCAGTGAACCGCGCGGACCGTCGACCATCTGCTTGACCTTCTGGAGCTCTGTTTCGGTCGCGTCGAGCAGCTCCTGGCGTTTTCTGGCTCGCTCCGCAGCGACGGCGGGGTTGCGACACACGATCAGGCGCTCACCGGGAAACTTCTCAGAGGAGATCTCCGCGAGGTTTGATTCATCAAACAGCGATAGCTGGATGTCCCCGGCGTTCACGAGCGTACGGATCTGCGCGCTCTTCAGCGCGCTGATGAAACCCACACCGTTCTCCTTCAGAGTTTGGGCGTGCGCCTGGGTGATCATTCCGCGGTCACCGACGAGCACAACATCCTTCACCCCGAAGCGCTCAGTGACCGCCTGGACCGCGTCTGGAAACGTTTTGGAGTCGGCGGTCGAACCGTCGAATGCGTGGACAGCGACAGGCCGGCCCTCCGGGGAGCAACACAACCCGTAGTTGACCTGTTGCGTGCCTTTGCGCCCGTCACGCGAGTAACCGAGTTTGGCCAGCGGGCAGCAGCGCCCCTCCACATAGCTGGATGACAGGTCATAGAGCACGAAACCCTCCTCGGAGAGGTGGCGGTGAGCGAGCGCCTTCTCGATCCGCTCCTGGCGCTCGAGTAGCCAGTCCATCGCGGATAGCAACTCAGCCTCCTTGACCTCACCGAGATCCAGCTCCTCAGAAAGCGTGCTTGACCGGAAACGTCTGGTGGCCGAGAGCTTTGAGCCCGGTCCAATCACACGCTGGACGATCATCGCGACCACCAGATCGCGCTCACGGCAACGCTCACGGCCGATCAACCGCTCCACGTCGAGCGCGCGCAAAACACCGAGCACCGCCGCGACATGACCGTGAGGTAGCGAACGCTCGATACTGAACTCCTCATCGAGATCCACGAGCACCTTGCCGGCGAGCATCGCGCGGATCCCAGCAATCACCTCCGGTGGCAGGTGCGAGAGGTTGCCAACCGTTTCGTTGCGGACCTTGCCGTCCTGACGGTAGGAACGCCGCAACAGCGTGCTCTCGTATTCCTTGCCCTTGTAGTGGCGACGCGTCGTAGCCACATGCACCGCACCAGTCCTCTTTGCCATAAACACATGATGCCACACCCACCGGACAGAACAACCCCGCATTAGTGTCTACGCAAAACCACCAAAAAAAGACCCGACCCCCATAACCACGGGCAATCGAGCCTCAGAGCCTCAAAAACTTCCGACTAGAACGTCTTCCAAAGGGCGGCCACCTAGAACGTCTTCCAAGGCGAGCGCTCAAGAACGTCTTTCTGAGGATGGCCACCCGAGAACGTCTTTCCAAATGGGTGGCGCGTCCAGGGGCGCACCGGGCGTGTCGGTCTTGTGGAAGTCGCTAGTAGTTGGAAACAGTGAAAACGACTTTGTATAGTGGGAAAGACAGGCAGTCACGACGGACGTTAAGTCGTGACTGGCGTTAATTTTACTCGCAACGCGACCATTCTTGTTGCGACTTTTCTACCGCCGGAGCGTTCGTCATGATGTGATTATCTTCCCAGTTGGCGTGCTTTCGGGCTTCGGTGGCTGGCGTCTCTCCGGTAGGGGGCATCCTCAAGTTCTCTTCTCCGGGGTCGGCGGTCCGAAGGTAATAGCCGCATCGAAAGCGGCGTACCTGTGTTTGAGCAATTGAGCATCTACACATCCCTGGATCAGGTCAAAGTCGAATCGAGCGCACGCAGTCACCGCCAACGAGCAGCCACGCAGCACCGCACGCAGCACCGACCAACTGCCAACCACCACTCCCGCACTCTCCACCACTCCCGAGCTTTCGATCATGTCAAAACCTTTGGATCCAGAACACCCCGGCAGGTTTTCCTCTTCGCTGGTCGCCGGTCTGGCGATGCTCACATGCTTCACCGCCGAGCACCCCGTGCGGGGAATCGCCGACATGGCTGAGGAACTTGATTTGGGGCGCTCCACCACGCACCGCTATGCGACCACGTTGGTGACGCTCGGATATCTCGAGCAGGGGCCTTCGCGCAAGTACCGACTCTCCTCGCGCGTCTCCGACTTCGGGCTCTCGCTGCTCGACTCGATGGTGGTGCGTCGAGTCGCGCGCGAACATCTGCGCGAGTTGCGCGCGCGGACGGGGCGTACCGCAAGCTTGGGTGTCCTGGGGGGCACCGAGGTTGCTTACATCGATCGCTGGCAGGGGTCTCGCCAAGGGCAGTACGCGGTCGATGTAGGCATCGGGCTGGGCACGCGGTTGCCCGTCCACTGCACCGCCGCGGGCAAGGCGCTCCTGGTGCGCCTGCCCGAGGCGGAGCAGCGGAGTCTGATCGCCCAACTGCGCCTGACACGTCGCGGCCCCAAGACGATCACTACCAAGACGGCTCTGCGGGCTGAACTCGAGCAGATCCTCGTCGATGGAGGAGTGGCAATCGAGAACGAGGAGTTGCTCACGGGTCGACGCGCGGTGGCGGCCGCGGTGCTCGACAAGGACGGCGCGGCGGTCGCCGCGGTCGAACTGGCCGTTCCCGCACAGGCGTATAGCCGCGAGGAGCTACTGACTCAGCTTGGCCCCAAAGTTACCGCCACGGCCCAGCGGATCGCGGCGGCGTTGACATCATGAGCGGCCGTCACCACTCTGCGCGGCGTTTGCGCCAAGCGCGTTGGCATCGCGTTGCCTACGAGCCGCCTCCCCGCACGGCCAGTTGCCGTACCCGTCTGCTGCCGCTCTGTTCGCTGGCCAGCGGTATGCGGCTGGCGGGAGAGCGACGGGGTGCGGCACGGCTAGGGCTACAGGGCGTAAGCCCTAAGCTCCGAGGGCCCTCGCGATCACCATCTGTTGCACCTCGTCGGTGCCCTCCCCGATCGTAAGGATCTTGGCGTCGCGGTAGAAGCGGCACACGGGGTACTCCTCGATGAAGCCATACCCGCCGTGGATCTGCACCGCCTCCTCGGCGCAGCGCACCGCCAGACGACCCGTCTTGAGCTTGGCCTGGGCGGCGGTGAGCGTGAAGTTACGTCCCGCGTCCTTCTCGAGCGCCGCCTTGTGGACGAGCAGGCGCGCGGCGGCGATCTCCGTTGACATGTCCGCCAGCTTGCCCTGAATCGCCTGGAACTTCGCGATCGGCTTGCCGAACGCGCGCCGCTCTTTGGCGTAGGCGAGCGCCTGATCGAGCGCGCCCTGGGCGAGGCCCACGCCCATTGCCGCCACCCCGATCCGCCCGATGTCGAGCACGTGCAGAAACTGCTTGAAGCCCTGCCCGCGCGGCCCGAGCAGGCTCTCCTGGGGAACGTGACAGTTTGCGAAGCTCAGCGGCCGCGTGTCGGAGGCGTTCCAGCCCATCTTGCGGTAGGGCTCGCCCTGCTCGTAGCCGGGTGTGCCGTTGGGCACGATGATGTTGGAGATCTCCTTGCCGGTGGCGCCGTCAGCGTCGCCGCTGCCGTCGCTCTCGCCGGTGACCGCGGTGATGCACACCGCGCCCGAGATGTCGGTGCCCGCGTTGGTAATGAACTGCTTGGCGCCGTCGATCACCCATTCACCGTCTTGCAGGCGTGCGCGGGTGCGGGTGTTGCCTGCGTCGGACCCCGCCTCGGGCTCGGTCAGCCCGAACGCACCAAGGATCTCCCCCGAGCACAGCCGTGGCAGCCACTGGCGCTTCTGCGCCTCGCTGCCAAACAGATAGATCGGCTGGGTGCCCAGCGAGGTGTGCGCGCACAAAGTAATCGCCACCGAGGAGTCCACCCGGGCGAGCTCCTCGACCGCGAGCGCATACGCCAACGAGTCGCCGCCGCCCCCGCCGTACTCCTCGGGGAAGGGGATCCCCATCAGGTTGAGCTTCCCCAGCTGCGCCACGATCTCATAGGGGAACGACTTGGTGCGGTCGAGCTCCTCCGCCACCGGCGCCACCTCGCCTTCGGCGAACTCGCGCACGGTGCGGCGGATCAGCTCGTGGTCGGGGGAGAGGTCGAAGTCCATCAGGCGTACGAGCGTGCCAGCTCCACCAACAGCCGCACGCCGTAGCCCGAAGCGCCTTTGGGGGCGTAGGCGCGGCCGAGGTCCCAGGCTGAGCCGGCGATGTCGAGGTGCGCCCAGGGGGTCTCGCCGACGAAGTTGGAGAGGAAGGCGCCGCCTACGATCGTGCCCGCCTTGCGCCCTTCGGGCGCGTTGTCGAGGTCGCCGTAGGTGCCTTTGATCAGCTCGTCGTACTCCTCGTGCAGCGGCAGCCTCCACACGATCTCGCCGGTGCTCCTGCCGGCTGCCTCGATCCGCTGCGCGAACTCGTCGTCGTTGCCGATCACCCCGGCGTAGGTCGAGCCGAGCGCGATGATCACCGCGCCGGTAAGCGTCGCCAGATCGACGATCCGTTCGGCCCCCAGCGACACTGCGTGATGCAGACAGTCGGCCAGCACGAGGCGGCCCTCGGCGTCGGTGTTGTTGACCTCGATCGTTTTCCCGTTGGCCGCCGTCACGATGTCACCGGGCTTCACCGAGCGGCCGCTCGGCAGGTTCTCGGTTGCGCCCACCACGCCGACGAGCTTCACCGGCAGCCGCAGCCGCGCGATCGCCGCCACCGCCTCCACCACCGCGGCGCCACCCGACATGTCGAACTTCATCTCCGCCATTTTGGCCCCGGGCTTCAACGAGATGCCGCCGCTGTCGAACGTCACCGCCTTGCCCACCATCCCCAGCAGCGGACCGCTCGCGTCGGGATGCTCGTAGCGCAGCACGATCAGCGCCGGCTCCTGCTCGGATCCCTGCGCCACCGCCGCAAACGCGCCCATGCCCCGTGCGACGATCTCCTCGCGCCCCTCCGCCTCCACCGTAAGCCCATCGATTTGCAGCGCCAGCGCGTGCGCGTGCTCCGCCAGCGCGGTGGGGGTGAGATCGTTGGCGGGACGGTTCTGCAGATCTCGCGCTGCGTTCACCGCCGCCCCGACGATCGCGGCCTCGGCGATTGCCCGCTCCAGGTCCTGGTCGGATGGCCCACTCGCCGTGCTTCCCTGAGTGCGGCCCGCCTCGGCATGGGAGACAATCAACGCCTCCAAGTGCTTCGGCGCGGCGTCCTGCGTATCCGTCGGGGCCGAGCGGTGGCGGTCGAAGCGGTAGTCCGCCAGCATCGTGCCCTCCACGAGTGCCGCGCATACGGCTCCGCCGGCTTCCATCGGTGCCTGCCAGCCGAGCGTACGGGTGGAGAGCTCTAGCGCCCGGGCGTGCGCGCTGGCCGCCGCGGCGCGGGCGCGCTCGGGCGTGAGCTCCTTGCGCTTGCCCATTCCCACCAGCAACCACCGTTTGCCGTCTGCGTGGGCGACCGCCAGCGCCTTGGTGGCGGTGCGCGCCTCGCCGGCGGCGATCAGCTGCTTTGCCTCTTCGGGCAGCCCCGCGGGGGCGTCCTCGCCGTCAAAGATCCCCACCGCGACGGTGTCGGCGTCGGTGGCGCTTGCTGGTTGGGCGGCGGCGGAGATGTTCATGGTTGTGCGGGTCTCACTCGTTGGGCGGTGGCGGAGATGTTCATGGTTGTGCGGGTCTCACTCGTTGGGCGGTGGCGGAGATGTTCATGGTTGTGCGGGTCTCACTCGTTGGGCGGTGGCCGAGACGGTCATAGACGGCCATCGTCATGCCAACCTTATCTACGTCGCTAGCATTCTCAACGTCTGCCCGCTGTCATCGACCGACTAGGAGAGCTTGAGCAAATGGCTAAGACCGTGATCCTTGGCGCAGCACGCACGCCGATCGGCAAGATGGGAGGCGGTTTGTCGACGCTCGACGCCACCGAGCTTGGGGCGATCGCGATCGAGGCCGCCTTGGAGCGTGCGGGCGTTGCGCCCGAGCAGGTCGAGCATGTCGTGATGGGCCAGGTTCTGCAGGCCGGCCAGGGGCAGATCCCTTCGCGTCAGGCGCAGATCAAAGCGGGCATCCCCAAGGAGGTCTCCTCGGAGACGATCAACAAGGTCTGCGCCTCCGGCCTGCGCGCCACGGCGATCCTTGACCAGGCGATTCGCGCCGGCGACGTGCAGATCGGCGTGGGCGGGGGGATGGAGTCGATGTCCAAGGCGCCCTACCTGCTGCCGGGCGCGCGCTTTGGCTTCCGCATGGGCGATGTAAAGGCGCTCGACGCAATGGTCCACGACGGGCTCACCAACCCTTTCTCCGGCAAGCAGATGTTCGTCGAGGCCACCGCCGTCGGCGATGAGCTGGAGATCACTCGCGCCGACCTCGACCGCTGGGCTTTGCGCTCGCACGAACGCGCGCTCGCCGCCACCGACGAGGGGCGGCTGCCCGAGGAGATCGTTTCGGTCACCGTCAGGGGCAAGAAGGGAGACACCGTGGTGGAGATCGACGAGGGGCCCCGTCGCGACACCTCCCTTGAGAAGCTTGCCGCGCTGCCCGGGCTCGTCGGCAAGGAGGGCTCGCACACCGCCGGCAACTCGCCCGGCGTCAACGACGGCGGCGGCGCGCTGGTGGTGGCCTCCGACGAATGGGCCTCCGCCAACGGCAAGCAGGTCCTCGGCGAGATCGTCGCGCACGCGCAGAGCGGCGACGACTTCGCCTACCTCGCTCGCACCCCCGCCTCTGCTGCCACCAAGGCGCTGCAGAAGGCCGGTTTGAGCGCGACCGACATCGACGTGTGGGAGATCAACGAGGCCTTCGCCTCGGTCACCCTCAACTCGATCCGGATGCTCGGCATCGACGAGGAGCGCGTCAACGTCAACGGCGGCGCGGTCGCGCTCGGCCACCCGATCGGCGCCTCCGGCGCGCGCATCCTCGGCTCGCTTGTGCTCGAGCTGCGCCGTCGCGGCGGCGGCCTCGGCTGCGCGGCGATCTGCTCCGGGGGTGGGCAGGGCGACGCGTTGATCGTCCGCGTCTGACGCCGGTCCCCATGAGCGCGGTCCCGCCGGAGCAACCAGACAGATGGCGGGGCACGATGCCCCGCCCCCACGAGCTTGTTGCGGAACCACGGCGCGCGGATGCGCCCCTAATCAACGAGCCTGCGCCGCGCGCCGCCGCGTTCTTCGACCTCGACCGCACCCTGATGGCGGGCTCCTCGGGTGTCTTCTTCGCGCGCGCCGCCTACGAGGCCGGGATGATCACGCGCGGACGTTTGCTCGGCGATCTGTGGCAGAACCTGCGCTTTCGCCTGCGTGGATCCACCGACAACTGGGCCGACGCGGTGCGTGTGCGGGTCGGCGAGATGCTTGCGGGTGTGGCCGTGCGCGATCTGCAGCGGATGACCCCGCGGGTACTCGCCGGGGTGCTGCCGCGCCTGTACCCGCAGATGCTCGAGCGCGCCTATGCCCACCAGGACGCGGGGCGCCCGGTTTACATAGTCACTGCCGCCTCGCAGGAGATGGCCGATCTGATGGCCCACGTGCTGGTCTTCGACGGCGGTGTCGGCTCGCGCCTGGAGGTCCGTGACGGCCACTACACCGGCCGCGCCGACGGGCCCTTCAACTACCGCGAGGGCAAGGTGCTCTCGCTGCGCACGCTCGCCGCGCGCGAGGGGATCGACCTCGCGTCCTCCTACGCCTACTCCGACTCGGAGTCCGACCTGCCGATGCTGCGCGCCGTGGGGCACCCCGTGGTTGTCAACCCCGACCCCGAGCTCGCCCGTGTCGCCGCGCAGGAGGGCTGGGAGGTGCTGCGCCTGGACAATCTCGGACGGCGTCTAAAGCTCGGCGTGGCGCTCGGCGCGGGCGCCACGCTCGCCGGTCTCGGGCGCTTCGTGCAGGGGCGTGCCGGCGGGCGCGGCTCTGCCGGGGCATAATCCACCTCGCCGCCTCCGCGCTCGACGTTCTCTTTCGCCGCCACCAACGCCACCGACACACCGACCATACCCACGATCGCGATGCCCACCGAAACCCAAGGCAAGATCCGCGTCGTCGTCGCCAAGCCTGGCCTCGACGGCCACGACCGCGGCGCCAAGATCATCGCGCGGGCTTTGCGCGACGCCGGCATGGAGGTCATCTATACGGGCCTGCACCAGACCCCCGAGCAGATCGTCGAGACAGTGATTCAGGAGGACGCCGATGCCGTCGGACTCTCGATTCTCTCCGGCGCCCACATGACGCTCGTGCCGCGTGTGGTGGAGCTGCTACGTGCCCAGGGGGTGGACGACGTGCTGGTCACGGTGGGTGGCACGATTCCCGCAGAAGACATCCCCGAGCTCAAGCGCCTTGGGGTCGCCGAGGTGTTCACGCCCGGCGCGCCCACGCAAGCGATCGTTGACTTCATCCGCGCAGGGGTGGTCGAGAATTAGCGGCCGCGCAGCGACGATTGCGGCCGTCGGGACGGCACACGTGCTCAAATGCGACGACCGGCCGTCGGGACGGCACGCGTGCCCGACAATTGATTGACTCGTCAGTCAATCGCGCGACCAGATACGCTATACACGCCTGATACAGGTCCAGACCACCAAGGAGATAGGCAGAGAATGAAGATTTGCGTCCAAGCCATGGCTGGGGGAGGGCAGGCCCTCCCCCAGGACCCCCTCCCCACGGAGAGGAGGCTGGTCTGATGAAGATCTGTGTGCTTGTCAAGGAGGTTCCGGACGCCGCCGTCGAGAAGCGCATCGACACCTCGACGGGGCGCATGGACCGCAGCGGGGAGAAGAACCTCAACCCCTACGACACCCACGCCATCGAGGCCGCGATGCAGATTCGCGAGGGTGGCGCCGTGCCCGTGGAGGAGATTGTCGCCGTCACGATGGGCCCCGATAGCGCCGTTCGCGCGCTGCACAAGGCCGTCTCGCTCGGCGCCGACCGCTCCGTGCACCTGTCTGACGCCGCGGTTGCCGGCTCCGACGTGGCCGCCACCGGTTACGCGCTCGCGCAGACGTTGCAGCGCGAGAGCCCCGACCTGGTGCTGCTCGGCCAGCAGTCAGACGACGGCGAGTGCTACACGATCGGCGCCGTTGTCGCCGAGCACCTGGGGATGCCCTCACTCACGCAGGTGATCAAGATGGACATCGAGAGCAATGCGCTGCGCTGCGAGCGTCAGGCCGAGTACGGCTACGACACCGTGCAGGTGCAGTTGCCCGCGGTGATCTCCGTCGGCGACGCGATCAACGAGCCACGCTACCCCTCGCTGAAGGCGATCATGGGCGCCAAGAAGAAGCCGCTCGACACCGTCGGCATCGGCGATGTCGGCATCGACGCCGCGAAAGTAGGCGGCGACAATTCAGCCGCGCAATGGGTCGCCGCCAAGGCGCCGCCCGCGAAGGCCGCCGGCGAGATCATCGAGGATGAGGACACCAACGAGACCGTCGAAAAGATCGTCTCCTGGCTCGACGAGAGGAAGTTGATCTGATGCCAAACATCCTCGATACATCTGAGAGAGGGCAGGCCCGGGTGGGCGGGCCTTCAAACCCCCTCCCATTTTTGAAGGAGCAGTTGATCTGACATGGCAAACATCCTGGTATACGCGCTGCACTACGACGGCGCGATCAACAAGAACTCGCTCGGCGCCGTCTCCGAGGGCGCGAAGCTGGCGGCGCAGCTCGGCGGTGAGGCGCACGCGATCCTGCTCGGCAAGGACGTCCCCCAGGAGTTGGCGGCGTCGCTCGGCAACTACGGCGCCAAGAAGGTGCTCGTCGCCGAGGGCCCCGAGGGCCTCGCACAGCCGCTGGTGGACGCGATGGCCGCGGCGATCGCAAACGGCGGCTACAAGTACGCGCTGTTCGGCGGCGGCCTGCTCGGCTTTGAGATCGGCGCCGGTCTCGCCGCGCGCCTCGGCGCCGGCGTCGCGATGGAGGTCACCGGTGTGCGCGCCGAGGGCGGCGAGCTGATCGCCGAGCGGCCGATCCTCGGCGACTCGGCAATCTCCGAGATCAAATACCGCTCGCCGGTAGGGATCATCATCGGCCGCCTCAACGCCTTCGAGATCAACAACACCGGCGCCGGCGACGCGCCCGTGGAGCAGCTCTCCTTCGAGCTCTCCCCGCACGCCGGCCAGGCGACGATGATCACCCGCGGCGAACAGCGCGGCGCCGATGTCGACATCGAGGGCGCCTCGATCCTCGTCGCCGGCGGGCGTGGCCTCGGCAAGGCCGAGGGCTTCCAGCTCTGCGAAGACCTCGCCGCGGCGTTCGGCGGCAACACCGCCGTCGCCGCCACCCGCGCGGTGGTTGACGCCGGCTGGTACCCCTACGCCGCGCAGATCGGCCAGACCGGCAAGACGGTCGCGCCGAAGCTCTACCTCGCCGCCGGCATCTCCGGGGCGATCCAGCACAAGGTGGGAATGCAAGCTTCGGAGAACATCGTCGCGATCAACAAGGACTCCAACGCGCCGATCTTCGAGTTCTCCGACCTCGGCATCGTCGGCGATCTCAACAAGATCCTGCCGAAGCTCACCGACGCGGTGAAGGCCAAGAAGGCGAGCTGAGCGGCGTGTCCCACAACGGCTCCAGCAATGGACGGGTCGTGCCCGCCGCCTTCCCGCCGCCGGTGGACTCGCGCAAGGAGTTCGTCAAGCGCGGCCTGGACCCCGAGGATGAGCTGATCGAGGTCGGCGTCGCGATCGTCGGCGGCGGCACCGCCGGCCTGTCGTGCGCCAACCGCCTGCTGCAACTGCTCGGCGACGATGCGGCGGGTGGGGGCGATCTGATGGAGCGCTTGGGCGAAGTGCCGGTTGCGGTGATCGAGAAGGCCAAGACCTGCGGCGGGCACAACCTGTCGGGCGCGGTGATGCGCCCCGGGCCGTTGCAGGAGCTGTTCCCTGAGCTCACGCGCGAGCAGTGGCGCGAAGAGGGCTTCGCCTTCGGCGAAGTCAAAAAAGAGGCGATCTACGTTCTGCCTAACAGCAAAAACAAGCTCCGCGTGCCGCCGCCGCCGCCGCTGAACAACCACGGCAACGAGGTGATCTCCGTCTCGGCGCTGGCGCGCTACCAGCAGCGTCTCGCCGAGGAGGCCGGCGCATACATCCTCACCGAGACCGCCGCAACGCAGCTGATCGTCGAGGACGGCCGCGTCGTCGGCGTGCGTTCCGGCGACAAGGGCCGCGGCAAGGACGGCGAGGAGCTCGGCAACTTCGAGCCCGGCACCGACATCAAGGCGCAGGCGACGGTCTTGGCGGAGGGCTGCTGGGGCCACGTCACGGGCGCGGCGATCAAAGAGTTCGACCTCGCCGCCGGCCGCGAACCGCAGGTGTGGGAGCTCGGCGTCAAGGAGGTGTGGAAGGTCAAGCAGCCGCTCGATCGCGTGATTCACACGGTCGCGGGCTGGCCGCTGAAATTCTCCGCCAAGTACGGCCAGATCGGCGGATCGTGGATCTACCCGATGAAGAACGAGAAGACCGGCGAGGACCTGGTCAGCATCGGCTTCATCGTCGACCTCGACTACGCCGACGCCACCACCTCCGCACACGACTTGCTGCAGAAGATCAAGTTCCACCCGCTCTTCAAAGACGTGCTGGAGGGCGGCGAACGCGTCGCCTGGGGCGCCAAGGCGCTGCCGGCCGGCGGCTACTGGGCGATGCCGAAGCTCTCGATGCCCGGCGCCGTGCTCGTCGGCGACGCCGCCGGGATCATGAACCTCGCCTCGCTGAAGGGCGTCCACTACGCGGTCAAGTCGGGCATGCTCGCGGCCGAGTCGATCTACGCCGCGCTGAAGCGGGGCGAGACCTCGTTCGAGAACTACGAGCAGGTCGTCGAGGACTCGATCATCGGCAAAGACCTGTGGGAACAGCGCAACACGCGTCAGCCGTTCCAGAAAGGGGTGCTCAAGGGGGGGCCGCTCGTCAACATGATGATCGCCACCAAAGGGCGCTTCCCCGGTGGGCGCTGGGCGCTGCACCGCAACGACGCCAAGGCGATGTTCATCGGCGACAGCAAGGACTCCTACCCCAAGCCCGACGGCAAGTACACCTTCGACAAGCTCTCCTCGGTGTTCATCACCGGCAACGCCACCCGCGACGACGCCCCCAACCACATCCGCGTGCAAAAGCACGTACCCCGCGAGCTCGCCGAGACATGGCGCTGGATGTGCCCGGCGGGCGTCTATGAGATCCCCGAGGACGCGGGGGAGGGTGGGGATGAATCCGGCGCGGTCGACGTGATCGTCAACTACACCAACTGCGTGCAGTGCGGCGCGATCACCGCCAAGGGCGGACGTCTCACCACGCCCGAGGGGGGCGACGGCCCGCTGTACCAGATTCTCTGAGCGTTTTCGACCGGCGCATAGCCGCGTCCTCAGTCGCTCGTGTGCGAAGCACACTTCGCTCCTTGCGTCCTTGCTCTGCTTGGTCGAAAATGCTCAGAGGCCGAAACCCCCAGGGTGTGGGAGTGTTAGGGGGAGGCGATGTCTAAATCGATCATCTCCGCCGCGTTGAGCATTGCTGCACTGTTGGCGATACCGGCCACGGGCATGGGCGCCGCCGGCACGGGTGCTGGCACGGGCACCGGTAGTGGCAGCACGGGCACGGCGAGCCCCGGGGCGAGCGGCGCACCGGTACTGAGCGCGGGCGTCGAACAGTGCGTGACCGCCACCACCCAAGCCAGCCGCTCGGTGACGTTCACCGGCCAGATGGAAACAGTCGCGGGCGCTCACCGGATGGCGATCCAGGTTGAAGTGCAGGAGCACATGCCCGAAGAACAAGGCTTTCACGACCTAACCAGCGCCGGCCTCGGCAGTTGGCAGCGCTCGGAAACAGGCGTAAAGATCTACAAGGTGCGCCAGGCGGTCACAGACCTGCCGGCCCCGGCAGTATTCCGCGCGATCGTGCGCTACCGCTGGCTGAACGAACGGGGCCAGGTGATCAGACACGATCAGCGCCGCACCCCCTTGTGTCGGCAGCCGGACGAACGGTCTCGGTCCTAAGCGGCCCCCACCGCTACAATTCATCGAGATGAAGACAGCGATCCACCCCACCTACATGCTTGCCCACGTGCGCTGCACCTGTGGCAACGAGTTCACGACCCGCGCCACGCGTGAGGAGCTGCACGTAGAGGTGTGCTCCAACTGCCACCCGTTCTACACCGGCCGCCAGAAGCTGGTTGACACCGGCGGGCGCGTCGAGCGCTTCCAGCGCCGCGTCGCCAAGGCCCGCTTGCGCCAGGCGCAGAGCGCCGCCGCGCAGGACCAGAAACAGGAGTAGCCGATGGCCACGGCCGTTGCTCGGGAACAGGCGGCGGCCGTCGAGCAGGGAGGCACCGACTCGTCCGGCCAGCTGGTCGCTGTCCGCGACGCGCCGTTGGGCGGCCAGGCGGTGCTCGAGGGCGTGATGATGCGCGGGGTCTCCAACTGGGCGGTGGCGGTGCGCAAGCCACCAAAGGAGTTGGACGCCCCACTTGCTTTGCTGCGTGGGGCGTCTGAGGAGGATGGGGGGGCGACTGCGGCGGCGGCCGAGAACGGCCACGTCGTGGCGGCGTCGCCTGAGTCGCCCGCCGACGAGTCGGAGCCGCTGGGCGAGATTGAGGTCACAAGCTTCCAGCTCAGCTCGCCGCTGCGCCGCCACCGCATTCTGCGCCTGCCGATCGTGCGTGGTGTCGTGGCGCTCGGCGAGTCGTTGGCGATCGGCTTCCGCGCGCTCGGCGTCTCCGCCAACGCGCAGCTGCCCCCGGCGGAGGCGGCAGAGGGGGAGGAGCAGGGAGAGGGGGACCCGCAGGAGATACCCGGCGCCGTGTGGGTGGGCACCGTCATCGTGGCGATGGTGTTCGCAATCGGCCTTTTCTTTCTCGTACCGGTGGGGATCACCAGCCTGATCAAGGGCCAGCTCAGTAACTCTTCGGTGCTGTTCTGGCTGGTCGAGGGATTGATCCGTACGGCGATCTTCCTCGGCTACATGCTGTTGCTCTCGCGTCTGCGCGACCTGCGCCGCGTGTTCGAGTACCACGGGGCGGAGCACAAGACGATCTCCTGCTACGAGGCCCAGCTGGAGCTGACGCCGCTCAACGCGCAGCGCTTCTCGCGCCTGCATCCCCGCTGCGGCACGAGCTTCCTGCTGGTCGTGATGATCGTGGCGATCTTCGTGTTCGCCCCGCTCGGCCTCCCCGCCTGGTACTGGCTGGTGGCGACGCGCATCCTCGGCGTCCCGGTCATCGCCGGCATCTCCTTCGAGATCATCAAGTTCGCCGGGCGCAACCGCGGTCGCCGCTGGGTCCAGGTGCTGATGTGGCCCGGCCTGAAGCTGCAGCTGCTCACCACCCGCGAGCCCGACCTGCACCAGCTGGCGGTCGCGATCGCCGCGCTGCAGGCAGTGCTGGCGCACGAGACCCCCGGGGAGTTGACAGCAGCAGATCTCGTGGGCGTGGAGGTCGTGGCCTAGATTCGCCTCGCCCGCGTAGCGGGCGTGGGCACGTGGCCTAGATTCGTTGCGCCCGCGCCGCGGGCGTGGAGGTTGTGGCCTAGATTCGCTGTGCCCGCGTCGCGCCGCGGGCGTGGGCACGTGGCGCTTGGTGGTCGGCCCTGCGGGCCCGCCCTTGGCCAGATGGACCTTAGAAGACGCCCAGTTGCGGCTTTGGTATTGACAGGGGTAGGCGAACCGTGTACGCTTGACATGGTCAAGAGTCTTCCTTGACGGTTACTTTGGTCAAATAAAAACTCCGGGTTTGGGTCACCGCGCCTTTTTGCGGTCGATCCCAAGGCCCACCGCAGGGTCTGTGGTCGAGAGGGGCCACCGTCTCGCAATACGAGGGAGTGAATGAGCGTGTTTTCGAATGGGATAAACGCGGCGATGTCGGCTGTCGCCAAACGGCCGAGCGCTGCTCGGGGGCTGGCGTGATGGCCAGGCGCGCGAGCGACGCGACGGCGCGCCGCGCGAGCACGAGTCGCCGCCCCGGCGCGAGCCGAGGCACGGACAAGGCGCAGCCGCCGAGCGCGAACAGGACGCAGCCGCCGAGCGCGAACAGGACGCAGCCGCCGAGCGCGAGCACGAACAGGACGCAGGCGCTGACCGCCAGCCGCAGCCAGCAGAGCGCGCAGCTGGTCGAGATCCAGCGCTCACGGCTGATCGCCGGCGCGATCTGCGCGATCGAGGAGCTCGGCTACGCGCAGACGACAGTCGGCCACATCACCGAGCGCGCCAGCATCTCGCGCCGCACCTTCTACGAACTGTTCGCCAACCGCGAAGAGTGCCTGACAGCCGCGTTCGAGGACCTGGTCGGCACGATCGGAGCGGAGGTATCACCGGCTGATCTGGAGCACCTGCCGTGGCGAGAGCGGATCCGCACGGGGCTATGGAGGATCCTCGCGTTCTTCGACCGCGAGCCGGCGCTGGCGCGGGTCTGCGTTGTGCAGGTGCTGCGCGGCGGCCCGCACGTGCTGGAGCGTCGCGAGGAAATCCTCGCGGGCCTGGCCACGGTCGTGGACGAGGGCCAATCCGAGGGCGCCCGCGGGGCGGAGTGCACACCGTTGACGGCCGAGGGCCTGGTGGGCGCGGCATTCGGGATCGTCCACGCGCGACTGCTGCGCGACGAGCACGAGCCGCTGGTGAGCCTACTGCCCGAGCTGATGGGGATGATCGTGCTGCCCTACCTCGGCCCGGCGGCCGCGCGCCGCGAGCAGGCCCGCAAAGTGCCCGCCGTCGCACAGGCTGATGGGAGCTCCGCCGGAGTGCGCCGCATGCGCGGCGAGGGAGAATCGCTGCGAGGCGTCCCCGTGCGCCTCACCTACCGCACCGCGAGGGTGCTGGAGGGCGTCGCCGAGCGGCCGGGCGCGAGCAATCGCATCGTCGGCGAGTACGCGGGCGTCACCGACCCCGGCCAGATCTCAAAGCTGCTGGCGCGCCTGGAGCGCGTCGGGCTGCTCGTCAACAGCGGCGAGGGGCACGCCAAGGGCGAGCCCAACGCCTGGGGTCTGACCCCACGGGGCGAGCAGGTCGCGCGGAGCATCCGCGTGCATGCGCCGCACCGGCGGGAGGCGGCGTGATGTTTCTGTGCTCGTGTAATCGAGGGGTTCTCCCCTCCGTGTCTGAGGAGGAGGGGATGTGTTCGTGAGCGTTCGTCGTTCTGTGTCGAGCCTGGTCTCGCTGTCCGGTCTGCTGGTCGTGCTCGCACTTTGTGTCGCCAGTGCCCAGGCCGAACCGCCCAAGCTCATCCTCTACGAATCGTTCAGCGCGCAGGAGACGAGCGCGGTTGGCGTCGCTGTGGCAGGCTCTGGAGACCTGTTCGTGTCGGGTCTCTTCGGGGAAGGGTTTGCCTCCGCGCCGGTGGTCAAGCTCGGTCCTTCAGGCAGCTTGCTCTCGCCGCCGTCCCCGTTTGGGTCTGAGTACAACTCGGGTGTCGCGGTGAACCCGGTGAACGGCGACGTGTACGTGCTCGGCCAAGAAGTCATTTTCGGGGGTGCGGCGAAGATCTTCGCCTACGACCCCAACACGGGCGCGTCGGTGGGAACTCCGTTTGAAGTGTCCTCGTCACACAATTTCAGCGGCCTGGTAACAAACGTCCAGATAGCCACCGACTCGAAAGGCAACGTGTACGTGCCGAATCCCCTGGAAAACGAGGTGCTCGAGTACAGCCCGAGCGGCACGCTGCTGAAAACCTTCACGGGCTCCGGCGCCGGTGCGCTCACGGAACCGACCGCGGTCGCGATCGACTCCTCCGGCGACCTCTGGGTCGCCGGCGGCAGCAGGATCGTGGAGCTCGATTCCAGCGGTGCGCCTGTGGAAGTGGACGGCAAGCCCGTGGAAATCGAAAGCGAAGGCGTTTTCTCCGTGGCACTCGACGGGCAGGGGGACGTGTTCGCGGTCGTCCAGAACGGCGCGGTCCCGTGCGGCGAAAAGCCGTCGCCCTGCGTCCATCTCGTCGAGTACAGCGCGGAAGGCAGGCAGCTCGCCGATGTAGGGGCTGGGCATTTCGGCGAAACTAACGGCGGGTCGACTCGCTTCTACGACATGGTCGCGGTTGATCAAACGAACGGGCGTGTATACGTGACCGACGGCCCCATTGACACGGTCTGGGTGTTCGGGTCTCCCGTCGCGCCTGTGGTCGACAGGGAGTTCACGGCCGAAACGGGCGTCTCCGAAGTGAAGCTCGGCGCGCTTGTGAGCCCCGGCGGCATCCAGACGAGCTACCGCTTCGAATACGGCCCTACCAGCGCCTACGGTAGCTCGACGCCGTTCCCGGAAGGGAGCGTCGGTGAAGGACTGGAAGCGCACGCGGTGTGGGCGGCCGCAAGCGGTCTGGCGCCCGGGAGCACCTACCACTACCGTGTCGTGGCGAGCAACGAACTGGGCACGGTCTACGGAGAAGATCAGACCTTCACCACGCTGACCGCTAAGCAGGCGGCGTGTCCGAACGAACAGTTGCGTGGCGGTTTTGCCGGGAGGTTGCCTGACTGCCGTGCCTACGAGCTCGTGACGCCGCCGGTCGAGAACGCATCCCAGTTCGATGGTCGGAGGGATACGATGTACTCGAGCACGGCCGCGGCAGATGGCGAAGCGCTCACGCTTTACGCCCAGGAACCGCAGCCGGGCGCGCCCACCGCCGGCGAATACTACGTGGCGACGCGTGGCGCGGGCGGCTGGCTCGAGGAAGACATCATGCCGCTTGAATCCTATGACGGGGTGGGCTGCGCGGAATATCAAGTCGTGTACGCGTACTCGGAACAGCTCACCAAGGACGTGATGCTGGCTGGCGGAGGGTCACGCGCTTCCGCGTCCGAAAGCGGCCACGAAGATCCGGAATCGTGCAATCCCGAAGGCCGTCAGGTCGTGAGCGGCGAACCGGTGGGCTATGAAAACCTGCTGGTGCGCGACAATGCGACTGGCGTTTACCAGCTTGTCAACGTCACGCCGCCGGGGGTGACGCCGGCCGACGCGCACTTCAAGGCCGCCTCCGCGGACCTTAGCCACGTGATCTTTACGGAGACTTCGCCCCTGGCCGAAGGTGCGCGGTACGGCGTCGAAAACCTGTATGAATGGGACGAAGGCGCGCTGCGGCTGGTGAGCGTGCTGCCGGAAAGCGAAGGCGGCACGGCGGTCCCCGGATCGCTTGCGGCAAAAGCGAGTCGGAACGACGAAGGTGTGGTCTCAAGCGACGGTTCGCACGTCCTGTTCACTTACGGCGGCGCCTTGTATGACCGCATCGACGGGCAGCGCACCGTTCAGATCGACGAAAAACAGGGTGGGCCGCCTGGCCCCGGCGGCGGCGGCTCCTTCAAGGCCGCTACCTCCGACGGTTCGGAGGTTTTCTTCCTCGATGAAAGCAAGCTCACGGCCGGTTCGACCGCAGAAGCGGGCGAACCTGACCTGTACGAGTGCGTGCTGCCTGAAGGCGCGAGCAAATGTGAATTGACCGACCTCACGGTCGCTGCGGGGAGCGAACACGCCGATGTGCTCAGCGTCACGCCGCTCGGCAGCCATGACAGCTCCGACGTCTACTTCGTCGCCAAGGGCGTGCTGGCGTCCAACACTAGGGAATTCACGAACAGCGAAGGCAAGACCGTCGTCGAAGGCGCCGAAGCCGGGAAGGAAAACGTGTATCTGTGGAACGGCGAAAGGACGACGTTCATCGCCACCGACGTTCCCTTCAGCGGGTCGCCCGGGTTCGAAGGCGAGCAGGCCTCGCCCGACGGTCAGTGGCTTTCGTTCGAATCGCACGAGAGCCTGACCGGCTATGACAACGTCGCGCCGGCGAACGAAGCCGCCGTCGGGGAGCTCTTCCTGTACAGCGCTGCCACGGGGCAGGTCGTCTGTGCCTCGTGCAACCCCTCGGGCGAACCCCCTGTCGCAGAGGGCGGTGTGCTGCATTTCCCGGGGGACACCCATGAAGAGATCTTCAGCGGGGTCTTCCGGAGTCGGCACGTGCTGACGGACGCTGGCCAGGTGTTCTTCGAAACGGGGGAAGCGCTCGTGCCCTCCGATACGAACGGCCAGCTGGATGTCTACGAGTATGAGGGTGGCCACGTGTACTTGATCTCGAGTGGCACGAGCTCCTTTGAATCGAACCTGGAGGACGTGAGCGAAAGCGGCGGTGACGTGTTCTTTCGTTCGAGCCAGCAGCTGTTGCCGCAGGACAATCAGCCAGGGCAGATCGTCATTTACGATGCGCGCGTTGACGGGGGCTTCGCCGAACCGTCCTCTCCGCCGCTGTGCACGACCGCCGATGCCTGCCGTGCGCCGGTCGCGCCGCAGCCCTCGGTCTACGGGGCGCCGGCGAGCCAGACGTTCTCCGGTGTGGGGAACCTCGAACCGCCTGAAGCCAAGCCGAAGGCGAAACCCAAGGCAAAGCCCGTGAAGTGCAAGAAGGGCTTTGTCAGGAAGAAAGGCAAGTGTGTGAGCAAGACGGGGAAGAAGGCCAAGAAGTCCGCCCGCGCCAACAGGAGGAGTAAGTGATGCGCTCCAGGAGAATCCCAACGGCACTCTCGCTTGCGGTCGCTGTGATCGTGGCGCTGGGAGCGGGCGCGTCCCCGGCGCTCGCCGGCGAAGCTCACCCATTTCTGCATGAATTCGGCCACAATGCGACGGAAGCGTTCTCGAACCCCAATGGGATCGCGGTCGATGAAGCGACCGGCGACGTGTACGTCGCGGACATCGCCACGACGAACGCGGTCTACAAGTTCGATGCGAACGGGACCCCGGTGAACTTCAGCTTCCCCGCGGGTTCCAAGGAAGCATCCGGGAATACACTCAAGGGAGCTGACACGCCGGCAGAATCGTTCTCGTTCCCCTCGCTGTACGGCAGTCCCGCGGCGATCGCGGTCGACAACGCTTGCGTACGGCACACTCCGGCGCTCACCGGCAGGGCCTGTGAAGAATTCGACCCCTCGGCCGGCGACCTGTACGTGATGGATGCCGGCCACGGCGTGATTGACAAGTTCAGTCCAGAAGGCAGGTATCTGAGCCAGATCGGCGGATTCACGCCATCCACCGGCTCCGCCGGAGGCGACCTGCTGGGGCTGGGTGTCGACGGGAGCGGCACCGTGCACGTCTACCTGGCGGCCGGGGTGGTGATCGACGAATTCGACAGCGCGGGCGTGAACATTGCTCGCCAGACATGGCATAACAACGACATCTCTGGTCAGACTGGCTTCCCCGGGGAACCCCAGGCGCACGGCTTCGCCGTCTCCGCCACGGGCGATGACTACCCGATCTACGAACCGTCATGCTCGTGTACGTTCAAGTTGGGGCAGAAGGCCTCCCCGCTCGGTAGCGTCGACGGCCGCGAAGCGGGCGACGTCGCGGTGGCCGTCGACCCGGCGACCGGTAACCTCTACGCGGACGATCAGTCCTCTGTGGCGGAGTGGGACACGGGCGCGATGAACCGCGACAGCGGGCTGGGCAAAAGCGCCGGCACGCTCGTCGCGCGCTTCGGCTCGGGCGAGCTTTCGGGGACTTCGGGCCAGGGCGGGATCGCCGTGGACGGCGCGAGCGGTGAGATCTACGTTTCAAATCCCGCCAGCGGCAAGGTCGTTGTCTTCGCCAGCGACGTCCCCGCTGTGTCAGTCGGCGAACCGGCGGGCGTGACCAGGGAAGCCGCAAGCGTGAGCGGCATGGTCGATCCGCGCGGCGTCGCCGTCAGCGAATGCAAGTTCGAATACGGTCTCACCAACGAATTCGGTGAAGGCTCCTACAACCACAGCGTGCCCTGCAAGCAGACGCCAGCGGAGATCGGAGAAGAAAGCAGCCCGGTGGCGGTCTCCGCGCAGCTCGAAGGCCTTGTGGCCGGCGAACTCTACGATTTCCGCCTCGTCGCGACTAACGCCAACGGTGCGGAGGAGGGCAGCGGTAGGCTCGCGACGCAGGGCGTCGGCTTCGGCATCAAGAACTACGAAATCAGCTTCCTGAACGAAGACGGCACCCCCGACACGCAGGCAGGCTCGCACCCGTTCCAGTTCGTGGACTTCTTCGAACTGAACTCTCACTTCAAGCGCGAGGAATCGAATGCTGACTCACCGTACATTCGCCTGCCCGACGGCGTTTTGCGGAATGTCAAGATCGATCTTCCCCCCGGCTTCGTCGGCGACCCCAATGCGCCCTCCGAACACTGCACCGGACAGCAACTCGAGCTTCAGTTTCAGTTTGGTGACTGTCCGGCCGAATCGCGCGTGGGCAGGCTGAACCTGATCTGGTCATTAAACCAGACTCGTCTAACGCAACTCTCGGACACCCTCTTCGCCATGGCGCCTGTACGCGGCGTGGCTTTGCAGTTCGGCACCCCTTTCTTCGTGCCCCTGCTGTATATCAACAATGGCGTTCTCGCTGGCGGCAATTACCCGGTGCAGACGACAGTGACGGAAGCGCCGGCGACGGCGCCCGTCCTCAGTAGCAGGGCGGTGCTCTCCGGTGTGCTTGGTCCCTGCGTGAAAGTGCCGCAGGGAACCGGTAAATTCACCTACACCGGGTGCACAGAACTCGCCACCCGAGCAGCCGAAGGCGAATACGAAATGGCAGCGGAAGGCCGCAAAGCCTTCCTGACGATGCCGACCGGCTGTCACGGCCCCTTGCGCTCGACGATCGAAGTGGAGTCGTGGGCGGAACCGGGCAAGTGGGCGACGAAGAGCGCGGTTACGCACAACGCGGCGGGTACGCCAGTGGCGCTGACGGGTTGTTCGAAGCTCAAGTTCCCGGCGGAAATCAGCGTCGAGCCGGACGGCAGCAACGCGAGCACGTCCTCGGGTCTGACGGTGAATGTCCACGTCCCGCAGACCGCCGCGTTGAATCCCAACGGTCTGGCGGAGTCCTCGCTCAGGGACACGACCGTGGCGTTGCCTCAGGGCGTGGCGATCAACCCGGCGGGTGGGGATGGCCTTGAAGCGTGCTCGTCTGACGCTGGCGCGTTGCCGGAAGGTGCGCTCGGGAGCCCTGGTGATCAGATTGGTTATAAGGGGCAGGAAGAATTGAACAAGGAATACGAACCGGGTGTGAAGTGGAGCACGTTTACGCCGGAATTGGCGGGCCTGCTTGCGCCGGGGTCCAACTTCTGTCCGAACGGGTCGAAGATCGGGACGGTGAAAATCAAGACGCCGTTGCTGGAACACGAATTGGAAGGCGCGGTGTATCTGGCGTCACAGGACAACAACCCGTTCGAGAGCGTGGTGGCGATGTATATCGTCGCGGAAGACCCGTTTTCGGGGAGTTTGATCAAGCTAGCGGGTGAAGTGTCGTTGAACCCGGATACGGGGCAGATCGTGACGACGTTCAAGAATACTCCGGATGTGCCGTTTGAAAACCTCGAACTGCATTTCTTCGGTGGGGAACGCGCGCCGTTGGCGACTCCGTCGCGGTGCGGGACGTATACGACGACGGCGGTGTTCACGCCGTGGGACGGCAATGGCCCGGTGACTTCGGAATCGTCGTTTAGTATTGATCATGGTCCGGGTGGTGGCCCGTGCCCGGGTGCGACGTTGCCGTTCAGCCCGTCTGTGAATGCGGGTGCGACGAATATTCAGGCGGGTGCGTTCTCGCCGTTGACGGTGACGATGAGCCGTAAAGACGGCGAACAGAACTTGAAGTCGATCGAAGCGAAACTGCCGCCCGGCCTGTCGGGTGTGTTGGCGGGTGTCGAACTGTGCCCCGAACCGCAGGCTAATGAAGGGTTGTGCGGGGAAGGCAGCAAGGTCGGGGAAGCGACGATCGGTGTTGGTGTCGGTAATGACCCGTTCACGGTCACCGGCGGAAGGTTCTATCTCACGGGCCCGTACAACGGTCATGGTGGCTGTACGGTCGGGGAAGCGGGTTGCGCGCCGTTCGGGATCACGTTCGAGGTGCCCGCGAAGGCCGGCCCGTTTGACTTGGCGGACACGAAGAACAACCATCCCCCGTGTGATTGTGTGGTCGTGCGGGGCAAGATCGAACTGAACCCGCAGACTGCCGCGATCACGATCACGACGGACCCGCCCGGGTCCCCGGACTCGATCCCCACGAGCATCGAAGGGATCCCGCTGGAAATCCAGCACGTGAACGCGACGACGACGCGCGGGAACTTCCAGTTCAACCCGACGAACTGCTCGAAGATGACTCTCTCTGGCACGCTGCAGCTCAGCGAAGGCGGCGTGAGCACGATCTCAACGCCGTTTCAGGTCACCAACTGCGCGGCGTTGAAGTTCGAACCCAAATTCTCGGTTTCGACCGCTGCGAAGACGAGTCGCGCGGGCGGCGCGAGCTTGACCGCGAAGCTGACCTATCCGAACGCGCCGTTCGGGAGCCAAGCGAATATCAAGCTGGTCAAAGTCGAACTTCCCAGGCGGCTGCCGTCGCGTTTGACGACGCTGCAGAAAGCGTGTACTGCTGCGCAGTTCAACGCTGACCCTGCTGGGTGTCCGGCTGCGTCGATTGTCGGCCATGGAAAGGCGATCACGCCGCTGGTTCCCGTCCCGCTTGAAGGCCCGGCGTATTTCGTTTCAAACGGCGGCGAAGCGTTCCCGAACCTGATTGTCGTCCTGCAGGGCTACGGCGTCACGATCGATCTCGTCGGCGACACGTTCATCAGCAAAGCCGGCGTCACCTCGAGCACGTTCAAGACCGTCCCCGACCAGCCCGTTACGAGCTTCGAACTGAATCTCCCCGAGGGCCCCTACTCAGCGCTGACGGCGCTCGGGAACCTCTGCACCGCCAAGAACCTCACGATGCCCACCGATTTCATCGCCCAAAACGGCGCCACCTTCAACCAGACGACCAAGATCGCCGTCACCGGCTGCTCCAAGGCGAAGACGACCACACACAAGAAGAAGACCAAACACAAGAAGAAGAAAGACAAGGGCAAGCGGAAGGGCAAGGGCACGAAGGGCGGCGGCCGCAAGTAAGGGCTTGGGCGGCTGGCGCGGGGGGACGGTCACCCGCGCCAGTGCTCTACTCCACCACGGTAAAACGAAGCCCCAGCGCGGTATAGGAGCGCATGGCGCGGCGATCTCGCGTGAACAGCTCGAGCTCGTGCTCCAGCGCCGTGAGCGCGATCAGTCCGTCGTAGGTTGCGCCGCCGCCGATGCCGGCGGCGGCGAGCCGAGCGGGGGCCTGCGCGTAGTTGCCTGCGCTCAACGTGGCGAATGTCGCCGATAGACGTTCCTCGAGTACGGCGGCCGCGGTGGTGGCATCGGCCTGGTTGGGGGGCGGCAGCCGGGTGAGGACGCTGTAGGTCTCGGCCGCCACGTGTGCGATCGTGGCGTTGCAACCCGCCAGTGCCTCGGCGGCGGCGTCGTGTGCTGGATGGCCGGCGAGCAGCGCTGCGATCGCGATGCTGCTGTCGGCCGCCCTGCTCACCGACGTTCCCGCGCCGCTTCAAGCGTGCGCCTTACGTCCTCGTCGGTGACCGGGGCGTCGGTGGCCACGAAGGAACGACCATGGGGGCCGACGATCAGCTGCGCCGGCTCACGGGGCACCGACAGCTCCAGCCGCCCGTCCACCACCTCGGCCTCAAGCGGCGTGTCCGGGGAGAACCCCAGTTCCTCGCGCATGCGCTTCGGAACGACCACCCTGCCGGCGCGATCAATTGCCACCTGCATGGTAGAAGCCTACCACCAGCGTGGGATTCGCCCCAAAGGCGAGCATTGGCGGTCGGACCATAGACTGGCCTTGAGATGATCGAAGACCTCGTCGAGCAGATCGAAACCCGCTTCGCGGAGCTGGGCGCGCAGCTGGTTGACCCCGCCGTGATCGGCGACCGCGTGCGCTACGCGGAGACCGGCCGCGCCTACAGCCAGCTGGAGCCGGCGGCGAAGCTCGCCGGGGAGTGGCGCCGTGCGCAGGACGACGCGGCCGGCGCGGAGGAGCTGCTCAGCGAGGACGGCGAGGACCCCGAGGTACGCGAGCTGCTGCGCGCGGCACGCGAGCGGATCGAGCAAGTGGAGGAGGAGATCCGTCTGGCGATGGTCGAGCAGGACCCCAACGACGAGAAGAGCGTGATCGTCGAGATCCAAGGCGGCGCCGGTGGCGATGAGGCGGGGCTGTGGGCGGGCGACCTCTACCGGATGCTCACCCGCTACGCCGAGCGGCGCGGCTTTCAGAGCGAGTCGCTGGAGGTGGGGGAGGGCAAGTACACGTTTGCGATCAAGGCGGGGGCAGGCGGGTCCGGCGGCTACGCGCGCCAGCCGGGGCCCGGCCAGGCGGGCGCCGGCGCCGCGGTGGGCGACGGGCCCTACTCGGTGTTCAAGTTCGAGGGCGGCACCCACCGCGTGCAGCGCGTGCCCGCCACCGAGTCGCAGGGCCGCATCCACACCTCGACCGCGACCGTGGCGGTGCTGCCGGAGGCCGAGGAGGTGGAGGTGGCGATCGACCCGGGCGACCTGCAGATCAACGTCTACCGCTCCACTGGCCCCGGCGGCCAGTCGGTCAATACGACCGATTCGGCGGTGCGCATCACGCACAAGCCCTCCGGCATCGTCGTCGCGATGCAGGACGAGAAGTCGCAGCTGCAAAACCGCGAGAAGGCGCTGCGCGTGCTGCGCGCGCGCCTGTACGAGCGGGCGCTCGCCGAGCAGCAGGCCGAGCTGGCGGCCGACCGCCGTGCGCAGGTAGGCACCGGCGACCGCGCCGAGAAGATCCGCACCTACAACTACGGCGAGCGGCGCGTCACCGACCACCGCATCAAGCTGACGACGCACAACCTCGACGCGGTTTTGGAAGGCGAGCTGGAGGAGTTCACGCAGGCGCTGCAGTCCGACGAGAAGCGCCGGCGGCTGGAGGCGCAGGCGGCGGCGTGAGGAGCTACCTGAGCCGTCGGCGGGCGAGCTCGAGCGATTCGAGGTCGAGCAGGTCCTGTGGTCGGCCGGCGGCACGCTTCATCGCGATCAGATCCTCAATCGAGGCGACGGCCACGGTGAGGCCATCGAGGTCCATCAGGTCAGCCCTGGAGCGCAGCCGCGCATAATCAGGCGATCCGTCGGGGTTGACGAGCAGGTCGATGTCGCCCTCGCCGGTGCTCAACGTCAAGATCTGTGTCCGTGTCAGCGTGCGCGCGTCGGGCACGAACGGCAGATCCTCATCGATGTCGCGCAGCATCGCACCAAGATCGACCAGCACGCCGCCGAGCCGCAGGAGGTTGTCCTGCTCGGTCGCGTAGCAGATGTCGAGATCCCTGGTAAAGCGCGGGCTCGCCTGCAACACCACCGCCACGCCGCCCACGATCACGAAGTCGACTCCCGCCTCTGTCAGGCGGCGCAGCAGGCTGCCCAGCTTGAAGGCCGGCTGGTCCAGCCAGGACTCAGGCGTGGTCACCGCGGCTCCGCGCCCCTGCCAGGGCGAGCGCGCGCGCCTGGGCGTGCATCGCTTCGAGCCCGCGCAGCCGCTCGCCGGGTGACAGTTCGAGCTGCCGGCGGACGAGGCTCTCGTCCACGCCGCCGCGCCGCGCTGGGGCCCCGAGCTCCAGGCGGTGTCCGGTTGCCCACACAGCTACTGCCAGGGTCTCGAAGGTCGGATTTGCCCCCGGGCGCTCCAGCTTCGCGATCGCTGCCTGACTCACACCCAGGCGGAGCGCAAGCTGCCGCTGTGTCAGGCCCGCGCGATGGCGGGAGGCTCTGAGCAGCGCAGCGGGGTCGGGCATGCTCACACGATAACCTATAAGTTATGCAGACGGTGTCGAGGGGAAAGCCTCCTAACTGGCAAGCGGTTGGCGTGCGCGAAGCATTGACCGGCGCGATCACAGCCTTCACTGCCGCCGGCGTGGAAACGCCACGCCTCGACGCCGAAGTGCTGCTCGCCCACGTTTTGGATGTGGACCGCGCGCGGCTGATCACCGACGACGAGCTCACCGTCACCGGCGCCGCGGTGCGGCCCTTCCAAGACGCGGTGCGCCGCCGCGCGGTGTTGCGCGAGCCGGTCGCCTACATCACCGGCAAACGCGGCTTCCGCCGCCTGGAGCTGGACGTGGACCGCCGCGCGTTGATCCCACGTCCGGAGACCGAGCTGCTGGTCGAGATCGGCCTCGGCCTGCCCAAGGGCGCGCGCGTAATCGACCTCGGCACCGGCAGCGGCGCGGTCGCACTGGCGCTGAAGGACGAGCGCCCCGACCTCGACATAAGCGGCAGCGACGCCAGCGAGCAGGCGCTCGACCTGGCGCGCGCCAACGGGGCAAAGCTGGGCCTGGACGTGCGATGGCTGCACGCCGACTTGTTGGAAGGCGTGCCCGACGAATTCGATGCGCTGCTCTGCAACCCCCCCTACGTGGCCGACTCCGAGCGCTTGACGCTCGCGCCGGAGATCCTCCGCCACGAGCCGCCCGAGGCGCTGTTCGCCGGCCCCGACGGCCTTGCCACAATCCGCGCGCTGCTCACCCAGCTGGCCGACCGCGAGCGCATCCGCTGCGCGGCGCTGGAGGTCGGCGCCGGCCAGGCGCAGGCGGTCGGCGAGCTGATGTGTGGGGCGGGCTTCGCGACTGTACGCACCGAGCGCGACCTCGCCGGGATCGAGCGTGTGGTGGTAGGGGAGCGGGGTGGCTGAAGTTCGGCGTGCCCTGGGTTGCAATTAGTGGGTTGTCTCGCGCTGCTCGTGGCCCCTAGCTCAAGCGCTTCGCCCCCTCGGCGAGCTGCGCCGGGTCGGTTGGATCGAAAGGAAACTCGTCGGGCGGGAAGTCGCCGACGCCGTCATGCTGGGCGCCGATGTCAACGAGAACGCGGGCAAGTCGCGTCAGGTTCTCGGGTCTTGGATTAGGAACGATGTCCAGATCCTTGGTGGCGCGCACGAATCCATGAACGCCAACCGCAACCCCTCCGATGACGATGAAGTCGATCTGCGCCTTGGTCAGCGCGAGGAGCAGATCATCTGGCTCGAACATCGCCGGAAACGCCCTGCTGCAGCTCGCTGATGAAGCGGCTAAGACGCAGCGTCTCCTCTAGACGCTCCTCCGGGGTCTTCCGCTGGTCGCGCGCGCGTCGGGCTTGGTTGACGCGCTCGTTGCGCGCAATCTCCTCGGGAGTCCACGGTCCCCGTGACTTGGCTTTCGGCGTCGCTGCCATGTAGCGCATTGTACAGGGGGTCTGCATGGATAATGGCGCTTGTGCTCGATGCGACCGATGCCCGGTGCTTGCGCGAGTGCCTGCTCGCCGGCGGCGTGGTGGTTTTCCCGGCGGACACGGTCTACGGCCTCGCCTGCGATCCGCTCAATCGCGAAGCGGTGCGGCGGCTCTATGGGCTGAAGGGCCGGCCGCCGGAGCGCCCAGCGGCGGTGATGTTCTTCTCGCTGCCACCGGCGCTCGACGTGCTCCCGGAGCTTGGCGCGCGGGAGCGCGCGGCGCTCCTGGCCCTCCTGCCGGGGTCGCTGACGGTGCTGCTGCCCAACCCGCGCCGGCGCTTCCCACTGACGGGCGGTTCCGATTCGCTTGGCCTGCGCGTGCCGCTGCTGCCCGCGCACGTGGCTGCGCTGGGTGCGGTGGACCTCCCCGTTATGCAGTCCAGCGCCAACCTCTCAGGCGGACCGGAGGCCAAGCGCCTGGAGGACATTGCGCCCGCGCTGCGGGAAGGCGCCGATCTGGTGCTCGACGGCGGCGAGCTGCCGGGCACCGCCTCCACGGTGCTCGACCTGCGCGAGTACGAGGCACACGGGCGCTGGCAGATCGTGCGTGCCGGGCCGGTCGGGCAGTCCGAACTGGAGAAGGTGCTCATCTGACGCCCGCGCCTGCGATGCTTTCTGCGGGCTATGAGCACTCACCAGCTCGACGCGCTGTACGCCTTCATGGCCGCTGCCACCGCGACGGCGCTGCTGACGCCGCTCACGATGCGGCTCGCGCATGCCGTGGGGGCGATCGATCAGCCGCGTGAGCGGGGGCTCTCCGACCGGCCCACACCGCTGCTCGGCGGCTTGGCGATCTTCGCCGGGGCTTTGATCGCCGGCCTGCTGTGGCTGCCCGACGAACGGATCTGGCACGGGATGCTGATCGCCGCGGCGTTCATCACGCTCGTCGGGGCGATCGACGACCGCTTCGAGCTGCCGCCCGCGGTGAAGCTCGTCGGCCAAGTGCTCGCGGCGTTGATCGTCGTGCACTACGGCATCACCGTCGAACTGATCGCTTTGCCGTTCGTCGGCCTGTTGCACTTCCCCAACGCCGGTGGCGCGATCACCGTCGTCGGGCTGGTGGCGTTGATGAACGTCGTCAACTTCTCCGACGGCGTCGACGGGCTCGCCGCGGGCGTCTGCGCGATCGTCGCCGCCGCGCTCGCGGTGATCGCGTTCGATCTTGGACGCTGGCCCTCCGGCGTGCTCGCGGCGATCATCGCCGGCGCCTCGCTCGGCTTCCTGCTCTACAACTTTCCTCCCGCCTCCTCGTTCATGGGCGACTGCGGCGCCAACCTGCTCGGCCTGTTGATGGGCTGCCTCACGGTCGAGGGCGCGGTCAAGACCGAGGTGGTGCTGTCCTTCGTGCTGCCCTTGATTCTGCTCGCCGTGCCGTTCCTCGACACAACCTTTGTGGTTCTGAAGCGTTTGAAGTACCGCCGCCCCATCTATGCCTCCGACAGCGAGCACTTCCACCACCGCATGGCCCGGATCGGCTTCTCCCGCCGGCGCACGATCGCCTACCTGTATTCGTGGACGCTGCTGCTCGCCGGCTTCGCTTTGGCGCTGCGCTTCGTCCCCTACAGCAACCACAAAGGCCACCTCTATCTCGGCTGGACGCTGGTGATGGCCTCGCTCGGGCTGCTCGTCGCGATCGCCTCCGTCTACCTCGTCTACGTCTTGGAGATCCTCAAGTTCCGCCGCCTCGACTCGATCCGCCTGCGGCGCCTGCGGCCGCAGGCGTCCACTTCGGAGATCGAGAGCGGCGTTGCGCGCGACCTGGAGACCGGCGAGTTTCAGTCGATCCCCCCACAGTCCGCCTCGCCGGAGACCGGCGAGTTCCAAACGATCGCTTCGTGAAGGCGCCGCGGGTCATCTTGGGCGCATTGGCGCTCGCCCTGCTGTTCGCGCTGGCGGCCGGCGGGTCGGCGGGCGCGGCGGCCGGCGAACAGGGATCGGCGCCTGAACAGGCAGGGTCGGGCCGGCCGGGCTCCGGCCGGATGCCCCACCTCGTCGTCGGCATCGGCGAGCAGCACCCCGCGATGTTCGCCGAAGCGCGCTTCCAGACGCTCGGCATCCGCTACGCGCGCCTCTCGATCGGCTGGGATGCCCTGGAAAGCCGCGCCGAATCGAGGGCGCTCGCCAGCTGGCTGCGCGCCGCCCGCGCCGACGGCGTGCATCCGCTGATCAGCTTCGAACACTCGTGGCGCGCCCGTCGTCACCGGCTGCTGCCGAGCGCCGCCCAGCTCGCCCACCAGTTCCGGGTGTTGCACGCGCGCTACCCCTGGGTCACCGACTTCGCGACCTGGAACGAGGCCAACTATTGCGGGCAGCCGACCTGCCGCAGCCCCGGCCTGGTGGCCGCCTACTACCGCCGGATGCGCGCCATCTGCCCCTCCTGCAACGTGCTTGGCGCCGAACTGCTCGATGTGGGGGGGATGGCTACGTGGGCTGAGCGGCTGCGCCACGCGCTCGGCTACGAACCGGGGATTTGGGGGCTGCACAACTACATCGGCGCCAACCGCCTTTCCACCGCCTCGACCAAGGCGCTGTTGCGCGCCACGCACTCGCAGGTCTGGTTCACCGAGACCGGCGGTGTCGTCGCCCGCCACAACCACTCCAGCCACGACTTCCCCGAATCGGCTTCCCACGCCGCCAAGGTCATGAGCTTCGTGTTCAACCGCTTGATCCCGCTCTCCCCGCGCATCGCGCGGGTCTATCTCTACCAGTGGAGTGCCGGCGTCCGCCGGCACGAACCGTGGGACTCCGGGCTGATCGGCCCCCACGGGACGCCCCGCCCCGCCTTCTGGGTGTTGGTAAGGGAGCTGCGCTCGCTCGGGCAGCTGCCCGCCACGCCCGCCGCCGAAGCGCTGTTCGCCAAGGCCGGCTAGAGGCGCCGGCTGCAGGACGCCGGCCTGGCGGCGCCGCGGTAGGCGACGCGTGAATAACCCGCGGCAGAGAGGACGCCGGCCGGCGCCGGCGAAGATTGAGATTGTGTTTTCGCCGTCCCATGGACGTGCAACTGCTCCGCTTTGCCCTGTACGCTTTGCCTCGCGCTCTGCGCCGGGCTGGGACCCGAGGCAATATGGGACATTCTGACGACACGACCATCGAAGGTAGGCCGCGCCGTGTTCTGATCCTCTCAGCCGATGTCGGCGAGGGCCATGCTGCCGCCGCGCGTGCCTTGGCACAGCAGATCGAAGATGCGCCGCAGCCGGCCGAGGTCACGATCATCGACGGCCTCGCTGCGATGGGGCGCGTGCTGCGCCAAGTGGTTCAGGACGGCTACCGCGTGCAGCTGCGCTTCCTGCCCTGGAGCTACTCGCTGGTCTACTGGCTGCTCGAGCGCATCCCCCCGGTCCGCTGGCTCACGCGCTGGCAGCTGCGCCTGTTCGGCGCCCGCCCGCTCGCGCGGCGCATCGCCGAGTACGACCCCGACGTGATCGTCTCAACCTACCCCGCCGTCACCGTCGTGCTCGCGCGCCTGCGCCGCACCGGCGCGGTGCGCTGCCCGACGGTCGCCACGATCACCGACCTCACCGGCCTGTTCTTCTGGGCCCAACCCGGGATCGACATGCACCTCGTGATGTACGGCGAGTCGATGCCTTCGGTCGAGCGCATCGCGGGGGAGGGCAGCGCGCGCCTCGTGCGCCCGCTGATCTCCGCCGAGTTCCTGCAGCCCCGCTGTGCGCTCGAGTCCCGGCGCGCGCTCGGGCTGCCCGAGGACGGGCGCATGGTGGTCGTCTCCGGCGGTGGCTGGGGTGTCGGCGATGTCGAGGGCGCCGTGCGCGAGCTGTGCCGCGTCTCGGAGGTCTCCAGCATCGTCTGCCTCGCCGGGCGCAACGAGCAGCTGCAGAAGCGGATCGCGGAGACTTTCGCGGCCGAGCCGCGCGTGCACGTATATGGCTTCACCGACGCGATGCCCCAGCTGCTCGCCGCCGCCGACGCGCTCGTGCACTCCACCGGCGGGGTCACCTGCCTGGAGGCGAAGGCCACCGGCACGCCCGTCGTCTCCTACGGCCTGCCGGTCGGGCACGCCCGTCTCAACACCCGCGCGATGGCCGACCTGCAGCTGCTGCGCCTCGCCAACGACACCGGCGAGCTGCGCGAGCACGTGCAGGCGAGCTTCGCCGACGTGACCCCGCCCGCGCCTGCCCTGTCGGTGGATGCCGCGGTGGTGGATCGTCTGTCCGTGCAGGCCGGCGGCTCGCCCACGGCGGCTGATCATCCGGGGGAGCATCCTCACGCCGTCGACATCGTGCTGGACGCGCCCCGGCGCGTGCGCCCGATCCCCCTGTGGCGGCTGCGCTTGGCGGCGTTCTGTGCGCAACTGGTGGTGGTGCTGGGTGTCGGCATGTGGACGATGTCCACCGACGAGGTCAGCGCGTTGGCGAAGGCGGTGCTGCACGTCCACGAGCTCGCGCGGGTGCCCACCAACCGCCACGACGTCAGCGTGATCGTGCGTGCTCCCGCCGGCGAGGTAACGAGCGTGGCGGGCGAGCTCGCCGCGCACGGCATCCACGTCTCCTTCTCCGATTACGGCGCGCACACCTCCGCCACGATCGCCGCGTTGCGCTCCCTGCACGACGAACTGCTGCCCGAGCTGCCGCCGGGCTCGAGCATCCTGCGCTGGGTGGACTCCGGTGGCGCGCTGCGCGGGCAGGAGCGGGCGCTTGGTCTGCGCCATCGCTTCTACTTCCTGGAACCCGCCGGTGGCCTCACCGTGGGGCAGCTGTTGCTCACCCGCGCCATCGGTGCGATCCCCGTCAAGGGCACGCTGCGGCTCAACGCCACCGCGGCACTGCCTCAGCGCCCGATGCGAACCGGCGATGTTTTGGTAGTGAGCGTCAACGGATCGACCGCCTCCGTGCGCGGCGTCGAGCGGCTGGTCGCCAAGCTCGGCTCCGAGGGGCTCTCGGCCGAGTCGCTGGCCAAGCTCACTGGCTTGCGCTGACCGCGTCCCGGGGCGCTGCTGCGTCGGCCGGCAGTGGCTCTTTGTCCGCCTGGTGTTTCGCCATGCCGCCGTCGTCATGCGTCGCGGTCTTCTGCTCCCCGGTCATCAGCGCCAACAGCAGCGGCGAGCGCGCCAGCACGGCGGCGCCCGCCACCACCACCGCCAGCGAGATCCCAAGCGGCACCCCCCCGCCCGGGGTGGTGGCGAAGCTCTCGTTGAACAGGATCGGCGCCAGCGCCACGGGCACCGCCGTCTGGATGACGAACACGACCGGAGCAACCTGGATCGCCGGGCGCGACTGCAGCGAGCTCATCTCGCTGAGCGTGGCGATCGCCGAGGCGCCGCCGGTCGCCAAACCCCAGCCGATCGCCGCCCCGATGTAGGCGTTCGCGAGGTCGTCGGACGCCAGCTTGGTCGCCACCCCACTGAAGCCGAACGCCAGCCCCGCGCCGAGCATCGTCACGATCGGCAGCGGTCTGCCGAGGCGCAGCAGCAGGTAGGGGAGCAGGCTCGCCAGCGCCAGTCCGCCCAGCACGATCGCGAGCACGGTCCAGTGCGCGTGCGTGGTTGTGCGTGCCGGTGCGCACAATCCCGCGCCGACCACGCCCAGCACGATCGCTCCCACCGCCAAGTACTCGCGCTGGCCGGCGCGCTCGCCGAGCATCCGCTCGCCCATCACCATCAACACCGGCAATCCCAGCGCCAGCGCCGGCGCCACCACCACCAGCGGTGCGAGGCTGAGCGCCAGCAGCTGCAGCGGCCAACCCAGCATCGACAGCCCCGTGCCGCCCAGCCAGCGCATGCGCGTAAGCAGCCGCAGCGCCAGCGCGGGGCGCAGCTGCTCGCTGCTGGGCGCCTCGCGGGCCTCCAACGCCTGGAAGGAAAACCCTAGGCTGTACAGGGTTGCCGCCGCCACCGCCGCGAGGATGCCGAGGATCAGTTCAACCATGCCAGCCCCCGATGATCGCAGTCTTCTCGCCGCGCTGGTGGGCGGGGCAGCGCTTACATGCACGGTCGGCTACGCCCTGCCGGCGCTCGCGGGAGCCAGGGCGCGCTATGTGAGCGACGGCGCCGGCCTGGGTCGGGCCGGGGGTGCGCGGCGCGCAGCGGCGTGCGTCGTGGCGCCACTCTGCCGGTGGGGGGGGATCGAGGACCGCACCGGCAGTGGCACCGGGTACGCGCTCACGTTCGACGACGGGCCCCACCGCGAGGGCACTCCGGCCGTGCTCGAGATTCTCGCCGACGCAGGCGTGCGGGCGACCTTCTTTCTGGTGGGCGAGCAGGTTCTTCGCGCCCCTACGCTGGCCGCCGAGATCGTCGCGGCCGGACATGGGGTGGGCCTACATTGCCACCGCCATCGCAACCTGTTGCGCCTGACGCCTGCGCAGGCTCGCGAGGACATCCTGCGCGCGCTCGGCGTCATTGAGGAGACCACGGACCGTTCGCCGGTGCTCTACCGCCCGCCGTACGGGGTGTCCAACGCCGCGGCCCTGGCGGTGGCTCGCGGCCGCGGCTGGCGCACGCTGCTGTGGAGCCGCTGGGGCCGCGACTGGGAGGCGCGCGCAACACCGCAGTCGATCGCCGCGCTGCTCACCGCCGGCGCCGGCGAGGGCTCGATCTTGCTGCTGCACGACGCCGACGATTACTCCGCGCCGGGCTCCTGGCGGCGCACGGTTGCGGCGCTGCCGCGAGTGCTCGACACGCTCGGCGAGCGTGGTCTGGCGCCGGTTGCGCCCTGATGGCTCGTTAAGCTGCCGCAATGGAAACAACGAAGCGCAGCCCGTTGTGGGCCGAGGCGCTGGTGATCGCGTGGCTGTGCTGGGTCTATGACGCGATCAACAACCTGGCGCCCGTTCGGCTGCATGCCGCGCTTGCGCATGGTTGGGGGGTGCTGCACCTGGAGCGCTCGCTCGGGCTCGACCCCGAATTGACACTCAACCGCTGGCTGACCCACCACCACACGCTCGGTCTGCTGCTCGCCGACTACTACGACAACGCCCACTTCGTCGTCACCCTCGGCCTGCTCGGCTGGTTGTGGTACCGGCGCGCCGACATCTACCGGCCGCTGCGCAACACGCTGGTGATGATCAACGCGATCGGCTTCGCCGTCTTCTGGCTCTACCCGACCGCGCCGCCGCGGCTGCTGCCCGGCAGCGGCTTCAACGACGTGGTGGCCTCCACGCACGCGCTCGGCGGCTGGCACACCGGCCCGCTCGCCACGGTCGCCAACCAGTTCGCCGCGCTGCCCTCGCTGCACATGGCCTGGGCGGTGTGGTGCTCGCTGGTGATGTGGTCGATGTCCAAGCGCTTGTTGGTGCGGTGCTTGGCGATCGTCTACCCGTGTATCACCTGCCTGGCGGTTCTCGCCACCGGCAACCACTACCTGTTCGACGTGCTCGCGGGCGTTGCCACCACCGGCCTCGCCGTCGTGCTCGTGCGTGCCCTCGAAGCGGCGTGGCGCTCGCGGACGGCGCTCCGGCCGGCCCGGGCCTCTGCATGAGCCGCATGTCACAAACTTGTTACTAAGTCGCAGATAAGGTAGACTCCGCGCGCTGCCACAGACGGCCAGAGGAGGGTCGGGGGCGAGAGTCCGCCGCGGGCGGACGCGCTTGGCTCTTTCGTCTGTAGGGTGCCAGCCAACTTCCATGCCCAATCACGAGCCAGAACCGATGGCCCCTGCCCTGAGCCATGCCGGCGCAAGCCCGGTCGTCAGCCGGTCCCCGCTGCAGCTGCTGCAGTACCTCGACGTGGTGCTCGTGGTACTCGCCACACCCGTGGCGCTCGCGCTCGGCGCGCCCGCCTTCGGCCTGCTGATCGCGGCGGGTGCGTGGCTGGTGCAGCGCGTACTCGCGCACACCGACCAGCGCTGGATCGCTCGCGCGCGGCCGTCGGGGTCCCGGCTCGGACTCGATATCGCCGAGTCGTTCGGGCGGATCTGGCTGCTCGCGGGGGCGATCGTCGTCGCGGGCGCCGCCGGCGGCCGCTCCGATGGGCTCGCGGCGGCGTTGACGATCTTCGCCGCGTACTCGGTGGCCTTCGTCACCCGCGTGTTCCGCGGACGCGAGGGCTTCGAGCGATGAGCGCGGTTGCGGAGGCTCCGCGGATGGCGCCTGGTATGGGAGCTTCGCCCACCCCCCCGTCCGCGCCGTCCGAGAATGGAACCCCGCCCACCCGGATGAGCCAGGGGCGGAAGGTCCTCTACGGGGTGCTCGGTCTATGGCTCGGCGGGATCGTCCTATTCGTGATCCTGTTCGGCGCCACGGCGCACAAGGCCCCGGCCGTCGCCAGCGGCGCCTTCTCGCCGACCGACGAGTTCAAACTCGACACCTGGTTTCAGGTCGGGCCGATCGCCTTCAACAAGGCCATCCTCTACCTGCTGCTCACGGTCGGGATCACGCTCGGGGTGATGTTCTACGTCGCCCGGCGTCTGCAGCAGCGCCCCGGGCGCCTGCAGGTCGCGGTGGAGATGTACTACGACTTCATGCGTCGCATCTCCCAGGAAAACCTGGACCCGGAGATGGAAGGGAGGTACTTCCCGCTGATCGCCACGATCTTCGTGTTCATCCTCGTCTCGAACCTGATCGGCTACATCCCGCTGCCGGTCGACTCGGGCGAGAGCTTCAACGTGTTCGGGGCGCACATCCCATCGCTGCAGATCTACGCGGCCGACACCAACGTCGCCTTCCCGCTGATCCTCGCGTTGAGCGTGTTTGTGCTCTTCACCTACGAGGGGATCAAGCACCACGGGCCGGTCGGTTATGTGAAAAGCCTGATGCCGGGCGGCGTCAAAGGCCCGATCGTCCTGCTCATCTACCCGATCGAGATCCTCTCCAACTTCCTGCGGCTGATCTCGCTGACGGTGAGGTTGTGGGCCAACCTGCTCGCCGGCCACATGCTGATCGCGTTCATGGGCGGGGAGCTCGGAGTGCTCGTCGGCCTGCAGGTCGTGTCGTGGTTTCTGCTGCCCTTCGGGGTCATGATCTTCCTGTTCGAGGCCGTGCTGATCGCCGGCCTGCAGGCCTTCATCTTTTCCATCCTGACTGCCATCTATCTCGGTGGCGCGGTCGCGAGCCACTAAACAAACAAGGGAGCTATCGAGCAATGGGGTTTCTCCACTTTTTCGGTGTGTTGCACCCACTGATCCTGACCGTTGAACCGATCATCAAGCAGAGCCAGGACGCCGGTCGGGCGATCGCGCTCGGCGTCGGCGCCGGCGGCGGCGCGGCCGGTGCAGGCGCCGGCATCGGTGCGGTGTTCAACGCCTCGATCCAGGCCAAGACCCGCCAGCCCGAGCTGCGCGCCGAGGTCGAGCGCGACCAGTGGCTCGGCTTCGCGCTCACCGAGGCGTGCTTCTTCTACGGTCTCGTCGGCGGGTTCATCGCCTTCTTCCTGTAGGCCACGATGACTCTCACCGCCAACCTCCCGATCGCAAGCGGATCGTTCCTGATCAGCCCCAACGTGGGGCTGATGGTCTGGACGATCGTGGTGTTCGCCATCTCGCTGTACATCTTGCGCAAGTGGGTTTTCCCTTTGATAGGCCAAGCTCTCGACGCGCGCGTACAGAAGATCGAGGGCGACATCGACGCGGCCGAGCACACCCGCCAGGCGGCGGATGAGATCCTCGCCGAATACCGCGAGCGGCTCAAGGAGGCGCGCGCGCAGTCCGAAGAGATCGTCCAGCGCGCCCGCCAGACGGCCGAGTCGCACGAGGCCGAGGGCAAGGAGCGCGGGCAGGAGCTCGTAGCCGAGGCCGCCAAGAAGGCCGAGCGCGAAATCGAGGCGGCCACCAAACGGGCGCTCGACGACATCCGCCGCGAGGTCGCCGACCTCACGATCATGGCCACCGAGAAGGTCACGCGCAAGTCGCTCACCGACGCCGACCAGAAGCGGCTGGTCGAGGAGGCGCTCGGCGAACTGGACTTCTCGAGCATCTCCGGGAGCCAGAACTGATTGATATGACGCCCCGCTCGCCTCTGATGATCCCGATCTCGATTCGCTGTCCCGGCCCGGATGTGCTTGCCTGGGCTAGGGCGAGCGGGCCGCAAGGGTGCCCCTGATATGGAGGAGCTGGCCCAGGTATACGCCCGCTCGCTGTTCGAGGTTGCCCGCGAACAGGGCAAGCTCGACGTGCTGCGCGAACAGCTCGCGCAGCTGGCCGATGCTTTGCGCGGGAACCGGGAACTGGAAGTGTTTTTCTTCTCGCCCTACTTCTCGACCAAGGAGAAGCAGGAGGCGCTCGGGAAGCTGCTGGACGGGGCCGACGAGGTGCTGCTGAACTTCCTCAACCTGCTGATCGAAAACCACCGGATGCCGGTGATCTTCCACATCCGTCGCCAGTACGAGCGCCTGTGGGACGAGGAGAACAAGATTCTGCCGGTGGAGATCACAAGTGCGATCGAGCTCGACCCCGCCACCACCGAGAGCCTCGGCAAGACGATCGGTGAGCGCGCCGGGCGCAAGGTGCAGCTCGCCGCGCGCGTGGACCCCGACATTCTCGGCGGCATTGTGATCAGGGTTGGCAACTCGATCCTCGATGCTTCGATCCGCAGCCGCTTGGAGCAGCTGCGCAGGCAGGTGGCGCGAGGGGTTTCATGAACGAAGTGCCCCCGGCGCATGTGAGCAACTTTTGTACCCCTACCAGAAGTGGCATGGACAACTTTCGTGGCCCACACCAACAGGGCTGTTGGATGAACTAGGAGACACATGCAGATTAATCCAGATGAGATAACGAGCATTTTGAAGAGCCGCATCGCCGGGCTCGACGCCGGCGCGGCGGAGCTGACCGAGGTCGGCACCGTGCTGTCGGTGGCCGACGGCATCGCGCGGTTGCACGGCCTGGAGAACTGCATGTCCTTCGAGATGCTGGAGTTCCCGCACGGGGTCACCGGGCTGGCGCTCAACCTCGAGTCCGACAACGTCGGCGCGGTGATGTTCGGCGAGTGGGAGCACATCTCCGAGGGCGACACCGTCAAGCGCACCGGCAAGCTGCTCGACATCCCTGTCGGCGATGCGCTGCTGGGGCGGATCGTCGACCCGCTGGGGCGTCCGCTTGACGGCAAGGGCGACATCCCGATCACCGAGACCCGCCCGGCCGAGTTCAAGGCGCCGGGCGTCGTGCAGCGCCAGCCGGTGAAGGAACCGATGCAGACCGGCCTGAAGGCGATCGACGCGATGATCCCGATCGGCCGCGGCCAGCGCGAGCTGATCATCGGCGACCGCCAGACCGGCAAGACCGCGATCGCGATCGACGCGATCATCAACAACAAGGACACCGGCATCGTCTCGGTGTACGTGGCGATCGGCCAGCGCATGTCCACGGTCGTGGCGCTCGCGCAGACGCTCGACGAAAACAACGCGCTGGAGAACACGATCATCGTCGCCGCCTCCGCCGACGAGGCGGCGCCGATCAAGTTCATGGCCCCCTACGCCGGCTGCGCGATGGCCGAGCACTTCCTTTACAACGGCCGCCACGCGCTGTGCGTGTACGACGACCTGACCAAGCACGCCTACGCCTACCGGCAGATGTCGCTGCTGCTGCGCCGCCCGCCCGGCCGCGAGGCTTACCCGGGCAACGTCTTCTACCTGCACTCGCGCCTGCTGGAGCGCGCGGTGAAGCTCAACAACGACCTCGGCGGCGGCTCGCTGACGGCGCTGCCGATCATCGAGACGCAGGCAGGGGACGTCTCCGCGTACATCCCCACCAACGTGATCTCGATTACCGACGGGCAGATCTTCCTGGAGTCCAAACTCTTCAACTCGGGTGTGCGCCCCGCGATCAACGTCGGGATCTCCGTCTCGCGCGTGGGCGGCAACGCGCAGATCGGGCCGATGAAGAAGGTCGCCGGGAGGATCAAGCTCGAGCTCTCCCAGTTCCGCGACCTGGAGGCCTTTGCGCAGTTCGGCTCCGACCTCGACGCCGACACGCAGCGCACGCTGGCCCGTGGCGAGCGGCTGGTGATGACGCTCAACCAGCACGAGCGCGCGCCGCTGCCGGTCGAGGATCAGACGCTGCAGATCTACGCCGCCACCGCCGGCTTCCTCGACCGCCTGCTCGTGGAGCGGGTGAGCGAGTTCCTGGCCGAGCTGATCGAACGGATGCACTCCGAGCACGCCGACATCGGCGCCAAAATCGCCGGCGGCGACTGGTCGCAGGAGACGCAGAAGGCCGTCCACGACGCGGTCGAGACGTTTGCGCGTGACTTCGGCTACGACCTCGACGAGGAGGGCCAGCCGCTGGATGAGGATGCGCCGATCCGGGCGCAGGATGCGCCAGCGACGGGCGCATCCGGGCAGGGCGACGCTGCGCGAGAGGAGGCGAAGGCGGCGGCCTAGCGCCGGCCGCTCGCAACCGCCATGGCCTCTCAGCGCGACGTCAAGAACCGGATCTCCTCGGTGAAGAACATCCAGAAGATCACGCGTGCGATGGAGATGGTCGCCGCCGCTCGTCTGCGCCGTGCCGAGCAGCGGATCGTGGCGCTGCGCCCCTACGCCGAGGCGCTCGCGCGGATGACTCGCCAGGCGGCGCGCGCCGCCGGCACCAGCGAGATCGCGCGTATACCGCTGATGCGCGTGCCCGGCGGTGTCGAGGGCGGTGGCAGCGCGGAGGGTGGCAGGGGTGGCGGCGCGGAGGGCGGCGGCAGCGGCACCGTCGGGCTGCTGCTGATCACCGGCGATCGCGGGCTGGCGGGGGGCTTCAACTCGCAGGTGATCCGCGCCGGCGTGCGCCTGCACGGCGAGCTCTCTGCCGCAGGGCTGCGCAGCGCGTGGTATGCGACCGGGCGGCGCGGGGTCTCCTCGCTGGCGTTCCGCGGCTATGAGCTGAGCGGCAGCTACACCGGCTTCTCCGACCGTCCCGCCTTCGCCGACGCGAGCGCGGTCGCGGGCGACGTGATCGACGCGTATGTGGGCGGCCAACTCGATCGCGTCGAGCTGATCTTCAACTCCTACGTCTCTCCGCTCACGCAGGTCGTCACGCGCGAGACGCTGCTGCCGCTCACCGACGCCACCGCTGCCGGGGAGGAGGCCGAGCCGGCGCAGGACAATGGCGCAGGGCGCGCGCTGGTCGAGTACGAGCCCGACCCCGAGCAGGTACTCAAGCAACTGCTGCCCGACTACATCGAGACTTCGATCTACCGGGCGCTCGTGGAGTCGGCCGCCGGCTTCTTCGGCGCGCAGATGACCGCGATGCGCAGCGCCTCCGACAACGCCGGCGAGATCATCACCGACCTGACGCTGCAGATGAACCGCGCCCGCCAGGCCGAGATCACGCAGGAGATCATGGAGGTAGTAGCGGGCGCCGAGGGCCTCTCCTGAGGCGGCCGATGAGCTGCGCAATACTGCGTCCTCGGGTCGCTTGTGTGCAGAGCACACGGCGCTCCCTGCGTCCTTGTCTTGCTTGCTCCTCGACCACCTCAGCGGCGTAGTTCACAAAAATTTCGATAGAGAGATAGAGACAGAGGAGAATCAGACCATGGAGGCCAGCATCGCCACAGAGTCAACACCAGCCGCGCCAAAGGCCGCCAACGGCAACGGCGCCAAGCGCAACGTCGGGCACATCGACGAGATCCAGGGCGTCGTGATCGAGGCCGTCTTCCCCGACCGCCTGCCGGAGATCAACCACGCGATCACCGTCGCGCGCCCGGCGGCCGGCGAGGAGGAGGAGGCGCCTGGCATAAGCTCGAGCGCGGGCGGGGGCGTGCTCGTCTGCGAGGTGCAGCAGCACCTCGGTGACGACCGCGTACGCGCGGTGGCGATGGACACGACCGACGGGCTGGCGCGCGGCGTCGAGGTGGTCGACACCGGTGGCCCGATCACCGTCCCCGTGGGCGAGGCGACGCTGGGGCGCATCTTCAACCTGCTCGGCGAGCCGATCGACCTCGGCGCGGAGCTGCCCAAGGACGTGGAGCGCCGCGGCATCCACCAGGACGCCCCGCGCGTCGAGGACCTCACGCCGACGACCGAAATGTTCGAGACCGGCATCAAGGTGATCGACCTGTTGGCCCCCTACGCCAAGGGTGGCAAGGTCGGGCTGTTCGGCGGCGCCGGCGTGGGCAAGACGGTGCTGATTCAGGAGCTGATCCACAACCTCGCCAAGGAGCACGGCGGCCTGTCCGCGTTCTGCGGCGTGGGCGAGCGCTCGCGCGAGGGCAACGACCTGTGGCTGGAGATGAAGGAGTCGGGCGTGCTCGACAAGACGATGCTCGTGTTTGGCCAGATGAACGAGCCGCCCGGCGCGCGCATGCGCGTCGCCTTGTCCGGTTTGACGATGGCTGAATATTTCCGCGACCAGGGCCAGGACGTGCTGCTGTTCATCGACAACATCTTCCGCTTCGTGCAGGCCGGCTCCGAGGTGAGCGCGCTGCTCGGGCGGATGCCCTCCCAGGTGGGCTACCAGCCGACGCTGGAGACCGAGATGGGCCAGCTGCAGGAGCGCATCACCTCGACGCGCGAGGGTTCCGTCACCTCGGTGCAGGCGATCTACGTCCCCGCCGACGACCTCACCGACCCGGCGCCGGCCTCGGTGTTCGCGCACCTCAACGCGACCACGGTGCTGTCGCGGGCGATCTCCGAGAAAGGCATCTACCCGGCGGTCGATCCGCTCGACTCGACCTCGACGATCCTCAAGGCCGACATCCTCGGCGAGGAGCACTTCCGCGTGGCCAACCGCGTCAAGGAGATATTGCAGCGCTACAAGGAGCTGCAGGACATCATCGCGATCCTCGGCATCGACGAGCTCTCCGACGAGGACAAGCTCACCGTCCAGCGCGCGCGCCGGATCGAGCGGTTCCTCTCGCAGCCGTTCTTCGTCGCCGAAGAGTTCACGGGCACGCCCGGTGCGTACGTAAAAATCGAGGAGACGATCAGGGGCTTCGAGGAGATCATCGAGGGCAAGCACGACGAGGTTCCCGAGAGCGCCTTCTTCCTGAAGGGCACGATCGACGAGGTCGTGGCGGCGGCGAAGAAATAGCAATGGCGGGGATGCTCTTCCAATTCAACGGAACCGGCCCGCGCATGCGCGGGCCGGCCGACGGGCGCATGCGCCCGTCGGGACAGCGGCGCATGCGCCGCTGTCAACAGAAAAGGGAGGCCTAATGGCCCACACCAAATTTCAAGCCGAAGTGCTCACCCCCGAGGGGCCGGTGTTCAGCGAGGAGGTCGAGATGCTCTCGACCGTCACGGGCACCGGCTCGATCGGGATCCTCGCCAACCACGAGCCGGTGCTGGCGACGCTCAAGCCCACAGAGTTGCGCCTGCACCGCTCGGATTCCGAGATCGTGCGTTTCAACCAGTCCGCCGGCTACCTCCAGTTCGCCGACAACCGCGCGCTCGTGCTGGTCGAGGAGGCCACCCCGGTCGATGGCGGCTGAGAACGCGAGACGGTAAGGCGACCAGACCAGGTCAACCAGGTTCTGATATGATCTCGGCATGTCCGAGATGGTCACTGTCACCGAGGCCAAAACGCAGCTTTCGCGCCTGATCGAGCGCGCAGCTGGTGGCGAAGAGATCGTGATCCGCCGGGGCGCTCGCCCGGTGGCGAAGCTCATCGGATATGCCGATGCTCAACCCAAACCGCGCAAGCCGGGCGCACTAAAAGGCCAGATCTGGATGAGCGACGATTTCGACGAGCCCGACGAGGAAATCGAGCGCCTGTTTGGTATGCGGGATTGACCGCGCTGCTGCTCGACAGCCACGCTTTGCTTTGGTGGCAGGGGGACGATCCCAGGCTGGGCGTCGTCGCCCGTAAAGCAATCGAACGTCCCGATACCGCCCTGTACTTCAGCTCGGCCTCGATCTGGGAGTTGGCGATCAAGCGAGCACAACGGAAGCTTGAGCTCCCCGATTCCCTGCTCGACATTCTCTCTGAGGAAGGTTTTGTGGAGGTGGCCGTCTCGGCGACGCACGCCCTTCTGGCTGCCGCCCTGCCTGCGCACCATCGCGACCCCTTCGACCGGATGATCGCCGCCCAGGCCCAGAGCGAGGGTCTTACCGTGGTCACGCGCGACGCGCGGATCGCCGCTTACGGCGTGCCGGTGCTTTGGTAGGCCGGCCCAACGCCGTTGTCCGCTTGCAGCGGCTAGCCTTCCGGCACCACCGCCTTATGCACAGCGAACGAGAGTCCATCCAATGAGCAGCGAGCGCGAGCCGGTTGGCGTGATCGGCACCGGCTACGTCGGCCTGGTCAGCGCCGCCGGCTTCGCCGAGCTGGGCAGCGAAGTGTGGTGCGTCGACATCGATGCCGAGAAGATCGAGCGCCTACGGCGCGGCGAGGTGCCGATCTACGAGCCCGGCCTCGAAGAGTTACTGCGAAAGCACGCCGAGCGGATGCACTTCACCACCGAGCTCGCGCCCGCGCTCGAGCACGCGCGCCTGCTGTTCGTCGCCGTCGGAACGCCCCCGACCTACTCCGGGGACGCCGACCTCTCAGCGGTGCACGCCGTCGTCGAGGCGATCCCGCCCTCCGACCGACACGCGCTCGTGATGAAGTCCACCGTGCCCTGCGGTACCGGCGCCTCGATCCAGCGCGTGTTCGGCGAGCAGGGCAAGGGCGGGCTGCGCTACGTCTCCTGCCCCGAGTTTCTGAAGGAGGGCTCGGCCGTCGATGACTTCTTGCGCCCCGACCGGGTGGTGGTGGGCGACGGCGGCGACTGGGCCGGCGACGCCGTGGTCGAGCTCTACCGGCCGCTGCTTACCGCTGCGCACGGCGGCACGGGGGAGGGTGCGCTGGTGCGCACCGACATCGCCTCCGCGGAGATGGTGAAGCTCGCCTCCAACGCCTTCTTGGCGACCAAGATCTCGTTCATCAACGAGATCGCCAACGTCTGCGAGGAGACCGGCGCCGACGTGGTTGAAGTCGCTCGCGGCATGGGCCTCGACGCGCGCATTGGGCCGAAGTTTCTGCAGGCCGGGATCGGTTACGGCGGCAGCTGCTTCCCCAAGGATGTCGAGGCGCTCAAACAGCTCGCCGGCAACTCCGGCTACCACTTCCAGTTGCTTACCGCCGTGATCGAGGTCAACGAGCTGCAGAAGCGCCGCGTGATCGGCAAGCTGCACAAGCATCTCGGCACGCTCGTCGGCAAGCACATCGCGCTGCTCGGTTTGGCGTTCAAGCCCAACACCGACGACATGCGCGAGGCCTCCTCGCTGGTGCTCGCCGCGCGCCTGTCCGCGGACGGGGCCACGATCAGCGCCTACGACCCCGTCGCCGAGCACGAGGCGCGCAAGCTGCTGGCGGGCCTGCAGCTCGCCGATCACGCGATGGAGGCAGTGCGTGGCGCCGACGCCGTGGTGCTGGTCACCGAGTGGCCGCAGTGCACCGACCTCGACTGGGGCGAGGTCGCCGCGGCGATGCGCGGCAACGTCGTGATCGACGGCCGCAACGCGCTCGACGACGAGGCCGTGCGCGCGGCGGGACTCCTCTATGAGGGGATCGGACGCGGATGAGCGTGGTTGAAGGCATCGCACACGATGCCGGCTCGGCGAGGAGGGAGTCCTGACATGCAAGCCGTGATCCTGGTCGGCGGCGAGGGCACACGCCTGCGGCCGCTCACCTCGACGATCCCCAAGCCGGTGGTGCCGCTGGTAGATCGGCCGTTCATCGCCTTCATGATCGAATGGCTACGCCTACACGGGATCGAAGACGTGATCATGTCGTGCGGCTTCCTCGCCACCTCGGTGCGCAACGTGCTTGGGGACGGCTCCGCGCTCGGCATCCGGCTGCGCTTCGTCGAGGAGCCCGACCCACGCGGCACCGCGGGGGCGCTGAAGTTCGCCGAGTCGATGCTCGACGAGCGCTTCCTGATGCTCAACGGCGACGTGCTCACCGACATCGACCTCACCGCCCAGATCGCACAGCACGAGCGCACCGGCGCGCGCGCCACGCTGGCGTTGGTTCCCGTCGAGGACCCCACCGCCTATGGCCTCGTGCGCTTGACACCGACGCACGCGGTGGACGAGTTCGTGGAGAAGCCCTCCTCGGACCTGCTGGAGGGGGGTGCCGGCGCTCGCGGGGCTGGCCGCGCAGCGGACGATCGTCCGCTGCATGCGTACACCAACCTGATCAGCGCCGGAGCCTACGTGCTGGAGCGCGACATACTCGAGCTGGTGCCGGCCGACCGCAACGTCTCGATCGAGCGCGAGGTGTGGCCGCTGCTGATCGGCGACGGGCTCTACGGCTTCCCGTCGGAGAGCTACTGGCTGGATATCGGCACCCCCGAGCGCTACCTCAAGGGCACCTTCGACATCATCGAGGGCAACGTCAACACGGCGGTGCGGGAACGCCTGGGCGACGACTACATGGCGCTCGCCCCGGACGTGCAGGTCGAGGGCCGCGCGATCCCGCCCGCGGTGCTCGAGCCCGGTGTGCGGGTCGCCGCCGGCGCCCACGTCGGCAGCCTCGCGGTGCTCGGCCAGGGCGTCACGGTCGGCGCCGGCTCGACAGTGGAGCGCGCGGTGATCATGAACGGCACGGAGATCGGCGCGGGCTGCACGCTGCGTGACTGCATCGTCGGCGCGGGCTGTCGCATCGGCGAGGGCACCCAGATCACCGATGGCGCCGTGCTGGGCGAGGGAGTGACGATCGGGGCGCACAACATCGTGTCCCGCGGTGCGCGTATCTTCCCGGGGGTGACGTTGCCCGACGGAGCCTTGAGGTTTTCGTGACCCTCCCCGAAGGAGCGCTGACGGTTCTCGTGACCCTCCCCAAAGGAGCGGTGAGGTTTTCATGACCGAGAACGTGCTGGCGAAGCTCTCCCGCGAGGCGATCGCCGAGGTGGACAGCTCGGGACAGCTCAGCGACGTGCTCGCGCTGCCCGAGCACCTGCGCGACGCGCTGTGGCGGGTGGAGTCGGCGATCATGAACGAGTGGGACACACCCGGCGGGCTCGTGGTGGCCGGCATGGGCGGCTCCGCGATCGGTGGCGCACTCGCGGCCGCCGCACTCGGCGACCACGCCTCGCGGCCGATCTTCGTCACCCGCGCTTACGGGCTGCCGCCCTGGACTACGCCCGAGACCACGGTGTTGTGTGCGAGCTACTCGGGCAACACCGAGGAGACACTCGCCTGTTACGAGTCGGCCGGCGCACTTGGCGCCCAGCGCGTCGTGGTGACGACCGGCGGTCGGCTCGCGGAGCTGGCGCGCACCGACAAGGTGCCTGTGATCCCGCTCCCCGGCGGCTTTCAGCCACGCGCGGCCGTCGCCTACATGACGGTGGCCGCGCTGGAGGTCGCCGCGCTGTGCGGCGCCGGCCCGCGGCTGACCTCCGAGATCGACGTGGCGGGCGCCCACGCCGAGCAGCTCGTCGCCGAGTGGGGCCCCGACGCCCCCGAGGACTCGCTCGCCAAGGAACTCGCTCGCGGGTTGCTCGGCAGCGCGCCTGTCGTCGCCGGCGCCGGGCTGACGATCCCGATCGCTTACCGCTGGAAGACCCAGATCAACGAGAACGCCAAGCTGCCCTGCTTCGCGCACGAACTGCCCGAGCTCGACCACAACGAGATCGTCGGCTGGGAAGGCGCCCCGGAGGTGGGCCGCTTCGCGGCGGTGTTCCTCGACGACTCCGACGCCCACCCGCGGGTGAAGGAGCGCATGGAGCTCACCGAGAAGCTGATCGTCGACTACGCCACCGCCAGCTTCCACGTGGAGACCCGCGGCCAAACCACGATCGAGCGGGTGTTCTCGCTGGTGTTGCTCGGCGACCTGGTCTCCGTTTACCTCGCCGCGCTGCGCGGCGTCGACCCGGCTCCCGTGAAGCTCCTAGAACAGCTCAAGGCCGAGCTCGCCGCCCGCTGAGGTCTGCGAAAGGCCCTGAGCAGCCTCGATGGAAAGGCCCTGAGCGGCCTCGGCGCGTGCGATTGGAAAGGCCCTGAGCGGCCTCGGCGCGTGTGATTGGAAAGGCTCTGAGCGGCCTCGGCGCGTGCGATTGGAAAGGCCCTGAGCGGCCTCGGCGCGTGTGATACCGTCCGAAGCGGCCGAGGAGCGCTGCGACGGCTTGATCCGCCACGCTCGGCCTCCCTTGCAGCAAGGGCGCTCACCTGAACGCACAGGAGATTCGTCATGCCAGCAATTAGCCCTGCCGCCACTGCGACAGACGTGAAGGACGCACCCGCTTCCGACTTCAAGGTTGCCGACCTCTCGCTCGCGGAGCTGGGGCGCAAGGAAATCACGCTCGCCGAGCACGAGATGCCCGGTTTGATGTCGACCCGCCGCGAATACGCCGACGCCCAGCCGCTGCGGGGCGCGCGGATCACCGGCTCGCTGCATATGACCGTCCAGACGGCGGTGCTGATCGAGACGCTCACCGCGCTCGGTGCGCAGGTGCGCTGGTGCTCGTGCAATATCTTCTCCACCCAGGACTCCGCCGCCGCGGCGGTGGCGCTCGGTCTCGACGGCACGCCCGATGACCCGCGCGGGGTGCCCGTCTATGCCTGGAAGGGCGAGACACTGGAGGAGTACTGGTGGTGCACCGAGCAGGCGCTGCGCTGGCCAGGTGAGGATGGGACACCGGGAGCGGCCGGCCCCAACATGATCCTCGACGACGGCGGCGACGCCACGCTGTTTGTGCACAAGGGCACCGAGTACGAGGCGGCCAATGCCGTTCCCGACCCGGCCGGGGTGGGTGCCGATGGGTTGCCCCATCCGGAGGAGTTCCAGGTGATCCTCTCGCTGCTGACGCGCTCGCTGGGCGAGGACCCGCAACGCTGGACGCGGATCGGGGCGGGCATCAAAGGCGTCACCGAGGAGACCACTACGGGTGTGCACCGTCTGTACGAGATGACGCAGGACGGCACTCTGCTGTTCCCGGCGATCAACGTCAACGACTCGGTGACGAAGTCCAAGTTCGACAACCTCTACGGCTGCCGCCACTCGCTGGTGGACGGCATCAACCGCGCCACCGACGTGATGATCGCCGGCAAGCTCGCCGTGATCTGCGGCTTCGGCGATGTCGGCAAGGGCTGTGCGGAATCGCTGCGCGGCCAAGGTGCGCGCGTGGTCGTCACCGAGATCGACCCGATCTGCGCGCTGCAGGCCGCGATGCAGGGCTACGCCGTCAGGACGCTCGACGAAGTGGTGGGGGAGGGCGACATCTTCGTCACCTGCACCGGCAACCGCGACATCATCCGCGCCGAGCAGATGGCGCGCATGAAGCACCAGGCGATCGTCGGCAACATCGGGCATTTTGACAACGAGATCGACATCGCCGGCCTCACGAAGGTGGCGGGCATCGAGCGGATCAACATCAAGCCACAGGTCGATGAGTGGGTCTTCCCCGACGGCCACGCGATCATCCTGCTCTCGGAGGGGCGCCTGTTGAACCTGGGCAACGCCACCGGCCACCCCAGCTTCGTGATGAGCAACTCCTTCACCAACCAAACAATCGCCCAGATCGAGCTGTTCACCAAGAACGACCAGTACGAGAAGCGCGTATACGTGCTTCCCAAGCACCTCGACGAGAAGGTTGCGCGCCTGCACCTCGACGCGCTCGGAGCGCGCCTGACGCAGCTCAGCGAGGCCCAGGCCGCCTACATCGGCGTGTCCGTCGAGGGGCCCTACAAGCCCGATCACTACCGGTATTGACGCCCGCGGCGCCGGACTTGCGCCGACGATCCGATAGCCTGCCGCCGCGATGAGAGCAATGGTTCTCGCGGCAGGCCTCGGAACCCGCCTGCGCCCGCTGACGTACGAGATGAACAAGCCGATGGTGCCCGTGCTGGACCGGCCGGTGATGGCGCACATCGTCGATCTGCTCGACAAGCACGGGTTTGACGAGACGATCGCCAACCTGCACTACTTCCCCGAGTCGATCCGCGACTACTTCGGCGAGCGCCTGTCCTACCGCACCGAGCCGCAGCTGCTGGGCACCGCCGGCGGCGTGCGCGGCTGCGCTGAGTTCTTCGGCGACGAGCCCTTTCTTGTGATCTCGGGCGACGCGCTCACCGACATCGACCTGCGGGCCTTCGCCGCCCGCCACCGCGAGGCCGGTGGCGTGGCGACGCTGGCGGTCAAGAAAGTGACGGATACGCGCGAGTACGGCGTGGTGCTGCATGACAGCGCGGGGCGGATCACCGGCTTCCAGGAGAAGCCCGAACCCGAGCAGGCGCTATCGGATCTCGGCAACTGCGGCATCTACATTTTCGAGCCGCAGATCTTCGACTACTTCCCCGACCGCCCGTTCGTCGACTGGGCGCAGGATGTGTTCCCGGCGCTGTTGGCCAACGACGTGCCCTTCCACATCCACGAGGTGCGCGACTACTGGAACGACGTGGGCTCACTCGCCGAGCTACGTCAAGGCACCTTCGACGCGCTACGCGGCGAGCTGCGCCTGCGGATCGACGGCCAGGAGGTTGCCCCCGGGGTCGTGGTTGCGGAGAGCGCCGGCGAGTGGCCGATCGGGCCGGACACCGAGGTTGAAGGGCCGATGTGGATCGGACGTGACGTGCGGATCGGTGCCGGCGTGCGTCTCACCGGCCCGCTTGTGCTGGGCGACGGCGCGCGCGTCGGCGACGGCGCACAGCTACGCGAGAGCATCCTCTTCCCCGGCACCGATGTCGCCGCGGGGGCGATCCTGATCGGCGCGATCGCCGGTCACGCGGGGATCCTGCAGAGCATGCGTCCGCGGCGGTAGACAACCGCCGTCCCGAGGCGTAGCATCGACTTACAGAGTGGCGCAGCCGGCCGACACCGCCCTCGGGCTGTGTGCCCCCGGCGAATCGAGCGCTCTCCAAAGGAAGTCTCCCCGACCGATAAGGAGGCAAAGATGCAGATCGAGATCAAGGGCCGCAACGTTCCGGTTCCCGACGATTTGCGTAGGCACGTCGAACGCCGCCTGGCAAAGGTGTCGCGTCAGGTGTCCGAGCTGGCGCGCCTGGAGATCGAGCTCCTGCACGAGCCCAACCCGCGGGTCGCCGACCACCAAGTGGCCGAGGCGACGCTCTACCTGAAGGGCATCACGCTGCGCGCCCGCGACGCCTCGCCACAGATGCTGCATTCGCTGAACCTCGTGGTGGACGAGCTGGCCCGCCAGGTCAAGCGACATCGCGATCGGCGCCGCCGCCGGCGGGAGACACGCGCCGCGCGCGCCGCGCTGGCCGAGCTGCGGTCGGCCGCTTCGCCGTCGGCGGCCGCTTCGCCGTCGGCGGCCGCAGAGACCGGAATTCCGCCCGCGACAGCCATCGGTTAGGACACACCGCACCAGCCCCCAGGCGCTACCCTGGGGGCGTGTCACTCCTGGATCGCGCCCTCAACGTCGGCGAGGCAAAGAAGTTCAAGCAGTATGAGAAGCGCGTCGCATTGATCGGCGTGTTCGAGGCCGAGCTCGAACACGACAGCGACGCCGAGCTGCGCGAGCGGATGGGCGCGCTGCGCGAGCGCGCCACAAACGGCGAGGAGCTCGACGAGTTGCTCCCCGAGTGCTTTGCGATCGTGCGCGAGACCGGCAAGCGCACGATGGGGATGCGGCACTTTGACGTGCAGTTGATCGGCGCGATGGCACTGCACGAGGGCTGCATCGCCGAGATGAAGACCGGCGAGGGCAAGACGCTCACGGCGACGCTCGCGGTGGCGCTCAACGCGCTGCCCGGCAAGGGCGTGCACCTGGTTACCGTCAACGATTATCTCGCCCGCCGCGACGCCGAATGGATGAGCCCGCTCTACGAGGCGATGGGGCTCTCGGTGGGGGTGCTGCAGAACATGCAGCCCTACGACGAGAAGCACCGCGCGTACGCCTGCGACGTGGTGTACGGCACCAACTCGGAGTTCGGCTTCGACTACCTACGCGACAACATGGCCAAGGACCTCGCCGAAAAGGTGCAGCGCGGGCACCCCTTCGCGATCGTGGACGAGGTCGACAACATCCTGATCGACGAGGCGCGCACACCGCTGATCATCTCCGGCGCGCCCGAACAGGCGGCCGACCTGTACGTCAAGTTCGCGCGCCTCGCACCGCGGCTCACGTCAGGCAAGACCCCCGAAGGGATGGACCCCCGCACCAAGAAGGAATTCATCGCCGACTTCGACTACGAATTCGACGAGAAGCACAAGACCGTGGCGGTCACCGAGCAGGGCGTCGCCAAGGCCGAGCGCTTCCTCGGAATCGACCACCTCTATCGCGCCGAGAACGGCCATCTGGTCAACCACTTGAACCAAGCGCTGCGCGCCGAGTCGCTGTATAAGCGCGATGTCGACTACGCGGTGATCGACGGCGAGGTGAAGATCGTCGACGAGTTCACCGGGCGCATCCTCGAGGGTCGCCGCTGGTCGGAGGGGCTGCACCAGGCGATCGAGGCGAAGGAGGGCGTGCGCATCCAGGAGGAGAACCAGACGCTCGCCACGATCACCTACCAGAACTTCTTCCGCCTCTACGACAAGCTGGCGGGCATGACCGGCACCGCGCTGACCGAGGCGACGGAGTTCATGAAGATCTACGAGCTGCCCGTCGTGCAGGTACCGACGAACGTGCCGATGGTGCGCGGCGACCGCAACGATCAGGTGTACAAGACCAAGGACGGCAAGTGGAGCGCAGTCGTCAGGGAAATCGCGGCGCGCCACGAGAATGGCCAGCCGGTGCTGGTTGGCACGATCTCGGTGGAGGTCTCCGAGCTGCTGGGCGAGCGCCTCAAGCAGCGCGGGATCAAGCACACCGTGCTGAACGCCAAGCCCGAGCACGCCGCGCGCGAGGCGGACATCGTCGCCGAGGCGGGACAGCCGGGCGCGGTCACGATCGCCACCAACATGGCGGGCCGCGGCGTGGACATCAAGCTCGGCGGCAACCCCGAGCACCTCGCCCAGCAGCAGCTGGCGCGCGAAGGCGTGCAGGCGGACGGCGATGAGGAGGCCTATGAGCGTCGCCTGACCGAGCTGCTGCCGACACTGGAGCGCGAGGTGCAGGAAAAACGCGAGCAGGTGATGGCGGCCGGCGGCCTGTTCATCTGCGGCACCGAGCGCCACGAGTCGCGGCGCATCGACAACCAGCTGCGCGGGCGCGCCGGGCGCCAGGGCGACCCGGGCGAGAGTCGCTTCTTCCTCTCCGCCGAGGACGATCTCGTGCGGCTGTTCGCGGGCGATCGCATTTACCGCATCCTCGACAAACTCGGCGGCGTCGACGCGGAAGGCAACGAGGAACCGATCGAGGCGGGGATGCTCTCCAAGCAGATCGAAAAAGCGCAGCGCAAGGTGGAGGAGCAGAACTTCCTGATCCGCAAACGCGTGCTCGAGTACGACGACGTGATGAACGAGCAGCGCCGCGTGATCTACGCCTACCGCGACCAGGTGCTCGAAGGCCAGCCGATGGGCGAGCAGGCACGTACCGAAATCGGCGGCGTGATCGAGCGCACGATCGAGCAGTACACCGAGGGCGACTACCTAGAGGACTGGGACACCGCTGCAATGTTCACGGCGCTCTCGCAGTTCTTCCCGCTGGACATCGCCCCCGACGAGATGACTCCCGAGGCGGTCGACCGTGTTCAGCTCGGCGAACGACTGGTGGCGCAGGCGATGGAGCGTTACGACGCGCGCGAGCAGGAGCTCGGCGAGGAGCTGATGGGTCAGCTCGAGCGCTTTCTGCTGCTGCAAATCATCGACGAACGCTGGCGCGAGCACCTGTTCGACGTTCGACTACCTGCGCGAGGGCATCCACCTGCGCGGCTTCGTCCAGATCGATCCCCTGGTCGCATACAAGAATGAGGCGTTCACTCTCTTCGGCGACCTCATCAACAGCGTCTGGGCCGACTACGCGCGCTTGATCTTCAACGTCCAGGTGCAGCTCGCCGGCGAGAACGGCGGCGGGGGCGGCGGGTCGCCTGTACCGGCCTTCGCCGCAGCCGGCAACCCCACGCGTCCCGGGCGAGTCTCCTACTCCGGCGGCAGTGCCGCGATGGGAGCGAGCGCGATCGCCGCGGCGGCGGCCAACGCCGGTGCCGTGGGCGCCGGTGCAGCTCAGTACGCCAACGGCGGCGGGGAGGAGGAGTACGAGATGGCGCCCGTCGTCGAGCAGCGTGTGGTCGACACCGAGCACCAGGTCGGGCGCAACGATCCCTGCTGGTGCGGGAGCGGGAAGAAGTTCAAGAAGTGCCACGGCTCCTAGGGGCGCCGTGGACGCTGCGCATAGCTGCGTCCTCGATCGCTCATGTGCAGAGCACATTTCGCTCACTGCGTCCTTGCTCTGCTTGGTCCACGACACTCCTAGGGGCGTAGGTTCTCAGAAGAGTGCCGTGGCCACTGATAGCGTGAGGGCGTGGCCACCACCGCGACCCCAGAGTCAACGCCGCAGAGACTCGCCGCAATCCGCGACCAGCTGAAGCTGCTCGCGGATTATCTTTGACCCGGCTACGTTGAGCGAGCGCGCCAAGGCGCTCGAGGGGGAGATGGAAGCGCCCGGCTTCTGGGACGACTCCGAGCGCGCGGGGAAGGCTTCGGCCGAGCACGCGCGAGTGGCTCGGCGCCTGGAGATGTTCCGGGCGCTCGAGCGCGACATCGAGGATCTCGAGGGCCTGGCGGAGCTTGCGCAGGAGGACGAGTCGCTGGAGGGCGAGGTCGAGGAGCACATCGTCTCCGCGGAGGCGCGGCTGGCGGCGCTCGAGGAGCAGCGGCTGTTCTCCGGCCCCTACGACTCGGGCGACGCGCTGGTGAGCGTCAACGCGGGCGCCGGCGGCACCGACGCGCAGGATTGGGCGGAGATGGTGCTGCGCATGGAGATGCGCTGGGCGCAGTCGCGCGGCTTCACGGTCGAGCTGCTGGAGGCCAGCGCGGGAGAGGAAGCGGGGATCAAGTCCGCCACCTTCCGCGCGGCGGGGGAGAACGCCTACGGGCTGTTCGGCGCTGAGCGTGGAGTGCATCGTCTGGTGCGTCTCTCCCCGTTCGACTCCGCCCACCGCCGCCAAACCAGCTTCGCGGGTGTCGAGGTCGCCCCGGTCGTGGAGGAGACCGGCGAGATCGAGATCAACGACGACGACCTGCAGGTGGACACCTACCGCGCCTCCGGCGCGGGCGGGCAGCACGTCAACAAGACCGACTCCGCGGTGCGCATCACCCACCGGCCGACCGGGATCGTGGTGCAGTGCCAGAACGAGCGCTCCCAGTCCTCCAACCGCGCCACGGCGATGGCGATGCTGCGCGCCAAGCTGCTCGAACGCCAGGAGCGCGAACGCCAGGCGGAGATCGCGCGCGAGAAGGGCGAGGCCCAGGATGTCAACTTCGGCTCGCAGATCCGCTCCTACGTGCTGCACCCCTACACGCTCGTCAAGGACCACCGCACCAACCACGAGATGGGCGACGTGCAGCGCGTGCTCGACGGCGACCTCGATGGGTTCGTGCGCGCGTACCTGCTGCACGCGGCGTCGCCCGGCTAGCGACCGGCCTGGATCTGCTCGCGCTCGGCCAGCCGGTTGCGGCGGCGTAGCTGGGCCTCGCTCTCGCGCCGGCGCTCCTCGTCGGTGCTTGCGAGCAGTGGCGGCACCGGCATCGGGTTGCCCTGCTCGTCAACGGCCACCATTGTCAGATAGGCACTGTTGCTGTGCCGCCGCTCGCCGGTGCGCGGGTTCTCCGTGTCGACCCGCACGCCAACCTCCATCGAAGTGCGCCAGACGGCATTGACGCTGGCCTGGAATGTGACGAGCTCGCCGACGTGGATCGGGACCCTGAACGTCATGCGATCCATGCTGGCGGTTACGACCCTGTTGCGACAGTGCTTGACAGCGGCCAGCCCACCGGCCTCGTCGCATAACTTCATGACCGTGCCGCCGTGCACGAAGCCGGCACCGTTGGCGTCCAGTGGTCCCATCCAGTGGGCGAGCGTGGCGTGTGAGTCCGCGGCGGGGTGCGCTGCCATGTGGCTGATCCTATGCCTATGAGTCGCGGCGGGGTGCGCTGCCATGTCGCCGATCAGATGCCTATGAGTCTGCGGCGGGGCGAGCTGCCATGTTGCTGATCAGATGCCTATGAGTCGCGGCGGGGTGCGCTGCCATGTCGCCGATCAGATTCCTATGAGTCTGCGGCGGGGCGAGCTGCCATGTTGCTGATCAGATGCCTATGAGTCCGCGGCGGGGTGCGCCCTTGCCGCTGATCCGATGCCTATGCTGAGGACAGTGGGCGCCACTTTGGATGTCGATATACCAGCGCTCGTGCGCACGGCGCTTGAGGAGGACATCGGGGCCGGAGACGTGACGACGCTCGCGACGGTGGAGGTCGAGGCGCGGGCTGAGGCGTTGATCAGGCAGAAGGCCCCGGGCACGATCTACGGCCTGGACGCGGCGGAGGCGACCTTCACGCTGCTCGACCCCGACGCCCGCGTGCAACGGCTCGTGGACGAGGGCGTGTGGCGCGAGCAGGGAGGACCGGTGCTGTCGATCTCGGCGGGTACGCAAGCGCTGCTCACCGGCGAGCGCACGGCCCTGAACTTTCTCGCGCGTCTATCCGGCATCGCCACGCTGTCAGCGCGCGCGACACGCGCGGTGGAGGGGACGGGCGCGCGGGTGCTCGACACGCGCAAGACCACTCCGGGGCTGCGGGCGCTGGAGAAGGCGGCGGTGGCGGCGGGCGGGGCGCACAACCACCGCGCGGGGCTGTATGACGCGATCTTGATCAAGGAGAACCACATCGCCGCCGCCGGCGGGATCGCGCAGGCGATCGCTCGCTCACGCGCGGCAGCGCCGGAGCTGGCGCGGACGCTGGAGGTAGAGGTGCGCAACCCCGATGAGATCGAGCAGGCGCTCGCCGCCGGGGCGCCGCGCCTGTTGCTCGACAACATGGACATCGCGCAGCTACGCGCCGCGGTGGCGCAGGTCGCCGGCCGCGCGCAGCTGGAGGCCAGCGGCGGCGTGACGCTGCAGACGCTGCGGGAGCGCGCGGAGACGGGGGTAGAATGGATCTCGATGGGCGCCCTCACCCACTCGGCGCCGGCGCTTGACCTTTCGATGATCCTGGAGGCGCAGCCATGAACTTGCCCATGGCCAACTCCCCATCCCTTTCCTCCCAGCCCGCAAGCGGGTCTTCGCCGCCGAGCGCTGTACCGGCGACCGCGCCCCACCTGCTGCCGATGATCCCCGCCACGGCCGCTGTCGCGGCGCTCGACCCCGGACAGATCGCCGAGCTGCAGCGCGAGGTGCGCACGCTGGCGGCCGAGCGGGGCGCGGTGATCCTTGCCCACAACTACCAGGTGCCGGAGATTCAGGATGTCGCCGACTATGTCGGCGATTCGCTGGGCCTCTCGCGTATGGCGGCCGCCGCCGAGGGTGAGGTGATCGTGTTCTGCGGCGTGCACTTCATGGCGGAGACCGCCTCGATTCTCTGTCCCGAGAAGACCGTGCTGATTCCCGACCTCGACGCCGGCTGCTCGCTGGCGGCCTCGATCGACGCCGAGCAGTTGGCGCAGTGGCGTGCGCGGTACCCGCGGGGCGTGGTGGTTATGTACGTCAACACGACCGCCGCAGTGAAGGCGCTCACCGACTACTGCTGCACCTCATCCAACGCCGTCGAGGTGGTGCGCCACATCTATGACACCCATGGCGAGGACACCGAGATCCTGTTCGGCCCCGACATGTGGTTGGGCGCCTATGTCGAGAAGGAACTCGGTAAGCGCATGCACGTGTGGGACGGCGAGTGCCACGTGCACGCGGGCATCCGCCCGGCGGACATCGAGGCCACGCGTGCCGCCCATCCGGGCGCCGACTTCTTGATCCATCCCGAGTGCGGCTGTTCCACCAGCGTGATGGAGTACGTCGCGGCGGGAGACATCGCCGCCGAGGGTGTGCACATGCTCGCCACCGGTGGGATGCTCGCCTATGCGCGCGAGGCCGAGCGTGACGCCGAGGGCGGCGCCGAAGGGCGTGCGGGCAAGCGCCGCGAGGCGGTGGTCGCCACCGAGACGGGAATGCTCTACCCGCTGCAGATGGCGGCGCCCGACATCGACTTCATCCCCGCCAACGCAGAGGCGAGCTGCGTGTACATGAAGATGATCACGCTCCCCAAGCTGCGCGACGCGCTGCGCGACATGCAGTTCGAGGTGCGTGTGCCATCGGAGATCGCCGAGCGGGCACGGGTGCCAATCGACCGCATGGTTGCGATCGGCTAAAACTCCTCGGCGCTGTGTGGCCCCACGCAGGCGACCGCGAGATTCTCGGTGATGCCCTCCGCAACCTCGCGGACCTCCTCGTAGGTGACCGCGTCGAGGGCGGCGATCGCCGCGTCGGGGTCGATCTCCTCGCCGAACACGATCGACTGACCGGCGGCGTAGCGCGCCACGGCGTTGGTGTTCTCGAACGCCAGCACGAGCCGGCCGGCGGCGTAGGCGCGGGCGCGGGCCACCTCCTCCTCGGTGGGGCCATCGGTGCGCAGCTCCGCCACGATCTCGCGCATGCGGGTGTACGCCTCGATGCACTTGCTGGAGTCGAGGCCCGACCCCAGCTGCAGGATCGGCACGTCCGCGAAGGAGTGGTCGAGCGCGTACACCGAGTAGCACAGACCCCGTTTCTCGCGGATCTCGTCGAACAGGCGCGAGCCCATCGAGCCGCCGAGCAGCGTCGAGTAGATCGCGAGTGCGGCGCGCTTGCCGCGATCGCCGACGTTGACGTTCGGCCGGTAGATCATGCGCAGGTGCGATTGGTTGGTGTCGCGCTGCTCCACCAGCGTCTGCGGCGCGAACGCCGGCGCCGACACATAGGGCTCGGGCTGCTCCAGCTTGGGGAAGCGCGCGAAGCACTCGTGCAACTCCGCTTCGGCGGGTAGATGATCGAGGTTGCCCACCAAAAACGCGCCCCCGTGTGTCCCCGCCCAGCGGCGCTCGCGGAAGGCGACGATCCCCTCGCGCGTGAAGCTACGCAGGTTGTCTTCCGGCCCCAGCACCGTGCGCCCCAAGGGGTGCTCGCCGAAGGCGGCGCGGTCGATCAGGTACTCCGCCACGGTGGAGGGCTGGTCGAAAGCGCGATTGATCTCTTGAATCACCACCCCCCGCTCGCGGTCGAGCTCCTCGGGGTCGATCCGCGGGCGCCCCACGAAGTCGCTCAGCAGGTCGATCGCGGCCGGTGCCGACTCCGCTCGCACGGTGATGTGGAATGCGACCAGGTCATGGCTGGTGTACGCGTTCAACACACCCCCAAGACGCTCCGCGGTCTCGTTGACGTTGGTGTAGGTGGGGTACTTCTCGCCGCCCTTGAACACAAGGTGCTCGAGGAAGTGCGCCATCCCGTTCTCCTCGGGGCGCTCGGTACGAGCGCCTGCGTCGAAGGCAACCAGCACCGTCAGCGCGCGCGTGCCCGGCACCTCGACGCGGTGCACCGGCAGGCCGTTGGCTGGGACCGTGGTGGTGGTGACGCTCGCCATGGACCTACCTTATTCGACTGGCGCCGCGCGCCCGGGATGCGACCTCGTAGGCTGAAGGGCGATGAGCTCCCGCAAAGGACAGCCTTTGACGTTCCTTGCCGCGCTCGCCGCCGTGGTGGTGCTGCTGCTGGCGCTGGTGGCAGCCGGGATCTGGTGGGGCGGGCACCCCGAAGATCTGCCGGGGTTCATGCAGCGCGTGTTCGTCGCCAACCGCGGCACGCGCGTGGTGGACGAAGCGCTGGCGAGGATCCACAGCGAGTACTACCGCCCGATTGGCGAGGGCCAGCTGTCCAACGCCTCGATCGCTGGTGCCGTCGCCAGCCTGAACGATCCTTTCTCGCACTACCTCACGGCGAAGGAACTGAGCGAATTCGACCACCCCGGCAGCTTCAGCGGGATCGGCGTCGAGGTCAACCCCGACCCACAAGGCCTGCGGGTCGTGCAGGTCTTCAACTCCTCTCCCGCCGCGCGCGCCGGACTGCGCGCCGAAGATGTGATCGTGGCGGTAAACGGTCGCAGCCTCGCCGGCTTGCCCGAGGACGAGGCGACCAATCTCGTCAAAGGGCCTGCCGATACCAACGTGACGCTGCGCGTCCGCCAGGCGGGCAAAGATCCGGGCACACGCACCGTTACCCTGACGCGCGCCACGATCTCCGAGCCGGTGGTGGCCTCGCTCACACGCACCGTCCATGGCGTAAAGCTCGGCGTGGTGGCGCTCGCCGAGTTCAGCGCCGGAGCTCACGCCGAAGTTCTGGAAGCGGTGGAGCACGAGTTGCAGCAGGAACACGCGCGCGGGCTGGTGCTCGATCTGCGCTCCAACCCCGGCGGCTTGGTGGAAGAGGCGCAGCTGACCGCCTCGATCTTCCTGCCACGCGGGGCGGTGGTGGTGACCACGCGCGGTCGCGTGCAGCCCACCCAGGTGCTGCGCGCGGAGGGAGGCGCGATCCCGGCGTCGATCCCGATGGTGGTGCTGGTCGATCGCAACACGGCGTCCGCGGCGGAGATATTGACGGGCGCGCTGCAGGACAACCATCGTGCCACGGTGGTGGGCACACACACGTTCGGCAAGGGGGTCTTCCAGGAGGAGCAGTCGCTCGCTAACGGCGGCGCGCTGGATATCACTGTCGGCGAGTACTTCACCCCCAACGGCCACAACCTTGGCGGTGGGGGAGTGCGGCGGGGCGGAGGGTTGAGTCCCGAAGTGAAGGTGCCTGCCGGCGTCGACAGCTCCCGTGGCCTTGCGGTGGCGCTCGCAACGCTGGCCGCCAAAGTCAAAAGATAAATGAGCCCACCCCTCCCACCCCGGGGCGGCGGAGGTCGGGGAAAACGGGCCGCGGGACATCCCGGGAATGTTCGCGGGGGAGCCCACCGCGGCGGTGGGCGTGGCGGCGCTCGCGTGGTGTGGCCGCCGCAGCAGCGCGAGAGCGCCAAAGACGCGATCGAGCAGCAACTGCGCGAGCGCGGTCTCGCGCGCCGCTTCGAGCCCGCCGTGGAGCGCGCCGCACGCTCGGCGCGCGAGCGCCCGAGCGTCGCGGTGGGCGCCCCGGCACGACGCGACCTGCGCGAGCTGGCGACGTTCACGATCGACCCGGTTTCCGCACGCGACTTCGACGACGCGGTGTCCGCCCAGCGCTTGGACGACGGCGGGGTCAGGGTATGGGTGCACATCGCCGACGTCAGCGCGTACGTGCGCGAGGGCGGTCCGGTGGACGTGGAGGCGAGAGAGCGCGCCACCAGCGTGTATGTACCGGGTGCGGTGGAGCCGATGCTGCCCGAGGCGCTTTCAAACGACGCCTGCTCGCTGCTGCCCGGGCACGACCGCGCGGCGGTGACGGTGGAGCTGGAGTTCTACGGCGCACAGGTGCGCCACACCGCCTTCTACCGCTCGACGATCAGCTCCGACGAGCGTCTCGACTACGACCGCGTGGACGCGATCTTCGCCGGTCGCGAGCCGGCGCACGAGCCGTGGGGGGAGCCCCTGGCGGCGGCGCGTGAGGTGTCGGCGGCGCTGGCGCGAGCGCGCCTGAGCCACGGCGGCGCGCTCACGCTCGAATCGCAGGAGCCGGAGTTCGTGTTTGACGAGCACGGCGAAGTGCGCGAGGTCAGAAGGCGCGTGCAAACCGAGTCGCACCGTTTGATCGAGCACCTGATGATCGCCGCCAACGAAGCCGTCGCGGCGGAGCTGCAACGTAAGCAGGTGCCATGCCTCTACCGCGTGCACGAGCGCCCGCGGGCAGCGAGCGTGGAACGCTTGGTGGAACAGCTGGCGTCGCTGGGCGTGGCGACGCCGGCGGTGCCGGCGCAGATGTCCCCCGCCCAGGCGGCGGAGCTGGTGGGCGAGTGCTCGCGCCTGGTGGACGCCCACGTACGGCGCACGATCGCCGCTGTCGGCGGCGCCCGCGCTGTCGGCGGTGCCCGCGCTGTCGGCGGTGCCCGCGCTGTCGGCGGTGCCCGCGCTGTCGGCGGTGCCCGCGCTGTCGGCGGTGCCCGCGCTGTCGGCGGTGCCCGCGCTGTCGGCGGTGCCCGCGACGGCGAAGAGGCGGCATCTGTGACGGGCGGCAGGCAGGCACTGACCGGGCTGGTGCTGAGGGCATTGCAGCCGGCCTACTACTCCCCGCGCAACCTCGGCCACGCCGGGTTGGGGTCTGCGTGCTACTGCCACTTCACCTCTCCGATTCGCCGCTATCCGGACCTCGTGTGCCATCGCGCGCTGCTATCCACGTTGGGTGGTGGCGGGCGCGCCCCGCGTGCGGAGACGCTGGCGGAGCTTGGCGAATGGACCTCGCAGCGAGAGCGCCAAGCGATGGAGCTGGAGCGCGACAGCGACGACGTGGCGCGCTGCTTTGCATTGGAGCGCCAACTGCTCGAGCAGGGCTGGGAGCGTACCTTCGCGGGCGAGATCGTCGGGCTGATCGGCGCAGGCGCATTCGTCGCGTTCGGGCGCTCGGTCGAGGAGGGGGAAGGTGAGGGTGGGTATCGCTACGAGGGCATGCTCCCGGTGAGGCGTCTGGCGAGAGCGATGGGGGAGAGGGCAGCCGCCTCGGGGGGCGGGGCTGGGTTGGGGACGGTAGGCGGGGGCCGCACAGCCGGGACAGTCGCGCGGCCTGCCCGCGAGGAGCGCACAGCCGCGCGGCGGCCCTCCCGGCCGGGGCGTGGCGACGGCGCCACGCGCGAGTGGTGGGAGCTAAACGAGCAGGGCACGATCCTGCGGGGGGAGCGCTCGGGAATGACGCTGCGCTTGGGCGACCCGATCGCCGTGCGAGTGGGACGGGTGGACCTACGCCGGGGCAGAGTGGATCTGGACCTCGCGCCGCCGGATGAGGATGGCGCTGACACCGGCCGCACCCCAAAGCGCGCGTCGCGCGGTCGGTAGGCTCGAAGGACGATGGCGAAGACGCGAGGCGGCAAGCGCAAGGTGGGCGCGGGGGACGTGGCGAGCAACCGCTACGCCTCCTACCGCTACGAGCTGCTGGAGCGTTTGGAGTGCGGGATCGAGCTGCGCGGCACCGAGGTCAAGGCGCTGCGCTCCTCGGGGGCCCAGCTGAAAGAGGGGTATGTGGCGATCCACGACGGGCAACTGTGGTTGCACAGCGTGCACATTCCCCCCTACGCGCCCGCCTCACGTGAGAATCACGAGCCCGAGCGTGACCGCCGGCTGCTAGCCCACCACAGCGAGATCGAGCGGCTGACGGCGAAAGTGAGCGAGCGCGGCCTTACGCTGGTGCCGACCCGGATCTACTTCCGCGATGGCCGTGCGAAGGTGGAGATCGCGCTGGCGCGGGGCAAGGACCTCTACGACAAGCGCGAGGCGATCAAGGAGCGGGAGATGAAGCGAGATATGGAACGCGTCACCCGCGCCCGGCGCTGAGGCACGTACCTTCCTCCTGCCTCCTCCCCCGGCGACATCCAGCGGGGGTCGTGCGCGCCAGCGGGGGTCGTGCGCGCCAGCGGGGGTCGTGCGCGCCAGCGGGGGTCGTGCGCGCCAGCGGGGGTCGTGCGCGCGGCGCGGTCGGCGCAGACCTACACCGCCCGCAGCGGACCTACAGCCGCCCGAAGCTGTGGCCGGCGCTGGTGAGAATGTGTGTCTCAGACATGCCTACCAAAAGCCCGACGATCAAACCGATGTAGACGGCGCCGACCAGCAGACGGTGGTGGGGCGCGACGCGGTAGTAGGCGGCCTGCTCCAGCGTGCGGGTGCCGCGCAGCTTCCAGCGCCGCCAAGTCTCCATGCCGCCGAACAGGATGATGATGAAGAGGATCGGGTTGGGAAAGACGAACACCATCGCCACCAGGGCGCCGAAGCCGAGAAACCACATCCACGGCGCCATCGCCGCCATCGCGCGGCCGCCGTCGAGCGGCACGACCGGGAGCAGGTTGAAGAGGTTGATGAAGAAGCCCACGTAGGCCAGCGCCAACAGCATGTCGCTGTGCAACAGCGCCCCGAGCACGGCGACGGCCAGCGCGCCGAGACTGCCGAGGATCGGCCCGGCCAGCCCGACGCGCGCCTCGGCGAGCGCGTTGTCGCCGAGCGACTTGGAGGTGATGAGCGCGCCGAGGAAAGGCACGAACATCGGCGCGCTCGCCTTGATCCCCTCGCGGCGCAGCGCGATCACATGGCCCATCTCATGGATGAACAGCAGCACCACAAACCCGGCGGCAAACTCCCAACCCCAGAAGAGCGAGTAGGCGGCCACGGAGATCAGCGCCGTGACGCCGGTGGTGAGCAGCTTCAAGTTGGGCAGCGCCACCAACAGCGCCTTGAGCGCGGCGCCGAACTTCGCGAGCAGCGCCGCCAGCCCGGCGAAGCCGCTGCCGATGCGCTTGCGTAGCCCCTTGCGCTGGCGGCCGAACGGCTGGCCGTCCACCGTCGTGCCGCTTGCGGGGGCGGTGGCGGGCGTCAACGGAACACCATTCAGCGTGGTGGTGCTGTGCGTCGGATAGCTGGCAGACACAACTGGGGTCTCATCCATGACAGCTCCATTGTGGCAGGCGCGATAAGGGTCGGCTAAGAGCCGGGTTGGTGGGGCGCGCGACGGGCCGCTCCGTGTTTTTCTCGGAGTGTGCAGGAAGAGTTATGGAAAGCTCTTGCATTCCGCGCGGGAGGGGCGTAAGTTGGAGACAGACGCGGAACCGAGCCGCCAAAGAGCGAGGCCAACGAGGTGTGAGGCCGCGCCACCCAAGCCGACGGGCCTTCGGGCCAGACAGCGCGGGTTCCTCGAAGGTGGCCCGGGACCGCGTCGCTTTCGTTAACAAGGTCTTTCAAAAAAGGCCTTCTAAACCCACCAGCGCTACACTGGATGGGCAAGAACATCCCCGGGGACGACAGGCTTCGACGCGGTTGGTTCGTGGGGGTGGTGGCGAGCCGAGGTTCCGGGAGGCCTCGTAAATCACCCGGAAAACCATAAGTGCGGACTCTCACGAGTACGCCCTCGCGGCCTGATTAAACACCAGGCCTGAGGTCTCGGCCTCCGTTAGCCTGCGGCGGAGACAACCGGGATCAGACAGCAGGCTAACCCGGCGAGGCTCGCTCCCGCCGAACCGGGGACACTTTAGGGAGCTGGTCCACCGCAACCCCGCCGGCGAGGCGAGCGGAGGATGAGATCAGAGCGCCGGCTACGCTCGTAGAAGCCGCCTTTTCACGCAACCGCGGACGTGGGTTCGACTCCCACCGTCTCCATTTTTTCGGACGTTGCGCAAACCCCGGCCGTGTGGGTGCGGTCGGGTGTGATGATGCGGTAGGTGGGCTTGATGTCGGTCTTGCTGTTGACGCGCAGCTCGGCGATGAGGATGCGTAGGAGTGCCTTGATTTGCTCGGGCTCGCCGACTGCGATCACTCCTTCGAGTTGGTCGGCGGTCGCGGCCAGGTCGGCTGCTGTGGGCGCGTGTGCGGTCTCGTCTGCGCCGTTGTCGGCGAGCTCGGCGTGTTGGGCGCGGAGGTCGTCGAGGCGGGCGTTCAGGCGCGCGACGCGCTGTTCGCAGCGCTCGGGGGAGAGTCGGCCTTGCTCGAAGGCCTCGAAGTAGCGCTCGGTCGAGCGTTCGATGCGGGTGATCTCGGCGGTGATCGAGCGACGTTGCTCATCGAGCGCTGGTCGCTCGCGCTGCGCTTGCTCTTGGGCGGCGCCGAGGGCGTCGTGGATCAGCGGGCCGTCGCGGTAGATGCCGGTGAGTTGGCGCAGGACGGCGGTCTCGAGCTTCTCGCGTGAGACGCGCTCGCCTTGGCAGGCTTTGGGTCCGTACTTTTGGCGGGCGGTGCAGGCGTAGTAGTGGTAGGTGCCGCCTTTGCCGCGTGCTGACATGCCGATGTAGGCGCGTCCGCAGTGCCCGCAGCGAACAACGCCGGAGAGTAGAAAGTCCGAGCGGTTGCCGCGGCGACGGGAAGCGTCCTCGCCGCGCTCGGCGAGGATCGCCCGGGCTCGGTCGAACGTGTCCTGGTCGATCAGTGGCTCGTGCGTGGACTCGAAGTCTTGGTTGCGCCAGCGGATGCGTCCGAGGTAGGTCGGGTTGGTGAGGACGCGGTGGACGGCTGGGTGGCCCCAGCCGGCGCTCGGCGCCGGTGCGTGCTTGGCGCCGAGCTGCTGGGCGATTGCGATTGTGCCGAGCCGGTCCTGCGTGTAGAGCTGGTAGATGCGCTTGACGGTCGGCGAGGCGATCGGGTCTGGTGCGAGTTGGCCGTCGTGGAGCGTGTATCCGAAGGGTGGGCGTCCGCTGTACCAGCGGCCTTCCTTGGCGCGGCGTTCGATACCGGCGGTGATGCGATCGACGATGGTGGCGTGCTCGAACTCGGCGAACACGCCGAGCATTTGCAGCATCATCCGGCCTGCCGGTGAGCCGGTGTCGAATGGCTCTGTCGCTGAGCGCAGGATCACGCCGAGCTTGTCCAGTTCCTCGGCGATGCCGGAGAGTTGGCGCACCTTTCTTGATAGCCGGTCGATCCTGTAGACGAGTAGCTGGTCGATGCGGCCTTGGCGGGCGAGGTCGAGCGCGGCTTGCAGGCCGGGCCGGTCGAGCTTCGTGCCGGTCGAGCGGTCGTCGTGGCGGGCGACGATTCGCCAGTCTTCTTGCACCTTGCAGAATGCCTCCAGCCGTTCGTGCTGGGAGGCGAGCGAGGTTGGCTGGTTCTCCTCGTCGGTGGAGATGCGGGTGTAGAGGCAGATGCGCGTCATGGGATGGCCTCCCGCTCGTAGTCGTCGTGGCTGTGGGGCTGGTCGATCAGATCAGATCCGTCGTCAGGCTTCAAGCCCTCATGCTCGCCGCTGCCGGGGTCTTCCGGGCGGCGGTGCAGCGGAGAGAGCCGATCCCAGAAGCCGGGCTGCTCGTGATGCCAGCGGCGCCCGAGCGCGCACGCCATGTCGGCCGGTCCCAGGGCATGGCTGATGGGCAGTTCGCTGAGCGCGACCGGCGGCTGAGTGGGGTCGGCGATCGACTCCCAAACCCTGCTCAGTGGCCCTGCGTCGCGCAGCGCGGTCGTGGTTGTGACGAGCATCGGCCAGCGCCCGTCGAGGTTGACCAGAGAGCTGTCCTGACGGTGGCGTTCTCGCTTGGGCTCAAGCGCGGCATACGCCCGGCGTAGCGTGTCGATCCTGCCCGGTCCTGGTACGACGAACAGGACGTTGCACATCTGCGTTTGGTCGTGCAGGCGAGCCTCGGCGAGCTGGTAGCGCTCGATCTTTTCCTCAAGGCGCTGTTGTGTCTCGGTGGCACGGTCCCACTCAAGGAAGCACTCGATCGCGTCGGTGGGAACGTCGAGGATGAGGCCCGCGTCTGGCCGCACAAGCTCGACAGGCCCGTTGCTGCCAAGACGCTCGGTGGCGCGGCGGGTCGAGTCCCAGGCGGTCACGCCCATGTGAGGATCGGGCAGGGTTGCGGCGATCAGATCGCACACGAACTGGTTTGCTCCCAGGCGATGCGCGAGCTGCGTGTGCGAGGCCCAGTCCTCGCGGCGCTGCCAGCCCAGCCGCTTGGGCTCCATGCCGAGGCTTGAGGCGACGAGGATCGCGCCGGCGTCATCGAGCAGCCAGTGCGCCTGGGCTTACCCGAGCCGAACGGGCCGTGCGGGTAGAAGCGGTCGATCACACGTTCCCGGTAGAGGAACAGCAGCCGGTCCTGGCAACGACGACGCGAGGAGAAGAACAGCAGCTCAAGCTGGCCGGTGGCGAGCACCTGATGGTCATACAGGCATGTGGCGATCTCCCGGTCACGCCATGTCAAATGCTGCGCAAGATCGAACACGCGATCGGCGCTCACTCGCATCCCACGCCGCTGTCCGGCTCTTGATCTCTCGGAACGATCGCTCGTCCTTATTTGTCGGGGCTTGCTCACTGGTCCGATCTCCTGCTCCCGTGCGGCTTTTCGGGCCTCCCAGCCGGCGGGGTCGCGCCGTCGAAAGCGTCGGGGTAAACGCTGCCCAAAGCGCTGCCGCAAACGCCGCCTCCATCCCTGTGGGCCGCGTCACGCAGCAGCCCGGCGAGCAGCGCCGTCGCTTCGTGCTCCTGCTCAGATGAGAGCGCGACCAACTGCGGCGCTCTTACATGAACGCCGCGGTGGTAGTTGTTGTGCGCAGATTTTGATGCCCGCCTGCGCGGGCGACGAGTGTCTTGGCTCAGAGTGTTTGGTGCCGGCGGAAGACCCTGCAAGGAGGCAGCTCGGAAGAAACTCCCTCCAATAGTTAAAAGTGCTTTTGACCGCCAAGATGGGTCAGCCTACGGCAAAGGTTTAGGAAATCTTTAAAGGCTGCAACGGTCAGGCAACCGGATCGTTGGGCATCCGGTAGGGAGCGAAGCGGCGATTGCTTGGAGGCGCAGCCGTCTCCAGTCCCTCGCCTTCCGGCGCGGCGAACACGACCGGTAGCGCGCTAAAAGTGGCTCGGAGATGAGCCGCAGATGATGGTAGACGTAGTACAGGTTTGCGGGATTGTCGTGCAGGATCACGCCAACGGCGATCTGATGGCGCTGGATTCCGCGCCGGAACTTGAGCAGGTCGGTCCAGACCTCCCATCGCTCCATCTCGATCGCCACGCCGATCCGCGCGCCGCCGTCAAGCTCGAACGACTTCCACAGGTCGTAGCGGTCGTTGATCGGCAGATTGTCGTACTGCGGCCCGAAGGGCGGCACTCGCACCTCCGGAACCCAGCCGTGTGGGGCGAGGCGACGCTTGATCTCCTGTGGCCTGTACGGAGGTTCGTGTGGGTGCTCCTCACAATGCGCGACGGCCGCCTGCTCGATCTCGGCCAGAGCGCCAACACGCTGAAGAATGTCGGCTGCGCCAGCCTGATCCTCAACGCGAAGGCGATATCCGTGCGCCACCCGGGGGCACTCTACAGCGCTCCATCGAGCTGCCGTCTCGACGGTGTGTGCTGCGCTACCCTTGCGCCATCGTGCGGCGCTCAAGGACGACGATACCCGCCTCTGCGCACGGCTATCGCGGCGTGGCCCACATGAAGTCCCTGGCCCTCGTGGCGACGATGGTCGTCACGATGTTCGCCAGCGTCACGTCCGCGTCGGCTTCTTGTCCGGTAGGGCACAGCGAAGCGCTCGAAGCAGCAACGGTCCAGGCGACTGCCGTAGCGCACCCTGGACATACATGGAGTCATCCCGGCTATACGACGATTAGCGTGACGACGACGGGCGCGGAGAAGTGCATCACCCTCGAAGAATCGGTCGCCCTACTACCACACGAACTTGCAGAAGGGCTCGGGGCCAAGACACTGAAAGACGCTGCCACGATAAGCGAAGGCTCAAGAGCGCTGGTATCCACTTCATGGGAAGTCGATCACCCCGGAGAAGTCGAAGATGTTGACGAGCCGAACTCCGAAGAAGTTGTGCAGATAGCTTGGTCGTGTGACGCGCCCGGTGTCACAGGTAGCTTTGTCGTCACCTCACACGGCCTGGTCGGGCCGACGATCACGAGCAGCGGACAGTTTGGCAGCGTCTCGGCTGCCTGGTGCACATCGACCCGCAGGCATGAAAAGCTCAAGCGAGAGCACGAAGCTGCGCGGCGCCGCAAAGAACGGCCCAAGAGAGAAGCGGAAGAAAAGAAGGAAAGGGCCGAAGAACGCAGGCAGGAAACAAGCCCGCTAGGACAGGCCAAGAAGGCCTTCGTCAGCGCGGCCCACGCAGAAGGTCGATACCCGTTGAATGAGGTCTCGTCGTTCGGCACAAAATGCCGACGGACAGGCGGCTCGACGTTCGTGTGTAGCTGGTTGTGGGTTCGCTCGGGGCCGTACCACAACGAGGAGATAACAGCAACGGTCACGCACGAACACGGGCACTACTACGTTGGCCCCTTCAGCTCCAACGAATAGGAGTTCGCCCCGACGCCCGTGCGGCGAGGTCCGTTCTACGTGCCGCGTCTCCAGCCCTACTTCGCGGTCGTGTTGCGGTACGCTGAGGTCGTGGCTACAGCACTCGACAAGGACAAGCTGCACGACGTGCTCGACCAAGCGGTGATCGTGATTGACGAGCGGGATCTGGAGCGCTCGCGCCGCGATCCTCGCGTGCGCGCGTTTCACGAGAGCGCCGACCAGTTGATGGCCGAGTTGGAAGCCGAAGGCGCCGACTACTGCTGAAGGATGAGCCATTGCCGGCGTAGCCGGGGGTTGCCCGGCACCGGCTGCTCGGAATCTTGAAAGCCGAAGCGCTGCTGCCACATCACGGCGGTGTCTTGGTCGAACGGGTCAACCACGAGGGCGGTCGCACCGACGTAGAGCAGCGCGCGGCGCGCGCTGGTGTCGGCATGACGCAGCATCTCGTCGCCGATGCCAGGCGTGTCCGCGGCGCGCGCGAATTGCGCGAGCAGGATCGCCGGTTGGGTGCGGTAGTGCACGCCGCCGAGCTGTGCGCGTCCCTCGCGGCTGAGCGCGATCTGCGCGGCGCACAGCGCATATACCCCCGTGACCTTGCCGTGGCTGAGCCGCACTCGGACGGTCGCCTCCTGCGGTTCGTTCAGGGCGCGCTCGGCCAACCATTCGGCGACGCTCTCCCCGGCAGGACCCGGGACCGGCTCGAACGAGCGGATCGCCTCGCCCAACTCGGGCAGCGCCGCGACGATCCGCTGATCGACGCGCACGTACGCGCGTGCGCGCTCCAGAACCTCGTGGGAGAGTGGCTGGTCGGGGACGTTCATGACGGCAGAAAAGAGTACTCGCCGTCCCCGTCACCGCCCGGGGACCACGTGAAGTTCGGCAGTCTGTCGCAGGCTCAAAGGAGGCGATCAACATGCCGATACGGTTCCGGGATGCTTCGCGTCGACAACAAAGCTCTGCTGGTCAAGCTGCCCTGGACGCTTGGCCGGATGCTCTCGGGTCGCCGCTACGCAGTGCAGTCAGGGCGCAAGATCATGGAGTTGCGGTGGTCGAAGGCTCAGGTGGGAGCAGCTCAACAAACGCAGGCGACGGAACCCGTGCAAGTGTGGCGCGATGGCAAGCGCAACCTCTGGCAGTTTTTGGGTGACTTCTATTGGGACGACGACAGCTTGGACGCCGAGGACGTCAAGGCCCTCGTGCTGCAGCGAAGCGACGCCTGGAGCAGAAGCTGCCTCGGCGCGAAGCCTAATGCGAGCTGAGGAAAATGGCCGCCCCACGCGCATTGCTCCCACGACCGAACTGCGCCGTGCTGTCTTCGAGCGTGACGGTGGTCACTGCGTCGAGTGCGGCGGCTCCTTCGACCTCCAATACGACCACATCCTGCCCGTTGCCCACGGCGGCGCAACGACGCTTCAGAACCTCCAGCTCCTATGCGCTGAGTGCAACCGGGGCAAGAGCGACTCTATTTGACGGGCTCGGCCCGGATGTCGGCCGCCACTCATGCCAGGCTCAGCGACTCCGCCTGCACGACAACGGGGTTTGCGCAACGTACGGTCCTCTCCCACTTTTTCCTGACGTTGCACAAACCCTTGGCGCGACGATGCGGTAGGTCAGCTGGATGCTGGTCTTGCTGTTGACGCGTAGCTCGGCGATGAGGATGCGTAGGAGGGCCTTGGTTTGCTCGGGCTCGCCTTGCGCGAGCACCTTCTCAAGCCGATCGGCGACGGCTGCGAGATCGGCCACTGTGGGCGTGTCCGCGTCCTCGCCGCCGTTGGTTAGCTCGGCTTGTTGGGCGCGGAGGTCGTCGAGTCGGGTGGTGAGGTGGGCGAGTCGTTGCTCGCAGCGCTCGGGGGAAAGGCGGCCTTCCTCGAAGGCGTCGAAGTAGCGGGCGGTGGAGTGTTCGGTGCGGGTGATCTCGGTGGCGATTGCCTTGCAGCGTTCGTCGAGCGCGGGGCGCTCGCGTTCTGCTTGTTGTTGGGCGGTCGCGAGTGCGTTTTGGATGAGTGGTCCGTCGCGGTATATGCCGGTGAGTTGGTGCAGGACGGCGGTCTCGAGCTTCTCGCGGGAGACGCGTTGGCCTTGGCAGGCTTTGGGGCCGTACTTTTGGCGGGCGGTGCAGGCGTAGTAGTGGTAGAGGCCGCCTTTGCCGCGTGCGGACATGCCGATGTAGGCGCGGCCGCAGTGCCCGCATCGGATCACGCCAGAGAGCAGGAAGTCCGAGCAGTTGCCACGCCGGCGGGACGCGTCGGCGCCGCGCTCGGTGAGGATCGCTTGTGATGGCTGGACGCCAGCTTGGAGGTATTGATGAGTACACCGACGTTGAGGTCCTCCGCGAGACCTCAAAGCACTACAGCCGCTTGGACTCGAAGAACTTCGCCAAGCACATGAAGGCGCTCGACCACTGCACGATCACCGCCAACAAGGCAAAGAAGCTAACGCATCCGGGGATCGAGGAGGCATCTGAGTTGGCAAAGAAGTACCTCGGCGAAGTCCAGTAGTCATCGAGCCGCTCAGCCCTGGGCTCGATCATTTCTCGCATGAGCGATGGCCAAGAGGAACCGTGGTCTTCCAGCGCGCGCGAAATGACACGCCGTTCGCTCGGTGTCGGTCGCAACCAGTCCACGCTTCGGCTCGCCCATGACTCCCAGCTCAACCGTTGGTTCGGTCTAGGATCGGCGCATGCAATACGAGTACCGAGCAGTCAGCTACGACAAGTTTGGACAGCCCCGGAGCACCCTTGCTCGCGCAGAAAAAGACGCGGAGCAGATGCAGGTCGCCTCCACACAACGCGAGTCGCGCATTCAGGTGCGGGCGAGCGATCCTGAGACTAATAAGACCTCACCGTGGACGTTTCTAGATGAGGATCTTCGTCTTAGGCCATCCGCTCTACATCAGCATCGGCGCCCGCACGACCATGCGGTTTGCACAACGCACGGCTCTCTCGACTGATAACTGCCTGCGGTTGGGTCCGTCCGCTAAAGGCGGTCAGGCGCTTGCCTTGTCGGCGAACCGTTGTCGAGCTGCCTGTCGGGAGACCCCGAGAGCTAGCGCTATGTGGTTCCAGGACCGGCCGCGTGCGCGGGCGAAGACGACTGCCTCCTGCAGCCGGGCGTCGTCCGCTCGCACTGCCTCTGCTGCGGTTGCGATCTCGCGGAGGTCGTCTGTGCCTTCGACCTGGGCCATGTCGGGGTCCAGCGAGTCGGCGAGCTGCTCGAAACGGCTCGCGGCCTGCTCGATTTCCTTGTCTGTGTGGCGGGTCATTGTCACCTCATCCGAGAAAGCGATGGAACTTTGGTCGTAGGGGCTGGGCGTGGATCACGACTGGGTCGTCGCCTTCGATATCGAGGATGCCGATCTCGAGCAGCGCTCCATCCTTTGCTGGGCCTATGAGCATCGTCAAGTCGTCGTCGAGGAGGATTCGTCTCATCGCGTTGCGCACGGCATGCCAGATGTCCGGCTCGGTGATCCCGTGCTTTCGCGCTGGCTCGCCGATCCGCACCTAGACAATATAGCTTGTCTAGCGGATGATATCGGGCGGCTCCGCCCTGTCAGTGCCTGATGGCTACGCCAAGCTTAGCGGCAGTGCCCGCACGATCACGGGGTTTGCGCAACGTACGGCCCTCTCCATTGATTCATCGTTTCCGCTGCAAACGGGCTGTTTTTGCGGCGGCTGATCGCGCTTGCCGACGGGCTCGGGGTTCGTGTGGCAGCAATCATGCCTTCCGACTCATCGAGCACGGAACGCTGACGGACAAGACCGCCTGACTCCTCGGGAACTGCCTAGCGAGCCCAGCAGCCTGGCCCGGGACACCACCACCAGTGCGGGATTGACGTCGAAGCCGAGCGTAGTAGGGGTACCAGGAGTCCACAGGGTCGCAACTCGCCCCTACCTTGGGATTCACGAAGTCTCCTGACGTCACCGACTACCTCGAGTCTCTGGCACGTGCACCGTGAACTCGATGACCTCGAGTCCGAGAATGTGCTGGAAGCCACGGTCTCGGGTTGCGAGAGCGAATCCATTTTGTTTGCACAACGCCGCGATCCAGATGTCGTTTTGCTGTATCGCTATGCCTGCTTGCCGGAGTAGGGTTGCGATCTCGCCGAAGACGCGAGTAGTCTGGCGGTCGAGTTCGAGCACGCGAACGCGGGGTGTGGCGAGGAAGCGTTCGAGCGTAGCGGCGTTCTGCCGTAGTTTGGTTCCGTTTATGAAGCCGAACCAAAGCTCTCCGAGTACGATTATCGGTAGACCGACGGCCTCGGCTGTGCGTGCTTCTTCGGCTAGTTGCCGATTGCCTTCGCCGAGGGCCTTGTAGGCGTTTGTGTCTAGCGCAAGCTTCACGCGGCGGGCTCGACCGGAAGTGCGTCGAGCCATGCTTGCGTATCAGCTTCGTCGCCAGCGGCTACCGGCATGCGCCCGATGAACCAGTCGAGGTCGTCGTGCGCGCTGGCAGTAGAGGGCAGCTTCGCGTTCTCAAGCGTCTGCACGACGACGGCGTTGAGGGTCTTGCCGGTCTCGCTTGCCTCGCGGCGAAGCTCGGCATCGAGGGCAGTCGACACGCGACGTATCGTGTACTGGATTCTTGACATGCCTACATTATAGGCAAGATTTGCCTGCGATCTGAAAGCTGGTGCGATCTTGGTCGCAGAGCTGTGGCGTGCGGAATAAGAGTCCCGATGCCCGCGCGGCGAGAGTCCGTTCTGCGGGCACTGGCGTGGTGCGGATCACCGGTCGTCGTGCATGAGGACGCTCGCTTCGCTGAGCCGCCAATGGCACTTGTGCGACATGCTCCGCGGACTGCGTGGCTCGCGACTCTACAATTACCGCCGTGCCAAACCGTCGAGAGACTCCGTGTCATCGGCATCTTGTCGGCGGGCTGGCAGCGCGCGTCCAAAGTTAATGGAATCATCGCCGCAGAGCGGATGGGCCGCCGCCAATGCCCTCGCGGGCCGTACATGACATGATCCGCCCCTGAGCGCACACTTAGGCGGAGTCAGTCCGCCACGAGAGGGAGCAGGCTAGGGGTGTCCGACGTCGGATCGACTCCGGATGAGAGCGATGCGGAGCCGCCCGCTGACGGCATCGCTGGCGGGCGCGTGCGGCGTTCAGCCCCATTGGTTGGCTTGACCGCCCGTACCGCCGGAGAGGCGTTGCTGGTTGGCCTGCGGAGCAGGCTTACGGGCGCCGACAAGACCGAGTTCTATGCCCGCACGGCCGAGCGCTACGCCGAGGTGCTGGGCAGCTCCAAGGGCGCGCTGATGAAGGCTGGGCAGATGCTCTCGTTCGTCTCGCTCGGGCCTGTGATTGGCGATGACCTCCAAGCGAGCCTGCAAGAGGCGCTGACGCGACTACGCGACGATGCGCCGCCGATGGCGCCGACGCTCGCTCGCGAGGTGCTCGAGCGGGAGCTCGGGGCGTTGCCCGAGACGGCGTTTGCCCATTTCGATTGGGAGCCTATCGCCGCTGCCTCGATCGGCCAGGTGCACGCCGCCCGGCTGCATGATGGGCGCGAGGTCGCGGTAAAGATCCAATATCCGGGGGTCGCGGCTGCGATCAGCGCCGACATCAAGAACATCGAAATGCTGGTCACGATGCTGATCTTGAGCGGCGGCTTGTCCGCGAGTGGGATGAGCTTTGACGTCCGCGGCGTAGTGCACGAGATCGCGGAGCGCATCGCCGAGGAGCTCGACTACCGGCTGGAGGCAACCAACCAGGCTGAGTTCGCGGAGCTCTACCGCGGGCACCCTTTCATCCACATCCCAGATGTGATCGGCGAGCTGTGTACCGGCCAGGTGCTGACGCAGGAGCTCGTACGGGGCATGGCCTGGAGCGATGCGTGCGCCGCCGACCAAAACCTGCGCGACAGCTGGGCCGAGGCGATCCATCGCTTTCACTACAGCTCCTACTACAGTTTTCACCTGATCAACGCTGATCCGCACCCGGGAAACTATGCCTTCCACGAGGACGGCAGCGTGAGCTTCTTTGACTTCGGCTGCGTCAAGAGATTCGAGCCCGAGCAGGGCAAGTTGCTGAACGCCATCGTGCGCGAATGCCTGAGAGGCGACGTACACGAGACCTGGCGGGCAAGTGTGGAGAGTGGATTCTTTGCGTCGTCCGATCCCCTAACTCCTGAGGAGGTCTTTGCATACTGGCGCGGGCCGATCGAGATGTATTGGGGACAGCAGCCGTTTACAATCACCCCGGAGTATGCCGCCAAAGCGATCGAGCTGCGCTACTCGCCGACGGGCCCCTCGGCCAATGCCATAAGGCATCTGGTAAGTCCGACCGCCTTTGCCATCATGGGCCGCATTGACCTCGGAGTTATATCGTTGATTTCCGAGCTACATGCCACCAACCACTGGCAGAGCATCCTCGCCGAGCACATCGAGGGGGGTGATCCGATCACTCCGATGGGCAAGGCGGATCGCGCGTATCGCGAGGAACGTCGGGCCACGCCGGTAACGAGGGACGAGCTCGATCGGCCGGCGCCCGATCGCCCGTGAGGTTGACCAGGTGGCGGCGGCGGATCAGCGGGTGCCTGCGCCGGCGGTCGGTCGGGTACACCTCAAGTCGATCCTGATCGGCGGGTTGGTCATCGTGGTAATCGGCGCCGCCGCGACGCTGTTCGGCTGGGACATCAGCGGCTGGCTGAAACACATCTGGAGCACGATCACAACCATTTCCGTCGGCTGGCTGCTGGCGGCGCTCGCGCTGATCACGTTGCAAACCACCGCAACGGCATATGCCTGGTACGCGATCCTGCGCTTTGCCTACCCCGATGCGGGCGTCAGCTGGGTACAGGTGCTCGCCTGCTACGCCGCCGCCGTAGCGCTCAACTGTGTGCTGCCCGCCAACCTCGGCACGCTTGTGATGCTGTTGATGTTCACCACGATCATCGCTGCCGCCAGCTTCGCCGGCGTGCTCGCCGGCTACGTGGTGCAGAAAATCTTCTACACGTTTATCGGCATCGCTTGCTACGTCTATCTATTCCTCACCGTCGGCGGTTCCTTCAGCCTCCAGCTCGGCTTTGTGGAAGCGCATCCGTGGGCCACTGTGATCCTGCTCGCGGGGGTCGCGGCGCTACTGTTCCTGGTGGCTCAGGTGCTGAGCAAGCGGATCAAGCGCTGGTGGCAGCAGGCACAGGTCGGCGGCCAGATCCTTGTGCACCCGCGGCATTACCTCGGCCGCGTGCTGCTGCCGGAGGTGATCAGCTGGTTGGCGATGCTCGGCATCATCGCCGTGTTCCTGGCGGCCTACAACATCCCCGTCAGCTTTCACATCCTGATGCGCGTGGTGGCGGGCAACTCGATTGCCAACATGACCTCGGTGACCCCGGGCGGCGCGGGCGTCGTCCAGGGCTTCAATGTGCTCTCGCTGAAGGGCATCACCAGCTCGACCAACGCCACCGCCTACTCCGTCGCCCAACAGCTCGTGGTCACGGCCTGGAGCATCCTGTTTGCGATCGTGTTGCTCGTCCGCGCCTTCGGCTGGTCCGGTGGCAAGACGCTCGTCAAACAGTCCTATAGCGAGGCGCGTGAGAAGCGCGTCAGCCGATCAGGTCGGCCAGCCCCCTAACGGTCAGGTAGAGGCCTGCCCCGACGCACGCCACCACCGCCAACAGCCGGCCGTTGCGCGAAAACCACGCGTTGATTCGCTCGAGCTCGCTCGACGCGCGGCGTGGAACGGCCAACAGCATCAGCATTGGCAGCTCGATCAACCACAGCATCACAGCGACGGTCGCCACCAACGCTAGCAACTCGCTGCTCGTCGATAGTCCTGCATCGGCGATCGCCTTCACCGCGGCGATATAGATTGGTGAGGGCAGGATGTAAAGGGTGACGCCGAGCACAAATGCCAGCCGACGGCTCTCCAGGTAACGCGCGATTTTGGAGGGCTTGCCCGGGGGGGTCGCGGGGTCGGCTCCCGCCTGCGGCCGTTTCCTATACAGGTAGTAAGCCAGCAGCATCAGGATCGCTGCGAGGGCGAGGTCGATCGCTGCGCTCGGCGCGATGTGGTGGGGCCCGGTGGCACCAAGTTCGTCCAGCGCCAGCAACATCAAGGCGCCCATTGCGTAGGTTGTCAGCGCCGCCGCAAACACGAATACGAACACGCGCGAGCGCACTTGCGCGCCGCGGCCGAGGGCGATCACCGCCGCTACGGCGGGCGGGTAGATCGACGCTGCGAACGCCAACGCAAGAGCCTGAGCAGGCAAGGCGCTGGAGAGTGTATGGGACCTGCGCCCCGGCAACCATCGGCGGGTGGTTGCCTCGTCAGTGGCGTACCGAGGTCGTTCCCTGCGTATACACTGGGCCCCCCGGAAGAGAGGTGCGCCAGGTGCCCGACGTGGGATCCCCTTCAGATGCAGGCGACACCGCGCCACCCGGCGAGGGTCTCGGTCGCGGGCGCTTGCGGCGTGCCGCGCCGTTGGTTGGTCTGACTGCCCGCACCGCGGGAGAGGCGGTGGTCGTCGGGTTGCGTAGCAAGCTAACCGGCGCCGACAGCAGCGAGTTCCATGCCCGTACGGCCGAGCGCTATGCCGAGGTGCTGGGACGTTCCAAGGGCGCTCTGATGAAGGCCGGGCAGATGCTGTCGTTCGTCTCGGTCGGGCCGGATCAGTTCCAATCGGTTTACCAAACGGCGCTGACTCGCCTGCGCAACGATGCGCCGCCGATGGCACCCGAGCTTGCGCGCTCGGCGCTGGAGCGGGAGCTCGGCGGGTCAGCCGAAGAGGCATTTGCCCAGTTCGAGTGGACGCCCATCGCGGCGGCCTCGATCGGCCAGGTGCACGCCGCCCGGCTGCACGATGGCCGGGAGGTCGCGGTGAAGATCCAGTACCCCGGAGTGGCTGATGCGATCGATGCCGATCTGAAGAACAACGAGCTGCTGGTCACCTTTCTCGGATTGCTCTCCGGCCTATCGCTGAGGAAGCTGAGTTTTGACTTGCATGGCGCGGCGGAGGAGATGAGAGCGCGCATCACCGAGGAGCTCGATTATCGGCTGGAGGCAGCCAATCAGTCCGAGTTTGCCGAGTACTACCGCGGCCATCCATTCATTCATATCCCGGACGTGATCGGTGAGCTGAGTACTGAGCGCGTGCTGACTCAGGAGCTCGTACGTGGCCGCCCCTGGGAGGAGGCTCTGACAGCAGAGCAGGATTTGCGCGACCAGTGGGCGGAGGCGATCTGGCGCTTCGTCTACGGCTCCAACCATCGCTTCTGCATCTTCAACGCCGATCCGCACCCGGGCAACTATGTGCTGCACGATGACGGCAGCGTGAGCTTTCTGGACTTCGGCTGTGTCAAGCGGTTTCGCCGCGAGCGGGTCACGATGATGCAGGCGATCGGGCGGCAGTGCCTGCGCGGCGACGTACTCGGCACTTGGCGGGCGAGCGTGGAGGGTGGCTTCTGGCGATCCTCTGACCCCGTCACGCCGGAGGAGGTGTTTGCCTACTGGCGCGAGCCCTGGAGGATGTGGTGGGCGGAGCAGCCATTCACCGTCACGCCGGAGTATGTGGCCGAATGGATCGAACGCAAGTTCTCGCCGACCGGGCCCTCGGCCAACGCTTTTCGTCACAGCACCCCCTCGCCCGAATACACGATCATGGCCCGGATCGAGATGGGGGCGGCATCGGTGATGGCGGCGTTGCGGGCCTGCAACTACTGGGGGTCGATCGCATCCGAGTACCTGGAGGGCGCGCCGCCGTTTACCGCGATGGGCAAGCTCGACCACGCCTTTTTTCAGGAGCGACAGGCGGTCGGTAGCCAAGCCTGATCAGTTATGATGCCTTATCTGGCGTTTTCGCCATAATACATCATAAGTGATGGCCATAGCAAAGTAATCTTTGCTATGCTTAGCATCAGATTCGATGCGTTATCGTTGCATCGGCACTTAGTACATCAGAACTGATGCGTTTTGCTGAGACCATGACCGACGCCGCCGTGCTCATCGAGCTAGGCCGCCGTCTGGAGCGTCACCGCGTGGAGCGCAACTGGACGCAGGCCGAACTGGCGGCCCAAGCTGGTATCGGCCAAGCCACCGTGCAGCGCGCCGAGCGCGGCAAGTCGGTGCAGATGACCTCGATGGTCAAGCTGCTGCGTACGCTCGGGCTGCTCGCGGGGCTCGACCTTGCGGTGCCCGAGTCAATCGATCTGCCGATTGCCCAGCTGGAGCGTGCGCAGCGCAAGACCCGACAGCGTGCCCGCGGTGCCCGTGGCGCCCGCGGTGTTGACGCCAACCGCGGTGCCAGCGGCGACGAACGTGGCGTTCACGACAACCGCAGTGCCCCTGGCCAGCGAGGTGCCCGCGGTGCCCGCCGCCGTTCGCTTGCCGACTCCAGCGACACTTCGTGGACGTGGGGCGATGAACCGGGCGCAAGTAGATGACTGTCGCGGCGGTGACGCTGTGGGGCTCGCGGATCGCCGCCGTCTCGATTGAGCAGGGCGCGCCCTACGCGACCTTCCAATACGACCCGGCTTTCGTCCGCAGCGGCATCGAGATCGCCCCGTTGCAAATGCCTCTGCGTGCGCAGCCCTACCGATTCCCGGGGCTACCGCAAGACGCGTTCAGCGGCCTCCCCGGATTGCTCGCCGACTCCCTGCCCGATCGCTGGGGCACGGCGCTCGTCAACGCCTGGTTGGCGGCGCAGGGACGCGATCAGTCGAGCTTCGACGTGGTGCAGCGGCTCTGTTACGTCGGCACCCGCGCCGTCGGCGCGTTGGAGTTCCAGCCTGCCCATGAGCCGACCGTCTCAGGCGAAGCCGACCTGCAAGTCGACGCGCTCGTGCGTCTCGCCGGCGAGGTACTCGCACAGCGCGCCGACTTCGTGGCCGAGCTGAGTGAAAACCCAGACGAGCAGGCGATGAAGGCGATCCTCGCGGTTGGCAGCTCCGCCGGGGGGGCACGCCCAAAGGCGTTCATCGCCTACAACGACGCCACCGGCCAGGTCCGCTCGGGGCAGGTGCAGGTCGGCGAGGGCTTTTGTCACTGGCTGTTGAAGTTCGACGGCGTAGCGCGCGCCGGCGACCACGGGCTCACCGACCCTGAGGGTTGGGGCGCGGTCGAGTACGCCTACTCGAAGATGGCGCGGGCGGGGGGAATCGAGATGACCGAGTGTCGGCTATTGGAGGAGCATGGCCGCCGCCACTTCATGACTCGCCGCTTCGACCGGCCCGACGAGGGCGGCAAGCTGCACATGCAGACGGTAGGCGCTTTGGAGCACGTCAGCTACAACGAGCCTGGCACCTACAGCTACGAGCAGGTCATGCTGCTGGTCCGCCGGCTGGGACTGGGCACGCCGGTCGTGGAGCAGCAGTTCCGGCGGATGGTGTTCAACGTTGTCGCCCGCAATCAGGACGACCACGTCAAGAACGTCGCCTTCCTGATGGACCGCGAGGGCGCGTGGTCGCTGGCTCCCGCCTACGACGTGATCTGGGCGTGGCGGCCCGGCAACCCCTGGTTGGGCAGCCACCAGATGACGATCAACGGCAAGCGTGACGGCTTCACCGTCGCCGACCTGCGCGCAGTCGCTGCCGTCGTGGGCCTCAAGCGCGGCCGTGCCGAGGCGATCCTGGCGGAGGTTGGCGAGGTCATCGCAGGCTGGCGCGAGGTCGCCGAGGAGGTCGGAGTGGACGAGCAGATGGCCGAGCAGATCGCCCGCTCGCACCGCCTGACACTGCCGAAGCTCTGATCCGCGGCCCGGCTCTGACCCGCGGCTACTCGGGGCGCTGGCCCTGCGGTCGGCCGCTGCTGGCGTCCAACGCGCCGGACCCGGCGGCATACGCGACCGGATCCCCGCCGCCGCCTCGCAGGATGTGGGCGCAGCCGACGGCGATCAGCGCGCCCGCCAGCGGGCCCAGCACGTAGACCCAGTAGCTGCTGAAGTCCCCGCTCACCAGCGCCGGGCCGAATGAGCGGGCCGGGTTCATCGAGGTGCCGCTCACGGGCGCCGCCCACAGGCCGGCGAGCGCTATGTAGCCGCCGACGCCCAGCGCGGCGATCGCGCCGACGTTCTGGGCGGTCGACGCCGTGCCCAGGATCACGCTCACCAGCGTCGCGGTGAGTGCTACCTCCATCAGCAGCGCCTGCCAGTTGGCATACCCCGGACCGGGCAAGGTTGCGCCGAGATGCTGGACGTTGCCGAATACCGCGTCGAGAAACAGGCACGCCAGCGTGGCGCCCACGAGCTGGATGATGACGTACCCGGGCAGGCGCTTCCAGGGGAAGTCTCCGCGGAGGGCGAACGCGAGCGAGACGCCGGGGTTCAGATGGGCGCCCGACACCGCGCCCATGAACAGGATGATCGCCATCACCATCAGCCCGGGTGCGACCACGGCCGCGGCCAGGCTGATCTGGCCCTCGCCGTGGAGGATGCCGCCGCCGGCGGCCACCAGCACCAGCATGAACGTGCCGAGCAGCTCGGAGAACAGTCTGCGCCACTCTAGGCTCGGGTCGTCGAACTGCGCTTTGGAGCCGAACTCGAGCGCGAGCAGATGCCGGGTCCGCGGGCCTACCAGCCCCGCACCGGGAACCTCCCAAGTTCCCGTATGCTCATCCGCCATAGTCACAGGCTAACGGCATCTGCTCCGGCCGTTTGAACCGCCTGCGATATCGCCACACGTACGCCGCCGCGGCCGTAGGCCGCCCATCCCAATAAATCTGCTCCACCACCGGGCTGGACAGTCACAGACATCGCTCAAGCAGGGGGCCGATGCGGTCGATGCGTCCGCGATGCCTGAACTCTCCGTAAAACCCACGGAGCGGCGACCATCAGTCACCACCAGTGTGCGCGAGCGCGAGCGTCGCGCCGAGGCGCTGCGCCGCCAGCGCGCCGATGAGCGTGTGCGGAAGCTGGCGGGTGCCGGTGAGCTTGCCTACTTGCGTGCGCAGCTGCGGGTCGCCTCACAGCTCAGCGCACGGCTGGCCGCCACTCAGGAGATTGAGGAGATGGCGTGGCTGGTGGTGGATGAGCTGCACTGTACGTTCGCCTTCTATCTCGCTGCGATCCAGCGTCTTGACCGCGACGGGATGCTGCGGCTGATCGCCGGCGCTGGCCCGCTCGCGGAGGTGATGACTGAGTTCTTGGTCGTCGAGCAGCCCGTGCACGAGGGGGTCAATGGGCGCGTCGCCCGCTCCGGTTCCACAGCGCTTGTGCTCGACACCGCGACCGACTCCGACTACATCGCGCGCGACCCGCTCACCGATCCGCGCTCGGAGCTCAGCGCCCCGATCTTCGTTGACGGCACCGTGTGGGGCGTGCTCAACATCGAGGCGGTCGCCCCCGGGGCCTTCGGCCAGGCCGACGCGGTGCTCGTGGAGGCGGTTGCCGCCTCACTTGGTGCCGCCGTCCACCGGGCGGTACTGGTCGCCGACCTCGAGCGCACCTTTACCACCACCTTGGCGGCGCTCACCTCCACAGTCGAAGCCAAGGACGACTACACCGCCTGCCACGGTGAGGACGTCGCCGATCTCGCGGAGCGTGTCGCGCTGCGCATCGGCCTTACCCGTGGGCAGGCGCGCGATGTGCGCTACGCGGCGATGCTGCACGACATCGGCAAGATCGCGGTGCCGTCGGAGATCCTGCTGAAGGCTGGTCCGCTCACTGACGAGGAGTGGGTGGTGATGCGCAGCCACGCGGCCGTCGGCGGCGAACTGGTGGGGCGCATCGATGCCTTCGCGCACCTCGCTCCCGCCGTGCGCGCCAGCCACGAGCGTTGGGATGGGGGCGGCTACCCTGACGGTCTCGCCGGCGAGCAGATTCCGCTGGCGGCGCGCATCATCTCCGCCTGCGACACCTACGATGCGATTGTCACCGAGCGTCCCTACCGCCCGGCGCGTACCCCCGCTGAGGCGGCCGAGGAGCTGCGGCGGGTCGCGGGTGCGCAGCTGGATGAGTGTGCCGTCACGGCACTCCTAGCCGAGCTTGGAGTCGCTTTGGTGGAGGGGTAGGGGTAGTTGGTGAAGTCTCTGCACCCACTGGGTAAGAACGAGACTCGGTCTGACGCTTGGTAGGGCCAGTTTTTTTGATTGGCCACACCGGGTGCGCCGTGGCTGTGTGAGACTGCCGGTCCATGGGCGCGAGTAGGCCGCGGGTGGCGGTGGTGGGACATGTCGAGTGGGTGCGGTTTGCGCGCGTGCCGCACGTCCCGCGCGCCGGCGAGATTGTGCACGCACATGAGGTGTTCGAGGAGCCCGCCGGCGGCGGCGCGGTCGCGGCTGTACAGCTGGCACGCTTGGCGGGCGAGGCGACGCTGTTTACCGCGCTCGGTGAGGATCAGCACGGCCGCCGCTCGGCGGCGCGCCTGCGCGAGCTCGGCGTTCACGTGCACGCTGCCCCGCGCCCTGCTGCTCCCACGAGGAGCGCGGTGACGCTGCTGGACGACGCCGGCGAGCGCACGATCACCACCTTCGGGTGCCGCTTGGAGGCGCTTGGGCAGGACGCGTCGCTGCCCTGGGCCGCTTTTGCGGAGATCGACGCCGTGTACTTCACCGCCGGCGATGAGGCTGCATTGCGCGCCGCCCGCGCGGCACGGGTCGTGGTCGCCAGCCCCCGGGCGGTGGACGCTGTCGGGCACGGGGTCCCGCTGGATGCGCTGGTGCTGAGCGGCAGGGACACGATCGAGCGCCGCGAGGCCGCTCGCGTGCGTCTAGAGGCCGAGCTGACGGTATTCACCGAGGGCGCCGCCGGGGGTTCCTACCGGCTGCGCTCCGGCGGTTCTGGCACTTGGCCAGCCGCCCCACCACCCGGTGACCCGGTGGACTCCTACGGCTGCGGCGACTCCTTCGCGGCCGGACTCACCTACGGCTTGGGCGCCGGTCTGGCGGTGCCCGATGCGCTGGCGTTGGCGGCGCGCTGCGGCGCGGCATGCCTCACCGGCCGCGGGCCCTATGAGCGGCAGCTGACGGACCCAAGTTGAGGTCGCTACGGTGTCGCCATGTGTGCGAAGACGGCGGCTGACGAGGGGGCATCCCGTCAGATCGCGCTACTGCGCGGCGTCAACGTGGGGGGCAACAACAGGGTGCCGATGGCACAGTTGCGCGAGATGCTGCAGGAGCTCGGCTACGAGGAAGTGCGCACCCATCTGCAGAGCGGCAACGCCGTGTACGCCGCGCCCGGGACGCCGCCGGAGCAGGCGGCCCAGGAGATCGAAGGCCAGCTCGCGCGACATCTCGGGCTGGGTGTGCGCGTGTTGGTGCGCACCGCCGAGCAGCTTGCGCGGGTGGTCAGCGCCAATCCGCTTACCGAGGCGGTCGCCGAGCCCTCGCGGCTGCTCGTCACCTTTCTCTCCGCCTCACCCGACGCCGAGCGGCTGCGCGAGCTCGACCCCGCCAGCTTCGAGCCCGACCTATTCGGCGTGGGGGAGCGCGAGATCTACGTGTGGTGCCCCGAAGGGGTGCGCGCGATCACGCTCAGCTACGCCTTCTGGGAAAAACGCTTCGGGGTGACCGCCACGGCGCGCAATTGGAACACGGTCACGCGGCTGTTGGCAATGGCGCAAGAGTAAGCAGGTAGTGGGTCAGTTTGCTGCTCGGCCTGTCCAGTTCGTGGTCTGCCCCAAACTGAGATACGCCCGTTTAGGCGTAGGCACAACTATTGCCGCCCACCACTTCACAGAAGTGAAGTGGTGGGCGGGGCTGTTGTCATAATGCTGGGCCTCCAACCACTTCATTTTGTGAAGTGGTTGGAGGCGTTGTTTGCTACCGCCGGTGGTGGTGGGGGCGTTGGTGAGGCCGTTCGGTCCCTTCGCCTTCGATGCCCCGTTCTTCGCCTTCTTTTTCCACTTCGGATTTGGTTGATCCTTCCGTGGGGGTGGAGGTGTTACCGGGGGCTTCCGGCGTCAGCGACACGGCTGGAGCCGGGCTTACTTTGATCGTGAACAGCGCACTGGCAGCGCCCCCGTTGTCGGGCCCTCCGGGGATGTACACGCGAAAGACGTCGCTCCCGACGCTGAACACCTGGTAGGGGATCGAGAACGTCGCTTCCGCGGTGACGGTGCTCACGCGCACCACGTGGAAGCCGGTGCCCGAGGCATTCTGGCGCTGCAGGTAGATCACGTGACCGGGGTGTGCCGGAGTTGGCGCCACTTTGCCCGAGAACGTCACCACCTGTCCCTCCATCACCGAGGTCGCCGACGCTTCGGCGGTGAGCACATACCTGACTCCCTCGAACAACACCGCCGAGGACTTGCCGCCGCCTTGGACCTTGTAGTAGGTGCTGTTGACAGGCATCTGCGCCGGGAAGGTGTAGACACCGCTGCTGCTGGTGTTCACCTGTGCCACCTGCGCCCAGCCATGCTGATGCACCGTGCGTGCCAGCAGCGTCACCGGCTGGCTGCTGGTGACGCCGGCGAGCTTGCCGGCGATGGTCACCGACTGTCCGTACAGGATCGGGTCGGAAGTCGCTTCGATCGTCAATTCGGGATTCTGCTCCTGCGAGATCTCGTAGGTGAGCGGGCTCGAGGCCTCCGGGACGTTGCGTCCCTGGCTGAGTACCAACACGCGCAGGTTGGCGTCGCCGGGTACGACGAAGGTATGGGCGATCGAGTAGCCGCCGCCCGCTTCCACGGCGCCCGAGCCGATCCCGTGCCATTCGTTGCCGGTTAGAGCGTCCTGGCGCTGAAGCACCACCCTCGCACCGATGTCCGCCGGGGTGACTTTGCCGGTGAACGTGACTTTGTTGGCGACCCCCGTCACGATCTGGGTGCCTTCCGGCGGGCCTTCCAGCGTCACCTGGGGGGCGACGCGGATGCTTCTGTTGACGCTCACCGCGCCGTGCGAGCGCACGTGCCACACGCCGTTGTTTTCAACGACCGGACCGCTGAGCATGAACTGATAGGCGCCGCCGGCGCCGGTGGTGGTGCTCTGCTCGAGGGTATACCCCGGAACACCGCGCAGATGACGGAAGAGCTTCACGGTCTTGCCTTCGCTGCTCACGTGGCGGTGGCAGATCAGCTGGCCGAACACCGTTGCCGATTCGCCCGCGGTGACCCGCGCCGGCGCGTGGATTGTGACCCGGCAGCGACCGCCCGGGCTCGGATGAAAGAACGCAGACGCTCCGGTCGTAAACAGCGCCAGCGATGCAACTGCAACCGCGCACGCCATGGCGAGAAGTGCTCTCGGGCGCATATGATCCTCCTTCTTCGCAGTGGATGGTCGTTCGACTATTCAGGCTGCCCACCCGGTCCTTTGCTCCCCGGCGGTGGGCCGATCTCGCCGGGCATGCGCAGCGCACCCGGGTCGATCCGTCAGCTACGACCCCAGTAACCCGAGTGCCTCGCGATCGATGCGGTTTATCTGCGCGTGAGGTTTGCCGTGCGTGTTTTTGCCGCGCGTGAAGTTTGGCGCGCGGCGGTGTCTCAGGTATGTCCGCTGGCAAAAGCACCAGACATAAGCGCGGGAATCCGCTCATGTTCTGCCGATGGAGCTCGATCTTCCATCGGCGGGACTGTTCCGCGTCAGGCGCCCCTCCCCACGGGGCGGGACAAGGTATCGGGGCGGCCCATCCTGGCGGGCCGCCCCGAGCCGTCCCAGGGGTCGCGATGTCTCGAGCGGTCCCATGAGGCGGGCTGCCGACGTCCCATGGTCCTCGCCGTGTCGGCGCCGCCGGCCCGTTCGCTGGGCTCGTCACGCCCGCGTCTAAATCCGATTTGTTCGGTATTTTCGTTTATCCGCGTGAAGGAAGGTGTGGGTATGTGTCTAAGATGTCGTAAGGATGGTTGGGCGTTGGTCGCCGCCGGGGTCTCGTCGGCCCTGGGAGCCGCCACGGCGCCCATCGTCTGCCATGAGCCCAGGAATCCCTACCCGTCTACTGGCGACTCAGTCGGATGAGCGACTGCTGACATTGGTGCGCCAAGGCCACGAGCGCGCGTTCGAGGCGCTCGTGCATCGCTATCGCAAACCGCTGCTCGGCTACTGCCGGCGCCTGCGCCTGTCGGAGGTGCGCGCCGAGGACATTGTCCAACTCGCGCTGTTGAAGGCCTGGATCGCCATCCGGGAGGGCGCCGAGGTACGCGATCTCAAAGCGTGGCTGTACCGGGTTGTGCACAACACCGCCGTCAACGCCATGCGCGACGCCGCCCACGACGGCGAACCGCTGGCCGATCCGACGGAGCTATCCGGATCGCACTCGACTAACGTCGACGAATCGCAGCTCGACCGTCGCTTGCAGATACGCGAGACGCTCGCCGAGGTTGCGGCGCTGCCACCGCTGCAGCGCGAGGTGATGGTTCGCACCGCCGTCGCCGGGCACAGCCATGAGCAGGTCGCGAGCGACCTTGGCATCACGAACGGCGCTGTACGCGGTTTGCTCTACCGGGCACGCACCACGCTGCGCACCGCGATCACTGCGCTCACTCCGCCGCAGTTGCTCGGCTGGTTGGTGGGCCGCGCCGACCAGGGTGGACCTGCTCCCGAACGGCTCGCCGAACTCGCGGGCGGCGGAGGCGCCGGCGTCGGGGGAGCGGCGGGCGTCGGCGGGCTGCTGCTCAAGGGAGGCGTGGTGGCGATCACTGCCGGCACCGTGATCACGGGCGCCGCGGTGGTGCACTTCGCTGCCTCCGTCCACCACCGCGATCGGCACAGGCTGATCGCGGTGGCCTCTCCCGCCGGGGACGGTACGGGTGACGCCGCCGCGAAAGCGCAGTCGCAGAGCGACGATCGCGAGCTCTCCAACGCGAGTGCCCGCCGCGGTGGCTCTACGCGCAGAGCCACCCGCCACGTGGGCGCCAGGGCGAGGTCGGGCGCAAGAACGCACGCTTCGGATGGGGGTTCGGGGGGCGCCGGCTCTTCCGGTGGCGGGCGCACGCCGCAATCCACGAAGCGGGCGACCAGTGAGACGCACAACGGCGCACCGGCGCAGGTGCCGGTGGCGGCGAGTCCCGCGCCCAGCTCCAGCCAGGGCTCAGGCCAGACGGCAGCAGGGTCAGGCCAGGGGGCCAGCCAGGATCAAGGATCGGGTCAGAGCGGAGCAGGAACAGGGTTGGGCGGTCTGGTGGGTTCGGCCGCCGGTAACGGCTCTGGCGCGGGCTCCTCGGGTGGGGGCTCCGAAGGGGGCTCTTCCGGCGATGGCCAGCAGGGCTCCGGGTCGGGCGCTGAATCGGGAAAGGGGTCCGGCACGGGCAGCTCGGAAGGGTCGAGCAGCCAGAGCTCATCCAGCGAATCGAGCGGATCGGAATCCTCGGGCGAAGAACACTCCGGCTCACTGGTTGGCACCGTCGTGCACGAAGTCGGCAGCGTCCTCGAACACCTGCTTCACTGACGTGACTCGGGCGCGGTTGCGGCATCACAGCTTCAGCGCACCATACGATGTGTCCACAGATGAGTAGCGTCGATGAGATGTTGATCGTGGCCGAGCGCCGTGCGCGAGAGCTCGCCGTACCCCAACTCAGCCCGCGTCCGCGCCGCAAGGTCGCCGTGCTCACCTGCATGGACGTGCGGATCGACCTCTTCGCGATGCTCGGCTTGGAGCGCGGCGACGCCCACATCATCCGCAACGCCGGAGGCCTGGTCACCGACGACGCACTCCGCTCGCTTAGCGTCTCTCAGCGGCTGCTCGGCACGCAGGAGATCGTCGTGGTGATGCACGAGGGTTGCGGTCTGCAGGGAGGCTCGGATGAGGACTTTGCCCAGGCGCTAGCCGCCGACGGCGCCACACCAGGATGGAAACTGGGCGTCTTTCACGACCTCGAGGCGACCCTGCGCGAGAGCCTCCGGCGCCTGCGCTCCAGCCCCGAGCTGCCGGTGCGCGAGCGTATTCGCGGCTTTGTCTTCGACCCCGACACCGGCATCCTGCGCGAGCCCGAGGCGACGGCGGCCACGTAGGTCAGGCCTGGAGGCGTTCCTGTGGCAATCCGCGCCAGGCGAATCGTCAGTATGTGAGTCGACCGGTGGTCTGTACGGCGAGTGCCTCGGTGCGGCGGTTGAGGGTGCCGTCGAGGCTGCCGTTGCCGTGGGCGTGCTTGTAGTGTCCGGTTCCGCTGTTGACTGACATTGTGCCACTGAAGCTTGAGTTGATGCCGGTGCCGTGCAGGGTGCCCGCGCCGTGGCCGCTGATGGAGCCGCCGCTGGGGTAGATCGTGAAGGTGGAGGTGATTGTGGTGCTGGCACCGACGTTGATGTGGACCGTGATGATGCCTGGGAGTGTTCCGGTGGCGGTGCCTTGCTCGGTGTAAATAGAGCCAGAGGCGTGGAGGAGGTGCAGGTGCGCGGTGTCGGTCACGTTCATCTCACGCGCTGCCTGCGCGGAGGGCGCTCTCGCGCGAGAGACGCCGGTTGCGGTGAGCATGACCGCGGCGAGCACGGTTGCGGCCGCGGCGAGTAACGGCGGGGCTGTCCGTTTTGGGGTCATCCAGGCGCTTGGTTGTGTCTTGGTGTGTCTGGCGGTCATCGCTTTCGTGGAGTGGAGCATATATTTTTGATCAAGTGGTTGGGATGGTTGTTTTCTCGCTGTAGCGCCTCGCCATGTCTCTTGGGGTGGGGGGTTGATGGGCTGGTGGGCGGTGTTTGGTGAGGGTGATGCGGGCGCCGTGGGCGGGCACGAGGACGATCGCGCGGGTGCGTGGTCGCTCTGGGTGGTGGGGGTCGGCTGAGAGGTGGTAGGCGTGGGTGATCTCTTCGAGGGTGGTGCGCGCCTCGAATTGCGCGAATGCTGCGCCGATGCAGCGGCGGGTTCCGCCGCCGAAGGGGAACCACTCGCCGGCGGTTGGTTTGTGGTCGAGGAAGCGTTCGGGCTTGAATGACCAGGGCTCGGGATATGTGATGGGGTGGCGGTGGGCGAGGAGTGTGCAGGGGCAGAGGTTGGTGCCTGCGGGCAGCTCGTGCCCGGCGATCTGCAGGGGTTTGCGTAGGCGGCGGGCGAGAAGAGGGACAGGGGGGCGTAGGCGTAGCGTCTCAGTGATCACGGCGTCTGTGAAGGTGCCGTCACAGGCTGCTGCGCGGTCCTGGCTTTGGGGGTCGCGGGCGAGCTCGTGTAGCGCCCACGTGATCAGTGCCGTGGTGTTCTCGTGTCCGGCGAAGAGCAGGGTGATGAGCTCGTCGCGTAGCTCGTGGCTGGTGAGGCCGTGGCCGTGTTCGTCGCGGGCGCAGATCAGCATGGAGAGGATGTCTTGGCGTTCGTGTAGGTCGTGGGTCGCGCGGCGGGCGGCGATCTCAGCGAGGGTGTGTTGGTCGCACACGGTTGAAGTGGATGCTTGGGATTGGGCGGGCAACGAGGTGACCAGTTCTATTCAGGTCACGGTCAATGGGGCGGCGTATCAGCCTGACGGCCCAGGCGCTGTGAACTTGACGACGGGCGATTATAAGCTCAGTGCTGGTGATGTGGGGGTCGCTGGGGCGGGTGGGGATCTGAGTTTGAGTCGCACTTATGATTCGCGGCAGGTGGCGCAGGGTGCTGGTGGGCCGCTGGGTCCGCAGTGGGCGTTGAGTTTGCCGGATGTGCAGGCTAGCGGCGAGTGGCAGAGTCTACGGGTGATGCCGAACGGCAGTGTGCAGGTCACGGCGGCGAGCGGCGGCTCGCTGGTGTTCGCTGCGAGCGGTAGCGGTTATACCGCGCCGGCCGGCTACCAGACGTTGACGTTGATAAAAGGGTCATCCTCGGAATACCGGCTGACTAACGCTGCGGGCGATGTATCTATCTTCACTCGCGCTAACAGCGAAAAAGAAGAAGCACCGTTGTTTGTTCCTACAGGTGTCGAGCAGGCCGCCGGGGCAGGCGGGTTGAATAAGATGACCTACCTGTACGGGACAAGCGAAGGCGTGACGCGGCCCGTAGGCGTGGTCGCGCCCGAACCATCAGGGGCGGGCTGGTCGTGCGCGTCGCGGCTTGAAAAACACGAAGAACTCGTGAATGGCTGTCGCGCCCTCGAACTTGTATACGCCACAGAAACAAAGACGGGCGAAGGCGAAAAGGAAAGCGAATGGAACGAATACAAGGGCCGGCTGTCTGAAGTTGTGTTCATCGCGTATAACCTGTCCAGCAAAAAAGTGGCCAGGACGCCGGTCGCCCGGTATCTTTATGATAAGCAGGGTCGGTTGCGGGCGGAGTGGAACCCGGAAATCCCTGGTCCGCTGAAGACGATTTATGGGTATGACAGCGAAGGGCACGTCACGGCGGTCACAGGCCCGAGCCTTGAGCCTTGGGTTATCACGTACGGCACCGCGAGCGGGGACGCTACGACCGGCCGGCTGTTGAGAGTCACGCAGGCACCGGAATCTGGGAAACTGGGGTGGCGCGAAACGCCGCTGAGTAGCGAAGCTCCAAAACTATCCGGCACGCCCGTCGTCGGCGTGACGGTAGGCGCCTCGAGCGGGGTGTGGAGCAACGAACCGGTGGGGTATGGGTACCAGTGGGAGGATTGCAACAGCGAAGGCAAAGCATGTACGTCGATCCTCGGGGCTACCAACCCGAACTACACCGTTGCCTCAAGCGATGTGGGCCACAGGCTCGTCGTGCTCGTCACCGCCGGCGATAGTGGCGGCTCGGTTGTGGCGTCCAGTGCAGCGAGCGGGTTCGTGACCGCCAAAGCGGGCACGTACGTGCAGGGCATCGACAGTGGTCACAGCCTCAACGCGGTCTCCTGCATATCGGGCACGACCGACTGTGTTCTGAGCGACAGTGCCGGCAAGGCGCTCTACACGACGAACGCCAGCTCGTCAGTCCCGGCGACATGGAGCTCGTGGAGCGGCCCTAGCGGTCAAAGCCCGAGCCAAGCCGTCGATTGCCCGACCAGCTCGCTTTGCCTGCTCGCCGACGGCAAAGAAGCCAGCGGCGGCAAACTCTACTATGCGACCACATTGGGCGGGGTTTGGAGCGAAGCCTATAGCCCGTCCTATGGAGTGGATGCAATCTCGTGCGCGTCCTCGGCGCTCTGCGTCAGCGGCCAGGACAGTGGGGGCTACTTCAGGTACGCCACGAGTCCTGCGTCCACGCATTGGGAACTGGAGGAGCAAGGCGAAGTGGGCATGAGAGGCGTCTTCTGCCTACCTTCGCCAGCGACGTTCTGCGCGATCGCTGACGGGTCTGGCAGGGTGCATATCGCGACGAGCACAAGCCAGATCGAGTCCTCCGCATGGAAGGAAACAGATGTCGACGGGTCAAGCGCCCTGAACGGGGTTGCCTGCACCTCCTCAAGCTCGTGTGTCGCGGTGGACGGTGCCGGCAACGTGCTTGACTTGGCGGTCGAAAGCAGCGGGGCGGCCACCGAGTCCAAGCACGACATCGATGGGTCGACCAGCCTTACCGCGGTCACGTGTACGGGCGGATCGACGTGCGTGACGGTGGATAAAGCCGGGAATGCGTTCGTATCCAAAAACAGCGGAGAAACCTGGACAGAGCAGTACTCGTTTGGCAGCGATTTGACTAGCGTCTCCTGTTCGTCCACGTCGCTCTGTGTGGCTGGGAGCACTACTGGCGAAGCGGTGATGTTCAACCCGACTGGAGGCGAAAAATCAGAAGGCACGCACTACAACGCTGGGCCAGGATCGACGATCGAGTACCACGTACCGCTGTCGGGCACTGGCCTATCGAACATGACGAAATCCGAAGTCGAAAAATGGGCGCAGAAAGACGTTCCGGTCGAAGGGACCGCGATCTTCCCGCCGAGCAAGCCAGTGGGCTGGCCCGCAAGCAAATACGAACAGGCAACTATCTTCTACATCGATAGCTCGAACAAGACGGTCAATACTTTGAGTGCGGCGGGCGGAATCAGTACCGCGGAATACGACACGCGTGGCAACGTCACCCGCACGCTGGCGGCGGACGATCGCGCGAAGGCCCTCAAAGAAAGCAATCCTGCCGAAGCCGCCGAACATCTGAGTACGATCAGCACTTATAACGAAGGTAGCGAACCGGGAACCGAGCTTCAGAGCACACTCGGCCCTGAACACATGATCAAGCTCAAGAACGGAAACGAAGTTCAGGCGCGCAAGCATGTGATGTACAGCTATGAAGAAGGCGCCCCCAGCGAAGGCGGCCCCTACCGGCTCGTGACCAAGACAACCGAAGCGGCCCTAGTCGCAGGCAAAGAAGAAGACGAGCGTACCGTCGAAAAAGCCTACTCAGGCCGGGCAGGCCTCGGCTGGAAGCTGCACAAGCCGACCTCAACGACTGAGGCGCCGGGCGGCCTGAACCTCACCCACGCAACGGCGTATAGCACCACCACGGGCGCCGAGATCGAAACCGAGATGCCGGGCGCTGACGGAGAAGGCGGCACCTCCTACGCCTTTTCGTCCGAGTTTGGGTCAAGCGGTACTGGTAACGGGCAGTTCAATCATCCGGGAGGCATAGCGGTTGCACCCAACTCAGACCTATGGGTCATCGACGGAACCAATGACCGCATCGAGGAGTTCACAAACGAAGGCGAATATCTACGTCAGGCAGGGTCCAAAGGGACAGGCAACGGGCAGCTAGAGGACCCCTCGGCGATAGCAGTGGACACGCATGGCAATGTCTGGGTCGCCGACACAATCAACTACCGCGTCGAGGAGTTCAACGAAAAAGGCGAATTCATGAAAACGTTCGGTGCGCATGGAGAAGAAGCGGGCAAGTTCCGTTTCCCTCAAGGGATAGCGATTGATGAACATGGCGACGTATGGGTCTCCGACACGCTCAATGATCGCATCGAGGAGTTCAACGAAAAAGGCGAATACATAAAAATAATCGCCGAAGGCAAAGGAGAACCAGAGGGGCTAGAGGCCGTGAACGGCGATATATGGGTAGCCGACTGGTCGCAGGACAGAATCCAGGAGTACACCGAAAGTGGAACGCTGGTGCAGCAGTTCGGCTCCGAAGGGACAGGTAACGGCCAGCTCCAGCATCCCTACGACGTAGCAGTAGAAGCTAAAGGCAACATACTCGTTGCCGACAACGGAAACGACCGGGTTGATGAGTTCAACGAAAAAGGCGAATACCAGGGCCAATTTGGCGCCAAAGGCCTCGGCCACTTTGAATTCACTATCCCAATAGGTCTCGCGATCGATTCACACGGGGACGCATGGGTCACAAACCCCAAAGCCGACACGGTCGAGAGATGGCTGCCGCCGGACCCGACTACAGGCAACAAAGGGGCCTACGATAGCGAGATCACCTACTACAGCCCAAAAACCGAAGCAGGCGTCGCGGCATGCGAAAACCACCCGGAATGGGCAAACCTGCCATGCCAAACCAAGCCGTACCGTCAGCCAGAAGTCACAGGGCTCCCAGAAATACCGGTCACAACCTACACGTACAACATGTGGGACGAGCCGGAAATAACTAAAACAACGAGCGGGTCCGCGACCCGCACCGAGACTGACACGTATGAACCATCAGGACGAATCGCCAGCAGAGAAATAACCGCCACCACGGGCGAAACCCTTCCAAAGGTCTCCTATAAATACAGCACCAGCACCGGCGCCCTGATCAAGCAAAGCACCGGCAGTGGCGAAACCGAAAAAAAGATCGAAAGCACATTCAATGACTTCGGCGAGCTGACCGCATACACCGATGCGGCCGGCACAACCTCAACCTACAAATACGACATCGACGGACGCCCCACAGAAACCAACGACGGCAAGGGCACCCAGCACTACGAATATAGCGAAACGACAGGGCTTCTCGCCAAACTCACCGACTCATCCAACGAAGCGATGAAGTTCACCACAACCTACGACCCCGAAGGGAACCTCACCGAAGAGGCCTACCCCAACGGCATGACCGCAGCCACCACCTACAACCCCGTGGGCGAAGCCACTAGCTTGGAATACACAAAGACCACCAACTGCGTCGAAGAAGAAAAAGAAAAATGCAAATGGTTCAAAGACACCGCCATCCCATCAATCCACAGCCAATGGATGAGCCAAACAAGTACCCTTTCCAAAGAGACCTACAATTACGACGAAACCGGACGGCTCACCGAAACCCATGAAACACCCGCAGGAAAACATTGCAAAACCCGGGTATACAGGTACGACGAAGACGGCAACCGCCTTTCCCTCACCAAAAGCGAATCATCCACGGAAACCTGCAACAGCGAAAACACCACCGAAGAAAACCACTCCTACGACACCGCCGACCAGCTAATCGACACCGGCGTCGAATACAACCCCTTCGGCGACACCACCAAACTTCCCAGCACCGACGCAGGCGGCGAACTCCTGACTAGCCGCTACTACGCCGACGGACAACTCTCCGAACAAGAACAACACCACGAGACAATCGGCTACAAGCTAGACCCCGCCCGACGCACCCTAGAAACAGTCTCCACCGGCGAAGCCGCCTCCGACGTAACCAACCACTACTCCAGCGAAGGCAACAGCCCATCCTGGAGCACTGAACCAGGCGAAAAATGGGCCCGCTACATCCAAGGACCCACCGGCCTCAGCGCCATCCAAACCAACGGCGAAACCCCCGTCCTACAGATAGCCAACCTCCACGGCGATATCATCGGCACCGCATCCATGAGCGCAACCGCGACCAAACTCCTCTCCACCACCGACACCACCGAGTACGGCGTACCAACCAGCGGCGCCCCACCACGCTACTCCTGGCTCGGCACCAAAGAGCTACCCACCGAACTACCCTCCGGCATCACCGCCATGGGCGCCCGCTCCTACGCCCCACAACTCGGCCGCTTCCTACAACCAGACCCCACCCCCGGCGGCTCCGCCGACGCCTACGCCTACACATACGGCGACCCCCTCAACGAAACCGACCCCACCGGCCAATGGACCCTAAACCAAACCTCCGGCGGAGCCTCGGCTATCGGCGGTACCGGCGAAGGCACCACTCTCACAGACGGGACCGGCATCGCCGCCAACGCCGTCATGCCACCCCCCGTCAACACCGAAATCGAAACAGCCTTCCAAACCAGCCCACCCTGGGACCAAAACACAGCCGGCACAGAAGAATACGAAGAATACTGGGAAGAAGAATGGGAAGAAGAAGGCGAATACGAAAACATTGCCAACCATGAAGGCGGCGGAAACGGCAAGGAAGAAGCCCGCGTTGAACCAGCGATCCTACTTCAGCCGTTCAATGAGATGGGCGAAGGAACAGTCCTACCTGAGGTGGGTGGCCAGCGGGCGCAGCTGATGATGTCGTGTTCCGTAGAATTGCGAGATCGGGGGAATCCAAGTTCGGATGGTGCGTGTATGAAATACATCGGACTTTTTGGCGAACTTGAGAATTTTGGTGGAAAACTTATACACGGTGCCAAAAAAGTAGCTAGTGGTGTCATTCATCATGCTTTGTCGTTTATCTGGCATCATCTTGAGAGGGTCGACAACATAATTCATGGTTGTGGTGTCAAGGCATGGGAGGGAGGGGTTGGGGGTGGCATAGGTGGCGCCATCTTTTCTCCATTTGTGGGCCCAGAGGCTATTCCGATCGGAGCGATCGGTGGAGGTGCGGGAGGCTGTATCGTCGGTGGTTTTGAGAGTGCACTGGGAATCTAGGCCAAGACTAAGGAAAGTGATTTGGTGGAACTGTGGGGCGTAAGGAGATAAACCAGAGAACTAGGATGTGGGCTGCATTGCTGGTGGGGTGTATTTCAGGTATGTTGGTTGCGGCCTTGTCACTAATAATGAGCGTGGTTTATGCGGTAATTCTTGGGGGCATAGTGGTGGGTCTAGGTGGCTGGCTCATTGTAGGGGTCGTGCTTCATTGGCCGTTGCGCCGGTGATGCACCTCACACATGGTGCCTGGAGCGATGCCACTAGCCCTGGGCGATATCATCGCCAAAGCCTACTGTCCGAAACCGCCACCGGACTCGCAGCCAAGGCCGACACCAGCGAGTACGGCGTCCCAACGGTCACCGCCCCAGCCAAATACTCCTGGCTAGGCGCCAGCGAGCTCCCCACTGAACTCCCCTCCGGCGTCACCGCGATGGGCGCCCGCTCCTACGTACCCCAGGTCGGACGCTTCCTACAACCCGACCCGGTACCCGGCGGCTCCGCCAACGCCTACAGCTACACCTTCGGCGACCCCGTCGATACGTCCGATCCTACCGGCGACTACGCCGCAACAATATCGACCGGCTTTGAGGCGGGGCTCGAAAATGAACTTCAACAGCTGGCGCGTGAACGAAAAAAGCGCGACGCCGAAGCCGAAGCTGCCTTTGCGGCCAAGATCGCGGCGGAAGCCGCGGAAGCGGCAGCCGCAGCAGCAGCGGCGGCAGGACCCCAATACGTAGGCGGAGAAGAAGAATGGGAAGAATTCGGGGAAGAAGGCGAATACGAATACGCCGTATACCAGCACGGGCAGGATGAAGCGCATGTCGAACCCGCAGTCTTAGTCCAACCGTTGAATGGCAAAGTGGGCAGGGGTGAAGAAGCGGGTACGCTCGGCTCGGCTGTGCCGCTCTGTAAAGCTGGGTCTGAAGGGCCGTGCGCTAGTCCTGCGCGGGGTGGAGAGGGGACATGCAAGTCATGTCGTCGCCGACGTCACTATACGAAAGCGCAAATAGCACAATTTGAACACGAAAAATGTCAAACGGTTGGAGTCGGGATAGCGATAGCGGGTTTCTTTGTCCCGGAGGCGAGGCTGGCGAAAGCCATTGCAGCGGGGATTGGGGTTGGGGCAGCGCTTGCATGTTGAGTTGGGCGAGACCGAGGATAGGATCCTGATGCACTGGTGTCAGAACGTGTTGCTTCAATGCGGGATCGGCGTGCGATGGGTCGGCTGAGACAAGTCGTATTCCCGTCGTGGACGATCTCGTCAAGTCCGGCACGCACTCGGCTTCATGCCGCGTTTCGACTCTCTGTCGTATCACTCGGGGGGTGTATTGCGCTTGGTGTTCATGGTTGGTATAAATGGGTCCCGGTGGGTGCGATGGTACTTTGCTTGATCGTAGACCTCCCTCTTTCTTATAGGGATAAGCAAGTGGAGCGAGTTGAAAGACAGCGCCGGCACGAGTGATCACGCGCGATGCCGCGATCCCTCGCGCGGCTGGGCGACGCGCAACGGCGACTACGCGCTGCCAACCAGCGGCTGTGGTCGGGGTTGCACCCCGACGCGATCGGCCTGCTCTACGACAGTGTCGGCGCGAGCGGGACCAGTGCGATCGCCGCGCTCATGGGCGACGGCCGGCCCGACGCTGATACCGCGATGCTCACAGCATTGCTGCAAGCCCACTGGAGCATCCACCACGCCTTCTGCGCGCTACCGTTGATCGGGTTATGACTGCAAAGGAGAAGCTGCGTGTGGTTGTCGAGGAGCTCTCGGAGAGCGAGGCCGAGGGCGCGCTGGGCTACATCGCGAGCCGCCGCCACGACGAGCTCGACGCGCTGCTCGACAGCGCCCAGGTGGATGAGGAGCCGAGTACCCCCGAGGAGGAGGCGGCCGTGCAGGTCGCACGCGAACAGCTCGCGCGTGGCGAGACGGTCAGCCTGGATGAGATCTGCGCAGAGCTCGCGTGAGCGACGCATGGCGTGTCGAGCTCATCCGAGCCGCAGAACGCGACCTCAGACGCCTTGACCGCCAGTGCGCCGGCGCGTGATCGCGGCGCTGGATGGCCTGTGCGCTCAGCCACCGCGCGGCGATATCACTCGCCTGGCAGGCATCGAGCAGGGAGTGGCGGCTGCGGGTCGGCGACTGGCGCGTGCGCTTCACCCGCGAACAGGCAAGCCGCACCGTCTACGTCCTGCGCGTTCTGCCCCGCGGCCGCGCCTACCGCGACTGAACTGCCAGCACCAAACCCGCAAGAAGGACTAGATATTCCGCCAAGCCGACGGCCGGGATCGAACCGGCGACCTATCGCTTACAAGGCGATTGCTCTACCAGCTGAGCTACGTCGGCGTGTGCTCGCATCGTACCGCCGCCCGTCGAGGCGGCTGAGGTTGTCGGGCCTCGTATCGGGGATAATGCCGGTCGTGATCGTGAAGCGAAGCGCATCCGGTTACGCCGAGACGATGAGCGCCCTCCTCGAGGCGATCGAGCGACGCGGGCTTACGGTGTTCGCTCGGATCGACCATGCCGCCGCCGCCGGCGAGGCCGGCTTGGAGCTTGCCGAGGAGGAGGTCGTCCTGTTTGGCAGCCCGCGTGCCGGCACGCCCCTGATGCAGCGCGATCGCGGGATCGGGATCGAGCTGCCCCTGCGGATGCTCGTGTGGCGCGATGGAGAGGACGTGTTCCTCGGCCACCTCGATCCGCGCGAGCTGGCCGGCGCCTATGACGTGGCGCCCCTGCAGACCACTCTGGAGCAGATGGCGGCGCTGCTCGCCGAGCTGGCCGCCGAGGCCGCTGGCTAGCGGCGATCTTTCGGTAGACGTTCCGCGACAGGGCTGGCCTCGACGCTTGGCGCTCGGTGGGGGTTTGGTTTGGATGACCACCATCCGGCGATCGATCCGGCTCGCTAGCCTGTGCGGGGCATGGCAGTCCAGGCCGCCACCGGCGGGCGATCGCGCAATCTCGTGCTCGCGGCGATGATCTTCGCCGTCGCGATGACCTTCATCGACCAGACGATCGTCTCGATCGCCGCGCCCGAAATCCAGAGGGAGCTCGGTCTCACGAGCACCGGCATGCAGTGGGCGATCAACGCCTATCTGCTCTCGCTAGCGGCGCTCTTCGCCTTCGGCGGGCGGCTCGCCGACACGGTTGGGCACCGCAGGATGGTGACGCTCGGCGTCATTGTCTTCGCCGTCGCCTCCGCGATGTGCGGGCTGACGCCTAAGGGCAGCCTCGCCGAGGCGTGGATCGTGACCTTCCGCGTCGTGCAGGGGGCGGGCGGGGCGATCATGTTCCCTGCCGCCCTGGCGATCGTCGTGCAGACCTTCGAGCTGCGCGAACGCGGCCGGGCGCTCGCGCTGTTCTTCGGCATCGCCGGCGGCCTCACCGCGATCGGCCCGATCCTCGGGGGCTACCTCACGCAGTGGACGTGGCGGGCGATCTTCTGGGTCAACATTCCCGTCGCCATCATCGCCCTCGTATTGATCGTCGTCTCGAAACCGATCACGCTGCACAAGCCGGCACGTATGGACTACCGGGGGCTCGTGCTGATTGCCTCCGGGGTGGCTCTCAGCGTGTTCGGCTTCCAACAGTCGGCGCTTTGGGGGTGGGCCAGCCCCGGTACGCTCGCCTGCATTCTCGGGGGTGCCGCGCTCCTCGTCGTCTTCTACTTCGTGGAGGCCCGCACCGCTTCGCCGCTGATCGAGGTGAGCATCTTCCGCATCCGCCCCTTCTTCGTCGAGAACCTTGTGCTTGGCGTCGCCATGCTCGTGTTCATCCCCGTCTTCTTCTTCGCCAGCGAGTACGCTCAGATCGCGCTCGGCAAGACGCCTGCGCAGGCCGGCGTCCTGATCCTCTACTTCTTCATCGGCTTCGTCATCGCCGCGCAGATCGGCGGGCGTATGCTCGACCGCATCGGCGCCAAGCGTCCCGTCACGCTCGGCTGCGCGATCTGCGCCGTCGGCCTCTGGTTGTGGGCCGGCAAGGTCACCGGCCTGGACTTCAGCACCCAGCAGTGGTACATCATCCTCGCCGGCGCCGGCATGGGGCTGATGCTCGGTCCCGCCAGCACCGACGCCGTCAATCGTGCCTCCCGCCTCTCCTATGGCGAGGCCTCCGGCATCACCCAAACTGTCCGCAACTACGCCGCCAGCCTTGGCTTGGCGATCCTCGGCTCGATCCTTGTCTCGCAGATGCGCTCCCACGTCACGACCTCGCTCCTTGAGCAGGGGCTCTCCGCTGCGCGAGCGCACGCCGTGGCGTCTCACCTCTCCCAGTCCCAGGGCGGCGGTGGCGCCGGTCCGATTCCCCACTTCGTGCGGCTCGACTTCGCCCACGCCACCAGCACCGTGCTCTACCTGATGGCGGCAATCATGGCGGTGGCGGCGATTATCGGCCTGCTCGGTTTGCGCGCGGGGCTGCAGACTGAGGTCGCGACCGCCGAGGGCGACACCGAGGGGGCGGTACTCGCCTGACGGGCCAGCAGGCGGATGCGCGCTTGATCGCGCACTTGTCCCTGCACACAGGCTTCGTCAAGGTAGAGAGGATTCCGGCTCAGCCCGCCTGGGCGAAATGCTCGGGGCGGGCGTGACCGTTGGTGGAGCTCAGGTGCGAGTAGTCGGGTGGGTCCACGCGGTCGTCGGCGTTGAGGCGCCGCTCGAGCTCCCCGAGCAGCACGCCGAACAGCAGGTGGCGCCAGGTTGACTGTGCGAGCGCGCGGGGGTTGGCGAAGGCTGGAGAGAGTTGCTCGCGCGCGGGGTGCAGACGGTCGGAGAGCGCCAGCAGCGGCCACGTGGCGAAGTTCTCCGTCAGCCCCGCCGCCGGTCCACGCGCCCACGAGGGAAGCGGCGTGCGCGGGGCAAGGTTGGCGTACACGGCGCCAAACAGCGCTCCGTTCTGCAGATGGGCGAGTACGCCCGCCAGCGGCCACCAGGGCCCTCGCGTGACGGCCTTGCCGAGCAACTCCACATCGTCGAAGTCGGCGCCGAACACGCGCTTGTCCAGGGGCATCTGGGCGGCCCACACGCCGGCGGCCAGCGCGCCGGCGAGCGCCCCGCGGATCGTCTTGGCACGATCGATTGCCATCGTGTCCACTGTAACGGCCCGCGCGTCGACGGGTATCCAGCATGTGAGCCCCAACGACGGCGACCGACCGCCCGCGGCGCGGAGCTAGGGTGCAATGAGTGTCAGAGGATGTGATCGGAGACGAGGAGTCCAGCTCGCTGCCCCCCAACCCGCTTGGCCCCAAGCCCAAGGCGCAGCTCGACGAGGAGTTCTCCGAGCTCTACCGTGCTCATCTGCGCGATGTCTACAGCTATGCCTACTATCGCGTGGGCAACCACCACGACGCCGAGGATCTGACCGAGCAGACTTTCCTGCAGGCCTACCGGCACTTCGAGCGCGCCCAGCGCGAGTCCCGGGGGCGTCCGTTGCGACCATGGTTGATCAAGATCGCCCACAACCTCGCCGCCAATCTCTACCGCGACCGCTCCCGGCGGCCGGTGTCGCCGATCGAGGACACCGATGCACTCAGTGACCTGCACACCACCGAGGATCTGGTCGAGAACCGTAGCGAGCTCAGCCGCGTGCTCGATGGCGTACGCCAACTGCCTGACGACCGTCGCGAGGCTTTGATCATGCGCTTTGCCCTGGACATGGACAACCGTGAGATCGCGCGCGCGTTGGGGCGCTCCGACGGCGCCACCAAGGTGCTGATCCACCGCGCCATCAAGCAGCTGGAGGGCCTGGTGGCCGACGCCCCCGACGAGCAGGCTGAAAGCTCATGAACGAGGCCGTGCCAAATCTGGAGAGCCTGCTGCGACGGGCGCTTGCTCCCGTTGAGCCTCCCGCGGATCTCACGGGCAGGTTGGAGGAGACCCTCACCAACCTCACCGAGCTGGCGGCGGAGGAGCTCGAGGGGTGGGAGCTGTCGGCGATGCGCGACCCACGCAACTGGGTGCGGCCGGCGGCCGCGCTCGTCGTCGGCGGGACCGCCGGTGTCGCCCTCGTGGCACTGCGTATTCGTCGTCGCGCGCGGCCTGGCTCTACGGGCGGCGTGCTGCGGCAGCAACCCGACGAGCATTGAACTATTTCGCTCTTCGGTGCAGTCCATCTGGTAAAAGTGGTTGACTTCCCTCTGGCGGCCACCGGCTCCCTGGCTGGCGGCGCAGACGCCACACATCTAGATGTCCAACATGGCCCGCTACAAGCGCTCCGCGGACGCCGCCTCGGCGATTCTGCGCATGCTCGCCGACGAGGAGCTGATGCAGCTCGTGGGCGAAGACGACTCGGCTGCCTTTGAGATTCTTTACGAGCGCCACGTCGATGCCGCGTATGCGCTCGCCTTGCGCATGTGCCACAGGCGGGCGGTGGCTGAGGATGTGGCGCAGGAGGCTTTCCTCTCGCTGTGGCGCAGCGCCGCCGGCTACGACCCGCTGCGCGGCAGCGTTCGCACCTGGGTGCTGGGCATCGTCCACCACCGCGCGATCGACGCTCTGCGCCGTGGCCTCATCCAAGATCGCGCGGTGGTCAGCGACGAGGGCATCGAGGAGCGGCTGGAGGCGGTGGAACGCACCGATCAAGAGGTCGATCGCCGTGATGAAGCGCGCGAGGTACGTGCTGTCCTAGAGGGCCTCCCGCCCGAGCAGAGCCGCGTAATCGAGCTTGCTTACTACGGTGGTCTCACTCATTCGGAGATCGCCGAGATGCTGGACGCGCCGGTGGGAACGATTAAGGGCAGGATGCGTCTTGGGTTACAAAAGATGCGCTCGCAACTACGCACAGAAGGGACGCTCTCATGAGCTTGCTTGCGCACGAGCAAAGCTGCGAGCGAGTGCCAGACTGCGCCGCTTACGTCCTGCGGGCGCTGACCGAGCAGGAGGCCGAGTCCTATCGGGCGCATCTGGCGGGATGCGATATCTGTCGGGCGGAGATGGTCCAGCTGCAGCCGGTGGCGGACTCGCTTGCCGTGGGCGTGCCGCTGGCGAGGGCTGACCAGAGCACGCGCTCGCGAATCGTGGCTGCTGTGCGCGCCGCGGCGGAGCTTCGTCGCGGCACGGATACACGCGCAGCCACCGGGCCCAACTCCGTACACATCGATGGGCCTTCATGGAGGGACCGGCTTGCGTCTCGGTCGGCTCGCCGGTTGCTGCCGGGGCTGGCGGGCGTGCTGGCGCTGGGTGTGGGAGTCGCGATCGGGGCGCTCGCGCTCAGCTCCACCACCAGCGCAAGCAGAGCCGAGGTGATCCGGGCGATCGTCGTCGCACCGGGCCACCACGCCACCGCGGAGCTGCGCAAAGTGGGCTCGCATCTGGAACTGGTGGTGGTAGGGATGCCCGCACCACCGGCCGGGCGGATCTATGAGGTGTGGCTCGAGCGCGGCGCTGCGGCCCCTGAGCCCACCGACGCGCTGTTCTCGGTTACGAGGGCCGGGTCGGGCTCGGTTGGCGTGCCCGGCGATATTCGCGGGGTCAGCAAAGTGCTCGTCACCGACGAGCCGCTCGGCGGCAGCCTCAAACCGACGCGCACGCCGGTAATCGTCGGCTCCATCTGATTCCCGCCGGCTGGCTCCATCTGATTCCCGCCGGCTGGCTCCATCTGATTCCCGCCGGCTGGCTCCATCTGGTGCCCGCCGGGCGAGGTAGGCTTGCCCACCGATGCCCACTTGCTACCGCCATCCCTCGCGCGAGACTGGGGTCGCCTGCTCCTCGTGCGGGCGGCCGATCTGTCCCGACTGCATGACCCCCACGCAGGTGGGGATGCGCTGCCCGGAGTGCGCCAGTCAGCGCACCAAAGTGGTGCGGATGCGGGAGATGGCGGCCGTGCCGCGCGTCACCTACGCGCTGATCGCGATCAACGTGGTGGCGTTCCTGACCGAGAAAGGCCAGTTCACGCTCACCAGCTCCACGATCTACGGCAAGGTGGTAAATGAAGGCGACCTCTACCGTGCCTCAATCTCCGAAGGCCACCAGTACTACCGGCTAATCACCAGCGCCTTCCTGCACGTCGATCTGCTGCACATCGGCTTCAACATGTACCTGCTGTATCTGCTCGGCATGATGCTCGAGCCCGCGATCGGCTCGGTGAGGTTTGCCGCGATCTACTTCACCTCGCTGCTCGCCGGCTCCTGCGGCGCGCTGATCGCCACCTCTGCACCCAGCCTCGGCGCCTCCGGCGCGATCTTCGGACTGATGGGCGCCGCGGCCGTCGAGCTGCGCGCGCGGGGGCGCAGCGTGATGGAGGCGGGCATTGGCGGGTTGATCATCTTCAACCTGATTCTCAGCTTCGCGGTTCCCGATATCTCCGTTGGCGCCCACATCGGCGGGCTGATCGGCGGTGCGCTCGCGGGCCTCTCATTTCGCCTCGCCAGCGGCCGCTATGCGATGGCACTCGGCTTGCTCGCCTGCCTCGCCTTGTCGGTGGCGGCTGTGGTTGGTGGGCTCGCTGCGGCGCAGTCCACCGCCGTCGGTATCGTCTGAGCAGTGGCGGTGCTTTCGGAGCAGCAGATTCAGCAGCAGCTTGCCGGTAGCGAGTGGGTGCGTGACGGTGACGCGATCGTGCGCGAATACAAGCTCACGGACTTCCCGGCGGCGATTGCCTTAGTCAACCGCGTTGCCGCGCTTGCCGAGGCGGCCAACCATCACCCCGACATCCTTGTGCACGGCTGGAACAAGGTGCGTTTGGAGCTGTCCACCCACTCCGCGGGTGGTCTCACCGACGCCGATTTCGCACTTGCGCAGCAGATCGATCGAGCCGACTGAACCCCCTGCTACGGTTAGGGCGTCGGCCACCGATGAACGACGAAGAAGAACCTCCTCCGCGAAGTAGTAGCGCCCGAGCGTCGATTCCGGCCGGGACGCGGCAGGCTGCCTCTTACGGTCAGGCGTGACCGGGCTGAAGCTGATCCTTGCGGCCGTGCTGGTCGCGGTCAACGCGTTCTTCGTGATCGCCGAGTACGCGCTCGTGCGCTCGCGCCGCGAGCGGCTGGAGGTGATGCGCGAGCAGGACATGCGCGGGGCCGCGCTCGCGCTCAAACAGCTGGATCGCATCAACGACTACATCTCGGCCGTCCAGATCGGGGTGACGATGACCTCGATCGGGATCGGCGCGCTCGCCACCCCTACGCTCGCTCATGCGTTGCAGGACGCGTTTGGGGGCGGGCTGTCCCACGACGTTACCGTTGTGATCGCCGTTGTGATCGCTTACGCCGTGGTGATCTCGGTGCAGTTGATCTTCGGCGAGATGGTGCCCAAGTTCTACGCGATCGACCGCGCCGAGTCGGTGGCCCGGCGCATCGCCCCCCCGCTGCAGGGCTTCAGCGTGCTGTTCGGACCGATCATTCAGGCCACCACGACGGTGTCGGCGCGGATTCTCAAGCTGCTCGGCGTCGATATGAGCCGCGAACAGGGCGGCGGCTCGCCCGACGAGCTCAAGCGCCTGATTGCGGAGTCGCACGCCGGCGGGCACCTCGATCCGGGGGAGGCGGGGATGCTGACCGGCGTCTTCCACCTGCACGAGCAGGAGGCCCGCCAGGTGATGACGCCCAGCCCCGCGATCGTCTCGATTGACGTTTCGCGCGATGTCGAGACGGCGTTGAAGCTGTGCATCTCATCCGGGCACACGCGCTTGGTGGTGACTGAGGGCGAGGATCCCGATCGGGTGCGGGGGCTTGTGCACGCCAGTGCGCTCGCCCGCCGGCTGATGGACGACGGTCCCAAGGCAACGCTTGAGCCGGTTGTGCATGACGCGCCGATCGTGCCCGAGACCAAGCCACTCGATGACCTGCTCGCCGATCTGCAGCGCCAGCGAACCTCTTTGGCGGTTGTGGTTGACGAGTATGGCCGCGTCGCCGGGATCGTCACCGTCGAGGACATCATCGAGGAGGTGGTGGGCGAGATCGCCGACGAAACCGACCCCGCCGCCGGCGAGGTGCGGCGGCTGCCCGACGGCGATCTGTTCGTGCGTGGCCACGTCGCTGTTGCCGACCTCGCCGACTACGGCATCGCGCTCCCAGTGGACAGCGATGCCTACAACTCCGTCGGTGGCTTCGTGTTCGCCGAGCTAGGCCGGCTGCCGCGTCGCGGCGACACCGTCACTGCCGAGCCCTTCTCGATCCGTGTCGAGTCGGTGCGCGAAAACCGCATCGAGTCGGTGCGCATCCGCGAGCGCCGCACCGTGCCGGCGCGCGAAGCCGCCCGGGAGGAGTAGGGCGAAAAAAAACCTCCCAGGCACACGTCCGGCCCGCGGGGGGAGCGGGCCGGAGCGTGTGCACTGGGAGGAGGCGGGTGTGCGTTGCGATTTTGTGTCGCGCTTACAAGTATCCACCTCTGCATCAAGCCCACCTAAAAGGTGGCGGCCATTAAGAGGATTCTTGTCAATGGGTGATTTACCTCACAAGCTAATAGTCGTAAAAGCCGCGTCCGCTCTTGCGGCCGATGGCGCCTGCGCCGATTAGCTGCTCGACACGCGGCGGCACCTGCTCCGCGAGCGTCTCGCCGATCGCTTTGGCCACGTCGAGGCCCACCAGGTCCAGAAGCGCGAGTGGGCCCATCGGGTGGCCGGCCCCCAACTTCATGCAGGTGTCGATGTCCTGGGCGGACATCCCTGTCTCTTCCAGCAGCCTCACCGCGCTGAACAGGTAAGGAAACAGCAGGCGGTTCACGACAAAACCCGCCACGTCCGGCACGACCACCGGAGTCTTCTCAAAGGTCTCGCACAGCTGCAACGTCCGCCCGCGGGTCTCCTCGCTGGCCGCCGCCGGGAAGATCAGCTCCACCAACTGCATGCGCGTCACCGGGTTGAACACGTGCAGTCCGACGAAACGCTCGGCTATGCCACTCGCCTCCGCGAGTCGCTCGATCGATAGCGAGGAGGTCGTGCTTGCGAGCACGGTGTCTGTGCCCACCACGCCACATAGCGCCGCGTGCACACGCTCCTTGACCTCGTACTCCTCGACCACCGCCTCCACCACGAACGTCGCCTCGGCGAGGGCGTCATAGTCGGTTGCCACCTGCACGTGCTGGGGATCGATCTCCGCGCCGAGGCGTGCGAGCGTCTTCTCGACGCTCTGCCTGGCCCGCTCGGCGGAGCTCTGTGAGCGGGCCAGCAGCAGCACCGGGCCGTGGTGCGCAGCGGTGGCCGCCAGCCCGCAGGCGATCGCTCCCGAACCGACGATTGCCAGGCGCTCATTCATGCGTGTTGCTCCACGGCAGCACTGCTCCTTCTGGTAGCGAGACGGATGCGATCCCCGGGTCGTGGAGATCCAACAAGAACTGGCTGACTGACCAGTCAATCTAACGGTGCCACGCAGTAGACTACATATAGACGCCACCAACACGGAGGACACGACAAATGCGCAAGCCAGAGGGCCGCGAGGTAGTGATCGTTGAGGCCGTGCGTACCCCGATCGGGCGCGGCCACAAGGAGAAGGGCTACTACAAGGACACCCATCCCAACGCGCTGCTGGGCAAGGTATACAGCGAGGTGATCGCTCGCGCCGGGATCGACGCCGCCGAGGTCGAAGACGTGGTTGCCGGCTGCGTGCAGCAGTTTGGCGAGCAAGCCTTCAACATCGCGCGCAACGCGTGGCTGCAGGAGGGCCTACCGATCGAGACCCCCGCCACGACCGTCGATCGCCAATGCGGATCGGCCCAGCAGGCCGTCAACTTCTCCGCCGCGCTGATCGCCGCCGGGGTGCACGATGCAATGATCGGCGGCGGCGTCGAGCACATGGGCCACCTGCCTTTCGCTGCGGGGATGCAAACCCAGCAGGAGTTCGGTTTCGCCTTCACGCCGGAGTTGATGGCCAAGCACAACATCGTCGGCCAGGGGCTCGGCGCGGAGATGATCGCCGACCAGTGGGAGATCCCTCGCTCCGAGCTCGACGAGCTCGCGGTGCGCTCCCACCAGCTCGCCCACCAGGCGACCGAGGAGGGCCGTTTCGAGCGCGAGATCGTCCCCTTCGCGGTCAACGGCGACACGTTCGTCACCGACCAGGGCATCCGCCCCGACACCAATCTGGAGACGCTCGCCAACCTCAAGCCCGCGTTCAAGCCCGACGGCAAGATCACCGCTGCTAACTCCTCCCAGATCTCCGACGGCGCCGCGGCGGTGCTGCTGATGTCAGCGGACAAGGCGGCTTCGCTCGGTCTGCGCGCCCGTGCGCGGATCGTCGATCAGACCACGGTTGGCTGCGACCCGGTGAAAATGCTGGAGGGCCCGATCCCCGCCACGGCGAAGATCCTCAAGCGCAACGGCATGAGCATCGACGACATCGACCTGATCGAGATCAACGAGGCGTTCGCCCCCGTGGTTGCGGCTTGGCGACGCGAGCACAACCCCGACATGGACCGCGTCAACGTCAACGGCGGCGCGATGGCGCTCGGGCACCCGCTCGGCTCCACCGGCGCCCGTCTGATCACCACACTGCTGCACGAGCTCGAGCGCTCCGACAAGGAGATCGGCTTCGTCACTATGTGCTGCGGCGGGGGGCTCGGGACGGCGACTTTGATCCAGCGGGTTTAAGGGGTTGCTGTTCCAGCCGGCGCATGCGCCGACTGGCCGACGGTGCATGCACCGTCGGGGGACGGCCACATGTGGCCGTCCCAGGCAGGCCGCATGCGGCCTGCCTCCGGGCAGTGCATGCACTGCCCGGCACTCCTCGCCCTCAGGTTTTTGGCCCGGACGCCGTCCAGTTGACTTCGACCATCGGCAGTTCCAGCGCGTAGCCCCACGTGCCGGCGTCAGTTTCGCCGGTCGCCGGCAGGCCGTGCTCGGTTTGGATCTGCTTCACATTGGCTGCTGTGACGGATTCAAAGATGCCGGTGGTCGGCTGCGAGGGGGTCGCGCCCGCCAGGTGCTCTTGCAGCCACAGCACCTGATCGCCACGTGAGCCTTCCTTCAACAATGGCGAGGTCAGCTCCGGCTGGGGGACCGTGAGGGTGGTATTGAGCGGTTCGGCCAGCGATGTCCATCCCGGTCCCTTCGTTTCCTGCCAGTCCCAGAAAGAGTCGCCCGCGGCCCCATAGGCGCTCGCAAGCGAGCGGAAGGCGAGGATTTCAGAGGAGCCAACGCCGCCGTATGTCTGCCCTAGCGGCAGAATCGGTCGCCCGTAGATGAGGTTCTGTTCATAGGTGTTGACATACACCTGCGCGACGCTGGTGCCGATGTCGTGCCAGTACATCTGCGGCACGTTGAACTGCGCCCCGTTGGGGCCGAGAAACACCGAGTAGGGGAACGACGAATGGTCGTTGACGTAGGGGAACGACGCCAGCGCCAACGGGTAGGTCGCGCCGATCTTCGCGCGTAGCGTGCTGATGTACGTTTGCGCTGCTCCATACAGCCCTTCGTACTGCGCCTCCGCATCGATCACCAGGCATTCGGCGCCTTCAGCCACGGCCTTCGCCCCAAGTTCCGCCTCGCCCACCGGGTTGGTGCCGTACACGTATTGCCAGGCGCACACTTTCAACCCCTGAGCATGGACTTCTTCGACCAGTTTTTTGCTGAACTGGCTCCAGTAGTTGGTCGAGCCGTCGGAGCTCTTGACGAGCAACGTCCCCACGCCCGCCGCCTTCGCCTGCGCGGCGATCGACGCGACATCGCCACCGTCCGACGCGCTCATGTACCAGACCCACATGCCCTGCCCGGCGAGCGCCGTGCCGTTAGCGGTGCTCGCCACCCCGCTCGGCGCCAACACCGGCACGGGCTTCGGCGTCGGCGGGTGCAGCGCGTGCGTCACCACTTTGATCGGCCCATACAGGTTCGATTTGTGCCCTTTCCCCAACATCACCGCGATCTGGCCGGAGTGCGCGCCGGCGGGCACGGTAGCCACCAGGCCAAGCTTGGAGGAGTGCAGGTGCGCGCTGGGGGAGTTGCTCGCGATCCGCGCCTCCCACGAGCGCGGGAACGCCACCGTCTGACCGCTCTTTAGGCCCTTCCCCGCCAGCAGCAGCGTGCCGTGTGTGGAAACTTCGTGCTCCTTGGTGTCGCAGTTGCTCGCCGGTACACAGCGGGCGCTGGCGATCGCCACCGATGGCTGGGGGGGCGTCTGTCGCTTGACCTTGCCTTTGGACGGTTTGCTCGTAGATTTCGCCGGCTTGCTGTTGGTGGATTTGTTGGCCTGTCCACCGCTGCTGGAGGTCCCGCCGGACGTGCCAGGCGCGCTACCGGACGCCCCGCCTCCATGCGATCCCGACCCGCCACTTGCGCTACCTGGCGGGGATGTGCCACCGGAGACCGGGGAGGCCATTGCGCTAGCTGGTAGCGCCAGCGCCACCGCGATGGCGAGTAACCGAAGTCGCTTGTCAGTCCATGTGCTTGTCATGCGCAGGAGGCCGACGCGGGTGCCGGACCATAGCGGCTAATGGGGTTCGCAACCGAACGGCGGCAGGGAAGTTGCGCTACGAGGGTCTTTCAAAAAGACCGGCACGCCCGGTTGCGCCCCTGGGACGCGGCGCTGGATGAAAGACCTTCTAAGCGGTGGCGCAGTCGGCCGCAGACCGGCGAGCCGGCTAGTCAGTCCAGCGAAAGCCGAGCGGCGCCAGTGTGGGCGCAAGCGGACTTGCAGGCAGGCCCGCCGGCGGATCGGGCAAGTTGAAACCACTGGGTGCCACGTCGTTGGGGGCGTCCGCATGGAACAGCGAGGCGAGATACTGGATCTGCCCGCGGCCAACCCCCAGCTCGAACTGGCCGCCGCCATAGTTGCCGATGCCGCGCGCCGCGCAGTAGTCGAAGGCATCCATGAGGTTGCGCAAACCGCCGAGACGCGAGGGCTTGATGTTGACCATCCGCGGGGGGTAACGCAGCGCTTCGATGTCCGCCACCGAGTGAATTGGCGCGTCCCAGGAGAAGCGCTCGCGGTGGGCCGCCAGTACCGCGTCGGTCTCCTCGGTCAGCGCGGGATCCTCGATCCACGCCTCGGGCAGGGCTTCCACCACACGTCGATACAACTGCGGGTCGGCTGGCTGGTCGACGATCGAGCCCGTGTAGTAGGCCTTGAAATCCACCGAGTCCACCGCCCCTGTTGCCGCCAGCAGTGCGATCAGAGCCTGATCCCACGAGCTCGTGGGATCGAGCTTGAAGCGCAGGCCCGGGTAGAGCTCCAGCCGCCGGCGCAGCGGCTCGAGCGTAGGTGGCTCGCCCAAGCGCAGCGACACCACGAAGCGCACCGGCGCTGGCTCTCTGCCGAGCAGCGCGTAAAGGCTCGTTCCCGCCTGACGCAATCCGAGATCGAGCGCCGCCGACTCGTAGGCCCACAGCCGGTAGTTCTGCGACACCTCCCGCTGAGGGGGCTCGGGGAAAAGCTCCAACTCGCGCAGGCGCTCAGCAAAAGAGGCCACCGTGAAATTGCCCGCCAGCGGCAGCGTCGGCCCGGCGTGCTGGAGGATCGTGTGGTCGACCGCGTCGTAGGTAACGTCCTCGCCTTGCCCCTCCTCGCCCGCGCCCCGCAAGCGGATCACCGTGGAGAGGCGCTCGAACTCGCTCGACACCTTTGCGTTCAGGGGCTCGAGCGTGTACGACTCGATGTTCACCGCCAGCTCCGCCAGCAGCTCCCAGGTGCTCACGCGCCGCCCTCCCGCTCTGACCGAGCAAGAGGGGCCCGGCTTGCCGCCGCCGGCCTGTGGCCGTCTGCGCCACCCTCCAGGCGCGCCACCAGGTCCTCCAGACGCAGCTCCTCCAGAGCGCCGCCGACCGCCTCCAGCTCGCCCACGCAGCGCTCGATCAGCTCCTTGCCCTCTCGCACGAGCGCCAGCGTATCGGTGAGGCTCGCCTCGCCCGAGTCAAGCCTGCGGATGATCTCTTCCACCCGCGCAACGTTCGCCTCGTAGCTTTGTGCCACCACGCTCATGCTCCCTCCTCGATCCTCGCTCCCACGGTGCCATCGGCGAAGCGCAGCCGCACGTGCTCCTGTGGGCGCGTGTGGGCGGCGCTCGCCAGCGGCTCGCCCGCGGTGCTTTGCACCAGCGCATACCCTCGCTCGAGTGTGCGCTGCGGGTCGTGGGCCGCCAGCGCTAACGCAAGACGCTCGAGCTCCCGCGGGCGCCGGCGGCGGCAGTCGCCGATTGCGGCCTGCGTCTTGCGCTCCAACACCACTGCCCGCCGCTGTGTCGAGGTGCGCTCGTTCGCCAGGCGCCGGCGGGCGCCGGCGCGAATCTCGCGCAATTGCTGGTGCAGACGGGCACGCTGGCGCTCCAGTTGTTCGGTGGGCGCGCGCGAGAGTGCCGCCAGCGTGCGTGCCCGCTGCAGCACCGCGCGGCGGCCGTGGTCGCGCAGACGCTCAGCGGCTCTGGCCAGCTCGGCGCGGGCACGCGCGCAATCGACCCCCACGGCCTCCTCGGCGGCATGCGTCGGCGTGGAGCAGCTCACCGCCGCCACGTCGTCCAGCAGCGTGCGGTCGGTGTGGTGTCCCACCGAGGCGATCACCGGAACTCCCAGCAGCGCCACCGTGCGACACAGCGTCTCGTCGCAGAAGCACAGCAGATCCGCCAGCGAGCCCCCGCCGCGTGCGACGATCGCTACGTCCACGCCCCCCACCGCCGCCAGATCCTGCAGGGCGCGCGTGAGTGCCGGGGCGGCGTGGCGGTCTTGCACCGGCGCGAAGGCCCATACCAGCCTGCCCGCCCAGCCACGGCGCCGCAGACCCGCCAGGATGTCGTCGCGTGCCTTGCCGCCCTCGCCGGTGACCACTCCGATCGTCTGCGGCAGCAGCGGCCGCGGCAGGCGTCGCTGACGCTCCAGCAGGCCCTCCGCCGCCAGTGCCTTGCGCAGTCGCTCGATCCGCGCCAGCAGGTCGCCCTCGCCTGCCACCCGCAGGTCGCTCACCGCAAAGCTGAAACTGGGGGAGGCGTTGGCGCTGCCCGGGTAGTAGTCGCAGCCGCCTGCGACCACCACCTGCATCCCCTCTCTTACCGCCCCAGCGTGGCGTACCATCTCCTCCCAATCTCCCTTCCATGCCGCGCACGGGATCGCGCCGTGGGCGTCGCGCAGCTCGAAGTACACCCGCGCTCGCGAAGGGCGCAGATCCGCCAGCTCGCCCACCAGCTGCACCCGCGTGAACGCGCGCAAGCGGGCGCGTAGCGCCGCCGCATACTCTCCCACGCCGAACGGGCCCGCCAGCGCGCTGCCCGGAATGCCGGTCGGGGAGGTGGGCGTCGGCGCAAGGGTGTCGCTGCCGGATGTCATACCGAGCTCCCCATCGTCAGTCCAGCATAGATAGGCGCTAGGATCGACTTCCTGTGGCACGTGCCCGCTCCCGCAAGCGTCGTCCCACCGGCGCGAAACGGACGTTGACGGGCGCGAATGGAGCGGCGTCCGGCGCGAGCCCCGGTGTGAACGCCGGTGTGAACGCCGCCGGCACAGGCACAGGCACAGGCACAGGCGTCGCCCGCCAGAAAGGCCGCTCCGCCAACAGCGCCAGGAAGGCGCGCTCCTCGCCATCGGCGCCCAGCTACGGAGAGCGCCCCAACGCCCCGTGGCATCCGCTGCCGCTCTCCGAGCTGTTGATCCTCGTTGGTGCGATCGCCGCCGCGCTCGGCTTGGCGCGCTCGGGCCACGACATCGCCAATGGTGGGCGGCTGCTGCTGGCCGGCCTCGGCGCGGTGGGCATTGGCACGATCGAGGTGACCCTCCGCGAGCACCGCAGCGGTTACCGCTCGCATACGGTGATGCTCTCGATGATGCTGGTGCTCGTTTTCGACTCCGTGCTGGTGTTCACGCTCACCGCGTTCTTGTCGCTGTCGCGGCTGTTCACCGTCGGCCTGCTCGCCGTCGACATCGCGCTGTTCGCGTTTTGCTTCAAACTGCTGCGCGCCCGCTTCCTCGACGCCCGTCACGCGCGTGTGATCAAAGAAGGGTGAGGGCGGGGGAGGGGCCCGTGAAGGCGGGAGCGGCGTCGCGGTCCAGGTCCGACGCGGAGCGGTCCCACGGCCGGCCCTCGGGGGGCGGGCCCGCGCCGGGGACATCGCTGTCCAGCCGGTGGTCATTGCCCAAGATCAGGTGCGGATCGCCACAGATTTGGATCAGCCGGGAGAATGTGCGCCTACCGATGCGATCCGCCAGTTCCTCGACGTTGGGGTCCAGCGGCCCGTCGGCATTGGAGTCGATGTCCGATGTGAACACGATTGCGCGGCTTTCCTCGTAGCGGGCGTTGACGATCAGATAGAGCTGCTCCAGCACCCAATCGGTGGGACGCACCACGCGCAGATCCTCGATATGCAGCAGCTCGACTTCGGCGAGCGTCCCAATCACGTCGCTGAGGCGTTCGGCGTTGTCGGTTTCGAATGTGTCCCTAAGCCGGTTCAAGAGAGCCACCGCATTGAAGCTCAGCACCGAATGGCCCGCGTGGGCGGCGGTCGCCGCGATCGTGTAGCCCAAGGTGGTCTTGCCGGTGCCGGTATGTCCCATCAGCCACAGCCCCCTGCCCTCCGTGAGGTTGCGCTGGATGTCGGCGCAATAGCGCTTCACTTTGCGCACCGAGTCGCCATTCAGAGGGTCGCTGGCGAGCGTTGTGAGCGGGTGGCGATCCCAGGAGAGATTCATGTAGCGGCGCGGCACGCGGCCACGCAGGTGGCTGGCACGCGCATTCGCAACGCGTTGCGCGCGACAGGCGCAGTCGCGTGCGGTGTTGGTCTGCTCGTCGATCTCGAAGCCGCTGCCGTCGCAGACCCCAAGTGGGCAAGGCGATGGTGTTTTGGGCGAGCGGGGGCGAGCGTTGTGCATCAAGTTCTAGTCAAGCAAGCGCCCCGGCGTTACGGACGCCAGAACGTGCATCTTCCAATCTTTTTTAGCGGGCGGGGGGCGGGCCCCCTCCCGACCTCCCCCCGTCAATCGACGAGCCGCTCCGGCGTTACGGACGCCAGAACGTGCATCTTCCAATCTTTTTCGCCGGTCTCTCCGCGCGTCTCGCCGTCGAACCCGAGCAGCTCCAGGCGCGCGATCTCGCGCTCGCCTTCAACCCGGGCGGGATGGCTCGCGGGGAGGCCCGCGATCAGGCGGACGATCCGCTCGCGCAGTTGCAGCGCGAAGTGGGGGGTGGAGGCGCCCATCAGCTGGCGCACGTCCTCGACGGTTACCTCGTGCTCGCTGGCCCGCTCCAGGCGGTTGGGATCCTCGGCTTGGCTCATGGGGTGGGGGCGTTGGTTTGGCTGGTGGACGGTTCGCTGGCCGAAGATGGCGTGGTCGACGATTCGGCGCTCGCGGCTGCGGTGGGGCTGGCGGAGCCGGTGGAGTTCTGGGGGGCAATCTCGAGCATCGCGTCTAGTTCGGCCTGCACGGTGGGCGTGAGCGCTTCGTCGTCTCCGATCAGCCAGCCGTGATTGTACGCGCCGCGCACCGGCTGGTATTCCGGCGTGTCGCCATAGGCCGGCTTGATGTCGCTGAGGTATTCGCGCAACGCTTGGGGAACCTGGTTGGCGTGTTCCAGTAGCAGCAGCGGCGCGTAGTCGCCGTTTGCCGACAGCGGCGCCGCGGCGGGGGCGTCCAGTGGGCGGGAGGCGAGTGCGAACACCAAGCCGTGGCCGGGCTGATCGATCGCCCAGCCGAACGGCCCGTCAGAGTAGCGCGCTGCGGCGATCGCGTTGTCTGTCGGATCTTCCCCGCTCGTGCCCGGCCCAGCCGCGCCGTCTACGCCCGGCGCCGGGTAGATCCGCCGCACCGAGCCGAGCCGCGCCAGTTTGACGAGCACCGTGTGGCTCACGGCAGCCGGGGAGCCCACCGCGTAGATGGCGGGACGATGTAGATGCGCCAGTGCCCGTTTGGTCGCGGGTGGGATGCCATTGGCGTCGACCGGCAACACCGGGGCCCCCGACTCCGCCGCAAGGCCGGCCGCCGGCATCGCGAGGGCGGGCGGTCCGTCGGCGCCGATCACGATCACCCGACGGGACGGTCCGCCCTGGAGGATCGCCACCAGCCGCTCTACCTGCGCCGCCAGCGCCGCCGGAATGCCGGCGGCCGCTTCGCGGCTTGTGGGCCCCGCGCTGTTCAAGGGGCCGTTGGGTGCGTCGCCGGCCACCCGCAGCGTGCGGTAGCCGGTGGGAGCCGCGGCCGGCCCGATCTCGATCACCTGTGCGCCGCCCAGCCGCGCCACACCCGTCGGTTTCAACGCCGCCAGCGCCTGTGCGGAGAGCGCCGGCAGCGAGCTGCCTTCGCTGTACAGCAACGGGGCGCGCAGCGGAGCGCTCGCCAGTGCCGCCGCCGCCAGCGCCGCCGGCCAGTCGCGGTCGTCCACCAACACCACGGCCTGTGGGCGCGTCGTCGGAGTCAGCCCCGGGTAGGTGGCGAGCGCGACCGCCGCTGCGTCCGCGACCGGGTTGGCGCCCCCCAGCCGCGTCGTGTTCTTGGTCGCCAGCCCGCTCGCGCCCAGCTGGGTGGTGCCCGCCACGGTCGTGACCGATGCGCCGCGGCCCTGGCCTTCGGAGGGCAGTGACTTGCCGCAGCCGCCGAGCGCCGCCGCGAGTGTGAGCGCCACGGCGAGCGCGCGTCGGTGGGCGGGGTGGCCGAACATCGGCGGGGACATTAGACGATGGCCAAAAATTCCCGGCATTTGCGGGAAAAACGTGGGAAATCCGATGCATGTCGTGCAAGCGTCATTGCGCTTTGCTAGGGTTCCGCCGCGAACGCCGAATCCACGGCCAGATGTCGTGGAACGGGGGAACCAAGTTGTTGGGGCGAATCCCACGGTGAAGCCGTGGGAAGCGCAGGCTCTTTTAGCGCTAGCCCGTCAGCTAACCCCGCAGGCCAACGAAAGAGGAAGCCGTTGCGGGTACGAGCCCTTGGCTCAGCGCTAGTCGGTATCGCCGTTTTGCTGATTGCCGCCCCGGCGGCGGTGTGGGCACACAGCACCGCCAAAGTGTCGGGCGGCACCACCGCTTCCTCGTCCTCTTCCTCCACGACCGCACCGACCGGCACCACCCCGACGGGTGCCACGGGGGTTGAAGGCTCGACCACGGAAGGCTCTACTACCGTGACGGGCGGGACGGCCGAAAGCGGGGCGGGCGGGGCCTCAACGAAGCGGCGCGTCCACACCGCTCCGATTACCGCGCGCACTTCCAGCCTCCTCTACAAGGGCCCGGTTTACGAAAAAACCGCTGCCGGCCAGGTCGTTCCCTACACGCCGCCACCGCCGGCCGGCAAGGCCAAAGGCGCCACCGGCGGCAGCTCCGTCGACCTGCCCGCGGACGCCAAGCCGGAGTTGCTGGTCCCGGGCGTGACCGCTCGCTACGTCAAAGGGCTGGCGGCGGCGCCGATGTCCGCCCCGGCGGCGGTACAGCAGATCATTTGGGCCGGCAACCAGCTGATTGGCCTGCCTTACATTTACGGTGGCGGCCACGGCTCCTTCATCTCCCCCGGGTACGACTGCTCCGGCACCGTCTCATTCGCGCTGCACGGCGCGGCTCTGCTCACAGCCCCGATGGACTCCTCGGAATTCATGGGCTGGGGTGAACACGGCGTGGGACAGTGGGTCACGATTTTCACCAATCCCGAACACGCCTACATGACCGTCGCCGGCCTGCGGCTGGACACCAGCCCGGTAGACGACCCCTCCAACGAGGAGGGTCCCCGCTGGCGCCCGCTGCGGCCCGACAATCCCGGGTTCATGCGACGCCACCCGGCTGGGTTGTAGACCGCGCTGCGTAGGCTACGCTTGAGCCTGCCCCGTACGCTTCAGCAGACAATCTCAGGAGGAACGCAATGGCCGGCTTGACCGGGCGCATGTCAACCGTGGTGAAGGCGAAGGTGTCGAAGCTCCTCGACAAAGCCGAAGACCCCGCCGAGACGCTTGACTACAGCTACCAGAAGCAGGTCGAACAGCTGCAGAACGTCAAGAAGGGGATCGCCGACGTGGTGACCGCCAAGAAGCGCCTGCAGATGCAGGAGGCGACGCTCCAGCAGCAGGTTGTCAAGCTCGACACGCAGGCGCGCCAGGCGCTGTCCGGCGGCCAGGAGGATCTTGCCCGGCAGGCGCTGGAGCGCAAGAACGTCGTGCAGACCGAGCTGCAGTCGCTTGACACCCAGGTTGCCGAACTGGAGGACCAGCAGACGAAACTGGTCGACTCCGAGCAGAAGCTGCGCGCCAAGATCGAAGCGTTTCGCACCAAGAAGGAGGTCATCAAGGCGCAGTACTCCGCCGCCGACGCCCAGGTGCGGATCTCCGAAGCCGCCACTGGCGTGGGCGAGCAGATGGCCGACGTTGGCCTCGCGATGCAGCGCGCCGTGGACAAGACCGAAAACATGAAGGCCCGCGCCAACGCCGTCACCGAGCTCGAAGCGGCGGGCACGTTCGACGACATCACTCAGCTGGGCTCAGGCGAAGACGACATCGACCGTCAGCTCAAGCAGCTTTCCTCCACCTCGGCGGTGGACGACGATCTAGCGAAGCTCAAGGCCGAAGTCGGCGCCGGTGCGCCGGCCGGCCAGATTCCCGCCGCCAGCGAGGCGCCCGCAGCGGACGCTCAGGCGCCGGCCGAGGGTGGCCAGTGATGATCGTTCGTATCTCAGGCGACAACCAGTACCGCCTTGACGGCGTGGACGGGCGCGTCAACGAGCTTGACAACGCAGTGGTCGCCGCGGTCGAAGCCGGCGACGAGCAGCGCTTCCACAGCACCTACGACGAACTGCTCGCCTTCGTGCGGGACAACGGCACCCCGCTCGCCGAGGACGAGCTGGAGGGCTCCGACCTGATCCTCCCACCGCCCGATATTTCGCTTGTCGAGGCCCAGAGCGAATTCACGGGCGTGGGGCTGATTCCCGACTAAATCGGGATTCCCCAGAGCGGGAACCACCGCTCCAGTTCCGGCTCCATCGGCAGTTCATTGCCCATCTGCGCCTTCAGCTGCAGCTCGCGCTCGGTGGAGCGTTCCTGACCACCGGCGGCGCCGGCGGTAGGGTGGGCGGGATTCGAATCAGCCGGCACGAACGGGTACCAGAAGCCGCGCTTGTAGTTGTAGATGAAGTAGAGCTTGCGCTTCTGCGCGTCGCGGAACGCGAACACCGCGCACAGCAGCCGCTCGCCGTGGCCGCCCATCTCGATCGAGCTGGAGACGGCGTTGATGCCGACCGCCAGGTCTTCGACGGAGGGGGTGCCGTCGGGGTTGCGCAGCACCATCCAGCGGTAGCCGTACTCGTCGTCTTTGCTCTGCACCTGTGTGCCGCTCTCGCCGCCCGTCGCCGTGACGACTTCTTCCATTTCGCGCATCGTCGACTCGAACTCGCTGTTTTCAAGTTTCTGGAAGACGATCGCCGCCGCCCCCGCAGGGTCGATCTGGTGCTCTGTTTGCAGGGTGATGTAGGCGGTGGCGATCGCAAACAGCTTGTCCGGCGCCGGCCCCTTGACCTGGTGGCGGCCCGTGAGAGCGTCGAGCAGGCCCACTATGCGGTGCCCTGCAGCTGTGACTCCAGCCGCTCCAGCGCCGCCAAGCGCTGCTCCAGCGGCGGGTGGTCGGCAAACAGGTTCATCATCGATTTCTTCGCGCGCGCCGGCACGATGAAGAAGGCGCTCATCCCTTCCACGGTGCGCAGATCGCGACTGGGGATCCGTTCCATCGTGCCGCTGATCTTCAACAGGGCCGAGGCCAGCGCCGAGGGGCGCCCGGTCAGCACGGCGCTGCCGCGGTCGGCGGCGAACTCGCGATAGCGCGAGAGGGCGCGCAGCAGCACGAAGGAGATCGCGTACACCGCCGCCGCCACCATGATCACGACAATCACGTCCTCCTCGCCTTCGTTGTTGCCGCGGCCATAGCCTCCGCCGAAGCCGCCACCGAAGAAGAAGCCGAACTGCACGATGATCGACGCCACGGTGGCGAAGAAGCTGGCCAGGGTCATCACCATCACGTCGCGGTTGATCACATGCGTGAGCTCGTGTGCCATCACGCCTTCGAGCTCGGCGGGGGAGAGCAGCTCGATGATGCCCCTGGTGGCGCACACCGTCGCACGCTTCTGCGAGCGGCCCATCGCGAACGCGTTGGGCATCTGGTTTTCCATCACGCACACCCGCGGCTTGGGCAGGTCGGCCTGTACGCATAGCCGCTCGATCATCCCGTGCAGCTCCGGCTCTTCCTGGGGGGACACCTCTTTGACGCCCATCATCCCCATCGCGATCTTGTCGGAGGTGAATAGCTGCAGGCCGAGCAGCCCCAGCGCCACCACGAGGATCGTCACCCCGCCGGCCCCCACCGCGATCAAGACTCCCACCAGTACCGCGTACACCAAGCCGAGCAGGAACAGCGTCATCAGCATTCGCGCCTGCAAGCCCGTGTCTTTGCCGAACGCCTTGCGGCCGGTTGTGGTGGCGGTTGCCATGACTGCGATTGTCGCAGACCTGTATTGCGATTCCCTAAAGTGGCACCGGTGAAACCCGCCTTCGACGTGCTCGGCCTATCGATCAAGAGCTTCGGCGTGGTGTTCGCGCTCGGCTTCCTCGCCTGCGGGATGCTTGTGGCGCGTCGCCTGCGCGAGCTCGAGAAGCCCGTGGACTGGGCTTATGAGATCGTCTTCGCCGCGCTCGCCGGGGGCCTGATCGGTGCGCGCGGGTACTTTGTCATCCAGAACTACTCGCAGGTGAAGCACAATCTGCTGGGCTCGATCTTCTCCGGCTCCGGCCTGGTTTGGTACGGCGGCGCGATCGGTGGCGCGATCGGGGTGCTCGCCTGGATGCGCTGGCGCGATCAGCTGCAGCTGATCATGCTCGACATGTGCGCCACCGCGCTGGCGCTCGGCTACGCGATCGGGCGGATCGGCTGCCAGGTGTCCGGGGACGGCGACTACGGCATCCGCTCCTCGCTGCCGTGGGCGATGGGCTATCCCCACGGCACTGTCCCCACCCCTCCTGGAGTGACGGTGCAGCCGACACCGATCTACGAGACGGTATCGATGGGCTTGGTGGCGTTGCTGCTGTGGCATCTGCGCGACCGTGTGCGCCCGGGGGTGGTATTCGCGCTGTACTGCGTGCTCAGCGGCTTCGAGCGCTTCCTAGTGGAGTTCATCCGCCGCAACAAGGAGGTGCTTTTCGGCCTCACCGCGCCGCAGCTGGAGAGCGTTCTACTGATGATCGCCGGCGCGGTGTGGCTGGCGCTGATGATGCGCGGGCGTGGTTTGGCCGGGCTGCGGCCGGGGGGACCGGGGGCGGGCACGCCCCGCACCGCGACGGTTTGACCCAGGCGCGAGCAAAACCTGAGGGCCGCACGTGATAATCATGCGCGAGATGGCCACCGAGACGACCACCGGCATCGCGCAGAGCCTCGAGCGGGTGTTCCCCCTGGGCAGCCGCCTCAACGAGCGCGGCCGCCTGGAGGTGGGGGGGTGCGACACGATCGAGCTGGCGCGCGAGTTCGGCACCCCGTCCTACGTCGTCGCCGAGGACGATCTGCGCGCGCGGGCACGCGCCTTCCTACAGGCGGGCCGGGAGGCGACGGAGGCCGGCGGGGAGGCCGATGGCGCGACAGATCTACACGTCGTGTTTGCCTCCAAGGCGTTCCCCTGCACCGCCGTGCTGAGCGCGTTCGCGCGGGAGGGCTTGTGGTGCGATGTCGCCTCCGGCGGCGAGCTGCACCTTGCGTTGAATGCCGGCTTTGCCCCCGAGCGGCTGGTTATGCACGGCAACGCCAAGTCCGAGTCGGAGCTGCGTATGGCGCTGCACCACCACGTGGGGCTGATCGTGATCGACAACTTCGACGAGATCGATCGCTTGGAGGCGCTGGTGGGCGAGGGCGAGCGTCCGGACTCGGTGGAGGGGGCGAAGTTGGATCTCGATTCCGCTCACCCCCAGCCGGTGCTGGTGCGAGCCACCCCCGATGTGCGCGGCGACACGCACGAGAAGATCTCCACCGGCCAAGCCGACTCGAAGTTTGGCTTCGCGATGGATCAGGTGGGCGCGGCGGTTGAGCGCGTGCGCGCCGTGGCGGGCCTGTCCCTGGAGGGGATACACGTGCACATCGGTTCGCAGCTGCTCGATTTGGAGCCCTTCCGCCGCAAGGTCGCTCAGCTCGCAGGCCTGCGCGAGCTCGCCGGCCCAGACTGCTACGGCACCGAGGGATCTGCTCCAGGGCGCGCGAGCGGCGGCGACTTCCCAACCTGGGATCTCGGCGGGGGCCTGGGCGTGGCGTACACCGCCGAGCAACGCCCTCCCGCGATCGCAGAGTACGTGGGCGCGCTGGTGGGGGCCGCGCGTGAGCACCTCGGCGGCTACAGGCGCCTGCTGATCGAGCCCGGCCGCGCGCTGACCGCCAACGCGGCCGTGACGCTGTACACGGTGGAGAGTGTCAAGCGCAACGTCTCCACCTGGGTGGCGGTGGATGGCGGCATGTCCGACAACCTGCGTCCGATGCTTTACGGGGCGCGCTACGAAGCGCACGTTGCCGACCGCTTCGGCGGGACCACCCCCTGTGTGCTGGCGGGCAAGCATTGCGAGTCGGGCGACGTGATCGTGCGCGAGGCGATGCTCGACGATCCCCGCCCCGGCGATGTGATCGTGACCCCGGCGACGGGGGCGTATGGGTATGCGATGGCCAACAACTACAACGGCGTGCCCCGCCCGCCGGTGGTGTTCTGCAAGGACGGCGACGCGCGCGTGGTGGTAAGGCGCGAGACATACGACGATTTGATCTCTCGCGATGTCGGCTGATCACTTCCGTATCGGCCTGCTGGGCCACGGCACGGTCGGCGGCGCGTTCGCGACGCTGCTGAGCGAACGGGCCGAGGAGATCGAGCGTTTCAACGGCCGCCGGCCGGTGATCACCGGCGTGCTGACGCGCACGCGCGGCGACTTCGCCGAGATCCTCCCAAACGCGGACATCGTGGTGGAGGTGATGGGCGGGGTGGAGCCGGCGCGCGAGCATCTGCTGGCGGCGATACGCGCCGGCGTGGACGTGGTGACCGCCAACAAGCAGCTGCTCTCTCAGCATGGCGAGGAGCTGTTTGAGACCGCGCGCGAGCACGGCGTAAGGCTGCGCTTTGAGGCGGCGGTGGCCGGCGCGGTGCCGGTGGTGAGGGTGCTGGAGGAGTCGCTGTCGGCGACGCCGATCGAGCGCATCCACGGGATCGTCAACGGCACCACCAACTTCATCCTCGGGGAGATGGACCGCGGAGGCACCTATCCCGAGGCGCTGGCCGAGGCCCAAAGCCGCGGCTACGCCGAGGCCGACCCCTCCGATGACGTCAGCGGCAGGGACGCGGCCGCGAAGATGGCGATCCTCGCGCGCCTCGCGTTCGGCGCGCCCGTGCATCTCGACGACGTGCGCTACGAGGGCATCGAGCACTTGCAGCCCGAGGATCTGCGCTCGGCGCGCGAAATGGGCCTCGGGCTGAAGCTGATCGGCACGGCGGAGCGGCGCGCGGGCGGGCTGTCGGTGAGGGTGCACCCCGTGTTCCTCTACCCCAACCACCCGCTCTCCTCGGTAGGTGGCCCGTTCAACGCGGTGACGGTCGAATCCGAGACGGTTACCGAGATCACGCTCTCCGGCCCCGGCGCCGGCGGCCGGCAGACCGCGAGCGCGGTACTGGGTGACGTGGTGAGCGTGATGACCGGCGGCGCCCAACCACCGGCGCCGCCGCTGGCGCTGCCGCTGCTGCAGGACGTGGAGAGCGCCTTCTATCTGCACTTCGACGTCGCCGATCGCCCGGGCGTGCTGGGCGCGATCGCGCAGGTGCTCGGCGAGCACGGCGCCTCGATCAAGTCGGTGATGCAGCGACGCGTGGGCGGCGGCGTGGTGCCGTTGACGATGGTGCTGCACCCATTGCTGGAGTCGCGCCTGCGCGAGGCGCTGACGCAGATCGCCAAGCTGGAGCTGGTGCGCGCGGCGCCCCGCGCGATCCGGGTGATAGAAGAGGAGTTCGGATGAGGCCACCGGCCGCGATGAAGATGGGATTTTTAAGGGGGGCCCCCACAAGGGGGGCCGGGATGGGTTGCGTGGTGGCGATTCCGGAGAGGTGGCGATGAAACCGGCTTTGATCGATCGCTGGCGCGAGCACCTCCCGTTCGCCCCCGATGACCCCGTGGTGAGCCTCTCAGAGGGCGACACGCCGCTGATGCACTCGCCGGTGCTCTCCGAGATGGTCGGCGCCGAGGTGCATTTGAAGCTGGAGGGCGGCAACCCCACCGGCAGCTTCAAGGACCGCGGCATGACCTGCGCCGTGTCGGCGGCGGTGCGCGAAGGCTCCAAGGCGGTGATCTGCGCGTCCACCGGCAACACCGCGGCGAGCGCCGCCGCGTACGCCGCGCGCGCCGGTCTCACCTGTGCGGTGATCGTGCCGGACGGCAAGATCGCGATCGGCAAGCTCGCGCAGACGCTGATCCACGGCGCGCGCGTGATCGCGCTGTCGGGCAACTTCGACCGCGGCTTGGAGCTGGTGCGCGAGCTGGTGGAGCGCCACCCGATCACGCTGGTGAACTCCGTCAACGAATTCCGCGTGGAAGGCCAGAAGACGGCGGCGTTCGAGCTGGTGGAGGAGCTCGACGGCGGCCCCGACCTGCTGTGCATCCCGGTGGGCAACGCCGGCAACGTCACCTCGTACTGGCGCGGCTTCACCGAGATGGGCGCCGCCCCGCGTCTGTTCGGCTTCCAAGCCGAAGGCGCCGCGCCGCTGGTGCTCGGCCACCCGGTCGAGCATCCCGAGACGGTGGCGAGCGCGATCAGGATCGGCAACCCCGTGCGCTGGGAGGATGCGATGGCGGCGATGACCGACTCGCGCGGGGCGATCAGGGCGGTGAGCGACGGTGAGATCATCACCGCCTACCGGCTGCTGGCGGCCAAGGAAGGGATCTTCTGCGAGCCCGCCTCCGCGGCCTCGGTGGCGGGCCTGCTCAAGTACGGCGCCGACGGCGCCGCCCAGGTGGTGTGCGTGATGACCGGCAGAGGTTTGAAGGACCAGCAGACCGCGATCGACAACTCCAACGGCCGCGTGATCCCGTGCGCGGCGGAAACGGTGGCGCTGGAAGAGGCGGTACTGGGTGATTCGTAGGCGCGTCGTGCGCGCGCCGGCCTCATCGGCCAACCTCGGCCCCGGCTTCGACTGCATGGCGGCGGCGCTGGCGCTGCACATGGAGCTGGAGGTGGAGGAGACGGGGAGGTTCGCGGTTGACACTGAGCTGCCGCTGCCGCATGGGCGCGAGAACCTCTGCGTGCGCGCTTTCGAGCGCTTGCACCCCGCGGATGGCTTCACGTTCCGCATCCGCTCGGGCATTCCGCTCGCCGGCGGCCTCGGATCGAGCGCCGCGGCGATCGTGACGGGGCTGATGGCGGCCGACCACATCTTCGAGCTGGACGCCGACATCCTGGCGTTGGCGACTGAGCTTGAGGGCCACCCCGACAACGTGGCGGCGGCGCTGCAGGGCGGCTTCGTCGTGTGTGCCGACGCCACCGTGGCTCGCTTCGATCCCCCCACCGGCTTGGAGGCTGTGGCGGTGGTACCGCACGACCCCGTGCGCACCCACGCGGCGCGCGCCGCGCTCCCCGCCGAGGTGCCGCTGCCGGACGCGGTGTTCAACGTCGCCCACGGTGCCCTACTGACGCTCGGCCTCGCCCGCGGCGACTGGGACCTCGTGGCGCGCGGCTTGTACGACCGTCTGCACCAGCAGCGCCGCTCGCACCTGTTCCCGCGCTCCTTTGAGCTTGCCGGCCGCGCGCGGGAGCTGGGCGCGCTCGGCGCCACAATCTCCGGCGCCGGTCCGACGGTGCTGGTGTGGTGCTTCTACGAGCACACCGGCGTCGTGGTGGAGGCGCTGCGCCCGCAGATCGAGGGCTGGGCGGAGCTGCTGCGCGCCCCGTTCGAGCCGCAGGGGGCTTACGTGGTGGAGCTTTGATCTAGCCGCCCGCGCGCCTGCTCGAATCCAGGCAGCCGCGCCAGCAGCTCGGCGGCGACCGCGAGATAGTCGGCGCCGAGGTCGGGGCGGTGGTCGAGGATCGAGATGGCGCGCTCGGCGGATTCGGCGTAGGCGATCGAGGAGCGCACAACCGTCGGGAGCACGCGCTCGCCGAGCTGCTCGCGCAGCGAGGCGAGCGCCTCGCGCGAGTGCACGGTGCGCATGTCGGCGAGGTTGAGCAGCACGCCGAGCAGCTCGAGCTCCGGGTTGAGCGTGTCGCGCGCCAGCTCGATCACCTCGAGCGCCTGCTCGACGCCCTGCAGCGCGAAGTATTGGGCCTCGGCGGTGATCAGCGCATAGTCGGCGGCCACGATCGCGTTGACGGTAAGCAAGCCGAGCGAGGGCGGGCAGTCGATCAGCACGAGCTCGTACGCGTCGTCGGGCAGCTTCGCGAGTGCCCGGCGCAGGGTCAGCTCGCGTCCCATTCGCCCGCCGAGCGATAGCTCGGTCTCGGCGAGATTGAGGTTGGCGGGGATCACGTCTCCATGGATCGCCTCTGCCGCCTGCGCCCGCCCGCTCAGCACATCGCTGATCGTTGGGGCGGCGTCGGGGGGCACGTCGAAGTAGTCGGAGAGGTTGCCTTGCGGGTCGAGGTCCACCGCCAGCGTGCTCACTCCCCCGCGCTGCAGCGCGTCGGCGAGCGTACGCACGGTGGTGGTCTTGCCCGTTCCTCCCTTCTGGGAGAGCACCGCGATCGTCTGCGCCATGGGCGCGATACTACGGTGCGCGGGAGGTCATGGTTGATGTGGTCGGCGGCGAGGACTAGTATCCGCGATATGGAGGAGGAGCAGCAGGTTGTCGGCGAGAGCTTGAGCGAGCACGAACGCGCGACGCTCGATGCCGCCGCCGAGTTCGAGTACCACACGGAGTTCGACTGGGACAGCGAGCACGGTGAGGAGGACTGGTCGATCCGTTGCTACGACGTGCACAAGCGCCTCGGCGGGGTGTCGGTGTTGAACGGGCTCAACGTGGCGATCCCCGACGACACGATTACGGTGGTGCTCGGCCCTTCGGGCACCGGCAAGAGCGTGCTGATCAAACACCTGATCGGCCTGATGTTTCCCGACTCGGGCAACATCATCGTGAAGGGCCAGGCGGTGCCCAGCCTGCCGATGCACGAACTGCTGGCGTTGCGTCGCAAAATCGGGGTGCTGTTTCAGGATGGCGCGCTGTTTGGGTCGATGTCGTTGTTCGACAACGTGGCTTTCCCGCTGCGCCAGCACACCGACATGTCGGAGGCGCAGATCTCCAATCGCGTACGCGAACGCGTCAGCGACGTGGGGCTGACCGACGCGATCGACTACTTCCCCAACCAGCTCTCCGGCGGCATGCGCAAGCGCGCCGGGTTTGCGCGGGCGCTGGTGATGGAGCCCGAGATCGTGATCTTCGACGAGCCCGACTCCGGCCTCGACCCGGTGCGGACGGCGCTGCTGTGCGAGCTGATCCAGGAGATGCACGGCCAGTTTGGCGGCACCTACATCGTCGTCACCCACGACATCGCCTCGGCGAGGCGGATCGGCGAATACATCGCGTTGCTATGGCGCGGGCGGATCGTCGAGGCGGGCGATGCCGCCAAGATGTTCTCCTCGGAGAATCCCTTCGTGCGCCAGTTCCTAAGCGGCTCCGCCGAGGGGCCGCTTGGCATGGACTAGTTATCTGGGGGAGGGCGGGCCGGGGTGGCGGGTTCTGATCCCCTCCCACTAGTGAAGTACCAAGCGCGGCCCTAACGCGCCCCTGCCCCCTTGTGCGAGGGGGACGCTTATGCGAACATACGTTCGCCTATGGTTGTGTGCGTTCACCTTCCCCGTTTCGAGCTGACCGTCGCCGCTGGCGGCGCCGAGGCGCTGGCGGGGCATGCGCTGGCGATTGCGCCTGCCCCCGGTGGGGAAGCGAGGGTGGGGGAGGTGTCTGGGGCCGCGGAGGCGTTCGGGGTTGCTCGTGGGATGGCGCTGGGGGAGGCGCTTGCGCGCTGTCCGCGGCTGCGCCTGGTAGCGGGCGATCCGCTCGGTGTGGCGCAGGAGTGGGGGCGGGCGGCGCGGGCGCTGGAGGGGATTGGCGCGGCGCTGGAGCTTCCGCGGGCGGGCCTTGCCTACTTCGAGTCTGACGGGCTGCGCGGGCTGCACCGGGGGGACGAGGGCGTGATCGCGGAGGCACGGCGTGCACTGCGGCGACCGAACCCGGGTGACACGCGCCCCCGGCGCGAGTCCCCGTTTCGGCCAGCGCGAGTGGGCGCCGGCCCGACTCGCTTCTGCGCGCTCGCCGCGGCGCTCGAGGTGCGCTCGCGCCGCGCCGTGATCGTGGCGAGCGATCGCAGATCGGCAAGTGGCGAGGCGCTCCGTGGCATGGCCCATGGTGGGGGAGCTCATGGTGGGGGAGCTCATGACGGGGAAGCCCACGGTGGCGAGGCTCGCCGTGGTGAGGCCCGTCGCTACCTCGCCTCGCGGCCGGTGGGGCTGCTGGGCTTCCGCGCTGAGACCGCCGCGCTGGTGGAGCCGCTCACGCGGCTGGGGATCGACACGCTCGGGGAACTGGCGGCGCTGGGGCGCGATGCGGTGGTCGATCGCTTCGGCTCCGCGGGAGCGCTCGCGCGGCGCTTGGCGCGCGGTGAAGATGAGCCGCTGCGCACCCGCCTCGCCGAGGAGCGCCTGCAGGAGTCGCTGGAACTCGACGAGGCCAACTCCGGGCCGGCGTTGGAGCGCGTGCTCGGGATGCTCCTCGATCGCCTGCTCGCCCGCTCCGAGCGGCGGGGGCGGACGCTGCGCACGCTTACCGTCTCCGCGCGGCTGGTGGAGGGCGGCACCTGGCGCGAGCGGGTGGTGTTGCGCGAAGCGCTCTCCGACTCGCGGCGGATACGTCTGGCGCTGGCGCCGCGCCTGGCCCTGCTGCCCGCCCCTGCCGCTGCGCTGTGTCTGGAGGCCGAGCGCTTTGGCCCGCCCGAGGGGGCGCAGGGGACGCTGCTGGAGGATGCCCATGCCGGCCGATCGCCGATCGGAAGCGACGGACGGCTCCGAGAGGCGGTGGCCCAAGTGCGCGCGGCCGCTGGCCCGGAGGCGGCTCTGCGTGCAGTGTGCGTCGACCCTGACTCGCGTGTGCCGGAGCGACGGGTCGTCTTCACCCCCTTCCCGGGATGAGTCGCAGCCGTACGCTCAACCTGCCTCGTCCCGCCCGCGTGCGGATGGGTGCCGGCGGAGTGCCCCAGACAGTGGATGGTCGGCGAATCGAGCAGGTGCGAGAGTCGTGGCTGGTGGAGGATCGCTGGTGGACCGGCCGGCCGCTGCGTCGCCGCTATTGGGAGGTGGTGAGCGTGCGCGGGCGCAACCTCGTCGTCTTCCACGACCTCTGCTCCGGCGAGTGGTTTGCGCAGGCGGGGTGAGATGGCGGCGGTGGGCATCGGTAAGGGAGGGGTGTCGCAGAGCGGCAAAGCCAGCGGGGAGCAGTACGTCGAGCTGCACTGTCACTCCGCTTACTCCTTCCTGGATGGGGTCTCGCTGCCCGATGAGCTCGCGCGGCGCGCAGGAGAACTTGGATATGCGGCGCTGGCACTCACCGACCACAACTCCGTGTCCGGCTCGATGGAGCTGGCCCAGGCCGCCGCGACGTGTGGGGTGCGTGCGATCCATGGCGCCGAGGTCGATGTCACCGCCGCCGGTGGCGCCAGCATCCACGGCCATCGCGGTATCGATGGCCCCCGGGGCGATGAGCGCCGTCACCTCACGCTGCTGGTGCGAGACGCCCGCGGCTGGCGCAACCTTTGCCGATTGCTCACCCGCGCGCACGCGCACACTCGCGAGGTGCCGGGCCGCGAGCGCGCCGAGCCGTCGGTGAGCCTCGAGGCGGTGTGCGAGCACAGCGAGGGACTGGTGTGCCTCACCGGCTGCGCTGCCCACGGCGTGCACGACGAGCCAACCGCGCGGCGGCTGCTCGACGCGTTTGGCCCGCACAACCTGCGCGTGGAGCTGCAACGCCCCTACGCTCGCCACGACCGCGCCCGCAATCGTGGGTTGGGCGCGCTCGCCCGGGGCCTGGGGGTGAGGTGTGTGGCGAGCGGCGACGTGCACGCCCACGCGCGCGCCCGCGCCGAGCTGCAGGACGCCTTCGTGGCGCTGCGCTACCACACCACGCTCGACGCCTCCGAGCCGCTACGGCGCGGCAACCACAGCCACGTGCTGAGCGCCCCCGTGGCGATGGCGGCCCGCTTCACCGAGCACCCGGACGCAGTGCGCGAGACCGTGCGCCTCGCCGATGAGCTGCGCTTCAACTTGACACGCGACCTCGGCTACCGCTACCCCGGATCCGAGGACCCCGGCGCGATGCAGCGCCTGGCCGAGCTGTGCGGTGCGCGGCTGCAGGAGCTCTACGGGGGGCGCGCCCCCCGGGGAGGGGTCGGCCGTCAGGGCGGCGGCGACCGCCGCGGTGGTGGTGCCTCGGGTGGTGTCGCCTTGGGTGGGGGTGGCGCTCTGCTCGAAGCGAAGGCGCGGCTGGATGCTCTGCCCGAAGCGAAGGCGCGGCTGGAGCAGGAGTTGCGGATCATCGACGAGCTTGGGCTAGCGGGCTTCTTCCTGCTCCACCACGAGCTGCTGCAGCTCGCCCGCGAGGTCGCCGTGGAGGTGCGCGGGCCGGACTCCGCGCGGGCGCTGCTTGCGCCGGGGCGCGGACGCGGTTCCTCGGTCTCCTCGATCGTCTGCTACCTCACCGGCCTCTCGCACATCGACCCGATCGAGAACCGCCTGTTACTCGGGCGCTTCCTGCACGCCGGCCTGGACGCGCTGCCCGACATCGACCTCGACTTCCCCCGCGACATCCGCGAGCGATTGATCCCCCGCGTGCATGAGCGCTACGGCGGCGAACGCGCTGCGCTTGTCGCCGCCTTCCCCACCTTCCGTGCGCGCGGCGCGATCCGCGAGCTCGGCAAGGTGCTGGGTCTGCCTGCGGGAGAGATCGAGCGCGTGGCCCGCGCCGCCGATCACCACTGGTCCACCGATCGCAAGGTTGACATCGACACGCCCTCCCCCCGTTGGGCGTGGCTGGAGCGCCTCGCCGCCGAGGCCTACAGGCTGCCCCGCCATCTCTCCCAGCACCCCGGCGGCATGGTGATATCCACCCGACCGTTGATCGACTGCTGCCCCGTGGTGCCCGCGGCGATGGAGGGGCGGCAGATGGTGCAGTGGGACAAGGATTCCTGCGCCGACGCCGGCTTTCTAAAGATCGACCTGCTCGGGCTGGGGATGCTCTCCGCGGTGGAAAACTGCGTCGAGTTGATCGCCCGCGCGCGCGGTGAGCGCATCGACCTCTCGCGCATCCGTTTCGACGACCCCCTCACCTTCCGGGCGGTGCGCCGCGCCGACACCGTCGGGGTGTTTCAGATCGAGAGTCGCGCGCAGATGCAGTCGCTGCGGCGCACGCTCCCCGAGAGTCTCGACGACCTCACCGTGCAGGTCGCGATCGTGCGCCCCGGACCGATCCAGGGCGGCGCGATCAACCCCTACATCGAGCGCCGCCGGCGCCTGCGTGCCGACCCCGCCTACGAGGTGCCTTACCCGCACCCGGCGCTGCGGCCGGTGCTGGAGAGCACGCTCGGCACCGTGATCTTCCAAGACCAGGTGATGGAAGTCGCCCAGGCGTTCGCCGGCTTCACCCCGCGCGAGGCCGACGGGCTGCGCCGCGCGATGAGCCGCAAGCGCTCCCACGAGGCCTTACAGAGCCACCGCGAGTGCTTCATCGAAGGCGCCGTCCGGCATGTGGGGGCGGACCTCGCCACCGCGCAGCGTGTGTGGGAGATGGTGGAGGGCTTCGCCGGCTTCGGCTTCCCCAAGGCGCACGGCGCCGCCTTCGGCCTGCTCGCCTACCAATCGACGTGGCTGCGCGTCCACTACGGCCCCGAGTTCCTGTGCGCGCTGCTCAACGAGCAGCCGATGGGCTTCTACGCCTCCGACACGCTCGTGCACGAGGCCACCGGCCGCGGCATCCCCGTGCTCGGGCTCGATGTCAACGCCTCCGGTGTGGAGTGCATTGTGGAGGCGGTGGCCTCATCCACCTCGCAGGCGAATCGACGCGAGGCGTCGCCCGCGGGGAAGGTGGGCGAGGTGCGGTTGGGTGTGCGGCTGGGACTCGGCTACATCAAGGATGTTCGCGCCGAGGAGGTGCGCGAGCTTGTCGCCGAGCGCGAGCGCGGTGGGCCCTTCGCCAGCCTCGGAGAGCTGGCCGCGCGCTGCGGCGCGGGGCGCCCCACGCTGGAGCGGCTCGCCTGGTCGGGAGCCTGCGATGGCCTGGTGGGCACCGCTGAGATGTCGCAGGCGGGTGGCGCGCTCGGAGCGGCAGAGGTGGCTGGCACCTCCGGGGCCGTTGGCTCCTCGGATGCGCGCCGGCGCCTCGCCCTGTGGCAGCTCGGGGTCGCCGCTCCCGGACGCGCGGCCGGGGAGGAGGGCACGCAGCTGGCGCTGCCGCTGGAGCTGCCCGCGGCGCCGCGCCTGCGCCCGCTCACCCGCTGGCAGCGGCTGATCGCCGACTATGCCGCCACCGGGGTGACCGTTGGCGACCAGGCGATGGCCGTGCTTCGCCCACGGCTCACCGCGCAGATGCTCACCACCTCGCCTCAGCTTGCCCGCCTGCCGCAGGGCTCCGCCGTCACGATCGCCGGTCTGGTGATCGCCCGCCAGCGGCCAGGCACCGCGAAGGGCACGATGTTCCTGCTGTTTGAGGACGAGTGGGGTCACATCAACCTGGTTGTTCCCCGTGCCGTGTACGAGCGCCACCGCCCGCTCGCGCGCGCCGAGCCGCTGCTGCGCGCCCGTGGGCGCCTGGAGCGCACCGCGGTGGAGCACGTCGCCGGCATCGAGGAGGTGCCCCCGGTGGTCAACGTGATCGTGCACGAGCTCGCCCCGCTGGAGCGCTACCTGGAGCCCGCCGCCGGAGCGGAGACCCCTGCGCAGGCGCAGGTCCACCGCTTACACCCCAACCCTGTGGCGCAGGACGCCGCCGAGGTCGGCGCCAGTCTGCGCGCCGTCGCCCCACCGATGCAGAGCTTCGCTGCGGGGCGGCGGCGGTAGGGAGGCGGGGCGGCAGGCCGGCAACCGCTACGCTCCCACCGTGAACTTCCGCAAGCTCGGCTCAAGCGACCTGGAGGTTTCGGAGATCAGCCTTGGCTCGTGGCTGACCTACTCCGGCGGCGTCGAGCGCGAACAGGCCGAGGCGTGCGTGCAGGCGGCGTTTGATGCGGGGATCAACTTCTTCGACACCGCCAACGTCTACGGGCGCGGCGCGGCGGAGACGTTGCTGGGCGAAGTGCTCTCTGGTTATGAGCGCTCCTCCTACGTGCTCGCCACAAAGGTGTACTTCCCGATGTCCGACACCGACCGGGGACTCTCGGCGGCGCAGATCCACAAGCAGATCGACGCCTCGCTCCAGCGCCTGCGCACCGACCATGTGGACCTCTATCAGTGCCACCGCTACGACGATCAGGCGCCGCTGGAGGAGACGATGGCGGCGCTCACCGAGGTCGTCGCGGCCGGCAAGGCGCGTTACATCGGCTTCAGCGAGTGGCCCGCACAGCGGATCGCCGAGTCGCTGGAGCTGCCCGAAGTCGAGCGTTGGGTGTCCAGCCAGCCGCAGTACTCGATGATTTGGCGGGCCCCCGAGGCCGAGGTGATCCCGCTGTGCGAACAGGAGGGGATCTCGCAGATCGTGTGGTCGCCGCTGGCGCAGGGAGTGCTCACCGGCAAGTACCCGCCGGGGTCGCCGCCGCCGTCGGACTCGCGCGCGGCGAGCGACAGCATGAGCGTCTTTATGGACCGCTTGCTGGACGACCGCGTGCTGGAGGCGGTGCAGCGTCTGGTGCCCATCGCCGAGGGCGCCGGGCTGACGATGGCGCAGCTCGCGCTCGCCTGGGTGCTGCGCCAGCCCAATGTCGCCTCGGCGATCGTCGGCGCCAGCCGGCCGGAACAGGTGCACGCCAATGCCGCCGCCTCGGGCGTCGTGCTCGACGCCCAGACCCTCGCCGCCGTGGACGAGGCCCTGGGCGCCGTGATCGTGCGCTGAAAGTCCTGGTCAGGCGGCCTTCACGGCGGAGACCTCGACGAGGATCTTCACCTTGTCGCTGACAACCATGTTGCCCGAGCCCAGCGCCGCGTTGAAGCGCATCTCGAAGTCCGAGCGGTTGATCTGGGTGCTCGCCGAGATACCCACGCGCGTCTGGCCCTGGTGGTCCTCCGGCTCGTAGCCCTCGAGTGTCGCTCGCAGCGTCACCGGGCGTGTGACGCCGTGGATCGAGAGGTCGGCCACGATCTCAAACTCGTCCTCGCCGGTGGGGTTGATCGCGGTCGAGCGGAACGTTATCTCGGGGTAGGTGTCGGCCTCAAAGAAGTCCGCCGAGCGCAGGTGGTTGTCGCGCTGGGGCTCGCGCGTGTCGACGCTCGCCGTTTGCACGGTGCCATAGGCGACTGCGCCCTCCGGTCCTACCTCGAGCGCGCCCTCGAACTCGTTGAACTGGCCCTTGACGGTGGCGATACCGAGGTGTTTGACCTGAAACTCGACGCTGGAGTGAACGGGATCGACGTTCCAGGTGCCCGTGGGGACGGATAGGCCTGCGGTTTGCTGGGAGGCGACAGTCTCAGATGGCATGTGATGGCTCCTTGTGGTTGGTGCTGACGGTGATCACAGGCCACTCACGGCCTATGTAGTTGTGGGCGCAACTATAAAGCAAAACGGTTGCATGCTCAACTACCCAGGGGATAGCACAGGAGCGGCGGGATCTCAGTGTGGCTGGCCGTAACGGCGAGCATCCTTACGGGCTGGTGGAGAGTGGGGCGTGTCCGCCGTAGCCGGGGTGGCGGTATCGTCAGCGCGGTTGCACAACCAGCGCCTGCGTAGCCAGCCCAAACGGCCCGCGCTCGTCGTGCATGATGCTTTCCGCCCAACCGATCCCGCCGGGGTGCAGGCGGGTGCGGGCGTCGAGGCCGATCCATTCGCCCTCGGGGCGGCGGTTGAGCGTCACCGCGAGGTCGGCGTTGATGAAGAGGTAACGATCGAACGGCAACACCGCGGCGATGCCGTTGCCGAAGTCCGCCGCCGCCATCGTGTACACCAGCGGGGAGGGCGCCTCGCCCGGGAGCACGGGGCAACGCAGGCGCATCCACACGCCGGCCGTGCCTAGCGGGGCTTGGGCGCTCGAGACGCCCACATCGGGGAGCTGGCCTTTCAGCGGGCGACCGTGCAGGAAGCGCATTTCCATCGCGCTCGCGGCGAAGCTTGTGTACTCCCCACCACCCGGCGCAAAGGCCACCGAGTGGCCCTCCTCGCGCCCGGGTAGGCGCGGCGGTTCGCTCTCCTGCACCACCCCCGCCGCCATCGCGGGCAGCTCCTCGGGCGCCGGCAAGATACGCAGCGCGTGGGCGCGACACACGAGCTCCCCCTGCTCATCCCCATTCCCATCCCCGAAGGTGCGCAGCTCGGCTTCGAGCTCCTGCACGCGGCGACCCGGGCGCGCGATGCTCGTGCGCAGCCGCAGCGGCGCGAGCGGCACTGGGCGCAGGAATGAGAAGGAGAGGCGCGCGAACGGCAGCTCGGCGCCGGGCTCCATGCGCTCGAACGCGCTCGCGATCAGCGTCGCCGGCGCCCCGCCGTGCTGCGCGCGTGGATCCCACGGTCCGCGTGCGTACTCGGTCGGGGTGTAGCGGCCCTCGCCGTCGGGCAAGAAGATGCTCTTCGTGTTGTCGCTCACTGCGGCAGCTTGGCGACGAACTCGGACAACTTGCGGGGGTCGCGCAGCGGTGCGCCGTGGCCGAAGCAGGCGAGCGCCGGCTCCAGCGCCGCGAGACGTTCGGCCGACTCGCGGTTGCGGGCCGGGTTGGGGGTGAACAGGTCGGGCGGCAGGTGCAGCCCGGGCATGCCGGTGATGAAGTGGATGTTGCCCAGCACGTCGCCGACGATCAGCACCCGGTCGGACTCGCGCCAGAAGGAGACGTGCCCGACGGAGTGCCCCGGCGTCTCCAACACGGTGAAGCCCGCCACCTCATCGCCCTCATGCAGCGCGCGGCTCACCGGATGGGGCGGCCCCGTCCAGAAGCGTCCCTGGATGCGGTTCAGCCAGGCGGGCGCTTTGGGGTTGACGATCGCGCCGGGTGTCTCCATCGCGGGGACGTTGGCCTCGCCGCACCACAGCGGGATGCCCAGCCGCTCGCACACCGCGTGGCTTGAGCCCTGGTGGTCGGGGTGGGCGTGCGTCAGCGCGTGCGCGCTGACGGTGTGGCCCTGCAGCTGGCTGAGGATGCGCCGCTCGGCCTGTCGCGTGCCGGCGTCGATCAGCACATCCCCGACGAGGTACACGTTGATCGCGTTACGCGGCTTCCCGCTCAGTTGGTAGAGGTCCTTGGCCAGTTCCTTCATCGCGTCCCCCTGTCATGTGTCATGAGCGCTGCTCCCACGAGAAGCCGCGCACGGCGAAGTACAGCCCGAAGATGCCCCACAGCGCGATCACGGCGAGCGAGCTGAGGTTATCGCTCAAGGCCGCCGCGCCCACCATCGCCCCGTACAGCCCGTCGATCAGGTGCACCAGCGGCAGCGCTTCGGCGATGTTGCGTACGAACGCCGGTGCGCTGCGGCTGTCGAACACGTAGAAGGAGACAAACACCACCGGCAGGAACACCGCGTTGACGTATGCCGCTGTGGACTCAAAGTTGGGGATCACGTGGGCGAAGGCGACGCCGAGCGCGGCGAAGCAGACGACGCCGACAATTGCGAATACCGCCAGCTCATCCCAGTGGTGTGGCCAGCCGATCCCGAAGAACAGCCGCCCAGCGACAACCACGATCGCGATCTGCAGCGCCGTGTTGGTCACTGCGTTGGCGGCCACCCCGCCGAAGTAGCTGCCGGTCGGCAGTGGCGTGCCTCGGATCCGCTTCAGCACGCCGCGCTCGCGTAGGAACACGATGTTGTAGGCGAGCGCGGTGAACGTCGTCGACATCACGCTCATCCCCGCGATCGCCGGCACGAGATGGTCGAGCTGGCGCTGGTTGCCGTGCAGGATCACCCCGCCCGCGACGAGAAACAACAGTGGCAGCACGAAGTTGAAGAAGGCGGCGCTGGGGTTGCGCCAGAACATGCGCCGCTCCAGGCGGTACTGGCGCCATGAAAGGGCGATCGCCTCGCTCATCGGGCGCCCCTGTGCGCCGGCGCCGGCACCGTCGCGGCCAGGTCGCCGGTGTCATCCGCCGGGTGGTGCGTTTCAGGGCTCTCGACATCGGCGGTCAGCTCCAGGTAGATGTCCTCGAGCGTAGGCAGCCCCACGCTCAGCGCCTCCAGCTGCTCGCCGCGCGCCAGCGCCGCCCCGGTGAGCTCGTGCAGCAGGCTGGTGGGGTCGTCGGTTTGGAGCTCCACCAGCTCGCCCGCGGCGTCTCGGTAAGCCACCCGGTAGCGTGTCCCGCCCGTGCCGCCGGCCCCTGTGCCGACGGGCGAGGGGGTTCCGGGCGGGCTGGTTCCGGGCGGCCTGGTTCCGGGGAGGCTGGTTCCGGGCGGGCTGGTTCCGGGGAGGCTGGTTCCGGGCCGGCGGATTCCGGGCGGATGGGTTTCCAGTTCCCGCGGCGGGCCCACCGCGAGCACACGTCCCTCCTTGACGATCGCCACGCGATCCGCCAGCGCCTGCGCCTCGTCGAGATAGTGCGTGGTGAGCAGGATCGTCTTGCCGAGCGCTCGCAGCGATCTGATCGTCTGCCACGCAGCACGTCGCGCCTCGGGGTCGAAACCGGTGGTTGGCTCGTCCAAAAAGATCAACTCGGGGTCGCCGATCAGCGCGAGCGCGAAGTCCAGGCGCCGCAGCTGCCCGCCGGAGAGCGTGCGGCAACGCGCATCGGCCTTATCGGTGAGGCCCACCAGCCCCAGCACCTCCTCGACCGCGCGAGGATGTGGGTAGAAGCTGGCCCAGTGGCGCAGCGACTCGCGCGGCGTGATGTGGCTGTAGATGCCGCCCGACTGCAGCACGATCCCGATCCGCTTACGCAGCGCGCGCGGCCGGCGTCCCGGGTCATACCCGAGCACCGTTGCCTCGCCGTCGTCGCGCGCACGGTAACCCTCGAGGATCTCCACCGTCGTCGTCTTGCCGGCGCCGTTGGGCCCCAGCAGACCGAACACCTCGCCGCGTTTGACCTCGATGTCGATCCCGCGCAGCGCCTCGTACGCGCCGTAGCGCTTGTGCAGGTCGCGTACCTCGATCGCGGGGCCTTCGCTCACGGGCCAATCATCGCAGGGCGAAGGTCACGCCCGCCACGGCGGGTCACGTCCTGTGTGCGGCGCCTCAGCTCGGCAGCGGCTGCATTTCCTCGGCCTCCTCGCCGGCGGCCTGCGCCAGGCGCGTCTGCTCGCGCATCGCCGCCGCGCAGTACTCCTGCACCGCCACCTCCATCTCCAGCGTTGCGGCCAGCGCGGGGCGGGCCGAGGCGTCGATCACGCGCTTGGCGCGGCCGACGGCGACGTGCGAGTTGGCTAGCAGTTCGTCCACGAGCGCCTGGGTGGCCTGCTCCAGCTCCTGCGGCGCCACCACGCGGTTGAGCAAGCCGATCCGCTCGGCCTCGGCGGCGTCGATTGTGCGGGCGGTCATGATCAGCTCCTTGGCGCGGCCGAGGCCCACCACCGCCGGCAGCCGGCTGGAGCCGCCGACATCGGGGATGATCCCGAACTTCACCTCCGGCAGGCTGAGCTGGGCGTCGTCGGAGGCGATCCGCAGGTCGCAGCCGAGCGCGACCTCCAGGGCGCCACCGACACAGGTGCGGTGGATCTGGCACACCACCGGCTTGGCCATCTCTTCGCAGAGGTTGGCGCATTCCAAGAAGGTTTCGCGGAACGGGCGCAGCTTGCCCAGGGTCTGCGATGAGGCCATCAGCTCCACCAGGTCGACGCCGGCCGAGAACACCTTGCCCTCACCGCGCAGCACCACGCAGTGCACCGACTCCTCGGCGGCGGCCTCGCGCAGCGTCTGCGCCAGCGCACGCAGCAGCTCCTGGCTCATCGCGTTGCGCTTCTCCGGGCGGTTCAGAATCACATGCCGCACCGCGTTGCGGTCTTCGGTGATGACGATGCTCATGGTCTTCTCCTTTGGGCTGCTTCAAATGGGAGCAGGCATCAGTGCCCACCCAGGGCCTGCCCTCCTCGATCTAGCTCAGGTCAAGCACCGGCGTGGGCGGCTCGATCGCCTCGTCGTGGCCCTCGCGCGGCACGATCGCGGTGCCAAGCGCGAAGAACTCGATCGTGTGGCTGCCCCAGCCGTGGCTGGTCTCGTTCAGTTTCACGCCGACGATCCCCTCCGCCGAGAGCGCTTGCGCCTCGACCTGCATCCGCTCCATCGCCAGCTCGCGCGCGTCGTACAGCGCCTGCGTGAAGTTGGGCAGCTCGACGTTGCGCCCGGTTTGGGCCATCGACTGGAGCATCCCGCGGTGGGCGACGTGGTAGACGCAGCTGCCCATCACCATCCCCACGGGGCGGTGCCCGGTGCGCAGCAGCGTCCAGAAGTCCTGGCCGGAGAGGTCACTGGTGAAGGGGCGGCCGTTGGGGGCACGGTGCATCTCGCCCGCCCGGTGCTTGACGGCGGTGCCGATCGCGATGAACTCGGCCATGTCCTGGCCCCACTCGTAGCGGCCGATGTCCAGGCGCACTCCTACCACGCCGTCGGCGCCGAGCTGGTCGGCCTCCTCCTCCATGCGTGTCATCGCCAGCTGCCGCGCTCCATACATCGCCTCGGAGAGGACAGTCAGCTCCTGGCTTTTCTTCCACCCCGCCAGCTGTATGCCGATGTGGTAGATCGAGCTGCCGACCACGAGTCCGACTGGGTCGAAGCCGGCCTGCTTAACCAGCAGGAACTCGTTGACGCTGAGGTCGGAGGTGAACAAGCCTGCACGGTTCTGCTGCAGGCGGGCGCGGCCGGCCTCGGGGACGCCCTCCAGCGAGGAGGGGTCGTAGGTCTCTGTCTGCTGCTCGCTGTCGCTCATACGTTTCTTGGGCTCCCGGGCTCGTGTTCAGGATGTCAGGTCGTGGTGGGGGAGGGGGGAAAGGAGAAGGAGGAGGGGCTGGGGTTGTGGCTTCGATGTCTGTTCAGGCTGTCAGGTCGATCGTCGTCTCGGGCGGATACAAGGTGGTCTCTGCGGTCTGGATGATCGCGGTGCCGATTGCGTTGAATGTCACCATCAGGCCGCGGCGCTCGCGAGTGCCCATCCCGCCCTGCAGCGTGTGGGGCACCGCACGGTGTCCGATCCGCACGCCGACGATTCCCGAGGCGCCGATCGCGGAGGCCTGCGCGTTCAGCTCACCCATCACACTCTCGCGCGCGTTGTAGAAGGCCCGCGTGAACTCGCGCAGCTCGAAGTTCTGCATTCCTCCCGCCGACATCATCCCCCCGCCGACCATCCCCGGGCCGAAGTTGTAGCTGGCGAAGAACACCGAGCTCCATGCGACGATCCCAAGCGGCTCGAAGCCGCCCCGCACCAGCTTGGAGAAGTCGGCGACCGACAGCTCGGTGAGCACCGGCCGCCCGTTGCCCTGTTTCCCGCTTCCGTGCTGCCTGTTCCCGTGCTCTGCGCCGTTGCCCTTGCGCGTGTCGGCGTTGGATGGCCCAACCTCGCGACGGACCGCGGTGCCGAAGACCGTGTGTTCGAGCGAGACCGACCCTGTTTCCAAGCTGCTTTCGCCGGCGCGTGTGTCCACTTCCACGACCGCGTCGGCGCCGACGTGCTTCGCCTCCTCGGCCAGTCGCCCGAGCGCGCGTGTGCGCACCTCGTTGAGCGCTCGCGAGAGTGTGGTGAGCTCGACCATGTAGGTTTGGGCGAGACCCATACCGCCCCATTCGCCCTGGCCCCATGCGCCCTGGTAGCCCATCTGGTAGATCGAGCTGCCCATCACCTGCGAGAGCGGGCGCAGCCCCAGCTGATGGGCGATCGCCCAGCCGTTGACGGAGAGATCGGAGGTGAAGAGCCCGCCCTTCTCGCGCAGCTCGCTCAGGCGCCGCTCGGCCGCGACCGTGATCCCGCCCCGTTCGATCCGCTCCAGCGACTCCTGCTCCTCATTCTCCGCTGTGCTCATCCCAACAGCCTCTCGAGTGCCGTGCGTGCCTCGGTGCTGCGCTCAGCCTCGGCCTGCAGATCGCTGGTCAGCGCCGTCACCCACGCGCCGGGGTCGAGTGCCTCGCGCTTGATCGAGATGCCTCCCACCTGACGTTCGCGGAAGCCCTCCACATGGTCTCCCTCGACGGTCAGCTGGTAGCAGTTGCCGCCGAGCTCGATCCGTACCAGGCGCACGTGCTTCTCGCCGCGGCCGAGCAGGCCCCCGCCGCGGCGCTCGACGTGGATGCGTCCCGGCAGCGACTCCTCCAGCTTGCTTGCCAGCACCTCGACGGAGATCCGAAGGTCGGTACCGTCCGCGCGCAGGCCGGCGGCGGAGAGGTCGAAGTCCTGCTCGGTAGGCATGCCTGGAAGCGTACTCCGAGCCGGTGGGGCGCGCGGCAAGCATCGCTCGAGCTGGACGGGCCGAAGCAATGGCCCGTCCAGCTGCGAGGCCCTGCGCTCAGTGCAGCAGTTCGAGCGTGTTATTGGTGTCGTTGACGAACAGTACGCCCTGGTTGCGGGGTGCGACGATGAGTCCGAACAGCCCGCCCCCGCCGGCGCCGGTGTCGAAGGGCTGGAACTCGGCCCCCACCGGGGTGGTCTCGACGAGGTTGCCATCCCCGCCGTTGGCGGTGAGGATGTCGTCGTTGGGAGCGATCGTGAGCCCCAGCGGGCTGTTCAGATAGCCGCCGGTAGCCACCGTGATCCCGCCTTCGCCCTGCGGCGTCTGGCGGTAGAGCGCCCCGGGGACGGCGGCGATCCGGCTGTCCTGCGTGTCGGCGACGTACAGCGTGCCTTCCTCGCCCAGCCCGACGCCGGTGGGGCCGACGACGAGCGCGGCGGGGTCGGTGCGCTCGGGGAAGCCTTCGGCGATCACTTCCTCGCTCGTCACCCGCAACCTGTGGCCAAAGCGGGGCTGTACGCGGATGCGCACCACGGTGCCTTGGTCGGTGGGGGTTTCGCCCGAGGCGACGGTGCCTTGGTCGGTGGGGGTTTCGCCCGAGGCGACGGTGCCGTTGAGCACGTTGGTGACGAACAGCGTGGCGCCAAAGCCCTGGTCGACCGCCGTCATGTCCCAGGGACCGTCGATCGGAGGGCCGGAGATCGTCTGCACCACGTGACCCCAGCTGTTGAGCACGATCAGGCAGCCCGCCTGTGCGGTGGCCGCCTGGCCGTTGCTGGTGGGCAGACTGCCGACGACCACATAGCCACCCGGCAGGATCGCGAGCGCGGTCGTCAGGCCCACGCCGCCGGGGCAGGGGCCGGGGAGCTTTGAGGGGTTGATCTTGGCGAAGACGGAAAGCGCCCCCGCGGGTGTGATCTGCACGATTGTCGTGCCGGTTCCCTGGAGGTTTTCTTCGTTGTTGAAATTGCTGACGAGCGTATTCCCGCGTGCCAACGCGCCGCTGCTGTTGGGAACCGTGACGATCCCATAGGGGTTCACGTCCCCGTTGGGCGGCACGGTGCTGGCGATCGAGGCGGTCGAGTGGAACTGTCCGATGAAGGGGTGGTCGAACGCTGAGGCCGCCCCCGGAGTGAGCGCCACGCAGGCAAGCACCGTGGCGATCGTGGTTGACAAGTGCCTTCGGCTGGGCATAACAATGCCTCCTCTAGTCGGGGCTTTACCCGCAGGAGACTCCAAAGATGGCCAAACCTTCCCAATGTTTGGCAAAGTTTTGGGCCTCGTCGCGTACCGGTTCGGCCCGCACCCACACCCTTCCCGGTAGGCTCTCGCTCCTTTCACACACAACCAACCGGTGAGAGCGAGCGGAGGTCGAACGAGATGGCGCAGCAGATCGAGAAGGTGGGCGTGCTCGGAGCGGGGCTGATGGGCCACGGCATCGCGCAGGTGGCCGCACAGGCCGGCTACCAGGTGGTTTTGCGCGAGGTGGACGAGGCGACGCTCGCGAAGGGGATCGGCAAAATCGAAAAGCAGTTGGCGCGCGCTGTCGAGAAGGGCAAGAGCTCCCAAGAGGAGGCCGATGCAATCAGGGGCCGCATCGCCGGCACGGTGAGCTACCGCGATCTGGCTGAGTGTGACCTGGTGCTTGAGGCGATCACCGAGAACCTTGAGCTGAAGCTCGCGATGTGGCGCGAGCTCGATGAGATCGTCAAGCCGCAGGCGGTGTTCGCCACCAACACCTCCTCGCTGGCGGTGATCGACCAGGCCGCGGCGACCTCCCGCCCAGAACAGTTTGTGGGCTTGCACTATTTCAACCCGGCCCAGGTGATGAAGTTGGTGGAGGTTGTGCGCTGTGTGACCACTTCGCAAGAGACGCTTGACACCGCGCTTGAGTTCATCGGCTCGGAGGGCAAGCTCGCGATCCCCACGCGTGACAAAGCGGGGTTCATCGTCAACCGTCTGCTGGTGCCCTACATGCTCGACGCGATGCGTGCGCTGGAAGAGCAGGTCGGCTCGGTGGTGGAGATCGACGCGGCGATGAAGGCGGGTGCGGGTCACCCGATGGGCCCGCTGCTGCTCGCCGATTTCGTCGGCTTGGACACGCTCGGCGCGATCTGCGACGTGCTGCTGGAGGAGTTCAGCGAACGGCGCTTCGCATGCCCGCCGACGCTGCGCAAGATGCTCGCCGCCGGTTGGCTCGGTCGCAAGTCGGGGACCGGCTTCTATACCTACGCCGGCGAGGAGCCCCAGCCCAACCCGGCGCTGTAGCGGCTGACGCGGGCGCGTGTCGCTCCGTGGGCAGCCAACCATTCCTAAAACAGCAAAATCATGTTTAGGAAAGCGATTTCGCCAAGAGCGGGCGTTGTGGGTTACATTCAAGGCATGAGCGACCTCTCGAAGCTGCGCGTTGCGGACGACGAGCGTGAGCAGCTGATCGACGAGTTGCGCGAGCACGCCGGCGCGGGGCGGCTGACCTCCGAGGAGCTGGAGGATCGCGTCGGCGAGGCGTACAAAGCTTCCACGCGTGCGGATCTCGACGCATTGCGGGCCGACCTGCCGGTCAGCTCGACCTCGGTGAAGCGGGCGTTGGTGAAACGCAAGTCTCATCTACGTCGCCGCCTCGCGCAGGAGGCGGGCGGCTCGCTGGGGGTGTCGGCGCTGAGCGTCGGCGTCTGGCTGGCGAGCGGGCCTCCCGGCAGCTTCTGGCCGGGGTGGGTGATCGGCGCGACGTTGCTACCGGTGGTGCGCGACGCGTGGCGGCTGTTCGGGCCCGCCTCCGACCTCGAACTGGTGCAAGCACGCCAGCAGGCGCGCCACGAACGCAACCTCGCGCGCGGGCGCCGCCGCCGCCACCACCGGTATCGGGGCCTGCCGCGCCCGTGAGCGCCCTGAGCGGCGCTACCGAGCGCGCCCTGCAAGGCGGCCCGGAGCGCCACCGCGATAAGGCAAGCGAGCAGGGCAAGCTGCCGGTGCGCGAGCGCGTGGAGCGGCTGCTCGACCCCGGCTCCTTGGCCGAGGAGGCATTGCTCGCCAACTGGCAGGAGGATGGGCTGGGGGCGGATGGCGTGGTGACGGGTCTCGGGCGGATCGACGGGCGCCCGGTGGCGTTGATGGCCAACGACCCGACCGTGAAGGCCGGCTCGTGGGGGCCGAAGACGGTGGAGAAGATCCTGCGCGTGCAGGAGCGGGCGCTTCAGCTGCGGGTGCCGATGGTGTACCTGGTGGACTCCGCGGGCGCGCGGATCACCGAGCAGGTACAGATGTTCCCCGGACGCCGGGGGGCCGGCAGGATCTTTCACAACCAGGTCAAGCTGTCGGGGCTGGTGCCGCAGGTGTGCGTGCTGTTCGGCCCATCCGCCGCCGGCGGCGCCTACATCCCGGCGTTTTGCGACATCGTGATCATGCGCGACGGCAACGCGTCGATGTACCTGGGTTCGCCGCGGATGGCACAGATGGTGATCGGCGAGAACGTGACACTGGAGGAGATGGGCGGCGCGCGGATGCACACGGGCGTGAGTGGTTGTGGCCACCTGTTGGTACAGAGCGACGAGGAGGGCATCGACGCGGCCAAGCGCTACCTGTCCTACCTGCCGAGCAACTGGGAGGTCCGCCCGTCCGCGGCCGCGCCGGTGGCCGACTCGCGCGGCGATGGCCCGTCGCTCGCGGTCCCGCCCGCCTTGCCGAGCTCCCAGACCCCGATCGGCGAGCTGATCCCCGTGGACGAGAACAAGCCGTTCGATATGCGGACGCTGCTGGATGCGCTGGTGGATGGGGATTCGTTCATGGAGATCCACGCGCGCTGGGCGAAGGAGCTGATCGTGGGCTTTGCCCGCCTCGAAGGGCGGCCGGTCGGGATCGTCGCCAACCAACCGAAGGTGAAGGGCGGCGTCCTGTTCGGGGACTCGGCCGACAAGGCGGCGCGGTTGATCTGGACGTGCAACGCCTTCAACGTGCCGCTGCTGTTCCTCGCCGATGTGCCCGGCTTCATGATCGGCACGCAGGTTGAGCGCCAGGGGATCATCCGCCACGGCGCGAAGATGATCAGCGCCGTCTCAGAAGCGACGGTGCCGAAGATCTCGGTGATCGTGCGCAAGGCCTACGGCGCCGGGCTGTACGCGATGGCGGGGCCGGCCTTCGACCCGGACTGCTGCCTGGCGCTGCCGAGCGCGTCGATCGCGGTGATGGGCCCCCAAGCGGCGATCAACGCCGTCTACTACAACCAGCTGCAGGCGATCGAGGACGAGGGCGCGCGGGCGGCCGAGACGGAGCGGCTACGCGCCGAGTACGCCGCAGACATCGACATCCTGCACCTCGCTTCGGAATTGGTAGTGGATGCGGTGATCCAGCCCGAGGATCTGCGCGGGGAGTTGATCCGCCGCTTCGGGCTCGCCGCCGGGCGCCGCCGCGAGTGGCCGGCGAAGCACAATCCGATCACGCCGGTGTAGGCAGGCATCCGTCTGGACCGCGCTGGCGCAAGCACTATTCGATCGCGCCGGCAGGCGACCGCGGCCTGGTGTGCCGCGCGATCGCGCCGGTAAGGCGACCGCGGCGTGGTGTGCCGGGCGACTGCGCCGGTAAGGCGACCGCGGCGTGGTGTGCCGGGCGACTGCGCCGGTAAGGCGACCGCGGCGTGGTGTGCCGGGCGACTGCGCCGGTAAGGCGACCGCGGCGTGGTGTGCCGGGCGACTGCGCCGGTAAGGCGACCGCGGCGTGGTGTGCCGGGCGACTGCGCCGGTAAGGCGACCGCGGCGTGGTGTGCCGGGCGACTGCGCCGGTAAGGCGACCGCGGCTTGATGTGCCGGGCGACTGCGCCGGTAAGGCGACCGCGGCTTGATGTGCCGGGCCGTTCTGCTTCTGTCAGGATGCGTCGATGGACGCGACCGACCTCGCCTTCGCCGGGATTGCTCGCCAAGCGGAGCTGATTGTCGCGGGGGAGATCTCCTCGCGCGAGCTCGTCCAGCTTTACCTCGATCGGATCGAGCGTCACGATAAGCGGCTGAACGCCTACAAGACGGTGTTCGCCGAACGGGCGCTGATGGAGGCCGACCAGGCTGACGCTCGCCGTCGGATTGGCAGCCCCGCCGCCCAACGCCCGCTGCTGGGGGTGCCGATCGCGATCAAGGATGACGCCGATGTCGCCGGCGAGGTGACCTCGTTCGGGACGCGCGCGGCCGAGCGGCCGGCGAGCGCCGATCAGGAGGTCGTGCGCCGTCTACGCGAAGCCGGGGCGGTGATCCTTGGCAAGACCAACGTGCCCGAGCTGACGCTGTGGCCGTTCACGGAGACCCCCACGTTCGGCATCACTCGCAACCCGTGGAACCTCGAGCACACCCCTGGGGGATCTTCGGGTGGGTCGGGCGCCGCGGTCGCCGCGGGCCTGGTGGGCGCCGCGCTCGGCTCCGACGGTCTCGGCTCGATCCGCATTCCCGCGAGCTTCTGTGGCCTGTTTGGGATCAAGCCTCAGCGCCACCGGATCTCGCTTGCTCCCCATACCGAGCAGCTGTACGGCTGGCACGGTCTTGCCGTGTACGGGCCGATCGCACGCAATGTCCGCGACGCCGCGCTGTTCCTCGATCTCACCGCACAAACGCCCTCCGCGCAGGGCAGCTTCGGCGATGCGGCCGCGCGGGGTGAGCGGGCACTCGATCCCCTGCGGATTGCCTACTCCACCAAGCCGATCCTGCCGCAGCCAGTCGATTCGCGCGTGCTGCATGCGCACGCGCAGACCGTCGAGCTGCTGCGTTCTCTGGGCCATGAGCTTGTCGAGCGCGACCCCGACTACCCCCTCTGGCTGGGCCCCCACCTCGTGGCGCGCTACCTGCGCGGCGCCTACGAGTCGGCGATCGACATCGGTCACGTCGAGCGGATGCAGCGCCGTAGCCGTCACATCGTCCGCGCCGGCGAACTGGTCGGAACTCAGGGCATCGCGCGCGCGCTCGCCTCCGAAGCGGCGCTGAACGAGCGCATGGGGCGCGTATTTGCCGATTACGACGCGCTGTTGCTTCCGGCCACCGCCCGCCCGGCATTGCGCCTCGGCGAGTACGAGGGGCGCGGGATGGTGTGGACGATGAACGGTGGCACGCGCTTGATCCCCTTCCTCGGCGTCTGGAACGCCACTGGGCAGCCGGCGGTCTCGGTGCCCGCGGGCTTCACCGACGACGCCGACAAGCTGCCGCTCGCCGTGCAGCTGGTGGGCAGGCCCGACGACGAGGCAACGCTGATCTCGCTCGCCGCGCAGCTCGAGGCCGAGCGGCCCTGGGCGCAGCACCGGCCGCCCGATTTCTCGTGAGCGACGCCGACGCCGACACCGACGCTGACGCCGACGACGCTCGGCCCCCCGGAGACAACACTCTGCGGTCCTCCGCTGACGCTCGGCGGCCGCAGGCCGAGGCGTTGCTGGAGGTGGCGGTCGAGGCTGCGAAGACCGCCGGCGCGCTGCTGGTTGAGCGTGTGCGCCGCGGCGCCGAGCGCGATATCGCTAGCAAGAGCACCCCCACCGATCTGGTCAGCGAGGCCGATCTTGCCTCAGAGCGGGCGATCCGCGAGCTGCTGGCCGAGCGGCGGCCGGATGATGGCTTTGTGGGGGAGGAGGGGGATCACGTGGAGGGCTCTAGCGGGCTGAGTTGGGTCGTTGATCCGCTCGACGGCACCGTCAACTTCCTGTTCGGGATTCCGCAGTGGTGCGTGAGTGTGGCGGTACGCGACGAGCGGAGCACGATCGCGGGTGCGCAGCGGAGCACGATCGCAGGTGCGATCTACGATCCCAATCGCGACGAGCTGTTCACCGCCGTAAGGGACGGGCGCGCGAAGCTTGTGGGGCCCGGGGGAGCGATCGAGCTGGGACGCAGCCGGGTGGCTGGTGGTGGTGGTGGCGGCGGCGAGAGCGAGCGCGCCCCGGGCCTGGTTGCGGCCGGCAGCCGCGGGAGTGACCTGGGCACGGCGATGGTTGCCACTGGCCTTGCTTACGACGCCGATGTACGAGCCGCGCAGGGGCGCGTGCTGGCGCCGTTGGTATCGCGCGTGCGCGACATCCGTCGTTTTGGCAGCGCGGCGCTGGATCTGGCATGGACCGCGGCGGGCCGCTTCGACGCCTACTTTGAGCGCACGGTGAAGCCGTGGGACATCGCGGCGGGGACGCTGCTGTGCGAAGCGGCGGGGCTGCGGGTGGCGGAGCTGCCTGAGCGCGAGGGCCTGCCGTGGGGCATAGTCGTGGCGTCGCCGGCGCTGTGTGAGGAGCTGTTGGGGCTCTTTTTGTAAAGAGTTGGCATGCGGTTTGGATTGCATTGCGAGCCCATCCCAATAAAAACCGACCACCACGGTCAGCGTCTCTGCCAAGATGTCGAAGATGGATCGGACCGCGCGCGTCTCCCAGCCGGGCCTGCCGCCCGAGCCGAGCCTGCCGCCCGAGCCGAGCCTGCCGCCCGAGCCGAGCCTGCCGCCCGAGCCGAGCCTGCCGCCCGAGCCGAGCCTGCCGCCCGAGCCGAGCCTGCCGCCCGGGCCGCGCCTGCCGCGACTGGCCCAGTCGGCGATGTGGGCGTTCAATCCGGGTGCCCTCTCGCGCTACTGCCGGCGGCGCTACGGCGAGACCTTCACGCTGCGCCCGCTGGGCATCGGCGATGTGGTGGTAATCACCCAGCCGGAGGCGATCAAGGAAGTTTTCACCAGCGACCGCGAGGTGTTCCGCGCCGGCGAGGCCAACGCGGTGATGGGCCCGATCGTCGGCGGCCACTCGCTGCTGCTGCTCGACGGCGAGCGCCACATTCGCCACCGGCGCATGCTGAGCCCTCCCTTCCACGGTGAGGCGGTGCGAGCCTACGGCGAGCGGATCGCCGAGATTGCCGCGGCGGAGGTCGATCGCTGGCCGGTCGGGACCGAGTTCCCGATCCGCCCGCGGATGCAGGCGATCACGCTGGAGGTGATTCTGCGGACGGTGATCGGCGTCAGCGACGAGCGGCGCTTGGAGCGCCTGCGCACGTTGCTGCGCAGGATCACGCGAGTGGGCATCGTGGAGATGTGGATTGTGTGGGCTTACCCCCAGCTGATCGACCGCGCCGCGGTGAAACGCCTCTCGACGCTGCGGCTAGTGCCCGAGGTCGATCGACTGCTGTACGAGGAGATCGCCGCCCACCGCGCCGAACAGGCGGCGGGGGTTCATCGCGAGGACGTGCTGGCGCAGCTGCTCCAGGCGCGCGACGAGCAGGGGCAGGGCCTCAGCGACGAGGAGCTGCGCGACCACCTGATCACGCTGCTGGTGGCCGGCCATGAGACGACGACGACGGCGCTCGCGTGGTGCTTTGAGCGGCTGCTGCGTCACCCGCAGGCATTGGCGCGACTGCGCCGCGAGCTGGAGGATGGGGAGGAAGAGGGGTATCTGGATGCGGTTATCAATGAGACGCTGCGAGTGCGGCCGGTGATCGACGCGGTATGGCGCAAGCTCTCCGCGCCGGCGGAAGTCGCCGGGCGCCTGCTCCCGGCGGGTACGACGGTGATGCCCTCGATCGAGATCGTGCAGCACTCCGAGGCGTTCGCCGACGCGCAGGCGTTTGCACCGGAGCGCTTCCTGGAGGGCAGCGCGGGTGGGCGGGCATCCCATCCCTACACCTTCATCCCCTTCGGTGGCGGCCCGCGGCGCTGCATCGGCGCGAGCTTCGCGACGATGGAGATGCGCGCGATCCTACGCACCGTGCTCGAACGGGTGCAGCTGCGCGCCCCGAGCCTGAAGGACGAGCGCGTAAAGGTGCACCACATCACGCTGGTGCCGGCGCGCGGCGGACGGGTGATCGTCACCGATCGACGCACCACGCCCCGAGCCGAGCGCGGCACCCACCAGGCCCACGGCGACCGCGGCGCCCGACCCGCGCTTGCCTATGACGGCTGAGTGCCGCTGCTGCCCCGCCGCGTTCTGTGCCCCTCTCTAGAGGGTGTTTATCGGTGGGCTACGGCTGAGGTCGAGAGCGTCTGACCAGCGGCGTTGAGCGCGACGGCCGCGAAGTACGGCTGCGAGCTGTGAGCCGCGATCGCGGTCTCAAAGCCCGAGCTTGGCACCGTCGCAACGGGCGCAAGCTGCGTTGGGCTCGGTCCGGCCAGCAGCTGCCAGGCACTCACGCCGGTGGCGCCGTTCCAGCTCGCGTAGGCGGTAAGCGCTTCCGCGCTGGCGCTGGCGCTGCGCAGCGCCAGCGCCGGTGGAGCCGTCGGGGTGGCGGTCCACGGGTACGTGAACGCGCGGTAGGACGACCACGGGGCGGCGATCCGCGCGTCGAAGATGAGCTGGCCGGATGGGCTGAATTCGCTCATATAAGGCAGATTGCCCCAGCCGACGAACGAGGAGCCGCTCGGAAGCAGCTGGTTGTTGCCCTGGCTATTGGCCAGCAGCGCCGGCATGTGTACCCGCTGGGCGATCAGCTTGACGGTGCGGTCGCCCCAGTCGATGCGCTCGTGCACGGTGCGCGTCTGCGGGTGCTCCTGCGGGGAGTCGCCGTTATCGAACAGCGTCAGGGTATGGTCGGGTTGCCAGCGGATGTCGTGTTGCCACGCCGTTCCGGTGCCGGGCGCCATCTTGAAAGTGGAGCGACGCCCGCCGAGCCGCCACAGGATCTGACCGGTGTCGTGGTCGATCTCATACCCGGCCCACGTGTTGCGCGATGAGACCAGGAAGTTGCCGTCGCCCCACGGGTCGAGCGAGATCGAGTTGAGGTGGAAGTAGTCCCACGGGGTCGTGGGGGAGGAGGGGCGCGGCCAGTAGGAGTCGTCGAGCGCAACGTGCCCATAGGCGTGCCACTCGAACATCACCAGGCCGGTCTTGATGTCGACCTCCTGCACGATCGCGTCCAGCAACGCGCCCCGCTCAGGCCCTCCGACGGAGGAGAGATTGGCCTCGATCACCGAGTAGGCGGTGATGAAGGCCGCGCCCGACGGCGTTATCTGGATGTCGTGGAGGTCGGCCTGGTAGCCGTTTCCGGCCCTCACCGAAGCGATCTGCCGATAGTTCTGCCCGTAGATCTCGTCGGTGCCGAAGCCGACGCCGAGACCGATATAGCCCTGCCACCACACCAGCACCGGTTCGCCGCGGTAGTGCTCGACCTGGAGGTCCATCGCCGCTTTGCCGGCGGGGATCTGCTTGAACCAGACAAGCTGGCCGGCGCGGTTGAAGATCATCGGGCCCCGCTGTGGGTAGGTGCCGTTGGCGGCGATAAAGACATCGTCGCTGGAAGCGGCCGGCTTGCTGGCGAGCACCGAGATCGTCGGCGGTTGCAGCCCTGGCTGGGAGACGAAGCTCTGCACCATCCCCGGTTTTACCTTCGGTGCCGAGTTGGACATCGGCGTGAAGTGAGGGTGCGCGAGTTGAGCGATTGTGAAGCTGCTGCCAACGCGCTGCTGGTGCCCGGCGGGGCCGACGAGCGCGCGCACGCGGACAGTCTCGCCTTCGCTGAACCCGTGATCGGGAACGAAGCTCGCTCCCGGCGCGCTGTCGTAGGGGTGCAGTTGCCCGCTGTGGGTGTGGCTGCGCGAGCCCACAACCGAGATCCCATGGATCTCGCCCGGCGGAACGCCGAGGAAGCTGATCTGGGTGTGCGGGGATGCGTCCGGAGTCCCGGGCAGAGGCGAGATGGTGACGGCGTGGGCGCTCGGCGCGAGCACGCAAGCGGCGAGCAGCGCCGCCGGCGCGCTCCAACTGCGGTTGGGAGCATGAAGCCTCATCGTCTCTCGGTCAATTATCTACTGGCCACGGGTTCCAGAGTTGCGGTGGCCGAGGATTTGCAAGTCATTTCTTATGTGACTGGATGGAGCCGACCGCCAAACACGGAAGCCCGGCGCCGGGCGATAGCCTGTGCGGCTCCGCAATCGAGTGGGAGAGGACATCAATGGACTTTGACACCATCCGCTACGAGGTGGCAGACCGCGTGCTGACGATCACGCTCGACCGCGCCGAGCGCCTGAACGCGTTCACGGAAGCGATGGGCGCCGAGCTGATCGAGGCGTTCGAGCGCGCCGACCGCGACGACGAGGTGCGTGCGATCGTCGTCACCGGCGCAGGCCGGGGTTTCTGCGCCGGAATGGATCTCGACGCGGGCGGGAGCACGTTTGACTACGGCGAACAGCCCGATGGCGAGATTCCCCGCGACGGGGGCGGCAGGGTGGTGCTGCGGATCTTCGCGTCAACTAAGCCTGTGATCGCCGCGATCAACGGGCCGGCGGTGGGGGTCGGCATCACGATGACGCTGCCGATGGACATTCGGCTGGTGGCCGAGAGTGCGCGCCTCGGCTTCGTCTTTACGCGCCGCGGCATCGTGCCAGAGGCTTGCTCGAGCTGGTTTCTGCCGCGCATCGTGGGCATCAGTCAGGCGATGGAGTGGGTTGCAAGCGGACGTGTGTTCTCCGTGCAGGAGGCGCTCGCCGGCGGTTTGGTGCGCAGCGTGCACCCCGATGGAGAGTTGCTCGACGCGGCGCGCGAGCTGGCACAGGAGATCGCGCACAACACCGCGCCGGTATCGGTGGCGTTGGCGCGTCGGCTGATGTGGAGCGGGCTGGGTGCTGCGCACCCGATGGAGGCGCATCGCGCCGATTCCCGCGCGATGTTCGCGCGCGGGCGCTCCGCCGACGCCCGTGAGGGGATCACCTCATTCCTGGAGAAGCGCGAACCGCGGTTTGCGGACCGCGTGAGCGAGGAGCTGCCAGAGCTGTTCCCGGGGCGTGAGGAGCCGCGGTACGCGTGAGCGAAGCAGAGCTCCCGCCAGTGAGGCTGTGCGACGAGCAGGCGCAGCTCGAGGCAACGTTCCTGCCGGGCGCGGGGATGCTGTGCCGCTCGCTACGCCATCGCGGCGAGGAGCTGCTGGCCCAGAACAGAGGCGTCGAGGCGTATGTGGAGCGCGGCAAGACGATGGGGATTCCACTGCTGTACCCGTGGGCCAACCGCCTGGCGGGCTTCGACTACACGATCGGCGAGCGCCAAGTGGCGGTGCCGCATGACACGACACGGGTAGCGCTCGACGACCACGGACTGCCGATCCACGGGGTGATCGGCGGGCGGCTGGCGTGGGAGCTGACCAGCGCGTCCGCGGAGGGGGGACAGGCGCTCGCGGCGACGCTGAGCTGGAGTGAGTCGCGCAGTGAGCTGTTCGAGGTGTTCCCGTTCCGCCACGATCTTTGCTACCAGGCGAGCTTGGCGGACGGGCGTCTGGAGATCGCGATGACGGTCGATGCGTGTGGCGAGGACACCGTGCCCGTGTCGTTCGGTTTTCACCCTTACCTGTCCCTCCCACAGATTCCCCGTGAGCGTTGGCGGGTGACGCTGCCGGCGATGCGTAGCCTGGTCCTCGACGAGCGCCAGATCCCGGTCGGCTCCGGCGAAAAGCTGTCCGCCCAGCAGTTCGAGCTCGCCGCACGTCAGTTCGACGACGGCTTCGACGCGTTGCCGGCGCGCGCCGGCTTTGCCGTGGAGGCGGGGAGCCGGCGGATTGCGCTTGAGTTACTCGAGGGTTACCCCTGCGCTCAGGTGTACGCCCCACGCACCGGTCAGTTCATCTGCTTCGAGCCGATGACAGCCCCCGCCAACGCGCTGTGCAGTGGCGCCGGCTTGCGCCTGCTGGCGCCCGGAGAGAGCCACCGGGCTGTGTTCACGGTGAGCTGCGTCGCCGACGGTTGATCATCTTCGCCGTCGCCTGATAACCCGCCGGTGGCTGAAATCCCCGCCGCAGGGTGCAGCCGGCGTCGTCGCAGGTGCGTTCCAGCCGGTTGGCGGAGATTGTCTGAAGCAGCCCTGCGATCCAGCAGGTGGGGCAGCCGCGCAGCGCAACCATCCCAGGCGGTGCGAGCAGGAGCGCGACGACGCCCACGCTTGGCAGGAGAGCGAGCGCTGAGCCAATCAGCCCGAACCCGATCGCGCCGCGCAGCAGGTGGCGGCCCACAGAGGCGCTCGCAAGGCCGCTTTGATCGTGGTTACTCATGCTTGATGCCTCCTCTTGAATCGGTGGTGCTCGCGGGTGGGCGAAGCTGCGAGCGGAGGGCTTCGCGTGCGCGATGCAGACGTGACTTCATCGCCGCGCGACTGAGCCCGAGGGTCTGAGCCGTCGCTGCGCCCGATAGACCTTGAATATCTCGCAGCACCAACACCGCGCGTTGGTCGGGTGGAAGCTGCGCGATGCAGTCGACGATGCGCTCGACTTCCAGTCGGGCGAGTGCGGCGTCTTCGGCGGAGGGCTCGACCATGCCAGCGGAGACCTGGGCGCGAAAGACGATCCGCGATCTGCGTAGGCACTCGTGGCGCACGATTTGAAAGATCCACGAGGCGAGCGCCGCGGTGGCGCGCAGCGTGCCGATCCTCCGATATAGGACAATCAGCGCCTCCTGCGCGGCGTCCTCGGCATCCTCGGGGGTCGCGCAGAGCGTGCGCGCAAAGCGCTGCACGTGTGCATGCGAGCCGTGCACCAGCAAGGCGATCGCGCGCGGATCGCCCTGCTGAGCCGCGCTGACGACTCGCTCGCTGGGCCAGGCATCAGTCACGAGAGCGGGCTCTTGCGAGGACCAAGAGGCAGCCGCAGACGGCGACTGCCGTGACGGCAGCGACATAGATGAGCGTAGTCACGATGAGCATCCTCCTGAATTGGTTGGCGCAAGCACGTGCAAGATAAGAGGTTGGCTGCCGCGAGAAGGATTCGCAATCGCGCAACGACGGTATGCGCTCGCTGGCGTCGGACGAGCCAACTCGGCTCGTGGCGGGCGATGTCGCACGAGTCAGAAACAGAGGTGGCACGGTGGTTTGGTGAATGTATTCTGATCTAGGATATAGGCCGAAGTCGAACCATTGGAGCTGACATGTACCATAGAATGGGCGTCATACTGGTGTCGATATTTGTGCTGTTTGGGGTCTGTTTGACGCAGGCGGCCGCAGGCTCGCCTACACAGGTGATGAGCTACGGTGAAAACATCTGGGGTCAGCTCGGCAATGACGGTTATGTGGCAAATAACCCCACTCCAACGGGAGTCACACTCCCCGGCGCTACAGGATCGCCGGTGCAGGTTGCCGTGGGCGAGGATCACAGCATCGTACTGACTTCAAGTGGCCAGATCTATACATTTGGCACGGGTGGCCTTGGGAGTGGTAATCGTTACTCCGAATTTAGGACGCCAGTGGCGATCAAACTTCCTGGTGCCACAGGGAGCCCCGTGCAGGCCGCCGCAGGGGTGTCCTTCAGTCTAGTGTTGACTTCAAGTGGCCAGCTCTTTGCATTCGGCTATAACGGCGCCGGTCAGCTGGGGAATGGCACCACCAGCTACGAAGAAGATCCGACGCCTACGGTGGTGACGCTCCCTGGCGCCACCGGCTCGCCTGTGCAGGTCGCTGCCGGGCGTGAATTCAGCCTCGTCCTCACTTCGAGCGGCCAGCTGTACGCGTTTGGCGGCGATAGCCAGGGCGAACTCGGGAATGGCAACAATGAGTATGAAGGTGTCCCAACTCCCGAACAGATCACGCTTCCCGGCGCCACGGGAATGCCCGTACAGGTGGCCGCCGGCGAGTATCACAGCCTCGTGTTGACCTCGAGCGGTCAGCTTTACACCTTTGGCGACGACCAGTCTGGTCAGCTCGGGAACGGCAGCACAACGTCCCGCTCGACGCCCGAGCCGATCACCCTCCCCGGCGCCACCGGATCGATCGTCCAGATTGCCGCCGGCTGGGAATTCAGCCTTGCGTTGACCTCGAGCGGTCAGCTCTACACCTTCGGCAACAACGAAGACGGTCAGCTTGGAAACGGTAAAAGCGACACCGAACCGCACTCCACGCCCGAAGCGATCGCACTTCCGGGTGCCACCGGGTCGATTGAAGAGATCGCCGCCGGCAAGAGCCATAGCCTGGTGGTGACTTCGAGCGGCCAGCTTTATGAGTTTGGCAGCGACCAGTATGGTCAGCTTGGAAACGGTAAAACCGAAGAAACCCCGGTTTCCACCCCGGCGCTCGTCACGCTTCCGTCAGTGGCGAGCGTGGCCCGCGGGTCATCGGCAAATCATGTGCTGGCAATCGTCGCCGCCCCCGCGCCGCCGCTTGCCGTGACGACGACAACCCTGCCCGAAGGCAAGCAGGGAACCGCCTACACTGCCACAGCCACCGCGACGGGAGGCACTGCACCGTTGCATTGGAGTGCCGGCCTGCCCGGCGGGCTGTCGATCAACGCCTCCAGTGGCCAGATAACCGGCACCCCAACCGTCGCCGGCAGCTCGAAGGTGATCATCACCGTCACCGACGCCGAAGGCGTAAAAGCCGAAAGCGCTCCGATTACGCTGGTGATTGCCGCCGCGCCTCCTTCTCACCACCACCATCATCATCATCACCATCACCGCTGTCACCACGACGACCACCACCATCATGATCACGGCTGGAGGGGTTGAGTGATTCCGGGGCTCGTCAGTACCGTTTTGCGCAAAGTCGCGGCGAGATAACGGTTGCGTCCGTATGGCTTGAAGATCGTTAGCGCGAGGATCGCGAGCAGTAACCCGCAGTACTCGTCGGCTTGACATATCGGCATCCGATATGCTTGGCGGCGAGCGATGGCTGACGAGCGCGAGGACAGACTCCCCAGCGATGCGATCGCTCCCTTTGACTCCCGTCCTCCGCGGGCACCGGAGCGGGAGCTGGGAGACTTCACGACCGCACGAGCGGTACTCGCGTTGGTAGCGGTGTGTGTGCCGCTTGGGGTGAGTGTGGCTGTTCTGGCGCTTGGCCTGCTCGACCTGATCGGACTGATCACTCATCTGGTGTACACCGGGACGCTAAGCACGAGTCTCGAGCCCCCGGACACGTCCGTCCTCGGCCCCTTGAGTGTGCTCGTGCCCGTGGCGGGAGGGTTGATCGTGGGGGTAATGGCGCGCTTTGGCTCTGAGCGCATCCGCGGACATGGCATCCCTGAGGCAATGGAAACGATTCTGTTGCGCGGCAGCCGCATGGAACCCCGTCTGGCGGTGCTCAAGCCGATCTCGAGCGCCGTGAGCATTGGGACGGGCGGGCCTTTCGGCGCCGAGGGACCGATCATCGTCACCGGCGGAGCGGTTGGAAGCATCGCCGGGCAGCTGTTGCATCTCACGGCGGCGGAGCGGCGTTGTCTGCTCGTCGCTGGGGCGGCGGCCGGTATGACCGCCGTGTTCGGCACCCCCGTGGCAGCGGTGCTGCTGGCGGTCGAGCTGCTGCTGTTCGAGTGGCGCCCGCGCTCGATGATCCCGGTGGCGCTCGCCGCGTGCGCCGCGGAGGCGACCCGAGAAGCGCTCGTTCACGCGGGCCTCCTGCGCGCGGCACCGCTCTTTCCGATGGCTGCTCACGGCGCCCTGGGATTCTCGGTCACGGCCGGTGCGGTGCTCGTCGGCGTGGCCTGCGGAGGACTTGCGTGGGTGATGACGCGCTGCGTGTACGGCGCGGAGGACATGTTCGGGCGCCTACCGCTGCACTGGACCTGGTGGCCGGCACTTGGTGGTCTGGTGGTCGGTGTCGGGGGCCTGATCGAACCGCGGGTACTCGGCGTCGGCTATGGGACGATCGGCGCAGAGCTCGCCGGGGAGCTGACGCTCGGAACACTGGCTGTGCTGCTGGTGGTCAAGCTCGGAGTGTGGTCGATCGCGCTCGGGTCGAATACGAGCGGGGGGATCCTCGCCCCGCTGTTGATGCTGGGAGCCGCGCTCGGCGGTCTGCTGGGAGCGGTGCTGCCAGGTGCCGGGGAGGGCACTTGGGCGCTGCTCGGGATGGCCGCCGCACTGGCGGGCGTGACGCGCTCGCCGTTCACGAGCATCGTGTTCGCGTTGGAGCTCACCCACAATGTCAACTCGCTGCTGGCGCTGTTGGCGGCTTGCACAGTCGCGCACCTCGTCAGCGTGCTGACCCTCAAACGCTCAATCCTCACCGAGAAGGTCGCCCGTCGTGGCTACCACGTCTCCCGCGAGTATGCGATCGACCCGCTGCACGCGCTCCTGGTACGGGATGTCATGAGCACCGACGTGCTCACCGTGGAGCCGACGACGACCGCCACAGAGCTCTACCGGCAGCTACCGGAGGGCACACCAGCGCGTCGCCAGCGCCTATACCCCGTACTCGCCGGCGACAGGATCCTCCTCGGTGTGCTGGCGTGGTCCGACGTGCTCGCCGCTCGCCGAGCGGACGGTCCCGTTACCGCGATGGCCCTCGCGCGCCAGCCACTGCTTGCACGACCCGACGAGACACTCCGTGCGGCGGCCGACCTGATGGTGTCCAGTGGACACGGCGTACTGCCAGTCGTCGAGCGCGGCAAGTCGGAGCGATTGGTGGGCCTCATAAGCCAGTTCGATTTGCTGAAGGCGCACGAGCGCGTGCTGGTCGAGGAGCGCCACCGCGAGCGGCCGCTCGGCCGCCGCGGACTGGCTGATGGCCTCGGCACGCTGCTGCCCACGCGTGGGCCTGCCGAATGACCCACAAGCCCGCAAGCCGCTCGCTCCGCGACGAGGACTATCAGCGTCTGCTGGTGTTCCGCACCGAACTGCGCGACTTTCTGCGCTGGAGCGAGCAAGCCGCCCACGGGGCTGGCTTGACTCCCTCGCTGCACCAGCTGCTGCTCGTCGTGCGCGGCTACCTCGCCCCGAACGGGCCGACGATCGGCCAGGCCGCCGAACAGCTGCACGTGCGCCACCACAGCGCGGTCGAGCTTGCCCAACGCGCAGAGCATGCGGGGCTCCTCACACGCATCCGAGACGCAAGTGACCACCGCATTGTGTGTCTGCGACTTACCGACCATGGGCGCACGCAACTGGAGTCGTTGACCCGCGAGCACCTCGCGCGCATCCAGGCGCTCGCTGAGACCCTCAAGCTCGTCGTAGAACCAACCCAGGCGCGTTGAGCTGCCTCGGCGAGCTGACCGCGCAAACCGAAGAACAGCCACCGGCGACGGGCTGCCAACTACCACCGACGATGGGCTGGCCGACTCAAGGGGTGGCGCGTGCGAACCGGAGCGCGAGTGTCCGTAGGTGCTCGAGCAGCTCGGGTGGTTCGTGCACTTCAAAGTCAACGCCGAGCATCGCGATGCGCAGGGCCAGCCAGCGCAAGTCGTCATCGCCGGTGGTGTAGCGGCAGGTGTTGGCGTCGATCGGCTCGACTGTGCCGGCGTAGGCCGGGATGCGGTGCGCGATCTGTGGTGCGGCGATATGCAGAGTGACTCGTGCCTCGAATCGATTCGGCCGCCCCTGGATGCTCTGCTTGACATATACAGCTGCGTCTTTGGCTGGCAGCTTGCGCTGCGTAAAACGCACGCCGGTGGACGCCGGCTTGGTGAGGCGGTCGATGCGGAACGTCCGCCAGTCCTGACGGCGACGATCCCACGCGACGACATACCAGCGCTGGCCGTGGTTGACGAGCGCATGGGGCTCTACCTCGCGGAGGCTGTGGGTGCCATCGCGGCTGCGGTAGCCGAAGCGCAGGCACTCACAGTCCCGGCAGCCGGCGGCGATCACGGTGAGGTGCTGTGGGTCGACGGTCGGGCCGGTAACCGGGAGCGTGAAGGTGGCGGAGCCCAGGGCAGCTACGCGTCGGCGCAGGTGGGCCGGCAGGACTTGCTCGAGCTTGACTAGGGCTCGCACGGAGGTTTCCTCGATGCCGCTCACGGAGGCGCGAGCGGCGGTGCGAAGGCCAACCGCGATCGCGATCGCCTCCTCGTCGTCGAGCAGCAGCGGCGGCATCGCGCTCCCGGCACGAAGCCGGTAGCCACCCGTGGGACCGCTGAGCGACTCCACGGGATAGCCGAGGTTGCGCAGTCGATCGATGTCACGCCGAATCGTCCGGCCGGATACCTCAAGGCGGGCGGCCAGCTCGTTGCCCGGCCAGTCGCGCCGGCCCTGAAGCAGCGAAAGCAGTTGCAGAAGTCGGCTCGAAGTCTCGCTCATCGCATTTTCATGATCCTGCTCATTGAGGACAGATCTTGACCTAAACCCCGATTACGGTGCGTTGCGAGTCCACTAACCAAAGGAGCCCCAATGCCCAATCGAGATGGATATCTGCCCGGCGTGCCGTGCTGGATCGACACCCGTCAGCCCAATCCGCAGGTCGCTGTGGCCTTCTACGGCGGTCTATTCGGGTGGGAGTGCGAGGACGTGATGCCGCCGGGAGCACCCGGCAGGTACTTGATCGCCCGGCTGGATGGTGGCGATGTGGCCGCAATTGGCTCACAGCCCGAGAACGGGCCGTCGATGACGCATTGGAACACTTACATTTGGGTGCAGAGCGCCGACGAGACCGCGTCGAAGGTGCTGGATGCCGGCGGTCGCGTCATCACGGACCCCTTGACGTCATGGGTGCTGGCCGGATGGCTGTGTGCAGCGATCCTGAGGGAGCCGCGTTCTGCATCTGGCAGGCGAAGGAGCACAAGGGCGCACAGATTGTCAACGAACCAGGCTCGTTGAACTTCAACGCCCTGAACACCCGTGACACGGAGGGCGCGAAGTCGTTTTACGGCAAGGTGTTCGGATGGGAGATGCTCGACCTGCTACGCGGTGGGGGAATGTGGCGGCTGCCTGGTTACGGCGACTACCTCGAACAGAGGGATCCCGGGCTCCGCGAGCGAATGGCGCAGGGCGGTGCGCCGGAGGGCTTCGAGGACGTCGTCGCGACCATCAACCCGATCACGGACGGCCAACACCATGTGTCTGCGCACTGGAGTGTGACGTTCGCGGTCGACGACGCCGATGCCACGGCCGCGAGGGCCACGGAGCTTGGCGGCCAAGTCGTAGTCGCACCGTTCGACGCCCCCTGGGTCAGGATGACCGTCATCACCGATCCGCAGGGTGCAACTTTCACCGCGAGTAAGTTCGTCCCCGAGAACAGAGACCTCGCCAGTCGGTCCGGTACGACGGTGGAGACCGTGTAGCAACCGGCGCAGAAAGTCGCTGCCGACTCTACTGGGGCGAAAGCGGGGCGTACCCCGTCCGCTTTCGCTTTTAGAACTGGTTTCACGACGGCTGTGCAATCCTCATTGCCGACCTGCGCGTCCACAGCCGCAGCGAGGTTCCTGGTGTAGCAACACTGCTACACTTGTCCTCATGTCGGTCAGGATTCCGCAGCGCGAGCTCCGCAACCAAATAGGCGACGTGCTCAGGCGCGCCGAAAGTGGGGAGCACTTCACGATCACCGTGGGCGGACGGCCGGTAGCCGAACTTGGGCCTCTGGCGAGCGCCCACAAGCCAGCGGCACCGGGTCGACTTGCGGCGATCCTCGCAGAGGCGCCGGCCGACACCGCGTGGGCCGCGCAACTGCGCCAAATGCGTGAGGAAGACCTTGCTGTGGCCCGGGACACCTGGGCCACTTGACGGCGCTGATCGATACGAGTGTTCTGATCGAAGGCGTCACGCCTGAGATCGGTGAGTCATGGGTAGTGAGTGCCATCTCGGTCGGCGAGCTCGAGGCGGGCGTGCTGCTGGCGCCCGACGGGGCGACACGTGCCCTGCGGCTGCGGCTGCTGTCCGCCGTGCTCGCAGAGGCCCCCGTCGTCGATGTCGATCGCACGGTCTCCGCCCGCTACGGCGAGTTGCGCGCCGCCAGCGGAAGACGACCGACGAATGACCTCTGGATCGCCGCAACCGCGCTCGCCCATGACTTCACGCTCATCACGGGCGACGAACGCCAAGCGGCTCTGCCACTTGTCCGCGTGATGCTCATCCCGCACACACAATATATGCCTTGACAAGCATATAGCTATCCTGGAATACTGGAGCCATGGCCCCTTTGACCGCGCTTCAGGTGCTAGGCGAGACGAACCGGCAGACGATCCTGGAGATTCTCCGGGATGGGGAGCGACCTGTGGGGGAGCTCGTTGACGAGCTTGGCCTCAGTCAGCCGGCCGTCTCGAAGCACCTACGGGTGTTGAAGGAGGCCGGTCTGGTCGAGGTGCGCCCTGACGCGCAGCGTCGCCTCTATCGCATCCGGCCTGAGCCATTGGTCGAGCTTGACGCCTGGCTCGCGCCCTATCGCCGGTTGTGGACAAGGCACCTTGACCGACTGGAAGATCACCTCGAACGCCGGAGGACAAAATGAACGACGCAATGCTGCTCACCGACCGCGCACGCCCCGCCGTGCGCCTGGAACGGTGGCTTTCCGATCCGCCGCCGGTCGTCTGGCTTGCTCTTACCGATCGAGAGCAACTCCGGTCGTGGTTCCCCTCCGATGTAATAGTCGAGGGCGATTTGTGGGAGGTTGGCGCTGCGATCAGCTTCCCCTTCCCGCCCGAGGTCATCGACATGGTGCTAACCGGCGAAGTGCTCGCGGTCGACGAGCCGAGCGTTCTCGCCTTCAGTTGGGGTGATGAGGTATTGCGCTTTGAGCTGATTCCGCAGGACCGCGGGACGCTGCTGGTTCTCATCGATGAACTGCCGCCCGGTGCCGCGGCGCGGAACGCCGCTGGCTGGGACGTGTGCCTCGATCGCCTCTCCGGACTCGACCCGGCTCGCGACGCGTGGCGGTCACGCTTTGATGTCTATTCTGCCGCGTTCGTGCCAGTGCTCGGCCCCCAGGAGGGTCCGCCGGCCGGCTACAGGGGAGATTGACAGTGGCGTTCGATCCCGCCTAAGTGCGGTGTCGTTTCGTGAGGAAAGCGACGTTCGTTCGCGCGGTTCGGGGTTTCTACGCGATGCTATTATGCAGTTATGCGGCGCACCACTGTATCCCTTCCCGATGATCTTGCCCAGGCGCTCGACCGAGAGGCACGGCGACGGCACGCGTCGGCGTCCGAGGTCACCCGCACTGCGCTCGCCCAGCACCTTGGCCTAGTCCAGAGCGAGCCCCGCGAACTCGCCTTCGCGGACCTTGGCCATAGCGGCCATCGCTCTACTGCCCGAGACATGGAGCGACTGCTGGAGCAGGAGTGGGATGACGTCCCTGGCCGTCGTTGACGCTGGGCCGCTTTACGCTGCGGCGGATGCTGATGACGAGGACCATCTCGCCTGCCGCACAGCACTGTCACGGGCTGACCTTCGGCTGATCGTTCCGGCGCTAGCCGTAGCGGAGGCGACTTACTTCGTTGGACGCCGACTGGGCGCCACCGCCGAGAGCAAGTTTCTAAACGGCGTCGGCAAGCTCGATGTCGAGGGGCCGAGTCGAGAGGACTTCGCGCGAATGGCGGAACTCGTCGAGAAGTACGCAGACTTCCCCCTCGGAGGAACAGACGCCTCAGTCATCGCGTTGGCTGAGCGACTCGATGCCCCAATAATCCTGACCCTCGATCGTCGCCACTTCGCAACCGTCGCACCACGCCACCGAAAGGCATTTCAACTGCTGCCATAAATATCGCCACCCGGTCCGACACCCGCGATCTCGCGTGAAAAGTGCCCGACGCAGTTCGAGAACCGTAAGGCGAGTGCTGATGGTGGGGCTGGCTGTGGTGGTTGCCTGAAAGCCAGCCTCCGCGATATTGCGTAGCATGTTTCGTGCTACGATGGTCCCATGAGCCGCTCTCTCCATGTGCGTTTGGACGACAGCTCTGTCGCTGCGCTCAGCGTGATCCGCAACGACGGCCTGAGTGATTCCGAAGCTGTACGGACGGCGCTACGCGAGTCCGCCGCGAGACGCCGGGCACGTTCCTCGATCGCCGCGGAGGTGCGAAGGCTCGCAGCCGACGAGGGCGATCGAGAGGAGATGCGGATCGTCCGCGAGCAGATGGCGGAACTGGCACCGGAGCCGACCGACTGAGGTGGTCCGCGGCGAGATCTTTCGACTGCCGGCTCCGCGCGCGACACGAGGCAGAGAGCAGCGCGGCGCGCGCTATGCGGTGGTGGTTCAAGCTGACGAGTTTCTGGCGCTGAGCACCGTGCTCGTTGCGCCGACCTCCACCAGCGCACGACCAGCGAGCTTTCGTCCGGCGATCACACTCGACGGTACCCGTACGTGCATCCTTGTCGAGCAGACGACTGTCGTTGATCCTGAGCGCCTGGGACGCTCAGCAGGGCGTCTTGACGCAGACGAGTTGCAGTCCGTTGATGAAGCCCTCGAGCTCATCTTCGGCATATAGCTTGCGAATAGCGGCGAAAATGGACCTAATCGGAGTTCTATCGAACCACGATCTACAGGGGTCGTTGGGCCGTCTAGCCGGGAAACTGGCCGCCGTGCGGGCCAGCGGCGGGCCTCGACGGCAGGCTGTGGGCTGCCGGCAGCGGCCTCGCCGGCCGGGTTGGGTGCTGAAGGCTGTCGTCCAGGTGCTGGGCGATCGAGCGGAGCCGATGCGAGCCAGGGACATCCATACAGCGGTTAAGACGTTGCTGGGGGAGCCGGTGGCGTGGTCGTCGGTCAAGATGGCTCTGGCGTCCAATGTCTCGGGTTCCTCGCGTCGATTCGTGCGGGTGTCGAAGGGACGGTACGTGTTGGCATAGGTCGTCGCCCGAGCCGGGTGTCCCGCGTGCGCCCGGCCGCGGCACCCGTCCGCGCTGCGCCTCATGATGGCGCTGTGCCCCGCGTCAGCTTCTTCTACGGCATCGTGATCACGATGTATTTCTACGACCACCAGCCGCCCCACTTCCATGCGCAGTACGCCGAGCACCACGCGGTGATCGCGATTGACGGCACGAGGGTGCTCGTGGGCGAACTGCCGGGCCGCGCGCTCAAGCTCGTGGCAGAGTGGGCAGCCCTCCACCGTGAGGAGCTCGAGGCCGACTGGGAGCGCGTACACGGCGGAACTGTTCCCGAGCCGATCGACCCGTTGCCGTAAGATGGGGCGATGGTGTTCGTAACCGTGACATCGGTAGAGGTGCTCGGCCACTACCGGCTCCGACTCGGCTTCAGCGACGGCAGCCGGCGCGACGTCGATCTCACCGGAGAGCTGCACGGCCCGGTCTTCGAGCCGCTGGGCGATCCGGATTTCTTCGCGCAGGTGCGGGTGGACGATGAGCTCGGCACCGTCGCCTGGCCCAACGGCGCCGATCTCGATCCACTCGTGTTGCACGGGGACTTCGAGCCGGCCCCTCGCCTCGTCCATCACTGATCTGGAGAGAGACCATGATCCGCTGCGCCCGGCCCGACGAGCTCGATGCGATCCTGGCTCTCTGGAACGCCGACGGGGTTAGGCCCAGTGCGACCGATACAACTGCAGCACTGGAGCGCCTCTTGGACGATCAACCAGAAGCCTTGCTGGTGGCCGAGGTCAATGAGGAGATTGTTGGCGTCCTCATCGCCGCCTGGGACGGATGGCGGGGCAATATGTATCGTCTCGTGGTCCGCCCTGACCAGCGTCGCCGAGGCATCGGCCACGCGCTGGTCAAAGAGGGAGAGCGGCGCTTGCGGGCCCGCGGCGCACAGCGAGTCACGGCGCTCGTCAACGATGATGTCATCGCGGGGGCATCGTGGGTCGCATACGGATATCGCCGCGACCTAAATGTCGAGCGCCATGTGAAGATGGTCTAGCCTCGGTCAGACAACTGTCTAGTGGCCGCTAGGCTCCAGCAAGCCGACCCGGTTCGGATTGAGTCCGCCGAATGGAGCTGCTTGGACACTATTCGAACCATGACCTACAGGGGTCGCTTGGCCGTCTGGCCGAGAAGCTGGCCGCCTTGCGAGCCGGTGGCGGGCCTCGACGGCAGCCTGTGACCCGCCGGCTGCGAGCCCGCCCGCCCGGCTGGGTGATCAAGGCCGTCGCCCAGGTGCTGACCGACCGAGGCGAGTCGATGCGGGCCAAGGACATCCACGCGGCCGTCGAGGCACTGGTGGGCGAGCCGGTGCCGCGGTCCTCGATCAAGGGCGCGCTCGCCTCGAACGTCGCGGGCTCCTCGGGGCGACTGGTCCGGGTGGCGCGTGGGCGCTACATGCTGACCGAGAGCGTAGCGCCAGGATCTCGCGCGCTACCCTGACGGCGTGAAGCATTCGGTCCTGAGCACGACGCCCACCGCGGAGCAGCCAACGCTGAGCCAGCAGGAGCGCGCCGAACGCCTACGTTCCCTCGCCGAGCGCCTGCGCAGCCCGGACGGTCTGGATCGCGATACGCTCGCGCGCATCGAGCAGCTGACCGACACTGAGCGATAGCCGCGGTGGACGCCGCCGAACTGCTGCGCAGCGACCAGCCGTTCATCGCCGACACCTCCGCTTGGTGGCGCATCGCGGCGCTCCCGGAGGATCTCGGCGGCCTCGTGAAGGAGGCGATCCTCGACGATCGCATGTGGATCACGCCGATTGTGCGCATGGAGATCCTCTATTCGGCGCGCAGTACCTCCGAGTACCTCGCGTTGGAGGCCGAGCTCGACGCGCTGCGAATCCTGCGCAACGATCGTGCCGTCGCCGACGCCGCGATGAGCGCCTTCGGCGAACTGGCCGAGCGCAGCGATGGCTACCACCGCGTGCCCGTCACCGACGCGCTGATCGCCGCCGCAGCCGCGGAGCATGGCGGCCTCGCTGTGCTCCACCGCGACGCGCACTTCGACAAGCTCGCCGAGGTGCTCGTCTTTCAGCGCGTCCAACTGCCCATCACTTAAAGGGGAGCGAACCAGCGTCTCGGCAGTGTCTCGGTTCATTTGGCAAGGCAAGTGGGCGTTGGCGGGCCACACAAAACTATCGAGCACGGGTTGAGACTTTCCGGCGCCGGGCTGCTCGACCAGCACGCGCAGCCCTCCGCGAATCGCAGGCCGCAGCCGTTGAGTAAGCTTCCCCTCCTTGTCCGCTGAGGTACTATCTCCGGTCGGGATCGAGCTCGAAGGAGTCGGGCACATCTTACGCGATCGGCGACTGGATGTTCCCGCATACCAGCGCGGCTACGCCTGGGAGCAGGAGCAAGTCTCGGACTTCTGGTCCGATCTGCGTTCCGCGTTCGGTACGGCGGCTAAACAGTACTTCCTCGGCACTGTTGTGCTAACGACGGCAGCCCCCGGCCGAAGCACGATCATCGACGGTCAGCAGCGGTCGGCCACGACGCTCCTCATGCTTACCGCTCTGCGGAATGAGTTTCTTCGGCGTGGCGATGCAGACCGCGCCAAGGTCATCGAGCGGGACTACATTGTGACGCCGGATCTGCGGACAGCCGCCGATATCCCGCGACTGACGCTCAACCAGGGCGATCGCATATGGCTTGAGGTGGCCATCAGCTCAAGGCCGTCACCCGACGCTGATCACGGCCTCAACCCTAACGACGCTCTCCTTATTGACGCGCTTGTTTTTTTCGAGGGTCGCATCAAGGAAGAGGCAAAAAACGCAGGTCCTCAATGGGCGGAGCTCCTCTTCCAATGGGTCGAGTTTCTTGAGCACCGCGCACGCGTAATCGCAGTCGAGGTGTCTGACGAGGCCGATGCGTTTCTGATTTTCGAGACGTTGAACGCGCGTGGACGTGAGCTAACGGTTGCCGACCTGCTCAAGAACTACCTGTTCGGATTGGCAGGCAAAGGCATCGAAACACTGCAAGCCCGATGGATCTCTGCGCTCGACTCCCTTGAAGCCAGTGCTGACGAAGTGGTCTTCACGACGTTCGTTCGGCACCTTTGGAGCTCGCTGCGGGGCGCAACTCGTGAGCGGGAACTATATGCGCGAATGAAGACTCGGATCAGTAGCAAAGACACCGCGATGGAGTTCGGCGAGCAGTTGCAGGACTCGGCGCGCTATTACGCGGCACTCCTGAGTAGCGATCATCCATACTGGCGAGAAAAGGAGCAGCTGCTCCCGATTGCAGAAACGCTGTTGCGGCTGGGGCTTGAGCAAAACCGTCCTTTGCTGCTCGCTGCGATGAGACATTTCGACGATGAGGAGCTGGCGTGTCTGCTGCGGGCGATAATTGCCTGGTCGGTAAGGGGGCTCATCGTCGGAGGAATTGGAGGGGGTAGCACGGAGCGTGCCTACGGGGACGCTGCGGTCGCTGTCTCGGAAGGGCGGGCGCGCGACACCGATGCGGTTTTCAACGAGCTGGTGGATGTGATCCCGACCGATGAGAGTTTTCGCGAGTTGTTCCGACAGAAGCGTGTTAACCGAACACGGCTTGCGAAGTACTACCTCATCGCTTTGGCGCAGGCCGAAGCCGGCCAAAATCATGCGTCTCTCGTCTCCGACAATCAAGAGTCCGTGTATCGACTGGGATTGGTGCTGCCCCGAAACCCGTCGCCGGACGATTGGCCCAACTTCCCCCCTGACGACATCGGGCAGAGCGTGTTGCGGCTTGGTAATCAATTCGTCGAAGCGGATGGAGACTCGCAGCCCGCGACGCACCTCCTGACACCGGACGACTGGTCGCCAGCCAAGATCTCGGCTCGTCAAAAGCAGATGGCGACTCTCATCGTTGACCTCTGGCCACGGCGGCCTTAAGGACGCTGCCGTCCTGAGTTCAGGTGGTGGGCCTCCTAGATCCAGCGGCGCTCGAAAGAGTGTTCAACGCGTGGAGGCGAGTGTTGCGCCAAGATCCCTTGCTGTCGCGTGTGCCGACCCCCGAGTTGCGCCCCCTGGCAGAGGCGTTCAATCTCGCGCTCACTGGTGACGACGACGTCGATGCTCTGCCGTCGGCATGTGAAGAAATGGCGCGCAACGGGGGCGACGCCACCATCCTAATCCGCATCACCACTATCCTCGCCAAGAACTTCACCGACGAGGTGGGCGCGACGTCGTCTGGCGCGGTGATAAAGGGCCTCGTCAGTACGCTCGGACACGTCTGTGCCCTGATGACGACCACAATGGTGGCCGACGAGCGCGTCGTTGCCCGGCGCGACGTGCTGACGGGGCTTGAGAACAAATTGGCGTGGCAAGAAGCGATGCAAAACGCAGCGTCACACGGAACGGATGTCACGCTGGCTCTGATCGATCTCGATGGCCTGAAGGAGATCAACGAAACGCGCGGGCATCTAGAGGGCGGCGACCCGTATCTACGCAAGTTCGGGTCTGATCTCGCACAGGCGCTCCCGGAGGGGGCTGCGGCATACCGCTTCATGGGGGACGAGTACGCGGTGCGGTGGCCGGGTGCCGAGGAGACCGAGCTCGCCAAGTTGCTCGAGGAGCTACGGGACCAAGAGGGCGTAGCGCCGTTTGGCTTTGGGATCGCCCGGGGGGTGCCTACTCCAGCAGACCCCGAGGCGTTGACAACTGTCGCAGACAGGCGGCTCATCGCGGATAAGGCATCTCGGCGTGACGAGCCCGCGCCCTAAGAAAAGCTATGTCTGGTTCGATTAGCGAGGTTCAGGTCTTCGAGAATGGAGCCAACCGAAGTCAATGCGAACCGCTTTGCGCAGCTGCCGGGCGGGTGGATGTCGCTCAATGACGCGGAATAGGGGAATCCGCCAGCGAAGTATGGTGAATCGCGTGTGTTATGTCGGGCAGAACGCGGTAGTTCGATCGCACGGCCTTCCCTCGTTACAGGCTGCGCACGCAGCGGTCTATCGGACACGGGTAGCCTGCGTTCTCCCAGAACGATGCAATCTCGTTCTCGTGCGCGACCAGGGCCGTGATGTGGTGGGCGCCCTGCTGCGCAGGTGCTCCTCGCCTGCGCGTGCGAGTGCGAGTGCCAAGCTAACACCCTCGCGGCGGTGCTCGCTGCCTTGCCAATACGGTACTTTGCCGGTCGGCAACTTCGGTTGCCAACGACTATCGCGATCTGCATGACCCCGAGGACCAGCCCGATGAGCACCGCGACCGCAGAGCAAGTCATCGCCGATACCGTGCAGGCGGCCCAAGCCGTACTGGGTAGCGAGATCGAGGTAGGCGATCTTCGTGCTGGGGAGCCTGGCGCACGGCGGATTTGCGCCTCTGTCAGCGATGTGGATGTCGCCATAGTCGTCGGGGCGACGGCGCCAGGGACGGCGGAGCGGATGGCGCGTGTGCAGAGCCTCGTCGTGGAGAAGGGGAGTAGCCCGTTGTCGGAGCGCCTCTCGGTGTTCTGGGCTGACTGGCACACGGTCCGGACGGGCGAGGGCGCCCACAGCCGGCTCGGGCCGGTCGATCGGCTCGACCTGCTCGACTCGGGACGCCTGCTCCGCGGATTGGACCAGCGCGAGCCGAGCGTCCGTCCATCACGCCAGGAACTCGTGGTGATGAGCGCGGATCACATCCTCAACAAGTTCACCGACACCTACCTGGACGGGCTGCGCGATACGCGAGCACTTCTCGCCGGCGGACCCCGCGCCACCACAAAGGCGATCCTCTTCCCGGTGCGGTTCATCTACACGCTCAGGACCGGTCGTATCGGACTGAATGAGGACTCGGCCCGCTGGTATGCGGCTGAGGGCCTGCCCGGCGGTGCGCTGGCGCTGCAGGCGTTGGAGTGGCGCAACGATGGGATCGCCGACGCGGAAGTCGCCAGTCAGATGCTCGGCGCGGAGCTGGATGGCATTCATGGCGAGTGTTTCGCTGGGTACGCAAAGGAGCTGGAAAATCTCGGCGAGGCGAGCCGTGCTGCCGCGCTGGCGAAGCGAGCTGCAAGCGTCCAACTCGCCCACCCTTGACTCCGCCCTGACGTATTGGCGCGACGAGCACCGATGACGTGAGCTAGCAGCCTGGGCTGCGCGGGGTGGCACCGCGCAGCGCACAGACGATTATCTGAATGGAGCCAACCAGACTCAACGCGAACCACTGCGCGCGGCTTCCCGGCGGGCAGATGTCGCTGGAGGGCGCGGTAGGGATGCGCTCTTCGGCGGGACGGTCGTGGCACATGAGCTTATGATCCATTCGTGGGGGAACCGGGCATCTATCCAGTCGTTGTCTTCGACCTGGATGGGACTCTGCTGCGCGGCACGACCGTGTCGTTGCTCCTCGCGCAATGGCTCGGGCAGGCAGAGGAGATGGCAGAGCTCGAGCGGGCGTTTCACGCCCACGAGATATCCAACAGCGTAGTTGCCGACAGGTCTGCGAGATGGTTGGCGGGACAGAGCACGGCCGACGCCTGGGCGGTCCTGGCGACCAGCACCTGGATTGACGGCATGGCCGAGACCCTCCGAGCGCTTACCGCTGCCGGGGCCAGTCTGCTATTGGGAACGGTCACATTGAGATTCGTGGCCGAGATGTTGCGGGAGCGCTATGGTTTCGCCGCGGCTAGCGGGACGGAGATGCAGGTGACCGACGGGGTGCTCTCGGGCACCGTGACTCGCTACTTCAATGAGTTCGACAAGGCGCGCTTCGTTGAGGAATGGTGCACGAGCAACGGTTATTTGATGAGCCAGGTGGCGGCGGTGGGCGACTCTCGCTCGGACGTTCCGCTGTTTGAGCGCGTTGGCATGTCGATCGCGCTGAACGCTACCCCCGACGCCCGTGCAGCGGCCACGCACGCCCTCGACACCGACGATCTGCGTGACGTGCTCCCACTTCTTCGATACGTGGGTAGGTCAATGTGAGCGACTCCCAGCCCTCAGTGCGGCTAGACCCTATGGCGGTCAACCTCACGGGCTAACCGCCATAGGGTCTAGCTACTCACAGTGAGTTCGTCGCACAGTTGTGCTCGATACATTGGACCGACATATAAAGGCAATGGCCGCCGATGATTGGTAACCCAAACAATCTTGAATCGCGTCTGACTGAAATAATCCGCTCCTCGTCCTTTGTGTGCGCTAAGAGCGGCGCGAGCCGTTGACGTCCCTGACTGGTTGATTCGGGCTGGGGCAGTCCGAGGTGTGGTGTGGGACTTCTTGCGTTTGCGAGTCCCAGCTAAGGGGCCAGAGCCCGCACGCAGATAACTGTCTGAAATGGAGCCAGCCGAAGTCAATGCGAACCACTCTGCACGGCTGCCGGGTGGGCTGATGTCGCTTGACGATGCTGCCAAGTAGGCTCGTGCCCCGGTCGCGTCTCGCCTACGATCTTCCGAGCAAGAGGATCTTTTAGACTGGGGCAAAGCTAGACTCGTTCTGCGTGGTGCAAGGAGGCTTCTGATGCTTATCGTCGCGATCGGCATTGCGATCATCGCCTGCGTTGGGTTCTGGATGGTCGGCGGCGTGCTCCTGCGTGCCGCAGGACTGGTTGTTGCCGCGCTTGCCGCGTTGAACCTCGCGCTTGTCGGCAACGCCGCTGCGATCCTTCTGTTCGTGGTCGGGCTCGCGCTGTGGCTTGTCGGCCACTGGCACTATGCGCTGCGGCACCATGAATACAAGAGTCCGCTGGCACGACGCATTTTCTATCAGGTGCTTCCTCAGCGTCTCGACCCGACCCGCGGCTGGGGGATTCCCGTCGTGCCTGCCGAATCGCGGCAAGAATCGCACCCGGATATGTAGCGGGTAGCGTCGCTCCGGCGAGTCCCAGCTATAGCCCTCGCTGGCAGGACGATTCCGCGATCTGACCTCGGGGGGGATCGTCTTGTGCCGAGCGCGCCAGGGGAGGGCGGGAATCGCTATCTGGGACACGGCGCAGACGTAGAACCTCCGCAGCGCCGTCTAAAGTCGCGGGCCGCATGGCGCGAGCGACGTTTCATAAGGCGGCAGACGGCTATCCGGCGCGAGATGCGGCGTCGTGGACGGAGGAGAAGCTGATGATCCTCGATGCCTATCTCAACTCCTTCGCGAAGGCGTGCACGACAGCCGGTGGGTGGTATGCCCTGGACCTGTTCGCGGGAACCGGGTTGAACTGGTCCACGACTCGGGACCGGGAGATCAATGGCTCCGCGCTGATCGCCTTGGAGGCCGAGTCGCCTGATGCGATTAAGGTCGCCGTCGCCGAGAGCCACGCCGGCGCTTTCAAGGCTCTGGTGCATCGCACCGAACGTTATGGCGATCGGGTGGAGAGCTTCAATGAGGACGCCAACAAGATTGTCGCGGCCATGTTGGGGCTCATTCCGCGGCGGGCTCCGGCGTTTGCGTTCCTCGATCCCGAGGGGTCGGAGCTTGAATGGCCGACGGTTGAAGCGATCGCCGAGCACAAGCGCGGGCACAGCCCCAACAAGATCGAGCAACTCATCTTGTTCCCGACCGATATGGGATTCGTGCGGCTCGCGCCCGACCATCCAGAGCTTGTGACCCGAATCTACGGGCACGATGGGCTGGAAAGACATCTACGCGCGGCGCGAGTCCGGCGAGATCAGCGCCGAGGAAGCCCGCGGCGAGTACGTGCGCATGTACGCGGAGGGCTTCAAGCGCCTGGGCTACGCAACCGTGCTTGACCGGCAGATCAAGAAGTCCAACGGCCAGCCCATGTACTTCCTGATCTTCGCCACCGACAACGACGCCGGCGAGCGAATCATGGACTGGGTGTTCGACCGCGTGCGTCTGCGCGTCGAGGAGGAGCTTGGACAGACAACGCTCTTTGACATGGAGAGCGGCCCACGCAAGAGGCGGCTAAACGGCAGCGATAGCTAGCTCGCGGTGCCGCGCACGATCGGACGGCGACGGCATAGCATCGTAGGTTCGGTCATCGAGCAGTCTGCCCCCCGCCTTCGACGTGCGACCTCCCCACTGCTTAAAGAAGAACGCCACATCCTCCTCAGCGCAGCGGGCGCGCAGGTCGCGTATCCAGGCCGCATCGCAGCGTCGATGCGTCGCCCCAGACTCGCCGCCCGCGATCAACCAGTCGATACCGCTGAGGTCGAGTCCTTCGAGAGGACCCAATAGCGGCTCAGCAGAGATGAATCGCACCGCCGCATCGACTTCGCGTAGGTAGTCCGCCCGGTGCACAAAACGCCGATTCTCGATGGTGACTCCCATCCAAACATTCGGAGCCCAGGACAACGTCGGTGCCAGCTCGGCCAGGCGCTCGTGGCGCTTGGTCAGAATCTGGAAGGTGTGCTGGCTCGCCTCCTCCATGACCTCGAACACCTGCCGTATGAACGACTCGGGGATGCGCTCGTGGAAAAGATCGCTCATCGAGTTCACGAAGATCGTCCGTGGACGCTTCCAGCGCAGCGGCTGGTCGAGCCGGTTCGGCCACAAGCGCAAATCGAAACCCTGCTGGTAGGGATGGCCGGGGATACCCCGCCAGCGCTCAGCGAATGTCTCCGCGTAACAGTGCGCGCAGCCCGGCGAAACCTTGTCGCAACCCGTGACGGGGTTCCAAGTCGCGTTCGTCCACTCGATTGCGCTGTTGTCGGCCAAAGCGATGACTCCTTCGTGATCGCAAGCCTACCTCCTGCGCCAGATCGAACATATGTTCGTCTCGATGGAGCCAATGCGAACCGCTTTGCGCAAGTCCCTGGCGGGAGGATGTCGCTTCGCTAGCCAGGCACGTGGAGGCGCCCTACGATCTCGCGCACGCTGTCCTCATTGATCCACTGGACGCGGGAAGCCAGCACGGCGAGCGTCATGGCGAGCAGCGGAACTGCGAGGACAGCTAGTCCCGGTTCCGATGCAGCTGGGCTCCGCACCACGACAGGTCGCGCCCCGTCGTCAACGTATTCGGCGACTGCCCCATATGAGGCATGGGCGGGTCGGCTCGCAGTGCGATATAGCGCCGCATAAAGGCCACGGAAGCTGAAGAGATGAGTGCCGGCGTGCAGACCGGCGACCTTTCCATGCCAGTGCTGGTCCGATTCTTCTGCACGTTGATCCATCGACGGTAGTCCAACGGCCGACTTGTCTGGTTCGGGGATCGGATCGAGCTTGGCGCCGAACCGCTCGATGTCGGCGCGGAGCTTCGAGTCAGATGCCAGCGCGTGCGCGCGCCACCGCCCGTGATGGGACTCTGGGTCGATCGCGACCCAGCACAAAGTGACCCCTTGCTCATACACGACACGCACAAGGGTGAGCGAATCGCCGTTGCTCATCGTTCCTAGCTCGGTGATGATGTGGCCAACGGTGTCAGGTGATTCGCAACCGTACCTACCTCGGCGAGATTTACTACCGCGGTAACTGGTATTCAGCACCGCACGAGCCGTTGATCCCCACCGAGCTTTTCGAGAAGGCGCAAGCGATCCCCACTGAGCGCTGCGAAGATCGCTCCAAGCGCGCAGCGAATCCCGCCGAGTACCTGCTGACCGGCCGTGTACGTTGCGGGCGCTGCGGGCAAGCCTATGTCGGCACCGCCGCGCATGGACGCAACGGCTGCTACACCTACTACACCTGCTTCACACGCGCGCGCTACGGCACCAAGTACTGCGCCAACGACCGTCTCCCCGCCGAACGGCTGGAGCAGGCCGTCACCCGCCGACTCTGGAAGGTGCTCAACGATCACGACCTGATCGAGGACGCGATCAGCGAAACATACGAGCGGCTGTCCCAACGCGGCGGCGAGCAGCAGTCCGAGCTTGCCGCGATACAGGACAAGCTCACCGAGACACGCGCGGCGCTGGAGCGCTACTTCCGCGCGTTCGAGGCCGGCACGATGCCCGAGGACACCTGCGCCCCGCGCATAGCCACCCTCAGCGAGCAAGCCAAAGCGCTAGAGAGCCGCGCCAGCGAACTCGCCGCCCAACACGACGACGAGCAGCCCGAGCGCGCCACCGACGCCGACCTCGACGCGCTACGCGGCAACCTGCGCGCCGCGCTCAACGACAGCACCCCCACGCGCGTCAAGGGCGTACTCCAAACCATGATCGACACAATCCGCGTAGACGCACGCGATCACATCGAACCAACCTTCCGTGTCCCGGCGGTTCGCATTGACTACGGCTACATGGAGCTAGCCGGGATCGAACCGGCGACCTCTTGCATGCCATGCAAGCGCTCTCCCAGCTGAGCTATAGCCCCAAACGTCACTCATGCTATCGCGTTGCGGTTGGCCGTTAGCCCCCAGCGAGCCTGGTAAGCGCCGGCCACCAGAAACCCGTCGTGGTGACTGCGGGCCACGGCGGTTACACGGATGAGCGATCGCCCAACGCCGGTGGCAGGAATCGTTGGAAATCCGTCCTTGCGGACAGCGCTGCGATCGGTCACGATCGCTGTGTGGCCAACCTTCCCAAGACGACCCCGGCCCTTCGCGAGATCGCGATCCTCGCCTACCCAGGCGTGCAGAGCTTGGACGTGGCGGGACCGCTGGAGGTGTTTGCGGGCGCGCAGTTGCTGCTGGAGTCGGGCGACGCGCGGGAAGAGGCGCACCGCGGGTACCGCGCGACGGTGTTGGGTGTGGACGGCGCGCCGGTGGAGACCTCCAGCGGCCTGACGATTGCCCCTCACGCCGGCCTACGCGACGCGCCTACGGACATCGACACGTTGATTGTCGCCGGTGGTTATGGCGCCGGTCGGGCGAGCGCCGACACGGAGCTGCTTGGGTGGATCGCCGGCCGCGCCCCACGTACGCGGCGCGTGGCGTCGGTGTGCACTGGTGCGTTCGTGCTCGCCGCGGCCGGCCTGCTGGATGGCCGCCGCGCTACTACCCACTGGGCCGCCGCCGCGGAGCTGGCTCGTCGTTACCCGCGCGTGCGGGTGGACGCCGAGCCGATCTTTGTACGCGACGGCAACGTGTGGACCTCGGCGGGCGTCACCGCTGGCATGGACTTGGCGTTGGCGATGGTGGAGGAAGATCTGGGTCGCGAGGTGGCGCTGACGATCGCGCGCCATCTCGTACTGTTTCTGCGTCGCCCTGGCAACCAATCGCAGTTCAGCGCCACGCTCGCTGCGCACGCTCCCGCGCGCACCGGTTTGCGCGAGGCGCAGCGCTATGTCGTGGAGCACCTCGAGGCCGATCTCTCCGTCGAGGCGCTAGCCGTCCGCGCGCATATGAGCCCGCGCCACTTCGCCCGCAGCTTCCGCGCGGAGGTGGGACTGACGCCGGCCCGTTACGTCGAGCGCCTGCGCCTGGAGGCTGCGCGGCGGCGTCTGGAGGAGGGGGAGGAGCCGGTGGCGGCGGTTGCTGGCGCCTGCGGGTTTGGCGGGGCGGAAACGATGCGCCGTACTTTTCTGCGCGTCCTGGGGGTGGGACCGGCCGAGTACCGCCGCCGTTTTTACACGACCGCCGACCGCTGGCACGCCGACTCCCACAGCGACCTTCACGGGATGGCCGACCGCGCGATGGACGTGCGTGCGACGCCAACAACAGCCAACCCCTCCGCCGCCGCGCCCAAAGCGGCGGCTTGACATCCAAGGAGTCACCAACCATGCAGATCGCGATTCTCCTGTTTGACCGTCTCACCGCACTGGACGCCGTGGGGCCCTACGAGGTCCTCAGCCGCCTGCCCGACGCCGAGCTGACGTTTGTCGCGCAGGAGCCGGGGCCGAAGCGGACCGACACCGGCCGCCTCGCGCTGCTGGCCGATGCCTCGCTGGGGGACGTGCCTCACCCCGACATCGTGCTGGTGCCCGGCGGTCCCGGCCAGGGGGCGCTGATGGAGGACGGCCCCGTGCACGAGTGGCTGCGTGCCGCGCACGAGAGCTCGACGTGGACCGTTTCGGTGTGCACCGGTGCGCTGATCCTCGCCGCCGCGGGCGTGCTCGCCGGCAAGCGCGCCACGACCCACTGGGCCGCTCTCGACGAGCTTGCCGGGCTGGGCGTGGAATGTGTGGCCGATCAGCGGGTGGTGTTCGACGGGAAGCTTGTCACCGCCGCGGGCGTCTCGGCGGGAATCGACATGGCGCTCGCTCTGGCTGCGAGGATCGCCGGTGAGCAGATGGCGCAGGCGATCCAGTTGGGCATCGAGTACGACCCGCAGCCGCCGTTCGACGCCGGCTCGCCGCACAAGGCACCGGCCGCGATCGTCGCGGCGGTGAGGGCTCGCGCCCGCTTTGAATCGGCGCCCGCCTGACCTCGGTTGCGCTGGATGGCGATCGCTCTTGCCCGGTGACCGCCCTCGCCGGACGTAATCGCGCATGTCGGAGTAGTCTCGAACAACCCAACACGAGGAGGATGCGGATATGGCTGGAGAAGCGCTGTTCCTGGGGTGGGGCCCCGTTGTGAGAGGCCGCGAGCAGACGGCTTTCAAGGTCTTCCAGGAGACCATCGAATACTACGGTCGGCTGCAGCAGGAAGGAAAGATCGACAGCTTCGAGCCGGTGCTGATCGCGCCGCACGGGGGCGACCTCGGCGGGTTCGTGCTGCTGCGCGGCGAGCGCGGCAAGCTGGATGAGGTTCGCACGAGCGAGGAGTTTGAGCGGACCGTGGTGCGCGCCGCGACCGTGGTCGACAACGTGGGTGTGATCAACGCCTCCACCGGGCAGGCGCTCGGCGAAGCGATGGGTCGCTTCCAGTCGGTGTCGGAGGAACTGGTTTGAACGTATAGACGATGACCTGAGGGCTCGCGCGAGCGTTCCGTCGGGGGGCGCTCGATAACCTCCGGCGGAGATGACCGAGCAACGGTATGACCCGAAGCAGATCGAGCCCCGCTGGCAGGCGTTGTGGGCGCAGGAGCGCACGTGGGAGGTGTCCAACGAGCCCGCGGCGACGGGGAGCGCTGCCCTGCCCGCCGCGCCCGGGAACGGCGCCCACCCGCAGCACCCCAAGTCGTACGTGCTCGAGATGCTGCCCTACCCCAGCGGGGAGCCCCACATCGGGCACCTGAAGGTGTACTCGGTGGGGGACGTGCTCGCGCACTTCCACCGCCGCCTCGGCCACCGCGTGCTGCACCCGATGGGCTATGACGCGTTCGGGCTGCCGGCGGAGAACCACGCGATCAACACCGGCGTCAACCCGCGCGAGTCGACCGCCGCCTCGATCGCCTCCTTCCAGCGCCAGTTCCGCGAATGGGGGATCTCGATCGACTGGTCGCGCGAGCTGGCCACGCACGAACCGAGCTACTACCGCTGGACGCAGTGGATCTTCCTGCAGCTGTTGCACGCCGGCCTCGCCTACCGCAAGGAGGCGGCGGTGAAGTGGTGCCCCAACGACCAAACGGTGCTCGCCAACGAGCAGGTCGTCGACGGCTGCTGCGAGCGCTGCGGCGCGGAGGTGGAAATCCGCCAGTTGGAGCAGTGGTTTTTGCGCATCACCGACTACGCCGAGCGCCTGCTGGGCGACCTCGACGGGATCGAGTGGCCGGAGCACGTGAAGACGATGCAGCGCAACTGGATCGGGCGCAGCGAGGGCGCGGAAGTGATGTTCCGCTGCGAGGACTTGGGTCCCGCCCACCCCGCCCACCCCGCCCACCCCGCCCACCCCGCTCGCCCCGCCCGGGTGGGCGAGACCCCGATCGACTACCCCGTGTTCACGACCCGCCCCGACACGCTGTTTGGCGCGACCTTCTTTGTGATGGCCCCCGAGCACCCCGACGTGCTGCGCCTCGCCGAGGGCACCGAGCACGAGCAGCAGGTGCGCGAGTACGTCAACCACGTGCTCACCGAGTCAAACGAGGACCGTGGCGCCGCCGACAAGCCGAAGACCGGCGTGGCGCTGGGTCGCACCGTCACCAACCCCGTCAACGGCGAGCAGATCCCGATGTACGTGGCCGACTATGTGCTGATGGAGTACGGCACCGGCGCGATCATGGCGGTGCCGGCGCACGACGAGCGCGACTACGCGTTCGCGCGTGCCCACAACCTGCCGATCCGCCGGGTGATCGAAGGCATGGCGGCGGAGGGCGGCGACGAGCTGGGTTTGCCGTTTACGGGCGACGGGCCGATGGTGAACTCCCACCCCGACTTCGACGGCCTGCCCAACCGCGAGGCGCTGCGCGCGATCGTCGCGTGGTTGGACCGCGAGGGCAAGGGCCACGCCTCGGTCAACTACCGCCTGCGCGACTGGCTGGTGTCGCGCCAGCGCTACTGGGGCTGCCCGATTCCCGTCGTCTATTGCGAGCGGTGCGGCATGGTGGCGGTGCCCGAGGAGCAGCTCCCGGTGGAGCTGCCGGAGATCGAGGACTACGCACCGCGCGGGCGCTCGCCGCTGGCGGCTGCCACCGAGTGGGTCACGACGCGCTGCCCCAGCTGCGACGGGGAGGCACGGCGCGAGACCGACACGATGGACACGTTCGTCGACTCCTCCTGGTATTTCCTGCGCTACTGCGACGCCGCCAACGACACCGCAGCCTGGGACCCGGCGGTGTTGCGCAAATGGATGCCGGTGGACCAGTACATCGGCGGCGTGGAGCACGCGATCTTGCACTTGATGTATGCGCGCTTCTTCACCAAGGCGCTCGCCGACCTCGGCCACCTCGATTTCCAAGAGCCCTTCCAAGCGCTGTTCACCCAGGGGATGGTGACCAAGGACGGCGCCAAGATGAGCAAGTCGCGCGGCAACGTCGTGTCGCCGGCCTCGATCGTGGAGCGCTACGGCGCCGACACGGCCCGCTGCTACATCCTGTTCATCGCCCCCCCCGACCAGGACGCCGACTGGTCGGACGACGGCGTGGAGGGCGTGCACCGTTTCCTCAGCCGGCTGTGGCGCCTGTCCGCGGAGGTGGCGGAGATGGGGGAGAGAACCCCGCCGCATGCGGCGGGGTTGGGAGGGCCGCATGCGGCCCTCCCCCCGACGGCGCATGCGCCGTCGGGTCAGTCGGCGCATGCGCCGACTGACACAGAGGAGGATTTGCAGCTACTACGCAAGGCGCATTGGGCGATCGACAAGGTGTCAACCGACCTGCGCCGGTTCGCCTTCAACACCGCGATCGCGGCGGTGATGGAGTTGCTGAACGAGTGCTCGCGGCTGCGCCAGCAGGCCTCGACAGCGACCCTCAGCTTTGCGCTCTCGACCGCCGCCTCGCTGCTGTTCCCGTTCGCGCCGCACGTCAGCGCCGACATATACGAGCGCTTGGGCGGCGGGCGCGTGTGGGAGCAGCCGTGGCCGCAGGCCGACCCCGCGCTGCTGGAGCGCGACGTGTACGAGCTGGTGTGCCAAGTCAACGGCAAGCTGCGCGACCGCGTGCAGGCGCCCGCCGACGCCACTCCCGAGCAGCTGAAGGCGCTGTGCCGCGCCGCGCCCAACGTGCGGGCACACCTCGACGGCAAAGAGGTGGTCAAGGAGGTCGTGGTGCCGGGCAAGCTCGTAAATTTGGTTGTGCGCTGATGCCAGACCCAAGGGTCCACGACAAAGTATCTGACGGTCCGGTGCGGCCGCTTCGCGGCGGTCTGCGCCACCCGCGATGCTCGCCGTGCCACCAGCACGGCTGCGCTCGCGTGCGTCGCATCCCATCCACGAATCGACCACCCCGATCCCGCCATCTACTTTGTCGCGAACCCTGAAGCCCGCCTACCTGATCCATGGCGACGACCATGGTGCGATTGGCGAGCGTCGCGCGGGTCTGCAAGCGTTGGCGCTCGCTCAAGGGGATGCAGGCAGCGTCGAAACGCTCAGCGGCGGAGCCGCCACTCCCGCCGGGGTGGCGCAGGCGCTGGCGGCGATGACGTTCGCGATTGGGCGGCGCGTGATCGTGGTGGATGGCGTGGAGCGCTGGAAGCAGGCCGAGGTCGAGCAGCACCTGGTGCCCGCGCTGAAGGAGATGCCGCCCGACACCACGCTCGCGCTGTTCGCGCGCGAGGAGGGGCGCACGAAGGCGCCCGCGGCGGTGCATGCCGCGGTCAAGGCGGCCAAAGGCCAGATCGTCGAGCAGGGCACCGTCAAGCCGTGGGAGCTGCCCAAGTGGGCGCGCGAGCAGGCGGCCCGCCTCGGCTTGGCGCTCGACCAGGCGGCCGCCAAGGCGCTGGTCGCGCAGGTGGGGGAGCGCCAGCAGCGGATCCTGCGCGAGCTGGAGAAGCTCGCCCTCGAACTTGCCGATGGCACGGCCAACCAGCCGATCCGCGTAAGTGCGGAGCTGATCGAGCAGCGCACCGCGCACTCGGCCGAGCGGCGTGTGTTCGTGCTTGCCGATTCGCTCGTCGGCGGTGACGCGCGCGAGGCGACGCTCACCTACCTGCGCCTGCGCCGCCAGGGCGAGCGCCTCGGCGGCCTCGGCTACCTGATGGCCTCGCGCGTGCGTGAGGCGCTGGCGGTGGCGCTGCGCCTGCAAGCGGGCGAGTCGGCGGCCGAGGTGAAGCGCAGCCTGCGGATGCCCTCGCGCGCGGCCGAGCGCTTCGTCGCTGATGTCGCCCGCGCCGACCCCGAGCGGCTGCGCGAGGCGCTGGGGGTGCTCGCCGACCTCGAACTCGATACGCGCGGCGGTGCCCCGCTGCGCCCAGGACGCTCGCGGTGCTCGTACCTGCACGAAGACACGCTGGCGCTGCGCGCGATCGACGCTATCGCCTCGCGGGGCTAGACCCTATGTCGTAGGTCGCCCGTTGGGTTGACCGCCGGGGTAGGCCGGACACTCCTCGCGGGGGTTTGTCTGGCCGGAGAATGGCTCCGGCTGACCCCAATTCAATGAGGAGGTCCGGCCATGACCGGAATGGTGACTTATGTGGGGCTCGATGTCCATGCCCGCTCGACGCATGCTGCGGCGATTGACGTCTCGACGGGTGAGCTGCTGCGCGCGCGGTTCGGGCCGGGCGTCGAGGAGCCGGTCGCGTGGCTTACGGGTTTGCCTGGCCCGGTGCGTGCTTGCTATGAGGCCGGCCCGACCGGGTTCGGGCTCTATCGCGCCGCGAGCGCTGCCGGTGTGGCCGTCGAGGTGATCGCTCCTGGCAAGACACCCCGGGGCCCGTCGGATCGAGTGAAGACCGACCGCAAGGACGCGGAGCTGCTCGCGCGGCTGCTGCTCGCCGGGTCGCTAACCGGAAGTTTTTGAGGCTCTGAGGCTCGATTGCCCGTGGTTATGGGGGTCGGGTCTTTTTTTGGTGGTTTTGCGTAGACACTAATGCGGGGTTGTTCTGTCCGGTGGGTGTGGCATCATGTGTTTATGGCAAAGAGGACTGGTGCGGTGCATGTGGCTACGACGCGTCGCCACTACAAGGGCAAGGAATACGAGAGCACGCTGTTGCGGCGTTCCTACCGTCAGGACGGCAAGGTCCGCAACGAAACGGTTGGCAACCTCTCGCACCTGCCACCGGAGGTGATTGCTGGGATCCGCGCGATGCTCGCCGGCAAGGTGCTCGTGGATCTCGATGAGGAGTTCAGTATCGAGCGTTCGCTACCTCACGGTCATGTCGCGGCGGTGCTCGGTGTTTTGCGCGCGCTCGACGTGGAGCGGTTGATCGGCCGTGAGCGTTGCCGTGAGCGCGATCTGGTGGTCGCGATGATCGTCCAGCGTGTGATTGGACCGGGCTCAAAGCTCTCGGCCACCAGACGTTTCCGGTCAAGCACGCTTTCTGAGGAGCTGGATCTCGGTGAGGTCAAGGAGGCTGAGTTGCTATCCGCGATGGACTGGCTACTCGAGCGCCAGGAGCGGATCGAGAAGGCGCTCGCTCACCGCCACCTCTCCGAGGAGGGTTTCGTGCTCTATGACCTGTCATCCAGCTATGTGGAGGGGCGCTGCTGCCCGCTGGCCAAACTCGGTTACTCGCGTGACGGGCGCAAAGGCACGCAACAGGTCAACTACGGGTTGTGTTGCTCCCCGGAGGGCCGGCCTGTCGCTGTCCACGCATTCGACGGTTCGACCGCCGACTCCAAAACGTTTCCAGACGCGGTCCAGGCGGTCACTGAGCGCTTCGGGGTGAAGGATGTTGTGCTCGTCGGTGACCGCGGAATGATCACCCAGGCGCACGCCCAAACTCTGAAGGAGAACGGTGTGGGTTTCATCAGCGCGCTGAAGAGCGCGCAGATCCGTACGCTCGTGAACGCCGGGGACATCCAGCTATCGCTGTTTGATGAATCAAACCTCGCGGAGATCTCCTCTGAGAAGTTTCCCGGTGAGCGCCTGATCGTGTGTCGCAACCCCGCCGTCGCTGCGGAGCGAGCCAGAAAACGCCAGGAGCTGCTCGACGCGACCGAAACAGAGCTCCAGAAGGTCAAGCAGATGGTCGACGGTCCGCGCGGTTCACTGCGCAAAGCCCACGCCGGTGAGATCGGGACACGCGCCGGCAAGACCGTCAACAAGTACAAGGTCGCAAAGCACTTCGAGCTTCACATCGCAGACGGCGCGTTCTCCTTCGCTCGCAAGCAGCAGCAGATCGAAGAGGAGGCAACACTCGACGGGCTCTACGTGATCCGCACCACCTGCCCAGCCGAGCAGCTCTCAAGCCAGGCCGTCGTCAGGGCCTACAAGCAGTTGAAGATGGCCGAGCGCGCGTTCCGCACGATGAAGGACACCCTCGAGATCCGTCCCATCCACCACCACCTCGAGACCAGGGTCCGCGCGCACATCTTCCTGTGCATGCTCGCCTACTACGTCACCTTCGAGCTCGCTCAGCGCCTGACCCCCATACTCTTCACCGACCACGCTCCGCTCGCGCCCGCAGACCCCGTCGCGCCAGCACGGCGCTCAACAGCGGCGAAGGCGAAGGCAGGGAGCGCCGCCACCGAGGACGGACACCCAGCCTCAGACCTCCCAGACCTGCTCACAGACCTCGCCACCATCGCCCGCAACACGATCCGCATCGCGGGAGCCCAGCACACCTTCAAGCGCCTCACCAAACCCACACCACAACAGAACAGAGCACTCGAACTGCTCAACGTCAAGCTCGCCACGTAGACAGAACCAGCCACCCCCAACACGGACCAAAACCCCGCCACCACAAGGAATTCGTCGCGACAGCCTCAAAAACTTCCGGCTAACCACCGTCGTGGTCCCACCCGTCGAGGTGGAGGCCGCCCGCGAGCTGATGCGCGCGCACGATGCGTGCCGGAGGGATTTGATGACGGCTCGTCACCGGGTCTCAAAGATGCTGTTGCGCCATGGCCGGATCTACCCCGAGCCCTCGACCTGGACTGTCGCCCACCGGCGCTGGCTCGCGGCTCAACAGTTCGATGAGACGGCCTCAGAGCTGGTGTTCGCTGATCTGATTGCCTCCGTCGATGGTCTGAGCGCGCGCAAGGCGGCGATCGCCGAGCGACTCTCGCGCCTGGCAGAAGACGAGCAGTGGTGGCCGACCATCGCGAGGCTCCGCTGCTTCCGGGGCGTTGACACCCTGACAGCGTTCGCATTGCACCTCGAGCTCGGCGGGGACTGGCAACGCTTTCACCGAGCGAACGCACTGAGCGCATGGCTCGGGCTGATCCCGTCCCTTCACCAGTCCGGCGAGACATCCCATCAGGGCTCGATCACCAAGACGGGATCGGGCTTCGCTCGCCGGCTGCTCGTCGAGTCGGCCTGGCACTACGGACGCCCACCACGGATCGGGGCGACACTCCGAAACCGTCAGCAGGGCCAGCCCGACCACGTCTTGCAGATCGCTAACCGTGCCCAGCAGCGGCTGCACCGTGTCTATCACCGGATGCGCGGCCGCGGCAAGGCGCACAACGTGATTGTCGTCGCCTGTGCCCGTGAGCTCGCGTGCTTCCTCTGGGCAGCAGCAACCGCCGACTGACCCCAGCCGACAGCCCTACCGGCCGGGAGGCCGGGGCGCCGGGCCATCAGCGGCCGGCACGCGCGATCGGTCTATGGGCAGCACTGCAAAGGGTGCGATGCCCGTTTCTAGAAAGCGCAAGCCGGCAGCACGAAACCGGGCCCTGGGGTACCCAACCCCCGCATCATCAGACTGGCAACGCCGACACCGAGTCCGGCGTCCCGGCCTCCCGACCACAACCAACGCCCCTCAACCAGGCGCGATCAACCCTGCCCACTTGACAAACACCGCGACATATCAGACCAGCCTGAGCCTGACGCCACCCGAGAGGCGAGAAGCTACTTGGATGTGACGGAGGCGCGCACGCGGGCCGCGCGGCTCTTCTTGCGGGCGCCGGTGTTGCGGTGCAGCGCGCCACGCTTCACCGCCGTGTCGATCCTGCTCACCAGCGTGCGGTGCTCACTCTCCGCGGCCTGCTCGTCGCCGCCCTGCGCGGCCGCCTCCAGGCGCCGGAAGCAGGTCTTGATCGCGGAGGTGTAGCGGCGGTTCTCCAGACGCTCGCGCTCGGAGCGCAGGATCCGCTTCTTCTGTGAATTGATGTTTGCCATCTTTGGAGCGCCGTACTATAGCGGCCTTGTCCGCCGCCGATGAGCCCCCCACCGAGTCGCTGAGCATCGAGGGCGCGGGCAGCCAAGCCGAGGGGGGTGTCGATCGGGAGGGCGCCGAGGCTCGAGGGGGCGCGGCAGGGCGAGAGGGTACGGGGGATGGACTGGGAGCAACCGTGGCGGGGCGAGGGCGTGCGGGGGAGGGTCACGAAGCCGCTGGGGAGGGTCACGAGGCTGCTGCGGCGGATAGGGACCCCGCCGGCGCTGGCCCCCGCGGTGGCGGCGAACGGGTGGCGCGCAACACCGCGATCTTCTCGATCCTTACTGCCTTCTCGCGCGTGGCGGGTCTCGGACGGGAAATCCTGGCGGCCAGCTTCTTCGGCACCAGCGGCGCCGCCTCGGCGTTTACGCTCGCCAACCTCGTCCCCAACCTCGTCGCCAACCTGTTCGCCCAGGCGGCGCTGTCGGCGGCGTTTGTGCCGGTGTTCACCGACCTGCTCCAGCAGGGCCGCCGCCGCGAGGCCTTCCAGCTGGCGTCCACGCTGTTCTGGATCATGTTGATCGCGCTCACCGCGATCACCGCTTTCTTTGAGATCGTCGCCGGGGTGATCATGCCGCTGTTCACCGGGCCCACCTTCGGCGCGGCGCTCGACACCCTCACGGTGGGGCTCTCGCAGGTGCTGTTCCCCGTCGTGCTGCTGCTCGGGCTTACCGGCCTGCTGGTGGGGATACTGCAGTCATACGAACACTTCACGATCCCCGCGCTCGCGCCCGCGGTGTGGAACGTCGTGATCATCGTCGCACTCGTGCTGCTGCGCCACGACTTCCACGGCGGGGACCAGCTCTACGCCTACGCGATCGGCATCGTGATCGCCACTGCCGTGCAGTTCGCGATGGCGCTCGGCGCGCTCGCGCGGATCGACTTCCGCCTGCGGTTCTCGATCGACTGGCACGACCCGCGCATCCGCCAGGTGTTCATCCTGATGCTGCCCGTCACGATCGGTTTGGGGATCGTCAACCTCGACCAGTTCATCAACGCCGCCTTCGGCACGCTCGTCAGCAAAGAAGCCCCCCGGGCGATCGAAAACGCCTTCCGCGTATACATGCTGCCCCAAGGAATCTTCAGCGTGGCGGTCGCCACTGTGCTGTTTCCCACGCTCAGCCGCATGGCTTCGCGCCGCGACCCCGGCGGGATGCGCCGCGCGGTGGGGGTGGGGATGCGCCAGATCAATCTGCTGCTGATTCCCGCCGCCGCGTTCATGATCGTGCTCAGCACCCCGATCGTGCGGCTGCTCTACGAACGCGGCAACTTCGACGCCTCATCGACCCACCTCGTCTCGATCGCGCTGTTCTGGTTTGCGTTCTCGCTGCCCTTCGGCGGGCTCAACCTGTTGTTGACGCGCACCTTCTTCGCGGTGCAGCGCCCCTGGATCCCCACCAGCCTGGCGGCGCTCAACATGATCGTGGACATCATCGTCTCGCTGTCGCTCTACAAGCCGTTGGGGATCGCGGGGCTGATCATCGGCACGGTGTCGGCCAACGTGGTGATGACCGCACTGCAGGTGCACCGCCTGCGGATCGGCTTCAACGGACGCCTCGAAGGCTCCCAGACGACGATGATCACCGCCCGCATCCTGCTCGCCTCCGCCCTCCTGGGGGGGGTGGCATGGGTGGTGTGGTATGCGCTGCACTCGCTGCTCGGCGGCTCGCTGCCGGCGCAGGTCGTGAGCGTCGGCGGCGCCGGTGTGGCGGGGACGCTGGTGTACATGCGCGCGGTGCTCGCGATGCGCGTCCCCGAGGCCCACCAGGTGAGCCGCCTGATCCGCACGCTGGCCGATTCGGGGATGCGAGCGAAGCGAGTGTCTCCCTAATCGGCGGGGAGGGCATAAATGCGACCGGGCGGGCCGTAAGACCCGCCCGGCGGCACCCGGTCATAGATCGCCGCTGAACTACTACGTCCCAGGACTTGCGTGTCTTATTGCCTGGGCGGCATGACACTCTCGACCACTAGGACTGGCCGCCGGCCCGAAGGCCGGCGCGTTGCCCAGCTTGAGTCTTGCGACCCTGGTCGAGTAGGCAATCCGCCGGGCCTCCAAGGATAGGGCACATCGGGGAGCCTGCCAATCTAGAGTCTGATCCACATGGACCAACGACACATCCGCAACCACGTCAACCCTCCGCCCCCTCCCGGGGGCGGGTTCCCGTAGGACACGAGATGGACCAAAAGCACATCCGCAACTTCTCGATCATCGCGCACATCGACCACGGCAAGTCGACGCTCGCGGACAGGATCCTCGAGCTGACGCACACCGTGGACCAGCGCGAGATGCGCGCACAGGTGCTCGATTCGATGGATCTCGAGCGCGAGCGCGGCATCACGATCAAGGCGCAGGCGGTGCGCGTGTTCTACGAGAGCGCCTCCGGGCAGACCTACCAGCTGCACCTGATCGACACCCCCGGGCACGTGGACTTCACCTACGAGGTGTCGCGCTCGCTGGCCGCCTGCGAGGGCGCGCTGCTGGTGGTCGATGCCTCCCAGGGCGTGGAGGCGCAGACCGTCGCCAACACCTACCTCGCGGTGGACGCCGGCCTGGAGCTGATCCCCTGCCTGAACAAGCTCGACCTCCCGGGCGCCGAGCCCGAGCGGGTGGCGGGCGAAGTGGCGGAGCTGATCGGCGAGCCGCCGGAGGGGATCCTGCGCATCTCCGGCAAGACCGGCGACGGCGTGGTGGAGGTGCTGGAGCAGCTCGTCGCGCGCGTGCCCCCGCCCGCCGGCGACCCGCAGGCGCCGCCGCGCGCGCTGATCTTCGATTCTGAGTTCGACCAGTACAGAGGCGTGATCGCCTACATCCGCGTCGTCGACGGCGTGTTCCGCAAGGGCGCGCCGATCCGTGCGATGGCGAGCGGTCTGCACGCCGACATTGACGACATCGGCTGCTTCTCGCCGCAGATGATGCCCACCGACCAGCTCGCCGCGGGCGAGGTCGGCTATCTGATCACCGGCGTCAAGGATGTCACCCAACTCCGCGTCGGAGACACGCTCACCACGCGCGGCGGAGCCGGCGCGGTCGCGGCCGGCGGCGGGCGGGTGCACGGCGCCGCCGAAGCCAGCGAGGCGCTGCCCGGCTACCGCGAGGTCAAGCCGATGGTGTTCTGCGGCCTGTTCCCGATCGACTCCGACGCCTATGCGGATCTGCGCGACGCGCTGGAAAAGCTGACGCTCAACGACGCCGCGCTCTCGTGGGTGCCGGAGACCTCGGACGCGCTTGGCTTCGGCTTTCGCTGCGGCTTCCTGGGGCTGCTGCACATGGACATCGTCAAAGAGCGCCTGGAACGCGAGTACGACCTCGAGCTGATGGCGACGATGCCCTCGGTGGAGTTCGACCTGACGCTGACCAACGGCGAGGAGCTGGAGGTGCACAACCCCTCCGACATGCCTGACCCCGGCACGATCGCAGAGATCAGAGAGCCGTTCATCAAGGCGCAGATCATCGCCCCGCGCGAGCACGTGGGGGCGATCATGGAGCTCTGCCAGGAGCGCCGCGGGGTGCACGCGGGGATGCACTACCTCTCGCCCGAGCGCGTGCAGATGACCTACGACCTGCCGCTCGTGGAAATCGTGCTCGACTTCTTCGACCAGCTGAAGTCGCGCACGCGCGGCTACGCTTCGCTGGACTACGAGCTCGACGGGATGAAGCCCTCGAACCTCGTCAAGCTCGACGTGCTGCTGGCCGGCGACGCGGTGGACGCGCTTTCGATGGTCGTCCACCGCGACAAGGCCTACGAGGTCGGCCGGGCGCTGGCGGAGCGGCTGCGTAAGCGCATCCCCCGCCAGCAGTACGACGTGCCGATCCAGGCGGCCGTGGGCTCGCACATCATCGCCCGCGAGACCGTCAAGGCGTTCCGCAAGGACGTGATCGCGAAGTGCTACGGGGGTGACATAACGCGCAAGAAAAAGCTGCTGGAGAAGCAGAAGGAGGGCAAGAAGCGGATGAAGCAGGTGGGCCGCGTGGAGGTGCCCCAGGAGGCGTTCCTCGCGGTGCTGGAGCTGGGCGAGGAGTCCAAGTGAGGGTGCCCCGTCGCATACGCGGCACTGGGAGGGCCCGGTGAGCGAGGGGGCGCGCATGCGCCTGCTGTTCGTCTGCCTGGGCAACATCTGCCGCTCGCCTACCGCCGAGGGCGTGATGCGCGCTTTGGTGCGCGAAGCCGGCTTGGAGCAGCAGATCGAGCTCGACAGCGCCGGCACTGGCGGATGGCATGTGGGAGAATCGCCAGACGCCCGTGCCACGGAAGCCGCCAGGCGGCGGGGTATTGCCCTGGAAGGAGCCGCCAGGAAGGTGCGACCCCGCGACTTCGAGGACTTCGACCTGATCCTCGCCATGGATACCACCAACCTGCGCGACCTGCAACGCCTCGCCCCGGATCAGCAGGCGCGGGCGAAGGTAAGGCTGCTGCGCGAGTGGGGGCGGGCGGGATCCCAATCTTCCGGCGGCGACCTCGACGTGCCCGACCCCTACTACGGCGGGCCGGGCGGCTTCGACAGGGTGCTCGATCTGGTGCAGGCATCTTGCGCCACGTTGCTCCAGCAGCTGCAATCCAAGTGAGCCTCCCGCCCGGAGCCGCCAACGCCCGGCGCGTGGGCGGCGGCGACATCAACGAGGCATGGCGCGTCACCCTCGCCGACGGGCGCGAGGCGTTCGTCAAGACGCGCCCCGACGCTGGCGCGGATGAGTACGCCACGGAGGCGCGGGGACTGCAATGGCTGGTCGAGCCGGGCGCGCTGCGCACGCCGCGCGTGCTTGAAATCGCGGGCGACCGCCTCGTGCTGGAGTGGATCTCACCCGGGCGTCTGAGCGTGGAGGGCGCTGAGGAGCTGGGTCGTGGTTTGGCGCTCACACACGCCGCCGGCGCCCCCGCGTTTGGCGATTCTGGCGCGGCCGGTTTTGGGTCCTTGCGGCTGCCCAACGACCCAGCTCCCGACTGGCCGACCTTTTATGCCCAGCGGCGGCTGCTCCCGCTCGCCCGGGTCGCGCACGAGCGCGGCGCCATTGCGCGGGCGGGCGCCCGAGCAGTTGAAGCGGTGTGCGAGCGCCTACCCGAGCTCGCCGGCCCGCCCGAGCTGCCGGCACGGCTGCACGGCGACCTGTGGAGCGGCAACGCATTCGCTGACGCCGATGGTCGCCCGTGGCTGATCGACCCTTCCGCCTACGGTGGCCATCGCGAGATTGATCTCGCGATGCTGCGGCTGTTCGGCGGGCGGGTGGGACCGGAACGGCGCGTCTTTGCCGCCTACGCCGACACCGCGCCGCTTGCGGAGGGCTGGGAGGAGCGCGTGGAGCTGTGGCAGCTGCTGCCGTTGCTGGTGCACGCGGTGCTGTTTGGCGGCTCCTACGTCGCCGCGGCCGAACGGGTCGCCCGTCGTTACGCCTGACGGAAGGTGTCCGACGGTCGGCGACGTGAGGAGGCGAGTCCCGCTGGAGGGGGGCGGTCGGAGTAGAGAGATGTGCGGGCCGACACCTACCGCGAACGCCGCCGGATGTACCTGCTGGCGCGCGTAATCGTCAAGCGCCACTATCGCCGCCAGCTGACGCTGAGCGCGATGGCGAGCGCGCTCTCCTGCTCGCCGCGCCAGCTCCAGCGGGCATATGCGGAGTTTGGCGACACAACCTTTCAAGAGGATCTCACCGCGCGGCGGATGACCGCGGCGGCCGAACTGCTAGTCGAGCAACCGCTCTCCGTGCGCGACGTTGCACGGCTGGTGGGCTATAGCGGCGGCTCGCACTTCGCCCGTGCCTTCCACCGCCGTTACGGTTTGACGCCCGCGCGCTTTCGCGAGCGCGCGCGCCGCCGTCAGACAGTCGCGGGGTAGGAAGGCGCCGCGGCGGCGTCCTGTGCGGCGAGCGGCTCCGCGCGGGGCAGACGCACCCGCATCAACGTGCCCCCGCCGGGAGCGGCCTCGGCGACGATGCTGCCCCCATGCTGCTCCACCACCTGGCGCACGATCGCCAACCCCAAGCCCGACCCCGGCCGTCCGCGGGCCTCGGCGCCGCGGTAGAAGCGGTCGAAGATGTGCGGCAGGTCTTCGGCGGCGATCCCGGGGCCGTGGTCGCGCACCGTGAGCTCCGCTCCTCCCAGCCCCGTCAAGCGGATCTCGACCGGCGCGCCGGGCGGGCTGTACTTGAGGGCGTTGTCGATCAGGTTGTTTGCCGCGCGCCCCAACCGGTCGGGGACCCCGGGGAGCACGATCGGGGCGAGCTCGGTGAGCAGCGTGTTGCCGGCACCCGACCACCCCGCATGGCGGCGGGCACGCTCAGCGGCCTCACGTATGACCTGGTCGAGGCGCACATCCTCGGTTTGCGCCGGCGGCTCGTCACCGCGGGCGAGGTCGATCAGGTCGCCCACCAGCAGCGTCAGCTCCTCGATCTGCTCGATCACCTCGCCGTACAGCTGCTCACGGTCGCCGGGATCGAGGTTGGGGGCCTGCTGCAAGATCTCGATGTTGGTGCGCAAGCTGGTGATCGGCGTGCGCAGCTCATGCGAGGCGTCAGCCACCAGTTGGCGCTGGGCGTGCACGGAGGCGTCGAGCGCACTGATCGAGCGCTCCAACGCGTCGAGCATCGCGTTGAAGCTCACCGCCAGGCGCCCAATCTCATCGGCGTTGCCAACCTGCTCAGCGCCGGCGGTGTCGATCCGCTCGGATAGGTCGCGTGTGCGTGCGACGTGTTCGGCGGCGCGCGTAAGTCGCCCGACGGGAGCCACCACCGCATCCGCCACCAGCCGTCCGAGCAGCGCGGCGAGGGCGATCCCGCCTACAGCGATCAGCAGCAGGATCAGCCGCAGCCGGCGCAGCAGGTGATCGTCTTCGGTGAGCGGCTGTGCCAGCTGCACCGCCAGGCCGGGGTAGCCCGCCGCGGCGGGGCGAACTCCCTCGACGAGGATGCGCAGGTGGACACCTGCGGCATTGGCATCATCGAAGAATGAGCCGCCGCCCTTGGCCGCGAGCGCGCGCGTGGCGGCGCTCACCGGCAGCGTCACGCCTCCCCTACTGAACAGCACCCTGCCGCCCGAGTCCACCAGCTGCTGGTAACCCTGCACCTGGTTGGGGCGCGGTGGGACGTTGCCGAACGGGTTGCGGTGCGGTGCTTGGCCGCTCAAGAAGGGTGCGAGCCTCTCAGCCGTGTCGTGCTTGAAGCGCGCGATGAAGGGGCCGTAGCGGTCGCGCAGCTGCGAGTCCACCTGTCCGCGCAGCTGGTGTGCCACCAGCAGGTAGCCAAGCGCGGAGGCCAACACCACCGCGACGGCCACCGCCGCGGCCGCGAGTAGTGCCACCCGCCGGCGGAAGCTCATTGGGACGCTCGCAGGATGTAGCCGACCCCGCGCACGGTGTGCAGCAGCCGCGGCTCCTCGCCGGCCTCTGTCTTGCGGCGCAGGTAGCCCATGTAGACGCCGAGCGAGTTGGAGGTGGCGCCGAAGTCATAACCCCACACGTGCTCGAAGATCACCGAGCGCGTCAGCACCTGCCGCGGGTGGCGCAGAAACAGCTCCAACAGCAAGAACTCGGTGCGGGTCAGGTGCAGCGGGCGCTCGCCGCGGAACGCCTCATGGGCGAGGCGGTCCAGGCGCAGGTCCGCGAAGGTCAGGGTCTGCTCCTGGTCGTCCTCGCCGGTGCGGCGAAGCAGTGCGCGCAGCCGTGCCATCAGCTCGCGTAGCGCAAAGGGCTTTACCAAGTAGTCGTCGGCGCCGGCGTCCAGCCCGGCGACACGGTCATCGATCTCCCCGCGCGCGGTGAGCATCAGGACTGGCGTGTGGTCGCCGCCGCTGCGCATGCGCCGGCATACCTCCAGGCCGTCGATGCGCGGCATCGACACGTCGAGCACGATCGCGTCGTAGGGCTCGGCGCCGAGGCGCTCCAGCGCCCGGGCGCCGTCCGCCGCCTGCTCGACCTCGTAGCGTTCGAGCGTGAGCGCCCGCGCGAGCGCCTGCTGGACGGCTGGCTCGTCGTCGACGACGAGAATGCGCGCGTGTTCGGCCATGATGGGTGCAGAGCGGGAGGGCTGGCGAGGTCGAGAGGTGGGCTCGAGCGCCATCCGAACCAACTGCGAGCTTCCAGGCTAATAGCACCATGAAGAGAGATCGAAGAATCAGCGAAGAGGACGCCCCCGCCGCGACCGGGGAGGACCGCTCGCGGGGTGAGCGCGATGCCGGCGCACAGCCCCTGCAAGGGGTCGACTTCGAGTCGCCGGCGGATGGCCTCGCGGCGCAGTCGCGCAGGTTGCGCAACACGATCATCAGCCTCGCGGTGTTCTTCGCGATCGTGGCGGGCTTGCTGCTGGCGGTGCCGGGCCTGCGTGCCGCCGGAGAGAAGATCACCGACGCGCAATGGGGATGGGTTGCGGTGGGGATGGTGTTTGAGCTGCTGTCGTGCATCTCATTCGTGGTGCTGTTCGGGCTCGTGTTCCAGCGGCTGGGCCGGCGTCTGTCCTCGCGCCTGTCGCTGGCGGAGCTGGCGGTCAACTCGGTCGTGTCCGCCAGCGGGTTGGGGGGAATCGCGTTGGGTGCCTGGGTGCTTCGCAGCAAGGGGATCTCGGTGGAGCGGATCGCCAAGCGCTCGGTGCTGCTGTTCGTGCTCACCAGCGCGGTCAACGTCACCGCGGTGGTGGTGATCGGGGTGCCGATGTGGCTGGGATTGTTGCCGGGCTCGCGCAACGCGCTGCTGACACTGCTGCCGGCGGCGGCGGCGCTGGCGACGATTCTCGGCACGCTCGCGGCCGCCAGCTGGGCTCGTCGCGCGGCCGAGCGCCGCAGCGGCGAGCAGGGCCGCGCGGTGGTCGCGCTGGTGGCGATCGGCGGCGGCGTCGGCGACGCCGTGGCGATGATTCGCCGCCACGACTGGCGTCTCGGCGGTGCGGTGGGATATTGGCTGTGGGACACGGCCTGCCTGTGGGCGTGCCTGGCGGCGTACGGCTCGACGCCGACCTTCTGGGTGGTGGCGATGGCCTACCTGGTGGGGATGCTCGCCAACTCGATCCCGATACCGGGGGGCTTCTTCGCGGTGGAAGGAGGCTTGGTGGGGATGCTGCTGCTGTTCGGGGTGCACCCCGGCTCGACGGTGCTGGCGGCGGTGGTGACCTACCGTGCGATCTCGCTGTGGATCCCGGCGTTGATTGGAACGGTGGCGTTCCTCAGCCTGCGCGGGGAGATCGGCAAGCCGCTGCGCCCACAGCCGCGCGGGGTTGCCTGAGCGCTCGCGCTCTCAGCCTTTGCCGAACAGGCCGCGATCGATCCTCAGTGTGGCGTCGACCTTCTGGCAGGGGTGCCCGGGGAGCTTGAGCAGCGCCGTGCGCACCGCGGACGATCGTGGCCCTGACAGACCAGGGCAGTAGACCGGGGGCGGCAACGCTTGCGTCGCGGAGCCGGGCGCGTTGATCGGGCGCAACTGGTCGATGGCGCGCCGCGCTTCGGCGAGGTCGTCCGAGAAGACATCGATCGCGACACGCCCGCTGTAGAGCTCAACCGCCCCGCCGCCGTTGTAGATCACCGCGGGGACGCCGCGCATGATCGTGTTGTGCTGCGCGCCGAGGGGGGCGTTGGCGTGGCGCGTGTAGATCAACGTGGTGACGCGCAAAGGCAGTTCGCAGCCGCCGCCGCCCAGCGCGGTGGTCTTACCGGGGAGACAGTTGCCGTAGTAGACGCTGTCGCCGATCGCGCTGCTGTAGCTGGCGCGTCCGTCGGCCGCCACCAGCCTGTAGGCGCCGAAGTGCGGCCCCGTCCAGTAGACGCGATAGAAGGGAAAGGTTTGCGCTTCAGCGAGCTCACGCACAGTCGCCGGTGCCGGCTGGTTGGTGGCGCAGCCGCCGGCGAGCAGGCAGGCGGCGATGCCGGCGAGCAGAGTGACGGCCCTCGGTAGGAGACGGCGGGCGATGTTCAACGCGACTTTGGGGTGGGGTGATTGTTTGAGAGGTAGGGATACCGCGAGACAGGCAAAGGTTTGACTCGCGGGAGACCGGGGTCCGGTGTGGTAGCCACCGGGCCCTGGTCGATCTTCCCATAGGGTGGACGCCGATGGGGACGTACGTGGCGAGAGCGTCCGCGCCAAGGACGCCGTGGGGCGTCGTAACCGCGGTGGCGGGGGTGGCGGTGTGGCTGATCGTGGATCCGCGCACACCTGACCTCGCGGCACAGGTATACCGCGCCAACCTGTTCCGCGAAGCGGGCTTCTTGCTGTGGGACAGCCGCTGGTATGGCGGCCACGACATGCCCGGCTACAGCCTCCTATTCCCGCCGTTGGGCGCGCTGGTGGGGGTACGTGCCGTGGGCGCGGCGGCGGTGCTGGCCTCGGCGGTCCTGTTCGAACGGATCGCCGTGAGGGCATACGGACCGGGCGCGCGGTGGGGGGTGGTGTGGTTTGTGGTGGCGGCGCTGGGCGATGCGTGGAGCGGACGGGTGACGTTCGCGCTGGGCGTCAGCTTCGCCTTGGCGGCGGTGCTCGCGCTGATGCACAGCCGGGTGCTCACGGCGGCGCTGCTGGCGGCGGTGTGCGCCGCGTGCAGCCCGGTGGCGGGCGTGCTGTTGGCGCTGGCGGGGCTGACGCACGCGCTCGTCACGCGCTCGCCACGCAGCCTGCTGGCGCTCGGGGCGCCAGCCATCGTTGTGGCGGGCGCTTTGGCGGCGTTGTTTGGAGAGGGAGGGTGGGAGCCCTACCCGCTGCTCTCCTTCCTCGCCACCGCCGCGGTGGTCGTGGGGTTCATGGTGGCGCTCCCGCGCCGGCAAGGGCTGCTGTGGAGCGGCGCGGCGGTGTACCTGACGGCGTGCGCGGCGTGCGTCGCGGTGCACAGCCCGATGGGGGCCAATGTGGAGCGCTACGGGGTGCTGCTCGCCGGGCCGCTGTTGCTATGCGCGCTGCAAAGCACGGGGCGACCCTTCTCCGCCGTGGCGGTGGCGGCGCTGTTGGGGATCGGCTTGTGGACGGTGTGGGGCCCGGTGCGCGAAACGCAGGCGGTGGCGGGGAACATTTCGACCAGCGCCTCCTACTACCTGCCGGTGGAGCGCTTCGTGGCGACGCACGGCGGCAGCCTGGTGAGGGTCGAGGTGCCGTTCACGCGCGGCCATTGGGAGGCTGCATGGCTGGCGCAGCGGGTGTCGCTGGCGAGGGGTTGGGAGAAGCAGCTGGACGAGCGCTACGACGGGGTGCTGCTCGGCAAACACCTGACGGCGGGCGCATATCGCAAATGGTTGGACGCCGAGGCCGTGAGTTATGTCGCCCTACCGGATGCCCCGCTCGACCCCTCGAGCGCCGGCGAGGGTCGCTTGATCGAGGCGGGTTTGCCCTACCTGCGCGAAGTGAGGCGCACAAAGCACTGGCGAATCTACGCAGTGCGCAACCCCACCCCGCTCGTGCGGGGGCCGGGCACCCTTACCGGGGTCGGCCACGATTGGTTTTCACTGCGAGCTCGCACGGCGGGTCGCTTGACGGTACGGGTGCGCTACACCCGCTACTTCACGGTGGCGGCCGGCGCGGCGTGCGTGGGGGAGGCGTCGGGCGGCTGGACCGAGGTGAGTGTCTCGCGGGCGGGCGCCGTGACGGTCGCCGCACGCTTCTCGCTCGGCCGCGCACTTGGGCTGGCGGGGCGCTCATGCCGGGCGTGAGGTGTGCGGCCGGTTTCACCTGACCGCGCCTCCCGCCCGCCTCGGGGCGGCGGCGCGACCGTGCCCTACCGGTGCTGGACCTCAGCCCGTCGGGGCGAGGTCGTAGAGGGCGGAGTAGCCGGTGAGGTACACGCGCCGCCCGTCGCTGATCACGGGATCGAAGGCGCCGGTGTCGATCTGGAAGACGACGTGGCCGGTGGAGATACCGAGGCCGTAGGTGGTGTGGGTGCCGAGGTCGGAGAAGTAGACGACGTTGCCGAGGATCGTGGCCGAGCCGGAGATCTTGCCGTCGGCGTTGTAGCTCCAGTCGACATGCCCGCTGCGGGCGTTGATCGCGTAGAAGTTGCCGTCGTAGGAGCCCAGGTAGATCGTGGGGCCGAGGCCGGGAGCGTCGGCGACGGCGGGGGAGGCGTAGACGTAGGCGCCGGTTTGGTAGGCCCAGTCGAGCGCGCCGGTGGCGGCGTTGTAGGCGTACACGCGCCCGTCGGTGTTGCCGAGGAACACGCGGCCATAGATGACGGCGGCGGTGGAGTAGAAAGTGCCGCTGCCAAACAACGCCCCTTCGGAGCCCGCCAGCCACAGCCGCCGGCCGGTGCGCTCGCTGATCGCCTGGACATGCCCGGAGTAGTCGCCGAAGTAGAGCACGCCGCCCGAGAGCGTGGGGCTGGCCTTGACTGCGCCGGCCGCGTGGTAGGTCCACACGGTGCGGCCGTTACTGGCTTTGAGCGCGTACACGGTGCCGTTTTCGGAGCCGAAGTACAGTCGGCCGCGGTCGAGCAGCGGCGAGGACTCGCTGCGGGAGGGCAGGTTGTGCGACCAGCGGATCGAGCCGTCAGTCACGTCGAGCGCGACGATCCGCCCTTCTTCTGAGCCGTTGGCCCGGGCGAGCACCGTCACATACACGGTGTTGCCGCCAACGGCGGGCGAGGATGCGGAGAGCGCGCCCAACGCGTGGCTCCAGAGGATCTGGCCGTCCCACTTGTCGACCGCGGTGAGGACGCCGTTGTCGGTGAGCTGGAAGATGCGGTTTTCGGAGAGCACGGGGGGGAACTCGCGCAACGAGCCGCCGCCCACGGCCCATACGCGCCTGAAGGGTGGGTGCAGGCTGGCGGGAGCCGGGTAGAAGCGGGTGTGGTTCTTGGTGTAGCCGTACAGCGGCCAGGAGAAACGTTCCGGCCCGCGCTTGGGGAGCGTCGGATTGGCTTGAGGCACGAAGGGAGCGTGCGGGTGGTAGATCGAGCCGGTGCGGTTGTGCGCATACACATACCCGCCGAGCGCCAACCCGACGAGCACAAACAGGGCTGTGAGCGCGATCCAGCGGCGCTTCACGCGGCGAGCTTCGAAGACGGGGAGGCGGTGGCGGCACGCTCGGCGGCGGCTTCCTCCGAGCCCAGCGGCCCCGTCGCGCCGAGCGCGCTGTCAGTGGCCACCCCTGCGCTGCTCCGACCATGGCGACGCCCGTTGGCACGGGCATGGGTGGCCGAGCCGACCTTGGGCCGCTGTGCGACGCCGCCGATGAGGTGCGCCGCCGCGACGAGCAGCAGCCACGCAAAGGCGATCAGCAGCGGGATCAAGGTCATGCCGGACAACAGCGCAACAACTTCATGGTTGGTGCCGAGCGACCAGTCCCACAGCAGATAATCGCCGAGAGCGAGCACACTTACAATGGCGAGGGGCCGTTGAGGCCGTTGGGGCACGCCTAAACCCTAGCGGGGTGGTGGGACGGATGTGGGCCGGTAACATCAGGGCAGCTTGCGGGCGAAGTGTTGTGGTTGCACAGAAGCCTTCCAAGCTTCTAGGGCGGGTTCGATTCCCGTCGCCCGCTTGGAGTCGTCTCGCGCTAGGCTTGGGCCCAGAGCCACGGGGAGTGGCGCAGTCTGGTAGCGCACCCGGCTGGGGGCCGGGCGGTCGCAGGTTCAAATCCTGTCTCCCCGATACGAGTAAATACCTGCTAATTAGCAGATTTTGACGTTACGGGCGAGGAAGTGGGAGCTCGTCTGGGGAACAATTGGGGAACAAATCTCCGTGACCAACACGGCTCGATATAGAGCTTCCAGCCCCCTGCGTGGTCAGTCAGCCCACGTTCGAGAGCCGACGTACGGCGATCCGGCGCACGTATGCGTCCGTGTCTGCCCGCAGCGTGTTTGCGGCCTCATCGTCGTACTGGTTAGTGAGCGCGTCTAGCACCGCGAATCGAACCTGATTGTCGGGATCCTGGGCGAGCCGCCGAAGTGGTGGCGTAGGCAGCACTTGTCCTGATCGCTGCCAGGCGTGTAGCACTGCGACACGGACCTCGGACGAGGCGTGCGCGAGCGCGTGTCTAGCGAGATGTGGGTCGAACAGCCCTGCGCCGCGAGCAGCGATCGGTCCTTCAGGATCCCGGACAACAGTCCCGCGCGTTCGTGACACCAAGATGCGGCGAGCAACTGGGGGATCGCTTGCTCGGGTCGACCCTCCAGGCGCTCGTGGAGAGCCTGTTGCTCAAGTTGCTCGGCGCGACCTACAAAGCTCCGACCCGGCGTGCGCTGGCTGGCCGCGAGCTCCGCCATCCCCCATCCGGCGAACGTCCACGGGTCCTCGAGTCGCGAAGCGGCCTGGGCAGAAAAAAAACATAGTGCTGCCGAGTCTTGTCTGCCAGTCAGATGAGACCAGCGGCTCGCGACGTCCGCGTAGCCGCTCTCCGCGGCAGTGAGCCGCCCTGCATTCGCAAGGTCAAGCGCGGCCCTGGTCTGGATCCATGCGGCGCTCTCGGGACCGTTCTCCAGGTAGTTGAGGGCGAGCGCCCGAAGCTGCTGCCAGGCGGCGTCCGCCTTTGGGTCCCCTGCTGCTCGGAGGGCGTCAGCGTGGAGCATCGCGAGCTCCAGCTCCAGGTCGTCTGCCGACATCCCAGGCAACGTGATGTCCTCCGCGGCGACCGCGTCTCCCTGGCCCTCATGGAGCTGGCACCGCCAAAGGATCGCCCGCAGGTGCCCGGCGCTCTCGGCGTCTAGCGCTATCGCATGGTCCGCCTTGAGCGCCTGTTCGAGCTTCGTGATTGTTCCAACAGGGTCCTCGGCCGCACGAGCGCACGCTCCCCACGCGGCGAGTTCAGTGGCCATCTCGGGCGGCAGCTTCTCTGCTAGCCGCTGGAGGACTCGTGGGATCTCGTCGAACGCCATCCACCAGGTGAGCTGACCGAGCATCACGCGGAGCAGCCGGATCGCCTCGCCACTCCGACCTGCAGCGAGGTATGCCTCGCATGCTCGTGCCCGGAGTCCGCGGGCATGCTGAGTAAACCCGGTCGCCTCCACGTCGTCCGCGAGGCCGGAGAGCAGTGGCGCGGCCTCGCCGGGGTCATTGTCGACGAGCTCGTCCGCGAGGCTCTGGCGCTCCCGTCCGTCAGCGACGAGCCATGTCGGGTCCTCGTGACAGGCGGCGGACCAGTCGACAGCGGCACCGCCGATGTCGACCCGAGTGAGGCCGCTCCGCTCCAAGGCGAGAGTAAGAAGTCGCACGCGAATCAACGACGTGAACTCCTCAATGGTCGAGAAGGGCTTATAGAACGCCGTCTCTTTCTCGGCAATCGCCCGACGGAACTGACGCACCTGGCGAATCTGATCGTCGTCCTCGTCAACGTCGGCCGGTAGCTCCTTGAAGTACAGCCACAGGTCGGGTACCCCTGTTCGATCGCGCCGACCGACAGCGAGCGCCCACTCCTCCGCGAACCCGGAGGTGCTGTCCCCAGTTGGTGTGCCCCATCGGTCCCAGACGAGAGCGAGGAGCACCTCGCACGCGTTGACATCTTTGTTGATGTCAGCCTGGGCGCGGCCGCCGGCCGGGCCGCGTTCCCCCCATCCCTTGATTTCGATCTGCCAGCCCTGTGGGCGCAGCGACTTGTTCAGCTCCTCCGCCGCCCCGCCCACGGCGCGACGCTCGTCCTCGACACCGCCTGGCGACGCGAGGAAGATTCGGATGGGGGTGATCGATCCTGCCACGGGCGGGGCTGTTGCAGGGTCAGGGTACGGCGTCTCCTCTTCTTCCGACAGCCCAGAACCCAACGCGGCCACTCGGATGACACCGAAACGGCATTCCTTCCTGCAAGCGACGTGCGTCCGGCAAGGCGGCCGCTGCGACCAAATGCACTGTGAGTCCCTCGGGCTGCCGATCGGGGCTTCAGCCCTCGCGGTAGGACACAGTGATCGCACAGCCCCCGCTGGGGTGAGCATCTACGTAGTCTGTGCTTTCTGCGAGCGTGCGAGCGACCGGGCGCGGCGAGGCCGAACCCGAAGCAGCGCAGGCCGGAGGGGTGCGACGGCCGCCGCGAAGTGGTCGGCCGCGCTGGCTGTGGCGAGGCGAGCAGTCCCGTTGGCCGTAGGCGCGCAGTGCCGATCAGAGAGCCGACCGCAGGGAGGATCGGTCACAGCGGGCGAAAGCCCGCGTGCTACCTATGCCGATCCCCGACCAACCCGCACGCGCCAGCGTGCGAACCTTGGAAGGGGACAACACCCGCGGCGGACGCCTTGCTGGCCGCCCGAAAGAAGCGCTGGTCTGGCCGACCCAACGCGGCGCTCAGCGCTCAATGCGCTCCATCTCCTCGAAGGCGTCGTCGGGCACGTCGATCCCGACCTCGTAGTCCAGGCGCTTCAGGGTTTCAAGCACGACCCTTGCGTGCTCGTAGGCGCACTCCCGCGACTTGATCGTCGGGTCGAGGTTCGCGCGCTCGTGCTCGACGGGGACGATCACCGGGTCGTGTCCAACGGGCCCCAGCGTGAGGTGGGTTGCGCAGGTCGGCACGCCCTCGTGACCGACGAAGGTGGAGTGAACATCGACGGCGAGTCCCAACTCGGGCAGCACGGTGGCGATCACCAGGACGTAGGGTCCTGCCCACGTGCAGGTCGTCTCGCTGTCGGCCCGGCGGCCGTCGAGGGTGACATTGAGTGCGATCGTCCGTAGGTCGCTCACGGACTCTCACCGTAGTGCGCCCGGAGACGGATAAAGTCGCAAAACTCCGCAGAACGCTTGATGGTGCGCCAGTGTGTCCACGTTGGCCGCGCTCCAGACGGCGGATGACGGTCGGATCGACCCACATGCGTTCGGCGAGCTGGGCAGTCTCGCCGAAGCCAGCAACTCGTTGGCCGCTCTCGGGCGGTTGTGGTCACTGACCATGAGATGCCCGAACCAGCGAATCAGCCGATCCCGGCTCGCGGTGATCTCCTCACCGCCGAGGAGGTCGCCGCTCTGCTTCGCGTTACGCCTGCGTGGGTGTACGCGGAGACGCGGCGGCATCGCATCCCGCACATCCGGCTCGGGCGGTACGTGCGCTACCGAAGCGATGCGCTCGTCCTCTGGATGGATCGGCTCGAAGATCGATCGGGCGGAGCCGGCGGGCGCCGTTCGGGTCGCCCCCATCCCAGCGGCGGCGGGTAGGCCGTCTCGACCCGCATGATTGGAGGTCGCCCCCGATGACCCCTCGACCATGCCAGCCGATGCGCAGCGTATAAACGGTCACGATGACAAAGCGCACCTATGGCACCGGGCACCTCTACGAGAAGTCAGGCGCCTACTACGGACGCTGGCGAACCCTCGACGGGCGGCAGCTGAACCGCAAGATCGGGCCGATTCGCCGTCCCGGTGAGGACAACGGCCTGACGCGCGCCCAGGCCGAGCGGGAGTTCCGTCGCCTGCAGGACGCCGAGGAGCGGGCTCCCCGGCCCGTCCGGGGGGCAGATACGCCGACTGTCGATGAGGTCGGCGGTTCGCTGCGGCAGAAGCTGCGGCTGGGCGGTGCTCGGCGCTCCTACCAGGAGGGGTGCGAGTCGATGCAGCGCGTACACATATCGCCCCGTCTCGGGGCGCTGGCGATCACCAACGTCACCACGGCTCACGTCGAGGCACTGGCGAGCGCGATGCTTGCCGACGGCCGCTCGCCGAAGACGATTCGCAACGTCCTGAGCTTCCTGCACGCGATTCTCGAGCACGCGATCGATCGTGGCTGGGTGCGCGAGAACCCTGTGCGTCGCGCCACCCGCCCGGGGCGCCGCCGGCAGGGGGACGCCAACCCTGATCTGCACTTCCTCACCGTTGATGAGCTTGAGGCGGTGCTGCGAGCGATCCCCGATGAAGTCGTCGTCCGCGCCCCGGCACCGACCCGCCGGGGGCGCCGTGGCCCCGCGCCGCCACCCCCGCCGGACGTGCTCGGGCCGGTCCTGCGGGTTCTCATCCTGACCGCCGCGATGACCGGCCTGCGGCAGTCGGAGCTGCTGGGGCTGCGCTGGCGCGACATTGATTGGGCCGCTCAGCGCATCCGTGTCCGCAATACGTTCGTGCGAGGCGAGCATTCGACCGACGGCAAGTCCGACCTCTCGACGCGCCGGTCGGTGCCGATGGCCGACCGCCTCGCCGGCGAGCTCGACCGCTGGTCCCAGCGCACCGAGTACCGCGGCGACGGCGAGCTCGTGTTCGCCCATCCGCAGACTGGCTCCCCGCTGGACCGCTCGAAGGTCACCAAGCGCTTCAAGGCGGCCTGCCGGGCGGCCGGTGTGCGGGAAGTCAAGTTTCACGACCTCCGCCATAGCTTTGCCACTCGCCTCGCGGCTTCGGGGCAACCGCTGCGCACGATCCAGGAGTTCCTCGGGCACGCGGACAGCAAGACGACGCAGATCTACGCCCCCTACGCGCCGTCGGAGCGCGAGGTCCAGATGGTCAACGAAGCGTTTGCGTCGGAGTTCGCGGATGAGGGCGAGAAAGGGCTTGATCGGCTCAGCGGGGAGCGGAGTTCAGCGCCCGATTAGATGGTATGCCTTGATGACGTTTGGTGTAATTATGCGATACCATTCTCTGCATGAACGATGTGCTGTACAGACCGCGTACGCTCGGGCCTCGTGAGGCGCAGGTGCTCGCATGGCTGGAGACCGACCGCCCGGCGGTCATCGACGTAGCGGCCGTCGCCGATGCGGTGGGCGTCTCGCGCGAACATGCCCGCACGCTGGTTTGGCGGCTGGAGCGCAAGGGCTGGCTGCAGCGGCTGACACGCGGGCGCTATGAGCCGCTGTTGGGCGAGTCGGGGGGATGGTCTGCTCCCAATCCCTGGGCGGCGCTCGATGGCTGGGTCCGTCCGCATTACGTCTCGTTTGCGTCCGCGGCGCACGAGCTCGGGCTGACACCCGATCGGCCCGGCGAGGTGCTGGTGGCGACTGTGCACGGTGTGGCCCTCTCACCGCGTATGGCGCAGGCCGGGGTGCGCCTGGTGCGCTTGCGTCGCTTCACCCTGGTGGGCTCGGATGAGCGTGAGTTGCACGGGCACAAGGTTCGCGTCGCCGGGGTCGAGCGCTGTGTTCTCGATAGCGCAAGCCATCTGGATCTCGCGGGAGGTGCACTCGGGCTGTCGCGGATACTCGCGCGTGCGCACGAGCACATGGATTGGGCGCTGTGTGTCGGCATGGCTGGCGAGCTGCCCCGCGGACCTCGCGCGATGCGCCGTGTAGGGGCTCTGCTTGAGGTCCTCGGCATGGATGCTCCACCTGCGCTGCGACAGGCCGCGGGTGGCACTCATCGCACCCTCATTCATCTGGACGATGGTCCCACCCTCGGGGGGGACGCCCCGGTGCTTGACGCTTGGGGCGTGATGCTCAACGTCTCGCCCGAGGCGATCCGCGAGGAGGTCGGCCGCTGATGGTGAGCAGCGCGTTGATCCGCCAGTACGCGCACAGCGCTCGAGTCTCTCCTGAGGTGGCCGGCCAGGACATCGTCTTGCACTACGCGCTCGCCCTGCTCAACAAGCGGGGGCTGGTCGGCCGCCCGGACGGCGGCGGCGCATCCGGGCCTCTGTTGTTCAAGGGTGGAACGGCTCTACGCAAGTGCGTGTTCGGGTCATTGGGGCGCTTCTCGGAAGACATCGACCTGGACGCCGAGCACAAGAACGGCTTCGAGGCGGACATCGAGGAGCTTTTCCAGGAGCAGTACCACGGCCTGCGCTTCCGCTTCGCCGGGGTGCGCTACTCAAACGAGGACAATTTCAGCGGCACGGTCGAGTTCACGCACGAGCATGGGCAGGGCGCGTTCGAGTTGCAGATCTCCTATCGCATGAGCACGGTTCTCCCGACGGTTGATTTGCCTCTCGTCCCGACGCCCTACCAGGCGCGGGTGGAGTGTGGGGTCCCCATCCTGCACGGGCTCGACCCATACGAGATGATCGCCGAGAAGATTATGGCTTGCAGCCGGAGGATGAAGGGCTCAGGCAAGGATGTCTACGACCTCGACCTCTGGGCTGGCAGGCCCTTTGACGATGTGCTCGTCCGCCGTCTCGCTGTCTTGAAGGCATGGATCGATCAGCGCAGCCACGCTCGTTATGCCCCGGCCTCGATGCTGGCGGCGATTACGCCGGGAAGCTTTCGGTGGATCGACCTCAAGGGCCTCGTACCACGCAACGAAACCGACAGGACGGCGGAGCAGGAGAGGATCTGCGCGGCGGTCCGCACCCGCTTCGCGGGCCTCGCGCAACTGGATGTCGACGAGGAGGTGCTGCTCGCCGACCAAACGTCTCACCGAGAGGTCTCTCTGTTCGCGCGGCTCGCCGACGAGGCACGCGAGATGCGAATGCGGCTGGGGTAGACGGTCCGCAACCGAGGTTCAGCAGATTTCGTAGCTTCTGTGCTACGATTGCTGTACCCGATCTGGAAGGTCCCTGATGCAGAGGTCCAAGGAAAGCGCAGCCTTTGCCGAACTCTTGGCGGAGACCTTCCCGACCGCTGGGGAGCGTGCTGCCTACGAGCGCGAGGTCGCCAAGCTGGTCGCCTTCGCCGAGCTGCTGATCGCTCTCGACGAGGTTCGTGCGGGCAGCACGATCTCCAAGGCCGAGCTGGCACGCCGGATCGGCGTGAAGCCCTCGGTCGTCTCGCGGTTGCTGGACGGCAAGGGCCGCAACGTGCAACTTGATACCGTCGCCGATGTTGCCGATGCGCTGGATGTCTACATCGAGATGCGAGTACGTCGGCAGCCCAAGCGCAAGCAGGCACGGCACGCCCCGATCGAGGTGATCGCCGCCTGAAACCGCGATCTGCCGGCTCTGGATCGCCTCAACCCCTCCGCGCCATGTCATCTGACTTCACCCAACTGACCGCAGACATCGAGCAAGAGGCCCACGAGGAAGGCCCGCAGGCCGTCCGTGAGCTGGAGCAGTTCCGTGAGGAGTTCGTGTTCGCCAGCGCGAGCATCGGGATCTCCGACCCTCCTGGGAGTCGAGAGGTCGCGGATGCCCTGGGGAACAATTTGGGGAACAAACTGAGCGAAGCTCAGAAGCACTCAGCGACAGAAACCCCAACAAACATAGGCCCTATCAACTGAGCGATACCCCAGCCCTCCGGCTGGGGGCCGGGCGGTCGCAGGTTCAAATCCTGTCTCCCCGATCACTGATTTGGTTGTCCCGGCTTCTTGTGGCGGTATGAGAGTGGTTAGCGTTCAGCTCACCAAGCTCTCCGAGCGTCGCGCCCGCGAGCGCACAAAGCGCGCGATGGCCGACTACGCTGAGCGTCACCCCGGTGAGACGCGCAAACACCCTGCGGTCACGCGCGATCGTTCACCGCAGATCCAAAGCACGCTGAAAGTATCCGTCGCCGGCGCGGTCATAGATTATGAGCGCGGGTTGGGCGTGACGCATCGCGCCACGGCCGAGCGCGATCGCCGCAGAGGCAGGGCAAGCCGGGAAGATCTGTAGCTCGCGGCAAGAGGGATGCTCCCGCTTGATCCTCGCCAGCAGGCGATGGTAGGTCTCGGCGAAGTTCGCGAGCGACTGCGGCGCGCCAAGCACGTCGCGGCCATACGGGACCGCGACCGGGGTGATCTCGTGCACCGCCGTGTCCTCGCTGACGGTGGTGCTGACCTCCTCGCCGATGGGAGCGGTCAGGGAGACCGCGAGCGCCACCCGTGAGCTCCCCGGCTCTCCTGACAGTTGTTGCTCCTCGAAGGAGACGGTCGGCGCGTCGGGGTCCGACAACCACTCCCCGTCTCCTGTACCGTCGCGGCGGCGCTGGTAGATCGTCGCCGCGATCTTGTCGTCGAGATGGAAACCGAGCGGGACCAGCAGCGGAATTCGAGCGATCGCGAACACCGACAGGTGCGCGATTGGTCCCTGCGCATCGCGGATTCGCTGCGCGGCCTGCTCGATGATCCGCTCGCCCACGCTCCAGTAGGCCTCGCCGCCCTCCTCGGGCAGGTTGCGCAGGTCGATCTCGATGTCCTCGCTGGCGAGCGCAAGCGGGTAGCGCGGGAAACGCCCGTCTGCGGTGACCGCTACCGCGACGGTGCTGCGCGGGATTTGCACCGGTGCGCCGCGCACCGCGCCGATCACGCGCAGCACGACGCTTCCCCGCTCGGCGGTGATCGCGGTCAGTGCGAGGATGCGCGCCTCGTGCTCGCGCTTCATCCTCAATAGCCCCTCGACGGTGTGCTCTGCGATCAGCCGGTCGATCACGCGGTGATGGGCCCGGCAGAGCAGCATCCTTGCGCTGCGGCGCCCAGAAGCTCCAGACGGAGCCTGCGAGGGCCGGCTCGGCTGGCTGCACCGGCCGCGGGGTGTTCGGCGCAGGATCGAGCTGCTCCTCGTGGTGCTCAAGGCACGCGAGGAGCGCACGGCAGCGCGCGCAAACCTCCAGGTGATCGGCGAAGACTGCGGCGGCGTTAGGCGCGGCTAGGTCGGTGACGGGCGGGCAGCTCATTCCTCTCCTATGAACAGAGCATCGAGGATCTCCTTCAATACCGCGGGATCATCGCCGCCGACGCGCGCGAGCGCGACGCCGATCTGACCCCGCTCGTGGGAGACCGTGCCGGTAGAGCAGCCAAGGCGCAACGCGAGCTCCCTTGTGCTCTCCCCGCGCTCGGCGCCGATCAGCACCTGCAGCTGGCGCTCGGTCAGCTCCGCGAGCGCCGCGGTCGCGACCTCGCGCTGCAGGATCACCTGCTGCGGGTCGGCGCCGACCCGCTCGGCGTGTATGTCGGGCTCGAGCGGCTCTGTTTCGGCTGGGTCCTCGAGAGCGAAGCGGAGCAGAGCGCGGCAGATCGTGGCGATATCCATCGCGCTCGCGGCGAGCAGGCCGTCGAGCAACCGCGTCAGCTCCTCACTGTCGAGCAGCGGCGAGAGCTTCTTCGCATCTGGTTTGTAGCGGATGATCTTGAACTCGCCGAGCGACCAGGCGAGCGAGGCGAGCGCGCGATCGTCGCCGGCGAACGGTGTGGCAGTGCCGGCAGAGAGTCGCCAGAGCCGGCCGGTACCGGAGCCACTCGATTCGTAGCGTCCGCTGTCTGCGAGCATCTGGTTGACGCGGGCGTAGAGGTTCGCGGACTGCGAGCGCTGTAGCCGCTGTGACGCGAGCACGTCACAGCGCGACGTTCGTGATCTGAGGGGTCCCGACTCCGGCCGCCTACGCCGAGTGCTGCGAGGCTTTGGCGCTCCGGCGGACGTTGATCGTGATTGACGAGGCGCTTGCACAGCGCCGCGGGAGGGTGCAGGGCATGATGGTCGACTGCGCGCCGCGCGAGGGTCGCGTTATCGCCGAGTCCTGGCGTCAGATGTGCGGTGCGTAAGCTGCTTGACGACGCGGCGAGACTGACTCGTGACTTGGGACCGCGAAAAGACCGCAGATCCGCCCGAAAACCGCATAGGAAAGCCAAGTTGAGCCTGTCTACCCGATTCGGATTTTTTGGATTCTGATTGGGATGGACGGTGCCGGTCGGGCATCAGGTTTGCAGGTGCGCCATCGGTCAACGGGGTCCGAGCAGCTAGACCGCATCAGTCTCGGGCACAGCCGTCGGAAGTTGGACATGCACTGGTGGAGGATTTGTCTCGACCTGCGCTTCGCCGGCCGATTTTTCGTCGGGCTGAGCCCAATCCTCAGGCGGTTCGATCTTGGCGGTGATGCCTGCATGTTCCTCGAGCAGGTAGAGCAGGTTGCTGCCGCTCAACAGCTCGAGGGGCTTGTTCTGCGCGAACTCGAACGATGCCTTGCCGTATCCGCTGGTGGTGACGAGGATTCCCTTGCTCGCTCCTTCGTTCTGCATCGTCCCGAACAGATCCCGCACTGCGCTCACGCCGACCGTGTTCTTGTAGCGCTTCGCTTGTATGACGACCTTGCCGCCGAAGATGGGCCGCGGATCGTAGGCGACGCAGTCAACTCCGCCGTCGCGGGAGGCTTGCGTCAACCGTGTCTCAAGGCCCATCTTCTCGAACAGATTCGTGATCAGCGTCTCGAACTCGCCGGGTGTCAACTCCATGAGGTTCGGCCGGTGGTCGATCGACGACAGGACGTCCGTCTTCTCGACGAAGCGCGGATCGACCATGCTGAACTCGAGCACGGGGCGCACGGGGGCAAGCTCCGCTGGGTTGCGTGAGACCGATGCGTTGAGTCCTTGGAGACAGGCACCAGCCTCGACTCGCGCAAGGTCGAGGCTGTCGAAAAGGTCACGAGTTGTGCGAAGCGTGATCAGGCAGGGATGCGTGGGCTGTCCCGTGCGGGGATCGATGGTGTCGACGTGTCCATTGAAGACCACTGATTCGATGTGGCCAGTCCGATCTACGCGCAACATTTCGTACACCGATCGCAGCGTCACCTGTGCGACGACGTTTGCATACAGCGCTCTGCTCTGGGTTGCCGGCCGTGCTTTGGAGGCGATTTCGTCTTTGGCTTTGACGTAGCGATACTCCGCGACGTCCGGGACGACGTCGAACGTCGGCAGGTCCATCTCGATGACGAGCTGTCGCGACTCTGGCACGTAGGCAATCTTGTGTTGCTGAGGAAACCCGTCCGGGTATCGGCTGGCGGCGAGCGCCATCGAGCAGTAGGTGACGACCGCGTCGGGATCACGCGCGTCATAGCTGGCTGTGAACGCGTCCACCTCGTTGTTCTGGGCCGTCACCCGCTCGGCCTCGGCGTGCACTCGTGCGTCGTGATCGCGTTCGGCGGCACCCAGCGCCATCTGCCGGTTGCGCTCGGCCTCGACAGCCTTGGCGAGCTCCTGCGCGTACTGAGCCTCGGCCTCGGTCACGGCCTGTGCGTGCTTCCCCTTTGCTCCCGGGAGAAACTTGCCCAGGCCCGAACGGGGAGGAGGCAGCTGCTTGACCGGAGGCTCGATTGGGATTGCCAGCTCGCCGGGCTCGAACGGGATCGCGGCCGGGTGCTCCTTCAGCGTCTGGATCTCAAATGACGTGTCGGTGGAGAGCGAGATGGCCAGGAGTCCTTCGAGCTGCTCGATGCGTTCTGTGATTTCCCGAGTAAGCCGCTCGGCTTCGTGTGCGCGCTGCTCGACGTAGAGTCGCTTCTGCTCTTTTTCGTCGTACGCACGCTGACGGGCAGCCTCTTTGATCTGGCGCTGCCGCGTCTGCTCGAGCGCGCGAGCTGCTCGCTCGGCTTCGCGCCGGCGGCGCTCGGCTTCGCGCTGCATCTGCACCCACACGCTACGGCGTGCCATCCGTTGACTCCTCATGTCGCGGCTGCCTACGGGTAAGCGGGCTCGATCTTAGTGTCTTGAACTTGTGCATGTCGCCCGCTGGCGCGTGATCGAGGTGCTGCGTGCCGAGGAGGCCCCAGAGCAGGTCACAGCCGTCGTTCGTGTCGTTCGCCAACTGGCGAGCTTTCAGATGTGAGCGACGCTTCAGCGGAGCGAGTGTGCTGGCGGGTGGGCCATCACGACGCCACTAAAAAGAACTAAAAGAACTAAAGACCACTAAAGACTGCGGTAAGCTGTGCAGGTGTGGCCACGAACAATCCGTTCACGCCGACGTTCGGCTCGCCGCCGCCGCTGCTCGCTGGGCGCGATGGGCTGATCGAGCTGTTCGGCGAGGCGCTCGACGACGGTCCCGGCTCGGCAGGACGCGCGACGCTCTACGCGGGTGCGCGCGGCGCGGGCAAGACTGTGCTGCTCAACGCTGTCGAGGACGCCGCCCGCGCGCGGGGCTGGTTGGTGGTCGCCGAGACCGCGACGCCCGGGTTTCTCACCCGGCTCGCCGATGATCATCTGCCGCGGCTGCTTGCCGAGCACGACCCAGCCGCACTGAAGCGACGCCTCAGCGGCTTCGGGCTGCCGGCAAACCTCGGCTCGCTCGACTGGCAGACCATCGAGCAGCATACGCGTACGCTCTCCTTCCGCTCGAAGGTCGAGCTGCTGACCGACCTGCTCGCCGAGCGGGAGACGGGGCTGCTGATCACGCTCGATGAGCTCCACTACCGCCAGGCGGCCGAGCTGCGCGAGTTCGGGACGGTTGTCCAGCACGCGTTCCGTGAGCGCCGCGATCTCGCGTTCGCTGGCGCCGCGCTGCCAGCCGCGATCGACGAGCTCCTCAACGACGAAGTCCTCACGTTCATGCGTCGTGCCGACCGCCATCATGTTGGAGCCGTCGCCGACGCCGCTGTCCGTGAAGCGATCGCTCAGCCGATCGCGACGCGCGGGAAGTCGATCGCCGACGATGCCCTCGACGCAATGGTCACTGCGACCGAGGGGTACCCGTTCTTCATCCAGCTCGTAGGCGACCAGGTGTGGCGCAAGGCCAGCACCGCCGGCGAGATCACTCTGGACGCGGCGCAAGAGGGCATCGCCGCCGCGCGGCGGCGACTCGGCCAGCTCGTGCACGCGCCGGCGCTCTCCGAGGCCTCCGATGTCGATAAGTCGTTCCTCCTCGCAATGGCCCGGGACGACGGCTCGTCGCTCCTCGGTGACATCGCTAAACGGCTGAACGTCGACTCGAACTATGCAGGCCAATACCGGCTGCGGCTGATCGCGCTTGAGCTGATCGCACCTGCGGGGTACGGTCGCGTCCAGTTCGCGCTCCCTTACCTCCGCGACTACCTACGGGAGCACGCCGCGACGCTCGGGCTGCCCGAGCATCACCTCTCATGACGGGCGGGGCCGGGCGGTTGCTGGTTACGACACCTCCGCTCGGTAGGATGTGCATCAAGCGTGCATCGTGGACTCTCGTGGCGTGCGCTCAGTGTGCATACCGGCTGCAAAACGGCTGCGAACCCGCCGAAAACCAAGGATCTAAGCCAAATTAAGCCAGTCTCCCCGACTACAGGGAAAGCAAGTAATAGAGCCAAAAACTGCGGCTTGCTCCTTGAGAAAGAAAGGCCCCCCACGGGGAACAATTTCTCGGACAACTTGCAAAGCATGGCGATTGCCTGCCACGCTGGCCGGTGATCAAGCCAGGGGTTGGATGGCCCTTCTCAAATCTCTGGCCCTCCGGAGCGAACGGCTCCGACCAACAGTTCGGAGGCCGCATCGGCACGGGATTATTTGACTTTATGCCCTGAGCAAATACAACCATATAAAGCTATATACTCGTGGTGTGGACGAGGTCCTCAATCCCTACGCACCAGGCGCCGGTACGCCACCACCGGAGCTTGCAGGTCGCGATGGAGAGCAGACGAGCTTCGGTGTGCTGCTCAAGCGCCTTGCTGCCGGGCGTCCTGAGCAGAACCTTGCGTTGTGGGGACTTCGCGGCGTCGGTAAGACGGTCCTACTGAACCGCTTCGCTGCGGAGGCCGAAGAGGCCGGATGGGGCTCGGGCTACATCGAGCTGCGCGGCCGTGGACCGCTGCGTCCAGCGCTTGCTCAGGTGGCAGTGCAGGCCGCGCAATCGCTCGCACGGCGGGAGAGTGTCCGGGAGCGGCTGCGCAGGTCGCTGTCGGTCATCAGCAGCTTCTCGGTCACAGCTATGCCCGCTGGGATCACGTTCAAGGTCGATGTCGCCCCGACTCCTGGACGCGGTGACAGCGGGCAGCTCGATGTCGATCTCCAGGATGTCCTGGTCGAGCTTGGCGAGACAGCCCGCGAGGCTGAGGGCGGCATCGCATTCTTCTTCGACGAGATGCAGTTCGCCGAGAAGGAGGACCTGCAGGCACTGCTCGCGGCCTTCCATCGCATCGCTCAGCGTCAGCTTCCCGTGGCGCTCGTTTGCGCTGGACTGCCACAGCTCCCAGGCAGGCTCGCTGAGGCAAGCTCCTATGCGGAGCGCCTCTTCCAGTACGTCGAGATCGGTCGGCTCACAGAGGACGCCGCCCGAACTGCGCTCACGCTCCCCGCTGAGCGCGAGGGCGTCGAGTACGAGCAGACCGCACTCGACTTCATCCTCGCCCGAGCCGACCGCTACCCGTTCTTTCTGCAGACTTACGGGCGCTACGCCTGGCTGGTCGCCGCCAGCTCGCCGATCACCGACCACGATGCCAAAGCTGCCGACACGATTGCTCAAGAGCAGCTCGACAGCGGCTTTCACCGAGTACGCTTCAACCGCGCGACCGCAGCCGAGCGCCGCTACCTGGCCGCGATCGCCGAGTTCGGCGATGGGCCGCAGCAGACCGCGAAGGTGTCAGCGCTGCTTGGCGCCGACCAGCGCCGCACCGCGCTCGTGCGCCAGAACCTGATCGACCTCAAGGGTCTTATCTACAGCCCCCGACGCGGCTATGTCGACTTCACGGCACCCCTCTTCGGCGACTACATCAGAACGTCACCACCCACTCGAGTCGCTGCAGTAGGGCCGACCAGGCGCACCAAGGTCATCGGCCGCTTCCCCAGCGAGACATCCGCCCTCTCACTGATCTGGGCCGTACTCGAGCTCTCCAGCCGCGGCTGGCGTGGAGTGAAGATGAACCCCAAGACCGTCGCCGAAATCGAGCGGCTACGCCGTCAGCTGCGCGAGGACCCCGCCCCAACGGTGACCGTCGACGCCGAGGAGGTGATCGCTGCATAACATCCGCAGCCAGCGGAGCTACGCCTCGGTGAATTCACCCGGGAAATAGGACGCGACCCGAAGATGCGTGGCGGCCCCTTCTCGATCGATGTCGCTGAGGAATACGAGGTTCGCCAGGACACCGATAGCTGGCATGTTGAGATTGTCGGCTACCTCTACGCGATCGGACACGAAGGCCGCGAGCTCGTCTCCTCCCACTGGCATCCAAGCGGCAACAGCCCGATCTCCCGGCCGCACATGCACGTCGCCGCCGACATCCGGGTCGGCGATCGGTGGCTCGGAAAGGTACATCTACCCACCGGCGCGGTCGGCTTCGAGCAAGTCGTCGCGCTGGCGATCGTGGAGCTCGGGGTCGAGCCGCTGCGCGAAGATTGGGAACGGCTGGTAGACGAGGCGGCCGACCGCTGACGGCCTCGATCAGCGCGTTCTATCGCTCTCCTTCTGCACCGCCCCGCGCTCGGGTGGGTGGGCGTTCAGCTTCGTAAATGTGGGAGCGGAGCGCGCAGGCTACCGAGCTGGGCGGTGATGCGCGGTGGTGGGTGGCGAGCCGAACTGGACGACGGCGGGCAGGACCCGCGCGAGGAGCTCGCCTTCCAGCACCAGCTCGCCGACTACTCCCAGCTCCTTCGCCAGCAGGGCGGCGGTGCCACCAAGGAGTGGAAGCACGGTGCCACATCGCCCGAGTGGGCGGGCGAGTAGGGGAGCGACCTAGCTCTCGCGGCTGTGCTCCCGCGGCTAGGGGACGAGCCTAAACGCCTCGACGTGGCGTGGCCGCACGACATTGAAATGCCGCTGGTCGAGCGTGGCGATCACGTCCACCTCACGGCGCTCGGCCAGCGCGATCACCGATGCGTCGACCATCCCCAGCGGCAGGTCGAGATACTGCTCCATCAGCTCGTAGATGCGAGACCAGTCCGAGTCGGCCACCGGCTCGACCACCAGCTCGCCGTCCGCGAGCGCACGGCCAAACGCAAGCTCGGCGTGAGCGCCGATCCGGTCGGCGAGCAGATAGGAAACCTCTGTCACCACGAGCGCGGGGACGAGCAGGGGCCGCGGGCTGCTGGAGAGCAACGCGACGGCGCGCTCGTGGTGCTTGTCCTTCCGCGCCGCCGCCGCGTACAGCGGCCCGGCGTCCACAATCAGCACTACCGGCGCCCAGCCCGGCGTTTGCGCACGCTCTTGGCGACCAGCTCATCGACCCGCTCAGAGGCATCCCGAGGCGAGCCGTCGCCGACGGCGAAGAAGCTCAAGCTCCCATCGGTCTGCTCCGGCAGTTGCTGCTCGATCGCCTCCCTGGCAACCTGAGCGACCGACGTGCCGCGCCGACGCGCCTCCAGCCGCAACCGCACATCGACCTCCTCGGGCAGCATGATCGTCGTGCGCCTCATACATACATCCTAACGCATCACGAGGACCGCGCCGCTGCTTGCGTTACATCTTCGGTTCGCTCTGTGTCAACTTCGCGTCACCGGCTCACAGGCGGACACGCGGTTTGTACGGTCAGTCCACAACTGAAAACTGATGGCGCCGGCGGCAGCTCTAACTGCCCCGGCGCCGTGGCGGTGCGCTCAGCATGATCAGCAGCTTGGGGGTGTGAGTCCCCTGTGGGGGTTGATGGCACCAACCACAAGTCGAAGGCAACTGCGTCGTCGTGAGGCGGGGTGGGAAGGAAGCTGGAGGACGAATCTGCGACCCGAGGTACACGAATCGCATTTGAGGCGGCGCGGTCCGGGCGAGCCAGCTGTAGATGGCGAAGCCCTATGTCATCAAGGGGCCGAGACGTATATGCGGCGGGTGCGTGGTGAAGGTTGCTGGTCTTACCTGGGGAGATCTCCAGGGGTGTCCCGTGATGCCTGGTCACGAGTTTGTGATCGCCGGGTGGGGGACGGTGCCGGTCGAGAGGCTGGTGCTCGCCGTGGAGAAGTCAGCAGAGGCCATAGTACCGGCGGGATCGTTCGTCGCTGGGAAGGGCTGAACGTGAAGTCGAGGCGCAGGACATTCGTGCTCGTGATGGTCGCTTTGACCGCAGCCAACCCCGTGAGGGGCCTGGGCGGGGTGCTCTGATGGTGAAGCCTGAGGAGTCCGGTCCAGAGTGCAGCGATCATTCGGCGGCGTGTGACACCGCACCTCACCCCGCAGCGGCAGGTCTCTGGGAGCAGTTCCTGGCCCGGGAGAATCTTGCCGAGGCGCTCAGACGTGTCGAGCGTAACGCCGGTGCCGCTGGCATCGACGGGATGAGCAGCAAGGAGCTGCGGCCGTGGTTGAAGGACCATTGGCTGCGGGTTCGCTCGATGCTTGACGCGGGCACTTACCGACCGTCGCCGGTCAGGAGGGTGATGATCCCCAAGCCCTCTGGTGGACGACGGATGCTGGGAGTGCCGACGGTGGTAGATCGGTTGGTCTGCCAGGCGCTATCGCAGGTGCTCACGCCTGTCTTTGATCCGTATTTCCATCCCCATAGCTTCGGTTTTCGGCCGGGGCGCTCGGCTCATCAAGCGGTCGAGCGGGCACGCCAGTTCATCGCAGATGGTGACGCGGGGTGGTGCGTCGAGGTGGATTTGGACTCGTTCTTTGATCGGGTCAGCCACGACGCTTTGATGGCGCGGGTCGCAAGGCGGGTGGAGGATAAGAAGGTGCTCCGTTTGATTCGGCGTTACCTGGACGCGGGCGTTATGGCTGACGGTGTTGTGCACACGAGCGAGGATGGGACCCCGCAGGGTTCCCCGCTCTCGCCGTTGCTCAGTAACGTCATGCTCGACGGCCTCGACTGGGAGCTTGATCGACGCGGACACCGTTTCGTGCGTTACGCCGACGACAGCAGGATTTATGTCGGGAGCGAGCGCGCGGCACATCGAGTCCTTCAGGGCGTCAGCGGATATGTCGAGAATCGCCTCAAGTTGAAGGTCAACCACGGGAAGTCGACGGTTGACTGGTCGGTTAGGCAGCCCTTGTTGGGGTTCTGTTTCTACCGCCGTCGCGGCGAGGTCAAGGTGCGTCTGGACCCCAAGGCTCGCAAGCGGGCCAAGGACCAAATACGCCTTCTGACCTGTCGCACTTGGGGCGTCTCGATGCAGCGGAGGATCACAGAGATCAACCGCTTCACGGTGGGGTGGACGGCTTACTTTGCGTTTGCCGATACGCCCACACCGTTCATCGAGCTCGACAGCTGGCTCAGAGGCAGGATGCGACAGGCACGTTGGAAGGAATGGCAGCGCATCAGAACACGATGGAGCCGCCTGCAAGCGCTGGGGATGCCCGACAGGGAGGCCCGTGAGTGGGCCATGACCAATAAGGGTTCCTGGCGCGCAGCACGCACCTTCCTCAAGCGCGCCCTACCAGATGCCTACTGGACCGAGCAAGGCCTGAAGGGATTCGCCGATCCCTACCACCGTTTCCGGGACACGACGCGAACCGCCGGATGCGGACCCGCATGTCCGGTGGTGTGGGAGGGGCCGGGTTAAGCCCGGCCCCGACCCGATCAAGGAGCTGTAACTCCCCGCCGGGTAGGCCGGACGCATCTCTGCGCCCGGCCCCCCTCAGAACCGGACATGCGACTTTCACTGCATCCGGCTCAAGCAAGCCCCGAAGGCTCGTGGGCAGGCAGAAGCGCCGGTCCATTGCTGTTCCCGGCGGTGTGCTGGCGGTGGCAATGGGTGTGTAGGAGACGGGGTTCGGTCTCTTCCGACGTGCCGTCCTTGTGCGTGGCGATCTTGATCGTCTTGCGGTTGGTGGCCAGCCATTGCTCCCACTCTTGTGGGGTTGGTGGCGGGTCATCGGCGGGCTGAAGCCAGTCTCCGCAGAGCGGACAACGACCATGCTGGGCCTTGTAGAGGCGCCATCTGGCCTTGCCGATCGTCGGGGGTGGCATCCTTGCTCGCCGCTCGGCCCAGTATCCGGCCAGGGCGGGGTCGTCCGGGGAGGACGCGCCCGTGACCAGCTGGTGTCGGATGATCCGTGTCCAGGCGAACTTGAGCAGGTAGACGCCGCTGATGCGGTCGCCGAACACCCACCTGTCCCGCCTGGAGCGGTTGAACCTGCCGAAGTACCGTTTGACGACCCAGCGCTTCGACTTGTTCGGGTGGCCGTAGGTCGCCCACTTGTAGGTGAGTTTCCACACGTAGTCGTCCAGCGCGCTGAATATCTCGCTGGACACCACCCCCCGGTAGTAGGCCGACCAGCCCCTGATGATGGGGTTGAGCCGTTGCAGCACCGCTTGTGCGTTGGTCCCGCGCAGGGACCGCATCTCGGTGCGCAGCCGTTCCCGGACCCGTCTGATGGCCGCCTTGTTCGGCTTGATCAGCAGCTTGCCGTGATACCGGCGGACGTTGAATCCCAGGAAGTCGAAGCCTTCTTCGAGGGGGACGATCCGTGTCTTGTCCTCGTTGAAGGCCAGGCCCCTGGGCGTCAGCCATGTGGCAAGCTGTGCCTTGACCTTGAGCGCCTCGTCTCTTGTGTGGCACAAGGCGATCAGATCGTCGGCGTACCTGATGAGCACCGGGGAGCCCGCGACCGTCTGTCCGGCGTGACTGCCGGTCGTGTGGTAGCGAACCCCAGCGGCCTGCTCCATCCCATGCAGCGCGACGTTCAGCAGCACGGGGCTGATCACCCCGCCTTGAGGAACACCTTCCTCGGTCGGAGCGAACCGGCCATCCTCGACCACGCCCGCCTTCAACCATTGCTTGACCAGTCCCCTGGCGGGGAACGAGCCGAGCTGGTGAAGGATGTGGGAATGGTCGATCCGGTCGAACGCCGCCGCCAAATCTGCGTCCAGCACCCACCGCCGCTTCGGGCACTTGCCGTTGGCGGTCACGTAGATCACTGCGATCGCGTCATGGCAGCCACGGCCGGGCCGAAACCCATAGGACCTCGGCTCGAACCGCGCCTCCCACTCGGGCTCCAACGCGCTCACGACACGTGCTTGCTGCACGCGATCAACGATCACGGGGATACCGAGCGGGCGCCGCTTCCCGCTGCTGCCCTGCTTCGGGATGTACACCCGCTTGACGGGACGAGCGCGCCACAGCCCGGAGCTGCGCTGCACCCATTCAGCCAAATCCATCTTGGCCTTGGCGCTCAGCAGCACCTCACCGTCAACGCCCGCCGTCTTGCGGCCAGCATTACGCTCGCTCACCCGCCGCACGCTCAAAAGCGTGTTGGCACGCGAGCGAAGCATCAACTTCTGCAAACTGCGGACCCTTTTCAGGTCCCCTGCCCGACTTGCCGTGAAGATCCGCTGGCGCAGGCGCCGTACGCACTTCTCGCAAGCACGCCAATCAACAGCGTCCCACGCGAGAATCCCGTCCTCTGGTCCGTTCGCCACGAACAGCGCCGTGGCGTCCAACTTGTCCTTCGGTTCCGATGCCATCGTCATCAATCCTCTTCACAGGCTCACCTGACCGCGTCAGCACCCTTTCGGGTCCGGGCACTCCTGCCCCGTATCCGGCCAGTTATCCGGGACGACCAGCGGAGGGCCAGCCATATGCCCCGGTTTCCTGTTGCCTTTCGGCCACCGGCATTCGCTTCTCGGTCATCCGATTCCCGCCAGAGAGTTGGGCCTTCCTCGCGGTCGGCTTACCGGGCCAGAAACCCGGACCCTGACGGGGTTACCACGTTCCACACGCACGAGCTGCGACCGGGGTGGGTGCCTCCTGTATCCCGGGGACGGCGATGCTCACCCAGCTGACATGCATTCATCAGCTGGCGCCTGCCGCTTCCCAGCGGCCAGTCCCTGCACCCCGCTACTACATCCCATCAGCGGAGCTGGTTGATCACGAGACATCAACGGAGGTTCACGCGATTCACCCGTCCGGTCTTCCCCTCGCCTGTGGCCCCCGGATGGAACGGGCGCCCTTGGGCTTCTACCCCGAGCTTCGAACCCCCCGGCTCAGCACCGACGACGCACGTCAGGGTGGGGACAGGCCATCGAGCACGAGCCCGGAACTACGCTCTCGACATCAGCCGACCCTCCAATCCGCGTTAGCTCACTCGAAACGTGCGACCTCGTGTCGCAGACGCACAAGCTCGGTATCCCAGAGGGGTTGAAGGAGCACGCGCTCCTCGACCGCGCCGTACTCAACCTCATGCTGGACCCCGAGCGCCAGCGACCGTGGGCTGAAGACGAGCTTGCCCGCACGCTCAGCGTCCCCGGTGATGTCCGCGAAAGCCTGCGCCGTCTGCGCGCTTGCAAGCTCATCCATCGCTGGAATGACCTTGCCGTCGCTGCGCACGCCGCGGTGCGCTTCCACGAGATCAGCCAGGCTGTCGAGAGCCTGACCCCCGGCGACCGCGAGGAGCGCCATTGGGAGCACGCGGTCCTTGAGGGTCTGATCGTGCGCAGCGCCGAGGGCGAAGGGCCGCGCTCCCTGCAGCAGACCTACGAAGCGTTCGGTGCGACCAAGCGCAAGAAGCAGCTCAAGGTCGCCGACGCGGTGGACCGTTTGGAGGGCTCACACTCGCTGACCGAGCGCGCCATCGGTGCTCGCCTGCTGCTCGTGGTGGGGCAGGACGACCTCGGCAGCCTCCTCCGGGGTCACGTCCGGGTAGAGCACGCTGACCACGAGGATCGCGCAGCCACAGCCGACGAGCTGCGCCACGACGAGGCCGGGCACCGACGCGGGTGCGATGCCGGCGAACGTGTCGGAGAACATGCGTCCGACGCTGATCGCAGGGTTGGCGAAGCTGGCGGAGTTGGTGAAGAAGTAGGCGGCGCCGATGTACGCGCCGACTGCCGCCGGAGCGACGTTCAGCCGTCTCGTGCGGGCGAGCGAGAAGATGACGAGCAGCAGGCCGGCGGTTGCGATGACCTCGCTGAACAGGTGCGCCGGGGAGGCGCGGTGGTGTGTGGAGATGCTGACGGCCGCGAGCGCAAACATGCCGTTGGCGACGATCGCGCCGAGCACGCACCCGGCGACTTGGGCGGGGATGTAGGCGAGCGCCTCACGCCAACGGATGCCGCCAAACGTCGCGTCGGCCAGGGAGACAACCGGGTTGAAGTGTGCCCCTGAGACGGGGCCGAACATGAGGATGATCGCCGCGAGCCCCATCGCTGTTGCGGCAGGCGGCCTAATCTATGGGCCACTCGTCTCGCGTTCTGGAAGATGATCCGCTGCGCACGCGAGCTGGCGAGCCCGTCGTTTGCCGCGTGGCTTCAGGTCGCCGCGTTCACCGGCCTTCGTCCCGGCGAGTTGGATGCGCTGCGTCGCACGAACGTTGACCTGGATCGCTCTCGCCTCCTGGTTGTCGAGCAGTTCAACGCCAAGACGCGCACGTTCACGCTGCCCAAGAACGGTCTGACGCGTGAGGCTCCGTTGACCGACCCGGCGCGAGAGGCGATCACCACCCTGCCGGTCGAAAGCGAGTTCTGCTTCGCGCCGATCCGAGGCGAGCACTGGACCGCGAGCGCTCGCGCCTACCACTGGAAGGCCGTCAAGGGCGCGGCCGGATGGGGCGGAAGCCTCTACCTCGCCACTCGCCATTTCGCGGCTGGTACATGGTCAACGTCCTCGACGTGCCCTCCGAGGACGTTGCGATCGCGCTTGGTCACACCGACGGCGGCGAGCTGGTCCGCCGCCTCTACGGCCACCGCGACCACGAGCGTGCCCTGGATCGTGTAACGGCGGCGTACGAGCGGACGGCGAGCTTCACTCAGGCTCGGTTGTGGTAGCTCCGGACCTAGACTTGCTGCATTCGTGTCCAACAAGCGTGACATCAAGCAATTCAGGCAGGCCTGCCGCGAGGTTGGCTTGACCGCAGGCGAGCGTTACGAAGCAAGCGACACCCTGCATCGCGAGAAGTCATCTGGCGACATCCAATCTGACATGACCTATGGCGAATTGGTGTCTTGGCTGCGACAATGGAGGGACCGATGGCGACCGTCGTAGCCCTAGATGCCTCACCCGCGAACGTGTTGCGCTCAATGCGCGGATCGATTGTCGACGCGCGTATCGCCCATCCAGACGTGCTCCACGTCGATGTTCGCGACTCGCACGGTGATCTCTGGCGTCTGGCCACACAAGATGCCGAGTGGTCGCCATCCGACCCAGGTCAGCTAGTCGGGCGCTCTATCGATGACGCCGCCATTGACGTGGAGACGGGAGAGCTACGCTGCATGCTCTCCGACGGTTCGGTGCTCGACGTGAGGCCTGCCGCCGTTGAAGCGGAGGACGATCCACCCAACTGGGAGCTGGTCAGTCCCGCCGGGATCGTCCTCGAGTTTGGTCCTGGGCTCCGCTGGCAGATCAGCGGTGCGGACGTGCCAGCCTCGTCGCGTCGCTGAGGCCGCAACGCAGCCTGTTCGATCGGCTGGCGTAGGACTGCGGTGCGGGAGTGGACGCCCGACCGCACACGAAACCGCCCACGCTCCCCCGAATCCCGCTCAACCGCGCCGTCCAACACCTGTTTCCCCGATAGGTTCATGTTCCGCGAAAACCCAGCGAACATGGGCAAGTAACCCCGAAACACGGGGGATCGCGCGTCGTTCGCCCGGTTTCGCGTGGTTTCGGCGGTCGGGGGTTTGCAGGATGTTTGCACCGACACCCGACACGTTTGCAGGACGTTTGCAAGCGCGGTGCTCGCCCTACCGAACGTGACCGCAGTCTGCGGTAGAGCGTGCCCGAGTTCCGCGCCATCCGGGTCCCGAAGCGGATGCGCGCGAAGGCGCTTCGCAGCAGAAAGCGGGGCAGCCGCCTCGCGTCCAGGTGGGGTCCTTGAGCGCCCGCAGGGCGGCGCCGACGCTGACGCCGACACGCTCGCCACAGGGCACGAAGCGGTAGCCCGGCCGAGCGCCTCCTAGCGCTGCTCCTCCTCGCCCAAAGCAGCGGCGCGACCGAATCTGCCGCACGGTGCCCTGCCCAAGTAGCGCGGCGGGTCCGTCCGGTCTGAGCGCGGGCCTTCGGGGGTCAGCGACGGGCGAGGGTCGAGAGCGGCGAGAACTCTCGCCGTGAAGCCCACTCTCGGGCCGTGCTGCGTGTTGGACCGGGCGATTGGCTACGGCACGGTCGTCCTGGTTCGCGTGAGTCGCGGCGACTCACGCCGGATGGCGCGTCCAAGCAGCATTCGACGCGACTCTTGTGCAGGTGAGACACCGCGTTGCGTGGCTGCTAGCGGGGGCCACAACCGCTGGCGCCAGGTCGTAGTGCATAGGCGCTTGGCTACGCTTCGGCGCGTGGAGCTGCAGCGGCGCATTGCGGAGGGGATGGGTGAGTTCTTGCTCTTCGCGCTGACGCCACCGCGCCTGACGACCGAACCGGAGCACGCCCGTCAGATCGCGGCGCAGACGCTCGAGCGTCTGCGCCCCGTGGGCATCGACGGCCTCGTGCTCTATGACATTGATGACGAGAGTGACCGCAATCCCGAGGAACGGCCCTTTCCGTTCCTGCCCACGATGGACCCCGCCGACTACCTCGCTCGCGATCTCGTCGGCTTGGAGGTGCCCGCAATCGTGTATCGCGCTGTCAGCAAGTACTCAGAGCAACAGCTTCAGTTGTGGCTCAGCGAACAGGCCCCAACCCAGGCGCTGTCGGTGTTCGTCGGTGCGTCGTCCTGTGGAAAGCCGGTCGCGACCTCTCTGCGGCGGGCCTACGAACTACGGAGTGAGGTGCGCCCGGGTCTCCTGCTCGGAGGTGTGGCGATCCCAGAGCGCCACGCGCGCGGAGGCACGGAGCACCTGCGTCTGCTTGCGAAGCAGGCTGCAGGTTGCTCGTTCTTTGTCACCCAGATCGTCTATGACGTCAACGCCGCGAAGGACTTGGTCTCCGACTATCACTACGAGTGCGCCGCTCGTGGCCTCAAGCCGGCGCCGATCGTCTTTACGTTCTCGGTCTGCGGGTCGGTGAAGACACTGGAGTTCGTTCAGTGGCTCGGTGTCGTTGTGCCGCGCTGGATCGAGAACGAGCTGCGCCACGCGGAGGACACCCTAGAAGCGTCCTACGACCAAGCCGTCGCTACGGCCGTCGAGCTGATCGCATTCTGCCGGCGCGTCGGCGTCCCATTCGGGGTCAGCGTCGAGAGCGTCTCAATCCGCCAAGTCGAGATCGACGCCTCCGTCCGCCTCGCAACTCGGCTACAGGCAGAGCTACGTCGCTAATCCGCACCACCCGCATCGCAGGTGGGGCAAGCCACCCGGCCACACCGCGCTGTTCCGCGGCAACGAGGCGCGACGCAGTCCGCAAACCCGCTGCCGCCTCGGACGGTGGGTGTCGCGCAAACCCCCGGTCTGTCCGAGTGGTTTTAGACCATTCTGGGTATGCCCCAGAACTTTCTTGAGTGTGATCGTGAGCAGGAGTTGTTGTTGCCGCCGAGTTTGAAGGAGTGGCTGCCGGAGGATCATTTGGCGTGGTTCGTGTTGGCGACGGTCGATGAGATGGATCTGTCGGCGTTCTATGGCGCCTATCGTGGGGATGGCCACGGCCGTGCGGCGCATGAGCCGGGGATGATGCTGGCGTTGTTGCTCTACGCCTACTGCAAGGGGCAGCGCTCCTCGCGGGTGATCGAGCGTGAGTGCGTGGAGGACGTCGCTTACCGTGTGATCGCAGCGAATCAGCGCCCGGATCACACAACGATCGCGTGCTTTCGCCAGCGTCATGAGAGGGCGCTTGCCGACCTGTTCTGTCAGGTGTTGGAGTTGTGCGCACAGGTGGGGCTGGTGAAGGTCGGGGTGATCGCGATCGATGGCACGAAGATGCACGCGAACGCTTCTCAGCACGCGGCGCGTGACTATGTGCAGCTCGCCAGGGAGATCCTTGAGCAGGCTGCGGAGACCGACCGTCTGGAGGACGAGCAGTATGGGGAGAAGCGCGGTGATGAGTTGCCAGCGGGGCTCGCGACGAGCCAGGGCCGGCGGGGTTGGTTGCGCGAGGCCAAGCGTCGCCTGGATGAGAAGCGCGCCGCCGAGGGTGAGCCGATTCCGCGTTCGCGTCCTGAGCGTCTTCGGCAGTCAAAGCGTCGGCTGGAGGAAGATCTCGCTGTTGAGCGGCGCGCGAATGATGCTTATGAGGCTTACCGGGTGCATGGGCGCGCGAGCGATGGAAAGCGACTCGGGGCTGCTCCAACTCCATATGCGCCGCCCGAGACGCCGGCTGGGAAGGTCAACGTGAGCGATCCTGACTCGAAGAATGTGAAGACGCCGCGCGGGTACATGCAGGGGTATAACGCGCAGGCGGCCGCGACCGAGCAGCAGATCGTGATCGCTGCTGAGGTGAATGTCGACTCCTCTGATTTCGGGCACTTAGCAGGTATGGTTAATGCCACGGAGGCCGAGCTCGAGCGGGCGGGTGTTACCGATACCGTCGAGGTTGTGGTCGCGGACGCCGGTTATTGGCATCCAAAGCAGATGGAGGGCGTGATCAACAAGGGGATCCAGATCTTGATCCCACCCGATGCCGGCAAACGCCGGGGTACAAGACCGGGATGGGACGGTGGCGCTTACGCGCACATGCGGCGCGTGCTCGAGACCGACGTTGGCGGCGGGCTCTACCGAAAACGCAAAGCGATGATCGAGCCCGTGTTCGCGAACACCAAGTTCAACCGTCGGATCGACCGCTTCCAACGCCGAGGACGATCGGCCGCACGCTCCGAATGGCGGCTGATCACCGCCACCCACAACCTCCTGAAGCTCCACAAGCACCAGACAGCTCCCGCCGGGACCTGAAAAGGGCTCAGCGGCCCCCCAGGCGCCCCGCCCGGCGAGCACCACCCGACCACCAACGCCGCGATCTCCCACCACCGAGACCCCACCACCGCGCGCCACACCCTTTACGCAACAGCCACCGTGCCAAGCGGTCGAGCTTCGGCGGCGCTCGTCAAGCCTCAGTGCGCGGGCGCCGCGCTGGAACTGCGCTGCACCGCCGGGCTGATGCCGCCCATCGCGGGCGGCTTCTCGCTACGTGCGCGTGAGCGCGCGAGGGAAGGCGCGGAGCGTAAGGCGTGCTTGCCCGCCGGTGCCAGCAGGCAGCGGGACCTCGCGCCACTGGCCCGGTGATGAAGCGCGCCCGTCGCGGCCCTCGGCCCAGTGCACCTGATACTCGCCGAGCGGCCGCGAGCGGACCCCCTCAAGATCGCCCAGTCCGGCGCGTTCTAGCAACCCGGTGAGCTCCGCCATCGTGAACGCCGCCCGCTCGCTGGCGATCCCGTCTTCGAGCAGCACCGGTCCGGGCGACTTCAGCATCGATATGATCGCGGGCCACGAGCCCGGATGACGAAGCCGCACGAAATCGAAGATCCACACAGCACAGCCCCAGCGCGATCGGGTACGCGCGATCGCCGACAGGCACTCGCTGGCCAACTCTTCGCCCGGCAGCTGGTGCAGCGTCCAGTTGCAGCTCACGACATCCGGCTGCTCGGGGATCTCCGAGTCGAATGTCGTGACGTTGCCACGTCGCAGCTCGACGTTGCCAATGCCATCGCGCTCGAGCAGCTGCCGGCCGGTCTCCAGCATCGGCTCGGAAAGGTCGAGCCCGATGATGCGCACATCCGGGCGACCACGAGCCAAGCTCGCAAGCAGACGCCCCGAGCCGCACCCCAGGTCGATCAGCGTCCCGCCCTCGGGCAGCAGGCGACTGATCCCGAGAGCGTTGAAATGGTGTATTGGGACTTGAACGTCTGCGCCTGCCTGGTCGAACTCCACAACGCTCTGCGGCTCGTCCATCACCATCGGCTCCGGCACACGGGCGCGCTCCCCGCGAGCCATCTTCTCGCGCGCCACGATCAGCGGAAACAGCGGAATCCTCGACACTCTCAGCAGGGCCACAGGAGGCCAACATACTCCTATCCCGGACTCCTGCGGGGCCAGGTATGAGCGCCGCCCGACGCGGGCGTCAGACTGCCTGGGGTGCCGGACGCACGTCCGACCCCCGCCTCCCGTTTGGGGTGCGGGAGCAGGCGTCTTGATCAGCCTCGGCAGAGTGCCGCAACGGACGGAGGCTGTCGCACAAAGTCGCCTGCAAAAACCGGCGCGACGACTACGTAGATGCGTCTCAGAGCTGCTGCGCGCTCCCAGGTCGGCCGGCACGATCGGTAGGCGGTAAACGACTATCGGCCTTCGGGACCGGGGGCGCAGAATGGCTTCAGCGAGGCCGCCGGAGGTTTATGCGACAGCCTCCGTCCAGTGCGGGCGTGTCGTGGGCGCTAAGGGGCGCGGCTGCATGCCTACCGAAGCAGGAGCGCCACGGAATGCAGCCAAGGCAGCTGCGGCGATTCCCGGACCGGTGCTGTCCGGCGTGTCAGCGAGCGGGAGGCGTGTCCGCTCTGTCGGCTTATCCCTGGCCAATCCGGCACAGCTCAATCCGCGGTAAACGACACTGCGGTAACGAAGAGCGCTTCTATCGCTCGAGGACGAGTGCCTTCGTAGCGCTGACCGGCGTCTCGCCGGTGGGGGTGAAGGTGCCCTCGGCCGTCAGCTTGAGTCGCTTGGCGTGCTTGAGCCGCCGCTTGCCGGTGGCAGTCAGTTTGATCTTGATTGTCGCTGTTCCGGCCGTCGAGAAGCTCTGCTGACCGGACGCGACGAGCACCGGCTTGGGCTTCGTCTTCTTCGCAAGATGCGCTCCGGACGGAATCTCATACCAGTCGATCACAGCGGTTCCGGCCTGGAGCACCGTGAAGGAGATCGAGACCACGCCGCTTTTTAGCAGCGCGGTAATCGTCACATTTTTGCCAGACGGTGTGATCTCGCCCTCAATTAGCTTCGTTAGCGCCGTGATCTGGGCCGGCGTGAGGACGCTCGCGGTGCTCCCGGTACTGGAACTGCCGCCACCCGAGGTGACGCTCGTGATCGTCGGAGCCGAAGGCGGGGCGCCCTGCAATGGGTTGGTGACTGTGATCGTCTGCTGTACCTGTAGCGCCGGCTGGTACTCGCTGCTTCCAGCCTGGTTGGCGTCGATCACGCATGCGCCCGTCCCGACGAAGGAGATGTTGGCGCCGTTGGCGCCCGAGCTTGAGCACGCCCCCGCGGTGGTCTTCGAGGTGTCGATACTGAACATCACCGAGTTGCCCGAACCGCCGCCGGTCGCCGACACCGCGTAGCTGCCGCCGACCGTCGCCGGTGAGGGCGGCGTCGAGGTAAACGCGACCGCCTGCCCCGCCGGCGTGACGTTGATCAGCGTCACACCGGTAGCGCTCCCGGGCTGCAAGGTGGTCGGCAGCGAGCTCGACCCGATAACCGTGTTGACACCGTAGAAGTCGGCGAAGCCGACCGGGGTTCCCATGACGTCGGCCTGCACCTGCCCCGGACCCCCAGCGTTGTCGCCGTTGAGCGCAACGGTCAGCCCCGTGACCTGCTCACCCATCGAGTCGGGGCTCGCGAACGGCCCGAGGTCAATCACACTGCCGCCGCTGGTCGGGTCGTTGCCGACGAACAACACCAACGGTGGCGGTGCACCCACCAGCGAACTCGGCAGCAGGTTCTGGTCCGGCTGGAAGGTCGTCGGTCCATTGGTTGCGCCATCGACGATCGTGACGTTGGAGAAGCTATCGATGCCGGGGGAGCCGCCAGCAGGCGTGATCGTCAGATCTCCCGGGCTACCGGGCGTGTCAGCATTTACCGAAACCGTAAACACACCCGACGGCTCACCCCTCAAGTCAACCAAGTTCGTGGCACCAGCCCCGCCGGTGAAGGCGACCCCGGACGTAGTCCCAGGCTCGAAGGTCGTCGACCCACTGGGCGCTCCATCGACGATCGTGACATTGGAGAAGCCGTCACTGCCCGGCGACCCGCCGGCGGGCGTGATCGTGAGTTGCCCCGGGCTCCCGGACGTGTCACCGTTCATTGCAACCACAGATAGACCCGTCGGCGCGCCCACCAGATCGAGCGTGTTCGCGGCGCCGCTCGCGCCCGTGAAGGTCAACCCGGTGGCCGTACCAGGCGCGAAGGTCACCGACCCGCTGCTCGGGCCATCGACGGTCGTGTAGGTGCTCACGGAATAAGATGTGCCCGTGCACTGAGTGACGCCACCGAGAGACACCACATAGTTGCCCTCACTCGCCGTCACGATCACGGGTTCAGTGGGGGTGGCCGAACCTTTAGTCGCGATTGAAAGCGTCGAGCCGGCCGCGCTACACGTCACCGTGGGCGCCGCGCCGCTCACCAGCGCCAGGCTTTGATACTCGCCGGCCGAGACGGCCGTGGCCCCGGTCAGCCCTTCGACAGCGACCGGGGTCGTGCTGCAGGGGTCTGAGCCAGCGCAGGTTTCGCCGCTCGTGGTGCCATCGCCCAGCTGCCCGACGGTGTTTTCACCCCAGGCCATGACCGTTTCGTTACCGAGCAGGGCCAAGCTGTGCCAGTAGCCGGCTGAGATCCCCGTGACCCCGCTCAGTTCCTTCACTTCCACCGGGGTCTTACTGCAGAGAGCCGCGTCCTTGCAGGTTTCGGGGCCCGTGGCGCTGCCGTCGCCCAGCTGCCCGACGCGGTTGTTGCCCCAGGCCGCAACCGTGCCGCCATCCAGCAGCGCCAAGCTGTGTTCGAAGCCGGCCGAGACGGCCGTGGCCCCGGTCAGCTCGTCGCTGGTGGCCGTGCAGTACATCTGGTTCACGGCGCAGACCGCGACCGGCACGTCGCTGCTTACTTCTTTGCCGTCGCCCAGCTCGCCGTCGTAGTCATCGCCCCAGGCCACAACCGCGCCGCTGTTCAGCAGCGCAAGGCTGTGGTACTCGCCGGCCGAGATCGCCTTGACCCCTTCCAACAGCTGCCCATCGGATTCCGAGCACGGCCCGGTCGCTCCCACTTCGCAGACCGCCACCGGTTCATCGCTGTTGGTCGTGGTGTCATCGCCCAACTCCCCGGCGAAGTTCGCGCCCCAAGCCAGGACCGTTCCATTGCTCAGCAGCGCCAGGCTGTATTCACCACCGGTCGAAATGGACTCGACGGTGACCCCCGCCGGCAGGCTCAGCTTCACCGCCACCGGAATCGTCGAACAGGGCAAGACACCCTCGCACTTGTCCGGGCCGATCGTGGAACCGTCACCCAGCTCGCCAACTCCGTTATCGCCCCAGGCAAAGATCGTTTTTCCGTTGCTCGACAGCGCCAGGCTGAATTCTCCGCCGCCTGAGACGGTCCGCACGCCGCTCAGGTCTTTGGCGCACGGAGCGGGTTCGCCTTCAGCACAAACGCCCACGGGCACATCGCTGTTGGTCGTTGTGCCATTACCGAGCTGGCCCGCGGCGTTATCGCCCCACGCCATAACCGTGCCGGTTTCTGAGGAGGCCAGCCCGTGAAAGGCACCGGCTGAGATGGCGCTGACCGCGCTCAGCGCGCTCGCCACCACCGGGGTCCTGCTACAGGGCTCACTGGAGCCACCCACGGTGCATTTTTCAGGGCCGGCGATCGTGCCATCGCCCAGCTGTCCAGACTGGTTTTCGCCCCAAGCCATCACCGTGCCGTTGGCCGCGGCCGAAGCCGCAGCCTCTCCAAACGTCATCGGCACGCCGACCGCGAGCACGACGGCCACCACCGCCGCAGCTCCCCACAGGTTCCCTCGGAACAAGGCCAACCATCGCATGTCGTCCGCGAGTCTACACCGATGCAGAAGCCACAAAGGTGTCCAGGCACGATCCCAACGGACGCGCCATGCTCCTGCTTCGCCCAGAAATCGCAGAAGCCCAGACCACCAGCAACCACGCTGCTGCAACGGACGGTGGGTGTCGCGCAAAGGCGTGAGCCGGGTGGGCGGTGTCGCGGTGATCGAGGAGTGCGTTTGTGCTGGTGGCGGGGTTGACCCCGTCCGGGCCTTCTCAGGCCCCTGCGGCGGCTATTTGGTGCTTGTGGAGCTTCATGAGGTTGTGCGTGGCGGTAATGAGACGCCATTCGGAGCGCACGGCAGATCGTCCTCGTCGCTGGAAGCGGTCGATCCTGCGGTTGTGCTCGGAGCGCACGGCAGATCGTCCTCGTCGCTGGAAGCGGTCGATCCTGCGGTTGTGCTCGGAGCGCACGGCAGATCGTCCTCGTCGCTGGAAGCGGTCGATCCTGCGGTTGTGCTTGGTCTGTGCGAACACGGGCTCGACCATCGCCTTGCGTCGTCTGTATAACCCGCCGCCGTAGTCGGTCGCGAGAACGTCGCGCATCGCTGTGTACCGTCCGCCGTGCCACCCCCGCCGGGGTGTATCGCGCTTGCCAGCGTCGGGCGGGATTAGCACCTGGACGTGCTCGTTTGCGACGACGTTGTCGATCTGCTCCTCATTCCAATAGCCGGCGTCAGCAACCGCGACCCCGGGCGTCTCGGTAACACCAATCGTCTTCAGTTCCTTCTTCGTCGCTTCAACCATCGGCTGCAGGTGACCGAAGTCCGGCGAGCTGGCGGTCACCTCGGCAGCAAGCACGATCTGCTGCTCATTCACGACCGCCTGCGTGTTATAGCCCTGTGTGTAGCTGCGCGGGGTCTTCACGTTCCGCGAATCAAGATCGGTCGTGTTGATCTTCCCCGCGGGAATCTCAGGCGGCTCATATGGTTTCGGTGGGCGACTGAGTCGTCGGCCTTGAGTGTCGCGCCCGTGCGCCCTGTAGTGCTCATATGCCTCGTTCGCTTCGCGCTCAACCGCGAGGTCTTGCCGTAACCGTCGCTCTGACTCCAACAGCCGCTCCGCACGTGAGCGCGGGATCGGCGATGCCTGGAGCTTGCGGTACTCATCGAGCTGGCGGCGGGCCTCACGCAACCACCCCTCACGGCCCTGAACCCGGGCGACAATCACCCCGGCATCAAGCTCGATCTTCACCCCGGTAGATTCCGCCTCAGTGTCCGCTTCGGTCTTCGCGCTCCCGCTCTCGGAGCGTTCGCGCTCAAGCCTTTGCTTTGCCTCCCGCAGAGCAGCACGCCGCCCCTCGCTGGTCTGTAGCCGCTCGGGCAGCTCATCACCACGCGCCTGTCCGTAAAGCTCGTCCTCGGCCGCGTCGACGGCAGCGGCCTCCTTAAGGATCTCCCGGGCGAGCTGCTCGTAATCAAGGTTGCAGTGATGAGAGGCGTTGGCGTGGACCTTCGTGCGTCGATCGCGATCAGACCGACCTTTACCAACCCCGCCTCCTTGCACAACGAGAGCACCTCGGTGAACAGGGCAGCCAGCGACTCCTCGTGGCGGACACGGAAACGCGCGATCGTGGCGTGATCAGGCGTCTGGTGAGCAGCGATCACCCGGTAGGCGATGTCCTCCACGCACTTGCGCTCGATCCCGCGCGAGGAGCGCTCACCCCTCGCGTAGGCGTAGAGCAACAGCGCGACCATCATCGACGGCTCAAACGCCGCCCGACCCCACCCATCCAGCCGATAAGACGCATAGAACGCCGACAAATCCATCTCCTCCACCGACCCCAACACAAACCACGCCAAATGACCCTCCGGCAGCCAATCCCGCGGGTCCGGCGGCATCAAGAACACCTGCTCACGATCACACTCAAGAAAGTTCTGGGGCATACCCAGAAGTGTCTAAACCCACCGGACAGACCCGAGGTTTGCGCGACACCCACGACGACAAGCGGCAGCGACCGGGGGTCCACCGTGGACGACGGCTCGTCTGCGATTGCGAGCGCGCGCGGTCACCGCGCGCCGGCGCTGCTCAGCAGCACGGATGGCAACGCGATGCGCTGGCGTCGTGAGCACCCCGCGCGGCAGGGGCGTGGTCACGGAATGACCACGTCGCTCGAACAGTTGGCAGACGCAAGCGGCCGGGAGCGCTGTACTGGTGTATTTGGAGGTAGGTGATCGTGTCGGGCTGTTCCAGCGCGGCTGCCGCTCGCGAGATCACGGCGGCCTCTGCGATCCCGGTCCGTGACCCGTTCAGCGAAGCCACCCCAACTACGACCGCGCCAGCCGCGAGTGTGATGGGGACGGCTGCGAGCGCCAAACGTCGTGTGCGCGCGGGCCGACGGGTCTCGGTAAGGGTGGGCGCGGCGAGGATGCGCTCCAAGTTGGCCCTCGCAACGTGAGAGTCGGGATCGTAGACGTCCTCACCCTGGTGGTCCATCAACATCCGCAGCAAGATCGTGGTGTCGTCTCGGTTGGTCATCATCGTGTCCTTTCAGGGTTCGGTTAGGTCGAAGGTCTCGCTGACGGTTCTCGTGTAGGGATGGGCATCCTCACGGTCGAGCTCGCCTGCGAGCGATTGTTGGAGTCGTTTTGAGGCTCGGTGGAGCCGTGCGCGCAGCAGCACCGGGCTGAGCTCGAGGACTGTGGCGATCTCGCGTGGCGTCAGCCCGTCCCAGTAGCTGAGCAGCAGCAGCTCTCGGTCGCGTTCATTCAAAGCCGCCAGCGCGCTGAGCAATGCTTGCAACTGCCCGCGGCGCGTGAGATCCTCATCCATGCTCGACGGCGCACGAGCCCGAAACACCGCTTCGAACTCGTTTGCGCGTCTGGGCCAAAACATCGTCTACGGGATCGGCCGTGGGGCGTTCGCGCGACGACCGCGGGCTCGAGCGACGCGTTCACGTGACGGTCGAAAACATTTTCGCCGCACTCGCCGGCGGAGTGTGGCCGGCAATGTGGCTTGCTTCCTCATATTCGCTGATATCGGCCTCTAGACGTCGCGACTCTTGGAGCTTAGGTTGCCGGGCGTGGGAACTTAGGTGAGTAGCAGCAGTAGATCTGCGAGGTATCTCAAGATGGGCAAGCGGCGTCAAAGGGGTCGAGGGGGCGTAGCGGCACCGCAGCGCCGGTCACATGGGAAGGTGCCCTCACAAGGGCACTCGTCTATGCGAGATGTTTCGGCTTTGCGGTTGGGTGCGACTCGCTTGGGTATAGCCGGTGGCGTCCTTGCTGTGGCTATCGCGATAGGGCTCGTGCTGATCGTGAGCCAGGGTGGGGGACGTAGGGCTTCTGCTGGCCAAGTTGCTGAACGTTTGCGCATCCAGCGGCGTGTGGTGGCATTGTTTGAGGGTATCCCTCAGCATGGTGCGGTTCTCGGGCAACCAACGGCGCCAGTGACTTTGCAGGTATTTATGGACCTTGAGGACCATCAAGTCGGATACTGGGTCAACGTCCTGCTGCCGGCGATACTCAAAAAATTCGTCCGAACTAACGTTGTGCGGATAGAATTTCATTCTTACAAGTCCGACACACTCAATCGTATACCGTTTTACCGGCAACAGGTGGCGGCGCTCGCCGCCGGTAAGCAGAACCTGCTGTGGAACTACGTTGCGACGTTCCTAAATGAGCAGGGCACGGCATTCACTAACTACGCCACGGCGGAATTCGATACGCATATTGCTGAACGAGTTCCGGGGCTCAACCTTTCTGAATGGGAACACGCGTTCGCGGTTGCGATGGAGGAAAGTGTTGCGAGGGATCTGGTGACGGCGCGCAGGGCGGGTTTTCATGTGAGTCCGTCTTTCCGCATCGGACTCACGGGTGGGTCGATGAGGGATTTGTTTGGTAGTGTCGTTTTTCGTTTCCACAAATATATTGTGCACACTAAGCCGTCGGGGGAACGGTATATCTCTGGTACGAGTTCGCAATGGCAGCACCCTACGATACTCGTGAATGCAGGCGACCTGGAGAAGGCCGTAGAAGGGCTAGTCTAACGGTGGCACAGGTTCTCCCTGGTAGCGCTTTGACTGAAGGGATTCGTGCCCGCTTGGATTTCGCGGGGCGGAAGCACGGTACGCGGGGGGCATGTACGATCTCCGCATGACTGCGAGCGGTCATGCCTGACTGGGCCGCATGGCCGTTCCCAGCCGAGGACCCCTACCCCGTCTACCGGGCCGAGCGAGAGCGCGCCCCCGTGCAATGGGACGAGCGGCTTGGCGCTCATCTCGTGCTCTGCCACGAGCACGCGGCGGCTGTTCTGCGAGGTCCCGAGTGGAGTTCCGATCCGCGTAACAGCCCGCGGCTGCTCGCCTCGCTCGGCGGTCCGGGGGCAGGCTCTGAACTGTGGAGTGGGTCGCTGTTGATGAGCGACCCGCCGACTCACACGCGCCTGAGGAGTGCGGTCAACCGCTTCTTCACCCCCCGGGCGGTGCAACAGATCCGTGAGCGCGTCGCCGCGATCGCCGATGCTGCTTTCGAGCCCTTCGCCGAAGGCCAGCCGATCGAGTTGATGAGTGAGCTTGCCTACCCGATTCCGCTCGCGGTGATCGCGGAGTTGTTCGAACGTCGGCTTGGAGGGCGCGGAAGTGATTCGCGCGGAGACCCCGACGCTTGCGCGGATGCTCGAACTCGATCCGACACCTGTGGAGATGGAAGCGATCGGCTCGGCGGCGATGACGGTGATGCTGTTCCTCGTTCCGATCGTCGCGCAGCGGCGGCAGAATCCGGGCGAGGATCTCTTGAGCACGCTGATCCATCCCCCGGACGGCGGTGTTGCGCTCGCGACCGAGGAGATCATCACGATGTGCCTGCTGCTGCTCGCCGCCGGACATGAGACGACCTCGAATCTGATCGGCAACGGCACGCTGGCGCTGCTCGAAAACCCCGATCAGCGGGAGTGGCTTGCGCGACATCCCGAGTGCTGCGGGCAGGCGGTCGAGGAGTTGTTGCGCTACGACAGCCCCGTGCAGGTCGCCTCCAGGGTTGCCCTGAGCGACTTCGAGCTCGGCGGTGTCAAGGTGAGCAAGGGAGAGCAGGCGCTCGTCGTGCTAGGTGGCGCCAACCGCGATCCGGAGCGGTACCCCGATCCAAACCGGCTGGATCTCAGTCGCACCGGACCGCCTCATCTTGCCTTCGGGAACGGTCCGCACTACTGCGTCGGCGCTGGCCTCGCACGGCTAGAGGCAGAGGAGACCTTCAACCGTCTCGCGCAAGCGGTGCTGCCTTTGCAAGCCGACGACTGGTCGTATCGCCGGGAGCCCTCCCGCACTTTTCGCCGGCTGCGGAGTCTCAACATCGGCGGCGCCAGATTGTCTCATCAAGAGCACCCGCTCGAACGTCATGACCCCATAAACAAGCACACGCTCTTAGGGTGCTTCGCGGTGCTCACGAAGCCGGCTCGTTCATCAATCGGTGGTGCGTCGCCGGTACAGGTGGGTGGCGAGTGGCGCGAACACCGCAATCAGCACGGCTGACCACAACAGTGAGGCGAGCACCGGGTGCTGCATCGGCCAGGCGTGGATGCTCGCCGAGGGGTTGGGGTTGGAGAACAGTTCGCGCGAGGCCGAGGTGACGGCGCTGACGGGGTTCCAGTCGGCGATTGCTTTCAGCGCGGCCGGCATGTGCTCGGTGGGCACCAGCGCGTTGGAGACGATCGCCAGCGGAAACAGCACTACCAGCCCGATGCTCTGGGCCGACTCGGGACCTTTGCTGATCATGCCCAGGCAGGCGCAGCACCACGACAGCGCGTAGCTGAACAGCAGGAAGATGCCGAAGCCGCCGAGCGTGGCGAGCACGCTGCCCTCCGGGCGCCAGCCCACGACCAGACCGGTGATCGCCACGAACGCCGAGCAGATCGCCGCCGTGAGCAGGTCGGCGAAAGTGCGCCCCACGAGGATCGCCGGGCGCCACATCGCGAGCGTGCGGAAGCGGTCGATCACGCCGCTGCCGAGGTCGCTGCTGAGTCCCACGGCGGTGCCCATCGCCGAGGTTGTGAGGTTCATGCCGAGCAGGCCCGCGATCGCGAAGCTCTTGTAGCTGCCGCCGCCCGGCAGCACCACGCCGGCGCCGAACACGTACACGAACAGCAGCGTGAACAGCACCGGCTGCACGGTTACGTCGGAGAGCTGCAGCGGCTCGCGCGCGATGTGCACGAGGTTGCGCTTGGTCAGCACCACGAGGTCGCGGAGACGCTTCATACGGCCACCTCCTGAGGATCGACGGCCAGCTCGGTGGGGTGGCCGGTGAGGGCGAAGAACACATCGTCGAGCGAAGGCTGGTGGACCTCCACGTCGTCTACCGTGATCGCCGCGTCGTCCAGCGCGCGCACGATCGTCGTTGCCAGCCCCGTGGCACTGCGTACCGGCGCGCGCAGCCGCCGGCCGTCGTGGCTGACGTGCACCGGGCCGGCCACGTACTCTGCGAGCGCGGCCGCCGCCTCGGTGCTTGGCTCTGAGAGCGTTACCTCCAGACGTGCGCCGCCCGTCTGCGCCTTCAGCTGTGCGGCCGTGCCATCCGCGATCACGCGGCCGTGATCGATCACCACGATGCGGTCGGCCAGCTCGTCGGCCTCGTCGAGGTACTGCGTGGTCAGCAGCAGCGTCACGCCATCGGACACCAGCGCGCGGATCACCTCCCACATGCGCGCCCGGCTGGTCGGGTCCAGGCCCGTCGTGGGCTCGTCCAGGAACAGCACCGGCGGGCGTGTCACCAGGCCCGCGGAGAGGTCCAGCCGCCTGCGCATGCCGCCCGAGTAGGTCTTGAGCAGCCGGTCGGCCGCGTCGGTGAGGTCGAACTGCGCCAGCAGCTCGTTCGCGCGAGCGCCGGCCGCTGCGCGACGCAGCCCGCTCAGACGACCCACCATCTCCAGGTTTTCGCGCCCGGTCAGTACTTCGTCGAGCGTCGCGTCCTGGGCGGTCACGCCGATCTTGCGCCGCACTGCTTCCGCTTCCGCGACCACGTCGTGGCCTGCCACGCGCGCCGATCCCTCGTCCGGCAGCGACAGTGTGGTGAGGATGCGCACCGCGGTGGTCTTGCCGGCCCCGTTCGGTCCGAGCACGCCCAGGATCGAGCCGGCCGGCACCCCCAGGTCGATCCCGTCGAGCGCCACGGTCGCTCCAAATCGCTTCTTCAGCCCTTGGGCTTCAATCATCAAATCGGTCATAGCCGATGACTCTACAGTAACTGAAAAAATAAGGCAACTGAAAAATTCGCTAGAATCTGAACATGGCGGATGAGGGGTCCTTACCGGCGGCCGCGGCTCGCGCGCCGGGTGACGGTGACGGTGACAGTGACGGCGATGTCGCGAACGGGTTCTCAGACGACGCTCGCATCAAGCACCTGCTCGGACGCGAGCTCGGCGAGGAGCTGGCCGAGGCGTTCTTCGTCGCGCGCGCCACGCAGGAACGTTGGGCGCGCCGGCGTCATCCCGACGACGGGCTGCGCGAGCGCAAGAAGCGTCGCACGCGCCAACAGATCTCGGACGTTGCCACCGTGTTGTTTGTGGTGCGCGGCTTCGACCACGTCAAGGTCTCCCAGATCGCAGAGATCGTCGGCGTCTCGGAGAAGACCGTCTACAACTACTTCCCCACCAAGGAGTCGCTCGTCTTCGACCGCACCGACGAGACGATCGCACGACTGGTGGCGGCGCTACGCGAGCGCGGCGCCGGCGAGTCGCCCACCAAGGCCGTGCTGCGCGCGCTCGGCGAGGACATGGACGACCTCGAAGACCTGCCCGACGAGCTCTACCTGTTCCTGCCGCTGTTCAACGAGATGATCGCGCTCACACCCGCGCTGCGCGCAGCCTGGCTCGACCTGCAGAGCCGCCTCGTGGAGGTTGCCACGGAGGAGCTGGCAACGTTCGCCGCCGTCGACCCGCGCGACCCGGAGCCGATGATCGCCGCGCGCGCGATCGTGGCGCTCACCGATCTGTCCTTCGCCTCGCGCATGCGCCACATCGAAGGCGGCCTGCGGGGGCGTCAGCTGCGTCGTGCGGTGATCGGGGATCTCGAGCGCGCCGCGCGGCTGCTGGATGTCGGGCTGTGGTCGTTCAACCTGCTCGCCCAGGGCGCACGCACCCGTCAGCAAATGCGTGACGCGGCCGCTGCCGCCGAGGATGCGCGCCGCCAGGTGCTCGACGCGCTGAGGCAGGCCCGCACGGCCTGGCGCGAGCTGGCGCGTGGGGAGCGTGCGGAGCAACGCCGCCGGCGCGGCGCGACCAGGCACGAGTGGCGCGGCAAGTAGAGGACGAACGCTGACGCGCGGGGCGAGAGCCCGGGCCTATGCGCGCGGGGCGCGAGAGCCCGGGCCTATGCCGCCACGGGCTCGCGCTCGTCGAGCTCGGCGGCCTGTGCCGCCGGCGCCTGAGTAGGCACGGATGCCGCGGCCGGCGCCCGCTTGGCCGACCGCAGCAGCAGCGCTGCGGCCGCGGCGCCCGCGATGCAGAACAGCGCTCCCACCCGGAACGCGAGCCCGAACCCGTCCGTCAATGCCTGCGCGGCGCTCACGCCGAGCGTGGCGCGCGTGTGTGCGTCGGCGATCGTGCTCAGCACGGCGAGGCCAAGCGCGCCGCCCATCAGGCGCGAGGTGTTTTCAGCAGGCCCGAGCCGAGGCCGCTCTGGGAGCCCGCGAGGCCTTGCATGGCGACGATCGTCGAGGGCACCAGCGAAAAGCCCATGCCGATCGAGGTCAGCAGCGCTCCGGGCAGCACGGTCGTCAGGTATGTCCCGCCCGGCGCCACGCCGCTCAGCAGCACCATGCCGATCGTTGCGGTCAGCATCCCAGCGGCGATCACCCGTCGTGGCGCGAACGGCGCGACGACGCGGGGTGCGAGTGTGGAGGCCGCGAAGATCGAGAGCGTCATCGGCAGGAACGACAGGCCCGCCTCGATCGCGTCGTAGTGCAGCACCTGCTGGACGTAGAGCGTCAAGAAGAACCACACGGGGAAGAAGGCGGCGTAGAGCAGGGTCACGATCAGATTAACCGCGCGCAGGCGGCCGTGGCGGAAGATCGAGAGCGGGATCAGCGGCACCTCGGCGATGCGGGCCTCGACCAGCAGGAACGCCGCGAGCAGCACGATGCCTGCGAGCAGCGGCCCGAGCACACCGGTGGAGCCCCAGCCGAGCGTGTCGCTGCGCACGATCCCGAACGTGAGGCTGACCAAGCTCGCGGTTACGAGCACCGCGCCCGACACATCGAAGTGCCGGGATCTGCTCGGCGCCGCTGAGGCTGGGATCACGCGCAGACCGAACACCACTGGCGGGGGAGAGCACCGCGCCGCCGAAGCCCTGCAGCGCCCGCGCAGCGAGCAGCAGGTCGCGGGAGTCGGCCAGGGTGCACGCAAGCGAGGAGAGCGCGAACAGCGCCGTGCCCGCGATGAACACGCGCTTGCGCCCCAACAGGTCCGCGGCGCGCCCGCCAAGCTGGCGGGGCTGCTCCCGACGATAGGATGACTCCGCCAGCAGCAAAGCGTCCAAGCAGTTGAACGTCGCCGCCGTCACCCCCGCCGTTCCGCGCCCCGGCGCCAATCGCCGCCTTGGGCTCATTTTCAGCGGCCTGATGCTTGTGATGCTGCTGGCGGCGCTCGACTCGACGATCGTCGCGACCGCGCTGCCGACGATCGTGGGCGACCTCGGCGGGCTGGAGCGGCTGTCGTGGGTCACGAGCGCCTACCTGCTCGGGCAGACCGCCGTCACCCCGCTGTACGGCAAGCTCGGCGACCAGCTCGGGCGCAAGCGCGTGCTGCAGAGCGCGATCGTGCTGTTCCTCGTCGGCTCCGCGCTGTGCGGGCTGGCCGGATCGATGACCGAGCTGATCGCCTTCCGCGCGCTCCAAGGGCTGGGCGCGGGCGGGCTGATCGTGCTCGTGCAGGCGACCGTCGGGGACATCGTCTCCCCGCGCGAGCGCGGGCGCTACCAGGGGCTGTTCGGGGCGGTCTTCGGTCTCGCCAGCGTCGCCGGCCCGCTGCTCGGAGGGATCATCGTCGAGCACCTCTCCTGGCGCTGGATCTTTTATGTCAACCTCCCGGTGGGGCTGCTCGCGTTCGCCGTGATCGCCACGACGCTGCCCGCCGTGGGCGTGCGCAGCCGCCCCGCGATCGACTACCTCGGCGCCGGGGTGCTCGCGGCATCGATCAGCGCGATCGTGCTCGTCGCCAGCCTCGGCGGCACCACTTGGGGGTGGGGCTCGGCTCAGACGGTGCTCGTCGCCGCCGGCGGCGTGCTGGCGTTCGGCGTGTTCCTCGCCGTCGAGCGCCGCGCCCGCGAGCCCGTCCTGCCGATCGCGGTGCTGCGCGACGAGGTGTTCCGCATCGCCGGCCTGCTGTCGCTGATCGTCGGCTTCGCGCTGTTCGGGTCGGTCACCTTCCTGCCGCTGTTCTTCCAAACCGTCTTCGGATCGAGTCCCACCGACGCCGGGTTGCGGTTGATCCCGCTGATGGGCGGGCTGGTGCTCACCTCCGTGGTGTCCGGGCGCGTGATCTCGCGCACCGGCCGTTACCGCCTGTTCCCGATCGCCGGCACCGCCGTGATGACCGTCGGGCTGCTGCTGCTCTCGCGCCTGGATGTCAACACCGGGTCGCTGGCGGCCGACGCCTACCTGTTGGTGCTCGGGCTTGGTCTCGGTTTGGTGATGCAGGTACTGGTGCTCGCAGTCCAGAACGCGGTCGATTACTCCGTGCTCGGCGCCGCCACCTCCGGCGTCACGCTGGCGCGCGGCATCGGCGGCGCGATCGGCGCGGCCGTGTTCGGGACGATCTTCTCCAGCCATCTGCGCTCCGAGCTGCGGGGCGTGCTCAGCGGTCCGCTTGGCGCGCAGGTCGCGCACGGCGCCCGTCTGACCGGTGCGCAGGTCGCGCAGCTGCCGGTCGCCGCGAGGCTGGCCTATGAGAACGCTTACGTGCACGCCCTGCGGCCCGTGTTCCTCGTCGCCGCCGGGGTCGCCGCGCTTGGGTTTGTGCTCAGCTTGCGCCTGCGCGAGCGGCCGCTGCGCGCAACCGCCTCGACGAGCGATGGGCTCGACGACGCGCTGGCGGTGCCCAAGGGCCCCAGCTCCCTCGCCGAGATCGACCGCGCGCTCAGCGTGTTGGTGAGCCGCGAAACGCGGCTTGCCTTCAACGAGCGGGTCGCCGCCCGCGCCCACGTAGACCTCAGCTCCGGGGCCGTCTGGGCGCTCGCCCGTTTCGGCAACTACGGGATCGAGGGGACCCGCGCGATGGCGCACACGCAGGGGGTGCAGGCCGAGCGCATCGCCGTCGTCGAACGCGAGCTGCGCGAGCGCGGCCTGGTCGCGGCGGGCGGCGGTGGGGATGGAAAAGAAAAAGAAAAAGGAGGAGGAGGGGGGGAGGATGGTGAGGGAGACAGCGCGGTTGGCGTAGATGGCGGCGCTCGCCTTACACCGGCTGGTCTGGCGATGGCCGATCAGGTGCTGAGCGCCCGTCGCGAGGAGCTTCGCACGATGCTCGCCGACGACGACGCCCAGCGGGCCCCGGAGGTCCACCAGCTACTGGAGCGGCTCTGCGTCGAGCTCGCCGGGCAGCGCCCATGAGCCCGCACGCGTATGCTGAGTAGACCGGTGACGAGCGAACCTCCCCGGCGCGACCCGCACACGTATGCTGAGTAAACGGTGACGACCCAGCCTCCCCAGCTCGACGGCGTCCGACACGACTATGTCAACGCCGCCGGCCTGCGCGTGCACGTGGCGCTCGCGGGCCCCGAGGACGGACCGCCGGTGGTGCTGGTCCATGGCTGGCCGCAGAATTGGTGGGTGTGGCGCGAGGTGATTCCCGAGCTGGCCAAGAGCTTCAGGGTGATCGCGGTCGATCTGCGTGGCCACGGCTGGAGTGAGGCCCCGCGCACAGGTTACGAGAAGGAGCAGTTGGCCTCGGATGTGTTCGCGACGCTCGACGCTCTGGAGGTCGGCACGGTCGCGTGGATCGGTCACGATTGGGGAGCGTGGGCGGGCTTCATCGCCGCGCTGCGGGAGCCGCGGCGGATCTCGCGGATGCTGACGCTCGCGATCCCGCACATGTGGACGCCGCGACACCCCCGCAGCTTGGGGCTGCTGGCCTATCAAGGCCCGATCAGCATGCCGCTCGTGGGCCCGCGCGTGGCGCGGCCGATGGCGCGCGTGATCTTGCAGGCGGGCCGGGGCAGGGAGCGCCTGCCGGCTGCCGACGTTCGACGTGTTCGCCGATCACATACCGGCGGCGGTGGCGGTCGCCATGTACCGGACTTTCCTAACCCGCGAGGCGCTGCCCTTCATCCGTGGCCGCTACGCCCGTCAGACCCTCGAAACGCCCACGACCCACCTCATCGGCTCGGGCGATCTGGTTGCGAGGGGGATGTCGGATGGCGTCGTCCCCGGTCAGCCCAACCTCAACGTCGCCACGCTCAGGGGAGTCGCGCACTGGATCCCCGAACAGCGCCCCCAGGCGATCGTCGACTGGGCTAACGGCGCCGGTTGAGGCGGACCTGACGACTGCCGCACGCGCTCGCTATCGGCGCCGGTTGAGTCGGACCTGACGGACGATCTGCATCCGCCGCACGCGCTCGCTATCGTGTAGGCGATGCCTACCTGCTCCCATCTCGATACGGTGGAGGTTCTGGAGCTGCCCGCGGAGATTGCGGGCTGCGAGGAGTGTCTAGCGACCGGCGGGCACTGGGTGCATCTGCGGATGTGCCACAGCTGCGGTCGCATCGGCTGCTGTGACAGCTCGCCCGGGCGTCACGCGACGGCTCACCATCATGCCACCGGCCATCCGATGATCCGCTCGGCGGAGCCGGGCGAGACCTGGAGCTGGTGCTACGTCGATGAGCTGATGCTGCAGCTGTCCGCCGAGTGAGCCCAGGCCGCTGACAGTCCGCTGACGGCCCGCTGACGGGGCCCGGCTGGGCGGCGCGAGCGCGTAAGGACTGTGCGACGAGGGGGGCGCGACGAGGGGGGCGCGGCGAGCGCCGATCGGCACGCCGAGGAGCGAGCGGCGAGCGCTGATCGGCACGGTGAACAGTGTGGTCACCAGGTGGCGCATCGCTGTCAACCTGTGTGGCCAAAGGCGGTTGACAGGTGAAGCGCTGGACGGTGCATTTCTGCTAACTGTGGGGATCGGCTGACGGCCGGCGGAGGGCGGATCTGGCCCAATTACAGCAGATCCGGCTGACTGGCGATGACATGACGATCAGGAAGATAATGTCTCCACTAGCCCTTGACAGCTGCTGCACACTCTGTTATCGTGTCCGCAACACTGGCTATCAACTGTAAGTGCTGGTGGAAATAGGTTCAGTTCAGTTCGGGCCACCGGGTCTGGTCGGCCACGAGCGGTCACTGTGACCAGCGGCTCGGCGGGGCCGGGCCGGAAGCGACGAGGGAACAGGGTGGAGCGTGAGTTCGGTGCGAACATGCGTGGCACTCGCGGCTGCGTGCCGTGGGGTGCGGATCGCCGGCTGTGCAGTCTGTGGTGAGAAGGGGCGCAGCTGATGTCCGGGCGCGCGCCCACCACTGCGAAACGTGCGAGCCAGCAGGTCGAGCAGCGCCCGCGGGGCGGGCCGGGCCAGCGGGTTGAGCCGCGGCCGCCTGCTGGGCCGCAGGCGCACGTCGCCGAAATCCAGCGCTCGCGGCTGCTGGCGGCCGCGGTGCGTGCGTGTGACGAGCTCGGCTACGCCAACACGTCGGTCGCCGACATCGTGACTCGTTCCGGGATCTCGCGGCGCACGTTCTATGAAATGTTCTCCAGCCGCGAAGAGTGCTTTGTGGCGGCGCTCGAGCAGACGCTCGGCGTGATCGAGCGGGAGCTCGCCGCGGCGAGCTTCGCGGGGCTCGCTTGGCGTGAGCGGGTGCGCACCGGCCTGGCGGCGATGCTCGCGTTCTTCGACCGCGAGCCGGCATTGGCGCGGCTGTGCGTCGTACACACGCTCGCCGGCGGATCCTCGGTGCTGGCCCGTCGCGAGCAGATCGTCGCCGTGCTGGTGGGCGAAATCGATCGCGGACGGCTGGAGGGCTCCAGGAGTGCGAGTGCCACCGAGATGACCGCCGAGGGGGTCGTCGGGGCGGTGTTCGCGATCATCTATGCGCGGCTGCTCCAGCGACAGCAGCGCCGGCCGCTCGGGGAGCTGCTCGGGGAGCTGATGGCGATGATCGTGCTGCCCTACCTCGGTCCCGCCGCGGCGCGGCGCGAGCAACTGCGGCCGCTGCCGCGGACCTCGCGGCGTGGGCCCCGTTCAGTCGGGCTTTCGCCTGCGGCGAGTGTGAGCGACCCGTTGGAGAGCGTGCCGATGCGCGTCACCTACCGCACCGCGCGGGTGCTGGAGGCGCTGCTGGAGTACCGGGACGCGAGCAATCGGCAGATCGCCGAGCGCGCCGAGATCGTCGACCCGGGGCAGATCTCAAAGCTGCTGCGTCGCCTGGAGGGCCTCGGGCTGGCCGCCAACGGCAGCGCCGGGCACCTGCAGGGGGAGCCCAACGCATGGCGGCTCACCGCCAAAGGCGAGGCGGTCGCGCAAAGCCTGCGCCGCCACGCGCCCGGGCCCGATCGGCGGCAGGGGTAGGTCGGGTTGTGGCGCTCGTTGCGTATCCGGGTTGGGCGCGGTAGGGGGCGGCTGATCGTGTCGCTGAGCACTGGCAGACGGGTCGTCTCGATGGAGCTGGGGCTGGGTGTGCTGCGCGCACGCGACGTGTCGGGGGCTGAGGGCGCGATGCAGCTGCGCCGCGCGAAGGCGCAGCAGGCGCTGGTCGAGCTCGTCGGCGAACGCGGCTTCGCCGGCACCTCGGTGGGGCTCGTAGTGGCGCGCGCGGGTGTCTCGCGGCGCACCTTCTACGACCTCTACGGCGGCCTCGAGGGGTGCTTCATGGCGGTGCTCGACGCCGGCTTCGAGCGGGTGCGAGCGATCGCGTCCGCGGCGCTCGAAGGGGCGGAGCCCGGGCCCGCGGGGCTGCGGGAGGCGCTCGCCGAGTTGCTCGTGTTGCTCGACGATCAGCCGCTGCTGGCACGGGTGTGGCTGCTGGAGTCGCGCGGCGCGGGGCCGCAAGTGCTCGCGCACCGCGAACTGCGGATGGCGCAGCTGCGCGAGGCGATCCTCGCACGTCTGCTGCCACCGGAGGGCCTGCCGCGGCCGCCGCAGGCGGAACGCCCCCTACGGTCTCCGCTCGCGGCAGAGGGCACATTCGCCGCGGTGCTCGGGATCCTCGAAACCCACCTGCGCGAGCGACGGCCGGGGCCGCTGCTGGACCTGCTCGGGCCGCTGATGGGCCTGGCGATCGCGCCCTACCTTGGCTTGGGGGCCGCGCGGCGCGAGGTCGCATTGGGCGACGCGCTCGCCGCGCGCACCAAAGCGGTGCGGGCCGCGCGCGATGCCGCCGCCGGCAACGATGCCGCAGCCGCCGACGTTGTTGGGGGGCACCTGATGCTGGAGCTGGCGCTGCCGGGAATGCTCGGCAACCCGAGCGCCCACCGGGCGCGCGGCTGCGTGCTCTATCTCGCCGAACACCCGGGCGCCAGCAACCGTGAGATCGCGCAGGGGATCGGCGTGCGTGGTAAGGAGCAGATCTCCAAGCTGCTCGCGCGGCTCGCCGACCAGGACTTGGTCGCGAAGAGCTCAGCGGGCAAAGGCCTTGCGAACGCGTGGCTGCTCACCACGCACGGAGAACGCGCCGTCGCGGTGCTCGCCGGTGTCGCGCGGGTGAATGGCGAGGCGGTGGAGCAGGCCAATGGGAATGCACCGCGCCTGCCTGTCGGCGAGCCGCTGGGAACGGTGTGAAGGGGAGCGTGAAAGGTGGTACCCAAGGGCAGGTGCGAAAGTTGTCAACAGTGCTACCGGAAGGCGCGGCAATGTTAACCGTTGACGCAAAGGTTACAGTCGGCAACAATGCACTCAAGCCACTTACCGCATTCACCAAAAAGCGCCTCCCGTTGGGTCGCGCTTTTGGCGGTGGTGGTCTGCGTTGGAGGACGCGCTCGTCAGAGCGGCAGATTGACACACGACTGGGGAGAGAGCTTTGATGAGGGTCGATAACGCTGCCGACATAGGCCGGCGCTCACAGCGCCCCGGGTCGTTCGCCAAACTCTCGCGAGAGCTCGCGCCGGTTGACTGGCGCGGTGCGGTCTATCAACAATTTTTGTCACACGACTCCAGAGGAGAGCTGAGCTGATGCGCAAAGCGATACGTAGACGTTTCAACGCTCTCCCCTTTGTGTCTGAGGAGGAGGGGATGTGCTCGTGAGCGTTCGTCGTTCTGTGTCGAGCCTGGTATCGCTGTCCGTTCTGCTGGTTGTGCTCGCGCTTTGTGCCGCCAGTGCGCAAGCCGAAGCGCCCAAGCTCATCCTCTACGAATCCTTCAGCAGCCCGCAGGAGTACAGCGCGGTTGGCGTCGCTGTGGAAGGCTCTGGAGACCTGTTCATGTCGAGTCTCTTAGGGGAAGGGTTTGGCCCGGGAACGGTGGTCAAGCTCGGTTCTTCAGGCAACTTGCTCTCGCTGCCGTCCCCGTTTGGGTCTGCGTACTACTCGGGTGTTGCGGTGAACCCGACGAACGGCGACGTGGACGTGCTCGGCGAAGAAGGCTTCGGCGCACCCGCGACGATCTTCGTCCACGACCCCAGCACGGGCGCGTTGCTGTCCTCGTTTGAAGTGCCGGCGTCACACAATGACAACGGCTACTTCACAGACGTCCAGATTGCATTCGACTCGAAAGGCAACGTGTACGTTCCGGTGGTGCCGGATAACGAGGTGCTCGAGTACAGCCCGAGCGGCACGCTGCTGAAGACGTTCACGGGCTCCGGCGCCGGCGCGCTCAAGGAACCGGCCGCAGTCGCGATCGACTCCTCCGGCAACCTCTGGGTGGCCGACTCCGGCAACAACAGGATCGTGGAGCTCGATTCCAGCGGTGCGCCTGTAGAAGTGAACGGCAAGCCTGTGGAAATCGAAAGCGAAGGCGTTTTCTCCGTGGCACTCGACGGGCAGGGGGACGTGTTCGCGGTCGTCCAAAACGGCGCGGTTCCGTGCGGCGAAAAGCCGTCGCCCTGCATCCATCTCGTCGAGTACAGCGCGGAAGGCAGGCAGCTCGCCGATGTGGGGGCCGGCCATTTCGGCGCAATAACTGGCACCGCAACTTCTGGCGGGTCGGATCGCTTCAACGACATGGTCGCGGTGAATCAAGCGAACAGGCGTGTATACGTAACCGACGGCCCCAGAGAAACCGTCTGGGTGTTCGGGCCTCCCGTCGCGCCTGTGGTCGACAGGGAGCTCACCGCCGAAGTCGGCGTCTCCGAAGTGAAGCTCGGGGCGCTCGCCAGCCCCGGTGGCATCCAGACGAGCTACCGCTTCGAATACGGTCCTACCAGCGCCTACGGCAGCTCAACGCCGTTCCCGGAAGGAAGCGTCGGTGAAGGGCTGGAAGCGCACGCGGTGTGGGCGGCCGCAAGCGGTCTCGCGCCCGGGAGCACCTACCACTACCGTGTCGTGGCGACCAACGAACTGGGAACGGTCTACGGCCCCGACCAGACCTTCACCACGCTGAGCGCCGAACAGGCGGCGTGTCCCAACGAACAGCTGCGCGGCGGCTTCGCTGGGAGGTTGCCCGACTGTCGAGCCTACGAGCTCGTGACGCCGCCGGTCGCGAGTTCGTCACAGTTCGATGGCCACCCAGGTACGGCCTACTCGAGCACGGCCGCGGCAGATGGCGGAGCGCTGACGCTCTACACCCAGGAACCGCGGCCGGGCGCGCCCACCGCCGGCGAATACTACGTGGCGACGCGTGGCGCGGGCGGCTGGATCGAGGAAGACATCATGCCGCTCGCATCCTATGACGGGGTGGGCTGCCCTGAGTACCAAGAACCCGTGTTTGCCTACTCGGAACAGCTCACCAAGGACGTGATGCTGGCTGGTGGAGAGTCACGCGGTTCCTCGTCCAGAAACGAGCACGAAGACCCGGAATCGTGCAACCCCGAAGGGCGTCAGGTCGTGAGCGGCGAACCGGTGGGCTATGAAAACCTGCTGGTGCGAGCGAACGCGACCGGCGCTTATCAGCTTGTCAATGTCACGCCGCCGGGCGTGACGCCGGCCGACACGCACTTCCAGGCCGCCTCCGCCGATCTCAGCCACGTGATTTTCACGGAGACCTCACCCCTGGCCGAAGGTGCGCGGTACGGTGTCGAAAACCTGTATGAATGGGACGAAGGCGCGCTGCGGCTGGTGAGCTGGCTGCCGAAAGGCACGGCGGTCCCCGGATCGCTTCCCGCAGAAGAAGGACTGACAGGTATAAACGTGCCCGTCAAAGGTGTGGTCTCCAGCGATGGCTCGCACGTCCTCTTCACCTACGGCGGCGCCCTCTACGATCGCATCGACGGGCAGCGCACCGTCCAGATCGACGAAAAACAGAGTGGGTCAACAGGCCCCAGCGGTGGCGGCTCCTTCAAGGCCGCTACCTCCGACGGTTCGGAGGTCTTCTTCCTCGACGGAAGCAAGCTCACGGCCGGTTCGACCGCGGAAGCGGGCGAACCTGACCTGTACGAGTGCGCGCTGCCCGAAGGCGCGAGCAAATGCGCATTGACCGACCTCACGGTCGCCGCGGGAAGCGAACACGCCGATGTGCTCCACGTCACGCCGCTCGGCAGCCATGACAGCTCCAACGTCTACTTCATCGCCAAGGGCGTGCTGGCGTCCAACACTAGGGAATTCACGAACAGCGAAGGCAAGACCGTCGTCGAAGGCGCGGAAGCCGGGAAGGAAAACCTGTATCTGTGGAACGGCGAAAGGACGACGTTCATCGCCACTGACGTCAATTTCAGCGGGGCGTTCGGGTTCGAAGGCGAGCAGGCCTCGCCCGACGGTCAGTGGTTTTCGTTCGAATCGCACGAGAGCCTGACCGGCTATGACAACGTCGCGCCGGCGAACGAAGCCGCCGTCGGGGAGCTCTTCCTGTACAGCGCTGCCACGGGGCAGGTCGTCTGTGCCTCGTGCAACCCCTCGGGCGAACCCCCTGTCGCAGAGGGCGGTGTGGTGAAATTCCCAGGGAACAGTCTTACAGAAGGCTTCGGGGTCTTCCGGAGTCGGCACGTGCTCACGGACGCTGGCCAGGTGTTCTTCGAAACGGGGGAAGCGCTCGTGCCCTCCGATACGAACGGTGTGCTCGACGTCTACGAGTATGAGGATGGCCACGTGTACTTGATCTCGAGTGGCACGAGCTCCTTTGAATCGAACCTGGAGGACGTGAGCGAAAGCGGCGGTGACGTGTTCTTCCGCTCTAACCAGCAGCTGTTGCCGCAGGACAATCAGCCAGGACAGCTCGTCATTTACGATGCGCGCGTTGACGGGGGCTTCGCCGAACCGTCCTCCCCGCCGCTGTGCACGACCGCCGATGCCTGCCGCACGCCGGTCGCCCCGCAGCCCTCGGTCTACGGGGCGCCGGCGAGCCAGACGTTCTCCGGTTTGGGGAACCTCGAACCGCCCGAAGCTAAGCCGAAGGCGATGCCCAAGTCCAAGTCCGTGAGGTGTAAGAAGGGCTTTGTCGAGAAGAAAGGCAAGTGTGTGAAAAAGACGGGGAAGAAGGCCAAGAAGTCCGCCCGCGCCAACAGGAGGAGTAAGTGATGCGCTCCAGGAGAATCCCAACGGCACTCTCGCTCGCGGTCGCTGTGATCGTGGCGCTGGGAGCGGGCGCGTCCCCGGCGCTCGCCGGCGAAGCGCACCCGTTCCTGAATGAATTCGGCCGCAATGCGACGGAAGCCTTTTCGAACCCGAACGGGATCGCGGTGGAAGAATCGACGGGGGACGTGTATGTCGCGGACATCGGCACGAACGCGGTCTACAAGTTCGATGCGAACGGTATCCCGGTTAACTTCAACTTCCCCGCGGGCTCCAAGGAAGCACCCGGAAACACACTCCAGGGAGCTGACACGCCCGCCGAATCGTTCTTGTTCCCCTCGCTGCACGGCAGCCCTGCGGCGATCGCGGTCGATAACGCTTGCGTGCAGCACACCCCGGCGCTCACCGGCAGGGCCTGTGAAGAATTCGACCCCTCGGCCGGCGACCTGTACGTGATGGATGCGGGCCACGGCGTGATCGACAAGTTCAGCGCCGAAGGCAGGTACCTGAGCCAGATTGGCGGCTTCACACCATTCACCGGCTCCCTCAGCGTCGAACTGCTGGGGCTGGGTGTCGACGGGAGCGGTACCGTGCATGTCGACGTGCTAGAAAGCGCCGAAGCGCTGCTGGTCGACGAATTCGACGACGCGGCCGTGAATCATCTCATCGCTAGCCAGCACCGGCCACCGGAGAACGAATCTCTTCAGACCGGGGGCCTCCCCGTTGAACGCGAGGCCCATGGCTTCGCCGTCTCCGCCACGGGCGATGACTACCCGATGTACGAACCGTCGTGCTCGTGTACGCTCAAGTGGGGGCAGAAGCTCTCCGTGCTCGGCCGTGTGGACGGTGGCGAAGCGGGTGATGTCGCGGTGGCCGTCGACCCCGCGACCGGCCATCTCTACGCGGACGATCAGTCCTCCGTGGCCGAGTGGGACACGGGCGCGATGAACCGCAACAGCAACGGAAATAGCAACGAGTCCGCTGGCACGCTCGTCGCGCGCTTCGGCTCGCCGCATCTCTCGAGCTCGGCGGGCGAGGGCGGGATCGCCGTGGACGGCGCGAGCGGTGAGATCTACGTGTCGAATCCGGCCAACGGCAAGGTCTACGTCTTCGGCAGCGACGCCCCGGCCGTAACGGCCGGCGAGCCGACGGACGTGACCACGGAAGCCGCGAGCCTGAGCGGGATGGTCGATCCGCGCGGTGCCGCCGTCAGCGAATGCGAGTTCGAGTACGGTCTCACCAACGAATTCGGCAACGGCCAGTACAGCCAAAGTGTGCCCTGCGATCAGACGCCGGGCGAGATCGGAAAAGGAAGCAGCCCGGTGGCGGTCTCCGCGCAGCTCGAAGGCCTCGTGCCCGGCGAACTCTACCATTTCCGCCTGGTCGCGAATAGTGCCAACGGCGCGGGGCAGGGCAGCGGTATGCTCGCGACGCGGGGCGTCGGCTTTGGCATCAAGAACTATGAAATCAGCTTCCTGAACGAAGACGGCACGCCCGACACGCAGGCGGGCTCGCACCCGTTCCAGTTCATCGACTTCTTCGAACTGAACTCACACTTCGAGCGCATGGAATCGAACGCTGACTCACCGTACATTCGCTTGCCCGACGGCGCCTTGCGGAATGTCAAGATCGATCTGCCCCCCGGCTTCGTTGGCAACCCCAACGCGCCCTCCCAACACTGCACCGGACAGCAACTCGAGCTTCAGTTTGCACATCCTGCCGCCTGTCCAGTCCAATCGCGCGTGGGCAGGCTGAGGCTGGGATGGTCAGAAAACCAGCAGCGTCAAACGGAACTCCTGAGCTTCCTCTTCGCCATGGCGCCCGTACGCGGCGTGGCTTTGCAGCTCGGCACCAATTTCTTCATACCCCTGCTATATATCAACAATGGGGTTCTTGCCGGCGGCAATTACCCCGTGCAGGTGTCGGTTATGGAAGCGCCGGCGCCGGCGCCCGTCATCAGTAGCAGGGCGGTGCTCTCCGGTGTTCTTGCCCCTTGCGTGCGGGTGCCGCAGGGAACCGGTACGTACGAAACAGGGTGCTTACAAGTCGCCCCGGCAGGCAAGGGCGAATACAACAGGGAACCGGAAAACAACGTAGCCTTCCTGACGATGCCGACCGGCTGTCACGGCCCCTTGCGCTCGACGATCGAAGTGGAGTCGTGGGCGGAACCGGGCAAGTGGGCGACGAAGAGCGCGGTCACGCACAACGCGGCGGGTACGCCCGTCGCGCTGACGGGCTGCTCAAAGCTCAAGTTCCCGGCGGAAATCGGCGTCGAGCCGGACGGCAGCAACGCGAGCACATCTTCGGGTCTGACGGTGAACGTTCACGTCCCGCAGACCGCCGCGTTGAACCCTAATGGTCTGGCGGAGTCGGCGCTCAGGGACACGACCGTGGCGTTGCCTCAGGGCGTGGCGATCAACCCGGCGGGTGGGGATGGCCTTGAAGCGTGCTCGTCTGACGCTGGCGCGTTGCCGGAAGGTGCGCTGGGGAGTCCTGGTGATCAGATTGGCTATAAGGGGCAGGAAGAATTGAACAAGGAATACGAACCGGGTGTGAAGTGGAGCACGTTTACGCCGGAATTGGCGGGCCTGCTTGCGCCGGGGTCCAACTTCTGTCCGAACGGGTCGAAGATCGGGACGGTGAAAATCAAGACGCCGTTGCTGGAACACGAATTGGAAGGCGCGGTGTATCTGGCGTCACAGGACAACAACCCGTTCGAGAGCGTGGTGGCGATGTATATCGTCGCGGAAGACCCGTTTTCGGGGAGTTTGATCAAGCTAGCGGGTGAAGTGTCGTTGAACCCGGATACGGGGCAGATCGTGACGACGTTCAAGAATACTCCGGATGTGCCGTTTGAAAACCTCGAACTGCATTTCTTCGGTGGGGAACGCGCGCCGTTGGCGACTCCGTCGCGGTGCGGGACGTATACGACGACGGCGGTGTTCACGCCGTGGGACGGCAATGGCCCGGTGACTTCGGAATCGTCGTTTAGTATTGATCATGGTCCGGGTGGTGGCCCGTGCCCGGGTGCGACGTTGCCGTTCAGCCCGTCTGTGAATGCGGGTGCGACGAATATTCAGGCGGGTGCGTTCTCGCCGTTGACGGTGACGATGAGCCGTAAAGACGGCGAACAGAACCTGAAGTCGATCGAAGCGAAACTGCCGCCCGGCCTGTCGGGTGTGTTGACGGGTGTCGAACTGTGCCCCGAACCGCAGGCTAATGAAGGGTTGTGCGGGGAAGGCAGCAAGGTCGGGGAAGCGACGATCGGTGTTGGTGTCGGTAATGACCCGTTCACGGTCACCGGCGGAAGGTTCTATCTCACGGGCCCGTACAACGGTCATGGTGGCTGTACGGTCGGGGAAGCGGGTTGCGCGCCGTTCGGGATCACGTTCGAGGTGCCCGCGAAGGCCGGCCCGTTCGACTTGGCGGACACGAAGAACAACCATCCCCCGTGTGATTGTGTGGTCGTGCGGGGCAAGATCGAACTGAACCCGCAGACTGCCGCGATCACGATCACGACGGACCCGCCCGGGTCCCCGGACTCGATCCCCACGAGCATCGAAGGGATCCCCTTGGAAATCCAGCACGTGAACGCGACGACGACGCGCGGGAACTTCCAGTTCAACCCGACGAACTGCTCGAAGATGACTCTCTCTGGCACGCTGCAGCTCAGCGAAGGCGGCGTGAGCACGATCTCAACGCCGTTTCAGGTCACCAACTGCGCCGCGTTGAAGTTCGAACCCAAATTCTCGGTTTCGACCGCTGCGAAGACGAGTCGCGCTGACGGCGCGAGCTTGACCGCGAAGCTGACCTATCCGAACGCGCCGTTCGGTAGCCAGGCGAATATCAAGCTGGTCAAAGTCGAACTTCCCAGGCGGCTGCCGTCGCGTTTGACGACGCTGCAGAAAGCGTGTACTGCTGCGCAGTTCAACGCTAACCCAGCGGGCTGCCCCGCGGCGTCGCTCGTCGGTTATGCAAAGGCGATCACGCCACTGGTCCCGGTTCCGCTGCAAGGCCCGGCGTATTTCGTCTCAAACGGCGGCGAAGCGTTCCCGAACCTGATCGTCGTCCTGCAGGGCTACGGCGTCACGATCGACCTCGTCGGCGACACGTTCATCAGCAAAGCCGGGATCACGAGCTCGACGTTCAAGACCGTGCCCGACGCGCCGGTGGGCAGCTTCGAACTAACTCTCCCCGAGGGCAAGTACTCAGCCCTGACAGCGCTGGGGAACCTCTGCAAGCAGAAGCTCACGATGCCCACCGAATTCATCGCCCAGAATGGCGCCACCCTAAACCAGACCACCAAAATCGCCGTCACCGGGTGTCCCAAGGCGAAGCAGACGACACACAAGAAGAAGACCAAACACAAGAAGCGCAAGGGCAAGAAGAAGAAGGGCTAGGGCAAGCAGGGCGGCGGCCACGGGTAAGGGCGCGGCGGGCGCGGGAGGGCAGGCCGTACGCGCCGGCCCCCGGCGCGTACGGCCTGCCCTATCTCGCTGTGCTTGGTAGAGCCGCCGGGGCGTATGCCTACCGGGGGTGTGCCTATCGGGGCGTATGCCTATCGGGACTGCGCCCATCGGCGTGACCTGGCGATCGTCTACTGTGCTGTGAGGATGAGGGTGGCGCGATGGCTAGCGGCGCGCTGAGATGCGCAGCCGTACGACGATCCTGATCCTCGGTACGGCGCAGTTCATCATGGTGCTGGACAGCACCGTCATGAACGTTTCGATCTCGCAGGTCGTCGCCGACCTGCACACGACCGTGTCGGGCGTGCAGCTGGCGATCACCGCGTACACGCTGGTGATGGCGGCGTTCATGCTGACCGGCGCGAAGCTCGGCGACATCCTGGGCCGGCGGCGGGCCTTCTCGATCGGGTTGGCGGTGTACGGGGTGGGGTCGCTGACGACCGCGCTCAGCCCCAACCTCGGCGTGCTGTTGATCGGCTGGTCGGGGATCGAGGGGCTCGGCGCGGTGCTCGTGATCCCGGCGATCGCCTCGCTGACGGCGGTCAACTACTCAGGCCGCGAGCGGGCGCTCGCGTACGGGCTGCTTGGTGGCATCTCCGGTGCCGGGGCGGCCGCCGGCCCGCTGATTGGCGGCTTCATCACGACCGCGCTCACCTGGCGCGTGGTGTTCGCGGGCGAGACCATGATCGTGCTGGTGCTGCTGACGTTCGTCAAAAGGATCGGCGACCGGCCGTTGGCCGTACGGCCCAAGCTCGACTTCGTCGGGGCCGGCCTGTCGGCGCTCGGGCTGGGGCTGGCGGTGTTCGGGATCCTCAAGATCAGCACCTGGGGGTTGCTCAAACCGATCGGGGCGCTGACGATCGCCGGCACGAAGATCACGCCGTTCGGCTTCTCGGTTGTGCCGTTCATGATCCTCGCCGGCCTCGTGGTCCTCGGCCTCTTCGCCCGTTGGGAGCAGCGCGTGTTGGCGGCCGGTGGCACGCCGCTGCTGGCGCCCGACCTGCTGCACATCCCGCAGATGCGCGCCGGCCTCTCGACGGTCGTCTCCCAATACCTGATCCTCGCCGGAACCTTCTTCGTGATCCCGCTCTACCTGCAGCTCGTGCTCGGCAAGAACGCTCTGGAAACCGGTGTGAAGATCCTGCCGATCTCAATCGCGATGATGCTCGCCGCGGTACTCGGCCCGCGCTTGGCGACGCGTACTTCACCGCGGCGGGTAGTGCAGATCGGACTCGGCTTCCTGTTCGTCTCGATCGTCTGCCTGATGGCCTCGATCTCGCCCTCGCTCGCCTCGGTCGCATTCGCGCTCTCGCTGGCCGGGTTCGGGGTGGGGATCGGCCTGGCGATCTCGCAGCTCGGCAACGTCGTGATGTCCTCGGTCGGCGAAGCGCGCTCCAGCGAGGCTGGCGGCGTGCAAGGGGCCGCGCAGAACCTCGGCCAGTCCTTGGGCACGGCCTTGATCGGCGCGGTGCTGCTGACGGGCCTGACGAGCGGCTTTCAGGACCGCGTGCGCGCCGACCCCGCAATCCCGCACAACGTGCAGCAACAGGTTACGAGCGCAACGGAGGAGGGCCTCTCGATGGTCTCCCAGCAGCAGTTCAAAGCGACCGTCGAGCGGGCCGGCCTGCCCCCGGGCCAGACCGCGAAGCTGGTCGACTACTACAGCGACGCCCAAATCGAAGCGCTCAAGCGGGCGCTATTCGTCGCCTCGATGTTCGCCCTGGTGGGGCTGTGGTTCGCGCGGGCGCTCCCCGGCGAGGCGCTCGCCGCGGCGGAGGACCATCCTCCACGGGCGAGGACGGATCACCTTGGCGGCGTGGAGGCTGCGTAAGGCATGACGAGCGAGGCGAAGCGACATCCGCCGGGGTTCTGGCGCGCGCGGACGTTGGTCGTGCTGGCGAGCATCCTGCTCGTGTTCGCGATTATGGCGACCTGGATCAGGGCGCAGATCATCGACACCGAAGGCTGGACGCAAACCAGCGTGCGGTTGCTGCAGAACGAAAAGGTGCGCGAAGTCGTGGCCAGCGACCTCTCCGAACGGCTGCTGAGCGTCGTGCAGGTCGAAAACCTTGCCGCCGAAAAGCTGCCGAAGGAACTGCAACGGTTGGCGCCGGTGCTCTCCACGGCGGCTGCCCAGGTTGTGCCGCAGGCGATCGAACGGGCGCTGGAGGTGCCCGCGATCCAGGAACTGTGGGGACGCGCCAACCACCTCACGCACGAACAGGTGATCAGGATCCTGAACGGTGGCTCCAACACGATCTCCACCTCCGGCGGCGTCGTCTCGATCAACCTGGAAGCGCTCGTGGACCAGATCGGCAAGCGGTTGGGGGTGGGCAGCGAAGTCGGCGCCAAACTGCCCGCCAACCGCCGCAAGCTGGTGCTGCTGCGCTCCAGCCAGCTGAAGCTCGCCCAGGACGGCGTCAAGGCGATGCGCGGGCTCAGCTTGATCCTGCCGCTGCTGGTCGTTCTTATGTATGTCGGCGCGCTGGCGCTCGCCGCCGGCTACCGCCGGCGGGTGCTGCTCGACATTGGCGTAGGGATCGTCGCCGGTGCGCTGGTGGCGCTACTGCTGCGCCGCTGGATCGACTCCTACGTGGTCAACAGCCTCGTACACAGCGAAGGCGTGCGCCCGGCGATGCGCGAAGTGATGGACATCGCCACCGCCGGCTGGCGCAGCCGTGCGCTGTGGCTGTTGATCACCGGCGTCGTCGTGATCTTCGCCGGCTGGCTGGCCGGGCCGATGCGCTGGGCCAGACGCCTGCGCGAGCTGATCGCCGAGCCGCTCGACCGCCACCCCGGCTGGTTTGCCACGGGGGCGGTAGCGATCGTGCTGCTGCTCGCCACGCTCGGTCCGGAGCGCACGCCCGGCCAGGCGCTGCCGCTGCTGATCGAGCTGGTGCTCGCCGTGCTCGGCGTGTACGCGCTGCGGCGCCAGATCGATGCGGAGCGAAGAGGCAGCGGCGGCGGTGGAACAGGTGGCGGCGAGGGTACGGAGGGAGACGGGGGCACGGACGGCAGCGGTGGAGCTGGCGTCTCCGAGGGCGGTGACGCGGCTCCCCCGGCGACCGTCGGAGAGCATTCCGCGGCATGACCAACGACCTCGCCCGCTGGCAGTTCGCGACGACGAGCATCTACCACTTCCTGTTCGTCCCCGTCACGATCGGGCTCGCGTTCCTCGTCGCGCTGCTGCAGACGGCGTGGCACCGCAACGACAAGCCCGAGTACCTGCGCCTCACGCGCTTCTTCGGAGCGCTGCTGCTGATCAACGTGGCGGTGGGGGTCGTCACCGGCCTCGTGCAGGAGTTCGAGTTCGGGATGAACTGGTCGCTGTACTCGCGCTACGTCGGCGACGTATTCGGCGGGCCGCTGGCGATGGAGGGGTTGGCGGCGTTCTTCTTGGAGTCCACCTTCCTCGGGCTGTGGCTATTCGGCTGGGAGAGGCTGCCCAAGCGCGTGCACCTCGCCTGCATCTGGCTGGTGGCGGCTGCGACGATGCTTTCGGCGCTGTTCATCATGGTTGCCAACTCGTGGATGCAACACCCGGTTGGCTACAAGCTGAACAGCCACGGTCAGCCGCAGCTCGACAACGTCGGCGCGCTGTTCACCAACCCGACCTTCCTGTGGGGGTACGTGCACGTGATCCTTGCGTCGCTGATCACCGGTGCGCTGATCATGCTCGCGGTGTCGGCTTGGCAGATCCGTAAGCGACACGAGGCCGAGTCGTTCACGCATACCGCGAGGATCGCGGTGATCGTGCTGCTGCCGAGCATTCTGGTGACGATGTTCGTCGGCTCGGAGCTCGGCGTGATCGAGGCGAAATACCAGCCGGCGAAGATCGCCGCCGCCGAGGCGCAGTGGGAAACCTGCAAACCCTGCTCGTTCTCGGCTTTCCAGATCGGCGGCGGCAAAAACGACAAGACGCCGTCGCAGATCATCGAAATCCCGCACCTGCTGTCGCTGCTGGCGACGAACACCTGGAACGGTGAAGTCGTGGGACTCAACCAGCTGCAGAAGCAGGACGAAGCGAAGTACGGGCCCGGCAACTACATCCCCGACGTGTTCATCCAGTACTGGTCGATGCGCGTCATGGCCTACCTGGCATCGCTGATCGTGCTGCTCGCGCTGTGGGGCGGCTGGCTGGCGCACCGCGGTCGGCTGGCCGATTCAAAGTGGTTTCTGCGCCTCTCGATGTGGGCGGTGGTGACGCCATTTTTCATGAACACCGCGGGCTGGCTGTTGACCGAGAGCGGCCGCCAGCCGTGGATCGTGCAGGGCCTGATGAAGACGGTCAACGCCAACTCGCCGTCCGTCACCGCGACCGACATCTGGATCAGCCTGATCGTGTTCGTGCTGGTCTACATCGCGCTCGGCGCCGCCGACGTGGTGCTGATGCTGCGCTATGCGCGCAAAGGGCTCGGCGACGAGGACGACCATACCCCCGACGCCGCCGCGGCGTCGGGCGCAACTCCGATCCCGGCGCTCACCTACTGATGCACCTGCACACGCTCTGGTTCATCGTTCTAGCGATCCTGTGGATCGGGTTCTTCGTGCTCGAGGGCTTCGACTTCGGCGTCGGCGCGCTGCACACGGCGGTCGCCCGCAACGACACCGAGCGCCGCGTCGCGATCAACACGATCGGCCCCTGGTGGGACGGCAATGAGGTGTGGCTGATCGTCGCGGGCGCCGGCACGTTCGCCGCCTTCCCGGGCTGGTACGCAACGATGTTCTCCGCCCTCTATCTGGCGCTGCTGCTCGTGCTGGTGGCCTTGATGGCACGCGGCGTGGCGTTCGAGTTCAAGGGCAAGAGCGAGGACCCGCGCTGGCGCACGGCGTGGACGTGGGGCATGACGCTCGGCAGCCTGTTGATCCCGCTGCTGATCGGCGTCGGGCTGGGCGATCTCCTGAACGGCCTGCCGATCGACTCCGCCCACAACTACACCGGCGACTTCTTCGACCTACTCACTCCCTACGGCGTGTGGACCGGCGTGACCCTGCTTGCGCTGTGTTTGCTGCACGGCGCCACGTTCCTGAAGCTCCGCACCACCGACCACGTCCGCGAGCGCGCCGGTGCGCTGGCGGGGCCGCTGGGATGGGTCGCGAGCGCGCTGGTGATCGGCTTCGTGATCTGGACGCTCGCCGTCGCCGGTAACGCAGTCGTGCCCGGGCCGGTGCAGATCCTGGCGGTGATCGCGGTGGCGTCCGCCGCCCGCCTCGCCAGCACCGACAGCGACGGCTGGGCCTTCGCCTCCTCGGCGCTCGCGATCGCGGCGACCGTCGGCTCGATGTTCGTCGAGCTGTACCCCCGGGTGATGGTGTCGAGCACCAACACCGCCTACAACCTGACCGTCAACAACTCCGCCTCCGGCCACTATGCCCTGGTGGTGATGACGATTGTGACGGTGTTCTTCCTGCCGCTGGTGCTGCTCTACCAGGGCTGGTCCTTCCACGTGTTCCGTGCCCGTGTGAGGACACCGAAGGCGCCGATCGAGCGCTCCCCGGCGGTTGGGCCGGCCGTGCCGCCCGCTTGACGATCCGCGGGGGGATCGAGGATTCGCCGTAAGGGTGTAATCCCCGAGCCGGTGGCGGACATGATCCCTATGTGACCGCCCGCGAGCGCTTCGAAGCTCTTTACGCCGAGCATGCCGGCGCGGTGCTGGCGTATGCGCGGCGACGCACCGCGCAGGGCAGCGCCGATGACTTGGTCGCCGAAGTCTTCCTTGTAGCGTGGCGGCGTCTGGAGGACGTGCCCGCCGACGCACGCGTGTGGCTGCTCGCGGTGGCGCGCCGGACGCTGGCTAATCAGCGTCGCGGCGAAGCTCGCCGGGCCGCGCTCCACAGCCGGCTGACGGAGGAGCGCCCGAGCGACGGGGGAGCCTCGGGGGCCGACGCCGAGGTACGCGACGAACGCGTCCTGCGGGCGCTGTCGAGCCTCAGCGAGAGCGACCGCGAGGTGCTGCTGCTGCTGGGCTGGGAGCAGCTCACTGCGCGGGACGCCGCGCGCGTGCTCGGCATACGGGCCGGCACCTTCAACGTCCGTCTGCACCGTGCGCGCCGGCGCTTCGCACGGGCGCTGGCCGCCGGCGGCCACCACTCTCACCTTCCCGCCGAATCGACCCCAACCCTGGAGGCACAATGACAGTCGCGGAAACCATCGAATGCGTGCGTCGCGTCAACCCGCTGCCCGCGGAGCCTCCCGCGCCACCGATCGCGCCGCTGCTGGCGCGCCTGGACTGCTCGTTGCGAGCGCTCGAGGACGTCTTCCCGCGAAGTCCCGCAGCCTCCACCCGCGCGCGCGGGATCCGCAGGGTGGCGATCTCCGTCGCCGCTGCCGCCGCGCTCGCGGTGGCCGCCCTCGCCCTGTTCGGCCGCTCCGGCGGCGGGGGGCTGGATGTTGCCGCCGCCGTGGAGCGGGCGATCACGCCCGGGCCAGGTGTGCTGCACATGATCACCGACACCGAAAACGTCGTGGGCGGACACACGACCACCACCGTGCACCAGGAAATCTGGAGCGCGCAAAACCCAGTGCGGATGCGTACGCGCATAACCCTGAGCTCCGGCGGAGAAACCAACGAAAGCGAAGGGGCGCTCGTCAGCGCCAAGCCGCCCAAGACGCTCAGCTGGTTGGCAAGCCAGCCGGACGTGATCCACGAAAGCACGAACCCGGTCGACAACACCGGCCAGACGCCTGACGCCTGGTTGCGCGAAGCCAACGGCGAGGGCCGCGTGCGCGTGATCGGGCGCGCCGAGCTGGATGGAAAGGCCGTCTGGCGCCTGAGTGTGACGCGCGCCGGATCGCAGCCGTCGGCGATGCTGGAAGGGCACGAAGTCCCGGCGCCCACCGTGCTCGTCGACGCCAGCACCTTCGTGCCGCTGGAAAGCGTCGTTTACTCGGCGGGCACAGCCAACGGCCACCCGGCGCTCGAGACCGCCACCACCCGCTATCTGACCTACCAGGAACTCCCCGCCACGGCGAGCAACGAAGCGCTGCTGAGCTTCGCCAGCCATCCCGGTGCGAAGGTCGTGGCGGAACCGCCGCCCAGCGAACATTAGAGCGGTGGCGGCTGCTCCAGCGCCCCCTCGATCACCTGGCTCTGCGGGCGCCCCAGCCGCGCGGTGAACCAGTCGATCAAGACCTTCAGGCGCTGCCCGGGGACGCCGCCGAGGTAGTACATGTGCACCGTCATGTAGGTGAAGAACGCGGGACGCCCCCACAACTCGATGCCGCGGATCGCGCATACCGCCCGCCCGCGCCCCACCACCGCGAGCGCGCCCTTGTCGAGGTAGCGAAACGGTGTCGTCGCGCTCGGGGCGCCCGCGCGGATCCCCTTGGCGACATGACGGGCCTGTTGGATCGCGACCGTGGCAAGCCCCGGCAGCGGCTTGCCGTCTGCGCCGTCGAGCAAGGTCGCGTCACCGATCACCGAGATCTCGCGGTGGCCGGGCACGGTGAGGTCGGGTTCGATCCGCACACGCCCGGCGCGGTCGGTCTCGGTGCCGGCCGCCTGGGCAACTGTCGCCGCGAATGAGACCGCCCGTACGCCGGCCGCCCAGATCACGGTACGCGCGGCGATCCGCTCCTCGCTCGGTCCCTTGCCGGTAGTTGTGCCCTCGTTCGCCTGCTGTCCTCCGGCCTGCGACCCGATCCCGTCCTGCCCGGCCTCGACCCCAACCCCAACCCCAACCCCAACCGTGACCCCAACCCCAACCGTGACCCCGCCCTCGTCGATTGCCGTGACGGGGGCGTCCACCCTGACCGTCACTCCGAGCGAGGCGAGCTGGTTGGCGGTCTTGCGTGAGAGCCGCTCGCTGAACGCGGGCACGACGCGCGCGCCGGCGTCCAGCAGGATCACGTGCGCGTCGTCGTGACGGATGCGCGTGTACTGGCGCGAGAGCGTGTCTTTGCAGACGATCGCAATCTCGCCCGCGACCTCCACGCCGGTGGGGCCGCCGCCGATCACGACGAACGTCATCAGCTGGCGGCGCTCATGTTCGTCCTCGCAGCGCTCGGCGCGCTCCAGCGTGCGGTAGAGGTGGCCGCGCAGCGCGAGCGCGTCGGCGAGCGTCTTCAGTCCGTATGTCACCCCGCTCCACGCGTCGTTGCCGAAATAGGAGGTGCGCGCGCCGCAGGCGACGATCAGGCTGTCGTATGCGACCTGCTCGCCGCCGTCGAGCTCCAGCAGCCGGCGCTCGGGGTCGAGGCCGACGGCTTGCGCCATCAACACCCGCGCGTTGGCTCGGCGTCGCAGCACCGACCGGATCGGCGGTGCAATCTCACCCGCCGCGAGGCCGCCGCACGCCACCTGGTAGAGCAGCGGCTGAAAGAGGTGGTGGTGCACGCGGTCCACCACCGTCAAATCCACGTCGGCGTGGCGCAGCTCACGCGCGGCGGTCAGTCCGCCGAAGCCGCCGCCGCCGACGATCACGACCCGTCGGCGGCTGCCGTTCATCAGGTGATCTCCGCCAACCGCTCGGCGAGGATGATGCGCGAAGCGGCCTCGATCAGGGCGAGGTGGGAGAAGGCCTGGGGGAAGTTGCCGAGGTGGCGGCCGGTCGCCGTGTCGAACTCCTCGGCGTACAGCCCCAGCGGGGAGGCGACGCGCAGCAGCCGTTCCATCAGGTCGCGAGCGCGCTGCTCCTCGCCGACGATCGCCAACGCGGAGACCAGCCAGAAGGAGCAGATCAAAAACGAGCCCTCTTTGCCGGAGAGGCCGTCGTCGGTCTCATCGGTGCGGTAGCGCAGCACGAAGCCGTCCTCCGTCAGATCTTCGGCGATCGCCAGCACGGTGGCGCGCAGGCGCTCGTCGCCGGCGGGCAGGAAGCCGAAGATCGCGGCCAGCAGCGTGGAGGCGTCGAGCGCGTCGGTGTCGTAGTGCTGGCGCAGGACGCCGTCCTTGGTGAGGCCGTGGGCGAGGATGTCGGCGTGGATCTCCTGCGCCGTGGCGCCCCAGGTCTCCTGGTGCTCGGCGTCGCCGCGCATCGCCGCGAGCTTGGCGGCGCGGTCCATCGCGACCCAGCACATCAGCTTCGAGGAGACGTAGTGTTGGGGTGCCCCGCGGGCCTCCCAGATGCCCTGGTCGGGGTCGCGCCACACGCGTGTGGCGCCTTCGGCCTGGGCCTCGACGATCGGCCACAGCCGCCGCGGCAGGCGCTGGGAGCGACGGCTGTGCAGCAGGATCGAGTCCAGAGCCGCGCCGAAGACGTCGTTCTGGCGCTGGTCGAAGGCGCCGTTGCCGACCCGCACAGGGCGCGCGCCGGCGTACCCCGACAGGTCGTCGCGAGTGGACTCGGTAAGGTCGCGGCGCCCGTCGATCCCGTACATGATCTGCAAAGCCCCGTCCCCGTTGCACTCCAGGTCGGCGACGAACTGCATGAACTCCTCGGCCTCCCAGTCGAGGTTGAGGTAGTGCAGCGCCTGCAGCGTAAAGGTGGAGTCACGCAGCCAGGTGTAGCGGTAGTCCCAGTTGCGCTCGCCGCCGGGGGTCTCGGGCAGCGAGGTGGTAAGCGCCGCGACGGTGGCGCCGGTGGGCATGTAGGTGAGGCCCTTGATCGCAAGCGCCGAACGCTGGATCGGCTCGCGCCAGCGGTGATCGGGCATGCGCGCGCGGCCGAGCCAGCCGCGCCAGTAGCGGGCGGTGGTGGCGAGACGGGCGTTGGCGTCCTCGACATCGGTGGCGCCCTCCAGCTGCCCGGCCCATGACAGCGAGCAGTAGATCTGCTCGCCCTGTTTGAGTACGTGGCGAGCCCGCACCCAGTCGCCCTCTACGCCGAGCGCCATGTCGGTGTGCAGCCTGAGCGTGAGCCCGGCACCGCTGGCGTCGGCACTGTGACCCTCGTCGACGACGGTCCACTGGGCAGGGACACGGCCGTAGTCGAAGACCGGTTCGCAGGTGAGCTCCACCTCGACCTCGCCCTCCAAACAGATCGCGACGCGCACCAGCAGGTGCTCGGCGTCTTCGTCGGTGGGGGGCCGCGTATGGGGCGTCACGACATCCACGCCGCGGCGCGGGCCAAGCGTGAGGGCGTCGCGTACGAACACCCAGCCGGTGGGGGTGGTCCAGGTGGTGAGCAGCGTGTTGGTGCCGGGCTCGTAGACGCGCGCGGTGGGGACGTTGATCCCGAACGGCCCGAAGCGAAACGCGCCGGCCTCGCGATCGAGCAGCGTGCCGAACACGCTGGGGGCGTCGAAGCGCGGTACGCACAGCCAGTCGATCGCGCCGTCGGGGGCGACCAATGCGCCGGTGTGACAGTCGGAGAGAAATGCGTAGTCCGCGATCGGCGGGAACGGCGAGGGCGCGGCCGCGCTCTGAGGGGCCTTGTCGTTCACTGCGCCACCCATGGGCCGTGCCACCCGCCGAAGCCAGCGACGAGCCGCTCTGCGGCCTCTGGACCCCAGCTGCCGGGCGTGTAGGGGTGGACCGGCGGCGGGGAGTCGAGCAATGGCGCCATCACACGCCAGGTCTCCTCGACGCTGTCCTGGCGGGTGAAGCGGGTTGAGTCGCCGCGCATCGCGTCGAGCAGCAGCACCTCGTATGGCGTCGGCGCCTCGCCGCCCTCCTGCGCGAACTCCATGTCGAGCGTGATCGCCTGCGGGCCGCCGGCGTCGGCGCGGTGGGCGTCGAGGATCATCTGCGTGCCGGTTGAGGGATCGAGCTTGACGACGAACTGGTTGGGCTCGGGGCGGCGGTGCCCGCGCTCCATGAAACCCAGGCGCGGCGGGTTGCGGAACACTACGCGCAGCTCGGTCTGCGTGATCGGCAGCTTCTTGCCGGTGCGGATAAACCACGGCACCCCCGACCAGCGCCAGTTGTCGATCTTCAAGCGCAGCGCCGCGTAGGTCTCGGTGCTCGAGTCCGGCGCGACGCCGTCGATCTGCCGGTAGCCGTCGTACTGCCCACGCACGTAATGGGCCGGGTCGGCGTCCTCGATCGCGCGGAACACGGCGTACTTGGCGTCCTTCAGCGTGCGCGCGTCATTGCCGGCGGGGGCCTCCATCGCGGCGACGGCGACGACCTGCAGCAGATGGTTGACGACCACGTCGCGCAGCGCCCCGACCGGGTCGTAGAAGTGCCCGCGGTCCTCGACGCCGAAGCTCTCGGCCATCGTGATCTGCACGCAGGCGATGTGGTGGCGGTTCCACACCGGCTCGATCATCGTGTTGCCAAAGCGCAGATACAGCAACTCGTCGGTGCCCATCTTGCCCAGGAAGTGGTCGATCCGGTACAGCTGCGACTCGTCGATGTGCTGGAGGATTTCGGCGGCCAGCGCGCGCGCGGAGGCGAGGTCGTGGCCGAATGGCTTCTCCACCACCACGCGCGCCGATTTGGTGAGGCCCGCTTCGGAGAGCCCGGCGATCACCATGCCGAACAGCGACGGCGGGATCTCCAGGTAGAAGACGGGCGTGGTGGCGTCGCCGATTGCCTTGGCCACCTGTTGGTAGGTGGCGGCCTCGCCAAAATCCCCGCTCAGATAGGAGAGGCGCGCCGCGAAGCGCTCGAAGACGCTCTCGTCGATGCTCTCGCCGCACGTTTCGATCGCGCTGCGGGCGTGCGCCCGCAGGTCATCCACGCTCCAGTCGTTCGCCGCCACACCGAGGATCGGGCAGCGCAACAGGCCACGTGCCTCCAGGCGGTAGAGCGAGTGGAAGGTCATCACCTTGGCGAGGTCGCCGCTGATCCCGAATACGACGAATACGTCCGCCTGCTGCGCCTGGTCCTGTGTGCTCATCCTCGCCGACCCCTTTTCGCTTGCGGTTGTGATCAAAGCGAGGCTGATTCTCACACTCCGCTCTCGGCGGTGACGCGGCCGCTTGCGATCGCCTGCATCAGTGCCTGGTGGTCGCGCTCGTTCTGGTCGGCGTAAGTCTCGGCGAAGTCGCAGATCGCGCGGTCGAAGGTGTCGCCGCGACCGAGGTAGCTGGCGATTGCGATGCCGTCGCCCGAGCGGGCGTGGGCGCGGGCGAGCGTGCCGCCGCACATGCGCCCGTAAAGCGACATTCCCTGCGGCGCCATCGCTTCCACGTCGGCGGAGCTCTTCCAGTCCCACAGCTGGCGCACGTAGAAATCCCGGGTCTCGCCGTCGATGCCGGTGGCGCGCAGCCAGCCCAGCATGATGTCGCTGGAGGACTGCATCATCCGCTGGCCCTCCACCACGCGGCGGCCGTGGTGGGAGTACTCGCTTTTGCCCACGAACGGCTCCAGCACCGAGGGCTGCGCCTCCTTGCACTGCAGAAACAGGGGATCGTCGTCGTCGCGGCCCAGCATCAGCACCACCCAGGCACGCGTGCCGACGCTGCCGACGCCCACCACCTTGCGGGCGAGGTCGATGTAGCGGTAGCGCTCCAGCAGACGGCGGCGGTCGCCCTGCAGGCTGGCGCGGTAGGAGCGCAGCAGCTGGTGCATGCCCGCCTCGAATTCGTCCGCCTGCGCCTGCGGCAGCAAGTCCTCGATCCGCTCGATCAGCGGCGGGTCGCTGATGATGTGCGGCTCCCCGTCGGCGCCGGTGACCGCCAGCCGCGAGAAAGCACGCGTGTTGTCCTTGCGTTTGGCCTTCAAGGCGGTCTTTTCAAACACCTTCACTTGCGCGGCGGTCGCGTCGGCCTCGAAACGCGTGATGATCAGAGCGCGATCGAGGCGCGCGTACCAGATGTCGAGGTTGCGCATCGCCGCCAGGTTGCGCATCGTCTCGCGGTACTGGCGCACGGCGGCCGCCACCGTCTCGCAGCGTTGCTTGGCGGTAAACCCGTTTTCGCGCCCGGCGATCACGATGCTCGCCGCCAGCCGCTTCAGATCCCACTCCCACGGCCCCGGCAGGGTCTCGTCGAAGTCGTTGACGTCAAACACCAGGTCGCGCTCCGGCGAGGCGAATCCGCCGAAGTTCGACAGGTGCGCATCGCCGCACAGCTGCGCCGTGATGCCGGAGCGCGGGGTACCCGCCAGGTCGGCCGCCATCACGTACGCGGCGCCGCGGAAAAACGCGAACGGGGAGGCCGCCATCCGCCCGTAGCGGATCGGCACCAGCTCGGGTACACGCGACTGCGCCTGCTCCTCCAGCAGCGCGATCGGGTCGGGGCGCTCCGCCCACGGCTCCCACTCGGCGTGGCGCGAGCGCGGCGCCTCGGCGCGCGCCGCTTTGCCGCGTGCCGCACGCTCCTGTGGGGTCAGGTGGGGCACGCGCGAGCCGCCGTCAGTCGCGGTACGCCGCGAGGCGCGGATCGACGCGCCGGGTGCGCTGCTGCCGTCGGCATCGAGTGCGGCGTCTGCGTCGCTCATGGCGCCTCACGATCCCGCACGCGTGGGTGAGGTCGCCTCACCCGTGGTGGGTGTCTTGCGACTGCGCCAATCGCACGGCACCGGCGACGCCGCCAGCTGGCTCGATCGCCCGCGCCGTGTCCTGAGCGCGATATTCGCCGAGCAACCGCACCTCGCGCTCGCGCCCAGGGAAGCGCAGGAATACCAGCGTGGCGCCCAGCAGGATCGCGACGATGCCGGCGATGTAAGCATGCTGGTCGCCTTGCAGGAACGAGGTCTTCGCGCCGGCGACGATCTGCGAGGCGTAGTGCGGGTAGCGCTGCGCGGTGTCGGCGGCGCTGGAGAACGACTTCTCGAGCTCCGACTGCACGCTGTTGGTGACCAGGTCTTTGTCTGGCGAGGAGGCAACCGTGGATGCCACCGCGGCGGCGTAGCCGGCGGTGAGGATCGCGCCGAGAATCGACTGCATGATCGCGCCGCCGAGGTCGCGCTGCAGGTCGGCTGTGCCCGACGCCATCCCGGCGCGCTTGACCGGCACCGAGCCGGTGAGCGAATGCGAGGCCGGCGTGCCCGCGAAGCCGACGCCGGCGCCGACCAGCGCATACGCCAATCCCACCTTCCAGTAGGCGATGTGCTCCTTCCACAACAACAGCATTACCAGGAAACCCAACAGACAGCAGGCGTAGCCGACGAGCAGCGTGAAGCGCGACCCCCGCGACTCGACGAGTTTGGCCGAGCGCGGCGCGATCAGCACCATCAACACGGCCGCCGGAATGATCGAGAGGCCGGCGTCGAGCGTCGAGTAGCCAAGCACGTTCTGAAGGAACTGCTGGCCGACGAACATCGCGCCCATCAGCGTGCCGAACACGATGATCCCGGCGCACGCCGCCACCCAGAAGACGCGCCGTTTGGCGACCTTCAGGTCATACAGCGGGTTACGCACGCGGTGCTGGCGCAGCAGGAATGCGCCGGTGGCGCCCAGCGCAATCGCGCCCAGCCCAATCGCGAGGCTGCCTTTGCCCGGCACCGGCGCGAAGTTGATGCACAGCACGAGCGCCGCCACCAGCAGCACCGAGAGGATGCCGCCGAGGTTGTCGACCGGGTCGGCGGTCTCGTTGACGTGAGCGGGTACGAAGCGCCACGCCATATAGAAGGCGACCAGCGCCAGCGGCAGCGTGATGAAGAACACCGAGCCCCAGTGAAAGTGCGTCAGCAGCGCCCCGGAAAGCAGCGGCCCGAGTGAGGAGATCGCGCCGCCGATGCCCGACCACAAGGCGATCGAACGCGTGCGGGCCGCCCCCGACCACAGCGCGGTGATCAACGCCAGCGTGGTGGGGAACGCCATCCCCGCCGACAGGCCCCCGAGCAAGCGCGCAGCGAACAACACGCCGATGCTCGGCGCCAACGCCGCCAGCAGCGAGGCCGGGATCGACAAACCCATGCCGAGCAGCAGCATCAGCTTGCGCCCGTAACGATCGCCGACCGCGCCCAGGTAGAGCACCGAAGCGGCGAGCCCGAGCGAGTAGCCGACGGCGACCAGGTCAAGTTCGGTCTGTCCCGCTTCAAAAGCCCGGCCGATCGAAGGCAGCGCGACGTTGGCGACGGCGAGGTTGAGGTTGGCGACCGCCGCCACCGCGATCAGCGCGGCAAGCACCAACCCGGCGCGCCGCGGGGCGGTCGAGGCGTCGGCAACGCTTGCCATGACGGCGATCCTTTCGCGCGGCGGGGTGAGCTCAGGTCATCCCAGAGGGGTGATGAGCTTTCACCCGCAGGTCGTGAATGCTCACAGCCGGAGGCGGGCGGTAGGCGCCCGAACAACAGGCCGCCACCAGCGGCGGCACAAACGTTGCTGAGGAGGACCGCAATGTCCAGCACCATTCCTGAGCCGGGGGCCACCGGCGATCGTTACCAGTCCACCGGTGGGATCAGCGGATGGATCGTCTTCGCCGGTGTGCTCATGTTGATCGAGGGAATCCTCGATGCGATGTGGGGCTTGGCGGCGGTAATCAACAATGAAGTGATCACCGTCGGCGGTCATGGGGTGGTTGTGTGGGACATCTCCGCGTGGGGTTGGGGGCACCTGATCCTCGGGACGCTCGTCGCGCTGACTGGCCTCGGCCTGCTTGCCGGCCAGGGCTGGGCGCGCATTCTCGGAATCATCTTCGTGTCACTCAATTTGCTCGTGCAGTTCGGCACCTTCACGCTATTCCCGCTGTGGTCGATGCTGATCATCGCGATCGACATCGTGATCCTCTACCAGCTCACAGTGCGTTGGGAACCGGAAAGGTGAATGCGGAGCCAACCGTGAGTGACCAACCGTGAGTGACCAGCCGTGAGTGAGACAAAGCGAAAGGTGACGCGATGATGCGCAGGAGACGACCGATATTGCGGGGTGCGATGGTCGGCGGGATGGGCTACATGGCCGGCAAGGCCGGCGCCAAGCGCGCCGCTCAGCAGTCCTCGCAGGAGCAGCAGCCGTCCGACGTGCAGAGCCAGCAGGCCGCGGCGAGCGCCCCATCGCCCGCCGCGGCGCCTGCCGGCGGGAGTGCGATCGAACAGCTCAAGCAGCTCGGAGAGCTGCGCGACAGCGGTGTCTTGACGCCCGAGGAGTTCGAGCGTGAGAAGCAGAAAATCCTTGCGGCGGGCTGACTCGCCGAGAGACAACCAGGAGATGACGCCATGATCGGTCCAGTGCAGCTGCTCGTCGTGGGCTTCGACCAGCCCGATTTCCAGGGGGAGGTGCTCGCGCATCTGCAGCGCCTCTCCGAGGAGGAAGTCGTCCGTGTGATCGACATCCTCGTGGTCAACAAGGACGCCGACGGCGTGGTCAGCACCGCGCAGATCAGCGACCTCTCCCAGGAGCAGGCGCAGGAGTTCGGCGACCTCGTCAAGGCGCTGGTGGGCCTCGGTGAGATGGCCGGCGGCGATCCTGAGAGCGCGGCGCGGCTGTGGTCGCAGGAGGGCGGCTTGGGCGAGGAGGATCTACTCGACGTGCTCGAGGAAGTCCCCCCCGACACGGCGGTCGCGATCGCGCTGTTGGAGCATCGCTGGGCGATCCCCCTACGCGAGGCGATCGTCGCCGCCAGGGGCTTCCCGATCCTCGACACCTGGGTGCACCCGCGCGACCTGGTGGAGGTCGGTTTGCTCGCCGCCGAGGAGGCCCAGCAGGCGCTCGGTTGAGGTTCGACCCGCCGATGACGGTGAAAGCGGCCGGGCGCCAGCAGGTAGTCGTCGAGCGCCGGAGCTCATCCGCGGCGGGTGATGCCCTCTCACCCAGATCGCAAGGAGGGTTCTGAGCAGCGATGTCCAGCCGTGCATTCATCAGTCCCGACGGCACCCCGGAGGATTCCGAGGCGCCGCCAGCATGGACATGGTGGATGCTGCTGCTCGTCGCGGTGTGCACGCTCGCCGTCGGCGTCCTGCTGCTGGTGGCACCGCATCGCACGCTCAGCACCCTCGCTGTGATCCTGGGGATCTACCTGCTGGCGGTGGGAGCGATCTGGATCTGTGTGGGCATCGGCGTCAAAGAGGTGCGCGGTGCCGGCCTGTGGCGAGGGGTGATTGCTTTGATCGCAGGTGCGATCGTGATCAGGCATCCATCCGGCAGCATCACCGTACTGGCGCTCGCCTTCGGGATTTTCCTAATGATCGCCGGAGTGTTCGAGTTGGTCGCCGCGATCGAGTACGGCGAGCGTCGCGGATGGAGAATCTTCGAGGGCCTGGTCGATCTCGCGGTCGGCGTTCTAATCATCTCCTGGCCGCAGTTCGGGATTTATACATTCGCGATCGTGCTCGGCATCTCGCTGCTCGTGCGCGGCGCCGTCGAGGCTTGGTTGGCGCTCGCCGGCATCAGGCTCTCGCGCGATGAGCAGCACAGAAGCTCGACGCTTTCGCCCGCCTGAAAGTCAGCCATCATCCCCGTTGGGTGACGACCGTTCATCCCATCCGGGCGTAGCTTCGCGCTCAGATGGCCGGTGTGAAACGAGCGAACTATGAGATTCACATCAAGGGACGAGTCAGCGACCAGCTGCTCGGGGTCTTCGAGGGCATGGATGCCACCGTGCGCTCGGTAGAGACCGTGCTACGTGGACCGATACTCGACCAGGCCGCGCTGCATGGCCTGCTCGATCGAATTCAGGCGCTTGGCTTGGAGCTGGTAGAGGTCAGACAGCTGCCCGACAGCGGCGATTCGCAAAAATGAGCTCACAGCCGCTCCACGACGCGCGGCCGCTTGATCCCGGAGGGGAGCAACCCGCGTCGGCGCGCGCGCTCGACCGCGTCGGCACGGCCGCTGGCGCCGAGCTTTCGGTAGATGCTGCGCAGATGGGTCTTGACGGTGTTCAGCGACACAAACACCTCGGCGCCGATCTCCGCGTTGGTGAGCATCGTGGGCAGGTAGCGCAGGATCCGCTGCTCGCGCTCGGTCAGCGGCTCGGACAATGCCACGCCGCTGGCGGGGTCCTGGCCGACGCCGTCCAACAACACCTCCAACAGCGCCGGATGGGCAGTGCCATGCTGCGCCTGCAGCTCCAGCAACTCGCGCACGGCCGGACCGTTCAGCAGGAAGGCGTCGCGGAAAGGCTCGCGCTCGGCGAGCGCGAGCGCACGGTCCAGCGCCTCACGGGCGGCCTCGAGCCCACCCAGCGCGCGATCGGCGAGCGCCTGCAGCAGCCAACCTTCCAGCAGCGTCGTGGGATGTGCGCGGGGTGGCTGCTCGGCGCGCGCGCGCGCCAACGATTCGCGAGCCAGCTGGGGCTCGTCGTCGCTCAACTCGAAACTGGCCTGGCGTACCAGCAGGGCGACGCTGTCGGGTGCATGCTGGAGTGCCGCCGCGAGCGTCGCGCGCGCCTGTTCGATCTCCCCGGCGGCCATCAGCACACGCGGCTCGGCATCCTCGAGCGTCAGCCGCAGGAAGTCGGGCGCCGGCGCGCCGTCCGCGAGCTCGGAGCGGATTGCGCTCAACTTCAGAGCGCCCCGGGCCGCCGAGTGCTGCCCGGCGGCGGCGAGCGTGAGCGCCTGCAGTACGCCGACCGTGAGTCGCACCGGCGTCTCGGCGGTGTCGGCGGCGACGGCGGCGCCTGCGAGCATGCCCTCGGCGCGCTCGAACTCGCCCCGTTGATAGGCGCACGCACCGGCCGCCAGGTAGGCACAGGCTGCCGCGGGGCCCTCGCACCAGCCGCGCTGGCCGAAACGGTGACTCGCGCCGACGGCGTGTGTCGCCCGGCTTCGGTCCGCCAGCTCCACGGCGCGCGCACTGAGCTCCTCGGCGCGGGTCAGCTCGCCGCTCAACACGTGCAAGACCGCCAGTTGCGCGAGGCAGTCGAGTGCGATTTGCTCGTGTTGGTGCTCTGTTGCGAGGGCGAGCGCCTCGTTCAAATGGGCCACCGCCGCCGCGAGGTCCTCGCCGCTCCACAGCAGCGTGGCGCCGAGGTCGCACAGCGCGAAGCTGCGCAGCGATGTCCAGCAGTGGTGCGGGCCGGTGTGCGCCGCGACACTAAGCTGCTCGGCGAAGCGCTCGGCGTCGCCGGGGTGTACGCGCAGGCGCGCGTGGCGCAGCGCGACGGCCGCAATGATCGCCTCAGCTTGGTCGGTCTCCTCGCTGGCCTGCCGCGCGGTCGCCAGGTGGCGCTCGGCGTCCTGCAGATCGCCGTCCTGCAAGCGGCTGCCGGCAACGGCCGCCGCCAGGCGCGGGTCGGAGGCGACGACCTCGGGCGGCAGCTGCGCCATCGGGCCGCGCATCGCGGCGGTGCCGCCGCCCAGGAACAGCTCCAGCCAGTGCTCGGCGATCTCTTCGCCGGCCTGCCGCCAGTCCTCGCCGGCGAGCGCGTGGCGGATCGCGAGCATCGCCTCTCCTTGCTCCGCATACCAGCGTGCCGCGCGGCGGTGCAGGGCGGGGATCTCCTGCGGGTAGGTGTGGCGCAGGTGGGCGCGCAGCAGCTCCCCGAACAGGGGGTGATAGCGATACCAATGCCCGTCCACCGTGGTGGGCTGTACCGGCGCGCCGAGGCGCTCGAGCTCGGCGAGTGGCAGCGTGCCGCCTTCGCGTCCGGTGAGCGCGTCCGCCAGCTCGGGGCTGACGGCGTCCACCAGGCAGGTGTGCAGCATGAACTCGCGGTTGTCCTCCGGCAGGCGCGCCAGTACCTCGGAGATCAGGTAGTCGGCGATCGCTCGGTCGGTGCCTGCGAACTCGGCCAGAAAGCGGGCCGGCTCGGGGTGGCCGCGCAGCGAGACCGCCGCCAGCCGCACCGCGGCGGGCCAGCCCTGGGTGCGGCTCCACAGCGCGCCGATCTCCGCTTCGGTGAGGTTGAGCTCCAGCTCTCTGCACAGCGCCGCGGTCTCGACGCGGTCGAACGCAAGGTCGGCGATGCGCAGGTCGGTGAGCGTGCCGCTCGCACGCAGGCGCTCGATCGGCAGTGGCGGGTCGGCGCGGCCGGCCAGAACGATCCGCAGCTGTGCGGGCGCGTGGCGGACGAGAAAATCGATCGCGGCGCTCGCCTGCGGGTTGGTGAGCTCGTGGATCTCGTCGACCACCAACACGACCGGCGAGCTCAGCTCGGCGAGTCCGTTGACGAGCAGCGCGAGGCAGCGCTCAGTGCTGGCTCCCGCCGGTGCGACCAGCGACCCCAACGCGCCGTCGGGGTCGAGTGCCCCGCCATCGCGCAAAGTGCTCAGGAGATTGTCGAGCAGCCGATTGACGTCATTGTCCTCGCTGTCCAGCGACAGCCAGCACGGCGGGCCGGGAAGCCGGTGTGTGCTCGCACCGGTCGACTCGCGCGCGGTCGGGTCGCTTGGCTGGCGCGCCGCGACCCACGCGGACAGCAGCACGGTCTTGCCGGCGCCGGCGGGCGCCGAGAGCAGCACGAGACCCTGGCGGATGCCCTCATCCAGCGTGTCATACAGCCGCTCGCGCTCGATCAGGTGACGCGCGGGCGGAGGGATCAGCAGCTTGGTGGCGACCGTCGGAATCGGCGCCTGCCCGCGCCGTCCGGGGGCCGTGCCGCGCTGGCGTTCAGGGGCCGGTAAGGGGTCAGGCGACTCTGCTGCTTCCGTGCGGGCACCATTGTGCGGCGGTTGGGGCATGGCAGTAGACACACTCTTACTCCCTTATCCCAGGGTACTCATCCGTAAAGCTCCGCAATACTAATGGTAAGGGTGCGCATACCAAAATCCTCCATGATTCAGTTAGGGAAGATTATCTTACCCATTGATCGGAACGATGGGCGGTGGGGAGGTGGCGGAGTGAAGGTCGACCGCCGTCTGTTGCGCGAGAGCCGCGCCGCGCGCGCGCAGCTGTGGTCGACAGGAGCGCTGGGCGTGGCGATGGCCGTCACCGTAGTGGCGCAGGCGGCGCTGTTGGCGCACGTGATCGCCGGCGCGGCGGTGCACCACACCGCGCTGGCGCGGCTGAGCGGCTCGCTGCTGGCACTCGCCGCGGTGGTGGTGGCACGTGGGCTGCTCGCCGGCGCATTCGAGACCTCGGGGCGGTTCGGCGCGACACGCGTGATGTCAGAGTTGCGCGGGCGCCTGGCGGAGCAACTGCTCGTTCGCTCTCCCACCAGCCGCGTCGACGATCGCACCGGCGAGCTGGTGGCGGCGGCGGTGCAGGGCGTCGATGCGCTCGACGCCTACTTCGCCGGGTATCTGCCGCAGCTCGTGCTGGGCGTCGCCGTGCCCGTGGCGATCCTGGCGTGGGTCGTACCGGTGGACGCCGTCGCCGCCGCGATCCTCGCGCTCACGATCCCGGTGCTGATCGTGTTCATGATCCTCGTCGGCAAGGGCGCCCAGGCCAGGGCGCGCTCGCGCTGGAGGGCGCTCGCGCTGCTGAGCGGCCACTTCCTCGATGTCGTGCGCGGCTTGACGACGCTGCGTGCGTTCCGCCGCGAGGCGGCGCAAGCGCAGACGATCGAGCGCGTCAGCGAGCGCTACCGCGTGGAGACGATGAGCACGCTGCGGGTGGCGTTCCTCTCCGCGCTGGTGTTGGAGCTGTGCGCGATGATCGGCACGGCCCTGGTGGCGGTGACGATCGGTTTGCAGCTCGACGGTGGCCATCTCAGCCTGCAGGCGGGTCTCACGGTGCTGCTGCTGGCGCCCGAGCTGTATGGGCCGCTGCGCGCCGTCGGCCAGCAGTTTCACGCCAGCACCGATGGGATCGCGGCGGCGGAGCGGATCTTCGCCGTGCTGGACGCGCCGCCGGCACTGTCGGGGGGATCCCTCGCTGCGTTACCCACCACGGCGTCGCGTGCCACGGCGTCGTCTGCATCGACATTGCCCACCACGGCGTCGTCCACAACCGTGCCGGCGATGCACCGCGACGGCCGGATGCCCGACCCGGCGGTCGAGCCGCTTCGCTTCGAGGCTGTTGCATTTGCCTACCCCGATCGTCCCGAGCGTGTGCTGCGCGGGCTCGACCTGGAGCTGGCGCCGGGGCGCACGACGGCGCTGGTGGGACCGAGTGGGGCGGGGAAGAGCACGGTGGCGGCGCTTGCGCTGCGGCTGGTTGACCCGACCGCGGGCTGCGTCAGTTGCGACGGGTGCGACCTGCGCGAGCTGGCCCCGGACGCCTGGCGTGCGCAGGTCGCCTGGGTGCCCCAGCGCGCACGCCTGTTCAGCGGCACGATCGCGGACAACATCGCGCTCGCCGTTCCGGACGCCCCGCGCAGGCGGATCCTGATGGCCGCGCACGCCGCGGGTCTGGAGGAACTGCTTGGCCAGCTGGCTGACGGCTTGGACACGCGCATCGGCGAGGGCGGCCGTGGTCTCTCCGCCGGCCAGACGCAGCGGGTGGGCCTCGCGCGGGCGTTCCTGCGCGACGCCCCGCTGGTGGTGCTCGACGAGCCGACGGCCCACCTCGACGCCGACTCCGTCACGGCGGTGGGCGCGGCCATCGTGCGTCTCAGCGAGGGCCGCACCACGCTGCTGATTGCGCACGACGCTCGGCTGGCCGCCGGCGCCGACCACACGGTAACGCTCCACGACGGCCGCGCGCGCGAGCTTGAACGATCTGGCCTGATGGCGTCCGGGGTGGTGGCGGGGTGATGGACAGGGCCGCGCTTGTGTGCGCTGGGTGTGCCTGTCTTCGGGCCACACGGGGGGTAATGGCATGACGAGTGGCTACGCCAGCCTGCTGGCGGCGGCGCGCGCCGGTGGCGCCGAGCGCCGGCGTCTGGGGCTGGCGATCGCGCTCGGCTTTGGCGCGGTGGTGGCGTCCGGCGGACTGCTGATCACCTCCGGCTATCTGATCTCGCGTGCGGCTCAGCGGCCCGAAATCTTCGTGTTGAGCGTCGCGATCGTGGGCGTGCGCGCGTTCGCAATCGCCCGCGCGCTGCTGCGCTACGGCGAGCGGCTGGCTTCGCACGACGCCGCGCTGCGGCTGCTGGGGCGCGTCCGTGCCAGCTTCTACGGCCGCCTCGCCCCGCTCGTGCCGGGCGACCTCGAGGATCGATCGCAGGCGTATGGCGCGCGGGAGCGGGTTGGCTCTCGCGGCGGCGATCTGCTGTCGCGCTTCGTTGGCGATGTGGATGCGCTGCAGGACCTCTACCTGCGCGCGCTGGCACCGCCGGTGGTGGCGGCCCTGGCGATCTGCGCCGCCACCTTGACCGCGTGGCTGATCCTGCCGGCGGCCGGCCCGGTGGTGTTCGTCTGCTTGCTGTTGGCCGCCATTGTCGTGCCAGCATTGGCAGCAGGGCTGGCCTCGGCATCGGGTCGCCGCCAGGCGCCCGCCCGCGCGGCGCTGACGGCGGAACTGGTGGAGACGATCGAAGGCGCCGCCGAGCTCGCCGTGGCGGGCCGCGCGCAGGAGCGGATTGCGCGGCTGCGCGCCGCCGACAGGCGCCTCGCGGCACTTGCCCGGCGCGACGGCATAGCGGCGGGCGTGGCCACCGCGCTGGGGTCGGCGGCGGCCGGTGGCAGCGTGGTGGCGGTGCTGCTCGTAGCGGTGCCCGCGACCCATCGCGGCGCGCTCGCGGGAGTGCTGGTGGCGGCGCTGGCGCTGCTGATGCTCGCCGCCTTCGAAGGTCTCGCGCCGCTGCCGCTCGCCGCTCGGCGCTTGCGCGCCTGTGCGGAGGCGGCCCGCCGCCTGGAGGAGTTGTGCGAGCGCGAGCCCTCGGTGCGCGACCCAGCCCGACCACGGGCGCTCCCGGGCGGCGGCGAACGAGTGGGCGGCGAACCGGTGGCAGGCAGTGCGGTGGTGGGGGGCGAGCCGGTGGTAGACAGCGATGCGTGCGATCTGGTTGTGGACGACGTCAGCGTGCGCTACGCGCCGGCGGAGCCGTGGGCCCTCGAGCACGTGAGCCTGCGCCTGGCGCCCGGGCGATGTATTGCGCTGATTGGCCCGAGCGGTGCCGGCAAGACGACGCTCGCACAGTTGCTGGTGCGTTTCCGCGACCCCGACGTTGGCAGCGTGCGGATCGGCGGTGTCGATCTGCGTGAGCTGGCTCAGGACGACGTCCGCCGCGCAGTGACGCTCGCGGCGCAGGACGCTTACCTGTTCAACACCACGCTACGCGAGAACGTGCTGCTAGCGCGGCGCACTGCCACGGAGGGGGAGCTGTGGGCGGCGCTCGCCGCCGCGGGCGCGGCCGAGTGGGTGCGCACCCTGCCCGACGGCCTCGATACGCCCGTCGGCGAGGACGGCGGCGCGCTCTCCGGTGGGCAGGGTCAGCGGATCGCGCTCGCTCGCGCGCTGTTGAGCGACGCACGCTTCCTCGTCCTCGACGAGCCGACCGCCCACCTCGACGCGGACACCGCGCGGGCGGTGATGTGCGACATCGCCGCGGGCGCCGGCGAGCGGGGGGTGCTGGTGATCACACACAGCGACATCGGCCTCGACCTGTTTGACGAGGTGCTGGAACTGGCTGGGGCGGGCCTGCGGTCGGCCGTGGGGCACGGAAGCCCCACGCCCACGCGGTTGGATCGTGCGCTGCGGCGCGCGGATGCTCCCCAATGACCTGCTTGATGCTACACTTTACTTTGTGAAGTATTGGGGCGGTGTAGGCTTGCCTTTGGCAATACGCGCGAAAGGATGAGCATGGCGGACATCGAGAACACGATCATCGTCGGCAGCGGCCCGGCCGGGTATACGGCGGCGCTTTACACCGCGCGCGCCAACCTACGGCCGCTGGTGATCGAGGGGTTTGCGTGGGGCGGGCTGTTGCAGCAGACCACCGATGTGGAGAACTACCCCGGCTTTCACGAGGGGATCATGGGGCCCGAGCTGATGGGCAAGATGCGCGAGCAGGCCGAGCGCTTCGGGGCACGGCTGGAGACAGACCAGGCCGAGCGCGTGCAGCTGTCGGATCGACCCGGCGGGTTGCACAGTGTGTGGGTGGGCGACACCGAGCACCGCGCGCGCACCGTCATCCTCGCGATGGGTGCGGAGCACAAGCGGCTGGGGGTGCCGGGCGAGGAGGAGCTGGGGGGGAGGGGGGTCAGCTATTGCGCTACCTGCGACGCGGCGTTCTTCAAGGGCGTCCCCACGATGATCGTCGGCGGCGGCGACTCTGCGATGGAGGAGGCGATCTTCCTCTCCAAGTTCGCCGCGAAGGTCGTCGTCGTGCACCGCCGGCCCGAGTTCCGCGCCTCCAAGATCATGCTCGAGCGCGCTGAAGCGCAGGAGAACATCGAGTTCCTGACCCCCTACACGATCAAGGCTTTCCTGCCCGGCGAGAGCGGGGCGCTCGACCGCGTGTTGCTGCTGGATGCCGACAGCGGCGAGGAGCGGCCGCTCGAGATTTGCGGGGCGTTCATCGCGATCGGCCACGAGCCCCAGTCGGAGCTGGTGCACGGGCAGATCGACGTGGACGAAAACGGGTACGTGATCGTCGACGGCCGCTCGACCCGCACCAACCGCCCTGGCGTGTTCGCCGCCGGCGACCTCGTCGACCACACCTATCGCCAGGCCGTCACTGCCGCCGGCAGCGGCTGCCAGGCTGCGCTGGACGCCGAGTGGTACCTGCGCGACACGCCGGAGGTGCCAACGCCCGCGGGGATACCGATCGGGGATCTCGCCGAAGAGCAGTGGGTCTCGCCCGCCGCGGTGCAAACCGCGGGCGGCGACGTGTAGCTGTCATCTCCGCTTGGCGCGTTGCGTGAGCGAGCCGGGTGAGGGGTGAGGGGCGAGGGGCGAGGGGCGAGGGGCGAGGGGCGAGGGGCGAGGGGCGAGGGGCGAGGCCGGTGTTGTGCTTATCTTTTTTGGCCCCTAAACACTTCATTTTGTGAAGTGATGGGCACGCGTTTTTAACGACATCTTGCCCCCCCGCCAGTATCAGGAGGTGCCGCTGCGCACGAGCTGGCGCAGTGCCGGGGCGGCACGGAAACGCTCCTCCCGGTAAGACTCCCATAGCTCGTCGAGCGTGGCGAGCACGTTCTCGACGCCTAGCTCACGCGCCCACGTGAGCGGGCCGTGGGGGTAGTTCATACCGAGTGTCATGCCAGCGTCGATGTCCTCGGCGCTGCCGACCCCTTCGCCAAGCGCGAATGCGCACTCGTTGATGACCTGGCAGAGGATCCGCGGCAGCACGCCACCAGGGGAGGGCTCCACGCGCGCGGTGTGCAGCCCGAGACCTGCGAATGCCCGCTCGCCCGCATCGCCGGTCACCTCCACAAGCGACAGCGGCACGATCGCGTGGAAGGGCTCGCCTGCGACGATGCCACCAAGTCCGCTCACCACGATTTGCGGCGGCGGATCGGCGGATGGGCTGTCGTTTGCGGCCTGCGCATGGGCAGTCGACTCTGTCCCGGCGATCTCCCTTCCGGCGACCTCTCTCCCGACGACCTCGCTCCCGGCGACCTCGCTCCCGGCGATCTCCCTCCCGGCGATCTCCCTCCCGACGACCTCGCTCCCGGCGATCTCCCGCAGCGCCTCAGCCAGCGGACCGGCGCCCTGCACGACCGCGCCGGTGGTGCGTGGAGGTGGCGGAGGGTCCTGCGGCCGGTGGGCATTGGATGGGTGGGTTCCGTACTCGTAATACCCGCGCCCGCTCTTGCGCCCGTGCAGGCCGGCCGCCACCATGCGAGCTTGAATCGGAGACGGGCGCCAGCGCGGCTCGCCGTAGGAGAGCTCGTAGAAGCTCTTGGCGACGTCGAAGCCGGTGTCGACGCCGACGAGGTCGCTGAGCTCGAACGGCCCCATGCGAAAGCCTCCGCCGAGGCGCACGATGCGATCGATCGTCGGCACGTCGGCGATGCGCTCGCCCAGCAGCCGCAGCGCTTCCAGGCCGAATGGGCGGTTGCAGCGATTAACGAGGAAGCCCGGGCCGTCGGTCGCGCGGATCACGGTCTTGCCCATCGCCCGCCCGGTGGCCTCCGTCACCGCCAAAGCGCGCTCGTCCGAGAGCATCCCCGCGATGACCTCCACCAGCTTCATCAGCGGAGCGGGGTTGAAGAAGTGCATCCCCACCACCCGCTCGGGGTTGCTGGCGGCCGCCGCGATTCCCGTCACCGGCAGCGAGGAGGTGTTGCTCGCCAGCACGCAGGTCTCGCTGACGATTCCTGACAGGCGCCCATACAGCTCGCGCTTGAGCTCGGGCAGCTCCGGCGCGGCCTCGATCACCAGCTCGCAGGGCGCAAATGCCTCGAGGTTGTCCACAACCTCCAAGCGTTCCTGCGCCGCCTGCGCGTCATCGGGCGAGATGCGACCTTTGGCTGCTTCTTTCTCCAGCCCATCCCGTGCACGCTGCGCGCCTCGTTGCAATGCCTCCGGGATCGGGTCGTGCAGCAGGGTACGCGCGCCCGCGCGGCACGCCAGCTGGGCGATGCCCGATCCCATCGTGCCCGCGCCGAGCACGCCGACGATGCGCGCCGGCTCCTCGACGATGCGCGCCGGCTCCTCGATGGTGCGCGCCGGCTGCTCCTCGATGGTGGGTGCTGGCTCCCCGATGGTGCGTGCTGGCTCCCCGATGGTGCGCGCGGGCTCCATCTCAGGAGGGCACCAGAGCGTTGATCCCGGTCATCGCGCGCCCAATGATCAGTTTCTGGATTTGCGATGTCCCCTCATACAGCGTCGTCACGCGTGCGTCGCGGAAGTAGCGCTCGACCGGGTGGTCGTCGACGTAGCCCGCGCCCCCATGGACCTGGATCGCCATGTTGGCGCACTCCAGCGATGCCTCGGTGGCGTGCAGCTTGGCGATCGAGGTCTCCAGCGTGTTGGGCCGGCCTTGGTCCTTCAGCCACCCCGCGCGCCATACAAGCATGCGCGAAGCGTCGGTCTTCAGCACCATGTCGGCGATCATCGCCTGCACCAGTTGGAAGCTTGCGATCGGCCGCCCAAACTGCTCGCGCTCCTTGGCGTACTTGACCGACTCCTCGACGCACCCCTGGCAGATCCCCACGCAGCCGGCGGCCACCGAGTAGCGCCCGGAGTCGAGGTTGGACATCGCGATTTTGAAGCCGTCGCCGACCTGGCCGAGCATGTCCTCGTCTGCGACCTCCACGTCTTCGAGCGCGATCGACGCCGTGTCGGAGGCGTGCAGCCCCATCTTGTGCTCGATCGTCTGCGCCGTATAGCCCGGCTGGTCGGTGTCCACCAGAAAGCACGCGATTCCCTTGTGCCCGAGCGCCGGGTCGGTCTGCGCGAAGATCAACGCCAGCTTGGCGTAGTTGCCCATCGAGATCCACATCTTTGCGCCGTTGATCACCCAGCCGGAGTCGGTCTTGCGCGCGCGCGTCTTCTGGTTGGCGGCGTCCGAGCCGGTGTCGGGCTCGGTCAGCCCGAAGCACGCCAACCACTCGCCCGAGCACAGCTTTGGCAGGTACTTGCGCTTCTGCTCCTCGGTCCCAAACTTGACGATCCCCGAGCACACGAGCGAGGTCTGCACCGAGATGACGGTGCGGATCGCGGAGTCACCGCGCCCGATCTCCTCGACAACCAGGCCATAGCTGAAGTAGTCGAGGCCCGCGCCGCCGTACTCCTGCGGGACAATCGCGCCGAGGTAGCCCTGCGCGGCCACCTTCCTCACGAGATCCGTGTCGAAGTGGTGTGCGCGGGCGTTTTCGCGCGACTGCACGATGATCTCGCGGTCGGTGAACTCGCGCGCGGTGTCGCGGATCAGGCGCTGCTCGTCGGTCAGATCGAAGTCCATGTGGTGTCTCCCTTGCCCGTCTGGCAGCCACCAGACCCGGCGATCGCAGTCAAATCGAAGTCCATGTTGCTCCCACTAGCCTTTCAACTTGGGTGTGGTCCACGGCGCCTGCACGAGCCGTTGAAGCTCTTGCGCGAGGCCGTCGATCGGCAGGCGCTCCTGCACGAGCGAGTCGCGGTCGCGCACCGTAACCGTGCCCTCGGTGACGCTCTCGTGGTCGATCGTCACGCAGAACGGCGTGCCGATCTCGTCCTGGCGGCGGTAGCGCTTGCCGATCGCGCCGCCGTCGTCGTACTCGGCTTGTACCAGCCCGCGCACGGCGCCGAACACCTCGCGCGCCAGCTCAGGCTGGCCGTCCTTGCCCACCAGCGGCAGCACCGCCACCTTCACCGGCGCCAGGCGCGGGTGCAGGCGCAGCACGGTGCGGCGCTCGCCGGCGCCGGCGCCCTCGCGCTCGACCACTTCCTCGTCGTAGGCGTCCACCATGAACGCCAGCGTCGCCCGGTCGGCCCCCGCCGCCGGCTCGATCACGTGCGGCACGTAGCGCTCGCCGGTGGCCTGATCGAAGTACTCGAGCTTCTCGCCTGAGAACTTCGCGTGCTGAGTGAGGTCGAAGTTGCCGCGGTTGGCGATCCCCTCCAGCTCCGACCAGCGGGCTCCGCCGCCCCCGGCGGTGGACGGGAATAGGTACTCGACGTCGCTGGTGCCGGAGGAGTAGTGCGAGAGCTCGTCGGGATCGTGCGCGCGCAGGCGCAGATGGTTGGGGCGCAGGCCGAGCTTGGTGTACCAGCCCATCCGCTGCGCCAGCCAGTGCTCAAACCAGCGTTGCGACTCGGCGGGGGGCACGAAGTACTCCATCTCCATCTGCTCGAACTCGCGCGTGCGGAAGATGAAGTTGCCGGGGGTAATCTCGTTGCGGAACGACTTGCCGATCTGGGCGATCCCAAACGGCGGTTTCTTGCGCGAGAACTGCAAAACGTTCTTGAAGTTGATGAAGATCCCCTGCGCCGTCTCTGGCCGCAGGTAAGCGGTGGCGCCCGACTCCTTCACGGGGCCGATCGTCGTTTCGAACATCAGGTTGAAGTCGCGCGCCTCGGTAAGGTCGCACTCCTCGGTTTCGCCGGGGTGCTTGGAGGGTTTGCGCCCGCATTGCAGATCCGCCAGGTGGTCGGCGCGGAAGCGCTGGCCGCAGGTGCGGCAGTCAACCAGCGGGTCGGTAAAGCCGGCGAGGTGGCCGGAGGCCTCCCACACCCGCGGGTGCTGCAGGATCGCCGAGTCGAGTGCCACGATGTCGTCGCGCTCGGACAGCATCGCGCGCCACCACTCGTTCTTGACGTTGCCCTTCAGCAGCACCCCGTAGTGGCCGAAGTCGTAGGTCGAGCCGACTCCTCCGTAGATCTCCGAGGAGGGGAAGATGAAGCCGCGGCGCTTGCACAGCGCCACGATCTTGTCCATGCTCACCGCATCGTCGGCACCAGCGGTCTCGCCCTGCGGCTCGGGTTGCGGGTGAGCGCCGCTCATTGTGCGCTGTCGGGGTGGTTGTTCATCGGCGCCGGATGGTATTGGAGGCCGGCGAGACTATGGTTGCGCTTCAAAAAAACTGCTTTTGACATATCTCCCTTGACAAGTCTCTAGTTTTGTGTTTCCATGTGGGTGGATGGCAGGGATCGACCCGAGGGACAGGCAGGACGAGGGCCACCGGGGGCTGTGCGTTTGACCCGGCCGGAGCTTGCTCGAGCGCCGCTACCCATACCTCTCCGGTGGCGCTCGAGGAAGCCTCGGCACATGAGTCCAAGCAAGGTGCCGGTCTCCTCACAGGGCGCCGCGGTCAGGATGGCCGCGGCGCCTGGTTTGTTTTGTGGTGGGCCGCTACGGCGGTGGGCCGCCAGGTGGTGGGCCGCTACGCTCCCGCGGTGGCACGAATACTGATCGTCGGGGGCGGCCGCCGGGGCGTGCGGCTCGCCGAGCAGGCGGTCCGAGAGGGACATGCGGTGCGGATCGTCACCCGTACCGAGGAGCGCCGCGCAGAGATCGAGGCGGCTGGCGCGGAGTGCTGGATGGGCGACCCCGATCGCCTCGGCACGCTGCGTGGAGCACTCGAGGGGGTCACGATCGCCTGCTGGCTGCTCGGCACGGCCTCGGGTCCCTTGCAGCAGTTGGGCGCGCTTCACGGTTCGCGTTTACGCGCGTTCCTGCAGAGCGCAGTCGACACCACCGTGCGCGGCGTTGTCTACGAGGTTGCGGGGCCGGTTGCCGAGGCGAAGGTGACAGCGGGCGAGGCGGGGGCGATGCTGACGGCCGGAGGGGGCGGGACGATGGTGACAGTCGGCGAGGCAGGGGCGACGGTGACAGCCGGCGAGGCTGGGGCGACGCTAACAGTCCGCGAGGCGGGGGCGACGCTGACAGCCGGAGGGGGCGGGGCGACGGTGACAGCCGGCGAGGCTGGGGCGACGCTAACAGTCCGCGAGGCCGTGCCAACATTGACAACCGGAGAGAGAATCGCCACGGAGGTCGCCGGTGCCAATGCGATGCCATTGGCGGTCTTGCGGGCCGACCCTCGCGACCTGCCCGCATGGCTGGAGCAGGCGCGCGCGGCGGTGGACTCGTTGCTGCGTCCGTCACCTCAGGTGACTGCCACCGACACGCTATCCTGAGGGTAATCCCCTTTAAGCCGATCAGGATTGCTGAGAGCGGCGTTCAGGGGAGCAGGAATCCCGTCTTTCTTCGCGAGCCGCGAGGCTATCCCGAGCAAAGGAGCACAGCAGATGGCGCTGCAAATAGGCGACGTGGCACCGGACTTCGAGGCCGACACCACCGAGGGTCACATCAAATTCCACGATTGGATCGGCGGCTCCTGGGCGGTGCTGTTCTCGCATCCGAAGGACTTCACGCCCGTTTGCACCACCGAGCTCGGCTACATGGCCAAAGCCAAGCCCGAGTTCGATCGCCGCGACGTGAAGATCATTGGCCTTTCGGTAGACCCGATCGACAAGCACTCGCAGTGGGCGGCCGACATCGAGGCGACGCAGGGCGCGGCCCCCAACTACCCGATCATTGGTGACAGCGACTACAACGTGTCCAAGCTGTATGGCATGTTGCCCACGAGTACCTCCGGCGACCCGGCGACGCGCACGCCCGCCGACAACCAGACGGTGCGCAACGTGTTCGTGATCGGGCCCGACAAGACGGTCAAGTTGATTCTTGTGTACCCGATGACTACCGGGCGCAACTTCGATGAGGTGCTGCGGGTGATCGACTCACTGCAACTCACCGCCAAGCACAAAGTTGCCACGCCCGTCAACTGGCAGCCGGGCGAGAAGGTCATCATCGCCGGCTCAGTTTCCAACGACCAAGCGAAAGAGATCTACCCCGACGGGTGGGAGGAGCCGCGCCCGTACATCCGCATCGTGCCCGAACCGGTCGGTTAGCAGCTAGCCGACCACGCCACAGGCGCCGCCGACACACCGACGTGTCAAGGCGTCGGGCTTTACAGGGGCTTTGAGTCCAGGCGACCGGCGTGTGCGCCGGTCGCCTGCGGCAGGATCGCGTCCAGGTTTTCGTAGAGGCTGTCGAGGATGCGCGCCGTGGCGCCCCAAATGAGGTGATCGCCGAGGATGTAGGCATCGGTCTCGAAGGAAAATCCGCGGCGCTCCATCTGCGTGCGCGTCCTGCTTGCGCGTAGGGCGCGCAACGGCAGCTCCAGCACGGCGTCCACCTCCTGCGGGGATGGGCACCAGCGCTGACCGACCGAGGATCGGTCGGGCGGGATCAACCCAACGAAGGGATGGATGAGGTAGCCGGTGACGAATGTGGAGACGGGGGACAGCTCGCCCAGCACTCTCACCGCGGCGCGCGCCAACCCAATCTCCTCTTCAGCCTCGCGCAACGCCGTCTCTCGCAGGTTGGGGTCCTCCGGGTCGCGCCGGCCGCCTGGAAAGGAGATCTCGCCGGCGTGCCTGCGCAGGTTGGCGCGCCGACGGGTGAGCACCACGTAAGTCTCGCCGTCGGCGGCGCCAAACAGCGGCACCAGCACCGCCGCGGCTACCTGATCCGACGGTGTGTCCTGGGCGCTCAAGGCCCACACCACGATATCCGACAGTCGATACGGTGAGGCCTGCCATTCGCGTCGAGTGTCTCGGGCTGCGGCGCTCGCCGCGGGCTGCAGGGTGCGCCGCGGGTTGCAGGGTGCGCCGCGGGTTGCAGGGTGCGCCGCGGGTTGCAGGGTGCGCCGTGGGTTGCAGGGTGCGCCGTGGGTTGCAGGGTGCGCCGTGGGTTGCAGGGTGCGCCGTGGGTTGCAGGGTGCGCCGTGGGTTGCAGGGTGCGCCGTGGGTTGCAGGGTGCGCCGTGGGTTGCAGGGTGCGCCGTGGGTTGCAGGGTGCGCCGTGGGTTGCAGGGTGCGCCGCGGGTTGCAGGGTGCGCCGCGGGTTGCGGGGTTCGCCGTCTGTTGAACGGGCCCTTAGGCTGTGGTGCCCGACGCAGGTGCAGGATTCGCCATCTGTAGGCGAGGATCTCAGGCGGCGGCGCTAGACGCGGGCTGCAATGGCGCCACCAACTCGAGGCGTTCCTCGAACATCACCTCTCCATCGAGCGTGCGGTGCACGGGGCACTTGGCCGCCATCACCCGCAGACGCTCGACCTGCTCGGCGGGGAGATCCTCGGGCAGACGCACCACGAGCTCAAACCGGGTCGGACAGCCCCGCTCGGCAGGGGTGTACTCAACCGCCACCTCCACCTCCCCGATCTCCCAGCCCTTGCGCGCCGCGTACATCTCCATTGTGATCGCCGTGCACGAGGCGAGGCTCGCCGCCAGCAACTCCTGCGGGTCGGGACCGGCGTCGCCGCCTCCGGACGCTGCGGCCTCGTCGATCGTGAGCTGGTGGTTGCGCACTCGCACGCTGTGTCTAAACATTCCATCGCTGCGCTTCGCTATTGCCTTCATGGCTCTAAGCCTTTCCGATCCGTTCGCCAACCTGCTCACCTCCCCTATTACAGATGGTAGTTATGTAAGGAGCTTTTCCAAGGGAGACACACATGACCTCAGAGCGGATTGAACAGCAGGCCAGTGAGCAGCTTGGGAAAGAAGAAGGTGGACTTCGGCGGCATGTTCTCGCCGGCGCTCGCAACGTCTCTGACTTGCGCCACCGGCGTGGGGCGCATCAGGAAGGCGGCATCGTACTGGCCGTCGCGAACGAGCTCGAGCGCCTCGCGCGCGTCGCGGGCGTAGCGGAAGTTGTGCAGATGGGAGATATCTTCGTCGGAGAGCCCCAAGGCGCCCTTCAGTAGCACTGCCTCCAGCACCCCGGTGTCCAGGCGCCGGTAGGGCTCCGAGTAGCCTTGCAGCGCCGCGTCGGCGATCGCCTGGCTCTTCAACGTAAGGCGCAGCGGGCGTTGGGCGCGCGAGTCGATGTAGCCGAGCTGAAGAGGACCTGCTCCAGGCGAGGGGGCAAGCTCCTCGGCAGGCACTTCGGCGATCTCGAAGTCGCGACTCAGGGCCTGCGCCAGCGCCTCGTGGCGCGTCTCGTCGAGCCCCTTGACGAGACGATGGGTTGGGAACACGGTCAGCCCGGGATCCTCAAGCGCCACCAGGCACATCAACACATAGCGATGGTCGCCCTCGCCGCCTACCTCCTCGGCGTAGGCGCGCGCGGTCTCGTAGCGGTGGTGGCCATCGGCGATCAGTAGCTCCGACTCGCTCGCCGCCGCCTGCACCGCTGCGATGACGCCCTTGTCGGTGACCTGCCATAGGCGGTGGACGGTGCCCTCCGCGTCGGTCGCTTCACCCCATGGAGCCTGCTCGGTGAGCGGGCCAAGTGCCTCCCACGCCGCGCCTGTGGGGTCGGAGTAGAGCGAGAAGATCGGCGACATGTTGGCGCGCGTGGCGCGCGTCAAGCGCAGCCGATCCTCCTTGGGCCCGGGGTGCGTGCGCTCGTGCGGGCGTACCCGCCCCGGCCCATACTCCTCGACACGCACCCGGCAAAAAAACCCGCGGCGCGTCTGCGCCACTCCGTCAGGGCCGGTGTACTGCTGCGTGTGTGCCCAGATCGCCGGCTGCGAGTCGCGCACCACCGCACCCTGCAGCTGCCAGCTGTCAAACAGATCCCGCGCGGCCTCATAAGGATCCTGCCCACCCGGCTCGCCCTGGGGAAGATCGACGGCCACGACGTTGAACGGGGAGCGAGCGATGAGCGCGGCGCGCTGCTGCGCGTCGATCACGTCATAGGGTGGCGCCACCACGTCGCCAAGGGACCCCACCACGGAGAGGTCGTAGTGCAGCGCGCGCAGCGGTTGGACATCGGCCATTGCGGGGCGGGACGCTAGCAGTCGCGTCAGCTGGCTCTAGACTGCCAAATGCGTCGGGGCGTGGCGCAGCCTGGTAGCGCGCGGCCTTTGGGTGGCCGAGGTCCCCAGTTCGAATCTGGGCGCCCCGATTTTAAGATTTTTCTCGCTGGTCCCTAAAACCCTCGTTTTGCGGGGGTTTTTTGTTGGAAATTGATGGTGAGGTTACCGGTTCAATTCGCCGGGCGGGGCTAGAAAAGTCCGCATTTTGCGGGCTTTTGGGTGCGTGACGGTGCCGATGGTGTGCATGGGGTGGTAGCTGCGTATTGCAGTCCTATTGCAGCGGCGGCGCGATTCTTTTGCAGGGCGACTATGCCGTGATCGCAGGTTTTGACTGCTCGTGTCGGCGGTTTTGTTCGCGTTCCTGGTAGGCGTTGAGGGCGCGCCGGGTGCGGGTGAGGGCGCGGTGCTCGGCGAGCTTTGAGTAGGTGCTGCAGACGAGGTATCCGCCGTCGCGGTGGCCGGCGATGTGGGCGGTTGTCTGGATGTCCAGGCCGAGGCCGCCGTCGTGGGGTGGGTCGATCATCCATTGGATCGCGCGGTGCCTGAGCTCGTAGAACTCGAGGCCGGGCATCTGGGCGGCGGCGCGTACCGAGCGCCAGTGCGCGGACCAGGTGCTGCGTCGCATGTAGCAGCCGCGCGGGGTGGGGAAGAGGATCTCCTCGCTGAGTTTGGGCATGCTCTGTAGATGCCGGTGTAGCTTGGGGGTCATCGCGATGGCTCGCTGCTCGTCGTCCTTGGGCCAACCGGCCACGCCGATTGCTAGGTCCAGCTGACGGCGCACATGGATGAGGCCGGCTGTGTAGTCGACGTCGCTGTGGTTGAGGGCGAAAATCTCGCCTGGGCGCATGGCCGCCTCGCCAATCGCAAGGATGACGCCCTCGAGGATCAGCCCGTAGCTGTCGGTGCGGCTCGCGTGAGCGCAGCGGCACAGCCGCTGGTATTGATCGTTGCTTATCACTTCGAAGCCGGGCCGGTCGATCCGGCGTGTGCGCTTCCTGACCCCGAGGCGGGTGAAGACGTTTCGCGGGATCAGGTCGCGGTCGAGCGCGTGGTTGAAGAACTGGCGCGAGGATTGCTGGACGTGGCTCCTCTGCGACGACGACGGATGAGGATCATCGTCCGTCCGGTGTGCCCGCGAGCTGCTCGGCGCGCTGAAGGCCAACCAGGCCGGCCGATCAGCAGGCGCCCCAAACGCGAGTAGCCATTGGTTACAGCCTTTTATCCGGAGGTTGTGGTCAACTTGATGCGAATGCCCTCCGACGCTGAGCGACAGCCGTACCCGGCAGTGGAGCCGCCGAGCTGGTCGTACTTCCGCGACGGCTTTGAGAATGCCTCTCCGGTCCGCTCGCCGGCTTGGCGGCGGGTTGGGGTGTGGGCAGTGGATCGTCTCCGCAAGCACCTCGGCGATGAATGGCCGCGGCGGACATGGGAAAAGAACGGCCAGTTGCCCGGTGGGATGGCGTTGGCGATAGGGCATCCAGCAGCCTACTTCGAGCTGATCGAGCTTGCTCTCTGGCTCGAGATCCTCTGCGACCGTGAAGGCTTCGCTGCTCTCCTTCGGTCCTTTAAGCGGGACCCAAGGGACGACGTGGTCCCGCATTTGCGACTGGAGCTCGAGGTTGGAGCGTTGGCGGCAGCCGCAGGCTACGGCGTCCGGTTCGAGCGCCCGATCGCCGACAGCACAAAGACCTCTCGGCTTTCTATGACCTCGGGGAAGGCCAGCCCCGTATCCTTGCGCAGGTCACAAGTACCGGCGCTTTGCCACTCACCTATGTAATCCCGTTCACGATCGACAAGACTCAAGGCGTCTACGGGACGATCCTATCGGTGGAGCACATGCAGTTCATCGCGGGCGAGTGCGCGCGAGGGCACCCAAACTGCTTCTCTCAGACCTTCACATACAAGGGCATCTACGGCCACATCTCTAAGTTCGAACTCACTCTTGACCGCCAATTCGTCCATGCAGGCAAGAGGACCAGCGTCGTGCGCGCCGATTGCCCCGCTCGCAATGGCTCATCGAGCGCGAGCTTCCCCCTCGTGAAGGTGGACCTCGCCTACCCCTACCCCGACGCGATCTCGCGGAGCCAGGTCGCAACCGGCCGGTGCCAAGTCTCAGCTTCGCGGCGCCGTCGCCGAAAGAGGTCGTAGAGCAGTAGCCACTTGACTCCACAAGGGCTTGCGCGCCGCCCGTCACGCGCTGCCGTCAAGCGACATCCACCCGCCAGGCAGCCGCGCGGAGCGGTTGGACTTGAGACAGGTTGGCTCCCAGGGTTACGGGTGTACAAGAACGTTCGGGGGTTCCTGGTGCGAAGTAGCGCGGCTGGTCGGCTACAGCCAGCCGCCCCACTTCGCGCGGACATTCCTGCACCGCTTCGGCGTTTTGCCATCGACCTTTCGCGCCGAATACGCGGTCGGATTCAACCCCCAAAGTGGCGAGCCGCGCGTGAGGGCAAGCAGGCTGCTCAATCGATCGTAATCGTCTCGCGCTGGCGCTTGCGCCCGCGTGTGAGCGTCAACATGTAGCTCCCCTCGCCGAGGTTATGGCGAGGGGTCAGCAGCAGCTTAGTCTTCTTGCCCGAGTCGATGGCTGACCCAGTGGCATAGACGACTTTACCGCGCGAGAGCACCGCCGCGATCGCTGCGCCCGCAGCCGTGAACGTAACCGGGCCTGTCACGAGTTCGACCTTGCACCCCATCTGCTTGCGCTTTCCGTTGACAGACTTGATGCTGGTCGTGCAGATCACGAACTCTACCTTTCCGGACGGCCCCTGCGCACCTTGAGGTCCCGGCGAGCCTTGCAACCCGGTGGGGCCATTGGTGCCGTTGCCGCCAACCGGGCCCTGTGCGCCCTGAGAGCCGGCGGGACCTTGGGGGCCGCTGTTCGGAGCGACGCCGGTGCCGCTGAGCGCGACCATTGGGGCAGGCGGATAACTGTTGTTGGCCCCGAAGCTCAACGTCGCCGTGCGCGGCCCGGCCGCAGCCGCGGTGAACTGTACGCCAATCCAGCACGTCTGCTCGGGCTGAAGGGTTTGCTCATCACAAAGGTCATCGCCGCTCGGGATCACAAAGTCGCCGGCATTAGCGCCGCCTATCTGCGCCCCACTGTTGAACGTCAGAGGCGCCTGTCCTGCGTTCTGCACAGGCAGCCAAAGGACCGGGCCGGGTTGTCCTATTGTCTGCGAGCCGAAGCTCATGCTCGGCAGACTTGAGATTGTAGGCGGTACAACGAACACCCACGCAGCGCCGACATTGCTATCGTCACCACTGCCGCCGATCAGCACGGTGTTGCCATCTGATGACAGCGCCAAGCTGTTGCCAAAGCCGTTGCCGCGGCCGGGAGCATATCCGATCTCTTCGGCCCCCGTAAGCCCTTCTCCCTGCTGAGCCCAGGTGGAGTTCGACCGTGTGAACACCCATGCCGCGCCGTCTCCCCGGTAGCCGCCGGGGCCACCGATCAGCGCGGTGTTGCCATCAGATGACAGCGCCACGCTGTTGCCAAAGCCGCTCCCTTCACCCGGAAAGTCTCCGACCTCTTCAGCTCCAGTGAGCTTTTCGCCTTGCTGCGTCCAAGTCGCGCCCGAGCGCGTAAACACCCACGCGGCACCGCCTCCTTGGTTGTCGTCGGGGTCGCCGATCAGCGCGGTGTTGCCATCAGATGACAGCGCCAGGCTGTTGCCAAAGCCGCCCCCGTCGTATTCGACCTCTTCAGCTCCGGTGAGCTTTTCGCCTTGCTGCGTCCAAGTCGCGCCCGAGCGCGTGAACACCCACGCAGCGCCGCGGCCCTGGTTATCGCGACTGCCGCCGATCAGAGCGGTGTTGCCATCCGCGGAGAGCGCCAGGCTGTTGCCAAAGCCGCCCCCTTCACCCAGAGCGTAGCCGATCTCTCCAGCTCCAGTGAGCTCTTCGCCCTGCTGTGTCCAGGTCGAGCCCGAGCGCGTAAACACCCACGCCGCACCAGCAAAGTGATTCGCGTCATCACCGCCGATCAGAGCGGTGTTGCCATCCGCGGAGAGCGCCACACTGCCGCCAAAGCTGCCTTCAGGCTCAGTGAGCTTTTCGCCCTGCTGTGTCCAGGTCGAGCCCGAGCGCGTAAACACCCACGCCGCGTCGTCGCCGGAGCCGCCGATTAGCGCGGTGTTGCCATCAGCGGAAAGCGCCACACTGATACCGAAACGACCCCACCCTTCCTCTCCGCCGCCGGTGAGCTTTTCGCCCTGCTGGGACCAGGTGGAGCCCGAGCGCGTGAACACCCACGCCGCCCCAATTTCGCCTCCATCGGGGCCGCTAGTCGAAGGGCCGCCAATAAGCGCAGTGTTGCCATTGGCAGACAGCGCCACACTGGCGCCGAACACACCGTCTCCGGTATCACCGCGGCCGGTCAGCTTTTCACCCTCCTGGATGAACGGGTCGATCCGCAGTGGGTAGGCCGCGCCGCGATCGTCGACGCGGATCAGCACATGCCCACTGGTCAGCTGCAACCAGGAGCGCAGCACGCGCCCGCGCGCGTCGGTGGCTACCAGGCCGCCGTAGCGAAGCGCGGCACCTCGGCCGGCGAGCAACACCGAGCCGTCCCGCAGCCGCGCTGCGAGGTTGTCAGAGAGCGCGAGCGAGAGCGTCAGCGGCCCCGTGGCGGCACTGGGGCGAGCCGCGAGGTCAAAGCCCTGCTCGATTCCCAACGGGCCGTTCACGTACCACTCTGTGAGTGCTCCGTGCGCGTAGCTGACACGGTTGGCGCTGGCTCGCGGCACGACAGACCCCACCGGCTCAAGCGCGCTCGCATAGCCGTACCCGGAGAGCGCCATACCAAGCCGCGCCCTGCCCGAAGTAACCGTGACACCACGCCGGGAGAAGCCGGCGTGCAAATGCTGCGCCCGGTTGACGGCCTGCAAAGCCGTGACGCCATAGGCCGATTCGTCTTGCCCCAGCACGGCCGAAACGGGGCCCTGCGCGGCCAGCGGCAAGCTCGCCAGACCATGACTGGCCGTCGTTGCGGGCCGTGCCGTCCCACCGGACAGCGCCACAAGCACCGCCACGCATCCGAGCGCGCCCCCCAGCAGAACCACCACCCACGAGCGCAGCCAGCCGCTTCGCATCGCCGCCGATCCCTGCATAGGCGCACCGCCTCCCAGGACGATCGCCCCCGTCGCGCCTCCGCTGTCCATCAGTGACACAATGCTACTACTTCGTCTCGCCACGTGATCAGCTCTGCCCGAGTAGCTGCCGGTACATGACCCGTGTCTCGCGCGTGGGTTGGAGCCCGAGTTCTTGACCGAGCGCGTGGGCAAGCTCGTCGTAGCGGCGCGTAATGGACTCGCGCATCCCGAGCGCGTGTTCGGCTTGCAGCGCAAGCCGCCATGATGCCTCGTGGAACTGGTCGATTTGCAATGGCCTGCTCGGCCATCTGGGATTCGCCCCCGTCGGGACCTACCGGCGCATCGGCTGGAAGGCCGGCGCCTGGCACGACGTCCAGTGGTGGCAGCTGGACCTCCACCCCGGCGAACCAGGACCACCGGAGGAGCTTGAGCAGACGGTTACTGACGGAACATACTCGTGATCCAAATACTGAACCGCCGGCTTCGTTGGAGCCCGATGACTGACCCAGGCTGCTCCTCCGGACGACAAGGAGCAACTGAGGGCGACGTCGCGGTTCATACCGCGCGGGCGTGTAAGTCAGCACTGATCGACCGCAGCCTGTCGAGCTTCTAGGATCGGTGATATGAGCGAGCGACCACCGGTGATCCAAGGAGGCTTCGTCGACTGGATGCACGATGTCACGGAAGGAAAGCGACCGCTCCCGACCTCCGACGCCAGCCGACACCACTACGTCGCGCAGTTCCAGCTGACGAGGTTCAAGGGCAAAGGCCGCCTGTGGCAGCTCGACAAGGAGGACGGAAGCTGCGAGGTCGTCACTCCGAAGAAGGCGGCTTGGAGCTCAAATCTGTACACTGTCGAGAGCACGACGGGCGAACACGACGGCGTCATCGAGGGCTTCTACGCGGTCGCTGAGGGGTTCGCCGCGCCAGCGCTCAAACGGTTCCTTGCCGACCCGGCGAACCTGTCGGACCGCGACCGCGGCGACCTCGCGTTCCTCGTCGCGATTCAGGAGCAGCGCACGCCAGGATTCCTCGCCGAGCAGAAGGAGACGGTCACGCACGCCGGAATCACCTTCCTCGCCACCCAGCTTGCGAGCATGCGGGGTCCGAAGGGCAAGCGGAGGAAAGCGCAGGAAGCCTACGAGGCTCTGACCGAGGGAGGTGTGAGGATCATCCCGCCGGATCAGGAGGTGCTGCGGCTGTCGTTCACGATGCTTGCCGAGTCGTCGCAGGTCGTCAACTTCCTGTCGTGGACGCTGCTCAAGGTGACGGAGGGCACCTTCATCAGCTCGGACCGACCGCTGACGATGTACGACCTGACCCCTCCCTATCCCTTCTCCGCGCCCGCGTGGATGTCGTCCCCGATGGTCGAAGCGACGCTGCCGCTCAGCCGCGATGCCTGTCTGCGGATAAGCCCACGCCAGCGCGAGCGCATCGCCGTCAAGCCCACGGCGAAGCAGGTCGAGCGGATCAACCGACGGACCTACGGTGCCGCAACGCGCTACGTATACGGTCCATCCGCCGAGGTGCTCGAAGACCTCTACGCCCTCGCCCAGGCCGAACCCGACGCCATCCCGAAGCCGATCAGGAAATCTATGGTCCTGTTCGAGGACATCGAGACAGCGGACCCGAAGATAGGCGACGAGCACGTCGCGCGGGGCTGGCCCCGCTATGTCGAGGACCCCGACGGCTCGGGACGGATGCTCTCCTACGAGGTGCTCGACTCCGAGGAGGCTGCCAGGAGGTCCGTCGCTCCGAGACCCGATGCCACGCTCGAAGGGTTCAAGGCTGGGGACATGCGCGTGCGCAGACGACAGGGCGCAGCGGCACCGGGCGGACGCTAGATCAGCCCGGCGGGAGCCGGGGGTGCCCCTGTGTGCATCGATCGAGAACGCGCCATGATCCCACGTCCGATACGAGGCTATGTCTTTCTTGCGACGCGGTTGAACTCAGCTGCGAGCGCCTGCAGCGATTCGGGAAGCCGTTGAAGGACACGGTCGGTCGCGATTCGTCTGGCCATTTGCTCGACGCTGGCGGTGAGCCATGGTCTATCTGTGCGGTGCGCGTCGACCACGCTCGCGAGCACGGTGAGCGCCTGTTCGTCGCGATAGGCCTGGATCTGTCCAAGGGCGAAGCCCGCGAGCTCGTCGGCCCCGGCCACCAGCGACGCGTCGGCGAGTTCGGCTGCAGCGGCGAGGACTTCGGGGCTCTCGCCGCTGGAGGGCCAGTGCGGGCGCTCGGCCGCTGGCCGGCGTGTACAGCGAGAGCAAGGGCCTGGAGCGTTTCAAGTTGTGCCTGTTGGTCGCCTTGTCTTGCGAGCTGCGAGGTCACCATTTGACGTTGCTCTGGCGCAGTGTTGTGGTCGATCAGAGTGCGGATCTCCGCGGCGTTGTCGCCTTCGGCGAGCTGGCCGACGGCGTTCAGCCAGCCGCGCGTCTCGGCCCCGAGTTCGGCGAGTCGCGTCACGGCGGTGCGGGTTACCGCGCTGCTGGGTCCCGGAACGTCCGGCGATCGCGACGAGCTTGCCGACGGCGGTCCCGTCTGGGGCATGCGAGAGACGCTTGAGTAGGGCATGTTCGCGGCTGTCGTCATAGGTGTCGGCGAGCCATGCGATCACGTTGTTTTCGGTGAGCTCGGGTTCGCCGAACCGCCGTGCGGCGAGGTGTGCGTCGAGCAGTTCGGCCCACTGCTTGTCGGTGAGCGCGGCTCTGGCGGATGACCCGAGGCTGAGCATTCTCCGCGTGCGCTCCTCAAGGTCTTGTTCTGGCGCAGCTGGTCTGAGGCCCGTCTCCGGCCACCAGCGTGCGACGAGTTGCGTAACGATCTCGCGCCGGTGTCCGGTGAGCATGTGCAGCCTCGCGGCGGGTAAGTCGAGCTGCTCGGGAGTCGCGTCGGCGCCCTTTTCGTCGAGGACTTCGAGGAATCGCTGCATCTCCTTTGCGTGTTGGTTTTGGCGCTCCTCGTACTGGTCGTGTTCGTGTACGGCCCGGTCGATGGCTTGGCGTAGCTCGGCGTGCTCGTCCCCGGCCAGCACCATGGGGCCCAGCCGGCTGAGCGGAACGAGTTGCCCGGGCGGCCCCCACGGACCATCGGGCATCCTGTGCACGCGTACCGCCTTGATCGCCTCGTCTGGATGTTGGGCGAAAATGTCGGCGAGCATCTGCATGTCGGGTATCCCCCGTCCGCCCATGTGTGCGCAGGCCTTTGCGAGCGCGCCGACGCGTGGCGGCGTCCACGCGTAGGGGTTCGCGGTTTCGATCAACTGCTGCATGATCGACGGTAGCGCGCCATCGATCTGCCCCGGGCCGCGGCCGAGCTGGATTCCGTGGTCGAGGTCGAGCCTCTCCAAGAGTCGCTCGGCAACGGGCTGCAGGCCGTTTCCGCTGGCGGCTTGCCCGGCGATGTTCGGCAGTTCCTCTAGGTCGACGATCTCCACGAGCGCGGCGAGTGCGGATTTCCGAATCCGGTCGCTCTTGGACTCCAGCAAGATTCGTAAAGCGGGCTCAGCGCTGCTGAGCCGCAGCCGCCCGGCGATCGCGGCGGCCTGGGCGGTGACTTGCGAGTCGGGGTCCTGTAGGTGCGGCAGCAGCCAGTCGTCGGTGTACTCGTCCGCAGCGAGCTGGCCAAGGGTCTCGAGGGCTCGAAGTCGGTCGGCCGGGGCAGGGCTGCGTGCTTCTTCTTCAAGCTGGCTGCGGCGCTCCTGAATGAGTTCGGGCCAGCGTCGCGCGATCCCCGCGACGGTTTGGCGTGAGCTCCGCAGGGCGCCATCCCCGAACAGGCCGTAGGCGACCCCGCGGCGCACATGCGCGCTGTGCAGGACCTCCAGCGCCTCGCGCGCGTCCTGCATGGTTCCTCGAGTCAGGACAGTCCGTGCCCATCGCTGCTCGTCAAGCGCTCGAAGCGCGACGCGTAAGTCTCTGTTGGCGTCCTCGAACACGATGTCGATGGTGAGCTCGATGTCCTCACGCAGTCGCTCTACGCCCGCAACCTCTGCGCATGCGACGTGTCGGAGCACGGCTGGCGGATCGGCCGCTTTTAGAATCGCGTCGGCGCACAATCCCTCCTGCAGCGTTTTCAACGGGAACGCCGCGATGCCCGGTATGTCTGCCAGTAGCGATGCATCGACGAGCCGTCTACGGGCCTCTTCACCACCCAGACGGTCAGGCCCGGTGACCTGTGCGAGCTCGGTGGCTTGTGCTCTGCTGCGTCCGCGCAACTCGAGCGCGACTGCGAGCAAGCACATCCACTCGGTGAGGTCCACACGCGGTTGAAAAGTGCGCCGCGCCTCATCGGCGCTGGCGGCGTATTGCTCAGCGACGAGAAGCTCCAACGGGCTGAGTTCCTCTGTTACGCCTTCGAGCAGCCTGTCCGCCAAGCGGGCCGCGAACAGTGGTATCCTGAGCAGGTCTCCAAGGCCGTAACCGTGCAGCATCGCTTGCTCGACGCGGTCCTGCGGGACGCTTCTCGTCTCCAGGTACGTCCTCGCCCACCGGCGGCTCGGCAGGATATGGAAACTGGTAAATTCCGCGTCGGTCAGTGTCTGTAGCTCCTCGCATGGCCGGGATGTCACGAGCCACTGGTGGCCGGGCCACCGGCTGACCGCCGCGAGGATCGACTCTGCGGCCTGCGGTCGTAGGTGCTCTTCGACCTCATCGAGCCCGTCGAGCGCGAGCACGCACCCGGCGCCGTCCAGCTCCTCCAACGCGATCCGCCTGTCCTCGACCGTTTGAAGCAGGCGCGCGATTGCTTCCTCTGGCGGGGAGTCCTCGCGGCCAGGTGCGAACCCTTTTAGGCTGCCGCGCGCGCACGCGCGTCCTGGCGCGAGCTTGGGTAACCGTTCGACGAGGGTGGTCTTGCCCATCCCAGGCGCGGCGATCAGCAGCGCGTGGCCGGTCGCGAGCATCGCTTCGGGTGTCGTGATCGCCTCGCTTCCCGACCAGCCATGGTCGAAGCCCGAGATCTTCTGCTGCAACTGCTCCTGTCCGTCGTCGGCTTGGGGTTCCACGAGGACCGGCTGCACCGTTGTCGGTATCTCCCGGGAGCTGGGCGCCTCAGCGGACCCGACGCCGGCGCGGGGCGCGAGCGTGAGAGCAACCCGCTCGACCATCGCGTGCACCCGATCGGGCTTGTAGCCGACAACCTCGACGAACCCGAGTCCCAAGAACATGTCCATCTCGTTGCTGCGCTGTTCGATTTCCTGCTCGGGGAGCAGCAGATAGTGCGGGAGGCGTGTGTCCACGTTATCGGCCAGCCAAGTGAGGATTCCGATCAGGTGGACCTCGGCCGCCGCGAAGCTGAACCCGAGGTAGAGCACGTTGCTCGACGCCATCGTGGCCGACATGAACCGTGTGAACACCTCGTTGGATGCGAGTTCGTTCATGCCGCGGCCCGGCAGCACGAGCGTGCTGGGCTTGGCCGGCCTTCCGTGCAGATGAACGACCTGGAGGTCGTCATCCCCGGGCGTCTGCAGCATCCTCGTGTCGTCGGGAAGCAGCGAAACCGGATGGATGCCCCGCGACCGGGCTGACCGCTCGATCCCGTCGTCGTAGTTGGTGGTCAACACCCGCCCTGTCGGGACGGCGCACAGTGCTGTCAAAGCCGGCGTGTGGTGCAGACGCCAGCCCGTGACCATTTCGGCGAGATGCTCCTGCACGAAAGACGCCCCGAACGCCGCCTCTGATCTGGCGGTGACGTCGATAAGGTCGGCATTGGCGGGGACACTGAGACCGCAGCGACGCGCGAGCTCGCGTGCGAGCGCCGACGTGCGGGGGGCGCCAGCAGCGACCGTCATGCCTGATCCCACGAACGGCACCACATGAGCACGTTCGGTGCGCAGGACTACGATCAGCTCATCGATGTTCACGGTGGCAAGCGTAGACGCGGTTGCCACGGTTTCGCTGGGACAGCGGGCAGAACGCCGTGCCCCCGCTCATGCTACAATCCCGTAAATGAACCCTAATGTAGCTGAGGCTGGTTCGCCCACGACATCGAGTCGCTCGCGTCGCGGGCGGGGAGCTGGCCGCTCCGTGGAACGGCAGCATGAGCCTCGCTCTCGGGCTGCTGAGCATGATGATGTTGGCTTGAGGCAGGGGTCGCGGGCACCGTCGGCGCAGGCGAGGCATGCGTTGGATTCCTTTGCGCGGCTGTATTGCTTCTTCGGTCGGGACGTGCTGTTGGCTGGTGCGCTTGGCTGGGATGAGGCGACCGTCGCGGTGTGGCGGGGGCGCGGGGTTGTGCGCCCGCAGGTCAAGAAGGCAGCGCAGGTCGAGCTGCTGCTGGAGTTGTGCGAGGAGACCCGACCCTATCTACACGGGGACCTTCAGGTCGGGGAGTGGGTGAGCACGGGGCTGCCGAACCTGCGCGGCTCAACGCCGGCGCAATGGCTCGCGGTGCGCGGCCACCGTGGGCTGCGTGAGCTGACCTACGGTCTGGTCGATTGGATGCCACGACTGCCCGCCGGGGAGATCGAGCCCGTCCAGGAGGACGCTGCCGCGGAGGCGATCGCTGCTCACGGGCGCACTCCCGAGACGGCCGAGTTTTTGCGGATGCTCGGCGAGGATGGTTAGAAGTTTTCGCTTGACGGCCCAGCGTCCTTTCCAGAACTTGGGTCTGGGGCGCAGCGGAACGAATTGCATGGCATCGGCGCGATTGCGGACCTCGGCGCGATAGCGGTCGCGTTGTTGCGGGTCGGGTACCCGTTCGAGTGGCCGGTCACTCCAGCGCAGTTCATCGGGCGTCCGGCCAAGTGCCTGCGCGACATCCCGCAGGCAGGCCAGCAACGCAGTGCAGATTGCTCGTTGCTGGCGCGCCGGAAGATCCGAGCGCGCTCCGAGGTCGAAGATCACCGGTGGCCCGGTTTCGTGCAGATGCCACGCGCATGCGGCGAGGAGGGTCTTGCCCTGCCAGACGGCGAGGACTCGGCCCTTGCGGGCGCCGGCGTGTCGCAGCCGGTCATCGATCGACCAGCCGAGACCGTCGGGCAGCCGGCTCGGGTCCACGTGCGGAGCGCGGCCGGGCTCGCTGGAGGCCGCGAGCTCCATGCCCGGCAGACCAAAGCGCTCCAAGGTCGAGCGAACGCGGACCTTCGAGTCCTTACCGCGCACCCCTGCCGGCGACACGCTGACGGAGAAGCCCAGAGAACCCACGGGTCGCATCGTATAGTCGGCCCCCGCCCCCAAACGCGGGCCGTCGCGGGCTACGCCCGGTCTGCGCGGTAGCATGTGCATCGAGCGTGCATCGCGGAGCCTCGTAGCGTGCGCTCGGTGTACATACTGGCTGCAAATCGGCTGCAACACCCGCCGAAAGCCCAGTATCTAAGCCAAATTTATATGGCGCCCCGATTTTCGCTTTTCTTCGTTCGCCCCAGAAAACCCCCGTTTTGCGGGGGTTTTTTGTATCTAGTGGAGCCCGGGAGGGTCCCCATATAAATTTGCCGGTCGGGGTCGGAAAGCCCGCATTTTGCGGACGTTTGTGGGCCTGTAGGTGCTGTCGGCGGGCTTCTGGTGGTGCGTGTGTATTGCAGTTCTATTGCAGCGGCGGCTCGATTCTTTTGCAGAGCAGCTACGCCACGATGGCCGGTTTTGGCCGCGCCGGTGCGGGGGGTTTCATACGCGCCGCTGGTAGGCGTTCATGGCGCGCCGCCTGTGGGCAAGGGCACGGTGCGCGGCGAGCTTTGAGTACGTGCTGGAGACGAGGAAGCCGTCGTAGCGGTGGCCCGCGATGTGGGCGGCTGTCTGGATGTCACCGGACGACCCCCAGGTTTACGCGACAGCCTCGACGACGAGCAGCAGCCAAGCCGACGTCCCCGACGCTACGGTCGCTCTCCACGGTGGCTGTTGCGTAAAGGGTGCTGTCCGGCGGGTTGAAGAGGATCTGGGTTATGCCCCAGAACTTCATAGCTTGTGATCGTGAGCAGGAGTTGTTGTTGCCGCCGAGTTTGAAGGAGTGGCTGCCGGAGGATCATTTGGCGTGGTTCGTGTTGGCGACGGTCGATGAGATGGATCTGTCGGCGTTCTATGGCGCCTATCGTGGGGATGGCCACGGCCGTGCGGCGCATGAGCCGGGGATGATGCTGGCGTTGTTGCTCTACGCCTACTGCAAGGGGCAGCGCTCCTCGCGGGTGATCGAGCGTGAGTGCGTGGAGGACGTCGCTTACCGTGTGATCGCAGCGAATCAGCGCCCGGATCACATAACGATCGCGTGCTTTCGCCAGCGTCATGAGAGGGCGCTTGCCGACCTGTTCTGTCAGGTGTTGGAGTTGTGCGCACAGGTGGGGCTGGTGAAGGTCGGGGTGATCGCGATCGATGGCACGAAGATGCACGCGAACGCTTCTCAGCACGCGGCGCGTGACTATGGGCAGCTCGCCAGGGAGATCCTTGAGCAGGCTGCGGAGACCGACCGTCTGGAGGACGAGCAGTATGGGGAGAAGCGCGGTGATGAGTTGCCAGCGGGGCTCGCGACGAGCCAGGGCCGGCGGGGTTGGTTGCGCGAGGCCAAGCGTCGCCTGGATGAGAAGCGCGCCGCCGAGGGTGAGCCGATTCCGCGTTCGCGTCCTGAGCGTCTTCGGCAGTCAAAGCGTCGGCTGGAGGAAGATCTCGCTGTTGAGCGGCGCGCGAATGATGCTTATGAGGCTTACCGGGTGCATGGGCGCGCGAGCGATGGAAAGCGACTCGGGGCTGCTCCAACTCCATATGCGCCGCCCGAGACGCCGGTTGGGAAGGTCAACGTGAGCGATCCTGACTCGAAGAATGTGAAGACGCCGCGCGGGTACATGCAGGGGTATAACGCGCAGGCGGCCGCGACCGAGCAGCAGATCGTGATCGCTGCTGAGGTGAATGTCGACTCCTCTGATTTCGGGCACTTAGCAGGTATGGTTAATGCCACGGAGGCCGAGCTCGAGCGGGCGGGTGTTACCGATACCGTCGAGGTTGTGGTCGCGGACGCCGGTTATTGGCATCCAAAGCAGATGGAGGGCGTGATCAACAAGGGGATCCAGATCTTGATCCCGCCCGATGCCGGCAAACGCCGGGGTACAAGACCGGGATGGGACGGTGGCGCTTACGCGCACATGCGGCGCGTGCTCGAGACCGACGTTGGCGGCGGGCTCTACCGAAAACGCAAAGCGATGATCGAGCCCGTGTTCGCGAACACCAAGTTCAACCGTCGGATCGACCGCTTCCAACGCCGAGGACGATCGGCCGCACGCTCCGAATGGCGGCTGATCACCGCCACCCACAACCTCCTGAAGCTCCACAAGCACCAGACAGCTCCCGCCGGGACCTGAAAAGGGCTCAGCGGCGCCCCAGGCGCCCCGCCCGGCGAGCACCACCCGACCACCAACGCCGCGATCTCCCACCACCGAGACCCCACCACCGCGCGCCACACCCTTTACGCAACAGCCACCACGCGAAGCAGCAGCCTGACGGCGATGGTTTCGCTTCTTGATCACGTAATGGAGCCGGGGATGCCCGCCGGTCCGATTGAACGTCCTGTCTGCGGTGAGCAGTCATAGATGGCGAGCTGGACGCGGTCGCGTCTGGGCAGCCGCTGCGCCTGTTTGCAGTGGGCGCGCACCCACTCGATGTGGGGGTCCTCGCCTGGGGATTCGATGGGGACCAGGAAGGCGCAGCTCTCCGGAGACGATGTATCGCTGTAGACGAGGGAGGGTTGGGGCAGGGATCCCTCGGGGCGGCCCCCCTCGTCGTGTTCGCGCTTGGTGCGTGCTTGCTGCTGGCCTCACCCGACGCTCAGCGTGGCCGAACGCGCGACGGCGCGGTCGCCCCTCAGGACTGAGCGCGCCGTCAAGGCCACTGCTCGAAGCGGCGGATCAGCTCATCGAACTGGTCATCGATCTGCTCGGCGAGGCTCACCAAAAGCCCACGCTCATCGCGGAACGTCCGCTTCGGATCGCCCTTGAACGACAGCCAGTTGAAGCTCGTGACGACCATGAACCTACGGTCGCAGATCAGGATCTTCGCGTGTGTCCTGCCCAACCGACTGAAATGGAAGTTCGCGTGCTCCTCGGCGAGCCTGCCGAGCGACTGAAGAGCCTCGGCATCAGCGTCGCGTCCGGTTGCTCCGTCCCCGCCAATGCCCCAACCCAGATAGAGCTCCACGCCACGATCGAGCGCGCCCGCGAAATCGGCGAGCAGCTCCTCGTCAAGGACCGCTGATCGAAGCCACGGGCTGATCAGCACGAGCCGCTCGGTGGCGCTACGAAGCGCATGGCGAAGCAGCTCCGGGTGCTCGTAGGTTTCGACACCACGCACGCCGCTCGCAGGGCTCACATCCAACAAACCCGACTTGACTGCGGGCGCCTCCGTCGTAGCCGGGGACTTCGCGAGCTCAACCACCTCCTTGCCGAGGGCGCGCGCCGCGAGCTGCTGCCCGTCCTCGAGGCCACGGCGGGCGACACCGAGTTTTGCTGCCAGACCGGCCTTAGCGAACACCTCGGCGTGGCGCTCTGAGAACGCTCCGGCAACGACGAAGGCCACCTGCCCCTGCGAGCGCTTGGTGCCCCGGGTGCGGTAGACCAGCGCGACCGCCGGCTGGAAGATTCGGGTGCGCCGCTGGATCGAGCGCACACCCAGCACATCGGCGCGCTCCCGCCGCGGACCGCCGGTCGCCCGGATGATCGCCTCGATCCGATCGAGCTGGCCGCGGAGCTCCTCCTCGGTGGGGGCCCGCGCCGGGTGCGGCGGGATCTCACGGATCCCCTCACGCACGAGCTGCCGCGGCTCCAAGTAGCGCGCGAGGAAGCCCACCGGCTCGCGCAGCAGGCCGTCGTAGTCGATCTCGATTACCGCTTCGCTGCTCTGGATCGAGGAGGCGCTGCGAAGCATCTCCCGGCCCTTCTCGGTCAGCAAGACCGTCTGGCGCTCCTCGCCCTGCTCGCTGCCGAGCTCGATCGCCTCCTGCTCGGCCAGACCCACGAGCGTCGCCTCGAGCAGCGTCTGGTCTGATATGTCGCGGTGTTTGTCAAGTGGGCAGGGTTGATCGCGCCTGGTTGAGGGGCGTTGGTTGTGGTCGGGAGGCCGGGACGCCGGACTCGGTGTCGGCGTTGCCAGTCTGATGATGCGGGGGTTGGGTACCCCAGGGCCCGGTTTCGTGCTGCCGGCTTGCGCTTTCTAGAAACGGGCATCGCACCCTTTGCAGTGCTGCCCATAGACCGATCGCGCGTGCCGGCCGCTGATGGCCCGGCGCCCCGGCCTCCCGGCCGGTAGGGCTGTCGGCTGGGGTCAGTCGGCGGTTGCTGCTGCCCAGAGGAAGCACGCGAGCTCACGGGCACAGGCGACGACAATCACGTTGTGCGCCTTGCCGCGGCCGCGCATCCGGTGATAGACACGGTGCAGCCGCTGCTGGGCACGGTTAGCGATCTGCAAGACGTGGTCGGGCTGGCCCTGCTGACGGTTTCGGAGTGTCGCCCCGATCCGTGGTGGGCGTCCGTAGTGCCAGGCCGACTCGACGAGCAGCCGGCGAGCGAAGCCCGATCCCGTCTTGGTGATCGAGCCCTGATGGGATGTCTCGCCGGACTGGTGAAGGGACGGGATCAGCCCGAGCCATGCGCTCAGTGCGTTCGCTCGGTGAAAGCGTTGCCAGTCCCCGCCGAGCTCGAGGTGCAATGCGAACGCTGTCAGGGTGTCAACGCCCCGGAAGCAGCGGAGCCTCGCGATGGTCGGCCACCACTGCTCGTCTTCTGCCAGGCGCGAGAGTCGCTCGGCGATCGCCGCCTTGCGCGCGCTCAGACCATCGACGGAGGCAATCAGATCAGCGAACACCAGCTCTGAGGCCGTCTCATCGAACTGTTGAGCCGCGAGCCAGCGCCGGTGGGCGACAGTCCAGGTCGAGGGCTCGGGGTAGATCCGGCCATGGCGCAACAGCATCTTTGAGACCCGGTGACGAGCCGTCATCAAATCCCTCCGGCACGCATCGTGCGCGCGCATCAGCTCGCGGGCGGCCTCCACCTCGACGGGTGGGACCACGACGGTGGTTAGCGACCCGGCGAGCAGCAGCCGCGCGAGCAGCTCCGCGTCCTTGCGGTCGGTCTTCACTCGATCCGACGGGCCCCGGGGTGTCTTGCCAGGAGCGATCACCTCGACGGCCACACCGGCAGCGCTCGCGGCGCGATAGAGCCCGAACCCGGTCGGGCCGGCCTCATAGCAAGCACGCACCGGGCCAGGCAAACCCGTAAGCCACGCGACCGGCTCCTCGACGCCCGGCCCGAACCGCGCGCGCAGCAGCTCACCCGTCGAGACGTTAATCGCCGCAGCATGCGTCGAGCGGGCATGGACATCGAGCCCCACATAAGTCACCATTCCGGTCATGGCCGGACCTCCTCATTGAATTGGGGTCAGCCGGAGCCATTCTCCGGCCAGACAAACCCCCGCGAGGAGTGTCCGGCCTACCCCGGCGGTCAACCCAACGGGCGACCTACGACATAGGGTCTAGACCGAGCATCGCTTCGATGTCCTCCTGGTGCTCCACTCCCGCCGCCAGCGAGCGCATCGCATAGTCCTCGAACGGGGTGACGTCCTTGTGCTCGATCGTCTGCACTCGCACCGACAGCCGGTAGAACGGCAGCGCCACATCTGCGTAGCTTGCGAGCACGAGCCCGGGCCGCGCGTCGGCGAAGCGCGCTGCGATCTCCTCCGCGCTCACACTTTCACCCTTCCTCCTTGAGGCCGAGAACGCGCGGCGCGCGAGCGGCTCGGTCACCGCGGAGCTGGTTCTCCCCGACCGCAACAACGAGTGCCAGCGACTCAACGTCGAGATCGCGTCGAACAGCTACAACCTGCTTGTGTTGATCTCCCGACGCCGCCGTGAGCGCGGCAAGCGCAAGGTGATCCTCGTCGGCACGACCGGCAACGTGCGGGCGTAGGCTCGCACGAGGCGCCCGCCCAGGCCAGGCGGGCACTTCGCCCGACGCCCGCGCCGACGGCGCTGGGCTGAAGGTCGCCGAAGGCGCCGCAATCAGCAGGTCGGGCCGACCGCGACGCCTCGCACTCTGTGCATCTTGTGGCTGTCCATCTGCTACGGACCAATCGGCGCCTCTCGCCGCGGTTGGTGTTTCAGGCGGCGCGCTGTGTTGCAGCCGCTTCCCTAGCGTGCTCGGTCGGTTGGACCGGGAGCGGCTGGCGCGGGTCGGGGATGGGCCCGAGCGTCCGGACGGTCGCCGGGTCAGCGAGGCTCGCGCTTCGGCAGCTCACCGGATCCATCTTCCAGGTGGGCGCGTCGCGTTGCTCCTGAGGATCTCCCACCTCGGTGAGAATGCCGACCAGTTCGGACGCGATCACGCCGAGGTCTCCCACCCGTCCGGCGACGAGCATCGCGTATGCCTCGGCAAAGGTCTCGTGTACCAGTACCGGCATCTCAGCGGCGTAGCCGGCGTCCAGGTGGCGGCGGATCCGTGGCGGCAGTTCTCCAAGCACATGCTCATAGTTACCCTCACGTCCGTGGAGCTGGCGCTGGGTGACGGCGTGGCCGAGCTCGTGCAGGACGGCCCTGAACTTGTCCGGGCCGTGCAGCAAGTAGGGAAGCACGAGCGCGTCCGTCTCGGCGTCATATGCGGCGAGCACGCCGCTCCCGGCGCCGTAGTCTCTTTCGATGTCGGCGTGTTCGCAGGCGCTGACCGGTTCGCAGTCGCGCCTCAGCCGGCGATGGTCCGCCTCGCCGCTGAGCAGGTAATGCGCGACGGTCGGCGCGAAGTAGATGCGTGCGTCGCGCGCCGCGAGCCTGCGGAGGTGCTCAACGGGTGCGTACCCGAGCCAGGCCAGGTATTCATCGATCGCCGGATGGTGGGTACCGATCGTGCTCGCGATCGATTCGGCGACGCGTTCGGCCGCGGCGTTGTGTAGCGACGGGCCGGGTGTCTCGCCGATGTCGAACGGATCGGGCACCGGGCGTAGTGGTTCAAGCGCAGGCCGCCGCGCACCCTTTCCCCCGGCCGCGCGCCGGCGCTGCGGACTGCTGATTGCCGTCGTTTTGAACATGACGCTCTGGCTTTGATCGTACGCCCCCGACGTTGGCTTCTGCCAAGCCTGTCGGAACGCGCTTCGAGCCAGAGCTGTCCGCTTCCGAGCTTTCTATCCTTACAACTGTCCCTAGGAACCGCGACGCCCTGTGTTTACTGGCCGAAACGCCTCAACCCGTGGTCTCCAAAGCCGGACATCGCTCGCGCTCGTCGAAAGGCGCTCTATGTAGGCCGGCCCCCGAGTGCCTGCGCTATGTCGGTTAGCCGTCGCCAGAGGCGGCGCTCGTCGAGGTCACGGAACCCGAAATGACGGTAGAAGTCGGCCGCCTTGGGGGAGAGGGCATCGACAATGACGGCCCGTGCGCCGAATTCGTTGCCGCCGCGCACGCAGCGGGCGAGCGCATCGACGAGCAGGTGCCCGCCAAGGGATTGTCCCTGTTCGGCGCGATCGAGCGCGAGGCGGGCAAGCAGCACGACGGGCACCGGGTTTGGCATCCCGCGGCGTAAACGCGACGGTGCCCGCTCATGACTGACGCAACTCATGGCGAGCGCGTAGTAGCCGACTACCCGCTCTCCGCGGCAAAGAACGTATGTCGCGGCGGTCCCGCTTGCCGCGGCGACGCGGGCCGACTGCCGCAACCATCGATCGAGGGCGTCGATCCCGCAGTCGAAGTCCTCCAGTCGGTTATCGTCCCTGAGCGCCTCGATGGGACGGAGCGCGTCGGCGCTCAACGAGGCGGTATCGGGCTTTGGGCCCGTGTGTAGCGACGCAGGGTGGGCATCTCCTCGATAGGGCCGTCCAGCGCCGCTACGAAGCGCTGGAACGCCTCGCCGCTGAGATCGATCCGCTGGGCGCGCTCGAGTACCTGCTCGGCTCGCTCGGTCGCGACCGAGAGCACGAACCCGGTGAGCGTCTCGCCACTCAAGTCGGCGGCCGCTCGCAGAACGCGCTCTTGGTGTTCGCTGACCCGCATGTTGATGCGCCCCTGGCGTATCGTCTGAGCTGATGCCATCCTGTCAGTGTACAGCGTGAGTACGTACGTTGCAAGGTCTCCCAGGGCTGCCAGGTGGCTGGCATACCGTTGCGCTCTTCGCTCTCGGCGGGGCGCAATTCGGGTCCATTTTGAGCGTAAAACGACCCAACTCAGCGGAACCCAACCCTAGCGACAGCAGGCCCAAACGCACCCAGCGCCTCCAGGTCCGGGTGCCTGGGGCCGGGCGGTCGCAGGTGACGCCGGGTCTGCGCGGTAGGATGTGCATCGAGCGTGCATCGTGGGCTCTCGTGGCGTGCGCTCGGTGTGCACACCGGCTGCAAATCGGCTGCAAAGCTCGCCGAAAGCCCAGTATCTAAGCCAAATTTATATGGGCGCCCCGATTTAAGTCTCATCTCGACGGCCCCCAGAGACCCCCGTTTTGCGGGGTTTTTTGATGGAGGTTTGCTGGGGAAGGGTCCCCAGTTCAACTCGGCGGACAGGGGGCAAACGCCCGCATTTTGCGGGCGTTTGGGGGTCTGTAGTTGCTGTTGGCGTGCTTTGGGTGGTGCTTGCGTATTGCAGTTCTATTGCAGCCGGGGCGCGATTCTTTTGGCAGAGCCGGCAGCGTTTTCGCGCCGATAATGGGGTGCTTATCGGCGTTTGGCTGCCGAAAGGCCATGGGTTTTCGGCGTTCATGCAGGATGTGGGTGCCCCGGCGCCCATCGTCGAGGGGATGCCCAACGACTGAGTGCTTGGCGCTCCCAGACGGGTAAATGACAACCGGAGTGGTTATGCCACGCTGGCCGACTCCGGCCGCCGGTGCGGGCCTCCGCGTTGCTGGTAAGCGTCGATGGCGCGCTGCGCGCGTGCCAACGCCTGGTGCTCAGCGAGCTTTGAATATGTGCTGCAGACGAGGTAGCCGCCGTCGCGGTGGCCGGCGATGTGGGCGGTCGTCTGGATGTCCAAGCCGAGGCCGCCGTCGTGGGGCGGGTCGATCATCCATTGGATCGCGCGATGCCTGAGCTCGTAGAACTCCAGGCCCGGCATCCGGGCGGCGGCACGCACCGAGTGCCAGTGAGCGGACCAGGTGCTGCGTCGCATGTAGCAGCCGCGTGGGGTGGGGAAGAGGATCTCATGGCTGAGCCTGGGCATAGTCTGCAGATGGCTGCGTAGCTTTGGGCTCATCGTGATGTCGCGCGGCTCGTCGTCCTTAGGCCAGCCGGTGACGCCGCTCGCCATGTCCAGCTGACGACGGACATGGATGATCCCGGCTATGTAGTCGATGTCGCTGTGGTTCAGGGCGAAGATCTCGCCGGGGCGCATGGCTGCCTCGCCGATCGCGAGGACGACGCCCTCCAGGATCAGCCCGTAGCTGTCGGTGCGGCTCGCGCGGGCGCACCGGCACAGCCGCTCGTATTGCTCGTTGCTGATCACCTCGAATCCGGGCCGGTCGATCCGGCGTGCTCGCCTGATCGCCCCCAGGCGGGTGAACGCGTTGCTGTCGATCAGCTCGCGGTCGAGCGCGTGGTTGAAGAACTGCCGCGCCGACTGCTGGACGTGGCGTCCTCGAGGTAGCGCCCAGGTCAGCGCCTCTTGGCGGCTGAAGCTGTCGAGCTGGCGGTCCCCGAAGTCTCGAACGAACGGCTTGAGGCCGTCGCGCATTCGCCTGACGGTGCTCGGGCGGCGCCCGGTCTCCTTGTGCGCGCGCTGACCCTCTGGCCAGGTCATCGTGATTCGCCCGTTCGGGCGCACGACCGCGTCGGCGAACTCCATCACGGTCGGGACACGGCGATCCTCCGCGCGGTTGATCTCCTCGCGCAGCTCGATCAGCCGCTCGTGCTCGGCTTGCTTGTAGGCAGCAATCGAGGGGTGCGTGCCCACCCACTTCGTGTGGCCCTTGTACGAGACGAGCCCCACATAGCGCGGGTTGCGTCGTGTTCCTCGATTGTGCGGCATGACGTCCTCCTCACGGTTGTCACTCTCGTTGGGTTTGGGCGCTTCGCGGGCCCGGGTCGGCTTCAAGGACTACGGCGCTCGCCGTGGTCGACTCGCATATCACGCCGGCCGCTGTCTTGTGCATCCACGATGGGGTGCCTGCTGAGAAGATGCGTACGTGAAGATTGCCGAGGCGATAGTACGGGGCGAGGGTCCGCGGCTCGACTTCAAGCGGGATCTGTCTTCCCCGAAGTCGGTCCTGAAGGACATCGTGGCGTTCGCAAACACCGCGGGCGGCACCGTCGTGATTGGCCTCGAGGACGACGGCTCGGCGTCGGCGTCGCGGACCCTCTGCGTGAAGAGGAGCGTCTGTCCAGCAAGATCAGCGACGGCGTCGAGCCGCAGCTGCTGCCGGAGATCTATGCGGTTTCCCACGGTGAGCAGGAGCTGCTGGTCGTCGAGGTTGCTCATCATCCTGCGCCGTTTCACCTGCGGTCGGAGGGCTCCGACCGCGGCGTGTATGTGAGGTTGGGGTCCACGAGCCGGCGCGCGGAGCCCGAGACGCTCGCAGAGCTTCGCCGCCAGGCCGCCGGGGAGTCCTTCGATCTCTTCGCTCGTTCGGACGTCGCCTTTGGTGACCTCGACAAAGCGCGGATGAAGGCCGCGTTCGAGGGCCACGATGTGCCGCTGCGCGCCGCGAAGCTGGAGGCACTCGGCGTCCTGACGCGCTACCAGGGCAAGGTTGTCGCGACGAACGCCGCCGTGATCCTCCTCGGTCAGGACGCGACACGCAGGCGCTACTTCAGGGACGCGCGCGTCGAGGGAGCACGCTTCGCTGGAGCCACACGAGCGGCCGACATCGAGGACATCTTCGACCCTGACGAAGAAACTCACGGTACTCGAGGCGATCGACGCCGCCGAGCGCTTTATCCGGCGCAACACCCGCCAAGCCGAGCCAATCCCGCGGGGGCGGCTGCAGCGTGAGCGCCTGGCGGAGTTCTCGCCCGTAATGGTGCGTGAGCTGTTGGTCAACGCGATCGCACATGCCGACTACTCCAGGACCGGCGAGACGATCAAAGTGCTCGTGTTCGACGACCGCATCGAGATTCTCAACCCGGGGCCGATGCTGCCTGGCGTGACGACCGAGGACATCCGCAACGGCCGCTCGAAGATCCGCAACCGCGGCATCGCGAGCGTACTGCGACGCATCCGCTACATGGAGCGGTTCGGCACCGCCTGGGAGAAGATCCAGGCCGAGATGGCGAACGGATACCCGGAGCCTCGCTTCGACGGGGATGGCCCGGTGTTCTGCGCCACCCTCTGGCCCCATCCCTCCCTCGCCGGCTCAGGCCGCCACGTATCCCGCCAGCATGGCGGGATAAATGGCGGGACAACTGGCGCGATAGGTGGGTTGGGCAAGGGTGATGTCGCTCACCGCCGAGGAGTCATCCTTGACGCACTCACCGAGACGGACGGTCTCGACGCCCAGGAGTTGCAGTACCGACTCGAGATCGCGCCGCGAACGCTGGAACGAGATCTCGCAGCATTGCGCGACGCCGGTCTCGTGACGCGCGTGGGCTCGCGGAAGACCGGACACTACCGAGCCGTCGAGACCGCACGATAGAGCGCTCACCGTACGTGCCGCTCCGGCCACCGACGCTTGCGGCAACATTCCACGTCATGGACCGCAACCAGGAGCACCCCGAGTCCCCGGTGCAGCTGGCCCTCGAGCCTGAGTTGGCGCCCTACGTGCCGCTCGACATAGACGCCACATTTGGCGATGAGGCCCTCGCACGCCGCGCGAAGGCGATGGCATGCACGGTGCCGCTACATCATCTGGAGGCCAACAAGGGTCGGGTACGTGAGGGCGAGTTCGGTGCGTACACCGTGTGGGGGCTGGCGTTCGTCGCGATCGACACCGTCACGGTGCAGATGGACTTCGACCGCGGCGCCGCGCACGACGCGGTCATCGACGCGGTGCTGCCCTACGCGCGCCGCCAGGCGCCCGACCGCGACGAGGCGGAGCATCGCGAGGTTTGCAAGTGGGTGCTCGACGAGCTCATCGGCACGAGTTCGCAGCGGGAGTTCGCGGTCGAGTACGGCGACTGGAGCGGCGAGTACGTGCGGCGCAGCTTCGGCTTCCAGTTGCTCGTCGAGCGTCAGGCGCCCGATGGCTCGGTCTATCTGCGCGCGACGGACGCCGCGATCAATGTGCTCGTCGGCGCGCTCGACACCGACGTCGAGTCCGCTCAGGCCGCCGCGGAGGCCAAGTTGGAGAACCTCGTGCGCCGCGGCCGGCTTTCCGAGGCCCAGTACGCCGCCCAGCAGGCCCGCTACCGCACGATCCAGCTCGGCGAGCTCGTCCGCCAGGATCTCGCGGCGACCAGGCGCAACGTCGCGAACGTCGATTGGGCCGGCGAGGTCTCGCCGCGGCTCGACGGAGCGCTCGCGCACATCGGCGAGCGCCTGGAGGTCGAGCGGCGCATCGCGGAGAACATCCGCGAGACGCGCGACCGCGCCGAGGAGTCCGCGCGGCGCGCGCAGGCGGCGAGCCTGATCGAACTGCTCGAGGAGTGCCAGAACCGCCACATGGTCCTGCAGCGCAAGCTGATGGAGGCGCGCGAGGTGTTCCTCGCCGAGCAGGAGCGTCAGGTCTTCGCGCCGCCCGTCAGCGTGCGGCTGCGCGACATCACCGGCGAGCTGCTGCTGCCGGTGCTCGCGCTCTCGCTCACCGACGCCGAGCCGCCCGCGGTCGGCTTCTTCGAGCGCGTCCTCGGAGCGCGGCCGCGGCGCATTGGGCGTCTCGCGACGATGGTCGCCCAGCTTCTGGCTCCGCCGCGCGAGCGCGACGAGCTCGGCGGGGAGCTCGTCGAGCCTGAACTGCGCGAGCTCACACCCTACGAGGCATTCCCCGAGCCCGTGCGTGCCGCGGCCGGCGCCGTGCTGAGGGATGTCGACTCGCAGCCGACGCGGCTGAGCGCCCTGCTCTCCGCGGGGCTCGAGCACTCGCCCGCCGCTGCGCATCTGCTCGCGCTGCTCGTGTTACACGCGTTCTCCCCCGCGCTCGAGTCGCAGCTGCGCGTCGGCGATGAGTCTGCGCTGTTGCTTGCGTGGTCGGACGGCACGCCGCTGCCGCCCGACCTGCGCGGCGCCGCTGACGCGCAGAGCTTCCACGGCGACAACCTGCTCGTCGCGCGGCTCGACGTCGGTGCCGCGGCACAGCTCGTCGAGGAGGCCGCGTGAAGCGCAGGCAACCCGAGGATGCCCAATGAGCCTCGTCGAGGACACCGGTCACGCGTCGCAGCTGATCGCCTACGGGCTGCGCCCGAAGCTGAGGCCGATCGAGGATCCGGACTACCGCGACCTCGTGCGCCGTTACCGCCAGCAGGATGGCTTCGCGCGAGCGGTCGGCGCGGTCGCGAACGGGATGGGGCTCGACGTGCTCGACGTTACGGAGGCCGCCGGGGTCGTGCTGGGCGCGCGCGAGGGGTCGGCGTTTGCGATGCGGATGGAGGACTACTACCGGCGCACGCGCGAGCGCAACCCGCGCCTGCGCGTGCTGCACGGGCTCGCGCAGCTCGCGATCGCCGCGACGAGCTTCCCGCGCCCGGACGACCTCGAGGACGCCGAACACGCGCCGCGCGTCGCGGTCAACGAGGTCGACGAATACCTCCGCGACCTCTGCCGCCGCCTCGACGAGCGACACGCCGAGCAGGAGCTCGACCCGCCCGCGGAAGATCCCGGACTGGAGCGCTCGTGGCGGATGTACGCGCGCCAGCCCGAGGCGGCCGCGACGGAGGATCGGCGCGCGTGGTCGGGCGCGACGCGCCAGGTGATCGCGAAGGCGTTCGGCGCGCTCACCGAGCAGGGCTTGATGCGCAAGGTCTCCGACGCGCTCGGCGGCACCTACCAGCCGACGCCCGCCTACCGCATCCACGTGCGCGAGCTCGCGCGCGAAGACGTGTGGTTCGAGCTGGACCGCGTCACCAACGACGCGGACCGCGCGCGCTGGTAGCCGATGTACGAGCTCAACCGCGTGCTGCTGCAGTCGATTGGCCCCAAGGGCGCCCGCTACGAGGACGTGCTGCTCGACTTCCGCGACCGCAACGCGGACCCGGCGCGCGGCTCGGTGCTGTTCCTGGAGAACGGCGGCGGCAAGAGCGTGCTGTTGAAGCTGCTGTTCTCCGTGCTGCTACCCGGGCGCCGGCTCGTCCTCGGCGCCAACTCGAACACCAAGACGCTGGAGAACTTCGTCCTGACCGGCGACACCGGCCACGTCCTCCTTGAGTGGCGGCGCGTCACCGCCGAGGGGCAGGCGCTTGGGGAGCGGCTTCTGACGGGCAAGGTCTACGAGTGGCGCGGGCGTCAGCACTCCGCGGACTCGCAGAACCTGCGCGAGGCGTGGTACACGCTGCGGCCCGCCGAGGACGTGCTCACGCTCGAGACGCTGCCTACCCGCGCGGAGCGCGACGGGTCGCAGTTCAAACGCCTATTCGGCTCCTACAAGGAGAAGCTCGAAGAGGCCAATCGCGCGCACCCCGAGCTCGATCTCGTGTGGACTGAAGGGCAGCGCAAGTGGGTCGAGCATCTCGACGCGCTCGGCCTCGACCCCGAGCTGTTCAAGTACCAGCGCGAGATGAACGCCGACGAGGGCGACGCCGACGAGGTCTTCGCCTTCCGCACCCACGACGCGTTCGTCGACTTCCTACTCGGAGCCGTCACCGATCGCGAGGGACCCGGCGAGCTCGCGACGAACGTCGACCGCTACGCCGAGAAGCTCCGCGACCGCGAGCGGCTGCAGCTCGAGCAGGCATTCGTTGAGGGTGCGATCGAGCGACTGCACCCCCTTGCTGTTGCAGCCGAGCGCCGTGAGGCGGCTGCGACGAGGCTGCGCGACGCGCAGCGTTCAGCGCATGATGTCCACGGCCAGTTCGCCGCCGCGGCCCGCGCTGCCGCCGACGAGCACGAGCGCCTGCAGGCGCGGGCCGACGAGCAGGAGAGCCGTGCGCGCACGCTCGACACCCGCAGCCGCGAGCTGCAGGGGCAGTTGAGCGAGCTGCGGCGCCACGCCGCGCAGTTTCGTCTCGACGCCGCTGCCGCCGCGTTCGCCGAGGCGGAGAGCGCCCGCGCGGTGGCGCTGCACGAGCTGGCCGCATGGCGCGCCGCCGAGCCGCTCGCCGCGCAGCGAGTCGCGGCGGCGCGCGTCAAGGCGCTCGACGAGCAGCTCGCCGCGGCCGAGCGCGAGGCGACGCCGCTGCTCGAGCGCCGAGCGGATGCGGCGCGGCGCTACGCCGGGGCCCTGCTCGCGCTGATCGACGACGCGCGCGCCGCGGCCGAGGGCGCGGACACGCTAGCCGCGAGCAGGACCGAGGCGGCCGCGTCCGACGAGCTCGCCGCGGGCGCTGCGCGCGAGGACGCAGGGCGCCTGCGTGCGGAGGCCGCCGCGGCACAGTTGCGCCTGGATGCGATCGAGGCCGAGCGCGACCGCCTCGTCGCCGCGAAGCTGATCGTGCGCGGTCAAAGCGCCGACGACGGCCTCGCGGCGCTCGACGAGCGCGAGTGCGAGGCCGAACGGCGCGAGCGTCAGGCGGGCGAGCGCATCGGCGTCATCGACGTGCGCCTGCGGGAGCTCGAGCAGGAGCTCGCGCAAGCCGATCTCGCGGAGACGCGCGCCGGCGAGCACGCGGCCCGACTCGAGCGCGAGCGCGACGAGCTGCGCCAGCGCGCCGAGCGGCTCGCGGGCTCCGAGCGGCTGCGCGAGCTCGCCTCGGTGGAGCGCGTCGACCTCTGGCGGATGTCCGACCCGCTGCACCACGCACTCGTCGAGGCGGCCGCTGCAACTGAGCGCGACACCGTCATCCTGGAGCTCGAGGCCGCCGACGATCGCCACGCTTCGCAGGCCCTGGAGGAGACCGGCCGGCTGCCCGCTGCGCGCGACGCCAGGGAGGCCGTGCAGGCGCTGCGCCGTGCCGGCGTCGCGGCGGTGTCCGGCTGGGACTATCTCGCCGAGTCCGTAAGCACGGCCGAGCGCGAGCCCCTGCTGCGCCGCGCGCCGGAGCTCGTGGGCGGCGTCATCCTCACCAACCCAGCCCACCGCGAGCGCGCCGAGGCGGCGCTGCTTGACGCGGCGCTCAAGCCGACGATCGTGATCGTGCTCGGCGACTCCTCCGAGCTCGCCGACGCCGCCGCCGGCGAGGGACCGCGCGAGCGCTTCGTCGTCGCCCCCAACGTCGCGCTCTACGACGAGCACGCCGGCGAGGACGAGCGCGAGCTTCGCGCGGAGCGGCTCGCGCGTGTCGCCGAGCGCCGTAGCGAACTCGACGCCCGCCACCGCGGCGACCGTGAGTTGCGACGCGAGCTCGAGGCCTTCCTCGTGGACTGCCCCGCGGGGCGCCTCGACGAGCTCGCGGCCGCGGCCGCCGAGCAGTGCACGCTGGCGAACGACGCCGCCGCCGGAGCGGAGTCGATGCGCGGCGAGCGCGCCGAGCTCACCGCCGAGCGCCCGCAGCGCGATGCCGCAGCAGGCGCCGCGCGTGCCGAGCGGCGCGCGGTCGCCGACGCGCGGCCGCGCCTGGAGGGCTTGCGCGAGCGCGCCGCCGGAGAGCGCGACCTGCGCGAGGCCGTTCGTCGCGACACCCAAGCCGCTGCGGCGGCTGCCGAGGAGTCCGCGCGCCACGCGCGCGCCGCGCAGAAGCACCGCGTGGCCGCGCAGGAGGCGACCCGCCTCGCCGACGACCAGCGCCGCCGCGCGGACCGCCTCGGCGACGATCTGCAGGGCGTCGAGGGCGCCGGCGATGACGTCGCGCGCCAGCGCGCCGAGGCGTCGATCGAGGAGTTGCGCGGCGTGTACGCGCTGGCGACACGCGTGCTCGACGACGCCACCACCGGGTCGGAGCTCGCGGCCGAGCACCGGCGGGCGCAGGCGTCGGAGGCCGAGGCGCGCGCGAGGCTGCAGGAGCACGACGCCGACGAGCTCGCCCGCGCGGCCGAGCTGCTCGTCGAGGCGACCGACCGCACCGCGCGCCGCGAGGGCGAGCGCCGCGCCCGGCGCGACGCCGCGAGCTCCGAGGAGCGTCGCGCGCAGTCTCTGGCCGAGCGCGAAACCCGCCAGGCCGAGCTCGATCGCGCGACCCCGCGTAGCGAGTCCGGCCGCGGCCCGCGCGCGCCGCTGACCGGTGCGCTGGTCCCGCGCGACCTCGACCACGCGCTCGCGCTGGCGCAGCGCCTCGACGGCGAACGCGTGCGAGCGCTCGAGGGCCAGCGCGCCGCCGACGCGACGGCGCGCCAGGCGCGCGAGCAGGCGACGAAGGCGCAGTCGCGCGCCGCAGTCGTCGGCTCCTACGCCGAAGCGGTCGCGGGCGCGCTGGTCTCCAGCGGCCAGGAGTTGGATGCCGTGGCAGCCGAGGACTCCGCGGCTGCCGAGGACTCCGCGGCCTTCCCGGGCGGCGCCGACGAGGCCAAGGTTCTCGCGCAGCAGCTCACGACCGCGCTGCGGGAAGCCGACGGCACGCTCGACGCCGCCGAGGCCGAGGTGCGCGACCTCGCGCAGCGCGTCTCGAGCTTCGCGCTCGACGACGCCTTCAAGGCGATGGCCGGAGGTAACCTGCGCGAGCGGCTCACCCGCGACGAGGCTGCGACGCTGGCGCGGTGCAGCGGCGAGCTGATCCCGCACCTGCAGGCGCGCGCCGCCGAGGTCGCCAAGGAGCTCGCATCGATCGAGCAGCACCGGGTGCTGCTGCTCCAGCGCCTCGCCGCGCTCGTGCAGACCGCCCTGAACGCGCTGCGCCAGGCGGGACGCGCCTCGCGGCTGCCCGCCGACCTCGGTGACTGGTCGGGCAGGCAGTTCCTGCGCATCGACTTCGAGACCCCCGACTCTGAGGACGTGCTGCTGGAGCGCCTCGGCGAGGTGCTCGACTCGTCGGTCGGCGGCGACGGCGGGCGCGACCGCGACGGCATGACGCTGCTGCTGCGCGGCGTGCGCGCCGCGGCCGACCCGCGCGGCTTTCGCGTCTCGGTGCTCAAGCCCGACACGGTGCTGCGCGACGAGCGTGTGCCGGTCACCGCGATGGGTGAGTTCTCCGGCGGCCAGCGCCTCACGGCGGCGATCGCGCTGTACTGCACGCTCGCCGCGATGCGCTCGACCTCGCGCGGCCGGCAGAGGCCGCGCGCGGGGGTGCTCTTCCTCGACAACCCCATCGGCACCGCCAGCGCGGAGTACCTGCTCGATATCCAGCTCAAGGTCGCCGACCGCGTGGGCGTCCAGCTGGTTTATACGACGGGTGTCTTCGACACCAACGCGCTCTCGAAGTTCCCGTGCGTGCTGCGTCTGCGCAACGACCTCGACATGCGCGCCGGCATGCAGCGCATCAGGGTCGCCGACAGCCTGCGCGCCGCGCTGCTGAACGGACGCGCGGAGGAGGACGGCAATGGCTACCTCGACGTCGCGCGCGTCGTGCACGAGCGCGACGTGAGTGAGCGTGTCGTCGGGCACAAGCGCTCCGACGAGCCGCGTCTCGCATGAGGCAGCCCGAGAGCGCAACTCCGGGTCGCTGGGAATGAGCGAGCCCGCGCCTGCTCTCGGCGTCACCGCGGCGGCGCTCGCGCGCGAGCTTGGGAGCTGGCCGCGGCGCCAGCTACAGCTCGGTGAGCTCCAGGCGCTGCTGCTGGCCGCGGAGCCGGCGCTCGAGCACGCGCCGGAGCGAAGAGCCCGCCTGCGGGAGGTCCTCGACGAACTGGTCGACGCGGGTCTCGTCGAGCTGCCGAGCGAGCGCTCGTATGACCGCAGCGCGAAGCCCGCGCTACCGCGCTTCGTGCGCATCGACCGCCCGGCGCCCACGCCGCACCGAGTCTCGGGCGCCGGTGTCGCGTGGCGCCCGGAGCTTGCTTGGGCGGCCGAGCTGTCGCTCGACGAGCGCACACTGTCGGATCTGCGCGCCGTCAACGCGTTCCTTCGCGACGGCGGCGGCGAGCGCCCCGTGGTTCCGCTGCGCGAGCGTTCGCTGCAGCTCTTCGGCCACGAGAAGCGTCTGGAGGCGCTGATCGGCGGCCAGCTGTTCTTCCCGGATCGTTTGACGCTGGAGCGGTTGCGCTGCGAGGAGATCCACCCGCCGTTCGTCTTCGAGACCATCGGCGCGGCGCCTGGCGTGCTGGTGGTCGAGAACCACCACACGTTCGTCTCGCTGTGCCGCAAGCTGCCGCGTGAGGGGAGCGTCGGCGTCGTCGTCTACGGCGCCGGCGCGCACTTCAAGGGCTCGGTTACCTACCTCGCCGATCTTCCCATCCGGCCGCGACGAGTTCTCTACTTCGGTGATCTCGATATCGACGGCCTCGACATCCCGGTTCATGCAAGCCTCCTTGCCGCGAGAGCAGGCCTGCCCGCAGTCGAGCCCGCTACCGTGCTCTATGAGCTTCTGCTCGCCCAAGGTCGACCGGCGCCGACCGATAACCCACCGTCGCGGTATCGGGTGCGCAAGCTGACACAGTGGCTGCCCGATGACGTGCGCGGTGCCTCGGCGGCACTACTCGAAGCTGGAAAGCGGATCGCGCAGGAGTGGGTCGGCACCGAACTGCTGGCTGAATGCCGCGATTTGCTTTGGCTTCTGTAGGGCGCGCCGGTTGAATTGCGTCGGTGTCTGCCTTTCGTGGTTGCATCTAACGCCCGCGTTGTCGTCTCACTGCGATCTGCGTGCAGACGTCGGTCAGTACCCGCCCTGCGTAACGATCACGTGCCGCAACGGTCCAGTCATAGTGAAATGGGGCAGTTGGCCCGTCACGGTCGCATTTATCGCGGCCCCTCCACTCGGCTGATGCCGTCGGCGCCACGCGTGACATAGATCGCCAAGTCGCAGTGCTCCAAGACATCGTCAGTGTGGGTGATGACGAAGATCTGATGGAATTCTGCGTCGAGCAGGGCTTGGAGCTGCTCCGCGATCAGCCGTCGGCGATTTTCGTCCTGGCTGCCGAAGACCTCGTCGAGGATTGTGAACCCGGCCTCGATGCCTCGCTGGTGCGCGGTCATGCGCGAGAGGCCCAGGCGTACGCAGAGGCCGGCGAGATCCTGCTCGCCGCCGCCTGGGCGCATGGCTGCCTCGCCGATCGCGAGGACGACGCCCTCCAGGATCAGCCCGTAGCTGTCGGTGCGGCTCGCGCGGGCGCACCGGCACAGCCGCTCGTATTGCTCGTTGCTGATCACTTCGAAGTCGGGCCTGTCGATCCGGCGTGTTCGCTTGATCGCTCCCAGGCGAGTGAACGCGTTGCTGACAATCAGCTCGCGGTCGAGTGCGTGGTTGAAGAACTGGCGCGCCGACTGCTGGACGTGGCGTCCGCGAGGTAGCGCCCAGGTCAGCGCCTCCTGGCGGCTGAAGCTGTCGAGCTGGCGGTCCCCGAAGTCTCGAACGAGCGGCTTGAGACCATCGCGCATCCGCCTGACGGTGCTCGGGCGGCGCCCGGTCTCCTTGTGCACGCGCTGACCCTCGGGCCAGGTCATCGTGATCCTGTCGTTCTCGTGTATGACGGCGTCGGCGAACTCGATGATGGTCGGGATTCGCCGGCGCTCGGCGAGGTCGACCTCTTCGCGCAGCTTGATCAGCCGCTCGTGCTCGGCTTGCTTGTAGGCAGCAATCGAGGGGTGCGTGCCCACCCACTTCGTGTGGCCCTTGTAGGAGACGAGCCCCACATAGCGCGGCTTACGTGGTGTTCCCCGATTATGCGGCATGTACTCCTCCTCACTGTTTGTCACCTGCACCGGTTTTGAGGGCGTCGCGGGCGGAATCCTCTGCGACGACGAACGGATGGGGATCATCTTCCGTCGACGCGGCCAGTCAGCGTGCTGCGCGCCAGGTCTTCCGCTCAGGCGATCCGATCGAAGTACGCTGGAAAGCCGCGCCGGCCAGGTCGGCTCGACGGCTTGTGGCTCGTCGTCGGGCGGGAGTATGTGGGGCTTGTGCATGTGCCAGAACTCGGCGAACTCCTGGGGGTCATCTCCTGGTCGCCTGAGCGCTCCAAGATGGCCTCCCAGGAGGTGTCGGGCACGATCCGTCAGCTCGCTGCCGGCCCGGTGGTCGGTAGCGACGTAGCGGCCGTTTGCTCGAGCGGGATCTCGAGGGCGTTCTGGCCGGAACCGGCGGGATGACGTGGCCGGTGTGGTGGCAGCGCGATGGCCGACCGACCTCGATAGGAAACTGCCTGTTGCGCCTGCGGCCGGAGGCGGGACGGTGGTGCAAAACCTCAGCCATGCGAACATTCGCATGCAGGCGCGGCTCCCTCGCAGCCGTGCCTCATGTCAGAATTGATCGCGTGCTGCTACAGAAGCGGATCTACGAGTGGTCGAAGGAGCTGCCGCTGTGGCAGCGCGATCTGCTGCGCAGGGTCGCCTCGGGCTCGCTCGACGACGCCGGGCGTCGCGAGGTGATGCAGATCCTCGCTGGCACGGCAGACGCTCCCGAGCCGATCTCCCTTGAGCTCAAGGATCTCCCCGTCGACGAGGGGGAGCGCGGGCAGGTCGAACTTCGAGCGATCCGAGACCTGAGGAACATCAACTGCTTGGCACCCGGGCAGGAACTCAAGCTGGAGTGCGGTCTGAATGGCGTGTTCGGCGACAATGGCTCCGGTAAGAGCGGCTACGGTCGGCTCGTCCGCCGCGTGACGCGCTCGGGCGAACCCGAGGAGATCCTACGCGACGTATTCGACCCCGGCGCTGCGGACGGCCCGCAGACCGCACAGTTCGACATCGCGGTCGATGGGATGGAGCAGTCCGTCGCGGTGAACTTAGCCACCGACCCCAACCGGACGCTCTCCGCGATGGCGGCGTTCGATGCCTCCCGCGCAAGGCTGTTCCTCACGAAGCCGAATGTCATTGAGCACGTTCCCCGATCACTGCGAGTCCTTCGTGCGCTGTCGCAAGCGCAAGATGAACTCGCGGCCACGCTGCGCGAACGAGTTCAGCAACGACCTGAAGCAATCCCCGCGCCGCCCGAGATCGACCCCAACACACCCGCTGGCAAAGAGCTCGGGCAGATAGACGCGAGTTCTGATCTCGCCGCACTGATCGGGCTGATCGACCCCAACCCCACCGAGCGCGCCCGACTGGAGGAGCTCGAGCTCGCCGCCGCCGCGATTCGAACCGATCAAAGTCGTCAACTCGAGTCCGCCGCGAGAATGCTCGCGACCAACGCGCGCTCCGCCGCGCAGCGGCTCATCGATGCCGACGCCCAGCTCTCCACCGCGACGATCACCGAGCTCGCCGAACTGCGCAAACGCCTCGATGACGTCAATGCCGGAGAGCGTGAGCTCGCAGACCGCGCATTCGCAGACCAGCGTTTCGAGGGCACAGGCCAAGGGCCGTGGCGCGAGCTGTGGTACGCCGCCGAACGTTTCGCCGAGGCAGCCGACACAACCTTCCCCGACCCCGGCGAGGACGCTGCCTGTCCGCTGTGCCAACAGGACCTCGACGTCCAAGCGCGGGAGCGCCTGGGCCGTTTTAAGGAGTTCGTCGGCAGCACCTTGCGCCAGCAGGCGACGGACCTGACCGATCAGATCGAGGCGAAGTTAAAGGCGCTCCCCGATCTGAACCCGATCGCAGCTACGGTTCGCGCTGAGCTGCGTGGGACGCCGGAGCAACTCACGCGTGCTGCTGAGGATGCGCTCACGACGCTCGAGGCGCGCGGGGCGGCAGCGAAGGCGGCCGCTGTAGGAGAGCAGTTTCAGGGCGATGAGGCCGTGGTCCTGCCCGATGTGCTGCGCACCTACGCCGACGAGCAAGAAATGGTGGCTCAGCGCCACGCGAGCCTGCGCGACGAGGACGCTCAGCGCAAGGCGATGAGCGAACTCGCGCAGCTGCAGGCGCGGGTCGCCTTCGTCGACGCACGCGAGCAGCTCGAGAAGCGCATCGCCGGCCTGAAGGCGATCGCGGTGATCGACGCCACGCTCACCAAGCTCAACACCCAGCGCGTAAACCTCAAGCTGCGTGAGCTACAAGAGTTGCGATCACCGAGCGGCTGCGCAAAGCAGTCGAAGATGAGGTGCGCGAACTCGACCCTGTGGTAAGCCAGATCGAAATCACCGGAAAGGCAAGTAAGGGCGAGACTGTCATCCGCTTGAAGTTCAAGGAGCCGTGCGGTGAGAAGATCAGCAACGTCCTCAGCGACGGAGAGCAGCGCGCACTCTCCCTGGCGTTCTTCCTCGCCGAAGTCGCTGTCAGCGACGAGCGCAGCGCGGTCGTTTTAGATGACCCAGTCTCCTCGCTCGATCACACGCGGCGTGCCTACCTCGCAGAACGTCTTGTCGAGGAGTCAAAGCGCCGACAGGTCGTCGTCTTCACTCACGACATGGCATTTGTGTACCTGCTGCAGGAGGCCGCCAACGTCGCCAGCGTCCCGCTGCACGGCCAGACCTTGGAACGCGCCTTCCATCAGGTCGGGATGGTCGCCGGCGAGCTGCCGACGAAGATGCTCGGCCCGGCGAAGCGGATCCGCGCGCTGCGTAATCGCCTGCGTTTCAAACTGGTGCCCAAACACAAGCACCAGGATCCGACCTACGAGCAGGAGGCTGATCGCTGGGTCAACGACCTGCGCAAAGCCTACGACCAGCTGATCGAGGACACGGTGCTCAACGGAACGGTGCGGCGGTTCAGCTCTCATGTGCGGGTGCGTCAGTTGCACGGCGTCAAATGGACGCCGGAGATCGCCAAGCGAATCGACGCCGCGATGCGTAATGCCTCTCCGAAGGCTCACTACGAGCCCCTGGAGCTCCATCCCGGTCCGCACTCCCCTGGGCAGTTGACCGCCATGCTCGATGAGCTCTCGACTCTGCACGAGGAGATGAATGGGAAGCCCGATGAGGCAACTGAGCCCGAGCTGAGCAAGGATGCCGAGCCAGTCGCCAGCGCGATTCGCCAGCTGGCATAGGCGTTTCGCCGACATCGAGCCGCGACCGGAACGCTCTCGGCCCACCGGCAGCACCTGAAGAGATGCAGGAATGGGCAGGGTTCGGCCACCCTGTCACGCTCGGGTTCACAGAGACCAAGGAAGGCGTGCTGCCTGGCACGTACTCTGCTTCCCCTGAACGTCGCTACTCCCCGGGGTACTGCTCGTCTATGCGTTTCACTTCGACGGCGCTCAGGCGCTGGGGTCGGCGGCGCGTCTCCGACAGGGCCATTTCGACCTCGCCAATCTCGAACTGATGCCAGCCGTGCTCCGGATCCCATGCGGCGCTGAGGCCGACGGTCAGCGGAGCCCGTGAATCGTCGCCCTGGAGGATCGGAGCCTCGGACTCCTCGTTGAGTTGGCAGACGTGGCGTTCATCGTCGGACTCGATGATTTCCTCGAGTTTGGCCGATTTTGGCGCGCGCGTCGGTGTAGAAGGTGTTGGTGTCGAGCACGACGAGCATCGCGGCAAATCTTCGCTCATGCGCCGCTCCTCGGCGGACTCGCACGATCGGCCATCGTTCGTACGGCGCCGCGGATACTGTGGCGACGGGGACGCCAGTGTGACGCGGCGTGCCCGAGCGAGGCCGTCAGGCGATACCCGCACCACTTGCAGGACGGCTCGTGATTCGGGGCCGCAAAAGCGCCGCAGAGGTGGGCGTGGGCGGTCGGGCTGCAGCACGGTGTTCTGAAGGACGACAGGGGTTGGTCGCGTCCACCGTCGGCGGTAGGTTGGCGGTTTATGTCGGAGCAGCCCGGTGGGGCTTCAAGATTTAGTGCCGCGGGTCCGACCCTCGGCTATCTCGCGCAGGTCGACTACGCGCTGTGGGCGATGCTGGAGCGACTAGGTGTCGAGGAGTCATTCTCCGTCAGCATCGAGACGCTGGATGACATCGTCTTTCACGACAGCGATACCGATGACGCCACTCAGAAGTGGCAGAGCAAGCACTCGATCAACGGGTCGCGTTCGCTGTCGGACGCCAGTAGCGACTTGTGGAAGACGTTGCACAACTGGATCACCGAGCCGAGCCATGACGGCGTGCGTCTGGTCCTGCTGGCCACGGCACAGGCCGGACCGGCCGCCCGCAAGCTTCGCGTCGGGGCGGATCGAGACGTGGCCGGGGCGATGGCTGCATTGGAGCGCACGGCACGCGAGTCCCAGAGCGAGACGAACAAGCCCTACTACGAGGCGTTCCTCGGCCTGAGCCAGGAGGATCGAAAGACTCTCCTCGATAGGGTCGACGTCGTCGATGAGATGGCCGACGTTGCGAGCGTCGCCGATGACCTGATGCGCGCGGTCCGAAAGAGCGTGATCCCCCGACGGCGAGCAGCTCTCGTCGAACGCCTTCGCGGCTGGTGGCACGCACGGGCGATCGCGCATCTCGATGCGGTCGCGAACGGGCGAGCCGACCGGATCACGGCAGCAGAGCTTGAGGAGCGGCTGCTCGCGATCGCAGACACGCTACGGGACGAGAACCTCCCGATCAACGTCCTGGACTTCCTACAGCCGAGCGAGCAGGAGGTCTCCGAGGATGACCGTATCTTCGTTGCGCAACTGCGACTGATTGCGATGGGAAGCCAACGGATGCGAAAGTGCATCTACGACCACAACCGGGCGTTCGCTCAACGCTCGCTGTGGCAGCGAGATCGGCTGCTTGAGGTTGGCGAGCTCGGGCGCTACGACGCCGAGCTGATCGAGGCTTGGGAGCGCTTCTTCGTGCCGCTTTCCGACGAGCCGGGCGAGGAAATCACCGAGGAGGAGCTGAAGGCAGTCGCGCTCACGGCGTTCGGTGAGCTTGACCAGAGCGATCTCGCGCCGATACGCCGCGATGTGCGCAGCGGCTTCATCGCGCGTGGCTCGCTGCACGTGATCGCCGACCGTCTCGAGATTGGCTGGCATCCCAAGTGGATCGAGCATCTTCAGCACCGCCTCGCGGAGGCGCGCGATACCGCTGAGCGTGCGGCATGAGCACGCTATCCGTGCCGCGCCCGTTCGAGGAGGAGGCGCTCTTCAACCCCGCGTTTCTGAGCGTCCTACTGCGTGAGTCGGCCACGCAGTTCAGCGAGCGTTCAGGCGGAAGAGCTCTACCCGCAGTGCTCCCCTATCTGATCGCCCCGGTCGCCTTGCACGGTCCGACGCGCCAGGTGCTGCCGACCCACGTGAATGCACAGATGGGCGAGTGGGTGCGCGCGCACCCCAGCGTGCTGGTCGATCTCCCGAACCGGGCTCGCAGTCTGCGCCCGCTCGTGTCGATCGCTGTGTGCTTCGCGCTGCGCCACGGAGTCCTTGGCGGCGGGGATGGCGTGCTACGCGCCGGGACCGTCAAGCGTCGGCCCCGTGGAATGGCCAGAAGCGCCGACGTCGATGATTGCTTCTCGAGAGCCGGGTTCCTGGGACGCTGGTTCTCAGAGCAGAAAGACGCGACCACGACGCTTGCGATATGGGGGCTGCGAGCCTAATGCAGATCGACGAGCTGATCCTCTACAACCACGAGGGCGAGGCCCGCCCGATCCCCCTGCACATCGGCCGGCTGAACATCATCACCGGCGACTCGATGACGGGGAAGTCGAGCATCATCAACATCCTTCGCTTCCTGCTCGGCAGCGGCAACCCGCACGCTCCCCACGGCCCGATCCAGCAGTCGGTGGCCTGGTATGGACTCCGAGGCCATATCGAGCAGACCCCGTTCTTCATCGGGCGGCCCGCGCCCGCGCCGAACACCGACACCAACGAGACGATGCTGGCCATCGGCGAGGGCGCCGCGCCCGCATTCGAGGATCTCTCCTCAAACACCTCTTCTGACGCACTGCGCGGCTACCTCGGCGGGCTGCTCGGTATCGAGGACAACCGCAACGTCCCGACGTTGGGCCAGACGCGCTACGCGCTCTCCGCCTCGTTCGTACATTCGCTGCACTACTGCTTTCAGGGGCAGGGCGAGATCGCGAACCCGGACATCCTCTTCCACCGGCAGAACCGGGAGTGGATCCCGCAGACGATCCGCGACACGCTGCCCTACTTCCTCGGCGCCCAGGGCGCAGACGATCTGCGTAGACGCGAGGAGTTGACTCAACGTCGCCGCGAGCTGCGCCGTCTGCAGCAGCGGGTGCGGGTTGCTGAGTCAGAACGAAGCGCCGGGCTCGATCGAGCTGGCAGCCTGATCGCCGAGGCCCGCGATGTCGGCCTCGCTGCGGCCGCAGAACAGCCGGCTGATCTCGGTCAGGCGCGCCAACTCCTTCGCGCCATCCTCGACACCCCGAACTCCACGGCCGTCGATATTGGCGGTGAGTTCGAGCGGCTGCGCCGCCGTCGCGGCGAGATCAACAACGAGCTGCGCGACATCGCCGAGCAGCTACGAGGCCTTGAGGACTTCGCCAGCGCAGAGCATGACTACGGCAGCGAGCTGCACGAGCAGAACGCTCGTCTCGCTTCGATCGGCCTTGTCCCCGAGGAGACGACCGACGCGGCGTGCGTGATGTGCGGACAGGCCCTGGGCGCCGAGGCATCGCCCCCACGAGAAGCGCTCGCGCGATCGCTCGAACGAGCCGAGCGACGCGTCGAGCTCGCCCAGCGCGACCGGCCCCTGATCCAGAAGGCGCGCGAAAGCATCATCGAGCGCCGCCAGACCCTTCGCGACGCTCTCCGCGAGGTCGACCAGGCCCTCGAGACGCTTGCCGCCCAGGAAGAGACCGTCAACAAAGCACGCGACGCGATCAACGTCCAAAGCTACGTCCGCGGACGGATCGCCCAATACCTCGAAGCCACCCGGGACACCGGCGATCAGGGGCTCGTGACACTGCGCTCGCAGCTGAGCGCCCTCGAGGCCAGCGTCAAAGAGCTCGCCGACAGCCTCGACGCGGAGACGCTGCGCTCGCGCACGACCTCGCTTCTGCGCACCGTCAGCCGGCAGATGACGACATGGGCGCAGCAGCTCGATCTCGAGCACTCCCGCGATGGCGCCCAGATCGACATCGACCGCCTGACGATCGTCGCCGACACGCCCCAGGGCCCCGCGTACATGGACCGAGGCGAGATCGGGAGCGGCATGAACTGGGTCGGATATCACCTGAGCGCCTACCTCGCCCTACAGGACTTCTTCATCTGCAACACGCGCCCGGTGCCTCACTTCCTCGTGCTCGATCAACCCAGCCAGGCGTTCTTCCCCCGCGATCGCGAGCGCGGGGGCGATCTCGATGAGCTCACCGACACCGACCGCGAGCACACGCGCCAGCTCTACGAGCTGGTGCACCAGGTCGTCGCGTCGCTCGAGGGGCGCCTTCAGGTAATCGCGCTCGATCACGCGGACTTCGAGGACGACTGGTTCGCTGACTCGGTCGTCCAGCGCTGGCGGGACGGCAAAGCCCTCATCCCAGAGTCCTGGGGCACACCCAACGCCCAGAACTGAACCGTCAACGTCGCGGGCGCGCGTCAGATGATTAGCCTGTCAGCCACGCAACGCTGTACGCGGGGACGTGCCAGGGCGAGCGTCGCGGCGGGCGTAGAGCGCGAGGCGGCAGTTGGCGCGGATGCGTGCGTCTCGCAGCGCACGCATCCGCTCCCACATGATCGCGGGCGCGGGCATGCTCGAACTCCTCCTCGGGACTCACGAGGCTTCCTCCCCAAGCGCGCCGCGGTCGCCGCGCTGTTGCTTCTCGTGCGTCAAGCGCTTTTCGCTCTCGGTCACCCACGCATCGACCTTGACCGCGCGGGGTCTGTCCGGAACTTTGTGTATTTGGCGTTCGCGGCGTGGATCGTGAGAATGGTCAGCGTGGTGTGTGTGGCGCCTGCGGGGTTCCGAGCAATGATGGTTGCTCGTACGCGCAACACCGTGTGTGCGAGCAGTGCGCGTGCCTTTGGGGACAGACGCAGCTTGACTGTCGTCATGTGCCCGCCAGTGACTTTGAATGAACTGGCGGCGAGGGCCAGGATCGTGGTCTTGCGCTTCTTGGCTTGGTGCACTGTCCCCGCGCTGATGACGTTGAGTGTCTTCAGTGTGATCGTGCCGGTGCAGCTGATCGTTCCGGCTGGGCAGCTCACCTCAACGCTGAGTGTGCCTTCCGGGCCGGCCGTCAGGGATGTCTTCGCCAAGGTGGCGTCGGGCAAGGTTTCTTTGATGCTGAGCACGCCCGTTCTTGCCGCGGCTTCTTCTTCGTGTTTCTTGACTGCGGTCATTTCTTCTTCCGAACTGCTCGATCGCGTCGTTAGATGCTCGCCGCTTTCACCCGTCGGCGGGTTTGACAACGTGGGAGGATTCGGTCGCACCTTGATCGAAGGGCTGGTTGCTTCCGTAGACCCGTAGGTCCCGGAGACGGTGACCAGGCACGCGATCTGGCTTTCGGCGTCGCTTGGCACGATCGTGTATGAGTTCGTCTGATCGCCGGTCGACTCTCCGTTGCGGAGCCAGTCGTAGCTGTAGGTGAGGGTGCCTTCGCCGGTCCATGCGCCAGGCGTGCAGGTGAGCGTCTTTCCCGGTTCTGCGGTGCCGTTGACTTGTGGCGGCGTCGTTGCAAAGGGAGGCTCGGTCTGGAACGCCCCGATGTCGCAGTGGCCGTTACGAGGCATGCCCCGCTGGTCGATATCGAGGGGCATCGTCGCGGTCGCCCAACCTCCCGAGCCGCTCTCTCCGACGAAGGTGCCTTCGCAGTCGGTGGCGGCATCGATCACAGGGCTCCCGGGTTCTGGCGCAAATGTTTCGGTAGGTCCGCCGTTGTCTGCCAAGGGCATCAGGTGTGGGTTGAGGTTGAGCAGCGGGTCGTATCCCAGAGTGAAGCCGCATTCGCCGCTAGGGCCTTCCAAGAGGTTGTTACGGTTGTCTTCCGGGTAGGATCCAAACGCCTGGAACATGCAGTTGGGGCCTTCAGATGCGCTGCCGCTGGCGACGATGGAGTTGTTGATCCAAGTGCCGCCTCCATTCTCCGGCTCGTAGAGGTTGCCGGCCCACGACTCCGACGCGTTCACTGGGCTTGCGGTGTTGCCGTACAGGGTCACGTGGTTGAGGGCGCCATCGTCTATGGCGAGCCCGCCGCCATAGACGAACGGCGGGTTCACGGTGGTGCCGGCACTGGCGATGTTGCCGGTGATTGTCGTGTTCGCGATCGCAGCCGTGGCTTCGTTGCTGAAGTTTTCGACGCCGCTATCCACACCACCACCCACCGCCTCACTCTTGAACCCTCCAGCTTCAACGGTGTTGTCGGCGATGGTCGAACCTGCGATGAATAGATGGCCAGTATTGAAGATGCCACCGCCGAGCGCTTCGCCGAATTCTTTGCTGGGATTTTCAGCGTGCGCGATGTTGTGCGCGATGGTGGAGTCGATCACGTTGAGTGTGCGCTTGTTAAAGATCGCGCCTCCCATGGCCTCTGCGGCGTGCGCGAGGTTGCCCGTGAGATCATCGTCGGTGAGCGTGACTGAGGAGGACTCCGTTCCGCTGCCCATGATCCTCAGTGCCCCGCCACCTTTTTCCCAGCCGAAGAATTCGCCGTCGTCGCCGCCCTCGGCAACGCCTCCAGTCAGCGTCATGCCTTCTATGGCGATCTTCGCGAAGCCCGTCTCGTAGGGCATAACGATCACCGGATCGCGGCCGTCTGTCTGTTCGATCGTCGTCTCGCCGGGGCCTGCGCCCTGGATCGTGACACTCGCGGTCAGTTCGAGGAACGCATGCGCGCCGGGCGTGTATCCGTGCGCTTCTCCGAGCTGATAGAGGCCGCGTTCGAGCTTCACCGTCGATCCAGGATCGGCATCCGCGTATGTCACCGCCGCACGCAGGTCCGTGCACGCGAACACCGCGACGCGCGTTTCAGCACACGATCCGCCGGCCGAGTCTGCTGCACCGGCGGGTGCTTCGAACACCGGTGCCAAGGCCACCGCCACCTGGTTGGACGTCCTCGTGCCAGCGCCTTTGTCCGCTTCGATAGAGGCTTCGTCGTCGTACGTGACGAACGCGGCGAGCTTGTGCGTGCAGGTGAACGTCTCTTCCCGGCTGGTTTCGAGTTCGGTCGGCCCGGCGGGGCTGATGTGTTCGCACCCGCTGTCCTTCAGCGCCCCGAATCTGAGGGTCGTGGAGCCGGTGTCCTTGACCTTGATCTCGTAGTCCACGGTTTCACCGGCTTCGGCGTTCAGCGCGCCCTTCGTGTACGTGGGTTCGCTTGCGAGCTTCTGCAGCGCTTCGATCGTGAACGCGGTCGAGGGCGTGTACTGCGCCGCCTGCACGATGAAGTTGCCATAGCCGAAGCCGATGTAGCGCGTCCACACGGCGGTCGCGTCGCCGGCCGCGTTCATCGCAACCTGGGGGTCGGACGAGTTGTCTTCGGAGATCGTGATCGTCGGGCCCCACCGCTCGCCCACCGGCTTGACCGTCGCCTGCTCGATGTCGCCCGGGCCGCGGTAGCTGCTCCACATGGCGACGGTGTCCCCTGCGGCGTCCATGGCAACGCGTGGTTCGACGCCCTGTTCGAGGCTCGCCGTTTCTTCCCACGTCCCGCCCGCCGGCCTGAGTGCCGACTGCGCATCGCGGCAGCAGCCGTATGTGAAACGCATCCAGGTTGCGGCCGTATCGCCTGCGGCGTTCATCGTGATCCGCGGTTCGAGGCCTTCTTCCTGACTCTGTTCGGAGAGCGTGGTGGGTTCTTCCCAGGTCTTGCCCGCGGGCTTGACTGCCGTCTGCACGTTGTAGTTGCTCATACCGCCGGCGTTGAGGCCGTCGTAGCGCGTCCACACGGCCGTCGCATCGCCCGCGGCGTCGACGGCGAGTTGCGGCTGGGATGCTTCGCGGGCCGCTTCCGAGATCGTGGCCGGCGTTCCCCAGGGTTTGCCCACCGGCTTGGCCGAAGCCTGCACGACGTAGTCGCTGCCGTTGAAGCGCCGCCAGACAGAGGTGGCATCACCCGCCGCGTCGACCCCGACATGTGGTTCGGATGCGTCCTGGCCCGCTTCGGAGAGGCTCGCCGGAGCTTCCCAGGAGCTGCCCGCAGGCCTGACGGCGGACTGCACGATGTAGTGCGTCCCGTCGAAGCGCCGCCACACAATGGTCGCGTCGCCCGCGGGATCCACTGCGACCTGGGGTTCGGATGCGTTCTGCCCCGCTTCGGAGAGTGTGGCCGCCTTTTCCCAGGCTTCACCGGCGGGCTTGACGGCCGCTTGCACAACGTCGTTGCTGCCGTTGTAGCGTGTCCACACGGCGATTGCGTCGCCCGCAGCGTCCACAGCAACCTGGGGTTCGGATGCTTCCTGGCCCGCTTCGGAGAGCGTGGCTGGCTTGCCCCAGGGTTCGCCCGCGGGCTTAAGCGCCGCTTGCACAACGTCGTTGCTGCCGTTGTAGCGTGTCCACACGACGGCCGCTTCTCCGGTGGCGTCCACAGCGACCTTGGGTCCGTACGCGCTCTGGCCTTCTTCGGAGACGTTGGCCGCGGCCGTCCACGGGTTGGCAGCAGCCGGCGAGGCCGCGGCCAACCCGAGCGCCAGCGCGATGCCGAAGACAGCGATCCCCCGCCGCGTAGCACGCGAGAACCCAGCAACCACCCGGCTAAGACCCCATACCGGCCCCATCAGAACCCCCCATATGCGCCTGCCGCGGGCGAGAACTGGAATGGGTACGGAGCCCACCCTTCCCATTGTTGTCTTCCCGTTGGTGTCGATGTCATCTGCCCAGCCTCGCTCGTCGACGTTGATCGCCGAATCCTAGCCAACGGGACCGGGCCAAGGACGCCTGGTCACCGCACCCTCCGATGCCGATGGGAGGTAGGCCGCTGCGACAGGCCGCTGCGACGCGCGAGCTCGCGTGCGAGCACCGATGTGGGGGGCTCGCCGCCAGCGACCGTTGCCGTGTCCCTGCCTGTGCTACAATCCTACATATGGATCCTAATGTAGCGAGGGCTGGTTCATCCACGGCATCGAGTCGCTCGCGTCGTGGGCGGGGAGCTGGCCGCTCCGTGGAGCGGCAGAATGAGCTTCGCTCTCGCGCTGCTGAGCATGGTGATGTTGGCTTGAGGCAGGGGCCACGGGCGCCCTCGGTGCAGGCGAGGCATGCGTTGGATTCCTTTGCGCGGTTGTATTCCTTCTTCGGGCGGGACGTGCTGTTGGCCGGTGCGCTTGGCTGGGATGAGGCGACCGTTGCGATGTGGCGGGGGCGCGGGGTTGTGCGCCCGCAGGTCAAGAAGGCGGCGCAGGTCGAGTTGCTGTTGGAGCTGTGCGAGGAGACCCGACCCTATCTACGTGGGGATCTTCAGGTTGGGGAGTGGGTGAGCACGGGGCTGCCGAACCTGCGTGGCTCAACGCCAGCGCAATGGCTCGTGGTGCGCGGCCATCGTGGGCTGCGTGAGCTGACCTACGGTCTGGTCGATTGGATGCCGCGACTGCCAGCCGGGGAGATCGGGCCCGTCCAGGAGGACGCTGCCGCGAAAGCGATCGCTGCTCACGGGCGCACTCCCGAGACGGCCGAGTTTTTGCGGATGCTCGGCGGGGATGGCTAGAAGCTTCGCTTGACTGCCCAGCGTCCTTTCCAGAACTTGGGTCTGGGGCGCAGTGGGACGAATTGCATGGTGTTGGCCCGGGCGCGGATCTCGGCGCGGTAGCGGTTGCGTTGCTGCGGGTCGGGCACTCGTTCGAGCGGCCGGTCACTCCAGCGCAGTTCGTCGGGTGTCCGGCCAAGCGCCTGCGCGATGTCCCGCAGGCAGGCCAGCAACGCAGTGCAGATTGCTCGCTGCTGGCGCGCCGGAAGATCCGAGCGTGCTCCGAGGTCGAAGATCACCGGTGGCCCGGTTTCGTGCAGATGCCACGCGCATGCGGCTACAAGGGTCTTGCCCTGCCAGACGGCGAGGACTCGACCCTTGCGGGCGCCGGCATGTCGCAGCCGGTCATCGATCGACCAGCCGAGACCTTCGGGCAGCCGGCTCGGGTCTACGTGCGGAGCGCGGCCGGGCTCGCTGGAGGCCGCGAGCTCCATGCCCGGCAGACCAAAGCGCTCCAAGGTCGAGCGGACGCGGACCTTCGAATCCTTACCGCGCGGCCCTGCCGGCGACACGCTGACGGAGAAGCCGAGAGAACCCACGCGTCGCATCGTACAGTCGGTCCCCGCCCCCAAACGGGGCCGTCGCGGGCTACGCCAGGTCCGCGCGGTAAGATGTACATCGAGCGTGCATCGTGGGCTCTCGTGGCGTGCGCTTGGCGTACACACCGGCTGCAAATCGGCTGCAAGACCAGCCGAAAGCCCAGTGTCTAAGCCAAATTTATATGGTCGCCCCGATTGTTTTGCTGTTGGAGTCAGGGGGATGCTGGGGGAGTCCTAGGAGGGCAGGGTGTGCTCTAGAAATGGGATCACGGAGTCATATGCGTCAAGCAGGCTGTTCCGCGCGAAACGCTGTCTTGGGGAGGTAACCGCAGGCCGCGATGAAGGTCCTCTACCTCGTCGCGACCACCCGGCGAGCGAACCGCGAGAACATGACCGGACGGATCAACAACTGGAAGGGAGTCCTGAACGCCCTAGCAATCCACTACGGCGACAGACTCACCGCCACCAACTAGAACCACACCAACATGACCAAACAAGCCATTTACACAAAGAAACTGACAGTCCCGCGGGCGCAGAAAGGAGTCCTTGGTTTGCTGCTGGCTTCGGACTCGCAGCGGCCGTGGTCGGTCGCTGAGATTGAACGGGAGCGCGGCGAGCATATGGGACCGTCGACGCGGTGGCAAGCCTTCACGCTGGCGGGCTTGGTCCATCGGTGCGACGAGTTCGTGTTCGCGACTCGCGCGGCGCTCCGCATGGACAGCCTCTCGCTCTGACGATTGTTCGCGTTGTGGTGTTGGATCGTGCGGGGCTGGCCTACGGCAAGCCGCAGAGTTTGCCCCGGCGATCCGCCATGCCGTTGGGCGGAATGAGGGTGTCCAGCGCTGCACCGGGTGTCTTTGCGAGCGGGCGTTTCGCGGTCGTGCGGAGCCACCGACCAAACTACATGGCCGTTTTCCGGTTCTCACGGTCATTAAGAAGAGTGAGGGCACAAAACCAAGACCTGAGATCGCAAACGGTCGCGCCGCAGCTTCTGACCCCTGAGCGCTACGTGGCGCGTACAGAGTTGGCCGTGATTATGGGCGTGAGTTTGGCGACGGTGGACCGGATGGTTGCCGAGGGTATGCCGTCGGTGACGTGGGGGAGGCGTACGCGCCGTTTTCGGCCGTCTGCAGCTATTGCCTGGGCGTTGGAGAGGAAGCGGGCGGCATGAGCGTCATGAAGCTCCCTTCGGGGCGCTGGCGAGCACAGGTGTATGATCCGGCGCTCGGGCACAACGTCAGCGTCTCCCGCATCCTCGGCGGTCCCGGCACGTTCGCGACCAAGACGGAAGCCAAGCGCTCGAGAGAGCGAGCCCGCGAACGTCTGGGCGCTGTCCGCGCAAGGGACGTGACCGTGAGGGACTTCTGGAGCGCTGGACGACCGATCCACTGTTCGCGCGACCGAAGGAATCGAGCGATATCCGCCGCCGCGAGCTGACCAAGAGCTTCGCTGATCGTTACGGCGATGTCCCGATCAGGCACGTTGGGGATGGGATCGTCGCGGAGTGGTTCGCAGGCGGCGGGCGTGCCGGGTCCGTGCAGGGCCTGTGTTCGATGTTCAACGATGCGGCATCGGTGAAGGCCGGGAGGTTGATCGATCGCAACCCGTTCCAGAAGCTCAGCATCTCACGCGGCAAGGGCCGACGCGACCAACAACCCCAACCGAGCAGAAGGTGTGGGAGATGATCGCTCACGCGCGCAAGCTGGCATGTCCGTCGTTCGCGGCCTGGTTGCAGGTGGCCGCATTTACGGGCCTGCGTCCCGGTGAGCTTGACGCGCTGCGCTGGGAGCGGATCGACTTCGGCCGCCATCGGATTATCGTGGCGGAGCAGTTCAGTGCCGCGACCCGCAGGTTCGACACGCCGAAGAACCACTTGCGGCGCGAGGCGCCGCTGACCTCACACGCCCGCCATGCGCTCTCAGGCCTGGCTCGCGAGGGCGAGTTCTGTTTCGTCTCGCTACGTGGCGAGCACTGGACGCCAAGCTCGCGCGCCTACCACTGGAAGGCTGTCAGAGCCGCCGCAGGATGGGAGGGAAGCCTCTACCTCGCTACCCGCCACTTCGCGGGCTGATACATGGTCAACGAGCTTGAGATGTCCTCCGAGGACGTAGCGATCGCTCTCGGCCATCAAGACGGAGGGAACCTCGTCCGCCGCCTCTACGGCCACCGCGACAAGGGACGCGCGCTCGACCGGATCGTCGGCGCATACGCCACACGCGCAGAGAACCATCCCAAGCACCGGGGATCATCGACTGTCGAACCGTCACAGCAGACCTTGTTCGGAGACACTTATGTCTGACAGAAGTGCTAACGTATCCCAAAAGCGCGTCCGGTTTGCGCGCTCGGCAACCAAGCATCGCGTATCCAAGGAGCGCATCCGGTATGTCATCGCCCGCTGCGGTCTCGCTTTTGAGGAGCCAGCTCCCACATCAGACGCTGATGTACTCGACGCCAGGTTCGTCTGTCTCGGCGACGATCCCGACGGCCGAGCTATCGAGGTCATAGCCGTGGAAGGCTCGAAAGAAGAACTGATCGTGATCCATGCGATGGCGCTACGCAAGAAGTACAGGGACCAGTACGAGGAGGCTAAGAGATGGCGACTCTGAGAACCCGCAGCGGAACCAAGCTGACCAAGAAGGTCATCGACGCACTAGCCGAGGAGGCCGAGCGCGGCTACGACCTGACGAAGGCCAAGCGAGTCCGCATGGGACGCCCCGCACTCGGTGACGGCGGCAGCTCTCCACGCGTGCAATTGCGCGTCGATCCAGACCTCGACAGGGCCTTGCGCGCGTGTGCTTGCAGGGAGCACCGCTCAGTCAGCGAGGTCGCCCGCACAGCGCTGCGGGAGTACGTAGATCGCGCCGCCTAACCCGCATCCCGCTCACGAAACCGCTCACGACCTGAAGAATCCCCAGCACCCAAGCCAAACACCACCAATCGCCCCGATATAGCTAGTTGTCTGCGAAGGTGGGCGAGAACCGGCGGATGCAGGCGAAAAGGCCCGAAGTACGCTGAGGAATGGCGTCGGTTGTTTCGCCTGTGTTGCGGGTATTCGGTGGTCGCAGCCCCCGCAAATCCCCCGCGGCGGGACCTCAATCCCCCCGCAAATCTCTCGCAGGCTGCGGTAGCTGTCGACCCTGCTGGGCATCATGTTGGGCATGGCTATCAACGAGTGGTGGGCGGGCGATCCGGGGCAGCGCTTCTGGATGGAGATCACGGATCGTGACGATCTAGGTGCTGACCTATTCGCGCTCACGACGGACGGAAGTGGGACGCCCATATTGGGGGTACGAACTCATCACCTATGTGCAGGCGGGGGACATTGTCCTTCACTGGCACAAGACGCTCGCCAGCGAACCGGGGATCATCGCGTGGTCGCAGGCCGCCGGCACGTATGAGGACACTGACATTTCCTGGCAGGCGCACGGCATCGTCGGGCGCGCCAGAGGCAGTCTCAGGCCGCGACCAGCATGGCGGATGCCGCTCGTGAACTTCACTCTGCTGCCCGGCCCGGTTTTGATCGACGAGGTGCGAGGACGCGAGTCAGGGCTTAGACACGCTCAGTCAGACCTGGAAGCCCGCTACCCCAACACGACTCTGTATTTCCCCTTCGGATTTAGTGACAAACGCGAGCTGCGCGCTCAACAGACGTACTTCGTGAAGATGCCTCGTGAGGTATTGGAGATCCTCACCCTCGGCGAGCTGGAGGACATCGTTGGCCCCGAACGTCGCCCGGGTCGCGTCTCATGAGCCGGGGGTTTTGATGTTGCGGGCGTAGCCTCCGCTTTGTCCTGAGAAGACCAAGCGATGGAGGTACGCCCGCATGGAGAAGGTAGCCCCGAGCGAGAGGTTTCGCCAAGAGTTGGATGAGGTCCTGGCCGATGTCGGCGAGGAGCAAGACCCGATTGAGACGGTCGGGCGGCTGGGAGCGCGGCTGATCCTGCAGCAGGTGCTCGAGGACGAGGTCACGGAGTTCCTCGGCCGCCGGCGCTATGAGCGCGCTGGCGAGACGGTCAGTCACCGCAATGGACACGAACCCAGGACGGTGAAGACGACGAGCGGTTCGATGAGCCTGGAGCGTCCGCGGGTGCGCAACGCGAGCAAGCTGGGGTTCGAGAGCAGGGTGCTCGGGAAGGGCGTGACACGGACGCACGTGCTGGAGTCCCTGGTAATCAGCGGCTTCTTGCGAGGTCTCTCGACGCGGGATGTGGAGGCCGCGCTCCAGGAAGTCTTCGAGGAGCCGATCGCGTCGAAGGCGACGGTTTCCCGGATCTGCGAGGACACCCGGGAGCAATACCGCCAGTGGTGTCGGCGGAGCTTGGAGGGGCACGACATCGTCTACTGCTTCTTGGATGCGATCTATCTGAAGCTGCACCCCGACGACACGCCGGCGGAGGGCGTCCTGGTGTGCTGGGGCGTGACGCTTGAGGGCCGCAAGATCCTCCTCGGATTGGCTCTGGGAAGCCGTGAGAGCTACGAGGCGTGGCTTGCTTTCGGCCGGGACATGATCGCCCGCGGCCTCAGGGCGCCGGCGCTCGTGATCGCTGACGGGGCACCCGGGATCTGGAAGGCGACGCGGGAGCTCTGGCCCGGGGCGCTGGAGCAGCGCTGCACCGTCCACGCGCTTCGGAACGTCACCGGAAAGCTGCCCGAGCGCCACCACGAGGAGGTCAAGGCGCGCTGGTGGAAAGCATTCGACGAGGCGCGCTCCCCGGGCGAGGCGACCCGTGAGCTACGCGGCATCATCGCCGACTACAAGACGGCATACCCCTCAGCGATGGCCGTCATCGAAACGGACCTGCCAGCGCTCGTCACCCATCTACAGTTCCCGTTCGGGCACCGCAAGCGGATCAGAACGACTAATCTCCTGGAGAGGACGTTCGTGGAGGTCCGACGACGCACGAAGGTGATCGGCCGGTTCCCCGGCGAGACTTCCGCCCTCTCGCTGATCTGGGCGGTGCTGGAGCTCTCCTCCCGCGGCTGGCGCGGCGTGAAGATGAACCCCAAGACCGTCGCCGAGATCGAGCGACTACGACGCCAACTACGCGACACCACGACCGCTCCACCAGCAACAACGAACACCCAGGAGGTGATCGCCGCATAACATCCACTCAAGCGGAGCTACCCCCGAACGAATTCACCCGGGGAATGAGACGCGACCGTCGCCCGCGAGCCAAGGGCAGGGCGCCAAAGGGGAGCAGCAGCGGATATATCGTCAACTCCGCGGTTCGCAGAGCCATCGAGTGGCGAGCCGTGAACCTGGCCACGGACGAATACCGTTCGCACGGCTACGACGTTGACTACACCGGTTCCTCAAAGCCCTACGACCTAGTAGTCACAAGGGGGCGGGATGTGCGCCGTGTCGAGGTAAAGGGTTCTTCAGGTGTGGCGAACACCGTTGAGCTAACTACCGGCGAGGTAGACAACTCAAGAGAGCCCATCCCCACGGACCTCTACGTCGTGGACAGAATCCAGTGGACTCGGGGAGCAGATGGCTCAGTGCATACGAGCGGCGGGAAGGCACGCTGGTGGAAAGACTGGAGTGCGGAGGACGCCAGCCTCACCGCTACCCGATACCGCTACATACTTCCGGCCGGGTGACAAGCCTCCAGAATGAGCGAAAAGCGCCGGTGTAGCAGTCTTTGCCTGCCGGCCTACGCGCGTATCTTCTCGGCGAACCGCTCGCGCGCGGCCTGGCGAGAGACGCCAAGCGCGATCCCAATCTCGCCCCACGACCGGCCGTTGGCGCGAGCGCGCGCAACCAGCTCGCGAACCCGAGCCTCGCCGGCACGCACGCCATCGACGGCCTCTGCAAGAGTCCGTAGGTCGGTCGTGTTGTCCATCGGAATGCCAGATGGGTTGAAGTGCTCGGCGAGCTTCGCGGCTCGCTGAATCTCCTCGTCGGTGTGCATCGACTTTGCTCCTGTCATCGGCGGGGTAGGTATTGGTTGCGGGCAGGCATGGCGTGGACGATCACGGGATCGTCGGTATCAATGCCGAGGACGCCGATCTCGAGCAGATCGCCGGCATGGGTAGGGCCGACACGCATCGTGAAGTCGTCATCGAGTCGCCACTGGGCGATGGCGTTGCGGGTGGCATGAAGCATGTCCTCGTCAGCGATGCCGTGCTTCCGAGCTGTCTGCGCGACACGCACTGCTGACAAGATATCTTGTCAGACGGTGTTTGTCAAGGAATCTTGTCGAGGCGCTGCGCTGGCCACGCTGCGTCCCAGAAGGCAGTGGTCGGATACGCCCGTTTACGATGGCATACGCTGGCTCTGAGTCAAGCGCGAAGCTGGGCATGAGGGTGGTCTAGACCCCCGTAAATCCCCCGCAGACGGCCCGAAAGCTGCATAGAGGCTAACTCGCCGTGGTTCGGTAGCTACGAATCACTGTGGACCACAAAGCTTTCGATCACAATCGGAAGTGGCGGGATCGCGGCCGACCTGCGCCATTGGGTGAACCAGGGGCTGATGACGTTCTTCTTCCTGGTGGTAGGCCTGGAGGCCAAGCGCGAGCTCGACATGGGCGAGTTGCGCGAGCGCCGTCGCCTCGCGATCCCCGTGTTCGCGGCACTCGGTGGGATGACGGTGCCGATCGCGATCTACCTTGCGTTCAACGCGGGTGGTCCCGGCGCCCACGGTTGGGGCGCCGCGATGTCAACCGACACGGCCTTCGCGCTGGGTGCTTTGGCGTTGCTCACTCCGCGCGGCGCCACGCGGCTGCGGGTGTTCCTGCTCACGCTGGCGGTGGTTGACGATCTCGGTGCGTTGATGGTGATCGCGATCGCCTACACCACTCACGTGTCGATCCTCGCGCTTACGATCGCGATCGGCCTTTTCTTGCTCCTGGTCGGGCTCCGCCACGTGCCCGCATGGCGCCGCCAGCTGTCGGTCGCGGTCGGAGTGGCGCTGTGGGTAGCGATGTTCAAGTCGGGCGTCGATCCGGTCATCACCGGCCTTTGCGATCGGACTTGTGACGAGCGCCAATCCGCCCTCGCGCGAGGATCTGGAGCGAGCCACCGTCCTCACCCGCTCATTCCGCGAGCAGCCCACGCCGGAGCTGGCGCGCTCCGCACAGCAGGGTGTCCTCTCAGCCATCTCACCCAAATGAGCGGCTGCAGTCGGCCCAGACCGCTACACAGAGCCAACGCCGCTGCCGAGAGAGCCTGTGCCTCGCCGGAGCTGCGGAACGCCTCCAAGCCCTCGCGACCAACTCGCCACCATCAACTAGCAGACCCATACCACACATGACAAACCAAGCCATTTACACAAAGAAACTGACAGACCCCCGTAAGTCCGACCGCTGTCGGCCTGTCGGGCCAGACCCAGAGTGCTCAGGCGTCGAGAAGTGCTCTGGCCCAGCTAAACACACTCTCGGCCAGCGCGAGCGCTGCTGCGCGATCGAGTGCAGCTGGCTCGTCGTAGCGGAGGGCGACCGCCCACGGCGTTAGCCAATCCACGCCTGCGAGTCCAGAGGGGAGTTGTGCTCTTGTAGCTTCGACTTGCTCCCTGAGCTGTTCGAGGTCGTGGGTACGGGCAACTCGACTTCGGCGAGGACGATCGCCACCTTGAGGGCCTTCTCGACTGCCTGCTGCGCATGGAATCCAACGGCGCCGTCCGCCAGATCATCAGCGTCGGCAAGCACTCGGCAGGCGTAGAGGTCAGCGTCGGCAAGGCGGAGCAGCGTTTCGGCGTACTCGACGTGCTCAGGACTTGGCGACAAGGCGCCCCTCGCGCAGCGCGCGCTCGACCATCGTGCCTCGGACCTTGGCGCGCCGTTGCGCTAGCGCCTCGTCTATCACGATCACGTCCACCGGGGCGCCGAAGCCTCGTAGCGCTCTTCGCAGTCGGACGGCCTCGGTGAGACGGTTCTCGACCTCGCGCTCGATCACGAGGAAGTCAAGATCGCTGCCCGCGTCAGCGTCGCCGCGAGCGTGCGAGCCGAACAGGATCACCTTGGCCGGTACGGGCGCAGCGTCGATCAGCGCGCGGCCGGCGCGCTCGATCAACTCCTCGGTAGCAACGCTGCTCATGGCCTTGAGCGTATCGCGGTCGCGGGATGTTCGAAGAGGCATCGGCTGGTCCCGGAGCGAGTCTCAGCCGCACCTATCCCAGGTGGCGGATCGCCTGCGCTGAGGATACGCCCGTTCACGATGGCATACACAGGGTCTGAGCAGTCGCCGAGCCGGGTATGAGCGTGGTCTGCACCTCCGCAAATTCCCCGCAGTGGTCTGAAAACCGCATAAGAAAGCCAACTCTAACCGTTCGCCCCGATTGTTTGAGTCTTATTAGAACCGTGGCCATTAGAATGGCGGGCATGGGATGCGTGTTCCATCGGGGTGAGCGGAGCGGCGTGTTTTCGTCGAGCTTGTGGGGTCGGGCGCGGTGAGGGTGGCGAATGGCTCGGCGATGCCGGCGTGCTCGATGTCCTCGTCGTGGACGTGCAGGGGTAGGAAGAAAGGTTTGGTTCCACTGGGCGGCGCAGGTGGCCCGGCGCGTTGGCGTAGGAGCTCTGGCAGCCAGCGAAGCGAGGGGGCGAGTTGGAAACAAAATAGTAGGCTGCCAGCGTTCGACTGCTTGGCCCCGCTCGTTCTGTGCTGAGGTTTCGCGCGCGAGGTAAGGCGCTCGTCGCGCCCGTTTCGCTTGGCAGGGGCCGGGAGTAGCATCGATCTGACAGATAGCCGGCGGCGGATTGGACCTGCGCCGACGGCAAAACTCTAAAGGATCGGGGAATGATCATGACATGGATTCGATTACGACTGAATCTCACTGTGACGGTATGCGCTGTGGTTTGCATTATTGGTGGCACCTTCGCGCCGACAATAGCACTTGCCTGCGAAGGCGGAGCAGAAGAACAGACACTATCGATCAAACCGATTAAAGAAGGAGGAAAATGCGAAGAAGAAGCTGGGCGAGTGGCATTCAAAGCGTTGACAGAAACCTGCGAATATCGCGTAGAGAACGAAAATGCAACAGAAAAAGTTGAAGTCACAAAGCGCGAACTAGGCTTTGAAGAACAGTGCAAAGGCATCCTCACTAATTGTCTATCCTACGTCACTCCAGCCAACCCAGGAGAATGCAAAGTAGGAACGACTCTAACAGTTCTCGGAGTGTGCTATGTCAAGCTTGAATACACCAAAAAACCCGCAACTCCACCTTCTCTTGCGAGCCTTGAAATGAAAACCAAAGCAGTAGGAGGCGGAGTATCGACTCGTGTGGTCGGCCAGAAGCTCAGTTGACTGGAATAGCCGAGCGGCATAAGGACTGGCTGTGTGCCAGTAAGCTTCACGAGTAGTGGAAATGCTGCAACGCACCAAACACGGGTGGGGCTCGGCTGACCGCGCCGAGCCCCCGATTAGTGCATACGTGGGTCAAGTAGGCTGAGATCGATGCTGGGGAACGCGAGGGGGCTTGTGTCCGCAATAGACAACTGGCTGCACGAGAACAACTGGCTCGGGCCGTGTTCGGCCAAGCACGAACGCGCCTTGTGCGAGACTGCCAGGGATGAACCGAGTCGATCGCGCTCGCGCCGCCGCGGAAGACCTCGCGCGTGCTGGTGGCCGGGACGCCCAAGTCGAGGTCGTTGAGTACGACGCTGTATGGCCGACCCGCTTTGCGGCTGAGCGTGCGCGGATCGGGCCGCTGCTCGGAGGCGCCGAGATACACCACTTTGGCTCGACCGCTGTGCCTGGACTTGCTGCCAAGCCGGTGATCGACATGATTGCCCTCGTGGGAAACCTCGACGCGCACATCGCGGCGCTGACCACAGTTGGCGGCTACCAGTTCCCGCAGGCGTTCAACGCGACGCTTGTCCACCGGCGCTTCCTCTGCTTTCCGAGTGCGTCGGTGCGGATCTACCATCTGCATCTCGTTGATGAGCCAGATGAGCTTGAGCGGCGCCTGCGCTTCCGTGACCGCCTGCGCTTGGACGCTGTGCTCGCAAGGGAGTACGTGACGCTCAAGCAGGCGCTCGCGGTGCGCCACCGTGATGACCGCGAGGCGTACACGCAGGCCAAGGCCGAGTTCATTCGCGCCAGCCTTTCAGCAGCGGACGGAGAGGCCGGATAGGCCGAGGTATGGCGGCGCCACGTCCACCTGAAGGTTGGCTTGTCCCTTTCCCACCAAAATTGAATTGTCGTCCCTCATTGCATGAGCCACACGGGTGATGATCAAGATGGCGGACGCCAACCTCTGGCCAGGGTCGTTTGGCCCACCTCGATCAGGTAGCCGTCAGGATCGCGAATGTAGCAGCGTATCTCGGTCTCGTGCTGCTTCGGCGGCGTAAGGAATTCGGCGCCCCGCTCGCTCCACTCGGCGTACACCGCTTGGATGTCCGCGACCCGGATGTTGAGGAAGCTGTTCACCCGATCTGGGTCGGGCGGCGTCTCAAGCGTGACGGTCGGCTTGTCGTCGGTCGGGCCTCCTCCGACGTTAATGATGATCCAGGTGTTGGCTAACGCTACGTACGTCACTTCGTCACCCCCCTCGCCGGAGATGACGGTCCTGCCGCCCAGTACGTCGGTGTAGAAGCGACGGGAACGCTCGACATCGTCTGAAACGATGAAATGGCCCAAAACCATCTCCTGGTGGATGGTGCTCATGCTGACCTCCGTTGTTGGATTGTGACTTCGCCCAAGTGGGATGAGGGACGGCCAGCCACCATTAATCAAAATGATAGCAGGTGATGCTGAGCCAAATCTAAGGCAAAAACAGCCGATTTGCAGGTATATTTCCCCGCTCGCTTACCGAAGCCGTCCGTCGGCACGAGAGGGGATTTGATCTGCATGTCTGAAACGTCCATCACAAATATCGCCGAGGCCGGCCGAGCATTCGGTGGCGATGGCTGGAGGAGGTCCGACGGAGACGACGTTGGCGGGCGAGTGTCCTTAGGCAAAAGGGAGGGTGACCGGATGAGCAGCTACGTGCTGGGTTTCGAGGAGATCGACCGGACGCAGGTTGCGGTTGTTGGCGGCAAGGGCGCGCAGCTGGGGGAGCTTGCGCGGATCGAAGGCATCCGCGTGCCACCCGGCTTTTGTGTGACCACGCACGCCTTCCAGCGGATCCTGGCTGAAGCGCCCTCGATCGACGACCGGCTCGATCGGCTGTCTCGCTTGAGCCCGGATGACCGCGAGGCGATCCGCGCGCTCAGCGCGGAGATCCGTGAGGCCCTTGAAGGGATCGCCATTCCCGATAATCTGGCGGCAGCGATCGCCCGTTCGCTGGCCCGGCTCGGCGAGCAAGCCGCCTACGCCGTCCGATCGAGTGCGACGGCGGAGGACTTGCCGACGGCCTCCTTCGCGGGCCAGCAGGACACGTACTTGAACGTCGTGGGGCCGGCGGCGATCCTCCGGCACGTCAGCCGGTGCTGGGCTTCGCTCTTCACCGAACGGGCCGTCACCTATCGCCTACGGAACGGCTTTGACCACAGGAAGGTCAACATGGCCGTGGTCGTGCAACAGATGGTCTTCGCGCAGGCGGCCGGCGTCCTTTTCACGGCCGACCCTGTCACGTCAAACCGGAAGGTTGCCTCGGTGGAGGCCAGCTTCGGCCTCGGCGAGGCCCTGGTCTCCGGCCTGGTGAATGCCGACCTCTACAAGGTACGGGACAGCGAGGTGGTCGCCAAGGCGATCGCCACCAAGCGGCTTGCCGTCCACGCCTCGCCGGCGGGCGGGACGCGGCAACAGGCGATCGAGTCGCAGCGGCGGGACCAGCCGGTGCTGAGCGATGAGCAGGTCGTCAGACTTGCGCAACTGGGCCGGCGGATCGAAGCGCACGTTGGCTACCCCCAGGACATCGAGTGGTGCCTCCTCGACGATGACTTCCGGATCGTCCAAAGCCGGCCGATCACCACGCTGTTCCCGATCCCGTCAGCTGAGGACCGGGAGAACCACGTTTACGTCTCCGTCGGTCATCAGCAGATGATGACCGACCCAATGAAGCCCCTGGGGCTCTCCGTGTGGCAACTGACGGCACTCGTGCCGATGCACGAGGCCGGCGGGCGACTATTCGTCAACGTCACCCGGCGCCTGGCGTCCCCAGCGAGCCGCTCGGGCCTGCTGGGGATTCTGGGGAGATCCGATCCGCTGATCGGGGACGCGCTGGAAACGATCATCGCTCGCGGCGACTTCGTCCAGACGCTCCCAGACGAGGGTCCGGGTGGGGCGTCGGCCGCCGGGGCCCTAGCCGGCGGCGTGCCGGTTCCGATCGAGACCGATCCGGCCATCGTCGAGCAGCTGATCGGGCGCAGCCAGGCCTCGATCGCCGCCTTGAAGCGCGATATCCGGGCGAAGTCTGGAGCGGCGCTGTTCGACTTCATTCTTGCGGACATCCAGGAGCTAAAACGGATCTTGTGCGATCCGCAAAGCCATCAGGCGATCATGGCCGGAATGGAGGCCACGTGGTGGCTCAACGAGCAGCTGCAGGCCTGGCTGGGCGAGCAGAATGCGGCCGACACGCTCACGCAGTCCGTCCCCCACAACGTGACCTCGGAGATGGGGTTGGCGCTCTTGGATGTCGCGGATGTGATCCGCCCGCACAGGGACGTGGTGGCTTTTCTGCGGCACGTCGAGGATGAGGGCTTCGTGGACCAGCTGGCCAAGCTCACGGGTGGGCGTGAAGCGCAGGACGCCCTCCGGTCCTACCTCGACAAGTACGGCATGCGTTGCGTCGGCGAGATCGATATCACGAGGCCGCGGTGGAGCGAGCGCCCCACGACACTTGTGCCCGTGATCCTCGGACACATTGAGAATTTCGAGCCGGGCGCCGGGGAACGGCGCTTCGAGCAGGGGCGCCAAGCAGCGGACGAGAAGGAGCAGGAGTTGCTGGCGCGCCTGCGGGCGCTACCGAACGGGCAGGGGAAAGCTGAGGAGGTCAAGCGAACGATCGACCGGCTGCGCACCTTCATCGGGTATCGGGAGTATCCGAAGTACGGCATCGTCAGCCGTCATTTCATCTACAAGCAGGCCTTGCTGGAAGAGGCCGAGCGTCTCGCGCACGCCGATGTGCTTGCAGACAAGGAAGACATCTTCTATCTCACGTTCCATGAGTTCCACGACGTCGTGCGCACTCACCACATGGATAGCCGGCTGATCAGCCGGCGCAAGGACGCGTTCAGGTCCTATCAGGCGCTCACGCCGCCCCGGGTGCTCACATCGGACGGCGAAGTAATCGTCGGCGCGTATCGACGCGAGAACGTGCCGACCGGCGCGCTGGTCGGCATACCGGTTTCTACGGGAACCGTCGAGGGGCGGGCCCGCGTCGTCTTGGACATGGCGCAGGCCGATCTCCAAGCGGGCGACATCTTGGTCACCGCCTACACGGACCCCAGCTGGACGCCCCTGTTCGTCGCGATCGCTGGCCTCGTGACGGAGGTGGGGGGTCTAATGACCCATGGCGCAGTGATCGCACGGGAGTACGGCTTGCCGGCCGTCGTGGGGGTGGAACATGCCACGCGGCTGATCCGGGACGGGCAGCGGATCCGCGTCCACGGGACGGACGGTTACGTGGAGATCCTGCCCTAGTTGGTTGGTGACGCTAGACTCGCAGTCGATGTCGGAAATCTCGCCCGCGATATATAGGGCTGGATCTGGCGAGCCGGTGGTGCTGCTGCATGGCTTCACCGTCTCGTGGACGATCTGGCATCCGATCCTGGCCGATCTCGTTGCCCGCTACGAGGTGATCGCACCGACGCTGCCAGGCCACCACGGCGGCCCTTCCTACCCCGCGGATCGGCCGATCACCTTCGAGCATTCCACCGACGCGGTCGAGGGATTGCTGGACGAGCTGGGTGTCGGCGAGGCGCACTTCGTCGGCAACTCCATGGGTGGTGGCATCGCACTTGAGTTGGCCAAGCGCGGCCGTGCGCGATCGGTCGTCGCGTTGGCGCCCGCCGGCGGCTGGAGCCGGGGCGACGGCGAGGGACCGCGCATCGGCAACTTCTTCGCCAAGCAGATCAAGATGCTCAAGCGCACCCACGCCTGGAGTGAGCGGATCATGAGACGTCCCGGGACTCGCCACCTGGCGTTCAGAGACATCATGCGCCATGGAGAGCTCGTATCTCCGGCGCACGCAGCCGAGATATCGCAGGCAGCACTGCACTGCGCGACCAGCCAGCGAGCGATCCAAGCGCTGCTCGCCGACAAGGCTGAGCTCACGATCGGCGATCTCGATCGGATCACCTGCCCGGTGCTGCTGGCCACCCCGCAGTTCGACCGCGTACTGCCGGGTCCCCGTCACGCCCCCCGCTTCCGTCGCGAGATACCGGGCGTCAAGGCGATCAGGCTCTCCGGCTGCGGACACGTGCCGGTGTGGGACGACGCCAAGCTCGTGACGAAATTGATCGTCGAGCAGGTCGACCATAACCTCGGACACAGCCCTGACGCTCAGACGGATGCGCTGTCACAGTCGGCGGCAGTGGGCGCCTGAGACGCACCCACCGTTCCTGGCTCATCGCACATTGGATCAAGACATCGCCCGTCACGCGCCCGTGTTGCTTGCCGGCGCTCGCGATTATCAGACGAGGAGCTCGTCAATAATCTGTGCGATGAGCCGCGTGTTTATTCCACCTGCCGGGTCGTCTTTGGTTGACACGAGAATCTGTGGGCCGGTGGCTGGATATTCGACTACGCCGTGGTCGCCGTACCAGGCGCGCTTGGCGCACCAGCGCTCGGCGTAGACGGTGTCGTTGAGCATGCCGAGGTGCTCCCAGTAGATCGTGCGGCCACGGTCGTCGTCCTCGATGGTGAAGTCGGGGTAGCGGAAGCTGCCATCGGGGAAGGTGAGCTTGCGCTCGTAGGCGTAGTCAACCTTGCGGGCGTTGAGTAGCTCCGCGATCAAGGCCTCGGACTTAGATCGCACGACATCGCCGCGGGAGGTGGTGTGGATCAGCCCGCGCTCAAGGAACGATCCGGGTGCTGTCTCGATCAGGTCGGGATCACCGAACAGGTTGGTGAGGCGGACTGCCGTCTCTGACAGATTGGGGTCCGCGAAGCGCTTGAGGTCCGCCGGATCCCCCTGGTAAAGCAGCGTCAGCCGGGCGCGTTGGCGCGTGAGCGCGGTGTACAGCAACTCACGGGTAAGGAGCCTGCACGGGTTGGGAATGATCACAATCGTGCGCCCGAACTCGCTGCCCTGAGCCTTGTGGACGGTGAGGGCGTAAGCGAGCTCCAGCGGAGGCGAGCCCTCTTCGCCGAAGTTCTCGGTGCGGTACTCGTAGACGTAGCCATCCTGGCCCGCAAACTCGACCTCCGCCTTCCAAGGCGCGCTGCGCACACCGGCGGTCTTGTATTGGCCAACGACGCACCCTAGCCTTGCCGGTGGGGGCAAGCAGGAGAATGTTGCCGCCGGCAACCGACGGCTCATCGCACAACACTTTGAGCAGCGTGGTCTTGCCAGTGCCGGCCGCGCCGATCAGCACGCTGATGCGGCTCGCGTACAGCTCCTGGAGTGCCGCAACCTTCTCGGTTCGCGCGAGCTGCTCATCTGGGTCCTCGGCCGATGGGGCGGGCAGGGCGGCATCGAGCAGCGGGCGCCAGTCGATCGTCTGCTCGTGACGTGCTCCCGTTCGGCGCCGCTCGACGAAGGCCTCGATCAAGGTCCGCGAGACCAGCTTGAGTAGCGCGCGCCGCTGGCTTGGAAGCGCTTGCCACTTGCGAGCGAGGTTGATGCCAATATGCTGCTCGAGCCCGGGAGCGATACCGCGCGGGTCTGACATTGCACGGTCGATGAGCACCCAGGGGTCGTCGTTCTCAGTGAGTAGTGGCTCGAGTGCGCGGACGACCAGCGTGCCGTGTGCGACGCCGAACGCTTGCAGCGCAGACCCCAAGCCGGGGCAGGGGCCGCGGAGTTTCCAAAGCTCGCCGAGGCGGTCGCTAACCCAGCCCAGCTGGCGCGCATACGAGCCAGGCAGGCGCTCTTGTGCCGCGCGCAGGGCTCGCTCGCACGCGACGAGCGAGGTGATCGCCGCGTCGTGCGAAACCCACTCGGAGGCGTAGGCAAAGTCGAGCCAGGCGTCGTCGGGTGCGAACGCGACGAACTGCTCAGGGTCGAGATCTGGGTTGGTGTCGCAGGCAGCAAGCGCCTCGTGGTAGGGCAATAACAAGCCGTCGTCGAAGCCAGGACGGATGCTGTGCTGGACCATGCACTCCCACGCAACGGTGCCGAGTGGGTTGTTTCCGCCATATTGCGTGGGCTCGCCGGCGTGCAAGACGCGGCCGACGCCGATCAGAACGCGACCCTCCTGCTCAGTCAACGGGACCCGCTTCGCGTAGAAAAATGCCAGGGCGGGCGCTTTGACTGGGGCGAAGAAGCCGTCAAGCATCGCGCGCTGGTTCTCGCCGTGCTGGACCCAGCCCGACTGGAAGGGGATCAGCTCATCGGCCTGTTCCTCACGCTCGGGCTGATAATCAATCCCGTGCTCCGCGGCAATCCGCTCGCATGCGTCGCGTCGCATCCAGCGGAAAGGGATGCACGGCGCCGAGAACTTCGGGAATCGTAAGGTCAGCGATCCCAGCTCGGCATGCGCGCGCGAAGCGCTCTTGGCGTAAGGATGGTCAATCTTGGCGGTGAACTCCTCTGCGCGCATGAATCCGGCGCGCTCGCGCACGCACGGCGGCAGCACGGAAGCCTCGTTCCAATCGCGGCCAGCGAGCTCATCCTCGAGGGTGTCAACACGGGACGCGCGGATGCGCGAGAGTGCCAGACAGGAGCCATTGTTGCTCGGGGCTGCACACACACGGCCGATCCAGCCAGTGTCGTGCCAGGGCACCCTGATCGATATGTGCTCGACTGTTGCCGTCATGCTCTTCGCACGCTCGTCACGTCACGCGGAATGTTCGCACAACTGAATCAATCAAGTTCCTACTACTACCTACAAGGAGAGCCATGCCCAGCTTGAGCCGCCATGAGGACGTCTTCATTCTCGACCTCGGCGACAACGAGAACCGCTTCAACCCTGCCTGGGTGAGTGCCATCAACGCGCTGCTGGACGAGGTCGAGGCGGCGCCGGCGCCGCGCGCGCTCGTGACAATGGCACAGGGCAAGGTCTGGTCAAACGGCCTGGACCTGGAGTGGCTTGCGGCCAACCTTGCAGAGGCCAACCCGTTCTTGACGCAGGTGCACGAGCTGTTCGCGCGCGTGCTGACGCTTGGTGTCCCTACCGTGGCTGCGCTCCAAGGTCACACCTTCGCGGCCGGCGCGATGCTTGCGGTGGCGCACGACCAGCGCGTGATGCGCGCCGACCGCGGCTTCTTTTGCCTGCCCGAGGTCGACATCAACATACCCTTCAGCCCCGGTATGAGCGCCCTCATCGTCGCGCGCCTGTCAATCGCCGCGGCGCATGAGGCGATGACCACCGGTCGACGCTACGGAGGCACGGATGCGTACGCCGCCGGCATCGTCCAGGCGGCCGTCGCTGAGGAGCAGGTGCTGGAGCACGCGATCGCGCTCGCGGCGCCGCTCGCCACCAAGGATCCGACGACGCTCGCGACCATCAAGCAGCGCATGTATCGCGATGCCGTGGCGATGCTGCGCGATGTTGAGGCCAACAGCATCGCGCTGCCCGGGCAGTAGCGCCGCGCGGCGGTCTCGCGATCGCGGGTGCCGCGCTCGCACTGCTGCTCGTCCGCAACAGCGACCTGCGCACTAGCAGATGCCTGAGCTTGCGGCCGAGCCGATCACGGGTGATCTGGTAGTGCTGTAGTACGTGCCTACGCCGGGAGCGACGCCGGCGCTGCGGCCTCGAGCGTGTCGGGCTCGGCGCCCTGCAGCGCGCGTGTCAAGAGGCCCCACAGGATCGCGCGTTCGCTCGGGTCGAGCGCTTGCAGCACCTCGTCCTCGATAGTTTCCTGGGCGCGCTCGGCACGCGTCAGCGCGCCGCATCCCTGCTCGGTCAGGTCGACGAGGTGGCGCCGGCGGTCGCCGGGGTCGCGACGGCGGGCTATGTACTCCAGGTCCTCGAGCTCGTTGAGCAGCAGCACGACGTTGTTGGCGTCCATGCACAGTGCCTCCGCGAGCTCCTGCTGGGGGGTGCCGTCGTGGTCGCGCACGTAGCTAAGCGCCATCAGCTGGCGCAGGTGCATGCCCAGCAGCTCCTCGTTGCTGCGTCGGTACACCTGCTTGGCCAGGCGAGTCAGCAGCACCATCGAACCGGGGGCGGACGAACGAGTCTCGGCAGTCATAACTGACAAAGATTGTACCACGTCGCAGCAATTGTCACTTGCAAAAAGATAATCTCTATTCCAGTGATGATCCCTGCTATGGTGTGCTCACCGCATACGGAAGGAGTCTGATGAGCACCGCCACCACACCTGATCGAACCCAGCAGTTGGAGCCGGCCGCCGAGGCCTACGCACCGAACGCCACGGAGCCGGCCGCCGAGGCCCACGCACCGAACGCCACTAATCCAACGCGGGCGCCGAGCACCGTGCAGGATGCCGAGCGAAAGCGCGAGCGCCGCCGCTGGATCGCGCTCGCCGTGCTGTGCCTCGGCCAGCTGATGATGGTGCTGGACGCCACCATCGTCAACGTCGCGCTGCCGTCGATCCAGCGCGAGCTGCACTTCACGCAGGCCAACCTCACATGGGTGATCGACGGCTACCTGATCACGTTCGGGGGCTTTCTGCTGTTGGCCGGGAGGTTCGGCGACCTGGTTGGCCGCAAGAAGGTGTTCCTCGGCGGGCTCGTCCTGTTCACGGCGGCCTCGATCCTCTGCGGGGTGGCGGACAGCCAGGCGATGCTGATCGGCGCGCGCCTGATCCAGGGAGTCGGCGGCGCCGTCGCCTCGAGCGTGATCCTTGCGATCATCGTCACCGAGTTCCCGCGCAAGGCGGAGCAGGCGAAGGCGATGGGCATGTACGCATTCGTCTCCGCCGGCGGCGGCTCGATCGGCCTGCTCGCCGGCGGCGCGCTCACGCAGTCGTTGAGCTGGCACTGGATCTTCTTTGTGAACGTGCCGATCGGCCTGGTGGCCCTGATCCTCGGCTCGATCCTGATCGAGGAGAACGAGGGCATCGGCCTCGCCGGCGGCGTGGACGTGTTCGGCTCGATCCTGATAACGCTCGCCACCATGGTTGGGGCATTCGCGATCGTCAAGTCCAGCGATTACGGTCTCTTCTCCGCGCGCACGCTCGGAGCGGGCGGCGCCTCGCTGGCGCTGCTCGGTGCCTTTTTTGCGCTGGAGGCGCGCCTCGCCAACCCGATCATGCCGCTGCGGATTCTGCGGCTGCGCACGCTGATGGGTTCGAGCCTCGTGCGTGGCCTGCTCATAACCGGCATGTTCTCCGCGTTCTTCCTCGGTGCCCTCTATCTCGAGCGCGTGCTCGGCTACGACGCGATCGACACCGGCCTCGCCTTCATGCCCCTGACGATCGCTATCGCGATCATGTCGCTGGGCGTCGCCGCGCGGGCGGTGGAACGGTTTGGCTCGATCCCGACCCTGGTAGCGGGGCTCGTCGGAATCGTCGTCGGCCTGTTGTTGCTCGCCAGCCAGGGCATTCACGCGAGCTACTTCCCCGGCCTGTTCTTCGCCTTCCTGGCGCTCGGGCTGGGTGCGGGTGCGTCTTTCCTGCCGTTGCTCACGATCGGGATGGCTGATGCGCCTCCGCGCGACGCGGGCCTGGCTTCGGGAATCATCAACGTCTCTGTGCAGCTGTTTGGCGCAATCGGCCTGGCGACGCTGGGAACGATCGCCACCGACCACACCAAGGCGCTGAGCGCTGGCGGGAGTCCGTTGACCAGCGCGCTCACCGGTGGCTATCACCTGGCCTACATCGTGGCTGCGGCGTGCGTCGTGGCGGGCATCCTGGCTGCCCTCCTCGTGCTGCGCCCACCTGCCGCTTCGGTGGCGCAGGAGACCGAGGAGTACATGCACGAGCAGGCGGCCGGCGAGCTGGTGGCCGCCTAGCTCGATCGCCCGGCTGCGCAACGGCGCGCGCTTGTTGTCCCGCTCAAGATGGTCGGCTAGTCGCCGTCCGCCGACGGAGGCTTACGTTCCACCTTGCGCTGGGCAATCCGGCGCTTGTCCGCCAGTCGGCGCGCACGCGAGGTCGCACTCGGACGTGTTGCGCGCCGGCTGCGGGGCACAGCCAGAGCTCGTTCGATGCGCTCGGCGAGTCGCCGCAGGGCGAGCTCGCGGTTGCGCGCCTGCGAGCGCTCGTCCTGGGCGACCGCCATGAGTCTCGGTCCGGCGCGCGCCAGCACGCGGTTGCGCTGGGCCTCGCTGAGCGCCGACGATGCGAGCACGTCGAAGATTGCTTCCACGCGGGAGGCGGTCACGTTGGCGTGCTGACCGCCGGGACCCGACGAGCGGCTCGTGCGGAGCGTGATCTCGGTCAACGGGATGGTCACGCGGCCGACGCCAAGCAGCCGGCCTTCGGCCTTGCTCATCTGGAGTCACCGACCCCGTTGCTCTGTGTACCAGTACTCAGCATGGAACATTGATTCTCTCAGACGCCCGTGGAGCCAAGCGGGATCCCTACTCTCAGACGCACGTGGATAGCCAAGCGGGATCCCTACTCTCAGACGCACGTGGATAGCCAAACGGGATCCCTACTCTCTCAACAATGATCGAGCAGGTATTCAAGGATGAGTGGGGTCGGGTACTTGCCGCGCTGATCGGCTTCCTCGGCGACTTCGACCTCGCCGAGGAAGCTGCGCAGGAGGCGTTTGCGGCGGCGGCGGAGCGCTGGCCGCGCGACGGACTGCCTGAGCGTCCCGGCGCCTGGCTGACAACCACCGCACGCAATCGAGCGATCGACCGCATCCGTCGCGACCGCACGCTCGCCGCCAAGGCGAAGTTGCTCGAACCATCCGATCCAATGGCGCCGGAGCCAGACATTGGGGAGACCGTTTTTCCCGACGAACGCCTGGAGCTGATCTTCACCTGCTGCCACCCGGCGCTCTCCGGCGACGCGCAGGTGGCGCTCACGCTGCGCACCCTCGGTGGCCTGTCCACCGAGGAGATCGCACGCTCCTTCCTCGTGCCCGAAACGACGATGGCACAGCGGCTGGTGCGCGCCAAGCGCAAGATCAAGGCCGCCGCGATCCCCTTCCGGATCCCGCCCGCGCACCTGCTGCCCGACCGCCTTGCCGCGGTGCTCGCGGTCGTCTACCTGATCTTCAACGAGGGCTACTCAAAAGCGCCCGCCCGCGGCGAGCTCTCCAGCGAGGCGATCCGCCTCGGTAAGGCGCTCGTGGAGCTGATGCCGGACGAGTCCGAGGTGTCCAGCCTGCTCGCACTGATGCTGTTGCATGACTCGCGCCGCGCGGCACGCTTGCGCGACGGGGAGCTCGTGCTGCTGGCCGACCAGGATGAGGCGCTATGGGACCACGAGCAGATCGCCGCTGGCCGCGCTGCCTTCGAGCGTGCCCGGGCGCTGCATGGCGGTGGGCCGGGCGGGGTGTATCTGGTGCAGGCGGCGGTCGCCTACCTGCACACCGAAAATCCTCGCGACTGGACGCAGATCGCCGCGCTCTACGGCGAGCTCGCCCGGCTGACCGGATCGCCCGTGGTGGAGCTCAACCACGCCGTTGCACTCGCCGAAGCAGAGAATCCAGAGGCCGGCTTGCAAGCGCTGGAGCGGCTGGACGGGCTCGACGGCTACCACTATCTACACGCGGTGCGTGCCGACCTTCTGCGCCGTCTGCAGCGTCCCGCCGAGGCTCGCGCCGCTTACGAGCGCGCGCTCGAGCTCGCCCACTCCGAGCCCGAGCAGCGTTTCCTCGCGCGCCGTCTCGCGGAGCTCGGTGCGTAGCGGGCAAGGCCACGTGCCACCCCTGCCGCGCTAAGGTCGCGCGAAGGTGAGCACCTGGCTTGATCCAAAGGGGCGGATGTGCTGGCCGCGACACAGATAGACCCCGGAGAGTTTCTGGCGATCGTCGCTGCGGCGGCGCTCGCCGGGACCGTGGCGGCGACCGTCAGCTCGCGCGGGTTGGTGGTGCCCGTGGTGGTGGTGGAGCTGCTGCTCGGCGTGGTGCTCGGTCCGTATGTGCTCGGCTTGGCGGTGACCCCGCTGGTGGCGTTCTTCTCCGACCTCGGCCTCGGCCTGTTGTTCTTCTTCGCCGGCTACGAGATCGACCTGCACCGGATCGCTGGCCGGCCGCTGCGCCTTGGGCTGGCGGGGTGGGCATTGTCGCTCGCCCTCGCCTACACGATCGGCGGCGTGTTGGCGGCGACGGGCGTGGTGCTGTCGCTGCTGTACACCGGCTCGGCGCTCTCGACGACCGCGATCGGGACGCTGATCCCGATTCTCTCCGACAGCGGCGAGCTGCGCACCCGTTTCGGCACCTATCTGCTGGCCGCCGGGGCGGTGGGGGAGTTCGGCCCGATCCTGCTGTTGACCTTGATCCTCTCCGCGGAGAGCACGCTGCACAACGCGCTGATCCTGATTGCGTTCGTGGCGCTCGCGGTAGGGGTGGCGGTGTTCGCGGTGCGCTCCTCCGAGCGAACGCTGCCGTTGCTGGAGCGCACTCTGGAGAGCAGCTCGCAGCTGGCGGTGCGGTGGATCGTGGTGCTGGTGTTCGCGCTCGCGCTGCTGGCATCCGAACTGGGCCTCGACCTGCTGCTGGGCGGCTTTGCCGCGGGGATCATCACGCGCCAGACGCTCAAAGCTCGCGAGGTGCCAGCGTTCGACTCCAAGCTGAGCGCGGTCGCGTTCGGCGTGTTCGTGCCGTTCTTCTTCGTCGTCGCAGGGATGAAGCTCGACGTGTCGGCGCTGTTTGCGAGTGCCGGGGGTGTTGTGAAGATGGGGGCGTTTTTCCTGCTGTTCCTCGTCGTGCGCGGTACGCCTGCGCTGCTGCTCTACCGCGGTGTGCTCGATGCCCGCGAGCGTAAGGCGCTTGCGTTGATGAGCTCCACACAGCTGCCGCTGGTGCTGGCGATCACCACGGTCGCCACCGCGAGCGGGCACATGCGCCCTGCGACCGCCGCGGCGCTGGTGGGCGCCGCGGCGCTCTCGACGCTGGTCTACCCGATCCTTGGGCTGCGGCTGCGCGGGGATCCACCGGCTGAGCTGGCTGCCGAGGCGGCGTAGTGCGTCCGAGCCCGGAGAGCGGCGTGGCGCGTGCAAGGTCGAGTGCGCGTGGCGCTAAGTCGAGTGCGCGTGGCGCTCGCTACCCCTCGGCGTAGGCTCGCATCGCTTCCACCACCGGCGCCAGGCGCTTGCCGCGTGCGGTGAGGTGGTACTCGACGGTGGGGGGGCTTGAGGGAATCACGGTGCGCTCGACCAAGCCGGCGGCCTCCAGATCGCGCAGGCGCTCGGAGAGCATCCGGGGTGAAATGCCGGCGACGGCCTCAGCGAACTCGCTGAAGCGCAGCGCGCCGGTCAGCGCGGCGTAGATGATCGATAGCTGCCAGCGCCGCTCCAGGAGGTCCGCCGTGCGGCGGACCTCCACTGGAACGGGCTGACACCTACGAGAGCTGGCGGGGGGCATCGCGGGTCGAGCGAGTCGTGGTTGGCATCCAGCGACCTTGCGCGCCTTAGTGGGCGACCACGTCGCGTGTGGGCTCCAGCGCCCGGTCGAGCACCTCCTGCACGGTCATCACCGGGTGGAAGCTCATCTGCTCGCGAACCTCCTTGGGGATGTCGTCCAGGTCGCCGCGGTTGCGCTCCGGCAGGATTACGTCGGTGAGACCGGCGGCGTGGGCCGCCAGCACCTTCTGCTTGAGCCCGCCGATCGGCAGCACGCGCCCCTGCAGCGTCACCTCGCCGGTCATTCCGACGGTGTGCTTCACCGGCCGGCCACTCAGCAACGAGGCGAGTGCGGTCACCATCGTCACCCCGGCGCTGGGCCCGTCCTTGGGGATCGCTCCGGCGGGCACGTGCACGTGGAACTCCTGTCCCTCGAACGCGCTTTCGTCGATGCCGATCTCCTCGGCGTGGCCGCGCACATAGGAGAGGGCGATGCGCGCCGACTCCTTCATCACATCGCCCAGCTGACCGGTCAGCACCAGCCCGCCGCCGTTTGAGCCGCCGCCCTTCATCGCGGTGGCCTCGACGAACAGCACGTCGCCGCCGGTGCCTGTAACCGCCAGGCCGGTGGCCACGCCGGGGGTGGCGGTGCGCGACGCCGACTCCTGGAAGAACTTCTGGCGACCCAGCGCCTCGCGCACGGTCTCCAGGTCGATCTCCACGGGCGTCGTGAGCATAGGCGCCTGCTCGGCCGTCTGCGGCTCGGCTGCGTCCGTCGTCTCCACGTCGGTCGGCTCAGCGCCCTCCCGCGCGTCGGCGGGCGGCTCTGCGCCGTCCGCCACGGGCAGTGATGAGGCGATCTTGGTGGCGGTCTTGCGCAGCAGCGTGCCGAGCTCGCGCTCGAGACTGCGCACGCCCGCCTCGCGGGTGTACTCGGCGATGATCGTGCGCAACAGCTCGTCGGAGATCTCCACCTCGCCGTCGTGCAGGCCGTTGCGGTCGCGCTGGCGCGGCCACAGGTAGCCCTTGGCGATCGCCAGCTTCTCCTCGGAGGTGTAACCGTCGAAGCGGATTACCTCCATGCGGTCGAGCAGCGGCCCGGGGATCGTGTCGGCCACGTTGGCGGTGGCGATGAACATCACCTGGCTCAGGTCCAGCTCCACGTCCAGGTAGTGGTCGCGGAAGGAGTGGTTCTGGGCAGGGTCCAACACCTCCAGCAGCGCTGCCGAGGGGTCGCCGCGCCAGTCGGCGCCGACCTTGTCGACCTCGTCCAGCAGGATCACCGGGTTCATCGTGCCCGCGTCGCGCAGCGCCCTTACTAGGCGGCCCGGCAGGGCGCCGATGTAGGTGCGTCGGTGGCCGCGGATCTCGGCCTCGTCGCGCACGCCGCCGAGCGACATGCGCACGAACTCGCGGCCCAGCGCACGGGCGATCGACTCGCCGATCGAGGTCTTGCCGGTGCCGGGAGGGCCGATCAGCGTGAGGATCGCCCCCGACTTGGGGTCGGCCTCGATGCCGCGATCCTGGCGCAGCTTGCGCACCGCCAGGTACTCGACGATGCGGTCCTTGACGTCCTCCAGGCCGGCGTGGTCGGCGTCCAGCACCGCGCGCGCCCCGGTTGGGTCGAGGTGCTCCTCCGAGCGCTTGGCCCACGGCAGCGCGATCAGCCAGTCGAGGTAGGTGCGGATCATCGAAGACTCACCCGTCTGCTCGCCCATGCGCTCCAGGCGCCCCAGCTCCTTCAGGGCCTGCTTCTCGACTTCCTCGGGCATCTCCGCGGCCTCGATCTTGGTGCGGTACTCATCGACGATCGAGCCCTCGTCCTCGCCCAGCTCCTTGCGGATCGACTCCATCTGCTTGCGCAGGAAGTACTCGCGCTGCTGCTTCTCGGCGCCGTCCTGCACGTCCTCGCGGATGCGCTTGCGCACCTGCAGCTCGGCGAGCGACTCGCGCTGCAGCTTCACCGCCATATCCAAACGGTCGCTGACGTTGAGCGTGCGCAGTAGCTCCACCTTCTGGGCGTATGACAGGTTGGGGGAGTAGCCGGCGGAGTCGGCCAGCGGGCCGGGCTCGACGATCGCGCGCAGGAACGCCGCGATGCGCCCGTCGTCGCCGCGCAGCTCGAGGATCTCCTCGACGATCGCGCGGTACTCGCGCTCCAGGTTGCGGGTGCGCCCGTCGGTGGGTACCCCGTCGGGCAGCTCCTGCACCTCTACACGCAGATTGCCGTCGGGTCCCGTCTGGGCGGCGCCGATCCGCGCGCGGTGCTGGCCGGAGAGCGCCACGGCGCGCCCGCCTCCGGGCAGGCGCAGATGGTCCTCGACCTCGGCGATCGTGCCGACCTCGAGAAACTCGTCGTCGTGGCGGGGCACCAGCACGACGCGCTCGTCGTCGCCCACGTCGATCGTCAGCGTGATCCCCATGTTGGGGAACACCACGGTGTCGTCGAGCGGGATCAGCCGCAGCAGTAGGCGAGGCTCCGGCTGGGAGCCGGCCTCTGCTGCGCCCGGGGCCGACAGGGAAGCGGCGCTTGCGCCGGTCTGCGGCTGGGGTGCATCCGGGCTGGTGCCCGACTGGGTGGCGTCTGCGCCGGATGTATCGGTTGTGGGAGGGGTCTTACCGTTATCTGAGCTTGTAGGCATCGGTATACACTCCATATGAGCTTACGAATTGATAGCTACTATAGCGCAGTGCTACCGGGTCCACAAGTGGCCTCGGGTCGGCCGCTTGTATGACCGCGCTACGGCGGGGTACCGCCGCCGCCCTCGTTGTCGTCGCCGCCGTCGAAGCTGACCTCGACGTTCTCCTCCTGCACCCGCTCCTCCACCTCCGCCAGCGCCGTGAGCGCACGCCTGTCGGCCTCCAAAAGCGGCGCGGAGAAGAAGCTGCGCGGCCACAGCCGGCGCGCGCGCACGACATTGATCTCCATCGCAAACAGCGTCACCTGGCTGCCGAGATACAGCCATGAGAGCAGCCCCAGCACGAACGCGAACAGGCCCGAGGTCTCCTTGGCATGGCGCACCACGTGCTCGACGTAGTAACCGCCGATGTGCTGCAGAATCTGCCACAGCACCGCCGCCACCACCACGCCAGGGAGCAGATCGCGCGTTGGCACCTCGCTGGTGGTGAGCAACCGGAAGGCGGCGAAGAACAGCAACAGGTTGACCGCTAGCGCGATCACGATGCCCGCCAGCGCCGTCAGCGCGCCGGGGGTGGCCGCGGTGACGTAGCCGGCCACCACGGTCGAGATGATCGTGAGCGTGCCGAGTGCCACCAGCAGGATGAGGCCGCGCAGCCGCCACTCGAGGAAGTTGGGGCGGTGCTTGCGGGGCACGTGCCACACTTCGTCGAACGCCGTGCGCGCCGCGCCGGTGATACCGAGGCCGGCGAGCAGCGAGCCCACCACGCCGATCGCCAGACCGATCGGGCTGCCTGTTAGTGAGTGAACGTTGTGCTGCAACTGCTGCCCGATGATCGGGAACTGTTTGAGCGTCGAGTCCAGCACGCTCTCCTGGGCGCTCGGGTTGCCTTCCAGTACGAACCCCAACACCGTCACGAACACCAGCAGCAGCGGAAACAGCGCGAAGAATCCGTAGTAGGCGATTAGTGCCGCCAGGCGTCCCGCGCCGTCGTCGCCGAACTTCTTCACCACCGCGGCGAGGAAGCTCAGGCCGCGGTGGCGCTGTTGGAAGCCGTCGATCGCCTGCAATCGCTCGTTGAAGCTCATTTTTGGGAGGGGGGTCTGCGGGTGAGTGGATGCGACACACCTGTGTGTCTACCGGATATGCCCAGTCGAGGTCATCGCCGCAAGCCACCGACCCCGCCGAGCTGATCGCGTCGATCGCGCGCGCTCGGCGTGAGGCGATGCTCTGGCGCTATCGCCGCATGCTGCGACGCGACGACCTGGAGGAATGCCTCAGCCAGGCGGTGTTCGAGCTGTTTGCCCGCTCGCGTCGCGGTCAGCGATTTGCCGGTAAGGAGCATGTCGCTAACGCGCTCGAGCAGCGCTACCTCTCGCGCGTACACGACCGCCGCCGCGCGCTGAGCGGGCGCAGCCCGATGCAGGCCGCGCTGGAGAACGCGCTTCCGTTGGGCGGCACGGGGGCACAGGGAATTGAGCTCGCCGATCCCCGCGCCGAGGTGCAATTGCTGGCGGCTCATCGCGAACAGTTGCGTTTGGTGACTGCGGTGGCGCCGATGCTGAGCCCCGACCAGCGGCTGGTGCTCGCCTGCCAGGTGACGCTCGGAATGGGCCGCGCCGAGTTTTGCCGGCGTTTTGGCTGGTCGCACGAGAAGTACCGCAAGGTCGCCCAGCGTGCCCGAGCACGTCTGCGAGAGCTGGTCGACGCCGACCGTGGGGGTGAGGTGAAGCTCGATTCGCGCACACATGTCCCGCCTTCGCGGGTGAGTCGGAACAGAGAGGTAGGGACCCACCTATGAATACCCCTCACTACCCCCATAGGCGCGTCCCTTGGGACGCCACCGGTCGGTTGCAGGCACGACCGCGCGGCGCTGTCCACCCGCGCGCATGCGGCCGGGGGCCAGGTCTCTCCCCACCTTGGTCCTCGGCCGCCCGCGTGGCGTCGCATCCCTGCGTTAGTGCTCTGCGCAGCATGCGTTCCCCGATCCGGCGGTGCTCGCCGAGACGCCGGTCATGCCCATGACGCTGCTGCGCTCCGCATCGCGGCCGATTTACCGCATCTACTCTGAGGAGGAGTTTTTCACCGAGCCCGAATTCGCTCTAGTTGGCCAAGCGAGTCCGGGGGATGAGCCGAAAGGCTGGGTGCGCCTCGCGGCATTCGCGACGCTCGCCACCGTCCTCGGGGTGGTCGCTGCGGTGGTCGTGCTGAACAGGGTGGGATCGAGGTCGGGGCGTGATCGTAGATTCGCCTACTCGGTAGTTCTGTCTGAACCGCTTGAAAGGCGTAGCGGTGTACATGTGCGGCAACCTCCGGGCACGGTGCGACGCGCCAGTAGGCGTCGCACCAGGCGTACCGGTGGGCGCTCGATTCCGGTGGATACCGCGGTGACAACGACCTCCGCCCGCGCCCCCACTGCTACCCCTGTCTCCACCGCCACCCCCGTTTCCACCGCTACCCCTGCCCCCACCGCTACCCCTGTCTCCACCGCTACCCCTGCCCCCACCGCTACCCCTGTCTCCACCGCTACCCCTGTCTCCACCGCTACCCCTGCCCCCACCGCTACCCCTGCCCCCACCGCTACCCCTGCCCCCACCGCTACCCCTGCCCCCACCGCTACCCCTGTCTCCACCGCTACCCGCGCCGCACCCACAGCGAGCGTGAGTGCGGTGGCGCGCGGAGCGGGCTCGGAATTCGGGTTTGAGCGGCGATGAACGTCACGTCTGCGCACCCCTCGGATGACAGCGAACACCCGCGCGTCGTCCTAGCCATTGCAAGGCGGCCGCTGTGGCGGATCCGCCTCGAGCGCGGGCTGCCACGGTACGTGCTCTACGCGCTCGCGCTCGCGGGGCTGCTGGCGAGCGCGCGCTTTGCGCTCGACCCTCCGCGCACGGCACTGCCGGCGTCGCTGCTGCGGCGCCCCGCGCTCGAGGATCTGGCGGCGGAGGGGTTCGCGACGCTGTTCGCGCGTGCCTACCTCACCTGGGAAGCGCAGCACCCCGAAGCGCGCGAACACGCGCTGGCGCCGTTCGTGGGGTCGGGGATGGACGCCGACGCCGGCCTGCAGCCACCCGTCGGCTCCGGATCGCAGAGCAACCAGCAGGTGCAGTGGACGCAGGTCGTTCAGCAGCGCGAACCTCTGCCGGGGCAGATCGTGTACACGATCGCCGCCCAAACCAACACGGTGGGGTTGCTCTACCTCACCGTGAGCGTCCTCGACAAGCCGGGCGCCCGGCTCGCGCTGGCGGGCTACCCGGCGTTCGTCGGGCCGCCCTCCTCCGGCCCCGCACAAATAGACCCCGGCGGGCGTCTGCGCGAAGTGAGTGAACCAGCCCTGAGTGTGGTGGTGGAACGCACGCTGCGCAACTACCTCGCCGACTCCCCCTCCGAGCTGGCCGCCGATCTCGCCACCGGTGCGCGCGTCTCACTTCCCGGCATCGAGCTCGCGCTGCAGTCGCTGCAAAGCCTGCAGTGGGCACCTGGAGCGGGCGCGGTGATCGCGCTCGTGCAGGCCCAAGACCAGCGCGGCGCCCAGTACACGCTCGCTTACGAACTCGACGTCCTGCGCACGCAGGGCCGCTGGGAGGTGGCCGCCATTCAGGTGAACCCCGATAGCGCGTAGCGGCGTTGTCAGCCAAACCCAAATCTCTCTTCCATCGCCATCGCACAGCCAAACCAGAAGGAGACCCGATGTGTATCTCGCACACCCCCCGATCATTCGCCACCGGTGCAGGCGCCGGCATGTCGCTGCTACTCGCCATCGCGCTCGCTTATGCCCTCTTCGGATTGGCGCCGGCGGTTGCGCGCGCCGCCGTTGGCTCCTCAGTGCCCGGAGCGGGCTCCGGCGCGGGTGGCTCCGCGGCCGGTGCGCCCGGGGAAGGGAGCACGTTGGAAGCCGCCGCCAGCAAGGCAGGGAGTACGGGACGCAAGGTGGCGATGAGTTTGATCGGGCTGGCATTCGCCGTGGCAGGCATCGTGCTGGCGTTCCGTCGCGACTTCAAGGAGGCCGCCGGCGTATTCGCGGTTGGGATCGTGGCGGTGCTGCTCGCCACGCCCGCGGGGATCAATCTGCTGCAGGACACCGTCAACTCGCTGTTCGGTGCATGACATGAGCCGGGGCGCAATCGCCGGTGACCGCCATGACGACGCGGATGTGACGATGGAGAGTGGGGAGTGAGCATCGAGATCCGCTCCTACCGCGCCGTGTTCGACCTTGAGCGGCGCATCTACCGCATAGACCGGCTGCGACTCAACCCGGGCGGAGTGCCGGTGCGCGGGGTGGTCTACTGCCTGGCGCTGCTTGCCGCGCTGGCGCTCGCCGGTACGTTGCCGTTGCTCGGGACCGCCGTGCGCGCCCTGCCGTGGTATGCGCGCGATCTGGTGCTGCCGGTAGGCAGCGCCGCGCTGCTCACGATCGTCAGGATCGAGGGCCGGCCGTTTCACCTCGCCGCCGGGGCGCTGTTGCGCCATTTTCTTGGCGCCCACCAGCTCGCTGGCCTCACCGACGCCGGGGGCGGCGCCTTATTGCGCTGGTTGGGCGTATCGGCAGGAGTACCCGCGGGCCAGGTGTGGCGCCCGGAGGACCTGCTCGTCCTGCCCGATGGCTCCGACCCGCGCCCGCGTCGTCTGCGCTACAGCGGCCCCGGCGCGGTGCGCATGACCGCCGACCGGCAGGTACTGATGCTCGAGCGCGGCGCCGAGCTACTGGTGCGGGCCCACTGAGCTGGCGGCCGTGCGAGCACCGATCAGCCTCGTGTACGGCAACCTTGTGTTTGGCGCCGACCTCGACGACGGTTGGGCGGCATTTGCGGTGCCCACCAGCTCCTACGAGTGGCTGTCCGAGGACGGCAAGCGCGAGCGCTTCCTCGCGCTGCTCGGCGCCCTGGAGGCGGTCGCCGCCGACATCCAGATCCTGCGCGTCAGCCGCAGCTGGGGGGTTGGGGCGTACACGCGGGAGATGGCCGGGGATTCGCAGTCGCGCGAACGCTACCTCGCCGCGCACACCCAGCGCCTGCAGGAGCTCGACGCGCGGCGGCCCGCGCTGTTCGTGCTGGTGAGCTTGCGCCCTCCCGAGCGCGACGTCGCCTCCTACCTCTCGCGTGCCACCGAGCGCCGCCCGCGTGAGTGGCTGACGGCGCTGCGGCGCGGCCTGCTCCCGCCCGACCGGCGACTGCTGCGTGCCGTCGAGCTCGAGCGCGCACGGGTACGCGCCGACCAGGCACACGCACGCCTCGCCGACTACCTCGACGCGCGTCCCGCCACCGGGGTGGAGTTGCAATGGCTGGTGCGCCGCGCCTTCTGCCGCGAGTTGGGAGAACCGCTTATAGATGGTTTGCACGAGCCGCGGGCGTTGGTGTTTGAGCGCAACAACGAAGCGCTGTTGGCGCCCCTGGAGGGCGATGTGCTGCGCTGGCTGGACAGCTGGGTGGAGCACCGGCCGCGAACGCTGCGGATCGAGTCCGAGCTCGGGCTGTGCTGGCAGGCACAGCTTGTGGTGGGAGCGCTGCCCGAGCGCGTCCACTTCCCAGGAGCGCGCGCCGAGCTGATGTTCGCACCGGTGGAGTCGCTGCCGTTCGGCGTCGACCTTTCGCTCAACGCGCGCTTCCTGCCCAACGAGCTGGCGCTGCGGATCGCGCGGCGCCGCATTCAGGACGCCGACCAGATTCTGCGCGCCGAGTCCGACGGCGAGCAGGGCGTAACCGATCTCGGCTACCGGCGCACACAGGAGGCACGCGACCTGCTCAGCCACCTGCAGCTATCCAGCCGGCCGCCGCTGCTGCGCGCCACGCTCGCGATCGCGCTCGCCGCGCGCGCCGAGGAAGAGCTGGAGGAGCGCGTGGAGATGTGCCGGCGCGCTTTTGGTGAGATTCGCTTGCACCGACCGCTAGGCGATCAGTTGCAGCTCTTCTGCCAGCACCTCCCCGGCCAGCGCACCCGCGTGGCCGGGTACGACGACACGCTCACCGCCGAACAGGTCGCGGCAATGATGCCCACCGCCACGCATGAGGCGGGCTCCGCCGGCGGCTTCTACCTCGGCCACACGCTCACCGGCTCGGCGCGGCCGGTGCGCTTCAACTTGCGCGAGGGCTCCGACAGCGACCGCAATACCACGATCCTCAGCGTCGGCGCGCTCGGCTCGGGCAAGACGACGCTCGAGCAGAAGCTCAAGTACGAGGCGTTCCTGCTCGGCGCGCGCGTAATCGACTGCGACCCCAAGGGCGACCATCGCTTCCACCTCTTGGAGCAGGTGGCCCCGCACGTCGAGTGCATCGCACTGCGGCCCGACCCAGCTTTGCGCGGCGTGCTCGACCCGCTGCGAGTCGCGCCTGCGCACCTGCGCCAGGACACCGCCGTCTCGTTCCTGCGCGACCTGCTCCCCGGCCGCGCCGAGGCCGCCTGGGAGACCGCCGTGGTGGGCGCCGTCGACCGTGTGCTGCGGCGCGCTCGCATTGCCACATGCCTGGAGGTGGTGCGCGCGCTGCGCGAAGGTGACGACACCGACGTGCAGGTCGCCAAGACGCTAGAGGTGTACGCGAGATCGGGCCTCACCCAACTCGGCTTCGCCGACCCCGACGTGCAACTGCCGCCGGTCGGCCACCGCCAGGTCACATACTTGCCGATCCGCGATCTTCCCGGCCCCCAGCCGGGGACGGCGCGCTCCGAGCACACTCAAGCCGAGCGCGTGGGGGAGCAGATCGTGCGTCTGATCGCGATGTTTGCGATGCACCTGATGGGCACCGAGCGGGGGCGCCTGAAGGTGTTTGGCTTCGATGAGGGTTGGCGCTTGCTGAACGACCCGATCGGCCGCACCCTGCTGATGTCGCTGCAGCGTATGGGCCGCTCCGAGCTGGCGGTGCCGATCATCTCCACGCAGCTCGTCAGCGACACACTGCTGGGCGAGCGCGAGTCACTGGAGAACCTGCTCGGTGCCACCTTCGTGTTCGGGATGCGCTCCGACGCGGAGGCACGCCGTGCGCTGCAGCTGCTCGGTCTCGACCCAGACGACCGCCGGATGCGCCAGACATTGCTCGAGCTCGACGCCGGCCGCTGCCTGTTCCGCGACCACCACGGGCGCATCGAGGCGATCCAGGTCGATGTCGTGTTGCCATCGCTGCTGCAAGCTTTCTCGACCACGCCCGTCCATCCTCGATGAGGGGCGTGTCGGCTGCGCTCATGGTGCTCGCGACGGCGGTTTTTCCAGTCTCGTCGGTTGCCATGCCGCGCGCTCCGCGGGTGCCGCCTTTGGTGCTCGGATCGGGCGCCGACGACGGCGTTGCGGGGTCGAGTCCCCACGACGGCGTTGTGGGATCGAGCCACGATGATGGGGTTGTCGGATCGGGCCCTGGCGACGGCGTCGCTCCAGGCAGCGACGCATCGGCCTCGGCGCCCCCCAGTAGTGGCGATCCGCTCGTCGCCAACGGGCTGGGCAGCCCGCTCTGCGGCGATCCCAGCGAACTGTCGGCCACCAGTCAACGCAACTGCGCCACCTCTGGCTTCGAGGCCGCCGGTGCTCCCACCGGCGACTACGGGCTGGACGTCCATATCGAAACGGGGCTGCTGGGCCTCACCAGCCAGACGCTGCTGCAGGACTACCTAATCGAGCCGGTGTGGATCGGGCTGGTGTGGGTCGTCCACACGCTGATCGTCGCGTTCGAGTGGTGCTTCACGCTAGATCTGCTCGACAGCGCCGCGATCGGCTCGCTGGAGCACTCGCTACGCGCGACCCAAACCTCGTTCACCGGCCCGTGGCTGGTGGCGGCGCTCGCGCTGGCGGCGTTGGCGGCGGCATACAACGGGCTGGTGCGCCGCCGCGTCACTGAGACGCTTGGCCAGGCGGCGCTGATGCTGGCGATGATGGCGGGTGGCCTGTGGGTGATCGCCGACCCCACCGGCACCGTCGGCGCGCTCGGGCGGTGGGTGGACGAGGCTAGCGCAGGCACGCTGGGGGCGGTCGTGCAGGGCAGCCCCGCCCACGCGTCGCGGACGCTCGCGCAAAGCATGAGCGGGCTATTCGGAGCAGTCGTCGGCGCCCCCTGGTGTTACCTGGAGTTCGGGAACGTCAGCTGGTGCGCCGACCCGGCACGCTTGGAACCGCGGCTGCGCGCCGTCGGGCTGACCCTCCTCACGCACCCCCACCTCGCCAAATGCGAAGGGCGCGAACGGCTGGAAAGGCTGTGCGAAACGCTCGAAAGTCAGCTTCCGAGTACGCGTGTGTCGCCGCATTCGCGCGAGGAGACGCTGATGCTCCAGGCGCGCACCAACGGGGAACTGTTCCTCGCCTTGCCCGCCAACGAGGCGGCACGCAACTCAATCTCCGAGCCGCGCTCGCTGCTGCGAGAGCTGTGCGGCGGCGCCGAAAACGTCGCCGAATGCCGTGGCCCGACCGCGTCCGAGGCGGAGTTCCGCACGCAGGGAGGAACGACTCCCCGCCTCGCCGGCTTGCTGCTGATCGCGATCGGCGCGCTGGGGATGATCATGCTGCTCGGCTTCATCGCGCTGCACTTGCTCGGCGCGGAGATCCTCAGCCTGCTCTATCTCCTGTTGGCGCCGGTAGCTGTGATCGCCCCCGCGCTCGGCGACGGTGGTCGCACAGCGTTCAGGACGTGGGCGACACGGCTGGTGGGTGCGGTGTGCTCGAAGCTGATCTTCTCGTTCCTGCTGGGGACCGTGCTGCTGATAACGCGCACCCTGATCGGCCTGCAAGCGCTCGGCTGGTGGACGCGTTGGCTGCTCTTAGCGGTGCTGTGGTGGGGTGCCTATCGCGAGCGCCACCGGGTGCTGGGCTTCATCGCCGGCGAACATCGCGGCGCCGGCCAACACCAAAGCTCGCTGATGCGGCGCGCGCGCGAACAGCTGCAGGCCCCGCGCACGCTGCTGCACGGGGCGCGTTGGATGGGCGGCAAGCTTGCTGGCCCTGCGCCCTCCGTCGAGCGCCGCCGGGCGCTGGAGCGGATCGGTCGCGAGCGCGCGCAGGCGAACGCCGATGGGCAGGCGGCGCGCATGCTCGAGCGCGAGCACGCCTCCGCCGGCGCCCACGCGCCGGCAGGTTCGGAGCTTCAGGGCGAGCTCTCCGCCAAGCGCAGCCAGCTACAACGGGTGCGGGGCGAGCAGGCCAAGGCGGCCGCCTCCGGCGAGTCCCGTCGTGCGGCACGCTTGCAAGCTCGCGCGCAACGCATCGACGGCGAGGTAGAGCGCGGGCAGCTGGCGCTAAATGAGGCGCGCCGTAACGCAACGGGGGGCGAACGTGCGCTGCGGCTCACCGGCCGTGTCTATACCGCCGCGCAACTGCGCGATCGCAGCGAGTGGTTGGACGCCCAGGCAGAACTGGCGGCGGCGGGAGGCGGGGGTGCGGCGGGAGGCGGGGGTGCGGCGGGAGGCGGGGGTGCGGCGGGAGGCGGGGGTGCAGCGGGAGGCGGGGGTGCGGCGGGCGGCGGGCGCGCGCTCAGCGAAGGTGCAGCGCAGCGCGATTACGCTGGGCTGGCTGGGCTGGTGGGTTATAGCCGTGAGCACTACCAGCAGCTACATCCCCGCGCCCAGCGAGAGGCGCGCATCGAGATCGACCGTGAGCTGGCGCTGCGTCGCGAGCTGCGTGATGCTGCTGGCGCCGTCAATAACACCGGCGAGCGCACGCTGGGGCGCCGAGAGCGCCGCCGAGCCGGCAAAGACTTCGACCGCGCACTGGCTGAGCGCCTGCGCCAGAACGGCCATTCCGCGCCCCGTCGCGACCCATCGCGCTGCCCCGGCGGAGGTTTCGAGTCACCTGTAATGCGTGATGCCTACGAGGTTGCTCGGCGGCGCAAACGCCAGCTGGGTGGTTGATGGTTGGCGCTCACCCGCGTCTGAGAGGTCCGGCGTTCGCAATACTCGCCGGTGCCGCCGTGCTGCTGTTGGCGCTGACGCTCGGTGTGGTGGGCGTTACCGCGACGCTTGGCACGTCCGGCGGTATGCTCGACAGCGAAATAGGTGCGGGTACGATCTCCGCCGTCGGCGTCTCGGCGCTGGCGCGGGCGGAAATCCCCCTCACATATTTGCGTCTCTATCTCGGTGCGGCCGCCCACTACGGGCTAGATTGGGCGATCCTCGCCGGGATCGGCAAGGTCGAGTGCGACCACGGACGCGACCCCAACCCTGCATGCACGCACGAGGGTGCGATCAACGCGGCGGGCGCGGGCGGGCCGATGCAGTTCCTCGCATCTACCTGGGCGCAGTACGGGGTAAGCGTCCACAGCGACGGTCCACCAGACCGCTGGAACCCTGCGGATGCGATCTATGGGGCCGCCAACTACCTGCGGGCCTCGGGCGCTCCAGGCAACTACGACGAGGCGATCTATGCCTACAACCACGCGAGCTGGTACGTCGGGGAGGTCGAGAGCTGGGCGGCAAGATACAGCGAGCCGTCAGTGCCGATCGCCGAACCGTCTGGCCTCGAAGGTGCTGGCCTCGAAGGTCCTGGTCTCGAAAGCGCCGACCTCGAAGATGCTGGCCTCGAAGGCGCCGACACTCACCTGGCGAGCGAGACCTCGACGCCGGTGCGCTTCGTCGCGGGCGAACGTGCCGTGTTGATGCCGGGCAACGGCCATGTCGCGCTGGTGCCCGCGGGTGTGCCGGCAGCGGTACAGGCGATGGTGGTGGCCGGCAACGAGCTGCAGAACCTTCCCTACGGGCCCGACGGCCACCCCAACCCACTCGGGGCGCCCGACGAGGACTGCTCGAGCACCGTCAACTACGTGCTCTACCGCGCCGGCGTGCGGCCGCTCGCGGAAATCGTCGACGACAACCCGCTCGCGCAGAACTATGTGAGCTGGGGAGCGCCCGGCCCCGGCCGGTGGGTGACGATCTACGCGACCGCCGCCCCAACCCCGCACGTCTTCCTCGTCATCGCCGGCCTGCGCCTGGACACCAGCCACAACGGCACCGACGTTGGCCCCAACCGCAACGAAAACGGGCCCCGCTGGCGCATTCTCAACCACATCCCCGAATGGGCGCACTGGTCGGTGCGCCACCCGCCGGGGTTGTAGGGTTGGATTGATGGCGACCCGCAAGATCGACTACCTGCTGATCGGAGGCGGGTTGGCGTCCGCAAACTGCGCGCGCTGGCTGCGCGAGGAGGGCGCGGATGGGTCGGTGCTCGTGGTGGGGCGCGAGCCCGATCCGCCGTACAACCGCCCGAACTGCTCGAAGGGCTACTTGCGTGGGGAGGAGGAGCGCAGCGAGGCGTTCTTCCGTCCGCAGGAGTGGTGGGGTGAGCAGGAGATCGAGCTGCTGACACGCACGAGCGTCACCGCACTTAGTCTGGAGGAGCGCACGGCGAAGCTCTCCACCAAGGAGGAGCTTGAGTTCGGCCAGGCGCTGCTCGCCACCGGGGCGAACGTGCGGAGGCTGAACGTGGAGGGGTGCGAGCTTGAGCAGATCCACTACCTGCGCACGCTCGGCAACGCCGACGCGATCCGCGTGGGCGCCGCGGAGGCGGAGCACGTGGTGTTGATCGGTGGCTCCTACATCGGCTGCGAGGTCGCCGCTTCGCTGACGCTGATGGGCAAGCGCTGCACGATCGTGATGCAGGAGGACATCACGCTCGAACGTGGCTTCGGCTCGCAGGCGGGGCGCTTCTTCCAGGAGCTGCTGGAAGAGCACGGCGTCACCGTCCACGGCAACGACGAACTCGAGCGCTTCGAGGGCGAGGGCAGCGTCGCCAAGGTGATCACCAAGGCCGGCTTGGAGCTGCCGGCGGAGATGGTGGTGATCGGTGCGGGCGTAGCCCCCGACGTGCAGCTGGCGCGCACTGCTGGGCTGGAGCTGGGGGAGAGCGGCGGCGTGCGCTGCTCCTCGCGCCTTGCCACCTCAGCACCCGCCGTGTTCGCGGCGGGTGACATCTGTGAGTACGCCTCTCCGTTGCACGGCAAACAACTGCGGATCGAGCACTGGGATGTGGCCTTCAACCACGGCAAGACCGCGGCGCTCAACATGCTCGGACGCGATGTGCCGCACGAGACCGTGCCCTACTTCTTCTCCGTGCTCGGCGACTGGGGCGAGCTTGAGTACGTCGGCCCGGCGCGCGAATGGGACGAGGAGATCGTGCGCGGCTCGTTTGCGGACGGACGCTTCACCACGTGGTACGTGCGCGACGGGCGGCTGGTGGCGGCGCTCACCTTCGGGCGCTCCGAGGACCTCGACCACGCCCGCCGGCTGCTCGCCGAGCGCCCCGAGCTCGATGCCGCCACGCGCGCGGGTCTGGCGGACGTCGACAGCGAGCTGGGCGCAGTCGGGCGCTAACGTCCACCGGCCGGCCTTGCCGACGTGCCGCTCGCCGGCATTGGCTCTCGCCGTTCGCGGGCGGTAGTATCCGATGCATTCATAAGGTCGGTGGCGAAGGGAAGTCGGTGAGAATCCGACGCGGACCCGCCACTGTGATCGGGGATGCCCCCCGCAGAGCGCGTAGGAGCGTGAGCCACTGAGCGGCCCTTGCGGCCGATTGGGAAGGTGCGGAGGGTGGGCCCGGGAGCCAGGAGACCTGCCTCCGACCACAAGCCCGCAAGCCCTCGTGGAAAGGGGTGGCTCATGCCAAGCAAGTCTCGTCGTATCTGGCCGGCGCTCGTCTGTGGATTGCTTTCGTTGCTGGCCGTCGGCGCGCTTGCTGCGCCGGTGGCGTTGGCCGGCACGCCGGCGACAGTCACCGTCAGAGTGCTCGGCCAAGCACCCAGCTACGAAGCGCTGACTCCGCCCACGCAGGTCACTACGACGACGACATCGGTGACCAAGAATGGTGGTTCCTGTTCGGGCACGAGCGTGGGCGGTGCGCTCGAACTCGCGACCAAAGGCGATTGGGAAGGCACTTGGAGCAGTAAATACAGCGACTACGAAGTCATTTCAATTGACGGACGCGCCTACCCGTTTGGGGAAGGACTCCCCTATTGGAGCTTCTGGCTAAACAACAAATACGAGGAAGAAGGAGTCTGCGCGGTCGAGCTGGAAGCCGGCGATCAAGTGCTGTTCTTCCCGGAGTGCTTCAGCGAAACGGAATGTCCCAGCCCAACGCATGTGCTGGGTATCGACACGCCCGCCACCGCTGAAGTGGACGAGCCGACTGTCGTTACCGTGCTCACTTATAACGCCAAAGGCGAACCTGCGCCCGCGGCCAACGTAAACGTCGGAGGCTGGGGCTCCAGCGCCGTAACCAATTCCGAAGGCAAGGCGACGGTGGTGTTCCCCGGCGATGAGACCTACACCCTGCGTGCCACCGGCGCCGCGGGTGAACAACCGCTGGCTGTCCCCGGCGAAGTGCTGGTCTGTGCGCACACGGGCGACGACGGCACCTGTGGCACATCAAGCCCATCCGGCAGCTCTACCCCGGTGACCAACATCGCCAGCGGTGGCGGCGCGGGGGCGAGCGCCCCGTACACCGGCGCCTACGCGGTGGTGGCCGACCTGGCCGGCATCAAGGAAGGCCATGTCTACGGCCGCGGGAAAGGCCCCCGGGTACTGGCCGGGACCGTGACCGCGCACGCGTCCGTGACCTCGATCTCACTACGGCTGCGCCGCACCTACAAGGGCCGCTGCTGGTCCTACAACGGCTCCCGTGAGCGCCTGCAGCATGTGCACTGCGGGCAGGGCAGCTTCTTCCAGATCGCCTCCGGCGGCGACTCGTTCTCCTACCTGCTGCCCTCGCGCCTACCGCCGGGGCGATATGTGCTCGACATCGCGGCGAGCGACTCGGCGGGCAACCAGGCCCCACTCGATCGCGGCAGCTCGCGGGTTGTCTTTTATGTCAAGTAGGGGGCGTTTGGGCGGCGGCTGGTGGCGCATCCTGCTCGCCGCGCTGACCGCCGCTCCGCTCGCCGGCTGTGGCCTCGGCGCCGGTCCCACGCCCAAAGGCGTGAGCCTAGATGTCACGCGCGACTTCGGCGCCGACTCGCTGCGTTCTCTGCGTGCTCCCAACGCGCATGGCGAAGGGACGGTGATGAGCTTGTTGCAGCGCAACACCACGGTCGCCACCCGCTACGGGGGTGGCTTCGTGGAGAGCATCGACGGCCGTTCCGGTGGCCACGAAGGGGGCCAGCCGACCGACTGGTTTTACTACGTCAACGGTGTGCAAGCTCCCAAGGGGGCGGCGGACACAAACGTGCACCCTGGCGACCGCGTTTGGTGGGATCTGCACGACTGGAGCCAAACCGAGGAAGTGCCGGCGGTGGTGGGCTCCTTCCCCGAGCCGTTCCTGAACGGGATCGAAGGGGAACGGCTGCCAGTGCGTGTGGAATGCGCCGAACCGGCCGGCCACACCTGCCGTACGGTAACCGCTCACCTGCGCGCCGAGGGCATCCGCTCCGGCCTCGCGGCATTGGGACCTGCGGGAGAGGAGCCCGACACGCTGCGATTGCTGGTGGGCACGTGGGCGCAGGTGAGCGGCGACCCCGGTGCCAAGACGCTGGAACGCGGGCCCGCCGCGAGCGGCGTCTACGCCCGGCCAGCCGCCTCGGGGTCGAGCATCGCGCTGCTCGACGCGCAGGGTGCCACCGTGCGCACGCTCACCGGCACCGCCGGGTTGATCGCCGCCACCCGCTACACCGAACAGGACCCCGCGTGGCTGATCACCGGCACCGACGCCGCCGGCGTGCAGCTCGCCGCGAACGACCTCGGCGAAGCGGCGCTGCACAACCGCTTCGCCGTCGCCGTTAGCGCAGCGGGCGCGCTGCTGCCACTGCCCCAGCCAGATGGGGAGTCGGGCTTCGAGCGCCCATGAATCGCGCTCTGTCACTCCTCTACCAACCGCGCGCCAGCCCGCTGCACGCCGTACGCGCGGGGGTCGCCGCGCTGTGGGCGCTGGCGTTGATCGTCGCCGTGCTGCTGCTGTATCACCCCGTGGCGCTGGCGGCGCTGACGCTGGCCGTGCTCGGCGCCGGTTGGGGCGCCGGTGTTGGCCGCGAGCTCATGCGTGCCTTGCGAGCGGCGCTGTGGTGGGTGGGGCCGATCGTCCTCATCAACGTGATCGTCTCCCGCGATGGCCTCACTGTGTTCGCCCGCCTCGGCGACCTCGGCCCCTTCGGGCAGGGCGACCTCACGGTGGAGGCGCTCGTGTACGGCGCGGTGATCGGGCTGAAGGTGGCGCTGCTGGTCCTGATCACTACGCTTGCCAGCCTCTGCATCGACCCCGACGCGCTGCTGCGGATCTGCCGCCGCCTGTCCTTCCGCTCAGCCCTCACCGCCTCGCTCGCGGTGCGCATGATCCCTGTGTTGGCGGCCGACTCTCAACGCGTCGCCGAGGCGCAGCGCACCAGGCCGGGCGGGGGATTCACCGGCGCCCGTGGGCGCGTGGCATTGATCGGCGCCGTGCTCACCGGCTCGCTCGACCGCGCGATGGACGTCGCCGCGACGCTGGAGCTGCGCGGCTTCGCCGCCGCCCCGCGGGCTCCGCGACTGCGACGCCCGTGGTCGCGTCACGACCTCGCCTTTGCCGCCTCCGCCGCGGCGATCCTCGCGCTTGCGCTCCTGGCCAGAATCGGCGGCGTCGCCTCGTTCACCGCCTACCCATTGATCCACGCGCCCATCGACGCAGGCCTGCTGGCGCTGTGTGCTGCGCTCGCGCTCGCGATCCTGCTGCCGTTCAGCGATCGCCGGGGGATCGAGCTGTGAGCGTCTGCCCGTCCTGCGACTGCGGGAGGACCGAGCTGTGAGCGTCCGCCCGTCCTGCGACCGCGGGAGGATCGGTCCGTGAACGTCCTCTCCTTCGACGGCGTCACCTACCACTACCCGGACGCCGAGCGTCCCGCGCTTGACGATGTGAGTTTCGAGGTAGCCGCAGGCGAATTCTGCCTGCTGGCGGGTCTGTCCGGGCACGGCAAGTCCACGCTGCTGCGCGCCGCCTGCGGCTTGGCGCCGCATTTCCACGGCGGACGCTTCGCGGGGCGCATACAGCTCGCCGGGTTGGACACCCGCGAGCACCAGCCGGCACGGTTGGGGACGCTCGCCGGTGCGCTTTTTCAGGATCCGGAGAGCCAGCTGGTGATGAGCTCGGTGCGCGCCGAGCTGGCGCTGGCGCTGGAGAGCCGCGGGCACTCCACCGCCGCGGTGGCGCGCGGGGTCGAGGAGGTGGCGCTGGCGCTCGGCATCGACCATTTGCTCGACCGTCCGACGCACACGCTCTCCGGCGGTGAGCAGCAGCGTGTTGCACTAGGGGCCGCGCTCTCCGGTCGTCCGCCGGTGCTGCTGCTGGACGAGCCCACCTCGCAGCTCGACCCGGTGGCGGGCGACGAGCTGATTGGGCTGCTGCGCCGCCTCAACCAGGAGTGGGACGTCACGATCCTGCTCGCCGAGCATCGTCTGGAGCGCTGTTTGCCATCCGCCGATCGCGTAATCGCGCTGCGCGAGGGACGCCTTGCCCATGATGGTGCGCCGCGCTCGTTCCTCGAGTGGGCGGCTCATGCGGCGCCCGCGCTGCAGACCCCTGGAGCGCGCTTGTTCGCGCTGGCGGGACTTACGCCGCCGCCGGTGGGCGTCAAGCAGGCTCGCGCTACCTTGCGCCGACGCTGCCTGTTGTCGTCGGAGTCTGTATCCTCACCCGCGCCCCCTGCTGTCCGTCATGTAAACATGGGCAACCGCAGGCAGGGGGCACCTTCCTCGGCCACCGCGGTCTCGCAGTCAGCGTCCGCCGCTTCCGAGGGACTGTCTCTCAGACGTGGGCTACACCGGCGCACCGCCGATCCAAACCCCGCGCTGTGGTTGCGAGGTGTATGGCACGAGCTCCCCCGCGGTCCGGCGATTCTGCGCGGCACCGACCTGCGCGTGGCACCAGGCGAGAGCGTCGCGCTGATGGGGCGCAACGGCGCCGGCAAGTCCACCCTGCTGCGCCACGCCGCCGGCCTGTTGGCGCCTACCCGCGGGCGGGTCGAGCGCAGCGGGCGGGTCGCGCTGCTACTGCAAAACCCCGGCGACTACTTCGTGCACGACCGCCTCGCGCGCGAGGTGTCGCCCCGCGCACTCGCCCGCGCCGGCCTTACCGAGCTCGCGCAGCGCAACCCCCGTGACCTCTCCGGCGGCGAGCGCCAGCGCCTCGCTCTGGCGATCGTCACCGACGGCGAGGAGGAGCCCGCGGTGCTCGCGCTCGACGAGCCCACGCGCGGAATGGATCGCCTCGCCAAGGCGCAGCTGGCACAGGCGTTGCGCCACCGCGCCGCCGACGGCCAGGCGGTGATCGTGGCAACGCACGACCCGGAGTTCGCGTGCGCCTGCGCCGAGCGTGCAGTGTTGCTCGCCGACGGTCGCGTGATCGCCGACGGCCCCGCGGCGGAGCTGCTGGCGGGAGGCTGGTATTTCGCCACCGAGACAGCACGCATCCTCGGCGGCGCCGCCGGTGCGCTCACGCCCGAGCAGGGCGCCGAGTTGCTCGCCGAGCGTGTGGCGATCAACAATGGGGGAGGGATGGCCTCCGCTGCGGCCAAAGTGGCCTCCGCTGCGGCGGCGGGAGTACGCACGGGGGAGACGGCGCATTGAGCTGGCCACTCGCGTCCTTCGCACTGGTTGGCCTGGTGCTGCTGGTTGGCTGGCTGGCGTACGAGCGCGCGCGGCCCTCCGCGCGGATGGCGGCCGTCGTCGCCACGCTCGCCGCGGTTGCCGCGCTGGGACGCGATGCTTTTGTGGCGTTGCCCGATGTCAAGCCGATCACGGCGATCGTGCTGGTCGTCGGCTACGCGCTTGGCCCGCTGCCGGGCTTCACCGTGGGCGCGATCGGGATGTTGGCCTCCAACGTGATGCTCGGTCAGGGCAGCTATACCCTATGGCAGATGGCGGCGTGGGGGCTGGTCGGGCTGATCGGCGCCGCGCTCGGGCGACTCTCCGGCCGGCGCCTCGGACGCGTGGAGCTGGCGCTCGCCTGCGCCCTCAGCGCACTGCTCGCAAAGGAGATCATGAACGTGTACACGTGGACGATCGGCGCCACTCACACACCCGCGGCGTTCCTGCTGGTCGCGGGTAGCGGTCTGCCATTCGACGTTACCGACACCGTTGCCAGTTTCCTCTTCGGCCTCGCCTTTGGCCCCGAGCTCGCACGCGTGCTGGAGCGCGCGCGCGCCCGCATGGACATCCGCTGGGAACCCGCGGGCGTGGGCGCCACGAGTGGCACTGCGCTGCTTGCCGTGCTTGGGTTGGGTCTCGCGGGCGGGCTGCTGCTGCCTGGTGGATCGGCTCGCGCTCAGACCTCGCGTGCGTACGCCGGCACCAACGGCGGCTCAGTCCACGCGCTGTCGGTTTTCTCCGCATCCGCGGCACGCACGAACGTCTCCCGCGAGATCGCCTACCTCACTTCCACGCAGAACGCCGACGGGGGTTGGGGCGCCACGGCGGGGCAGCCCTCCAGCGAGCTGTACTCGGCGTGGACGGCGATCGGTCTCGCCGCCGCCGGGCGCAACCCGCAGAGCGTGCGTCGCGACGGCCACACCGTGCTCGACGAGCTGCGCGCGCAGGCCGGCACGCTCGAAGGCCTCGGAGACTACGAGCGCACGATGCTTGCGCTGCGCGCCTGCGGCGCCCCCGTCAGCTCGTTGGCCGGAAAAAACCTGCTGGCGGGAGTGCTGCATTACCGCCAGCGCGAAGGTTCCTTCTCCAACCAGGTCAACCTCACCGCGTTCGCGATCTTCGCCCTGCGCGCCGCCGGGCGCTCGGCGAGCGACCCCGCGGTGCACGCCGCGGGTGCATGGATCGAGCGCCAGCACGACGCCGACGGCGGCTTCAACTTCGGCGTGCGCGGGGGATCGAGCGACGTGGACGACACCGCCGCCGCGCTGCAGGCGCTGGTAGACGCCGGCATCCACAGCGGCGCCGTGATCGAACATGCCGTCGCGTTCGTCCTGCGCGCTCAAAACCCCGATGGCGGTTTCCCCTCCCAGCCGGGTGGCGAATCCAACGCGCAGTCCACCGCTTGGGCCGTGCAGGGTCTTACCGCGGCCGGCCGCAATGTCGAAGCGATCCGCCGCCACGGCAGCCGCACCCCGCTCGGCTACCTCGAAAGCCTGGTGGCCCCCAACGGCAGCGTGCGTTACTCGCGCACCGGCACCCAAACCCCGGTGTGGGTCACCGCCGAGGCGCTCACGGCGCTGGCGCGCGCGCCGTTCCCGGTGGGGTGAGTCGAGGGTCGTCGGTGGGTGCAGACCATTTGGCGCTATCGATTGGCGCTACAATGTGGCCACAATGGCTGTAGACACGGCGACGATTCGGGTGGCTCGTGGCACCCGTGACCTGCTGGCGGAGCAGGCAAGGGTGCGAGGCATATCGCTCGCGGCCTTGCTGGCGGAGATAGCCCGCGAGCGGGAGATCGAGGCGATCTTCGAGTCCGAGCGACAGGCGACTCGCGCCGACGCCCAGAATCCAGCCGCAATGGAGGAGATGCGTCTATGGGAGGCGACGCTGGAAGATGGCATCGACTGAGCCCCGTCGTGGCGAGGTGTGGCTCACCTCGTTCGGCGCCGCCAGGCCCGGTGAGCCAGGCAAGAATCGCCCCGCGATCGTTGTCTCGGCCGATCACCTGAGTGCTGGCAGCATGGCCGACCTGATCGTGGTCGTTCCATTGTCGAGCTCCGTCGCACCCTCGCCGCTACGCCCTGAGATCGCGGGCGTCGAGGGCGTCGATCGGCCTAGCCGCGCGATCTGCCGGGCCATTCGGGGTATAGCCCGCGGGCGTCTGCTGCGACGGATCGGGGCGCTCACACCAGAGACGCTCACGGAGGTCGAGCGCTCGCTCGCTTTGGTCCTCGGCATGAGCAGTTGAGGGCTCTACCCTCTAGAGATGTCGAGTGCACCGCTGACGGCTGCCAGCCATACGGTTCGTCCCGCCACGGGTGCGCCGAGGCAGGCCCGCGTAACCCGAAGTGGACGACCGGACCGGGCCGGAGAGCGGCCGGGCCGCGCCTGGGCGCTGCGCGCCGCCGCATTGTGCGTGCTCGCGATGGCCGCCACCTGGACGCTCGCCGAGCTGGTCCCCGCGATCCATCTGCGCGATGCGGTGGTGCTGAACGACTTCACCAAGCTGAGCCGCCCGCGCGTGGATACGGTCGCGAACAGCCTGCTGCACCTACTCGACCCGCTGCTCTACACCGTCTGGGCGTTGCTGCTGGTGGCTGTCGCGTTGCTGCGCCGCCGGCCGCGAGTGGCATTGGCGGTGGCGATCGTGCTGCCGGCGGCGCCGGGCATCGCCGAGCTGCTCAAGCCGCTGCTCGCGCACCCGCACGACAGTGTCGGCTGGCAGTGGGTAGGCCCCGCCTCGTGGCCCAGCGGCCATGCGACCGCGGCGATGACGCTTGTGCTGTGCGCGCTGCTCGTCGCTCCCCACAGCCTGCGTCCGCTGGTGGCGGCGTTCGGCTGCGCGTTCGCGATGGCGGTTGGCTGCTCGCTGCTGATCCTCGCCTGGCACATGCCCAGCGACGTGCTGGGTGGCTATCTGCTCGCCGCGTTGTGTGTCTCGCTGGCGGTGAGCGCCTTGGGTCGCGCCTGGGATGAGCCGGGGCCGATCTGGCGGCGCCGCCGCCCTGCGTAAGCGGTCCGCCGGTCTGCCTGGATGAAGCCCGCGGCCTCGTGCGTCAGCCGGCGGCCTCGTGCGTCAGCCGGCGGCCTCGTGCGTCAGCCGGCGGCCTCGTGCGTCAGCCCGCGGCCTCGTGCGTCAGCCCGCGGCCTCGTGCGTCAGCCGGCGGCCTCGTGCGACCCCGGGTCCCACAGCGGCTCGGATCCCGTCTGCGCCTCGTTGAGCGCGCGAGCGAGGATGAACAGCAGATCGGACAGCCGGTTGAGGTAGCGCACGACCTCGGGGTTGGCGTCTTGCACCGCCAGCGCTTGGCGCTCGGCGCGCCGACACACCGTGCGGCAGACGTGCAGATGCGCCGCCGCGGGGCTGCCCCCGGGGATCACAAAGGAGTGCAGCGGCGGCAGTATCGCGTTGACCTCGTCGCAGGCTTGCTCCAACCATTCGGTGTACTCGGCGGTGATGCGCAACCGCTCGCGCTCGTCGCCGCTGGGCACTGAGAGGTCGGCGCCGAGGTCGAGCAGGTCGTTCTGCATCCGGCGCAGCCATGCGGCGATGTTGTCTGGCAAACCGGGCTGCAACAGCGCCACGCCCACCACCGAGTTGAGCTCGTCCACGGTGCCGTAGGCCTCCACCCGGGGGTGCAACTTGGAGACACGGCTCATGTCGCCGAGGTGGGTCTCTCCAGCGTCTCCGAGCTTGGTGTAGATGCGGGTCAGATTGACCGTCATCGGCACCGCCAGTTTGGCAGATGGTCGACCGTGGTGGCGCGCGTCCGCTCAATCGGATACGTTCCCGGCCCTCAGATGCGGGTTGGCGTTCCGAAGGAGACTGCGGCGGGCGAGCACCGAGTGGCGCTGGTGCCCGAGGTGGTCGGCAAGCTGAAGGCCAGAGGACTGGAGGTCCTCGTGCAGCGTGGCGCGGGCGCGGACGCGCTGCTGCCCGACGACGCGTTCGCGGAGGCCGGTGCGCAGCTGAGCGACGACGCCGCCGAGGTGTGGCGCAGCGACGTGGTCGTCAAGATCGCGCCTCCCACCGCCCAGGAGGTTGGGCTGCTGGGAGCGGGCTCGCTGCTGGTGGGCTTCCTCGCACCGCTCACAGCCCCCGCCTGCACCCAAGCGCTCGCCGCGGCGAAAGCGACAGCCCTGGCGATGGAGGCGATCCCGCGGATCTCGCGCGCGCAGTCGATGGATGCGCTCTCCTCGCAGAGCAATGTCGCGGGCTACCGCGCAGCATTGCTGGGAGCCGAGGCGATGGGGCGCTTCTACCCGATGCTGATGACCGCTGCGGGCACGATCCCCCCGGCCAAGGTGCTCGTGCTGGGGGCCGGCGTGGCGGGCCTGCAGGCGATCGCCACCGCCAAACGGCTGGGGGCACGCACGACCGGCTACGACGTGCGTCCCGAGGTCGCTGAGCAGGTGCGCTCACTGGGGGCGATGTGGCTGGATCTCGGCGTCGAGGCGAGCGGCGAGGGGGGCTATGCGCGCGAGCTCACCGAGGAGGAGCGCGCCCGCCAGCAACAGGCGCTCACCGAGGCGATCAAGGGCTTCGACGTTGTCATAACCACTGCCCTGGTGCCCGGTCGCCCGGCGCCGAAGCTGGTGACCGAGGAGGCGGTGCGGGGAATGCGACCGGGCTCGGTGGTGGTGGACCTCGCGGGCGAAGCGGGTGGCAACTGCGAGCTGACTGAGCCGGGAGAGACCGTCGTACGCCACAACGTCACCATCCTCGCCCCGCTCAACCTGCCGGCCACGCTGCCCGAGCACGCCTCGGCTTTGTTCGCACGCAACGTGCTGGCGCTGCTTGAGTTGCTCGTGGGCGAGGACGGCGCGTTGAAGCTCGACTTCGAGGATGAGATCGTCAAGGGCGCCTGCATCGTGCGCGAGGGCGAGATCGTGCACGCCGGGGCGAAGGCCGCCGTCGAGGCGGCCGCCGGGAGCGGGTCGCGCGGCGGCCCGGGTGGGCCCAGTGGCGGGGGCAGCGGCGAGGGCGATGGGAGTCCGGGTCCGACGACGCCGGCGGGAGGCTCACCGGCATGATCCTCGCCAGCGTCCTCACCACCAACCTCGCGATCCTCGTGCTCGCGGGCTTCATCGGCTTCGTGGTCATCTCCAAGGTGCCCAACACGCTGCACACGCCGCTGATGTCGGGCACCAACGCGATCCACGGGATCGTGCTGCTCGGGGGCTTGCTGCTGCTCGGCCTCCCGGGGCTCGACGGTCTCAGCAAGGCGCTGCTGGTGATCGCGGTGGCGTTCGGCACGATCAACATCGTCGGCGGCTTCCTCGTGACCGATCGGATGCTCGAGATGTTCAAGTCCCGGCCCAAGCCGCTCCCGAAGGCAGATCCGAAGCCGCTCCCCAAGGCCGCCGACGCAGAGGATGAGGAGGCCGGCAAATGAGCCCCCCCCTAGCCACCTCCTTCCTGCAGAGCGAAAGCTTCATCTACATCCTCTACATCGTCGCCTTCGCGCTCTTCATCCAGGGGCTGCGCGGCCTCTCCGGGCCGACCACAGCGGTACGCGGCAACCGCACCGCGGCGGTGGGCATGGCGATCGCGGTCATTGCCACGCTGCTCAACCCCGGCGAGGGCAATTGGGGCCTGATCGCGCTCGGCATCGCGCTCGGCGCCGCCGTCGGCATCCCCGCGGCGCGCAACGTGAAGATGACCGCGATGCCGCAGATGGTGGCACTCTTCAACGGCGTCGGCGGTGGCGCGGTGGCGCTGATCTCGTGGGTGGAGTTCCGCCACTACGGCTCCACGTATGGCGCCCACACGGTCTACATCCACACGCTCGGTCGGGGCGTCCTGCAGGGCCCCTTCGTCCGCCTGTCCCCGGCAGCAGGCTTCTACGCCGTACTCCACATCACGCCCCCGACATACATCGCGATCTTCTCCGTGTTCGCCGCGATCGTCGGCTCGATCTCCTTCTGGGGCTCCAACATCGCCTTCGGCAAGCTCCAGGAAGTCATCCCCGGACGCCCCATCTCCTTCGGCTCCGCCCAGCAGGCGGTCAACCTCGTGCTGCTGATCCTCGCGCTCGCCGCCGGCATCGACCTGGTCGCGGGCGCACACTCCGAACTGCTGTTCATCGGCATGCTGATCGTCGCCGCGCTGCTCGGCAACGCGGTGGTGCTGCCGATCGGCGGCGCCGACATGCCCGTGGTGATCTCGATGCTTAACGCCTTCACCGGCCTCTCCGCGGCGGCGACGGGGATGGCGCTCAACAACCCTGCGCTGATCGTGGCGGGCATGATCGTGGGCGCCTCCGGCACGATCCTCACCAACCTGATGGCCACGGCGATGAACCGCTCGATCCCGGCGATCGTCGCCGGCGGCTTCGGTGGGGGCGGCGCCGTCGAGGGCGCTTCGGGGGCGGGCGAGCACGCCGGCACGGTGCGCTCGACCACCGCCGCCGACGCGGCGATCCAGCTCGCCTACGCCAGCCGCGTGGTCGTCGTGCCCGGCTACGGGATGGCGGTCGCGCAGGCCCAGCACGCCGTGCGCGAGCTCGCCTCCGAGCTCGAGAAACGGGGCGTGGACGTCAAATATGCGATCCACCCGGTGGCGGGACGGATGCCGGGCCACATGAACGTGCTGCTCGCCGAGGCCGACGTGCCCTACGACCAGCTCAAGGAGATGGACGACATCAACCCGGAGTTCACCCGCACTGACGTGTCGCTGGTGATTGGCGCCAACGATGTCACCAACCCGGCCGCCAAGAGCAATCCCTCTTCGCCGATCTACGGGATGCCGATCCTCGAGGTGGCGGACAGCCACTCGGTGATCGTGATCAAGCGCTCGATGAACCCCGGCTTTGCGGGGATCGAAAACGAGCTGTACTTCGACCCCAAGACCGCGATGCTGTTCGGTGACGCTAAGGGTGCGGTCAGCGAGATCACCGCCGAGCTGGCGGGGTTGTAGCCGCCTCCGTTAAGCCTGCACGGCGCGTCTGATCTCGCTGCCCTTGGGGGTGATCAGCCAGGCGTTGGCGATCCCCCTGCCGCCGCTCTCCACGGCGTTCTCGATCAGCCCCAGCGAGGCGAGGCGGATCAACAGCTTGGAGATCTGGCCTTGGTCGGAGATGCCCACGCCGTCGGCCACCTCGCGATTGTTGGCTTCCGGGTGCTCCGCCACAAACGCGATCACCAGCATCGAGCGGTAGGTCAGACGGCTCCCCACGTCGTCCAGAGGGACGACGGCGCGCTCGCGCTTGCCGGCGCTCCGCCGCTTGCCGGTCTTCCGGGCCGGACGCCCCAGCTCGGCGGCGGCGGCCTCCGGTCCGCGGAAGGGGAACACGATAATGCTCATCAGCGGCCCTACCAGCTCGCTCAGCGGTCCGGCTGTGGTGCTCAACAAACGCTCATGCACTACCGACACCGCCCCTGCTACGACGCTGTGGGCGGTCAGCGGCGGGGGGCCGCTGCCGCGTCGTCCCCGCCCGCCCTCGCGACCCTGATCGACGATCCGCGCTAGTCCGTCGTTGATCTCCGTGCGGCGTCGTTGCACCTTCACGCCGGCCTGTTGCGACTCCACTAGGCACAGGCGCGCCAGCGCCGGCTCCTCCTCGAGCACGCCCAACATCGTCTCCAGGTACGCGCGCACCTGCTCCTCCCACTTGCCGCTTGGAGTGCTTGCCTCCGCGGCCGCCGCGCGAATCTCCGCGACCGCATCGTCGAACACCGCCAGGAAGACGTCTTCGCGGTCGGCGAAGAGCTCGTAGAAGGTTCCGCGCGATACCCCCGCGCGAGCGACCAGCTGGGTGACGCTCAGCTGCGCGTAGCCGGCCTCGTCGATGCTCGCCGCCGCCGCCGCCAGTAGTCGCGCACGCTGCACCTCCCGCACCCTGTTGCGCGGCTCCTCGGTCTTCGTGTTCGGCCGCTCCACGTGGCGGCTGGGGGGGCGGGCCGTGATCGCGACCGCCCGCGAGCGCTGGGCGCGCGCTGTCTCAGGACTCCGCGCGGGCACGGTGCGCCACCTCCTCCGGCGTTGGCTCTCCGTGCAGGTGGGCTCGCTCCCGGAGTGCCATCTGCGCATGCCTCGGCCCGTTTCGCCGTTGCTTGAGCTTCACATACATCGCTGTACCTGAGGCGGGGCCAGAAGCCCCCATTGATGCCGCCGACATCAGCATGTCACCTCGCTCCATCTCCCTCGCTTGTCAGTCAAGCCCTCGATCAAGTAATCCTCGATCACTTGCCCCGAATTGCCTGTCCCACAGTGCATAGCGGCACTGTAACACACTATCTGACACGATGTCAAATCATAGTTTATGATGTCAGGTGGAGGATTCCAATGGGAAGCAAGGTTGTCGGCGCAGGTCCCAGTACTCCAGCCTCACCAATTGTCAAGGCTAAATCGCTAAGATCGAGCCATGGTCGCCCCGCGTATGCGGTGGCGGCAGCGGTGCTCGGCCGTCGGGGCAGCCGAGGGCCGAATGCGATCAGGATCTCCGCGGAGGGGAGTCGCCAAGCGATGGGCACGATCGGCCGGGCGTTGCGATGAGCAGCAGGCAGACCAGCGGGGAGCGCTACCGCGGGCTCGCGCCGCGGATCCATGGGCTCGACGCAGACGCCGTCGCGCGCCATCAGCGCGCGCGGCTGCGCGCAGCGTTGATCGAGCTCGTCGGCCAGCGTGGCTACCCGGCGGTCCGGGTGAGCGACATTATCCGCCTGGCGCATATTTCGCGGCCCACGTTCTACACGCTCTATGGCGACAAGGAGGCATGCTTTCTCGACGCCTACGCCGAGACTTCCCGACGCGTTACCCGCAGCGTTGTCGACGCGTACCGCCGCGCGCGCGGCGTGGAGGGCTCCGTACGCGCCGGGATGGGGGCGTTCCTGGAGCTCGCCGCCGCCGAGCCCGACACGGCGGCGTTTCTGGTGTATGGCGGACTGGGCGGCGGCTCGCGGGGTCGGGAGCGCTACGACCGTGCACTCCTCGCGCTGATCCGCCGATTGCGTGGCGGGGTCGCGGCTCCTGCCGCGGCGGCCGACGAGCTCACGATCAAGGCAGTGCTTGGGGGCGTGCGCGAGGTCGTTTCGATCCGGTTGCGCCGCGACGAGGCACAACAGCTGCCCGGACTCGCTGACGAGCTAACCGCGTGGGCGCTCTGTTATCCCCCCACTGTCCCGCCGGTGCTCGCCGGGTGGGTGGCGGCCGCCGGCGAGCTGCTACGTGGGCGCCGGCCGTCCGCGGATGGGCAGCGGCAGCTCTCGCCCTCACCCGGCGACGATCGTTTGCAGAACGTCCACGAGGAGTTCATGGGGGCCGCGGCGGCGTCTCCCTGGCGTCCCGACTCTCCCCGCGAGCGCTTCGCGCGGCTGCCCAGTGGGCGGCACGACCTCACGCGCGAGTTCATCGAGTACAGCCAGCGCGAGCGGATCATGGATGCCGTCGCCAACGTCGTCGCCGAGAAGGGCTACACCGGGCTCACCGTCACCGAGATTGCGCGCCGCGCCAACATCTCGCACAAGACCTTCTACGAGCATTTCCCCGGCAAGCGCGACGCCTTCCTCGCCGCCGGGCGCATTGGCGGAGAATGGGGCTTTCAGGCTGCCGTCGAAGCGTACGCTGTCCAGGTTGGCGACTGGCCGCGGGCCGTCGCGGCCGGCCTGCGGGCCTACCTGCGCTTCCTCGCCGTCGAGCCTGGCCATGCGCGGCTTGGGTTCGTCGACATCTTCACCGCCGACCCTGAGGCGCTACAGCTGCGCGACGAGATCGTCGCCGCGTTCGTCGCTTATTTGCGTCCCGGCTTCGAGCTGGTCCAGGCCGATCGCCTGGTGCCGCCGATCGCCGCCGACGCCATTGGCGGCGCGATCTGGGAGCTCCTACAACACCACATCCAACACGAGCCGATCGCTCGCGTGGTGCTGCTCGCGCCGCAGGTGACCTACATCGCACTTACCCCCTTTCTTGGAGCGAGCCGCGCCGCCCGCATCGCCGTCGACACGACCGTGCCCAGCTCGAGAGAGGGTGCCGAGCCGTCCGGTGCTGAGCCGTCTGCGGCGTAGGGCGGGGTGCATGTGGTCGTCGTGGGTGGCCTCGCTGTTCGGGTGGCCCTCACGGTTGCGGACGTGCGCGTATCACCCACTCATTGAGAGTGAAAGATTCTCAGTGGAGAGCTAAGTGTTTTCTCCGCACATAGGTTGCATCGTCCGTCGCTGTACGTTATTCTCAACTGAGAGGGATGAACGGTCTTGTTACCGCACTCCGGCGTGCTCACGCTGCGGAGGGGGTGGCCACCGTGATTTGGGTCTTGGGAGGGGTTGCGGTCGGTCCCGCGCTCGCGCAGGGGAGTGCTTTGCGAGCCAGGGGCGAGGCCGCGACGGCGCCGGTCGCAAACGCAAGCATCGTCGACGGTAGCGCTGCGTCGATCACTGAATTCCCCTTCCAAGTGGCGCTGTACGACCCGCGTGCGGGGTCGCCCGCGAAGGGGTTCTTCTGCGGTGGGGTGATTCTTGACGCCACGCGCGTGGCAACGGCTGCGCACTGCCTGTTCAGCGAAGGTGGACACCACAGCCCGCCCGCTGAAATCGAGGTGCTAGCCGGCTCCACCTACCTCGAACCGACCGACTCTGGGAGCGTAAGGGATCCTGTGGTGGCCGCTACCGTCGACCCTGCCTACAACGCCACTGTCAGCGATTACGACGTTGGGGTGTTGCGCCTTGCGCGACCGTTGTGGAGCGGGTCGACGCCGGCGCTCGACGGCCGCACGACGATCGCGCCGCTGGCCCCGAACGGGGTGCTGGCGGCGGCTGCGACGACGCAGGCGATGGTGAGCGGCTGGGGCGATCTCAACCCGCAACCAGGCGGCGCGCCGAGCTATCCGCTGCGTCTGCACAAGACGCGTGTGCCGCTCGTCGCCACGACGCTCTGCGAAGAAGCGTACGCCTCGATCGAACAGCCGATCACGCCACGGATGATGTGCGCCGGCGGCGCACCGGGCGAAGGGCAGGGGCACGCCGACTCCTGCTATGGCGACAGCGGCGGACCGCTGGTGGCCCCCGGTCCCGCGGATGGATCGCCCGGTGGCGATGTGCTGCTCGGGCTGGTGGACTTCGGCAACGGTTGCGGCCAGGCCGGCTTCCCCGGTGTGTATCTGAGCGTTGCCGATCCCGCGGTGCTGCGCTTCCTCGGAGCACCCCCATTTGCCTCGGCGGGGGGAATCCATCGCGGTGTCTGTCCCACCGTGCGACGGACGGGACACCGAGGCCACGCCGCTCACCGCTCGCGCCGTCCGGCCCGGCGAGCGCGCCGTTGCAAGCGCTGAGAGTGCGGCTGGCTAACTGAGGGCGCGGCTGGCTAAACAACCTGCTCGGGTCTTATGGCTGGCCCTACGCGTGGGCCTCTGCCAGACTGGCGATCGTGATCGAGCGCAAGCAGGCCATCGGGGCGCTGGAGGGCGAGGAGTTCGACGTGGTTGTGATCGGCGGTGGCATCACAGGCGCCGGCGTCGCCCTCGATGCCTCCACCCGCGGCTACAGCGTGGCGCTGCTGGAGCGCGCCGACTATGCCTCGGGTACCTCCTCCCGCTCGAGCAAGCTGGTGCACGGGGGACTGCGCTACCTCCAGAACTTCGACCTCGGCTTGGTGCGCGAGGCGCTGCTCGAGCGCCAGCTGCTGGTGGCGCTCGCACCCCATCTGGTGCGCCCGCTGCCGCTGGTGGTGCCCGCCTTCGAAGGTGTCCGCCCCGACCGCCTGATGGGGGTGGGATTGAACTTGTACGACGTGATGTCGGTCGAGCGTGGACGCCGTCGCAGGGGGGCAGGCGAGGAACATAGCTGGAGTCCCGAACGCCACCGCATGATCTCGGGCGAGGAGGTGCTGGAGCTGCTGCCCGCGCTCGGCCCCCGCCAGCCGACCGGGGGATATCTCTTCTACGACTGCCAAACCGACGACGTACGGTTGGTGCTCACCGTGCTTGGTGAGGCTGAGCGCTTTGGCGCAGTGTGCGCCAACCGCGTGGCGGTTGTCGGCCTGCTCGAAGAGAACGGCCGTGCGTGTGGGGTGCGCGCGCGTGACCTGCAGGGGGGTGGCGAGCTGACGGTGCGCGCCGCCAACGTCATCAACGCGACCGGCGTTTGGGCCGACGAGCTGCGCCCGCAGGAGCTCCGCGAAGCGGCCGAGTTGGAGGGGCCCGCGGCGGGCGGGCGAGCGTCGGTGCCGTTCATCAGACCCAGCCGCGGCACCCACCTCACGCTCGACTCCGAAGATTTGCCACTGGTCGCCGGAGCGGTGGTGCCGGCCGGCGAGGGTCGCTCGATTTTTGCGTTGCCGTGGCTGGGGCGCACGTTGGTGGGCACCACCGACAACGACTACGAGGGCGATCTTGCGCACGTACGGCCCTCAACACAGGACATCGACTACCTGTTGGACGCCGTCAACACATTCTTCGCCACGTCCCTGCGCCCTCGCGACCTGACTGGCGCATACGCCGGGGTGCGGCCGCTGATCTCCGGCGGCGACCCAAAGAAGTCGGTGGACATCTCGCGCAAAGCCGAGCTGTATGAGACCTCTAGCGGGATGATCACAATCACGGGCGGCAAGCTCACGACTTGGCGGCGGATGGCCAAGCTCACCGTCGACCGTCTCGTCGAGCGCGATGCGCGTGAGGCGCCCTGCCGTACGCACGAGATTCCGCTCGGGCAGCCGGTCGCGGTGGAGGAGTTGCAGCGCGTGGAGGGCGTGCCAGACGAGTCATACGCAGCGTTGGCGGCTCGCTACGGGTATGCCGCGCACGACGTGCTGGCGCTCGCGACCGAGCGGGGGGAGCTGGCTCAGCCGATCGTTCCCGGCTTCCCCGACCTGCTTGCCGAGGTCGCTCTCGCCGCCCGCCGCGAGCAGGCAGGCAGCATCGCCGACGTGCTGCTGCGCCGCACCCGCCTGTGGCTGCTGGCTGCGCGCGCGCTGACCGAAACGGGGATGCAAGCAGAAGGCGACTGTCCCTCGGCTTCGGTTGGCTCGTCGTCGGGCCGATCGTCGCCGGACGAGCCGCCCCTGGCGGTGCAACGCGTGGCGGACGTGCTCGCTGGAGAGCTTCGCTGGAGTGCGCAGCGCACTCGCGAGGAGATCGAGCGCTTCGCCGAGGAGGCCCGCGCGGAGGGGATCGCCTCCGCGGCGGAGGCCGGTTCGTGACGCCGTTGTTGCGGCTGCGCGCCGTCGATCGCGTGCTGGACCTCGGCGCGCGCCCGCGGTTGATGGGCGTGGTCAACGCCTCGCCCGACTCATTTAGCGACGGCGGCCGCTATGCGAGCTTGGAGGAGCGCGTGCAGTTGGCGTTGGAGCTTGCCGCCGCCGGCGCGGACATCCTCGACATCGGCGGCGAGTCGGCGACCACTGGGCGTCCGCCCGTGCCCGTCGCGGAGGAGATCGCGCGCGTGGTACCGCTGATCGAGCACATCGCCGGCGAGCTCGGCCACGCTGGTCCGATCGTCTCGGTGGACACTTACAAGCCCCCCGTCGCTCGCGCTGCGATCGCCGCCGGAGCGCGGATCGTCAACGATGTGAGCGGCCTGCTCGACCCCGAACTGGCCACGGTCTGCGCGGAGAGCGGCGCTGCGCTGGTGCTGATGCACACCGCTGCCGCCCCCCGCGAGCGCAGGCAGGATCCCAACCTCTACGGGGACGTGGTTGGCGAGGTGCTCGACTTTCTGCGTGAGCGGGTAGCCGTGGCTGTCGAGGCCGGCGTGGCCCGCGAGCAGCTGATTCTCGACCCGGGGCCTGACTTCGCCAAGACGCCGGCCCAGACGATCGCGCTGCTCGCGCACGTCGCGCGTCTGCACGAGCTCAGCTTGCCCCTACTGATGGCAATTTCGCGCAAGGACTTCATTGGCGCCCTCACCGGTCGCCCGCCGCGTGAGCGGCTACCCGGCACGCTCGCCGCCTTGGCCCACGGTGTTGACGCCGGCGCGCACATCTTCCGTGTGCACGATGTCGCCGCGGCGGCGGACTTCCTCACGGTGCGCACAGCCCTCGCAGGCGAGGGTTACCCGGAGAGGGATCTCGTGCTCGCCGAGGAATTGAGGCACGAGCAGGTTCAAACACGACCAGGCTAAGCCTGGATCCGCCGAACCCGGGGTCGCACTGGCACCGGATGTAAGCTGTCACGCACACGGGGTGCCGACCGCTGTCCAACGCGGCCGGGCGCCAACCACCCAATCCATCGAAGAAGGAAGGAACCGAAAATGACCGTACTCGAGCGCTCCGAGCTTGACGCGAGCCCCCTAGCCGATCTACACGCGATCGCCGACCAGATCGGCCTCGACGGGTTTCGCAGACTACGCAAGGCCGACTTGATCGACGCGATCCTCGAGCGCTCGGGCGGCGCGAGCGCCGACGGAGGCCGGGTCGCAAGGGGCGCTGGCAAGCGGCAGGCCAAGCAGCGCGATGCCGAGGCGGGTGACGCCGAGGCGCAAAGCGACGCCGAGGCGCAAAGCGCCGGCGAGAGCGATGGCGAGAAGCCGGATGCCGCCGAGGAGGGTGATCGACCGCGCACCGTGCGCCGGCGGCGCCCCACGCGCCCTCGGCGCGCCAAAGGGCCCGCCGAGGGCCAGGAGCAGAGCGGGGATGGAAAGGCGACCAAGGAGGAGCCCGCCGGCGCAAAGACCCGCACGGAACGGGTCGCTGAGGGCGTCGTCGAGCTGTTGGGCAATGGCTCGGCCTTTCTGCGGGTCTCGCCGCCGGATGCCTCCGACGAGGATGTCTACATTTCCGCTGCTCAGGTGCGCCGTTGCGAACTGGTGTCGGGCGATCGCGTGAGCGGCCCCGTACGCACCCCGCGCCAGTCGGAGCGTTACCCGTCGCTGGCGCGTATCGACACGATCAATGGCGCCCCCGCGGAGTCCGTCGCCGAGGGCACTCGCTACGAGGACATCGCGGTTGCTTACCCGGCTGAGCGCCTGGAGTTGGACCCTCAGGACCCTACGCTGGGGGCAATCGAATGGCTCACCCCGATCGGCCGCGGCTCGCGCGCGACGATCGTCGGAGCGTCCCGCTCCGGCAAGACCGAGACGCTGCGACGTTCTACTTGGTGCGCTCGCCGGGCGCGAGGGCTTGGAGGTGATGCTGGTGCTCAGCGGCGTCCGTCCCGAGGAGATCGCCGCCTGGCGCGAGGGGCCCGTGGCGCCCGCCGCCGCGCTCGACCTCGGCGCCTCCGCCGAGCTGCAGGCCCAGACTGTGGAGCACGTGGTGGACACCGCCAAGCGGGTGGCCGCCCGTGGCGGACACGTGGTGGTGCTGGTTGACACACTCGACTGCTTGCCACCGCACGCCGCGCGGCGCATCCTCGCCGGCGCTCGCAACCTCGCCGAGGGTGGCTCGCTCACACTGATTGCCACCACCACCCGTCCGCTTGGCGGCGAGAGCACAGTGATCGCGCTTGATGTTGCGCTCACCTCCACCGGGCGCATCCCGGCACTAGACCTGGCGAGCAGTGGTGTCGTGCGGCCCGAGCTGCTGGTGGGCGAGGATGGCGCCGCGGCGATCACCAAGGCCCGCGCCTCGGCGCTGACCGGTTAGCGGGCTCTGGGAAGCCGGTGGAGCCGGCTGCAAAGGATCGGCGCGCCCAGATGCAGCTCACCGTCTATTTTGAAACCGACGCTTTTAGCGTAAGTAGGCGACCCGTGCCCAGGAAGGCTCGGGCGAGAGCTCGATCGGCGCGCCACTGGCGGCTGATCGCGAATCGGTTGGTTGCACGTAGGCGAAGCTGCATGTCTCCTCGACGAACGCCACCCCGAGCTCGCCCTCGTTGACGCGCTGGTCAAGCCACGCTCCGCGGAACACCAGCCGGCGTAGCCAGTGCACCAGCGAGCGCTCGGCAGGGCCGACGAGCTCAGCCCAGCATTCGTTGACGTGTTCGCCGAGCGCCGACGCCGGGTCGAGGATCTCGCCGTTGACGGCGAGGTTGACGAGGTCTTCGAGCTCATCCTCTCCGAGCCTGCCGCCCACGAATCCAAGCTTCAACGCGGCCTGCTCGCAGCGCTCGGCGAAGTCGTCCTCGTTGAAGGTGAAGCGCAGCTCCCCATATTCGAGGACAAAGTCCTCGCCTGAGTTGTAGTTTCCGCGGCGTGTCGTATCCATGACGTGAGTTGCCAGGAGCTTCCGGTCGGCCTCCAGCCGTCGGAATCATAAGCTGACTTCCTCCCTGTGTGGGGGTGTTGCATGCGAGATTGCAAGGGCGCCTCAGGGTTCTCTGCGTGGGCCTAACCTTCACGGGGATGGCGCGCCCCACCGAGCACAGTCCACGACGGTCGGCTGGAATCCCCGGCTACCGCATCGCCCTAGTACCTATCTTTGGGGATGATGTGAGCGCCGCCGCGATCGGCCGCGCCGCCAAGCTGATCGGCAAGGGAGGTGTGATCCATGCCGTCTTCGTATTGCCCGTCCCTCCGGAGTTGTCGCTGGAGGCGGGGCTTGAGGAGGAGGAGGCGCACGGACGCTCGGTGCTGGAGAGCGCACGTATTCAGGCGCGGCGCGCGGGCATCCGCATCCACACTGGCGTGATTCGCACTCGCAACCCTGGCGCCGCGCTGGCGGAGGAGGCGGGGCGGCTGCACGCTGACGCGATCTACTGGTCGACGCTGCACGCCCCCGCCGGTGAGCGGCGCATCGGCCCGACTGCGCTCTACCTGCTGAGCCGGCGGCCTTGCCGGGTGATCATCGAGACGGAAGGTAGCGAGAGGCCCCGGGCGGATGGTGTGGCGCGAGGCGAGCCTACGGCTTGAGCACGCGGATCGCCGATCGCTTGCCCGCTAGCCGCTCGAGCTGGATTCGCTCGTCGGCTGCAAGCCGATCACGACGCGCGCTCGCTTGACACCATCGGAGAGCGAGGCGCCGCCGCCAGCGGTGACGGTGCCGAGCGGGGCGATCGCTGAGGCGAACCCGGAGATGCCCGGGGCCTGGCCCAGCCCCAGCGATTCGAGCAGCCCCGAGAGCGTGTGGAATTCGATCAGTGCGCTCGGCTTGATTCCCTGGCCGAGAGCGCTCGCTGCAGCGCTGTACGAGGAGGAGCTTTCCAGGGTGCTTTGGGGGCTGAGAGCTTCCTCGATTGAGGCAGCGCCCAACCCCGCCACAAACTTGCCTTGCCCCGCCGCCAGCGTTAGCTGCAACGGGAAGCTCGGCAGCTTCACCGTCACCGCTGTTTCGGTGCCGGGCACCGAGGTCGGCGAGGTTTGTGCGCCCGCTTCGCGGTAGGCCTGCGCGAGCTTTGCGACCGCGGCGCGCGCGCGGGCCTGGTTGTTGGAGGTGATGACAGCCGCTGCCTTGAGTTCGAGAATGCTGCTGCCGCTCACATACAGCCCGGTGGCGCCTGCCCAACTGAACAGGTCGCGCTGCACGTTCAGCGCAGCCGAGCTCAGTGGCGCCAGCAACTTGCCGAAGTCGATCCCGTCGAGATTGATTGCCCCAGCCAGCGAAGCGAGCGCCCCAAGGCCTTGTGCGGTGTGGCCGAATGCGGTGCCGAGGTTGCCGATGCCCACCGCCAGCCAGGAGTTGCCGGGGAGGCTGCGCAACACCTGCGCCCCGCCTTCGCCCAACGCCGCTGCGCCCAATCCGCTCGCGGCCGAGGCTGAGGCTGATGGCAGCGTGTCCAGATCGAGCGTCACTGCGTTGGCGCTGGGGATCGCCGATAGATACAGCTGGCCGGGCTTCCCGAGTAGACCCACCAGCAGCGGCAGGATCGATTCTGTGCCGCCGCCTTTCAGTGCGTGGGTGAGCTCTTCCGGGCTGAGATATGCGTTGGCGAGGGAGCCGGGTTCGGCGGTGGAGGTGAGTTTCGAGAAGGCGCTTGCCTGCGCCAGCGACGGCCCGCCGACGGCCGTGTCGATCACGCTCTTGAGCCCCACTTCGCTGCCGATCACCGCGAAGCGATGCACGATCCCCTCGGCCACGCCGTCGGGAGAGACCTGGTAGGTGACGCCGCGGTAGCTGGTTGTGTGCGCGCCGGCGCTATGGGCTTGGCCTTCGAGGAATGTTTTTGCCTTGGCGACATCGCTGGTGTCGAGTACCAGCGCCCCCTGCGCCGAGCTGCCGAGAGCGGCCTGCAGACCGTTCTGCCCAAGCAGCGCGGCTTCCAGGCCGCTGAGCCCTTCGGAGAACGCTTTCGTGAGCGTTTCGCTACCCAGCAGGCTTTGTGCGCGCGCAAGGCTGATCGTGCTGAGGAACAGCCCTGCGTGGGGTCCCAGCCACGGTTCGATTTCCTTGGCGTAGTTCGGTGCCTTGCCCGTGGGGCCCGCCAGCAGCTGCAGCAGCCCTTCGAACGGCTTCTGCCGATGCGTAAGCGTGCGTGCCGCCGCAGTGGCATTCGTCTTCAAGTCGCCCTCCGGCTTGAGGACGGCGTCGATGTACAGCGGCGCCGCGGCTGGCGTCACCGTGGCTGGGCTGGCGCTTGTGCCGCTCGGGCTCGATCCGCAGCCCCCAAATGCGATGGCGAGGAGCGCCGCGACGAGAGCCATCGACGGAGCTGCCAGAGAGGCGGTGCGTGGCACGAGAAAGATCCTATGTCCCAGCCCGGCGTTCGCGCAAGTCGCAACGCGCACATGCAATTCCTGCTGCGGATTGCGGCGATGCAGCCGGGCTTGCGGTTTTCGGCGCTTGCGGCGGCTGCTGGCCGGAGCCTTGAAACGCGTCGCTTTGCAGGGATTTTCGAGCATCTGGAGGTGGTTGGAAGGGCGAAGTGGGGAAAAATGTGCAATTGGGGTTGCGTTGTGGGGGAAAGTGGGGTACTTTGCCGGGAACGAGCCGAGGTGGAGGGGCTCCTCCCACCTCTCCACCTCGGCTTCAAAGAGGCCGGCCGGCCGAAACGGGGACTCGCGCCGCAGGCGCGGATCACCCGGCTTCGGCCGGGCGCCTCGTTTTCCAGTCAGACAATCAGGAGCCTCCCCCAGTGGCTTTCCGTGGCACCTTCGACCACACCCTCGACGCCAAGAACCGCCTCACGGTGCCAGCCCGTTACCGCGCGACGCTCGCGGAGGGCGTGGTGATGGCGATGCCCGTCGACTTGGAGCCCTGTATCGGGGTGTGGCGTCCGCAGGAGTACGAGCGCTACACCGAGCGTGCGCTCGCCGAGCTGCCGCCGCTCTCGCCGCGCCTGAGTGAGCTGGAGCGCTTCTTCTACGGCAGCTCACAGGATGCCGAGCTCGACTCCGCCGGGCGGATCATGCTGCCCGGCTTTCTTGCCGAGCACGCCGGTCTGAGCAAGGACGTCGTCGTTGTCGGCGCGGGCGACCGCTTGGAGCTGTGGGACCGTGACCGTTGGAACGAGCACCGACCGACGTTGCTGAGCGGCGTCGCGGAGATCACCGCACGTGTCGACCATCCTGCTTGACATGACCAGCATTCACATCCCCGTGCTCGCCGGGGAGCTGATCGAGGTCTTGTTCAGAGAAGAGGGGCCCGACCGAAGCCGGGAGACACGCGCCTCCGGCGCGAATCCCCGTTTCGGCCAGCCGGCCGGCCGGCTGCGCCACCCTCTGGGCGACCCCCAGCCGGGACAGGTCGCGATCGACTGCACCTTCGGCGGCGGCGGCCACGCACGTCTTGTGGCCCAGCGTTTGGGCACGAGCGGGATGCTGGTGGCGATCGACCGTGACCCGGAGGCCGAGGAGCGCTTCGCGGAGCTCGCCGAGGAGCTGCCGTGCACGGTGCGCTTCATCCGTGACGGCTACGCCGAGGCGTTGGAGTTGCTCGCGCGGGAGGGGCTGCGTGCGGACATGGTGTATTTCGACCTGGGCATGTCCTCAATGCAGGTGGACACGCGTGAGCGCGGCTTCTCCTACTCCTACGACGCGCCGCTGGACATGCGTATGGATCCCGACCAGGAGCTCGACGCGCGCGAGATCCTCGCGACCTGGGAGCAGCGCCGCCTGGCGGGGATGCTGCGCGAGCTCGGCGAGGAGCGCCACGCAGGTGCGATCGCCCGTGCGATCGTGCGCCATCGCGAGCGGTATGGCGCCGACTCGATTCAAACGACGCAGGAGCTGGTGGAGATCGTCAACGCGGCGATCCCAGCGCCCGCACGCTTCGCCGGCGGGCATCCCGCCAAGCGGGTCTTTCAGGCACTGCGCATTGCCGTCAACGACGAGCTCGAACAGCTCGATCGCGCACTGCCGCTGGCGTGGGAGCTGTTGCGCGACAACGGTGTGCTTGCCGGCATCTCTTTCCATTCGCTGGAGGACAGACGTGTGAAGCGCTTCCTGGTGGAGCGTGCCCGGGGCTGTGTCTGCCCGCCCGAGCTGCCGGTGTGCGTGTGCGGACGCCAACCCGAGGCGACGCTATTGACGCGCCGCTCGATCGTGCCCTCCGCGGGCGAGCTCGCGCACAACCCGCGCGCCTCCTCGGCGCGGCTGCGTGCCGCGCGGAAGCTAGTGGGGGACCCGGGGGGCGCGGTCAAAAACTCCAGGGGTGTGGCCGAGAACCGAAGGGGTGCGGTCGAGCACCCGAAAGGCACGGCTGAGCATCGAGGAGACACAGCGTGACTCCACCTCCCGCCGCGGTTGCCGTACCAGCCCCAGCCGTTCGGCCTCGCCGTCCCGCGCGCGACGGGCGCCCCGCCAAGCCGCTGCGTCCGACCTCGCGACCACGGCGCATATCCGGTCCCGCCCGCTCCTTCCGGCGTGGTGCCGGCGTCGACTCCCCGGCGCGCGCAGTGCAGCGCTTACCCCACCGTCTGCTCGACCGGCTGATCTGGAACCCGCCCGCCCGTGCATGGATCGGCGTGGTGGCGTTTGCGCTGATCGGGATCGTGGCGATGCAACTGTGGGTCGTGAAGCTGGGCGTCGGGGTTGGCCGCGCACTTGAGCACACCCAACTGCTGCAGGAGGAGAACGCGGTGCTCTCCGCCGAAGACTCCGCGCTCTCCTCGGCGGAACGGATCGAACAGCTGGCGCAGGCCAAGGGCATGGTGCCCGCGCCGCCGGGCGCGTTGCACTTCGACACGCTCCGCGGTCCACTGGACGTGCGACTGGCGGTGGCGGCGCTTGCAAAGCCCGTTCATGTGCGGGCGGCCGCGCCCGGCAGCGCAGCTGACACGGGCACGGAAGCAAGTTCGACCACCGCGACCACCGGCACTGAAGCAACCGGCACTGAAGCAAGCTCCATCGCGGCGGCCACCGGCACCCCATCGAGCGCCGACACGGCCAGTGCTGAAACGACGAGCGGGAGCGCTCCTACTGGCGCGGAAACAGACCCGAGCGCCGTCGCCGGCGGCGAAGCCTCAAGCATAGGAACGGCCACCGAACAGGCACCGACCGAACAGGCACCGTCTGCGGCAACACCCGCGGCGGAAGCACCATCCGCGTCCGCGTCCGCGTCCACGCCCGCCACCGGTGGGGCCTCCGAAGCGGCAAGCCTGCCGACCGCTACCGGCGGCGGCGTCCAGGCCCCCGGGGGTTAGGCGGCGGTGGCGAGCATGCAGAGCCGCATCGGCGTGCTGTTTGCGGTGTTCTTCGGGCTGCTGGTAGTGGCGGCGGGGCGCACGCTGTACCTGGGGGTGTTGCACGGCGCGGCGTTGCGCAAGGCCGCCAACACACAGCAGGTGACGATCGAAGAAGTGCCGGCGCAGCGGGGGACGATCACCGATCAACATGGAACCGTGCTGGCGATTTCCGAACCGGCCGATGACATCACCGCCGACCCCTACCTGGTGACGGATCCGCTCGACGCCGCCGAGCATCTGGCGCCGCTGGTAGGGAGCTCGCAGGCGACGGTGCTCAGGGAGCTGAGCGAGCACAGCGGCTTCGTTTACCTCGCACACGCGCTGCCGGCGGCGCGGGCGAAGGCGCTGCTGGCATCGCTGCAAGCATTGAAGATCTCCGGGGTAAGCGCCACGGCGACGATGCGGCGGGTATACCCGCGTGCCACATTGGCGGCACAGGTGCTGGGCATGATGGGCGAAGGCGGCGGCCTGTCGGGTTTGGAGTACGCCGACAACGCGATCCTGCGCGGGCACAAGGGCGAGCGGCGGGTGGTGAGCGATGCGCACGGCCAGCCGATCTCGATCGCCGACCTCCACCGCGAGGTGCCCGGCGCGCAGTTGAAGTTGACGGTGGACGCAAACATCCAGCAGCGCACCGAAGCGGTGCTAAATGCTGTGGGGAGAGTTTTCCACCCCAAAGATGCCACCGCGATCGTGATGCAGCCGGACACGGGCTCGATCCTTGCGATGGCGAGTTGGCCACAGTTGAATCTGCAGGATCCTCCCACCGCCAAGGGACCGCTCGAAGCCGCGTTGGAGAACAGGGCGGTGAGCTTCAACTATGAACCGGGCTCGACGTTCAAGGTGGTGGCGGTGACCGGCGCGCTGCAGAAGGGGCTGATCACACCCGGCACGGAATTTGATGTCCCCGACCAGATTCAGGTCGCCGAACGGACGATCCACGACGCCGAGGAACACCCCGAAGAGATGCTCACCACACGTCAGATTCTCGCCCAGTCGAGCAACGTGGGGGCAATCAAGATCGGCAAACTGGAGGGCGAAGACACGTTCAACGAATGGGTACACCGTTTTGGCTTTGGTACGCGCACGGGAGTCGATTTGCCCGGCGAAGAAATGGGGAAGGTGTTGAACCCCAGCGAATACTCGGGTTCCTCGATGGGCAACTTGCCAATCGGGCAGGGGGAGCTGGTGACACCGATCCAGATGGCAACCGCATACGCGGCGATCGCCAACGGCGGCATCCTGCGCACGCCGCACATCGTGGCGGCGGTAAACGGCCACCCCACCAAGTTGCCGCAAGGGCATCGCATCATGTCCGCCGGCGTCGCGGCGCAGGTGCGCCAGATGTTGCGTGGGGTGCTGGCCCCGGGGGGGACCGCAAGTGAGGTGTCGGTACCCGGCTACCCCCAGCTCGCGGGCAAGACCGGTACCGCCAGCAAGGTAAATCCGGAAACCGGTGAATACTCCGAAACCGCCTACGTCGCTTCGTTCATGGGCTTCGCACCGGCATCGGACCCAAAGCTGCTGTGCGCGGTGATCGTTGACGAACCGCAGAGTGGCTCGATCTACGGTGGCACGGTCGCCGCCCCCGCATTCGGCCAGATCATGGCCTTTGCGCTGCCCTACCTCGGTATCCCGCCGAGCTGACGGCTGCCTTACCGCGGCGTCCCCCCGAGCTTACGGCTGCCTTACCGCGGCGTCCCCCCGAGCTTACGGCTGCCTTACCGCGGCGTCCCCCCGAGCTTACGGCTGCCTTACCGCGGCGTCCCCCCGAGCTTACGGCTGCCTTACCGCGGCATCCCCCCGAGCTTACGGCTGCCCTACCTCGCCTACCTCGGCATCCCGCCGAGTTGACGGCCCAGCTTCACCGCTCATACGTCAACAGCGCGTGCGCCTCGTGCGGCGCAAGGCGCGCACGGCCCTGCAGGAACGCGAGCTCGACTAGGAAGCCACAGCCGACTACCTCCCCACCGAGCTGTTCTACCAGCTCGCATAATGCCGTCGCGGTGCCCCCGGTGGCGAGCAGGTCGTCATGGACGAGCACGCGCGCGCCGGGCCCGATTGCGTCGGTGTGCAGCTCAAGCTGGTTGGAGCCGTACTCCAGCAGGTACTCGGCGCTGATCGTCTCGTATGGCAGCTTGCCCGGCTTGCGCGCCAGCACGAAGCCCGCGCCGAGCTCCAGCGCGAGCGCCGGCCCCAGCAGGAAGCCGCGGGCCTCGGCGGCGACGACGCACCCGACGTGCAGCGGCCGCGCATACTCGGCCAGGCCCTGTACCGCGAGCGCGAGCGCCCGCGGGTTGGCCAGCAATGGCGTGATGTCCTTGAAGAGGATCCCCGGCTGAGGAAAATCGGGGACATCGCGAACCAACGCGCGCAACTGCGCGGTTGTGTCGCTTGGCGCCCCGGAGTCGTGCACACGATCATCGTAAGCCCCGCGCGGTTGCGGTGTTAGGGTCGAGGGTCGGCACGGGTGTTAGGGTCGGCACGTGACGGTGCAGGTGGATTATGAGCGCCACGGGCGTACGTATGCGCGCCACCGGCGTCCGGATCCCCGGATCGCCGCGCGCATCCACGCGGCGCTGGGCGACGCGCGCACGGTGCTCAACGTTGGCGCCGGCGCCGGATCGTACGAGCCCGGCGATCGCTGGGTGCTGGCGGTTGAGCCGAGCGCGACGATGCGCGCCCAGCGGCCCGCCGAGGCGGCTCCGGCGGTTGCCGCGAGCGCGGAAGCGCTGCCTTTCGACGACGGAGCCTTCGACGCGGCGATGGCGTGCGTAACGATCCACCATTGGGCGTCCCCCGAAGCCGGCCTGTCGGAGCTGCGCAGGGTGTCGCGCGGGCCGGTGGTGGTGTTTACGTTCGAGCTGCAAGCTTTGCCCGCCTGGCAGCTTGAGTACCTGCGCGAGGGGGTGGCGGCGGAGCTGCCGCGGTTTCGGCCGATCGACGAGGTTGCGGCTGCGCTTGGCGGGCGCACCCGCGTGGAGCGAATCCCGACGCCCGGAGATTGCGTGGACGGCTTTTTCGAGGCCTTTTGGCGGCGCCCCGAGGCGCTGCTCGACCCGGCGGTGCGCAGCGCCCAGTCGGTGTGGGCGCTGCTCGAGCCGGAGGTGGAGCAGGGGATCGTCGAACGCCTCGCCGCCGGGCTGCAGTCGGGACTTTGCGATGCCGAGCACGGCCACTTGCGCGAGCGGGAGAGCTTCGACGGAGCGCTGCGCCTGGTTATCTCGGAACTGCCCTGAAGGCCATTAGAGACTAGAGTTGCCCGGAGATGTCGCTCGAACACCAGGAGCTGCCGCTCGAGCACTTTGACGTGCTGATCGTCGGGGCCGGCCTGTCCGGCATTGGCGCCGGCTGCCACCTGCAGGCCAGCTGCCCGGGGCGCAGCTACGCGATCCTTGAGGCGCGCGATCGGATTGGGGGGACGTGGGACCTGTTTAGGTACCCGGGCATTCGCTCGGACTCGGACATGTACACGCTGGGCTACGTCTTCAAGCCGTGGCGCGAAGCGAAGGCGATCGCCGACGGAGCGTCGATTCTCAGCTACGTCGAACAGACCGCACGCGAGCACCGCATCGACGAGCGGGTGCGCTTCGGGCACCGCGTGGTGCGCGCCGAGTGGGACTCTGAGCGGGCGCGCTGGACCGTGCAGGCCGAGCGTGGCGACACCGGTGAGACCGTCCAGTTCAGCTGCGGGTTTCTGCTGATGTGCAGCGGCTACTACCGCTACGACGAGGGTTACACGCCCGAGTTCCCCGGCGCTGAGCGGTTTGCCGGGCAGATCGTGCATCCGCAGCACTGGAATGAGGAGATCGACTACGCCGGCAAGCGCGTGGTGGTGATCGGCAGCGGCGCCACCGCGATCACGCTCGTGCCGGCGATGGCGCAGAGCGCCGAGCACGTCACGATGTTGCAGCGCTCGCCTAGCTATGTCATCTCGCTGCCCGGTGAAGATCGGATCGCGAACTTCCTGCGCCGCAAGCTGCCGGCGAAGACCGCTTACTCGATTGTGCGCTGGAAGAACGTGCTGCGCACGATGTTGAGTGTCCAGCTCAGCCGCCGCCGACCGGCGGCGATGAAGGCGCTGCTGCGTAAAGGGCTCGAACGCGAGCTGCCGCGCGGATACGACATCGACAGGCACTTCAAGCCCACCTACAACCCGTGGGATCAGCGTCTCTGCCTAGTGCCTGACGGCGACCTCTTCGCGACACTCCGCGCGGGCAACGCCTCGGTGGTGACCGACCACATCGAGACGTTCACCGAGCGCGGCATCGAGCTCGCCTCCGGCGAGGAGCTGCAAGCCGACCTGATCGTCACCGCTACCGGGCTCAACCTGCTGGCGTTGGGCGGTATGGAGATCGCCGTGGACGGCCGCGAGATCGACCTTGGCCAGACGATGACCTACAAGGGCATGATGCTCAGCGACGTGCCCAATCTGGCGATCGCGCTGGGGTACACCAACGCCTCGTGGACGCTCAAGTGCGACCTCACCTGCGAATACGTCTGCCGGCTGCTCAACCACATGGCGACGCACGGTCAGCAGATATGCGTCGCGCATCGCGATCGGGCGGTCGCTGAGCTGCCGTTCATCGACTTCTCCTCCGGCTACATCCTGCGGGCGATCGACAAATTCCCCAAGCAGGGGGCGAAGCCGCCGTGGCGGCTGTATCAGAATTACGCGCTCGACATTCTCAGCCTCAAGCGCGGCGCGCTCGAGGACGGTGTGCTCCAGTTCTCACGTGCCGGATCGCCGGTGGCGTTGGCTGAGCCAGTCGCCGTGTGAGCCGTCGCGCGTCGGGGTGGTTGGCGCGTCGGGGGTCGAAACTAGACTCAGGGCGAATGCGAAGTCTTGTGCAGCGATGAGGCTGGCGGAGCTGATCCCCGCCGAGCTGGTTGCGGGCGGACCGATCGAAGATCGGCCAGTGGCTGACGCCGCCGCGGTGCAGGTGTCGAGCCTCGCCTACGACAGCCGCAGGGTACAGCCAGGCGCGCTGTTCTTCTGCGTGCGGGGGGAGCACAGCGACGGGCATGATCATGCTGCACAGGCTGTGGCGGCTGGGGCGGTGGCGCTGGTGGTGGAGCGGTCGCTCGGGTTGGGCGCCCCCGAGGTGCCGGTGCGCTCGGCGCGGGCGGCGATGGGGCCGGTGGCGGCGCGCTTCTACGGGGATCCCACCGCGGATCTGCGGGTAGTGGGGGTGACGGGCACCAACGGCAAGACCACCACTGCGTTTCTGGTGCGGGCGCTGCTGGAAGCGAGCGGCAGGCGGTGCGGCCTCCTTGGAACAGTGGCCTCGGTGGTGGGCGGGGAGCAGCGTCCGGCGGCACGCACCACCCCGGAGGCGATCGACTTGCAAGCGGACTTCCGCGCGATGCTGGACGGCGGCGAGCGCGCGTGCGCGATCGAGGTGTCCTCGCACGCGCTGGCACTGGGTCGCACCGATGGGGTGCGCTTCGCGGCGGCGATCTTCACCAACCTCACGCAAGACCACCTCGACTTTCATGGCACGATGGAGGAGTACTTCCAAGCCAAGCGCAGGCTGTTCTTACCGACCGCGCCAGGCGTGAGCGTGATCAACCTCGACGACCCCTACGGGCGGCGGCTGGCGGCGGAGCTGCCCGACGCAGTGACGTTCGCGATCGAGCGTGAGGCCGACTACCGTGCCCGCGACGTGCGGGTCGCCCATGATGGCTGCCGCCTGCGGTTGGAGACGCCAAGAGGCGAGCGCCAGCTCTCGCTGCCGCTGCCCGGGCGCTTCAACGTCGCCAACGCGCTGGGGGCGCTCGCCGCCGTGCACACGCTGGCTGAAACGGGGATGGGGGCCGCAGGCCGGTGTCCGCCGGCTGCGGTCGAAATGGGGATGGGGGCCGCAGGCCGGTGTCCGCCGGCTGCGGTCGAAATGGGAATGGGGGCCGCAGGCCGGTGTCCGCCGGCTGCGGTCGAAATGGGGATGGGGGCCGCAGGCCGGTGTCCGCCGGCTGCGGTCGAAATGGGGATGGGGGCCGCAGGCCGGTGTCTACCGGCTGCGGTCGAAACAGGGGTGCCGGCCGAGGGTCGCTCTCTACCGGCTTCGGTCGGCGACCTCGACACGCTGGTGGGTGCTTTGGAGCACGGGGTGCGGGTACCGGGCCGGATGGAGCGGGTCGAGGAGGGTCAGGAGTATGCGGTGCTGGTGGACTACGCCCACACCCCGGACTCGCTGGAGAACGTGCTGCTCGCCGCGCGCGAGCTGGCGGAGGGGCGCGTCCTGTGCGTGTTTGGCGCCGGTGGCGACCGCGACAGAGGCAAGCGGGCGCTGATGGGCGAGATCGGGGCAGGCCTCGCGGACGTGGCGATCGTCACCTCGGACAATCCCCGCTCGGAGGAGCCCGAGGCGATCATCGCCGAGATTCTCAAGGGCGCTGCCCGCGCTCGCCAGATCGGCGAGGCACCGGTGGTGGCGCTTACCGACCGCCGCGAGGCGATCCACCGCGCGATCGAGATCGCCCGCTCCGGCGACGTGGTGGTGATCGCGGGCAAGGGCCACGAGCAGGGTCAGGAGTTTGCGGCCGGCCACAAGATCCCGTTCGACGACGTGACGGTCGCCCGCGAAGCGCTGCGGGCGCATCGTGCGCACACCACCGGGGCGGCGGCGTGATCGAGTGGGATGCGGCGCGCATCGCCGCGGCGGCGGGCGCAAACCCGACGCGTGTGGGCGAGGGAGGACCCGGTCGCGTCGCGATCGACTCGCGCGAGGTGAAACGGGGTGACCTGTTCGTCGGCCTGCCTGGAGAGCGCGTGGACGGGGGTGCATTTGCCGCGCAGGCGCTTGCCGCGGGGGCGTGGGGCGTGCTGGTGGCCCCCGAACACGCGCAGAGGCTCACGGGAGGCACGGTGCTTTCCCACCCGAACCCGCTGGCGGGCATGCAGTCGCTGGCGCGCGAGTGGCGCGTGGCGCTCGGTCGGGCCGGGGCCAAGGTGGTGGGGATCACGGGCTCCACCGGGAAGACCTCGACCAAGGACATCCTCGCGGCGCTGCTGCGCGACGCCCGCGAGCTGGCCGAAACGGGGATGTCGGCCGCAGACCAGCGTCCCCCGGCTTCGGTGGGCGGCGGGACGGTGGCGAGCGAAGCGAACCTAAATACCGAGATCGGGCTGCCGCTGACGGTGCTGGCGGCGCCGCTGGGGACGAAGGCGCTGGTGCTGGAGATGGCGATGCGCGGGGCGGGCCAGATCGCCGAGCTGACGGCGATCGCTCAGCCGGACGTGGGGGTGATCGTGAACGTCGGACCGGTGCACCTGGAGCAATTGGGGACGATCGAGGCGGTGGCGGCCGCCAAGGCGGAGCTGATCGCGGGGATGGCGGGCGGCGCGACGGTGGTGATCCCGGCGGGCGAGTCGCTGCTGGAGCCCCATCTGCGCGCCGATCTGCGCACAGTGTGCTTCGGCGAGGGCGGTGAGGTGGAACTGGTGGGTCGCGCGCAGAGTGGAGAGGTGACGATCGTGGACCGGACGTATTGGGCGGAGGATGCGACCGGCGTGACCAACGCGGGCGGCGGTGGGCCCACGGATAGCGGCGAGCGAATCTCGATACGGCCGTCGTTCGCGCAATCCCATAACCTGCGCAATCTGCTGGCTGCCGTGGCGGCGGCGCGCGCGCTGGGCGTCACGCCGGGAGGGACTCTCGAGGTGGAGTTCTCGGTGCTACGGGGCGAGCGCATTGCGCTGGCAGAGGGAATCGTGCTGATCAACGACTGCTACAACGCCAACCCGATGTCGATGCGCGCAGCGCTCGACGAGCTCGCCGCGAGCGCGGGGCAGCGCAAGGTGGCCGTGCTCGGCGACATGCTGGAGCTGGGCGGAGAGGAGCGGCAACTGCACCGCGAGGTCGGCGCCTACGCCCGCGCATGCGGGGTCGACCTGCTGGTGACGGTCGGCCCACTCGCGGCTGAGATGGGGCAGGAGGGGGGGCTCGTGTACGCGGTAACGGATGCCGTTGCGGCGGCCACGCTGCTGGGGAGGCTGTTGCGAGCGGACGATACGGTGCTCGTGAAGGGCTCGCGTGGGGTGGGCCTGGAGCGAGTCGCGCAGACGCTCCAAAATCGCGGAGGCAACTGAATGGGTCGCGTCCTGATCGGGGGGACGGCGGCGCTGCTGATCTGCATCTTCCTCAGCCCGAAGTTCATCGAGTTCCTGCGCCGGCGGGAGTTCGGCCAGCAGATCCGCGAGGAGGGCCCGGTGGGGCACCGCGAGAAGGCGGGGACGCCGACGATGGGCGGCGTGATCATCTTCATCGCCGTGGCGATCCCGTTCTTGATCCTCACCGGCTACGAATGGCGTGCGCTGGGAGTGTTCGGGACGGCGGTGGCCTGCGCGCTGCTGGGGTTCGCCGACGACTACACCAAGCTTGTGCGCCGTCGCTCGTTGGGACTGCGGGCGCGCACCAAGCTGGCGGTGACGATCGCGATCTCGCTCGGGCTGTGGTTTGTCGCGACCCACGAGGCGCATTTGCAGGAAACGCTGCGCCTGCGGTTTGTCGACTACACGGTGAATCTCGAACACCTCGGTGTGGTGTACCCGCTGCTGATCTATCTCGTGGTCGCCGGCACCACCAGCGCGGTCAATCTCACCGACGGCCTCGACGGCTTGGCGGCCGGCTGCGCGGCGATCGTGCTGCTGGCGTACATCGGCATCACGTTCATCACCTCCGAGTACGTCTCCACCCAAAACGACCTCTCGATGCTCGCCGGCTGCCTGGTGGGGGGCTGTATCGGCTTCCTGTGGTTCAACGCCTTCCCGGCGACGATCTTCATGGGCGACACCGGGGCGTTGGGGCTCGGGGGGGCGATCGCGGGGCTGGCGGTGATGACCAAGACCGAGGTGCTGCTGATCCTGCTCGGCGGAATCTTTGTGATGGAGGCGCTGTCGGTGGCGATCCAGGTGCTGTACTTCCAGACACGCCACAAGCGCGTCTTCCTAATGGCGCCGATCCACCACCACTTCGAGCTGCGCGGTTGGTCGGAGACGAAGATCATCCTGCGCTTCTGGATCATCGCCGCGATCTGCTGTGCGATCGGCTTCACGATCTACCGCCAGAGCATTATTTGACGCGATGCTCCTGTGGCGCGGCACGGTGGACAGATTCCCTTGGCGCCGCACGGTGGACAGCTGATGTCGAGCCATAGCATTCTCAGCAGGAGATCGGGTAGAATGCCTGCGGGCTTTGGGGTGATGCGGCTAGCGTCAAAAACATTGGTTGCGACCGTAGGCGTCACGCTGGCCGTGGCTGTCCTGCCGGGCGCTGCGCTCGCCACGTCGTCGCCCGTGATCGAAAGCGAGTCCGCCGCGCACATCGCCTCGACGGACGCGACGCTCGCAGCGCAGATCAATACTGACAATCTCTTTACGGCTTACGAGTTCGAGATCGATACGAACGCAAGCTACAACTACACCAAAGCGGACTGCCCGCTACCGGTGCCGGGGTATGCGCAATGCGATTCGATCGCCGTCGGGGAACCACTGCCGGCCGGGTTGGTGGAGCCATGGCCTGAATTCATTGCGCCGGGGTCCGGCACTGAGTCTGTGAGTCTTGATCTGGCCAGCATCGGGGCGACGCTGCAGCCGGCCACGACCTACCACTATCGGGTGATTGCGTCCAACGGCGGTCCGATCGCCGAAGGTCCCGATCAAACGTTCACGACGCTCCCACCGGGCGCGCCGCCCGTGATCGAATCGGTGTCGCTTTCGCACCTCACGGGGACCGACGCGACACTCGAAGCAAAGATCGACACCGAGGGGATGGCGGCGAACTACCAGTTCTATATGTGGTCCTCATGCGCACATGAAGCGTGCGAAGACATGAGGCCAATTCCGCTGCCGCCCGGAAGGCTCCTCGGCTCCTTCGTTGGCCAGAGCGTCAGCCTTGACCTCAACAGCGTGGGCGTCACGCTGAGGTCCGGGGAAGAGTATGGCTGGGGAGTGACAGCCACCGACGAAGCAGGCGAGCACGCAAGCGCAAATAGCGGAGTGTTCGAACCGCTGGAAGGGTCGTTTGAACCGCTGCCCTCGAAAAGCCCGCCTGCAGCCGGCGGCGGTCAGCCCCCGGCGTCCGGCAACAGCGATCAGCCTGCCGGGGCCGGAACGTCTTCCTCGCCGGTGCTCCAGACCTCGAGCCCGCTCGGTGGGTTGGTGAAGACGGGCACTGCGAAGACGAGCACTGGTAAGCCCAAACCAGACCACGGCAAGCACCTCAAGGGCAAGCGCCACGGCAAAGCCGCGAAGCGTCAGACAAAAAAGACCAAGAAGCACAAGCGGTAGTCCGCCGCGGCAGGCTTTCACGGGCCGGCGTCGAAGTGGCTGGGGATGCCTCCGGCCGCGCGCGGCGCCAAAGCCAAAGCCCAGAGACGAAGCGGCGCCCGCCAGCAGCCGCTGGAGCACCGCATCCTGCTGACCGCGACGCTCTGCCTGCTGGCGTTTGGGGCGGTGATGGTGTACAGCGCCTCCTCGGCGAGCTCGCTGCTGGAAGGCAGCAGCACTGGCAGCGGCTATCTCGTGAAGTTCGTGGTCTTCGGGGGCGTGGGGCTGGCGCTGATGCACTACCTCGCGCGCCACGGGGTGGCGAAGGTGCAGGGCCTCGTGGCGCCGCTGCTGGCGGTGTCGTTCGCGCTGGTGCTGGCGGTGCACATCCCGCACGTCGGTGTCAGCATCAACGGGGCGCGCCGCTGGATCGGGCCGGGCATCTTCCAGTTTCAGCCCTCCGAGCTGCTGAAGCTGGCGCTGGTGCTGTACAGCGCCACGCTGCTGGCGCGCAGGCCGCGGCGCGTGCACGACTTGCGGGAGTTGTCCAAGCCCCTGCTGGTGGTGGTAGGCGGGGCGTGTCTGCTGGTGGTGACCGAGCCGGACATCGGCACCGCGCTGGTGATCGCCTTCACCACCTGCGCGCTGCTGATTGCGGCGGGGATTCCGCTGCGCAACCTGGCGATCATCGCCGGCTGCACGCTGGCGGTGGTGGCGCTGTACGCACTTGCCCGCCCGTACGCCCGGGAACGCCTCACCTCGTTCGTCGACCCCTGGGCGCACGCCTCAAGCAGCGGCTTTCAGGCCGTTCAGGGCCAGATCGCGATCGGCTCGGGTGGCCTGTTCGGGGTGGGGCCGGGCCAGTCGGTGCAGAAGGCCTTCTACCTGCCCGAGGCGCAAACCGACTTCATCTTCGCGGTGATCGCCGAAGAGCTGGGGGTGGTTGGGGTGTATGCGCTGCTGTTCCTCTACGGGCTGATCGGCTACGCGGGCTTGCGCACAGCCAAGCGCGCACGCAGCCTCTACAGCGCGCTGATCGCGGTTGGCATGACCTCGCTGATTCTCTCCCAAGCCGTGCTCAACGTGTTCGCCGTGCTCGGCCTGGCGCCGCTCACCGGTGTGCCACTGCCGTTCGTCTCCTACGGGTCGAGTAGCTTGATCGTGATGCTCGCCGCGATGGGCCTGCTGCTCAACGTGGCGTCCGGCACCAGCGCTCATGTCCGCGCGGTGGGCGACACCAGCGCCCGCAAACCGGCAGGATTGACGAGTGAGCGCAGCGCCACCCAAGATCGTGATCGCCGCCGGAGGGACCGCCGGGCACGTGGTGCCGGCGCTGGCGGTGGCTGACGCCCTGCGGGGGCGCGGCGCGGAGGTGACCTTCATCGGCGGTGAGCGCGCCGAGGCGCAGCTGGTGCCGGCGGCGGGCTATTCGCTGCATCAGATTGCCGTCGCCGGCTTGGACCGCGGTAACCCGCTGCGGGCCGCGCGGGCCTTGGCATTGGCGGTGAGGGCGTTCGTGCGCGCTCGTGCGCTGCTCGGCGAGCTGCGCCCAGATGCGGTGATGGGGGGAGGTGGCTACGTCTCCGGGCCGGTGGGGCTCGCCGCTGTGACGCGTCGCGTTCCGTTGGTGCTGACCGAGGCCGACAGCCATCTCGGCCTCGCCAACCGTGCGCTCGCTCCATTCGCGCGGCGGGTCTGCCTGGCTTTTCCCTCAGCGGTGACCCAAGCCGATACGGAATCTCCCGCACCCGGAGAGGCCGGGGGGAAGTCGAAGAGGTGGCCGCTCGCTCGACGCCGGAGCAGCCGTGGGAGTGGGAGGTTGGGTCGCCGCTTCCGCGTCACGGGCCGCCCGATCCCGCCGCCGCAGGAGGACCGCGAGGGCGCGCGGGCGCGACTGGGGATCGCGCCTGGCGAAACCTGCGTGCTGGTGTTTGGCGGCTCGCTGGGGGCGCGCTCGATCAACCTTGCGGCGATCGACGCCTACGCGGGCGCGGCCTTCCATGTGCTGCATGTGTGTGGGCGCCGCGACCATGGGGAGCTGGTGGCGCGCTCGCTGCCCGCGGGGTACGACCTGCGCGAGTATCTCGACCTCGCGGACTTCGCCGACGCGCTCGCCGCCGCCGACCTGGTGGTGGCTCGCGCCGGAGGCTCGCTGTTCGAGATCGCCGCCCACGGCAAGCCCGCGATCCTCGTGCCTTACCCGCACGCTGCCGCCGACCACCAAACGGCCAACGCGCGCTGGATGGAGCAGGGTGGAGCGGCGGTGGTGGTGCCCGACGGCGAGCTGAGCGCCGCGCGCCTGGCGCGCGAGACCGCCGGACTGCTGGCCGACCCGCAGCGGCTGCGGGCGATGGCGGCCGCCGCGCGACGGCTCGCGCGCCCCGACGCCGCCGCGGCTGTGGCGGCGGAGCTGCTGGAGGCCGCGGGCGGATGAGCACATCGTGGGGCGGGCGGCGCCTGCACTTTGTCGGCGTTGGTGGCGCCGGGATGAGCGGATATGCGCGCGCCGCACACGCCCTGGGGGCGAAGGTCAGCGGCTCTGACCGGGCGGACTCGCCCTATCTGGAGCGCCTACGAGCGGACGGCGTGCTGGAGGCCAGCATTGGCCACGACGCCGCCAACCTGCCCGCCGGTGAGCAGGTGGAGGTGATCTACTCGAGCGCCATCCCGCCGGAGAACCCTGAGCGCGTGGCGGCACGCGCGCGGGGTCTACGCGAGCGACCCCGCGCGGAGCTGCTGGGCGAGCTGACGGGGCTGAAGCGCACAATCGCGGTGGCGGGCACGCACGGCAAGACCACTACCGCCTCGATGCTCGTACACGCCTTGCGCGCCGCTGGCATGCAACCGGGATGGCTGGTGGGCGCCCCGGTGGGCGGCGGCCTGCCGAACGCGCATTGGGGCGAGGGCGAGTGGCTGGTGGTGGAGGCCGACGAGTCCGATCGCTCGATGCTCTCGCTGGAGGTGGAGATCGCGCTGCTCACCAACGTGGAGCTGGACCATCACGCAAGCTTCGCTTCGCTGGCGGAGCTGCGTGCGGCTTTCCGCCAGTTCCTGGAGAGGCCACCGTACGCCGTCGTGTGGGACCGGCCCGAGCTGCTGGAGCTACGCGAGCCGCGGTTTGCGACCGTTGGTTATGACGCCCAAAGTCCGACCCTCACCGCGGGAGGCTCGCGCTTTGACTGGCGCGAGCACGAGGTTTGCCTGGCTGTGCCAGGCGCGCACAATGCCCTCAACGCCGCCGGCGCGCTCGAGGCAGCCCGGATCGCCGGGGCCGACACTGAGCGCGCGATCGCGGGTCTTGCGCGTTTCCAGGGCGCTGGCCGGCGCTTTCAGAAGCTGGGCACCACCGCGGGCGGAACGCTGGTGTATGACGACTATGCCCACCACCCGACCGAGGTGCGAGCCACGCTGAAGGCGGCTCGCACGCTCGACCCTCGGCGGTCGGTGGCTGTGTTCCAACCGCACCTCTACTCGCGCACGGCGCTGCTTGCACGCGAGTTCGGCGAAGCGCTCGCATTGGCTGACGTGATCGTTGTGCTTGATGTGTACCCCGCGCGCGAGCGCGGGGAGGACTATCCGGGCATCAGTGGGCTGACGATCGCGCAGGCCGCCGCCGACGCTGCGGGAGGACGGCGTGTGATGTGGCTGCCGACGTTTGCCGACGCGCTGCCCGTATTGCGCGGCCTGCTCACCGAAGGCGACCTCTGCGTTGTGATGGGCGCCGGCGACGTTGATGCGCTGGGGCTTTGTCTGGTGGATGGTGCAGGCGATGTCGAGGCCACCGGTCACCTCGTCGCGGAGGGCGGCGCGGCTTCGTGAGCGTGTCTGCGCCGCCTCCATCAGTGCAGCGGGACTTCCCACTTGCCCGCCTCTCCACGGTGCGTACCGGAGGTCCCGCAGAACTATTCGCGCGCGTCGGCGGAGAGACACAACTGATCGAGCTGCTGGCATGGGCGCGCAGCGCTCAGGTGCCTGCGGCGGTGGTTGGGTCGGGCTCCAACCTGTTGATCGCCGATGAGGGTGTGACTGGTGTCGTTGTGAAGTTGGAGGGCGAGCTCGCTCAGATTGAGAGGGTGGGCGAGCGAACGCTGCTGTGCGGCGGCGGCGCACGCCTGCCCGCGGTGGCAGCGTACGCCGCACGGGAGGGCCTGTCGGGCATCGAGTTTGGCGTCAACATCCCAGGCACCGTAGGTGGTGCCGTGCGGATGAACGCCAACGCTTATGGCGGCGAGCTGGCGCGGACATTGGCGTGGGTGGAGGTCGCAAGCGCCCTGCGAGAGGGCAGCGGTGGCCCTCGGCTGGAGCGCCGCCAGCCGCCAGACTTGGGGTTTGGTTACCGCACTTCCAAGCTGGCTGCCGGGGAGGTGGTGGCGCGGGCTCTATTCGCGCTGCTGCCGGCAGAACCCGAGCAGGTGAAGGCGACGTTGGCGGGGCTGCGTGCCCGCCGCCACGAGGCCCAGCCGCAGGGGATCAAGACGTTTGGGTCGACCTTCAAGAACCCCGACGATCCCCGCGCGGGGGAACGCACTGCCGGCCTCTTGCTCGCCGAGGCCGGCTGCAATGGCCTGGCGGTCGGCGGCGCGCGCTTTGCGCCCAAGCACGCCAATTTCATCGAGAACACGGGCACCGCCACCACCGCGGAGATCGTCGCGCTGATGGCCGAGGGCCGCCGCCGCGTGCTGGAGCGTTGCGGCGTGGCGCTGGAGCCCGAGGTGCAGACGCTCGGGCCGGTGCGCTGGCCGTGGCGGCCCGAGCGGGGCATCCCAAGCTCTGAGTAGCCTCTTGTCTGAGGTCACCCACCTGCTCGGATGACGGCCGATGCGGGGCCGATTGGCCCCGAGAAAGGGGGTGATGGCATGTCGACGACAGTCGCTGTGTTAGCAACCGCACTGCTTGTTGCCATGCTGGTCATAGACCGGCTGGCCAGGTAGCAGTTGTCCTCAACCCCAGTGGACGCCAGGCTCCATGTCCATCGGGGCGCAAAAAGGGGCCCGGTTACCCGGACCCCTCGGCATGTCGACAACAGTCACCGTGCTAGCACCAGCATCGTAACGCATCCAACGCTGGACTCAAAGACTGCGGTAGGGGTTCGCCAACCGAGGTCGAAGACTCAAGGGTGGATCGCACCTTCGTCGCGCGAGCTCCGATCGGCCGCCTGTCGCGCCCGTTCGCTTTCAAGTTCGCGCTCCCGCGACCCACGACCTCGCGATTGTGTGTCGCGCTCGCCGTCCTGGCGCTGCTCGGCGGCGGTTGGCTGTGGCTGCGCAACTCCCCGCTGGTGGCGGTGGAGCGCGTTCAGATCAGTGGCGTGCAGGGGGTGGAGGCCGGTTCGATCGATACGGCGCTGCGCAGCGCAGCACGGCAGATGAGCACGCTGAACGTGAGCGTCGGCTCGCTGCGCGCCGCGGTGGCGCGCTTCCGCGTGGTAAGGGACCTGAGCGTCAGCACGAGCTTCCCCCATGGCCTGCGCATCCGCGTGGTGGAGCAATTGCCGGTGGCGTCGCTGAGCGTGGGCGGCGCACACACCGCGGTCGCCGCGGATGGGGTGGTGCTCGGCTCCGAACTACTTGCCCGTCTACATGCCCAACTGCCGACGATCGTGCTAGCCGGATCGCCCGCGTTCGCCGATCTCCGATCGCTCGGCGGGCGCGTCGAAAATGCCACCGTGCGCGCCCAGCTGAGCTTGCTGGGCGCCGCTCCACGCGTGTTGCTGGGATGGGTGAGCAAGGTGTCGATGGGCCATGAAGGGCTGACGGTGGCGATGCGAGGCGGTGTCTTGATCTACTTCGGCGACGCCACCCGCCCGCACGCCAAGTGGTTGGCGGCCGCGAGAGTGCTCGCCGACCCCAGCTCCGCGGGCGCCACCTACGTGGATGTGCGTGCCCCCGAACGCCCCGCCGCCGGCACCAACGCGGCGGGCGGTCTCGAAGGGGGCGCGACCCCAGCGCAGGTGGGTGCCTCCGACCCGACCTCCGCCGCGCTCGCCAACGTGCTTGCCGAAGCTGTGAATGGCAGCTCGGGCGTAATCACCTCCACGGCGCCAACATCGACTGCGGCGAGTGCGACACCGGCAGCGCCATCGTCGAGCTCAGGATCGAGCGCCTCCGAATCGAGCGCCTCCGAATCGAGCGCCTCCGGATCGAGCGCCTCCGGATCGAGCGCCTCCGAATCGAGCGCCTCCGGATCGAGCGCCTCCGGATCGAGCGCCTCCGAATCGAGCGCCTCCGAATCGAGCGCCTCCGGATCGAGCGCCTCCGGATCGAGCGCCTCCGAATCGAGCGCCTCCGAATCGAGTGCAACCGCGCCGACCGCTGCGGAATCGAGCACCGTCGCCCCTGCCGGCTCCACAGCAGAAGACTCACCCTCAACTTCAGGTTGAGTGAAGTAAAAAGCCATTCCTCGGGTGGCGGTTGAGAGTCTGGCGATCTGCAAGCAATCCTGCAAAAGTGGTCGCTCCTGTTGACAGGGCGAAGTTCCCTGCATAACGTGCTAAACCGGCTTCCCCCAAAGAAGCTGTTGCCGAACCCTTAACCATTACTCAAGTCTTAGGACGGAAAAGAGCAGAGCAATCATGGAGAGCGGCGTGGGCAGCTACCTGGCGGTCATCAAGGTCGTCGGCGTGGGCGGCGGCGGCACCAACGCGGTCAGCCGCATGGTGGACGCCGGGCTGCGCGGCGTGGAGTTCATCGCCGCCAACACCGACGCGCAGGCGCTCGCGATGTGCGACGCCGATATCAAGCTCAACATCGGTCACGTCTCCACGCACGGCCTTGGCGCCGGCGCCAACCCCGAAGTGGGATTCGGCGCGGCGGCGGAGTCGCGCGATGACATCAAGGAGGCGCTGAAGGGCGCCGACATGGTGTTTGTCACGGCGGGCGAGGGCGGTGGCACCGGCACCGGCGCGGCGCCGGTGATCGCGGAGATCGCCAAGAACGAGATCGGCGCGCTCACCGTGGGCGTGGTGACGCGCCCATTCGACTTCGAGGGCACCCAGCGTGCGCGCCAGGCCACCGAGGGCATCGCCAAGCTGCGCGAAGTGGTGGACACGCTGATCGTGATCCCCAACGAGAAGCTGCTCGCGGTGGTCGAGCGCCGCACCTCGATGCTCGACGCCTTCAAGGAGGCCGACGACGTGCTGCGTCAGGGCATCCAGGGGATCACCGACCTAATCACGATCCCCGGCCTGATCAACCTGGACTTCGCCGACGTGCGCACGATCATGCACGACGCCGGCAGCGCGCTGATGGGCATCGGCAGCGCCGGCGGCGAGAACCGCTGCGCCGAGGCCGCCAAGATCGCGATCTCCTCGCCGCTGCTGGAAGAGTCCGTGGATGGGGCCACCGGGATCCTGCTGAACATCACCGGCGGCAAGGAGCTCGGCCTGTTCGAGGTCAACGAGGCCGCCGAGATTATCCAGAGCGCCGCCGACCCCGACGCCAACATCATCTTCGGCGCGGTGATCGACGAGAGCCTCGGCGAGGAGGTGCGCGTCACCGTGATCGGCACCGGCTTCGACCATCGTCCAGGCCGCGCCGCCCGCCGCGAGCGCAGCGGCCGCCCCGTCGACCGCGGTCCCCGCATCGGCGACCGCGAGCGCTCGTCGCTGGAGATCTCCGACGACGACATCGACGTGCCGCCGTTCCTGCGGTAAGCCGGCGCGCCGCATGCTTTCAGAAGCTGATGGGATGACCTCGCCGCATGCGGCGAGGTCGGCAGGGTCGCATGCGACCCTGCCCCGACGGCGCATGCGCCGTCGGCAACCCCGCGCATGCGCGGGGTTGAACAGCAACAGCAAACGCTAGCCTGCGGCGATGCGCCGCACCGCTCTGTACGACCGCCACGTCGCCGCCGGCGCGCGGATGGTCGAGTTCGCCGGCTGGGAGATGCCGGTGCAGTACACCGGCGTGCGGGAGGAGCATATGGCGGTGCGCGAGGGCTGCGGGATCTTCGACGTGTCGCACATGGGCGAGATCGAAACCTCCGGCCCGGATGCGGAGGCGCTGCTGCAGCGGCTGCTCTCCAATGATGTGGCGGCGATCCCCATCGGCGGCGCGCAGTACAGCGTGCTGTGCCGCGAGGACGGCGGCGTGCTCGACGATCTCTTCACCTACCGCCTCGCCGCCGAGCGCTTCCTTACCGTCACCAATGCCGCCAACCATGAGCGTGATTTGGCGTGGTGGCGCGCGCACGCCGACGGCTTCGACGCGCGGGTGCACGATCGTCTCGAGCAGTACGCGATGCTCGCTGTGCAGGGTCCCCGCGCGCGGGAAATCGTGCAGACGATCGCCGATGACCGAAGCCGGGAGACACTCGCCTTCGGCGAGCATCCCCGTTTCGGCCAGCTGCCTGCGCGGATGACAGTCGCGGAGGGCCGGCTGGGAGGGGCGAGCGTGCTCGTGTGTGGCACCGGCTACACCGGCGAGGACGGCGTCGAGCTGCTGCTGGCTCCCGCTGACGCGCCGCGGCTGTGGGATGAGCTCGTGCGCCGCGGCGCCGTCCCCGCCGGGCTGGCGGCGCGCGACACACTGCGCCTGGAGGTGTGCTTTCACCTCTACGGCAACGATTTGATGGTGGAGCGCGGCCCGATCGAAGCGGGGCTGGGGTGGTGCTGCAAGGAGGCCACTGGCTTCATCGGCGCCGACGCCGTGCGCGCGGTGCGCGAGGCCGGGGTGGGTGGGGTGGGTGGGTCTCCAAAAGAAAAGCTGGTGGCGTTCACGATCGATGGCCCCGGGATCGCCCGCCAGGGCAACGCGATCGAGGGCGGGGGGGAGGTCACCAGCGGCACGCTCTCACCCACGCTGGGGGTGGCGATCGGCCTCGCCTACGTACCTGCTGAGCGCGCCGCGGTGGGCACGCGCCTCCAGGTCGATGTTCGTGGCAAGATCCGCCCCGCGGTGGTCGCGGCGAAGCCGCTCTACCGCAGAGGCGATCCGCCCGGTCGCCCGAGCACCGCCTGAGAGAACGACAGCAGCCACTTCACAGAAAGGCCCCGCGCATGGCTGACGCCAGCTACCCCGACGATCTGCTCTACCACACCGAGCACGACTGGGCGCGCTTGGGCCCGGATCCCGCGCAGCCGGAGGCCACGCTCGGCATCACTTGGTATGCGCAGGATGCGCTCGGGGAGATCGTGTTCTGTGAGCCCCCCGCGGTGGGGACAACGCTCACGCAGGGCGAGCCCTACGCCGAGGTCGAGTCGGTCAAGGCGGTTTCCGACGTGGTGGCCCCGCTCTCGGGAGAGATCGTCGCCGTCAACGAGGCGCTGATTGATGAACCGGAGAAGCTGAACGACGATCCCTACGGCGAGGGCTGGCTGGTTAGGATCCGTCTCTCCGACCCCTCCGAGCGCGAGGAGTTGATGGACGCCCTCGCCTACCGCGCAAGCCTCGGCGCCTAACGTCTTCGCGACCTCCCGCGATCGAGTCTGAGTCGCCGGCTAGGCTGGATCTAGTGACTCGCTACACCTCCACCACCCCGGACGACCGCGCCGCAATGCTCGCGGCGATCGGCGTGTCCTCGGTGGAGGAGCTGTTCAGTCGTCAGATCCCCGACGCCGTGCGCCTGCGCGGCACCTTGCAGTTGCCTTCCGGGCTGCCCGAGCAGGAGGTGTACGAGCACCTGCGCGAGCTCGCCGCGCGCAACGTCAGCGCCGAAGACGAGCTCACATTTCTCGGTGCGGGGATGTACGACCACTATGTCCCGGCGCTGATCGACATGCTGATGGAGCGCTCGGAGTTCCTCACTCCCTACACCCCCTACCAGCCGGAGGTCTCCCAAGGCGGTTTGCAGGTGATGTTCGAGTACCAAACCGCGATCTGCGAGCTCACCGCCCTGCCGGTGTCCAACGCCTCCGTATACGAGGGGCCCTCCGCGGTTGCCTCGGCCGCCTACATGGCCAAGCTGCACAACGGCCGCCCTCGCTTCGTCGTCTCCGCCGGCCTGCATCCGCACACGCTGGCCACGCTGCGCACCTACGCGCATGGCTTCGACGCTGAGGTGGTTGAGGTTCCGATCGCCTCCGGTGGCGGCAACTCGGGCGTCACCGACCTCGATGCTTGGAGTGCGGCGATCGACGACCACACCAGCGCCGCGATCTTCGCCCAACCCAACTTTTACGGCGCCGTTGAGGACGCCCCCGCGCTGAGCGCCGCCGCCAAGGCCGCGGGCGGCGAGCAGCTGGTCGTGATCTCCCAGGTCGATCCGCTCACGCTGGGCGTCCTCCTACCGCCCGGCGAGTGCGGGGTAGACGTCGCCGTCGGCGAGGGTCAGTCGCTCGGCAATCGCCTCGACTTCGGTGGCCCCTCCTTCGGCTTCTTCGCTGCGCGCGACACCTACCTGCGGCGGATGCCCGGTCGTATCGCGGGCGAAACCGTGGATGTCGATGGGCGCCGCGGGTTCGTGCTGACCCTGCAAACCCGCGAGCAGCACATCCGCCGCGAGAAAGCCACCTCCAACATCTGCACCGCCCAGGCGCTCAACGCGCTCGCCGGCGTCGTCTACCTCACCTGGTTGGGGCGCGATGGGATCGGCGAGCTCGGCGAGTTGCTGCTCGCCCGCACCCATTACGCCCGTGAGACGCTTGCCCGCCTGGAGGGCGTCGAGCAACTGCACTCACAACCCGTGTTCCGCGAGTTCGCTCTGCATCTCGATGCCGAGGTGTCGGCGGTGCGCCGCCGCTGCGCCGAGCAGGGAGTCAACCCTGGCGCCGACCTGCACGCGCTCACCGGCCGCGAAGAGGACCGCGGCGGGCTGCTGGTGGCGCTCACCGAGCGGCGCTCGCGCGCGGACATCGATCGGCTGGCCGAGGTTTTGGGTGCCGCTGTGGCGGCCGAGCGCCAGGCGGTGGCCGCATGACCACCGAGACCCAGCATGTGACCGCCGAAACCCCCCAACAGGGCGACCGGGCTCGGACGGTCTTCGAGAAGGGCGCGCCCGGCCGCCGCGCGTTCGTGTGCCCTGAGCTCGACGTGCCGGAGGTGGGCCCCGACGAGTTGCTTCCCGCCCGCTTGCGCCGCGCCGCGCCGCCGCGGCTGCCGGAGCTCTCCGAGCCGGAGATCGTGCGTCACTACGTGCGCATCTCCAAGCGCAACTTCGATCTGGACTCCGGCTTCTACCCGCTGGGCTCCTGCACGATGAAGCACAACCCGCGCCTGCATGAGCGCGTCGCCGGGCTGCCCGGACACGCCCGGCTGCACCCGCTGCAGGACCCCGCACGCGCGCAGGGGGCGCTGGAGCTGATGTGGAATCTGCAAAGTGCGCTCGCGGAGATCGCCGGCCTGCCGCACGTCTGCCTGCAGCCTTCCGCGGGCTCGCATGGAGAGCTCGCCGGCGTGCTGCTGACGCGTGCCTACCACGAGGATCGCGGTGAGCGCCGCCGGCAGGTGCTCACCCCCGACACCGCGCACGGCACCAACCCCGCCACCGTCACGATGGCGGGTCTCGAGGTCGTCAAGCTCGCCACCAACGCCGACGGGGGCGTCGACCTCGACGACCTGCGCGTCAAGGCCAGCGCCGACGTGGCCTGTCTGATGCTCACCAACCCCAACACGCTCGGCCTGTTCGATCCCAACATCGAGGAGATCGCGCGGATCGTTCACAGCGTCGGCGCCACGCTCTATTACGACGGCGCCAATCTCAACGCGGTCATGGGGCTCTCCCGGCCGGGCGACATGGGCTTTGACATCGTCCACTTCAACCTACACAAGTCCTTCACCCAGCCGCACGGTGGCGGTGGCCCGGGGTCCGGCCCGATCGCCGTCTCCGAGCGGATCGCGCCGTTCCTGCCGGTGCCGCGGGTGGTAAGGGGGGAGGATGGCTTCGCGCTCGATCACGACCGCCCGAAGTCGATCGGCCGCCTGCGCGGCTTCCAAGGCAACTACGGCTGCTTCGTGCGTGCCTACGCTTACATTCGCTCGCTGGGTGCCGAGGGCCTGCGAGACGCCTCGGAGACGGCGGTGCTGAACGCCAACTACCTGCTCGCGCGACTGCAAGAGCAAGGTGTCGCCGAGTACCTGCCGCTTGCTTACTCCAACGCACAACCTAATACATCATCCCCGCACCACAAGCCTCCAACCAATGTTCCATCCCCGGGCGGGGATGGGAAGGATGGTTGCGGCGCTCGGGGGTTGTGCCTCCACGAGTTCGTGCTCTCCGGTGGCCCGATGCGGCGCGAGCTTCAGATCAAGACGCTCGACCTCGCCAAGCGCCTGCTCGACTTCGGCTTCCACCCACCCACCGTCTATTTCCCGCTGTTGGTGGATGAGGCGTTGATGGTGGAGCCCACCGAGACCGAGACGCGCGAGACGCTCGACGCGTTCGCCGAGGCGATCGCCGAGATCCTGCGCGAGGCCGCCGAGGATCCCGAGATCGCACGCGGGGCGCCGTACACCACGCCGGTCAGGCGCCTCGACGAGGTCGCCGCCGCCAAGCGGCCTGTTATTCGCCAGACCCTCGGGTAGCCTCAAACCGCTGCTCTACGCGGCGATGGACAATCCGGATGAATCTCGGATCTCGACCCGCGTGCGCGGGGGGAGCTGGATGAGCTCACCGGTCGAGGAGCGCTCACGGAACTTGAGCCAGAGGAGGGCGACCAGGAGGATGACACCCACGAATCCGTGGGTTTGCTGCGGTGTGAACAGAACCTCTCGATCGTCTGGCGAGACCACTGCTACGGGATCGCCGGCAAGCAGGGCGCGGCTGACGAGCATTGCCTGATCCGGGTTACGCGCGTCCACGAAGTGAGTGCGGTTTGGATAGCGCGCCTCAAGCTCGCTGTCCTCGATCGTCGCAAGCACCTTACGTACCGCTGGGCTCAGGCTCTCCGGCTTTGCTGTCATCTCGTTTTCCACCGGTCGAGGATGGTCGAGTACTCCTCTGCTGCCCGGGTCATCGCTGCGGCCATCGCCTGATTGACTGAGCTGAAAGTGTGCACGATTGGATCAAGCTTTCCCTGGTTACGAGTGTACTCGTGCTCGTGATGCTCACCTACGTCGTGCGCATTGTCCCAAAGACGAATTGCGGTCCAACGCTCGTCGACCTTCGTCTCGAGCACGATCGCCTAATGGATCGGGGGACGCTCCGTTCGACCGTAGCGAATGCGATTGTCGAGATCGATGTCGATGAAAATTTCCCGCGGCCATTCGGCCATGGGCGGATTATCTGCTCGTGGTCGGTCGCCGCGGTCGGCTAGCCTCCGGCTCGTCAATGCGCATCTTCTCCGGCATCCAGCCAACCGGCCGCAAGCATCTCGGCAACTACATCGGTGCGATCCGCCAGTACGTCGAAGGGCAGGATCGCGGCGAGGCGCTGTTTTGCATCGTCGACCTGCACGCGACCACCGTCTCCTACGATCCGCTGGAGCTGCGACGCAGCCTGTATGACCTCGCCGCGTTGCTGCTCGCCGCCGGCCTCGACCCCGAGCGCTGCATCCTCTTTCGCCAGAGCGACGTGCAAGAGCACGCCGAGCTGTGTTGGCTGCTCTGCTCGCTCACCGAGCTTGGGCGCCTGCAGCGGATGCACCAGTTCCGCGACAAGTCACTCGCCCAGCGTGAGCTGGTGAGCGCCGGGCTGCTCCTCTACCCCGTGTTGCAGGCCGCCGATGTGCTCGCCTACCGTGCGCAGGAGGTGCCTGTCGGAGAGGACCAGCGCGAGCACATGGAGCTGATGCGCGACGTCGCGCGGCGCTTCAACACGCGCTTCGGCGATGGCGAGGAAGTGCTGGTCGTGCCCGAGCACCGGATCCCAGCAGTTGGCGCGCGGATCATGGATCTGCAGGACCCCACACACAAGATGTCGACAACCGCGGGCAGCGAGCTGGGCACGGTGTATGTGCTCGATGAGCCGCGTGCGATCGAGAAGAAGATCAAGAGCGCGGTCACCGACTCCGGCGCTGAGATTCGCCGTGCGCCGGACAAGCCGGGGGTCTCCAACCTGATCGAAATTCTCGCGGTCGCCCGCGCCCTCACGCCGGAGGCGGTCGAAGCGGAGCTAGCCGACGCTCGCGGCTATGGCGACCTGAAGGCGGCGGTTGCCGCCGCGACGATCGACTACCTCGCGCTGGTGCGCGAGCGTTATGCCGAGTTGCGCGCCGACGAGGAGGCGCTCGAGGGGGTGCTCGCCGGGGGCGCCGTGCGTGCGCGCGCGATCGCCGCGCTCACGCTCGCGGACGTTCGCGAGCGGATGGGTGTGGGCGCCGGCGGCCGTGGTGGCCATCCTGCGTGACCGGTACCGTGGGAACATGAGCTCCGTCGCCGCGCTCGACCTCGACCTGGACGTGTTCAGCGGGCCGTTCGATTTGCTTTTGACGCTGGTGCTGCGCGAAGAGATCGACCTGCTCGAGCTGCAGCTCGCCGAGGTTGTGCTCGCCTACCTCGACCACCTCGAGGCTCGGGGGGAGCTGGACCTGGAGACCGCCACCGAGTTCATCGTGCTGCTCGCGGCCCTGCTGGAGCTCAAGTCGCGGCTGATGCTCACCGGTGAGGATGAGGAGCAGTTGCTCGACATCGAACCGGGCGAGGCCGCCGAGGAGCTGCTGGCGCGGATGCTCGACGCCCGCCGCTACCGCTCCGCCGCCAGCCATCTACGCGAGTTGCTTGCCGCGCAGGACGGCGTGCGCTTCCGCAGCGCCGCTCCGCCCGCACAGCTGCTGCGCGCCGTGCCTGCGCCCGTCGACGGCGTCCTCGACCCGGCCGTGCTCGGGCAGGCGCTCGGCCGGTTGCTGGTACTGCCGCCCGCGATCAATCTGCGCCACATTACGATCCCACGCGTTTCGCTGGCTGAGCGTCTGCAGCACCTACGTGGGCTGTTGCGTCGGGGGCGCTTCAGCTTCGAGGAGGCCGTCGGCGACGCCGATCGGATGACCGTTGCGATCACGGTGTTCGCGCTGCTGGAGCTCTACAAACGCGGCGAAGCGGCCTGGGAGCAGAGCGAGTGCTTCGGCGAGATCCAGATCCAGGCGCTCACGCACCCCGCCGTCAGGTCCGAGTCCCCCGCGATCGCCGCCGGAGCGGCTGGGTGAGCGACGCGGCGGACGCCTACCAGCCCGCAGACCAGGTGCAGGCCGGGGACACGGAGAGCCGGTCGCAATTGGCCCGGGTCGTAGAGGCCCTGCTGTTCCTAAGCAGCGACCCGCTCAGCGCCCGCGAGCTCGCGGATGCGTCGCAGGCCGACGAGCTCGAGGTTGCCGCGGCGCTGGAGCTGCTCGCCGAGCAGTACGCCCCCGGCAGCCGCGGCATCCAACTGCGCGAGTTGGCCGGCGGCTTCACCTTCGCCAGCGATCCCGACTGCGAGCAGTATGCACGGCGCCTGTTCAGCCGGCCGCGCACCGCCGCGCTCACACCCGCCCAAGCGGAGACGCTTGCGATCGTCGCCTACCTGCAGCCGGTTTCGCGGCCGGAGATCACGCGCATCCGCGGCGTCAGCGCCGATTCGGCCGCCACCACGCTGCTCGAGCGCGGCCTGATCGAGGAGGCCGGTCGCTCCCAGTTCGGCGCTGTCCTCTACCGCACGGGCACTCAGTTCCTGAAGCTGTTCGGGTTGCGCTCTTTGAGCGAGCTTCCCGACGTGGCGCAGTGGGACCCGACGCCCGAGGAGCAGGCCGAGCTGCGCGAGCGGTTGCTGCGCGCGGGTGAGGCGCGCGCCGAGGGCGGCCCGCCGTCGCTCGAGGAACGGCCCGCGGTCGAGCCCTAGTCAAGCAGCGCTCGCCGCCAGCTGGCCACAGGCTGCGTCGATGTCGCGCCCGCGCGTGAGACGCACTGTCGCCTGGGTCCCGCGCTCCTCCAGGGCGGCCTTGAAGGCTGCGATTGCCTCGCGGCTCGATCCTTTGTACGGCGAGTCTGTCGGGTTGTAGGGGATCAGGTTGACCTTGAATATCTGCGGCTGCTCAGCACTGGGCTCCAGCAGCTTTGCCAGCGCCACCGCCTGCTCGTAGCGGTCGTTCACACCCGCGAGCATCACGTACTCGACGAAAATCCGCCGCCGCTTGCGCGCGTAATGGGCGCGGCACGCCGCGATCACATCGCGCAGCGGGTAGCGCTCGTTGACCGGCATCAACTCCGAGCGCAGCGCTTCGTCGGCCGCGTGCAGCGAGAGCGCCAGCCGCAGTGGCAGCTCGCACGCGGTGAGGCGTTCGATTCCGGGGATCCAACCGACCGTCGAGATCGCTGTGCGCCGGTGGGAGATGCCGAGGTCCGGCAGCCGCTCGCATGCCGCCAACACCGCGTCGAGGTTGAGTAGCGGCTCGCCCATACCCATAAATACGCAGTGATCCACCGCCTCGATCCGGCGGAAGTGCAGCGCCTGGTCGAGGATCTCCGAGGTTGTGAGGTTGCGTGCGAATTTCATCGCGCCGGTGGCGCAGAAAGTGCAAGTCAGCGGGCATCCCGACTGCGACGAGAGGCAGATCGAGCGCCGGCCGGTGCCGGTAGACACTTGCCTTCGACCGAAGCCGGGGGACGCTCGCCTTTGGCCAGCGTCCTCGTTGCGGTCGACGCCACCTCCCGGAGGGTTGCGATATCGCATCAGCACCGCCTCCAGCGCCCGGCCATCGGTGGTCGCGAACAGCGTCTTGACGGTGCCATCGCGCGCACGCGCCTCGCGACGCACCTCCAGGCTCGAAAACGGCACCTTCCGCGCCAGCGCCTCGCGCAGCGCACGCGGCAGATTGGTCATCGCCTCATACCCCGCCGCGCCGCCGGCCGCCCACCGCCACACCTGGGCAGCGCGAAAGCTTGGCTCTTGGCGCGCGGCGAGGGCTTCGTCGAGGAGTTGCAGGTCCATCTTCCTATCGTTGCACTCCATGCGCCTCGCCAAGCACCTCGCCCATGCCGGCGTCGCCTCGCGACGGGCCGCCGAGGCGCTGATCGTCTCCGGGCGCGTGCGCGTCGACGGCGAGCTCGTACGGGATCCCGCCCGCGATGTGGACGAGCGCCACCGCGTCGAGGTCGACGGCCAGCCGCTCGGTGGCCCCGAGCCGCGCGTGGTGTACGCGGTGCACAAGCCCGTTGGCGTCGTGTCAACCGCAAGCGACACACACGCTCGTCCCACGGTCGTCGGGCTGCTTGCCGAGGAGCGGCGGCGCCTCTACCCCGTTGGCCGCCTCGACGCTGACAGCAGCGGTCTGATCCTGCTCACCAACGATGGCGCGCTCGCACAGCGGCTAACTCATCCGCGCTACGAAGTGCCCCGCACCTACCGCGTGCGTGTTGCCGGTGCGCCAGTCGGCGAGCGTGCGCTGAGTGTCCTGCGCGCCGGTGTCGCGCTGGCAGATGGGCCCACTGCGCCCGCGCGAGTACGGTGTGTTGGGAGCGCTGGCAACGAGCTCGAGCTGACGCTCCGCGAAGGCCGCAACCGCCAGGTGCGACGCATGTGCGAGGCGGTCGGTCATCCGGTGCTTGAGCTGCGGCGCGTCGCTTTTGGCCCGTTGCGACTGGGGACGCTGGCGCCCGGCGCCTATCGCCGCTTGGGTGAGGCCGAGCTGCGCCAGTTGCGTGAGGCAAGCCAGATATCTCCTGCGAGCGGGACACCTCATGCGACCGGGACACCTCCTGCAAGCCAGATATCTCCTGCGAGCGGGACACCTCATGCAAGCCAGACATCTCCTGCGACCGGGACACCTCATGCGACCGGGACACCTCCTGCAAGCCAGATATCTCCTGCGAGCGGGACACCTCATGCGACCGGGACACCTCCTGCAAGCCAGACACCTCCTGCAAGCCAGACACCTCATGCAAGCCGGAAATCCAATGCAAGCCGGAAATCCGATGCAAGCCGGGCATCGTCGGGCCGGGCTTCAACCACGTGATTGGTTAGCGTCGGGACGCTCTGAGACAATCGCCCGCCATGCGACTACACGCCTTACGTGGCGCGATCAGCGTTCCGCACAACGACGCCAACCACATTCTCGACGCCACCACCGAGCTGATGACGACGATCATGGAGCTCAACGACCTCGCTCCCAAGGATGTCGTCAGCTGCATCTTCACAGCCACCAACGACCTCAACGCCGAGTTTCCCGCAGTGGCCGCGCGCGCCCTGGGCTTCGAGGGCGTCCCGCTGTTATGCGCCCGCGAGATCCCGGTGCCGCGCGCGCTGCCGCGCGTGATCCGGGTGCTGATCCACTACTACGCCGACGACAACCACGAGGCCCGGCATGTCTATCTGGGCGAGGCGGCTACGCTGCGAACCGATCTGCAGGCGGCGCAATGAGCAAGGCCCGCACCACGGTGTCATCGGCGACTTGCTTTGCATCGGCGGCTTTCTTCGTCGCGGTTGCAGTCCTCGCGCTCACCGCCTCCTGCGCGCTGGGCAGGGCCGTTCCGCGAGCGCACATCGGCGGGTTGCCGGGCTACCCGGTGATCCGGGGCGTCGTGCCGGTGCTCGGCTCTCCCGCCGCCGTCAGCGCGCACGAAACGCTCGTGAAGCAGGCGTTCGCCGCTGCCCGCGCGCACGATGCGCTCGCGCACGGTGGACTGAGCCTGAAGGGCAAGCCGGTATCCAGCGAAGGATCGCAGGCGAGCTGCCTAGAAGAAGCCGAAGCAGAACTGACCTACTTCACGCAGGATGTCTGTTATCGCGGCGGGCCGGTGTTGCACGACCCGACAATCCATCTGATCTTCTGGCAGGGGCCGCTCACTGGTAAAGCCCCGTCGCAGGCGAACGTCGGGCTTTTTCCCGCAGGCTACGAGCAAACGGTGGAGCAGTACTTCGAAGATGTCGCCCACGACAGCGGCTTGGAAAGCAATGTGTTTGCGGTCGATGCGCAGTACTGGGAAGAACAGAAACAGAACGCTTTCAGGCTCGGCGAATACAAGCTTTCCTTTGAACGCGCCACCGATGTGACCGTTGACGAAAACACAGCCTTCCCCGAAGACTGCACGGACAAAACGGCGTTCTCGGAAGGCCCCTGTCTGCTGGACTCCGACATTCAGCATGAGGCTGAAACGGTTGCGGGTCCCAGTACGAAGGGACTAGGTGACATTTACGTCGTGCTCACCCCGCCCGGCGTCGGCAGTTGCTTCCAGGCGCAAGCGGGAGAGTGCGCCTACGACCAATATTGCGCCTACCACAGCGACTTCGGGGGCAACGGCAAGACCCCGGGCGAACAGACTCTGTATGTCGATCTGCCCTATCTCGCGGAAGTGCCCGGCTGCGACTCGGGTGTACACCCCAACGAAGTGGTTTCCGAACAGGAAGAAGAAGCGGGAATAGACCACGGCGCCGACGCCGCGATCGATACCGCCAGCCACGAGGTCAACGAGACGATCACCGATCCGATCGGCAGCCAATGCGACGAAGAAGGCGGGAAAATCGTCGGCTGCGAGAAGAATGCCTGGACCGACGCGATCGGGCAGGAGATCGCCGACAAGTGCCTGCCTCCGGAGAGCACCCTCTTCGGGAGCTACGGCGAACCGCTCGGCGAGCTACTGTCCGGCAGGGCAACCAGCCTCTTCAACCAGGAAATCGACGGCGGTCACTACTGGACCCAACGCGTCTGGAGCAACGAAGCGGGGTTGTCCGAAGGTGGATGCGTGCAGCGCACGATTCCCGCGAGCTTTAGCGTTCCATCGAGTATCGAGGCGACCGTGCCGACGACGCTCAACGGCTCCACCTCGGGTATACCTGGTGACCCCGCCACTTACTGGGCGTGGAACTTCGGCGAAGGCGAACAGATCGGCACCGCTCACGCCACGCTCTCGCATACTTTCGCCCAGCCCGGGCTCTATTTGGTGGGGCTGACCGCCTATGATGCCTACGGCAACTCGCGGGCCACGCTGGAGGAAGTCGAAGTCGGCCCGGCGCCGCTACCCTCACCGCCGCCGCCCACGCCGAGCGCACCGCCGACAGTCACCACCACGGTGACCGTCACTGTGCCGGCGGCTCCCGCTCCACCCGTCAAACTGTCAAAAACCCCGTCTCCCACCAAACACAAATGCCCATCGAGTTCTCATCGCGCGTCCAAAGGCTGCCCAGCTACCCGGCGGCCGGCGGCTACGCCGACGCCGCGCCGCCGGTGCGGCTCGCCAGCAACGAGTCGCCATGGCCACCGCTGCCCGCGGTCCAAGAAGCGATCCAACGCACGCTCGGCTCGCTGAACCGCTACCCCGATCCCACGAGCAGCGCGCTGCGCCGGCGCCTGTCCGAGCGCTACGAAGTGCCTGCCGAGCAGATCGCGATCGGCAACGGCTCCTGCGACATCCTGCTCGCCGCGGGCGAGGCGCTGCTGGAGTCGGGCGCCGAGCTCGTGTACGCCTGGCCGTCGTTCTCGATCTACCCGCACCTGAGTGCTGCTTCGGGCGCCCGTGCGATCACCGTGCCGTTGGACGAGCACGACCGCCACGACCTGCCCGCGATGCTGCGTGAGATCACCGTCGCAACGCGGTTGGTGGTTGTGTGCAACCCCAACAACCCCACCTCCACCGCCCTGCCACTCGCTGAGATCGCGCGGTTCCTCGACGAGGTGCCTGCGCACGTGTGCGTGGTGATCGACGAGGCCTACTGCGAGTTCAACCTGCTCGAGGACCCTGACGCGTCGGTTGGGCTGCTCGCCGAACACCCCAACCTCATGCTGCTGCGGACCTTCTCGAAGGTGTACGGCCTCTGCGGGTTGCGTGTCGGCTTCGCGCTGTGCGGCTCACCCGAGCTGCCGCGTGCGCTCGACCAGGTGCGCCAGCCGTTCTTCTGCAATGCGGTCGCCCAAGCCGCCGCCACCGAGGCACTCGCCCACCAGGACGCCGTCACCGACCGCGTCATCCGCACGATCGCCGAGCGGATCGCGATCGACGAGCGGCTGCGCGCGCTGGGGCTCGATCCCGCCGACTCGCAGGCCAACTTCTGCTGGTTTGGGCTCGGCGAGGAGAGAAACGAACAGGACGTGATGCGCGGCCTGCTGGAGCGCGGAGTGCTCGTGCGCGGCGGCGGCGCCCTCGGCCGCGAGGGGGCGCTGCGCGTCACCTACGGCACGCCTGAGGAGAACGTCATCTTCCTTGATGCGCTGGCCGAGGTGCTGTAAGCCTGGGCCCACCCACCACGGGCTGAGATATGCCGGCGCCTGCTGAGATATGCCGGCGCCTGCTGAGATATGCCGGCGCCTGCTGAGATATGCCGGGGCCTTGCCGAGATGTGCCGGGCCTTGCTGGGATGTGCCGGGCCTTGCTGGGATGTGCCGGGCCTTGCTGGGATGTGCCGGGCCTTGCTGGGATGTGCCGGCGCCTTGTCAAGATCTTGGGTCTCGTCCCACGAATCGCTTGCTGAGGCGACGCGAAGCTGCTACAAACCTCTGAGACGACCATGTCCGTATCCGCCATCGCATCGCACCGCCACATCCCCGCGCCTTCCGACTGGTCGTCCTCCTACGCCTACGCCTGGCGATTTAGCTAGGCGCTTCGGCCTGGGCCCGCGCGTGAGCGGGACCGCGGCCGCCCAGGGTCTCCTCGACCGAGCGCCACCCCACCGGGCGCACCACGCCCTTCACGATCCTCCCGTCGTTCTCCACGGCGGGAACCACACTAAGATTCCAGGCACAGAAAGGACGCACTGATGATGATCGTGATGAAGGAGTCGGCCACCGACGAGGAGATCGCGGCGGTCGCAGAGAAGATCGAGCGAGCTGGCGCGCGGGCCCACCGCAGCCAGGGCGCGCGCGTGACCGTGATCGGCGCGATCGGCGATGTCGAGCAGGACGCCTCCGTGGAGAGTCTCGGGCTGGAGGGCCAGCCGGGGGTGGACAGAGTGGTGCCGATCCTCAAGCCCTACAAGCTGGCCTCCGCGCAGTTCCGCCACGGCGAGCGCACTGTGCTGGAGATCGACGGGCGCAAGGTCGGTGGCGATCACTTCGCGCTGATCGCCGGCCCATGCACGGTCGAATCGCGCGAGCAGACGCTGCAGACGGCACGCGCCGTGCGCGACGCGGGCGCCACGCTGCTGCGTGGCGGCGCCTACAAGCCGCGCACCTCCCCGTACGCATTCCAGGGGCTCGGGCAGGAGGGACTGCGCCTGCTCGCCGAGGCCAAGGCCGAAACCGGTCTGCCCGTCGTCACCGAGCTGATGGACGTGCGCGACATCGACGCGGTGCTCGAGGTCGCCGACGTGATCCAGATCGGCGCGCGCAATATGCAGAACTACTCGCTGCTTACCGAGATCGGGCGCTCTGGGCGACCGGCGCTGCTCAAGCGCGGACTGTCCGCGCCATTGGACGAGTTGTTGATGGCGGCCGAGTACATCCTCAAGGAGGGCAACCCCGCCGTGATGCTGTGCGAGCGCGGCGTCCGCGGGTTCGAGAATGCCTACCGACGCTCCACACTCGACCTAATGGCGATTCCGATCCTCAAGGAGCTCACTCATCTGCCGGTGATCGTCGACCCGTCCCACGCGGCGGGCCGGCGCGATCTGGTGCTCTCGCTCTCGCTCGCCGCCGCCGCCGCGGGCGCCGATGGCATCATCGTCGAGGTGCACCCGGCTCCGGACGAGGCGCTCTGCGACGGGCCGCAGTCACTGCCTACCGACACGTTCGCCGAGTACGCCGCCGCGGTCGAGCGCGCCGCCGCGCTGGCGGGCAAGGCGCTCAGCGCCGTCTGATGGCGCACCGCCGAGCGTCCACCCGCATGGGCATGGATGCCCACTCAGCCAGTTGCAAAGTGGATGGCGGTCGTCGTTTGGAGCAATCGCATTGAAGGTCGCGATTCTTGGCGTCGGCTTGATCGGCGGGTCGATCGGCCTGGCCGCACGCCGGCGCGCGGGCGCATCGGTCTGCGGATACGACCCCGTTCACGGGACGCTCGCCGCGGCGCTGGAGCTGGGGGCGATCGACGAGCAGGCGCCGGACATCGCAACCGCGGTGGCGGGGGCACAGGTGGTGTTCGCGGCTGCGCCCGTGGGGGTGCTCGCCCAGACCGTGCGCGAGGCGCTCGCGCTGGTTGGCGAAGACTGCGTGGTAAGCGACGTCGGCTCCACCAAGCTGACCTTGGAGGATGCTCGCAACGACCGGCGCTTCGTAGGTGGCCACCCGCTCGCGGGCGCCGAGACCGCGGGTGTCGAGCACGCACGCGACGACCTATTTGACGACGCCACCTGGTATCTCACGCCTGCGCCGAGTGTCGACCGGGCTTTATACACGCGCCTGCGCGGCGTGATCGAGCGCCTGGGGGCGCGACCTGCCGAGATTGAAGCCGATGCCCACGACCGCTTGATGGCGTGCGTGTCGCACCTGCCGCACGTGCTCGCCAATGTGCTGGTGACGCAGGCGGCGGAAACGTTTGAACGCGAGGGCTGCCCACCCGCCGGTGGCCCCAGCTTGCGCGACACGATTAGGGTCGCCGGCGCCAACACGGGGATCTGGACTGACATTTACCTAGCCAACCGCGACGCGCTGGGCGAGGCGATCGAGCAGGCTGTGGCCAGCCTGGAGCAGGTGCGCGTCGCACTTGCACAGGAGGATGGCGGTGCGCTGGCGGCGTGGAACGAGCGGGCGCGTGTCGCCCGCGATGCGCTGCTGGCCGGCGACTCGTAGTCTGCCGGGCACGATGAATGTTCGCTTCGAGCCCTCCGGCCCGCTCACGGGCGAGCTGACCGCGCCGCCGGACAAGGCGATTTCCCACCGCGCGGCGTTGCTCGGCGCGATGGCTTCATACCCGGTGCGGATCGAGAACTACCTAGATGCGGCGGACACGATCTCGACACTGAACGCCGTGCGGGCGCTGGGCGCGCTGGTTGAGATACGGGATAACGAGGGACCCGGCTTCCGGGCCTCCGGCCGGCTGCGCCACCCCCCAGGCCCGAGCGAGATCGTCGTGCGCGGCGCCGGCTTGCGCGAGGCGCGCGAGCTCGATGGGCCGATCGACGTCGGTAACGCCGGCACGCTGCTGCGCCTGCTGCCCGGCTGGCTGGCGGCGCAGGAGGGTCGCTCTTTCACGCTCGATGGCGACGAGTCGATCCGCCGCCGCCCGGTGGACCGCGTGATCGAGCCGCTGCGCTTGATGGGCGCGCAACTGCAGGCGCGCGAGGATCGCTTCACACCGCTGAGCGTGAACGGAGCGCGACTGCACTCGATCTCCTACACGCTGCCGGTGGCGAGCGCCCAGGTGAAGTCATGCGTGTTGCTCGCCGCGTTGGCCGCGGACGGCGCCAGCACCGTTACCGAGCCCGAGCGCAGCCGCGACCACACCGAGCGGATGCTGCTGAGCGCCGGCGCCAGGATCCACCGCAACGGCCGCTCGGTCACCGTCACCAACGCCGACGAGCTCGTGCTCGAGCACGTGCGGGTGCCCGGCGACCTGAGCTCTGCGGCATTCATGATCGCGGCGGGGGTGCTGGTGGCGGGCTCGCGCCTGCTGATCCGCGACGTCGGCGTCAACTGGACGCGCAGCGGCTTCCTGCGGATCCTGATGCGGATGCAGGGGATTGTGCTGGGGGATCTCGAGGACGACACTGGTGAACTGGTCGCACACGAGCCGATCAGCGACCTCGATGTCGCCGCCGGGGGGCTGGAGGGGACCTTCGTCGGCCCCGAGGAGGTACCGCTGGCGATCGACGAGCTGCCGCTGATCGCGCTGCTCGGCTGCTTCGCAGAAGGCGAAACGGTGGTGCGCGGCGCGCACGAGCTGCGTCTGAAGGAGTCCGACAGGATCGCCACCGTGGTTGGCGGCCTGCGCGGCCTCGGCGCCGAGATCGAGGCGACCGACGACGGTTTCGCCGTCACCGGCGGCGGCGGCCTGCGTGGCGGCGTGATGGACGCCCACGGCGACCACCGTCTGGCGATGCTCGGCGCGGTCGCCGGCCTCGCCTCGCGCGAGGGCGTAGAGGTGCGTGGGATGGAGGCCGCCGCGGTCTCCTACCCGGGGTTCGTCGAGGACCTCGAACGGCTGGCGGGCTGATGGTGGTCGCAATCGACGGCCCAGCGGGGGCCGGCAAGTCGACGGTGGCCCGCGCGGTCGCACGGGAGCTGGGCTTCACCTATATGAACAGCGGCGCAATGTACCGCTGTGTGGCACTGCTGGCGCTCGCCTCGCCGGACGAGCAGCCGGCGCGACTGGCGCGCGAGGCTAGGATCGAGCCCGGCGGCCGGGTGATGCTGGACGGGCGTGATGTCACCGAGGAGGTGGGGGCGCCCAAGGTCTCGGAGATGGCCTCGCGGGTGGCGGCCGATCCGGGCGTGCGCGAGGCGCTGGTGGTCGTGCAACGCGAGTTGCTCGCCAACGGCGATTGGGTGGCTGAGGGTCGCGACATCGGAACGGTGGTCGCGCCCGATGCCGAGTTGAAGGTGTTCCTGACCGCGAGCACGGAGGAGCGTGCTCGTCGGCGCGCGGTGCAGCTCGGGGCCGATGTGGACACGGTGCTGGCCGAGCAGACCTTGCGCGACGCGCGCGACATCAAGCGTGCGCATAGTCCGCTGCAGCCGGCGCCCGATGCGGTGATCATGGATACCAGCGGATTGTGTGTGGAGGATGTGGTGGAGCGGATCGCGGCGCTGGCGCGGCGATAGCTCATACTGGCTGGGTGCTGAAGGTCGCCATCGTCGGCTATCCCAACGTGGGCAAGTCCTCGCTCGTCAATCGCTTGAGCGGGACGCGCACCGCTGTTGTGCACGAGCGCCCCGGGGTGACGCGCGACCGCAACGAGGTGGAGTGCGAGTGGAACGGGCGCCTGTTCAAGCTGATCGACACCGGTGGCGTCGACTTCCGCGACGAGGACCCGCTGGCCGGCTCGATCCGCGAGCAGGCACGGGCGGGCTTGGCGGAGGCGCAGGTGGCAGTGCTGGTGGTTGACGCGCAGGCGGGGGTGCGCCCCGGGGACGAAGAGCTGGCCGATCTGCTGCGCCGCTCGCCGCTGCCGAGCGTGGTGGTCGCCAACAAGTGCGACACCGTCCGCGACCTGCCGTTGGCGGCGGGGCTGCACAGTCTCGGATTGGGCGAGCCGTTGGCGGTGTCCGCCGCGCAGGGTCTCGGTTCGGGCGACCTGCTCGACAGGATCGTCGAGCTGCTGCCGCCCGCCGAGGCCGCGCCCGAGGACGATGGGCTGCGCTTGGCGGTGATCGGCCGTCCCAACGTCGGCAAGTCCTCGCTGGTCAATCGCTTCCTGGGCGAGCAGCGCGTGATCGTCTCCGAGCTGGCGGGCACCACCCGCGATGCGATCGACACCCCGCTGAGCGTGGACGGACGCAACGTGACCTTGGTTGACACGGCGGGGATGCGCCGTCAGGCGAAGGTGGCCGACTCGGTCGAGTACTACACCGCGTTGCGCTCCCGCCGGGCCGCCGAGCGCGCGGATGTGGCGCTCGTGGTGTGCGACGCCACCGAGGGCGTCACCGCGCAGGACCTGCGGATCGCGGAGCTCGCGATGAAGACGGGCTGTGCCACCGCGATCGTGCTGAACAAGTGGGATCTTTTATCGAATGCCCACCCACCCCCCGAGCAGGACTTGGATCATGAGCGTGCCCGCGTGGCCGAGAAGCTGCGGCTGCGTCCGCGCGTGCTGACGGCGAGCGCAAAGACCGGCCGCCATACGGCGCGGCTGTTGACCGAGGCGTTGACGCTCGGCGACCGGATGGCGGGGCGTATCCCGACGCCGGAGCTCAACCGCTTCCTGGCGGAGGCCGTGCAGGCCCGCCAGCCGCCGGTGGGTACCCGCCGGGGCTCCGCCCAGCACCGCCTGAAGCCGATCTACATGACCCAAACAGGCGAGCGCCCGCCGCGCTTCGCGATCCAGGTCAACTCTCGCGAGCGGGTCACGCGCGACTACGCCTACTTCCTGGAGAACCGCCTGCGTGCGCGCTACGGCATGGATGGGGTGCCGCTGATCATCGACTTCGTCGAGCGCGGCCAGCGCGCAAACGGCGGCAGGCGGCGGGGCGGTTCTCCCTCCACCGCGCGCGCTCGCTGATTCTCTGGTGCACGCGCTGGTTTCCTGTCAGACTTTGCGGTCTCCTTAGACCGACCACGCCGGTGCCGACCGGCGATGGGCACAACCGACCCGGAGTGGATCACAGCCAATGAGCAACAATTCCGAAAACGAATATCTGTTCACCAGCGAGTCGGTGACGGAGGGGCACCCGGACAAGATTGCCGACCAGATCTCCGACGGGGTGCTCGACGCCGTGCTGAGCGAGGACCCCTACGGGCGGGTGGCGTGCGAGACGTTGGTCAACACCGGCTTGATCGTGGTGTCGGGAGAGATCACCACCAAGACGTATGTGGACATCCAGGAAGTCGCGCGCGAGACGGTGCGGGGCATCGGCTACGACAACGCCGCATACGGCTTCGACTGCGACACCTGCGCGGTGATCAACGCGATCGACCGCCAGTCGCCGGACATCGCCCAGGGGGTTGACGCGGCGTACGAGACGCGCCACGACCCACTCGACGACGACCAAATGGACGTAGCGGGCGCGGGCGACCAGGGGATGATGTTCGGCTACGCCACCAACGAGACCGAGGAGCTGATGCCGCTGCCGATCTTGCTGGCGCACAAGCTCTCCAAGCGTCTAGCGGAGGTGCGCAAGGCGGATGTGCTGCCCTACCTGCGCCCCGACGGCAAGACCCAGGTGACAGTGCGCTACGTCGACGGGCGGCCGGTGGCGATCGAAAAGATCCTGATCTCCACACAGCATGCCGACGGGATCGACAGCGAGACATTGATCAAGCCCGACCTGTTCGAGCACGTGCTGCGGCCGGTGCTGCCGGTGGAGCTCTATGAGGAGAAGCGGCTGCTGCACAACTTCCTGGTCAACCCGACAGGGCGCTTCGTGATCGGCGGGCCGATGGGCGACTGCGGGCTGACGGGGCGCAAGATCATCGTCGATACCTATGGCGGCATGGCGCGTCACGGCGGCGGGGCGTTCTCGGGCAAGGATCCCTCGAAGGTGGATCGTTCGGCGGCCTACGCCACCAGGTGGGTGGCGAAGAACATCGTGGCGGCGGGCCTAGCCGAACGCGCCGAGGTGCAGGTCGCTTACGCGATCGGCGTGGCGCACCCTGTGTCGGTGATGGTCGAGACGTTCGGCACCGAGAAGCTTGGAAAAGCACGGATCATGGAGCTGGTGTCCGAGCACTTCGACCTGCGTCCCGGCGCGTTCCGCGAGGAGCTGAGACTGCACCGCCCGATCTATCAGAAGACGGCAGCGTACGGGCACTTCGGCCGCGACGACCACGACTTCACCTGGGAGCGCACCGATAAGGCGCAGGCGCTGCGCGAGGCTTCGGGCCTGGGGGCCGTCGCCGGGGTTTAGGGCGCTGCGCGGGGCTTCGGGCCTGGGGGCCGTCGCTGGGGTTTAGGGCGCTGCGCGGGGCTTCGGGCCTGGGGGCCGTCGCCGGGGTTTAGGCCCCGCGGGGCTCTCCATAGCGGTCCGGTGTCCCATCTAGGCTGGTTAGATTCCATCCACCCCGCCAAGTGAGATCGCCCAAGTCGAACCGCTGACCACGGCCCGCGCGCTGCGCGGGCCGTTCGACTACCGGCTGCCGCCCGAGTTCGCAGGCGGCCTCGTGGAGGTCGGCTCGATGCTGGTGGTGCCGTTCGGCCGGCGCGAGGTGTTGGGGGTTGTGATGGGCCTCTCCGCGCGCAGCGAGGTGGCCGAGGAGAAGCTATTGGCGCCGCTGCGCCCGCTGGACGAATGCCCACCCGCCCTGCCGGCGGATCTGGTGGCGCTGGCGGAGTGGATCGCGGTCGAGTACTGCTCGACCCTCGCGCGGGCGCTGCGCCTGGTGCTGCCACCCGGGGTAACCGGCAAAGGTCCCGCCGGCCTCGGCGTGCGCAAGCGGCGCGCGCGCGCCGTGCCGCGGCCCAAGCACGAGCCGATCGGTGCGCTGCACGCGCGGCCGCCGCGCCTCACCGAGGATCAACAGCGTGTGCTCGAGGCGATCGAGCGGGAGCTCGCGGCGGTGGCCGACCCGCCGGCGGACATCGCGCGGCCGCGGGAGCTGCTGCTGCACGGGATCACGGGGTCGGGCAAGACCGAGGTGTATCTGCGCGCGGCGGCCGGCGCCTTGGAGCGTGGTCGCGGGGCGATCGTGCTCGTCCCGGAGATCGCGCTGACGCCGCAGATCGTCGGCCGCTTCGTCGCGCGCTTCGGGGATACGGTGGCGGTGCTGCACTCGCGCTTGACGCTGGCCCAGCGCCGCGAGGAGTGGCGGCGGCTACGAGCGGGGGAGGCGCGGGTGTGCGTAGGCCCGCGCTCGGCGGTGTTCGCCCCGATCGAGGATCTTGGGCTGATCGTGGTGGACGAGGAGCACGATGCCTCCTACAAGCACGAAGGCGATCCCCGCTACGACGCGCGCGATGTCGCCGCCAAGCGCGTAGAGCTGCAAGGCGCGCTGCTGCTCGCGGGCAGCGCGACGCCACGGCCGGAGAGCCGCCACGCGCTGCGAGTGCTGCGGCTGGGGCGCCGGGTGGATGGACGGCCGCTGCCGCCGGTGGAGGTGCTGGACATGCGCGAGCAGCCCCACGGCCTGCACCCGGACACAGCACAGGCGCTGGCGGAGGTGCGCCGGGAGGGCGGTAAGGCGATCGTGCTACTCAACCGGAGGGGGTGGTCGAACTTCCTCTCCTGCCGCTCCTGCGGCAAGGTGTGGAGCTGTCCTCACTGCGATGTGGCGCTGGTGCTGCATCGCGCGGAGGGCCACGTCGCCTGCCACCATTGCGGCCACCGCGAGCGCACGCCGGCGCGCTGTGGATGCGGCTCGACGGCGGTGGCGCGCCACGGGGCGGGCACCGAGCGTCTGCAGCACGATCTGCATGCCACGCTGGGGGATGGGGAGCGTTTTCCAATCTTCCGGCTGGACGCCGATGTGCTCGCGACCGATCGCGGCCACACGGCTCGGAGGGCTGGATCGGCCGGCGCCGGCGCCACGGAGGGCCGGGCGGGTGCTGTGCTGCGCCGCTTCGAGGCGGCTCCGGCGGGGGTGCTGATCGGCACGCAAATGGTGGCGAAGGGACACGACTTCCCGGATGTGAGGCTGGGGGTGGTGCTGGACGCCGATACGACGCTGCGCTTTCCGGACTTCCGCTCTGAGGAGCGGACGTTCGCGCTGATCGCCCAGCTGGCGGGCCGAGCGGGGCGCGGGAACGAGGGGAGGGTGCTGGTGCAGACGATCGACCCGCACGCACGCGCGATCGTGTACGCGGCCGAGCACGATAGCGAGGGCTTCCTTGCGGGCGAGCTCGAGCGTCGGGCGGCGCTGCGCTACCCGCCGTTCTCGCACTTGGTACGTGTGGTGTGTGCGGCCTCGGAAGCGGCGCGCGCACAGGCTGCGGCGAGTGCGGTGAGGAAGTATTTCGAGGCATCGACCTCGAAGTGCAACAGCGCGTCTAGCGCATCTATCCTCGGGCCGGCGGTGCTTTTTCGCCTGCGCGGGATGGAGCGGAGGGTGCTGTTGATCAAGGCCGACGATCGCCGTGCAACGGTGCTCAGCGTGGGTATGGCGGTGCAGCACGCGGCGAGTGCGAGGGAGCACGCTGGAGTGAGCTTCAGCGTGGATGTGGACCCTCAATAGAATTGGCTGAGGATGAGCACGAGCATCGACGATCCCACTGAGACCGAGGAGGCGACGGCCTCCGCGCATGCCCCATCTACCGAGCGGCCCGAGGGGCCGGCTAAGGCGGATGTCGACCGATCGGAGATCGGCCAGCCGGAGGAGCCGGCGGAGGAGCTCGACGAGCAGACGCGCGCGCGCCGCGATGCGGCGCTACGCCACGTGCGCAAGCTGGGCGATCCGGTGCTGCGTGCGAGTGCTGTGGCGGTCGAGCGCTTCGACGAGGGCTTGCGCGTGGAGGTGGAGCGGATGGGGCAGTTGATGCAGGACGCGCTCGGAGTCGGTTTGGCGGCGACCCAGGTGGGCGTGCTGCACCGTGTGCTGGTGTACAAGGCATATGAGGACGATCCGGTGAGCGCGCTGGTAAACCCGGTGCTGGAGTGGGAGAGCGAGGAGCGGGAGACCAAGGAGGAGGGCTGCCTGAGCCTGCCTGGAGTGCACGTCGAAGTGGAGCGTGCGATGCGGGTGAGGGTGCGCGCGCAGGACACGCACGGCAGAGAGCTGGTCGTCGAGGAGGAGGGCCTGCCGGCGCGCGTGATTCAACACGAGATGGACCACCTCGAAGGGGTGCTGATTCTCGACCGGATCTCACGCGAGGCGCGGCTGAACGCGATGCGCGCACTGCGAGAGTCACGGGAAGCCGACGAAGGCATTCGACCGACAGCCGATCGGTCAACGGCCGCCGCATAGGGCGCTTCGCGCTTGCACACCGTCTTTCTTGGCACCTCCGACTTCGCGGCGGCCGTGTTGGAGCGCCTGGCCGTGAGCGACCACCGCCCGCGGCTGGTGTTGAGCCGCCCCGACCGTCCTCAGGGCAGAGGCCGGCGGCTGGCAGCGCCGCCGGTGGCGCAGAGCGCCAAGGCGCTGGGTCTCGCGCTGGAGCAGCCGGAGCGGATCAACGACCCCACGGTGTGCGCATTGATCGAGCAGGCCCAGGACGCGGGTGACGGCGAGGTGGTGCTGGTTGTGTGTGCTTTCGGGGCGCTGATCAAGGAGCCGCTGCTGTCAGCGTACCCGCTGTTGAATGTGCACCCCTCGCTGCTGCCACGCTGGCGCGGGGCGGCGCCGATCGAGCGGGCAATCATGGCGGGCGATGCGCGAACCGGAGTGTCGATCATGCGTCTTACCGCTGGCCTGGACAGCGGGCCGGTATGCGCGGCCGCGCAGGAGGAGATCGCTCAGCACGACACCTACGGATCGCTGGCGGAGCGCCTGCAGCGGATCGGAGGTGAATTGCTGGTGGGGGTACTGGACAGCTGGAAGCAGGCTCGCCCGCCGGTTTTTACCGAGCAGCCGCAAGCGGGCGTGACCTATGCGGAGAAGATCGGTGCCGATGATCGAGTGCTCGACCCAACGCGCTCGGCGGTGGAGTTGGAGCTCCAGGTACGCGCGCTACACCCGCACATCGGTGCGCGACTGGCGCTCCCGGATGGACAGCTGCTCGGCGTCTCGCGGGTAGCGCTCGCGCGGGACGGGTCGGCAGTCCCCCCCGCCGGTGCGCTCGCGGTGAGCGCGGGACATCTGCTGTACGGAACGAGCGAGGGGGCGCTCGAGTTGCTGGAGGTGCAGCCTGCTGGTAGACGGCCGATGGATGCGGGGGCCTTCCTCAGGGGACATGCCATCTAAAGCGCGCGTCTGCGCGTACATGGTGCTGCGCAGGGTGTTCGAGCGGGGCGCCTACGCCGACCTCGCGTTGCGCGCCGAGGCACGCGAGCTCGATGCGCGCGACCGAGCGCTGGCGATGCGGCTGGCCTACGGCGCGGTGCAGCGCCGCGGCACGCTCGACTACCTGATTGAGCGGTTCACCGAGCGCTCGTTGAAACGGCTGGACGCGCCGGTGCTGGCGGCGCTGCGGTTGGGCCTGTACGAGCTGCTGTATACGGGGGGCGCCCCCGACCATGCCGTGGTAGCGGACGCAGTGGAGCTGGCCAAGGGCGGGGCCTCGAAGGTCGCCAACCGCGGCGGACGGGTCGACGGCCGCGGCCACGGCCTGGTCAATGCCGTGCTGCGCCGAGCCACGCGTGAGGGCGCGGGGCTGCTGGAGGAGCTCGACGACAGCACGCCGGAGGGCGCGGCCCTGAAGCACTCCCACCCAGAGTGGATTGCACAGCTGTGGTGGGATCAGCTGGGCGCCGAGGATGCCCGTGCACTGCTGGCGTTCGACAACCAGCCGGCTGAGCTGACGCTGCGTGTGAACACGCTGGTCGCCGAGCCCGCAAGCGTGATGGCGCAGTTGCTGGCCGGGACGCAGAAGCTGGCCGAAACGGGAATCCTCGCCGGAGGCGATCGTCCCCCGGCTGCCGTGGCTCCCTACCCGGTGGGCGTCCACGGCGATCCGGCAATCCCGGAGGCACTGGTGCTGGAGGGCCCGTGGGATCTGCACAGCTCGCCGCAGTGGCACGCCGGCGCCGTGCTGGCGCAGTCGCGCGGAGCGATGCTGCCGGCTCGCGCGCTGGCCCCCGAGCCGGGCGAGCGGGTGCTCGACCTATGCGCCGCACCCGGCGGCAAGACCACGCACCTGGCGGCCTTGATGGGGGGCAGCGGCGAGGTCGTCGCGGTTGAGCGCAACCCCCGCCGCGCGGGTGAGCTGCAACGGACTGTCGCGCGCCTGCATGCGCAGGAGTGCGTGCGCGTCGTGCTGGGCGATGCGACACAGCCGCTGAAGGGGGCGGCGCAGCCCCAGGGGGCGGCACAGTCGCCAGGGGCGGTGCAACTGTTTGATCGCGTCCTGGTCGACCCGCCGTGCTCAGGGTTGGGGACGCTGCAAGCGCGCGCCGACCTGCGCTGGCGGGTCGCGTCTAAGGATCTGGCCAGCCTTGCGCAAACGCAGGCGGCCGTGCTTGCAGCCGGCGCTGCAGCGGTGCGTCCGGGCGGTATGCTGGTCTACTCTACGTGCACGATCTCCGCCACAGAGAACGAGCACCAAATATCCGCCTTTTTGGAATCCAACCCCAACTTCGCCCTCGATGACCTCGGAGCGGAGCTATGCGACAATCTCCAGATTGGCCAGCGGCGGGGTGGCTGCGTGCTGACGCTGCCCCACCGCGACCGCACGGCGGGTTTCTTCATCGCGCGGCTGCGCCGGTGGTGATGGCGTGGCAAGCGAGCGCGACCAGATACCACCCGCCAACCTCGGCCCGCTGTGCCCGCACTGCTCAGAGCCGTGGCTGCGTCCAACCAACCTGCCGGGGCGCTACCGCTGCGTGTACTGCCTGCACCGCTTCGAGCTCGCCTCGGTGTGCCCCAACTGCGGCGAGCACTCCACGATCGTGCGGATGTCATCGACGGCGATCCTCAAGTGCAACAACTGCGGCGACAGCATGTTGATGCCGATCTAAATACGGATGTCGGGCCGCGAGGATGAGATGAGCGCGACGACGCGCAAGCTGCTGCAGGGGGTGCGGGTGGCGCCTTCGATTCTGTCTGCCGACTTCGGTGCGTTGCGGGCGCAGGTTGGCGAGGTGCTTGCGGCGGGGGCGCGGGTGATCCATGTGGACGTGATGGATGGCCACTTCGTCCCGCCGATCACGCTGGGGCCGGTGGTTGTGGGGTCGCTGCGCGAGCAGGTGGAGGAGGTGGGGGGGATGCTCGATGTGCACCTGATGATCGAGCGACCCGAGCGACAGGTCGGTGAGTTTGTGCGGGCCGGAGCGCACTCAGTCACGTTCCACGCGGAGGCTACCCCGCACGCGGAGTACGCCGCCGAGGAGATCCGCGCGGGTGGCGCCTGCGTCGGCGTTGCGATCAACCCCGCCACGCCCGTGGAGGTGCTCGCAGAGCTGGCCGGCACGATCGACCTTGCCCTGTGCATGACTGTCAGCCCCGGCTGGGGCGGCCAACCCTTCATCGCGCGCTCGCCGCGGAAGATCGCGCGGCTGCGTGCGCTGCTGGACGGTGAGCAGTCCTCAGCGGCGCTCGAGATCGATGGGGGCATCGACCCAACTACTGCGCCCGCTTGTCGTGAGGCCGGCGCAACCCTCTTCGTCGCCGGTTCGGCGATCTTCCACGCCCCTGAGCCGGGGGCGGCCTACAGGGCGATCGCGCAGGCGGCGGGGTGCTAATTCGGCAGAAATGATGCTAATCGACGGCTCCCTTTAGCATCATTGTACGATCATTAGCACCATGCGGAGCTTCGTTGACCTCGACAGAACCTTCGGCGGCCAACCCCGCGAGCTCGGCGCCGAGCTCGCGAGAATCGATACTGGGAAGGGCCAGGAACGCCTGTTCGCCGACCAGATGCCTCAGCTGCTACGGGCACTCTCCGAGAGCGCCCGCGTCGCGTCGATCACGGCCTCAAACGCGATCGAGAACGTCACCGTCGCCAAGGATCGAGCCAAACGGATCGCTGAGGGCAGTCCCCGTTTTCGCAACCGCAACGAGAGGGAGTTCGCCGGCTACCGCGACGCGATCGACTGGATCATGCGCCTGGAGCAATACGAGCCGCTCACCGTAGTATTTCTGCTTCACCTCCACCGGCTGCTCTTCAAACACGCAGGCGGCCGCGGAGGACACTTGAAGAGCGACCAGAACCTGATCGTCTCCTACGAGAGCGGACGTCGCGAGATCGTCTTCACGCCACCAGACGAGCACGACACGCCGATGCTTCTCACCGAGTTGCTCGACCGCTACAACGAGGCCAAGCAGGAGGGCCGAACCCACCCAATCGTGCTCATCGGCGCGCTGATCGTGGACCTCCTCGCGATCCACCCGGTAGCCGACGGCAACGGGCGCCTTGCCAGACTGCTCACCACCCACGAGCTGCTGGCTGCCGGCTACGGCGTTGCCCGTTATGTGAGCCTCGAGCAGCGCGTCTTCGAGGCGAAGAACGCCTACTACCAGAGCCTCTACGAATCTCAGCGCGGATGGCACACCGGCGAGCACACGATCTGGCCATTGACCACGTTCTTAATCGAGATCCTTGACGGCACCTACCAGGATTTCGAGCAGCGCGTCGCCGCCGCTCCTACCGACACGGGCTCAAAGCAGGACCGCGTCCGCGAGCACATCCTGCGCCACGCGCCCGTCGAATTCCGCACACGTGACATCCGGCGCGCACTCCCAGATGTAAGCCCCGCGACAGTGCGGCTTGTGCTCAACGAACTCCGCGACGCCGGCAAGATTGCTTCCACCGGAAACGGCTCCGGTGCACGCTGGCACCAGAAGGGACGCTAGACACGGCCCTACGCACCCCAGCTTCGCGTTGTCAGTCACCTTAACGCGCGTCCGCCGGTGCGGCACGATCGCCGTGTCCGCCAGCGCGCCCCCCGCGGCCACCCGCGATGCGGCGAGTCGTATGCGCTTAGCGCGTCCCCTGCCGGTAAAGGACGCAGAGGAACCCCGCCAGCAGCGTCGTCGCGCCCAGGTAGCCGATCTCCGCACGGAGTACCTGTTCGCCCACCGCCGGTGTGAACATCCAAGCCAGGAACACCACCGCCGCTACGAGCCAGCAGAGTGCGGCGGCCCGCGCGCGGTTGCGGGCTAGGGCGGCCTGGTTGAGTGTGCCGGAGGCCAGGTGCATGCCCATGCCAAGACCGACGAGGGCGAGGCCGAAGCGGTTGTAGGTGTAGGTCTGGCCGAAGAGGACGTGGCTCATCACCAACGGGCCGATGATCAGCAGGCCGAGCGCCACGGCCGCCGCGAAGGCGGCGATCGCACGTACGGTGAGACGGATCGCGTGGGCGAAGGCGGCGTGACCCTCGCGGGCCTCCAGGCCGGTGAGGTGGGGTAGCAGCGAGGTTTGGATTGCTTGGAAGAGCTGCAGCGGGGCGCGGGCGATCAGCATCACGTTGAAGACGATTCCCGCCAGCGCCTTGTCGGGTGAGAGCGCGTCCACGGTCAGCACCGCCGCGTTGAGCAGTGTCTGCTCGGAGAGCATGATCCCGGAGACCCACAACGCGAAGCGCCCGCCGCGCGAGAGCGAGAGATCTTCGTGCGCCGCCACCTCCTGCACGCTCTCGGTGCCCGGCCCAGCGAGCGCGGCGTCGGCGTCGTCGGCGGTGAACGGCACGGGGCCCGATTGGTCTACGGCGGTGTTGCGACGCTCCTTGGCGCTGCGAGCGAATGCGGCGGGCACCACCACCAACGAGAGCAGCGGTGCGGCTGCGATTCCCAGCGCGACCGCAGTCTGGCCGGAGGCGATCCCGAGCGCCACCGCCAAGGCGAAGCAGATACGCGAGGTCGACTCCATCAGCACCAGTGCGCCAAACAGGCCGAAGTACTGGTTGCCAGCCAGCCAGCCGCGCGCGAAGTAGCTGCCGGCGTAGGCGAGCGTGCCGACGAGCAGCACGCCGTAGAGCGCGGTGTAGCCGTCGAACACTTCGTGGATCAGCTGTTCGCGCAGCGCCAATGCCACCACGAGGAAGACGAGCGCGAAACTGGCCTGCAGCGCGAGTGGCACGCGCAGTGGATGCTTGACGTGGCCGTGCGCTCGGCGCTCGGCGATCGTGCGTGACAGCAACTGTTCGACCGGGCGGTAGATCACCGAGATGACGACGAACATCACCGACCACAGCACGTCCAGTCGCTGCGCGGCGTCTTCGCTGAGGACGTGCGAAGCGATCGAAAAGTAGGCAAACGTCAGCAGGCCGGTGGCGGCGATCCCGATCGAAAGGATCCGCGCGCCGCTGCCGTAGGAGCGGGCTGGCTCGGTGCCAGGTTGCGTCTCGGGCGTGGAGGTAGGCAGGCTGGAACGATTAGCGAGTGGCGCAGCCGGCCGGAGGCCAGCTGGCCGAAACGGGGACCGATTGGGGAGACACTCGCTCCGCTCGCATCCCCAAATCGGCCAGCGCCGAAGGCCCGTGCCTCCCGGCTTCGGTCGTCGGGCCCATCTTTTCTCAGGCAATCCGGACAAGCAGCATCGTCCACGGGAAAGGCGAGCGCACCTCGGCGACCGTCCCGTGACGCGCGAGCAGGCTCACGAACGACCGCCTCGACCAGTGGTTGAGGTGCCCCGGGGTGTTGCCAAGTTGCCGCAGGTAGGCGCCGCGGGCCATGTTGAGGGCGCGCCACAGCGGCTCGCGGGGCACCGACACGAGTAGGTGGCGTCCGGCGCAGCGCGCCATCTCCGCGAGCGTGTGCTCGGGGTCGGGGACGTGCTCGAGCACCTCGATCGCGCTCGCGAGATCGAACTCGCCGTCCGCGAACGGCAGGTTCTCGGCGCGCATCACGCGGTACTCCAGGTTGGGGGCCTGCCGCTGTGTCCAGCCGGCTTGGATCGACTCCTCCTCCAGGTCGATGCCCACCACGCGCCGCCCGTCCAGGCGCTGCGCCCAGCGGTGCACGAGCACACCCTCGCCGCAGCCCACGTCGAGCAGCGAGGCGGGATCGGCCAGCGCCAGCAGCCCGTCCAGGTCGCGCTCGAAGCCCGCCATCAGGCGCCGTGCGAGTGGGTTGGTGGCGTTGTACTTGTCGTAGGTGTTGCCCGTGACGATGCCGTCGCGGGAGAGGGTCACGCCGGCGCCGCTCAAGCCCGCACCGCCTCGCGCTCACCGGTCTGGCCACCGTGCTGCGCGGCCTCCCTGTCGGGGCCATCGCCCGATGTGGCCGGCGCGGTGGGCGGCCCGCCGCTCGGGGCGGGCCCGCCGCCGGGCTCGTAGTGCGAGGGCGGAACGTCCAGCTGCAGCTCGATCCGTCGCACCCGCTCGAACGTGCGCTGGGTCAGCACCCGCTGGGCGGCGAGTAGGTCGCCGATCACGCCTAGCGCCCACAGCACAACCGCCGCGATGAACAGCACCGCCCCGAGGATCAGCGACTGCACGTGGCCCTTGCCGTTGCCTTCGGCGTAGGCCACGACGAAGCGGATCCACACCCCCAGCGCGGCGATGCCGATCAGCGCGGCGAGGCTCCAGAAGATCCGCAGCGGCTCGTACTGCGCGTAGATGCGGAAGATCGACACGGCGTTGCGGCGCACATAGGCGCCCATCGAGGGGAACAGGCGCGACTCGCGCGTCTTCGGGTTGGTGCGGATTGGAACGTGCTCCACCGCCACCAGCAGCTTGCCCGCCTGGATGATGGTCTCGAGCGTGTAGGTGAATTTCGAGACGACTTGCACCTGCAATGCGGCCTCGCGGTTGTAGGCGCGAAAGCCCGAGGTCGTGTCGGGCACCGAGGTCGAGGAGGCCTGGCGCACGACCCACGAGCCCAGCCGTTGCAGCAGCTTCTTCAGCGGCGAGAAGTGCTCGATGCCGCCAACCTCACGGTCGCCGACAACCATGTCCGCGCGGCCCTCGAGGATCGGTGCCACCAGCCGCGCGATGTCGGGACCGTAGTACTGGTTGTCGGCGTCGGTGTTGACGATCACGTCCGCGCCCAGCTTCAGGCAGGTGTCGAGGCCGGCCTGGAAGGCGCTGGCGAGACCCTTGTGGTTGGTGAGCGCCACGAGGTGGTCGACGCCGTGGCTGCGTGCCACCTCGATCGTCGAGTCGCTGGAGCCATCGTCGATCACCAGCCACTCCACGGCGTCGAAGCCCTCCAGCTCGCGCGGCAGCTCGGCAAGCGTCAGGGGCAGCGTCTGCGCCTCGTCCCAGCAGGGGATCTGGATGATCAGCTTCATTGTGCGCAATCCGGTTTCACTGGTTGCAAGCCTACCCCGTTGACTGGAGCCTGCCCGCAAGCACGATGCCCGCCCCGAGTTGACCGCCGGTTGGGCCCGGGACCGCCCCGAGTTGACCGCCGGTTGGGCCCGGGACCGCGCCGAGTTGACCGCCGGTTGGGCCCGGGACCGCGCCGAGTTGACCGCCGGTTGGGCCCGGGACCGCGCCGAGTTGACCGCCGGTTGGGCCCGGGACCGCGCCGAGTTGACCGCCGGTTGGGCCCGGGACCGCGCCGAGTTGACCGCCGGTTGGGCCCGGGGTCGCCCCGAGTTGACCGCCGGTTGGGCCCGGGGTCGCCCCGAGTTGACCGCCGGTTGGGCCCGGGGCCGCGCCGCATAAGCTCTATGCCGATGCAGAGTGCGACGCTCACCCAACCTCGGTCGGGCCATACGAGGTTCACTCGCCTGCGTGCCGTGCCGGGCGCCAGTTGGGCGAAGCTTGGCTTCGCGGCCCTATGCGTGGCCGCGTTCGCCGGCTACTTCGCCTTCCCCACCTACCCCACCTACGACTCCTTCTATGCGCTGCTGTGGGGCCGCGACCTGCTGCACCTTCAGTTGCCCGATTTCAGCGTCTACCGTGCGCCCACCGAGCATCCGCTGGCGATCGCCTTCGGCGCGTTCTGCTCGATCTTTGGCCAGGGCGGAGCGCGGCTGATGGTGCTGGGCTCGATCGCCTCGTTCGTGGCGCTCACCGTCGGTCTCTTTCGGCTGACGCGCCTCTGCTTCGGGCCGCTCGTCGCGACGCTCGCGGCGCTGTTGATGTTGACGCGCCTGTACGACGCCAACCTCGCCGCGCAGGGCTACCTCGACCTCACCTACATCGCGTTGATCGTCTGGGCCACGGCGTTCGAGGTGGAGCGCCCCCGCCGTGGCACACCGGTGTTCGTGCTGCTCGCGCTCGCCGGCCTGCTGCGCCCCGACGCATGGGTGCTGGCGGGTGTCTATTGGCTGTGGTGCGCATGGCCGGCGCGCGGGCTGCTGGCGCTCGGGCTGCTGGCGCACGGGGGCAATCGCGACGAAATGGTGGGCCGGTCACAGCCAACTGATCGGGTTGGGATGGCAGGCCAGTCCAGTGCCGGTCCTAACGCGGCGAGCACTGCCCCGTCGCCACGAAGACTCGTCGGCTACCTCGTACTGGTCGCCGCCGCGCCGCTGCTGTGGGTGGCGCTCGACACGATCGTCACCGGCGACCCGCTCTACTCGCTGCACTCCACCGCGGTGCTCGCCGCCGAACTGGAACGCACCAAGGGCTTCACCAGCGTGCTCGCTGCCACCTGGCGCTACCTGGTGCGGATCGACAAGCTGCCGATCGTGCTCGGAGGTCTCGTGGGGACGGCGCTCGGGGTGTGGCTGGCGCCGCGCCGTGCGCGCGTGCCGCTCGCGGTGTTGGTGGTGCTGCTGTTGGTGTACGTCGCCGAGGGTGCCGCCGGCGCATCGGTGATCGACCGCTACATGATGGGCGCCGCGGCGTTGCTGCTGCCGTTCTGCGCGTTGGCGATCGGCGGCTGGTCGCTGTTGCGCGAGGGCACGCTGCTGCGGCGCGTGTGGATGTTCGCCGGCGCCGCGCTCGTGGTGTACGGCGCGGTTGCCGCGGTGTCGGTCACCAGTCTCTCCAACGCCCGCACCTCGCTCGCCTACCGCGACGATTTCCACGAAGGCCTTGCCGCCGCCCTGCACAGCCCGCCGGTGCGCGCCGAACTGGCTCGTTGTCCGCTGTTGTCGCTGCCCGACAACAAGCTAATCCCCGACGCTCGCTGGATCCTCGACGCTGCCAACCAGCGCGAGATCGTCGCCCGCAGCCAGGCGCGCGCTGACGCCGAAGCTGGCGACCACGTGCTCAGCGAACGGATCGCGCGCGCCAGTGTCGCGGTGTACCCGCTCGGCGCTGCCGTCTTCCAGGAGGCGATCGTGGACGTTGGCGACAACCCGCTCGACCAGGTTGCCCTGCCCGGCTTCCGGCGCATCTACACCAGCCGTTACTTCGCGGTCTATGGCAACTGCTGAGGGCGGCACGGCGCCCGGGCCCGCCTCGGCCCCACGCCCAACGGTCGATGCCGGGAGCGGCGCGGCCGGGTCGCCGGCTGGAAGAGGAGGCGAGGGACGCGCGTGGCGACCGGTGTGGCTGGGGCTGGCGCTGGTGTTGCTCCTCGCGCTCGGTCTGCGCCTGTGGGGCATCCGCCAGGGCCTTCCCTACGCCTACAACTCCGACGAGGACGCTCATTTCGTGCCGCGCGCAATCGGCATGTTCACGCTCGGCTGGAACCCCCACTACTTCGTCAACCCGCCTGCCTTCACAGACCTGCTGCATATCGTGTTCGCCGTCTGGTTTGGCGGACGCGCGGGGGTCTCCCATGCCTTCGCGACCGACCCCACCGCGGTCTTCACCGTGGCACGCGCCAGCGCCGCCGTGCTCGGCACGTTCGCGGTGTGGCTGCTCTACGTCGCCGGCGCCCGTCTGTTTGACCGGGGCATCGCCCTGCTTGCCGCCGGCCTGGAGGCGGTGGCGTTCCTGCCGGTCTTCTACGCCCACCTCGCGCTCAACGACGTTCCCACGCTGGCGCCGCTAACGCTCGCGCTGCTCGGTACGGCTGGCGTGCTGCGCAAAGGCCGCGCGCGCGACTACCTGATTGCGGGGGTCGGCCTCGGCTTGGGCTGTGCGACGAAGTACACCGCCGGGATCGCGTTGTTGCCACTGCTCGCTGCCGCGGCGGCCCAATATCTAACGGCGCCCGCGCCGGTGGGGCGGCGGGTTGTGATCGGCCTCGTGCTCGCCGGCGTCGCCGCGCTCGTCTCGTTCCTCATCGCCGACCCCTACTCGGTGCTCGACTTGCATGCCTTCGAGCAGGGCATCGCCCACCAGTCCTCGCTCTCCGGCGAAGCTCAGGGGAAGCTCGGCGCGCCGCAGGAGAGCGGGATTGTCTACTACCTGTGGTCGCTCACCTGGGGCCTCGGCTGGGTGCCGGCGGTGGCGGCGCTCGGCGGTGCGGTGACGGTGTGGTGGCGTGAGCGCAAGCTCGGTTGGGTGCTGGTGCCGGCGCCATTGCTCTACCTGGTCTTCATGGGCTCCGAGGGGCGCTACTTCGGGCGCTGGCTGCTGCCGATCTTTCCGATCCTCTGCCTGCTGGCAGCGTTCTTCGCGCTGCGGCTGGCCGCAGCGATGGCGCGTCTCGCGGGGCAATTGACGGCAAGACGATCGCATCCGGCCGAGCCCATCTCGGCAAATGCCTCCCACCGGCGTGACTCGCCGCCGCGCCCGCCGCGGATTGTGCTGGTCGCATGCACCGCGGTCGCCGTGATCGCGCTGTGCGCACAGGGCATCGTGTACAGCGTCCACTCCGGCCTGATCCTCTCCCGTGCCGATACCCGCAGCTTGGCACGCGCCTGGATGGTGGCGCACGTGCCCGTCGGCGCGAAGATTGTGGTCGAGCCGGTTGTGCCCGACGAGTGGGTACAGGACGTAGGCCACCCGACGCTCACGGTGTTCGACGGCGACCGCTGGGTCAAGTATCAGTCGCTGCGCTCGTTGATCGGCCCCAGCGGCGCCCTAGTGGCAGGCGAAGGCCACACCGTCAGCCTCGAAAACTACGAGCTCACGCTGTCACCCGCGCTGATCCCCTACTACGAGCGCGAAGGCTACTGCTGGGTGCTCACCGGCTCCGCGGAGTCCGGCCGCGCCTTCGCCGACCCTTCCCGCGCGCCGCTCGCTGTCGCCTACTACCGTGCGCTGGCGCGTGCCGGCGAAGTCGTCTACCACGCCTCCCCCTACCGCCCGGGCGCTCACCCAGTCGCCTTCAACTTCGACTGGTCGTTCGACTACTACCCGCTCGCCTACGCCCGCCCCGGCCCCGAAGTAACCATCTACCGGCTGCGCGGCGGCCGCTGCACGAGGGGATGAGCCCAGCACGAGGGGATGAGCCCCCGAGTATGCGTCATACCTTTCACATTTGACATACCCGCCTACCGCGGCCGGTTATCCTGAGCGGTTGGATGACTACTGTCACCGACACCGACCGGCTGCACCTGACGCGCGCGATCGAGCTCGCGGGTCGGGGCGTAGGAGCGGTCAAGCCCAATCCCGTCGTCGGTGCTGTGATCGCGCGCGAGGACGAGGTACTTGGGGAGGGGTGGCACGAACGCTTCGGTGCCGCCCACGCCGAGGTCAACGCGATCGAGGCGTGCGGCATGGCCGACCTCACGGGTGCCACGCTGTACGTCTCCCTGGAGCCCTGCTGCCACGAGGGCAAGACGCCGCCCTGTACGGAGGCGATCGTGCAGGCCGGCATCGGGCGCGTCGTGGTTGGCTCCGACGACCCCACCGAGAAGGCCGCCGGGCGCGGTCTTGGGATTTTGCGCGACGAGGGCATCGAGGTGGTAATGGCCGACGGCGAGCTTGCCACGCGCGCGCGACTGCTCAACCAGGCCTTCCGCAAGCACGCCCGCACCGGGCGCCCGTGGGTGCTGTTCAAGTCGGCGATGACGCTCGACGGCAAGGTCGCCACACGCGCCGGCGACTCGCAGTGGATCAGCGGCGAGGCCTCCCGCGCACTCGCCCACCACTGGCGTGCCTCGGTTGACGCTGTGGTTGTCGGCATCGGCACCGCGCTCGCCGACGATCCGCGGCTGACGGCCCGCCCGGGGGGCACCCTCGCCGACCCGTCGGCTGAGAGCGTGGCGCAGTCGGCCGCGGGCCGGGGAGCCGGGCCCCTCGTCGTTGTCAAACAACCGCGGCGTGTGGTGTTCGACTCGCTTGCGCGCCTGCCTTCGGACTCCCGCCTGATCGCCGCCGCCGCAGAGGTGCCGCTCACCGTGGTCGTCTCCAGAGCCGCCCCCCGCGTGGACACCGACGCCCTGGAGGCGGCCGGCGTGCAGGTGTTGGTGGCAACGGGCGAGAACGAGCCGGCGCGCGTGCGCTCCGCGCTCGATCAGCTCGGCCAACTCGGCGTCGCCTCGCTGCTGCTCGAGGGCGGCCCCCATCTGGCGGGTGCGTTCCTCGACGCCGGCGAGATCGACGAGATTCGCCTGTTCCTAGCGCCGCTGCTGTTCGGTGGGCGCACCGCCCGCGACCCGTTGGAGGGCGAAGGCGTCGAGTCGATCGCCGACGCGGTGCACGCGCTCACGTTCGACTGCGAGCGCGTCGGCGAGGATCTGCTCGTCTCCGCCCGCATGCGCGAGTGGTGAGCGGCACAGCAGTCCTGCGCGGCGGGCGTTCCGGTGCTCGCCGAGCGGCGGAACGGAGATGAGATGTTCACGGGGCTGATCGCCGACCTCGGTTCTGTGCTCGCCGTCGAGCGCGACGGCGACGGCGCCACGATCCGGGTGCGCACCGCGCTGGCGGCGCAACTCAGCGTGGGCGACTCGATCGCGGTCAACGGGGTCTGCCTGACGGCGACGCGTGCCGACGCGGGCGAGTTCGAGGCTCAGGCAATTCGCGAGACATTGGAGCGCTCCACGCTCGGCTCGCTCGCGGCGGGCGACGCGGTCAACCTGGAGCTGGCGCTGCGCGCCGACGGGCGCCTCGGTGGGCACGTCGTGCAGGGCCATGTCGATGGCGTCGGTACGGTCGCCGAGGTCCGCGAGCAGGGGTTCTCCCGCGTCGTTGCGATCGACGCCGACCCCGAGCTATTGCGATACGTCGTCGAGAAGGGCTCAATCGCCGTCGACGGCGTCAGCCTCACCGTCAGCGCACTGAGAGACGCCGGATTCGAGGTGTCGCTGATCCCGGAGACGTTGCAACGCACCACACTCGGCGGGGCGCAGGGCGGGCGGGCGGTTAACCTGGAGGCCGATGTCCTGGCCAAGCACGTACAGCGGCTCTTGCAAAAATGGGAGGGGATTGCGGGCCCGCCCACCCCGGGCCTGCCCTCCCCCAACTGAGATGGTGGCGGACATCCTCGCCAAGCACGTACAGCGACTGCTGGAGGCCCGAGCATGAGCACACCTAAGACGAGCACAACTTCCACCGCGCCCACCTCCGCTGTGAGACAGCCCGCGCCGCCGCGCCCGGGTGCGAGGGCCGCGAGCAGTCCGTTCGCCACGATTGAGGAGGCGATCGAAGAGATTCGCCAGGGCAAGATGATCGTGGTTTGCGACGATGAGGATCGCGAGAACGAGGGCGACCTGTTGATGGCCGCCCAGTTCGTGACGCCCGAAGCGATCAACTTCATGGCCAAGGAGGCGCGCGGCTGGATCTGCTTGGCGCTCAATCCCGAGCGCTGCGAGGAGCTGGGGCTGGAGCTGATGACCGCCAAGAACGAGTCGGCGCTGCAAACTCCCTTCACGGTCACGATCGAGGCCCGCAACGGGGTCACCACGGGCGTCTCCGCGCACGATCGCGCGCATACGATGCAGGTCGCCGTCGATCCGGCGAGCAAGCCTGAGGATCTCGTGCAGCCCGGGCACGTCAACCCGCTGAAGGCGAAGGCAGGGGGCGTGCTTGAGCGCACCGGCCACACCGAGGCGAGCGTCGATCTCGCGCGCCTGGCCGGGCTGATCCCCGCCGGGGTGATCTGCGAGATCATGAACGAGGACGGCTCGATGGCGCGCGTGCCCGACCTCGCCGACTACTGCGAGCGGCACGGGCTGAAGATGGTGACGATCGCCGATCTGATCGCCTACCGGCGCCGCCACGACCAGCTTGTGGAACGCGTCGTCACCACGCGCCTACCCACCGCATTTGGCGACTTCGAGGCCGTCGGTTACCGCTCGCTGGTTGACGAGAAGCACCATGTGGCGCTCGTCAAGGGCGAGGTGTCCGGCCATGCCGACGTGCTCGTGCGCGTGCACTCGGAGTGCCTCACCGGCGATGTCTTCCATTCGCTGCGCTGCGACTGCGGCGAGCAGCTGGAAGCGGCGCTGGCGATGATCGAGCGCGAGGGCGAAGGGGTGCTGCTGTACCTCTCCCAGGAGGGTCGCGGCATCGGCCTGCTCAACAAGCTGCGCGCCTACCGCTTGCAGGAGGACGGCTATGACACCATCGAGGCCAACGAGCGCTTGGGGCTGCCCGCCGACCTACGCGACTACGGGATTGGCGCTCAGATCCTCTCCGACCTGGGCCTCTCTTCGATCCGCATCCTCACCAACAACCCGAAGAAGATCCGCGGCTTGGAGGGCTATGGGCTGTCGGTGTCCGCCCAGATCCCGATCGAGCAGGCCCCCAACGAGCACAACACCGACTACCTGCGCACCAAGGCTCGCCGCATGGGCCACACCCTCCACCACCAGGGTCTCAACCTCGACGCCGAGCTGTTGCACGCCGAGCGCGAGCACGACCGCGAGCAGGAGCGCCGCGGGCGGTGAGCGGACAGCGGTTCGCGATCGTCGTCGGTCGCTTTTATGCAGAGCTCGCCGACCGACTCGTTCAGGGCGCCAGGGATGCCTTCGTAGCTGATGGGCACTCCCAAATAGAGGTCTTCGATGTCCCCGGCGCCTTCGAGCTTCCGTTGGCGGCCAGCTACACGGCGAGGTCGGGCCGTTTCGCCGGGGTGGCGGCCTTGGGGGCGGTTATCCGTGGCGAGACCAGCCATTACGACTACGTCTGCGCGGAGGCTGCGCGCGGGATCATGCAAGTGCAGCTCGACACCGGCGTGCCCTGCGCCTTCGGTGTGCTCACCTGCGAGACGATGGAGCAGGCGCTCGCCCGTGCCGGCGGCGGCAAGCGCGACCAGGGCCGCCACGCCGCCGAGGCGGTGCTGCGGATGGCCAAGCTGCGCGAGGAGCTGCTGCAGAGCTAAGAGTGCCTAACATAGGCGGTGCGTCCGGGGCGTTTCTGGACCAAGCTGGGTGACGCGGGCCGACGCAGCCCGTGCTGGTAGCACGGGCAAGACGGACCTACACCACGCTCTGCAGCCGCACCAACCAACCCATCCCGACCCCCCTTGTGGGGGTCCTCATTAAAAATCTTCTAGACTGCTCCCGCAATGGCCAAGGTATGTCACAGCTGCGGCAAGGGCCCCGCGTACGGCAACAGCCGCAGCCACTCGATGGTTGCGACCCGTCGGCGCTTCGAGCCCAACCTGCAGAAGGTGCGGATCCTCGTCGGCAAGGCGCCGCGGCGGGTGTATGTCTGCACGCGCTGTCTCAAAGCCGGCAAGGTCGTCAAGGCGCTTTGACCCTGAACGCCAGGGCCGCGCGCCGATCGGTTGCGTAACCTTGACGGGCCTACCGCGTAGGCTTCTTTGCATGACTGCCCGTGGCGCGCCCGGGCGGACAGGATGATGCAGACCGCTGTAACCGACACCAACCTGCTTCGCTTCCGCGCCGCCGTCGCCGGCGCGCTCGTCCACCTCGAGTCCCGCCGCCAGGAGGTCAACGACCTCAACGTCTTTCCGGTCGCCGACGGCGACACAGGCGACAACATGGCGCTCACGTTGCGCGCCGTCCTCGCCGAGCTCGACCGCCTGCAGGGGTCTGACGAGACACGCACGATCGACGAGATTGGTCGCGAGGAGATCGTGCAGTCGGTGGCGCGCGCCGCGCTGTTGGGCGCGCGCGGCAACTCCGGTGTGATCCTCTCGCAGCTGATCCGCGGCGCCGCCGAGGAGCTTGTCTCGCGTCCCGGTGAGCTGATCGACGCCACGCTGATCGCCGACGCCCTCGAGAACGCCGCCGAGCGCGCTTACGCCTCGGTGCGCAACCCCGCGGAGGGCACGATCCTCACCGTGGCGCGCGAGATGGCCGAGCGGATCGCCGCCGAGAACGAACGCGACCCCGCCGCCACGCGCCTGCATCCTGACGCCGCCCCGGAGCTGCAAGACCAAGCGATCGCCACTACGCTCGAGCGGGCGGTCGCCGCCGGGCAGGAGTCGCTCAAGCGCGGCCCCGAGCTGCTCGCCGCGCTGCGCGAGGCCGGGGTTGTCGACGCCGGCGGCTATGGCTTGGTGGTGATTTTCGCCGGTGTGGTTGCCGCACTGCGCGGTGAGGATCCGCCGCCGCTCGACCATCATGCGCCGGCCCGCATCACCCACCCCGAGCACCACTCCTCCACCTACCGCTACTGCACCAACTTCGCCGTCACCGGCAGCGCTTTGGAGCCGGCACGCTTCCTCGACGCGCTGGAAGTGCTCGGCGACTCGGTGCTGGTGGTCGGCGACACGGCCACGCTGAAGGTGCACCTGCACACCGACCACCCCGAACGCGCCGCCGCCGTGTTTGACGGGGCTGGCGAGGTCTCCCATCTCGATGTTGCCGACATGCGCGCCCAGATCGCCGAGCGCGACGGGCGCCTCGCCGCCCCCGCGGTCCCGGAGGGCGTCGGCGCGGTGGGCGCCGCGGATGGTGCGCACACGCTTGGTGGGGCCCTCGGCGCGGGGGACGGCGGGCCTCGCCACGCCGGGCAGCCGCCCGCACGCTGCGGGGCGCTCGCGGTCGTCAGCGGCGAGGGTATGCGTCGGCTGTTTGCCGAGCTTGGTTTGCATACGCTCGACGGCGGCCCAACGCTCAACCCGTCCACCTACGAGCTGCTCGCCGCGATCCACGAGGTGCCCTCCGAGGAGGTGCTCGTGCTGCCCTGTTCGGCGAACGTGGTGATGGCCGCCGAGCGCGCCGCCGAGCTGTCTGACAAGAATGTGCTGGTTGTCCCCGCACTCAGCCAGCAAGCCGCGCTCGCGGCGGCGGTGGAGCTGCTCCCCGAGCGGCCACTGGAGCAAAACGCGCAGGCGCTCTACGAGGTCTTGGCGCGCGTACGCACCGGCGCGGTCGCTCCGGCCGCCCGCGCCGACCCCGCGGGGCGCTTTGCCGCCGGCGATGCAGTGGGTTTCCTCGGCGAGCAGGTCATCGCCTGGGGCGCCCCGGACGCCACGCTGCGTCAGGTGCTGGTTGCGCTCGCCGACGGCGCCGAGCTGTTGAGCGTGCTCGCCGGCGCCGACGCTCCGCTTGACCCGCCCGCCGTCGCCGCGCTGCTCGACGGCGATCTCGGTGCGGCCGAGCTAGAGCAACGTCGCGGTGGCCAGAGCGCCTACTGGTGGCTGCTCGCCGCCGAGTGAGAGACGACTTGGCTTTCACGCGGTCGTTGTTCGCTGGGTAAGCCAAAACTCCCCAATGATGAGTACCGGCCGTGTGCTCCGCGCAAATCGGCGGACAAAAGCCGCGACGCGGGTGAGAGACACATTGACATAAACCCCTCGGCAGCGGGTACGGTCTTTTCGTCAGGCCGCTGCCCAGACTCGGCGCAGCGGTACGGCAGGCGTGAGAAGTGTCTCTGACTCCACGGGGTCCGAGTACTGGCGCCTGCGTGTGAATCTCTCACATAAAGGAGCAGTGTAAGAATATGAAGCACATAAGGATAATCGGCCTGACCCTCGTAGCGGCCTTTGCGATGAGCGCGGTCGCAGCGACCTCGGCGCTTGCGCTTTCGCATACATACAGTGTCGAAAAAAAAGAACTGCTGGCGAACGAAACCAGGGAAATCAGATCGAGCGCGGCCACGGAATTTACCTTGAAAGGCAAAGGCGCGCTTAATGTCGAAGCGGTTACAAAATGTAAAAAACTCAAACTGAACGCAGGTCTGCACCCCGTGATCGTTGGTGGCGTACCGGGCACCTCGAAAAACGAGTCGATTGAATTTGAAGAATGCTCGGCCACTGTCGGGGGGGTCAAATGCACGGGGGCCGTGGAAATTGAAAGCCCCGCGACAAATAATGAACTCGTCACGATCGTCAAGCCGGCGGAATTAGCGGGCAAGCTCGCGACGTTGTTCGTTCCCGCCTCTGGCAAAGTGTTCTCAAAAATCAAACTGAACAAATGCGGCATCCTGGGCAACCAGACGGCGACAGTGGAAGGCACCACCGCCGCGTTTGTCCCGTCCGAAGCGGAATCGGTCTTAGGGATGTTGGCGTGGAACGAAAAAGAGGAAATCACAGAAATCGAAAAACAAGGTGGAGCCAAGGCAACCGTTGGCTTGACATCCGATAGCAAACTGGCCACCCTCAATGGGGAAGCAACTGTGGAACTGGTCAGTGGACTGAAATGGAGCGCCTTATAGGCAGGGGCTCGTAGCGATTGGCCGGACGCAGTAGACGACGGGGCCGCGCCCCTTTGGTGGCGCGGCCTACCGGCCACCGCCCGTCCGCCGCACTGTGCATCATGTGGGGTGGATATGCCCACTGTGACCGCGAAGTCTGCGGCCGCGCCAGTCCGCACGGCCGCCGCCGAGATCAACCCTGCGGGATCGCCCCCACACGCGGGCGCCGGCATCGTGCAGCCACGCGCATTCGCCTCTCTGCGCTCCTCGGCCCGCGCCGAGCTGCTGGCGGCCTCGCCGCGCGCCCCCCGTCCCGGCCGCCTGCGAGAGCCGCTCGGCCTCCCCGCCGGCAGGCTCGCCAACGGGCTGCGTATGCTCGGCATCGAGACGGTGGGAGCGCTGCTCGAGCATCTGCCGCGCGACCGTCGCGAGGCGCGCGCGATCGCCCAGTTGGTCCCCGGCGAGCAGGCGACTGTGGCGGTCGAGGTCGAGTCGATCGCGGCGCGCCCGGTGCGCCGTCGCGGGATGCGCCCGCTGGTGGAGGCGACGGTATTCGACGACACCGGGGCGATGGGCGCGGCGTTCTTCAACCAACCGTGGCTGGTCAACCGCTATGGCCCAGGCACACGTCTGTTGTTGCACGGCAAGGCGCGACCAGGAGGGAGTTTCGCGGTCGTCAGTCATGCGCTCGACGGTGCGCTCGGCGGCTCGCGGGGAGCTGGGGAGATCGCGCACTATCCCGCGACGGTCGGTGTCAGCTCGACACAGATTGCCGCGCTGGTGCGCGAGCATCGTCTCGCGCTCGCGGATGTGGAGGAGCCCCTGCCGGCGCGGATGCGGGCGCGGGAGGGCCTGCCCAACCGCGCGGCGGCGCTGGCCGCGATGCACTTCCCACGCGACGCCGCCGAGGCGGAGGCGGCGCGCGCGCGGCTGGCCTTCGAGGAGCTGCTGTCGATGCAGCTGGCGCTGCTGCGCCGCCGAGCGCTGCGCGGCTCCGGCACAGCTTCCCCGCTAGCCGGCGGTGCTTCCCCGCTTGCGCGCGCCGATACCGACGGGTCGTCCCTGACCGCTCGCTGGTTGGCGGAGCTGCCGTTTGCACCCACCGCCGACCAGTCCGCAGCGATGGCGGCGATCGACGCCGACCTCGCGAACGCGCGCCCGATGCAGCGCTTGCTGATGGGGGAGGTCGGCTCGGGCAAGACGGTGGTCGCGCTGTATGCGCTGCTACGCGCCGTCGAGCAGGGTATGCAGGGGGCGCTGATGGCCCCCACCGAGACGCTTGCCGAGCAGCACTTCGTCACGCTGCAGGCGCTCGTCCCCGAGGCGCTGCTGCCGGCGGCGCTGCTCACCGGCTCGACTCCTTCGCGCCGGCGCGTCGATCTGCTCGGCAAGCTCGCATCGGGAGAGCTACGGCTAGTGGTCGGCACGCATGCGCTGATCGAGGACGACGTCATGTTCAACCGCCTCGCGGTTGCGGTGGTGGACGAGCAGCACCGCTTCGGCGTGCGCCAGCGCGCGGCTTTGGATCGCAAGGGCCCCGATGGATCGATGCCGCACGTCCTGCACATGACCGCCACGCCGATCCCGCGCACGCTGGCGCTCACCGAGTACGGCGATCTTGATGTGACGCGTCTACGTGAGCTGCCCCGGGGGCGCAGCCCGATCGCGACGCACGTCGCCTCCAGCGAGCGGGAGCGCTCGCGCGCATACGAGCGGATTCGCGAAGAGTTGCGCGCCGGCCGCCAAGCCTTCGTGGTGTGCCCGCTGGTGGCGGAGTCAGCCGACCGAAGCCGGGAGACGCTCGCCTCCGGCGAGCATCCCCGTTTCGGCCAGCTGGCCGATCAGTCGATCGCATCCGATCGACGATCGGCGCGCGCCGCCACCGCGGAGTTCGAGCGCTTGCGGGCGAGCGAGCTGAGCGAGTTCCGCCTGGAGTTGCTGCACGGCCAGCTGCGCCCGTCGCAGAAGCGCGAGGCGATGGCCAGGTTTGCGGCGGGCGCCGCCGACGTGCTCGTGGCAACCACGGTGGTCGAGGTGGGGATCGACGTGCCCAACGCGACCGTGATGCTGGTCGAGAACGCCGAGCGCTATGGGATCTCCCAACTGCACCAGCTGCGCGGGCGAATCGGGCGCGGCGAGCATCCCTCGCTGTGCCTCCTGTTCGGACCCCGCAACGCGCGCCGGCTGCGCGCGCTGGCGGAGCACAGCGACGGCTTCGAGTTGGCCGAGATCGATCTGCAGTTGCGCGGCGAGGGGGAGCTCGCCGGCACCCGCCAGCACGGCCAGGCCGAGCCCCGCGTGGCGGTCCTGCCAGAGGACGCGGAGCTGCTTGAACGCGCGCGCGCGTGGGCACAGCGCCTGCTCACCGTGGACCCGGCGCTGGCGGCCCCGGAGCACCTGCCGTTGCGTGAGCTGCTCGAACGCGAGCTGGGCGACGAGGCGCGCGAGCCATTGCGGGCATGAGGGCGATCGTCGGCGGCGCCCCTGCGCGATGATCCGTCCCTGCGCGATGCTCCGTCCCTGCGCGATGCTCCGCCCCTGCGCGATGAGCCCGCGGTGCGTGTGATCGCGGGCAGATACGGCGGCCGGCGCTTGCGTGCACCGCGTGGCACCGCCACGCGGCCAACCTCCGACCGCGTGCGCGAGGCACTGTTCTCGATCCTCGATCAGCCGACGCCGGGGGGATTGGAGGGAGCGGCAGGGGGGCTGGAGGGCGCGATCGTGCTCGACCTGTTCGCGGGCACCGGCGCACTTGCGATCGAGGCGCTTTCACGGGGCGCCGCGCGGGCGGTGTTGATCGAGCGCGACGCCCGTGCGCTGCAGGCCTTGAGGGCGAATCTCGCCGAGCTGGGGCTCGGTGCGCAGGAGGCGCAGGTGCGCCGCGCCGAGGCGCTGGCGGCGGTGCGCAACGCACGCGAGCGCTCAGAGACATACGATCTGGTATTCGTCGATCCGCCCTACCGACATGCGGGTGTGCTGGGGCGTGAGCTGCGGGAGGCGCTGCCGCCCCTGCTCGCGCCGCGGGCGCGCGTGGTGCTGGAGAGCGATCGACGCACCGAGGCGCCGCTGCAATCTCCGCTGCTGGAGGTGGAGCTGCAACGTCGCTACGGAGACACCGTGATCACGATTCAGCGCCGAAGATGAACCTCGACAAGTCAATCGCCGTCTGTCCTGGCTCCTACGACCCGGTCACCAACGGCCACCTCGACGTAATCCGCCGGGCGGCTGAGCTGTATGAGCAGGTGGTGGTGGCGGTCGTGCGGCGCTCGGTGCGCAAGAACGCAACGCTGTTCGACATCGACGAGCGAGTGGGTTTCATCGAACGGGCCACCGCCGGCCTGCCGGGCGTGCGGGTGGAGCCGTTCAGCAACCTCGTCGTGGAGTTTGCGCGCAGCGTGGGCGCCAAGGCGATCGTCAAGGGTTTGCGCGCGATCTCCGACTTCGAGTACGAGCTCGAGCTGCACCAGCTCAACCGCCGCCAGGACCCGGAGATCGAGTCGGTTTACCTGATGTCGAGCCCGCAGTACAGTTTCCTGTCATCGAGCGGTGTGAAGGAGCTCGCCACGTTTGGCGGCCGGGTCGACGATCTGGTGCCCGCCGAGGTGGCGGCACGCTTGCAGGAAGAGTTGCAGCGCTGACGAATCTGGAGAAGGCCTATGGACGTATTGGTATTGATCGACAAGCTGGACGATTTGGTGCACAACGCCAAGCCGGTGCCCCTCACCGACCAGGTGCGGGTCGACAAGGAGGAGATCTACGACATCCTCGACCAGATGCGCGCCACGATCCCCGAGGAGATCAAGCAGGCGCGGTGGATCGTCAAGGAGCGCCAGGAGATGCTGGCGGAGGCCAAGCGCGAGGCGGAGCGGATCGTCAAGGAGGCCCGCGAGCGCCAAGAGCGGTTGGTCGGCGAGGAGGAGGTCACCAAGCAGGCCGAGCGCGCCGCCGAGGACATCGTCGAGGACGCGCGCGCCCGTGAGCGCGAGATTCGTCTTGGGGCCGAGGACTACGCCGACGAGATTCTGAGCACGCTGGAGGTCAACCTCTCGAAGATCATCAGCGCCGTCGGCCGCGGCCGCGAGCGGTTGCAGGGCAAGGACGAACCGGCCGAGGTCTCCTGACCGACTACGGCCGGCGCATGCGCATAACGCGCGTACGCAAAGCATGGCCAGCCTGCGGTCGGGTAATTTGCGAGGTATGAGCTCACTGGTGGCCCATCGCTTGGAGGTTGCCCGCACGCTGCTGGGCACCCGCATGTTGCGCCTGGAACGGCCAGACAAGGCGGTCCGCGCGGTGGCGACGCTGCGCCGCTGGGGTTCGAGCTCGGCGGCGGCATACGCGATCTCCGCGATCCGCTATCCCGATCGCCTGGCGATCGTGGACGAGCGCGGTACATTGACGTTCGCGGAGGTCAACGCACGCACCAACGCGCTGGCCCGGGCGCTGCGTGCGGCGGGGGTCGGGGAGCAGGACGGGGTGGCGCTGATGTGCCGCAACCACCGCGGTTTCATCGAGGCGACCGTCGCGTGCGCAAAGCTGGGGGCGAGCGTGCTCTACCTAAACACGGCGTTTGCGGCTCCGCAGATCGCCGACGTGCTGCGCCGTGAGGCGCCGGTGGCGCTGATCTACGACGAGGAGTTTGCCAACCTGGTACGCGAGGGCTCGGAGGAGATGCGGCGCTTCGTCAGTTGGCGCGAGCCGCAGGGAACGGGGGCGGCGGATCCGCCGGTACCGGTCGGCGCCGGCCCCGGCGACCCGTTGGTGGAGGACTTGATCGCTCGCACCGACCCCTCGCCGCTGGAGCCGCCCGTGGAGACCGGTCGCGTGGTGATCCTCACCTCCGGCACGACAGGCACGCCGAAGGGCGCCAAACGCAAACAGCCCGACTCGCTGGAGCCGGCGGCCGCGATGCTCTCAAAGATCCCGCTGCGGGCGCGTGAGACCACTGTGATCGCCGCTCCGATGTTCCACTCCTGGGGGTACGGGCACTTCACGCTCGCGCTGCCGCTGGCCTCTACGCTCGTGCTGCGGCGACGCTTCGACCCCGAGCAGACGCTCGCCGACGTGGCGCGCCACCGTGCGAGCGCGCTGGCGGTAGTGCCGGTGATGCTGCAGCGGATCATGGAGCTGCCGGCGGAGACGCTCGAACGGTACGACACCAGCGTGTTGCGGATCATCTCCGCGTCGGGCTCGGTGTTGCCGGGAGCGCTCGCGACGCAGGTGATGGACACGTTTGGGGAGGTTCTGTACAACCTGTACGGCTCCACGGAGGTGGCGTGGGCGACGATCGCCACGCCGCAGGATCTGCGCGCGGCGCCGGGCACCGCCGGCCGCCCGCCGCTGGGCACGGTCGTAAAGATCCTTGACGGCGAAGGGCACGAGCTGACGCAAGGGCAGCGGGGCCGGATCTTCGCCGCGAACGAGATGGTGTTCGACGGCTACACCGGCGGCGGCGGCAAGGAGATCGTGCGCGGGCTGATGAGCACCGGCGACATGGGCCACATCGACGCCGGGGGACGCCTGTTCGTGGACGGTCGCGACGACGAGATGATCGTCTCGGGTGGCGAGAACGTGTTCCCGCGCGAGGTCGAGGACCTACTGGCCGAGCACCCGCAGATCGAGGAGGCGGCGGTGATCGGAGTGCAGGACGACAAGTTCGGCCAACGCTTGAAGGCGTTTGTGGTCACCCGCGAGGGCGCCGACCTCGACGAAGAGCAGGTCAAGGAGTACGTCAAGCAAAACCTCGCCCGCTACAAGGTGCCCCGCGAGGTTGTTTTCCTCCAAACCCTCCCACGCAACGCCACCGGCAAGGTGCTCAAGCGCGAGCTCAGCGCCGCCGCGGATTGAGCCTGTTGGGTTGGCTAGCCTGGGAGCATGCCAGCGCTGACTGACAAGCTCGACCTCGATAGCCTGCATCTCAGCCCCGGCGAGGGGCGGCGACTGGAGCTGGCGGTGGAGATCGGGCCGCTGGTGCTGGGAGGCGAGCGTTATGTTGCCGACCCGTGCCGCCCGACGGTGACGGTGGACATCTCGCGGATGGTCGGCCACGGCTACGCGCTGCGCCTGCGCTTCGACGCGGCGCTGGCCGGGCCCTGCATGCGCTGCCTGGTAGGTGCTGCTCCCAAGGTGGAGGTGGACGTCCGCGAGGTCGACCGTCCCGGAGGCGGAGAGGAGCTGTCGAGCCCGTACGTCCGCGACGACACGCTCGACCTGGCAACCTGGGCGCACGATGCGTTCGCGCTGAGTGCTCCCACGCAGGTGCTGTGCCGCGCCGACTGCGCCGGTCTCTGCCCGGTGTGCGCGGCCGACCTCAACGAGGCCGGACCAGACCACGTGCATGAGCGGGAGCCCGACCCGCGCTGGGCGAAGCTGCGGGAGCTGAAGCTGGAGTAGCGACGCGCCCGGGCTTGCTACCCTTCCGAGCCGATGGCCGTCCCCAAGAAAAAGCAGTCGCACAGCCGCACCGCCAAGCGCCGCGCGCAGCACAAGATCGACGCGCCCGCTTTGAAGGTGTGCCCGCGCTGCCACAGCCCGCGCCGCCCGCACCGGGTGTGCGGCGTATGCGGCACCTACGCCGGCCGCGAGGTCGCCGTCCCGATCGAACATACTGAGGACCACGACCACGACCACTGAGCCGGTGGTCGCGGTCGACGCCAACGGCGCCGATCTCGGACCGGGGGAGGTGGCGGCGGGGGCTGCGCTCGCCGCGCGGCAGGGAGCGCGTGTGCTGCTGTTTGGGCCGGTCGCGCAGATGGGAATCTCCTCCGCCCAGCTGCCCGACGGTGTGCAGGCGATCGACGCACCGCTCTCGATCGCCAAGAGCTCCGATCCGGCGCGCGCCGCGCGCGCCAACCCGGAGGCCTCGATCGTGCAGGCCGCGCGCGCCGTGGCAGAAGGACGCGCACAGGCGCTGGTGTGCGCTGGCGGCACTGGCGCGGCACTGGCGGCGGGCCTCTTCAACGTCAAGCGCGCGCGCGGCATCCACCGCCCGGCGCTGGCGCTGCCGTTGCCGGTCCCCGGTCATCCGGTGACCCTGCTGGACGTGGGCGCCAATGCGCAGGCGCGCGAGGAGCACTTGGTGCAGTTCGCCTTCATGGGGGCCGCGCTTGCGCAGGTGGTGCTGGGCGTGGCGCACCCCCGTGTCGGGCTGCTCTCAAATGGCGAGGAGCAAGGACGCGGCAGCCCGCTGGTGGTGGCCGCCCGGGAGCAGCTGGCCGAACGTCTGGCGTCGGCCGCGACGGGTGAGAGGCCCGCTCGGTCGGGTGCCGGCGGCGCGTCCGGGGAGGGCGAGGACTCGGCTTTGTGGGGCGCCGGCGGGGCGCCCGGCGGGGCGCCCTTCGAGCTGGTCGGCAACGTCGAGGGCGGCGACCTCACCAGCGGCGCGGCCGACGTGATCGTCACCGACGGCTTCACCGGCAACATCGCGCTGAAGGTGATGGAGGGCGTCTCGCAAACAATGCTGCGGGCGGTCCGCGACGCAGCGCTCTCATCGCCCCGCTCAAAGCTCGGCGGCGCGCTGCTGCGGCCGGCGCTGCGCTCCTTCCGCGACGAGGTCGATCCCGAAAGCCAGGGCGGCGCCTACCTGCTGGGGCTGCGCCAGCTGGGGGTCGTGCCACATGGGAGCTTCACTCGCCACGGCTTCTCCCAGGCGATCCTGCGCGCCGCGCGCGGCGCGCAGGAGGATCTGGTGGGACGCACCCACGCGGCGCTGGAGCAGGCCGGCGCGCTGCGCGCCGCTCCCAGCCGGTCGCAAAGCGATTGATTGGGCTCCCCCGAGATGGGGGAGCCGTCATCCGCACGGGGCGCTAGCCTCCAGGTGAATGACCCGTGAGCAGGTATACGAGCTGATCCGCGACCACCTCGCCGACGAGCTCGACATCGACCCGGATGAGATCGGGGAGGAGAGCCGCTTCAAGGAGGACCTCGAGGCCGACTCGCTGGATTTGTACACGCTCGTGCAGGAGCTCGAGGACACCTATGGAGTGCAGGTCTCCGACGAGCAGGCCGCCGACATCAAGACCGTCGGGCAGGCGGTTGACTTCGTGCTCGCGGCTCGCGGCGTCGAGGTGTGATGCGCGCGGATGAAGCTGCTGAACGCGCTCTTGGAGGAGCTTCCCGAGGAGCTGGCCCGACAGGTGTTTACGCACGCCTCGTGGAGCGAGCGGCGCAGCGACTCTTACGTGCGCCTCGCTTTTCTCGGCGACAGTGTGCTTGGGCTGGCGGTGACTGCCTACCTCTACCCGCGCCTGGAGGCCGAGCGCTTCGGCGCCGGGCGTCTCACGAAGATTCGCGCCCAAGCGGTTTCCGGCCCCTCCTGCCGGGTGGTCGCCGAGCGCCTGGCGGTGCCCGAGCGGCTACGTGCCGCGGCCCCCGAGGGGGTGCAGGAGAATGCCGTGCTGCTCGGCGAGACCGAGCGCGTGCTCGCTTCGGTGATCGAGGCGGTGATCGGGGCTTGCTACCTGCATGTCGGCTACGAGCGCACGGCCGAAGCGGTGGTGGAGGCGTTTGCTCCCGAGATCGAGCAAGCACTGGAGAACCCGGTCGATTTCAAGTCCACCCTGCAGGAGCTGCTGGCGCAACGGGGAGAGGTTGTCATCTACGAGGTAACCGCCGAGCACGGTCCTCCGCACGAGCGCATCTTCGAGGTGGCCGCCTCCGTCGACGGCCGCCCGCTCGGCAGCGGCTCCGGGCGCAGCAAGAAGCACGCCGAGCAGCAGGCCGCGCGCCTAGCCGTCGAGAAATTGCAAGCATGACCCTGGGCCCGCGGGGCTGCACCGGGTCGGCGTCCTTAGGAGGCCGCTCGATCCGAACGGGGACTGGCGAATGCATCTGAAGTCGCTCACGCTGAAAGGCTTCAAGTCCTTTCCCGACCGCACCCGCCTCGACTTCGGCCCCGGCGTGTCCGTGGTGGTGGGGCCCAACGGATCGGGCAAGTCCAACATCACCGACGCCGTGCTGTGGGCGATGGGCGAGCAGTCGCCACTGGCGGTGCGTGGGCAGTCGATGCAGGATGTGATCTTCGGCGGCGGCCGCGGCGTGCAGGCACGCAGCTCCGCCGAAGTCGAGATCGTGCTCGACAACTCCGACGGCGCCGTCGCGCTGCCGCTCAGCGAAATCTCGATCCTCCGTCGCCTACACCGCTCCGGCGAGGGCGAGTACCGCCTCAACGGCGCGCGCTGCCGGCTGGTGGACGTGATCGAGGTGCTCTCCGACACCGGCCTCGGCAAGGAGGCCCACTCCGTCATCTCTCAGGGTCGCGTCGAGGCGATCGTCACCTCCAAGCCGCGCGACCGGCGCTTGCTGATCGAGGAGGCCGCCGGCCTGGGCAAGCATCGCAAGCGCCGTCGTCGCGCCCAGCTGAAGCTGCAGCGCACGCAGGACAACCTCGACCGCGCGCTCGATGTGGAGCGAGAGGCCCGCTCGCGCCTGCGTCCACTCAAGCGCCAGGCCGAGGCCGCCGAGCTGCATCAGCGCCTGGAGCAACAGATGCTCGAAGCGCGCCTGCGGTTGGCGCGCGAGGCGCTGCGCGCGCGGCGTCTGCAGCTCGCCGAGGCCGAGGCTCAAGTGCAGGCGGCGCGCACCACGCGCGCGGCAGTCGAAGGTGGTCTGCAGGAGATCGTGCAGCGGCGTGGCCTCGCCGAGCGGGCGCTCGCCGAGCGCTCCGAGCGCCACGACGAGCTCTCCCGCCGGGCGCTGCACGCCGGGGCTGCGGGCGAGCGCCTGCAGCTGCGCCACGAGCAGGCATCCACCACCGCCGCTTCCCTGGCCGAACGGATTCTGCGCAGCCAGAGCGAGATCGAGCTGCTGGAGCAGGCCGTCGGCCGTGTGGGCGAGGAGCGGCCCGACACCGATGTGGGGTCGCGGGACGGGCTTGAGGCCGAAGGAACCCAGCGCATCGAGGCATTGGAGCAGCAACTCGCCGAGCTGGAGCGCGAACGCGAGCGGCAGCTGGAGGAGGAGCTCTCCGAGCTCGAGCATGCCCGCGAGGAGGCCGCCGCCGAGGTCGCCGAGCTCGATGCCGCGCTCGCTGAGGCCCGTGAAGAGCGCGAGCAGGCCGACGCGCGTGCCGAAGAGGCCCGCGACGCACTACGCGAGACCGAGCGTGCGGTCGAGGCCGCGCGCCGCGAGGCCGCGCGTGTGGGGTCCGAGCTGGCCGCCGTCAATCAGTTTCTGCGCCACCACTCGCATCACTCGGCGCTGGGCGAAACGGGGAACTCTGATCCGCCAACCAGTGGTGGGGCTTTGAGCGAGACACTGCGTGTCGCGCCCGGCTACGAGCTCGCGCTCGCCGCGGCGCTTGGCGGGCGTCTCGACGCTGCGCTTGTGTCTGACCTGGCTGGTGCAGCCACGCTGCTCGACCGCGCCGGGCCCGACGGCGCCAGCGCGCTGTTGGCCGAAACGCCGCATGCAGTCAATGGCGCGAATGGGAACCCTGACGATGACTCGTCCACGCCCCTGCCCCCGGCGCCCGGCGCACGTCCTTTGCTGGAGCTGGTGGATGGGCCCGCGCACGTGCTCGCGCTGGCCCGGCGTCTGCTCGCCGACACGTGGGTGTTGGAGCGCCTGGAGGATCTTCCCGAGGACTTTGCCGGGATCGCCGTCACTCCCCGCGGACGTGTGTGGTTTGCCGCCACCGGCGAGGTGCGCCAGGTGGCCGAAGGCGGCTCCGAGCGGGTGCTTGCACGCCGCAACGAGCGCGAGCAACTGATCGTCGTGGTTGAGGCCGCGGCCGCCGCCGAGCAGGCCGCACGCACCGCCGCCGAGGGTGCACAGGAGAGCTCTCGCGTGGCCGGCCACGCTCGGGAAGAGGCCGACGGTGCGCTGCGCGATGCGACCCGGGGCCATGCCCGCGCGCTAGAGCAGGAACGTCACGCTGCCTGGTTGATCGGTCAGCGCCGCGCCGCGCCCGAGCAGGGGCCGCTTGCGGTGCGCCGCGCCCAGTTGGAGGGGGAGCTTGCGGCCGAGCGCCGCGCCGCCGAGCGCCTCGCTCGCGAACACGCCGAGCGCCTGGAGCGTCTACGGCGCCTGCGCGCCCAGCACGCCGCCGACACAGTGCTCGCGCCGCTTGCTGAGCGGCTCGCGCAAGCACTGGGCAGCGCCGGGGCCGCGGTTACCGCGCGCGCCGCCGAGCTGCGGCAAGAGCTCGACAGCTACCGTGCCGCCGGCGAGGAGATGGCCGCCGAGCTGCGCGCCTGTGCCGCGCAGGAGGCCGAGATCCAGGCGCGATTGCGCACGGAGGGCGAGGCGGTCACCGCCGCCGAGGTTTCCGCGCAGCGGCTGCGCGACCACACCGAGGAGGCGGCGCTTGAGCTGCGTACCGTGCTCGAGCAGCTGGAGCAAGAGGACGACGAGGAGGTCGAGCCTCTCGGCGAGGAGCAACTGCGCGACCTCACTGCCCGCGTCGAGCGCCTGCGCCGCCGCCGCGAGCAGCTCGGACCCGTCAATCCGCTCGCCCAAGAGGAGTACGCCGAGGCGCTGGCCCACGTCGAGGAGCTCGAGGCGCGCCGCACCGATCTGGAGACCGCACTGCGCGAGCTGCGCACCGTGATTCGCGACACTGACCGCCAGATTCACGAGACGTTTACCACCACTTTCGAGGCCGCCGCACGCAACTTCGAGGAGCTTGCACGTGACCTCTTTCCGGGAGGCGGCGGGCAATTGCGACTCGTCAAGGACGCGCTCGCGCCCCGCCCCGTGCTCGGCGGTCAGCCACTGCCCGATGGGGACGGGGACAGCGATCAGAATGGCGCCGCCGGCGATGGCGAGGCCACCGCTGAGCTGGAGGAGGCCAAGGATGGCGCTGGCGCATCGGACGCCGACGGCCTCGACGCCAACCCGGATGAGGAGCTGTTGGGCGTCGAGATTGAGATCACCCCCGTCGGCAAGTCCACCAAGCGCCTATCGCTGCTGTCCGGCGGGGAGAAGTCGATGACCGCGCTCGCCTTCCTGTTCGCTGTGTTCCTCGCCCGCCCTTGCCCTTTTTACATCCTCGACGAGGTCGAGGCCGCACTCGACGATCTCAATCTCGAACGCTTCCTCTCGCTCCTGCGCCGTTACGCCGGCCGTGCCCAATTCATCGTGATCACCCACCAGAAGCGCACGATGGAGGCCGCCGACTGCCTGTACGGGGTATCGATGGCGGGCAATGGGGTCTCGAAGGTGCTCTCGCGGCGGCTGCCTCCCGCCGCCGAGGTTCCACAGCCAGAGACGATCGAGGAGCACGTGTCGGAGATGGCCGAGGTGGCGTAGGCGCACCGGCGGGCGCTACCGGCTCGCGTCGCCCAGCTTGGCTTGGGAAAGCCCTGGGCGCGCTGCCTATTTTGAAACCGGTTCTTAGGTGCTGGTATCGTCGCGCGCCGCGTGCCGCGCGACTGGAGCGATCTCTTCCTCACCGACGACCCGGACGCTTCTGGGCCCGATTCCGCCCACGCCGGCGCAGGTGGCGAGCGCCGCGGCTTCTTCCGCCGCCTGCGCGAGAACCTCACGAAGACCCGCCAGGCACTGGGCGAGGAGGTCCGCGCCACACTCTTCCAAACCGTCGACGAGCACACCTGGGAGCGCCTGGAGGAGGCGTTGATCATGGCTGACGTAGGCGCCACCGCCACCGCCGCGGTGGTGCAGATGCTCGAAGCCGAGACGCTCGATGGCGGCTTGGCCAATGGCGGAGCGCTCTCCGAGCGACTGATCGCGCTGCTCGCCGAGACGGCGCGGGTGGGAGAGGGGCGGATCGACATTCGTGCACGCCCCACCGTGATCTTGGCGGTCGGCGTCAACGGCACCGGCAAGACCACCACGGTCGGCAAGCTCGCGTGGCATTTGCGCCAGGAGCTCGGGCGCACCGTGCTGCTGGCCGCCGCCGACACCTTTCGCGCGGCCGCCACCGAGCAGCTCCAGGGTTGGGCGCAGCGCGCCGGCTGCGAGATCGTCACCGGCGCCGAAGGCTCCGACCCTGGGGCGGTCGCGTTCGAGGCCGTGGCGCGCGCGCGCGCCGAGGGGGTGGATGTGGTGATCGTCGACACCGCCGGGCGCCTGCACACCCAGGACGACCTGATGGCTGAGCTCGCCAAGGTGCGCCGCGTGATCGCCCGTCAGCTCGAGGGGGCTCCACAGGAGACGCTGCTCACGGTCGACGCCACCACCGGCCAGAACGGCCTGCGCCAGGCACGCGTCTTCGCGGAGGCCGCCCAGGTCGATGGGATCGTGCTCACCAAGCTCGATGGCACCGCCCGCGGTGGCATCGCGCTGGCGATCGCGCGCGAGCTGGGCATCCCGGTGAAGCTGATCGGGATCGGCGAGGCGCTCGAGGACCTGCGCCCGTTCGACCCGGAGGAGTTCGCGCGGGCGCTGATCGCGCAGTAGAGATCCCAAAGCGAAGATGTGTGTGGATGCTCCTCCCGGCACACCACCTGCGTGCTCCGCCCGACACACCACCCGCGCAGTGCGATAATCGGACTCATGGACGCATGGATTGTGTGGGTCGTGGCGGGCTGTGTGCTGGGTGCCGGCGAGATGCACACCGGCGGGTTCTTCCTCGCCCCGTTTGCGATCGGGGCGCTGGCAGCAGCGCTTGTCAGCGTCGTCGGGGCGGGTCTGCCGCTGGCGGTGGTCGTCTTTCTGGTGGCCTCGCTGCTGGTGCTGCTCACATTGCGACCGCTCGCGCGGCGCCACCGGCAGCTACCGCCCCGGATCCGCACGGGCGCGGCGGCGCTGGTGGGGCGCGACGCGGTGGTGCTCGAGCGGATCGCCAACCAGGAGGGCGTGGGCTGCGTGCGGATCGACGGCGAGGTGTGGACGGCGCGCAGCTACGAGGAGGACGACGTGATCCCCGCCGGGGAACGCGTGCAGGTCGTGGAGATACGGGGCGCCACCGCGCTTGTCATGCACTGAATCTGCTTGTGACGCATCGAACCCAACAGAGGCACTGAGAAAGGCAAGGGGATTCATCGCAATGGTCGCCATCATCGTCGTCGTCGTGGTTGTCCTGTTCGCGTTGGTCGTGGCGGCGCGCACAATTCGCGTGATCCCGCAGGCGCGCGCGGGGGTGGTGGAGCGCCTTGGCCGCTACAGCCGCACGTTGGAGCCGGGTCTGGCGATCGTCACGCCGTTCGTCGACCGCGTCAAGCCGCTGGTGGACCTGCGCGAGCAGGTGGTCAACTTCGCTCCCCAGTCGGTGATCTCCGAGGACAACGTGGTGGTGGCGATCGAGACGGTCCTTTATTTCACGATCACCGACCCCCGCTCGGCCACCTACGAAGTCGCCAATCCGCTGCAGGCGATCGAGCAGCTCACGGTCACCACGCTGCGCAACGTGATCGGCGGACTAACCCTGGAGGCCACGCTGACGGCTCGCGAGAACGTCAACACCGAGCTGCGCACCGTGCTCGACGAGGCCACGGGCAAGTGGGGCATCCGCATCAACCGCGTGGAGATCAAGTCGGTGGACCCGCCGGCTGACATTCGCTCCGCGATGGAGAAGCAGATGCGCGCCGAGCGCGATCGCCGCGCGGCGATCCTCACCGCCGAAGGGGAGAAGCAGGCTCAGATCCTTACCGCGGAGGGTGAGCAGCAGGCCGCGGTGCTCACCGCCGAGGGTGCGCGCCAGGCTGCGATCCTGCGCGCGGAGGGCGAAGCGAAGGCGATCGACACCGTCTTCAAAGCGATCCACGCGGGCCGCCCCACCCGCGACCTGCTCAGCTACGAATACCTGCAGATGCTCCCGCAGCTCGCCGAAGGCGACGCCAACAAGGTGTTCGTCGTGCCCTCCGAGTTCGCCCAGGCGTTCGGCGGCATCGGCGAGGCGCTCACCCGTCGGATCAAAGAGGATTCCTCCGGCGAGAAGGACTGACCCCTCGATGTTCGACTCGCTAGCGGAGAAGCTACAGGCAACGCTCTCGGATGTCCGCCAGCGGGGGACGCTGACCGAGCAGGACATCGACGGCGCGCTGCGCGAGATCCGCCTCGCGCTGCTGGAGGCGGACGTCAACTTCAAGGTTGTGCGTCAGTTCACCGCGGAGGTCAAGGAGCGCTGTCTGGGGGCGGAGATCGTCGGCAAGCTCAACCCCGGCCAGCAGGTGGTGAAGATCGTCGCCGAGCAGCTCACCGAGCTGATGGGGGGGGAGTCCGAGGAGCTCGGCTTCTCCTCCAGCCCCCCGACCGTGATCCTGCTCGCCGGCCTGCAGGGCTCGGGCAAGACCACCGCGGCCGCGAAGCTCGCGCGCTACCTGCACGAGCACCACAAATCCTCGGTGGCGCTCGCCGCCTGCGACACCTACCGCCCGGCGGCAGTCGAGCAGCTCGTGAAGATGGGCGCCCGCGCCGGCGCGGCGGTGTACGAGCGCGGCACCGAGCCCGACCCCGTGGAGATCGCCACGTGGGCGTTGGGGCGCGCGCGCGAGGAGGGCAAGGACGTGTTGATCGTCGACACCAGTGGCCGCTTGCACGTGGACGAGCAGTTGATGGCCGAGCTGGTGCGCATCCACGCCGCTGTGAGCCCCCGCGACACACTGCTGGTGGTCGATGCGATGACCGGCCAGGACGCGGTCAACGTCGCCGAGCAGTTCGCCGCCGCCGTGGACTTCGACGGGGTCGTGATGAGCAAGCTCGACGGCGACGCGCGCGGCGGCGCGGCGCTGTCGGTGAAGGCGGTCACCGGCCGGCCGATCCTGTTCGCCTCCACCGGCGAGCACCTCGAGCAGTTCGAGCGCTTCCACCCCGACCGCATGGCGCAGCGGATCCTCGGCATGGGCGACGTACTCAGCCTGATCGAGCAAGCCGAGCGCCAGTTCGACGAGCGCGAGGCAGTGGAGCTGCAGCGCAAGCTGCGACGCAACGAGTTCGGGCTCGACGACTTCCTGGAGCAGCTCAAGGCAGTGCGCAAAATGGGGCCGCTGAGCAGTGTGCTGGGAATGATCCCCGGGCTCGGTGGAGCCCAGTTGCGTAACCTCAAAATGGATGAACGCGAGCTCGATCGCCTGCAGGCGATCATCCTCGCGATGACTCCCGAGGAGCGCCGCCGCCCGGAGCTGATCAAGGGCTCCCGTCGGCTGCGTATCGCGCGCGGGTCGGGCACCAACGTGCAACAGGTCAGCCAGCTCGTCAAGCAGTTCGCGCAGATGCGCAAGGTGATGCGCCAAGTTGGCCGCGGCAAGATGCCTGACATCGGCGCTTTGATGCGCCAGGCGCGCTGAGTCCGTGTCCAACCGGCTAAGCTTCGCTCGTGTTTTGCTTTCAACAAATCCGTTGAAAGCAAACAAAACTGTTGAACCAAGAATAAGTTTGGCTGGCTCTGAACGCCAAGCACAGTCTTTTTCCCCGTACACCGAGAAGAAACCGAGAGGCAACACGTGTCGGTAAGGCTCAGGCTCACGCGAGTGGGCGGCAAGAAGGACCCGATCTGGCGAGTGGTCGTCGCCGACCAGCGCTCCCCCCGCGACGGGCGCGTGATCGAGACGATCGGCCACTACAACGCCCAAACCAACCCCTCGACGATCAAAATCGACGAGGAGCGGGCGCGCAGCTGGCTAGCCCGCGGCGCGCAGCCGTCGGACACCGTCCGCAAGCTGCTGCGCATCCAGGGCATCGGCAGCTAGCGGCTGAGGAGAGCGCCAGATGGCGGTGCAGAAGGTTCAAGGGCTGTTGACCTACCTCGCGCAGGGCTTGGTGGACGAGCCCGAAGAGGTGTCGGTGGAGCGCTTCGAGGAGGACGACGGCACCGTCGTGCTGGAGCTGGCGGTGGCGCGGGACGACTACGGCAAGGTGATCGGCCGCCATGGCCGCACGGCGCAGGCGCTGCGTACCGTGGTGAGGGCCGCCGCGGCGGAGGACAAGCGCCGTGTGGTCATCGACATCGTCGACTGAGGGCCCCTCCACGCCGCTGGAGGCCGGCCGCGGCGACGTGCGGTCGTCGACATCGTCGACTGAGGGCCTCTCCACGCCGCTGGAGGCCGGCCGCGGCGACGTGCGGTCGTCGACATCGTCGACTGAGGGCCCCTCCACGCCGCTGGAGGCCGGCCGCGGCGACGTGCGGTCGTCGACATCGTCGACTGAGGGCCCCTCCACGCCGCTGGAGGCCGGCCGCGTAGGCCGTGCGCACGGCCTAGACGGCAGTTTTTATGTAACCAGCGCACGCCCACGACTGCTGAGCGAGGGTGGCGAGGTGACGGTCGCCGGTCAAACGCGCAGGATTGTGCGCCGCGCCGGGGTCGAGCAGCGCCCGATCGTGCGCCTCGCAGGCGTTGAGGACCGCTCCGCGGTGGAGGCATTGCGCGGCCAGCCACTGACGATCGCGCGTACGCAGGCACCGGCGCTGGGAGCGGGGGAGTGGTGGGCGCACGAACTGGAGGGCTGCGCCGTGCGCGATGGCGAGCGCTCGCTCGGCACGGTCAGCGGCCTACTCGAGCTGCCTTCCTGCGAGGCGCTACGGGTACGGCGCGAGGACGGTGGTGAGCTGCTGGTGCCGTTGGTGAGAGACGCCATCCGCAATGTGGACATCGCCGCGAGGTCGATTGATGTGAGCCTCGACTTCCTGGGTGAGGCGTAGGCGCCGGTGGAAATAGACATCTTTACGCTGTTTCCGGAGTGGTTTGAGTGGTTTTGCAACCAGCGCCATGTAGGCAACGTGCTGGCGGCGGGCAGCCGTTTGGAGTGCGTCAATATCCGCGAGTACACGCCGCTCACCGGTGGCCAGGTCGACGACACCCCGTTTGGGGGCGGGGCCGGGATGGTGCTGCGGGTGGACGTGATGGAGGCCGCTCTGCGCGCCCGCTACAGCGTTGATCCTGTCGAGCTGCGCGAGCAGCGGCGCGTGATTGCGCTGACCCCGGGCGGGCGGCTGCTAGACGACGATTACGTCACCGAGCTTGCCGCGGAGCAGGCGCTGACGCTGCTGTGCGGTCGCTACGAGGGGTTTGACGAGCGGATCGTCGAGCACTTCGCCGGCGAGACGCTGTCGGTCGGACGCTATGTGCTCTCCGGGGGAGAGGCCGCTGCGATGGTGGTGTGTGACGCGGTGCTGCGCAAGTTGCCAGGCGCCTTGGGAGACGCTCGCTCAGCCGTCGAGGAGTCTTTCAGCGAGGCGCTTGGGGGCAACCTGGAGTACCCGCACTACACGCGTCCTGCCGAATATCGCGGTTGGCGCGTGCCCGATGTGCTGCTCTCCGGCCACCATGAGCGCATCGCGAGCTGGCGGCGCGAGCTCAGCCGTGAGCGGTCGCGGGAGATCGACTAGCGGCCGATCCAGCCGTGGCCAAGCTAAGGCCGCGGCCCGATCCAGCTGCGCCTAAGCTACAGGCCGCGGCCCGATCCAGCCGCGGCCTGTACCTTTGCGGCTGAGGCGGCCAGCGCTGGCCGCAGCGGGGATGCGAAGCGTCCCTCGACTTCGGTCGCCGCCTGTCCGCTACCATTGCTGGCCGCACCGGAGCGTCGCCGGTTGGCTCCGTAGGTGCGAGACCCCACCTTTCCCCTTTGCAAAGCTCATGAGCAGCGTCATCGACACCCTCGAACGCGCCCAACTGCGGCGCGTGCCCAACTTCGCTCCCGGCGATCGCGTCAAGGTGCACTTCCAGGTGATCGAGGGCACCCGCCGGCGCATCCAGGTGTTTGAGGGCGTTGTGATCAAGCGCCAAGGTCACGGTGTGCGCGAGACCTTTACGGTGCGCAAGCAGTCGTTCGGCGTCGGCGTTGAGCGCATGTTCCCGGTGCACTCTCCGAAGATCGAGCGCATCGAGCTCGCGGCCCGCGGCGATGTGCGCCGCGCGAAGCTCTACTACCTGCGCGACCGCGTGGGCAAGCGCGCACGTGTGCGCGAGCGCCGCTACACCGGCCCGGAAGAGGCAGTACAGCCAGGGCTGCTGCACCAGCCCGACGAAAATGTGTCGGCGGATACGTCCGCCACGGGGGGAACCGATGCGCCGCCTGTCGTCGCGGAGGAGGCGGAGCGCTCCGATGCACCGGTGACGGCTGCGGAGCAGGCCGATTCCCCCGATGCCGGCGAGCAGTCCGCCGCCGGCGACGCTCCGGCGTGAGCGTCATCCCGCGGGAGCTCGCATGAGCGTACGTTCCACGAAGAAGGGCGCGGACATCGCTCAGCCCGGCACGCCGGGCGGCCCCGTATCGTCGATGAGCTCTCCCGAAGGGGCCAAAAAGGCGAAATCGACGACCGGCTCGCTGTTTGAGCTCGCGGCGATCATCGTGATCGCGGTGCTGCTCGCGCTGGGCATTCAGCGGTTTCTGATCAAGCCCTACAAGATTCCCAGCGGCTCGATGGAACCGACGCTCACGATCGGTCAGCGGGTACTCGTGAATCGCCTCGGGATGTCGATCAATGGGCCGCACGTCGGCGAGATCGTGGTGTTCCATCCGCCGAAGGAAGCCAAGGAACAGCGCTGCGGGCCCACGCACTACGAAGTCAGCCCCGGCGGCGCGCCGTGCGATCAGACCAACCCCGAAGAGTCCAGCGAAAACTTCATCAAGCGGATCGTGGCGGGGCCAGGGGACACCATCTACGTCAAGGAAGGCCACGCGATCGTCGACGGAAAGCGCGAGGCCGACTCCTACATCCGCCCTTGTGGAGGCGTGCGGGAGTGCAACTTCCTCACCCCGATCAAGATTCCGGCCGGCCACTGGTTCATGATGGGGGACAACCGTGGCGAATCGGACGACAGCAGGTTCTGGGGGCCAGTCCCCACCGGATGGATCATCGGGGGCGCAATCGCCACCTACTGGCCGCCCGACCGCATCGGGTTCTTCTAGGGCTCGCCGGCGCGCGCGGAGAGGCACGAGCGGCAGACGCCTGTTCGCCTTCGATCGCCGCTTGGGCGTGCGGCTGGTGGCTGGCGCCGATGAGGCAGGGCGCGGCTGCCTGGCGGGGCCGCTGGTGGCGGCAGGCGTACTGTTCGACTACGACGCCCTCACCGCCGTGGAGCTCCGTACGCTGGCGGCGCTCAACGACTCCAAGCAACACACCGCCGAGGCGCGCGAGGAGCTTTACCCGCTGGTGTTGCGCAGCGCCGCAAGGGTGACTGTGGTGTCGCGCTGCGTGCGTGGGATCGACTCCAGAGGCCTGCACAACACCAACCTCGCGGCGCTGCGTGACGCCTTGCGGGGTGTCACGCAGGATGTGCAGGGCGAGGTGGCGTGTCTGGTCGATGGCTTCTCGGTGCCGGACTTCGGGCGCCCGCAGCGTGCGATCGTCGACGGCGATGCCACCAGCGCCGCGATCGCGGCCGCGTCGATCATCGCCAAGGTATCCCGCGACCGCTACATGTGCCACGCCGACAAGATGCACCCCGGCTGGAGCTTTGCCGAGCACGTCGGTTATTCCACGCCCGCTCACCGCGAGGCGATCATGCGCCTGGGCGTCTCGCCGTTGCACCGGCTTTCGTTCCAGTCGCTGGCGTATCAGCAGCTGGCGCTGTAGTCCGAGAGCGTCGCGGCGGGCGGCGGGCGGCGGGCGGCCGGCGGCGGGCGTCACATACTTGTGACAGTCCTGGTGGCTGTTTGTCACAAACGCGGGCTTGCGGTTGCATCTGCCGGCCTAGCGTGGTGGACATGCGCACAAACACTCCTGCGACCGGCCCCGAAGTCAAGCCCGCCGACCTGCGCCGGGTACTTGGCCGCCGCGGCGAGGAGCTGGCCGCCGCCCACCTTGACCGGATGGGCTTCGCTCCGCTCGGCCGCAACGTCCGCACCCGCTATGGCGAGATCGACCTAATCGTGTTCGATGGTCGCACATTGATATTCGTCGAGGTTAAGGCTCGCCGGGTCGTCGCGGCAGGCAGGCAAGGCATCCGCCCCGACCAGCAGCCCTTAACGCTGCTGCGCCACCGTCAGCGTGCACGTCTGCGGAGGCTCGCTACCGCCTGGTTGGCCGATGAGAAGCACATCCGCCCGACTGCCCACACGATCCGCTTCGACGCGATCGGTGTGGTGCTGGACGGCCGGGATCGGCTACTGCGCCTCGATCACATTGAGGGTGCATGGTGAGCTGCGCGATCCGCTTCGACGCTGCCGGATCGAGTACGTTCGCTGAGGCATGGAACTCCAGCACGCGATTCGCACCCGTCGTACCCACAAGGTGTTCGCCCCGGAGCCGGTTGCACCGGAGGTGTTGCGGCAGCTGTTCGAGCTGGCCCGCTGGGCTCCGAACCATCACCTGACCAACCCCTGGCGCTTTCGGGTGCTCGGCCCCAACACAGTTGAGCGGCTCAAGCGGATCGCTGAGGCTGAGGTCCCCGGTTCGGGCAGCAAGCTGGATCGCGCTCCCACTCTCGTTGTCGCATCGGTGCACATGCAAGGTGACAGCATCCAGCAGAGGGAGGATCTGCTCGCGGGGGCGGTGGCTGCCTACTTGGTGCTGCTCGCCGCGCACGGCGCGGGCTTAGCCGGCTACTGGCGGACCGTGCCATTGCTCGAGTCTCCCGCTGGCCGCGAAGCGCTCGAACTCGACGCCGGCGAGACCCCGATCGGCCTGCTCCACCTTGGCAAGGCTCGCCAGGATCAGCATCGTCCCGAGCGGGAACCGGTCGCTGCCTTCGTGCGCTACCTGCCCTAGAACCGGTCACGTGGCAATACCGTTGCGGGTTGTGAGGACATCGCGGGCACATACCCCGAGGGCGCTCTCGATCGCGGGCTCGGACTCGGGCGGCGGTGCCGGCATCCAGGCGGACCTGAAGGCGTTCGCGCGCTGCGGTGTGCACGGGATGACAGCGATCACCGCGATCACCGCACAGAACACGGTTGGAGTCGAGATGGTGCACATGGTGCCGGCGGAGATCGTGCTCGCTCAGGTGAGGGCCGTGGTGGCGGATATCGGCGTCGATGCCGTCAAGGTGGGGATGTTGGGAACAGTCGAGGTGACACGCGCGGTTGCGCGGGCGCTCGAGGAACTACCGTCCGGCACGCCGGTGGTGGTCGATCCGGTGATGGTGGCGGAGTCGGGAGCGCGCCTGCTGCAGCCCGATGCGCAGCGTGCGCTGCTTGAGGAGATTCTGCCGCGTGCCACGGTGCTCACCCCCAACCTGCCGGAGGCGCGAGTACTGGCTGGCGGTGCCACCGGCGTAGCTCTCGAGGATGGCGGGCGGGACGATCAAGCGGAGCGCCTCGGCGAGCAAGCCGACGAGGTGGAGCGGCTGGCCCGTGCGGTGCTGGCGCTTGGCCCGCGCATTGTGGTGCTGACGGGCGGCCACCGTGCGCGGGCCATAGATCTGTTCCTCGACGGCGACGGGGACGGCGTCCCGGTGGAGATCCCCGGCGAGCGACACGCCGACGGTGCCGCGCACGGCTCGGGCTGCACCCACTCAGCCGTGCTGGCGGCGGCGCTGGCGCTCGGTCAGACTCCGCTTGAGGCTGCGCGTACGGCTCGCCGGATGGCGGGCGAGGCGGTGGCGGGTGGTTTGCGCGACATAGGAGGGGGCGCGGGCCCGGTGGACATTCTCGGTTTGGAGCACCACCGGGGTGCCATAATCGAGGGACGATGAAGCTCCTACGACTGAAGCCGGGTCATGGCGAGGTGGTGCTCGCCGAGGGTGATGTCGATGTCCCCGAGCAGGAGCGTGAGCTGATCGAGGCGTTTCGCCGAGAGCTGGACGCCGGCATGTGGGCGGCGGTGCCGACCGAGCGTCGCGATGGCCGCCGTGAGGCGGAGATGGTGAGGAGCTTCGACGATGTGCCGCGCGACGCGGAGCGGGTTATCTTCTTCCCGCGGGCCGCCGGCGGCGCTGGCCGATCTCCGATCGGTCAGTAGGACGAGGATGCTGCTCCCACTGGGCACCGCAGCGATCGTCGCCGCCGTGCTGCTGTGGGAGCTGGCGCTGCCAGGCCTGAGAACCTCGCTGCCGGAGCTCGCCCGTACGACTGCCACTCGCTGGCGGACGCGCCGCGGAGATCAGCCGTTGGGCTATGACCCCGGCCGCGAGCTGCGCGCCGAGCAGCGTGCGCGCGCGCTGCTGCGCTCGTGCGTAAACGAGGAGGAGTGGGCGATGTACCGCGACCTCGGTTTTCTAAGGGTTTGGAGTCCCACCAGCGGCAGGTGTGCAGAGCAAGATGCGGGGCAGGCGCCGTACGCGTACTTGCTGTACCCACATCGGCCGATCGTCGCGTATGTGCCGCAGACGGGGGCGCTGCTAAATGAGTACTGCGTGGCGTTCCCCGACGACACCCGCCCTTACGGGAGCACACGCCTGCCGGATGCGGACGATGTGCTGGCGAAGTGGATGGCGCTAACCGCCGACGAGCGGCGACTGATCGCGGATGCCAACATGCATCTCCCGGGCCGCCAGGTCGATCCGCAGCAGGTGCGTGAGGATCTCACTCGCCTCGCGCGCTGGGAGTGCGAGCGGATCGAGCGCCTGCGGCGGTCCGCGCGAGCTGAATCCGGCTCGGATAGTGTTCGCGCCGCGTGAGCACGTTTGACATCAGACACCGCAGCCGCGCGCTGACGGAGGGCCCCGAGCGGGCCGCCGCGCGCGCCTACCTGCATGGGATTGGTTACACCGCCGAGGACCTCGCCAAGCCGATCGTGGGGGTGGCGCACTCGTGGATCGAGACGATGCCCTGCAACTTCAACAACCGCGTGCTGGCGGCGAAGGTGAAGGAGGGCATCCGCGCGGCGGGGGGCACGCCGATGGAGCTCAACACGATCGCGATCTCCGACGGGATCACGATGGGGACGGCCGGGATGCGCGCCTCGCTGGTGTCGCGCGAGCTGATCGCCGACTCGATCGAGCTGGTGGCGAGCGCCCACGCTTTTGACGCGCTGGTGACGATCTCCGGTTGCGACAAGACGATCCCGGGCACGGTGATGGCGCTCGCGCGCCTGGATATCCCCGGGCTGATGCTCTACGGCGGCTCGATCCGCCCGGGCCACTTCCAAGGGCACGATGTGACGATCCAGCAGGTGTTCGAGGCGGTGGGGGAGTACGCCGCGGGGAAGATCACCGAGCAGGAATTGCACGAATTGGAGGAGGCGGCCTCGCCGGGGGCGGGGGCGTGCGGGGGTCAGTTCACCGCCAACACGATGGCGATGGCGTTCGAGGTGCTGGGCATTTCCCCGGCGGGCTCGGCGATGGTGCCGGCCGAGGATGGGCGCAAGCTCGAGGTGGCGCGGGAGTGCGGCGAATTGGCGATGGATGTACTGCGCCGTGGGCTGTGCCCGCGCGAGGTGATCACCAAGCCGGCGCTGGAGAACGCGATCGCGGCGGGGGCGTGCAGCGGCGGTTCGACCAACGTGGTGCTGCACCTGTTGGCGGTGGCTCGCGAAATGGGGGTGGCGCTGCAGATCGACGAGTTCGATGCGATCTCCGAGCGCACACCGCTGCTGTGCGACCTGCAGCCGGGTGGGCAGTACGTCGCGACCGACCTGTACGAGGCGGGGGGTGTGCCGCTGGTGCTGAAGCGCCTCGCGGAGGCGGGCGTGCTGCACGGCGAGGCGATCACTGTCACCGGCCGCACGATCGGCGAGGAGGCCGCCGCGGCGCAGGAGACGCCCGGCCAGCAGGTTGTGCGTCCGCTTTCCAACCCGCTGAAGCCGACGGGCGGCTTCGCGATCCTGCACGGCAACGTGGCACCCGACGGCTGCGTGGTGAAGCTCGCAGGCCATGAGCGTCGCCGCCACGTTGGCCCGGCGCGCGTGTTCGAGGGCGAGGAGGCGGCGATGGCGGCGGTGCTGGCCAAACAGATCGTGGCGGGCGACGTGGTGGTGATCCGTGGTGAGGGCCCGGCGGGCGGCCCGGGGATGCGCGAGATGCTGGCGGTTACCGCTGCGATCATCGGTGAGGGGCTGGGCGAGTCGGTGGCGTTGATCACCGATGGGCGCTTCTCCGGCGCCACGCATGGCTTCATGGCGGCGCACATTGCCCCGGAGGCGGTGCGGGGCGGCCCGATCGGCGCACTGCGGGACGGCGACGAGCTGAGCATCGACGTGGACGCCCGCCGCATCGACGTGGCGCTCAGCGACGAGCAGATCGCCGAGCGCCTGCGCGCCTACGCCCCGCCCGCGCGCGACGGCGAGCGTTTGGAGGTAGTGATCGCCAAGTACGCCAAGCTGGTGGGCAGCGCCGCCGAGGGCGCGATCGCCCGCTGAGTGGGCGGTCGCTCGGCGCGCCGAGCGACCTGCTGGCCGCGCCGGCGGGGGCGCCACACGCGTAGGTACTGGGCCGCGATGTAGGAGCCAAGCACGAGCGCCAGGGCGATGAACTGGCCGATGAAGGTCTCCCAGTTGTTGAACAGCGAAAACCAGGTGCCCATCCAGCCGGGGATGTAGAGCCAGTGGATTTCGGTGGTGCCGATCCAGCCGGCGAGCTGCATCTCGTTGACCTCCTCGCCGACGGAGACGAGTAGCACGAACAGCAGCATCGCCCCGGTGATGATCAGCAGGCGCTTGTATGGCAGGCGCTGGTGCAGCCCAAACGTCAGCACGCCCGCGGCGGCGGTGAACAGGCCGCCAATCACGACGCCCTCGAGCACCACGCTCGACCCGTAGAGCTCGCGCAGGTTCTGCAGGAAGATCACCACCTCGAAGCACTCGCGGTACACGGAGGTGAAGCCGAGCAGCGCCAAGCCGAGCAGTATGCGCCGTTTGTTTGTCTCGGTGCCCGCCCGCCCGGAGGAGAGCAGGCCGCGGCGGCGCTTGTGGTGGTGGGAGATCCAGCCGGTCCAGTACAGCTTGTGGAAGAACCAGTTCATCACGATCAGCAGCACGATCAGCGATGGCAGTCCGGTGGCGGCCTGCACGTCGAACTCTCCCCCGTGGAAGCGCCCGATGAACCACACGACGAGAAACCACGTCGCGATTCCTCCCGCGATCGCGATTGCGCCGCCTGTCGCGACGGGTCGGCGGTAGGTGCGGTTGGCGCCGAGGAAGCTGGCGGTGACCGCCGCGAGTACGAGGATCGTCTCGAGGCCCTCGCGCAACACGAGGATCGCGCTGTTGATCACGACCGTGGTGTGGCTCAGTCGGTGGCCGGGCGGCAGCGCCGTCGGGTCGGCGGTGCCACCTTTGGCATGCCAACCAAGGATTACGACAGTCACGGCCACGGCAAGCACCACGGCGGTCCACACGTAGAAGCTCACCCGTTCGTTGATGCGCTTCGTGGCGCCTTTCTCGACCTGTTCTGCGGCTGCTGCCCGACCTTGTGCCATCGCCAGCTCCTGTGATACCCGACCTGGGGACTAGGTTATAGTTGGGTGGAGCGTACCACAGGTTAGGGCACCCTATTAGGGGCCCCTAACTCGAAGCGGTTAAGGGTCGCCGGCGAGTGCGATCGGCAGCTCCCGATACCGCCGCAAGGCCGTTCCACGACACCACCCAGCCTCCAAGGAGGCCCGGATGAACAACCTACTCAGGAACTACGGCTAGGGCTGTTCCGCGAGGAACTCCTCGAGCAGGGCGTTGAACGCGGCGGGGCGCTCGAGCATTGCCACATGGCCGGTGTCCTCGAAGATGATCTTGCGCGAGCCGGGGATCAACTCGGCGAAGCGCGCAGCGTCGCGCACTGTGATCACCCGGTCGCGATCGCCCCACACGATCAGCGTGGGACAGACGATCTCGCCGAGGCGGCGGCTAAAGTCGTATTCGAGGTTGGCGGCGAGGCCCTGGACGAAGCCGGGCTTGCCGGCGCCACGCAGCTGCTCGGCGGCGAGCGGGGCGGGCAGGCGGCTGGGGTGGGCGGCGACGAATCCGAGCGTGGCGTTGCGCAGCGCCCGCCGGCGCACGAAGGCGTCGGAGTGCGCGGCCACCCAGCCGGCGTAGGCGGAGACGACGCGCTCGCCGCGGCGCAGTCGCGCCAACGCGCGCGTACCGCGGGGATCGCCGTAGGTGCTGAGGCCGGCAGCCGAGACAAGCGCCAAGCGCTCCACGCGCTGGGGAAAATTGATCGCCAGCTCAGCGGAGACAAACCCACCCATCGAGTGGCCCACCAACGCGGCGGCGCTCACGTCGTGCTGGTCCAGCAACGCATCGATGGTACGGGCGTAGCTGGAGATCGAGATCGGCCACGGCGGCATCGGCGAGCGCCCGAAGCCCGGGAGGTCGAGCGCGATCACCCGGTGCGAGGCGGCGAACACGGGCAGCTGCTCCAGCCAGTTGGGCCACGAGCCGGAGAGCCCGTGCACGAACACCAGCGGCGGGCCTTCGCCCAGTTCGATCACGTTGACCTGGGCATCGTTGGCAACTACCCAGTGCTGATGGCGGCGCCAATCGACATCCATCCAGGGGGAGCGCCCTTGGGGCCCGTAGGAGCTACTGAGGTCCGGCTGGGGGGGTGAGGACACAGAGGCCATCGGCACACATCGGCACACGGTACAGGGTTCAAAGCACACAAGAAAGCACGAATCGGATCGTCCATGCGTTGTGTTAGAAGCAGAGTGGGGATGGTGCTCGACAAAACGGGTAGAGCAAGCAAAACGGGGTAGGCAATGGAAGCGGGGTACGGTAATGAGGATCGCGGTTGACATCGACTCGACTTTGCACCACCACTGGGGCGTCGTGTCAGACGTCTCGGTGCGGCGCTTCGGTGTGAAGCTGCCGTATGAGGAGCAGCTGACGTGGGGTCTCACACGCCTGCGCCCGGAGCAGCTGGAGGTGTGCGTGCGCGAGAGCCACAGCGACGAGCGCATCCTCGCCGGGGTGCCCTACCAGGGGGCGGTGGAGACCGTGCGCAAGTGGCATGAGCGCGGGCACTTCGTCCAGATCCTCAGCCACCCGGAGCCCGGCTGCCGACGTGCGACCGCGGCGTGGCTGCGCGCGATCGAGCTGCCGTTCGACGATCTGCAGTGTCCCGCCGAGCGGGTGCAGCTGTGCGTGCGCGAGGGGATTGAGTTGTTGATCGACGACAGCCCACTGAGCATCGCCGGGGCGCGTGCACACGGGATCGTGGCAGCGACGATCGTGCACCCTTGGAACGAGGAGGTGTGCGAGGAAGAGGAGGTGATCTGCGCACACGACTGGTTGGAGCTAGCCCAGCTGCTGGCACCGGTGATAGGTGCCGTGGAGAGGGTGGGCGCGAGCAGGTCATAGGCTGCGGTATGGCGAAATAACTGACATGGCCGCAGATCGGAGCGCCGAGATGCACAGCAGCATTGCGGCCGAATGGACGACGGCAATCGAGTTGCTGCAGGAGGATCTGCGCCGTCGCAACGCCGCCGAGCGAACGCGCCGGGCGTACGCCATCGATCTGCGGCAGTTCGCTACCTGGGCGCAGGCGCGTGGTTTTGCCCCCACCGATGTTGGGGTGCGCGATATACGCCGCTATGTCGCGCGGCTCTCCGAGGGGGGCGCGGCCCCCGCAAGCACGGCTCGCAAGCTTGCCGCGGTGCGTGGCCTGTTCACAAGCCAGCGCGAGCATGGGCGGATCGCCGGGAGCCCGGCCGATTTGGTGGCAACCCCACGCCAGCCCTCGCGTCTGCCGCGCGTGCTGAAGGCGAGCGAGGTCGGGCGGATGCTGGAGAGTGTGCCGGCGAGTAACCCGTTGGAGCAGCGCGACCGGGCAATGTTCGAGCTGGCGTATGCATGCGGCCTGCGCGCGGAGGAGCTGGTGTCGCTGGGGATCGACGACGTCGATTGGGACGGTGAGCAGCTGCGGGTCGAGGGCAAGGGTCGCAAGACGCGCTACTTGCCGGTCGGTGAACAGGCGTTGGCGGCGCTGCGGGAATACCGCGAATGCGGCCGCGCCGCTCTGACGGCCTCGGCCGGCGGTGCACATCCGGTAGTGGCGACGCGTCGAGTGCGCGCAGTGGAGCGGCCCGGCGCCGCGGGTGGGCCGCTGTTCCTGAGCAGATCGGGTCGGCGCCTGAGTACCAGCGACGTGCGTAGGCGACTGCGCAAGTGGACGATGCACGCGGGAGTTGCCGGCGGGACCTCGCCGCATACGCTGCGCCACAGCTTCGCGACGCACCTATTGGACGGCGGCGCCGACCTGCGTAGCATCCAGGAGCTGCTGGGCCACGCGAGCGTCTCGACGACACAGGTATACACTCGAGTAGAGTCCGCCAGGCTGAAAAGCGCTTATGCACGCAGCCATCCTCGAGCCTGACTGAGCCGGAGTAGAGAGCCCTGGAGACGAACGTCAAGACGGTCGAGCTGCGTGATTTGTGGCGGCGCTACAAGTCCGACGGTGATCGGCGGGCGCGCGAGCGTCTCGTGGTCGCGTACTCGCCCCTGGTCAAGTATGTCGCCGGCCGCACCGCCGCGGGATTGCCCCCGCACGTGGAGGAGGCCGACCTGATCTCCTATGGCCTCGTCGGGCTGATCTCCGCGATCGAGCGCTTTGACCCCTCGCGCGAGATCAAGTTCGAAACGTACGCGATCACCCGCATCAAGGGCGCGATCATCGACGAGCTGCGCTCGATGGACTGGGTGCCACGCAGCGTCAGAGCGCGGGCGCGAGAGATCGAGCGCGCCAACTCAAAGCTCGAGCATCGCCTGCAACGCGCGGCCACCGACACCGAGTTGGCGGCCGAGCTGGGCATCAACGAGGAGGAACTGCAGCAATCGCTGCTGGCTATCTCGCACTCCTCGATCGCGGCGCTGGACGAGCTGTGGAGCGTCTCGGACTCAAGCGGCGACCAGGTGTCGCTGATGGACACGCTGGAGGACCCTGGCGCACCGGACCCGGCGCGGGCGCTGGACGTGGGCGACATGAAGGACCGCATCGCCGACGCGATCGCGCGGCTGCCGGAGCGGGAGAAGCTGGTGATCGCGCTGTACTACTACGAGAACCTCACATTGCGCGAGATCGGCGAGGTTTTGGGCGTGACCGAGTCGCGCATCTCCCAGCTGCATACGAAGGCCGTCCTGCGCCTGCGCTCGCGCATGCAGGGCGACTCCTTCGACTAAGAAGGTCCTCAAAAAGACCGGCACGCCCGGTTGCGCCCTGGACGCGGCGCTGGATCGCCACGGTCCGCCTTGTCCGTGCTACTTACACGGGCTGCGGCAGCCCGGGTCGCCCCGGACGCACCGCCTATTTTGAAAGATCTTCTAATAGTGCTTTGTTAGTTTCTTTGTAGGATTCGTTGCTGGTTCGGCGAACTCTTCTTGCGTCTGGTTCTTGGCGTGGGGAGGCTCGTGGTGACGATGATGGAGATGGTGGTGGATGGGCCTGTGGTGGTGCGGGAGCGTTTGGAGGTGTTCGCCGAGGGGGTGTTTGAGGAGGCGGTGAACCGGCCTGTGCAGCTGGTCAACGGCCGGTTGTATCTGCGGGGGCTGGTTGAGGAGGGTCCGCGTAAGTCGCTTGAGCCGATGGTCGCGCGGCTGGGTGGTGAGGCTGACTATGAGAGCTTGCAGCAGTTCTTGGCGGTGAGTAGGTGGGATCCAGGGTTGGTCGTCAAGGCCACGGCTGAGCGCGTGGCGCCACAGATCGGTGTGCAGGCGTGGGTTCTCGACGACACTGGTTTTCCGAAGGACGGCAAGCGTTCGCCTGGGGTCAAGCGTCAGTACTCGGGGACGCTCGGCAAGATCGGTAACTGCCAGATCGGTGTCTCGGTGCACGCCGTGGGCAGCAAGGGCACGGTCCCGTTGGGGTGGGCGCTGTATCTGCCCGAGGAGTGGTGCGAGGACGCCGAGCGCAGAGCGAGAGCGAGGATCCCCGAGGAGATCGAGTTCAAGAAGAAGCCACAGCTCGGGAAGGACCTGATCGAGCGCGCCGGCGGGTGGGATATCGGCAGGGCGCCGATCTTGGGGGATGAGGCGTATGGCGAGAACACCAGGCTGCGTCGGGATCTGGATGATGCTGGTTTCCAGTACGTGTTCTCGATCGACAAGATCGCGAGCGTATTCGCGCCGGACACCGTGTTCTCGCTACCCGAGCGCGCCGGGGAGACCGGCAGGCGGCGCACGCGGCTGCGCCCCGACCGCAAGCCCGAGCCCGCCCGTAAGCTCATCGCCCGACTCGCCCCTGAGAACATGCAGACCGTCACCTTCAGGGACGGCCCCGACGGGACGCCGGTTACCTCACAGTTCGCGTTCCTACGTGTCCGCGCACTGGCGCGCTGGCAAAACGGGGCTGAGCAAGAGCCCTGCGAGGAGTGGCTGATCTGCGAGTGGCCCGAAGGCCACAAGGAGCCACTGGACTACTGGATCAGCAACATGCCACCCTCCACCTCGCCCGAACATCTGGCGCGCCTGGCACGGATGCGCTGGAAGATCGAGCTCGACTACAAACAGCTCAAGGGCGAACTCGGCCTCGATCACTACGAGGGCCGCTCCTGGCTCGGCTGGTACCACCACACCGCGCTCGTGACGGCTGCACACGGCTTCCTCACCCTGGAGCAGCAGAACCCAAATCGCCCGCGGCCGGCCTGACCCTCCCTCAGGCAGTCCGCCTGTTCCAGCCCCTCTTCAAATGCTGGACCGGCCGCTACGCCACCTGTCACCAAACGATCAACCACGCCGACATACCCCTCCACAGAGCACCACAACACGAGTAGCGACCTAACAAAGCACTACTAAGACCCGGTTGCAAAGATCGGCACGCCCGGACGCGCCCCGGACGCGGCGCTCGCACCCCTGGCAAAGGGGTGCGAGGCGCTGTATGTTGGAACGACCCCCCGGGAAGGAGCACCACATGCACGCAGCCGCGGATCGGATTCGCAACGTCGCCCTCGTCGGACACCGCGGGGCGGGGAAGACGGCGCTGCATGAGGCGCTGCTGTTCGAGGCGGGGGTGACCAGTCGTTTGGGCAACGTGACGGACGGCAACACAGTGTCCGACAGCGACCCCGACGAGCAGGCGCGGCAGATGTCGATCTCGGCGACGCTCAGCTCGTTCGAGTGGGAGGAGCGCAAGATCAACTTGCTCGACACACCCGGCGAGCCGAGTTTCGTCGCGGACGCGCTCGGTGCGCTGCGCGTATGCGAGTCGGCGGTGTTTGTCGTCAACGCGGTGATGGGGGTAGAGGTCTCCACTGCCCGTCTGTGGGCGCGCGCGGCAGAGCTTGACATCGCGCGGATGCTGTTCGTGAACATGCTCGACCGCGAGCGCGCCGACTTCTTCCGAACGCTGGAGCAGCTAAAGGCGGCGTTCGGCCCCCACGTGGTGGCAACCGAGATCCCGATGGGCTCCGAGCAGGACCTCACGGGCGTGATCGATCTAGTGGACATGAGGGCGTTCCGCCAAGACTCCGCACAGCGGCGGGGCTGGACGGAGATCGCGATCCCCGACGAGCATGCCCAGCAGGCGCAGGAATACCGCGAGAAGCTGATGGACGAGGTCGCGGAGGTGTCGGACGCGCTGATGGAGCGCTACCTGGAGGGCGAGGAGATCTCCCACGAGGAGATTGTGGGAGCGCTCAAGGAGGGCACCAACCACGGACGCATCTTCCCGGTGGTGTGCGGCGTGGCGAGCGCCAACCTCGGCACCACACGCTTGCTGGACGCGATCGTCGAGGACCTGCCTTCGCCAGTCAAGCATGGGGCTTTCACAGTGGGCGAGGTGACGCTGGAGCCGGTGGAGGACAAGGAGCTGTTCGCCTACGTGTTCAAGACCCGTGCCGACCCGTTCGCGGGGCGGATCAACCTGCTGCGCGTCTACCAGGGCACGATGCGTCACGACACGCAGGTGCTCAACACGCGCGCCCACGCCAAGGAGCGGATCGGGCAGCTGCTGGTATTCGCCGGCAAAGAGGTGGTGCACGTCGAGGAGTTCGGTCCCGGCGACATCGGCGCTGTGGCGAAGCTCAAGGAGACCCGCTCGGGCGACTGGCTGGCGGCCCGCGACGAGCCGATCGCGCTGCCCGCGCTGAAGCTGCCGGCGCCGGTGATGGCGTTCGCGATCGAGGCGCAGAGCAGGGGGGAGGAGGAGAAGGTGTTCGCCGCGCTGCGTCGCTTGCAGGAGGAGGACCCCACGATCGACCTGCACCGCGATTCGCAGACCGGCGAGCAGATCGTGGCGGGCCTCTCGCAGGTGCACGTCGAAGTGGTGGTGGACCGCCTACGCCAGCGCTTCGGTGTCGAGGTGGCGCTGAAGCCGCCGAGGGTGCCCTACCAGGAGACGATCCGCGGTACCGCCAAGGCGCATGGCCGCCATAAGAAGCAGTCGGGCGGGCGCGGTCAGTTCGGCGACTGCCACATCGAGATCGAGCCGCTCGCCGGATCCGACCCCACCCACCCCGATCCCACCGACCTCGACTTCGAGTTCGTCGATCGCATCAAGGGCGGCGTGATTCCGGGCTCGTTCATCCCCGCCGTCGAGAAAGGTGTGCGCGAGGCGATGAGCGAGGGGGTGCTGGCGGGGTACCCGGTGAAGGGGGTGCGGGTGACGCTCCTCGACGGCTCCTACCACACGGTGGACTCCTCGGAGATCGCCTTCAAGCTGGCGGGTGCCGCGGCGATGAGACAGGCGCTGGAGCAGGCCGACCCGGTGTTGCTGGAGCCGATCATGCTCGTCACCGTGTCGGTGCCGGAGTCCGCGGTGGGCGACGTGATCGGCGACCTCAACAGCCGCCGCGGCCGCCCCCAGGGGATGGAGCCGGTGGGCGCGATGACCGAGATCAAAGCGGAGGTGCCGATGGCCGAGATGCTCAGCTACGCGCCCGACCTGCGCTCCATAACGGGCGGCCAGGGCGACTACACCCTGGAGTTCCTGCGCTACGAGGAGATCCCCGCCCACCTCGCGCAGAAGGTGGTCGAGCAGGCCACGGGCGAGCACGCCGCGGCGCACGTGTAGCGGCCCCGATTTTTCCCGCCGGACGGCAACGCATAATCGTCAGCGATGCTCTACCTGCTCGCCCTGCTCCTGTGCGTGTTGATCGGACTGGTCGCTGTTCTGCTCCAGCGCCAGGGGCGGGAGGCTCCCGCGCAGCTCGACCCCGCCGAGACTGAGCGGATCGTGGCGGAGCTGCACTCCAACCTCGCGCGCGTGCAGGGCGAGATCCAGCGGGCCGGCGTCGAGCAGCTGGTCGCCCACAACAAGGCCGAGCTCGAGAAGGAGACCGGCCGCGGGGAGGAGCAGCTGAAGGCCCGTCAGGGCGAGATCGACAAGGGTCTGGCGGAAGTGCGCAAAGAGCTTCTCACGCTGCACGAGTGGGTGCGCAACGTCGACGCGAAGCGTGGCGAGAGCATCGTCAAGCTGGAGGCTGTCACGCGCGAGAGCAAGCAGCAAACCGAACTGCTGCGTACCCAGACCGGCCGTCTCAACGAGGTGCTCTCCGGCTCGCAGACGCGTGGCCAGTGGGGCGAGCGGATGGCCGAGGACGTGCTGCGGATGGCCGGCTTCATCGAGGGCATCCAGTACAGCAAGCAGCAGCAGATCCCAGGCGGCGCCTCGCGGCCGGACTTCACGTTCTTCGTGCAGGACCAGCGGCTGAACATGGACGTTAAGACGCCGATGGTCGAGTATCAACGTTACCTGGAGGGCTCCTCCGAGCGGGAGCGCGAAGACGCGGCAAAGGCTTTCAAGCGCGACGTTCGAGCCCGCATCAAGGAGGTGGGGACGCGCGAATACATTGACCCCCAGGGCGGCACGCTCGACTACATGTTGATCTTCATCCCCAACGAGCAGGTGTACGGGTTCATCCACGAAAACGACCCGCAGCTGCTCGACGAGGCGCTGCGGCGCAAGGTGGTGCTCTGTTCCCCGCTGACGCTGTTCGCGATCCTCGCGGTGATCCGCCAGGCGAGCGAGAATTTCAAGCTTGCGCTGCAAACCAACGAGATCCTGGGAGCGCTCGGCGACTTCAACAAGCAGTGGGGCATGTTCAAGGAGCAGATGAGCAAGGTCGAGCGTGCTCTCGACAGCTCGCACAGAGCGTATGCCGAGCTGATGACGACACGCACGCGCCAGCTCGACAAGCAAGTCGAACGGGTGGATGACCTGCGCGTGACGGTGTGCTTGGGCGACGGTGGCGAACCAGCGGATCCGGCTCCACGGATCACGGCGTCGAGAACGCTGCAGGCCGTCGGCGCCGGCAACGACAGGCCGTAGGAGACGCTATCCCGGCCGGCGTGCCTTGTCGGAGATAACCAACAGCAGCGCCAGCAGCACGAAGTTCATCACCACCGAGGAGCCGCCGTAGGCGACGAACGGGAGCGTGACGCCGGTGAGCGGGATCACGCGGGTAACGCCGCCGACGATCACGAACACCTGCAGCGCGACGATGAACGCGAGGCCGGTTGCCAGCAGCTTGGAGAAGGAGTCGCGCGCGAGCATCGCGATCTTCAGGCCCCTCACGACGAACAACAGGTAGGTGAGCAGCAGCGCCACCGCGCCAACCAGCCCGAGCTCGTTGACGATCACCGCGAAGATCATGTCGCTTTCGGGGATCGGCAGCAGCCCTACCAGCGAGCGGTCGAAGCCGGTGCCCAGCAGCCCGCCATCGGCCTGGGCGAACAGCGACTGTGCCAGCTGGTAGCTGCCGCCGCTCTTCTGTTCATAGAGCGTCTTGTCGAATGGGTGTTCCCACGCGAGCACGCGCGCGTGGACGTGGCTGACGTGGGTTGCGAGCAGCCACGCGCCGACGGCGAACAGGATCAGCCCGATCAACGGGAACGAGAGTCGCCCCGTAGCGACGTACAGCAGGGCAAGGAAGGCGCCGAAAAACATCAGCGAAGTGCCCAGCTCGCGGGTGATCAGCAGCGTCGCCATCGCGGCGCCCCACACGATCAGCATTGGTCCGAACTGCTTCATCGGGGGCAGCGTCACGCCCAGCACGCGTTTGCCCGCGGTGACGAGGATCTGGCGGTTGTCGCGCAGGTAGCTGGCGAGGAAGATCACCAGCGCGATCTTCGCCAGCTCCGCCGGCTGGAAGGAGATCCCGCCGACGTTCACATTGAGGTAGGCGCCGTTGACTTCCTCGCCGATCCCCGGCAGCCGCGGCAGTACCGTCGTCGCGATTCCCACCGCGACGATCGTGTAGCGGTAGCGCTCCAGGATGCCGACGCCGGTGCGGCGCAGCACCAGGATCGTGGCTGCGAACAACACCAACCCCAGCACCATCCACTGCGCCTGTTGGCGCGCCAGAGTGGGGTTGATGCGGTACACCATCACGATCCCCACGCTCGCCAGCACCGCCCCGAGCGGGAACAGGTAGGGGTCGGCGTTGGGTAGCGCGAAGCGGATCACGAGGTGCCCCGCCAGGCACAGCCCGAGGAAGATCGCGCCGTAGGTCAGCGACAGGCTGGAAGCGTGGTTGAGGGTTACATCAGCCGCCGCCCCTGTGGCGGTACTTTGCTCTTGAATGAAGATCGCCGTGAAGCCCGCTGTCACCAGCAGGGCGGCCGGCAGCAGACCGAACAGCTCGCGGTTGCGGGGGCTGAGCATTGGGTTGAGCGTACCTTCAGCCCCGGCGTGGCACGCCGGCCGCGCCGGTAGCCTGGCACCATGGACGAGGAACGCCCGCCGCGGCTAGGGATCGGCATGTGGAAGCGCTTTGCGATCGGGGGCGTGCTGATCGTGCTGCTGTGCGGAGGGGCGACCGCCGCGGTGACGGTGAGTACCGCCAACCGCATCGCCAACGAGGTCTTCCCTCGCCTCAACCAGATCCACACGCCCAAGGGCTTGATCTCCTCGATCTACACCGGCGGGCCGAAGACCTTCCTGATTCTCGGCTCCGACAAACGCTACGGCTCCACGAACATCGACGAACGCGAAGCGGGGCCCCACAGCGACACGATCCTGCTGGTGCGCTTCGACCCCGAACAGGACCAGACATCGGTGCTGTCGATCCCTCGCGACCTGCTCGTGACGATCAAAATGCCCAATGGCGAAGCGCTGTATCCCGAGAAGATCAACGCCGCCTACACGCTCGGCAGCGCCCTGCCGGGCCATGACGAGGGTGCCAACCTCGCCGCGGAGACCATCAAAGAAGTGCTGCCAGGGCTGCAGTTGAACGGGATTATCGACGTGACCTTCGCCGGCTTCATCAAAGTCGTGGACTCGCTGGGTTGCGTGTACGTCAACGTCGACCACCGCTACTTCAACGAAAACATCGGCACCCCCGAAACCGACTACACCAACATCAACCTGCAGCCCGGCTATCAGAAGCTGTGCTACGAAAATGCGCTCAACTACGTGCGCTACCGCCACGACGACTCCGACTTCGTGCGCGTCGCCCGCCAGCAGGATTTCCTGCGCGACCTGCGCGAGCAGGTGTCACCCGAACTCGGCGAAGTCGACAAGGTCGCCAAAGCGGTGGGGCGCGCGATCAGCACCAACTTCTCGCCCTCGGCGAGCATCCTGCTGGAGCTCGCGAAGCTGATCGGCTTCTCCCAGGGCAAGCCGCTGCGTCAGGTGAGGTTTCAGACCGAAAACATCGACTACGTGCTAAACGGGGGCGACTATGTGACCTCCTCGCCGGCGCTGGAGCAGGCCACTCTCAACGACTTCCTGCACGGCCATCAGCGCGTACGGCCGCCGAGCGTGAGTCCCGCCACGACCGCCCATCGCTCCTCCGGCGCTCGTGGTCATGGTCCTAGCGGTAGGCGCGATCGCGGCCCCGGCCGCCAAGCGACCCCCAGCGCCGCGGGCGAGGATCTCTACCCAACACCCGCAAGCGATCGGCAGCAGGCGGTGAGCGCCGCTGTGCAGGTGCCATTTCCGCTGCTCTACCCGCGCCTGCAAAGCGGCCCGGCGACCCAGGAAGAGGTGCGACCCTACGCGCTACGCGACCCTCAAGGAGGCCTCCACCACGCCTACACGATCGTCTTCCAGCAGAACATCATCGGCGGCTACTACGACGTGGAGGGCACCGACTGGCTGGACCCCCCGATCGTCGATCACCCCCAGGAAACGCGCTACGTCGGCAGACGCGCCTACATGATCTTCGCCGACGGCGAACACATTCACATGATCGCCTGGCGCGAACACCACGTCCTCTATTGGGTGATCAACACACTGCTGGAGGAACTCACCAACCAGCAGATGCTCACGCTCGCCGATTCGACGCAGCCGCTGCGCTGATCACACGCGCGCCCCGTCCAACGCCGCGTTGACGAGCGCGTCGGCGTGGGCGTTCTGAGCGCGCGGCACCGAGCGGATCGACCAGCGCTCGAACTGCTTCAGCGCCGCCATCGCGTCGAGGTGCAGGGGACGCATCGCGGGGTGCTTGACCTTGTACAGGCCCTGCACCTGCTTGGCGATCAGCTCGGAGTCGTTGACCACCTCGACCTCGGTGGCGCCCAGCGTGTGGGCTCGCTCCAGGCCAAGCAGCAGGGCGCGGTACTCGGCGACGTTGTTGGTGACCTCTCCCAGCAGGCGCGCGTGCTCATCCAGCACCTCGCCGGCGTGGTCGCTCACCACTGATGCCGCCGCCGCCGGCCCGGGGTTGCCGCGGGCGCCGCCGTCGACGTGGACGATCACCTTCATCTTGCCGAGCCTATCCCGTGGCGGGGACGGCCCGTGCGACGGGGACGGCCCGCGCTGCGGGGAAGCAATGCTCTCAGGGACGCACGCGGACGGCCCGCGCTGCGGGAAGCAATGCTCTCAGGGACGCACGGGGACGGCCTGCACCGCGGGAAGCAATGCTCTCAGGGACGCGCCAGCGCGGGCAGGTCGCCCGCCACTCGCGCCCGGCGGCGATCGCGCACGATGCGCTGCTGGCGAGCGGGATCTCCGTCGATGCCGCCGCTGCTGCTGCCATTGCGACTGCGCCTGTCGGCCTCGCGGCGGTCGAGGATCACGGTTACGTTGTCGTTGTCCTTGTAGTGCTCCACCAGCTTCGGGTAGAGCTCGTCGGCCAACGGCTTTGGCACCACGCTGTAGATCATCGTGTGAGCGATTCTACTGCACCGGGGATGAAGACCCGCCCTCGACCGGCGGAAGAGCTCTCGGCACCCAACACGTGAGCAGCCAACGCGAGCACACGGCTACTCCACCAGCAGCGCCAGCCCGCCGCGCTCGTCGAGCACCGAGTTGGGGACGCGGTCGTCCTCCGGCAGTTCGTCAAGCTCCATCCCCTCCGCCGCCAGCCACGCGCCCCGGGCCTCATCCACCGGATCGATCTCGTAGCGGTACCAGCACAACTCCCAAGCGACCACGATCGAAACGTTGGCGCTTGCGTCGGACTGGGTAGCCCGTACCGTGGGAGCACCCAACGCGCGTGCCACCCCCGCTAGCCGACGCGGGTGCTCGCCGGCGTTGAAGACCTCGAGCGCCCGCCTCACGCCGGTACCTGCCCGATCGGCGGCCGACGGATCCCGCCCGTGCTCGATCGCGGCAGCCAAGTCCCCGGTGGGTGCCCACTCCTCGTCGACCGCGGCCCACTCGGCGTTGATACCGGTCCACTCCGTTTGCGCGGCGGCGCCGCCGCCGTTGGCGCTCTCGACCGCGGCGCCGGTTGCCGTTGCACCGGCACGGAGGGGACGCGCAGGCTCACGTAGCTGGCGCAGCCGTCGCAGCAGCGAACTCCCGCGGGGGCGTTCCGCGTGCGACCGGCCGATCTGCTCCTCGGTCTCCCTGCGCCATCCCTCGTGGGTGGCGCGGCTGGTGCACAGCTCGCACACCAGCCGCCGGTGTCCTCCACCGAGGAACACGTCGGGCTGCTCCCCCCGCAGTAGTCGCCGCCCACACACGTCGCACTCCACGTCGGGGTGGGAGGTCACAATCGTCCTTGCCGCCATCGAAGTGCTCCAGGGTAAACCACGCGGGCGGCGGAGGGGCTCCCCTTTATTTAAAGATGATTAAAAGACGGTGGCCGATCGGCCACCGCTGGGCGCGTTGCCCGAAAGCGCTCTGGGTCAGCCGGCCGCGCGAGGCGGGTGGCGGCGTGGGCGAGTGGGCGGGCGGCAAATCATTTAGGGTGCATTCCCGATGCGCGCGGTGACATTCCAAGGACCTGGCGAGGTGGCGGTGCAGGAGGTGCCCGAGCCCGAGCTGACGGGCCCCGGGGATGCGATTGTGCGGATTGAGGCGAGCGGCGTGTGCGGGTCGGACCTGCACATCTACCACGGCCGCGTGCAGATTGAGCCGGGCTTTACGATTGGCCACGAGTACGTCGGGACGGTGCTCGAGGTGGGGGAAGAGGTGCGCGAGGTAGCGGTCGGCGACCGCGTGCTGGGCTGTTTCCAAAGCGCGTGCGGACACTGCTGGTTTTGCCGCAACGGTGCCTTTCACAAGTGCGAGCAGTCGCGTACCTTCGGCCACGGAGCGACGCTCGGCTCGCTGCAAGGCACACAGGCCGAGCGGGCGCTGGTGCCGAGCGCCGACCTCGTGCTGCGCAAGGTGCCACCGGGGATGAGCGACGAGGTGGCGCTGTTCGCGGGTGACGTGATGGGCACCGGCTTTCACGCGGTGGTCGATAGCGGTATGCGCCCGGGCGACGTGGCGGCGGTGTTGGGCCTCGGCCCGGTGGGTCTGTGTGCCGTGCAAGCCGCGCGGGCGGCGGGGGCGGCGCACGTGATCGCAGTGGACACTGTCCCCGAGCGTTTGGCGATGGCGGAAACGTTCGGCGCACAGGCTGTGCACCTGAAGGAGGGGGATCCGCGCGCGGCCGCCCGCGCCGCGACGAACGGTCGCGGGGTGGATGTGTGCATCGACGCGGTGGGCCACCCGCAGGCGCTCGACCTCGCGCTGCGTCTGACGCGCAAGTGCGGCACCGTGCAGGCGATCGGCGTGTACGCGGAGCGCGCCGAGGTGCATATGGGCTTGCTGTGGATCAAGTCGCTGCGTATGTGCGCCGGCCACGCCAACGTGATCGGGCACATTGACCGCGTGCTGGCGCTGATGTCGGCGGGCGTGCTCGACCCCTCGCCGCTGGTGAGCCACCACATGAGCCTCGACGAAGCTCCGAAGGCGTACGCTTTGTACGACCGCCGCGAGGCGCTGAAGATCGTCCTGCGACCATAGGAGCCTCAGAATGAGCACAACCACAGTCGAGCTACCCGAGGCATTGGGCTCCGAGGCGCGCGCCTTCATCGCGGGCGAACACGGGCTGTTGATCGGCGAGGAGCGCACCCAAGCCGACGACGGACGCACGTTCGCCACGCTCGACCCCGCCACCGGACGCGCGCTGGCACATGTGCCGCACGCCGGGCCGAGCGACGTGGAGCGCGCGGTGGCGGCGGCGCGCGCGGCGTTTGCGGATGGCCCGTGGGCGACGCTGCCGGCGTCCGGTCGCGAGCGGCTGCTGCTGGCGCTCGCCGCGGCGGTAGAGGAGCACGCGCAGGAACTGGCGCAGATCGAGTCGGCGGACAACGGCAAGCCGGTGGGGTTGGCCCAGTACGTGGACGTCGCCGGGACGGTCGCCCACCTGCGCTACTTCGCCGGCTGGCCGACGAAGATCGAGGGCGCGGTGCTGCCGGTGAGCGCCCCCGACATGCTCTGCTACACCCGCCGGGAGCCGGTGGGCGTGTGCGCGCAGATCGTGCCGTGGAACTTTCCGCTGCTGATGGCGGCGTGGAAGCTCGGGCCGGCGCTGGCGGCGGGCTGCACGGTGGTGTTGAAGCCGGCCGAGCAGACGCCCTTGAGCGCGTTGCGCCTCGGCGAGCTGGCACTTGAGGTGGGCTTCCCGCCGGGTGTTTTGAACGTGCTGACCGGCGATGGCAGCACCGGCGCGGCGCTGGTTGACCACCCCGGCATCGACAAGATTGCGTTCACGGGCAGCACCGCGGTGGGCCGCGAGATCGGCGCGAAGGCCGGCAGGGCGCTGAAGCGAGTCACGCTCGAGCTGGGCGGTAAGTCGCCCAACATCATCCTCCCTGACGCCGACATCGAGGCCGCGGTGAGGGGCTCCTACCAAGCGATCTACTTCAACTCCGGCCAGGCTTGCAACGCCGGCTCCCGCCTGTTCGTGCCCGCGGAGCGCTACGAGGAGGTGGTGGGCGCGCTGGCGGAGCAGGCCGGCAAGGCGCGTCTCGGGCCGGGTCTCGACGCACAGACCCAGATGGGGCCGCTGGTGTCGGCCGAGCAGCACGAGCGCGTGCTCGGCTATATCGAGTCCGGCCGCGCCGAAGGTGCCGAGTTGCTGGCTGGCGGCGAGGCGGCGCTCGCCGACAGCGGCGGTTACTTCGTCGCGCCGACGCTGTTCGGCACCACCTCCGATGAGCTGCGGATCGCGCGGGAGGAGATCTTCGGGCCGGTGCTGGTGGCCTCCCCCTACGACACGCTGGAGGAGGTGGCAGCGCGCGCCAACGCAAGCGATTATGGGCTGGCGGCGGGGGTGTGGACGCGCGATGTCTCCAACGCCCATCGCCTCGCGTCGCTGCTGCGCGCCGGCTCGGTGTATGTCAACACCTGGGGCGCGGTTGACCCCTCGGCGCCGTTCGGCGGCTTCAAGGCGTCGGGCATCGGCCGCGAGCATGGCCACGACGGCCTCGACGCATACTTGGAGACCAAGAGCGTGTGGACTGCGCTATGAGCGCACCGACCCCGGGCAGCCTGAAGATCTCGAGCGTGACGGAGGACGGCACGATCAGCCTCTCGCTTGAGGGTGAGCTGGATCTGGCGGGTGCCGGCCAGATGGAAGCGAGTCTCGCGGCGGCCGACCACGAGCAGCCCGCGCGCCTGGTGGTGGACCTCAGCCGTTTGCAGTTCATCGACTCCACCGGGCTGCGGTTGTTGCTGCAGGCTGACGCGCGCGCCAAGGAGCGGGGCTATGAGCTGGTGTTGCGGCCGGGTGAGGAGGCGGTGCAACGGGTGTTCGAGGTGACGGGAGCGCTCGCGATCCTGCACTTCGAGGACGCCGGATAGGCCCCCTTAGTGTCACGAATCGTACGTACTCAGCGAACGTCCGACTCGGGACGCTAACCACCGGTCGAGGCGAGGCCGAAGCCCTTGTCCAGCTCATCGGTGTTGCCACAGTCGCTCGCCGGCGCAGACGCGGCGGCTGACCGATCGCCGACCGGCGGCCGTGCGGGCGCCGAACGCGCCGCCCCAAGTCGGGTGACGCTGGCGCTGGCGGGGCTATGTGTGCTGGTGCTGCTGGCGGCGACGGTCGAGGTGGGACTCGATGCGGCGGTCGGCCATTCGCCGCTGGTGCCGGGCACCCCGGGGATCACGGGGTGGTTGACCAACCCCTTCGGGGTCGGTGCCCGGATCGGTGAGCGGCTGGGCTTCCGCGTATTTTTGATCGCGCTACTGAGCTTCACCGGCGCCTACGCGATCCTGCTGGCGCTGGCGCGGCGTTTGGCGGGCGACCGCCGCGCGGGGGCGTGGGCGATTGCGCTGGTGGGGACGCTGAGCGTGGTCGTGTGCGCCGGCCCGATCCTTTTCTCCACCGACGTGTTCAGCTACATCGCCTACGCGCGCATGGGGGTGCTGCATGGGCTGGACCCCTACCTGCACGGCCCGGTGGCGGCGAGCGGCGACGGCATCTACAAGTACGTGGGCGACGACTGGCGCAAAGTGGCGACCGCGTACGGCCCGCTGTACACGCTGCTCTCCTACCCGCTGGCGCTGCTGGGACTGAAGGGGGCGGTGTGGGGCGCGAAGGTGATGGCGCTGGCGGCGAGCGCGGGCACGCTGGCGCTGACCTGGCGCTGTGCACGTATCCGCGGCTACGACCCACCGACCGCCCTGCTGGTGGTGGGGGCCAACCCGTTGTACGTGTTGTACGGCCTGGGGGGCGCCCACAACGACGTGATCATGACCTTTTTCATGATGGCGGCGGTGGCGTGGGTTCTAGCCGAGCGCGATGCCCCGGCGGGCGCGGCGGTGGTGGCGGGCGCGCTGGTGAAGGCGACGGCGGCGGCGATGCTGCCGTTCATGCTGCTTTCGCGGCGCAAGGTGTCGGCGCTGTGGGGCGCGGTGGCGGCGCTGGTGGCGGTGGCGGTGGTGTCATACCCGGTGTTCGGCGTGCACGGCCTCGACGTGGTGGCGGCGCTCAACCGCGACGCGGCGCTGGTGTCCACCGACAGCTTCCCCAACGAGCTCGCGCACCTGCTGGGCAAGCCGGGCGTGTTCCCGGCCGACCACACGCTGTTGAAGGCGGCGCTGGTGATCATCGTGGCGCACCTGATGTGGCGCACTTGGCGTGGCTACGACTGGGTGGCGGCGTCGGGGTGGGCGCTGCTGGCGATCGCGGTTACCAGCACGTGGCTGCTGGCGTGGTACACGCTGTGGACGCTACCGCTGGCGGTGGTGGCGCGCGACCGGCGCTTGCTGATCGCCACCTTCGCGGTGCAGGGCCTGTTCATCATCCATCAAACCGCGCCGCTGTTCTCGCCGGTGTCATGAGCAGCGCCGCGTCGAGCGCCCAGCCGGACGGCCGCTGGGGGCGCCTGCCGCAGTGGCTGCGCCCCCGCCACGAGGAGCGCCGCGGCCGCGGCGACCTGCGCCGCGTGGAGAGCACTCTGCTGGTGCTGGCGTTCCTGCTGCTGGCGGTCGCCACGGTCAACGACCTCGTGCGAGAGATTCATGTAAATGAACGCCTCACAGTTGATCTACGCAGCTGGCGTCAGATCACCGGCAACGACCTGAAGAACATCTCGATCGAACAGGACCTCACGCACTACACCACACGCGATGTGCTGTGCGGCAACACGGGCTCGGGACCGCCGGGCACGCAGCCGCAGGTGTGCCTGATCGTCACCGGCCCCACCGTGCACGGGGTGCGCGCGGCCAAGGGCGGCTTCTACCTGCCACCGTACTTCCAGGACAAGCGCGTCAACCGCTACGCCTGCTTCGGCACGGCGGTGAGCGAAAACCTGTGCGGGCTGCCCACGCCGCCGGGCGCGCCGGACGAACCGCTGACGGGGGGCTGATGGCGGAGCCCCTTTCAATCCCGCGCGGGCGGGAGGGAGAGGTTTTTAATGAGGACCCCCACAAGGGGGGTCTGGGGAGGGTTGCGCAGCGAGAAGCTGGGGCGGGCAGCACAGCCCTGCCGCAGTGGTGGCCACTGGCGGCGCTGCTGGCGCTGGCGGCGATCCTGCGGCTGAGCACGCTGCACCTGCAGAGCTTTTGGTACGACGAGGCATTCACGCCGGTGCACACGCTGCATCCGAGCCTAGTGGCGACGCTGCGCGCGCTCGTCCACCACGAAAACACGCCGCCGCTGTGGTACGTGCTGATCTGGGGCTGGTCGCGGATCTTCGGCACGGGCGAGGTCGCGCTGCGCCTGCCCTCGGCGCTCGCGGGCATCGCGACGGTGGCGCTGGCGTGGGGGATCGGCCAACAAATGGCCGGCCGAATCGGGGATGCGAGCGAAGCGAGCGTCTCCCTATTCGGCCGACGCGTCGCGATCGCCACGGCGGCGCTGGTGGCGTTCAACCCATTGTTCGTGTGGTACTCGCAGGAGGCCCGCGCTTACGGCCTGTTCGTGGCGTTGGCGGCGCTGGCGATGTGGTGCTGGCTGCGCGCCGACGCCGAGCCGACGCGGGGGCGCCTGGCGGCATTCGCGGTGAGCGGCGCGGCGGCGCTGGCGACGCACTACTTCGCGGTGTTCCTGCTGGCGCCGATGTGCCTGTGGTTGCTGCGCCCGCGCAAGACCGCGCAGCACGGTGCACCCTCCGCGAGCACCCCGGCCGCGGGCACCGTCCCCGCGAGCAGGCCCCGCGCCCTGCGCCGGTCGCCACCGCCGCGCGGCGCATTCGCGGCCGTGGCGGCGATCGGCCTGGTCGGCGCGGCGCTCGTGCCGTTGGCGCTCGCCCAAGGCGGCCACGGCACGCAGTGGATTGGCGAATGGGCACTTGCCAGCCGTCTGGAAGCGATCCCGCAGTACTACCTGACCGGCTACTCGGGGTCGCCGCTGGGCCACGGGCTGGAGCTGCTGGTAGCAGCGGAGATCCTGGCGGCCGTGGGCTACGGCCTGTGGCGGATGCTCACTCCGCGCGAGAGCGAAGCGGCGCTGCTGGCGCTGGGGGTGGCGGCGTGCGGGGTGCTGATCCCGGCGGCGATGGCGCTGCTGGGCGCCGACTACCTGGCGCCGCGCAATGTGGTGGCGGCGATGATCCCGCTGAGCGCCGGCATTGCGACGATCGCAGCCGCGCGTCGAACCGGCCGCACCGGGCTGGCGCTGGTGGGGCTGATCGCGCTGACGTGGGCGGCGCTCAGCATCGACATCGACCTCTCGCCGCGCCTGCAGCGCGGCGACTGGCGCGGTCTCGCGCAGGCAATCGGCCGTACCGGTCGCCCGCGCGCGATCACGACGGTGGAGCTGGGGTCGGCGCCACTGGAGTACTACCTGCCGCCGCTGCGCAGTCTGCGGCAAGGATCGGTTGCGGTCGTGAGCGAAATCGACGAGACCGGCTACGCGCCGCTGCGCCCCGGCGCCGGCCAAGTGCCGGCGCCGGGCTTCCGCCTGGTGGGACATTCCGACATCAACGGCATGATCCTCTACCGCTTTCGCGCGCCGACCCCGCGCGCGGTGCCCGAGGCGGCGCTGCGCGAACATGTGATCGCTGAAGGCCACCCGGAGGTGTTGATACCGCCCAGGGCTGGTTAGCCGCTCGCTGACGCAACGGTGCGGGCGGTCAATGACGCGCCGAGCCCGGTGGTTGGACTCATAACGTGATATCACCGCCCGGCAGGCGAAGTGCTTGCGGGAAAGGAATAGCTTTTCGACCATGCCGACGTCGACCGTTGATACCCGCAGCGAGTCACGGATCGCGCTGGAGCGCGCCTGTGAGCACCTGCTCTCGCTGCAGGACGAGGCGGGCTGGTGGCGGGGCGAGCTGCAGACGAACGTGACGATGGACGCCGAGGACATGCTGCTGCGCGAGTTCCTCGGGATCCGCACGGCGGCCGAGACCGAGCGCTCGGCGGCGTGGATCCGCTCGCAACAGCGCGAGGACGGCACCTGGACGAACTTCTTCGGCGGCCCCGGCGATCTCTCGACCACGGTCGAGGCCTACTGGGCGCTGCGCCTGGCGGGTGACCCCGAGGATGCGGCGCATATGCGCACCGCGGCGGCCTGGGTGCGCGAGCAGGGCGGCATCGAGCGAGCACGGGTGTTTACGCATGTCTGGTTGGCGCTGTTCGGGCTATGGCCATGGGAGCGAATCCCGGCGTTGCCGCCGGAGATCGCGATGCTGCCCCGGTGGGCGCCGCTGAACATCTATGACTTCGGCTGCTGGGCGCGTCAGACGATCGTGGCGCTGTCGCTGGTGATCGCCAGAAGGCCCAAAAAGACGCTGCCGTTCGACTTGCGCGACCTGCACGGCATGCAGCCGTGGATCCCGGTCCGCTCGGGCCCCTCGCCAGCTCCCGGCACCCGTCCGCCCCGTCCTACCTCCACTCCCTCGCATGGTCCGCTTTCGTTCCTTGCCGCCGCTGCCTCCTCGCCCGCCGCCGCAGCGCGCGCGGGCGCATGGCTGGGGCGTGTGGATCGGGCGTTGAGCCTGTACGAGCGCCTGCCGCTGGCGCCGCTGCGCCGCCAGGCAATCGCCCGCGCCGAGGCGTGGATCGTGCGCCGCCAGGAGGCCGACGGCTCGTGGGGCGGCATTCAGCCGCCGTGGGTGTATTCGCTGATGGCGCTCCACCTCGGTGGCTACCCGCTCGATCACCCGGTGATGCGCCGCGGCATCGAAGGCCTGGAGCGCTTCATGGTGGAGGACGGCGCTAGCCGGCGCCTGGAAGCCTGCCAGTCGCCGGTGTGGGACACGGCGCTGGCGGTGGTGGCGCTCAGCGACGCCGGCTTCCGCCGCGAGCACCCGGCGTTGGCGCACGCGACCCGGTGGCTGCTGCACGAGGAGGTGCGCGTGAGCGGCGACTGGGCGGCGGCACGGCCGGCGCTCGAGCCGGGAGGGTGGGCGTTTGAGTTTGAGAACGACAACTACCCCGATGTCGACGACACCGCCGAGGTGGCGCTGGCGCTGCTGCGCACGATCGAGCTGGAACCCGAGCAGCTGCGCCGCGCCAACCGCCACCGCCGTCGCAGCGGCGAACTGCCGCCCGCGGAGGGGGCCCAGGGGGTGCGCGAGCGCGTGCAGGATGCGATCGACCGGGCGGTGGAGTGGGTGGAGGGGATGCAGAGCGAGGGCGGCGGTTGGGGAGCATTCGACGCCGACAACACGCGGGCGCTGGTGAGGGCGCTGCCGTTCCTCGACTTCGGCGAGGTGATCGACGAGCCGAGCGCCGACGTGACGGCCCACACGCTGGAGATGCTCGCCGCGGTAGGTCGCGCCGATAGCGAAACGGCCCGCGCGGGACTCAGCTGGCTGCTGGGCCAGCAGGAGGCGGACGGGTCGTGGTTTGGGCGCTGGGGGGTCAACCACGTGTACGGGACGGGCGCGGCGTTGCCGGCGCTCGCGGCGATGGGGGTGGCAGCCGGGGAGCCGCCGATCTGCCGCGCGGTGGCGTGGCTGGAGAGCCACCAGAACGACGATGGTGGCTGGGGCGAGGACCCGCGCTCCTACGACGACGCTGCGTGGATCGGGCGCGGCGACTCAACCGCCTCGCAGACGGCGTGGGCGCTGCTGGGGCTGCACGCGGCGGGCGAGCGCTTGAGCGACTCCGCGGCGGTTGAGCGTGGCGTGGCGTGGCTGATCGCCACACAGCGCTCCGACGGCACGTGGGACGAGCCCCAATACACCGGCACCGGCTTCCCGTCGGACTACTACATCAACTACCACCTCTACCGCCTAACCTTCCCGATCATGGCGCTCAGTCGCTGCGCGGGGGAGGGCACAGAGTCCTCCCGCGGTGGGCTCTCGGCGTGACAGCCGCGGCTGTCGGCCACATGAGATCGGCGATCGCGGCCGCATCGATCGTGTCCTCTTCCCCCCCGATCCCTTCCACTCCCGAGCCGGTTGGGCTACCCACCGCGGCGGCCGTGATGGCGCGGGCCGGCGGCGAGAACTTCACCGTGGCCAGTCGCATGCTGCCGCGGCGATTGAGGGAGCCGCTACTCGCGATCTACGGGTTCGCGCGGTTGGTCGACGAGCTGGGCGACGCGGGGGCGGGCGATCGCAACGAAAAGCTCGCGGCGCTGGATTGGCTGGAGGGGGAGTTGGAGCGCGCGTACGCCGGCCAGGCGCGCCATCCGCTGCTGGTGCGCCTACAGGGCACGGTGCATGGATGTGCGTTGCCGCGCGAGCCCTTGCTGCGGCTGATCGAGGCCAACCGCGTCGATCAGCGCGTGGCGCAGTACGACACCTGGGAGCAGCTATTGGGCTACTGCCATCTCTCCGCGGACCCTGTGGGGGAGCTGGTGTTGGCCGTGTTCGGCGCCGCCACCCCCGAGCGAGTGGCGCTGTCCGACCGCGTCTGCACGGCGTTGCAGCTGACCGAGCACTGGCAGGACGTGGCGGAGGACCTGCGCGCCGGTCGGATCTACCTGCCGGCGGAAGATCGCGAGCGCTTTGGCTGCGAGGAGCGGGATCTCGCCCGGGTGGGCGGGACCGGGACAAGCTGGCGTGTAAAGGCGCTGATCGCCTTCGAGGTGGCGCGCACACGCGAGCTACTGGCGGAAGGCGCGCCCTTGGTTGGCATGCTGCACGGGCGTGAGCGCCTGGCGGTGGCGGCGTTCGTGAGCGGTGGGCGAGCCGCGCTTGAGGCGGTCGAGCGTGCCGGCTACGACGTGCTCGCCGGGCCGCCGCGGGCGAGCAGGGGGCGGCGAGTGGCGGCGCTCGCAAGGACACTGGCCGAACAGGGGCTGCACGCCGAAGGTGCGCGTGGCCCCGCTGCGGCCGGTGGTGAGGGACCCCCGGCTTCAGCCGGTGGTGAGGGACCCCGGGCTTCGGCCGGTGGTGAGGGACCCCGGGCTTCGGCCGGTGGTGAGGGACCCCCGGCTTCAGCCGGTGGTGAGGGACCCCGGGCTTCGGCAGGGCGGCACGAGTGAGCACCGCGGAGGCTCACACGCAGCTGGCCTACCGGCAGTGCGAGTCGCTGACGCGCGCCGCGGCGGGCAATTTCTACTACGGCATCTGTCTGCTGCCGGCCCCCAAGCGCAGAGCGATGTGCGCGGTGTACGCGTTCGCGCGGCGTGTCGACGACATCGCCGACGGCACCCTGGCACAGGATGAGAAGCTGCGCCGCCTGCAGACGGCGGAGCGGGCGCTGGAGCAGCTGCGCGCGGACGACCGCGACCCGGTGATGGCGGCGCTGGCGGATGCGAGCGCGCGCTTTGCGCTGCCCACCGACGCCTTGCACGACCTGATCGAAGGGGTGCGCATGGACGTGACGGGAAGCACCTATGCGGACTTCAAGGAGCTGGAGCTTTACTGCCGGCGCGTGGCGGGCTCGATCGGGCGCCTCTGCTTGGCGATCTTCGGGACGCGCACCGACGGTCGTGCGAGCGCGCTGGCCGACGACCTGGGGGTGGCGTTGCAGCTGGCCAACATCGCGCGCGACCTACGCGAGGACGCCGAACGTGGCCGCGTGTACCTGCCGGCGAAAGACCTGGTGCGCTACCACTTGCACGACGATGGTCCGCTCGATGCGCCCGCGCTGGTGGCGCTGACGCGCGAGGCGAGTCTGGCGGAGCCGGCGATGGTGGCGGGCTTTGAAGGGGGCGACGTGGGCCAGCTGTATGCGCTGATGCGCTTCCAGTGCTTACGTTCGCGTGACTGGTTTCACCGCGGGATCGAGCTGGTGGCGCTGCTCGACCGGCGCAGTGCGGCGTGCGTGCTGGCGATGGCGGGCATTTACTGGCGGCTGCTGCACCACATCGAGGAGCGCCCCGATCGCGCGTTCGCCGAGCGCGCACGGCTGAAGCGGCGCGAGAAGGCGTGGGTGGCGGCCCGTGCGCTGCTGGGCAAGGGCATCCCCGAGCGCCACCCGGCGGAACGCGTGCAGGAAGAGGACGAGGACGCGGAGCCGTAGTGCCGTCCCGCGATGGCAACAGGCTCGGTGCGCTGGTGCCCGGACGCCGACGGCGGGCAGGATCGAGCGCCGGTGAGTAGACCGCGCGTCGCGGTGGTAGGCGGCGGCTTGGCGGGGATCGCGGCGGCGCTCGACTGCGCCGAGGCGGGCGCGCAGGTGACGCTGCTGGAGGTGCGCCCCCGCCTTGGTGGTGCGGTGTACTCCTTCGAGCGCGACGGCCTCTCGCTCGATAACGGCCAGCACGTGTTTCTGCGCTGTTTCACTGCCTACCGTGCGCTGCTTGCGCGGCTGGGCAGCGAGCGCAAGGTGTGGGTGCAGCCGCGCTTTGAGATCCCGCTGGTGAGCCCCGGCGGCCAGGTGAGCGTCCTGCGTCGCAGCGCGCTGCCGGCGCCGCTGCACCTGGCGGGGACCTTGCTGGGTTACCGTCGCCTGACGGTGCGCGAGCGCCTTGGCGCGGCACGGGCGGCGTTCGCGCTGGGGCGGCTCGACCCACGCGCGCCGCAGCTTGACCGGCAAACTCTCGGTGCGTGGCTCGCCGCTCATGGGCAAGGGCCGCGCGCGACGGCGGCACTGTGGGATCTGATCGCGCTGCCCGCTCTCAACCTGCCCGCGGAGCAGGCGTCGCTGGCGCTGGCGGCATTCGTGTTTCAGCGCGGCTTGCTGGAGCGCGCGGACGCCGGCGACATTGGTTTTCACCGCCGCCCGCAGAGCGAGATCGTGGGTGAGCCGGCGCTGCGCACGCTGCGCGAAGCCGGTGTCGAGGTGCGACTTGGGTGGCGCGTCGAGCGTCTGCTGAGGAGCGGGCTCGGGTTTGAAGTCTGCCGCAGCGGGCCCGGCGGGGGGGAGGGCGAGGGCGAGCCGATGGCAGCAAGGGATGCGGGTACGCAGAGCGATGGCGAGCCCGCGGGGGGTGGTGGCGGGCACAGCCTGAGTGTCGACGCGGCGATCATCGCCCTACCCCGCACCCGCGCCGCGGCGCTGATCGAGCCACACGACGCCGCCGTTGCCGCGAGCGCGCTGGCGTTGAACGACACGCCGATTGTCAACCTCCACGTGGTATACGACCAGGTTGTGTGTGAGTTTCCGTTTGTTGGTGGGGTGGAATCGCCGGTGCAGTACGTCTTCGACCGTAGCGACGCCGGCGGCGTGGACGCGGGAATGCAGTACCTGGCGGTGTCGCTGTCGGGGGCGGACGAGGAGATGGGCATGAGCGTCGATGCGCTGCGTGAGCGTTATCTACCAGCCCTCGCCGAGCTCTTTCCGCGTGCGCGCACCGCGCGGGTGGAGCGCTTCCTGGCGACACGTGAGCACTCCGCCACGCTGCGTGCCGAGCCCGGCGCCGCGGCGCTGCGGCCTGGTGCGGCCACCGCGGTCCCCGGCCTTGCGTTGGCGGGGGCCTGGACCGACACCGGCTGGCCGGCGACGCTCGAGAGCGCGGTGCTGAGCGGTCGTGCGGCGGCGCGGTGCGTGCTTGGAGCCAGCCAATGAGCGGCCTACTGATCGCCGCGCCGCTACGGCTGGAGGCGTGGGCGATCTCGGCGGGGATCGGTTCCGGTTGGATCGGCACTCGCGGCATTAGCGCCCGTCCGCGCGCGCGGGTGCACCGCACCGGTATGGGCCCGCGCCACGCCCAGGCGGCAGCTCCAATGCTGCGCGCTCGCCCGGGGGTGGCGCTGCTGGTGATGGGCTTTGGTGGAGGGCTCGACGAGCACAGCGATGTGGGGGACGTGGTGGTGGCGGATGCCGTGCAGGGCCCCGACGGGATGACGGCGGTGGTGTGCGCGGGTGCGCAGGAACTGGCGGGAGCGCTCGAGCGTCACGGCTTGCGGGTGCGCCGTGGAACGGTCGCTTCGGTGGAGCGCCTGGCGATGGGCGACACGCGCGTCCAGCTACGCGAGGCGGGCGCGATCGCCGTGGACATGGAGTCGGCGTGGCTGGCGCCAGGCGCCGGCGAACGGCCGTTTGCGGTGGTGCGAGTGATCTCCGACACCCCTGCCAGGGAGCTCACCAACCCATTGCACACGGTGACGGGTGTGGCGCGCGCGATGGCGGCGCTGCGGCGCGCGGCGGGCGCGTTGCACGAATGGGCGCCGGCATCCGGCGCTTGGGGCCGCGAGGGCGAGGGGATAAGGTAGGTCGGGATGGCGGCGCGCATCAGACAGAGCACGCGCATGGGGATGTATCTGCTGCGCCAGCGCCTCGCCAAACGGGACAAGTTCCCGTTGATAGTCGAGCTGGAGCCATTGTTCCAGTGCAATCTGGAGTGCGCGGGCTGCGGCAAGATCCAGCACCCCGACCACGTGCTGCGCCGGCGGATGTCTGTGGAGCAAGCGGTGGGGGCGATCGAGGAGAGCGGCACGCCGATGGTGTCGATCGCCGGTGGCGAGCCACTGATTCACCCCGAGATCCACCTGATCGCGGCGGAGCTGGTCAAGCGCAAGAAGTTCGTCTACCTTTGCACCAACGCGATCCTGCTGGAGCGCAAGCTCGAGAACTTCAAGCCCAGCCCCTACTTCGCATGGGCGATCCACATGGACGGCCTGCGCGAGCGCCACGACGCCTCGGTGGAACGCGAGGGGGTGTTCGACAAGGCGGTGTCGGCGATCCGGGCGGCGAAGCAGCGGGGGTTCCGGGTGACGACCAACACGACGTTTTTCACGCAGGACTCCCCGAAGACGGTGCGGGAGGTGCTCGATTTCCTCAACGACGACCTCGAAGTCGACGAGATGATGATTTCGCCGGCGTACGCCTATGAGAAAGCGCCCGACCAGGAGCATTTCCTCGGTGTGCGCCAAACCCGTGAGCTGTTCCGCGAGGCGTTCGCGGACGGTCGCCGCAAGCGTTGGCGGCTCAACCACAGCCCGCTGTTCCTCGACTTCCTCGAAGGCAAGGCCGAATTCGACTGCACCGCCTGGGGGATCCCCAGCTACTCGCTATTCGGCTGGCAGCGCCCCTGCTACCTGATGTCCGACGGATACGCCTCCACCTACAAGGAGCTCCTGGAGACCACCGACTGGAGCAAGTACGGTCGCGGGCGCGACCCGCGCTGCGAGAACTGCATGGCCCACTGCGGCTACGAGCCGACCGCCGTGCTGCGTACGACCCACTCGCTGCGCCAGTCGCTGCGGGCGCTGGTCAACTGACGTTCAGGGCGCCCGACGGGCGCTCAAGGCTGCCGTCCTCAATGGCCACGAGCGCATCGGGCAGCGCGTAGGCGAGCGCCTGGCGTTGAGGTTGGCCAAGCTTGCGTACGAGCCGACGGATATCCAATGCGTCGTTGAATGCCTGTAGAAAAGCGCTGTCGGAGGTGTCCGGCAGGGGCTCGCCGAGAGTTTGCTCAAACCACTCTGCGACATCTGCCCAACGCCACACCTTGGTCCGAGCGTCGATACGGCCGGCCGCCGGTGGGAAGCCTCCTGGCCCACGCCTGCCGCCGACGAGCAGTCGGATGCCCTCGGGGCTGCGGCCTGAACGCTTGGCGATGTCGGCCATCGTGGCAAGGTCGTCCTCCTCGACGCGCAGAACGATCACGTCGGGAAGGGCCTGCAGGAGCTCTGTCACGGCAGCGCTCAGGGCGCAGGGAAGGCTGCTGGAGCGCCGGTCGAACTCCAACAGAAAGGACCCGTCGTCGTCGGGCCCCATCAGCGAGGCGTCGTCGATGCGCTCGTAGATCGACATCGAGAGAGCATCGGCGCTCTGGCCGCGGGCGAGGAATCTGAGGGTGAAGGAGTAGTCGTTCATGGGCGCTTGTGGGTGCAGCGAGCCAGGAAACGGTCGATTCGCCGCGCTTCGTTGTCGGGACTCCGCGGAGAGCCGTTGACCGAAAACGGAGGACACTTGATCCCGGCGTTGGCGGGGCAATAGACGATTCCCCAGTGGCCCCGGCCTGTTTCGACCCGGCATCCCTGGCTCTCCGCCCGTTTGAGCGCCTCCTCGATCGGCTTCTTTGGATGCTTGAGTCTCAACGATACACCATCCGTTGTGAGTTGCCAACACCTTTGATTCGAGGATCATGGGAGAGCCGGCCGCCGGCGTGAACCCGCCGCCAGGAGGTCTCTATTGCGACGTGACTCGCCGATGAACACCGCGACGGACGCTACGTGTCACTTGGGACGGGACGCTCCGGCGCGCGGTCAGTTGACCGATGCCTGCTGCTCTTCTTGCTCGGTGGCGCCTCGCTCCTCCAGCGTCGCCGCGCCGCGGATGTCGCGCCAGGTCATGCCCTCGCCGAGCAGCGCCGGGAGGCCGAGCGCGAGCGCGGTGATCACCTCGACCGCCTGCAGGATGATTCCGTAGGCGAGCGCTGGGCCGGCGCCGACGCCGTAGGCGGCGAGCACGACCAGGCAGGCGGCCTGGAAGACGCCGACGTTGGAAGGCGTGGCGGGGAGCACGGCGGAGACGTTGACCGCGAGCAACACGGCGGCGGCCGCCGTGAGACCGCCTTCAGATTGCAGGCCGAGCGCCAGCAGAACCGCGTAGCAGGCTAGCCATTGCAGCGTCCAGGCGAGCAGTTGCGCCAGCACCGCGGGGATGCCGTGGCGGGGGTTGGCGAATACCGCCAGCCCCTGCCTGCCGAGGCGCAGCACGCGGGCCAGCGATAGGGCCGCTAGCGCGATGCGCGGCGAGCGGGAGCGCTGCGCGAGCGCCAGCAGGCGAGGGCCGAGCAGCACCAGCAGGCAGATCGCCAGCGGAACGAGCAGCGCGATCACCAGGCCGGAGACGTGCTGGCGCAAAATGTCCAGGCTGGTGAAGGTGACGATGGCGAGGATCACGAGTGCCAGCAGGTTGATCAGCGTCTGCGAGAAGACCGTGCCGGCGACGATCGGCAACTGTCGGCGCGAGCTGCCGGGTAGGCGGCGGGTGAGCACGAGCATCTTCGCGGGCTCGCCGACGCGTCCGGGGAACACCGCCGAGCCCATCACGCCGATCATCGTCGCGCGGATCACCGGCGGCCAGGCGATCGGGGTATCGGGCAGCGCGGCGCGCAGCACCTCATGCCAAGAGCTTGCGCGCAGCAGTAGCGAGAGTCCCATCAGGGCGAGCGCGAGCACGATCCAGCCGGGCTGCGCCGAGGCGAGCGCGTTGCCGATGCGGTGAATCCCCAGGCGCGAGAGCGCGAACGCGAGGATCCCGACGAGCAGCACGATCGCGGCCAGCACCGCAACGCGCCTGCGCACGCGCGGGGAGCGTTGGGAGACCGGGTTGGCCATCACTGCTGGGTCTATCAGAACCTGTTGCTGAGAACGTCCGAGGAGATCTCACGGGGGGCTAGCCGACCGCACGGGGGGCTAGCCGACCGCGCACGAGGGGCTAGCCGACCACGCACGAGGGCTAACCGACCGCGCTCGTGCGGGCGTACGGGCAGGCATGCGCGGCGTCCGGGCAGGCATGCGCGGCGAGATTGCGGCACCGAACATCGCACCCGCCGGGAGAAGTCGGCGCCGCATAAATGCTTGCATCCAAAAATCGGCCTAAAGCGCTTCTAATAGTTCGTCGATAGCGCCGGGGAAGGACACAGCGGTGTCCCTATTCGTATCAAATCCCAAAGGGGGCCTGAAGTGCTTATGCGTAAAGGCAAGCGAACCTTCGCGAGCCGTAAGCGGAAGATAGCGGGCCTGTGCGCACTGGTGCTCGCAGGCGTGGTAGGGGTGGGCGCGTATGCGTTCACCGCCAGCAACACCGTGACGCCCCACTATGCAGGTGGTGGCGCCGCGTCGGTTACCGGCTACAAAGTCGAAGGGCCGAGCGAATATGAGTGGAACGACCCGGGCACGAAGATGGTCCAGGTCAAATTTGAAATCAATGAAGAAGCCAAAGACGTAAAAGTTGCCTACACCAAAAAAGGAACAGCTCCCACCAAGGAAGACTGGGCCGATTGTGGTCCGGCCGCTGGCAAGGTCGTCACGTGTGACCTGAAGGGCGCGACAGCCTACGCGGAAGGCGTCCCGAACGAAGACGCTGAAGAAATGGCCGTTGTCGCCAACCAGTTCGGTACGGCGGAAGTCGAATAGCAAGCAGATATGGGCAAATGCGGGGCGGCCGGCGCACGGGCCGCCCCGCGCCCACATCAACCGTGCGAACCTAGACTCACCCATGCGAAATCGTTACGCCAGAAGACTTCTCTCCGGCGCCCTCGCGCTGATCTCGGTGGGGCTGCTGTGGTTCTACTTCGCTCCAGTCGGCCTCGGCGGCTCGACGACCTACGTCGTTACCAACGGGATCAGCATGGAGCCGCTCTTTCACACCGGCGACCTGGCGCTCGTCCGCAGCCAGAGCAGCTATCACGTTGGTGAAATCGTCGCCTACAACAGCCGGGTCTATCACACGGTTGTGCTGCACCGGATCATTGGCCGCGCCGGCAATCGGTACATATTCAAGGGCGACAACAACAATTTCGTGGACTTCGAACACCCGGCTGCCGGCCAGCTGATCGGCGCGCTGTGGCTGCATCTCCCCGGGTGGGGCAGGCGTTTGCACTCGGTTGACTCGCCCGCGCTGGTCGGGGCGCTCGTCGGAATCGCCGTGCTCCTCTTCACGGGGGTTTCCTTTGCCCGTGGGCGGCGGCGCAAGCGCAGGCAGCAACGCGCCGCTCCTAGTTCTGGGTATCCGCCGCTGGCGGCATCGCGTCGCACTACCGGACCCAGCGGCGAAGTGCTTGCGGTTGGGCTGGTCGCGCTGCTGCCGTTCGTTTTGCTGGGGCTGCTCGCGTTTACTCGTTCATCCACCGCACCAACGCCCCTGAAAGTCCCCTACAGGCAGAGCGCCAGGCTGACCTACTCCGCCGCGGCCACTCCGGGGCCCGTCTACCCGGGCGATCGCGTCGTAACCGGCGAACCGCTTTTCACACGCGTTGTCAGCCTCGTCAACCTCCGCTTTGCCTACCATTTTCACGCCGCCGCCGCGCATGCGCTTGCGGGGGAGGCCTCGCTTTCGGCGACGCTCACCTCCACGAGTGGCTGGCACACGACGCTCGGGCTCGGAGCGCCCACCCACTTCAGCGGAGATCGCGCGCTCGTCACCGCGACGCTCGACCTGCCCACTCTGCTCGCACTGATGCACAACGTCAACACCGCGACGGGGGTGGGCGGCTCGTACACCATCACGCTCGTGCCGCACGTGCAGGTGCGAGGGAGCCTCGATAATCAGCCGCTCAGCACCGCCTTCGCCGCACCGGTTCAATTCACGGTCGGCGTGGGCGAGATCCAGCCGAGCGCCGTCGCTGGCGCGTCCTCCACCACCGGGCAGCAGCCGGCGACGAACCCGTTCGCCGCTTCGGTCTCCAGCGCGGTGACGGGCACGCGCGAGCAACCGCGGTTCCTGTCATTCGGGGTCGCGCGGCTGTCAGTTGCGAGGGCTCGGGAGATCGCGCTCGGCGGCATGGCGATCGTCGTTCTCGTCGTGATGGCGATCGTGGCGGCGGTGCGGCCACGACTGCAGGACGAGGCGGCGGCCATCCGCGCGCGGTACGGCAGGTTGATCGTTCCGGTTGCGCGCGTCTGGCAGCTACCTGGGGTGCCGGTGATCGACGTTGCGGACATGGATGCGCTGGCGCAGATCGCCGAGCACTACGATCGCTCGATCCTGCTCGAGACGACTGCGGACGGCGAAGCTTTCTGGGTTGCCGACGAGAGCGCCCAGTTCCGCTATGCGGTCGGCACGTGGGACGGCGCTGGGGATGAGGGCGTCGAGGACGGGTCGCTCGACCCGCCTGCGGGTGAGGTGTACGTCGAGCAGTACGAGCCTGCCGGGGTGGTCGCGGCATCTGAGCCGCAGTGGTCGACCGACCCGTATGGGCGACGCCCACCACGCGACGTCTATGAACAAGGGCGTGTGCACGACGTATATGAGCGCCAGTCGGCAGATGACGCGTATGTGCGCCAGACGGCAGCTGACGTGTATGAACGCCAGCCCGTGGACGAGGACTCTGCGTCGGCGTCGCAGCCGGCACACCACGCGGTTGTCCCTGACGCGGCTCCGACCGAAGAATGGAGTGCGGTGCAGCGCAGCGGACGTAGCCGCAAGAGAAGCCCAAGATTGGTGTGAGTACCGGGGGCTGCCGCCGGCTGGCGCGCTCCTGAGCCGGCTGCGCGCGCTCCTAGCTCCTGAGCCAGATGCTCGCTGCCCCTGAGCGGGCTGTGAGCTGCTCCTAAGCCGGCTGCGTGCTCTCCTGAGCCCCTGAGCGGGCTGTGAGCTGCTGCTGAAACTCAGTTGAGATTCACGTAGCCGGTGGCTTCGGTTGGCGTGCGCACGTTGGCGGACACCTTGTTTTCGTAGTTACCCTCGATCGTCGCAATGTCTCCGTTCGGGAGTACTTCCTTGACGATGCCCACGTGCTCGTCGCCGAACACGATCAGATCGCCCGGCTGGGGGGTGACGCCCGGCCCGTTGGGGATCGCGCGGCCGGTGCTCTGCGCCCACGACCAGATCTGCGCCACCGACCCCAGCCCTTCGCCGTTCGCGCCCAGCGGCTCGCCGGCCTGGTGGGCGGCCCACGAGGCGAAGTAGGCACACCACGGCGCTCCGGGGATCGCTCCCGCGGTGGCGGTGCGGTACATTGCGATCGCCGGCGATTCGTTTGAGCCCGGCGGCTGCTCGGTCTGCCCGAGTTGGCTTTCGGCGATCCGCACGATTTGTGCGCCCGGCCCGTCCGCCGATGCCCCTGTGCTCGACAGACCCGCGGTCGAGGCGACCTCCGGGTAGGCCGCGGAGCTCAGACTTGTGTGCGCGGCCGCCGGTGTCAGTGCGGCGCCGGTGGTGGCCGCGGCGCCGACGGCGTTCGCTCCGCTTTCCTGGCTGGCACTCGCGCTCTGCAGGGCCTGTGCGAAGGAGAGTCCTTCCGTTGGAGATTCTGCCACTGGGACGGCGGTGCCGCCTGTGCTCGCCGCGTTGCCGGCGAGCAGGGCGGGGTTGGCAACGGCCTGTTCGATCGCGGCCACGCGCGCGAGGACGGATTCCACCGACATCGCACCGGGTGATCGGCCGCGGGGAAGGTAGGTTGAGCTCCCAACGCGATTCGGATCCATGGTCGATGGTATCGTTTGAGAGCCTCGCAGCCACCGACCCAGGAGACGAACAGTTGGCTCACCGGACGAGACGAGTCATGACCACGATGATCGGCACTCTGGCGCTGGCCGGCGGCTTGCTGCTCGCTGCGCCGGTGGCCGCGATCGCGCCGCCCGGTGGGATCGAAGAATTCCCGTTTTCCAGCACCGAAGACTTCCCGACCTCCGGGTTCGTCGTAGGCCCCGACGGCAATATCTGGTTTACGGAGAACGTCTCCTCCGGCGGGACGGACGCAGGCAAGGTCGGGCTGATCGACGCGGCGGGCCAGATCCATGAATACGCGGTTCCGACGAGCAAACCCGCGACTACGACGCAGCCCGAAGAGAGCGACCCCGATCAGATCGCCCAGGGCCCGAACGACACTCTGTGGTTCACCGACTCCAACGTCAACAGCAACGACGAAGAGCTCATCGGGCAGATCGCCTTGGGAAAAGGTGAACCTCAGATCAAAGAGTATCCGGCCGCCGCCAAAGAAGTGCAACTCGGCCCGATCGCGGCGGGGCCCGAAGGCAACATGTGGTTCGCCACCGCCCGCTTCGGTGGCGAAGACGAAATCTGGTGGATCACTCCAAAAGGAGAAACCCACCATGTCGACAGCCTTGGCCTTCACGGGTTCTATCCCAATATTGGAGGGCTCGCTCAGGGTCCCGGCGGCTATATGTGGTTCACCGAACGAGATGAAAACGAAGCCTTCATCGGGCGGATCAACGCCTCGAACGCAAAATACGAACACTTTCCGATCCCCACCAAGAACAGCTACCCCAGCGGCATCGCCCCCGGGCCCAACGGCAACATGTGGTTCGTGGAGTCAGGCGCGAGCCAGATCGGAGAGATCACCTCAACGGGGGAAATCAAACAGTTCCCGGCGACGAGCACCAACTACTCGCCGAACGGGATCGTCGAAGGTCCGGACGGCAATATGTGGTTCGCCCAGGCGACGATCAACTCGATCGGCCGGATCGGCTCCTCCGGTGAAGTCAAATCGTTCCCGCTCCCCACCCCCGAGAGCGAACCGGCGGGGGTGGCTCGCGGCTCGGACGGCAACATCTGGTTCATGGACGATCGCCCCACGGAAGTGAGCCCCACGCCGGGACCCTTCTACCACGTCGGGCGGCTCACCACCCCCTTCCTGCCGGCGAGCGTCTCGCCACCGGCGATCTCCGGCACCCCGACTCAAGGGCAGGCGCTGTCGACCTCGCCGGGATCGTGGACCAACAATCCCGGCATCTTCGCCTACCAGTGGGAGGACTGCGACAGCGCCGGCAACAACTGCACCGGCCTGAGCGGCGAAACCGGGGTCACCCATTTTCTGACGCCCGCCGACGTCGGTCACACGCTGCGCGTGGTGGTGGTCGCGACGAACGTCGCCGGCTCCGCCACGGCCACGTCAGCCCCCTCGTCCGTCGTCGCACCGGCTCCGCCGCCACCCCCTCCACACATCGAAGCGTCGATGACGTGGTCCTTCGGGTGGACGCGCAAGTACTCGATCGTGGAGTCACTGATCGTGCACGGGGTGCCCAAGGGAGGCCGTGTCGAAGTCGTCTGCCATGGCCACGGATGCCCATTCAGCCACCACCGCTCCGCTACGGTGGCGAGCAAGCGCCACCAGACGTGTCACGGGAGCAAGTGCAAGAAGGCCAAGCCCAAGCCCAAGCACTCCGCGCCCCAGGGGCCCGAAGTCAAGCTGACAAGCCTGTTCAAGGGTAAGCATCTGCACGTCGGGGCGACCATCTCGGTGAGCGTGGTGAAAGCGGGTTGGGTCGGCAAGTCGTTCGTGTTCACGACGCGCTCCGACAAGACCCCGCTCGAGCAGACCGCCTGCCTGGCCCCCGGCTCGAGTAAGCCCGGGAAGGACTGCTGAGGCGTGAGCGCCGACCGCCAGCCGAGCGAGCGAGCGCCGGGCTCCGGGCGGAGCTCTGGCGGGCAAGTGCTGGCGATTGCGCTCGCGGTGGCGGTGGTCATCGGTCTCGGCGCCGGTTTTGCGGTCGGCGCCACGACTAAGGGCAAGTCGCAGGCCGGCCCGTCGTCAACCCTCGCCCCGACGATCGCCATCTCGGGCGCACACGTGGCCTCGGTGCCCGCCCCTTATGCGATCGCCTCGCCGCCGGGTCTGCACGCCTCGCGGCCTGCCCCGAAGGCGCACACGGCGCCCAGCGGGGAAACCAGCGGCACATCCGCCTCAAATTCGACCACGTCCTCGTCCACCCAGGTCGAACCGGTGCAGACGCAGGCCGCTCCGCCGGCGAAAATCGAACCTACGCACACGCAGGCCGTTACGCCGCCGCCGCCACCTCCGCCGGCGAAAAAATCCGAAAAACTGCAGAGCGAAAACGGGGCCTCCTAGCATCGTGGGAGTCGCCTCGCGCGCCGGACGGCCATTGAGGGCCCGTGTCCGCGCCCGCCCGCTGCGCGTATGCTTGCGAAGATGAGTGAGCCCGGCCGCCAACAGGAGCACGAGAGCGAGGCCGAGAGCGTTTTTGCCCCGGCGCCCGAGCAACAGCAGCAGACTCCCGCTGCCGACCCCCGTGAGCGCCTGGCTTCGGAGGTGGGCAACCGTGCCTTTGGCGCCCTGATTGCCCGCGAAGGCGCCGGGATCATGCCCGACGGCACCGTGCACCCCGACGTGCAGGCGACGATCGCGAGCGCCCGAGGCGGCGGCGGCGCGCTCGACGGAGGCACGCGCGAGCGGTTCGCCGGTGCGTTTGGGGACCCGCTGAGCGATGTGCGGGTCCATACCGGCACTGGCGCCGACGCGCTCGCCCGGTCAGTTGCCGCGCGTGCTTTTACCACCGGCAGCGATGTGTTCTTCGCCAGCGGCGAGTACCGCCCTGGCACGGGCGACGGCGATCGGCTGCTCGCGCATGAGCTCACCCACGTGGTGCAGCAGCGGGGAGCCCCGACCACGGGCCCGCTCACCGTCTCCGAGCCGGGCGATGCGCAGGAGACCGAGGCTGAGGCGGTCGCGCACGAGCTGACCGGCTGAGGCGGTGGAGCCGGCGATGCGGTTCGAGGAGATCGACGCCCGGATTCGCACGGCGGTCGACGATGTCGCCGCCACGGACCCCAACCCCGCCGACCCGTTCCGTGGCCTGTACATCTCCGACGACCTGGCGCGCTCGCTCGCCCGGGCAACACCGATCGACGAGCTCGACGCGCGGATCGCCGCCGTCGCCGAGGTGCTTGCGCTCGACTCGCTGCAGAGCGAGGTGCTGTCGCTGTGCGCGGCACCCGAGTTGAGCCCGCGCTACGGGCGGCTGCTCGCCTACCTGCACGATGACGTCACCCGCAAGCTCGCCTCTCCGCGGCTGGTTGCGCGGCTGCTCGCCGACGAGCAGCGGCCCCGCGACACGATCCTCGCATGCTTCGCTCACGACGCGCCGCTGCGTCGTGCGGGCGCGATTCGGCTGCTCGACGGCGAGCACCCCGGGCCGCTGGCCGACCGTCTGGTGAAGGTTCCCGACCGGCTCGCCGCGCAGCTACTCGGCGCGCGCCTGGACGCGCCCGCGCTCGACGGCCGCCTGCGGCGCGTCGATCTCGACCCTGGCCTCGCCGCGGCGCTCGCCGGCGGCTCCCACGCAGCGGCGATCGCCGAGCTGCAGGGCCTGCTCGCCGCCGACAGCCTGCTCCCGACGCTGGTGGCGGGCCCCGACGCGTCGCTGCTTTTGGCCGGCGCGCTCGGGCAGGGGCTGCTGCTGCTCGACATCGAGGCGCTCGCCTCGCCGGAGCTGCTCGCCGACGCCGCGCTCGCCGCCCGGTTGGAGGGACGGCGGCTGTGCTTCGACCACCTCGATCAGGTCAGCCCGGCCGACCGCGGGCGGCTGACCCGCGCGCTGGCCGCCCAGCGTGAGCGCCCGCTGCTGTGCGCCGCCTCCCGTGACGCGGCGCTGCAGCTCGACGAGCAGACCGTGATGGTGGCGGAGACCGCAATGCCAGGCTTCGCCGAGCGCACCGCGGTGTGGCGTGCGATCAGTGGTGAGCCGGAGGTACGCGAGGTCGCTGCCAAGTTCCGCCTCTCCGCCGGCCAGATCGCGACGGCCTGCGAGGTCGCGCGGTTGAGTGCCGCCGCACGCGGGGTCGAACGGATTCAGAGCGAGGACCTGCACGCTGGCGCCCGCCAGGCCTCCAGCACCCGCCTCGGCGAGCTGGCCACGCGGCTGCCGCCGGGCTTCACCTGGGAGAACCTCGTGCTCCCGGCTCGCCAACTGGAGCTTTTGCAGTCGATCTCCGCCTATCTACGCCACCGCGACCTAGTGCTCTCCGAGTGGGGTTATGAGCGCGCCGTGGCGCGCACCCAGGGACTGAAGGTGCTGTTCGCGGGCGAGTCCGGCACCGGCAAGACGATGGCCGCCCAGGTGCTCGCCCACGGGCTCGGCCTGGAGCTGTTCCGCATCGATCTCGCCACGATCGTCTCCAAGTACATCGGGGAGACCGAGAAGAACCTCGATCGCATCTTCGCCGCCGCCGAGGGCTCCAACGCGATCCTGTTCTTCGACGAGGCCGACGCGCTATTCGGCAAGCGCTCGGAGGTCAGCGACTCGCACGATCGCTACGCCAACATCGAGGTTGCCTACCTGTTGCAGAAGATGGAGTCTTACCCCGGCGCGGTGGTGCTCGCCACCAACTTCCGCCGCAACATCGACGACGCTTTTCTGCGCCGCCTGGATTTTGTGATCGACTTCCCCTTCCCCGAGCCCGAGGACCGCGTGCGGATCTGGCGCCTGCTGCTGCCCACCACTGCGCCGCTGGCCGAGGACCTCGACCTCGAGTTTCTCGCCAACCAATTCAAGCTATCCGGCGGCGGTATCCGCAACTGCTCGCTCGCCGCAGCCTTCCTCGCCGCCGACGACGGCGGCGTGATCACGATGGACCACCTCGTGCGTGCCGTCGCGATCGAGTACGGCAAGCTCGGCCGGCTCACGCTGGAGGCCGACTTTGAGCGCTTCCACGCGACGATCCAGGTGCGCGAGGGCTCCCCTTGAGGGAGAGCCAGGTCGTCGAGATCGAGAGCCCGGCCCACGCCGTCGCGGCTGCGCCCGCCGTGGCTCGCGTGCCCGCGATTGGACTCGCCAGTCACGTCGGCAACCGGGCGTTCGCAGCCCACGTGCGCCCCTCCGCGCCGCCGCCGCCCGCCCGCCGGGCGCTCGCTCGCTACATGCAGGGGGAGGCCGGGCACGGCGGGATCGAGGAAGCGGCGCTCGGCAAGCTCTTCACTGGGTTGAACGGCACGGAGTCGTGGAAGTCGGCGTACTTCGGCAACTGGCTGCGCGACTGGTCGCAGATCGGCGAATCCGGCGAACGATCCGCCGCGCTCATGGAACTGCTCAACATCCTCGCGCTGGGGGAGTTCGACCATGAAATCACCGACGCCGACCTCGGCGCCTACGTGCCCTCCGAGCACCTCGACAACCCCGAAGGAGGCGGCTCGGTCGAGGACCCCCGGATCGAAGCGCTCCAATACTCCTCCAATCCCGCCGATCGCGCGAAGTACCAGGCGGCGCTCGAAAAGCTCTCGCCCGCGCAAAAAGAAGCCTACAAGCGGGAGCGCGACGCGCACGCGCAAATCGTCAAGGCGCACGAAGAAACAGGCCTGCCCACCTACATCGAGCAGGGCAAGATGCACGCCAAGGAACAGCTCGCCGAAGCCGTCACAAAGGGCGAAACGCCGGCCGGGATGGAGTCGCTCGGCAACGCGTTGCACGCGATCGAGGACTACTTTGCGCACTCCAACTTCACCGAGGTGTGCATCGCGATCCTCAACGACGAGGGCAACCCCGCCGCCCAGCCGTTGATGGACAAAATGATCGAAACCTCGCTCGGCACGTGTCTGGCGGAACTCATCCCCCAAGACTCCAGCGGCAACTACAAGATCCAGACCGGCACCTACCAGCCGGGCGAAGGCGGCAAGAAAAGCGCCAACCAGGAATTGAGCGCGCTCGAGGCGCTCGACAGCCAGCTCCACAGCGGCGAACTGGCCAAGACCTTCATCGTGGGCTGGGTGCGCAAGTCGAAACTCACGGCGCTGCAGGTGATCGAAAAACTGGAGGGCCCGCTCGCCGCGGCCGCCGGCGTGGGCATCGAGCTGCTGCGCGAATTCATGCAAAGCAACCCCGACCCCACCGGCCCGGTTGCCCCGGTCAAACCGCCGACCCCCGAACAGAGCGCGCAAGATGGCCAGCTGGCCGCCCAGGTGGGCGATCTGCTCGCCAAGGAGGCTGGCGCCGTCGTGGAGGCGGTGATGGACGTGATCGGTGTGACCGCGACGCTCGCGCTGCTGGGCATCGCACTGCCGGTCGCTTCTGTCTACGCCGCCAAAGAAACAACCGGCGAACACAAGGAAGAACTGACGCGGAAGTCCGCCGAAGAAGCCGAAGCGGCTGGGCTCAAAGGTCCCACGCACTCGCAGCTCGCCAAGGACGACGACGAGAACCCGCTGTATGGCGTCTCGCGCGCGCTGGCCGTGCAGGCCGACACCGAAATCGGCCAGAAGATCAAGGACGTGTGGGCGAAGATGCCCAAGGAATCGCAAGAACCCGGAGCGTCGGGTGCGCCGCCCGGAGGCTCGCAGTCCTCGGAAGCGCCGCCTGGAGGCTCGCAGTCCTCGGAAGCGCCGCCTGGAGGCTCGCAATCCTCACAAGCCCCGCCCGCCGGCGGCGGTGGCGCCCCCGGTCCGGCGCCTGCCGAAGGCGCCGGTGCATCTCCGGCCGGTCCCCCATCACCGGGCGCCGCCACCAACCCCAGCCAGCTGACGCCGCAGCAGCTGGAAGTGACCGAACTCGTCGACAAGTTCGTGTGCAACCCGCAGCAGAACACCTGGTGGAAGCCGACCATCGAACAGGCTGCGCAGACCGCAGGGTCCTCGTGACACGGGAGCTGTAAGCTCGGGCTGCGTATGCAGGGGCGACTTCTGAGCACCCGTCGGGCTGCACGCACCCCCGCCGTCACGCGCGGTTCGCGCGGCTCCGGTGCGGCGGGCGGCTCGGGACTGGCTGACCTCAACGGGCTGCAGCGAACGATCGGCAACGATGCCGTCACCCGCATGCTGCTGCGCGACGGCCCCGCCCAGCGCCTGCCGAGTCCCAGCGCCGCCGCCGCAGTACCTGCCCGCATCGAGGGTATGCAGACCACCTTTCATGAACGCATGAAGGAGGCCGTCGACATCATGCGGGGTACGCAAGACCACTACAACTACGTCAACGGGATCTACGGCGAGTGCTACAAGATTCACGAGGTTGTCGTCGGCCAGGCCCACGAAGAGGACGTCCGCAACGAGCAGATCCAAGACGCAATCATCGCCGCCGCGGGCCTTGTGGCTGGCTTCGTCGCCCCCGAGGGGGAGGTGATCACGGTGCTCGACAAGATCCGCCAGGCGGCCAGCAAGATCGAGAAGGTGCGCTCGAAGCTCGACAAGGTAAGGAAGATCGGGAAGCTGTTCGAGAAGGTGCCGGGAGAGGGGGGTGGCGGCGCGACGAAGCCAAGTGAGATGCAGATCCTCAGCCTCGAACACGTCAACAAGCTGCTGTTCGAAGTCGCCGACGTGCACAACGAAGGCGATGACATCTTCGACAACGCCGTCGATCTCAGCACTGATATCGCGACCAACACGCCGGACTCGGGGGCGCTCGGAGCCGATCAGGCCGAAGCGCTCGAAACCGCCGAAACGGCCTGTAGCGAAGTGCTCGCCTCGGCCGAAGCGCTGCTCGCCAGTTTGCGCCCGCTGCGCGACCGCCGCGGCGTTCCGATCCCGAGCTGGCGCGAGACCGAGCAGGACATCTGGATCGCGTACTTCTCGGCGCGGCACGCAATCGGCACCGAGCAGGTGCTGTGCAACCACATGGTCGACATCGGGCTGTGGGGCCCCCCGGGGCAGCCCGGCGGACGCCTGGGGGTGGCCGAGACCGAGGGAACGATCGCCACCTACCGCGACCCGAAGGTCATCCCCGAACACGACGATGAAGAAAAGAAACAGTCGGTTGGCCCGACCACGATGGACTGGATGTCGATCATCGAGGCGGAGGTCGCGCAGCTCCCACCGAAGTGGCAGCGGATCATGCTGCTCGCGGACTGACCGCGCGAGCAGCCGTCCTGCGTGAGCAGTCGTACTGCGCGAGCCGCCGTCCTCGCGAGCAGCCGTTCTACGCGAGCTGCCGTCCCTGCGCAAGCAATCGTCCTGCGCGAGCTGCCGATCTACGCGAGCTGCCGTCCCTGCGCAAGCAATCGTCCTGCGCGAGCTGCCGTTCTACGCGAGCTGCCGTTCTGCGCGAGCTGCCGTTCTACGCGAGCTGCCGTTCTACGCGAGCTGCCGTTCTACGCGAGCAACTGCTCCAAGCGCCCGTCCACCTCCACCAAGCGTTCGGCGGCAGCGGTGAGCACGGCCTCGAGTGGGCCATCGGCGGCCGCTTTGTCAAGGACGCTCACGGTGTCGTCGACGACGATCCCGGCGGGCAGCTGCGCGAGCGGTGCCGTCACTGTGCTGTGGCCGGTGAGGCGCAGCGGCGCCGGCGCGGAGGAGCCGGGCTGGGACACTTCCAGCAGCGCCTCCGCCGTCGCCGACAGAGCGCAGCCGCTCAGCTCTGCGTCGGTGGCGGGCAGCATCATGCGCAGCAGCACACGGGCCGCGCCGGCCCGCAGCGAGCAGCCGTGCGCCCGCAGCCTGCGCACAGCGTCGATCGCAATCAGCGCGTCGGCGCGCCCGCCTGTGACGGTGAGGTCATCCATGCGTAGATCCTCGAGCCACGCGCCGGCCGCCGCGTACAGCCCGAGCGCCGCGTCCCGCGCTTGGTTGCGTCCTACTACGACCCGCTCCAGGACCGCCCGCGTACCGGCGCTCCCGGCTGCGGAGAGTGCGAGCGTCGCGTGGCTGTTGGGGCTGGCTGTGCCGCCCATCACCGTGACATCGCGCAGCACGAGCTCCTGCTCGGCGCTCACGCCGAGCGCGGTTCCCCGGCAGCCGGCCAGCGCCACGCGCTCGAGCGTCACCCGTCGCGCGGCGATCCGCACGGGGATCGTCGCCAGCACGCACAGCCCATCCGCGCAGCGCACCGTCACGTCGATCGGCGGAGGTGCGGTGGCGTTGACCGGTGCGAGCTCGAGGCCGCCGAGCACGGGGGGCCGGTCGAGCCCCAGGCAGCCCGGCGCGAGCTCGACGACGAGCGAATCCCTCCCCTGTTCAAGCGCCTCGAGGTAGGCCTGGCGGACCCCCGCGAGCTGCGCTGGCGAATCCACCGTGACGGCCGCGCTACTCATGCGCTCACCCCTCGCTCGCCGGCGGTGGGTTGGGGTCAGTGGGGTTCACCTGTGAGGAGGTGACGTTCGCGAACAACCGGAAGAAGCGGTCCAACGAGACCGTGAACACGCCGGTCTTGTCGCCCGACTCGCCGGTCGGGTCGGGCACGTTGGCGTGGTGCGGGTTCATCACCTTCACCGACGGGGTGTTGACGTCGATCGTGCCGTACATCGCCTGGCGCTTGGCGGGAGGTTCGTCGCGAATCGTGGAGGGCTTGCCGGAGGTGTCGAGGATTTCGACGCCGAGCACCGCGTAGGCGTGCTCGGCGTACACACTCTGCGTCGCCGCGCCGTGGTCTTTGCCCTCGTTCTTGACGATCAGCAGCTGGTCGAGCATGTCCTTGATCGCCTTCGAGCGGGCGCCGTCGACGAGCGTCGGGTTGGTGTCCGGTTCGGAGGCGGTGACGGCCGCGGCCGCGGCCGCTTCTTGGAGCGCGGTCTTGCAGTTGGGCGGCGGCGGCTTGGGCAGCGGTGCGGGGTCCGGTTCGGCTTTTTCGAGCGCCTTGAGCGCAGTCGCGACCTTCGCGAGGCTCGTCGTGGTGGGAGGCTTCAGATTGGCCCAGTCAGCGTCGCCTTCGGCCGCGGTGAGCGCTTCCTGCAGGCGCGTGTAGTAGACGTCCGAGGCGGTGTCAGCCGTCACTACGCCGACCTTGCCGCCGTCCGGCACGTTGCCCTGTTCGTTGGCTTCGCCCTGCCCGGAGAGCGTCAGCAGCCGTTCGAAGGCGGCCTGGTTGGCGTTCAGCACGGCTTCGGAGGTGGCGTTCGGCGGCACGGCGGTCGTTTCGGAGGTGTCGCTCTGGCCGCCCGCCACCTGCTCGCCCTCCTTGCCGTAGAACATCGTCGTGGTGTAGCGCGGCCAGCCGCCGTCCAGGTTGCCGTAACCCTGGCTCGGGTCCTTCTGCTCCCCCTCGGGGTCGTTGGCCTTTGAGACCTGTTCCCCGTGCCCGTACTGACCGTACTGCTCAGAGAAGCGCGCGCCCGCCTTCTCCAGCAGCGGCGACCAGCGCGCCATCTGGAAGACCTCGAGCCGGTGTACTTCGAGCGTTTCGCCGTTGACGATGCACCACCACTTGCTCACCTTGGGCGTGCCGGCGGCGCGCAACTGGGCGCCGTGGATGGAGTGGCCGTAGGGCTGGTCGCCGATCAGCGTGCGGATCGCCAGCGCCACCGAGGGCGTGACGTCTGGCTGGGCGAGGTCCATCGGGAGTTCTTTGTTGACCGCCACCACAGTAGGGATGTAGTCGTAGGTCGGCGCCGCTGGGGGCGCGCCCGCGCCCGCGCCCGTCCCGGGGGTCGCCGCCACGGCTTGGCGTCTGTAGAAGGTCACCGACGCGCCTCCCGCGCCGTCCGGGCTCATCATCGATTGGATCTTGCCGGGGTCGCTGTTGACGATCGCGATGAACGTGGCCAGGTCCCAACAATCCCCGATCTGGCCCTGTTGGACGTCGTCGGCCTTGGGCCCCGGATCGATGAACAGCGAGTTGTCGGCCGACTCCTCGATGATCGGCGCGGCCGCGGTGCCCGATATTTCTTTGACGGTGGTGAAGCCGTCGGGTGCGCTGGAGGAGGACGACGAGGACTGCTGTTCGGACTGTTGGGGGGCGGAGGAGGAGGCGGAGGACGAGGAGGAGCCAGGGGCAGCGGAGCCGGACGAGGAGGGCGCGGGGGAGGAGGAGTCGGGGGAGGGGGAGCCCGATTCCTGCGGCTGGGTCGCCTGCTTTTCGAAGAGGTCTTCTTCGGAGACCGATTCGCCTTCTAGTGGCGCCTCGGGCGTCGCCTTGACCTTCACGGCCATGCTGACCGATTGTCCACCCGGCGCGGACGGCGGCTGGTGGTTGGCGGCGTCGGCGACCGCCGGGTCTGCGTTGGCGGTGCCCGACGGCGCGCCGGGGTTGCCTTCGACCTGCCGCGCGAGCCGGGAGCGGGAGGCGACCTGGAGCAGTCCGGCGAGCGCGCTGTTGCCGGCCGCTTGCAGGCCCTCGAACGCCCCGAGGGCGCTCTGCGCGCTGGCGGCGGGAGGCCGCTGTGTTTGCCTGGGCTCGGCCGTCGGGGGCTCCTCGATCGCGACGTGCTCGGCCATCGGCTGCCATCGTACGCCCCTTGCTGAGCAGTCAGCGCTAACGTCCACCGCGCATCGTCCATCCGCCGCGCCACAGCTTCGCCGCATGACGCCGACCACGATCGTCCCGCTCAACACGATGCTCGCCGACCTCGACGAGTCGCTGCGAGCGCTGCTCAGGCGCGAGCTCGGCCGGCACGGCTTCGATGGGGTGGAGGTGGCGTTTGACGCGCCCGCCAAGGAGTGGTCCTCCGCGCTCAGCGCCCCGACCGTCAACGCGTTCCTGTACGACCTGCGCGAGTCCAAGGACCACCGCCCGGTCGAGTGGGAGGTCGAGCAGGCCAAGGCCGGGGCCCGCGAGCGCCGCCCACCGCTGATGGTCGAGGCCTCCTTTGCGCTGACCGCGTGGGCGCGCGCCGTCGAGGACGAGCACCGGCTGCTCTCGCAGGTTCTCGCGGTGCTCTACGCCTACCCGGCGCTGCCCGAGGACGTATTGACCGGCTCGTTGCGCGACGCCACCACTCAGCGCTACCCGTTGAACACGAAGGTCGGCCAGCCCAAGGGCGAGGGCAAGGCGGACTTCTGGTCTTCGATCGGCGGTCAGTACAAGGCCTCGCTCGACTACGTCGTCGCGCTTGCCTGCGAGCCCGGCACGACCCTCGAACGCGGGCCGGAGGTACGCACCCAGACCGTGCGCGTGCGCGACCTCGACGGCCCTCGCGCCAACGTGATCGAGCTGCACCGTGTCGGCGGCACGGTCCTCGACGCCGGCGGCGAGCCGATCGCAAACGCCTGGGTCGCGATCCCCGAGCTGGGGCTGTGGACGGCAAGCGGGCCCGACGGGCGCTTCCGCTTCGAGCGTGTCGGCCCCGGAACCTATCGTTGTCTTGCGCGTAGCGCCGACGGCGGCGAGGCTGACGGCGAGCTGACTGTTCCCGGTCCGGGTGTCGACATCTCGCTTGCCGGTGCAAAGACGGCAGCCCGTCGACGACGCTGAAAACGCTCCCCGTCCAACGATCGCTGGACCGGCTTTCATCGATCGAGTTTGTGCTGTATCTTCGCTGGGCTCGCGAGTGATTTTCGCGAGCACATAGCGGGAGCCGTGCCGACACGCAAGTGGTTCAACGGATGGGGGCGCCGCACGACACGCCTCTGACGCTCCGCCTGCGCGCCGGCGATTACCAGCCGGATGTATACGCCAGCGAGCCAAGGAGCCACATGCCCACCTATCTGACCCCCGGGGTCTATGTCGAGGAGGTACCCTCCCAGTCCAAGCCCATCGAGGGTGTCGGGACTTCGATCGCGGCGTTCGTCGGGCTGGCGCCCGGCGGTCCGATCAACACCCCGATGCGGATCTCCAACTGGACGCAGTTCGCACGCGCCTTCGGTGACCCGCGCGAACCGGAGAACGGCCCGTTCATGGAGGGTGCCTACCTGGCGCACGCGGTGTACGGGTTCTTCCAGAACGGCGGCGGGCTGTGCTGGGTGGTGCGTGTGGGCGACGCCGACGACGCCCCCGCTGCGCAGGCGGCGCTGCCAGCTGCCTCTGACCCGGGCGTGGAGACCTTCCGCGCGGTGGCGCTCGACGGGGCCGCGGGTGGCGGGATGAAGCTCGAGCTCAGCGAGGAACCGCCCGGCGGCGAGGCCAAGAAAGACGGCGGCGAGGCCAAAGCAGAGCAGACTCCGAGCTACCGTTTGGTGATCAGCGCCGGCGGTGAGCAGGAGGTGTTCGAGGGACTTTCGCTGAAAAAGGGCCGCAGCTATCTGGCGACCAAGGTGAACGCCACCTCCAAGCTGGTTCGCATCGAGGAGACCGGGGCCTCGCTGCCCGAGTCCCAACGGGCGCCCAAAACCGGCACCTACGCGCTGACGCTGCCGAGCATCCCGCCCGCCAAGATCGAGCCCTCGCACTTCGAGGGCGACGTTGCGCGCCGGCAGGGGATGGGCGGCCTGGCCGCGGTGGACGAGGTCACGATGGTGTGCATGCCCGACCTGATGACCCTCGCCAACAATGGCGGCGACGTGCAGCTACGCGATCTGCAGGGCAAGATGATCGCCCACTGCGAGAACGCCGGCGATCGCCTCGCGATCCTCGACGCGCCGCCGAACCTGCTGCCCCAGGACGTGCTTGAGTGGCGCCAGAACACCGCTGGGTACGACTCCAAGTTCGCCACGCTCTACTACCCGTGGCTGGAGGTGATGGACCCGCTCACCAACCAGCCGCTGCTGGTGCCGCCGAGCGGCCACATGGCGGGCGTGTGGGCGCGCACCGACTCCACGCGCGGCGTGCACAAGGCGCCGGCCAACGAGGTCGTGCTCGGCGTCAACGGCCTCGGCTTCCAGGTCACCCAGGAGGAGCAGGGCGGCCTCAACCGCACCGGGATCAACTGCATCCGCGCCTTCCCCGGGCGCGGCATCCGCATCTGGGGCGCGCGCACGCTCTCCAGCGACCCAGAGTGGCGCTACCTGAACGTGCGCCGCCTCTTCAACTACATCTCCGAGTCGATCATGGAGGGCACGCAGTGGGCGGTGTTCGAGCCCAACGACGAACGGCTGTGGATGCAGCTGAAGATCGCCGCCTCCAACTTCCTCACGCGCACCTGGCGCGAAGGCGCGCTGTTCGGACCCACGCCCGAACAGGCGTTTTTCGTGAAGTGCGACTCGGAGACCAACCCACCTGACGTGATCGAGGCCGGCCAGGTGATCGTCGAAATCGGGATCGCGCCGGTGAAGCCGGCCGAGTTCGTCGTGTTCCGTATCAGTCAGTACAGCGCCGATGCCTCGGAGGTCACCGAATAGGCGCACCGCTTGGCAGAGCTCACGTTGGAGCGCCTCATGCAGCCGGACGGCGCCTGCGTCCACCCACGACCAGCCTGCACCCCGAACCCTTAGAAAGGAACCCCCACAATGCCGGACAAGCAGCCACGCCCCTCATCTCACTTCCGACTGAATCTCGGCGGCCGCGAGAACGTCGGCATGTTCCGGGAGTGCTCGGGCCTTGACTCCGAGACCAGCGTGATCGAGCAGAAAGCGGTCGACGCCAACGGCCTGCCGACCGTGCGCAAGGTGCCGGGAGCGACGAAGTGGTCGGACATCACGCTCAAGCGCGGCGTCGACGAGAACCTCGAACTGTGGAAGTGGCGCGACACCGTCATCAAGGAAGGCCCCGAATCCGCACGCGTGGATGGAACGATCGAGTTGGTTGACTACGACGGCTCCACGATCGCCACATACGCCTTCAAAGAAGGTTGGCCGATCAAGTACGCCGGCAGCTCGCTCAACGCAAGCGGCAACGAGGTCGCCCTCGAGGAGCTGCACATCTGCCATGAGGGCCTGGAACGCCAGTAAGTGCCCGGGAGCGCACACGGCGGTGATCGGCGATGAAGACAGAGGTCACGTTCACGCTTCCAAAGGGGTACGTCGACAGCTCGGGCACGGTGCACCGCGAGGGGGCGATGCGGCTCGCCACCGCGCGCGACGAGATCGAGCCGCTCGGCGACCCGGCGGTGCGCCAGAACGAGGCGTACCTGCCGGTACTGCTGCTGGCTCGCGTGGTGACGCGAATCGGCACGGTGCGCCAGATCGACCCGCCGCTGATCGAGAGCCTGTTTGCGGCCGACTTCGATCACCTGCAACGCCTCTACGAGCGCGTGAACACCGACGGCGAGGCGGTTGGGGTGTTGTCCTGCCCCGACTGCGGCCACCCCTTCGAGGTCGACCTCAGCGAGATAGAGGACGGGCGCCTGGGGGAATGACGCGGCCATCTCCGCGCGAGCTATTCGCGGAGATGGCCTCCCTCGCGGAGCGGTTCCACTGGTCGCTCGACACGCTGCTCGACCTCGAGCACGCCGACCGCCACCGCTTCCTGGCCGAAGCCAGGCGTCTGCGTGGGGGTCTAGATGGCTGAGCGGCCACGGCGGGCCTCGATCGCCCAGCGTCTGCTTGCACGGGCGCGCCGCGCCCAGGACCATGGCGGCGCGCGGCTGACCGCCTCGGTGGTGGCCCGTCGCCGATTGCCGGCCCAGGCGCTGGCGCCGCGCCTGCTGCCCCAGCGCGAGACCCGCGGACGCGCACCGATGTCCTTGGCGCGCCAGGCCGAGCGCCCGACGGCCACTGCGAGCGAGCCCGCGGTGGCGGCACCGGAGGGGATGAGCGAGTTCGCCGCCGAGTGGCTGTTCGGCGAGGGCGACGTACAGGGCACACCATTCGCCGGCGGGGCGGCGCTGCCGGTCTCCGGGCGGCCCGCGTTTCTGCCCGCGCCGAACGCCCCCACACCCGCCACGGCGGCCCGCGCGCCGCGCTCGAACGTGAGACAGCGCGGGCGGGTTCAAGAGGGGCCGATGCGGCTGTCGGCGATACCGCCGGCCCAGGGTGAGGCACCCCCACTCGGGGCGTCTGCGCCCGCCTCAGACTCGCCGGGCGCCGGGGAGACCGCGAGCGACGCGCCCGTGCGCGATCCCGCGCCGACGATCGATCGGAGCTCGTCGAGCGACCCCGCGCCGACTGAGGATCTGGCGGCCGCGCCCGCGTCGACTTCGCTGCCACATTCGCCGGCCGTTTCGGCGGGCTTGCCGACGCCCGCGCAGGGTCAGTTGGCTGCACCTGACCCGACAGCCGCGGCCGACACCGCTGCTGAGGCGCTGTTGCCGCCTGCTCAAGCTGCGCCCCTGATGCTTGCGCCCAAGCGCCGCAGCGAGCCGGCGAGCACGCCCCCGGCGCGTGCGCCCGTTGTGCTCCAGCGCGTCCCCCGCCCGTCCGTCTCGGAGATGATGGCAGCGGTGGTCACCGTCCCAGGCGGCCCTCCCCGTGGGCTGCTGCGGCGCGCGCTCGACCGCGTGCTTGCGCTCCGCAGCGCCGAGCAGACCGGTGTCGCGCCGGCCGGGGCCTTGGGCACCGCGGAAGGCGGCTCTGGTGCCGCCCGGGTTGGGGCGCCCCCGGGCGCTCCGGCGGGCGCTCGTGTTGCCCGTGCCCCAACTGCGCGCCCGGACGCACCCGCGTCGAGGAGGGGGGGTCTCTCTCAGGCAGGGCCGATCGCCTCCGCCGATCGCTCAGCGGCGCCGCGTCTTCACAACCCTCTCCAAGGCTCCGACCCGGCCTCCGCGGCGCGCACGGCGATGCCGCCTTCCGGTGCGCCGGTCGACCGCGCGCCTGTGGAAGGGTCGGCCGCCTCGCCGGCGCTCTCGCAGGCCGAGATGCCGCTGGCATCGGCGCCGGACTTGTACTCCGCGCCGCCGGCGCCAGCCTCGGGCAGCAAGGCGCCGACGCTCGCGCGGGTGGTCCGCCCAGCCGGCGGCGCAGGCTCGACTGCACCGGCGGAGAAGCTGGGTGGCGTCCTCACGACACGCGGTGGCTACCAGAGTGGGTCGAGTCCGTCGGTCTCACGCAAGCCGAGCCGGCCCGGTGCTCCCACATCCCCGGCCGGTGTCCGCGGGCCGAGCGCGGCCGGCGCTCCCACTTCGGCGGGCGCCTCCGTGCAGAGCGCTTCTCTGGCCGACCGCGACGTGCGGGCCTCCGCTGCGGCCAAGCCGGGAGGGCTGCGGCGTGCCCTGGCGCGGCTGCGCATCGACCGCTCGCCTGTACCACCGCCGCAGGAGAGCTTCGCGTCGGAGCACCCCGCCGGCACGGGGCCGATCGAGGGCGCCCCGGCCGAGTCGCCCACGGATGAGCCCACCACCATCCTTGACACTGCCTCGGGCCCGTGGCTTGCGCCCGCGCCAGCCACCGGTGGAACCACCCCACAGCTGCCTCCCGCGCTCGGCGAGGCTGGCGACTCGGAGATCCCCGCACACCCCTCACTGTCGGCGCCGGGAATCGCGCGCGCCGCGTCCGACGCGTCGGGCCGTCCGCCGGTGCGTCTGCGGCGCGTGCCCGCACGGATCTTCTCGCCGCTGGCCGATCTTCGATCGGTCGCGCCGAGCGCGTCTGTGCGGCCCGCTGCCCGCCCGCGGCCGGGCGCTCCGACGAGCGGCGAGCGTCTGGCGGACGCGACAGGCGCGTCGCTGCGCCGCGAGCTGGCGGGCGGCCGGGAGACGATTGAATTCTTCCCGGGCGACTCCGATGCTTCCGCGGACGTGCTCGCCCGGGCCTCGGCCGGCGCCGCCGGGCCGGGCGCTGCGGCGAACCCCGCGGCGCCGGCCGCCGCCGAAGCGCCCGTGGCCCCAGGGGCACCCGCCGCCGAAAGCGGGGGAGCCATGGCCGGCGGCGCCTCGGCCTCGCACGCCGGCGCCTCCCCGGAGGCTGACGACATGTACGAGCACATCATCGAGCGCCTGCGTCGCGACCTGCTCACCGAGCGCGAGCGGATGGGCGATCTGCTCGGAGACCTTCCGTAGTGACCCACCGCGAGATGAAAGCGAGACGGCACCCACGATGAGCGCGATCGAACTCGAAGCTTCCCTGCCCAGCGTCGAAATCTCCGTTCCCAGTATCGAAATCTCCTTCGGCGGCGAAGAAGGCGTCGGTGGTGGGGTGGGCGGCCCCGGAACCCAGCTGGATCCCGTCGGCGAGCTGCGCTTTCGGGCGGAAATCGCCGGCGTCGAAATCGGCTGGTTCAGCGAATGCACAGGTCTCTCGGCCGAACACGAAGTGATGGAATACCTCCCGGGGGGTGCGGTGTCGCCGGTCAAGCTACGTGGCGCCATCAAGTACCCGAACCTCGTCTTGAAGCGCGGCATCACCACCGAAGACGCGCTGATCAAATGGTTCTTTGCCGCGCAGGCGCCCGAAGAACGACCCGACTTGACGATTACCCTGTTTGGACCGAGCCTGCAACCGATTCAGCAGTGGGTCTTTAACGGCGCCTTCCCGATCAAGTGGCAGGGACCTTCGTTGAACGCCTCTTCCAATAAGGTGGCCACCGAGGGGATTGAGCTCGGCCACGCTGGCATGGACAGCAGCCTGAGCGGAGCGGTCAATGGCTGAACTGGAAAATCTGCAGCAGGCGCAGATCTTGATCGAAGGGGAATCCGAACCCCTGGTCTGCCTCTTTAACCCCAAGGAATACACGATCACCAAGAGCTCCTCCTGGAACGCCAAGCAGGCCGCTGGCGTGAGTCTGCCGCCAGTGCAGTACGGCGGCGGCTCGCCGCGTGAACTGTCTTTTGAAATCCTGCTCGACGACCTCGAAGGCACCTACGAAGTCGAACCGGAAGTCAATCGCCTGTTCATGGCGATGGAAGCCAACCCCGAATTTGCTACGAAATCGGGCAAAGGCAACCCCACCGCGAGCCCGCCAAAGCTGACCTTCTCCTGGGGGGAAACGCTCTCCTTTGAAGCGGCACTCAAGAGCCTGTCGGTGCAGTTCGTGCGCTTCGCTCCCGACGGCACCCCGATCCGCGCGAAAGTCAAGCTGTCGCTCGTGCAGGTCGCCGCCGCCGACAGTAGCTCGGGGGTGGAAACGCCACCGCCGCAGAACCCCACCACACGCTCGCGCGCCGAGCTGGGCGCCCGCACTGTGCGCGACGGGGACACGCTGCAGTCGCTCGCCTACGACGCCTACGGCGACCCCACTGCCTGGCGGGCGATCGCGCAGGCCAACGACATCGATGATCCGCTGCACCTGCGTCGCGGCTCGCGCCTATCGATCCCGCGCCTGGTCCGATGAGCCCCGCCGCAACCCAGGGCGTCGTCGCCGGCATCGAAGTGCGCCTCGGCGGTCAGGCGCTGGAACCCAAGGTCATCCAGAAGCTGATCGAGGTGCGCATTCAGGAGAACCTGATGCTCCCCGACGCCTTCCTAATGCGCATCTCCGACCCCGACATGAAACAGGTCGACTCCTCCATCTACGAAATCGGCGCCGAAGTGGAAATCCTGCTCGCCTCCGCGCAGGAAGGGTCGCTGCAGCCGGTTTTCAAGGGCCAGGTTACGGCGCTGGAACCGGAGTTCTCCGCGGGCGGGGCCTATGTTGCCCTGCGCGGCTACGACAACTCGCACGCCATGCACCGCGACAAGCGCACGCAGACCTACCAGAACGCCACCGCCGACGACATCGCGCACAAGGTCGCCGCGCGCTCGGGCCTGCAGCCCGGGACGATCGAAGCGGCCGGCGCGCCCCACGACTTCGTCCAACAGAGCAACGAGAGCGACTGGGAGTTCCTGTGGCGCCTGGCGGCCGCGATCGACTTCGAGGTGGTGGTGGTGGATAAGGAAATGCACTTCCGCAAGGCCGGCGGCATGGCTGGAGCCGAACCGGTCACGCTGGCCTGGGGCAAGCAGCTGATTTCCTTCCGTCCGCGCGTCACCGGCGTGCAGCAGATGCAGGAAGTGCTCGTGCGCGCTTGGGACCCCTCCAGCAAGCAGGTGATCGAATCGAGCGCCACCGCTGCTTCCCCGAGCTCCACGATCGGTATCGAACGCAACGGGGTCGTCGAATCGCTGGGTGGCGGCACGATGACGGTTTCCGACCGCCCCGTGCTCACGCAGGCCGAGGCCGACGCGCTCGCCAAGAGCGTCGCCGCGCACCTCGGCAACGCGTTCGTCGAGGCCGACGGCTCCTGCCATGGCGATCCGCGCATCCGCGCCGGCTCCAAAGTGAAGATCGAAAAGGTCGGCGAACGCTTCTCCGGGACCTACTCTCTATCGGCCGTCACTCACATTTTCCGCGGGGCGAAGGGTTATGAAACGCACTTCTCGGTCACCGGCCGCGCCCCGCGCAGCCTCGTCGACCTGATGACCCCCGCGGCGCGGCGCTCGTGGGGGGACTCGGTGGTCGTGGGGGTCGTCACCCAGAACGAAGATCCCGAAGGGCTGGGGCGGGTGCGCGTCAAGTACCCCGCGCTCGGGGAAGACACCGAGGGGTGGTGGGCGCGCATCGCTTCGCCCTCCGCCGGCGAAGGCCGCGGCATGATGATGATGCCGATCGTCGGCGACGAGGTGCTGCTGGCCTTTGAGCATGGCGACGTGCGCCGGCCGTTCGTGCTCGGCTCGCTGTTCAACGGTCAGTCCAAGCCGAAGACGCTTTCCCAGACGGATGGCTCGTTCGCGCTCGGGTCCGACAAGGCGGTCAACGTCAAGGCCGGCGAGGGCGTCACGATCGAAAGCGGCAAGACGCTCGAATTGACGAGCCAAGCCGACATGAAGATCAGCGCCAGCCAGGGGCTGACCGAGGCGGTCCAGGGCAACCACAGTCTCGAAGCCGAAGGTTCCGTGACGGTCGCGGCGAACTCCTCGGTGACGATCGAAGCGCAGGCATCCGTCACGATCAAGGCGCCGAGCATCACGATCGAAGCCGACGGCGTCGTGCAGATCTCCGGATCTCAGGTGATGCTCGGATGAGCGACGTCCTCGGCGCCGGTCTTGCCTTCCCCCTGCAGGTCGATCGGCGCGGCGGCATTGCCCTCGCGCGCGAGGAGACCGATGTCGAACAGGCAATTTCGCTGATCCTCTCTACGGCACCGGGAGAACGGCCGATGCGCCCGGAGTTCGGCTGTGGCGTGCACGAGTATGTCTTCGAGCGGGTCGACGCCGCGGCGATGGGCCGGCTCGAGCACGAGGTGCGCGTCGCGCTCAAGCGCTGGGAGCCACGGATCGAGGTTGTGAGCGTCGGCTTCGACACGACCCGCGCGGGCCGCGGCGAGCTGGTCATCGACATCGCCTACCGTGTGCTCGCCACCAACGACGTACGCAACCTTGTGTACCCGTTCTACGTGATCCCGGCCGAGGAGAGCGCATGAGCCTGCCGGATATAGCTCTCGACGACCGCGGCTTCCAGGATCTGGTGAGCGAAGCCCGCACCCGCATCGCCCTTGCCTGCCCGGAGTGGACAGAGCACAACGTCTCCGATCCCGGGATCACGCTGATCGAGATGTTTGCCTGGATGACGGAGGTGCTGCTCTACCGCGTCAACCGTATACCCGAGAAGCTGCACGTCGCGCTGCTGGAGCTGCTGGGCATCCGGCTCGCGCCGCCGGCGTGCGCCGTCGCGGATATTCGCTTCATGCTGGCGGCCGCCGCGGAGGAGCGCGTCGAGATCCCGGCGATCGACACCGAGGTTGGCACGCTACGCACCACCGACGAGCCCGCGGTGATCTTCCAGGTCGCCGAGGACTTCGCGATCGAGCCTTTGCGGCCCGCCGCCTACGCGGTGCAGCGTGCCGGCGCGCTCAAGGACGTCGGCCTCGCCGGGGGCGTCGCCAAGCCGACTGGCGCCGACCGCACGCCGTTCGCCTCGCCGCCGCAGATCGGCGACGCGCTGCTGCTCGGCTTCGAGGAGCCGATCGGGCGGCTTGTGATGCGCGTCGAGGTCGACGGCTCGCAGGCGCGCGGGGCCGGCATCGACCCGCTCGACCCGCCGCTGCGCTGGGAGGTCTCGGGTCCCGATGGCGGCTGGAACGAGGCCACGGTGCTTGAGGATCTCACCGGCGGCTTCAACCTCGGCAGTGGGACGATCACGCTCGAACTGCCCCGCCTCAGCGCGATCCACGGAATCGCCGGCAGTCGCATGCACTGGCTGCGCTGCCGCCTGGACGAGCGCACCCTCTCCGGCGCCGCCGGCGTCACCTACTCCGCGGCGCCTGAGATCTACGAAATCACCGCGGCGCCGATCGGTGCTGTGCTGGGAGCCGCGCACGCCGCCACCGTCCAGCGGGAGGAGCTCGGCGTCGCGGACGGCACTCCGGGGGCGGCCTACCAGCTCAATCACCGACCGGTGTTGACACCCGTGCTCGGGGAGACGCTCGAGGTGCGCGACCCGCGCGGGGAGAGCTGGCAGTCCTGGGAGGTGAGAGACACCTTCGCCGAGAGCGGTCCGCTGGATCGGCACTGCGTGCTCGACCTCGCCTCCGGCATGGTCGAGCTCGGTCCCGCCATCCGCCAGCCCGACGGCGGCTGGCGCCAGTACGGGGCGATCCCGCCGAAGGGCGCTACGCTGCGCTTCAGCCGCTACCGCCACGGCGGCGGACGCGCGGGCAACGTCGCCGCCGGCACCCTCGCCGTACTTAAGACGGCGATCCCGGGGGTGGTGAGCGTCACCAACTCGCACCCCGCCCTGGGGGGCGTGGACGCCGAGTCGCTGAGCTCCGCGCGCGAGCGCGCTCCCCTGGAGATCCGCAGCCGCTACCGGGCAGTCACCGCGGAAGACTTCGAGTTCCTCTCCGTCCACGCCTCCCCGCAGGCGGCGCGGGCGGTGTGCGTGCCCCCGAGCGATGGCGGGCCGGTGCGTATCCACGTGCTGCCCCGCGTGGACCCCGCCGATCGGCAGCTCACAGCGCAGGAGCTCACGCCCGGCGAGGAGCTGCTGGGGGAGATCGCTGCTTATCTGGACGAGCGCCGTCTGATCGGCACCTCCGTGCAGCTCTTGCCGGTGAAGTTCAAGGCGGTCTCCGTCGTCGTCAACCTGCAGGTTTCCTCGCTGGCCGACACCGAGCGTGTCGAGCAGGACGTGGCGCACGCGCTCTACACCTACCTGAACCCCTTGATCGGCGGCTCCCCGCACGGTCCCGGCGACGGCTGGCCGTTCGGGCGCGCGCTCAACCAGGGCGAGCTGTTCGGCGTGGTGCACGCGATCGAGGGCGTCGAGTTCGTCAAGATCCTGCGGCTGTACGAGACCGACCTGCACACTGGCGAGCAGGCCTCCAAGCCGCTCGGCGGGCATCTGCCGTTGGAGCCCGACGAGCTGATCGTGTCCGGCTTGCACATCGTGAAGGCCACCTACCGGGAGGTCTGAGCCGTGTGGCCGTCGGCCGGAAACGGCACACTATGACGGTCATGCGGAAGGAGCTTTGAGAGTGGCGAATACCGACGCAGAGAGCAACGGGGCCGCTTACGCCACTTTTGCTGGCCGCGGGTTCGGGACGATCCAGCTGCAGCGCGTGGTAGGCGAGGACCCGGTCCCCCAGCCGGTCTCCCGGCGCGCCTACCTGCGCGCCAGCCTGCCGGCGGTCTACCAGGAGGGCGACTTCGGCATGCGCTTTGTCGGCGCGCTGGAGCATGTGCTCGATCCGGTCGTCGCGCTACTGGACAACCTCCCCGCACACTTCGATCCCCGTCATGCCCCGCCCGACGTGCTCGAGCTGCTGACTGCGTGGCTTGGCTTCGAGCATGACGAGGCTCACCGCAGCGACGAGCGCCGCGCGTTGGTGCGGGGCGCCGCTCAGCTGGTCAGCCGGCGGGGCACCCGCGCTGGGCTGGAGCTGGCGCTGGAGCTTGCCTTCCCGGGCCTGCCGTTCCGCGTGGAGGATGGCGGCGGAGTGTCGTGGTCGACTGGGCTTGTCGATGAGGACAAATCCCCGCCCGCCGACCGCCCTTCGTTCGTGGTGTACTGCGAGAAGGCCGTACCGGAGACGACACAAGCGGCGATTGCGCGCCTGATCGAGCAGTCCAAGCCGGCGCACACTGCTTTTCGCTTGCGCGTCAAGGCTCCCCGCTCCCGCGCGAAAGAGGAGGAGGAGAGCCCGTGAACGCTGCCGCTGCCTCGAGCTTGCCATCCGCGGTAACGGCCCCGGTTTCGCAGAGGACTGCTACGAGCTCGGCTCTGTCCTCGCCCGCGAAGGAGCGCCGATGAGGACCTGTGCGAGTTGCGGACGCGAAAACGCGGACGACACCGACTTCTGCGCCTGCGGCGAGTACCTGCGCTGGGAGCCGACGAGCTACATCGCAACCGTCAAGCCGGGCGGCGAGGCTCCGGTGGCGCCCGCGCAGGAGGACCCCAACGCTACGATCGCTCCCACGCTCAGGCCACGCGAGCCGACACCGGGCGCCCCTGCGCCGGGGACCGGCGCAGCGCCGACGCCTGGTGTCGGCGCGGACGTGGCGCGGGTCGGTTCGCAGGCGCCGCCGGGGGTCGCGTCGCTGCTGCTACGCCTGCCTGACGACGAAGGCCCGGCCGAGGGCCCAATCGAAGTGCCGGTAGACCCGGGCGGGCGTGTGACGATCCTCGCGCTGATCCGCAACCAGGGCGCGATCGTCGACAACTACGATCTCGCCGTCAACGGCCTGCCCGAGGGCTGGTGGACAGTGACGCCCCCCACCGCCTACCTCGTCCCCTACGGAGCCGGCGGTACCTACGAGCAGGAGATCCAGATCCATCTGCACCCGCCGCGTGCGCCCGAGGCGGTCGCGCGGGCGTGGTCGCTGGAGGTGGTCGCCGGCTCGCGCGCATACGGCAGCCAGGTGGCCTGCGCGCCGGCGACAGTGACAATCGGGCCATACCAGGACCTCGCCACCGAACTGCGCCCCGAGCGGGCCTCCGGGCGCCTGAAAGCCCGCTTTGTGCTCACCGTGCACAACCGCGCCAACGCACCCACCGACGTGCGCGTGGCCGCCGAAGACGCCGACGACGAATGCCAGTTCCGCTTCGCCGAACCGTCGATCGCGGTGGCGCCGGGGCAGGCGATCGAGGCGCCTTTCACCGTCTTCCCGCCACGGCAGGTGTGGCTCGGCCGCCCGCTCGAACGGCGCATCCAGGTAACCGCCACACCGGCGGGCTCTGAACAACCGCAGGCGCCACGCACTGCCGTCTACCGTCAGCGTGCCTGGCTGCCGTGGTGGCTTGCGATCGTGGCCCCGCTCGTTGCCCTGCTCGCCGTGGCGGTGATCCTGCTGCTGCCCAAGAAGACAACGGTGCCCAACCTGACGAAGGCGGCGAGCGTGTTCGCCGCGCAAAAGCTCCTCAATGAAGCCGGTTTGAAGCTCTCTCCGCAGATCGGCCAGGTCACCAAGCCCGGCGCCGCCACGGGGGCGATCGTCGAACAGTCACCCGCGGCCGGCAAGCACGTCAAGAAGGGTTCGCTCGTCAGCATCGAGGTAGCCGCGGGCTCGGGCACCGACACGGTGCCTTCGGTGATCGGACAGACACCCGTCGCCGCCCAGCAGACGCTGCACACAGCCGGGGTGGCGCTCGGCGCGATCTCACCCCAGCCCGTCAACCCCAACGGGAAGATCGCCAGCCAGATCCCGGCGGCCAACGAGACCGTGGCGGCCGGCACGCCGGTCGCGGTGTTCCTCGCACCCCCAAAGAAGGCCGGCGCTGCGGGAGCGGCGGCGGCGGGAGCGGCCGCGGGCGCTGCGGGCGCCGCGGGAGCGGCGGCGAAGGGCGCCGAAGTGACGATCCCCAAGCTCAAGGGCAGCCCCACCGCTGCCGCCGCCGAACTCTCCCAGCTCAAGCTCGAACCCTCGACGGCCGAACGGCTCTCCTCCAGCGCGAAGGGCGCGCTCGTCGGCAGCGTGCCGCCCGCGGGAACGAAGGTGAAGGCAGGCTCGAAGGTCACAGTGCTGGTGTCCGCCGGCTTCCCCGATCTCTCCTACGACAACGGAACCTCGGTGCAAGTTGTCAACGGCGCCACCGGCAAGCCCGCCTTGAAGGTCCCGCCCGCGCAGGGTCAGGAAGAGGCGTCGTGGAGCATCGACGGCAGCCACCTCGTCTACCGCCAGGGCAACGGCCTGGAGCTACTCGCGGCCGGCAAGTCCGGCGCCCAGCCGATCGCGCTCACGGGAACCGAAGCCAACGCCCACGATCCCTCATTCGCACCAACCACGAAGGCCAACATCCTCGCCTACATCGAACAGCACGGCAGCTCCAGCCAACTGTGCTTCGCGACCGTCGGGCCGTACGTGCTGGCGCCCAGCTGCACCAGCCACCCGGGGTGGGAACTCGGCCGCCAGGTCGTGTGGGCGCCCGACGGCTCGTCGATCCTCGTGTTCGGCGTACAGGCCGGACACCCCGGCACATTTGGCTTGATCGAGTTTGTCAGCAACGTCCCCTTCGCCACCCAGGCCTCCAATTGGGGGCATGGCACGCTGGTGACCGACGACTCGACTCTCAACAAGGGAACGATCGCCGGCGTGTTCTCGCCCAACGGCAAGAAGATCGCGCTGATCTCCAACATCGCTGGGGGCGGCTTCCAGCTCTATCTGGCGTCCGCCGAGGACTTCGGGCTCACACCGCCAACCGAACAGCTGGGCTCCGCCTGTCAGGTGAGCTGGCGCTCGGACGGCGAAGAGCTCGCGGTGATGCGAGCCGATGGCGCCTGCCAGGAACAGAGCGGGGCGATCCTAACTTTCTCACTCGCCAAGCCCTCAGCCAAGGACGAAATCGCAACCGACGCGGCGCACCCAGCCTGGCAGCCGGTGACGCTCCATGGCTGACACCCGCCCGCTCCTCCCCGTTCCCGGCGCCTCTACGCCGCTGGCGTTGGTGCTGCCCGACCGCTCGCGTGTGCCGATCGGTGGCGAGCTGACGATCGGCCGCGGGGAGGAGGCCAGCGTGCGGGTCGCCGACCAGACGGTTTCGCGCATGCACGCCCGCATCCTCCTCGGGCCGTCAGGGCCGCTGCTGGAGGACTCAGGCTCGCGCTTTGGCACGCTGCTCGACGGCGCACCAGTTTCAGAACCGCGGCCGCTGCGCGTCGGCAGCGAGATCCGCTTGGGGAACATAACGCTGCTCGTCGACTCAGACGCCCCGCCCGAGCCGCTCGCGCAGTCGCTCCCAGCCGACGCGGGCGAGACGGTTGTGATGCCGATCGGCGCCACTCAGCTCGGTCTGCGGCCCGCCGTCCCGGCCGCCGCCGGCGTGGACGGGGCGATGCGCCCACGCGTGCGCTCAGGCTGGGCGCTCAAGCGCCTCGGCGCCGAGGAAGGTGAGCGTCGCTTCGTCCTGCGTGAGTTGCACGGCGGAGGCTTCCTGCGCATGGATGCTGAGGACGCCGCACTCTTCGAAATGCTCGACGGTAGCCGCACGGTCATGGAGTTGCTCGGCGAGGCGGAGCGCAAGCTCGGCGCCGCAGGTCCGGGGCGCCTGGTGCGCCTGCTCGCCGAGCTCGGCGACCGTGAGCTGCTTGACGGCGTCGGCCAGGCCGGGGCTGGGTCGCCGGGCGCGATCGCTTCCGCAGGGGGAGGATCGCCCACCAATCCGGGCGGCGGCGCGGCGAAATCTGGGGCATCGAGCGGGGGATCGGGACCCTCGCACTCGGGAGTGGCGGGGATTGCGGCGGGGATGGAGCGCTCGGCGCTGGCGGGGGGAGGGGTCGGCGGGATGGAGCGGGTGGTGAAGGCGGCCGGGATGCAGCGGATCGGCAAGGTGGAGGGGAAACTTGGAAAGGAGGAGGCGAAGCTGGGGCGGATGGGCAGGAAAGCCGCACGGGCGCAGGCGGCGGGAGCCCCGCCCACCGGCAGCCGCCTCGCCCGGGCCCTGCGTCCGCGCCAGCGCACCTTCGACGGGGTAGGCGACTTCTGCGAGCGCGCCTATCGCCGTTGGGGCCGTATCTTCTTCTCGCCCCTAACCGTCACCTTCCTGGCGCTGTTTGCGCTCGCCGGCTTCGCGGCGTTTGCCTACCTTGTCGGTGCGCGCTACGGCACCCCGTTCGTGGTGGCCAACCGCCTGGTGCTGGGCGGCGCGGTGTACGTCCTCGGCCGCTTCGCGCTCGTCGCGGTGCACGAGCTCGCCCACGGGATGGCACTTGCCCACTACGGGCGGCGACCCACGCGCGGCGGGCTGCGCTTGATCCTGATTTTCCCCTACGCCTTTGTGGACACCAGCGAGGCCTACTTCGAGACACGCAATCACCGGATCGTGATCAGCGCCGCCGGACCGGTATCCGACATTTCCTTTGGCGCGCTGTTCTCGTTCCTGTGTGCGGTGTGGCCCGCCGGAGCGGTCCGCGACGTGTACTTCCAGCTGGCGTTCGGCTCCTACGTAGGCGCCTTCTTCAACCTCAACCCGTTCCTCGACCGCGACGGTTACCACATCCTCGTCGATGTCCTGCGCGAGCCGGGGCTGCGCGAGCGCGCCCGCCGACAGTTTGCCCAGCGGCTCTCCGGCGCCCCTCCGGCTGACGGCGACTCCCCTGTATTGGCGCGCTACGCGATCTTCGCGTTGGTCTGGTCGGTGATGGCGGCAGCGGGCGTGATCGTCTTCTCCACGCGCTACTACGACCGCCTGCTGCAGCTGGCTCCACCCGGGGTCGTGATCGCGGTGTTCGTGGTGTTCTGGATCGTGCTGTTCATTCCCGTCATCATCACCCTGGGGCTACCGCTGTGGCGGCGGCTACGCTACGGGACGACGGAGGTGAATCGTGTCATCCGCTGACGAGCAGACGCAGAAAGCCAGCCAGCTGATCGAACGGCTGCTCGTCGACGGGCCTTTCCGCGCGGCGTTCCGCAAGGACCCGGCGGGCGCTTGTCGAGAGCTCGGCCTTGGCGATCTCGCCGAGGAGCTCGGTGCGGGTGGCGGCAAGTCGATGCACACGCTCGAGCTGCGCGAGTCCAAGTCGAGCCTCGCCGGCGTCGTGATGGCGGTAGCGGCGGAGGGGATCGGCGTGGTCGAGCTGCACGGCATGGTCGAGCACGGCCTGCTGAAAGGCAGCCTGCGCGGCGTGGGGGAGCGGGCGCTGCGTGGCGTCAATCCGCTGCACCCGGCGAGCAGCCTGCATTCCGAGCTGCGCTCCGAGAACCCATTGAGCGGCGCCTCCCGCAACCCGTTGGGGACGGCGGAGCGTGGCGCGGAGCTGGCGCGCGGCGCTGAGCAGAGCGCGGGGGGGCCCTCGTCTGGCTCCGCGGCCGCGGCCTCCCCGGGTTCCCCGGGCGCAGCCGCCCCCGGTGGCGGCGCGGCGGGCACCGCTGCGCCAGGGGGGTCGGCAGCCGGCGCGGGCGGGCCGGGAGCTTCTGCCGCGGCCACGCAGACACCGGGCGGGAGCGGGCCTGCTGCTGCGAGCTCGGCCGCGGGTGGTGGTGGTGGTGGCAGCGGGGCGGGCGCATCGTCGGTGTCGGGCGCAGGAGGGGGAGGGGCAGCCCAGGCTGGAGCGCCAACCGTAGGCTCGGGGAGCGGTGCGGCGCAGGCCGGGGGCTCGGGGGGCGGCGCAGCGCCCTGGCCCACCACCGTCTCGGGTGGCGGCGCGGCGCAGGCTGGAGCCGCCACGCCGGGTGCGGGAGGTGGCGTGGCGCAGACGGTAACCCCCACACCAGGTGCGGGTGGCGGTGTGGTGCAGGCTGGAACACCAACGCCAGGTGGTGGGGGTGGTGTGGTGCAGGCCGGGACACCCACGCCGAGTGCTGGAGGCGGCGGCGTAGCGCAGACGGTGACCCCTACGCCGGGCACGGGGAGTGCCGCGGAGCAGGCGGGCACCCCAACTCCGTCAGCCGCGGAAGCGCAGGCAGGCACGGGTGGCGCCGGCGGAGGAGGTGTGGGCGGGGCAGGGGCTCCCATACCCCCGCCCGAGCCGCCGTCGCCGGGAGCGCAGCCGGCCGCGGGTGGCGCCGTCCCGGTGTGGCCCGAACCCGCGCATGCTCCAGGTGGGGCCGGCGCCGCGGCGGTGGCGCAGGTCACCGACCTGCCCGGGCAGGTGTCCGCCGGCGGGACGGGCGCTGGGCTGGCCGAGCTACTGGACAACCCGCACCTGGCGATGCCGCCCGGCGTGCGGGCGATCTTCGCGCATGGCGCCGTCGACCCCCGGATGGTGTCGGTGCTGGACAACGCGGTGGCTCACCACAACATCGTGATCGGCGACATCGAGACGAGCACCGAACCGGTGCACGCTCAGGCGATCGACATCATCTCGGTCGACGGGCAGCCCGTCGGCCCCTCCAACGTTGCCGCGCGTGACCTCATCACCGAGATCGCGGCGATGGAACCGGACGCACGCCCTAACGAGATCGGCACGCCGTGGCCGATCCAGTCGCAGGGCTTCTTCACCGACGCCCAGCATGTGAACCGGCTGCATCTCGCATTTACCTCGCCAGGGGACTACCAGGCTTCTCCCGTAGGAGCCCAGGCGGTGGGGGCGGCGCCCGGTGCTCCGAGTGCCCTCGACTCCGCGGCGGGCACCCCGGGCGAGGTGGGCGCCGTGGCCGAGGCTCCCGGATCCGGTGTGGCCTCATCTGCGGGCGTGGTCTCCGCGGCGCCGGGCGGGCCGCTCCCCGCCATCTCATCCTCAGCGGCTGAGGCGCTCGCGGGCCCGCAGGCGCGCACCGGCGGCGGCGCTTCCACGGCCCTCGCCTGGGCGCACTCGATGCTGCACAGGCTGCCCGAGTCCGAAGGCGAAAACGTGGGACCCTCGCTCAATCGCTTCGAGGCGTCGTTCGGCTTCCACGGTGCGCCCTGGTGCGGCATTTTCGTTGGCCACGCGCTGGAGCACGCGGGGTTGAAGGTGCCCGACTCGATCGCCTCGGTCGCTTCAATTCTCGACATGGCCAGCCATGGCGAAGGGCCTTTCGAGAAGGGCATCCTGCCGGTCAGCGCGATACGACCGGGCGATCTGGTCACTTTCGGCGGCAGCGAGCACGTGGCGATGGTCGTGAAGGTCGACGGCGAAGGGATCCACACGATCGCGGGCAACTACGAAAACAACGTCACCGAACACACCTATGCGCCCGGCGAAGTAACCGGCGTTGTGCGACCGAGGTACGACGCCGCACTGCCGCAAGCCTCGGCGCTCGGCGGCGCGCCGGGAGATCCATCCTCGCCTCCGGTTGTGCCATCCGCGGCGCCCGCTCTGGGTGCTGCCGCCGTTCCCGGGCCCGCCGCCGCCGAGGGTGTCTCTGCGGCGGGCAGCCCTGCACCGGGGGCGGATTCGGCGGCTGCCACCGCCGCCGAATCGCCCGGCGGAGCTCAGCTCGCCGGAGCGTCGCCCAGCCAGCCGGATACGGGGGTCTTCAGGGCCGCGGCGCCGCGGCCCTTGGGCTCGCACCACACCGTGAAATTCCTCCAGGCGGTGCAGCCGCCGTCGAGTTCCCCGCCTCCGGGCCAGGCACCCGGCGGAGCGCCGGCGGCCCAGCCGGCCGGTACTCCGACCGTGGCTGGCGCACCGGGGAGCGCGAGCGCCGCCGAAGCCTCACCCGGCTCGGGCGGCGGGGTCGACGCCGCTGCTGGGGCGCTCGACGGGGCCTCCTCGGGCATGATCCCCTACCCCGGCGACAACGCCCCGAAGGCCGAGCTCGCGCAGTGGATGGGCGACCTCGCCCAGAAGCACGGGCTGCCGCGCGAGCTGCCGGTGATGGCGTCGCTGGTGGAGTCGAGCCTGCACAACGACAACTTCGGGGACCGCGACTCGCTTGGCTACTTCCAGATGCGCACGAGCATTTGGGACAACGGCCAATACGCCGGCTACCCCAACGATCCGTCGCTGCAGGTGAAGTGGTTCATCGACCAAGCGCTCGCCGTCAAGAACCAGATGCCCGAGCGCCACTTTGGCTCCAACCCCGCCAACTACGGCGAATGGATCGACGAAATCGAGCGGCCGGCGGAAGAATACCGCGGCCGCTACCAGCTGCAGCTGAGCGCGGCGCAGGAACTGCTGGGGCGGATGTGACGGGCTATTCGTAGCCTAGCTTGTGCAGTTCCCGCAAAGCGCTGGTGAGGGCGGCGGTGGCGCTGCCTACAGTCTGGCGAGCGCCGTTGTAGGCACCGCTGTTTGCGTCGTGGGCGGCGCTCGCCATCGCCGCGTAGCCACTGGCGATCTTCGATAGGGCGGCCGCGATCGCGGCGTTGACGGACTTGCCGGCAGGGCCCGGGCTGGCTCCGCTGACCGCGGCGGCCGCCTGTTCGTGAGCCTGCGCCAGGCGTTTGGCGGCAGCGGCCTGGGTCTTCGCGGTCTTTGCCTTGTCCAACTGTGCCCCGGCAGAGGCACGTACCGAGTTGAGGGTCGACAACGCACGGCTCAGTGTCGCTGCGTACGCCTGGGAGGGGCCGAGCGCCAGCGCGCCGCCGGTAGTCAACTTGAGCGAGCCGAGGATGCGCTCGCAGTCCGCCGCGACGGCCCCGGCGCCGCTCGATGGAAGCACGCACACCCCGACCACGGCGCCGGAGCTGCTTGCCAGCGCGTAGACCGTCTCGGGCCCGGCGGCGCCAGAGGGCTGAAGATCACGGTATCGATAGAACTCCAGTGCCCCCAGATGGACCGCTTCGCCCTGGGGGGCGCTCGGCAGAGTGGAGAGGAAGCTCGCGGGCAGCAGTGTGGGGCCGTCGGGGGTGGCGGCGCCGATCACCAGCTCGCCGCCAGCTGCCGGTGCGGCCAGTGCCAGCGAGTCGCTCAGCGGCAGACCGGGCGTGGTAGGGACGCTGCTCTGCTGCTGCCAGCTGGATGGGAAGGAAACCTCGTACGAGCCATTGGCGGCGCTGCCGCTGAGCGCCGACGCGCCCGCGCTGCCGGAGGAGGGCGCCAGTGCGAACCCGGCGCCGGCCGCGAGCACGAGCGCAGCCGCCACACCCGTAAGCCGGTAGTTCCCAACCCGCCGGACGCCGGACGGAGTAGCCCGGGTCTCCTTGCGCGCGCCGGCGGGGGCAGGCTCCGCGGCGGCCGCGGCCATCCGTGGTTCTGAGATCGCGGCCGGCGCCGGCCCGGAGGCGATCGGGCTTTCCTCCGATTGCGGCTCAACGTCCGCGGGAGGCACTTCCTCTGGTGGTGGGGGCGGCGGCTCTGGAGACGGTGCCAGAGATGGCTCGGGTGTGAGCGCCAACGGGGGCTCCCGGGTTGCAGCGACGGGCGGCTCTGGCGGCGGTGTGGACGTGAGCTCTGGCAGTGAAGGGGGAGACCCGGGGGCGGGGACGGGCGGGGGCTCCGGCAGGGGCGGCGTGGGCTCGAGGATGGGGTCTCGCGGCGGTACGGGCGTAGGCGCGGGCGTCGGGTCTCGCGGCGGTACGGGCGTGGGCTCGGGTGGTGTCGGCGCGGGGGTGGGCGCGGGCTCGGACGGTGGTGGCACGGACCCAGGGGCAGGTGCGGGCCGGGGCTCTTCCACCGGGGCGGGGAGTGGCTCGGGCGCGCGGCCGAAGGTGATGAACTGCGACTCGGCCTCTTGCGGGCTCGGCGCGGTGGGTGTCGCCGCCGGCGTGCGCTGGCTGTCAAAGGGCGCCGGGGTCAGCGGTAGCGGGGTAATCACCGTGGGCCCTCGCTCCGGCAGCCTGGCTTCGCGCCGCCAGCGCGGGCCGAGCAGGTTGAGGAGGATCTCTTCGAGCTCCTCCCAGGCTTGGACGGCGCTGCGAGTGCGATCCGCGGGCTCCTTCACGAGCAGCCGTTCGACCCAATCCGAAAGGGCGGGGTCCACGTCCGGCTTAACGTCGACCAGCGGAGGGATCGGCTCTTTGACGTGGCGCAGCAGGATCGCCATCGGCGTGTCGGTGTCGTGGAAGGGTGGACGGCCGACGATCTGCTCATAGGCCATCACCCCCACCGAGTAGAGGTCGGTCCAGGGGCCGAGCTGTTGAGCCATCGCCTGCTCGGGCGCCATGTATGTGGGTGTCCCGACGGTCGTGCCGGTGGCGGTCATAAACGCCGCCGTGCCGGCACTCTGGGTGGCCTTGGCGATCCCGAAGTCGGTGATCTTCACCCGCCCCTCGCCGGTGACCATGATGTTCTCCGGCTTCAGATCCCGGTGGACGATCCCCAGCGGCTCGGCGTGCGCCAAGCCGGCGAGGATTCCCTCCATCGCGCCCGCGAGCTGGGCGAGCGACAGGCTGCCGACCCACTTGCGTAGGGAGCCCTGCGACACGTACTCCATCGCGATGTACGGGATCCCACCCTCCTCGAAGTACTCGTGGACGGTGACAATGTTCGGGTGGCTGAGCGACCCCGCTAGGCGCGACTCGCGCAGGAAACGCTCGGCGAATTCCGGGGCGCTGGCGTGGAAGCTCGAGAGCTCCTTGAGCGCGACCAGCCGGTCCAGATCGCGCTGGCGTGCCAGGTACACGACCGCCATGCCCCCGCGACCGACCTCGCGGAGGATTTCATAACGCCCGACGGATCGGACGATCGAAGTGGCTTGGGGGCCGGCGCCGGGGGCGCCGGTTGGAGTCTCGTCGGGCTCGTCCATCGCGCTCGCTCAGCCCTCGACCTGCGTCTGCCCCGGGTCGACGACCATGATCGCTCCGGGAGGGACACCGTCGGTGAGGCCGCTGAGGGTGGCCACATAGGCGGGGCAGCCGCCGACTGAGACCTTGAGCGAGGTGGAGCCCGGGAGCGTCGAGATGACGGCGGTACACGGCGTAGTGCCCGGACTGGGCGGCTGGGCGCAACCCACGATCACAGCGCCCATCAGGTCCGGTTCGCACATCACCGCGCCACCCTGGATGGTTACCTGGCTCTGGCTGGGTATGAGCATGACCTGCCCGCCGTGTACGCAGAGAACAGTCGCATTGCTGGTGAGGATCGGCGCCATAGGGAGATCCCCGCGTCCGGGCGGCCCATGATATCCCGTGATCGCCTGGAGCGAAACGACGGGGATGGGCATTTCAAAATAAAGAAGCGGTGGGCGGCCGAAAACGGGGTGGGTGGGGGCGCACCGTCTACTTTGCGAGACGCTGCTTAAACGCGAGATGGGCAGCCGAAAGGCTGCCCATCTCGACCACCGTTCCCTCGATGAATCGGCGGTATGTGGCTTCTGCCGGCCTTCCCTGACCGTCCGAAGCGTTGTTGACCTTCACTGGGCGGGAAAACCCGCCCAGGGAGGGCTTCGCTGCAGTGGTGGCGCCTCAGACGCCACCACTGAGGAAGATTTGTGATCAGCCGCCGACCAGTTTCAACACTGCCTGGGGCAGCGAGTTGGCCTGCGTGAGCAGCGCCACGTCGGCCTGCTGCAGCACCTGGGCCCGCGTGAAGTTGCTCATTTCAGCCGCCATGTTGGCGTCCACCAGCGCGCTCTGGGCGGCGGAGAGGTTCTCCCCGTAGATCGCCTGGTTGCTCTGGGTGTACTGGAGGCGGTCCTGAGCCGAACCGAATTCACCGGCGAGGGTGGCGACTTTTTCAATCGCTTTTTCGACCGATTCGATTTTGCCAATTTCCAGTTTCCCGACCGATTCGCTGAGCTTGGCCGTTTTGACGGCGATCGTTTCAGCTTCGTCGGGGCCGACCTGGAACTTGATTTCTTCTGCCTTGGCCAGCAATTCCACGCCGTTGAACTTGGTCGTGGTGCCGACGCGTTCGATCTCTTTTTCCAGCTGTCCCGACTCGGCTTCGATCGCTTTTTTATCCGATTCCGAGTTGGTGCCGTTGGCGTACTGCACCGCGAGCTCGCGCATGCGCTGGAGCATCTGCTCCACGTCGTTGAGCGCGCCCTGTGCCGTCTGTACGAGCGACACTGCGTCCTGGGTGTTCTGCTGCGCCTGGGCGACGCCGTTGACCTGACCTTGAAGGCGCTCGTTGGCGGCATAGCCGGCGACGTCGTCTGCGGCCGAGTTGATGCGCAGGCCGGAGGTCAGGCGTTCCATCGACGTGGACAGAGAGCCTTCGGTGGTGCTGAGGTTGCGCTGGGCAATCAGCGACTCGACGTTGGTGTTGATGCTCAGGGACATGCGTTCATCTCCTTGATGACGATTGTTTGGGTCAGTCCCGGGCCGACTCCCTGTCAGCCCTTCTTACACGCCGGTTTATCGTCATCGGCGAGCGATACTTGAGGGCGGGCCGAATAGCTTGGACAACGGGGTACGGGCCACGCCAACTGAGGCTGCCCGGTTCCGGCAAGTTCCGGGGCCGTATCCATGCCGCGGCTTGCAGTCAGATGATTGACTGGTTAGGCGTGTACGTCTATGTGTCGGCCCTCGGGGCCGTCCCCGTCGGATCCTTGCTCCCCCTGTGGCCCATCGGAGGCCGGTTTGCGGCGCGATCCCTTGCGGTCGCCGCTGGGCGGCGTCTTACGATGCTCGCGGGATGTGCCTTGCACCCGCTCCGCCGCGAGCTCGGAGATCCAAGGAGAGCGGCGATCGATCGGTTGGATCGGGTCCATGTTGTCCTCTTACACGGTGCAACCGGGTTGGGTTCTCAAGGTCCTCGCAGCTTGGCGATCTCGGCGGCGAGCAGCTCTTGCTGGGCGTCGCGCAGCTCGACAACCACAAGGCGCCGCCACAGGAACACCGCGCCGGCCCACGCCGCTACATAACACACAACTCCCGCTGCAAGCGCGCGCACGCCAGCTTCGGCGAGGGCGTGGGTGGGCAGCGAGAGGTAGCCGCCGATCAGAAACCCGCCGAGGCCGCCCCACGCCTTGGCCCGCGCGATGCCGCGCACCGCGCGGGGGTGCTCGGCGAGTACTAGTTTGGAGCTCTCAGCGGCCATGACCACTCATTTCGTCTGAGGAACGAGGGGTTTGGCTGGGCAGCCTACGGCCGCCTGCGCCACCTTCTTCTGAGGAACGAGGGGCCCGGCTCGGCAGCCTACGGCCGCCTGCGCCACCTTCTTCTGAGGAACGAGGGGTTTGGCTGGGCAGCCTACGGCCGCCTGCGCCACCTTCTTCTGAGGAACGAGGGGTTTGGCTGGGCAGCCTACGGCCGCCTGCGCCACCTTCTTCTGAGGAACGAGGGGTTTGGCTGGGCAGCCTACGGCCGCCTGCGCCACCTTCTTCTGAGGAACGAGGGGCCCGGCTCGGCAGCCTACGGCCGCCTGCGCCACCTTCTTCTGAGGAACGAGGGGTTTGGCTGGGCAGCCTACGGCCGCCTGCGCCACCTTCTTCTGAGGAACGAGGGGTTTGGCTGGGCAGCCTACGGCCGCCTGCGCCACCTTCTTCTGAGGAACGAGGGGCCCGGCTCGGCAGCCTACGGCCGCCTGCGCCACCTTCTTCTGAGGAACGAGGGGCCCGGCTCGGCAGCCTACGGCCGCCTGCGCCACCTTCTTCTGAGGAACGAGGGGCCCGGCTCGGCAGCCTACGGCCGCCTGCGCCACCCTCTAAGCCCCGGCGGCGTTCGGCGCGCTGACATTCGAAGATGAAGCGCACCAGGCGCCGGTGCTCGCCCTCGGCAATCTCGTCGAAGCAGAGTGCGCGCCGGCCCTCGCTGTCGGCGCGCACAATGGTGCCGACGCCACTGATCGGCGGCGTTCCCTTGGCGGTTGTCAGCCGGAACTGCACCTGCTCGCCGACCTTCAACGTGCTCGGTCCCGCCAGCAGCATCCCGCCGCCGCTGATGTCCACCGAATAGGTCTGAACCGTGCCTTGGCTGCCCCCGGTGACAACCAGCACCGGTCGGCTGGATTGGACCCGCACATACTCCCGTTGCTGGATCGTCTCAGGCTGTTGCAGATCGCGAAAGCGCAGCAGCTCGCGGTCGACAAGCGTCACCGTGCCCCGCAGTCTGATCCGCCCGCGGGGGTTGGTGTACTCGAGTTGCAGCTCGCTCAGCCGACCATCGTCGAGTGGGCGATCGGCGCGAAACATCAACGCCACCAGCAACTGCTCCCCGTCGCACTCGGCGACCCGCGCCTGCACGCGCTCACCGCTCGGGCGCACGATCGTGACCGCATCCGAGCGATTCGGGAGTACAAACTCCGCGCAGTCCTGCTCCTTGGCGCGCTTCAGTTTCATTGCGACGGAAGCAGCCTGTCGACGAGATCGGCTGGGTCGATCGAAGTGAGTGCCCACCCGCTCCCGTTACGCTCCAGCAGATACGCGGGAGCGAGACCGAGCGCGCACGCGACCTGCACGGCGACCCCGAGCTGATCGGTGCCATCGGTGTGGGTGATCGCAAGCGCGCTCGTCTCCAGCGGGCGGTATGCCTCCAGTAGGCGGGTTGCCGGCTTGGCACCGAGCGTGGCGGGCAGCGCAAGCACCACGCGATCGGGCGCCAGCGGCTTGAGCATCGCCGCGAGCGTGTCGATTGAGGCGTGGTCGGCCGGCGAGAGCGGGGGAGTGTCAAGCAGCAACAGGCCCTCTTTGCGGGCACTGTGCAATGCCTGCGCCGCCCCGTCGTCGGTGGTTGGCGTCAACACGGCGCTGGCGGCGGGGAGTGTGCTGCGTCGCTGGTAAGCATCCAGCAGCGTGGCGCAGCAGGCGCTCTTACCGCTGCCGCCGGGTCCCACCAGGGCGACCGTGGCCGGTCCTGGCGGTAGCGGCGGGCAGACCGGGATCCGCTGCTGGAGCTCCCGGCGCACCGCCTGGGCGAGCGGGGAGGGGGATAGCGAAGAGGAAGAGGAGGGGGAGGGGGATGCGATCAGCGGGAGCAGATGCGCGGCGGCCGCGTCGAGCACCTCGCTCACGAACCGCTCGTCGAACCCGACCTCGAGCAGAGTGCGCTCGAGCAGCGCGCGCTCAACCTCATCCTCCGCACGTCCGAGCGCGGCCGGCGCGGTGGCTGGGGATGGCTCCACGGACTCAACTTGGCTGAAGGAAGTGGTGTTGGCGAGCGTCGGATCTTGTTCGGGTAGCGGTGTGACCTCGACGCGGAGTTCGGCAGCTTCGGCGGCCTCGGCGTCGGCTGCGGCGATGGCTTCGGCCTCGGCGTTGGCTGCGGCGACGGCTTCAGCTTCGGCTTCAGCGTCGGCGAGCGCCGCCGCCAGCGCCGTGTCGTGGACGGTGGAAATCGCTGGCTCGACAGGAAGGCCTGCGGCTTCGGCGTTGGCGAGCGCGGCCGCCAGCGCCGCATCGAGGGCGGGCGGAACGGCGGGCTCGGCGGCGCGCACCGCGGCTTCGGCGTCGGCGAGCGCCGCGGCGAAGGGGTTGGCGTTGTCGTATCCGTGGCTCCAGGCGTCGAGCGCGAGTTGGTCCTCAATCTCCGCCTCCACCTGCGCTTGGTGGTCGGCGAATCGCCCGGAAAGCGTGGGTCCGTCATTCCCGGGCAGCGCCAGGGCGTCATCCGCAAACTCTCCGGGCAGCGCGGGGGCGTCATCCTCGAACGCCCCGGGCAGCGCGGGGGTGGCGTCGTCCTCGTCATAGCGGTCGAGCAGTTGGCCCCCGCCGCGGCAGGCCTCGATTTCGACGAACGATCGCTGGAAGAAGCCGGCGAACCCGCCGGTGAGGCCCTTGTGGTGGCGCAGTACGATCGCGTCCGAGCCGAGCTCAGCGACGATCCTGGGGATCAGCTCCTCGGTTGTGCGTCCGCGAAAAATGCGCGATCCCTCTTGCAGGGCGGCGGGCTTGTTGGTGAAGGTGCTCATGCGTGGATGACTCCAATCGTCTCGACGTTGACGCCGGGCGCGATCTCGTTGTAGGAGCAGACCGGCAGATGGGGCTGGGCTTGGGCGATCAACCTGCGCAGGTGGCGGCGCACGCGCGCGGAACAGAGCAGCACCGGGTTGCGGGTGCCGCGCGCGCTGGCGTGCTCGACCTGGGCGCGCAAAGCGCCCACGATCGCCTGTGCGCGCGGCGGGTCGATCGCTAGGTACTCGCCGTCTGTGGTTTGGGTGATCGAGGTGGCGACCTCCTGCTCGATCGCAGGGTCAAGGGTGATCGCCTGCAGGCAAAGCCGCTCGTCCAGATGGGGGGCTGTGATCGCGCGGCCCAGCGCCTGGCGTGCGTACTCGGTCAGCAGGCCGGTGTCACGTGTTATTCGCGCCTTGTCGCCGATCGCCTCCATGATCGTGCCGAGGTCACGCACCGGCACGCCTTCGGCCAGCAGCGAGCGCAGCACGCGCTGGATCTCCCCAAGCGACAGCGCCTCGGGGACGACCTCCTCGACGACGGCGGCGTTGGTCTCCTTGAGCTGGTCGAGCAGCGTCCGCACGTCTTGGCGGGTGAGCAGCTCGGAGGCGTGGTTGCGGATCGTCTCGGTGAGGTGGGTCACGATCATCGCCTCGGCATCGACGACGGTGTAGCCGAGCGCCTCAGCCTCGGCGCGATCGGAGGTGTGCACCCAGACGGCGGGCAGGCCGTAGGTGGGCTCGGTGGTGGGGATCCCCTGCAGGCCGCCGGCGGCGTCGCCGGGGTCCATCGCGAGCAGGTGCCCGGGCATGATCCGCGCGCGGGCGACCTCCGAGCCGCGCACCTTCAGCACATACTCGTGCGACTCCATGCCGAGCTCGTCGTGGATGCGCACCGCGGGAATCACGATCCCGAGCTCGCCGGCGATCTGGCGGCGGATCGCGGAGACGCGTCGCAGCAGGTTGCCGCCGGAGCTGCCGTCCACGAGCGGGACGAGGCCGAAGCCGACGGCGAGCTCCAGGGCGTCGACCGACAGCCGTTCCATCGCCTCCTCCGATCCCTGCCCGCCCGCTGGCAGCGCCGGCTGGGAATCGGAACCAGGGCCCCGCGCCGCCGCAAGTACCCCCCCCTTATCCAAACCCTCCTCGCCTGGCAATCCGTTGCGAACGGCCCAGCCGATCGCGCCGAAGATCGCGGCGATCATCAGGAACGGCAGCTTCGGCAGGCCCGGGACGAGCGCGAACAGGCCGATCACGGCGGCGGCGACGAGCGGTGCCTTGCGTTGGCGCAGGATCTGCGTGGCGACGTTGCTGCCGAGGTCCTTTTCGGAGGCGGCGCGGGTGACGATGATGCCGGTGGCAACGGAGATCAGCAGCGCGGGGATCTGTGCGGCGAGGCCGTCGCCGACAGTCAGCAGCGAGAACTGGTGAGTCGCTTCGCTGAACGACAGCCCGCGCTGCGCTACGCCCACCACGATTCCCCCGACGAGGTTGATCGCGGTGATGATCAGCGCCGCCACGGCGTCGCCCTTGACGAACTTCGAGGCGCCGTCCATCGCGCCGTAGAAGTCGGCTTCCTGGGCAATCTCTCCGCGGCGGTTGCGGGCCTGCTCGTCGGTGATCAGCCCCGCGTTCAGATCGGCGTCGATCGCCATCTGCTTGCCGGGCATCGCGTCGAGCGTGAAGCGCGCCCCCACCTCCGCCACGCGCCCGGCGCCGTTGGTGACGACGACGAACTGGATCACCACGAGGATCAGGAAGATCACGAGGCCGACCACGACGTTGCCGGAGACGACGAACTCCCCAAACGCCTTCACGACGCTGCCGGCGTCGCCGGTGGTGAGGATTAGGCGCGTCACCGACACGTTGATCGCGAGGCGAAACATCGTGGTCAACAGCAGCAGCGAGGGGAAGGAGGCGAAGTCCAGCGCCTTGTTGAGGTACATCGTCGCGACCACGATCGTCAGCGCGCCGGAGATGTTCAGCGTGATCAGCAAGTCCAGCAGCGGGGCGGGCAGTGGGACGACGAGCATCGTCACCACCATCACCACCGCGATCGCGGCGAGCAGGTCGGTGTGGCGCAGCAGACGCCGGACGGTGTCTGCGTTCATGAGGGCACCACGCTGGGGTGAAAGTCGGGGCCTGAAATTGGGTAGCTCACAGCGCGTACCTCTTGCGCTTGGCGAGGCGGTAGACGAAGGCGAGCACGCGTGCCACCGCGGCGTACAGCTCCTCGGGGATCGCCTGGCCAACCTCGGCGGAGGCGTGCAGCGCGCGTGCGAGCGGAGGGTCGCTGACGACCGGTACGTCGTGCTCTTCGGCGATGCGCCGGATCTGCAGGGCCACCAGATCCTGGCCCTTCGCCACGACCTCGGGCGCGGGGCGGCTGCCGTCGTAGCGCAGTGCCACCGCGAAGTGGGTGGGGTTGGCGATCACCACATCCGCCTCGGGCACAGCCGCCATCATCCGTTTGCGGGCCGCTTGCATTTGGCGGCGGCGCAGGGCCGATTTGACCTCGGCGGGCAGTCCGTACTGGCGCTGCTCGTCCTTGAGCTCCTGCTTGGTCATGCGCAGCTTGCGCTCGGTGCGGCGACGCTGCCAGGCGTAGTCGATCGCGGCGATCGCCAGGTAGGCAAAGGCGGCGTGCTGTGCGACTTCCATCCCGCGCTGGCCCATGATGACGCCAAGCGCGCCGGGAGTAATCCCGACCTCGGAGGCCAGCGCGCTCATACCGGGGACGATCGCCAGCGCGGCGACGGCGCCGACGACGGCAATCTTCGCGACCGCCTTCAGCGTTTCGAACAGCAGGTTGGGGCCGAACAGGTTGCGCGCGCCCGACACCGGGTTGATCCGCTTGAAGTCCATGCCGAGCGCTTTGGGGGCCGGGCGAAAGCCGATCTGGCCGGCTCCGGCGAGCAGGCCGGCGCCGAAGCAGATGGCGGCGATCGGCCCGACCGTGAGCTCCAGCGTCGAGAGCCCCACTTCCATCAGCGAATGCAGCCCGGCGGCGCTGGTGACCTTGGCGGGCGTGGCAATCTCGGCGAGGATCTCGCGGAAGGCTGCCGCCGCCGAGCCCACGATCGAGGGGCCGAGCAGGGTGATCGCGAACAGCCCGCCGGCGATCACAACCGAGCCGCCGACATCGGCGGAGCGCGCCACCTGCCCCTGCTTGCGGGCACGCTCACGATGCTTGGGGGTTGCTTTCTCGGTGCGCTCCTCCTGGGCCATCTCAAATCCCCCCGCTCATCATCCGACGTGCAGAGCGCCGAGCGCGGCGCCCACCGAGGTGGACATTTGGTTGGAGATCCAGCCCGCGACGAACGGCATCGAGGCGCCGACCAGCAGCAGCGCCACCGCCACCTTGGCGGGGAAGCCGACGGCGAACACGTTGAGCTGGGGTACCACGCGCGACACCACGCCGAAGGCGGCGTCGGTGATCAGCAGCGCGATCAGCACCGGCGCGGCGATCTCCACGGCGGAGGCAAACACGGTCGAGAACACCTGCTCGGCGCCTCCGAAGAGCGTGGCGAGGCGCGGGCCCGAGGTGAGCGGAACGAGCTGGAAGGTGCGTGCGAGGCCACGTATCACCCACGCTTCGCCGCCGATCACGAGGAAGATCGCGAGTCCGACGAGCGAGTAGACGTGCGAGATGGGGCCGCTTTCGTTGCCGTCGATGGGGTTGATCAGGCTGCCGTAGGAGAAGCCGGCGCCGAGGTCGGCGAGTGCGCCGGCGGTTTCCACGGCGGCAAACAGCACGGCGAAGGAGAAGGCGAAGCCGAGCCCCACCAGGATCCCCTCGACCACCAGCGCAGCAAGAGTCAGCGGGTCGGTCGGGATGTGCTGCCCGTGCAGGGCGATCGGGGCGAGGCCCATCGAGATGCCGACCGCGACGATGCCGCGCACGCGGGGGGGCACCATCGGCGAGGAGAACGGCGGGGCGAGCAGAAACAGCGGGCTCACCCGCGCCAGCACAAGGATGAAGCCGGCGAGCTCGTTGCCGGCGAGCTGGTTGAGGATGCCAATCACGCCGGGCCGCCAAGTGGTTTGCACAGACGCGGTCGCAAGCCGCCCTCGGGTTGGTCGTTGGCCTCGGATGGAACTGTGGCCTGGCGGCCCAGCGTGGGGTGACCCTGGATCATCAACCCACCATCGAGGGGATCGCGGAGTAGAGGTTGGTGGTGTAGAGCACCAGTTGGTTGAGCATCCACGGGCCGAGCAACACGACGATCACGGCCATCGCGGCGATCTTCGGGATCAAGGTGAGGCTCTGCTCCTGGATCTGGGTGACGGCCTGGAAGATCGAGACCAGCAGGCCGACGAGCATCGCGCCGAGTAGCAGTGGCCCGGCGACCTTGAAAGCGAGGCTCATCGCCTGGGAGGCGAGGTTGATGACGGTGTCCTGGTCCATGTTGTGTCGATCCTCCTAGTGGACGTGAAAGCTCTGCACGAGCGCCTTGATCACGAGGTCCCAGCCGTCAACCAGCACGAACAGCAGGATCTTGAAAGGCAGGGAGATGAAGGTGGGCGGCAGCATGATCATCCCCATGCTCATCAGCGTGGAGGAGACGATCAGGTCGATGATGAGGAACGGCAGGAAGATCAAGAAGCCGATCTGAAAAGCACTCTTCAGCTCGGACACGATGAACGCCGGGATCAGCACCTCGGTGGGCACTTCGGCGCGGGTATGGGGGGTTTTGGCGTGGGCGAGACTGACGAATAGGGAGATGTCCTCCACGCGGGTTTGATGGAACATGAATTCACGCAGGGGCTGCTCGGCTCGTTTGATCGCGGTGGTGGTGGAGATGCGGTGCGCGGTGAGCGGTTCGATCGCGTCGCGCTTGATCGCGCTGATCGTGGGCGACATCACGAAGATCGTCAAAAACAGGGCGATCCCCACCAGCACTTGGTTGGGCGGAGCGTTGTTGGTGCCGACGGCGGTGCGGATGAAGCCGAGCACGATCAGGATGCGGGAGAAGCCGGTGACGGTGAACAGCACCGCCGGGATCAGCGCCAGCCCGCCGACGAGCAGCAGGATCTGCACCGCGTTGGAGGAGTTGACGTTCACCGTCCCACCCCCTGTTCATCGGGCGTCAGGCACGTGTTACTCGGCTCGGGATTGGCCGCGCGCGTGGTCACCGGCACTGTCCATTTCGGCTCGGGATTAGCCGCTCGCGTGATCGCCGGCACCGTCCATTTCCGCTCGGGATTGGCCGCTCGCGCGATCACCGGCGCACCGTCCATTCGCGCAGGCGCTCGATTGCGTCCGACACTGCGTTCGGCACGCCGGGGGTTCGCGCCTGGCCGGGGATCTGCAGGAGGCGGCTAGCGGTGGCGCCACCTGGGTTGGTCTCGCCGTCGGCGGGAGGCTCGGGAAGCTCGAGCAGGCCGGCGTCGCGGGCCTGCTCCTCGGTGTAGCGGTGGATGTGTGCCACACCATGCTCGGCGGTGCCAACCAGCAGGTAGTCGCGCCCGGCGCGCACAAGGTGCAGCGTGCGCCCCGATCCAAGCGCCAGCGTGGCCAGGCTGGTCAGACCGCTGCCGGCGCTGCGCGTGTCGCGCCCGGTCTTGACCTGCTTGAGGATCCAGGTCAGCCCCCAGATCACGGCGATCACGATCAGCAGCCCGACGATCGTCCGCACGATGCTCGGTCCCCCGGAGCTCGTTTGCGAGCCGGTGGAGGTCGGCAGCAGGTTGAGCGCGGTCTTTTCCCCTCCGCCTTTCGAGCTCGGCGTGAAAGCCTGCGCCGGGCAGGCGCCAGCAAGCACGGCAAGGCCGATCGTGGCCATGCCGAGCGCGGGAAGAGCGGCCCGAGGGGCCGCGCGCAAGGGCGTTCTTAAACTGTTCATCGAGGGACGACTCCGAGGAGAGTCGCCCCGGTTATCGGCGCGGGCCTAAATGCCTTGAGTTACGCCGCCCGCGGTGCGTGCGGGGGTGACCGCCGGATGAACGAACGGCAGGGGTCGGGAGTCTGTGTTTTTTCGGCCCCCTAAACACTTTATTTTGTAAAGCAGCTGTCGGTGCTGCTGTGGGAGCTGGGCCCGTTGTGGGAGCACGCGGTCAGGCCAGCGCGTCGATCTGCACGGCCCACTCGCCCTCGCCGCCAACCTGGAGGGCGCCGGAGGCAAAGTGCATGCCGTTGACGAATAGCTCGATTGGTGACTCGGCACCCTGGTCGAGCTCGACGACGGCGCCCGGCGGCAGCTCCAGGGCTTGGCCCAGGGGCAGCATCGTGCGCCCCAGCTCGGCCCACACGCGCACGGGCACCCCCATCATCCGCGCAAGGCTCTCGCGCGTGGGAGTCGGCTGATCGCGGCTCGTGGACGCGGCGGCGGGGTGATCGGAGCGCAGCGGCTGCACCGTGCTCGCGCCGGGCGCGATCGCCTCGGTCAGCTTCACCGCGCGTCGGGTGCCGCGCAGACCGGGCCGGCCGCGGCCGAGGGGGACGCCCTCGGCGAACAGTCGCACTCCCTCATCCGCGCGATCCTGCAACGCAAGCAGCGTGCCGGGGGTAAGTGCAAGCACCCGCTCGACGGCCATCTCGCGGGCGCCAACCTCCGCGCGCAGGCAGACGCGGGCGCCGGCCAGTCCACGGCTCATCGCGCGTGCCTCGCGGGAATCGGTGTCCTGCAGACGCGGTCCGGCGCCAAGGATTTCGTCGGCGACGGGCCCGATCGCCGACCACGGGATCAGCAGTGACATGCTGGACACAAGCGAGTCGATGCCGCTCTTGATGGTGACCACAAATGTTGGTTCCCCGATCGGTGCCACCACGCCTGCGTCACCCTCGAGGTCGACCTCGCCGAGACTCAGCTCGAGCCCGCCGAGGTCGCGCCACGCCGGGCTCAGCTGGGCGATCAGCGATTGCAGCAGACGCTGAGTGAGCGCCCAGTCGACTTCGGAGAAGCGCCGTTCGGAGGCGGCTTGGGCGGGATGCCCCCCGAGCAGGCACTCGAGCGATTGCAACACCATCGGAGGTTCGACGCACAGCAGCATCTTGCGCTGAATCGGCTGCACTCCGAGTGCCACGGCGATCGTGTCGGCCGCGAGTTGGGCCTTGGCGGCCGACCAGGTGAGCTGGCTTGAGTCATCGACGGCGAGCTCGACAGGAGCGCGCAACTCGTTGGTGAGCCGCAGCGCAAAGGCTTCGCAGAAGGAGCCCAGCACGCGCAGGATCCTGCGGCGCATCTCGGCGGTGAACTTGGTGGGCTGGGAGAAGTCCACCGTGCGGATTTGTTGCCCGCTGCGCTCGGTTGGGCTGGCGGCCTGTGGGTCCCCAGGCTCCTCAGGGGCGGGCTGGTCGGCGGGGTCGTCCGGCGTTCCACCCACCTCGCTGGTCGGCTCTGCGTCGGTCGGTTCCGTAGCGGGCTCAGTGGAGGCTGGGTCGGCGGCGTGGGCTCCAACCTCACTTCGAGCAGGGTCGCGTGCGTCGCCGGGCAACGGGTCCATGGCTGCCTCCGCGTCGCCGGAAGACGGGTCCTTGACGGCCTCGGCGTCGCCGGGCAAGGGGTCATTGACGGCCTCTGCGTCGCTGAGCAACGGGTCATTGACGGCCTCTGCGTCGCTGAGCAACGGGTCATTGACGGCCTCGGCGTCGCCGGGCAACGGGTCCATGGCTGCCTCCGCGTCTCTGGGTGGGGTCTCCCCGAGATCCTGCTGCTCTTCTTCGGCCTGGCTCATCGCGGCTCCGTTACTCCTGCTGGGCGGGGTCGACCTGCCCGCCCACTGGCAGCGAGGGCTCCTCGGCTTCGGCTGCAGGCTGCTCGCCGAGGTTCGCAGCGGCTAGTTCACCCTCGACGATCTCGGTAACGCGCAGACCGAACTCCTCGTCGATTATGACCACCTCGCCACGGGCGATTGGGGTGCCGTTGACGAGCAGGTCGACCGGTTCACCGGCGAGCCGCTCGAGTGTGACGATCGAGCCGGCGCGCAGCTGCAGCGTCTCGCCGACGGTCATGCGTGTGCGGCCGATCTCGACGCTGAGCTCCATCGGAACCTCGCTGAGACGGCGAAGGTCGGGGTCGGAGCCTGCACCCGCGGTATCGGCGTCGTGGTCGAGCTGCTCGTAGACGACTGCATCGGTCATGACGCTTGCTCCTATCGCTCCTATTGAACCGTCAATTCGGGGAACAACACGGCTTCCACCTTGACGTTCGTTTTGGCTCGAATGGTCTCGAGGATGTGGTGCTTGATCGATGAGCGGCCTTGACTCGAAACAAGGGTGCCGCCACTCTGGCCGGTCACCATATTGGTGACGATTTCGCGGACCGCGGCTTCCTCGGGGAGCGTCCCCGCGCCTTCCCCTGAGCTGGAGGTGCTCCCGGCGGACGCGCCGTCGCTCTGCCCCGGCGCAAGATCCAGCGCCACCGAGATCTTCGCGTAGTGGCCTTCGCTGAGGTTCAGCAGGAATGGCTGGGGCATCACGTAGATCGTGCCGGGGATCTTCTGCTTGACGGTCTTTTTCGGCTTGCTCATCGTGTAGCCGACGCCGAGCACGAGCAGCAGAACAAGGGGGATCAGGAGCTTCTTTTTGGACATTTAGGTTGGGGTCGGATCGTTGGTGGCGACAGGCCGGGCCTGTCCTATGTATCGGCCGGGCTCGGAGTTTCAGTAGAGGCGCTGCAGGACAATCGCCACGCGCCGATTGAGCGCGCGCCCAGCAGCTGTGGCGTTGGAGGCGATCGGCCGTTGTTCGGCGTAGCCGACGGCGCTGAGCCGCTGGGAATCGACTCCCTTGCCGATCAGGAAACGTACGACGGTGCTTGCCCGGGCGGTGGAGAGCTCCCAGTTACTTGGGAACGCCCCGCCGGTGATCGGCACGTTGTCGGTGTTGCCTTCGACGGCGATCGGGTGAACGTGGTCGATGTTCAACAGCTGCGCAATCTCGCTCAGCAGGGGCTGGCCCTGGCTCTCAAGAGCGGCGCTGCCGGAGGTGAAAAGGAGGTCGTCAGTGAGCACGCGGATCACCAGTCCGCGCTGTTCGATGGCGATATGCACCGACCGCGCGAACCCATGCTTGGCGGCGTATTCGCTCAGCTCGCGCTTGAGCGTTTCGAAGCTGGCCTGCTCTTGTTGGGCGGCGGACACGTTGGCCGCCGCGCTTGCCGCCGCCGAGGCTGAGCTCGTCTGCGAGCTGGAGGGGACGTGTTCGAGTTCGCTGGTGACGTTGGGAGTCAGCCGCACGATCGCGGGCGTGTCGATCGTCGTGGGGGCGCGGCTGGAGTTGGCGCTCGCGCCGGGCTGGGCGATCGCCTTGCCGCCCGGCAGGATGTCGCCGGAGAAGGCGGCCTTGAGCGCCATCTGGAGAGTCCTGTACTTGGAGATGTTCACCGAGGAGATCGAGAACAGCACCATGAACAGTGCCATCAACAGCGTAATCATGTCCGCGTAGGTGAGCAGCCAGCGCTCGTCGTTGTCGTGCTCGGCGGCGTGTCCCCCGCGGCGTTTGCGACCGTGCCCGCGCGCCATCGCTACGCCGCCTCCGCCTGCAGGCTTGCGGCCGACGAGAGCTCTGCGCCGTCCTCGGCCTCGCGCTCGGCGGGTGGCAGGTAGGACATCAGCTTGTCCGCGACCAGGCGCGGGTTGTCGCCAGACTGCAGCGAGAGGATCCCCTCGAGCGTCATCATCCGCAGCTCGACCTCTTCCGCGGAGATCGCCTTCAGACGGTTGGCGATGGGCAGGAAGATCACATTCGCCGCGCCGACGCCCATCAAGGTTGCCAGGAACGCAGCGGAGATCGAGGGGCCGAGCGTGGAGGGGGCGGCGAGGTTCTGCAGCACGTGCACCAAGCCGAGCACGGTGCCGATGATCCCCATCGTGGGCGCAAAGCCGCCGGCCTTCTCGAACGGCGCCGCGCCGGCTGCGTGGCGGGCGGACATGCCATCGACCTCGGCCTCCATGATCGCGTGCACCATCTCCGGGTCGGTGCCGTCGACCACGAGTTGAAGCGCGTTTCGTGTGAAGGGATCCTCCACCTCGCCGAGCTGCGCATCGAGCGCGAGCAGGCCGTCGCGACGGGCCTGGTCGGCGAGTGACACGAGTAGGTCCAGGCGCCCCCGCAGGTCGGGGGGTTCGGCGGAGAAGGTGAGCTTGTACAGGGAGGGGATGCGCTTCATCGAGGTCATCCCGACGCTCGCCAACGTCACACCGCAGGTGCCGCCGAGGATGATCATCAGCGCGGGAATGTTGATGAACGAGGCAGGGCTGGTGCCGTCCATCATCGAGCTCATCAACAGAGAGCCGAAGGCGATCCCGATTCCTATGGCGGTTGCGGCCTTCATCGCCCTCGTTCATCGGCCGTGGGCCGCGATCCTTCAATGATTGTGGGGTTGGATCCGTCAGCGGTTGTCGGCTGACGCTCATCGACGGCCGTGGCGTGCGCTCCCTCAGCGGTGGTGCGGTGTGGTCCATCGGGCGCTATGAGGTGTGGTCCGTCAACTGCTGTGGGCCGTTCTTCGCCCGTGCCGGCAAGGCGCAATCCGGTCCGCGACGGGCGCTCTGGGCGGCGGTTGCGCATCGCCTCGGAGAGCACGCTCACGCGCCAGGCGCGCAGCGCGGCGGCGACTTCCTCGGGGCTCTCGGCCACTACCACCTTGGCGGTGGTGGCGAGCGTCACGACGGTGTCCGGGGTGGACTCGACAGTGACGATCAAATCGGGATTCAGTTGGAATGGCTCGTCGGTGTGTCCGAGCCGGTGAAGGGTGATCATGGTGAGCCTTCTCTCATTGGTTATGTCGCCCTTGGTGGGCGTGGCGCGCCGTCGCGGCCACGCCCACCGGGCGCCTCGCGGTCGTCCCTGACCGTGCTGCCTCTCTGTTACTGGACCATCGTCACCACCGTTTGGAGCATTTCGTTGGCTGAGGTGATCACCTTCGAGTTGGCCTGGTAGCCGCGCTCGGCGGTGATCATGTTGGTCATCTCGGTGGCGAGGTCGACGTTCGACATCTCGAGCTCCCCACCGACGGTCTGTCCGAAGGCGCCCGTGTCAGGTGTGCCCACCATTGGTGCGCCTGAGTTGGAGGTCTGTCCCCACAGTGAGCCGCCGAGGCGCTCCAGGCCGTTCTGATTGGGGAACTGCGCCAGCGACAGGTACCCCGCGGTGACCTGCTGTTCGAAGGTCGGGGATTTGGGGTTCTCGTCGGTGTAGCTCACCGCTCCGTCCTCGCCGATCGACACGTTGGCGGAGCCGGGGGGGATCACGATGTAGGTATCCTTGGCCCCGGGTTCGTAGGTGATGCCGGCTTCCGTTTTGGTCGCCACCGCTTCGCGGCCGATCACGTAGCTGCCGGCCTGCGTAGTCAGGAAGCCCTTGGTGTTGGTCGTGAGGTCGCCCTCGCGCGTGTACTGGACGCCGGCCGGAATGTTGGACGTGTACGGGGGTCCCGTCGGTGGTGTGCCACTGCCGACGCGCAGGAATCCTTCACCCTGGATGGCGACATCCAGCGGGTTGTTGGTGGACTCGAACGAGCCCTCGCTCATTTCGTTGTCGGTTGAGGCGACTTGCACACCAAGACCGATTTGCACGGGGTTGGTGCCGCCGTTGCTGACGGTGGAGCCAGAGGCTCCCCGCACGACCTGAGCCAGCGAGTCGGCGAACGTCACGCGCTGGGACTTGTAGCCGATCGTGTTGACGTTGGCGAGATTGTTGGCCGTCACATTCAGCATCGTCTCGTTGGCGTCGAGGCCGCTGATCGCGGCATACATTCCACTCATCATGGGTGCGTCACTTCCTTTCGCGGCCTCCTCGATGAGGTCCGGCCGTGGTTGTCGTTGTTGCGGTGGTTGTGGTCAGAGCGGAGGCATTGCCGCCGGCTGATCGATGCCCGTCCCGTGAAGTGGTCGAGCGACGTTTGTGGTGATGTCCGTGATCGTCGGACTCATGCGATCACGGCGCTGTCGATGTTGGTGAACACGTGCTCGCGCATGTGTTCGGAGCCAACCGCCGTGACGACGGTGCGGTTGTTGACGGACACCACGAAGGCGGTGCCGTCGACAAGTACAACCGAGTCGCGCGAGCCCTTGCCGGCGGCGCGCCCCACGCCTTCCTGCAGCCGACCAAGGGTGGTGGGATCGAGTGCGATCCCACGCCGCTGCACGCGTTCGAGGGCGTGCTTGGAGAAGCGCAGCGGTTCGGCGCCGCTCGTCTGCGAAGCGTCCTTGAGCGCGTCCGCGAAGGAGGGCCCGGAGGAGCGCTCGGTCTCGACAGCCGTTCGGGAGACGGGAGCCGGCTGGGTGCCACCAAGCGTCGCGGGTGGGTGCAGCGCCGGGTTGAGCTCGACGCTCATTTGACCTCCGTGACACCGCTGAGTTCGATCCCCGCGGTGCCTTCGACTGTGAGGGTGGCGCCTTCGGTGGTGATCTCGACGCTCTGCACGTTGCCGCTGTCAGTCGCGCCGGTGGTGGGATCGGTGTAGGAGACGGTGTGCCCGATCAGCCCCACCGCCTGGGCGACCCGCTGAGCGGCGTCGGATTGGGAGCTGCTCTGAGCGAGATTGGTGGTCTGCTCGAGCTGCGAGAACTGAGCGAGCTCGCTGATGTATTCGGTGCCGTTGCTGGGTTCCAGGGGGTTCTGGGCCTGCAGCTGGGCAATCATCAGCTTGAGGAAGTCGTTCTTGCCGAGTTCGCCGTTGGGATTGCTGGGTTCCACAGTGGAGCCGGTGCTCGGCGAACCGGCGGTGGACGCTGTGGTGGCGGATGGGTTGACTGTTGTCATTTGGTGGCCTCGCTCTCGTGCTTGGTGATGCGCGTGTTGGTGATGCGTCTATGTGTGCGTTTTGTGGGCTGGGGTGTGGTCATGCGAACACATCGAGGAGCGTCTTGTGCGATGACGCGGGCGCGGCTTGCGCGTCCGCGTCGACATCGGGTTCGGTAGAGGGATCGGCGGGAGTGGCGGCCGCGGGGCTTTGGCCGGCGGAGCGATTGCCGCCGCGGGAGGCTTCGCCGCTGCCGGCGGCGCCATCGCGGCCGCCACCTCCGAGTGAGGTGCCACCGTCCTGGGCGGTGGCACCACCGTGACGGCCGATGTTTAGGCGTGCCAGGTTGAGGCCGAGCGAGCTGAGCGACTGGTGCAGCTCTGCGTGGGCGGCGGCGAGCGCCTGCGCGGCGACTGGTGTCTCGGCGCTGATACGGGCGAGCAGGCCCTGGGCGGTCTGGGTGAGGTGGATGCGAATCTCGCCCAGTCCCTCGGGCTCCAGCGCGATGCGCACCTGCGTGAGGCCTTGCCCGGCGGCAAGTTGGATCGTGCCGTGGAGGCTCTCGATCGCCTGCTGCAAACCGACGCCGGAATCGAGCAACGGCGCCTGCGCGTTGCCGCCTACCGTGGTGGATTCCTGTGCACCGGCGGCGCCTTCGAGTAGCACCGGGGTTCCCACGGCTGCCCCGACTCCACCGGCCTCCCCGTCCGTGGCCGCCGAGGTCGCGTCAGGCACCCACAGCTTGTCGTGGACGTTGGTGGCGGCCGAGCGGGTGCCCTCCTGCCGCGCGAGCTGGTGCGCACCGGTTTGTGAGCTCCAACTCCCGCTGCTCCTCGCCTCGCCACCATTGGCGCCTCCCGTATGGGAGGTGGCGCCGAGGGTTGCGTCTGCGAGGGAGGCGCGCAGAAGAGAGGGAGAGACGTGTGCGGGCGAAGGGTTGCCGCCGGGCGCGGGCGCGGGCGTAGGCGTGAGCGTTGGACCGGCGCCGGAGAGCGGAAGGTCCTTGCCGGCGGTCGCGGCGCCGGTGGGATTGGCTGCGGCGCCCGCGAGGAGAGCCTCGTCGACGTTCGCCGAACGCTCGGCGGTATCGGGGATTGCGCCCAGCTTTGCTGTCCTGTCGTGGCTTGAGTCGAGTCGATCTATCCAGGTGGGTGCCGCGTCCGCCATGGCAGCGGGGATGCCCGCCGGCGGAGGCGGCTCAGCCAAAGATGTGTCTTGAGCACCGGCGCCCAGCTCTTTGGTGGCGGGGCCGGGGAGAGTCGCAGGCGTGGGTGGCGCACCCGGCCCATGCTCCTCCATGGACATGACAGGGGCGAGCCCTGCGATTGGGGAGCCCGCGGCGATTGGGCCGAGGGCGTGTTGGGGACGGTGGCCGGCGAGCTTCGCAGGGATCCGTCCACGCTCCTCCGCGGGTTGCGGGACGCTCGTGGAGCTCGATCCTTGGCCTCCAAACGAGTAGGGGTCTTGCGAGTGGCTCTGCTGCTGGCCTTCCGCAATTGCGGTCCGGGCCCATTCAGTTTCGAGCGCGCTCTGGAACGGCGGCCCGTCGGGCGGGGCGCCGGGTGGAGCGCCGCCGCCGGGGGGAGCCCCTGGTGCCGCGGTGAGCGCGGCCGGTGCGGCGGGGGCGGTCATGCGACTCCTCCGCCTTGGTAGGAGGCGGCGTAGCCGAGCACTTTGGTCACGTACTGCTGGGTTTCGGCGTAGGGGGGGACTCCACCGTACTGCTGCACTGCACCGGGGCCGGCGTTGTAGGCAGCGAGAGCGTCGGTGGTGTTGCCGCCAAACTGCTGCAGCAACTGGGAGAGATAGCGTGCGCCGCCTTCGATCGACTGAGCAGGGTCGAGCGGTTCGCTTACGCCGAGCGAGGTGGCGGTGGAGGGCATCAGCTGGGTGAGCCCGAGCGCGCCGGCGCCGCTGCGTGCGGAGGGGTCGAAGCCGGACTCCTGCTCGATCAGCCCATAGAGAACGGCGGGGTTCAGCCCGTTGCGCGCCGCGGCCTGTTCGATCAATGGGGTGTAGGCGCCGCCGCCCGCCGAGGTGGGCGAGGATGTGGCGTCGGTGGAGGGTTCCGTGGCGGGGCTGTCCGCCTGGGCGGCGTTGAGCGTGGCGGCGAAGGTGGAGCCTGTCTGGCCGGTGGAGCCGCTGACGGCGGGACCGTGCTCGACCCGGGCGATGAGCGCTTGCAGCTGCTGAATGCGTTCGGCTGCCGCGGCGGCGCCTGAGCTCTGTTCTGCCCCGCCTTGCCCTACGGCGGCGACCGGAAGGGTGGCGGTGCTCATGCGGCGCTCCGGCGGAAGCGCTCGATGGCGATCTCGTCGAGTTGCGCGCTCTCGCGCCGGCCGGCCTCGCGTTCGTACTCGACGCGGCGGCGCTCCTTCAGGCGCTCGAGCATCTGATGCTCGCGCGCGGCGATACCGAGCTGGACGTCGTGGTTGGCGACGTCGGCTTGGTGGTGCTCGAGCTCGCGGATGCCCATGATGCGCTGCGCCTCGACGTGTTCGACGAAAGCTTGGCGGGCAAGGAGCTCGGCGGGATCGATGGCCGCCCGCCCAGCCAGCTCGTGCGCCCCGGGTGCAGTGGGCTGACCGGCAGCGCGACGCTGGTGGTCGCGGGCCTGCTCGAGATTGTGCTCTACCGCACGTAGGCGGTCGTGGCTGCCGGCGAGCTGGAAGACCGCGCGAGCGAGCTCCTGCCGGGCGAGATCCTCGGTGCGCTGACGCAGCGCGCGGACACGCTCAAGACGGAAGCGGAACGAGGGAGCAGTGCTCACGGCCGCGTAATCGGACGGACCCCGCGGTTCTTGAGGAAGGATCGCACCCGCACGGCGGGAGCGGGGTGTGGCGGGGCGCAGAAGAGACCGTCGGCATCCCGAAGAGCGAACTTAATGTAAGCTCTTGTGTATGCAACACGGCGGACAGGGCTCCGCGTGGGCATGCGTCTGCGGCGGCGACCGAGACCGGCGACCGAGACCGGTCGCAGCGCACCGTGGGGCCGGTTAAGCGAGGGCTATGGCTGGTGCCGACGATCGAGCGGCCGGATCTTGCGCTTTGCTTGGAAAGCGTCCGTTTCCGGTAAGTCCGAACATTTTGTCGACCGACAGTTGGATTTATTCTCCAAAATATGATCCAAACGACATAACTATTCGCACATAAAGTATCTATGCGTACATTGAGGCATGATGCTTGCAGCGATGGACCTGTTGCGCCGGACAAATCCATTCAAAACAAAAGAGCCCTGGGGATGAAGACATGAGCAAGAAGAAGTCGGATGAAGTAGTGATCACGCTTTCACCATTGCAGGTGGAGCAGGTGATGCGCTCGGCTGGGCGTAGCCCCAATGGCACCGTGTCCAACCTGCTGCTGGCCGCGCTCAACCATGCCTACCAGCCGTCGGAGAGCAACGGCACGGGGAGGCCGTCGCCGCTGCAGAAGGCCACACGGGCGGCACTGGAAGAAGCGCTCGAGGATCCTCAGCTCTCGCAATCGCTGTTGCGAGGACTAGCGATCCTAGCCTCCTACGGTCCAGATCGCCCATGGCGGGCGATCATCGATCTGGCGGGACAGTTGGGAATGTCGCCGTCAACGACCCACCGCTACGTCAAGACCCTGCGAGCGGTGGGCCTGTTGGAGCAAAACCCCGAGACACGCGAGTACCGCCCGGTGGCGGCATAGCTACCCTCAGAGGGACAGCCCGAGCGCCGGAATCGCGGAGGATCCGCCGGCGAAGGGCTCTGAGGCTGCCCCTGCGCCTGCGCCGATATCGGCCGCTTCGGTGAGATCCGACGCCTGCGCATCGGTGTCGGTCGACCCCTCGGGAGCGCCGCCGGGCAGCACCTCCTCGGCGTCCAGAATCTCGCCGCTGCGCTGAGATAGGGAGCGCTCGAGAGAATTGGAGAGATCGAGCAGCGCGCGATCGGAGTCGGAGGGGTTGCTGGGCTCGGCGACAGCCTGGCGCAGAAAGGCGTCGATCCGCGGACGGTGCTCCAACGCCGTGTCCAGCAGCGGATCGCTCCCAGACTGGTAGGCCCCGATCGAGATCAGGTCTTCCTTCTCCCGCAGGGCCGCCAGCGCGGCGCGCAGACGTTGCCCGGCGGCGGCAAGCTCCGCTGGAACGACCTCGCCGGTCAGTCGCGAAACCGACTGCAGGACGTCGATCGCGGGGTAGTGCCCCGCGTGGGCCAGCGAGCGGGTGAGGACGATATGCCCGTCGAGAATTGAGCGCACGGCGTCGGCGATCGGCTCGTTCATGTCGTCGCCATCGACGAGCACCGTGTAGAGGCCGGTGATCGAACCCTCCGGGGAGGTTCCGGCGCGCTCGAGCAGACGTGGAAGCAACGCGAACACGGAAGGGGTGTAGCCACGGGTGGCGGGCGGCTCGCCAATCGCCAGCCCGATCTCGCGCTGGGCGGTGGCGAAGCGGGTGACGGAGTCCATCATCAGCATCACGTGGTGGCCGCGGTCGCGGAAGTGCTCGGCGATGGTGGTGGCGGTGAAAGCTGCCTTGATGCGCACCAGCGCGGGCTGGTCGGAGGTGGCGACGACCACGACCGAGTGCTCCAGCGCATCGCCGAGGTCGCGCTCGACGAACTCGCGGACCTCGCGCCCGCGCTCGCCAACGAGGGCGATCACGTTGACGGTGGCGGAGGTGGAGCGCGCGATCATGCCCAGCAGCGAAGACTTGCCCACGCCCGAGCCGGCGAAGATCCCAAGCCGCTGTCCGCGTCCGCACGGCACGAGGCTGTCCAGGGCGCGAACGCCGAGCGCCACCCGCTCGCGGATGCGCGGCCGGTGCAGGGCAGAGGGGGGAGGAGCGATCGTCGAACGCAGGCTCCCGCTGGCTGTCGGCGAGCCTGCCCATGCGGCGGGAAGGCTGTCCAGCGGGACGCCCAGGCCGTCGATCACGCGCCCCAGCAGAGAGGTGCCGACGGGCACGCGGAAGGGGGCTCCGGTGGGCAGCACCTTGGTGCCGGGGCCGATGCCGTGGAGCTCGCCGAGGGGCATCAGCAGGGTGCGGCCTTCGCGGAAGCCGACTACCTCGGCGGGGACCGCCGCCAATTCCGCTGCTCGTCTGCCTGTGCCCCCCGACTCGCGATCGCGGTCTGCGCCCACCAGACACACCTCGCCGACCTCGGCCTGTAAGCCGGTGGCCTCGATAATCAGCCCGATCAGGTTGCTGACACGGCCGTGGCAGCGAGCCAGGTCGGCGTCGGCAAGCGCGTCAGAGGCGCGGGTGAGCAATCGTCCGGTCACGATCTTGCCTCGTACGCGGGCGCCTCGGCGGCAGCGGCGGTCTGCTCGGCGGCCTCACTTGCGGTGGCGTCATCCGCGGCGGCGTCGTTTGCGGTGGCGTCATCCGCGGTGGCGTCATCCGCGGTGGCATCATCCGCGGCGGCGTCGTTGGCTGCTCCCAGCTCGGCGCGGATGACCTCGCGGGCGCGCTCGAGCTGGGTTTGGACGGTTGCGTCGACCTCGCACTCGATCGTGCGGACGATCGCCCCGCCCCGCCCCACACGACGGTCGCCCTGTACCTCGCAATACTCGATGCCGCCGGCCTGCGTCTGAAGCTCGGCGATTGCGCCGGTCACAACCTCGAGGTCGTCGGGATCCACCAGCACCGTAAGGCGCCGACGCTCGGTTACGCGGCGCAACGCCCCGCGGACGGTGTCGAGGACGCGCTCGGGCTGCACCTCCAGCGCACCGGCGAGGATCTTGGCCGCGAGGGCCAGCGCGAGCGCGACGGCATCGCTCTCGGTCTCCTCGAGGACCTCCTCGCGCAGCGCGTGCACCTGCGCGAGCGCCTGCCGGAGGGCGAGCGCGGCCGAGCGGACCTCGGCGAGACCATCGTCGCGCCCCTGGGCGAGTCCTTCGGTGCGGGCCAGCTCACGGATGCGCTCGGCCTCGGCGGTGGCAGCGGCAAGGATGCCCGCCGCACTGCCGGCGGGCGGGAGCACAGAGGGCTCGAGCTGCTCGAGCGTGTAGCTCACACCACTGCTTCCTCGTCGCTCTCACCGTCGCCGGTGGAGAGCACGATCGTCCCAGCCTCCTCGAGGCGGCGGACGACGGCGACGATGCGGCCCTGGGCGGCCTCGACGTCGCGTCTGCGCTGGGGCTGCTGGATCTCCATCTCCTCTTTGAGCATCGCAGCGCCGCGCTCGGACATGTTGGCGAGAAGCTTCTCTTTGACGGCCTCGGGCACACCGCGCAGCGCCAGCACCAGATCCTTCTGGTTGGCCTCGCGGAGCACCTGCTGGATCGCGCGGTCTTCGAGGGTGGCGATGTCCTCGAACACAAACAGCATCCGGCGCACCTCCTCGGAGAGCTCGGGGTCGGTGGTGGCGAGGTGGTCGAGTACGGCGCGCTCGGTGGAGCGCTCGGCGTGGTTGAGGATGTCGGCGAGCGCCTTGGCGCCGCCCGCCGCCGAGTACTCCTGCTCCACGACGGTTGTGAGCTTCTGGCGCATCACCTCTTCGACCTGCTGGATCACTGAGGGGGAGGTCTCACGCATGCGCGCGATGCGAAGCGCGATGTCGGGCTGCACCGCGTCGGGCAGGCGGGCAAGGACCTGGGCAGCGAGTCCCGTGTTGAGGTTGGCGATGACCAGCGCGATCGTCTGCGGGGACTCGGTGCGCAGGAAGCCGACGATCTGCTCCGGGGGGGTGCGGTGCAGGAACTCGAAGGAGCGGGTCTCGCTGGCGGTGGACAGCCGCGCGAGCAGTTCCTCGGCGCGCTCGGCGCCGAGCGCGCCTTCCAGGACCTCGCGAGCGAAGTCGATTCCGCCGGCAACGTCGCCCACGCCGCCGGAGTTGGCGGCGGCAGCCAGCTCGACCAGGATCGCCTCAGTGGTGTGCTCCTCGATCGCGCCGAGCTTGGTCAGTTCGAGGGACAGGCTCTCGACCTCATCTTCGCGCAGGTGCCGCATGATCTCGGCGGAGCGTTCGGCGCCAAGGGCCGCCATCAGCACGGCGGCCTTGCGGCGGCCGGCGAGGCGCGGCGTGGAGCGCTGCGCCAGCGCCGCGGTCGGCACATCGGACGCGGGGGGGAGCTCAATTGCCATCGACTATCGGTCCTCCTGCATCCAACTGCGCAACTGCTGGGCCACGCGGTCGGGGCTGGCCTCCGCGAGTTGCTCCACCTGGCGGCGAATAGGGTTGCCATCCGCTCCCCCGGCACCGTTGGGTGCGGCGACGAGCGTTGGCGCGTGATCGCCGGGCCGCGGAGGCGTTTCGCGTTCGAGCTCGGAGAGGCGAATCGGCAGCTCGAGCTCGCGCAGCCACGGCGGCTCTTTGTCGATCCCCTCCTGCTCGCGGCGGCGCAGGGCGCGGGTGGTGAAGAACAGGAAGATCAGCGAGGCGATGCCGATCAGGGCGTACTTGGCGTAGCCGAGCATCCCTCCGCTCGCGCTTTCCGCGGCGGGGGTGGTTGACTTGGCGAAGGCCATCTGGCCGATCGAGATCGTGTCGCCGCGCTTGGTTTGAATGCCTGCCGCATTGGTTACTGCTTCCTTGATCGCGGTCACCGAAGCGGCGGGAACGGAGTGGTCGAGCAGCACCGAGACGTGCTGATTTTCAACCGCGCCGGGGGCCTCGGTGGAGTGGGTGACCGTCTTGTCTACCCCGAGCGCGGAGCCGGTGATTTCATGCTTGTAGTTTGACTTGCCAGAGGTCCCGGTCTGGGCGTAGGCGGGGATGTTGGCGGTGCCTGTCGCGCCCGCGCCGCCACCGGAGCCGGTGAGCGTTTCGAGATTCTTGCTCTGCTGGAGGGGCACACCGGCCTTGCCGTAGGTGAGCGATTCCTGGGTGGTTTGGTTGGTGTTGAGGTTGGCGTACACCTGTACCACTGCCTTGCCTGGTCCGAGCGTCTGAGCGAGCATCTCGTCGAGGCTGGCCTCCATCCCATTGTCGTAGCGTTCCTCGGCGGCCTGCTTGCCGCTCGCGCCGCCGCCGGCTTCGCCGCTCTGGGATGGCCACAGCAACTGCCCAGTGCCGTCGGTGATGGTGACCTTCTGCAGCTGCAGCCCGGGCACAGAGGAGGCAACGAGCTGGGCGATGCCGCGCACCGAGGTCGAGCTCAGTGAGCTGGTCCCGCTCAGCAGGACGGCGGCGGAGGCAGTGTTCTGTGTTTCTCCAAAGAGCTGGTTTTGGGAGTTGGGCAGGACGAGCTCCACCTGCGTGCCGGAGACCCCCTGGATGTTGTCGATCGTCTGTTCCAGCTGGCCCTGCAGAGCCCGTTGGTAGGTGACCTGCTGCTGGAACTGGCTTTCGCCGAGGCTCGATTTTTCAAACAGCTTGAAGCCGGGCTGGGCGTTGCCGAGCAGCCCGGCGCCGGCGAGCGCGACCCGGGCTTGGGCCGTCTCGTTGGACTGCACCGCCAGCGCGGTGCCGTTGTTCTGCAGTTCGTAGCTGATCCCCTGCTGATCGAGTGCGCTCGTCATCTTCCCGGTCTGCGCCGGTTCAAGGCCGGTGGCGAGCGTGGCGTAGGAGGGCTTGGAAACCATGTGCACAAACAGATAGATGAACATGATTGCGGCGATCGCGCCCGCGCCGAGGATTGCCCATCCGCGGGGAGTGAGTCGGTTGGCTAGCTGTTTTACGGGCATGTGGGTGTGGTAGGGGTGAGGGGACGGTGGGAAGGCCGGGGCGAGGAGTTGTTCCTATTTCCTATTGAGCGAGCCTGTTGTTGCTGAGGTTGTGAGTTTGTGGGAATCGGATTGGAAAGGGGGGAGGTCGGGAGGGGGCTTGGCCCCTTCCCGCTCACATCTGGGTTTGGAAGATCTGCTGGGCGGCTTCGACCGCCTTGGTGCGAATCTGTGAGGCGAGCTGCATCGCCAGCTGCGCGTTCTCGACAGTCACCACTGCGCTCTCGGGGTTTGCGGCGGTACCGGTCGCGAGCGCCTGAGCGGCGCCGGCGGCGCTGGTCTGGGTCTGCTCCAGCGAGGAGATCGCCTGCGTGAGCGCGGCGCCGAAACCGCCCGATTCGCCGCCTGAGGTGCCTTCGACCCCGGTGGTGCTTTCGACCCCGGCGGAGCCTTGCACACCGCCTTCGATGCTGGTACCGGCGGTGCCCGTCCCGGTACCGCTCACCCCCGTGGTGCTCCCCGTTTCAGTGAGGGCACTTGGTGGGAGCACTCCGCCGATCGCGCCAATCGCAGGCACCGTCACTTGAGGATCCCAAGGGTATCGGTGAACATCGACTTGGCGGTCTGCATTGCGGTGACATCCGACTGGTAGGAGCGCGACTCGGAGATGAGATCCACCATTTCGGTGACTGTGTTGACGTTCGGCATCTTCACGTACCCCTGCGCGTTGGCTTCCGGGTTGCCGGGGTCATAGAGAACCTGGTCGGGTGTCTTGTCGGCGACGATTCCCGCCACCTGCACGCCGCCGGCGGGCGGGTGGGTGAGAGGTCCGCCGGTTCCGCTATCCGCCGCCACGTCCGACCCGGGCGTGTCGATCCCACCGGAGCCGATCGCTTCCGAGAGCGTGGCTTCGAAGTTGGAGGAGGGGGTGCCGGTCTGTTGCAGCAGCACCTCCTGACGCTGATAGGGCTGCCCGTTGGCGGCTTTGGTGGTTTGCGCGTTGGCGAGATTCTCGGAGGTGACGTCCATCCGCACGCGTTCGGCGCTGAGGCCGCTGCCGGCGATTTCGATCGCGTCGAAGAGACCCATCAACTGACCCCCATGGCGGAGCGCATGATTTCGTTGCGGGTACCCATCACCTGCACGATCGCCTCGTATTCGAGGCCGTTCTCGGCGAGCAGGGCGGATTCCTGGTCGATGTCGACCCCGTTGCCTTCCGGTCCCACGACCTGGGAGCTGACTTCGGGTTGAAACTGCACCTGCGCGGGCGACTCGCCGCCGGCGAGCGCTTGGCGCAACGCCCCCTGGAAGTTGAGATCCTCGCGCCGGTAGCCGGGGGTGTTGGCGTTGGCGATGTTGTTGGTAAGCAGCGTCTGGCGCGACCACGCGCCGCGTGCCGCGCTTTCCAAAGCAAGTTGGGTGGTGTCGATCAGGGACATCCGGTGGTGACCAAAGAGGGTGAACGCTTTTGCCTGTCGCCCTCCGTGGGCCCAACCCGACTCTCTTCCATGTGAGCCGCCTCCGGGCGTCCGCCCGGTTCGCTCCTGTCATCGGCCGCGGGGCGCGGACCTTTAGGCGAGGCCGCTCAGGTGGGTTGCGGTCGAGGGCCAGCGCGCGAGAATTCGCGCCGGCCCGTGAGGTGGGCAGCCGAACCGGCTACGCGCTGTGGTTTACGCGGTGGATGCGCCGGGGTGTGTGTCCGGCGTAGCCGTGGGCGGCGCGGCTGGCGCGCGCCGTCGTACGTAGGTCGCACAGCATCGCCTCGCGCAGGCAGAGAAGCGTGGCGCTCGTGCGCTCATGCAGCGCCGCGGCACGTTCTAGGGGGGTGCGCGCGGAGGCGGGGGGGCGCTCGGGGAGATCCGCCGTCAGCGCATCCCATTGAGGCGCCAGCGAGCGCAGGTCTTCGATGCGACCGTCTCGCGCGAGCTGCAGCTCGCGCTCGGCGAACTCAAGGATCGCCTCATAGGGGTTGGGTGAAGTGTCCACAGCGCTCATCGGTGTGCGATCTCCACCCAGGACTCGCGCAGTTCGCCCAGGATCTCGGAGGTCTCTTCGAGCTTGACGGCCTCCTGGTTCATGCGCGCGCGATTGAGATGGATCAGGCAGAACTGGTAGATCGCGTGCAGCTGCGCGGCCAGCTCGGCACTCTGCTGATGGTCCAAGACGCCATCGAGGTGCGCGACGATCTCTTCGGCCCGGCGCAGCTTGTTGTGGGCACGCTCCACTTCGCGTGCGCGCATCGCCTCCGCCGCCTGGCGCAGGAAGCGGCGGGCGCCGTCGTAGAGCATCACAACCAGCTGTGCGGGGGCTGCGCAGAGCACTGCGTTCTCGCGATATGCCTGCGGTGTCACCGTAGTGGGGGTCATGTGCTCCTCGCTCGCTCCTTCGCTCGGCGTTACTGGGCCGCCCCTGGTGATCGGTCGCGCCCGCCCAAAGTTGAGCGCAAGCGTTCAGCCACCGAACGCGCGGTCAGCCGGAGGAGGAGGAGCTGGAGCTGCCGGAGGAGGAGGCGCTCGCGTCGGTGGCGAGCAGCGAGGTGAGCTGAGAGCTCAACCATGAGGACTGGGACTTGCTCTGAGAGATGATCTGTTCCATTGCGGAAAATTCGGCCTCCAGCGCTTTCTGGCGGATCGCAAGCATTTCGTTCATGGTGGTGATCCTGTCGGTCAATTCCAGGGTCTGGGTGCTGTCACCGCTGATTCGCGCTTCCAGCGATCCCCCTGGGCCAGCGTCGGCGTTGACCAGTTCTTGGAAGCCCTGCGACCAGTGCTGCAGCATTTCCTGCACGCCCGCGGGATTGGCCTGGATTGCGCTTTCCAGCTGCGCGGTGTTCACCGTCAGCTGCCCTTCCACCGCCGTCTGCGAAGGGGTTGCGTTGCCCGAGGGCGCACCCGTACTGATCCCGATGTCTGCGAGGCTCGACATTTCCGCGGGCAGTTCCTTGCTCGGTTCGTAGATCGACTGGCGCATCTGATTGAGCAGGCTCCCTAGTTCGAGGTCGCCAAACAGCGTGCCCGTCTGCATTTCGGCGGGGCTTTCTGGAGCGCTCGGGGGCTTGGTGGTCAACTGTGTGTTGATCGCCCCGATCGTTGAGTTGTAGAGCTTGACAAACGCTTGCACCTGTGAGGCGATCGCGCTCACGTTGGCGGACGGCGGCTGCACGTCGACCGTCACCGGTCCCGTGGTGGTGGTCAGCGCCTTCAGTTCCAGGGTCACTCCTGGGATCGCGTTCTTGATGGTGTTCGAGGCGGAGCTACCCGCGACTCCGTCGATCTTGTATGCCGCGTTCTGGCCTTCCTTTGCCAAGCCGGCTTGTTCGACGAGCGTGCCCCCCGGGTCGGCGACCGTGATGAAGCCGGCTTCCGTGGCGCCCGTTTCGCGTGTGGAGAGCACCACCGCTTCAGTCCCCACCGCCGCCGCATATACCGTTGCGGTGGAGTCCGAGTTGATCTTGCCCACCAGGTCCTGGATGGTCGACCCCGCCGCGACTTCGATTTCCTTGCCGTCGATCGTCAGCGTTTCGGCGGCCGCGGGGCTTTTGAACGTGAACGTGCGCTGCCCCGAGTTGGCGAGCTGGGTTACTTCCACCTCATAGCCGCCCACCGCCGCACCCGTCGTGGTGGTGGCCGTGATCCGCGCCGATTCGCTGGAGCTCACCGTTTGAGAGGTATTGAACAGCGTCGGTGAGCCTAGTTCCTGGGCGTCGAAGGTGAGCTGCGTGAGGCTGCTCTGGAGCGACTGCAGCTCGGTGTGCTGCCCTTCGAGGGTGGTCTGCTCGTCGGAGAGGCGCGTGATCGGCGCCCGTTCGACCCCCAGCAGCGCGGAGATAATTTCGGTGGTGTTGAGACCCGACCCGAGGCCACTGAAGCTGATCGGCGCGCCGGCGGTGGCGGAGTTCACGGTGGTCACGACTCCTCCTTTCTCACTCCAGTGGCGCCCCGGCCGCCACTTCGAGCGCCTGCGCGGGGGAGATCGTTCTCAGCACATTGCCGCGGCGGTCGCGCACCTCGATCCGCGTGCGCCCGCTCTGCGCATCCCGCGCGAAGCGCAGTTCGCGGCCCTGGGAGCTCAGCTCGTCGTGGATCTGCGCCGCGCTGGACATCTGATCGAGCACCTCCTGCGGCGGGCTCAAGGGAAGCGTGTCGAGTGACACCGTCGGGGCTATCGCGGCGGTCCCGACGGCGCTGAGAGATGCCGCAGGCAAAGACGGCGCGCCGGCCGATACCGGCTGCGTGGCTTGCGGTGGCGTGATTGGCGAGCTCATGTGGTCTTCCTCCTGAAGGCACTGTTCGTGGTCCCGTCCGTGGGACATTTCGCTCTTGGGTTTCCGCATGGTAATCGGCGTGTTCTTGAAATCCTTTAGCTTCCGGCAGTTGTTGCTGCGCTCGTCCGGCGTGCGATCCCGCGACCACAGTCATCGACCGCCCCTGCCGATCCCTGAGCGAGTCGGCCTGCGCTCGCCGCGGTCACGGTGTGGGCGATGCCGTTGGGCTGGACTCGGACATTTTTCGAGGATCTTCGATCGACTCATGGTGGTCGGGTATGAATGGTTTCTGCGAGATTCGGGTACCCAACCACCCGTTATTTCTAACAGCTTTTTCTAATAGCTTTGATGCGGGGCTCAAGCTGGCGTGCGGTCGTACCGATTAGGGAGGGGTCTTTCGTGATTTGACCGCCCCGAAGCATCCGAACGGAGCCCGGGGGGCGACTCTCGAAGACGCACCACTTTCCCTCGAGAGTCGGAGCACCAAATGAAAACTATGGACCAAAGCCGGGAGACACTCGCCTCCGGCGAGCATCCCCGTTTAGGCCAACGCGCCGCCAGGATCTCGGCTGCCGAGGTGCTGTCGCTGTGGCAGGAGTACCAGCGTACCGGAGACCTCAGGCTGCGGGATCGCCTGATCTTCACGTTCACCCCGATGGTGCGCTATATCGTCTACCGCAAGGTCCGCGAGGTCCCGGCGCAGTGCGATGTAGAGGACTTCCTCTCCTGCGGCCTGGAGGCGCTGATTCATTCGATCGAGCGCTACGACCCCGCCAAGGGCGCCACTTTGGAGCAGTTCGCGTGGACGCGCATCCATGGTGCGGTACTTGACGAGCTGCGTCGCCACGACTGGGCGCCCCGTTCGCTGCGTCGCGCTGAGCGTGCGCTCAATGGCGCTCGCGAAAGCTTTGCCTCCGAGCACGAGCGTCAACCCAACCGTGAGGAGCTTGCGCGCGCCGCCGGCATGAGCCCCACGGAGGTCGGCCGACGCCTCGACGAGCTCGCGCTGGCCGAGGTTGGCTCGCTGAACAAGACGATCCGCTCCGAGGACTCCACCACGATCGAGCGGATCGACACGCTTGAGAGTGAGGATGAAAGTGCCGACCCCGCCCTCAGCGCCGAACGACACGAGGCCAAGGAGCGCTTCCGCGCCGCCTTCGCCCAGCTGCCCGCGCGCGAGCGCAAGGTGGCGGTGCTGTTGTACGTGGAGGGGTGCACGCTGCGCGACATCGGCGCCCGCCTCGGGGTGTCCGAGAGCCGCGTCTCGCAGATCCATACGGAGCTACGTCGCCGGCTGCGCGAGCGCCTCAATAGCGACGCCTCGCTGTTTTCCGCGGTATAGAGCCTTCGTGCAGGGCTAAAGAATCTGCCGCTCTAGGCGATCACCCGCACTGAGATGGACCTCGGTCTCTACATCGCCGCGTCGGGAATGGTCGCCGAGCAGACCCGCCAGTCGCAGCTCTCCAACGACCTCGCCAACGCCTCAACCCCGGGCTACAAGCCCGAAGAGTCTCCCCAGCACAGCTTCGGGGAACTGCTTCTTTCAAACACCGCCACCGGGCAGAGAATCGGCTCGATGAACACCGGGGTGCAACTCGGCAAGAGCTTCGTCGACATGACCCCGGCGGGGATGCAGACCACCGGCCAGCCGCTCGACTTCGGGATCCTCGGCACGGGCTTCTTCGCCGTGCGCACTCCCCAGGGGGTCCGCTACACCCGCGACGGCCAGTTCTCCACCTCTGTCGCCGGGGAGCTCGTGGACAGTGCCGGGGACACCGTACTCAACCAGGGCGGCGCCCCAATCAAGGTGGGGGCCGACGGCACCGTGCCCGCCGACTCGCTCGGGGTGTTCAACGTCCCGGGCGCGGTGAAGCAGGGCGAAAACCTCTATACCGGCACTCCCTCCGGGCACGCCGAAGGAACCGTCCGCTCGGGGGTGCTCGAGGAATCGGGGGTCAACCCCGCCCGCACGATGGTCGAAATGATGGGCTCCCTGCGCACCTTCCAGTCCGGTCAGCAAGCCATCCAGGCGATCAATCAGACGCTTCAAGCAGCCTCCACCCAGGTTGGCTCGCTCGACGGGTCCAGCTAGGAGGAGGCACGCGATGCTCGAAGGAATGTACGCCGCCGCATCCGGGATGGAAGCCCAGCAGCAGCAGCTGGACTCGATCGGCAACGACCTCGCCAACATGTCTACCACTGGCTACAAGGCCGAACAGGTGGGCTTCCGCGACCTGCTCTACAACGAGGTCAACATCGCCGGCACCACAACCTCCGTCGGTGCCGGTGCCGCCGCGCAGGTGGTTGGCCGCGACCAGTCACAAGGGGCGATCCAGAGCACCGGCGACCCCCTCGACCTCGCGATCGAAGGGCCCGGGTTCTTCACCATCAAGCGCTCCGACGGCACCGTTGCGCTGACTCGCGACGGCTCCTTGCAGGTGAACGCCGCCGGGCAGCTGACCACGGCCGAAGGCGACCGCCTCGACCCGCCGATCACACTGCCCAAAGGCACCTCCGCGAGCGAAGTCGCGATCGGCCCCGAAGGCACCGTGCGTGCGGGAACCCGCACGATCGGCAAGATCACGCTCGTCAACGTCGCCTCGCCCGACCATCTGCTCGCCGCCGGGGGCAACCTCTTTACCACGAGCGCCGCCTCCGGGGCCACCAGGCCCGTGGCCGGCTCGGTGATCCACCAGGGAGCGTTGGAGAGCTCCAACGTGGACATGGCCACCGACATGGTGCAGATGATGAGCGCCCAGCGTGGCTACCAGATGGAGAGCAGCGCCATCCAAACCGAAAACCAGATGCTGTCAATCGCCAACCAACTGGTTAGCTCATGAGCTCCGTCGCCGCGCTGAGCGGCGCCTCGACCACCACCGGCCTGCCTGTGGTCGACGAAGCGGGTGGGGTGGGTGGGCCTCAATATGTGCGCAACGGGTCGGCGGCCGTCAAACGGGACTACGCCACCGCGCAGGGCTTTGAAGAGATGCTCCTGCAGCAGCTCTCCCAATCGCTCACGCAGAGCAGCGGCCTCTCGGGCGAAGGGGAAGGCGCGGAAGGCTCCGGCGAACAAGGATCTTCCGAAAGCGGCGGCGAAGCGGGGGGCGGGGTGCTCTCTTCGCTGCTGCCCCAAACCCTCACCGAAGGGGTTATGCGCGAGGGCGGGCTCGGCCTCGCCGCGCAGCTGATGAGCGCCATCGACCCCTCCGCGGCGGCAACCGCACCCGCCGCCGTCGCGCCCACCGCGCGCGTCTCCGGGGGAGCCGCACCTGCCACCGTCGCGCCTACCGCGCGCGTCTCCGGGGGAGCCCCCGCTGGTGGTTCGGTCACATGAGCGCGCTCGTCGAAATCCATCCTCCGGCGTCCCTCGTGGAAACCGATCCCCTGGCAGCGGACGTGCTCGCCCACCTTGACGCCCAGATCGCCTCCGTGCAGCGGCTACTGGAGATCGTGCTCGACCAGGGTGCCGCGATCCGGGCGCGCGACGTTCACACCGTTGTGCGCTTCGCCGGGCTGCTGCACGGCGAGCTTGCCCGCCGCCGCCAGATCGAGGACACCCGCTCGCGGCTGCTCGAGCAGGCCGGCGCGCAGCTCGGGATTCCCGCGCAAGCCGTCACCCTCACCCGTCTGTCCGCGCTCATGGGCCCCGCCCACGCGGCACTCGCCGCCGAGCGCTCCGCGCGGCTGCGAGGCCTCGTCGAAGAGCTCCGCCGCGAGCACTCCTGCAACCGCGCCCTGATGCAGATTGAGCTGTCTTTCCTCGACCACCTGATGCGCTCACTTGCGCTCGACGCCGCCGTAGACGGCTACCACCCCCGCGGCTTCATCGCCGGGCGATCTTCGGTCGGTGGCGCCGGCGCCACTCGCCACGGCGCGCTACGCGTACTCGACTTGCAGGCATAACGAGGGTAGTCATGTCAATCCCCACGCTCCAGGGAATCCAAACGGCCCTCTCCGGGCTGCTCGCTGAGCAGCAGGCGATCGAACGTCACCGGCAACAACATCACTAATGCCAACACCGAAGGCTACTCCCGCGAAACAGCCGTCCTGCAAACCAACGAACCGCTGCACATCGCGGCGCTGTCCTCGGTCACCGGCGAGGGCGGCCAGCTTGGTACCGGCGTCACTGTCGCCACCTACACCCGCATCCGCAACATCTACCTCGACGCCGAGTACCGCAACCAGAGCAGCGCCTTGGGGGCCGCCAACACTCAGGCCGAAGAGCTCCAGCAGGCTCAGGGTGCGCTCAACGAACCTTCCTCCTCCGGCCTGGCCTCGGGACTGTCCGCCTTCTGGAGTGCTTGGGGGGAGCTGGCCGAATCGCCCTCATACGAACCCGCCGAGGTCGGGGTCGTCTCGGCCGCCACCGGGCTCACTAGTACCCTGCACCAGCTCGCCTCTCAACTGCAGAGCATCGAAGGCCAAGCCGCCGCCCAGTACGCCGCGATCACCGGGCCTTCCGGAGAAGTCCAGAGCGACGCCGAACAGATCGCCGGGCTCAACCACCAGATCAAGCTCTCCCTCCAAGCCCACCAGCAGCCCAACGAGCTCGAAGACCGCCGCGATCTGCTGATCGACAAGCTCTCCTCGCTCGCCTCAGTGACGGTCACCAAGGAAGCCGACGGCACCGACACCGTGTCGTTCGGCAACGCCGCGCTGCCGCTCGTCCAAGGCTCCGCCGTCAATTGGCCTCAAACCCTTACCGCCGCCGCCGGCGGCCAGCTCGGGGCGCTGGCCGAACTCACTTCCCCAACCGGCGCGCTCGCCTCCTACCAGGCCGCCTTGAACGAAGTCGCCGGCACGCTGGCCAGCAGCGTCAATGCGCTGCACACCGCCACTCCGTTCTTCAAGGGCACCACCGCCGCCACCCTTGAAGTCGCCGTCAAGCCGGCTGAAGTGCAAAGCTCATCCGAAGGCACCCCCGGCGCCAACAACGTCGCGCTGGCGATCGCCGAACTACGCGGCGGTGCTGCCGACCAGCGCTACGCCGCGCTCGTCGAGCAGGTCGGCTCCGGCGTGCAAAACGCCAAGGCCGCGCAGACCAACTCCCAAGCCGTCCTCAACGCCGTCTCGGGCCAGCGCCAAGCCGTCTCCGGTGTGTCGCTCGATGAAGAAATGACCAACCTGGTGACCTTCCAGCGCGGCTACCAGGCTTCCGCGCAGGCGCTCAACGTGATGAATGAAATGCTCAACACCCTGATCAACCAAACCGGACTGTGAGCACATGAGCAATCGCATCACAAACGACATGGTGATCAGCTCCACGCTGGCCAACCTCAACACCGCCCAGGCGGCGATGGATCGCAGCGAGGCCGAACTGTCCTCCGGCAAGTCGATCATCGAACCGTCCGACAACCCCTATGGCGCCTCCCAGGCGATCACCCTGCAGGGCGCCCTCGACGGGCTCACCTCCTACGAAAAGAGCGCTCAGGGAGGGATCTCCAGGATGAACACCGCCTCCTCGGCGCTCGCTTCGATCGAGACCCAGGTGCAACGCGTGCGCGAACTCGTCCTGCAAGCGGCCAACGGCACCAACAGCCCCTCCGACCTCGCCGACATCGCCGATGGAGTCGAACAGCTCACCGAAGGGATCAAGCAGGATGCCAATACCCAATACGACGGCGAGTACGTCTTCTCCGGCACCCTCACGAACACGCCCCCCTATAAGCAGGGCACTGAAGACAAATATGCGGGCAACACCGCCACGATCGCCTGCGGGCTGGGGCCAGGCAGCACCGTCAATGTCGCCGTCAATCTCTCCTCTACGCTCGGCGAAGGCCAGGGTGCCGGTGACGGCAAGCTGCTCGACACGTTGCGTACGATCGCCCAAAACCTCCGAGAAGGCACACCCACTGCTATCGAAGCGCTAGGCAACGGCGATCTGCACAACCTCGACGCCAACCTCACCTCGCTCAGCGGCGTCCAAGCGGAAGCTGGCGCCACCACCGACCAGCTCAACCTCGCGCTCAGCCGTATCCAGGCTTTGCAAACCACCGACACCGAGCAGTTGTCCAATGTTCAGGACGCCAACATCGCGAAGGTGTCGATCGAATACTCCAACCAGCACGCCGCCTTTGAAGCCGCGTTGCGCGCCGGCGCCTCGATCGTGCAGGAGTCACTGCTCGAATTCCTCCACTAGCCAGCGGGAGGGCGCAGGCCTCTCCCGACCACCCGTGCCGACCTCAAACCCCTCACAATCTCACGAGCCCACTCCTCTAGAAGCAATAGCCTCATGTCCTTGACCGTCACCTTCACAAGCTCCCGCTTCGGGTCCCTCGAGATTGCCTCCGAGCAGGCGATCGAGTTTCCTCGTGGGCTGATCGGCCTCGGCGGGCTGACCTACGCACTGCTCGATCGCAACCCGGGTAGCGGCTTTCTTTGGCTGCACTCCCTCGAAGACCCTCACCTCGCGCTCCCCGTGGTTGACCCCCGCCAGTTCTTTCACCCCTTCGTGCTTGATCTCGCCGCCGAGGACCGCGAACGGATCGGCGCTCCCGACCCCGCCGCCGCGCAGATTTACGTGACGGTGCGGACCGCCCCTAATCCCGCAGACACGCTCGTCAACCTCCGCGCGCCCCTGATCGTGTGGGAGCGCCAGGGCCACCAGGTGCTCAACACCGCGCCGGGCGCCGAGCTGCGGGTATCGCTGTTTGCCGCCGGGGTCGGTGCCGTGGGATAAAGAGGGGCCGAGGGTGGATGGCAGGGGGAGGGTGGAACGGCATCTCCCGTCAGGTAGCGCCCGGTGCATGCTGCATAATCCCGCTCCATGCTGATTCTTACGCGCCGCGCCGGAGAGCGCGTCGTGATTGGCGATGACGTGCTCATCACCGTGATGGAGGTCAGCGGACAAACAGTCCGCCTCGGGATCGCCGCGCCCCAAGGGCTCCCGATCTACCGCGAGGAGATCTGGCTGGCCGTCAAGGAGGAGAACCGCGCCGCCGCCGAGGCCCCCGCCGATGCTGAGCTGCCAGCACAAGGGGTCGCCGACGCCCCGCCGCCCGCGGAGTCGGCTGGCAGCTAGGAGGGTCAGATCACGCAAAGACGCGCTGCCGCAGGGCCCGCGGACGGTCATCCGGGCCAGCGTGGCGTTCTTGGCCTGCCACTGTGGGCTTCAGCTCACCCACACGATGTCCCCGATCTGCAGATGCGGGTACACCGCCGCGGCTGTTTCGATCGGCAGCTCCACGCAGCCGTTTGACTGGGGGAAGCCATAGGAGGCGCGCGGATAGCCGTGCACCGCGTCGCCGCCGTTGAAGTAGTTGACCCAAGGCACATTCGGCGCGACGTAATGGACCCCATCAGGGTCGGTGCCGGTCATCGTGGTGGATTCATAACGGGCGAAGATCGCGAAGATGCCCTGAGCGGTTTCCGCGCCCGCCACCCCAGTGTTCGCGGGGCTCGAGATCGCGACATGGTTGCCTTCATGCAATTCCATGGTCTCTGGCAGCGACTCCGTCACCGACACCCATGTGTACGGGCGCGGGTTGCGGTGGTCAAGCGACTCCACGATCAGCAGCAACCGCCATGTTTCGGCACTGGGTTCGCCGGTCGCTTCGAGGTTGTGATCGGCCTGGAACACCTCGAGTGCTCCTGTAGTGGTGGCGTCCAGTTCGCCCAGTTCCACAGGAGGGGCATTGGCGGGCTCCGGCGCCAGGCGTCCGTGGAACGGCCGGAAGGCATGCTCGGCTGCTTCCTTCAGCGTCTCCGCGCCGGTGGGCACGTGCACGGCGTAGCGTGGGTGCAGCACCGCCCCGATGTAGCCCTGACGCGCCAAAGCCTCCTGCAGCGCGAGGACCGAAGGGCACGCCACGTGCAGCGGCAATACGTGCCTGGCCTCCAGCGTCCCATGGTTGTTGGCGAATGTGTGCTTCCACACCGTCATTGAGTAAGTGCCGCACGGCGCCAACGTTGTGGCTGGGGTGAACACCTCCGAGTTGCCGACTGTGCTCCAACTGCCCGCCACCGCGGGATTCAGTGTCGGCCTTGGGGAGCCCTTGGCTGGCGGGGCGGAGAGCGTCACGCGTAGCGGGGCCGTACCGTCGGCGATCGTTCGTGAGGGCACTCCCACCAGACGTGTGGCGGGCAGCGGCGGCGGCGTTGAGGCACCCGCTGAGGCGAGCAGGCCGCCGACGTTGTTGCCTCGTGTCAACACCAGCCCCACCGCCACCACCACCACCGCGATCGCGATTGCCATCCCGATTGGGAGCACCCTTGAGCGTCGCCGCCCGACTGACGAGGCGTCGATACCGAGGGGCGTGCGGTCGGCGTCGGTGAGACGCCCTCCCGCGCTGCGTCCATCTCGTCCGCGACCCAGCGGCGCGCTCATACGCCACAGGCTAACGCATTGCGCTGATCTCTCCCTTCGGTGTTCCGATCAGCGGACAATGGCGCGTGCTGTCACGCCAGTGCGTAAGCTGTGATCATGGCTGGACGGCTCTCCGCAACGCTGATCGCCATCGCCGCCCTCGCGCTGGCGTCATCGGTAGCTTGTGCGGCAGGCGCCTCTGCCTCGCACACTCGCTCCTCGCACAACGCGGCTTCTACGCGGGCCTACATCAAAGCCAACTACACGCTTGTGAGCGTCGCGCGCGCCAATCTCCCCGCGGGGGAGACGGCGATCGAAAGCCTCGCCGCCCAGGTGTCCGGCGAATGTCCCCTGGCGGCGGTTGACTCGCCGCAGAATCACGACGCCGAACAGCTCAGCAACGAGGTGGTAGGGGCACTCGAGGTGCAGGCCTACGCGCCCGACAAAAGCTCGATGTTCGCGTTCGCACACACCGTCAAGGGGCTGCGCTGGAGTAACAGCAAGCTCACGCGGATGGCGCGAGTCTACGCCACCAAGCTCGAAGGGTTCCCGACGCTGACGCTGCCCAACATCTGCGCTGACGTCAAAGCGTGGGCGGCCAGCGGCTACCAAACCCTCCCCGCCACCACGGTGGCGTTCGACAAAAACTTCTACGCCGACGACATCGAAGCCGAAGAAGTCTCGCTGCGGTTGCTTCGCCCTTACGAGAGTGCCACCGAGGCGTCGCTGCTGCATCGCACCCAGCAGCTTGAAGAGCCGCTCGCTGAAGCTGAAGCCGCCGCCGTCTTCGACTACAGCAAGATCCTCGACTCGCTCAAGCTCAATCAATAGGCCGTGAGCGGGCCGAGGGAGTCGGCTGCGGCGGCTTGGTGTGAGGTCGGTTCTGGTGGCGTGGCAGCTACACTGCGCTCTCCTGCCGGAGTAGCTCAGCTGGTTAGAGCAGCGGAATCATAATCCGCGTGTCGGGGGTTCGAGTCCCTCCTCCGGCATTAGGCGAAAGGCCTGCTAATCGCTTGGTTTCGTTGTCTTTGAGGTCGCGGTAGGCTGCTGACAGACGCGAGGGTGTGAACAGAAGTGCGAACATGCCCCACGCACGCAGCAAACGCCAGTTCAAGCCCGAGCGCCCCTGGCTAGCTTCTCGTTGGCGGCTGGTAGAGGCTGGGTGCGGCCTACCTAGCGGGGGCCCGATCAGAAGGTCGTTGGTTGCACTCGGCGCACGATTAGCGCTTGAAGTCATTGAAGGCCTTGAGGAGCTTGATGGTTGCGTCGCCTCCAAGCTCCTCGCCTTCATATCGGACCTGGTACAGACCCTGGAGGTTGGACGGGAGTTCGACACCCTTCTCCACAAGTAGGATGAAACGGCCCTCGTAGAGGGCCATCGCTGCGCCGATCTCGATCAGGACGTTCTGGTTGAGGATCACGTGCTCCTCGCCCTGCTGGTCGATGACCTTCCTCTCCGACCCGACGTTGATGATGCCCGCACCGCACCCGCGCATGTCGTCCATGACCTTGTCGGGCACAGGCTTCGAGGTGGTCTCCTTCTCGACAGAGACCACAGGCTCAAAGTCCCCGAAGGCAAGGAGTTCCTTCACCTGCTCTACGATCTTCCGGTTCTTCCCGTGGCTGATGAACACCTTCCGGTTCTCCCGACGGTCGGCAGGAGCCTCCGGTACGTCCACGAGCGGGGTGCTGCCGCCGGATTGCTTCACCTCGTGGTCACTTCCGGGCTCATCCTCGGCGTCGTCCTCGTCGTAGAGAAGATCCTGGGCATCGGCCTTCGGCGTCACCGCAGCGCCCTTCAGGTTCACCAGTCGCTTCCCGTTGATTTCGGTCAGCAGGCTAAGCTCGTCAGCGCTGTCTACGATGAGCTTGAGCGTCCGCTCGGTCGCGCCCTCAGGCACGCCCATGGTCTCTAGTGTCGCGCTGGTTTAATTTGTTTGCAGTTAGGGTAGGTGGTGGTCATGCCTATTCCTTCTGCAGTTGCAATCGAGTTGACTGACGAAGAGCGCGCCGTGTTGGAGGGCTGGACGCGGCGGCGTAAGAGCGCTCAGGCGCTGGCGTTGAGGGCACGTATCGTGCTGATGGCTTCGGAGGGCTTGTGGTCCAACGGCGAGATCGCCGAAGCGTTGGGGGTCTCGCGGCCGACGGTGACGAAGTGGCGTAACCGGTTCGCGCAGCGTCGGTTTGAGGGCCTTGCGGACGAGCCGCGGCCGGGGAAACCGCGGACGATCACAGATGAGCAGGTCGAGGCCGTCGTGACCAAGACGCTGGAGAGCACGCCGAAGAATGCGACGCACTGGTCTACCCGCTCGATGGCCCGGGAGATGGGGATGACCCCTGATGCGGTGATGCGGATCTGGCATGCGTTCGGGCTTGCGCCACACCGCCAGGAGACTTGGAAGCTCTCCAAGGACCCATTGTTCATCGAGAAGGTCCACGACATCTGTGGCCTGTACCTGAACCCACCCGAGCGCGCCGTCGTGCTCTGCGTGGACGAGAAGAGCCAAATCCAGGCTCTCGATCGCACCGCGCCGACGTTGCCGATGCTCCCAGGCACGCCAGAGCGCGCGACGCACGACTACGAGCGGCACGGCACTTCCAGCCTCTACGCGGCGCTGAACCTCAAGAGCGGAGAGGTAATCGGCTCGCTTCACCAACGCCACCGCGCCGTCGAGTTCCTGAAGTTCCTCAAGGCGATCGACCAGAACGTGCCTGCCCATCTCGATGTGCACCTCGTGCTCGACAACGCCTCCAGCCACAAGACCCCGAAGGTCCGACGCTGGCTCACTCAGCACCCACGGTTTCACCTGCACTTCACCCCGACCAGCAGCTCCCGGGCGGGCGGGTTGCTTGCCGTACTGCTCGGCGAGTGCGTTCGCCACGCGCAGCGCCTCCGCGATTGTATGGCGAGGAACGTCAGTCTGACTGACGCGGGCACGGCGGCCGGAATCTGCGGTGCCGTCCTGGGCGGCGTTGTCGTTCGGCTTCTTCTTACGGGGCGGCATCGAACCCAGCTTTGTATCAGCGAGCCTGGACGGTATCTCGGGGACATCTCCAGCGCTTCTCTTTGACCCTCCAACCGAGTGGCCAACTCAGGCCAACTGATCGGCCGCCGACCCACGTGAAGCTCGGGACTACGGCCGCGACCCCTACGCCACTTCGACCCTCTGGGGGCGCGCCTGGGCTCGTTCAAACATTGAGGGTGCCCTGACTTGCCCGCTGTGCAACGACAAACGGCAGAGTAGATACACGGAACCCGAGCGATCCCTCCTTGACCCCCGGGACATCTGGACGCGGTGCTCGGACACAGCAATCGCACAGCATTCGCATGGCCGATGCTTCTATGTTGTCAAGGGCGTTGTTGCGAGTTGCCTGTAGAGGTGGCGGGAGAGGTGTCGCTTGAGGGATCGCATGGCCTCGCGCTTGGTCTTGCCCTCGTCGATTCTGCGGGTGATGTAGGCGCGGCTCGGGGCATGGTGAACGGAGCGCGATAACGCAATCGTGTAAATCGCTGCGTTGATTTGGCGGTCGCCTCCGCGGCTGAGGCGGTGGCGGATGGTCTTGCCGGAGGACGCGGGTTGTGGCGCGGTGCCGTTGGCGCGCGCGAATGCGGCCTCGCTGGTGAAGCGCGCGGGGTTGAACGCGAGGAGCTTGCCGGCGCAGATCGGCCCGACACCGGGCTCCTCCATGAGCTTCGGGGCGAGGGAGCGGACGAGCTCCTCGATTTCGCGGGTGTAGCTCTCGGCTTGTGCGTCGAGTGCCCGGGTGCGGTTGGCGATGTCGCGAAGCACCTGCAGGGTGGTGTTCTCTGGCAGGCTCGCGGTTGGGCGTGTGCGCATCCCGGTGAGACGCTCGGCGAGCCTGGCGCCGTTGCGCACGGGGCCGATCCTTTCCCGTAGAGCGCCTGGTGCGCCGACGTTGAGGGCTTGCAGCTGGTTGTAGAGCCTTGAGCGCTCGCCGACGACGGAACGGTAGGCGACGAGGAGCATCTGTAGCGCCAGACGTGTCCCTGAGCCCCTGGGGGTCGACAGGCCCTCTCGGGCGAGGACCTTCTTGGCGGCGATGAGCGCGTCGAGGCGATCGGACTTTCCGGACCGCCTGTCACGGCGGCGTGGACGCTCGACCTCGAACACCTCGACACCCTCGGCCTGCAGGTACTCGCAGAGCCCGGCCCCGAAGCTGCCGGCCCCCTCGATACCGACCAGCACCTCCCCGTCGAGCTCGCCCAGCCAGTCCGCCATGCTGCGGTAGCCAGCCAGGTCGGCCGTGATGGTGATCTCGCCGAGAAGCTGTCCGAGGTCGTCCAAGGCCACGGCGAGATGTTGCTCCTTGTGGGTGTCCACGCCTACTGCGATCATGAACATGGTCTCCTTATCTGCTGGTTGGCGCTAGGTGATTTGGAGGCCGCCAGACAAAGCCATGTCGAGCAAGGGCACGCTTCTATGAAGTCATGGCGGCGTCCGTGACAGGCGGCGGGAGACAGATCCAACAAAAGGCACCCAACCGGGGCCAGCCGTTTTAATCGAGTCATCCCGTCGTCTGCCACACCCTCTACGGGGCACCGGACACCACTGCATAGCCCCCGCGAAACCACGCCCTAACGGGCCCGGCTCCACGACGGTCAGCCCGCTTTCCTCAGGGCCCCAACAGGCGCTAAAGAAACTACATGGCCGTTTCGCGGCGCTCACGGTCATTAACCGTAGATGGACGAATCCGACCTACCCCTGCGCCAGGGCACGACCCTCGCCCGGTCTAAACGATGATCGAGTTGGTCGTCACCCTCACCGATCGCCAACTCGCTGAGATCGCCGAGCGCGCCGCCGCGCTGCTCGCCACACGCGATGGCGCCAGTTCGCCCTGGCTGAACGTGCCCGAGGCGGCTGAGCGCCTGCGCTGTAGCAAGGACCGAATCTACGACCTCATTGCGCTCGGCAAGCTCAACCCTCGACGCGACGGCCGACGCGTCCTGCTGCACCGCGACGACCTCGACGCGTACATCGAAGGACGAGCACAATGACGGCCGCGCGGGTCCGGCTTCACAACTCAGGTTTGCGATGTCCGCGCTTGCCGCTCAATAGCGGCGGCGAGGTCGGCGACGGTCATGTCGAGCGCGATGAGCAAGCGCGTCACGGTAGACCAGCGAATATCGCGCTGGCCTGTCTCGACTTGGGAGATGTACGTATCGGGAGCACTGGCCCTAGAGCCGAGTTCCTTCTGCGTCACACCGGCCTGCTGGCGCAGCTCGCGGAGCGCTTTACCGAGAGCGCGTTGGGCATCGTTGATCGGGTCGGTGGATTGGTCGTTCATCGGCCGGTGGCCGGACGCAGAACTTCACGTCCGAGGCAAGTTATAGGTTTGGGGGACCGACCGTACAAGTTGGCGCCCGCGATGAGAGGCTCATCCGGGCGCCGTGGCGGTGCGCTCAGCATGATCAGCAGCTTGGGGGTGTGAGTCCCCTGTGGGGGTTGATGGCACCAACCACAAGTCGAAGGCAACTGCGTCGTCGTGAGGCGGGGTGGGAAGGAAGCTGGAGGACGAATCTGCGACCCGAGGTACACGAATCGCATTTGAGGCGGCGCGGTCCGGGCGAGCCAGCTGTAGATGGCGAAGCCCTATGTCATCAAGGGGCCGAGACGTATATGCGGCGGGTGCGTGGTGAAGGTTGCTGGTCTTACCTGGGGAGATCTCCAGGGGTGTCCCGTGATGCCTGGTCACGAGTTTGTGATCGCCGGGTGGGGGACGGTGCCGGTCGAGAGGCTGGTGCTCGCCGTGGAGAAGTCAGCAGAGGCCATAGTACCGGCGGGATCGTTCGTCGCTGGGAAGGGCTGAACGTGAAGTCGAGGCGCAGGACATTCGTGCTCGTGATGGTCGCTTTGACCGCAGCCAACCCCGTGAGGGGCCTGGGCGGGGTGCTCTGATGGTGAAGCCTGAGGAGTCCGGTCCAGAGTGCAGCGATCATTCGGCGGCGTGTGACACCGCACCTCACCCCGCAGCGGCAGGTCTCTGGGAGCAGTTCCTGGCCCGGGAGAATCTTGCCGAGGCGCTCAGACGTGTCGAGCGTAACGCCGGTGCCGCTGGCATCGACGGGATGAGCAGCAAGGAGCTGCGGCCGTGGTTGAAGGACCATTGGCTGCGGGTTCGCTCGATGCTTGACGCGGGCACTTACCGACCGTCGCCGGTCAGGAGGGTGATGATCCCCAAGCCCTCTGGTGGACGACGGATGCTGGGAGTGCCGACGGTGGTAGATCGGTTGGTCTGCCAGGCGCTATCGCAGGTGCTCACGCCTGTCTTTGATCCGTATTTCCATCCCCATAGCTTCGGTTTTCGGCCGGGGCGCTCGGCTCATCAAGCGGTCGAGCGGGCACGCCAGTTCATCGCAGATGGTGACGCGGGGTGGTGCGTCGAGGTGGATTTGGACTCGTTCTTTGATCGGGTCAACCACGACGCTTTGATGGCGCGGGTCGCAAGGCGTGTGGAGGATAAGAAGGTGCTCCGTTTGATTCGGCGTTACCTGGACGCGGGCGTTATGGCTGACGGTGTTGTGCACACGAGCGAGGATGGGACCCCGCAGGGTTCCCCGCTCTCGCCGTTGCTCAGTAACGTCATGCTCGACGGCCTCGACTGGGAGCTTGATCGACGCGGACACCGTTTCGTGCGCTACGCCGACGACAGCAGGATTTATGTCGGGAGCGAGCGCGCGGCACATCGAGTCCTTCAGGGCGTCAGCGGATATGTCGAGAATCGCCTCAAGTTGAAGGTCAACCACGGGAAGTCGACGGTTGACTGGTCGGTTAGGCAGCCCTTGTTGGGGTTCTGTTTCTACCGCCGTCGCGGCGAGGTCAAGGTGCGTCTGGACCCCAAGGCTCGCAAGCGGGCCAAGGACCAAATACGCCTTCTGACCTGTCGCACTTGGGGCGTCTCGATGCAGCGGAGGATCACAGAGATCAACCGCTTCACGGTGGGGTGGACGGCTTACTTTGCGTTTGCCGATACGCCCACACCGTTCATCGAGCTCGACAGCTGGCTCAGAGGCAGGATGCGACAGGCACGTTGGAAGGAATGGCAGCGCATCAGAACACGATGGAGCCGCCTGCAAGCGCTGGGGATGCCCGACAGGGAGGCCCGTGAGTGGGCCATGACCAATAAGAAACTGTCCGAGAACGTGTCAAGCGTGAAGTAGGCGGTGGCGTCGTCGGTACCAGAGCAGGCCGCTGGCGAGTTGGATGAGGCCGAGATAGTTGGTGGGGTTCTTGTCGTAGCGGATCAGAAGCGCGCGGCATTTCTGTAGCCACGAGATCGTGCGCTCGACGACCCATCGACGAGCGGGGTGGGTTTTTTGGCCCCAGCCGTCCTTCTTCTCCTCGCCGATGCGGCGGATGTGTGGCACGTACCCGCCTTGCGCGCACGCCGCCTCTCCAGTCGGGTTGTCATACCCCTTGTCCAGGCAGAGGTTCTGCGCGAATGTCGCGGGGTCGGGACGGGGGATCACGACTGCGCTGATCGTCTCGGCCAAGAGCTTGGTGTCGTGCACGTTCGCACCGTCGATAACAGCGGCGAGCGGCCCGCCTTCCTGGTCGACTAGCACGCTCTTCTTGGTGCCCATCTTGGCTCTATCAGTGGGGTTCGGGCCACGCTTGGCGCCCTCGAACCGCGACTTGCCCATCACGCCGTCGGCTGCCTGCCACTCCCAGCGCACAGCCCCGAGCTCCTCGCACTCGCGTACCAGATACGCCCAGATCTCCTCCAGGAACCCATCGGCAGCGAACCGTTGAAACCAGCCGTGAACGGTTGACGGGCGTCCGAAGCGCTCCGGCATATGACGCCACTGGCAGCCCGAGCGTAGGCGGTGGATGATCCCGTCGAGCACGAGCCGCAGATCGACCCTGGGACGGCCTGTCCGGGCGGGCGGGTAGAAGCAGTCGAGCATCGGTTCGATCTCTTCCCAGAGATCGTCCGGGAGCTCCCAGATCGTCGGCAGCGGGCGCGCAGGGGTAGTCTCAACGGCTGGCAAGGCACGCTCCTTTTCGCGAGGGTTGACGTGCCTTGCCGCTTCAATCAAGCGCTACATAATCCTGCCCCGACCCGACTTCTCGGACAGACTCTAAGGGTTCCTGGCGCGCAGCACGCACCTTCCTCAAGCGCGCCCTACCAGATGCCTACTGGACCGAGCAAGGCCTGAAGGGATTCGCCGATCCCTACCACCGTTTCCGGGACACGACGCGAACCGCCGGATGCGGACCCGCATGTCCGGTGGTGTGGGAGGGGCCGGGTTAAGCCCGGCCCCGACCCGATCCGAGAGCACGAACTCCCGACACGCCAGCCAAGCTACCAGCCGCGCGGCTTGGCTTCCTTGCCTGAGCAGTCCTCCGGGGCCTCCAATCACAAGGAGGACCATGAGCACCACCAATCCACAAGGAGTCCTGTCCTCGCTGTTGGCCGAGAACAGGCCGTGGACCGTCGAGGAGATGATCCGCGAGAAGGGCAACCGGCTGGAGGTGGTGGACGCCATCGCCGAGCTGCACGCCGCAGGGCTTGTCACCCGGATCAACAAGCGCGTCATCTGCGCTTCGCGTGCAGCCATCCATGGCGACGAGCTGAGCCTTTGAAACCCACTCGATCGACTATCCGGCGTTGCCCTTGCTGGGGCGACGCTGGGCGTGGGTCGGAGGCGAGCGGACGACGCGAGGGAATCTGATGGCAGCGAGGCTCGAAAAGACGAGGACGCCGGGCATATACCGGCGCGGTGGTCGTTACGTGTTCAGCTATCGCGTCGACGGCAAGCAACGGTGGGAGTCCTGCCGGACGATTGACGAGGCTCGCCGCCTTAAGGCCGCACGCACGACGGACATCGAGCGCGGGGAGTTCGAGCCACGCTCGCGGGCCATCCTGCACGAGTACGCCTTGGAGTGGGTGGAGCGCTATCAGGGACGTGGAAGGCGCGGGTTTCGTGAGGGAACCCGCGCCGACTATCGACGGCAGATCGAGCAATACATCTGCCGGTACTTTCCTGCTCGATTGCGTCTCACGGAGATCACGCCGTCGAAGATCGCTGGGTTCGTTGCTTGGCTATGCGATGAGCAGGCACAGAAACGGTTGCTCTCTGACGCGACCGTGCGCAACATCATGGCGCCGCTACGCGCCTGTCTCACAACCGCCGTTCGTGAGGGCTTGATCCGCTCCAACCCGGCGCGAGACGTGGACCTACCGCATCGGCCAACCGTCGAGGACATGGAAGACGACGAGGCGAAGGCGATGAGCCGCGACGAGCTGGCCGAGATGCTTGCCCTGGTCCCTGACCAGTGGCATCTGTTCTTCTGGTTCCTGGCCGCCACGGGCGTCCGCATCAGCGAGGCCATTGCGCTCCAATGGCGGCATCTTGAGAGTCCCCCACGTGAAGGTCCGCCGCGCTCGTGAAGGGCCGGATGGGACCGCCCAAGAGCCGCTACGGCCGTCGCGAGATTCCCCTCGATCCGTTACTCGCCACCGCGCTCTACGAGCACCACGCGGCTACGGAGTGGTCCGGCGACGAGGACCCCGTATTCCCGGCGGCCAACGGATCGCCGCTCATGCCAAACAACGTTTTCCGGCGCGTGCTCCAGCCCGCTCGGGAGGCCGCAGACCTTCCGTGGGTCGGCTTCCATGCTTTCCGTCACACCTGCGCATCCATCCTGTTCGCGGAAGGCCGCAACGCCGTTCAGGTCCAGCGCTGGCTCGGCCACCACTCCGCAGCGTTCACACTCGCAACCTACGTCCACCTGCTCGACGGCGACCTCGGGGAGCCGCTGGCAATCCTTCAGAAGGGCAGCCAAAATGCCGAATTGGCTGGATAGCTTCCGTAGAAGGCGTTACGCTCTGAGTGGCGATGACCTTGCAGATAGAACATGTTGACGTCCAGGAGCTTCTCGACGAAGAGGAGAGGGATCGCCGCGCCGACGAGGAGGCGCTGCGCTCTGGACGTAAGACGCCCGAGCAGCTTAAGCGCGAAAACGAGGTCTTTGCCCTTCCGGCAGATCGCATTCGGCTCAACCTCGACTCGGCGCACTCCCTGTCCTGACCGCCGATCCCAGGGCCGCGCGCGTGGCTGAGGAGCATCAGAGCGAGGCCGAGCTGCCTCCGTTGAAGATCGATGAAACCGAGCGCATCCTCGCCCGGTTGGAGCAAGTCGTCCGCGACCGGCGAGTCGTCCTCGTCGGCGGGCAGGCGGTCGCCATTTGGGCATCGAAGCTCGAAGATCGGATCGCGGACGTGCTTGTCGACTCGGTAGCGAGTCGAGATATCGACCTTCTCGGCAACGCCTCGGACCTCCGACAATCCGCCACGCTACTCGATGCACGTGTTCGCGTCGCCACGTTCGAGGACCGAACTCCACTCACAGGCGTCGCCATCTTCCTCGACACCGAAGGCCATGAGCGCCGCTTGGACGTCATGGCGAGCGTCTACGGGCTGAATTCCGAAGACATCAGACAGACAGCCATCGAGGCAGAGTTGCTCGTGGACGGGGACCGGCAGGTCAAAGTCTGGGTCATGCACCCAGAGCGCTGCATGGAGAGTCGCGTCCACAACAGCGTCCTCGCAAACAAGCAAACCGACCTTGCGTGGCGCCAGCTTCGAGCCTCCATCCTCTGCGCCCGTGCGTTCAGCCAGCTACTGCTCGACGAACGCGGCGAGGCGGCCGTCCGCGACGTGCTGAAGCTCAACGAGCGCATCTTCAGCTTCGTCCAACACGAGCGATGCTCGAAGCCCGCATCTGAGCGAGGAATTGAGGCTTTTGACGCCGTGCTCGATGACGCGCGGCTACCCGAGAAGTTCAGAACCATCCGGTTGCCGCAGATGCAAGACCGAATTCGCGCCCTACGTGCGGGAGTCACCGACCCTGACAACGGCGGTCGCGCACAGCCGTTCCGGTAAGCATTGAAAGCCGGGGCGACCGTAGTCACGCTCGCCCCGGCTCTATGACCGGTGTTATTTCTCCCGACGGACACCCTTGAAGGGTGTGCCGTCGGACTTCTGATCCATGAAGCGGCCGGTCTGCTTGTCGCGCTTGACCCAGTTCCCATTGGGAGCCTTGGTCTGAGCACGCTGGCGAACCGCGCCAATCCGATGACCATCACCAGTCGGGGGATTCTTGGCCATTGCCCGAATCACCTCCTATCACTGCTCAGGACTTGCCCAAAGGCAGAGCAGGTGAGAACAGGATACGTATGCGTCCGGCGGAACTAGAATCGGCGCCACAGACAGACGACCCGCCCGGTGTCCTTGCAACCCCTCAAGGTGCGAACAAAGTGCAAACATGCCCCGCGCCATTCGACACCAAAGAGCACGAGTGCCTAAAGGCGAATCGTTAGCAATAGAGCCAAATCGACCGACCGGACGACACCCCGCTACACGGCCTCGGACGAATCATAATCCGCGTGTCGGGGGTTCGAGTCCCTTCTCCGGCATCACCGGCAAGCCAGCCCACACGACGATTTTGAGGCTATCAGGGGTTGCGGACGGGGGCGACTATTTCCCCAGCGATTTCCCTAGAGGTCCGCGTTTGAGAACCAGCCGTAGAGCAACTTCAGGCAGATTGGGTCGGGCTCCAGCCAGTTGCCGGTCGCCAGGCGCTTACGCCGTCGTCGGGAGTTTGCGGCTCGCTCATGGCCTAGATCGTGCCAGCCGGGTAGGACCGGATCGGACGAGCGGCCGATCCTGGCTCGTGCAAATCCGTTGGTCGGTCGGAGGCGTTCGGGGTTTGTATGGGCGTATGCAGGGACCAACGACAGAACAGCAGCCGGCGGCTGCCCTGAAGGAAGATCGCCTCCTTCGCCCTGAGCAGGCCGCGTGGTATCTGAACGTCAAGACGAGCTGGGTCTACGAGGCAGTGCGCAGCGGCCTGCTGCCGTGCCGGCGAGTAGGGCGGCAGATCCGCTTCACGCGCCCGATGCTCGACGAGTGGCTGGCCGAGCAGCCGCGGCAGTAGCAGGGCCAGTCGTGCCGGTCTGCGCGTAGGTCATGGCGGCGGCTCGGTCGGCGCAGCCCTTCAGCTCGATCACGAGCCCGTCGCGCATCGTGACGACGACGTAGGCAATGCCCTGATCCAACGGCCGTCCGTCGCCTCGCGGGTGATCGGGACGGAACGCCACGACGATCCGCCCGCCAATCTCGATCGTCTCCTCGATCCGACCGGCGAACCCCACTTTGAGGTTGCGCTTCATGACCGTGAGGATCATCTTGCGGTTCTCGCATATCTGCCCGTCCTCGACGCCAAGCCACTGCGCGTCCGGGTCAAGCGCCACTTCCAAGACGCTCAGGTTCCCGGCGCCACTCATCGCCTCCCAGGCTCGGTGCAGCAGCTCTATGTCGGTGCTCTCGCTCATATGGTGATCCTCTCTGATGGTGATTGACGGGCAGCGATTAATACGCCGTCAGGGAGGCGGACGAGGATAGGCCGCATACGGGAGTGGTCAACGTCAACAAGGCACGCATCGAAGGCTACCCCCTGCCCGCCGCGCGCTCAAGGCCAGAGCAGGGCGGTCGCGCTGGCACACTTCTCGGTGTGCTCACTCTCTTTGGTGCCTGCGCCGTTACGTTCATGGTCCTGATGTACGCGTTGGAACGACGTGGCCGAGGGTTCATCCTCGCCTTCGCTTGCGGCTGTGTCTTGTCGAGCGTCTATGGCTTCCTCGCGGGCACCTGGCCCTTCGGCGTAGTCGAGGCGATTTGGGCCGCGATCGCGTTGAAGCGCTACCGATCCAAGCCAACGATGCACGCCCGCTCGACAGAGACCTGACCGTGCCCTCAGCCACCTATGAACTTGTCGAGGGCGATCTGCACCGTCACGGGGAGCTGCGCCACGCCCACCCACACGCGGGACCGCACGAACATCACTCGCATCCCCACCATGAGCACTCGCGCGAGGGCCACGGCGAGCACGCACACGGTCACTCTCACGGTCTCATCGACGAGAGCATCAAGCGCTCGCGCGAGGGCGTTCGAGCCGTCGCGCTCGCGCTCGCCATCCTCGGCGTAACTGCTGCCACCCAGGCAGTTGTGTTCGCGCTCAGTGGCAGCCTCGCGCTGTTGGCCGATCTGATCCACAATGGCGGGGACGCGCTGACCGCGATACCGCTCGGGATCGCGTTCGCGTTGCGCTCCCCGCGCGCCGAGCGCCTAGCTGGCCTGGCGGTCGTGGCAACCATCTTCATCTCGGCGTGCGTTGCCGCGTATGAGTCGATCCTGCGCCTGATCCACCCTTCCACCCCTGGCCACCTGTTTGCCGTCGCGCTCGCCGGAGCCGTCGGATTCGCCGGCAACTGGCTTGCCGCGCTGGTACGCAGCCGCGCCGGGCACCGACTGGACAGTCCTGCGCTGATCGCAGACGGCGATCATGCCCGCGTCGACGCATACGTTTCACTGGCCGTCATCGCGAGCGCTCTCGCCATCGCCGCTGGCGCCCCGATCCTCGATCCCCTCATTGGCCTCGGGATGACCGTCGTGATCCTGCGCATCACCCGCGAGAGCTGGCGCACGGTACGCGGACATCCGCACCATCACTAGCTCAGGCGTGTACGACGACGCTGCGGGTGACCGTCACCGGCGCGCGGACTGCTGGTGTGAGCGTGATCTTCACCGTCAACGCCAGGCGCCGGTGGTGGCGCAGCGCAACTTTGCCCTTCGCGCTCAGGGGCACCGAGAAGGACACGCTGCCCGCCGTCAGGGACGAGCGCACCAGCCGCCCGACGCGCACCTGCCCCGAGTGCCCCGCTTTGGCCAGCGATGCGTCTGCGGCAAACAGGCCGACTTCCAGCCGCCCGCCCGAGCCGGCCTGGGACACCTTGATCGACCCGTGCACGGTCGATCCGTGCTGGCTGCCAGCGAGCTTCAGCGCCTTTGATCCTCCTTCCAAAGGCGATCCGTGGCCGGGTTCGCTCGGCGTCGTGGGGGTGGTCGGCGTTGTGGTCGTCGGTGTGGTTGTGGTCGGCGTAGTGGGAGTTGTGCCGGTGGCGGCGCCTTCCACGACGATTTCGTATTTGGTGTATTCGGGCCACAGGGTCGAGCTTTCGAACTTGTAGGTCCCAGGCTGTTCGAACTTGCACTTGCCTTCCCAGCCCGTCATGGCACTTGTAGGCACCCCGGTGCAGGCCGGCGCCGAGCCCGTCCATACAACGGTCGCCGCGGTGCTGGCTTTGTCGGTGAACGTGACTTCGCCACCGGTGGCGATCGTGACCTTGCTCGCGGGCGACCCCGAGCCGGGTGTTGCCCAGCACGGCCAGTTGGCCTCGACGCAGTTCTCGTTGACTTCGAGCTTCGCTTCAGAAGGTGCAGCAGCGAGCGCGGGCAGCACCGCGACCGCCGCCCCGATCAATGCGGCGAGGGCGAGGAGCACAAGCAGGCGTGGTCTGAAAACGCTGAGCGGCTTCATCGTACGACCACGCTTCGAGTGAGGGTCATAGCCGAGCCGTGTTTGGGTGTGAGCACGATCTTCACGGTCAGCGCCAGCTTGTGATGAGTCTTGAGCGCGTGCTTTGCCTTCGCGCTCAGGGCCAGCGAGAATGTGAGCTTGCCCGCGTGCAGAGAGGAGCGCAGGAACTTGCCGAGGGGAGTTGCGGCGCCTTTGGTGAGCAGCTCGATCTGCAGCTGGCCTTCAGAGCCGGCCGAGGACACGACCAGAGATCCGTGCACGACTGCGCCGTGCTGAGTGGATGTGAGCTTGAGTGATCCGAACAGTGGGCCGGGAGCCGGTTCGGTCGTTGGTTGACTAGCAGGCGGTGAGCTGGAGGTTGTGGCGGTGGGGTTGCCACCGGTAGGGGTCGGCGTTGGTGAGGGTTCTTTCGCTGGAGGTTCTTTGGTTGGTTCTTTGGTCGGGGGAGACGTCGTTTTGAAGCTGTGGTCGAGACCTTCGGCAGGTCCCTGGTTGTTTTTGGCGACAAGCCGGAAGTGGTATTCCGTGCCGGGGGTCAAGCCTTTGAGCGTGGCTGAGACACCCTGATTGCCTCCGCTCGCCGAGAGAGTCGCTTTTTCGGTCGTTTGACCGTAGCCGGTGCCGGTTCCGTATTCGAAGAAGTATTCGGTCGCTTCGCCTCCGGGGTTGACCGTGCCCTTGAGCGTGGCTTCGGTTTCTTTGAGCCCTTCGGCGGCGAGCGTTGTAGCGGTCGGCGTGGTTACGGCATGGGTTGTGAACATCTTTTGCGTCGCGCCCGACACAGAGATTTTCCCGGCTCCGTAGGTTGCCACCAATAGGAAGTTGTAGGTCATTCCTGGCTCCAGGCCGCTGACCTGGGCCGACACGGAGTGGCTCGTGGAGTCGGCCGCGCTCAACGTGGCTGTGGGGGTCGACTGTTTACCGCTGACACCTGGGCCTTCATATTCGAAGTGGTATTCGACGGTGTTTCCTTCGGGATCGATGCTGCCGTTGAGCATGGCTTCCGTTTGGGTTTCGCCGCTCGCGGAGGTCGTCGTGTCCGTGGGCGTACCTGCGACTACGATTTCGTATTTGGTGTAGTTGGCGTTGCCGTATGGGGTGTTTTCGTTATCGAAGAGGGTCGCGCTTTCGAACTTGTACGTCCCAGGCTGGTTGAATTCGCATTTGCCTTCCCAGCCGGTCATTTCGGTTGTAGGCACACCCGTGCAGGTTGGCGCACTGCTCGTCCATACAACGGCCGCCTTGGTGCTCGCGTCGTGGTCGGCAAACTTGACTTCGCCGCCGTCGGCGATGTCGACCTTGAGCGCGGGCGAACTCGAACCGGGTGTTGTCCAGCACGGCCAGTTGGGATCGACGCAGTTTTGATTGACTTCGAGCTGCTTCACTTCGGTTGGGCTGGCGGTCGCGAGCGCAGGCACAACCGCGACGGCGGCTACGAGCACAGCCGCTCCGAGCACAGCCGCCCGGAGCACGGCCGCTATGGGTAGATAACGCTTCCGCAGCTTCACAATCTCAGCCCACCTCTCGATCGAGTACCCATGTCGGTCCCGCGTGCTCGTGCAAAGCAGCCGATCCACGCTCTAACAACCCAAGACTCCGACCCGGCGTGATCCTTCCCGGCAGCTCCTCTCGGTGCCTCCCGCGGCGCAGCCTCCAGCGATTGAGGCGTGACCGTGATCGCCTTCGGCGCTAAAGTCGCAGTACGGGGATCGACCGCTTGTTCGCCCGACCGTCGCTCCGCCCATCCGAGATGCGTACCCTGGACCCGCAGTCGCTGACGCAGCAGCTCGCGCCTGCGCCGGAGTCGCCCATATCGGCGTCTCCTGAGCCGGATTCGTTCGATTTCACGGACGCTTCTGCGCAAAGCTCGACAGTCCGCGGGAATGAGACGCTGCCCAGTGGAGTCTTGTCTGGTAGAGGAACACCATGACTGAGACGCCCCATATCGAGGACGAGCAGCGGCGCATCGCCGAGCTGTTGCGCTCTTTCGACGCGCCAGCGCCGGAGTCGCTGCACCGGCGGATCGAGTCGTTGGTGGCCTCGCATCAGAGTCAGTTTGCGCCGCGCTCGCCCCGTCGGGGCTTGGGTCGGTTCTCCGCATTGGGCCTCGCCAGCGCTGGTGCGGTGGCAGCCGCAGTTGTGGTGGTTGTGATCGCGGTCGGCCTGGGCGGTGGTGGCAGCGTGCCTACCGTCAGCTTCGGCCAAGCAGCCGCGTCAACCCTGCGTGCGGCGGCGCTCCCCGCGCCGCCAGAGAGCCAGTTGCACCACGCGCAGCTTGCCGTTGCCGTCGACGGCGTGCCGTTCCCCTACTGGAGCGAGCGCTTCGGCTGGCGCAGCACGGGGTCGCGCACCGATCGGGTTGATGGTCGCTCGATCACGACGGTCTTCTACGGCGACTCAAGTGGCCGGCGGATCGGCTATGCGATCCTCGCCGGCACCCCAGCGCCCAGGGTCGGCGGCGGCGTGATCGCCTGGCGCGGTGGCGTGTCCTACCGGCTACTCAACGAGAACGGCGCTGCAGTGGTGACGTGGCTGCGTGACGGCCACCTGTGCGTGGTATCCGGCCGCGGCGTCTCCAGCGCCACGCTGCTAGGGCTGGCGAGCTGGAGCGATCGCGACGCGACCGCCTCCTGAGCGCGCATGGGCCACTGGCCTAGTAGCCCGTCACCGCCTGCGTGAAGACACGCTCAGGCGGGCTGCCACAGCTCGATCCGATTGCCCTCGGGATCGGTTACCCAGCCGAATCGACCTACACCCTCCATGTCCTGCATCTCCTTAGCCACGTCCGCTCCCTTGGCGCGCAGTTGTGCGAGCATCGCCTCCAGGTCGCGGACTCGGAAGTTGATCATCACCTGCTGGACACGAGACCCGAAGTAGTCGGTCTCGGACTCGAACGTCGCGAACACCGTCGGCCCGGCTTCCTGGCGCCACAGGCCGTTCTCATCGGCGTCCAGGCCCAGGCAATCGCGATACCACGCGTTCAAGGCCACCGGGTCGGCGGCTCGCATGAAGTGCCCACCGATCCCAAGCACACGCTCCATGTCGCCATCTTGCCACGTCAGCGACTCAAGGGGCCGTACACGATCGCCCGCCAGGCCGGCATCCGGGAAGGTTCGCGGTGTGGCGGTGTCCATAGGTATAGATGACAGTCACGCGCCCGAGCACCCGGCGCCCGTGGGCTTAGGCGCCGGGCAGCGCCCGGCGCCGGTACTGGTCGGCGTCTCTCGTTTCACAGTGAGCTTCGATTGGTGGTCTAGCCTCCGAGCGCGAGCGCGAGGTGCACAACGGTTGAGATCGCGTATCCGAGGCCGAGTAGGTGGCGAAACCAGTTGACGCCGTGCATTAGCTCCTCGTAAGCCCATAGACCGAATGCCAGGAAGGAGATTGCGGCGAGATAGGCGTGGCCTGGGTCATGCGTGCGCGTAGCCGCAGCGCCGGCGAGGAACGCGATGATGAGCGGCGCGTTGGGGAACTGAATGATCGGGAATGCCCTGGGCCATCCGAGCTGGGTCAGACGCTTGAACCCCTGCCACAGCCCGCGCGGGCCGTAACGCCGCAGGTGCGGGTGTGTGTCACGTCTAGCTGCCGTTGGGAGACGGTGCGATCTCACCGCGGCCTGCCTGTTGGAGGTCTGCCGGCAGCGGCGCGTCGGCGGCGCGGGCGAGGACGGTCAGGCCGATGCGCCAGCGGATGATCGCGGCGCGCTGGGCTGCCTGCGTGTTGGGCAGGTTGGTGAGTTCGCCGTCGCCGAGGTCGGCGACGAGCGCGCTCAGGTAGGCGTCCTCGACCACGTAGGTATTGGCGTAGGGAGCGTTGAGAGCGCGTAGCTGGGTCGTTGGCGGATTCACCGCTGCGATATCGACCGCGTAGGCGGCAAACCGTTGCTCTAGCTGGCCCATGCGCCGGGCGGCCTCGCCAGGCGTGATGCGCCGGTCGTGGAATGCCTCGAGGATCGGGTCGGCGCCGCCCAGGAGCTCGTTGACCGCGAGTCTGATCGGCTCGACCTCGCCCATGTAGCGCTCGATCGCTTGCCGTTGCGTGCTGGCCGCCGACCCTGTTTGGCTGCCGCACCCGACGAGCGCAACCATGCACAAGCAGCCGGCGGCCAGTGCGCGGGGGCGGCGCGTCACACCCGCTGCGCCGCGCATCTGCGGGAGGGCTCAGTAGCCGTAGCCGCCGCCGCTTGAGCCACTACCGCTGGACTTTTCCGATTCTGAGGAGCTGCTTGTGCTTGACGGGGTGCTGCTGGAGCTGGTTGTGATGACGCTCCAGGTGCCCACGTCTTTGATGCCCTGACCCTTGGTTTCACCGGCCTGCTGGTCCCCCGTGAACGTGTAGAGCGGCGTGCCCTTGTAGGTGACCTGCACGGTCCCTTCGGGACGCTTCACGGTCCCGAGCGGGACGCCTTCGCCGCTGGGAGTGCCGCTGGATGGCGCGATCAACGGATGCCACACACCCAGGCAGGCCGTGCTGGTGCAGATGAACTTGCCGCCCTGCTCGCCGCCGAGGTGATACAGCGTCATCCCTTGACTGTCCACCAGGATCGTGCCCAGCGAGCTGGAGGCGCTCTTGACGACGACCGCGCTTGACGAATTGCTGCTCGTCTGCGTGGCGGGCTGTGTGCTGGCGGCCGAGCTGGTCGTGTTGCTGGATGAGCTGCTGCCGCAAGCAGCGAGCAGGACGGACGCCGCGAGTGCTGGTAGGGACAGCTTCAGTAGATGGCTCATGTGTTACTCCTATGGGTAAGTCGGGGACACGCCTGTCGCGTGAGCCTCCTGTACTTAGAAACTGTCCGAGAACGTGTCAAGCGTGAAGTAGGCGGTGGCGTCGTCGGTACCAGAGCAGGCCGCTGGCGAGTTGGATGAGGCCGAGATAGTTGGTGGGGTTCTTGTCGTAGCGGATCAGAAGCGCGCGGCATTTCTGTAGCCACGAGATCGTGCGCTCGACGACCCATCGACGAGCGGGGTGGGTTTTTTGGCCCCAGCCGTCCTTCTTCTCCTCGCCGATGCGGCGGATGTGTGGCACGTACCCGCCTTGCGCGCACGCCGCCTCTCCAGTCGGGTTGTCATACCCCTTGTCCAGGCAGAGGTTCTGCGCGAATGTCGCGGGGTCGGGACGGGGGATCACGACTGCGCTGATCGTCTCGGCCAAGAGCTTGGTGTCGTGCACGTTCGCACCGTCGATAACAGCGGCGAGCGGCCCGCCTTCCTGGTCGACTAGCACGCTCTTCTTGGTGCCCATCTTGGCTCTATCAGTGGGGTTCGGGCCACGCTTGGCGCCCTCGAACCGCGACTTGCCCATCACGCCGTCGGCTGCCTGCCACTCCCAGCGCACAGCCCCGAGCTCCTCGCACTCGCGTACCAGATACGCCCAGATCTCCTCCAGGAACCCATCGGCAGCGAACCGTTGAAACCAGCCGTGAACGGTTGACGGGCGTCCGAAGCGCTCCGGCATATGACGCCACTGGCAGCCCGAGCGTAGGCGGTGGATGATCCCGTCGAGCACGAGCCGCAGATCGACCCTGGGACGGCCTGTCCGGGCGGGCGGGTAGAAGCAGTCGAGCATCGGTTCGATCTCTTCCCAGAGATCGTCCGGGAGCTCCCAGATCGTCGGCAGCGGGCGCGCAGGGGTAGTCTCAACGGCTGGCAAGGCACGCTCCTTTTCGCGAGGGTTGACGTGCCTTGCCGCTTCAATCAAGCGCTACATAATCCTGCCCCGACCCGACTTCTCGGACAGACTCTTAGAGAGACTCCGCGCAGGCGTGTTCCCTTCCGGCGGGAGGTCTCAGCCCGTCGTGATGACCTTGCCGGACGGTGCGATGACGTACCAGTGTCCGCCGTTGGCTTCGATCGTCTGTCCGTTGTCCTGGCCGGCTGCCGAGTCGGCCTCGTAGGTGTAGAGCGGCCAGCCCGCATAGGTGATGACACTGCCGCCTTCGGGGTCGGGGTCGCTGCCTACCAGCGACGCCTTCAGCTGCGCAGACCCGGCAGCGGTTTCGCCGCTCGCGAGCTTCAAGGGCGGCCACACCGCCGCGCACGAGGACACGCATGTGACCTTGGCGTGTTGGTCGGGCGCGAAGGTGTATAGCGTGTGGCCTTCTGAGTTGACGAGCACTGCCCCGACGGTCGGCAGGGTGCGGACGGAGAGGCTGACTGCCTTCGTCGCGGGAGACGCGGCCGTGGTCGTCGCGCTCGATGCCGGCGTGGCTGGCTGGCCTTCGTGCAGCAGGTTGAGCATGTTTTCGCCGTCATCCACGAAGTAGATGCCCTTGCCTTCGGGCGCCACCGCGAGGCCGAACAGGGTTCCGGCTCCAGTCTTCTTGTCGGCGGTCTGCACAGCTACCTGCTGGCCGGCGGGCGTGGTTTCGACCATGTTGCCGTCACCGCCGTTGCTCGTGATGATGTTGCCGTTCGGCGCGAGCACCATGCCGAGCGGTTCCTTGAGGTGGCCGCCTTCGGTCAGGACGGTGCCGCCTTTCGCGGCGGGCGTCGTGCGAGTCATCGCTTCGGAGATCGCGAGGATCTTGCTGCCGTCGGTCGAGGCGACGTACAGCGTCCCGTTGGAGGCGAGTGCGAGTCCGGTCGGGCCGAGCACGAGGGCTTCTGGCGAGTCGATCCAGGGGATGCCGTTGGCGATCACAGTTTCGCTCAGCACCTTCGGCATCTGTCCTTCGCCGGATTCCAGTTCGATCCGCAGCACGGTCGAGTTGTCGATCGTGTGGATGCCCTTCGCGGCACCGCCGTTGAGCGCGTTGCTGACGAACAGACTTGTCTTGGAGCCTTCGCTCTTAGCGGTCGAGTCCCACGGACCCTGGATGTTCTTGCTGGCGATCGTCTCGACCGTCTTGCCTTCGTTGTCGAGCACGATCAGGCAGCCGTACTTGGCGGTCGCTGACTTGCCGTTGGTCGTTGGCAGGCTGCCCACGACGACGTAGCCGCCCGGCAGGATGTCAAGCGCCGTCGTCAGTCCAACCCCACCGGGGCAGTTGCCGGGCTGGGATTTGGGGTCGATCGTGGCGAACAGCGAGACCTTCCCGGCGGTTGAGACCTGCATGATCGTCGTGCCGGTGCCCTGGCCGCTCTCCTTGGCGCCTTCCTTGGCGTTGAAGTTGCTGACGAGCATCTGGCCCGCCTGGAGCTTGCCCACGCTGGTGGGAACGAACACGAGGCCGTATGGGTTCACATCGCCGTTGGCCGGGACCGTCGAGGCGACCTTGCTGACAGTCCTCAGATTCGCCAGAAAAGGAGTCGAGCTTGCGCTCGAGGTCGTGCTCTGAATAGTCGCGGCGGCCGACGTGCTGGACGAGCTGTTTGTGCTGCTGGAGCTGCCGCAGCCGGCGACAGCGAGCGCAACACCAACGAGAGCAAGGATCGACGTTCTAGGCACTGGGGTGTCTCCTGTGGGTTCGGGGTATCGGACGCGACGGCTTTCTGACCAAGACCCCGCCCCGACGATCCTTCGTCGGCTTTTGCGGCAGCGATCAACGCACGGCCCGCCCTTTCGCACGCTTTCCTGTATGACTCCGCCATCCGGGATTCCTTCCCGGCGAGCTTCCAATCTTTCTGCGCTCGTGCTTGCGTGCTGCGAGGGTCGAGCAACAGCCCGCCCATGCTCCTCTGCTGGCCGGACACTTAGGCTCTGCTGAATCCGCAAGGCTCCGAAACGCCACCCATGACTCCGATGAAGGATCATGAAGAAGCGCGGCAAGGCTCCGAAACGGAGCCCCAAACTCGGGCGCATTGCCGAGGGACGCTAGGTATGTCTGAGTAGCCTGGTTTAGAAGTTCGGGATGCTCGCCAACTACTCGATCGAAGTCCGCAAACTCTTGCAGGTCAAACGGTACGAACACTAGGTTCATGTCCGCGGGCTCAGCCAGGCGCGCCGCCTTGCCCATCCCTCGAATAGTCGCTGATCCTATGCCCGGCCGAGAAGCGTGCCCGAGCTGGTCGCCACCCCGGCGGTTTACACCGGGAGCAGGCCCAAGAGCTTCGGGAGGCCGTCCAGGGAGCGGATAATCTCGGCGCCTGCGTTGCGAAGGGCGCGCTCGTCGCTGTCGGCTGCGTAGCCGATGACCCGCATACCGGCGGCGACGGCGGCCATGACTCCCGAGGGGCTGTCCTCGATGACCACGCAAGCCACTGGCTTGGCGTTCATTGTGGCGGCCGCATGTTGAAAGAGCGCGGGGTCGGGCTTGGGGCGCGGCACGTCGTAGGCAGAGAACAGCGCGTCGGGCGGGAACAGGTCACGCAGGCCGGTCAGCCCGAGCGTCAATCGTGTCTTCGCCAATTATGTCGCGCGTCGGGTTATGTCGCGTGGGGACCGCGATCCTTCTCTTTGCGCCTGATCCTGCAAGTTGGGGCGACATAAGGCGTCTGTAGAGGCGAGCGTGCGCTCGTATCACCTTGGTCAGCAGATCCTGATTACTCGGATGGTCCGCAGCCGTCGTCGGTGCGGAGACCAGCTATCAGTTCGTAGAGGCGAAGCATGTCGCCGGCGATCTCGACTGCTCGCGCCTCATCGAGCGAGGCGATGGATTCCGCAACGTCGAAGTCGTCGTTCTCGTCCCCGCTCCAGACGCCTCCGATGCACCGACGCCGCGACATAACCCGACGCGCGACATAACTGTCATTATGGCGATATCGCCATAACGCCAACTGTCCCTGAGAGGCGACGCAGATCTTCAGGCCGGCTGTCTTAACTCGTTGCACCGCCTCAGCCGCGCCGTCAACCGGCTTGAGTTCGCGGCGGAACGCCTCATCACGCTCGTGTTCGTATTCGGCGACCCAGTCCGGCGGAAAAGGTCGGCCGAGCTTGGCCTGGGCTTGGTCGCGGACATCTGTGAGCAAGAGTCCTTGGCAGGCGCGGCGGGCTTCGCTGAGCGTGGTCGGCAAGCCCTCTTGGGTGAGCATCCGGGCGAGCATTTCGTTGGATATCGCCTCAGAGTCAACGAGCACACCGTCGCAGTCGAAGATCACGAGATCGTGCATGGCGGCCGAGCACTTTACAGCCTGCCAAGCCATCCTTGAACGCATCGGGCGGTGGCCTGTCAGTGGCACGCGCTTGATCGTGCCGACCCGGCGCCCTGGGCGGATTGCGTCTGTCTCTGCCCGGCACCGAACATATGGGCCCATACGCTGGAAGCGTGGTGGCCGCGCGCCCGCGTATCCTACGGCCGAACATGCCCGGAGCGACGGTGAGAGATGCGAGCGAGGACGACGCAGCGGCGTGCGCGGCGATCTATGCGCCGTATGTGCGTGAGACGGCCGTCAGCTTCGAGGGTGAACCGCCATCCCCCGCGCAGATGGCCGAACGCATCGCGGCGGCGAAGCGCAGGCACGCATGGATCGTGCTCGAAGACGACAACCGGATTGTCGGCTACGCCTACGGCGGGCCGCACCAACAGCGCGCTGCCTACCGCTTTTCGTGCGAGGTCAGCGTCTACGTTGAGCAGGGCCGGCGACGCACCGGCTCGGGTCGCGCATTGTACGGGGCGCTGTTTGAGCGGCTCGCGGCGCGCGGCTACAGGATGGCGGTCGCAGGTATGACACTGCCCAACGAGGCGAGCGTGGGTCTGCACCGAGCGTTGGGCTTCGAGTCGGTTGGCGTCTATCGGCGGATCGGCTGGAAGTTCGGCGCGTGGCACGATGTCGCGTGGACGCAGCGGGCGCTGGGCGTCGAGCAGAACCCTCCCCCCGAGCCGCGCTGAGGCGACCGGGCGCCATCCCCTGGGCGAAAATTGGTGCGAGCGGTCGGGCTGGTCCGGTTGTGCTGCGGGGCCGCCGCTATAGAGTCGCGGCATGGAGTTGCGCGTCATGAGGACGGCGACTGAACCGACGGCTGTGGGCGCGCGATCTGAACCGCGCCGCCGAGGGGTAGCCGCTCGGCTCTACGCGAAAGCCGACTCGCCGATGCTCTCGCGCAGCGTGGCGAGCGTAGAGCGAAGCAGTCGGGAGACCTGCATCTGGGAGACGCCGAGCTGTCTGCCGATCTCCGCCTGGGTCAGCTCGTGGATGAAGCGCAGCTCCAGCAGGCGTTGCTCGCGGTGGGTCAGGCCCGCAAGGGCATCTTCGATCAACATGTCGTTCTCGACGTGCTCGTAGCCTTTGTCGTGCTCACCGAGGGTTGAAGCGAGCGTGGTTTCGTCGTTCTCGCCGTTTTGCGCGGGCGCATCCAGGGAGCTGGCCGTATACGCGCGGGCGACCTGCAGCCCGTCGAGTACATCCTCCTCGGAGAGCTCGAGGTAGAGGGCAAGCCGCTGGACGGTTGGTGGCCTACCGTGTGCACGCGAGAGAAACTCGACGGCGTCTTGGATGGCCTTGGAGCGTTCTTGAGCGCTGCGGGCCACGTGGACTGCCCAGGAGCTATCACGGAAGTAGCGACGTAGCTCGCCGAGGATCGTCGGGATCGCGAATGCCTCGAATGGACGGCCGTGATCGGGGTCGAACCTGTCGATCGCCTTGACGAGCGCGAGGTTTGCGACTTGGGTGAGGTCTTCGCAGGCGAGTAAGGAGTTCCAGTAGCGACGTGCGATCTTGCGAGCTAGAGGCATGAAGCGCACGATCAGCGTCTCGCGGGCATCTCGATCCCCCCGGCGGGCTTCGCGGAACAGAAGCTCTGTGGAGTGAGCGCGAGCTGTCCGTCGCGGGGTGTCGGTGATGATCGTTCCTGGCATTTGTAAATCGCCCTTGGCTGTCTGTGGCTCTGCGGAGCTATGCGCAGCTTACCCCGGGCGTTCCCGCTCTAAACGAGCTGCAGCTCCTGCCAGGGTTGATAGCAGTTCGTTCGTTGTCCAGGCGAAAAGTATGCTTGGGTTTCGTCCATACCAATTTCGCGACTCGGGACATTAGTTTTGGGTGACCACGTCGGCTGAATGGCGCGCATAGATCCTGGAGCGCAGGTAGGAGAATCACACGATCCTCACGGACCACCCGCCCGCCACGATGCCTTGGTGAGCCGCCAGGAACGGGCGATTCGCCCTTTTTCCTTTAGATCATCTGTGGTGGACGTTACGCTCATTCACCACCGTCCGTACCAGCGTCTGTGACCTCCGCCGACGGGCGCACCGCCGATGAAGAAGCCAATCAGCCATAGCAAAACGGCGATCACGAGCACATACCAAAGCACATGCACGGCAAATCCGAGACCGCCGAGGATCGCGAGGAGCAATATCAATACGACTAGTGCCACCATGTTTCCTCCTAGAGATTGACACTGGTTGATCTACCCCGTGCTCGGGGTGACTAACCGTGGCACCTACTGAACGCCAAAGTAACTGTGTGAGTGCTCGCTGCTACCCGGTTGCCGTCCAACCGAAAAGTCGGCTAGACGCGCAGGAGGGCTACTGGCGCTGGGGGTCGGCTGTGAAGCCCCTGAGCGTCGCGGCCAGCTGCTCGTCGCGATCGCGCTTGAGGATCGCCTAAGTGGGTAGTTAAGGACTATGCCTACAGGAACATCGATCTTGCTGATCGCGATAGGCGCGATTTTGCGCTACGCGGTGACCGCGACCGTATCGGGCATCTCACTGCAGACAGTGGGCTTGATCCTGATGATCGTCGGAATCGCGGGTCTCGTACTGTCACTGTTCTACATGGTCTCCTTGGGCCCGCGTCGGACCGCCGTCGTGCGCGACCGGGTGATCGAACGTGACCCTGACGCATAAGCGAGCTGTCGCCGCCGAAGGACTCGCCGAGGGGGTCACCTTTTCGCTGGAAGCGTCTGCACGAACGCGACGCTGCGCTTTACCCACACGGCGAGCTGACGCTTGGTCTTGACTCCGTCCGGTGCGACGGTGATCCACCCGTCCATCGTGCGTCCTCCCATCCTCATCAGCTCCACATGAGGGCGCGCCAGAGATGCGTCGGTATCGGCGGGATCGATTCGCACCAACAGCCCGCCGTTGCGGGACGCGCTGACGGATAGGTTGCCGCGTATCAAGAACGCGAGCCCACCGAACATCTTCTTCTCGGTGACCTCCTCCTCGCCCGCAAGCAGCTCGCGCAGCCGATTGGCGAGATCCTCGTCATAGGCCATGCTTTGGCGAACTATCGCACATGATGTTGGCTAGCGATGGACGTCCACTCAGGTGTGCCGGCAGACCAGCCGATCACGGGGTGATGGACGCCTCTGCCTACGCCTATGAGCACGGTGTGCACCGGACACGCGTCACGCTGCGCGCTTGGCGTCAAGGACGGTGGAGGGTACTGGCTGGGTGGATCGCCGGCTCCTCACTTGCGGCAGGCGGTCTGCTGGGCGCCGTACTGGTCGTCGCTGCTCTCAACCGTGGCGAGATCGCACCCATCCCATCCGAACCTCCCTTCGTAGTTGGAGGTCTCGGGGATGTGGCGGGGGTGTTGGTGAGCAACCTGATGGTGCTGGCCTTGCACGCGATGGCGTGTCTCGCCGGTTTCATCGCGGGAAGTTCGCTGCCGCTGCAGGCGGCTTCACGTCGCGGGCTCTCGCGCTGGGTGCATGAGCACGGCGGGCGTATTGCAATTGCGTTCGTCGTCTGCGCCACCGCCTTCTCGCTGTCCGCTCAGGCCTATGTGCTCGGCCGCGCGCTGGCCGGGTTCGCGCACTTTTCGAAGGTGTCGCCGGGGTTGCTGTTGCTCTGCTTCCTGCCCCATGCGGCACCCGAGCTGATCGCGCTGTTCCTGCCGCTCGCCGCCTGGATCATCGCCAGCCGCCGGGGGGAGTGGGATCAACTGCTGGCTGCCACCCTTGTCACCGTCGCGGTAGCCATACCTGTGCTGGTATTGGCGGCTCTTGTCGAGGTATATGTCTCGCCCCATCTGTACCTCGCGCTGACTGGCGCGGACGAGCCGCTGCGCTTCTCTGTGCTCAAGATCCGGTGATCGCCAAGCTCGACCCGCTTTCACGTCCACGCCGGCCTCAAGGATGCGCTTGAGCTAGCGGCTACTCGGTTGCCTCGTTGTCGTGAGCGGTCGATGGGGATGTATCGGCTATTGGCGCATCCCGAGTGGCCTCCTCGGGTGCGATCACGCGGACCCCGAGGGACTCGAGGGCGTCCTGCATGCGCTTGTCGCAGGTTGCCACGCCTGAGAGTTGCTTGCCGAGGCTGAGCGCGCTGGCGATGTGGATGGCGTCAAGTGCACCAACGTGTACAGGCTTCACCCTGCGTGCCGCGGCGACGACGCCCTCGCTGAACGGAACGATCGCGGCCGAAGAAAGCACTCCTTGTAGCACCAGACTGCCACCGATCACCGCGTCGGCCCGCTCCTCACGGGCGCGCGCCACAGCGCGCGGCAGCTCGACTTCTGCGATGACGCTGGTCGCGAGTTCCTTCCACGCCAGAAGCTCGCGCTCGATCGCAGCGGACTCTGCCTCACGTACGAGCAGCTTGAGCAGCGCGGAGGTGTCGACGTAAAGGATGGCCGGGGGCGGCGCGGGCGGTTCAGTGGCTGCCATGCCCGCCGTCGGGCCGCTCGCCGCGCACCGCGAGAAGCGCCTGTGTGCCGGCGTCAGTGATGGGCCCGGTGAGAGGGCCTCGCTCGGCGAGCACGTCGCGCAGGCTTCGCGTGGCAGGCCGAAGTGTCCCCGCACGGCCGGTGGCGGCCTGTGTTTGCGCGACCTTCGTGAGCGAGGTATCTAGGCCGACCCGAGTATGCCGTAGCTTGGCCATGCCCTTTATAGGCTATCGCTTGCCAGGACCGGTTGGTCCCGGCTACCGAATCTGCGCCTATGTGGCGCGGAACTCGTGGAGAAGCGCGTCGCGACGGCCGTGCCTGCGCTCTGCCTTCTTCAGCGACGGCAGCTTCTGTGGTTTGCAGAGCAGGCAGCCGGCGCGGCGCTGCTTGGGGCGCCTTCGCTTGTGGTGGGCCATGACCTCAAGTTATCAGCAGACACCCGCGCCGCAAGCACGGCCGCGCGTGGTTCCAATAGCGACGCTCAACCCTGCCGAAATGCGGATGAGAGGACTCGAACCTCCACGGACTTACATCCACACGGACCTGAACCGTGCGCGTCTACCAATTCCGCCACATCCGCGCGATGGGTGGGCGACGATATCGCACGCGTGGGCGTTTGGGTCAGCCCGTGCCGCTGCTGCGCGGCTGTGGGCTTTGCTAGCCTCGGGTCTCCTTGTGCTAGCCGCCATCGTCTAGGGGACTAGGACGCCGCCCTCTCACGGCGGTAACACGGGTTCGAATCCCGTTGGCGGTATTTATTGTAAGCGTTCAGTCGTGGGTCCCGGTGGGGTGTGCTGGTGGGCAGGTGCGGGGGCTCAGGTCAGGGCTGGGAGTGGGTCGCCGCGGGCGTGGGCGGTGAGCAGTTCGCGCATGTACGCGAACATCGAGCGGGCTTGCAGGCGGCATGTGACCGAGGCTGACAGCGCGCGCTCGATGAATCGCTCGCCGTCGGTGGATTGGGTGCCGTGTGAGAGCTTGCGGTAGATGACCGGCCCGCGTAGCGCTCTCTCGGCTGCGTTGTTGGTGGGCTCGACCCCTTCGACGGTGACGAAAGTCCAGAGCGCCGGCCAGATCCTCAGCAGGTTCTTGGCGAAGCGGCGGTGAAAGCGCGTGTAGGTGCTCTTGCGTGCGGCGCGTTCCAGTAGCTCCCGGAGCTCGGCTTGGATCGGGGCTATCTCGCCCGCGAGGCGCCGGCGATCTTGGTGCTCGCCAAAGGCGTGCCAGGTCTCGAACAGCCTTTTGGTCAGTTCGCTGGCGGCTTCTCCGAACTGCTTCTGCTCGGCCAGGGCTCCTCCCGCGTGGAAGGCGAAGTCTCGCTTGAGATGCTCCCAGCAGGCCTGGCGCGAGGCGGGATCGACCAGCTCATATGCCCACCAGCGATCCGAGCCCACGATCCCTTTGAAGTCCGCGCCGAGCAGTTCCTTGAGGCGGTCGCGATGACGATCCTCTGCGATCCGGAAGATGGCTGCCTCGGGCGTGGTCGCGGCCCACATTGTGCGGCCCTCATGCGCGGTGAACCAGCCGGTCTCATCGACGTTGAGGACTGGTGATGCCAGCACGCTCTCGACCAGCAGCTCGTGTGGGGCCCGCAGCGCTTTCCCCGCGCGCTGGCAGATCGCATCGACCGCCCCGACGGATAACCGGAGTCCGAACAGGTCCCGCGCAAGCTCGGACATGTCGCGCCGCGAAACCCGGTTACGTGCGGTCATCGTCACGACCGCGGCCTGCAAGTCGGTGCCGAACGGCGAGTCGCCTACCCCGTCGGGCAGGCGCGCCACAGCCTTCTTGCCACACCCTGGGCAGCACAGATGGTGAGTGCGATGCTCGCAGAAGAGCACCACGATCGGCGGCAGCTCGGCTACCTGATGGCGCCCGAACCGCTTGCCAGGCTGCCGCTCCTGCTCGCTGAACACACGCCCGCATCCGCCGCACTCCTGCGGGTAGTGATCAACGATCTCATCCACCCGGTCCTCCGGTAGCAGCTTGCGACCGGAGCCCTCATGCCCGGACTGGGCGCCCGCCTTTCGCTTCTCGCCGTCGCGTTTGCTCCACAGCTTCGCCTTACGACGCGCCTCCGCGCGACGCTCCGCCCGTGTCTTGGGCGGATCCTGCGACGGAGGGCTCGACGAGTTACGCGAATCCCCTCGCGCCTGCTCCTCAAGCCGAGCGACCCGCTCCTCCAGACGCTCACAACGCGCCGCGAACTGCTCACGCTCGCCCGCCAGCTCAACGATCGCATCGACGCACCGCTCCCGCCCCGCACCAAAGATCGCCTCCGCCTCCGAGCGGTCCATACCCGCAAGATTCGCTGCACCGCCCGCCAATCCTCGCTACAGGAAGACCACGACTGAACGCTTACTATTTATTGCGGGTTTGCAGGGGTTTTCTGGAGCTCAACGGGATCAATTTAAGATTCGGCTCGGTGTCCGTCGGACGGTCGTCGTCAAGGACGTCGGCCATCGTGGCGGCGAGCTGATCGATGTCCCAGTCCGTGTAGATGTCGCCGGTTGTCTGTATTGAGGCGTGGCCGAGCAGTTGCTGCACGGCCTTCAGGTTCCCGGTGCGATCGAGCACGCGCTGTCCAGCCGTGTGCCGAGCCTTGTGCATTCGCTGACCCTTCGTTGTGCCCTTCGCTACGATCCCGGCGGCTGCGAGGCGCCGATACCACCATTCGTGTGTTCCGTGTGGCCCCATCGGCTTGGTCGGGTCGACCTTGCCGTAGCGGCCGGTGCGTCGGGCCATAAGGTAGTGGTGGGGCTGTGCTTCGGATTCGAGGATGTGGCGCTCCAGGTCGGTCCAGAACGCGGCGTCGGGGATCGGGATTTCGCGGACCTTCTTGCCCTTCGTGAAGATGATCAGCCGGTGACGCTCGTAGTCGAAGTGGTTGATCTGGACGCCTCGTAGGGCGCCCTTGCGCAGCGCGTAGTCCAGCAGCAGCCGCAGGGCGATCCGGTCGCGCAACTCCACGGCGGCGGCAAGGATCGCCAGGCGCTGATCCTTGTGGAAGGTGGTCCGGTGGATCTGGCGGCTCCTCGCGCGCTCGATCAGGAGCGTCGGGTCGCCGTGCAGCTTGCCTCGGGGGGTGAGCTGCCAGCGGAAGAAGTCTCGGACGATCGAGAGGCCCTTGTTGTACGTGTCTGGGGCGCGGTCGCCCCATTGGTGATCCAAGAACTCTTCGATGCGTTCGGTGCCGGTGGGGGGCTCGAAGTCCTCGGCTCGTAGGTCCGGGAAGTAGCGGGCGAGCTTGTCGAGACCCGACTCGTACTCGCGGTAGCTTTCGTCCGTCAGGCGCTTTCGCTTGGCTCGCAGATAGGCGGCGATCTGCATGCCGATCGGTGTGAACTGGTAGCTCTTGTCCTTCATCGCGTCGCGGATTAGCGGAGCGAGCTGGATCAGCTGGTCCGGCGTCAGCCTGGTGCCGAGGTCTGGCGCGAGGGCCTGATCAGCTGCTTCTTGCTCTTTGTGGGTTCCGTTCGATACGGACACGTTTACCTCGATTCGCGGCAAAGCTCAAGTCCACGCGCGGGCCTGCTCGACATGACCAGGCGGGCGCCTCGCGGTGCCTGTCCGGTGGCATCGGAGCTGCCAACTCGCCCGCGAACTGCGCCGTCGCTCATCGTCGCGTGCTCGGCACGCGGGCGCTGTTGATGCCGGCCCAGTGCTTGATGCGTGCCCTGGCGATAGGGATGTAGCTCTCTTCGCGCTCGATCCCGAGGAAGCGGGCGCCCTCGAGCAGAGCGGCGGCGCCGGTCGAGCCGCTGCCGGCGAATGGGTCGAGCACGAGCCCGCCGGGCGGAGCGAGCAACCGCACGAGCCAGCGCATCAGCTCGATCGGCTTGACGGTCGGGTGGATGTTGGGGACTGGGTGCGCGGCGCATCGCTGGACGTTGCGGGCGCCGATCTTGTAGGTCTGAACTACGCGGCGAGGTAGGTGCTCGCAGCCGGCGTCGCGCTCGCGGCGGGATGCCTTGGCGGCGTAGAAGAAGCGCTGGCGCTCGCCGAGCGTGCTGACCGGGCAGTCGCGTTCGCAGCGGCTGCGAGTACAGGCGTGGCCGTGGGAGAGGATGAGGTTGGCGGGCCACCGCCCGCGCGGGCTGGCGGTGGCACGCCGGCCGTGCGTGCGGCCTTCGTCGGGGCAGTCCTCGGGGGTGAGCTCGATGCGGCAGTCGTCGATGTTCATCGCGCCGGTGCGGTGCTCGGCGAGGTTGCGCTGGATGCTGCTCTGGAGTGGCTTGCGCGCGAGGAGGATCGGCTCCCACGCGGGCTTGAGGCCCGTCCCGAGCCCGTCGGGGAGGATCTGGGTCGCGGGGTACCCCTGGCCTTGGAGCCACATGAGTACGTCGCGGAGTTCGAACCCGGCTTCTTCGAGGCCGCGTGCGAGGAGGTGGAAAGTGCGGGGAGCCGCGAACGCGGCGAGGTGGGCGCCGGGCCTGAGTACGCGCAGGCACTGCTCGCTCCACTGGGCGCTGAAGGCTTGGAATGCCGCGGCGGGGTCGACGCGGGGACCACGTTGGCCGGGCTTGTGTGCGGGGTCGAGCGCGCTGGGTCGGTCCCAGCGCATGTTGTTGGCGTTGATCCCGTAGGGAGGGTCGGTGATCACCACCTCGACGCTCTCGGGGTCGAGTGTCGGGAGGAGGCGTAGGCAGTCGGCGTGCTTGATCTGCCAGCGGCGCGGCTTGCGGGTGGAGGGCGTCATGTTCACCTCGTTTTGGTCGACTGCTTTGGCTGGTGGGCTCGGCGGCGGCGGGCCTTCGGTTTCCCTGAGCTCCTGGAGTTCGGCTCGCGCCGGAAGACGAGGACGTCTTCGTGGCAGACGAGCTGGGTGCGCTCGCCGTTCTGGAGCGCGTTGCGGGTGTGCAGTAGCTGCCAGAGGGACGGGCGCGCTCGCAGTTCGCTGTCGCGGATGCCGACGAGCAGCGCGATCACGTGCTGCCAGTAGTCCAGGCCGGCGTGCTGGCAGAGCGCGACGGTGTCACCGGCGAGGTTGCGAAGCCGGCCGTGTGAGCGCAGGTTCTTGGTGACGACCACGAGATACCCGCCGGGGGTGAGCATCCGGGCGCATGCCGCGTAGATCCGGGCCATCGCGGCGAGGTAGCTCTCGCTGGCCGGGTGCTCGGCAGCAGCGTCGACTTCGTCGGGCTCACGACAGCCATCCTCGTCGCGGGCTTCGAGACCACCGCCAACCAGCTCACCAACTTCGTCTACCTGCTGCTCGGGCAAACCGATCTCGTGGCGCGGATACGGCACGACCCCAAACTGATCCCGGCCGTGGTCGACGAGCTGCTCAGGCTGGTGCCCCTGGGCGTTGGCGGCACGTTCCCGCGAGTTGCCACGGAGGATGTCTCGATCGGCGAGCAGCTCGTCGAGCGGGGAGAAACGGTGATCGTCTCGCTCGGGGCCGCCAACCAGGACCCGCGCGCCTTCGAGGACCCGCAGGAGCTCCGTCCAGGGCGCCCGGGACGCCATGTCGCAATGGGCCACGGACCGCACTTCTGCCTCGGCGTGCACCTCGCGAAAACAGAGCTGCAGGCGGCCCTCGAAGCCGCATTCATCACCGGCCCCGCCCCGCTCGCCGTCGCCGACGATCCCCCGCCGCACTGGCGCGAAGGCCGGATGCTTCGGGGCTTCTCGTCGCTTCACGTCCGCTGGTGAGGCAGCCCCGATGCTACTGGCCGATCGAGCGCAGACCCACCGCCTCCTGACCCTCGCCGAGGACCACGAGCGGCTGGTCGAAGCCGCCGACACTGGGACCCTGGACGTCGCCGAGCACTGGGTCGCCCGCCTCCAAGACCTCCTCGCCAGCGCCCGCCGCTCATCTCTCTACGCCGAGCAGGAGGAGGCGCAATGGGCCACCGTCCTCGGGTTCCTGCGCTCCGGCACCCCGGCGGAGGCACTCGCGCTCTACGCCGAGCACTGGCCGTTGCTGGGTAAGGAGCAGGTGCGGGAAGCCGGCCTTGGCGCCCTGACCGAGCCCCTCCACGAGACGGTTCAGTACTTCGAGTCCTCGGGGTCAAGCGGCGATGCGACGCCGGCACCGAAGGCGTGGCCCGACTACCTGTGCAACACGATCAACATCGGTCGGGGATGGCGCGACGCGCTGGGCGCGCAGTCGATCGCCCTGATGCTGATCAACGCGCCGTTCGCGCCAGCGCCCTTCCAGTTCCAACGAGTGCTCGAGTACCTTGGCGTGACCTTCCTTCGCCCCTGGGTGGACAACGTCTCGGGCGACTACCGCCGGATCCTCCGGCTAGTGCAGGAGCTGGGGGTCGACGCCTTCATCGGGCCGCCCTCGCGCCTGTTGCAGATGCTCGAGGCTGAGCGCGAAGCGGGAGCGCCGCCAGTCCACTTGGCCGTGCTGCTGCTGATGGCCGAGCAATGCGGCTCTAGCTTCTGCGATCACCTCCACCATCTCACCGGGGCGCAGCCGCTGGTGGCCGCCTACGGCGCCTCGGAGACGGGGACGATCGCCGTCGGTTGCGGGCACGGCAGGATGCACGTGCAAACCCAGAGTTTCATCGTCGAGCTTGCCGCCGACGACCAACCGCCACGCCCACTCACCGAGCTGCGCGAGCCGGTCAGCGGAGAATTGATCGTCACCACACTCGACCTGGCCCTGCGGCCGCTGCTGCGCTTCCAAACTGGCGACCAGGTGACGGTCAAACCATCGGCCTGCGCGTGTGGGCGGCGGACGCCGGAGTTGGTCACCCACGGGCGCACCGCTGACCGGCTCATGTTCGGCGAACTACAGGTCACCCAGGAGGAGGTCGAGACCGTCTTGTGGCGCGAGCCCGGCGACCACGCCGCCGCGCTCAACTACATGATCATCGTGCACCCCGACAGGGTCTCGTGCCTGGTCACGCGCGGCCCAGACGCGTCCGCTGCGGCCTACGCTGCGATGCAAGAGCGCCTCAACTCGCTGTGTCCCGCGGTGCGCTGGCGCGTACGGGCGGTCGAGCACCTGCCCGCCGTTGCCTCGCTGGGACAGTTCCTCGGGTGGAAGATGTCGCGCGTCCTCGACGCCCGCGACACCTCCTCGCTCGAGCGCCTACCCGACTTCGTCAGGAAGCTCGTCGAGGACGGGCTCGCCGCCGACCGGTGAGCTGCGCCACCATGATATTGCCCGCAACGGGCGTGGGGAGCCACCGTTGAGCTACTCCTACAGCGACGACGGCGACGCCGGGGCCAAGCGCATGTTGGCGATGGAGCGGACGTGGGACCCAGGCACCTGTTTGCGCATGGACCGACTCGGCATCGAGGCCGGGATGGACGTCGCCGAGGTCGGTGCGGGGGCAGGCTCGATCGCACTGGAGCTGGCGCGACGCGTGGGCCCTAGCGGCTCAGTCCACGCAACCGACATGACGCCGTCGAGGATCGCCCACGACCACGAGGGGGTCGTGTCGGTGCACAAGCACGACATCCGCTCGACGCCGCTGCCCGCCGAGAAGTTCGACTTCGTCCACGCGCGCCTGCTCGTCGAGCACGTCGGCCTCAAGGCGATCCCTCACCTGGTGGCGGGGCTGCGGCCGGGCGGCACCCTCTTGGTAGAGGACCTCGACTGCGGTAGTCGCGGCTGGTACCCCGAGGACCGCGACGGTCCCGCGGTCGCGGACGGGCTGCTCGAGGTGATGTCGCGAAACGGCTACGACCGCTTCTGCGGGAGGAAGCTGCCGAGCGCACTGGAGGAGGCGGGGCTGCGCGGGGTCGAAGCCGACGGGCAGGTGAAGGTGATCCGCTCAGGCACCTCACAATCGGAGTTCTTCCGGCTCTCGACTCTCTCTCTCCGCGACCAAATCGTCGCGATCGGCGGGGTCGCGGCCGAGCGGGTAGACGCCTACGTTGAGCGGTCGCGCCAGCCGGGAATGACGATCCTGAGCGCGATCATGATTGGGTGCTGGGGCACACGCTGACCACTTTGCGCTAGTCGACGGCGGCCGTCGTCTGCGGCGCCGGGCCTTCGAAGCGCGGCAGCCCATCGTCGGGGAGCGGCTGCCACTCGGCGGCACTCTCGATCCGCTGGTGGAAGGACGGGCGCACGCCGGGATCGCCGTCGAAGGCTCCCAGCCGCACCGCCATCCGCGCCGGGTCACTCGGGCTGCGACTGTAGAGGTGCGATCCGCAGAGCGAGCAGAACGCCTTCACGAAGCCGCCCGACGGCGGCGTCCACTCGCAGACCGTCTCGCGTCCGCTGACCACGACGAAGTGATCTCCCCGCACGCGCGCCTGCGGGGACGCGTTCGACCCCGTTCGCCGCTGGCAGCGCCGGCAGTGGCACCAGCCCGCCGAGCCGAGCGGCCCGTTGACCAGGAACCGCACTGCACCGCAGGCGCAACCGCCCTCGAAACGCTCCAAACCGACACTGTTGTTCACCGCTGATTATCCCCCGATCATCAATGTCTCCGACCTCTCCGGGTCGCGAGAAGGGTAGCGCGACCGAGCGCGGGCATAGGAGGCAGACAGGCCGATTTGACAGTGCGCCAGCGGTTCTGTGATCTACGGCGAATGCTGATAGCGACGAAGCGGAGGCGAGCGGAGGACGTTTGCACGGTGTCGACCAGGGGTGAGTCGGCGTTGCGTGAGCGGGCGGCCTGGTGTCTTGCCGCGAGAGCGTCGCGTCGCGGCTGCGCGTCGAGATCGAGCTCGGATCGAAGGCTCGATTGAGGAGTTCACCTTCGACGAGCAGACAAGGACACAGGTGCAAACACGCGTGCGGACATATAACGCTCGCATTCACTGGCTGCTGCTTGGTGCAGACGACTTCGAAGACCCCCGTGAGCCGGATCTGGACTCCTTCTCCGCCGAAGCGACGTTCGCCATGATCGTCCAGGAGCTCCGAGTTTCATGAGCGACGAGCAGCGGCTGCGCGAATACCTCCGCAGGGTCACCGGTGAGTTGCGTGCGACGACACGACGAGTGCAGGAGCTGGAGCGGCGCGAGTACGAGCCGATCGCGATCGTGGGGATCGGATGCCGATATCCGGGGGGTGTCGGCTCTGCCGAGGAGCTGTGGCGGCTGGTGGCCGACGGGGTCGACGCCGTCGGCGGGCTCCCGGACGATCGCGGCTGGGAACTCGAGCGGCTCTACGATCCAGATCCGGACCATGCTGGCACCGTCACCGTCCGCGGGGGCGCGTTCCTGCGTGACGTCGACGGCTTCGACGCCGACTTCTTCGGGATCAGCCCGCGCGAAGCGACCGCCCTCCATCCACAGCAGCGGATCATGCTTGAAATGACGTGGGAGGCACTCGAGGACGCGAGCATCAACCCGACGTCGTTGCGCGGCAGCCAGACCGGGGTGTTCGCCGGCGTGTTCCACGACGACTACAGCGTGGGTCCGGCGTGCCAGATGGACTCCGCCGAGATGGAACGCCATGCCTACGCCGGCGACGCCACGTGCATGCTGTCCGGGCGGCTGTCCTACACCCTCGGCCTGCAAGGGCCGGCGGTGTCCCTCGATACGGCGTGCTCCTCCTCGCTGGTGGCGCTTCACCTGGCCTGCCAGGCGCTGCGCAAGGGCGAGTGCGATCTAGTGGTTGCTCCGCTTAATTCGCGGTTTGTTGTAGGGCTCCTTTGATGTGCGCCGAATCGAGTCGCTGGTTGTCCAGCGATGATGGAGGTTCGGTATGGCTGCGCCAGCGAAGTGCATCGAGGTTCCAAACGAGGATCGGGCTGAGCTCGAGCGGATTGCGCGTTCGGCGACTGAGCAGGTGCGGATGGTCGAGCGCGCCCAGATCGTGCTCTGTGCGGCCGAGGGTCACTCGGCCGCTGTGATCGGCCGGATGGTGGGGTGCGCGACGGTCACCGCGCAGAAGTGGCGCTCGCGCTATGAGCGCGAGGGGATCGCGGGGCTCTTCGATTTGCCGCGACCCGGCAAACCGCTCACCTATTCCTGCGAGGAGCGGGCGCGGCTGATCGCCAAGGCGTGCACGCGCCCGTCGGACACGCCGGCGGGCCAGCGCCGAGAGCGTTGGACCTATGAGGAGCTCGCGGCGGAGGTTGGGATGTCGTCCTCGCACGCGCACACGATCCTTGCCCGCGCCGACATCAAGCCGCACCGGAGCGACTACTGGGTGATGAGCGATTTTGAGGACCCCGAGTTCGAGCAGCGCCTGAAAGCGGTCTGCGGCCTATACGTCGATCCGCCGGAGAACGTGCTGGTCGTCTCGATCGACGAGAAGACTGGCATCCAGGCCAAGGCGCCGACCAAGCCCGACACCCCCGCCGCGCCGGGCAAAGCGCCACGGCGCGAGCACGAATACACCCGCAATGGCACGCAATGCCTGTTCGCCTGCCTGAACATCAAAGAAGGTGACGTGCTTGGGATGGCGTCGAAGACCCGTAACCGCCACGACCTGATCCGTTTCCTGGATCGCTGCGACCACGAGATCCCCGAGATCGAGGGTCAGCAGATCGTCGCGATCTCGGACAACCTCTCCACACGTCGAACCGAGGAGGTGCAGGAATGGCTGGAGGCCCATCCCCGTTGGCGCTTTCAGTTCACCCCCACCCACGCCTCATGGCTGAACCAGGTCGAGATCTTCTTCTCGATCCTGCACAAACGCCTGCTCAAGCACGGCGCCTTCACCTCAGAGCAAGACCTCGCCGAGCAGATGCTCGCCTTTATCGAGACCTACAACCAAACCGCCAAGCCATTCAAGTGGACCTACACCGGCAAGGTGCTCGAGGCATAAACCCGCGAACTACCCGGAGCGACCACTAGCTCTGGCGGGCGGCGTCACGGTGATGGCCACGCCGATGCAGTTAATCGCCTTCAGTCGCATGAAGGTGCTCTCGCCTGATGGTCGGTGTCGGTCGTTTGGCGCGGGCGCCGATGGCGTCGGTCTTGCTGAGGGTGTTGGTGTGTTGGTGTTGGAGCGGTTGTCTGATGCTGTTCGTGGTGGTCGTCGGGTGTTGGCGGTGGTTCGTGGGAGTGCGGTGAATCAGGATGGTGCGAGTAATGGTTTGACGGCGCCGAATGGTCCTGCACAGGAGTGTGTGATTCGGGCAGCGTTGGGTGCGGCTGGGTTGGGTGTTGGGGATGTTGATGTTGTGGAGGCTCATGGGACAGGGACGGTTTTGGGGGATCCGATTGAGGCTGGGGCGTTGTTGGCTACGTATGGCCAGGAGCGCTCTGGTGGCCCGTTGTTCTTGGGTTCGGTGAAGTCAAACATCGGTCATACGCAGGCCGCGGCTGGTGTTGCTGGTGTGATCAAGATGGTGATGGCGTTGCGTCGGGGGTTGTTGCCGCGTTCGTTGTATTGCGCGGACCCGTCGAAGCACGTGGATTGGTCTGGTGGTGATGTGCGATTGTTGGTGGACGCGGTGGAGTGGCCGAGGGGTGAGCGGCCGCGCCGTGCTGGGGTGTCTTCGTTCGGGATTAGCGGCACGAACGCGCATGTGATTTTGGAGGAAGCACCGGCGTTGATGGAAGCGCCGGCGGTCGAGTCGCCGTCTGGGGTCGGGGATGGTGGTGGTGGGGTGGTGCCGTTGGTGTTGTCGGCTCGGAGCGAGGGCGCGCTCGGGGGGCAGGCTGCGCGGTTGCGCGATTGGCTTGTGGATCGGCCGGGTGACGGGGTTGGTGATGTGGCGTTCTCGCTTGTGTCTGCGCGGGCGCGGCTTGAGCGGCGCGCTGTTGTTCTCGGGGATGGTCGTGAGGAACTTGTGGCGGGGTTGGACTGTCTTGCTCGCGGCGAGGACGCTGCCAATGTTCTGAGCGGTCAGGCGCGGCCCGGCAAGACCGTGTTCGTGTTCTCCGGCCAAGGCTCGCAGTGGGAGGGCATGGCGCTCGCGTTGCTCGACGGTTCTCCAGTGTTCGCCGAGTCGATGCGCGAATGTGACAAGGCGCTCTCGCGGTTCGTCGACTGGAAGCTCGAGGACGTGCTGGGTGCTGTGGACGGCACCCCCGCCCTTACACGTGTCGATGTGGTGCAGCCCGCGTTGTTTTCGGTCATGGTGTCGCTGGCGGCGCTTTGGCAGTCCTTTGGGGTGCAGCCGGATATCGTCGTCGGTCACTCCCAGGGTGAGATCGCGGCTGCCTATGTCGCAGGCGGCCTTTCGTTGCATGACGCGGCGAGGATCATGGTGTTGCGCAGCCGGGCAATAGCGCAGGAGCTCGCGGGGCGTGGCGGGATGATGTCGGTGGCGCTCCCAGCCACTGATGCCGAAGGCCTGCTCAAGCGCTGCGGCGCGCGGTTATCGCTGGCGGCGGTGAACGGGCCGGCGTCCGTGGTTGTTTCCGGTGATATGGACGAGCTCGAGAAGCTGCTGAGCGTGTGTGAGAGCGAAGGGGTGTGGGCGCGTCGGATCGAGGTCGACTATCCCTCGCACTCCGCACGGGTCGAGGACATTCACGAGCGGCTGACGAGAGACCTGCGGTCGATCGAGCCCGTTTCGGGGACCATCGCGTTCTTCTCGACGGTGACCTGCGAGGTCCTTGATACCGGCAAACTGGACGGGGAGTACTGGTATCACAACCTGCGCGACCAGGTCCGCTTCAACGACGCGATCGGTGACCTGATAGCGGACGGCGCCGGCGCGTTCATCGAGATGAGCCCGCACCCAGGACTCACGGTCGCGATGGCCGCGGCCGTGGAGGCAGCCGGCGCGAGCGACCGCGTCGCCGTGACCGGATCGCTGCGACGCGGCGAAGGAGACCTCAAACGGTTCCTCGCCTCGCTCGCGGAGGCACATACCCATGGTGTTGATGTTGATTGGGGGTGTTTGTTTGAGGGTGCGCGGGTTGTGGATCTGCCGACCTATGCGTTTCAGCGTGAGCGGTTTTGGATCGATGGTGGTCGTGGGGCTGGTGATCTGGGCGCGGTCGGGTTGCTCGACGCGGAGCACCCGTTGCTCGGCGCGGCGGTGCGCCTGGCCGCCAGCGAGGAGTGGTTGTTCACCGGCAGCATCTCGCTGAACACACACCCATGGCTCAAAGACCACGCGGTGGCGGGTGTTGTGTTGGTGCCTGGGATGTTGTTTGTCGAGTTGGCGTTTTGTGTCGCTCGGCGTTTGGGTGTTGGTGTGGTGGACGATTTGACGTTGGTGGCGCCGCTGGTTGTTGGTGAGGGTGGTGGGGTCGCGTTGCAGGTGGTCGTGAGTGACGCTGATGAGCAGGGGCGGCGGCCTGTGAATGTGTATTCGTGTTCGCAGGGATCGCTGTCGCTTGATGAGTTTGAGCGCCGGGATTGGGTGTTGCATGCGTCGGGGCTGGTTGGCGGGGATGGTGGGGCGCTCGAGGATCTCGGGTTGGCTGGTTGGCCGCCCGTGGGCGCGCGCGAGTGCGATGTCGAGTCCTTCTATGAGCGGGCGGCTGATGCGGGCTATGAGTACGGGCCAGCGTTTCAGGGTTTACGGCGGGCGTATCGAGATGGCGATGTGTGGCATGCCGAGGTCGCGTTGGGTGAGGATGAACGGGGTGGGGCGGGCGGGTTCTGTGTGCACCCGGCGCTCTCTGACGCGGCTCTTCACGTGATGTTGCTGGCGGCGTTGGAGGACGGTGGTCTTGACGGTTCGCCGCAGGTGCCGTTCTCGTTCTCCGGTGTGCGTCTGTTCAGCGAGGGCGCGAGCGCGCTGCGGGTGCGCCTGGAGATCTCCCCGGGCGTCGAGGGGGAGGGCAGCTCTGTGCGAGTAGTGGCGGTCGACGAGTCGGGGATGCTTGTGTTCGTCATCGACGGGCTCCGATCGCGCGCGATCGATCAGGCGGCGCTCAGGGCGCAGGTGGGCGCCGGACAGGACGTTCTTGTTCGCGGTGGACTGGGTCGAGGTTCAGGACGCGGCCCCGGGCGGCGGTTCGTCGCGGGTCGTCTCGCTTGGGCGGGCCGGGCTCGGCGGATGGGCGGATGAGCTTGAGTGCTTCGAGAGCCTCGGGGCGCTGAGCGATGCCATCACGGCGGGGGAGACCCCACCGGATGTTGTGCTCGCGCCCGTCGTCGGGCGTGCCGGTGGGCAGGACGTTGCCCGCGCCGCGCACGAGCTGACCGAGTGGACGCTGTTGCTACTGCAGCGATGGGTGCAGAGCGAGGCCCTGGCGCAGGCCCGGCTGGTGTTCCTCCCGCGAGCCGACCCGGCACCCGCTCGTCAACATCTTGAGGAAACTCATCGCCGAGCCGTGATCGATCGACTCATTCACGAGGACTCGCTGGACTCTCGCGATCGTGTCGCCGGGCTGCTCGTGATGATCTACGGCCAGCCAATCACGCGCATCGCGCGGCTGCGACTCGACGACGTTCAAACCGCCGAGCGGGGAGTGCTGCTGCGTCTCGGCAAGGAGCCGATCGCGATGGTGGAGCCAGTTGCCCATCTGCTCTGGGCGCTCGTCAGAGAACCCCACGGGGGGGCCGTCACAGGCGCAGCAAGAACGTCTTGGCTGTTCCCCGGCAAGGTCGTCGGCCAGCACCTCAACAGCGAGCGCCTACGACGTCGCCTGAAGAAGCTCGGCATCCCGAGCAGGGAATCGAGAGCGAGCGCCTTGCTGTCCCTGGCACAAGAAGTCCCGGCGCCAGTCCTCGCCGAAATGCTGGGCCTCAGCGACGAAAATGCGGCAGGCTGGGCCAAAGCAGCGGGATCAGACTACGCCCGCTACGCCGCCTCCCGCGCCTGAGCGCCTTTACGAGCCACGAACAGAACCCCCAGCAGCCGCGCGGAATCCTCCTCGTTCCGCCTTCGCCTACAGCTCCGACTCCACGAGGATCAAATACCACGTTCCCCGGCCGTCCCGAGCTACACAACCACTTCAAGCCGCCGCGCTGGGGCCAGATGAAACCGTCGAACCCAAGGAGGTAGCAAGGTGCCGCACGGTTGGGAAGCGGACCATCGAGCTATGTCAAGGCCGTAGCGTGAGGACGGTCTCATTCGAGGCCGCCATTCAGCTCGGGCCGCTCGCGCTGCTCGGCATGCTCTACGCCCGCCGCGTACGCACTCTCGCCCTCCAGCGACACCCCGTCCCCGGCTGGCGCCAAGCCTGCTTCTACGGAGGCTTCATCACGATCGCCGCCGCGCTCACCTCACTCGGCGCAGGCAGGATTGGGATGCGCAGGATCGGGGCGATCAGGGGGCCTGTGAGGCCGAGCACGATCAGGAGCGCCGCGATGTCGCCGAGTAGGAGGTGCTCGACCGTGTGCAGGGTGAGCAGTTCCTGGCTGCCACGCTGCTCCAGCGCGAGCACGGTCGCCAAGAGTGCATGGGAGCCCGGTGGGCGCCGGCGCGGAATACACTACCTTGCATTGGATCAAGCTTGTTTGGCTTATTTGGTGTATGGTAGCGGGCATCCAGACTGAAGGCACCGACACCCGCGCTCTTGCGGCGGAGCTCGCCGCACTGATCGGCCAGCAGGCCGTAACGCCGCTGCTCGATGCGAGCCAGGCCGCGGCCCTGCTGAACGTGCCGCCGTCGTGGTTGCTGGCGCAGGCTCGCGCCGGGCGGATCCCGCACGTCCGCCTCGGCCGCTATGTTCGCTTTCACCGCGAGGAGCTGCTTGCCTGGGCTGATCGCCGGCAGACGGGGCCATGCCGCCGCAGGGACAGTCGTTGAGTGCTGGCTGTCATACGCTTCGGAAAGAAGGCACGATGACAGCGAAACTGGAGAAGACGAGGCGCAGCTACGGTACGGGTGCGCTGTTCGAGAAAACGGACAGCGCGGGGAGCGTGACCTGGTACGGCAAATGGCGCCACAACGGGACGCAGGTCAAGCGCAGGATCGGCCCGAAGCGCGTGGAGGGCTCGCGGGATGGCCTGACGCGCCGTGCGGCGGAGGCCGAGTTGCGCCGGTTGATCGGCGAGGTCAAGCCGGTGGTCCCGGCATCCGAGGCGCTGACGATCGCCGAGGTCGGTCGGCGCTACATGGCTCACCTGGAGCGTGCGGGGCGCAAGCTGTCAACGCGGCTTGCCGTGGAATCGACGCTGCGCGTCCACCTGGAACCGTTCTTCGGGGATCGGGCGGTCGGCTCCGTGACGCACGAGGACGTGATCGACCTGATGGTGTTGATGGAGAGCAAGGGCATCGCCCCCAAGACGATCCGCAACCAGCTCGGCACGCTCAGTGCCCTGTTCAACTACGCGAAGAATCCGCGCCGCCGCTGGGCGACGTGGAACCCGTGCGAGGGAATCGAGCTGCCGGCCGTCCCCGCGCACGACGGCTTCCGCTACCTCGAGCTCGACCAGCTCGACGCGCTCGTGGCGAATGCGCAGCCGGGACCGTATGAGGCGCTCGACCGGGCGCTGTACCGGACGGCCGCGATGACCGGCCTGCGCTCCGGCGAGCTGATCGCGCTGCGCTGGCGCGACGTGGACTGGCCCGCGAGCGCGATCCGGGTGCGCAGCAACTACGTGTGCGGAGAGTTCGGCTCCCCGAAGTCCAAGCGATCGACCCGCAGCGTGCCGATGGCCGATCAGGTCGCCGGCGAGCTTGAGCGTTACTACCAGGCGAGCGGCGAACCGGCCGAAGGCGAGCTCGTGTTCCCGAGCCCGAAGAGCGGTGGCCCGCTCGACAAGTCGGCGGCGCTGCGTCGGATGCGCCGTGCGCTGAAGGCCGCGGAGCTGGACGAGGGCCACCGCTTCCACGATCTCAGGCACACGTTTGGAACGGCGATGGCCGCGGCCGGGGTGCCGATGCGGACCCTGCAGGAGTGGATGGGCCACCGCGATATCCAGACGACACAGCGCTATGCGGACTACGCGCCACGGACGCGGGACGCGGAGCTCGTGGCCGCGGCGTTCGCCCGCACGGACACTGGGGTGCTGCGTGAGGGATCAGCGCGCAGCTTAACGACGGGTTGATGCGCTCCGCGCGGCTGGAAAGGGCGCCCCGGGCCCGATTTCAAGGCACACCTGGACAGCTAACGAAACTTACTGTAAGATACGTAAATGCTTCTTAAGGCGCGTCCGCTCTACGACAACCTCGGCGATTCTCGGCTCTTCATCACGCCGGACGCTTGGAGCAACGTAGACCGAGCGCTGGAGCGACGGTTGAACGTCGCGGTCGTCGGTGCTCGCGGCGTGGGCAAGACGACCTTGCTGCATCAGCTACAGCTCGTGCTCCGCGACAAAGGTGAGCGCGTGGCGTTCGTCGATGCCACCGCGGTCGGAGATACGCTCGAGCTGGCAACGCGCATCCGCGATGCGCTCCTGGGTCAGCCCTCACCGCTGGTCGCAAATACACGGCGGACGGTGGGGACTCTGAGCGGCGACCCTGCTCCGATGGCGGGCGCGTCACGCGCCCTTGCGGAAGTGCTGCGCGAGATCGGCGGGGCGGAGCCAGCGATTGTCCTCGTCGACGCCTCGGCGTCAGCCGAGGCGGTGTATGGCCTCTTTGGGCGGATGCGTGATGTCCTCTGGCAGCAGGAGCATCGGTGGGTGGTGGCGATCGAGGAGACCGATCGTGCCACCGCGCTCAAGCCACCCGCAGACGCGTTCTTTGACACGGTCGCCCTCTTGGATCCGTGGCCGATCAACAATCTGGTCGACCTCCTAGCGCGCCGCGGAGACCCCGACAGTCCGTGGTCTCGTGACCTCCTGGTCAGTGCTGCGACGGGCGCCAACGGCAGCCCACGCGAGGCACTACGAATCCTGAGCGACGCGCTCGTGCGCGACCGCGACCCCTCGACGCTGCTCGACGCGCGCGGGCGGCTGCTCGATCGCGCGTCACAACTCGGGCGTCCCGCGGGCATGTTGATGGCGGAGCTGTTGGACCGCGGCCAGGCGAGCCCATCAGACAAGGACCTACAGGACACGCTTGGTGTCACCCGCTCACGGCTCACCCAGCTATTGCGCGATCTGCTCGCGCAGGAACTCGTCACCGCCGAGAGCGAACGGGCAGATGGCCCCGGGCGCCCCCGCGTCGTATACCGTCCGGCGCTGCCACGATGACCCCCGAGCAGATCGAGTTCCTTGCGAACCAGGGCGCGTTCCGCCCGCGCCATCACTTCAGCCAGCTCGCGGCCGATCACGTTCCCTTCGACGAGCTCACCGGGCGGGCGACCTTCGAGGCCAGAGCCTTGCAAGCAGTGATCGCCGACGACACGGCGGTGGGCATCCTTGGCCCTCGTGGAGCGGGCAAGTCCAGCCTTATCGCCTACGTCTGTGCTCACCTGCCGGACACGCATGTGGCGCTCCGCGTCCCGATCACCGGCGCCGACGACCCGACCAAGGTGTCGAACGTAGCCGCTGTCGCACTCAGCCAGGCGCTCGCCGACATCGACCTCGAGCATTACCAACGCGAGGCGCTCGAACGGGCCCGGGCCGACCAGACCACGGTCGAGCGAGCACCCGGTGGGCTGCGGGGCGGAACTCTCGGAGGGGGCCCTATCCCGGCCCAGGTCAATGTCGAGCTCGGCACGCTGCGCCAGCAGCTCACCAGCAATCAGCTCGCCGCCGAGCGCCTCGCCGGGCTCGACCGGCTGATCACTATCCTCGTCGCGCGCGACCTGCAACCCGTGTTCGTCCTTGAGGACACCGAGGCCGCGATCGGCGGTGCCGACCAGGTCGACCTCGCCTCCGCCTTCCTCTCCGGGCCGGTGCACGCATTCGTCCACGAGCTCCAGGCGCCGTGCCTGATCGCGGTGCAGACCGTGTTCCGGCGGGTGGACGCCTTCGCTCAACTCGCGGCCAGCCTTCGTGTGGTCGAGATCCCCGCCCTTGACGAGGCCCACGGTCGCAGCGGACTTGCAGCCATCATCGCCAACCGGCTGCGCCAGCACGAGATCACCGAGCGCGCCGAGGCGATCATCGCCGAGGACGCGCTCGCGTTACTGATCGCCTTCTACGACGAGACGGAGCGCAACCTGCGACTGACGATGGCCGCCCTGCAGTCCGCCGCCGAGTATGCCGCGGACACGCGCGCCGAACGCATCATGGCCGGTCACGTTCGCGCCGCGGTCACCGATTGGCGAACACGGATCTCGCTGTGACGTAAGACCGGTCCGCAGTCGTCTGGCACCCATAGCAAAAGCAGGTCCACGTGGGAAAAGGCGCGATCGCCCGTGCTTGTACACCGTATGTCCAGCCCGCTGTGGCCTACGGATCTGCCGTACGTGCATCTCGTATGATTCCGCTGCTAGGTAACCACGAAGCCAGGTACGGGAGGAGCGCCATGTCGGTACTCATCATCTTGATTCTCATAGCTGCCGTCGTTGCCTTTTTCGTCCTGCGGTCGGGCGAGGCACTGCGGTTTGAGACCTCGGCCGATCCGCACCGCGTGATCATGGCCGCTGTTGGGATCGTGGGAGCCAAGCGGCGTTGGCAGACGATGAGCCAGAGTACCCATGGGGCCAACTTCCAGTACCACAAGGGGCCCAACGTGCTCATTGCCTTGATCCTGCTGCTCTGCTTCTTGGTCCCGGGCATTGTTTACATCCTGCTGGCAGGCAAGCGCGAGTCCTTGGTGGTCAACGTCGACTCCGCCACGGCGGGGATGACAGTCGTGCAGGTCACATCCAACGGGCATCGCGGCAAGGTGGCTGGCCGCGCGCTGCGCCGCCAGGTCAGCCTGCCAGCCGGTTCCCTCGGCACCAGCACGATGCCTGAACTCACGGCCTGAGAGTCGCTCCCAGGGTACCAATTGGGGTACCAATTTGAGGAAATCTCAGCGCACCTCAGAGCACCCAACCCCAGTATTCATGCGGGTTCTCGCCCTGCGTAAACCCCCAGGGCGGGTTCGAACCCGTTGGCGGTATTTACGTGCCTGCAAAGGCCGGCATGTAGCACATGTGCTACCTTGTCGCGCATGGAGATAGGTGTGCGCGAGCTGCGCAACCACACCGGCGACGTGATCGAGCGTGTGCGGCGCGGCGAGTCGCTGACCCTGACGGTCAACCGGCAGCCCGTCGCCGACATCGTGCCGCACGCCAACCGGCGGCGGGCGATGCGGGCCGCGGACGTCGTCGCGATCCGTGAGCGCCACGGCGCGGACCCGGAGCTGTTCCGGACGCTTGACGAGCTCGCCGGCGCGACGATCGATGAGCTGTGGTCCCCCGCGGGCTAGCGGACACATCGATCTTCGTAGCCGCCGAGAGTGGCCGACCGCTCGGTGTGTTGCCAGAGACGCTGTCGGTCGCGACGGTCACGCTTACCGAGCTCGAGCTCGGCGTCCTCGCCGCCAGCGAGCCGGCTGACCGCGCCAGGCGGCTGCGGACTCTCACCGACGTGCGGGCCGCGATCGAGGCGCTATCCCTTGACGAGCGTGTCGCCTCGCGCTTGGCCGAGCTACTCGCGGAGCTGCGCGCCGCGGGTCGCAAACCGAAGATATTCGACACGATCATCGCGGCGACGGCGCTGCACCACGAGCTGCCCGTCTACACGCAGGACGGCGACTTCGACGCGATCGCCGATGTGCACCGGACGCTTCGCGTAGAACGCGTCTGAGCAACGACGAGGGCAGTCGCGCCCGAGCGGAGCCGCTGATCCTCGGCCGCCATTACCGGCTCCGCCGCCGACAGGCCAAATCCTCCGAGTATTTAGGGAAACAACTCGCCGGAAATTTCTAGTGGGTGTTTGACGCGTGGGCGCCGTTCGTCAAAACCCCTGAGACTGTCACTAACACCGTGCAAAAGCTCACCTTGCGGCCCAGCGCACTCGTTTGCCGATTGGCACGCAACTATATGCCGCGGATTGACGATGAGGACTGACGATGAGGACTGAGCGCGGCAGGCTCTCAGCGCTTCTTGTGCTCGACGGCAGTGAGTAGCTGCGCCTTGTTCATGCGGGAGCGGCCTTCGACCCCTAGCGAGCGGGCCTCCTGGTAAAGCTGGTCGCGGGTGCGGCCGCGTGGGCCCGGTTTGCCGGAGCGAAGGCCGCCGCGCCGGCCCGAGGAGATGTCGTTGGTGGAGGTACGGGAGCTGGTTTTCGATTCGCCGCTGCGGGCGCGCTCCTTGTTGACGGTGCGAGCCGCGATCTCCTCCGCGCGTGCAAGTGAGGCGCCGCTCTTGCGCTCGCTGTCCTTGATGTGTTCGTATTGACGTTCGCGCTTGCTGCCTTTCCGCACACCTCTGGGTGGCATCTTTGACCTCCGATCGGCTGTCGGCCATTCATCCATCGTGGCTCGCGGAACTGCGCGTGCTGTGCGCTGGGCCGCGACCCATACATGTCATACCCACCGGCAGGCAAGTCAAATCGGCTCCGCCAGCTTGGCGGAACAGTTGGTTGGTGGCCCGCGTTGCGACTGAGAAGAGCGCTTCCTCGGGTAACCAAGATGCACCGCTTCCTTCCGTTACGACGACAAGCAGCATCTCGTGTTCCTGTCCAACCGCATCGTGATCGCAGGACTGGCGTTCCTCGCGCTGGCGATGTGCGGCGCCTTGCTGCTGGTCGCAACGAAGCTCTTCGGCGCGGTGGTTGGCGCCTTCACGCTCGCCTTTTGGTGCGATCGTCTTCCTGGTGCTGTGGTTCGTGCTGCCGCTCGCACGCCGAGTCGAGCTCGAGGACGTTGACTCTCCCCAGGGCGTGCTGAGGGTGGACGCGATCGAGCTGGCGTCTTCCGCGGCTAGCCGCTGCCGGCCGCGCCCGGCTGGTGCCGTCTAGAAGGGCGTCTGCGGCTCCACAGAGCGTCCGTCGGCCGCTCCCGTTACGATCGTTCCATCACTGTCAATGACACTTGTTTGACAACCCGACCTTTACATGGCCCCAATCTCCAGCCAATCTCGTGCCGGCGGTCTGATTTATCGGAACCTGGGTCGTCGCTCGAAAGCTCTTTGGGGCGAGTGGGAGACGCGACTCGACTTCTTCGCGTCAACCCATGAACCTTTGTCGGAAGCACCAGGGGGCCGGTCGCCTGCGACGCTTGGCGGCGGAGCCTCGCAGGGGGCCGGTGACGCGAATGCGCCACAGCGCCCAACGTATCCTCCACAAAGCATAAGACTGACCGATTAGGCGGAATACAATGGCTTCGAAAGATAAGACGCGCACGACCAACCAGCGGCTACGTTCCGGCGCTAACGGCATCCCGCGTGGACAGGTGTCGGAGATCCAGCGCAGTCGCATGCTGACGGCGGCCGCGGAGGCGGTCGAGGAGGTTGGTTATGCCCGCCTCACCGTTGCGCAGGTGATTGCACGGGCGCGGGTGTCCCGCAAGACGTTCTACGACCTCTTCGAGGATCGGGAGGATTGCTTCCTCGCAGTGTTCGATCAGGCCGTCGAGCAGATCAGCGCGCTTGTCAGCGAAGCTTACGCGCACGAGCCGGGCTGGCGCGATGGCCTGCGCGCCGGAATGCTTGCGATGCTGCTGTTTATGGACGACGAGCCAGGCCTCGCGCGAATCTGCGTAGTGGAGGCTCTGGGGGCGGGGCCCCGCGTACTGAAGCGGCGCACGCAGGTGCTGTCCCAGCTCAGAGACGTCATCGACGAGGGACGTTCGAGCCCCGGCGCGCGGGTGGCGCGCGCCACCGAGGAAGCGCCCGATGTCACCGCCGAAGGCGTCATCGGGGCCGTGTTCGCCGTCTTGCACACCCGTTTGCTTTCGCGCAGCAAAGAGCCGTTCACGGGGCTGTTGGGCCCGTTGATGAGCATGATCGTGCTGCCCTACCTTGGCGCTCGCGCCGCTAGCAGCGAGCTGACTCGCAAGCCTCCCGCGCTGCCCAAGCGCAGGAAGCCTCCGCGGCGGATGGTCAAAGACCCACTCGAGGGGTTGGACATGCGCCTCACCTACCGCACCGTGCGCGTGCTCAGCTTCATCGGCGAATACCCCGGCGCCAGCAACCGTGAGATCGCCGAAGGCGCCGGCATCGCCGACCAAGGACAGATCTCGAAGCTGCTCACTCGCTTGGAGCGCCTGCAGTTGGTGCACAACGTCGGCGAAGGCCAGATCATGGGCTCCTCCAACGAGTGGTATCTCACCGACCGCGGTGGCCAGGTGGAGCGGGCTACGCGCCCCCGATAGCACGCTGCAAAATGCGTCGTCGGGGAGCCACGTCCCCCCGACGCTTGCCGGTCGGAGCAGAGGAGCAAGATGCTCGCTCGGCTGCTGCTCTGGCGACTGCTCGGATTGGCTGCTCTCCTGGTGGGGGCCGCCATGCTGGCGTGGCTGCTGCACGGCGGTATTGGCGTAGCGCTGCGCGATAGGCCGGCCGTGCGCGCGCTAACGCCGCGCCCGGCGGCTGGTTCCGCCACCGTGCCGCATGGGGCGGCGACAGCGAGAGGGACACTCCCACTGGCGCCGCACGCCTCCATTGGCTCGCCCGCGGCGCTGCTCGGTGAGCTGCTGGCCGTGCTCCTGGCGGCGTGTGTTGCATTGCTGCTCGGCGTTCGCACGTGTGCGCGGGCCGGGCGACGCTATGTGCGTCTGCGCGTGGAGCCCTATCGCACCGATCGCACCAGCGTGGAGGGAATCGTGGCGATGTTCGAGGGGCTACACAAACGCTTGCAGCGCCGTTGGTGGCGGCGTCTGCTGCACGGCCAGCCGTCGATGGCACTCGAGGTTCATCACGTTCTCGGCGGTGACGGGGTCAGGAAGGCGGTGCTCGCGATCACGTGTCCCGCGGGGGCGGAGAAGATGAGCGAGGCGGCGCTGCGCAGCGCCTACCCCAACTGCCGCTTGGTGTCTGTGGTCGAGGCGCGCTCATGCGGCGAACTGCCCGCAAGGCGCACAGTGATGCTGCGTTTGAAGAAGCACGCGAGCTTCATCAGACGTGTCAAGCAACTCGACCGCTATGAGCTCGTGCGAGAGCCCCCGATGGACAGGCTGATCACGGCGATGGCAGCCTGTGGGGAGGAGGCCTGCGTGCAGCTCGCGCTTACCCCCGCGCCCGCCCTATTCGAACGCTACGCCAAGTGGCGTTACAAGCGCCACGAGGACCATCTCTCGCGTGAGCGCCGCGAGCACCTGTTCGTGCGCGACCGCTCGCTCGTCGAGGAGGTGGAGCTGCGCGGCGGCCTGGAAGTGCAGCATCGGCCCCTCTACTTCGCCGATCTGCGCGTCCTCGCGCCCTCGCGGCGGGCGTGCGAGCAGATCGCTTCCGAGCTGCGCGCCGAGGGCGCTGAGAACCGCCTTGTCGAGCGCGGCGGCACTGTGCGTCACGGTCTGCTGGGGCTCTACCGCCGGCGCCTGGAACGCGGCGAGGGCAACCCCTGGCCTTCGCCACGCAAGGGGGTGCTGGCGTCCCCCGAGCTCGCGGCGCTATGGCAGCTGCCCTCGATCGATTACGCCACCGTGCCGTTGGCGCGTGGTGCGCTGCCGCTCGCCCCGGCGTCCCCGGCGATCATGCGCCCCCGCGATGGAGCAGGGCTGCTGCGTGACGCGCTCGGGCCGGTGTCGATCCACCCGCGAATGCGCCGCCAAAACACCGCCGTGCCGGGCGCGGTGGAGCAGGGCAAGTCGAGCTATCTGGTGGCGACCGTCGCGGAGGATCTGCGCCGGGAGCGGTGCGCGGTGATTGTGTTCGACCCCAAGGGCGACGCCGCCGAGGCTGCCGTAAGCCTCGTGTCGCCGGCGCGCACCTGCACACTGCTCGACTTCGCCCGCCCCACCTGCGGCTTCAACCCGCTGGCGGTGGACGCCCCCGCGGACGTCATCGCCGACTATGTGGTGGGGGCTCTAAAAAATCTATTTACCGATGCGGATATCAGGGCTTCATCGGACCGCTACTTGCGCAACGCGATCATCGCCGTGCTCGCCCACAACCCCCGCTCGACGCTGTGGGACGCCGCCCGCCTGCTGTCGGTGGGGGAGGAGGGGTACTCCTACCGCGCCCGGGTCGGCGCCCACGTGCGGACGCTGCCCGAGTATCGGGAGATTGCGCAGTTCTTTACCGCAGAGCTCTCCGCGCAGCTGGCGGACTCGCGCAGCACCACGACCGCCAAGCTAGATGCGCCCGTCAACAAGCTCGCGCGGCTGCTCAACTCGCCGTCGATCAAGCGCGTGCTGCTCAACGAGTTCCTGACGGTCGATCTCGACCGCGTGATCCGCCGAGCAGAGGTGCTCATCGTCAAGGGCGCACTCGGGGCGATGGGCGCCGGCAACACCTCGGTGCTGATGCAGCTACTGGTGGGCATGCTCGACGCCGCGCTGGCCCGCCAGCAGGACACCGTCCCCACCGAGCAAAGGGTGGCGGTGGCGCTGAAGGTCGACGAGGCGCCGCTGGTGCTGAGCCGCGGCTTCGCCGAGACACTGGCGTTGAAGCGTTCCGCCGGCTTGGAGACAGTCGCGTGCTGGCAGACCGACTCGCAGTGGACCGACCGCGAGCTGCGTGCCCAGCTCGACGCACTGTTTGCCCACCGCGTCTACTTTGCCACCGCCTCCGTGTCGGACGCGCGGGATGCGGCAAGCCTGATGATGGCCGAGTACTCGGACTCGGTGCGCCCGAACATCACCGGCCTCACCGCGCTCGGGCACCCCGACGCCCGCCTGCACCTGCCCGGGCACCGGGCAATCGTCAGCTGGGTGACACCCGAGGGACGTCAGGCGCCGTTCGTCGCGAGCACGATCCCCATGCGTGTTGACGAGGAGCGCCTTGCGCTGCATGCCGCCCGCCAGACCGAGCGCGGCGGGCGCTACCTCGCCGATCTCTCTCAACCCCACTGGGAGCGGCAGGCGCCCGCCGCGCTCGCTGGCAGCAGTGAGCCTTCCGACGTAGATCCAAATCCGCGCGGTAGGGAAGCTGGGAGGGAGTCGTTGGGGGGCATCCACGCGCCTCAGCGGTGCATCGAGCCGTGGTGGGGCGGGGCCTCCATGCCCCGCAAAGACGGTCGCAGTGAGCATGCCGGCGATGTCCACCAACCGCTGCCCGAGAGGGCCGCGGAGAGCTACGCCGAGCTGGTGGGCCTCGACTCCGCCCACCGCATGCGCTGGGCGCGTGAGGTCGCCTCGCCGCGCGCGCTCGACCCCGATCCGCTCGATCTGGAGATCCTTGCGCTGGTGGCGTCGATGCGCCACGTGCTCACCACTCAGCTCCACCGCCGCTTCAACTCCGAGCGGTCGCTCACCACCACCCAACGGCGCTTGAAGCGCCTCTCAGACGCCGGGCTTGTAGCACGCTTCCAGTTCCATCGCCGCGATGGGGGAGGGGCTCCCATGTGTTACGTGATTGCCCCTCTCGGCGTCGAGCAGCTGCGGGCGCATGGGCGTCTGGATGGCCCCCGCTACCAGGATGTCGACGAGGTACGTAACCCCTCCTCCAAATCCCCCTTCCCAACCCCCTCGATCACCTCTGCACGCTCCTACTCCGCATCGCCTGCCGCGGGCAACCGCCGTCTGCGCCAAGCTCGCCACGAGGTGCGCGTCGCTGGATGGGCGCTCGCGTTGGAGCGCGCGCTTGGCCAGCGATCGCTGAAGTTGAGGGGACCGGAGGAGTCGGTGCTCTCGCCGCTGCGTGCCACACCCGCCGGGCGGGTGGCGATTGCCCCCGGCGAGCTGCGCCTGCCCGGCGGGCGTGCCGCGCATGATTTCCTGAGTACCGATGCCACCGGCGTCCGCGTGGAGGTGGAGCGCTTCGAGACGGTGCGTCCCGATGCGACCGTCGAGGTGGCGAGCGCCAATCTTTGCCTGTTGGTTGAGCGCGACGATCGTCTCGGTGCGGCCACCAAGCATGGGGGCAAAGATCATCGTCCTGCAGCGACCGCCCAGCTTGAGCGCTACGACCACCTGCTCGCCGGCTGGTTGGTGTGCGTCCCCCGGTTCACCCGCCGTGGCGCGCCGACGCCGCTGGTGGTGTTTGTCTGTCGCGACCGCCCCCGCGCCCGCGAGTGCGCTCGGCGAGCCGATCAGGTGCTGTGTGCCTGCCGCGCCTACGCCGGCGAGCATCCGCGCGAGTGGGAGTACCCAGGGCGCGCCACGATTGTGTTCGCCGCCGAGCGCGACATTCACGAGGGCGTGTTGCTCGCTTACGGCGTCCCCCGCCTGCCTCCGAAGGTGAGAGCCGCCGCGGACGGCCCTCGGGCTCAGGAGGCGACGTGTGTACCGCGCCAACTCCTGCCTCGCCCGTAGCCCGATAGCCGCCGAGCTGGCGCGTGACGACGCACGCAGTCGGCCTCCCGTTACGTGCATTTGCCCCCGCGAGATATGCAGCTGCCATCGCCAGTGCGTCCTCCGTCGTGCAGTCGGCCTGTCGTTGGGCGAGCGTCCAACTGCATGCGCGAGGTGCTTGATGTGGCTTGGCAAGGCGGATTTGTGGCAGCGGGGTGGAGGCGACTGCGCGGCGAGCGCCGCGCAGGGGGTTGCGTCGCCGCGGCTCGCCGGAGGGGCACGCCAACCCCTCCTAGGATCGTCTCACTCGCTTTTTCACTCGCCACGCCGCGCCTTACCACTCCGCCTCGCTTACCACCTGCCTCGCCGCGCCACCTGCCCGCCGCGCGCTCCTGAGCGGGGCCCGCGCCGCTCAGCGACGCCTTACCACTCCGCCTCGCTTACCACCTGCCTCGCTGCGCCACCTGCCCGCCGCGCGCTCCTGAGCGGGGCCCGCGCCGCTCAGCGACGCCTTTACCACTCCGCCTCGCTTACCACCTGCCTCGCCGCGCCACCTGCCCTCCAGGCTGTGATCGAGCGTCCGTATGGACCCGATTGCGCCAACTTCAGCATGGCGCCGGCACGTCACCAGCGTTTGGAGATCCCCTAAGGGGATCTCGCTCTTCGCCCGCCCGCATGTGCCTCCATCGCGCCGCTTGACGGCCGTCCGCGCGAACCCTAAAAGCCTCCCTCCCGACCACTCGACGGCGGCCCGCATGGGCAGGAGACGCGCGATGACACTCACCACTCTCCAATCACCCACGACCCTCCCTCCAACCCGTGCCTGCCGCTCGCTGTCTCGCGATTTGCGCTCACGCCCCGCGCCTGCCGCCCACACACCGGTGGCCGTCCCGTCTGCACCGACCATCCAAGCAGCGGTGCTCGCTCGCTACACCGATCGCGGTGGTCGCCCGCGCGAGATCCTCGCGCTGGGCGGGTACGGCGGCAGCGTGCTGGTTGTCGACCGCGATGCCTTCAGTCGCGGCGACCGGCGCCTCGTTGCGCACCTCGCCGCCGACGAGCCCTTCGAGAACGCGCGCTTGGTGTGCCGCGACTACCTGCGCGATTCCTGTGCGCGCCGCTGTCGGCGTCTCGCCGCGGAGGATCTCCTGAGGGTGCCCTTCGCTGAGAGGTTCGACGACGAAGATCGGGGAGCGCTGGATCGTCCCTCGGTGGAGAGCACCGAGCTGTGCGATCGCCACGGCCGCCGCCACCGGCTGGAGCTGCTCGCGGCCGGATTGTCGATTCCGGAACTGCGCTGGCGCCGGCGGGAGGGTGGTGCCAACCCTCAGCCTGAGAGCGTGCGCGATGTGGTTGCGTGCATGGAGAGCTATGAGCCTGTCCGCACGCTCACGGCCCGAGCGTTGGTGCGTCACCGCGACGACTCCTCGGTGTCGGTGGCGGTGCTGCGTTGCGAGCTGCAGCGCATCGACGCCAGCCGCATCGTGCTCAATCGGGGCTTGCGCCGGGCTGTGCTGCACGCGATGCGTACTCAGGGGCTGAGTCTCAGTGAGATCGCCTATCGCTGTGGCCGGGTCAAGCGCGACGGCAAAGGCAACCGCAGCGGCGAGACCAGCTGGCTGTCGCGTCGCGTCGGCATCTCGCCCGAGGGTGGCTGCGATGGCGAGCCCACGCCGTGGATCCACAGCGAGGTGCTCGCCCTGATCGCACGCGATGGCCTCGGCATCTCACCACGCGAGGTTGAGCTCTAATGGTCTCCGGCCCTTCAGCTTTGCGACCGTGCTCGGCACTGCCGGTCGCCTGTCGCCCGCGATGAGCGGCGGGGATGGTCCCGTGCATCCACGGCCGGTGCTGGTGGTCGAGCACGACCTCGATATCGGCCAGCCGATCGCCGATCAACTAACGGCCGATGGCCACCAGGTGTGGCTGGCGCGCACCGCCGAGCACGCACGGGTCCTGGCACGCGCGCACCATCTGGGGATCGTGCTGCTCGGCGAGTTGGAGCCCCCATGCGCCGCGCTCGAACTGCTCGTCGAGATCCGCCGCGGCGGTGGGCCGCAGCGAACCTGGCTGGCCGACATGCCCGTGATCGTGATCAGCTCCCGCGCACAACAGGCCGACCTGTTGCGGGCCTTCGCCGCGGGAACAGACGATTTTCTCGCGCGACCCGCCAACTACCTGGAGTTGCGAGCCCGTTTGGGTGCACTGCTCGCACGCGCCGGCGAGCATCGCGCCCGGTGTGTGGCTGTGGGGGCGCTCGAACTTGACCCACACGCACACGCGGCGCATCTTCATGGTCGACCGCTCCAGTTGTGTCGCCTGGAGTACGAGTTGCTGCTCTACCTTGCCCGCCAACCTCAGCGCGTGTTCACTAAGCAGGAGCTTTTGCGCGCAGTGTGGAGCTACCCCACAGCTGTGTGCACCCGCACGCTGGACAGTCATGCCAGCCGTCTACGCCGCAAGCTGCGCGCCTGCGATGGCGAGCTGTGGGTGGTCAACGTGCGCGGCGTTGGCTACCGGCTGATCTGAGTTCTCAGCCACTGTCGATGGGGAGCTCGCGCCACCACTGAATTTCTGACGCGCCCGTCACCCATGCGGTGGCTGTGTGCGCCGATGCCCATCACGACGGCGAGCCTTCGGGCTCGCCATCGCTCGTTAACCCATGCGTCCCGGCCCTCGCCGGGCGCCAAAGTGAAAGGAGGGACGCTCATGTCCCCGTCGGACCAAACGACCCCCAATCAGGTAACCGATCCGCTCGACCCTTTGGAGCATCTTTTCCAGTGGCTGGCAGCCACCACCGTGCATGTCGCTCTGGGCCTGCTGCTCGGTCTGCTCGCGGCGCGCGCGATGCGCCGCTTGCACCTGCACTGGAGCTGGGCGGCCGCTGTGTTCATGCTCGTGCTGCTCGTGCGCACCGCGCTTGCAGGCAACGCCGCGACGCTCGGTATCGGTGCGCTGATTGCCGCCATTTGCGGTAGGCGCTGGCATTGCGAAGACCTTGATGCCGGCGCCGACCTTGCGGAGATTGCGATAGCTCGCACCACCCCGCTCGATTGGCTGCGCACCTCCACGCGCGGTGCCCGCTCGCAGCTTGCAATCGGCCGAGCCGCGCGTGAGCGAGGTGGCCGTGCTTGGCACGGCGATCGACTGAGCGTCGGCGCCGATCGCCGTGGTCGCGCGGTGTCGATCGAGCTGGGCGGTATCGGCGGCGGCACGCACACGTTGGTGGCGGGCGCTACCGGGTCCGGCAAGACGTTCACCCAGACGTGGATCGCGATGCAGGCGATCGCGTATGGGATGTCGGTGATCGTCGTGGATCCGAAGGGCGACAGAGGACTGCGCGAGCGGCTGCGGCGCGCGGCCAGCGCCGCGGGCAAGGCGTTTTACATGTGGACGCCGGAGGGACCGGCGGTGTACAACCCCTACGCGCGCGGCGGTGTGACGGAGATCGCCGACAAGGCGCTCGCCGGGGAGCGCTTCACCGAGCCCCACTATCAGCGCCAGGCGCAGCGCTACCTCGGCCACGCCGTCCGCGTGCTGCGCGCTAGTGGGCGAGCGGTGAGCCTCGCCGGCCTCGTCGAGGCGCTCGATCCTGCGGGACTCGAGCTATTCGCGCGTGAGCTCCCGCAGGAGCAGGCACGGGCGGTGCACACCTACCTGGATTCGCTCACTGCTCGTCAGCGCAGCGATCTGACCGGCGTGCGCGATCGCTTGGCGATCATGGCCGAGTCCGACGTGGGGCCCTGGCTCGATCCCGCCACGCCGACGGCGGCGTCGATCGAGCTGCTTGACGCGGTGCGGAGCGGGGCGGTGGTGTACTTCAGCCTTCGCGCCGACTCCCGGCCGCTACTCGCGCAGATGTTGGGGTCGGCGATCGTGCAGGACCTGCAGACGGTCGTCTCAGCGTTGCAGGAGCGCCCGGCGCGGTGCGTAGTGGCGGTCGACGAGTTCTCCGCGATTGCCGCCGAGCACATCGCCGGCCTCTTCGCCCGCTCCCGCTCGGCGGGGGTCAGCCTGCTGCTGGGCACCCAAGAGCTCTCCGACCTGCGCCTTCCCGGCCACGAGATGCTGCAAGAGCAGGTGCTGGGCAATCTCACCAACGTGATCGCCCACCGCCAGACGGTACCGGCATCGGTCGAGCTGATTGCGCGTTTGGCCGGCAGCAGGGGCGCCTGGCGCACCACGGTCAGCAGCGACGGTCGCACAACTCGCACGCGGGTCAGCGAGTCCTTGATCGGCCCCGAAGAGGTGATGAGTCTCCCGACTGCTCACGCGGCGGTGATCCGACTCAGCGGCCCGCGCAGCGCCGCGATCGCGCGGATGCACTCGCCCGATCGCGCCAGCTAAATACGACGACGCAAAGGAGGACCACACGATGGTCTCTGCACACACCAACATCAAGATCGACGCTAACCACGACGAGAACCACCACCGCAACGACCGCGTCGCGCTCATTCGCTGGGTTGCTGGGATGGGAGCGGTCACAGCGGAGGCGGTGGCCGCCCATCTGGGCGTCAGCGCTGCTTCGGCACGTGGGCGGCTGCGGGCAGCGGAAGGGGAGCGGCTGCTGAAGCGCTGCCGTCCGCTGACGGGCCACCCGGCGCTGTACACGGTCACACGCGCCGGTCTGCGCAAGGCCGATGTACGAGGTCTCGACCCATGCACGGTGAGCCCCGCCAACGCGCTGCACCTGATCGAGTGCGCTCGCGTGGCGGCGGCCCTCGAGCGCTGTTATCCCGACCACCGGGTACAGGGCGAGCGAGAGCTGCGCGGCGAGGAGCGCGAGTGCCGCCGCGCGCTCGCCAGCGCCGAGCTCGGTAGGGGCCCGCGGGGCGAGCAGGGAGGGCGCCACCGCCCCGATCTAGTGCTATGGCCGCGCGGTGCGCAAAACGGTCTGCCAGTGGCGGTGGAGGTGGAGCTGACCGTCAAGGCGCCGGAGCGTCTGGCGGGGATCTGCCGGGCGTGGGCGCGGACGCGCTGCGTTGCGGGCGTGCTCTACCTCGCGCCGCCCGAGGTCGAGCGGGCGGTGATACGGGCAATCGACCGCGCGCAAGCTCACGAGCGGGTGTTGGTCGTCTCTCTCGATGCGTTGCCGGAGTGGCTCGCAACGCCGGCCGTGCGTACCGTCCCAAGCAGCGCGTAAGTTCTCTGACGGGGCAGTGGCTTACCGCAAAAAGGAGACGAAGTCATGTCGTATACGAGCATCAATCGGGTCGTGCTGGTTGGCAATCTCACACGTGATCCCGAGCTGCGCGAGCTGCCCTCGGGCAACAGCGTCTGCAACCTCAGGATCGCGTGCCACGGGCTCAAGCGCGACGAAGGCGAATACCGCGAGCGGCCGCTCTTCTTCGATGTCGCCGCCTTCGGCGGACTTGCGGAGAACGTGGCCCGCTACATGCACCGCGGCAGCCTCGTGGCGGTCGACGGGCGCCTCGATTGGCGTGAGTGGGAGACCGCCGAGAGCGCCGAGGGTGGCCCCCAGAAGCGCCATGCAGTGAGCGTGGTGGCCGAAGCCGTCCAGTTCCTGGACAAGCCAGCCGTGGGCGGCGAGGGCGATCAGGGCGAGCCCGGGGTGCAGGACGGCGAGCACGAGCTTGCCGGCGTCGGCGCGGGCGAGATCGACCTGGTGTTCTAGCCGAGCCGGCGCTTACTCAAAGCGATGTGCGCAACCGCGGGGTGCCCGGTCTTTCGGGCGCCCCGCGGCTGTGTCGTCGCCGCTTCGTGGTTGGCCCCGGGCCCGTTTTGCGTTTAAGGGGTATGCTCCCGCGCCGAAACCTCGCTCCCCGTGCAAGGAGATCACACAGGTGCCAGTGAACAACAAAGCAGTCGGCAAGACCTACGAGCCCACGGTGTACGCGGTGGGCCGCGAGAAGATCAAGGAGTACGCCCGCGCGGTGGGTGAGACCAACCCGGTCCATCTCGACGTCGACGCAGCGCGCGCCGCCGGTTACGCCGACGTGGTGGCCCCGCCGATGTTCGCGGTGGTGTACTGCGCGCCCTCGGTGGGCCCACCGATCTTCGACCCCGACCTGCAGATCAACTTCCCGATGATGGTGCACGGCGGCCAGCAGCTCGAGTGGGGCCCGCTGGTGGTGGCCGGCGACGAGATCGCCACCACCGCCAGCGTAAAGGAAATCTACGAAGAGGGCGGCCGCGGCTTCTACGTGTTCGAGTCGGTGTCCACCAACCAGCGCGGCGAGCAGGTGTGCAAGGGCACGTGGACCCAGATCGTCAGAGGAGTGTGAACAGATGGCCGACCGAAACCGGGAGACACCCGTCTCCGACCGAAGCGGGGAGACACCCGTCTCCGACCGAAGCGGGGAGACACCCGTCTCCGACCGAAGCGGGGAGACACCCGTCTCCGACCGAAGCGGGGAGACACCCGTCTCCGACCGAAGCGGGGAGACACCCGTCTCCGACCGAAGCGGGGAGACACGCGCCTTCGGCGCGAATCCCCCGTTCGACCAGCATCCCCGTTTCAGCCAACAAGCAGGGGCGCAGATCCCCGAGCTGAAGATCACACCGGACAAGTACCTCACCGTCCGCTACGCGGGCGCTTCCGGGGACTTCAACCCGATTCACGTCGACGACGAGTTCGCGCGCGCGGTCGGCTTGCCTGGCCGCATCCTGCACGGGCTGTGGACGATGGCGCAGGTTGCGCGCGCGCAGACCGAGGCGGCGGGCGGCCCCGAGCACCTGCGGCGCCTCTCGGTGCAGTTCCGCGGCATGGGCGTCCCCGAGCAGGAGGTGGCGGTCAGCGGCACGGTGCGCGAGGTCAACGACGGCAAGGCGCTAATCGACACCGTGGCGGTGCAGGGCGAGAAGCAGATCATCCGCAACGCCGAAGCCGAAGTCGGGCTGTAGGGCCGCCCGCCGGCCCTCCGGACTCGCTGCCGTCCGACTTCGCCTGCGTCTTGGCTCCGTGCCCACGGTCGCCTCCTTGGCGGCTCGTACAATTGAGTGATGTTCACCACTAGGCAGGAGCTGATCCTGTGCAAGGTGGTGGAGGGTTATCTGCGGACCGGTCAGCCGGTGGCGTCGAGGACGATCGCCGCCGACCCGGAGCTCGACTGCGGGGCCTCCACCGTTCGCAACGAGCTCGCGCTGCTCGAGGAGCACGGGCTGCTCGAGCATCCGCACACCTCCGCGGGGCGTATGCCCACCGACGCCGGCCAGCGCTACGTAGTGGACCGGATGCTGGTGTCGGGCGAAGGTTTGGTGGCGGCGCCGCGGATGCAGCTGTCGCTGACCCGCAACGAGGTGGAGGAGGCGATGCGCGCGACGACGGAGACGCTCTCGCAGGTCACCGACCTGCTCGCGGTCGTGTCCGCGCCGTCGGCGAGCACCGCCACGATCCGCCGCATTGAGGTACTGGCGGTGCAGCCGCGGGTGGTGGTGGCGGTGGCGATCACCTCCACCGGCAGCGTCTCCAGGGTGTTCGCCACTTTCGCGGAGCCGGTCGATGCCGGCCTGGTGGCGTGGGCGGGGGAGTACCTCAACGAGCGTCTTGTGGGTCTCGGCTTGGGCGCGCGCATGCTCCACCAGCGCCTCGCCGACCCCACGCTGCCGGTGCAGGAGCGAGCCTTTCTCGACCGCCTGACCCCGGCCTTTGGCGAGCTGGCGGCCGAGTCTGAGCACGTGCTCTATCTCGAGGGGGCGGCGCGCCTGTTCTCCGAGGCGCACCTGCGCGATGTCGGCCAGATCAACGAGCTGATGGAGCTGCTGGAGCAGCGGGTGGCGCTACTGAGTGTGCTGCGCACGGCGCTGAGCGAGCCGGGCATATTCGTGCGCATCGGCGCCGAGAACGAGATCCCGGCGATGCGCTCGCTGGCGATGGTCGCCGCCGGCTACGGCGTCGCGCAGCGCCGGCTGGGGATCGTCTCCGTGATCGGCCCGGTGCGGATGGACTATGCGTATGCGATCCCGGCGGTGCGCGGGGTGGCGCAGGAGCTGTCGCGCTTCGTCGAAGAGGCGTACGCGGAGAGCTGAGCGGCGCCCGATCGCGCCGAAAACCCCCTACCGTGTCTGCAACATGAGCCGCGCATCGACCCCTCGCGACCCCTACGACGTGCTCGGCGTAGCCCGCGACGCCTCCGAGCAGGACGTCAAGAAATCCTTCCGGCGGCTGGCGCGGGAGCTGCATCCGGATGTCAACGCGCACGACCCGCAGGCGGAGGAGAAGTTCAAGGAGGCGGCGGAGGCCTACGAGATCCTCTCCGATCCGCAGCGGCGTGCAACCTATGACCGCTACGGCCACGAGGGGCTGCGCTCCGGCGGGTATGCCCCCAACTTTGACGCGTTCAGCTCGATCGGCGACCTGTTCGACGCTTTCTTCGGCGGCGCCAACCCCTTCGGTGGCCGCTCCGCGGGCCCGGCGCAGGGAGGCGATGTGGCGGCCGCCCTTGAAATCGATCTGCGCGAGGCCGCCAGCGGCAAGAGCGCTGAGGTTGCGTTCGAGGCGATCGAGCGCTGCGAGCACTGCCACGGCAACGGCGCCGAGCCGGGCACCCCGATCGAGACTTGCAAGCGCTGTGGCGGAGCGGGGCAGCTGCAGGCGGTGACGCGCACGCCGTTCGGCCAGATGATGCGCACGGTGGCATGCGATGTCTGTCACGGCGACGGACGCACCGCCAAGAACCCCTGCAAGGAGTGCCGTGGTCGGGGTCGCCGCGCCGCCAGGCGTACGCTCACGGTCGACGTGCCCGCGGGGATCGCCGACGGTCAGCGGATCCGCCTCGGCGGTAAGGGCCACGCCGGTGAGGCCAGCGCGCCCGCGGGCGACTTGTATGTGCTCGTAAGAGTGCGCCCCGATCAGCGCTTCGTGCGTGAAGGCGACGACCTGATCACGGCGCTTGACCTCTCCGCGCCGCTGGCGGCGGTGGGCGTGACGCTCGACGTGCCGACGATCGAGGGCACCACCTCGGTAAATATCTCCGCGGGCACCCAGCCGGGGGAGGTGCTGACGGTGCGCGGCCAGGGCATGCCGAGCCTACGCAGTGGCCGGCGCGGCGACCTGCGGGTGGTCGTCAACGTCGTCGTGCCGCGGCGCCTGAGCGCCGAGCAGCGCGAGCTGCTGGAGCGCCTGCAAGAGACGCTCACCGAGGAGAACCTGCGCAGCGATGAATCGATGCTCGCCAAGCTGCGCCGCGCGCTGCGCCACCAGGCCGCGTGATCCGTCTCGCGGTAAGCGTCCGCCGCGAGGATGCCGAGCTGGTACTGGCGGAGCTGCTGGAGCTGGCGCCCTCCGGGGTTGAGGAGGCGGAGGTGGGGGACGGCGTCGTCGAATACGCCGTGTATGGCAGCGCCGGCGAGTTGCCGCGGCTACCGGATCTGCGCGCCGCCGCGGGGGAGGCGTTGGTGGAGGTCGCCACCAGCGAGCTGCCTGACGACTGGAGCGAGCGCTGGAAGCGCTTTCACCGCCCGGTGCTGATCGAGCCGCCGCCACGAGGACCCGACCAAGGTCCGGGCGACCCGGTCCCGGGCCTGCACGTGCGTCCGCCGTGGGAGCCCCCGAGCGAACGCGCCGGAGTGCAGGAGATCGTGATCGATCCCGGGCAGGCGTTCGGAACGGGGGCGCACGCGAGCACGCGTATGTGCCTGGAGCTGCTGCTGGAGCTCGCCGAGGAAAAGCGCGAGCGAGGCCCATTGTTGGACGTCGGCACCGGTTCGGGGGTGCTGGCGATTGCCGCTGCGCGGCTCGGGTATGGGCCGATCATTGCGCTTGACAATGAGCAGGAGAGTGTGCAGGCGGCGCGCGAGAACGCACTGGTCAACGGGGTGGGGCTGGAGGCGCGCCGCTTCGACCTGCGCCACGAGCCCCTGCCTCCGGTTGGGGGTGCCGCCGCTCCTACGGTGCTCGCCAACCTGCTGCTGCCACTCCTGCTCGATCTCGTCCAATCGTTGCCGAACGCCCCGGCTGACCTGATCGTGGGAGGGTTGCTCATCGAGCAGGCGGACGATCTGGTGGGGGCCTTCAAAGAGTGTTTGAACATGCGCGAGCGCCGGCGCCGCACAAGCGGTGAGTGGGCGGCCGTATGGCTGGTGGCGGACAGCGGGACTAGCGACCCCCCGGGCTGAGCCCGCGGGTGGAGCGGTGCGGCTGGAGCTCTCAGGCGGGGTCGGCCATGTCCGGCACCTCGGTGACGGCACGGGACATGGCGCGGAAAATCAGGTCGATCGCGGGCCGCACGCCGTCCGCGCCCTGCTGCAGCAGCACGCAGGCGGCCGACAGCGCGCAGCCGATCGCCTCCAGCGCCTCGCCGACATCCCCAGGTTCGGGATCGCGGCAGGCGGCGACCGCCATTTCCAGCATCGCGAGCGCCTGGCCGGGGACGCCGGCGAACAGTGCGGGGCCGGCGAGGCTGCCGTAGCCGTAGGCCCGTGCGAGGCGCCCGGAGAGCGTGATCGAGGGCCCGCGCCGTGGTGCTGTGGCGGGCGGCAGCCCGCGCCCGTCGAACAGCCCCGCGACGGTGTCGCCGAGCACGCCGCGGAAGGCGGCGTCGTCGAGGCCGGCGTGAACAGCCATACGCAGCGCCATGTAGAGGCCGCTCTGGGTGCGTCCGTAAGGAGGATCGGAGGCAAACACGATCCGCTCGGCGGGCACGCGCGCGAACAGCTCGACCACGTCGAGCGCGAAGAAGCAGGAGGTGTCGTACAGCACGCCGGGGTGATCGGCGAGCATCGAGGTGAGGATCCCCTGGTCGCAGATCGCGCCGTGGGCGAGGATCAGCACGACCTCGGGGTATCGTAGCGCGAGCCCTGCCAGGTCCTCGGCGATCGGGGGCAGGCCGCGACCGGCGTGAATCAGGATCGGCACGCGCGCCTGCTCGGCGACCGCGAAGATTCCCTCCAGCTCGCGCCCGTCGAAACCGAACTCCTGAGCGCGTGGGTGGAGCTTGATCCCGCGCGCGCCCTTGGCGAGGCAGCGCTCGGCCTCGGGCAGCGGATCTTCGGAGGGATCGAGGCGGCAGAAGGGAATCAGCCGGCCTTCGCTTTCGCCGGCCCACCCGAGCACGCGATCGTTGGGCACGCGGTAGGCAGGGCGGCGCTCGGGGTCGTGCAGGGGAAACACGCACGCCCGCCGCGCGCCGGCTTCGTCGAGCTGAGCGAGCAACTGCTCGAGCGTCAGCGAACGCCCGTCCTCGTCGAGTCCGAGATGGGTGTGCGCGTCGAATACTTCGGCGCCGTCGGGCAGCATGCGCTGCGCTTCGGCGGCGAACGGCGCGAGCGCGTCAGCGTAGAGCGAGGCATCCATGCTCGGCACCCTATTAGGTCGGCTAAGCCGAAGCTTTGTTGCGGCCCTGCGCGACGATCTCATTGGAGTTCGCCATGATCTGGAAGAGCGCAATACACGTCTCCAACAGGACGCGAGTCAGTCCGAGCAAAAACAGCGAGGTGACCGGCACGAAGATGAACAGCGTCAAAATGCCAGCCGTCGTGCCCAGGTGAAAGCCCACAATAATGTAGAACAACGCGGTGAGCCCGATCCAGATCATCGCAACCACATAGAGCACCCTGACGAGCTTGGTAGTCACCAGCGAGGTGAATGTCACATCGAAAAGGGATCCGAAGAGGCCACGCTGGGTGAGCGAAGCGGGATGCTCGTTGACGATGAATCCCGGGGGCGCGGTCCGCGGAGGCGGCACGGCGAACGGTGGCGGCGGGGGAGCAGGCGGCGGAGGGGTGCTGTTGCCCGGTGCTTGCGCGCTCGGTGCAGGCTGTGTGGCGGCGCCGCAGGAGACACAATAAGCCGCGCTCGGGTCTCCGGGGTTTCCGCAGCTTGTGCAGATCATCGTACTTGTATTGGTCATCGGCACCCTCTCCACATGGCGATCCTATAGGGTCGATCCAAGTATCGAACCCTACCCAACATCCTTTAAACATACAGTGCGAGCTACGCGATGCGTCCGGATGATTGCATCTCGCCGCGTGGTCAGGCAAAGTTCCGGCGATCCCGTATGTGGGCTGTAAGCGTGTAAGCGAGATCAATGAGTCCCGGCAAGGAAACAGAAAAAGCGGATCGCTGTCAGGCCTGCGGTAAGCAATTCGGAGCTGACGATCGCTTCTGCGGAGCCTGTGGGGCGGTACGGCTCGCTCCCCAGACCTTGGTGCTCGAAGCTCCAGGTAATGGGACGACTGGACCCTCCGACGCCCCCGTCTCGCGCTCGGCGATCATCGGCATTGCCGCCGGCGTGTTGGTGGTAGGCGCCATCGTCGCCGGCATACTCCTTGCAATGTCTGGCGGCTCGAAGCACACGGCGCAGAGGGCCTCGAGACCCCTGGCGGCGGACGGCGGCTCCACTGGTATGCCGTCATCTGTCTCCCCATCCTCAACGACTGGTGAAGAAGAATCTTCGTCCAACTCATCTTCCACGGCGACGCAGGGAGAATCCGCCGTGAACACCGCGCCGAGCACCGCGGCGTCGTCGCAAGTGCCTGCGCCGCTCGGCGCGGTCAACAAGTATTGGGCGGATATTGGCGCCCACAACTTCGCGGGCGCATATGGGTATCTTGCACCCGTCTCGATCGCATTGAACAAGTCTCAATTTGTTGTGAGTGAGCGAGAAGCGGGTATCAGAAGCGTGCAGTTCCATGGTGAAGTTGAGTCCGATTTGGGCTCGTCCGCCACCGTCGAAGTTGTGTCGTTGGTCACGCACGACGCAAGCTTCGGCTGCCGTACATGGACGGGCTCATACGAAATGTCCATGACCGGTGGCGCCTGGCACATTACGCGCGCCAATCTGAGTCCCGAATCGTGTTCAGGTTGAGGTCTCGCAGGCTGACGTTCGTCAGCCTGCTCGTTGCGGCCTCAGCCGTGGTGGGGATCGCCAGCTTTTCCTCCAGTCGCGATCAACCCCCATCTGCAAGCTCCGGCTTGGGGCGCGATACCCGTGCAACAGCTCACTCAGGGCTTCGCTCCCGCACGCACCGCGATACTTCGGCGGCCGGCTCCCGCCGTAACCCCAGGGCACGCATGTCAGGCCAGGCCGCTGCCGTGCGCTCGCTCGTGCGGCGGCTATCGCTGCAACAGCTCGCCGGTCAGCGCATCGTCTATGCCTACTCGGGGCTGATCCCTCCACCGTCGCTGGTCGCCCGGATTCGCGCGGGAGAGGTGGCGGGAGTGATCTTCTTTGAATCGAATATCTCCAGCCTCGTGCAGCTCCGCGGCGTCATCGGGGAATTGCAGGCGGCCAACGCATCGAGCCCCGTGCACGAGCCGCTGTTGATGCTCACCGACCAGGAGGGAGGGCTCGTGCGCCGTCTCCCCGGTGCTCCTGAACAGTCGGAGAAGCAGATCGGGGAAAGCCCCAACGCCGTCGCCCTCGCCGGCCAGGCAGGTCGGAGCGCCGGCGAAGAGCTGGCCGGCGTGGGAATCAACGTCAACCTGGCTCCTGTGCTCGACGTGTTTCGGCGGCCTGGTGACTTCATCGATGAATTTCAGCGCTCTTACGGCATGGAAGCTCGACGGGTCGGGCAGCTGGGCGATGCGTTCATCTCGGCGCTGCAGCGCACCCGCGTGGCGGCGACCGCAAAGCACTTCCCCGGCCTCGGGTCGGCGGAAAGCGCCCAGAACACCGACGAACGTCCTGTGACCCTGGACCTCTCGCTACGTGCGCTTCGCGCCGTCGATGAGGCTCCCTTCCGGCGGGCGGTTGCGGCGGGCGTGCGGCTGGTGATGACCTCGTGGGCGATCTATCCGGCGCTAGCCCCCGGTGTGCCAGCTGGCCTGTCGCGCCGGGTGGTACAGGGCGAGTTGCGCAGCAGGCTTGGCTTTCGCGGCGTAGTGATTACCGACGGGCTCGCGGCTGGCGCGCTGCGTCGCTTTGGCACGCCCGCCCAGCGGGGCGTGCTGGCGGCGCGCGCGGGGGCCGACCTGCTGCTGTGCTCGGCGCTCCATGTCGAGGAAAACACTCCCGCCGAGGGCGTAGCCGTGCTCGGCGGGGTCGCGCGGGCGCTCGCGAGGGGCCAGCTCAGCCGCGCGAGCGCCGAAACGGCCGCCGCACGCGTGCTTGCGCTGCGCCTCACTCTTGCGAGGTAGAGCCATCGGTCGCCGCCGCGCGAGGCTGCACGGCGACACGAGGTTCACCGGCAAGCCGCGGGCCGCAGTCGATGTTCGTCGTCGTCCGGCGACCGGCTAAGACCTCGACGTAGATCATGCTCGCGGTCGGAAGGCCCATCAGCACGTCCGGCCGAACGGCCGGCACGTGCATCAGCTGTTCGCCGAGCGTGTGTTCGCTGCTTTGGCCGACTGACTCGCCGGAGGAGCGGCCGGTGGCGCGGGACAGGCCGATCGATGAGCTGAAGGGCAGGCCGATCGTTCCCGTCACCGAGGTGGTCTCTGCTTGGCCTGTAGTACTGGTGTGCGACTCGCCTTCGGCTCTGGTTTGCTGTGCGAGCACCCATTCCGGCTTGGTGCCGATGAACTGGCTGGCTGCATCTGCCTCGCGATGGTCGCCGAGTGTGAGGAAGGCGGTCGTGGAGCCGCCACCGCCCGCGCCCATGATCGCGATCGCGTCCTCCCGTAGACGCTTGAAGAACAGCAAAACCCTGATCCGCTCCTGTTCGGCCTGGGTCAGCAACGATTCGAGCTTGTTGGCGCTGATGTCGTCGGCGCCGAGGATGGCCAGCACGTCGGTCTGCGCCCAACCCCGCTGGACGCGGCGTATCAACAATTGAATGAGCAGGTCCACCAGCCATTCGTACTCGAGGTCGGCTGCCTGCTTGTCGACCCTGATAACGGTCAGTCGCTCCCGCCGACCCTCGGCGATCGGCGCATCGGTTGCGACGCCGCCGGCCGGGTCAAAGCGCGGGAGCCTTACGCCTCGCGCGCGGTCGTCGTCCCTTGGCTCGTGGCGGTCGAGCGCTTCGAGCGTGCGCAGCGCCCGCTCGATGCGGAGGATTCGCTCCAGCTCGCCGCCGCGTTCTTGGCGCACCCGTTTGGACAAGGCGGTCAAGTGGCCCCGCTCAGCGGGCTCGAATCGGTGCTCGCCGTGGGCATGCTCCCGCCCGAGTACCACAAGTAGCGCGCTGCGCATACGCCCGACCGAGACCGCTCCGTCGGCATCCAGGCATTCGGCGACTTCGAGGATGATCGACCTGTCGTCCTGGCGCGACTGCCGCGAGGCGCCGGGGTCCCGTTGGGGGTACATCACCTCCGCGAGCACGGTGCTCAGCTCACTCCAGCTGAGGTCGCCGGACAGCTCGGCCGCGACTGCGCCACCCGGGAATGTGGTCTCATCGACCGCAACACCGGCGCTTGCGCAGAGGTCGCAGAGCGTGTCTGTGGCGTGGCGCCGCGAGAGGTCGCCAACGACAACACGCTCCCCGCAGCCGAGCAGAGAAGCGCCAACGGTGGCGAGCACTGCTTTCCAGGAGTCAGCCGTGCCGCCGAAAATGCAGGTCGTTCGCACGGCCGGGGAGAGCGGCACGGGATACCACAGGTCCGTTGCCTCGACCCGATCTTTTTGGGCCGCCTCGAATGTGAGGATGTCGTGCTGCCAAGCGGCAACTTGCTTCTGGTAGTCCGTCTCGGCTTGTCTGGCTTCCTGTGGATGGGGCACCAGGGATGCTCCTTCGAGCCAGATCTGGCGCCACGCCACGAACGTCTCGATCGGCAGCACGATGTAGGGGAGCAGGAAGGATGCGAGTGCGATGACCGCGGGCAGCAGCTTCTGCTGCACGGCGCCGAGCTCCTCGCCCGGCTCGACCGCGGAGGCCGATCGCCGCCAGACCCGGGCGACCCAGAACGCCAGGATGGCGGCGAGCAGGTTGACGAGAATCAGCGCGATCGTCGTCGCCGCGCCCTTCGCGCCGCCGAATGAGAACACGCCGAGTTCGGAATCCAGGACGAGAACGCCGACCGTGCCCGCCGCGGCGCTGATCGCCGCCGTCCTCAATCCGGTCGCCTGCGAGCGCGGAATCTCGCGGACCTGGCTGCGCTCGGGCGGTTTGCCACGCGCCGGGCTTGGCGCCGCCGGTGGCGGCTCGACATACTCATATCCCCACCGCGCGGGCGGCTCGAACAGGCGTGCGGAACTCGTCTGCCTGCCGTCGACGTTCGCCATTGTGGTTTGCGCGCCCTAGCGGCGCAGGGCCCGCTCAATCTCGTCGTTGACGGTTTTGAGCACGTGCACGCGTGCGTAGTGCTTGGACTCCGCGGCGACGACGTGCCAATGGGCGTGCTTGGCGTCGGTGCGCTCGAACATCTCCTGGAGGGCCTGCTCGTAGAGCTCGCGCTGTCCGCGGTTGTGCCAGTCGTCTGGGGAGAGCTTCCAGTTCTTGAGCGGGTCGCCCGCGCGCGCTTCAAAGCGCTTGAGTTGCTCGTCGCTTGAGATGTGCAGCCAGAACTTGATCAGCACCGTCCCCTCAGAGGTGAACATCCGCTCGAACTCGACGATCTCGCCGTAGGCTCGCCTCCATTCCTTCTCAGTGGCGAGTTTGTCGACGCGCTCGACGAGCACGCGCCCATACCAAGAACGGTCGAGCACAGTGAACCCTCCCCAGCCGGGTAGCGCCGGCCAGAAGCGCCACAGGAAGTGGTGGCGCTTGGCGGTGGCATCTGGGGCGGCGAACTCCGCGACGCGCACGTGGCGTGGGTCCAGTGGCGCCACCAGGCGCTTGATCGCGCCGCCCTTGCCGGCAGCGTCCCAGCCCTCGAACAGGACGCACACTGGTGGTCCCAGGTGCCCGTCGTCACGTAGCCCGGCGAGCTCCAGCCGCAGCGCAAGCAGGCGCTCCTGCAGCTTGGCCAGGCGCTTTTCGGACTCCTCGCGCGAGAGCGAAAGGCTCAGATCGACTTCGTCGAGTCGTCCCACGACCGTGAATGGTGGCAGCTATCGGGGCAATACGCACTGGCCCGCGCTGGCGGCTGGTCGGCGTCGACTGCCTACGCGTGCGACCGCGCGCTCGCCGGCGCCAAACCGGCCTCGTGCTGAAAGCCCTCGAGCACGGAGCGCATTGTCTCGGGGTCACACTGCACCTTCGACGGCCACGGCTTGGCGGGATGGTCGTAGAGGGTCTTCAGGCCGTTGCCGGTGACGATCGCGACGACCGTCTCGTCAGGGTCCAGGCGCCCTTCGGCGGCGAGCTTCTTGACGACCGCCACGGTGGTGCCGCCGGCGGGCTCGGTGAGCAGGCCCTCGGTAGAGGCCAGCAGGTCGATGCCCGCGAAGATTTCCTTGTCGCTGACCGACGCCGCTGTGCCGCCGCGGCCGCGGACCGCCTCGATCACGAACACGCCGTCGCCGGGCGAGCCGATTCCCAGTGAGTGGGCCTGCGTGGTTGGCTTCACTGGGTTGATCTCCGAGGCGCCGGCAAGGATCGCCTTGGCGATCGGGTTGCAGCCATCGGGCTGTGCGATGTCGATCTTCGTGTTCGCGGTCTGCGCCAGCCCCACCATTTCGAGCTCCCGCAAGCCCTTGTGGATGCGTGAGGAGAGCGTGCCGCCGGCGGCGGGGGAGACGATGTGGTCGGGGGCGCGCCACCCCAGCTGCTGCACGATCTCGTACGCCTCGGTCTTTGCGCCCTCGGCGTAGAACGGACGCAGCGTGATGTTGGCGAACTCCAGGCCCGTCGCTTCGGCGAGCGCGCGGCAGGCTTTGTTGGCTTCGTCGTAGTTGCCCTCAACCTGACATACCTTCGCGCCGAGCGCGCGGCAGGCGTGAGCCTTGGTGGACTCCAGGCGGTTGGGGTAGAAGACATACGCCGCCACCCCCGCCTTCGCCGCCAGCGCCGCCACGGCGGTGCCGACGTTGCCGGTCGAGACACACCCGATCTCCTTGCGGCCCAGCTCCAACAGGCGCGCCACCGCCATGCCGACGACGCGGTCCTTGTAAGAGAGGCTGGGGCGAGAGGTGGAGTCGTCCTTGAGGTAGAGGTTGCGCAGCCCCACCGCGGCACCGAGCCGGTCGGCACGGATCAAAGGCGTGAAACCGGCGAACTCGCCCACGCGTGCCGGGCCGACGGCGTCGTGAATCGGCAGCAGCTCCTCCAGAAACCAGATGTTGAGTGGGCGCTCGTCCATCGGCGTTTCCGCGATGCGCTGCTTGGCCAGCTCATAGTCGTAGTCGACATCGAGGCTCTTGCCGCAGCGCGGACAGTACGCCCCGCCCTCGGCGAGGGGCGAGCGCAGCTCGCATTTGCGGCACACCAGCTCCGTCGCGCAGGAGCGCGTGTGCTGGAGATCCTCGGCGTGGTCGGGTGCCGTGCTCATCCGCGTCTGCTCACATCATCGCAGAGGGCGAGGTCGATGAAATGGTCATATTCGGTGAATGTCCGCAGAGTTGGCAGGGCGCCCGCCGGGCTGTTTCTGTCTGATGCGCGTCCGGTAAGCGGCATCTGGTCTACTCCTCGACCCCCGACACCGGGATGGGCTCCGGGCGCACGGGGCCCGCGGCCGCCGCGGGCGGCTGGCGCGACCACTCGCCCGGCAGCGGCCAGGGCGGGTCGATCCCCGCCTCGCCGAGTCCCGAGGCCTGCCACAGCTCCTCGCCGATGTGCGGCGCGAACGGCATCAGCACCCGCGCCAGCAACCCCAGCGCATCCAACAGCACCTCGTGATCCTCGCGGCACAGCGCGCCGCTGTGCTTGAGCACCCGCTTCTCGTAGTCCTTGATGCGATCGAGCAGGCGAATCACGTTGCGCACCGCGCTGTGCATCTCGAGCTCGGCCAGCTCCTCGGTGATCTTCGCCACCGCGGTGTCGCACCATTTCTCAAGACGCCGGCGTAGGTGCTCGGTGCGTCGCGGGTCGAGCTCCCCGGAGTCCTGCACGCCCTGGGCGAAACGCGTTTGGGAGTAGGCCCACAGGTTGTGCAGGAAGCGTTGGCAGAACTGCACCGCGGAGTCGCTCCAGTTGAGCGACTTCTGCGGTCGCGCTGCCCACAGCACCGCCATCCGCACGGTATCGGCGCCGAAGCGCTCCACCAGCTCGTCCGGGTCGACGACGTTGCCGAGGTGCTTGCTCATCTTGCGCCCGTCGCGAATCACCATCTCGTGCATCAAAGCCCCCGCGAACGGCTCGCCGTCGGCGAGGAACGCGAGCGGGCCGATGTCCCGCAGCGCCTTGGTGGTGATGCGCTGGTCGAACATGAAGTTGCCGCTGTCGGACCCCGCCACCAGCCGCTCGGAGGGCAGCCACGCGCGCAGGTCCTCAAGCGCCAGGATCTCCTCCAGCGTGCGCTCGCGCTCGCTTGCGGGCACGCACGCGGGGATCCACAGCCACAGCGCGTCGAAGTGGCAGTCGAGCGTGTCTGTCTCGCGCTTGGCTGGCTCCCCGCAGCTGGGGCAGAGTGTGTTGACGAAATCCTCTCTCTCAGCCAGCGGATTGCCGGCGCCGGTCGGTTTCAGATCGCGCGGCAGCTCCACCGGCAGCTGCTCCTCGGGGATTGGCACGGTGCCGCAGCGCTCGCAGTAGACGATCGGGATCGGCGTGCCCCAGGAGCGCTGGCGGGAGATCGAGAAGTCGCCGGCCTTGTAGCGCACGGCTGGCCGCAACGGGGACCGATTAGGGGGAGACTCGCCTCCCAGCTCCCCCTCCTCCCGCGCCGAGAGGGTGCCGAGGCGCTCGGCGATCAGCTCATCCGTACGGTCCAACTTGGGTATCCCCAGCACCGCGGTGGCGCCGAAGCGCTCGTCCACCGCCGGTGAGATCAACAGCGGCAGGGAGCGAAGGGGTGAAGAGGGGGTAGGGTCGCCGCTCGCGAGGACGAGCGTGCAGCGGGTGTCCACCAGAGCGACGGTGTCGGCGCCGCGCGAGCTGCGCTCCCAGCCACCGAGGCGCGTCTCCTCCAGCTGCTCGGCGACGTGTGGCTCGGCGCTCCAGCGCTCCACCTCAGGGTGCTTGGGCGAGATCAAGATGAAGCGCGCCTGCGCGATCGCGTCCGTGTGGGGGGTAAAGACGGTGAGCTCACGGCCGTCGGCGGCGCGGGCCTGGAGCTCGACCCCGTCGGAGCGGCCGAGCACGAAGCGCTGACTGGCGAGCGAGGTGTCGTCCCATTTCTCAAGCTCCTCCAGCCGGCGGTCGTTCTCCTCCAGGTAGGCACTGATGCGTAGGTACCACTGGGGGCGCTGGATCAGCCGCACGGGGTTGTGGCAGCGCCAGCAAGTGCCGTCCTCGACCTGGATCGTCGCGAGCGTCGTCTGGCAGGTGTCGCACCAGTCGACGCTGCCGCTGCCGTGATAGATCAGCCCGGCGTCGAGCAGCGTCAGGAACAGCCACTGCGACCAGCGGTACATCACCGCGTCGGAGCTCATGAAGGTGCGATCCCAGTTGAAGGAGAAGCCCAGCCGCCGCAGCTGGCCGGTCATGTGATTCGCGCAGCGCGCCACCCACTCGGCGGGCGACTCGCCGTTGGCGATTGCTCCCAGCTCGGCGGGCAGGCCGAAGGCGTCGAAGCCGAACGCGAACAGCACCGACTCCCCCCGCGCGCGCTGGAAGCGCGCGTAGGCATCCCCGATCGCGTAGCTGCGCACGTGCCCGATGTGCACGTTGCCGGAGGTGAACGGAGCGGAGGCCTTGATGTAGATGCCGCTTTGGTCTGCCCGCATCAAGGGTGCGCGGTAGGCGTCGCGCGACTCCCACTCCCGCTGGTGGCGGCGCTCGATCGCGCGCGGGTCGTAGGCGGCCCGTCCGCCGTTGTCAGTGGGGTCCAAATCGCTCACACAGCGAGGATATCCGAGCATCTCGTACGCAGTGCCTGGAGTCCGTGCTCGTCCGCGCGAGCTGTAATGATGCAGCGATGGAGATAGAGATCGGACGTGGCAAGAAAGCTCGCCGCGCATACGGATTCGATGACATTGCGATCGTGCCTTCGCGGCGCACGCGTGACCCCGACGACATCGACATCTCGTGGAAGCTCGGCCCCTACCAGTTCGAGCTGCCGATGATGGCATCGGCGATGGATGGTGTGGTATCGCCGGAGACGGCCGGGATCATCGGTCGCCTCGGCGGCCTGGCGGTGCTCAACCTCGAGGGGATTTTCACCCGCTACGAGGACGCCGAAGCGCAGCTGGAGCGGATCGCTGCGCTGCCCAAGGAGCTAGCCACCCGCGAGATGCAGGAGATCTACCGCGAGCCGGTCAAGCCGGAGCTGATCACTCAGCGCATCGAAGAGGTCAAGCGCCAGAAGGTGGTCGTCGCCGCCTCGCTCACTCCCCAGCGGGTGTTGCGCTACCACGAGCTCGCACTGGAGGCCGGCCTCGACGTGCTCGTGATCCAGGGCACGGTTGTCTCCGGTGAACATGTCTCCACCGTCTCCGAGCCGCTCAACTTGAAGGAGTTCATCCCCTCGCTCGACGTTCCCGTGGTGGTTGGCGGCTGCGCCTCCTACCACACGGGCCTGCACCTAATGCGTACCGGCGCGGCCGGCGTGCTCGTCGGGGTGGGCCCCGGCGCGGCGTGCACGACAAGAGGGGTGCTCGGCATCGGCGTACCGCAAGCCACCGCGATCGCCGACGTTGCACACGCTCGTTCCACGCACATGCTGGAGACCGGTGACTACTCGATGGTGATCGCCGACGGTGGGATGCGCAACGGGGGCGATGTCGCCAAGGCGGTGGCGCTCGGCGCCGACGCAGTGATGATCGGCTCGCCACTGGCCCGCGCCTACGAAGCACCGGGGCACGGCTTCCATTGGGGCATGGCGACCTTCCATCCCACGCTCCCGCGCGGCGCACGCGTCGCCACCGCGCAGAACGGGACGCTTGAGGAGATCCTCGTTGGCCCGGCCCGCGAGAACGACGGCACCTTCAACCTGTTTGGGGGTTTGCGCACCTCGATGGCAACCTGCGGCCACAAGGACCTAGCCGAGTTCAACCGCGCCGAGGTTGTGGTTGCCCCGGCGCTGCAAACCGAGGGCAAGGCGCTGCAACGCGACCAAGGCGTAGGCATGGGCGCGGTGAACGGGAAGGCGGCGGCGCTCGTAAATGAGTGAGGCAGCCGTGGTGTCCGCGCCCGCCGTCGAGGATCGGGTCGCAGTGCCCACGGCCGCCGAGGCCCGAGTTGCTCCTGGCGAGTCTGGCAAGGACGCAGGTAGCGTGGCGTGCCCTGCACGCGAGCGACCGAGGACGCCGCCAGGCGAAGTCAGGGGGGACTCGGGCGTGGTGGTGCTCGACTACGGCGGCCAGTACTCGCAGCTGATCGCGCGGCGGGTGCGGGAGTGCGGGGTGTTCTCCGAATTGATCCCCCACCATGTGCCGCTGCAGGAGATAGCTGCCCGCCGCCCGCGCGGGATCATCCTCTCCGGTGGCCCCGCTTCGGTGTACGCGCCGGGCGCCCCTCGTCTGGAGCGCGGCCTGCTGGAGCTCGGGGTACCGGTGCTGGGCATCTGCTACGGGATGCAACTGCTCGTGCACGAGCTCGGTGGCCGCGTGGAGCAGGCGGACGTGGGGGAATTCGGCCGCTCCGATCTCACCGTGGATGAGCATGGGACGTTGCTGCGCGACACCCCCCGTGAGCAGACCTGCTGGATGTCCCACCGCGACACCGTGTTCGAGCCGCCGCCCGGGTTTACGGCACTCGCCCGTACCTCCACCTCCCCGGTCGCTGCGGTAGAGAGCGTCGAGCGGGGCATTTACGGCATTCAGTTTCATCCCGAGGTCGTCCACACCCCATACGGCCAGGAGATCCTCAAGCGTTTTCTCACCGAGGTGTGCGACTGTCCGCCAACGTGGTCGGCAACGTCGATCGTGGAGGAGCAGATCGCCCGCATCCGCCGGCAGGTGGGGGAGGGGAGGGTGATTTGCGGCCTCTCCGGCGGCGTGGACTCCTCAGTGGCGGCGCTACTCGTACACCGCGCGGTGGGCGACCAGTTGACGTGCGTGTTTGTCGACCACGGCCTGATGCGCAAAGACGAGGGCGAACAGGTGATCGCCACTTTCCGTGACACCTTCAAGGTGCCCCTGGTGGCGGTGGACGCCGAGCAGCGCTTTTTGGAGCGGCTCAAAGGGGTCACCGAGCCCGAGGCCAAGCGCAAGGCGATCGGGGCCGAGTTCATCCGCGTGTTTGAGGAGGAGGCCGCGAAGCTCGCCGGGCCCAGCGCCAGCGCCAGCGCCGGGGGCGGCACCGGGGGCGGCACCGGGGGCGGGGGCGATGAGGGCGCGGGTGCGTTGGAGTACGAGCACGGAGATGCGGTGCCCGCCCACCCCGCGGGCGATGAGGGGAGCGCGCGCTTCCTCGTGCAGGGCACGCTCTACTCCGACGTGATCGAGTCCGGCGGGGGCACCGGCGCGGCGACGATCAAGTCCCACCACAACGTCGGTGGGCTCCCCGAGGACATGCGCTTCGAGCTGGTGGAGCCGTTGCGAGCGCTGTTCAAGGACGAGGTGCGCGCGGTGGGCGCCGAGCTGGGGCTACCTGAGCGTCTTGTCTGGCGCCAGCCCTTTCCCGGCCCCGGCCTGGCGATCCGAATCGTCGGCGGCGAAGCGACCAAGGAGCGTCTGGACGTGCTGCGCGAGGCCGACCACATCCTGCAAGACGAGATCCGCAAGGCAGGCCTCTACCGCGAGCTGTGGCAGTCCTTCTGCGTACTCCCCGACATCCGCACCGTCGGTGTCCAGGGCGATGAGCGCACCTACGGACACGTGGTGGTGATTCGTGCGGTTACCTCCGACGACGCAATGACAGCAGATTGGGCGCGGCTTCCATACGACCTGCTGGAGACGATCGCCTCGCGGATGATCGGCGAACTGCGCGAGGTAAACAGGGTGGTTTTGGACATCACATCGAAGCCACCCGGAACAATCGAGTGGGAGTAGCTATCATTCGGCGCCTCGCCGCACGCGGCAGTATGTGTGCGGCCTTTTTCACGTCATGAAGACCTACGTCGCCAAGCCCACAGACCGCGAGCGCAACTGGCTGCTCGTCGACGCCAACGGCCTTACGCTTGGCCGGCTGGCGACGCAGTTGGCCGACCTCTTGCGCGGTAAGCGCAAGCCCGAGTACACCCCGCACATCGACACTGGGGACTTCGTCGTGGTGATCAACGCCGAGAAGGTGGCGGTCACCGGCAAGAAGCGCACCGACAAGCGTTACTACCGCCATTCCGGCTACCCGGGTGGGCTGCGCTCGCGCAGCTTCGAGGAGATGCTGGCGCGCCGGCCGGAGGAGATCATCCGGATTGCGGTGCGCGGCATGATGCCCCGCAACCGTCTCGCGCGCAAGCAGCTGACGAAGCTCAAGATCTATGCCGGTCCCGAGCACCCGCACGTGGCGCAGAAGCCCGAGCAGCTGGAGATCAAGGCCTGATGGTCGACGAGCCGCAGAGCCCCGAGGACGCGGAGCGCTCCGAGGAGGAGGCCGCAGCGTTGGCCGAGCACCGCGCGGTGCCGACCGGCGAGGCCACTGAGATCGCAGGCTCGGTCGAGGACGCTGCGCTGGAGGCTTTCGAGGAGGCGCAGTCGGCCGCCGAGGAGGTCGCAGAGCCCGCCGCCGTCGCAGAGCCGGTGGCCGAGGACATCACGGCGGAGGAGGCGCCCTCGGCGGAGGAGGCGCCCTCGGCGGAGGAGGCGCCAGTGCAAGAGGTTGCGGCCGCTGAGCCACTGACTGAAGAGGCAGTGGTCGAGGAGCTGGTTGCCGCTGAGGAGGCCGTCGTCGAGGAGCTTGCGGTGGCGGAGGCTGTGGTTGAGGCGGTGGCGGAGGCTGTGGCCGAGGAGCTCGTCGCGGAGGTTGCCGCCGAGGAGGAGCTGGAGGAGGAAGAGGAGGAGCCCGCGCCCCGCGTCAAGCCGGCCGTGCCTGGCGCCCACCTCGAAGTCGACATCGTCCCCGAAGGCGTCGACCCGCTGGCGCGCGAGACGCCGGAGGACCCGTACGCGATCGAGACATACGAGGAGGAGGGCGCTGCCGCCGAGGAGGAGGTAGAGGAGGCGCTGCCGCAGCCGATCTCCACCGCCGCGATCGATCTCGCCGCCGGGGCGCGCTATCGGGCGACCGGCAAGCGCAAGACCGCAATCGCGCGTGTGATCCTCCGCCCGGGCACCGGTGCCTACCTGATCAACGGGCGCACCCTCGAGGAGCACTTCCCGCGCATCACGCTGCAACGCAATATTCGCCAGCCGTTGGAGACGGTGGGTTACGAGGAGCGCATGGATGTGGTGGCGCGGCTGCATGGTGGTGGCATTTCGGCCCAGGCGGGCGCCCTACGGCACGGTGTTTCCCGGGCGCTGCTCGAGGCCGACCCCAACCTGCGCGGCGAGCTCAAGCGCCGCGGCTTCCTGACGCGTGACTCGCGCGCCAAGGAGCGCAAGAAGGCCGGCTTGAAGAAGGCGCGCAAGCGTCCGCAGTTCTCCAAGCGCTAGAGGGTCCGCTACCTACATGACCCGCAAGCTGTTTGGGACCGACGGTGTGAGGGGCGTCGCCGGGGAGCTGTTGTCGGCTGAGCTCGCGCTCGGCCTCGGGCGGGCGGCGACCGCGCTGGCCGAGGCCGAGCGTCCCCAGGTGCTCATAATCCGCGACACCCGCGAGTCCGGCGAGATGCTGCAAGCCGCGCTTGCCGCCGGGGTCAGCGCCGCCGGGGGCGACGCCTTGCTCGGCGGTGTTCTGCCAACGCCCGCCGCGCCGTTGTTGATCGCCCGTTACGGCTTCGATCTTGCCGCGGTTATCTCCGCCTCCCACAACCCCTACCGGGACAACGGGATCAAGTTCTTCGGCCCCGATGGTTTCAAGCTCTCTGATGAGACGGAGCTCGAGATCGAGCGGGAGCTGGAACGGATCGGGCCTGCGTCCAGGGCGCGAGAGACGATCGGCCACATCCGCGAGCTGCGCGGTACCGGCGAGGACTACCTGCGCGAACTGCACACCCGCTTCGCCGAGCTCGACCTGCATGGGCTCGACGTGCTGCTCGACTGCGCTAACGGCGCCACCCATCATGTGGCGCCGGAGATCTTCAAGCGCCTCGGCGCGAAGGTCAGCGTGGTCGCCGACAGCCCCGACGGGCGCAACATCAACGCCGGCTGTGGCTCCACGCACGTGCACGAGCTTGCCGCTCAGGTGCTCGCCGGCGGCCATGCGATCGGCTTCGCCTTCGACGGCGACGGCGACCGCGTGCTTGCCGTGGACGGCGACGGGAAGGTCGTGGACGGCGATGAGTTGATGGCGCTCGCCGCGTTGCACCTCAAGCGCAGCGGGCGTCTCACCGGCGGAGGGGTGGCGGTGACGGTGATGACCAACTACGGCTTTCACGCCGCGATGCGCGACGCGGACATCGCCGTCGTCTCGACGAAGGTCGGCGACCGCTACGTGCTGGAGGAGTTGCGCGCCCGTGGCTGGGTGCTCGGCGGGGAGCAGTCGGGGCACATCATCGACATCGGCTTCAATCGCTCTGGCGACGGCATCGCCAGTGCACTGCTTGCGCTGGAGGCGCTGGCAGGAGCGCCGTTAAGCGAGCGCGGCGCGATGCACAAGCTGCCGCAACGACTGGTCAACGTGCGCGTGCGCGACCGCGACGCGCTTGCGCACGCCGACACCGTCGCCGCCGCCGTGCGCGCCGCGGATGAGGCGCTTGCAGGTCGCGGACGGGTGCTCGTGCGCCCCTCCGGTACCGAGCCGTTGGTGCGCGTGATGGTGGAGGCGCCCACCGACGACGAGGCCGAGCAGGTTTGCGCCGGCCTCGTCGCGCTCGTCGAGCGCGAGCTCGCCTGAACGTCCATTTTCCGAATCGCGCGGAGGTTCGCTGGTATCTTCGAAAGCGACCTCCAAGCGGAGAGTGGAGCCGGTGTGCTGCCAGGAGCCCCGACGACCTTCCGCTCGCTGAAAGGATTCGATCGCCCGTGTGCGGAATCGTTGGCTATGTAGGCAGGCGGGAGGGTCGTCCCCCGGTCCGGGAGCTGTTGTTCGCGGGCCTACAGAAGCTTGAGTACCGCGGTTACGACAGCGCCGGGATCTCGGTGATCGTCGACGACCACATCGAGGCGGTGCGCGCCGTCGGCAACCTACGCGCGCTCGAAGGCAAGCTGAGTGAAGGCGGACGTGGTCGGGCCGACGCGGACGGCGCCCTGCAAGCGGACGGCGCCCTGCGAGGTGAGCGGGATTCGGTAATGACTATCGTGCGACCGCCCACCACCGGCATCGCACACACCCGCTGGGCTACGCACGGGCGGGTGAGCGAGGCGAACGCCCACCCTCACTTCGACAGCCACGATCGCATCCACGTCGTGGTGAACGGGATTGTCGAGAACTACATGCCGCTGCGCGAGCGCCTGCGCGCGGAGGGCTGCATCTTTACCTCCGAGACCGACGCCGAGGTGATCGCTCACTTGATCGCCCACCACTACACCGGCGACCTCGCCGACGCCGTGCGCGCCGCCTACGCCGAGTTGCAGGGCCATTTCGCGTTTGTCGCGATGTCCCTCGATGAGCCCGAGACGCTGGTGGGCGCCCGCCGCGAGTGTCCGCTGGTGGTGGGTAGGGGGGAGCAGGAGCAGTTCCTCGCCTCCGCCGTGCCCGCCTTCCTCGCACACACCCGCACCGTGCAGTACCTCGACAACGGGGAGATCGCCGTACTCACGCCCGACGGCGTCACGATCACCACCCCCGCGGGGGTCGAGGTGCAGCGCGCGACGGAGACGGTGGATTGGGATGAGGACGCCGCCGAGAAGGGCGGTTTCGAGACGTTCATGCTGAAGGAGATCCACGAACAGGCCGACGCCGTGGCCGAGACGATCGCCGACCGCACCGCCCGCGGCGACGGCGTGAGCCTCGACGAGCAGGGAGCGCTCGACGAGTCCTTACTCGCCGGGGTGGGGCGCATCGTGATCGTCGCCTGCGGCACCTCCTACCACGCCGGCTTGATCGGGCGCTATGCGATCGAGGAGTGGGCGCGCGTGCCCGTGGAAATAGATGTCGCCTCCGAGTACCGCTACCGCAACCCCGTGGTTGGGCCGGGTGACCTGGTGATCGGCATCTCGCAGTCGGGCGAGACCGCCGACACGCTCGCCGCGATGCGTCTGGCACGCGAGCGCGGCGCCACCGTGTTGGCGATCACCAACGTGATGGGCTCCCAAGCCACGCGCGACGCCGACGGCGTGCTGTTCACCCGCGCCGGGCTTGAGATCGGAGTCGCCGCCACGAAGACGTTCATCTGTCAGGTCGCGGTGCTCTACCTGCTCGGCCTGCGCCTCGCGGAGTTGCGCGGTACCCTGGCGCCCGAGCGGATCGCCGAGTTGGTGAGCGAAGTCAAGCGCCTGCCGCGCTGCATCGCCGAGGTGACCGGCCCCGATGACGGCAGCGGCGGCGTGATCCCGCTGGTCAGGCGGATCGCCGAGCAGCACTGTGAGGCCGAGTTCTTCCTCTACATCGGCCGCCACGTCGGCCTGCCGGCGGCGCTGGAGGGGGCGTTGAAGCTCAAGGAGATCTCCTACATCGCCACCGACGCCTACGCCGCCGGGGAGATGAAGCACGGGCCGATCGCGCTGCTCGACGAGTCCACCCCGGTGGTGTGCGTCGCCACCGATTCACCGGTGCTCGAGAAGGTGGCATCCAACATGCAGGAGGTGCGCGCCCGCGGCGCCCACGTGATCGCGATCACGAGCGCCGGCAACGAGCAGATCCTCGCCCACGCCGATGCGGCGATCCCGGTGCCGGCGATCGACTGGATGCTGCAGCCGATCCTCGCCGTGATCCCGCTGCAGCTGCTCGCCTACGAGATCGCCCGCCGCCGCGGCCTCGACGTCGACCAGCCGCGCAACCTCGCCAAGACGGTCACCGTCGAGTAGCGCTCGCACCTCGCAGCCCGGTAAAAACCGATTTCAAACCAGGCGGTGCGTCAAGGCGCGCACGCGGCGTGCCGATCTTTTTGAAACCGGTCCGAGCGGGCCTATTAGGATCGCTGGTTATGGGAGCTGTCCCCGCATGGTGCCTGCCGTTGCCCGCCGCCGAGGCGATGCGAGCGATCGACCGCTGGGCGATCGACGAGCAAGGCGTGCCGTCGCTCGATCTGATGGAGCGCGCCGGGATCGGCGTCGCCCGTGCCGTCGAGGAGCTCGCGCCCGACGGTCTGGTGACGGTGCTGTGCGGCAAAGGCAACAACGGCGGCGACGGCTTGGTGGCGGCGCGCGTGCTGCGCGAAGCCGGCCGCGAGGTCGCCGTGCTCACCGCCGGGCCGCCCGAGGAGCTGCGCGGCGACGCGCGCGAGAACCTGCTGCGTCTAGGGGGCACGCCGCCCGTGCAGTTTGAGTCTGGCCGCCCGCTCGCCGGGTCCGCGGTGGTCGTCGACGCCCTGCTCGGCACCGGCTTCGCCGGCGAGCCCCGGGGGACGGTCGCTGCGGCGATCGACGCAGCGAACAGCGCCGGCGCACCGATCGTCAGCGTGGACGTACCATCGGGGGTTGACGCCTCTACCGGCGTCGTCGCCGCGCGCGCGGTGCTCGCCGCGATCACCGTCACCTTTCATGCCGCCAAGCCGGGCCTCTGGATCCACCCGGGCAAGACCCACGCGGGTGAGGTGCGCACGCTCGACATCGGCATCCCCCGCGGCGCTCCCGCGACCGCCGATGTCGGCCTGATCGAAAGCTCGGTGCTGCGTCTGCTGCCGCGCCGCGGTGTCGCCTCCACCAAGTTCTCAAGCGGCCATGTGCTCATCGCCGGCGGCTCGCGCGGTCTCACCGGTGCGCCGCTCATGGCCGCCCACGCCGCGATGCGCGCAGGCGCCGGTTACCTCACCGCCTGTGTGCCGGGCTCGTTGCAGACGATTCTCGCTGGGGGCGGCCCGCCGGAGCTGATGACTCGCGGCCTGCCGGATGAGGACGGCGCGCTCACAAGCGCCGGTGTCGAGGTCGTGCTCGAGTCCACCCGGCGCGGCGGCGTGCTCGCGCTCGGGCCCGGGCTTGGGCGCAGCCACAGCGCCGTCGAGTTCGCGCGCGAGCTGGCCCGGCGGGCGCCGCTGCCAACGGTAATCGACGCCGACGGTCTCAACGCCCACGCCGGGTGTCTGGGCGAGCTGGCTCGGCGCGAGGCTCCCACCGTGCTCACGCCGCACGCGGGGGAGCTGGGACGGCTGCTGGAGCTGTCGAGCGAGGAGATCGAGCGCGAGCGCCTGCTCCACGTGCGCGCCGCCGCCGAGCTTGCGCAGGCGGTGGTGGTGCTCAAGGGCGACGACACGCTGGTCGCCAGCCCCGCCGACGCCGCCAGCTCCACGGGCGGGGTGGTGGCCGTCAGCGCAGGCGCCAGCCCAGCGCTCGCGACCGCCGGCACCGGCGATGTGCTGACGGGCGTGATCGCGGCGCTGCTCGCCCAGGGTCTGCCGGCGTTCACCGCGGCAGCAGCCGGCGTCCAGCTGCACGCCGCCGCCGGGCGCCTCGCAGCACGCGCGGTGGGCGCCCCGGAGGGCGTGATCGCCTCTGATGTGATCGCCGCGCTGCCGCTTGCACGCACGGAAGCAGCAGGTCGGTGAGCGCCCGCCCTGCATCCGAGCAAGCGCCCGCGTGCGCCGCTTGCGCTGTCGTCCGATCCAGGCCGGGACGGCCGTGAGCGTCGACCGCGCGGTGGCGCGCGTCAACCTTGATGCGATCGCGCGCAACTGTGAGCGGCTGCGCTCGGAGCTGCGCGGGGGGGTCGAGCTGTGTGCCGTGGTGAAGGCCGACGGGTATGGGCACGGGCTGCTCGAAAGCGCCGGCGCCGCGCTCGCCGGGGGCGCCACCTGGCTGGCGGTGGCAAGCGTCCCCGAGGCGCGCGAGCTGGTGGGCGAAACCCGGGCTCCTCTGCTTGTGCTCGGTCCCCTGCGGGAGATGGAGGTCGAGGAGGCGGTGCATCTGAACATGCAGATCGTGATCTGGGGGCAGGAGCTGCTCGCCGACGCCGCCCTGATCGCCGCGGACATGGGCAAGACCGCTTGCGTGCATGTGAAGCTCGACACGGGCATGGGCCGTTTTGGTGTGCGCGACAGCGAGCGCGCCTCCCGGCTGGTGGCCGCCGCGGCGGCCCACCCCCACGTCGAGCTGGTCGGTGTGATGACCCACTTCGCGACCGCCGACGAACTCGGGGACGCCTTCTTTGGCGAGCAGCTGCAACGTTTTGCCAGCTGGGCGGAGGGGGTCAAGCGTGAGTACCCCGAGGTGATCGTGCACGCCGCCAATAGCGCCGCCGTGCTGCGCGAGCCGGCGGCGCACTTCGACATGGTGCGCTGCGGTATCGCGATCTACGGCATGGACCCCTTCGGCGACGATCCGCTCGCGCGCGGCTTGGAGCCCGCACTGGAGCTGAGCTCCTACGTCGCCGCCGTCAAGCCCTGCCGTGCCGGGGAGAGCACCGGCTACGGCCGGCGCTTCATCGCCTCGCACGACACCCACGTTGGCCTGCTGCCGATCGGCTACGGCGATGGCTGGCGGCGTGGGCTCTCCGGTGAGGCCGAGGCGCTGATCGCGGGGCGCCGCTACCCGCTGGTGGGCACCGTCAGCATGGACAGCGTCGCCGTCGATCTCGGGCCCGACCCGACCGCGCTGGCGCTGCTCGGCCAGCCCGCCGTCCTGATCGGCGCAGCGGGCGCCGAGCGGATCACCGCCGAGGAGCTGGCACGCCGGTTGGGCACGATCAACTACGAGATCACCTGCGGTCTTACCGCGCGCGTTCCCCGCGTGCACCACCGCGACCACGGGGTGCTACGCCTTGCCGCCGATCGATAACCCGCTGAACCTGACCCGCTCCGCACTCGCGGGATGGCGCGCATGGCTGGTGGGGGGCGCGGTGCGCGACCGTCTGCTCGGCGTGCCGACCGGAGACCTGGACGTGGTGCTCGACGGCGAGCCGCGCCAAGCGGCGCGGGCGCTCGCCCGTGCCGCCGGCGGCGCCGCGGCGTTTGCGCTCTCCGAGGAGTACGGCGGATGGCGCGTGGTCGCCCGCGACGGGGCCTGGCAGGTCGACTTCGAGCGTCTGCGCGGCGCCACGCTCGAGCAGGATCTGGCGCTGCGCGACTTCACCGTCAACGCGATCGCCGAGCCGCTGGGAGAGCCGGGTGCGACCGCGGTGGAGGCGATCGACCCGCTCGACGGCATGCAGGACCTCGCGCGGCGGCGGTTGCGGGAGGCGGGCCCGCGCGCCTTTGCCGAGGACCCCCTGCGGGTGCTGCGTCTCGTGCGGCTGGCGGTCGAGCTGGACCTCCAACCGGACGCCGTCACGCGCGAACACGCGCGCGCGCACGCGACAGGCCTAGGCGAGGTCGCCGCCGAGCGGGTGTTGATGGAGCTGTGCCGTATCGTCGATGGGGCTCAGGCGGTACGTGGGTTGGAGCTGATGGGGGAAGTGGGGGCTACCGCCGTGGTGCTCCCGGAGCTGGAGTCGCTGCGGGGCGTGACGCAAAGCCACTACCACCACCTCGACGTGTATGGCCACACGATGGAGGTGCTCGCCCAGACGATTGCGCTGCAGCGAGAGCCGGCGTCGGTAGTCGGGGCGAGTGAGCTGGGTGACGCGCTCACCGCGCTCCTGGAGGAGCCCTTGGCCGATGGGCTGACCCGCGGCGGGGCGCTGCGTTGGGGGGCGCTGTTGCACGACGCCGCGAAGCCGCTGACCCGCGAGGTGCGCCCGGCGGACGGGCGCGTCACTTTCATCGGGCACGACGCGTTGGGGGCGCGGTTGGCGGGCGAGGTGCTGGGCGGGCTGCGGGCGAGCAGCCGCTTGCAGAGCCACGTGGTGGCGCTCGTGCGCCACCATCTGCGGTTGGGCTTTCTCGTGCACCAGCCCCAGCCGCTTGCTCGCCGCGGCGTATTCGCCTACCTGCGCGCTTGCGAGCCGGTGGAGGTGGATGTGACCCTGCTGTCGATCGCCGACCGCCTCGCCACCAGGGGCGAGCGCGCGCAGCAGGCGATCGACGCCCATCTGCGCCTGGCTCGCGGGATGCTCAAGGACGCGATCGAGTGGCGCGCGGGCGGGCCGCCGCCGCCGCTGTTGCGCGGCGACGAGTTGGTGGGTGAGCTTGGTCTCGCGCCGGGACCGCGCCTGGGCGAGCTGCTGGAGGAGCTGTTGCAAGCGCAGTACGCGGGGGAGATCGCAACGCGCGAGGATGCCATCGCCTACGTGCGTGCACGCGCCGGATAGGATTGGCGGCCGATGAGCGATCGCTGCAACCCACGCGCCGCAGGGGCCACGCCGACCGTGCGAGAGGTCGCGTGACCGACCCCGATTGCATCTTCTGCAAGATTGTCGCCGGTGAGCTGCCTGCGCGGATCGTCGACGAAGACGAGCTGACGGTTTCCTTCATGGACATCAACCCCGCCACCCGTGGCCACGCGCTGGTGGTGCCGCGCCGCCACGCCCAGGATCTGCTGAGCGTCGACCCAGCCGACCTATGCGCGACGACATCCGCGGCGCAGCGGCTGGCGGGGCGGATGAGCGAGCGGTTGGGCGCTGCGGGGATCAACGTGCTCAACTCCTGCGGCGCCGTTGCGTGGCAGACGGTGTTTCACTTCCACCTGCATGTGATCCCGCGCTACGCCGATGACCCGCTGCGGCTGCCGTGGACTCCGGCCGCGGGCGACACGAACGAGATTGCGGCCGTCGCGCAGGAACTTGGTCGCGGATAGCGAACCGCTACATAACCGCTCTCGGCGTGTTCTATGCCCAAGGGCCGGCCACGTCGGATCCAACCACTACTTTTTGACCCACCCACCAACATGCGACGCTTATCGCTCATCGCGCTCCTGACGGGCGCCATCCTGACCCTGGTGTTGCCCGCCATCTCGCTGGCGACGCTCTCCGAAGTGGGGGTGATCCCCGCGACGACGCCGCCCACCACGCCGAGCTGTCCCACCTCCTGCCTGGCGGTGACGCGTACCACCGGCTTCCAGGTGAAGGTCGGCAAAACGCGCAGCGTCGTCTCGGTGCCCCGCAACGGCACGGTGGTGGCGTGGACGGTGTCGCTCGGCAAGCCCAGCGCCACCCAGATCAAGTACTTCAACAGCAACGAGGGCGGCGCCGCGTCGGCCGCGATCGCCGTGCTGGCGCCACAGCCCAAGCCCAACCTCACCTACAAGCTGGTGGCGCAGAGCCCACTCGTGCAGTTGCAGCCCTACTTCGGCAAGACCGCCCAGTTTCCGCTGACCAACACGCTCCAGGTCAAGAAGGGCGACGTGCTGGCGCTCGCAGTTCCCACTTGGGCGCCGGCGCTTGCGCTCGGCTTCACCAACGAAACCTCCTGGCGCGCCAGCCGTCTGCGCTCCCAATGCACCAACACCAGCGTCCAGTCGATGCAGCAGTTGGGCACCAGCGCGCAGTACTACTGCCTCTACCGCGAAGCGCGCCTCACCTACAGCGTCACGCTGATCTCGACTCCCTGAGGCGTCCTTGCACACGCCACCAGCGACGCGTTTCGCCATCCCGCGGCGCGCGCGGCGCCCAGTTTGGCCAGGAACGCCTTAGGCCTGTCGCATCAAGGCGCTTTGGCGCCGCCCGTGGGGCTGCCCGAGGAGCCGCCGGCTGCAGCTTCCGAGCCGCCTTTGGCGGCGCTTTCGCCGGTGCCACCGCCTGAGCTGGCTTCCGGGGCGGCGGCTTTTTCCGCCGAGCTGCCGCCGGAGCTGCCGGTGCTTTCGCTGCCCGTGCCCTCGGACGGCTGGCTTGAGCTCGGAGCTTCTTCGTGGGGGGCTTCTGTGCCGGCGGTGGAGCTCGTTGAGGTGGAGGTGGTGGCGACGGTTGAGGTCGAGGTGGTGGGCGTCGCTTCGCTTTCGGCCTGGGTGTTCGTCGGCGGCGTGATTTCCGGGGTGCTGCGCGGCGTCACGTCGGCCGAATTGCCGCCGCCTCCGCAGGCCCCCAAGGTAAGGCCGCCAAGGAGCACCGCCGCGCTCGCGAGCGCCACTGCCGGCGTGCGTGCCAGCGCGCCGCGCCCGACCCCTCGGCGGTCTGTGACCGTCAGATCTCGATCGACCGTTGCCGGAGCGCTCACCCCAGCGGCCCCATCCGACGGCCACAGGTGGGGCAGTCGTTGAGGTCCTTCTGGGCAAGCTGCTCGCACCACGGGCAGAAGCGCAGGTTCTCCACCGACCAGGGCAGCTTCGAGGTGGATGGCGCGAGCGGAAGCACCTTGCCGACGACTTCCAGCGGCTCGCCGGACACACGGTCGAGGTAGATCTCGCCGTGCTGCGCCTCCATGATGATCTCGCGCCCGCTGGCCGGGTTGCGCAGGCGATATCGCTGTTGCACGCTCATTCGCTGGGACTCTAGCGAAGCGTGCGGAGGGAGCGCCGCTTGGCCTGAGCGATCGCGCGGCGCCCCCGCAGCGACGGGGTGCGGCTCCTCGGTAAAACGTCGCCGCCGCGACGGGTGTGGCTGCTCGGTAAGACGTCGCCCGCTCAGTCGGATAGAGTTCCGCCGGTTGTGAGGGAGCTGTGTAAGTCTGGGATGCTGTTGATAGCCAGTGGCACGATTCTGCTGGCGGTCGCCGGGTGCGGCACGGCCAAACACGGCGAAGAAGCCGATCTGATCGCCGGCAAGCAGCAGTTCGTGGCCAAGTGCGGCGCTTGCCACACGCTCGCGCGTGCCGGCACCAAGGGCACCGTGGGGCCCGACCTCGACGATGCGTTCCGTCACGATGTCGCCGAAGGGCTCGGGCGCAACACGATTCGCAGCGTGGTGCAGTTCCAGGTGGAATACCCCAACCCCGAAAACGTGATGCCCAAAGGGCTCGCCGGCGGCTCGACGCTGAAGGACATCGCCGCCTACGTCGCCTACGCCGCCGCTCGGCCGGGCAGCGACAGCGGCCTGCTCGCCAGCGCCGTCGCCGCCCCGGGCTCGGGCAAGCCGGCGGTTGAGCAGGCGGGCAAGCTCGCACTGGAAGCCGACCCGGGCGGGCAGCTGGCCTACACGACCAACAAGGCGCTCGCCACCGCCGGGCAGGTGACGATCGAAATGAAAAACATGTCCGGCGTGATGCACAACGTCGCGATCCAATCGGGCACCAGTGGCCCAGTGCTCGGCCACACCGAATTCCAGACCAAGGGCGCCACTTCGCTCACGGTCAAACTGAAGCCCGGCAGCTACACCTTCTTCTGCCAGGCCCCCGGCCACCGCGCGGCGGGCATGTACGGCACGTTGACGGTCAAGTAGGCCAGCGGCGCATGCGCCGCTGGGGGGAGCGCACATGTGCGCTCCCCGGACGTGCCGCATGCGGCACGTCTCCGATGGGCGCATGCGCCCATCGGCGGGTCGGCACATGTGCCGACCCGTTCCAAGGCGTGAGGATCAGAGGACTGCGCGCAAGATCAGAATCGCCGCGATAATCACCGCGAACACGACGATCACGTAGAGCAGCAGGCGAAACATCTCCGCCTCGGAGCGCAGCGGGTTCAACATAGCCTCTGGCGGCCGTGGGCGCTGCGCATGCCTACGTCCTCGGTCGCTCGCGTGCTTAGTACGCCACGCTCCCTGCGTCCTTGGCCTGCTTGGCCCACGACCGCCAGAGCACTAGCACTTGTGACCATCAGACGATGTAGACCATCGTGTAAACCACGATCCACATGATGTCGACAAAGTGCCAGTAGATCCCGGGCACCTCGACGCCGCGGTGCTCCTCGGGGGTGTAGTGCCCGCGCCAGGCGCGGACGGTGACGATCGCCAGCAGGATCAGCCCGACCGTCACGTGGATCCCGTGCAGGCCGGTGAGCGAGTAGAAGATCGTCTGCTGGGCGTGATCCTGCGGGGCGAAGCCGATATTGGCGTACTCGTTGATCTGCAAGAACAGGAACGTCACGCCGAGCAGGAACGTCGTCAAGATGCCGGCCTTGAGGCCGAAGCGATTGCCTTTCTTGATCGAGGTTTGCGCCCAGTGCATCGTGAACGAGGAGGACACCAGGATGCAGGTGTTGACCAGCGTGGGATACACCGGCAGCTGCGTGCCCGGTGCCGGCCAGGCGTCGCCCTGGGCGACGCGAATGAAGAAGTAGGCGGTGAAAAAGGCGCCGAAGATCATCACCTCGGAGATGATGAAAAGCAGCATTCCCAGCAGCTGCGGATCGACGCGCGAGCTGTGGTGCGCCGGCGGCGGGCCGTGGTGCTCGTGCTCCGCCGTGGGTGGGCGGGCGGGCGGGCGGGCTCCCGACCCGATGCTGGCGGCCTCCATCGCGGCCCGCGTCAGCTCCCCGCGGCGACCGGGGTCGCGGCGCTCGTGGCCTGCAGGTCCACGACGACGTGCTCAACCGGCACCGTGGTTGCGCCCCGCACGCGCTCAATCAGGTTGGAGCGCATCCAACCCGAGCGCTGGTCGGGGAAGGTGGAGATCACGACGTCGTCAACCCGGAACAGCTCCAGCGCGTTCATCGCCGCGGTGTAGGGGTCGGGGTCGCCGATCATGCCGGAGCTGAGCAGGCCGGCGGCGCGCAGCTTCTCAAGCATTGCCGCCAGACGCGCGCGCGCCTCGCGTGGTGCCGCCCCGTGGCCGCCCTGTTGGGGCACTACCGCGATGAACATATGGCGCTCCCCGTGGGCGGCCTGCTCCTGCAGGCGCTCGATCAGCTCCTCGCCGCTGGAGGTCTGGTTGGCGATCACGAGCGTCACGCGGAACGACAGGCCCTCCTGATCGAGATCGGTGACGATGTGTTCCACCGGCAGGCCCGAGGCGGCGTGGACACGCTCGATCAGGTCGCGCCGCAGCCAGCCGGAGTATGTGACGGGGTGTGTCGAGATGATCACCTCGCTGGGCCGGTGCTCGGCGATCGCGTCCATCGTCGCCAGGAATGGGTCGGCGTCGCCGACGGTGCCGGCAGCCTCGATGCCCTCGTCGGCGAGCAGCGACACGGCAAGGTCGATCCGCACCTGGGCGGAGTCGCGCAGCACCTCGTCGTAGATCACCAGACCCGAGGAGGGCTTGCTCTGCGGCACCACCAAACGAAATCTCACGTCGCCGGATGCTGCGAGCTCGCGCACTCTGTCGAGCAGTTTGCGGCCTCCGAGCGTGCGGTTGGCAACTACCAGGATCTCCTTCATCTGGACACCACCTCCTCAGTGGATGCTGTTCTAACTTCGGAGGGCAGCGGCGCCGGCGTGAAGATGCCGTGCACCGCGCCGGGGACGCCGTACTCGTAGGGGCCGCCCACCACGGTGGGCACGCGGTCGAAGTTGAAGACGGGCGGCGGCGAGGAGACCTGCCACTCCAGTGTCATCGCCCGCCAGGGGTTGGCCGCCGCGCGCGGGCCGCCACGCCAGGAATTGACCATGTTGTAGAGGAAGATCAGCGTGCTCGCTCCAAGCAGCCAGCTGCAGATCGAGATGAACAGGTTGAGGTTGGCGAATTCGGCGGGGTACGTGGAGACACGACGCGGCATCCCCTCCAGGCCGAGAACGTGCATCGGGCCGAACGTCAGGTTGAAGAAGATGAACGTGGTCCAGAAGTGCCATTTGCCCAGACGCTCGTCGTACATCCGCCCGGTCATCTTCGGGAACCAGTAGTAGACGCCCGCGAAGATCGTCATCAGCGAGCCGCCGAACAGCACGTAGTGGATGTGGGCGACGATGAAGTAAGAGGAGCTGACGTGGATGTCGATCGGCAGCATCGCCAGCATGATTCCGCTGATCCCGCCCGCCGAGAAGGCGACCAGGAAGCCGAGCGCAAACAGCATCGGCGTGTCGAGGTGCAGCACCCCTCGCCACAGCGTCGCCAACCACGAGAAGATCTTGATGCCGGTCGGCACCGCGATGATCACGGTGGTTACCGCCATCGGATAGCGCACCCACGCGGGCATCCCCGAGACGAACATGTGGTGTGCCCACACGGTGAACCCGAGCAGCACGATCGCCAGCAGCGAAAACGCCATCATGCGGTAGCCGAAGATCGGTTTGCGCGCCTTCACAGCGATGATCTCGCTGATGATCCCGAAGCCGGGCAGCATCATGATGTACACCGCCGGGTGCGAGTAAAACCAGAAGATGTGCTGGTACATCAGCACGTTGCCGCCCTTGTCGGCGTCAAAGAAGTTGAAGCCCAAAGCGCGGTCGAGCAGCACCATGAACTGCGAGGCGGCCACGAACGGCGTGGCGATCACGACCAGCAGCGAGGTCGAGAAGTTGGCCCACACCAGCAGCGGCATCCTGAAGAAGCTCATTCCCGGCGCGCGCATCGTGATGATCGTTACAAGGAAGTTGAGCGCGGTGGCGACCGAGGAAGCGCCCGCGAACTGCACTCCGATCGAGAAGAAGTTCTGCCCGATCGGGGACACCGTGGAGAGCGGTGCGTAGGCGGTCCAGCCGTCGGCGAACGCGCCGCCGGGGGCGAGAAAGCTCAGCAGCATGATCGTGCCGCCCAGCGGCAGCATCCAGAAGGAGAGCGCGTTCAGGCGTGGGAACGCCATGTCAGGCGCGCCGATCATCAGCGGCAGCACGAAGTTGGCGAGGCCCGCGAACACGGGGATCACGAAGAAGAAGATCAGCAGCGTGGCGTGCACCGAGAAGAGGCCGTTGTAGGTGTTGGCGTCGACGAACTTCGACCCCGGCTGCGCCAGCTGGATGCGCATCAGCATCGCGATCAACCCGCCCACGAGCAGGAAGAAGAAGGAGGTCACCACGTACTGGACGCCGATCACCTTGTGGTCGGTATTGACCTTGAAGTAATCCTTCCAGCTGTAGGCCCCGTGGTTGGCGTGGCTCTCCGGCCGCGTTGGGCGCCCGGCGGCCCAGTAAAACCAGTAGTCGAAGGCGCCGAGGCCCACCAGGAAGAACAGCGGGCAGGCGATCAGCGACACCGTCAGGATCGCGTCGGGGCTGAGGTAGTGGGTGTAGGTGGCGTGTCCTGTGGAAACCCTCACTACCCAGGTCAGCCCCGCCGAGACGACGATCGCCAGCGCTGTCGCCAGAAAGGCGCGATAGAAGCCGGGCGCGCGGAGTTTGGCGCCCCAGCCGACGCGGCTTGGAGGTTGCTCACGCATCCCGGGCGGCACGGCGCTCACGGTCGCAGCCATCAGCTGGCTCTCCTTAGAATGATCTTGGTAGTTTGCATAACCTTACCGCTAGCCGGTTGCCACGGTTGAGGGTTTGCCCAGCTGGCTTTTGATCCATGCCTCGAAGCTCGCCGGGCTGACCACGTGCACCGCCGAGCGCATCAGCGAGTGCCCGACGCCGCACAGCAGGTTGCACACCACCGGGTAGCTGCCCAGCCGGATCGGCGTCACGCGAAGGTGGGTGGTGATGCCCGGCACCGCGTCGATCTGCTCGCGGAACGCCGGCACCCAGAAGCCGTGGATCACGTCCTTGGAATGGATGTTGAAATACACCGACTCGCCCTTCGGCACATACAACGAATAGCTCCTCAGCGGCGCCCCTCCAGTCACCGAGGAGGGGTATTCGTAGCTCCAGAAGAACTGTTGCCCGGTCACGCCGATCTGGACTTCCTTGCCGGGAGGTTTCTTTTCGTTGTCGTGCAGCACCACAAACGAGTAGGAGACGAGGCTCAACACCAGCGCGGCGGGGAGCGCCGTCCAGAAGACCTCCAGGCGGGTGTTGCCATGGATCGGCGGCCCATCCATCAACTCCTGTCCGGGGCGCATGTGGTACTTCCAGACGCAGTAAAAGATCACGGCGACCACCAGCACGAAGATCGGAATCGAGGCGATCACCAGCACGTGATAGAGGCGGTCGCTGTTCTTCGCCTGCGCGGACGCCACCGGCGGAAACCAGTGGATCACGAAACTGAGCCCGATCCCGATCGCTGTCGCCAGTACGCCGGCGACGGCGGTCACGATCAGCGGGCGCCGGGACTCGGGCGACTCAGGCACCGGCGCTCAGCGCTCCGCGTGGGGCTCCATCGAAACGGACCCCTGCTCGAGGGTGACGCAGCCGGCAAAAAGCCGGCGAGCCGGGCGCCTCGTTTTCAACTACAGCAATCCTATGATTTACAGCAGACCCAACCATCCCGTACGTGATCCTATTGCCTTCGCCCGACGAATAGCAAGTCGCACTTCTCACGAGCGATATTTCGCGGCCTGCACCCCTTGTCGCAGAGGCTTTCCGGCTCTCGCTTGGGCACCGCGGAAGGCGGCTACTTGACAGAGAGGCCGCGGCCTACTACATTGAGGCAATCGTTGCAAGCCCTTCCCCCGGGCGAGGACGTTGGGGACTCCAGAAAAGGAGCAGCCGATGCGAGTGCATGAAGGAATGAGTCCGATGATCGTCACAGCAGGTCCCGGCCACACGCTGCGCGACGCAGCGCGGCTAATGTCTCAACGCAGTGTGGGCGCCGCGATCGTGATCGACCCCGAGGGGCCCGGCCCCGGGATTCTCACCGAGCGCGACATCCTGCACTCGATCGGCGCCGGACAAGATCCCGACCGAGAGCTTGTCGCTCAGCACCTGACGAGCGAGGTGGTATACGCCGCGCCCGACTGGTCGCTGGAGGAGGCCGCCGCCGCGATGTCGCGCGGTGGCTTCCGACACCTGATCGTCGTCGAGGGAGGGGAGACCGTGGGTGTCCTCTCCGTTCGCGACATCGTGCGCTGCTGGACCGAAGATGGGGCTGCCTGTCCCGTGCCAGCGAGCGCCGCGGTGGGGTAGAGGAGAGGAGCGGAGCAGCCGTTGGGGGACGGTTGCCAACCGCCTGATGGGGCCGCGCATGGGGAGAGGGGCCATGCGCGGCGCCTCACCGACTTCGTCGCCGGGGGAGGTTTTTCCCCCGGGCCCCCTTTGTCGGGGGAGGGGGAGCCCCTCCCCCGACGCCCCCTCCCCGTTGGGGGGAGGGGGCCCTCCCCCCAACACCCCCTTCCCCCCAACACCCCCTTCCCCCCAACACCCCCTTCCCCCTCCGTGGCTGGGAGTTTCTCACCTTGGCTGGGGCTTGCCGGGGTTGGAGGGGCACTTGTATGTTTTGTGCTGCCCACGGCAACTGGACCATTCATCTATTGCGCTTCCACTGGTCCAATTGCCGGTGGGGCTCCAAAAGATCGCCGGCGCCGACTACGACCGCAAGGCCACCAAGTGGCGCTGCCCGACGGGTGAGTGCAAGCCCTCGTCCGTGTGTGGGTGAAGGCCGACAGGCTGCACCCCTCATCCCGCGCGAGACGCCGCGGTGGAAGGCGCTCTACCGGGGGCGTGCGTCCTCGCGGCTACTTGATTCCGCCTGCGTAAACCCAGCCAGAGCCCGCTCGGCGGCAGGAGGCAGCGCCGTCGCTATTTGCCTTTGAGGACTTCATAAAAGTGCCTCTCGGTCTTGTTGCATTGCCGTAGCAATTCCTTGAACAGCATCTTGTCTCTTATCTGCGCGTTCCCGTGAGACACACTCGTATGTCTGACTACACGACCGTTGTCGTCGTACAGAACCCAGGTCTCGTGCTTGTTGGAGCGGACAAGTGCGAATCCATTCCTGCCGATGACCTTTCGATACTCACCCCAACGCGGCGGCATCCGGGAATCTCACTGACCCGAACCAAGACATTTGCGGCACCTTGAGAAGCAGCAAGTAATCCAAGTGGTGAGCGATGTCTGGCGCCAGCTCAGGCTCATCGTCACGTAGGAACTCCAAGTACTCAGCCGCCGCGTCCAGTAGGTTCTGGATGGCGGCATACATCGTCCCACCATGACCGAGCGCATCAAGCTCGGGAGTGCGAGCAATCCACCCCCCATCGCTTTGGCGCATGACGACCGACAGCCGCTTGCCGGTCGCAATCACATAGCCACTAGAACGGGGCTGGCCGGCCTCGGACGGACGAGGGACGTTCGCCGGATACTGGAGCCGGATTTCTTGGTCATCGCTCGGAGCGATAACGCGAACCTCGTCGCCCTCGACAAGGCTCCCTGCAACGGTGGTGGCTGTCGTCATGACTCGTCCTCCTCGCTCTCGGGCTCGGTGGGCGGCTGGCCCTCCACCTGGCGCAAAATCGCCTCGTGCTGGTTTAGGTGGTTGCTGAGGGCTTGCATCAGGGGCATGAGAAAGCTCGGCGAGAGCTTCAGCCGCGACACGACGATTGGCTTCGGAACGCCGCCGCCCGGCACCATCTGGATGAAGTCGAGCGTGATGTCGTGCGGACCTTGGCTCGACACGGCCGCGAAGTTGGCATAGATGCCGACCTCCAGCTCGGGAGGCACCACGACATCTACGGTTTGCTCATCATCGGCCATAGAACGTCTCTGCTGCTTGATCGCCAGTCGCCCATTCGCGCTTGAGCGGCGATCCTGCCGACCCAGCCATCATAACCCGCCCAAGACGCCGCAGGTGCGATCCACGACAGATCTTTACGTCCCAGTTAGTCGGCCAGATGAGCGCCACGCCCAGCCCTGCGACGTGGCGCCCGTCAGCCCTCGCCGTCGGTGGGGAGGCGCCCGAAGTGCCGCTCGAACTCCGCAGGGGTCAGCCTGCGCTCCTCCTCTTTTTCTGCGGCACACCCCAACTGGCCGGGCGTAACCCCGAGGACAAGCCTGAGCGCGCGCAGCACTCCTTGGGGAGGCTAGTTCCGACGCCATGAGGCGCTGGAGCTTGTTGAAGGACTACGGGGCGACGGCGATCGTTTGATGCCGGCGTGATCCACCGCTGGTTCCCGGTCCCTGCGTGAGCGAGAGCCGCCGGTTGTTTCGGGCCGGCTACTCGTCGAGCGCTTCGGCGCTCAGTGGTGGTGGTGTTCTAGCGGTAGCTCGTCGATTTCGCGCCGCGTGTCTTTGATCCAGCGGGCGATGCAGACGACTGTGAGGATTACGCCTACTACGGTTAGCTCGATCATTGTGGTGATGCCTACTAGAGCTAGCGTGATTCCTACTGCGGTTAGCATTGGTAGGAGGCTTGGGCCTGGGAGGTGGACCTCCTCGCCTACGGGCGGGATCTCTGGGTCTAGTGGGCTCACGAGACGTACAGGGCGGCCACTACGAAGGTGATGCCGAACATGAACATGCAGATGCCCCCGACGATCAGGGCCAGGCGGATGTTCTTGCGTGCTAGGAGACGGTCCATTGGGGCCGAAGAATACATCATGCGGCCGTCGTGCCTGCCGTCAGAAACGCTGCCTGCGGGTCAAAGGCGCGCGTCTAGCACCATGGCGCTGAACAGCAGTGCTAGATAGGCCAGCGAGAAGAGGTACAGCTGCAGTGCGCTGCGCCGGTCGGCTCGGCGGTAGAGGCGTACGGCGGCGGCGATGAAGCCGAGGCCGAGGATCAGTGAGGACGCCAGGTAGATTGCGCCGAACCCGCCCACGCAGAAGGGCAGCTGCGTAACCGCGTACAGCAGCACTGCGTACAGCAGGATCTGCCGGCGCGTCTCGGCCTCGCCGCGTACTACTGGCAGCATCGGCACGCCGACCTTTTCGTACTCGCCCTTCATCAGCAGCGACAGCGCCCAAAAATGCGGCGGGGTCCAGAAGAACACGATGAAGAACAGCAGCACCGCGGTGGCGCTTACGGAGCCTGTCACCGCCGCCCAGCCCACCAGCGGCGGCACTGCGCCGGCGGCGCCGCCGATCACGATGTTCTGCGGGGTGCGCCGCTTCAGCCACACCGTGTACACGAGCACGTAACCGAGGAAGCCGGCGAGTGAGAGGCTGGCGGCGAGCACGTTGACCGTCAGCGAAAGCTCCAGGAACGAGAGCGCCGCGAGGCTTAGGCCGAACGTCAGCGCGGCGGCTGGGGGGATCCGCCCGGCGGGGATCGGGCGCGTGGCGGTGCGCGCCATGCGCGCGTCGATGTCGCGGTCAAACCAGTGGTTGACGGCGCCGGCTCCGCCTGCGGATAGGTAGCCGCCGAGGCAGGTGAGCGCTACCAGCAGCACCGAGGGATCGCCCGCCACGTACATCGTTGTGATCGTGGTCAGCAGCAGCAGCGACTGCACCTTTGGCTTGGTCAGCTCCAGGTAGTCGCGCAGCAGCTGCAGGCTGCGCGCGGTCGCAGCGAGCGCCGGGGTGGCAGTTACCGGTGCGGACGAGCCCTCCATCGCAGGGAGCTTAAAGGCGCCCTTGCTCCGGGGCGCTAATCGACGCTGCCATACCCATATCCAATCCCATCATCTTCAGACGCCCCCGGGTGGGTGGCGGAGCGCCAATGCTACACGCCCACCTGAGTGGCGCCCACAGGCACCGTCGCGTGGCCCGGCGCCGGCTCTGCGGAGGTGCGGCGCTCGATCTCCAGGCGGATGTCCTTCATCGGTTCGGCCGAGCGCACGCGCGGGATCGCGTCAAAGTTGTTGACGGCCGGGGGCGAGGTGGTGAACCACTCCAGCGTGTTGGCTTTCCACGGGTCGGGTCCTGCCACCGCGCCCCGTTTGAGGCTGCGCAGCACGTTGATCACCGTCACCAGCACGCCGCTGGCGAGGATGAAGGAGCCGATCGTCGAGATCAGGTTGTAGAGCGCCAGGTGGCCGACGTTTTCGTACTCGTACACCCGTCGCGGCATCCCTTCGAGGCCGATCGCGTGCTGGATCATGAAGGTCACGAGGATGCCCCAGAACATCAGCCAGAAGCTGAGCTTGCCGAGCCCTTCGTTCAGCATCCGCCCTGTGATCTTGGGGAACCAGTAGTAGATCGAGGCGAAGATCGGCATCACCGCGCCGCCCACCAGCACGAAGTGGATGTGGGCGACGACGAAGTAAGTTTCGTTGAGCTGCCAGTCCACCGGGAAGATCGCCAGGAACACGCCGGAGATGCCCCCGATGATGAACAGCGCGATGAAGCCCACGCAGAACAGCAGCGGCGTCTTGAATTCGATCGTCCCTCGCCAGAGCGTGCCGATCCAGTTGAAGATCTTCACCCCGGTCGGGATCGCGATCAGCATCGAGCTCATCATCGCGAACACGATGATTGCCTCCGGTAGCGGCGTGGCGAACATGTGGTGGGCCCACACGAGGAAGCCGAGGAAGCCGATCGCGGCGGTGGAGGCGGCGATCGCCTTGTAGCCGAAGATCGGCTTGCGCGCGAACACCGGCAGGATCTCCGAGACGACCCCGAACGCTGGCAGCACCATGATGTACACCTCGGGGTGCCCGAAGAACCAGAACAGGTCCTGCCACAGCAGCGGCGAGCCGCCCAACGTGGCGTCGAAGAAGTGCGTGCCGAAGTGGCGGTCGGTGAGCAGCATCGTGACCGCCGCGGCGATCACCGGCAGCGCGAAGATCAGCAGCACCGAGTAGGTGAGGATCGCCCAGATGAACAGCGGCAGGCGGCCCCAGCTCATGCCGGGCGCACGCATGTTGGCGACCGTCACGTAGAAGTTGATTGCGCCCACCAGCGAGGAGAGGCCGGTGAGGTGGATCAGGTAGATCCAGGCGTCCTGGCCGCCACCGGGGGAGAAGAAGGCGTTGGAGAGCGGCGGATAGCTGGTCCAGCCCGCTTCCGGGGGGTTCCAGAAGATCGAGGCGTAGAAGACGATCCCGCCGGCCAGCAGCAGCCAGAAGGAGAGCGCGTTCAGGCGCGGGAAGGCCATGTCGCGCGCACCGATCATCAGCGGCAGGAAGTAGTTGGCCAGACCCGCCATCATCGGCACGACGAACAGGAAGATCATCGTGGTGCCGTGCATCGTGAACAGCTGGTTGTAGGTCTGCGGGGCTACCAGTGTGTTCTCGGGGGCCCCCAGCTGCAGGCGGATCATCAACGCCTCGACGCCGCCGAGGATGAAGAACACGAACGTCAGAACCATGTACATGATCCCGATCCGCTTGTGGTCGGTCGTCGTCACCCAGCTCATGAAGCCGGTCTCCTCGCGCTGGACGCGGTCGGCGACTATCTGGGGTGCGGGGGCGGCGTAGGTGGCCATGGCTGGTGGTTGCTTTCTCTCTCTCGCTGTCTCTATCAGGGGTTCGCCACCGACCCGGGGCCGGTCTGCGAGTTGAGTGTTGCCCGTTCCTTCGCCGCGTCAGCGTTGGCTTCTTCGAGATTCTTTTTCTGCGTCGCCAGCCACGCGTCGAACTGCGCCGGCGGCTCGGCGCGCACGATCGCGATCATGCGCGCGTGGCCGCGGCCGCACATATTGGCGCACTGTCCGCGGTAGACGCCGGGCTTTTCGATCTTAAACCAGGCGTAATTGTGGTAGCCGGGGACAGCCTGGAACTTGCCCCCGAGCGCCGGGATCCACCATGAGTGAACAACGTCGGAGGAGACGATGTCAAGCGTCACCGTGGTTTTGGTCGGCACGACCATTTCCACGTAGGAGTAGGGCGCCCGGAGCCCGTCGGGGTTGGTGGCGCCCGGATAGATGTACTGCCAGATGAACTGGCGGCCGATCACCTTGATTTCCAGCGATTTGCCGTTGGGCGGCAGATGCTTGTCGGCGGTGGCGTACAGCTCGCCGCTTTCGGCGCCGAGCGTAGCGCCACCCGGGCTCGAGTTGGGGGGGTCCTGGATCGAGGAGAGCTTGGCGAACGTGAGCACCGAGAGCGCGATCACGATCAGCGCGGCGCCGAGCGTCCAACCGATCTCCAGGCGCGTGTTGCCGTGGATCTGGGCGGCGACGGCGCCCTTGCGCTTGCGGAACTTGTAGAGCGCATACCCGAGCGCTCCCTCGACGCCGATGAAGATCACGAACGCGACGTAGAGCGTGATCTTGTAGAGGCTGTCGATCTCGTTGGCGTTCGGCGACGCGCCCGAGCTTGGTGTGAGCAGCGAGGCAAGTGTTGTGGGGAGCAGGTGGCTCAAGGCGGGCGGGATTCTATTCACGCTCGGGCGGAACGCGCTTGATGACGTTTGCCACGAGCGCTTTGGCGGTCCGCGACGGGTCTTTTGGGGTCTGCGATGAGTCGCTTCCGGCGGTCTGCTGTGGGGTGCCCAAGGGATAGTCTCTATCGGCCCGCAAACCGCGCCGGGCGCTTCTCCACGAACGCCATCGCGCCCTCGAGGAAGTCGTCGGTGTTGGCCATCTCCCGTTGCAGCTGTGCCTCCAGCTCCAGTTGCTCGGCCATGCGCGTGTACATCCAGCTGTTGACCAGTCGCTTGGTGCCGGCGTAGGAGTGCGTCGGTCCGGCCGCCAGGCGCTGCGCAAGCGCGTCAGTCTCCTCGCTCAGGCGCTCATCTGCGACGACGCGATTGATCAGGCCCCAGTCGAGCGCCTGCGCGGCGGGGATGCGCTCGCCGAGCATCGCCATCTCGGTGGCGCGCGCCATGCCGACGCGGGTGGGCACGAACAGGGAGGAACCGCCGTCGGGCACCAAGCCGATGTTGACGAATGCGAGCAGCAAGTAGGAGCTCTCCGCGGCGACGATCAGGTCGCAGCAGAGCGCCAGCGAGCAGCCGATCCCGGCGGCCGCGCCATTGACGCGCGCCACCACCGGCAGTGGCAGCTCGCGAATCGCGTGCATCACCGGGTGGTAGCGCTCGGTGAGCGTCTTGTAGACGTTGGGGCGGCCGTTCTCGTCGAGCTCGGCACCGAAGTCCTTGAGATCGGCGCCCGAGGAAAACGCACGTCCGGCGCCGGTGATCACTACAGCTCGCACCGCATCGTTCTCGTCGGCATGCCGCAACGCCGCGAGCAGATCGACGCCGAGCTGCTGGTTCCAGGCGTTCAGCGCCTGCGGGCGGTTCAGCTCGATCGTGGCGACTCCCGCGGGGTCGATCGCGAGGTTGACGGTCTCAAACGAAGTGGTGGGCGCGTCGGTCTCGCTCATCGCGGGCTCCTCTGTGCGTGGTGGCGTGCGTATTGGCATCCTATGGTGTGGGGATGGCGCGACCGGTAATCGGCATATGCACAGCTTTGGAGCGCGCCCGCTGGAGCGTGTGGGACCAGCAGGCTGCATTGCTGCCGCGCAACTACGTCGAGGCGGTACAGAGCGCGGGCGCGTTGGCGTTGATGCTCCCGCCCGACCCCGTGCTCGTGCAGGACCCCTCCGAGGTGCTTGATTTGCTCGATGGCCTGGTGCTCGCGGGTGGCGCCGACATCGACCCTGCCTGCTACGGCGAGCCGCGCCACGAGGAGACTCAGAGCACGGTGCCGGAGCGCGACGCGTTCGAGCTCGCGCTGGTCCGTGCGGCGATCGAGCGCGAGCTGCCGGTGCTGGGGATCTGCAGGGGGATGCAGCTGATCAACGTCGCCTACGGCGGCAGCTTGTTTCAGCACCTACCCGAGCGCTTCGGCCATCACGAACACTGCCGCGTGGCGGGCAGCTTCGAGGACGCCGACCACGACGTGATCCTGCGCGAGGGATCGCTGGTGGCGCAGGTGGTGGGGACGACGCGCCACGCCACCAAGTCCCACCACCATCAAGGCGTCGATCGCCTTGGGCAGGGCTTGGTTGTGAGCGCCACATCCGCGCTGGACGACCTGCCGGAGGCGATCGAGCTAAACGGCGACACTGCACCGAACACCTCCGGCCACTTCGTGCTCGGCGTGCAGTGGCACCCGGAGGCCGACCTCGCCAGCCCGATCGTCGGTGCGCTGGTGGCGGCAGCCCGTGGGGAGGATCTGATCGCGGGTGCGGCCAGCGGCCGGATCGCGGCAAGCGATGCCGGCGTCGCGGCCGCCGAGAGCGGCTGATCGGCGCGAGCGGGGGGCGATGCCGGCGTCGCGGCCGCCGAGAGCGGCTGATCGGCGCGAGCGGGGGGCGATGCCGGCCTCGCGGCCGCCGAGAGCGGCTGATCGGCGCGAGCGGGGGGCGATGCCGGCCTCGCGGCCGCCGAGAGCGGCTGATCGGCGCGAGCGGGGGGCGATGCCGGCCTCGCGGCCGCCGAGAGCGGCTGATCGGCGCGAGCGGGGGGCGATGCCGGCCTCGCGGCCGCCGAGAGCGGCTGATCGGCGCGAGCGGGGGGCGATGCCGGCCTCGCGGCCGCCGAGAGCGGCTGGGCGGTGCGGCGGCGGGCTCATATACTCCCGGCCCTGTGCGGCGGTCGAGGGTGATGAGAGCAACCGCCTGGGGAGTGGTGGCGGCCGGAGTCGCGGCGCCGCTGGTGCGCAGGAAAGTGAAGGCGCCGCCGCTGGCGATGCAGACGCTGGCCTTCTGCGCGCCGATCGGCCTGTGCGTGGCGACGCGCCGCACGCGCACGCGCGACGTGGCGACGTGCTGTCTGCAGATGTGGGCGTACGTGGCGGCGTACAAGTCCCCGAACGACGATCCTGCCGAGCAGGCGCGGCGCGTCCACGTCGAGTACCCGATCGCGATCGACTGCGCGCTCGGCCTCGGCGAGCCGCCGACGGCGCGTCTGCAACACCGACTCGCGCGAGTCGGTCCGGCGGGCCCCGAATGGAGGACGTTGGACAAGGTCCTGGTATGGACGCACTGGTCGTGGTTCATGGTGCCCCACGGCGCGCTGGTGTACATCATGCTGCGCCACCCGACCCGCTTTGAGCGGGCGGCGACGCTGACATACGCCGTGTTCGACATCGGCGCGATGATCTACTGGGTGCTGCCGACGGCGCCTCCCTGGTATGCCGCGTCGGCCCCGGAGCGCGGCACCGGCGCTGCCGCCGGCGGAGAGTCGCAGGCGGGGGAGAAGGAGGCGGTCTACGACGCGAACGGTGCGCAGCGGCAGGTCATCGACGGGCAGCCGACGCCACACCGCATGATCGAGGTGCGGCGAATGATGGTGGAGTACGGAGAATCGTTCTGGCGTGACGGCTGGGGGCCTCTCTACAGTGTGCTTGGAGGCAATCCTTTGGCTGCAATGCCCTCGTTGCACTTTGCTACATCCGCGATGGCCGCAATGCTGCTCGCCGAGAGCGGCCCGGTGGCGGGCGCGGTGGGTTGGGCGTACGCCTCGACACTGGGGTTCGCCCTGGTGTACCTCGGCGAGCACTACGTCGCCGATCTGTTGGGAGGAGCGGCACTGACGATCGCGGTGCGCCGGCTGGCGCCACGGGCGGCTCCGGTTGTGAGCCGCGGTGCGCGCGCGGTGGCGGCGTTGGAGGCGAGGGCGCACGCGACTGCATGAACGGCATGGAGGCCGCGTGGCGACACGGGCGAGAGCATTAGGTGAGCGGTATGAGCGGTCCTGAAACCGGCATCGGCGTGTGCGCGGGGGAAGCCTGCACGCAGGGGCAGGGCGGTGGCGCGTCGAAGGAGAAGCGGATGGCTCTGTTGCAGACTGAAACAGCGGGCGCCGTGGGAGTCGAGGGAGCCCGTCCGCCACGCCAGCTCGCGCCGCCCGGCCGCACGCGCGTCATCCCGCGTGCTGCGCGCTCACAAACGCCCGAGCGCGCTCAACGCTCCAGCCACGAAGAGGTGCTGCGTGTACGCCTCACCCGCCGGCGGATGCTGCTGTTCGGTACCTTCGTGCTGGCGGCGCTGGCGTTCCTGTACTTCGTCCTGCCACAGTTGGGTGGCGTCAAGCACACTTGGGACCGCCTGAACGACGGGGACGCGTGGTGGATCGCCGTGGCGGTGGTGGTCGAGGTGATCTCGATGGCGAGCTACATCGCGATCTTCCAAGGCGTGCACGTGCCGCCGGGCTCGCCGATCCGCTGGCGCCACAGCTACCAGATCACGATGGCGGGGCTGGCGGCGACGCGACTGTTCGCGGCCGGCGGCGCGGGCGGGGTGGCGGTCACCGCATGGTCGCTGCGGCGCGCGGGGATGGAGAGCCGCGAGGTGGCGCAGCGGATGATCGCCTTCCTGGTGCTGCTCTACGGCGTATACATGGCCGCGCTGGTCGTGTGCGGGGTGGGCCTGTACACGGGCCTATTCCCCGGGTCGCATCCGTTTGCGATCACGATCGTCCCGGCGATCATCGGTGTCGTGGGGCTGAGCGCGATCTGCGCGCTCGCCTTCGTGCCGCGGGATCTGGAGCAGCGCTTGCACCGGATCGAGTTGCGGCGCCAGTCGCGCATCGGCCGGCGCGTGGCGCATTGGCTGGTGAGGTTCGCGACGGCCACCGCGGCGGCGTCGGGCGGCGCGCGTTTTGCCTTGCGGAAGCTGCGTCACCCGGAATGGGCGTTGTTCGGGGTGGTGACTTGGTGGGGTTTCAACGTCGCGGTGCTTTACGCCACGTTTCGCGCCTTCGGCGAGGCGCCGCCGGTGGCCGTATTGGTGCAGGCGTACTTCGTGGGGATGCTCGCCAATCTGCTGCCACTGCCAGGCGGCATCGGCGGCGTGGACGGAGGGATGATCGGGGCGCTGGTGGCCTTCGGCGTGGGCGGCGGCTTGGCCTTGATCGCGGTGCTGGTGTACCGCCTACTGGCCTTCTGGCTGCCGAGCATCCCGGGCGTGATCGCCTACTTCCAGCTGCGCCGCACGGTGGGCCGCTGGGAGCTGCAGAGTGAGTCGCGGGCGGCAATCGACCCTGCGTCGGTTACGGGGTAGCGCATCCCCGCGCCAGACGCTCGCGACGAAGGTTGGCCGCGAAAACGCTCTACGATCTTCATGGAGGGAGCGTCGTCAGCCTCGGACAGATAGTCTACAGACGAAACGCTACACAAGCTTGAGGGAGCTTGGAATGCGGATTTGGAGCGGCCACCGAGGCAGGTCGGCTCCGCTAGTCGCCGGCGCTGACTTCCTCCAAGGGCATGTCATGCGCTGGCTGGCCGGCGTCGGGGTCATTCCTTCCTTCCCCGGCGCCGGCCGCCCTATGTGGGCCCGGGATAGATAGGGTTGGGCCTTGGCCGATCGCGTTCTGATCCTCTCCTGGGAGTACCCGCCCGTGATCGAGGGTGGGCTGGCGCGGCACGTACGCAAGCTCGCGGAGGAGCTGGTGCGCCAAGGTGTGGCGGTGGATGTGCTGACGCGCGGCACCGGCGGCCGATCGAAGATCGACCAGCTTACGATGGAGGAGCGCGAGGGAGTGAGCGTCTACCGTGTGCGCGAGCCCAACTGGCCACGCGATCTCGAGCGCTTCGTCGGCTGGGTGCAGCGGATGAACCAAGACATGTTGCAGGCCGGGCAGAGGCTTGCGGAGGAACGCCGGTATGAGCTGGTGCACGGCCACGACTGGCTGGTGGCGCACGCGGGGGTGGCCTTGGCGGAGCGCTTGGCGGTGCCATACCTGACGACGATCCATGCGACCGAGCATGGCCGCCACCAGGGCTGGGTGCAGGATCAGCCGCAGGCCCAGATCCACGCGGTGGAGCGCTGGATGGCGGGGCGCGCCGATTCGGTGATCACCTGCTCGCACTACATGCGCGGCCACGTGGCGGACATCTTCGACATCGACGAGAACCGGGTGACGGTGATCCCGAACGGGATCGACCCGCGCGATCTACGTCCGGTGGGCGATCTGGACGCGCTGCGGCGAGACTTCGCCGCGCCGCACGAGCGCCTGGTGGTGCTGGTTGGGCGCCTGGTGTACGAGAAGGGCTTTCAGCTCGCGCTGGATGCGCTGCCGGGCGTGATCGAGCGCGTTGGCAACGTGCGTTTTCTAGTGGCCGGCAGCGGCACCCACGAAGCTGAGCTGAAGGCGCAGGCTGAGCGCCTCGGCCTGCTGGAGCACGGCGCGTTCCTCGGATGGATCGGGGACGACGCGTTGCACTCGCTCTACCGGATCGCCGACCTCTGCGTGGTGCCCTCGATCTACGAGCCGTTCGGGCTGGTCGCGCTGGAGGCGATGGCGTCGGGCTGCCCCTGCATCGTGGCGGACACCGGTGGTCTACGCGAGGTGGTGCCCGCCGGTGAGCGCGTTGGGCTGCGCTTCAACGGTGGCGATGCCGTGCACCTGGGCACGATGATCGAGCGTCTGCTGACTGACGAGCAACTGCGTGAGCGGCTGGTGGCGGAGGCCTCAGAGCACGTGCTGGGCTTCGACTGGAGCGACGTGGCGCGCCGCACACGCGGGGTCTACCGGGATCTGACGGCGGGCCGAAACGGGGATGCTGGCCGATTCGGGGATGCGAGCGCAGCGCGTGTCTCCTGAAATCGGCCGCAGGCGAGTGTCTTCCGGCTTCGGCGGTCGCACGGGCGAGCGCGTGTGACGCTGCGCGTAGCGCTGCTTCGCTGCGTCTACCGGGTGGCATGGCGGGGTGTGCAGCTGCGCGCGATCCTGTGGCGACGCAGCAGTGACGGGGTCAAGTGCGTGCTCACCCACGAAGATGAGGTGCTGCTTGTGCGCCACACCTATGGACAGCGCGATGTGTGGTATCTGCCGGGTGGGGGCGTGCACCGCGGCGAGTTGCCCCTGCACGCGGCGGCGCGGGAGATGCAAGAGGAGTTGGGTGTACGCGATCTGCAGCTGTGCGAGCTGGCCGCGTTTGAGACCCGCTTGGAGAAGATCGCGGTGCGTCTGACGTGTGTGCACGCCGAGCTCCCGGACCCCGCGGCGGTGCGTGCCGATCCTGTGGAGATCGCGCACGTCGAGTGGTTTGCCCGCAATGCCCTGCCGACCCCGTTGGGCTCAGAGGAGCGGAAGCTCATAGGTATGCTGCGCTGATGCTGGAAGGGTTGATGCAAGACGATTTCCCGCTGAGCCTGCAGCACGCACGCCGGCGGATGCGCGACTGCCATCCCGCTGCGCGGGTGCTGACGCTCACGCCGGAGGGCACCGTGAGCGCAACCTTCGGGGAGGTGTGCGAGCGCGTCGATCGGCTCGCGCGGGTGCTGAAAACGCTGGGCATCGCGCAGGGCGATCGCGTGGGCACGTTCGCGTGGAACAACCAGCGCCACTTCGAGCTGTACATGGCGGTGCCGTGCACCGGGGCGGTGCTGCACACGCTCAACATCCGCCTGTTCGCCGAGCAGCTGACCTACATCGTCAACCACGCCGACGACCAGGTGATCTTCGTCGACGACTCGCTGGTGGCATTGTTGGAGCCGCTGGCGCCGACTTTCAAAAACGTGCGCCACTTCATTTTGATGGGCGACGGCGACGCCGGCTCTTTGCCCAACGTGCTGCGCTACGAGGAGCTGCTCGCGCAGGCCGGTTCGGATACGGGGGTCGATCGCGACTCGAGTCCCGCGCACCATGCGACTCCCGTCGGTCTGCGCGCGAGCTCAGAGTCGATGTACCCCGAGCTCGACGAGCGCCAGGCGGCGGCACTCTGCTACACGAGCGGCACTACCGGCAACCCCAAGGGGGTGCTGTACTCGCACCGCTCGATCTGTCTCCACGCAACCGCGTCGCTGATGGCGGACAACCTTGGGCTCTCACGACGTGACCGCGTGCTGGCGATCGTGCCGATGTTCCACGTCAACGCCTGGGGCCTGCCATACGCGGCGGCGCTGTGCGGCGCCGATCTGCTGTTGCCCGACCGCTTCCTGCAGGCGGAGCCGCTGGCGCGCGCGATCGAGCGCGAGCGCCCCACGGTGGCGGGCTGTGTGCCGACGATCTTCGCCGACCTGCTGCGCTATGCCGATGAGCACGGGGTGGACCTCTCCTCGCTTACCAATGCGGTGTGCGGTGGCTCGGCGGTGCCGCGCCAGCTGATGAAGGATTTTCAGGAGCGCCACGGCGTGTGCATTCACCAGGGGTGGGGGATGACCGAGACCAGCCCCGTCGTGACTTTCTCCGACCCCTCCGAGGAGCGTGGCCAGGACGAGCGCTACTGGGACGAACGGGCGTTGCAGGGCAAGCCGCTGCCATGGACCGAGCTGCGCCTGATCGGCGACGACGGCGAGGAGGTGCGGTGGGACGGGGAGTCCACCGGTGAGATAGAGGTGCGCGGCCCGTGGGTGGCCCGCCGCTACTACGAGGACCCCTCAGGCGATGAGAAGTTCAACGACGGCTGGCTGTGCACCGGCGACATCGCGGCGATCGACGAGCACGCGTTTGTGCACATCACCGATCGCTCCAAGGATGTGATCAAGTCCGGCGGCGAGTGGATCTCCTCGGTGGAGCTGGAGAACGAGCTGATGGCCCACCCTGACGTGATCGAGGCGGCGGTGATCGCCAAGCCCGACGAGCGTTGGGCCGAGCGGCCGCTGTGCTGCGTGGTGCTGCGCGAGGGCGCCATCCCGGATGCCCGGGAGTTGGTCGAGCACCTGCGCCCACGGGTGGTCAAATGGTGGCTGCCGGACGAGTTCGCGTTCATCGCCGAAGTGCCCAAAACGAGCGTTGGCAAGTTCGATAAGAAGGTGCTGCGCGCCGCGCTGAAGGACGGTACGCTCGCAGGGCGGATCGTGGTCGGGGACGGTGTTGGCGCTTCATCGCCCTCGCGCTGAGGGGCGTATCGAGGAGCCCGGGCGGGCCGCGGGCGTAGCGAGAGGCGGGCAGGAGAACCGGGAAGAAGCTCGAACCGTGATGGACCGCAAAGAAGCGATCCTGGCTTCGCAATAGACTTCGCCGGACCCCTACCAGTGCCCCCAACCCCGGCCGGGGCCCACAATCGAACATAGACATGGGAGGTGCGCATGACTCGGACCCACGGAACGGCTAGGAGCGAGCCGCAAGCAGCAGGTGCAGCATCGATCGGCAGCTCATCCAGCCGCCGCCAAGGGTTGCGTGGTCGCCGGCGCTTCGCGCGCCGCGAGTTGCTGGCGCTGCCGGCTGTGCTGGCGCTGCTGGCCGGTGTCGCGCCGGCGCTCTCTCAAGCCGCCGCCGGCACTTCGAGTACGGAAACCTCTGGCTACAACCAGAAACCGCCGACCCCAACCACCAAAACGGAACCGAAAAAAGAAGTCGAACCATCTAAAGAAGCGGCGAAACCTGCGCCAAAAGCCGCCGTCGAACCGGCCAAAGCGACGGTCACGCCGACGACTACCACCCCCCAAGCGTCGACGCTGCCGTTCACCGGTCTCAACCTGACATGGGTGCTGGGTGCCGGCATCCTGCTGCTGGCGGCCGGTCTGTCGATCCGCCTCGCGTTGCGCACGCGCGCACACCACTGATCGTCTCCTGAGAGCGGCACAGCCCCGCGCCGAATCTCGGCATAGCCTCGCGCCGATCTGTGGCGCGGGGCTCGTCGGGTCCTCAGAGTGCTGTCGGCCGCTCGCCCAACGGCGCCAGCACCCTGCACTTGGTGTTGAGCGCTCCGCGTTGTTACGGGCGCAGCTTGACCGGCAATGTCTTTAGCTGGTTGAGGAACGGCGACTGCACGAATGTCGGCGGCCCGACCATCTCCATCGCCGGGAAGCGCCGCAGCGTCTCCTCGAGCAGGATCTTCAGCTCCATACGGGCGAGCGCCGTGCCGAGGCAGAAGTGCCGGCCACCGGCGCCGAACGCCTGGTGGTCGGGGTTGCGCGTCACGTCGAAGACGTTGGGGTGCTCGTAGCGCGTCTCGTCGCGGTTGGACGACGTGTACCACATGAGCACCTTCTCGCCCTCCTTGATCGGCTGTCCGCCGACCTCGGTGTCGCAAGTGGCGGTGCGGCGGAAGTGGGCGAAGGCGGGGAACATCCGCAGCGACTCCTCGACCGCGCTCGGCACCAGCGAGAGGTCCTCCAGCAGCAGCTGGCGCTGCGTCGGATTTTCCATCAAAGCGCGCATACCGCTGCAGTAGGTCGCCTTGGTGCTGTCGTTGCCGGCGGCGACCAACAGGAAGAAGCCCATCACGATCTCGTGTTCCTCCAGGCGCTCCCCGTCGATCTCGGCGTGCACCAGCACGCTCGTCAGATCCTCGGTCGGCTGCTCGCGCCGTTCGGCGATCATCTTGCCGCAGCGGGCGAAGATCTCCGGCACCTCTTTGGCGATCGCGCCCTCGATGCCGTCGGGGTTGAGGTCGGGGTCGTTGGCGCCGAGCGTGGCGTTCATCAGTCGCGCCCACGCGACATCGTCCTCCTCGGAGATGCCCATGAAGCTGCCGATCACCCGCGCGACCACCGGCTGGGCGACATCGTTGACAAGGTCGCACGTCTCTCGCTCGGCGACACTGTCGAGCACGCGCGCGACGATTTCCCTGATCGTCGGCTCGTGCGCGGCGATCCGCTTCGGCGTGAAGCCGGCCTGGAACAGCGCCTTGATGCGGTCGTGCTTAGGCGGGTCCATGCCGATGAACATCGCCCGTACGAGCTCCAGCGGGAACACCGCTTCGACGCCGGTAACGCCGCCCTTTTCGGAGGAGAACGTTTGCCAATCGCGGCTGACCGTCAGCACGTCATCAGCGGTGGTGATCGACCAGAAGCCGGCCTCCTCGGGAAATTCGACGATTCGCTTGGTCCAGTGCACGGGGCACTCTCGGCGCAGCCGCGCGAACAGCTCGTGCGGCGGGCCCTCCTCCCACAGCGGATTGTCGGTGACGAGCACCTCCTCCAGGTCGAGGCTGTCCACGTCGATGCGCTGCACACCGCTCTCTGCAGTTGCCATGGGGAGACCTCCGGGGTCGGTGGGGCCTCAAATGATACTGGCTGGTCGGCCAGGATGTTGCTAATTGGGGATCGTCCACGCGCGTCGTTTGAATGCCTGCCTGGTAGCGCTGGGCCTCCATGCCCAGCGCCTAGCGGCGCGCACGCGCCCTACCCAGCGGCCGCCTGCACCTCTGGCGGGAAGTCAGTCATCTCGTATACCTGGCGCACCTCGATGGTGTCGCCGTCGGCCGCGGGGCACTTTGTCGCCCACTGCACCGCCTCCTCTTTGGAGGGCACGTCGATCATCCAGTAGCCGCCGATCACCTCCTTGGACTCCGTGAACGGCCCGTCGATCACCTTCGATTTGCCGCCGGTGAACGAGACGCGCGCGCCCTTGCCGCTCGACTGCAGCCCGTCGAGCGTCAGCAGCACGCCGGCGTCTTTGAGCTCGTTGTTGTAGCGGCCCATCTCCGATACCGCCTCCGGGCTGGGACCCCAGCTCTCCTCGTCCATCGGGTGGGGAATCATGATCATCATGAATCGCATCGCGGTGCTCCTTGTCGTCGTGGTTGGCCGCCGGCCTACGCGTGGGTGTCGCGGAGGTTCTACCCGGCTCTGCCCATACGTCGAACGGATACGCCCCGGATCGACATTTTTTCGAGGACCTGCGCCTTGCCAACCTCTCGGCGGAGCACGACGAGCGCGACGGCCGGGAATCGGAGCGGCGCAGCGAGGCTTGCGCAAAGAGCGCCGATTTGGTGAACATCTCGTGACGTTCGGGTGTCATCGCGTAAATATCTCGTGATCTGCGCCAGGAGGCCGGAATGCCTGTGGTAGAAGCCCCGGCGTCAACGTCCGTCCGACGGGAGGATCCCTGTGCGCCGCTTCAACGCTCTTAGACGTGCCCTATTTGTGCTTTGCGGAGGCGGCGCCCTCGCGCTGGTGCTCGTGGCCGCCCCGCTGGCCGCCGCCGGTGGCACCGCCTACACGGCGGAAGCCCCGGTCGTGGACACGATCTCCGGTGGGCCATGGAACACCTCCCAGGGCGATCCGTCGCAGGGTGGGGAATACCCGAGCTCCGATCTGCTGCCCGTCTTTTCGTTCGGTGGCCCGGAAACGACGCTAGGTGGTGTCAGCGAGCCCAACCTCGCGGTCTACTCGGGCGAACAGAAAGCGATCGAAAACGGCAAAGAAGTAACGAAGCTGATCCCTTACCCGAGCGGCGTGGCGGGTACGCCGGGGCCATTGGCCGGCTACTGCAATACGCAGGAGAGCGAAAACGAGACAGGTTCGCCCGTCTCGCAACCGGCGGGCAGCACGCTGCCGTTCTCGCCCTACTACTTCCCCGACGTGGTGCGCAACCCCGACGGTTCGCTCACCGGCTACTTCGACTACCGGCCGAAGGACGCCGATGAGGCAATCACGGTTGCGCGTTCGACCGACAACGGCAAGACCTGGGTCGCCGAGGGCAAAGCGCTCGAGCAGAACGGCGGCTACTGCCCGACGGCCGACACCAACGACGACGGCCAAGGGCACCCTTACGTCGCCCCGATCGGCGGCAGCACGAAGCTCTACACGCTGCAGCGCCCCGCGGGCGACTACGAAGGCGTCGGTCTGCTCGTGCACAACGTCGAACCCTCCGCCGCCAACCCGCTCGCCGCGCTGCAAGCCGGCGAATCGGTCGGCATCGATCCCAACACGTACGCTGAAGCGGAAGTCGAAGTGCCGACCAGCGGCGGCGTGAGCATCCCCGTCTCGACGCTCGGCGAAGCCAACTCGCCCGAGCACATCGTCGCCGGCCCGTACGAGGACTACAACGCCTCATCGCCGTCGAAATCGATCATCACCTGCAAAGGCACGACTGTGGCGCCGGCGCCGGCCGAGCTCACAGAATGCACCGTCGCCGGATCCAGCCCGCTGATCGTCAAAGCCAACGACGACATCGTCCAGGTCATCGCCACGGCGAACCCGGGCGAAGGCAAAACCTACACCGTGCCGGTCGGCCCGAACATATCGAGCGGAGAAGGTGGCTTGAAGGAAATCAAGTTCGTGAACGGCAACTCCACAGTCTCGCCGCTGACGACCTTCATGCTCAACGAAAATGCACCCAACCGCATCTACATCGACGGCGTGACCGTCTACTGCCTGCAGTCCAACGCCAACCCGACCACCAAGATCGAGAACTGCACCGCCGACAGCAGCTCCCCACTGACCGTCAATCAAGGCGACGCGATCACCGCCGATCCGATCTTGCCGCCCCATGCAGCCGTGACCACCGGATTGAAGGCCCCCGACGGCATCGTCGGCACGCTGCCGAGCTACCCGGGCGCTCCCGCCGGATCGACGGTTGTGCTCTACACCGAGAAGCTGCTGGCGTACTTCGTCGTCGGCACGACCGACGGCTTCGTCGAAGGCAGCAAATTTGAAAAGAAAACGATCAAATTGCCGAAGTCGACGATTACCTACACCCCCTCGGTGCACCCGAGCGAGCCGCTGCCGAGCAACGGCACGTTCAAGATCTACCTCGGCACCACCAAAGAAGGGATCCAGCAGGTGAGCTGCACTGGCGTCGCCACGGCAAACCAGACGGGCGCGCCGGCGGGCAGCGAGAATCTCACGGGCTGCAGCGGCGGCACGGGCGAAGTCGAAGAAGGCTTCTGGATCGGCGGGCCCAACGCCGCCACGGCTCCAGGCTCGGCGCTGGAAAAGATCGGCGAGGGCAAGAGCACCGGCAAGGGGCCCGAGAAGCTGTTCGCCAACAACGAGGACTACACCGTCCTGCGCGCGGCTTACACCGAAAACGGCGTCAACTTCACCGACCTCGGGCCAATCAGCGGCTCGACGTCCGGCACCGGCAACGACTCGGGCTCCTACAACGACATCTCCAACCCCTTCCAGACCACGAGCCCGTCCAACACCGAACCGACGAACCTCGCGCCCGGCGAACTTGACACCACCCAGTTGCGCTTCGTCGGCTCGCGCGGCACGATCATCACCAACCCCAACGGGAGCGACGGCATGTTCCTGTCGGGCTCGTGGGCGAGCGACGGGGACAGCGACGCGTTCAACCAGATCTTCTACACCGAATCCACCAACGGCAAGGAATGGTCGGTACCGAAGGTGGTGTTGAGCACCGAATACAAGTTCGCGGCCTCAGCCGCCCAGGACAAGGCGCTGGCCGAAGGACACGACGAACCGCTCGGGATCAGCGCCTACTACTCGGGCCGCGCCTACGGCCCCGCGGTTGTGCAAAACCCCGACGGATCGCTGACGATGGTGTTCTCCGGCTACCGTCTCCCCAAACCGGTCGAAAAGGCTGGCAAGGAACTCGGCACCGACCCCGCGGAGCGGTACACGATCGGATCCAAAGACCCGGCGCTGTACCGCAACATCCTCACAGCCCATCTCACCTCCGCCACCACACCCGGGGTCGCGACAAGCACCTCGGTGAGCGCCTCCGACGAAGGGAACGGCGTGGTGGGCGCGCCGGTGACCTATACCGCCACGGTCGCCCCTGTCGCCCCCGGCACGGGCACCCCGACCGGCACCGTTACCTTTGCGGACAGCCACGGGCCGATCTCCGGGTGCTCCGGCAGGCCGCTGAGTGGGGGCTCACCCGACACGGCGACCTGCACCACGACGCACGAGCGCCCGGCGGGCGCCGACGAAGTCACCGCCACCTACTCCGGCGACACCAACTACAACGAATCCTCGGGTACGACCAGCGAGAGCGTGCTCGAAGCGCCCACGATCAGCTCGGGTAGCAGTGCGACGTTCACGGAAGGCCATGAAGGCAGCTTCGCGGTCACCACCGAAGGCGATCCGACTCCGACCGTCGCGGTGGAAGGCACGCTGCCGCATGGTGTGACGTTCAACTCGAACACGGACAAGCTCGTGGGGACCCCGACTCAGGAAGGCGTCTTCCACATCAGCTTTACCGCCACCAACAGCGTCGGCTTCGCCACGCAGAGCTTTACGCTCACCGTGGACGCGCCGCCGACGATCACCTCACCCGCGCAGGCCACGTTCAACGACGACGAATCCAACCTGTTCGCGGTCACGGCGACCGGCACGCCCGCCCCGACGATCACGAAGTGGGGCAACCTCCCCGAAGGCGTGCGATTTGAAAACGGGGTGCTCGTCGGCACGCCGACACAGACCGGCACGTTCGAGATCACGTTCACCGCCGAAAACGGCGTCGGCGGCGCCAGCATCCAGCGCTTCACGCTGACGGTGCTGGGCTTGCACGTAACCACCGAATCGCTGGCCACCGTCACCCCCAACGTGCTCTACCACCAGCAGCTGACGGCCGCCGGCGGTATCGCTCCCTTCAAATGGAAAGTGACCCCCGGTAGCCTGCCCAAAGGACTCAGCCTGACGACGGGCGGTTTGCTGGCTGGGAAAGTGAATCCCAAACTGTACCCGCACGGGGGCACGTTCCCGATCACGGTGACCGTCACCGACGCCACCAAAAAAGTCCACCAGACGGCAACCGCGTCGTTCACGCTGGTCGTCTCATAGACGTTGCTGGGCGCTGGCGCCCAGTCACGGTTGGCTGCGCCGCTGTAGCCTTTGCCGATGAGCGCAAGCGAGTGGGCGGCGCAGCGGCGGCTGGGTCCCAAACCTCACGCGCGCGAGCTGTTCGCGCCGCTGGGGCGCCACTACGATCGCGTCGCCACGCTGCTGAGCTTCGGCCAGGACCCGCGCTGGCGGCGGGCGATGGTGGCAGCAATCGACGCTGCGCCCGGGGAGCGGGTGCTCGACGTGGCGACCGGCACCGGGATGGTGGCGCAGGAGCTCGTGCGCCGCTACGGCTGCACGGTGGTGGGGCTCGACCAGAGCCCCGGGATGCTGGCCGGCGCGCGGGCGCGGCTGGCGCACGATCCGGGACTCGCCGCCCACGTCACGCTGGTGGAGGGCGAGGCCGAGCGGCTGCCATTCGCCGATGAGGAGTTCGACCACCTCACCTTCACCTATCTACTGCGCTACGTCGATGATCCCGCGGCCACGCTCGTGGAGCTCGCGCGCGTGGTGCGCCCGGGGGGCCGCATTGCGATGCTCGAGTTCGCCGTGCCGCCCTCCCCACTGTGGCGCGGGGCGTGGCGGTTGTACACGCACGCGGGCCTGCCGGTGCTGGGGCGGCTCTTCTCGCGCGAGTGGTCGGCGACAGGGAGCTTCCTCGCGCACAGCATCCCCGACTTCTACGAGCGCGTCCCGCTGGAGCGGGTTGTGCAGCTGTGGCGCGCGGCAGGGATCGAGGGGGTCCAGGCCAGGCGCATGAGCCTCGGCGGGGGCGTGGTGATGTGGGGTACGGGGGGCGCCGGGCGCGCGAAGCCCAGTCCACGAAGACCGGCACCCCCGGCACACACGGCAACGGACCCGGCGAAGCCCACTGAGGCCGCGACCGATGCCGGCTGAGACGGCGGCTACACGAGGATCGGCCCCTAAGCCCCTGGACGAAGCGACTACACGAGGATCGGTTACCAAGCCGCTGGACCGCCCCGCCTTCTACGCCCTGCGCCCGGGTGGCTGGCGCGACCTGGTGACGGTGTTGCACCCGCCGTACACCGCCTGGAACCTCGCCAACGTCGCGATCGGGGCCGCGGTTGCGCCGCACCTGTACGGCGGGCGCCTGCTGGCGACGCTGGCCGCATTCCTGCTCGGCGTCGGCGTCTGCGCACACGTGCTCGACGAGCTCAACGGCCGGCCGCTCGGCACGCGCCTCTCGCGCGGCGCACTGATCGCGATGGCGGCAAGCTCGCTGGCTGGCGCGGTGGCGATCGGCGCGGTCGGGGCGGTGACGATCTCGCTGACGTTGATCCCGTTCGTGCTCGCGGGGACGTTCATCGTGCTTGCCTACAACCTCGAGTGGCTGGGCGGGCGCTTTCACACCGCCTTCTGGCTGGCGACCTCGTGGGGCGCCTTCCCGGCGCTGACCGGCTACTGGGTCAACTCCCAGCAGCTGCGGGTGGCCCCGCTGCTCGCGGCGAGCGCCTGTTTCATGCTGACGCTCGCCCAGCGGCGCCTGTCCACGCCGGTACGCGAGCTGCGCCGGCGCACGCTCTCGGTGACGGGCGAGCAGCGCCTCGAGGATGGCACCGTCGTGCCGCTCGATGCCGCCCGGCTCGCCGCCCCGGCCGAGGGCGCGCTGAGCGCCTGTGCGCTAGCGATGGTGCTGCTGGCGACCGGCCTGGTATTGGCGCGGCTGTGAGTGAGCGGGCGCTGCCGTGACTGACGGCCACTGCTGGCGGTGCCGAACGATGCCTAGGAGCGATCGGCCACTGCTGGCGGTGCCAAACGATGCCTAGGAGCGATCGGCCACTGCTGGCGGTGCCAAACGATGCCTAGGAGCGACCGGCCACTGCTGGCGGTGCCAAACGATGCCTAGGAGCGACCGGCCACTGCTGGCGGTGCCGAACGTCTCCGAGGGCCGCGACCACCCCGGTGTGGAGGCGATCGCGGCGGCTTTCACGCGCGCCGGCACGGCGCAGCTGCTGGATGTGCACCGCGACGGCGACCACCACCGCGCGGTGATCACGCTCGTGGGCAGTCCCGGATCGCTGGCGCATGCGCTGATGGTGGGCACGGCCGAGGCGATGCAACGGATCGACATCGGCGATGGGCGTGGCCAACACCCTCACGTCGGCGCGGTGGACGTGGTGCCGGTTGTGTATCTCAACCGCGAGCTGCGAGGTGCCGCGTGCGCGGAGGCATTGGTGGCGGCCGATCTGATCGGGGCGCTCGGCGTGCCGGTGTTCCTGTATGGGGAGCTGGGGGGGGCGCGGACTCGCGCTGAGCTGCGCCGCGGTGGCGTGAGGGCGCTGGCCGAGCGGATGCGCGGGGGAGAGCTGACCCCCGATTTCGGCCCGGCGGCGCCACACCCCACCGCGGGCGCCGCACTGGTGGGCGCGCGCCCACCGCTGGTGGCGTTCAATCTCGAGCTGGCGCCGCCGGCCACCGTGACGGACGCGCGTCGGATCGCCGGCCTGATCCGCGAGGGCGGCGCCGAGGGCATGCCGGGCGTGCGCGCGATCGGCGTGGCGCTGAGCCGAGCGCCGGCGGTGGGCGCTGCGGACGGCGGCGGAGGGGCCGGGGAGCGCGTGATCGCACAGGTATCGCTGAACGTCGAGCGCCCAACCGAAGTGCCGCTGCGCGCGGTCGTTGAAGCCGTGCGCGCACACGCGGATATCGTCAGCGCCGAGCTCGTCGGCCTCGCCCCTGCGGCGGCGCTGGAGGGCTTCCCCGAGGACCTGGCGATGCCAGGTTTCGACCCGACGCGCCACACGATCGAGAAGGCACTAGGCTTGTAGCAATGGCCCAGACTAAGCGCAAGACCAAGCATCGCGGCAACGCGGCGGGGATGGTGGAGTCGCGCGGGCGTACCGGGCGTCCGCCGACCGCCGAGGAGCGCAGCGGCAGCGCCCGCGAGAAAGCGAAGGCGCGCGAGAAGCGTCTGGCGCGCCAGGATCGTCCGCCGACCTGGCTGGGGGCGTTCTACCGTGCCGCGATCGCCGCCGTGGTGCTGCTGCTGTTTGGCATCTTCGCGCTGAAGAACTCCAACGAGGCGATCGCGCTGTTCCCGATCGTGCTGGTGTTGTACATCCCGATCAGCTACTACACCGACATGTGGATGTACAAGCGCCGTCAGCGCCAGAAAGCGAGTGCGAAGGCGAAGGCGAAGGCCGACGCGAAGGCCGACGCAAAGTGAGCGACGGTCTGGACATCCGCATGTTCACAGTTGGGCCGGTGCAGGAGAACGCCTACATCGTGACGCCGGACCGCGCCGCCGGGCGCGCGCTGATCGTGGATCCCGGCGAAGAGCCCGAGCGGCTGCTCGCGGCGGCGAAGGCGCTGGGGGTGGAGATCGAGGCGATCCTGATCACTCACGGTCACTTCGATCACATCGGCGCGGTGGCCCCGATCGCACGCGCCACGGGGGCGCCGGTGTACTGCCCGGAAATCGAGCGGCTGCTGCTGAGCGACATCATGGCGTGGGTGCCACCGGGCTTCGGCCCGTTCGAGAGCTGGGAGGCCGAGCACACGGTGGCGGGCGGCGAGCACCTGCGGCTGGCGGGCCTTGAGATTGAGGTGCTGTTTACGCCCGGCCATAGCCCCGGGCACGTGACCTACGCGATGGCCCCCGCCGGTGTGACGGAGGAGCAGGTGAGCGGCGCGGATCCCTCCCCGTCAGCGCAGGCCCCGGTGCTGCTATCGGGCGATGTCCTGTTCCAGGGCAGCGTCGGGCGGGTGGACCTGCCGGGGGGCGACTGGAGCGTGTTGGAGCGCTCGATTGGGAAGCTGCTGGAGCGCTTCCCCGCAGAGACCGTCGTGTATCCGGGGCACATGGGCGTCACGACGCTTGGCCGCGAGCTGCAGACCAACCCGTTCCTCACCGAGCTTCGCGCCACGATCGGCGATACGGCGGCGCAGGCCGGCGGTCAGCCGGTTCGGCTTTCCACGCAGGCTCCGGCTGCGGCGGGCAATCCGGGCGGCCGTTGAGCGCCCCGAAGCTGAAGGCCCCGCGGGGCACCCATGACGTGCTCGGCGAGCAGGCGAGCGCGCGCGCTCGCGTTGAGAGCTGCGCCCGCGCGCTGCTGGAGGGCGCTGGGTACGAACGGATCGAGACGCCGACGTTCGAGGCGACCGAGCTGTTCGCGCGCGGCGTGGGCGAGTCGACCGACATCGTGCGCAAGGAGATGTACACCTTCACCGACGGCGGCGGCCGCTCGCTGACGCTGCGCCCCGAGGGCACCGCGCCAGTTTGCCGCGCTTACGTCGAGCACGGCATGCACAAGCTGCGCCAGCCGGTGAAGCTGTGGTACCTGTCGAGCTTCTTCCGCTACGAGCGTGCTCAGGCTGGCCGCCAACGCCAGTTTTGGCAGGTCGGCGCGGAGGCGCTCGGCTCGCAGGAGCCGGCGGTGGATGCCGAGTCGATCGTGCTGCTGAGCACGCTGCTGGAGGAGCTGGGCGTAAGGGAGACGCGCCTGCGCCTATCGAGCCTCGGTGGCCCCGAAGCCCGTGCCACTTACCGCGAGCAACTGCAAGCCCACCTGCGCGCCCATGAAGCGCAGCTCGCCCCCGAGGTGCGCGAGCGGATCGATCTCAACCCGCTGCGCGCCTTCGATTCCGAACACGAGGGCACGCGTGCCGCGCTGGCCAGTGCGCCCCGCCTGCTCGATCAGCTCAGCCCCGAGGATGCCGCCCACTTCGCCGAGGTCCGTGCTTTGCTCGACGAGGCGGGCATCGCCTACGAGATCGACTCGACGTTGGTGCGCGGCTTGGACTACTACACCCGCACGGTGTTCGAGTTCACCTCCGCGCAGCTCGGCGCGCAGAGCGGCGTGGGTGGAGGCGGCCGCTATGACGGGCTGGTGGAGATGATTAAGGCCCCACCCACCCCCGGCCCGTCCACCCCCGGCCCCCCGACCCCGGGCATGGGCTGGGCGATGGGGGTCGAGCGGGCGCTGCTGGCGGGTAGCCCGCCGCCGGAGGCGACCCCCGCACTTGACCTCTTCATCGTGTTTGACAACTTGAAAGCGGCCCCCCACAAGGGGGGGCAGGGGGATGGATTACGCGTGCAGGCAACCACCGCAGCGAGCGCGCCGAGCGCTACTGCGTTCAAGGTCCTCCATGAAGCGCGCGGCGCGGGCCTGATCGCGCAGATGGAGCTGGCCGGTCGTTCGCTGAAGAACCAGCTCGCCCACGCCGAGCGCATCGGCGCGCGATACGTGGCGATCGTTACCGCTGGCCCGGAGGATGCGGGCGTAGGGGAGACGCTGCTGAAGGACTTGCAAGCGCGCACGCAGGAAGAGATCGCCACGGACACCGTGGTGCACGCGGTGTTGCGCGGCCGCGCAGCGCTGTAGCGTGCCTCGCTAGCCCGCGGACTCGCTAGCCCGCGGACTCGCTAGCCCCGCTTCGCTGGCCCCCGGCCTCACTAGTCCCCGGCCTCACTAGTCCCCGGCCTCACTGGCTCCCGGCGGCATTCGCCTGACCGTGGCCGTCGTGCACGGCTGCGCCTGTAAAGGCGAGCACTTGTGCCACGAAACCGCCTTTGGCATCAGACTTGACATCTTGATCATAGGTGTCTATAGTCATATTTGCCCTTAGTCGTGGCACAAGTAACGGGCAGCGAGCCCATTCGACTGATTTCACCGCAGCGCCAGGGCGAGGGGCAAAGCGCAGGAGGAAGAAGGAGGTGAGTGCGGTGGCTGTAAGCAGGCGTGGCAGCAACAATGGCCGGGGAGGGGTCGATGCAGCTTCGGTGCCGGCCGCTGCGGCCGTCGCGATCGAGCCCAACGGCGTGCCCGACATTCAGCGCGCGCGGATCGTCGGGTCGCTGGTGGAGGTTGTAAGGGAGCGTGGGGCCGCGCGCGTGACGGTGGCGCATATCGTGGCGCGTTCCGGGGTGTCGCGGCGGACGTTCTATGAAATGTTCGCCGATCGCGACGCGTGCTTTATGGCGGCGCTGGAAATGGCGATCGAGCGCGGCGCGGCGCGGGTACTGCCCGCGTTCGAGCAGCGCTCCGAGGTCGCCGGTGGGGATCGCGTGCGCGCCGCCAGTGGCTCGGTCGAGGGGGCGGAACGGTGGCGAACGCGGATCCGGGCCGGCTTGGCGGCGCTGCTCGAGTTCCTCGACGATGAGCCTGACCTCGGCGGACTGTGCGTGGTGGACACGCTGAGCGCTAGCCCCCAGGCCCTGCAGCGGCGGGCGGAGATTGTGCGAATGCTGGTGGATGCGGTCGATGCGGGCCGTAAGAATGCACGGTCGGGCCTGAAACCAACGCGGTTGACGGCAGAGGGTGTGGTCGGCGGGGTGCTGGGCGTGCTCTACGCGCGGTTTGCCGAGCGCGACCCGAAGCCGATGAGCAGGCTGCTGAACCCGCTGATGGCGATGATTGTGCTGCCCTACCTTGGGCCCGCCACCTCCGCTAAAGAGGCGGCCAAGCCGGCGCCGCGTGTGCGACCGCGCTCTGAGCGCCCTGCGAGCAACCCGCTCGAGGGTTTGGACATGCGCTTGACCTACCGCACGATGCGGGTGCTGATCGCGATCTCCCAGTTGGGTACGGGGGGGTCGACAGACGGATGGGCGCCAAGCAACCGCCAGGTCGCAGATGCGGCTGGCGTGCAGGACCAGGGGCAGATCTCGAAGTTGCTGATCCGTCTGGAGCGCCTTGGCTTGATCGAAAATGCCGGCTCGGGCCCAGTGCGCGGCGAGCCTAACGCCTGGCGGCTGACTCCCCGCGGTCACGAGGTCGAGCGCGCGATCCGCGAGCAGGCGACGCCCGCCGTGGTTTGAGCGCTCCGCAGGTCGGCCCCTGCACGGCGCTGGTTTAGGCGCCTTTAGGTGCCTTTGGGCGTCTGCGAGCGCCGTAAACGGTGGTTCGCCATCTCAGGAGCCGTCCATGCCCCGATTTTGGGGCTCAACTCGCGCGGCGCGGATGCCGAAGTTGAGGTGGATGGCCCAGATCTCGCGCCCTTTTCAGATCGTGCTGGTGGCCGCGCTCGCGCTCGCGATGGTCGTGGTCGCGTGGTTTATGGTGCTGCACCGGCCCGGCAGCGAACCCACCACGGGTGGCTCCTCGCCGAGCGTAGCCTCCTCCGCCGGCGGCCCCTCCACGCACCCCGCGGCGAAAGGGACAGCCTCCCCAGCGGGCTCCGGCCGCATCTACCACGGCTCCGCGCCGGGCGTCGAAGGCTTAACGCGCGACATCAAACGAGCCCACGAAGCGGCCGCCCAGGAAGCACGGGGCGGCACGTACGATGAAACGCACGCTGGAGCAACGCACGCCTCGACCACCCCTGCCTCCGTCGGGCCCAGCGCCGAGACGCACGCCTCGACCCCTTCCGCCGCATCCAAGCTGCACGCCTCGACCCCTTCTGCCGCATCCAAGCTGCACGCCTCGACCCCTTCTGCCGCATCCAAGCTGCACGCCTCGACCCCTTCTGCCGCATCCAAGCTGCACGCCTCGACCCCTTCTGCCGCATCCAAGCTGCACGCCTCGACCCCTTCTGCCGCATCCAGGACGCACGCTTCAACCACTTCCGCTGCATCCACGTCCCACGCGGCCGCGACCTTGCATACGCATCACACCACTGCGACCGTGCATACGCATCACGCTGGCGCGACTGTGCATACGCATCACAGTGCCTCCACTGCCCCGCGATCCCATGCGCAGACACAGGCGTCGCACTCGGCGGCCGCGACAGCTGCGACGGCCGCGCTGACGCTTCACCACCTCACCGAAGCGCTGCATCTAAACACCGTTGTCAAGCTGGTCGAAGCGATCGATCCCGCGATCGGGCTGAAGGCGAAGGTCACGCACGCCGAAAGCGTCCTCGTCGCCAGGATGAAGTCCGATCTGCAGCCCGCTCACTCCGCGGCGATCGCCGCCGAGTTGCACCAGGGCAAGACCGTGCTGTTGCTCTTCCTCGACCCCAAAGCCTACGACGACGATGTCACGGCGATCGGTACCACCGAAGTCGCCTACAAGCTCCGCCACCATGTCGCGGCGCACCTCGCGCTCGCCAACCAGGTCAACTCGTTTGGCCCGATTACACGCGACATCCAGGTTTACCAGACCCCGACGCTGCTGATCATCGACCCGAAGCGCGAAGTTACGTCGGTGACCGGGCTCACCGACGAATTCGCGCTCGAACAGGCGATCGCCGAAGCCAAAGGGTAGGGTCGCGGCCCGGCTGCGGTCGTGGCTGGCGCTTCGGTCGGGCGCCTCGCACCCGGTCGTGCCCGTCGCGCTCCTAAACTCGGCAGCGTGACCACCGAGACGCTCTTCGCGGCGCATCTGGAGCGCCCTCACAGGCGCGGGCATACGCCTGAGGACGCCTTCACCGGCGCCGCCGGCGGGGCGGCCTGCGGCGATCTGGTGCGCATCTCGCTCGCGCTTGAGCAAGCGTCGCCCGAGGGCTTGATCTCCGACGCGGGCTTCGATGCCTCCGGTTGCGGGGCGGCGCTCGCCGCGGGCTCCGCCGCGGTCGCACTCGTGCGCGGCGAGCCGCTGCTAAAGGCCGCGCGTGTCGGCGCGGAGGAGATCGCCGCCGAGCTCGGGGGGCTGCATCCGGCTAAGCGCCACGCCGCCGAGCTCGCCGCCGACGCCCTGCACCGCGCGCTCGGCGGCGCCGCGCGCGCGTGTGCCTCGCTCGCGCCGCCCACCACCACTGCCAGGACCTTGGTGGCGATGAGCGGCGGCGTCGACTCCGCGGTTGCCGCGCTGCTGACCGCGCGCGGGGGGGAGGAGGTGGTGGGGGTCACGCTCGAGCTGTGGGCTGACGCCGAGAACGATGGCGAGCGCAGCTGTTGCTCGGCGCAGGCCGTCCGCGGTGCCCGCGCGCTCGCGCACGCACAGGGTTTTCCCCACCTCTCGATCGACCTGCGCGAGGAGTTCCGCGCCGGCGTAGTCGAGGGTTGGCTGGAGGGCTATGCGCGCGGGAGCACGCCCAACCCGTGCATCCGTTGCAACGGCTCCGTGCGCCTCGACGCGATGCTCGAGCTCGCCTCGCAACTCGGCGCGGCACGACTGGTAACCGGGCACTATGCGCGCGTCATCTCGCAACGTAACCCATCCCTATCCCCATCCCCAATCCCATCTACGCCGCTGCTGCGCATGGCTCGCGATCGGCTGAAGGACCAGAGCTATGCCCTTGCAGGGCTCGATCCGGCGTCGCTCGCGCGGCTGCACTTTCCGTTGGGCGCCCTCACTAAGCCCGAAGTTCGCGAGATTGCCGAGCAGGCGGCGCTCTCGGTCGCGCACAAGCCCGATTCGCAGGATCTCTGTTTCCTCGCCGGTACCGGCCTGCAGCGCTTCATCGCCCGTCACGGCGAGGTCGATCTTGCCCCCGGCAGGATCGTCGATACAGACGGCGCTCAGCTAGGCACGCACGGCGGCGCGCATGCCTTTACCGTCGGGCAGCGTCACGGCCTCGGCCTGCCCGGCGGATCGGAGCCGCTGTTCGTGCTGCACACCGATCCGGTCGCCAACACCGTCACCGTCGGCCCGCGTGCGGCGCTGATGACCCGCACCATCCCCGTGCGCGACCTGACGTTGCGCCAGCCCGGCGCGCAGGTCGACGGGGTGCGCGTCCGTTCGCACGGGCCGCTGTTTCCCTGCCGCCTCGCCTCCGATCCGGGGCCGGGTCGCCACGAGGGCGTCGAGGTGCAGTTGCAAGAGCCGATCACGCGCGCGGCGCCCGGGCAGATCGCCTGTCTCTACGACGGCGATGTGATTCTGGGCTACGGCACGATCGCCTGACAAGGCCGGTCGGCAGCGGATGTCCAGGGGATCGATCCCTAAGATCGTCTGACCATGACCTCGGACGAGTTTCGCGAGCGCTATCTAGCCTTCTTCGAGGAGCGCGGCCATCGGCGGCTGGCGTCTGCCTCGCTTGTGCCGCCGCCCGAGGATCGCTCGGTGTTGCTGACAACCGCCGGGATGCAGCCGCTGAAGCCTTACTTCCTCGGGCGCGAGGTGCCGCCCGCGCCGTTGCTGACGAGCTGCCAGAAGTGCTTTCGCACGCCCGACATCGAGCAGGTCGGCTCCACGCTGCGCCACCTGACGTTCTTCGAGATGATGGGGAACTTCTCGATTGGCGCCTACTTCAAGCAGGGCGCGATCGAGCTCGCCTGGGAGCTGGCGCGCGAGGTTTGCGGCTTTCGCCCGCGGGACATCTGGGTGACGGTGTTTGAGGGCGACGAGGAGCTGGGACTCGGGGCCGACGAGGAGGCGATCGAGCTATGGCAGGCGGTGGGATTGCCGCGCGAGCGGATCGTCGGCTGCCCCCGCTCGGAGAACTTCTGGGAAGCCGGGCCGGTCGGGCCGAGCGGCCCCTGCTCGGAGCTCTATTTCGATCGCGGCCCTGATTTCGGCAAGGCCGACGACCTCCCCGGCGGCGAGAACGAGCGCTTCCTGGAGTTCTGGAACCTCGTTTTTATGCAGTACAACCAGGAGCCGCACAACAACCTGGTGGGCTTGCCGACACGCAACATCGACACCGGCCTGGGGCTCAACCGCATGGCGGCGATCCTGCAGGGCAAGCAGTCGGTATTCGAGACCGACCAGTTCCAGCCGCTGATCGACCTCGGCGAGGAGCTCTCAGGCCAGCGCTACAACGAGGCGTTCGCCACCGACCGGGCGCTGCGGATTCTCGCCGACCACGCACGCGGTATGTCGTTCATGGTCGCCGACGGCGTGGTTCCCTCCAACGAGGAGCGCGGCTACGTGCTGCGTCGCGTGATGCGCCGCGCGATTCAGCAGGGCCGCTCGCTCGGGATGGAGGGCGGCTTCCTCGTCCGCTACGCGGAGGTGGTGCGCGAGTCGATGGCTGGCGCCTACCCGGAACTGCTTGTACAGCGCACAGCAATCGAAAAGTGGCTGGCCTCGGAGGAGGAGAGCTTCGGGCGCACCCTCGAGCAGGGCACGCGGCTGCTGGAGGATCTGATCGCGCGGGCCGAGGACGCCGGCGAGGAGGGGATCTCCGCGCGGGACGCCTTCACGCTGCACGACACCTACGGATTCCCCTTCGACCTCACCCGCGAACTGGTCGCTGAGCGCGGCCTCGGCGTCGACCCCGAGGGCTTCGAGCGCTTGATGGACGCCCAGCGCGCGCGTGCCCGCGCGGCGGCTGGTGGGGCAGCGCAGGACAGCGGCGCGGACCCCCGCGAGCGCGCGCGGGAGCTCGCGGCGCAGGCTGGCTTTCAGACGCGCTTCACCGGGTACGAAACGGAGCTGCAGCGCACCTCTGTCGGGGCGTTCGCACCGGTCTCCGGCGCCGGCGCCGCGGCCAACGGCGACGGTGCAGTCGGTACCGACGGCGACGGTGCGCCCGGCACGGATCCCGCGCGCGAGGGCGCTGGTGGGCAGGCCGACTCGCGCTACCTGCTGAAGCTCGCCGAGTCGCCGTTTTACCCGGCGGGCGGTGGCCAGGTGTCCGACGTGGGCACGATCGAATGCGAGCAGGGAGACTGCCGGGCGCGCGTGGAGGGCGTCTTCCGCCTCGGTGATGACCAGGCGCTCGCGGTGGTGCTCGAGCAAGGGATGCTCGATCCGCACGAGCCGGTGCTCGCACGCGTCGATCACGCGGCGCGCCACGCCACCGAGTGCAACCACACCGCCACGCATCTGTTGCACGCCGTGCTGCGCCGGCGGCTTGGCGAGCACGTGCGCCAAGCGGGCTCCTATGTCGGCCCCGACAAGCTGCGCTTCGACTTCAGCCACTCACAGGCGCTCAGCGCCGAGGAGTTGCGCGATGTCGAGGATCGCGTCAACGAGTGGATTCTCGCCAACGACCCCGTGCGCCCGATCACGACGACGCTCGCTGAGGCCAAGCGGCTGGGGGCGATGGCGCTGTTCGGCGAGAAGTACGGCGATGTGGTGCGGATGGTGCAGATCGGCGAGGGCGAGTATTCGCGCGAGCTATGCGGCGGCACCCACGTTCGCGCCACCGCCGAGATCGGCCTTTTTCATATCCAAAGCGAGAACGTCCTCCGCGGCCAACGTGCGCCGTATCGAGGCGCTCACCGGGCCGGCGGCAGTGGGTCTGCTGCGCCAACACGACCGTTGGCTGGCTGAGATCGCCACGACGCTGCGTACCCGCCCCGAGGGTGCGGCCGAGGCTGTGCGCGAACGGGAGTTGGAGCGTCGGCGCCTGGAGAAGGAGCTGAAGCGGGCTCGGAGTGGGGGCGAGGGCGAGAACGACATCGATATCGGCGCGCTCGTCGGCGAGGCCAGCGAGCTGGATGGAGCGCTCGTACTGACACAGGTGGTCAGCGTTCCAGATGCGAAGACGCTGCTGCAGGTGCTCGATCGCGTGAAGGGGCGATTGGGTGATGCGGCAATCGTGCTGGGCACCGCGGTGGATGGTCGAGTGCATCTTGTGGCGAGTGTTGCGCCGGCGCTCGTGGAGCGAGGGGTGAAAGCGGGATCTGTGGTGAAGCTTGCGGCCGAGGTCGTCGGTGGGGGTGGCGGCGGCCGTGACACGATGGCGCAGGCCGGGGGCAGCAAACCCGACAGGCTCAATCAGGCAATCGAGGCGGCCAAGTCGGCGATCGGCCAGATCCTCGAGGGTTGATGCGCGTGCTCGGCCTCGACTATGGCAGCGCCCGCTGTGGCTGCGCGCTGAGCGATCCTACGCAGACGATCGTCACCCCAATCGACGTGATCGCTCAACCGGCCACTCGCCGTGGGCTCGATTTGCTGGCTGGGCTGGTAAGCGAGCGGGAGGTAGAGCAAGTCGTCGTGGGCCTACCTGTGTCACTGAGCGGAGAGGACAGCGCGCAGACGCGCGAGACCCGCCAGTTCGCGGCGCGGCTTGCCCGGCGCCTGGGGGAGGGAGTCCCGGTTGCGTTCCACGACGAGCGCCTCACCACGCGCATGGCGCAGCGGATGGGAGCCCACCCACCCGCCGCTGCGCCGGAGGACTCGCGCGCCGCTGCGCACATGCTGGAAGGATGGATGACCGCACACGGGCGTAGCCACGCGACCGCATCCGACTTCTAGGCTGAGCGCATGTCCGTCCGAACCGGCACCACCAGCAAGCGCGTGCACGTCCGCAGACGCTTGGGGGCGCTTGTCGCCATGGTTGTACTCGCGGTGGCGGCACTCGCGCTGGTGGGCAGGCTCAACCGCTCAACGCCCCCGCCACCACCACCGGCGCCGAAGATCGTGCGCATCACGATCCCCGAGGGCGAGACGCGCGCGCAGATCGCGAAGATCGCCGCGGCGCAGGGGCTGACCGGCAGCTATCTCGCGGCGGCGCGAGGCTCCGCGCTGCTCGATCCCGCCCACTACGGGGCGCCGCCAGGAACACCCGATCTCGAAGGCTTCCTGTTCCCAGCGACCTACGAACTGTATGCCGGCGCGCCGGCGCGCCGGCTGGTGGCGGAGCAGCTCCAGGCCTTTGAAGAAAACTTCGGCCGCGACGAGATCCGTGACGCGCGGGCACTGCACATAACGCCCTACCAATTGTTGACGGTTGCCTCGATGGTCGAGCGCGAGGCGGTGGTGCCCGGCGACCGGCCGAAGATCGCGGCGGTGATCTACAACCGGCTGCGCCTCGGGATGCCACTGGGGATCGACGCCACGATCTACTACGCGGTGGAGCAGCAGGCCGGGATCGCGACGTATACCGGCGAACTGACCGAAGCCCAGCTGCATATCGACTCCCCCTACAACACACGCACGCACACCGGCCTGCCGCCGACCCCGATTTCCAATCCGGGCGTAGCGTCGATCGAGGCGGCCGCCCACCCCGCCCACGTCTCCTATCTCTACTACGTCGCGGGTGCGGACGGCTGCGGCGAGCAGGTGTTCTCGAACACCCTCGCCGAATTCGAAGTGAATGTCGCTGCCTACCACGCAGCCGTGCAGCGTAACGGCGGGCACCCTCCAACCTGTAGGAAGGGCCGATGAGGTGCCGTCGATGAGGTATCGCGCGCGATCGATGCTCCAACGCGCCCAGGCGTCCGTCGACCGGAGACCTTGATGGGGCGCCTCGGTGTGCTCGGCTGGCCTGTGGCACACAGCCGCTCGCCGGCGATGCACACCGCCGCGCTGCGCGAGCTCGGCCTAGGCGACTGGACCTACCAGCGGCTGCCGGTGGCCCCGGAATTGTTCGAGGAGACGACCCGCGCGCTCGGCGGCGCCGGCTTCCTCGGCGCGAACGTGACGATCCCCCACAAGCAGGCGGCGCTCGCGCTCGCCACCGAGGCGAGCGAGGCGGCGCGCGCGATCGGGGCCGCCAACACGCTGACGTTCGCGCCTGACGGGACGATCGCCGCGGAGAACACCGACGCGCCAGGGCTGCTCGCTGCGATGGAGCGCGCCGGGTACTCCCCCCGGGGTTTGACTGCGCTCGTGCTCGGCGCCGGTGGCAGCGCGCGCGCGGCGGTGTGGGCGCTGCGTGAGGCGGGCGCGCGGGAGGTGTCGGTGTGGAATCGCACGACGGCGCGCGCGCAAGAGCTCGCCGATGCGCTTGAGGCCCGTGTCGTCCTTTTGCCCGAAAGTACCGACATCCTGATCAACTGCACGTCGGTCGGACTAGTACCCCCGGCTAGCACCTCCGAGACCGACCTCAACTTGCTGAGCCTTACGCACGATCTGGTCGGTAGGTACTCGTATGTGGTTGATTTCGTCTACGGCACAGCCCCCACCGAACTGCTTGCCACTGCCACCGCCGGCGAGCGGGGAGTGCCAACGCTTGACGGCCTGGAGCTGCTTGTCGCCCAGGGCGCGCTCAGCCTTGAATCGTGGACCGGCAGGCCCGCTCCGCTGGAGATCATGCGGCGCGCGGCGCGCGACGCTAACAGCGAGCGCCCCACGGCGGTGGAGTAGACGCAGCCCAAGTCGCTGGTCGTCTGCGACCGCATGCCCCACCGCGCAGCGGTCGGCCGCGTCGCCGAGGTGGCGTCGGTGAGTGCTTACCCCTCGGAGGACAGCACCGACCTGCACGAGATCTTCGGCATGGACACCACGGAGCCGCCCGTGGTGGTGCTGCCCGAGCGCGAGGCGGTCGCCCCCGAGCCGGCGGTGATCCACGAAGGAGTCGGTGAAGGCCACGCGCCGCCCAGCCGCGCCGCCGCCGCTACCACCGAGGGCGAGGTCCGCATGGGCATCACCTCGCCGACGCGCCGCGGCTCCTCCTCGCGCTTCCTCACTGACGTGATCGTCGACATGGGCTTGGTGGCACGCGAGCGCGTGGATGACGCGATCGCGACCTCGCGCAGCTCCGGCACGACGCCCGAGCGGGTGCTGGTCGAAGAAGGGATCCTCAACAACGATGGTCTCGCCCGCGCGCTGGCCGAGCGCTACGGCCTCGACCACCTAGACCTCGGCATGTTCACCGTCGACATGGGCGCCGCCAACCTCGTGACGACCGCAGCGGCCAAGCGCTACCAGGCGGTGCCGGTTACGTTCGTCGACAAGCGCACGCTGCTGGTGGCGATGATCGACCCCTCCAACGTGCTGGCGGTCGACGACATCGCGATCATGACCGGCTTCGAGGTGCGCGTCGCGGTCGCCGCGCCGGATGACATCGCCGCATTGATCTCGCGCCTTGACCGTCTCGACGACGTGGTGGCCGCCACCGGCGAGCTGGCCGAAAGCGAGGCGGCGCAAGCCGAAGTTGTCGAGCTGCACGAGACCGACGACGACGCGCCCGTCATCAAGCTCGTCAACCAGATCGTCGCGCAGGCGGTCGAGCAGGGCGCGTCCGACATCCACCTCTCGCCCGACGGCAAGGAGACGCGCGTACGCTTCCGCGTCGACGGGGTGCTGCAAGACATCACTACGGTGCCGCGCAAAATGGGCCCGGGCGTGGTCTCGCGCGTGAAGATCATGGCCGAGCTCGACATCTCCGAGCGGCGTGTCCCCCAGGACGGCCGCGTCGGGCTGACCGTCGACGGGCGCCACATCGACCTGCGCGTGGTGACGCTGCCGAGCGTGCACGGCGAGTCGATCGTGATGCGCATCCTCGACAAGGACTCGGTTGTGATGAAGCTCGAAAAGCTCGGCATGGTGGAGTCCGAGCGCGAGCGCTTCGAGCACGCCATCCACCAGACGCACGGCGCGGTGCTCGTCACCGGCCCGACCGGCTCGGGCAAGTCGACCACGCTGTATGCGGCGCTGCAGGAACTGAACACGCCGGAGAAGAACATCATCACCGTCGAGGACCCGGTCGAGTATCAGGTCGAGGGCATCACCCAGGTGCAGGTCGCCGCGAAGGCGGGCCTCACCTTCTCGGCTGGCCTGCGCGCGATGGTGCGCGCCGACCCCGACGTGATCATGGTTGGCGAGATCCGCGACAAGGAGACGGCGCAGATCGCGATCGAGTCGGCGCTCACCGGCCACCTCGTGCTGTCCACGCTGCACACCAACGACGCTCCCTCTGCGATCACGCGTCTGATCGAGATGGGCATCGAGCCGTTCCTGGTGGCCTCAGCGCTCGACTGCGTACTCGCGCAGCGCCTCGTGCGCACGCTCTGCGCGAACTGCAAGAAGCGCACGATCATCTCCGCCGAGGTGCTGCGCCAAAACGGCTACAAGGCGCTGGTGGACCTCGAGGCGTACGAGCCTATCGGCTGCCGGCGCTGCGGCGGCTCGGGCTACCGCGGCCGCGCCGGGATCTACGAGGTGATGAGCGTCACGCCGGAGATCCGCGCGCTGGCGCTCGAACGGCGCTCGGCCGAGGAGCTGGGTGTGGTGGCGCTGCAGCAGGGGATGCGCCGCCTACGCGAGGACGGCCTCGACAAGGTGCGCCAGGGCCGCACGTCGATCGCCGAGCTGGCACGCGTGCTGGGCAGTTAGGACGCTGCGGGGACGGCGCGCGGCGGTATCGCTCCGCAAGATCTGGTGCAACGCCGGCGGCCGCTCGAATTTTCGTCCACTGCGTTGCACTCCGCGGTGCCAGCGGCTTGGTGTGGCCGATGCGCAGGGCGATGGATATTGACTTCGCAGACCTGCTGATGGAGGTTGTTTCGCGACGCGCCTCGGACTTGCACATGTCCGCCGGGGCGCACCCGACCGTGCGCGTGCGCGGGCGCCTGACGCCGCTGGAGGAATACCCGGTGATGCAGCCGACCGACACGCGCGAGATCGTCTACTCGATCCTCACCGGCGATCAGCGCCAGCGCCTGGAGACCGACTGGCAACTCGACTTCGCTTACTCGATTCCCGGCCACGCGCGCTTCCGCGTCAACGCCTACTACCAGCGCGGCGCGATCGGCGCGGCGTTCCGTTTGATCCCGGTCGGCCTGACCTCGATCGACGAGCTCGGTTTGCCAGCCACCGTGCACGAGTTCACGCGCAAGCCGCGCGGTTTCGTGCTCGTGACCGGGCCCACCGGCTCGGGCAAGTCAACCTCGCTGGCGGGGATGATCGACGCGATCAACCAGACCCGCGACGAGCACATCATGACGATCGAGGACCCGATCGAGTTTTTGCACCCGCACAAGCGCTGCATCGTCAACCAGCGCGAGCTGGGCGCCGACGCGCAGAGCTTCGAGCTCGCGCTCAAGGCAGCGCTGCGCCAAGACCCCGACGTGATCCTCGTCGGCGAGATGCGCGACCTGGACACGATCTCCACGGCGCTGACCGCCGCCGAGACCGGCCACCTCGTATTTGCGACGCTGCACACGCAGGACGCCGCGCAGACGATCGACCGCATCATCGATGTGTTTCCGCCCCACCAGCAGGGCCAGGTGCGCGTGCAGCTGTCGGTGTGCCTGCAGGGGATCGTCACCCAGCAACTGATCCCGACCGCCGACGGCTCCGGCCGCGTGGTGGCGTGCGAGGTGCTGGTGCCCACGCCGGGCGTGCGCAACTTGATCCGCGAGGGCAAGACCCACCAGATCTACTCGGCGTTGCAAACCGGCACGGCGCACGGGATGCAGACGATGGACGCCTCGCTGGCGGCGCTCGTGCGCGCCAACAAGATTTCGCAGAAGACCGCCGAATCGCGCTCGTCCACCCCCGAGGAGCTGCGGCGCCTGTTGGGCGCCAGCTCGCTGGCGGCGTAGGAGCGAGGCGCGCGCATGAGCACTTACGTCTTCAAGGCGATGGATCTCGCCGGCGCGAAGGCCAAGGGCGAGGTGGACGCCGACTCCAAGCAAGCGGTGTCCGACCAGCTGAAGGCGCGCGGGCTGATCGTCCTCGACATCGCCGACAAGCACGCCTCGCGCGAGATCGACCTGGCCTTCATGCAGCGCGTTACCGCCACCGACCTGGCGGTATTTTCGCGCCAGCTGGCGACGATGATCACCTCCGGCATGAGCATCCTGCGCGCGCTGTACGTGCTGGAGGAGCAGACTGAGAACAAGCTGATGAAGAGCACGATCGTGGCGGTGCGCAGGGACGTCGAGGCCGGTCTGCCGCTGAGCGACGCGATGGAGCGTCACCCGAAGGTGTTCAACCCGCTGTTCGTGGCGATGACGCGCGCGGGGGAGACCGGCGGCTTGCTGGAGGGCTCGCTGCTGCGCGTCGCCGACCAGCTGGAGAAGGACGCTTCGCTGCGCCGCCAGATCAAATCGGCGATGATTTACCCGACGCTCGTGATCGTCTTCGCAATCGGCGTGATGATGGCGCTGGTGGCGTTCCTGGTGCCGGTGTTCGAGAACGTGTTCAAGGAATTCGGCGGCGAACTGCCGGCGATCACGAAGATCTCGGTGAAACTCTCACACCTCGTCACCAACGACTGGTGGCTGCTGTTCGGGGTTACCGGCGCGGTGATCGTGGCGTTCCTGAAGTGGAAGTCGAGCTCCTGGGGCCGCCCCCAATGGGATCGCTTCCGCCTGCGCATCCCGATGAAGATCGGCACGATCGTGCAGGAGGTGGCGGTCGCGCGCTGGTCGCGCACGCTGTCGGCGCTCACCGGCGCCGGCGTGCCGCTGCTGCAGGCCCTGGAGATCACCGGCCAGACAGGCGGCAACGTCGTCGTCGAAGAGGCGATGGACGAGGTGATCGCCTCGGTCAAGCGCGGCGGCACGATCTCCGCCCCGCTCGCCAAAATCCCGATCTTCCCGATGATGGTCACCAACATGGTCGGCGTCGGCGAGGAGACTGGCGCCCTGGACTCGATGCTGGGCAAGATCGCCGACTTCTACGACGACCGCGTGGATGCGTCGGTCAAGGGCCTCACCTCGATCATGGAGCCGATCATGATCATCGTGATCGGCGCGATCGTCGGCTTCATCGTGATCTCGATGTACATGCCGCTGTTTACGGTTTACAACAATATTCAGTAGGGGCCTCAGATCGAACCCAAGCCGAGTCGCTTTGACGCGACGCTCAGCGGGGATTGATCGCGAGCTTCCCCCCACCAACCGCGAGCGACACCCGGCCGTCGAGCAGCTCCAGCAGCTCCGCCCCCACCAGCTCCCGGCGCCAGCCCCGTAGCGCGCGCACGTCAGGCTCAGGCGAGCCGGAACGGACCGCGGCGACGAGCGCCTGCAGGTCGGCGCGGGCGGCGATCAGCTCGTAGGCGAGTTCGGATTCCTGCGCGCGGGCACGGACGAGCGCTTCGCAGAGCGCGACGAGCGGGGCGTCGGCGGGGTCGGGGGGGCCGCTGCGCGGTAGGCGCTCGAGCGGGAGTTGATGCTCGTCGACGCGCTCGGCGCCGGCGCGGACTGCCTCCAGCAGCTCGGGGCCACGGCGACGCAGGCCGCCCTGGGCGAGGCCACGGATCTGTTCGAGCTCGCGTGTGTTGGCGGGGCGGCGCTTGGCGACCTCGACCAGCACCGCGTCGGCGAGCACGCTCTGCACGGTGCGGTCCTTCTCGGCCGCGGTGCGCTCGCGCCAGGCGACCAGCTCGCGTGCGATCGCTTGCGAGGTTGCACTGAGGTTGCGGATGCGGGGCAGCCGCGCGAGGATCGTCTCCTCGTCGCGTGCGTCGCTTGACTGCTCCAGGGCGCGGCACTCCTCGAGCGCCCACTCCAGGCGGCCGGAGGCGCGCAGCCGCCGCTGCAGCTCCCCGGCGAGCTCGATCAGGTGTACGACGTCCTCGCGCGCGTAGGTGAGTTGCTCGCGGGAGAGCGGGCGCGCGTCCCAGCGGGTGAAGCTGGCGCTCTTGGCGAGGCGCACGCCGAGCAGCTCCGAGAGCAGCGTCTCGTAGGAGGTCTGCGCGGCCATCCCGGCGAAGCCGGCGGCGACTTGGGTGTCGAAGACGTTGCGCACCGGGGTCTCGAAGCGGCGGCGCAGCAGCGCGATGTCTTGGCGGCCGGCGTGTACCACGAGTTCGATCTCCGGGTCTGCGAGCGCGTGTGCCAGCCGCGCTCCGTCGAGACCGTCCTGCAGCGGGTCGATCAGCTCGATACGCAGACCGGCGGTGTGGTCGGGGACCGCGAGCTGCACGAGACACAGCAGCGTGCGGTAGCGACCCTCGCCCATGAACTCGGTGTCGAGGGCCAACTGTCCACTGCGCTGCGCCTGCGCGGCGATTTCCGTGAGCACTGCTGCCGAGTCGTTCATATCCGTGGTGGCTCCTCGTCGCCGAAATCTGACACGGTAGGCAGGCGCAGACGGAAGCAGGCCCCATCTTGGGCGGCGAGCCCGTCGCGCAGCTCGAGCGTCCCGCCCATGCGCGCTGCGAGCCCATCGCGCAGCTCGAGCGTCCCACCCATGCGAGCTGCGAGCCCATCGCGCAGCTCGAGCGTCCCACCCATGCGAGCTGCGAGCTCCCGACCGATCGCCAATCCTAGGCCGAAGCCGCCGCGTCCGCCGGTGGTGGAGCCGCGCTTGAAGCGCTCGAAGATCAGCTCGCGCTCGTCCGCTGGGACACCGGGGCCATGGTCGCGGACGCTCAGCTGTCCCCAACCCGCATCGCTTGACACGTCGACCTCGACAGCTGAGCCGGCTGGTGCGACCCGCAGCGCGTTGTCGAGCAGGATCCGCACGATCCGCGCGACCGCGCCGGGGTCGGCGAGTGTCCAGCAGGGTTGTGCGGAGGGGTGGACGCTCAGGCGTGCATGGCGCTCTCCGGCGGTGAGCTCGAACTCGGCGGCGACCGCCCGGCAGAGCTCGCCGAGCTCCAGCGGCTCGCTGCGCAATGCCACCTCTGCGTCGAGCTGACTGAGGTCGAGCAGGTCGGCCGCCAAGCGCGATAGCCGGCGAGACTGCTCCCGCGCGCGCGTCGCGCGTTCGCGGGCGTCGTCGAGGTCGAGCTGCTCGGCGCGCAGGTCGTCCTCCAGCAGCTCGAGCATCCCGTCGAGCGAGGCGAGCGGCGTGCGCAGCTCATGCGAGGCGGTCGCCACAAATGCGCGGCGGGCGGTCTCCTGGCGGCTTAGTCGTGCCTGCATACCGGCGAAGGCGCGGGTCAGCTCGCCTACCTCGTCGCGGCCGCGATCCTCCGGCAGCGGCTTGGCCTCCGGCCCGCTGCGCTCGAGCTCGCGGGTGGCGTCGCGCAGCCGCTCCAGGCGGCGCAGCAGCGTGGTCGTCAAGCCGATGCCGAGCAGCAGCGCGACCAGCAGCCCGGCACCTGCGGCCTCGAGGAACGCGGTGCGCACAACCCGTACGGCGGAGGCGACGTAGTCCAGGCGCTTGGTGAGCACCAGAACGTAGTGGCGACCGGAGATCTTGATCCGCTGGGCGACGATCAGCTCGTCATCGCGTACCGTGCTGATCGGTGCCTTGCCGATGTACAGCGCCCGGCGCGCCTCGCCGTAGTAATCGGGCACGTTCTGGGTTGGCTCGTCGCCGGCATAGGCCACATCCAGCTGACTGTCGAGGATCGTCAGCGTCGCCTGCGAGCGGCGGCGCAGCAGCAACGCGCTTTCGCGTGCATCCTGTTCGTTCAGATGGCCGGTCGCAGGGTCGATGGTGATCTCGGCGAGCTCCGGGCGCGCGGCGCCGAGGGCTGTGAGCACCGTCGATTCGCCGTCGCTGCGCAGCCGTTGCTCCAGCGGCGAGAGCAGCGCGAGCGCAGCCACAGCGAGCGTCACCGCACTGCTCAGCAGCAGCGCGGCGAGTAGCCGCGGACGCAGGCCGAGCAGCCATGCGCCCATCACGGCTCCTGGAAGCGGTAGCCGGCCCCACGCACGGTCAGGATCAGCTTCGGCTCCTCGGGGCGCTCCTCGAGCTTTTCCCGCAGGTGGCGGATGTGGACGTCGATCGCGCGCGGATCGCGGTAGGCGGAGTCGCCCCAGATTGCGCGCAGCAGCTCCTGGCGGTTGAGCAGCCGACCCGGCTCGGACATCAGCCGCGCGAGCAGCTCGAACTCAGAGAAGGTCAGCCGCACCGGCTCGCCGCTCACGGTCACCTCGCGGCGGCCGCGGTCGAGCGTCACCGGGCCGACGGCGATCGTCTCGCGCCCGAGCGCGCGGGAGCCCGAGCGGCGCAGCACAGCGCGCACGCGGCTGCGCAGCTCGGCGAGACCAAATGGCTTGGTCACATAATCGTCGGCTCCGGCCTCTAGGCCTTGCACCGCGTCGGCCTCGGTGTCCAGCGCCGTGAGCATGATGATCGGCACTACGTTGCGCTGCTCGCGCAGCGTGCGGCACACCTCGTAGCCGTTCGGCCCGGCGCCGAGCGCGACATCGAGCAGAATCACGTCGAAGTGCTCGGCCCCGGCGCGCGCCATCGCCTCGGTGCCCGAGGCCACCGCCTCGACGGTATGGCCCTCACGGGTGAAGGAGCGGGTCAGTGTCTCGCGCAACGTCTCCTCGTCATCGACCACCAGGATCTTCAGGGATGTCGGTGTCTCTGCGGCGTTCACATCGGGCACGCTAACAACCTCAGGGCAGTCGCCACAACTTCATCGGCTCCCTCCGTCCGGCCCCTGCGGGGCCGGACGGGCTCCCCCGTGGGGGGATCGGGATTGCGGTTCGGGCAGTCGCCACAACATCCCCGCGCGCGGCATCCCCGCCTGCTTGGAGACGTCCGTGCCATGTTCGCTAACCCACCGCGCCGGCGGCGAGCAGTCGGCGTCGGTGGCGGGCGATTGCGGTCCGCAGCCTTCATCGAGGAAGGCGTAGCGGACCTTCCCGGCGGCGACGAGCGCGCGCAGCTGCGCGACAGTGGTGAAGACGCGTCCGTTGAGCGTAGTCAGCACCAGGATCGGACGGGCGTCGCGCTCGACCAGCTCACCCATCTTCGTGCCGGAGTCGAATGCCGCCTCGTAATAGGCGTTGCCCTGGTGGGCGCGCAGGTAGGCGCTGAGCGGTGCGAGCTCACCTTTGTGGAGGATGCCGATTGGGGTCGTGTCTGAGACGTTTTCTCGCACCGCGCTCAGCGAGGCCCACAGCGGGATCGCAAGCAGGCACACGAGCGCCGGCGCGGTGACGGCGATACGCCGAGTGTCCCCGCGCGGGAAGCCTGTCCAGGCGAAGGTGAGCGCGACGGCAGCGCCGGCGACTGTGGTCCACCACACAGCGGTGGTGCCGAACAGCAGGCGCTCGGCGTACAGGGCCACCACAACCAGCGTGACGCTCAGCGCGAGCAGCCGGCCGCGGTCGCGGCGCTCGGTTGCCCAGGTGAGGCCGATCCCGAGCGTGGCGGCGACCGCCGGCGTGAAGGCCTCGATGTAGCGGGGATGCAGGCGAGCCATGTCGCTGAACAGCGCGATGCCGCTGATCAGCCACAACATCAGGCCGGCCAAAAGCGCGAAGCGCAGGCGTTGCTCGGGCTGCTGCCGTGGATCAGACCAGACCGATCCGGTTGTGTCTCCGCTCGCCAGATCGTCGGGCGGATCCATAGCCGGGGGTCCGGACTCGGTATTGCCCGTGGGCCCGTCGTTGCCCCTGCGACGGCGTCGTTCCCACAGCAGCGCACCCAGTGCGGCCCCGCCCAGCAGTAGGCCGGCGAGCGCCTCCAAGCCCAGCCGCTCGCCGGAGAGCGGGCCGATGCGGTCGAGCAGACGCGTGGGGGAGGGTGGCAGGATCGGGATCGCGTTGCGCTCGGCCTGCGTCGCCTCGGGGTAGTGGCGGCTGGGCTCGTAGGTCGCCTGTGTGCCTTCCAGCGACTTGCCCTGAAGGCGGTCGACGCCGTTGAAGACGAACGCAGAGTTCCAGGCGCTGCCGTTGGTGGAGCCGTACGCCCATGGCCGGTCGTGCGCGGGGAACAGCAGCGTGCCAGTCAGCCACGCCAAAGCCACCACCACATAAACCACCGTCGCCAGCGCCAACTGACCCACGCGCCGCCGGCGGGTGCCCGGCAGGCCCAGCCAGGCGAACAGCGCGAGCCCCGGCAGCGCCACAACCGACTCCAGCAGCTTCACGTCGAAGGCGATCCCCAGCGCGGCGGCGGCGCCCAGCAGCCAGATCGTGCGCCCGCTGCGCCCGGCGCGCACCAGCAGCGCCAGCGCGAGCACGGTGAGGGCCATCATCACCGCGTCCATCGTGTCGCTGCGCGCGGTGATCACCTCGATCGGCAGCACCGCGAGCGCGAGCGCCGAAGCCAGGCCGGCGCGCCGGCCGAAGGCCGGTGCCACGGCGGCGAACAGCAGCGGCACCGCAAGCGTGCCGGCGAGCGCCTCGGGGGTCTTCAACGCGGCCGAGCCGAAGCCGAACAGCTTCACGCTCGCGACCTGCAGCCACAGATCGACCGGCGGCTTGTCGATCGCCACCGCCCCCGAGGGCTCGACGGCGCCGAAGAAGAAGTTGTGCCATGAGAGGCCCATGCTCCGCACCGCGCCGTCGTAGAAAGGGTTGCCGGGGACCTGCCCCAGGTGGGCGAAACGCAACGCCGCGGCCGCCGCCGTGATCGCGGCGAGCGCGACCCAGCTGGCCCCTCTGATCGATGCCCTCATCGCCGTAACGCTATTCTCGCCGTCCGATGGCTAACAGCGAGCCAGAGTGCATGCCTTGTCGAGGCACCGGCCAAGTGGTCTCAAACCTCGGCGGCGAGCCCAGCAAAGTTACCTGCCCTTGGTGCCAGGGCAGCGGTGTGCGCACCGCGGGTATCGACACCCAAGCGGCATGGCGGGACGCCGAGGCCGCCGAGGGCGATACGGCCGCGTAGGCCCTGGCTCAAACGTCCAAACGTGCTTGCGCGGCTCAAGCGTGGGTATAGCCCGCCGATGCTCTGGCCAACAAGAGCCAGGCCGAGGTCTCAGGGCAGAGCGCAGAGATAGCGCGTAACAAAGCCGGTGACCTTCGCGAGCCGAGCAAATCGACGCACGGGGGAAGCATCGCCATCTGGGGCGATGAGAGCCGCGGGCTGGCGCCAATAAAACGGATCCTAGGAGGATTCAAAATGCTGTATCGACTGCGCCAGCGCACAGCCGATGAGGGTGGTTTCACACTCATCGAATTGCTGGTTGTTATCCTGATCATCGGCATTCTTGCCGCCATCGCGATCCCCGCGTTCCTCAGCCAGAAGAGCAAGGCTGTTGACTCGGGAGCGAAGACCCTCGCCAGCACTGCCGAGACGGCCGCGGAATCGTACGCGACTGATCACTCGGGCAGCTATGTAGGCCTCAGCGTTGCAGAATTGAAGGAATACGAAAAGTCGATCAATACCACGAATGCCAAAGAAGCAAAGTTGGTCAAGGCTGAAGGCACCGCCACCGAATTCCTCGTTGAAGCAGAAGCACCGAATGGTTCAACATTTGGAATCAAACGGGAAGCCACCGGGGAATTGAAGCGCCCGTGTAACGAAGAAGCCGAAAAGACGCATGGCGGCTGCGTGGCCAAAGAATGGTCTTCGTAGCTAGCGGTTGGTAGCTGCGAAACGTGGATGTCCTTAACAGAGGGCGCCCCGTACTGCTGACGAACGGGGGCGGCAATGCCGCCCCCGTTCGTCGTTTAAGCGGGGAGCCCGATGTGAAGGCGTTGGGTGCGGGTAGCTGGTGGTCCGGTCAGAGTCCCTGGCTATCTTGGGGTCTCAAGCCCCGCCTTGTTCCCGCCGATCAGTAACGGTATGGAGGCAACCTTCGCCGGGCTGTTCGGCGCCGTGTTCGGCTCGTTCCTGAACGTCGTCGCCTTCCGTCTTCCCCGCCGCGAGTCGATCGTGAAGCCGCGCTCGCGCTGCACCTCCTGTGGGACGGCGATCAAGCCTTATGACAACGTCCCGGTGCTCTCGTGGCTGCTGCTACGCGGGCACTGCCGCACCTGCTCGGCATCGATATCTCCCCGCTATCCGCTGGTGGAGGCCGGCACCGCGCTGCTGTGCGCCGCGGCGGTGCTGACACACAGCGGCGCCGCTTCGACCGCGCTGTCGGTGGGGCTGGTGCTGATCTTGGTGCCGGCTGCGCTGATCGACCTCGAGCACCGCATCATCCCAAACCGCTTGACCGGCTTCGGGGCGCTGCTGGCGCTTGGGCTGGGAACAGCGCTCGACCCCGCCGGCGAGCCGACGCGGCTGATCGCCGGCGCCGCCGCGGGCGGTTTTCTACTGGCGGTAGCGCTCGCATACCCCGGCGGGATGGGAATCGGCGACGTGAAGCTCGCGGGGGTGATGGGGCTGTTCCTCGGTGCGGCTGTGGCGCCCGCGATCCTGATCGCGCTGCTCTCGGGGGTGGTGCTGGGCGCCGTGATCGTCGCGCGCAAGGGGGCACGCGCGGGGCGCAAGACCGCGGTGCCGTTCGGTCCCTTCCTTGCGCTGGGGGGGATCGTCGCGGTGTTTGCCGGGCAGCCGCTGGTGCACTGGTACCTGCACAGCTTCGTGCACTGATGGACGAAATGACACCGCGGAAAATTGCCCCTTCAGCGATCGGCCGCAACCGTCGATGACCCCCCTAGCCAGGTCCAGCGTGTGCCGCGTTCGAGGCGCGCACGTGGACAGAGGCGAGCCCACCTTTTGCCAATGCCCTCTCTCAGCGCACTGAAGCCCAATCTCAATCTGAATCTCAACCTCTCGCTGGGTCGCGGGGGTGGGAGCGTCGTCGGGCTGGACATCCAGCCCGGATATGTGGCGGCCGTGCAGGCGCACGTCAACGGCGGGATCGTCGTCGAGCGCGCCGCCGGCGCCGCGCTGGCGCCGGACATCATGCGCGAGGGTGAGGTGCTCGACGAGCGCGAGCTCGGCAACGCCCTGCGCGAGCTTTTCAATGAAAGCAATCTCGCCAAGCGCGTGCGGGTGGGCCTGGCCAACCAGCGCACGGTGCTCCGCATGCTGGAGCTGCCGCCGGTGACCGACCGCAAGGAGCTTGGCGCCGCGGTGCGCTTCCAGGCCGAGGACCAGGTGCCGATGCCGCTCGCCTCGGCTGTGTTGGACTACCACTCGCTCGGCGTATTCGACACCCCCAATGGGCCACGCCAGCGCGTGATCGTGGTGGCGGCCCAGCGCGAGATGGTGGAGCGCCTGCTGCGGGCGGTGCGCCACGCCGGTTTGAAGCCCGAGGGCATCGATCTTTCCGCGTTTGCGCTGATCCGCTCGCTGTACCGTCCGGACGCCGCGGCGTCCGTTCAGCCCGAGGGCGAGGGTGGCGGCGAGCGTGTGCTGTATCTGAACGTTGGCGGGCTGACCAACATGGCGATCGCCGAGGGCAAGCTGTGCCGCTTTACCCGCGTCGTCGGCGGCGGTTTGGAGGCGATGGCGAGCGAGATCGCCGAGCGGCGCGGAATCCCGCTCGTCGACGCGCGCGCGCTGCTGGCTGAGTTTGAGCTGCCACGAGCGGGCGCGCAACTGCCGCCGGAGCTGCCTCCGCCGAACGCGGTCTCCTCGCCGGCGCCGGTCGCCCCCGTGCTGCCCGACCCCGAGGCGGTCGAGACGTGGGCGCTCGCGCAGGACCCGAGCGCGCATCCCGAACAGGCATCCGATGGTGGCGCCGAGACTGCGCCCACGATCCATCTAGACCTCCCACCCGAACCCCCGCTGCCCGCGGCGCCGGCGATGCCAGCACAGCTGGTTGACCCCGAGGTGAGGATGGTGCTCGAGAACGGCATCCGCGAAATCGTCGGGGAGGTGCGCAACTCGCTCGACTTCCACCGCTCGCAGGAGGGCGGCGGCGAGGTGCGCAGCGTCGCCCTGAGCGGCCCGGCGCTAGAGATACGCGGCTTCTCCGAGGCGCTTGAAGCCGACCTCGGACTGGAGGTGAGGCGCGAGTCGGTGCACTTCGCCGACACCGCCGACCCACGCGCGGCTCACCCGATCTCCCCCCACCAGTTGGCGATCGCGACCGGTCTCGCCACCGAGGAGGCGCCTCGATGAAGGCCGTTAACCTGATCCCCTCCGATCAGCGCAAGGGCGGCGCCGTCGGCCGGCGCTCGCAGGGCGCGGCGTTTGCGGTGCTGGGGTTGTTGGCTGGAGTAGTGGTGTTGGTGTTCCTGTATGGGATGGCCAAACACCAGCTGGAAAGCCGCAAGTCCGAAGCGGCGGCGCTGAGCGCGCGCGCCGCACAGGTACAGGCGCATGCCTCGCAGCTGACCCCGTACACCAGTTTCATGCAGATGCGCGAACAGCGGTTGCAGGAGATCGCGCAGCTGATCAACTCCCGTTTTGCCTGGTCGAGCGCGATGGGCGAACTGAGCCGCGTGTTGCCGAGCGGTGTGGCGCTCAGCGCGATCGACGCAAACATCGGCACGGCGACGAGTACTACCTTGGGCTCGTCGACGGCCTCCAAATCGTCTTCCTCGTCGTCCTCCACCTCCTCTACCTCCTCCTCATCTTCCGCTGCCCCTGCCTCCGGGACGGCCGCCGCGGCCGCTGCCACTGCGGCGTCGGCGACCTCAGCGACTCCTGCCGGCGCGACGCCGACGTTCACGCTCACCGGCTGCGCCGTAAGTCAGGTGGTGGTGGCGCAGACGCTGGTGCGCCTACGCCTTATCAGCGGCGTCAGCGAAGTGACTCTGCAGAGCTCAACCAAGTCGGGCTCGGGTGCAGGCAGCGGTGGCTCGTGCCCCTCCACTGCCCCCGTGTTCTCTGTGAACGTAACCTTCCAGCCGCTGCCGAGCCCCCCGGCGACGAACACCGAAACGCTTGAGTCGACGGCTGCCGACAGCGGCTCCAGCGCTAAAGCTAGCGCGAGCGGCGCGCATGCTCGCGCCGTGTCGAGTGTCACGAAAGGGACGGGTCGATGACCGGCCGCGACCGAATCGTGCTGATGGCGGTCGTCGTTCTGGTGGTGCTCGCCGGCGGCTGGCTGGCGATCGTTTCGCCCGAGCGCAAGCAGGCCACTGAAGCGCAGGCGTCGGTACAGAGCGCCAAGACACAGCTGGAAAGCGCCGAGTCGCAGGCGGCGAGCGCGCGTGCCGCGCAGCGTCGCTACGGCGCCGCTTACAGCTCGGTGGTGAGCCTCGGCAAGGCGGTGCCGCCTTCCGATGAAGTGCCCTCGTTGATCTACGAGCTCGAACTGGCGTCAGACCAGCGGGGCGTGGACTTCAACTCGATCGCGGCGACCAACGCCGGCGGCTCAGGAAGCGCGGCCGCCGTGGGCACCGCCGCCGCTGCGAGTGCGGCGGCTTCCGGTGGCTTTACGCAAATGCCGTTCACGTTCATCTTCAAGGGCACCTTCGCGGGGCTGGCGCACCTGCTGGGGCAGGTGGAAGGCTTTGCATTGCGCACCACCGCCGGCGGCCTCGCCGTGAACGGTCGTCTACTGACGATCCAGGGCGTCAGCATCACGCCTGAAAGCGCCAGCGGCGAAGGCGATAAGAGCACCGGCGCCACCAAGCGCCCGAGCTCAGGGGGAACGCTGACCGCCTCGATTACCGCCACGGCCTATGTGCTGCCGGCCGCCCAAGGGCTGACCGGCGGTGCCACGCCGAGTGGCCCGAGTGCCGCTGGCGCCGGCTCGGTGGCCGCTAGCTCCGGTGCCTCTAGTTCCAGCTCCCCAGCCACCCCGGCAGTCGTGAGGGCACCATGAACGTAAATGAGATTCTGAGCTCACTGAAGTCGGACCTGCTCGACCGCCGGATGCTGCCGATCCTGCTGGCTTTGGGCGTGCTGCTCGTCGGCGCCGTCGCTTACGTGGTGCTGGCCGGCGGCGGCTCCAGCGAAGCGGGGGCGCCCGCGGCGGCTGTGACTCCAAATCCCACGCCCGCCTCCTTGAGTCCAAGCCTGGCGGTGACGCAGGCGCCGGCCAACCCGAACGCGGCTGTCGCTGAGACGACCGATGGCGCGCGCTACCGGCACAAGCCGGGCTCGCACGACCCGTTCACGCCGCTGGCCTCGCCGCAGGCGAAGAGCGCCGGCACGACTGCGACCACGACCTCGTCGGTGTCCTCGCCCTCGTCTAGTTCAACCTCCACCAACGTCGAAAAAAGCAGCCCCAGCTCACCCAACACTGGCGGAGCAACGACCACGCCTTCCACACCGGTGAAGCCGGCGGCGCCCAAGAAGCCCAAGACGGTGTATCTGGTGACCGTGCAGTTCGGTCTGCTGCCCTCGACGCCCAGCGAGCTCTCGCAGCTGACCCCCTACCCCGACTTGAAGCGCTTGCAGCCGCTGCCCTCCAAGGACGATCCCCGGCTGCTGTTCGCCGGCGCGCGTGGCAACGGTAAGGGCGCGGTGTTTGCGCTCAGCCGCGAAGCGATCCTCAAAGGCCAGGCGATCTGCATCCCAAGCGCTTCGCAATGCGAATCGATCGACCTGGCCGTTGGCCAGAGCGAGGAACTGACCTATCTCGAAGCGGACGGCCAGAGCGTGCCGTACGAATTGAAGGTCATCAGCATTGTCAAGGAATCGCCGACGGCGAGCGCCGCACGCGTGCATCACCACCACCATCACCACCACCGGTAAGCGCACGACATATGCTGGGGGCGCATGATCCTGCGCCTCACTACCGCCGGCGAGTCACACGGCCCCGGCCTCACCGCGATCGTCGAGGGCCTGCCCGCCGGCCTCGAGCTGCACTCCGAGGCGATCGACGCCGACCTCGCGCGTCGCCAGCTCGGCCACGGCCGCGGCGGGCGGATGAAGATTGAGCGCGACGCAGCGACCGTCACCGCCGGCGTGCGGCACGGGCGCACGCTCGGCGGCCCCGTCGCGTTGCAGGTGGCCAACCGCGACTACGCCAACTGGGAGGAGCGGATGAACCCGTGGCCGGTGGAGGCAGCGATTCCCGAGGTGCACTTGCCGCGTCCCGGCCACGCCGACCTGGTGGGCACCTGGAAGTACAAGCAGAGTGACGTGCGCAACATCCTCGAGCGGGCCTCCGCGCGTGAGACCGCCGCACGTGTCGCCGGCGGCGCGCTGGCGAAGGCGTTTTTGCGCGCGCTTGGCGTGGAGGTGCGCTCGCACGTAGTGCAGATCGCCTCGGTGCGTGCCCCCGAGCACGGGGGGGCGCTGGCGTTGGAGGACTTCGCCGCGGTGGACAGCTCGCCGGTGCGCTGTCTGGACGCCGAGGTGTCGCGCGCAATGGTGGCGGAGATCGACAAACTGCGCAAGGCCAACGAGTCGCTGGGCGGCGTGTTCGAGGTGCTGGCGTTCGGGCTCACGCCGGGCCTTGGCTCGCACGTCTCCTGGGAGGAGCGCCTGGATGGCCGCCTGGCGATGGCGATTCTCTCGATCCAGGCACTGAAGGGCGTCTCGATCGGCGCCGCCTTCGAGGTCGCCGGGGCACCTGGATCGCAAGCGCATGACGAGATCTTCTACTCCGCCGAGCGCGGCTACTACCGCGAGACCAATCGCGCCGGTGGCCTGGAGGGGGGGATGACCACCGGCGAGCCGCTGGTCGTGCGTGGCGCGATGAAGCCGCTGCCGACGCTCACCAAGCCGTTGCGCTCGGTGGACATCGCGACCCGCGAGCCGGCGGAGGCATTGCGCGAGCGCACCGACTCCTGCACGGTGCCGGCTGCCGGCGTGGTGGGGGAGGCGATGGTGGCGCTGGTGCTCGCCGACGCCTACCGGCGCAAGTTCGGTGGCGACCACATCGACGACGTGCGCGCGGCGCTGCGTGCCTACGAGGAGCGGATTGATTGGCGCCGCTGAGCTGCGATGAGGGATTGCGAGAGTCGCCCCACCGGCTGAGCCGCGATGAGGGATTGCGCGAGTCGCCCCACCGGCTGAGCCGCGATGAGGCGTTGCGCCAGTTGCCTGACCGGGAGGAGCGGATCGTTTGGCGCTCGTCCTGATCGGGTTCATGGGCGCGGGCAAGTCGACGCTCGCCAGCCGGTTGGCTGAGCGGCGCGGACGCACCGCACTCGACAGCGACACGCTGCTGACGGAGCGCTTCGGCCAGTCGGTGGCGAGCGAGTTCGATCAGCATGGCGAGCAGGCATTCCGTGCGGCTGAGGAGGAGCTCGTCTGCAATCTGCTCGCCCACGCGGACACCCGCGATGTGATTGCGCTGGGTGGCGGCAGCGTCCTCTCCGAGCGTGTGCGCGCTGCACTGGGGGATCACGTGACCGTGCTGCTCGAGGTCGAGCCGGCTGTCGCCTGGGAGCGCGTCCAAGGCAGAGGTGGCCCTGAGCGTCCGCTCGCGCGTGACCGCGACGCGTTCGAGGCGCTGTTCGCGGAGCGCCGTGAGCTGTACGAGCAGCGCGCCGACGCTCGGCTGCTGTGGGCCGGGTCGGCCTCCGGTGACTACCCGGTGCTCGTCGGAAGGGGCCTACTGAACGAGCGTCGCCTGGCGGCGGTGTGGCCGCTCGACCGCTCCGTCTCGCGACCGTTCTACGTAACCGACGAAACTGTGGGCGAGCTGTACGGGGGGTGTTTGGGGGAGCCGGTGCAGCCGGCCGCGGGCGCTCAGGCGAGTGGGCTCGGCCGGGGGCCGAATCTGATCGCGATCGCGCCCGGCGAGTCGGCGAAGACGCTGGCGAGCGCCGAACGCGTGTGGCGGGCGCTGGTGGGCGCCGGGATCACGCGCGCCGATCACCTCGTGGCGCTCGGCGGCGGCGTGGTGGGTGACCTGGCCGGCTTTTGCGCCGCTACCTACCAGCGTGGCGTGCCGATCGTGCAGGTGCCGACGACGTTGGTGGCGCAGGTGGATTCGGCGTACGGCGGCAAGACCGGCGTGGACCTGCCCGAGGCGAAGAACTACGTTGGCGCCTACCACCAGCCCGCGGCGGTGATTGTCGATCCCGATACGCTGCGCACCCTCTCCGCCGCGGAGCTGAATGCCGGCTGGGTGGAGGTACTGAAGACGGCGCTGATCGCCGGCGGCGAGCTATGGCAGCGCGTCGCGAGCGAAACGCCCGGGTCGGTGCCGGACGAGCGCACGATCCTTGACTGCGCACGCCTGAAGCTCGCGGTGGTCGCCGAGGATGAGCGCGATGGTGGCCGCCGTCAGGTGCTCAACCTCGGCCACACCGTCGGCCACGCGATCGAGACCGTCACCGGCTATGCGCGCTACCGCCACGGCGAGGCGGTCGGGCTAGGTTTGCTCGCGGCACTGCGCCTCTCCGGTCAGGACGATCTGCGCGAGCGCGTCCACGAGTTGCTGCGCGCCCGCGGGCTACCCGTGGCGCTGGGCACAGACGCCGGGGGCGCCACCAGCATCGAAGTGGGCACGAGCGTGCAGGCGATCGTGGCGGCAGTGGCACACGACAAGAAGCGCGTGGGCGCGCGCACGCCGTTCGTGCTGGTGCACGCCCCCGGCGACGTGCGGGTCGGCTGCGAGGTCGCCGAGCCCGATCTCCGCGCCGCGGTGGCCGAGCTGGCGTCATAAGGCCTTTCGCGCCCAGCGATTGGTTGCACGACAATTTTGGCGACCACCGGTTGCAAATGCACAAAGTCGGTAGGAGATAGGCTGGTGAGCGATGAGCGACGCCTCCTACCGGATCGAGGTGATGCACGGGGTCAACCTCGACATGCTGGGCCAGCGCGACCCGGCGCACTACGGCACGCTGACACTCTCCGAACTTGAGCAGCGCGTCGACACATTCGCCGCCGAGCTCGGCCTGCGCGCCCGTTTCTTCCAGACAAACTCCGAGAGCGAGCTCGTCGAGCGCTTGCACCTGATCCGCGACGACGCCGACGGGATCGTGATCAACGCTGGCGCCTGGACGCACTATGCGTGGGCGATCCACGACGCGCTCGAAATTGCCTCACTACCGGCCGTGGAGGTGCACCTCTCTGACATCAAGGCGCGCGAGCCGTGGCGGCGGCTGTCGGTGATCGAGGATCTATGCGTCGCCTCGGTGAGCGGGCAGGGACTCGACGGGTACCGCGTGGCGCTGTCACGCCTGCGCGAAGCGCTGGAGGAATCGGCGACGTGAGCACTGCCCCGGAGGTCGAGCGCACGCTCGCGCTCGCTGCGCTGCTCGGCGAGCACGAGGCCGATCTGCTGCTCGTCACCGATCCCGTCAACCTGCGCTACCTCACCGGCTTCACCGGCACGCACGGGCTTGCGCTGATTGCCGCCGCGCAGGGCGGGCCGGGGCAGAGTGGGGTGGGAAACCTGTTTTTCACCGACTTCCGCTACGAAACACAGTCGGCTGTGCAGGTGCCGGCGCTGTTCGAGCGGCAGATCGCTGCGATCGACCTGATTGAGGCCACTGTCGAGCAGCTCACCGAGCGACAGCCCGCCCGCCTTGGCTTCGAGGAGGGCGCGATGACCGTCAAACAACACATGCGCCTGCGCGAGCTGCTGCCGCAGAGGTGGGAGCTCGTCCCCTGCGGCGGCGTGGTGGAGGAGCTGCGCGAAGTCAAGCAGCCGGCCGAGCTGGAGCGCATCCGCGCCGCCTGCCAGCTGGCCGACACAGCGTTGGGAGAAGTGCTCGAAGCGGGCCTCGTCGGCCGCAGCGAGCGCGACGTGGCGATCGAACTCGAGCTGCGGATGCGCCGCCTGGGCGCGCAGACCTCCAGCTTCCCCTCGATCGTCGCGGCCGGCGCGCACGGAGCACTGCCCCACGCCGAGCCGCGCGCGGAGCCGATCCCCACCGACACGCTCGTCACGATCGACTGGGGCGCGCTGCTTGAGGGCTACTGCTCCGATTGCACCCGCACCTACGCCACCGGCGAGCGCCTGCCCGAGGGCGCGCGCGAGGTATACGAGCTGGTGCTGGCGGCGCAGCGCGCCGGCCTCGCCGCCGTGCGACCGGGCCCCAACGGCAAAGAGGTGGATGCCGTCGCGCGCGAAGTGATCGAACAGGCCGGCCAGGGCGATTACTTCGGTCACGGTCTCGGCCACGGCGTAGGTCTCGAGGTGCACGAGTCGCCACGCCTATCGCGCACCGCTCCCGAGCGGCCGCTGCGCGCCGGCACCGTGGTGACGGTCGAGCCCGGTGTCTATCTCCCCGGCCGCTTCGGCGTGCGCATCGAGGACCTTGCAGCCGTCACCGACGATGGACCACTGGTGCTCACAGGGCTGGGCAAGGAGCTGACGGTCGTCTCTTAGGACGCCACTGCCGAGCGGCGAGCTGATCGCAGTGCTGAGGAGTCAGCGGCGAGCGAGCCGGCGTCCACTCTCAGTCTCGGGAGGGGTGTAGTTGAGCTCGAAGTGGTGGTAGAGAGCCGACTCGTCGGCTTGGGAGAGCTCCTCGCCGTGCTGCTCGATGTTCGGCGCGGACGCGACCTGCTCCCTGGTGACGGCGACCTGCAGATCGTCCGGACCGACCGTGATCCCGCCCAGCGGCACGAAGGTCAGATGCCGGTTGATGAAGCCCTCCTTGACGGTGGCGAACTGCGGCTCGTCGGTCTCGACGTCGACGTAGACGTCCTGCAGCTTGCCGATCTTCTCGCCGTCGCTGTCAATCAGCGTCTTTCCGTGCCATTCCGCGATGTTCCACTCTGCGCTTGGCTGATCGTTCATGCTCGAAGCCTCGTTTTCGGTGGTGGCGTGATGGTCATCCATTCTAGGCAGGGCTTGCCGATCGCTTGGGGCTCTCCGGGCAGTCGCCCGCTCAGCTGCCTGGCGCGGTCAGGAATGCGCGTGCCGGCAGCACGAACCGTCGTGCTGGTGCGTCCCGTCGTGGGGCGTAGGCGCGTGAGCCGTGCAGCCCGTGGCTTCGCGTGGACGAGGTGGTGGAGTCCGCGATGCCATCGTGCTCGGAGATCCACCTCAGGATCGCGGCCGAGTTGGCACCCTCGGCGATTATCACAGAGCGCTCGATCACCATTCCCCCGGAGGGATGCGGACGGGCCAAGCGTCTGACCACGGCTTCTGTCGCGTCTGCTGCATCTGTTGCCGTCTGTGTCATCTCTATGTCCCTCTCGGTTGGAGTTCGACGTGGCCGATGTCCGGCAACTGGCAATCGCAGCCTGCGATCCCGGGTTGCAGGTCAAGCAAGGTGGTGAGCAGCTGTAGCGGGGTGCCCGCCGCCCATGCCTGTGGGCGGGAAGCGGTTGGGTAGGCGACGGGGACGGAGGTGACCGCTGCCGGGTAGCCGGCGAAGACCTCGGGCAGGCGATGCTCGAAGTGTGGTGCCGCGGAGAGCATCGACGCGGCGATCGCGACCGCTTGGTCACGGCGGCCGTAGCGCGCGAGGCCGGCGACGATCAGCGAGTTCTCGTGTGGCCACACGGTCCCGGTGTGGTAGCCGAGTGGGTTGTAGCCGGCCTCGCCGGCGCCGAGGGTCCTTACGCCCCAGCCGGAGTACAGCTCGGTCTCAAGCAGACGGTCGGCCGTCATGGCTGCCTCACGCTCGTCTAGCAGGCCGGACCACAGCAGGTGGCCGATGTTCGAGGTCAGGCTGTCGACCTGGTGCTTGTCGCCGTCGAGCGCCACAGCGTGGCACCGGCGCTCGGGCATCCAGAAGTCGCGGTGGAAGGAGATACGCAGGTCGCGCGCTTGCGACTCCAGGCGTTCAGCGAATGTGGGGTCGCCCCACACCTCGCGCGCCAGACGGGCCATGCGAGATCGCGCGTCGTGGACGTAGCCCTGGATCTCGCAGGAGGCAATCGGGCCGCGTGGGATGGTGCCGTCGGCGAACTGGATCGCGTCCCAGCTGTCCTTCCAGCACTGGTTGACGAGGCCGCTGGCGGAGTTTCGGCGCGAATACTCGACATATCCGTCGCCGTCGGCGTCGCCGCTGTCCTCGATCCACGCGAGCGCCGCGCGGGCGTTCGGCTCGAGCGCCCGTACCATCTCGTCGTCGCCGGACCAGCGGTGGTACTCATCGAGGAGGATCAGGAACAGCGGGGTGGCGTCAGCCGATCCGAAGTAGGGCGAGTATGGGCGCTCGCCCCTGGCGGTCAGCTCGCCGAAGCGCAGCTCATGCAGGATCTTGCCGGGCTCGCGTTCGTGAAAGTCGTCGCGGTCGTCTGCCTGGGCTGCGGCGAGGACACGCAGCGTGGTCGCCGCCAGCTCCGGCAGGTAAGGCAGCGCCTGGAAGCTGGCGATGAGGCTGTCGCGGCCGAATAGCGCCATGAACCACGGCAGGCCAGCCGCGGGGAGCGTGGCGCCCTGGCTGATGTCCGGTGGAAGTCGCAGTGCACCCAGGTCGCTGAGGCTCGCACGGTAGGTACGCAGCAGCGCCGGATCGCTTGCCACGAGCGCTGGCGCCCGCGCAAGCCATAGGTTGAGCTCGGCCGATTTGGAGGCGCTCATCCCATCGAACTCGTCTCGCGCTCTCCGTCGTCCGAACGCGGTCGTCGGCTGCTCGGCGTCCGGTGTGATCGTCAAGGTGGTCGACCATTGCTCGCCGGACGCCAGCGTCGGCGAGTAGGTGAATCCCTCCCGAGTGACGGCCGCGGGCACGCTCGAGGCGATCGTCACTGAGCGTCGGAAGCCTTCGCGCTCGTAGGAGAGCATCAGCGAGCGATCGTCTTGCTGGGAGGTGATCGTCCTGGTTGCGACTGCTCCGTCCTTGACTTCGAATAGGTCGGCGAAATCCGTGTCGAGCTCGAGGGTCACGTCGATCGTGGCGCGCTCGTGGCGATGATTGACGACGGATATCTCCTCCATCCACACGTGGTCGATCAAGCGACGGCGCATGACCGAGCACGGCGCCTCGGTCTCCGGACCGACGCGGGGTGTCAGGAAGAACTGGGCGGCAAAGTGCTCCTGCTGGTCCAGTCCGAGCAGCTCGAGCGGCTTCTCGGTGACCCGCAGCATCCAGCGTGAGAGGAAGCGAGTGTCCTGGCAGAAGAACCCGTGATCGCGACCTTCGTCGTCACGCATGTCGCCGAGACGGTCGCTGACCACGAAGGTGCTGCCGTCGAGGACGCTGAGAGTGCGCTCAGACAAGCGCCGTCGTCTCCGTTCGCGCCCGCGCGGCGGCACGGTAGGCGGACTCGTAGGCACCGGCCACGACGTTGACGTTGCAGTGCTCGGCGACCCACGCCCGACAGTCGCGCGCGGAGATGCTCTCCAGGCGCTCGACAGCCGCGGCCATCGCGGTCGCGTCCTCGACGAGAAAGCCCGTCCGTCCATCGATTACCAGCTCGCTCGCGGCGCCCGCGGGGAAGGCGATCACGGGAGTGCCGCAGGCCAGCGCCTCGACCATCACCATCCCAAACGGCTCCGGCCAGCTGATCGGCATCAGCAGCGCGCGAGCGCCGGCGAATGCCGAGTGCTTGAGCGCCCCGCCGATCTCACCCAGAAAGCTGACCCGATCGCCGTCGATGTGTGGCGCCACCTCGCGGTCAAAGAAAGCTTGCTGGCCAGGTTGGATGACGCCTGCGAGGACGAGTGGCACGCCGGCCGCGCGGGCCGCGGCGATCGCGCGGTGCGGCCCCTTCTCGGCGGTCATCCGGCCGATCCAGAGCACGTAGTCCTCCTTGCGCTCGCGCATCGGCCAGCCCTGCAGCTCGATCGGATTCGGGATCACCTCCACGCCAGCCAGCCGCTCGGGCGCCGTTGCGCGTTGAGCCCGGCTGATCGCCACCAGCGTCGCCTTGGACTCGTGTCGGGTGTAGAACGCGGAAGTGGCCCGCGTGAACTGCCCGTGCAGCGTGTGCACGAGTGGGGTGGCGAGTCGGTCAGCCATGCCTAGAGCCGTGAACCCACAATGATCGTGCACGACATCGAAGGGGCGCTCGCCCTGCGCTCGGTCGATCGCAGCGAACGCCCGCGCCACATGGTCGACCTCATACAGCGAGCGCTCGATCTCATCGGGGTGAGCCTCGTCGAGCAGGCTCACCACGAGCGCGCTCGATATCGACCCAGGCGCACAGAACAGAGTCACCTCGTTGCCGCGCTCAACCAGCGCCTCCGTCAAGACGCTTACGACCGACTCCACACCTCCGTACCCCGTTGGCGGAACGGAGATCCATGGCGGGGCGAGCATCGCCACGCGTAGGCTCGCTCCGTCCCGACTGCCACGCCCGAACGGCCAGGTGCGATTCGGTGCGCGCTCGGACGGGACGCGACGCGGTCTGGGGCCGGCGATGACCTCTGCGGCGGCGGGCACTGGGCTCATGCGCCGGCGGCCACTGGCCCGCGACCCCTGAGGTTTAGCTGCCAGTTGGCGAGCGGAAGCAGGAAAAGCACAGCTCCGAGCAGGATCAGGATGAATCCGGCAAGGGTGGCGATGGTGCCTATGACCGACCAGCCCCAGGCGTTGAGCAACAGGCCATTCAACGTCTCGCCGGTGAACAGTGTGGTGCGCTCACTTGCAAGCGTCGCGTTCTTCATCCCACCGGCGATCCATTCGGCGCTGACCTGTGAGTAGGTCTTGCCGCCCGCGACCTTCGTCAGGTCCAGGCCGATCTGCTTCTGGGCGTAGAGCTTTGCCTGCTTGCCGGTGAGCACCTGCTGGCCGGCGTAAGAACTCAGGCCAGGGTTTGTCGCGGGCTTGGGGAAGAAGATCTTCTGTGGAGCCAGTTGGTCGTGAACTACCTGCTTGTCATAGTGGCCGCCGACGACGGCGAGAATGCCGATGACGATCATCCCAGCCGCGGCGACCGTAGCGATCGACGTGAGGCCAGTGAGCTTGGCCAGCAGTTGGCTTCGTGGAGCGTGCGCGTCGCGCTGGTCATGCTGGCTCGCAGCGGCGAGAGGGGCTGCCGTGTCGGTAGGCGTAGCGCCGTTGCCGGTAGGCGCAGCCGACGGATGCGGGAGAACTGAGCTTGACACGAGGAGCCTCGTTTCGATGGGGTGCGCGTGGCTCGCTAGTCGAGCACGCTGCTGCTGCCGCTGCCGCTGCCGCCCAGCATAACATGAAATCTAAATCTAGAGTTGATAGTCTATCTTTATGATGGTCGGCGAGACACGTTGGGCATTCCTAACCAACCACGCCCAGGTTCTGCTGTGCATAGCTGATGAGCCCGGGGTCCGCCTGCGCGACATCAGCGAGCGCGTCGGGATCACCGAACGAGCTGCACACCGCATCGTCGCCGAGCTCGCCGACGCTGGCTACATCACACGCAAGCGCACGGGTCGCCGCAATGCCTACCTGATCCACACCGACCTCCCGCTCCCAGACGCGCTGGCACGCAACCAGAAGGTCGGCGACCTACTCGCCATCCTCGCCCGCCCGAGCGAGCGAACTCCGTTCGTACTCGAAAACACCACTGACTAAGATCAGACCAGATAGCGGGGAGGTACGGGCCTCGTCAAAGCAGGCGGTTGAGCTGCTCGCGGGTGATGCCCGCGGTGCGCAGGATGTTGCCGAGCGTGCCCTTCTTGATCGGCTGGTTGCCGTGCTCCGCCGAGTCCCACACGAGCCCCGGCTCCCTTCATCCCGAGCGGTCCCCACGTCTCGTTGCTCCCATGTCAGGCGAAATCCGCAGTTCGCGGGAATCTACGTCTCGGTTCCTCAGCGCCGTGTCGCCAGTGGGCGACAGAATCAGCCATTGCTTGACCGGCCTCACCGCGCTCTCACGCAGCACCGCGCGGGCGATCGCTCTCGCGTCGATCTGGTCGGACTTGCCCGGCTCGTGTTCCCCGCGGCGTGAGGCGCCCATCAGGATTCTAAAGACACACTTAGAATATGTTAGATATCGGCTTGACCTCTTGCGCCAAGCCGGGGTGGTGCCTTTCGCGACACATCTACGCGCGTGCTCTCGCCTCGGATTCCGCGCGGCCCGCTACGCTGCGTGACCGTGGTAAGTACCAACCAATTCAGAAATGTGTGCAGAACGTATCGCTCACGGTGCCAGGCAGCTCAGCCCCGGCACCTGTTTGAAAGCGGCGTCGGTACTCGCAATTAGCTCGCATCCAGATACAACGGCGTGAGCGGCGTGGAAAGCATCGCGTGGGCCGAGCCCGGGTTTGGCCATGAGGGCCTGCGCGTTTGTGACGACAGCGCGTTCGGTCGGGCACAGCTCGAGCTCGAGCGAGTCGACGGCCCGCCATGTGGTCATTAGGCGCCGCCGCACCGCTCGCATCGTGATCTGCGGCTCGGTCCGGTACCTGGTCAGGGGGTCTGCGACACCGTCGTCGCGCAGCCAAGCGAGGATCAGGCGATACGCGAGCTCATCCAAGACGAGCGCGCTGATCACACCACCATCGGCCGCCACCTGGGTCGAGACCGAGCGTCGCCATTGCTCAAGCGGAGTAGCTACAGCCTCCGCTTTGGAACGCAGGTGCACGTACAAGAAGTTCGTATCGAGATAGCAGCGACTCACCGCGGCCGCGTAGCTCGCTCCAACGCGGAGTCGGAACTGGCCGCGCGGCCAGCTAGAAGATCATCCAGCTCGCCGGCCTGGGCTTGACCAGCAACTCCCGCCGTGGCCATCCATGCCTCTGTCGGGTCGGACCGGCTCGTCCATAGTGCTCCGGGCGCAACCCCCAGCGTGGAGGAGAGGCGAGCGACCGTGTCCAGGTCAACGCGCGTGGCGCGTCCGGCGATGATGTTGCGGACGGTCTTCTCATCAAGTCCCGCGGCTTTGGCCAGTCGGCGTGTGTTGAATCCGCGCTGCTCGGCCAACTCTCCGACTCTCCACGCAAGGCTACTCATGCGGACGATAATACCAAGACGGGAGGATGCTCCCGAGGGCGTGGGGTCTCCGGAGACTCCTGCCACAGCGCGCGTAACCGTCCGCGCACCGTGAGATGCTTATTGGTCCCATGCGATCCCTTTCGCGTCGTCTGCCATCGCCCAACTGCGTCCTGATCACGGGTGCTGGTTGGTCGTACGCAGCCGGATTGCCGCTGGCGAACGAACTCTTTGACCCCTTTGACCCTGCTGGCGACGTGCCTCCGCGTGATTGGTCAGACAGGGCGGTTATAGACGCATACGAACATTGGCGTCGAGAGAATGTCGAACATCCGGCCGAGCAGTTCATCGCATGCGCTTACGAGGGTCACGCAAAGTTCATGGAAGCACCGCTGCAGCCGAAGCCGGCCCCATTGCGCACGGGACAGCTGGAACTCGCCCTCGATCTGGAGGACGAGCAGTGGCATGAGCGCAGAGTGAGCTGGAGTCAGGTCGCGGCGTACATCCAGCGCCGCTTGGCTGTGCCAGCTGCCAGAACTCGGCTCTATCGGCACAATCCTTATCGACCTGCCCTGTTGCGACGCACGATCAGCCCGGCACAGGCCGACTTCTGGAACGCCCTGCTCGAGCGCACGATCGTCCGTGCCATCGTCACCCTGAACTACGACCTCACGGTCGAGCAGACAGTTGGCATGGTGCCGAACCTCGTCGCCGGCTCGCCCGGCTTTCACTACGCGGGGATCGACGCCAAGGTGCGTCCGGTCAGGTCGCCGTATGCAGGGGACCGCAGTGTCGACCCTACACCAGCTGGCGTCATCCCTCTTGCGAAGCTTCACGGATCGCTGAATTGGAGCTTGAGCGCCGAGGGCATAGAGGTTTTCGCCGACGTCCGACCAGCATTCCGCGATTACGTCGGCGCGGCGATTGTGCCGCCGTTGCCAGAGAAGCACGTTCCGGGCTGGCTTTGGTCGGTCTGGGATCGCGCGGCCCAGGAGCTGCACGAAGCCGACGAATGGGTTGTGGTCGGCTACTCGCTTCCACCGTACGACCACGAGATCAAAGCGATGTTGCAGGCATCTGCTAGTCGGGTCGCCATTATTCGCATATATGACCCGTTTGCAGCGGACCTCGTTGACCGTTGGCACGCGATTGCCCCGGATGCATCGATCGAGATCTTTCCCGGCCTGGAACCCGGCTTCTACGATCGTGGCGCCGCCTCTGGCAGTCTCAGCCGCGACGAGCGTGAGTGGCGCCGGCGTCGGGCACTCCGCGACCCGCGGGTACGCTCGATGGTTCTACGAGCCAATCGTGTGCCAGCTGCCGAGTCGAGGCGCATTGCTGCTTGAGGATGCTCTTGCATTGGGCCGCTGCCATCACGCCGCCATCATGTCCGGGGCCAGCTATCTTGCTGGCTCAGTGCCCCAGCGAACACCATTTTGATCTCTGGAAACGTCTATGGCTATAAGCACCAACCTGAAACGTGCCTAGAACGTATAGGCGGGTTCGGACGGAATCCTGTACGTGGCGAACCGGCGGCGGTATCCTGAACTGATGGCTACGCGCAAGATCAATCTGCCGCTGGACGAGGAGCTGGTCCGGCGAGCCCGCGATCAAGACGTGGGGCAGAGCAGCAAGAGCGACGCCCAGGTGGTCGAGGATGCTCTGTCGGTGATGCTGGGCCTTCGTGCTCTGGATGATGCGCGTGCCCTAGGCACTCTCTCGCCAGAGGCCGCCGACGAGCTGGCGGTAGCCGAGGTGCGCGCTGCCCGACGAGCGCACAGCCGCGCTTGATCCGTGCCGTCGTAGATCCGAGCGTCCTCGTCTCGGCGTTTATCGGTGATCCCGACGCTGGGCCGGGCCGTCTCATCACGGCATGGCGCGACCGCCGCTTCGTCCTCGTCGTATCCCCGCTGCTGCTTGACGAGCTGACCGACGTGCTCGGACGAGCCAAGTTCGATCGCTGGTCATCACAAGGCCGGGCGAATGCGTACATCGCTGCGCTTCGCGCTCGCAGCGAGCTACGCTCGGACGTGCCCTCGGCCCAACGGATCGAGGTGCGCGATCCAGACGACCACTACCTTGTTGCGCTCGGCCGAGAGGCGACGGCGGACTATCTGGTGTCGGTCGATCGTGACTTGCTCGACGCCGAGTTGGACGTGCCGGTCGTGGACCCGGCCGTGTTCGTCGCGGGACTGCATGATCCCCGGTCGCGGTAGCTTTTGTGCGTGGCGTGCACACTCGGCAAGAGTTCGGTCCTCGCCGCTCAGATCGTGGAGTGTTGTCGGTGAGTGGCCACCTGCTAGGCCAGGTTCGCGTCGGACGGCGGTCTGCCTGCTTGAGCGGCATGGTCGCGCTGATTGCAGGGCTGGGCCTCATTCTCACCGCCTGCGGTTCCTCCACCGGGACGGCGACAGCCAGCGTGACGCGCCTGTCGTCATCCTGCATACCGCCCGCATTCAGGCTCCTTGGGCGCCGGCCCGCGCCCGCCAAGGAGCTCTCGACCCCGTTGGAAGCCACGATCCTCTCCAGTTTCGCCATCTTTCGCAGATCAGCGTTGCCGAGCGACGCGCTTTCGGGGCTGAAACCAGAGGGCGACGGACTCGACCGCGAACTCTCCAAGGTCTACGAGCTCTCGGGCTACTACCCCGCGTATGTGCGTCAGCTGACCAGGCTCCCCGACGGCCGGCGCTATTTCGTGATCCCGGCGTACGGGCGCTCCGAAGAGGTGCTCCCCGCCCACTGTCTGCCGGCCGGGGAGCGGGAGCGACGCGTACTCGTCGAAGAACAGCACCGGCGCCTGGTCGAGCCGGTGGACTGCATCATCGAGATGGGAGGCAGCGAAAACGCACCTCCACTCGGGTGTGAACCCTTCGCTGCGATCGACGAAGCTGGCCGGGTCTTCCAGCCGGACTTGTACAAGGAACTGATCGTCGAACTGGTGCCCGATGGCGTCGCCTCGGTGCGCATCGCCTATCGGGGAACGCCTCCGATCGTCGTGCCTGTTAGCGAAAACGCTTTCTGGTTCACGCCACCGCCACCGACGCCTCGCGTCGCGGTTGAGCTGAAAAGGCTGGAGCCCAAGGTCGTCGCTACGCACCTCACTCGGGCCCAGCGTCGCCGCTTCACGTTGCAGTGGGACGAGGCCGTGCAGGAAACCGAGCCCACGAAGATCGAATGGCTCGACAACGCTGGCGGACTGGTGCGCGCAATCAGCCCCCCGACCGCCGCGAGCAGTTCCGTGACCTCAGTCGGCGACCTCCGCGCACCCATCGAAGGGTGACTGAGGATCTTGACGAGCTGCTTGCCTGAGACGGCGGGGGTCTGACTCACGCGGTTTGGACCGCTACACGGTCGCGGTGGACCGTGGGGATGGGGAGACCATCGTCGCGCACGACTTCGAGGTATCCCTCGATTGCCTCCCGAGCGTTCGTGCGGGCTTCCTCGATCGTCTCGCCCTGCGTAGCGATGCTCGGCAGCTCGGGCACGAACACGCTGTAGCCGCCTTCCGGCTCGGCCACGATCATCACGTCGAACTCCCGTTGCGTGCTCATGGCACCGACGATACCGCTCCGCCAGGCCCACAAGCGCCCCCGGCTCCTCCATCCCGAGCGATCCTCGCTTTCTCCTGCGCAGATGCACTGTGCGATCGCTGTGCCCGCGGAACCGCCCTCGAGCGCGGATCAGCGCCTCAGCAACCACGAAGAAATATCCGCACAGGCCTTGACTTTTCATCCGTAGATGCACCTTTGGAGCGGACCCTAAAGTGGGCCTCGATTCGTTGGCCGGTTTCGCGGACTTGGGGTCAGTAACCGGCAGAAGGGGCACCAAAGGCCCTCAATGTCGAAACTCGGAGGTTCCGAAATGAGCAGTCGAATCAAGATCACACTTTCCGACGACATAGCCGCACGCTTGGACGAGCTGGCGGCAGCGTCCGGGCAGCCGGTCGCGCGTGTCGCGGGCCAGATGGTCCGCGATGGACTCTGCAAGCTCGCGGCCGCAGCACGCGGGAACGGAAGCGCACCAGCGGACGAGCTGACGATCACTCGGGCGCCGTGGCTAGAGCCCTACGGCGGTGATCGTGAATGGCGACAGTTCATGTGGGGCTCAATCCTCGCGCTGTGTGGGCGGTATCCCGACGAGCTGAAAGGGCTCAAACAGGGTTGGTGGACCGACAAATCACAGGTCGAGACGCTGTGTGCGCTCGCGCACTGGCGTCAGATGCTCGACGACGGAGGCCGCGATCCCCGTGACGAGTTGGACTTCCAGCTCAACATCGTTGAGTTCGGGCGCAGGCTCAAGCAGGCAGGCGGCGGAGTGACCAAGGAGTGGACACCGGGCGTAGCCCCCGACGAGTGGCACTGAGAACGCCTGCGGGGGGATGAACGGGCACCGAGGGGCAGGTAGTGGGTCAGTTTGACCGGGGGCGGCTTGCTCGCCGCTTGCGCAGCGACGCCACCAGCGCAGTCGCTGCGAATACCCAAAACATGCCTGCTCCAAAGACCCTCAGAGTCCAGGGTGCTGTAAGGATGAACAGCAGCAACCCGAGGAATGCACCGACGATCGCAAGCCAGATCGCCTCGACTGGCGGCAGGCTCTTGTCGGGGAACGCTATCCATCGCGCGGCCTCGATCCATCGTGTCATAGGGCCACTATATCCTGATGGGCCGACCTATATGGCCCACCGGGGGCAGTGGCGCAACACTCCTAGCGACGCGCCAGGGGACAGCCAAATCAAACTGACGCCCGTATCGCAGCCAGAGGGCGCGCAGGGCATAGAGGCGACGCCGGCGTCGGGAGCGGTTGCGGCCAGGTGGACGCCGCTACTGGCAACGGAGGCGTCGGCTTCGCCTACTTGTCCGTGTGAGCGGCGAGCTCGACGGGCGCGGGTCAAACTCGTTGGCCGGTTGCTGCCCTTGGGGGTCAGTACCCGGTGTGAGGCCACCCAGCCCAGCACAAAAATTGAGCCGCCCCGGCCGCTGCGAGCCTCGTCTCGCCGTAGCGACCCCCGAGGCGCGGCCCATGCCCCGAGAGGCCCACGAACGATTGGAGCGGGCGCTATGTGGCGTCCTCGAGCGGCGCTACCCCGGACGACGGTTCGCCATGAAAGACCAGCTCGACACGCTCAGCCATCGGGCCACGGCCGCGCGCACGACCGCGGCTAACACGGACGGTCTGAAAGACGCTGCGTAGCACGGTCCTCAGCTCGGCAGGCTCCAGGCTGTCAAGCAGCTCGATCGGCGGTATGACGATCTCGGACGCGCGCATCGTGTCAACGTGCTCGCGGTACTCGACCCGCGCAGCTTCGGCGCGTTCGGTTCGTGTGCGCAGAGCCGCTGTCCATGCGGCCTGTCCAAGCATCTCCGCAGCAGTCGCGTCGGCGGCGAACCGCTCCAGCTCGCGCTCCGCCGCCTCCAGCTCGCCCTGAACGTCCTCGAAGGTGCTCCCCGTGTCCGCGACGCTGGCTGCGACCCCGGACGTGCCCGTCTGTTCGTATGCCTGCTTGAGCTGTTCCACGACGTAGCTCTCCAGGCGGTCGGCCATGACGTTCGTAGGCGAGTCGCAGCGCTCGCCCTTCCAGCTCGCCAGCGACGCGCGGCACCGATACGTGCGCAGGCCGCGCCCTCCGTTCCCGCCTGCTCGTGCGCCGATCAAGAACTCGCCGCAGTTGGCGCAGGTGGCGAACCCGCTCAACGGGAACACGGCAGCGGGGCGGCGCTGTGGCTTCTCATCGCCGGGATGCGCCCGCTCGAACGTCACGCGATCAACGAGGGCCGCGTGTGAGTCCCGCACAAGACGATCGCCGTAGCGCGTCTCGCCCAGATAGCTGCGGTTGCGCAACAGTCGCCGCACGGTGAAGGCGCTCCAGGTTCGATGATCGGCGCTGCGTTTGCGACGAACACCCGGCTGACCATCCGAGGGGTACGCCGGTACTTGCTTGCGCAGGTACGCGAGCGCCGCGTCGACGCCCTGGTCGGCGGCGAGCTTGAACGCTCGTGTCACGACGCGCGCCCACTTCGGATGCGGGACGAGCAATCCGTCGTCGTCGCACGTGTAGCCGAACGGCGTTGCTCCCATCCGGGCGCCGCGATCGAGCGCCCGAGTCTTGGCGTGCTCCCACGCTTCGCTCATGCGTCGCCGTTCCATGCGCGCCAGCGCGAGCATGATCGTCATGCCGAACTCGCCGAACGGCGTCGTCGGATCGAGGCCGAGGTCGAGAGCCGCGATCGAGCCACCTGCCTCCGTGATCTGTTCGACCAGGCGCAGCGCGTCGGCCACGCCCAGGCGGCTCAGGCGATCGAGTTTCGAGATGATCACGCCGTCCGTTTCACCTGCTCTGATGCGCGCCGTGAGTGCATCGAGGCCAGGACGCTCCAGCTTGCCGCCCGACTGGTCGAGGTCTTCGTGGACGACCGCGACCTCGACCCCACGCGAAGACGCCCACGCAGCTCCCTGCTTGCGTTGCAGGTCGGGCGAGATGAAACTCTCTCCCGAGCGACCCGCAACGCGGCTGACCCGCACATACTGACCCATGCGGCTAGGCTTCTTGACTGTAGTGGTCACGCTAAACAAAGGTAAGTTGAATACGTGGTAAGCACCAACCAATTCAAGAACGGAAATCACATCGACGTGGAAGGCACGGTCTTCAAGATCGTGGAGTTCCAGCACGTCAAGCCGGGCAAGGGCGGGGCGTTCGTGCGCACCAAGCTGCGCAGGGCCTCTGACGGCGCGGTGATCGACCGCACTTTTAGGGCGGGCGAGAAGTTTCGCCCGGTGCGCACCGAGGCGCGCAAAATGCAGTTCCTCTACGCGGACGGCACCGACGCGCACTTCATGGACATGGAGTCCTACGAGCAGCTGGCGGTGCCCGAGGGAAGCGTGAGCGAGCCGCTGCGCTGGATCAAGCCCTCAAGCGAGGTGGACTTGCTGTTCATCGACGAGCAGCCCTCCGACGTGCAGCTTCCGAGCGCCGTCGACCTGGAGGTCACCGAGACCGAGCCGGGCCTGCGCGGTGACACCGCCTCGGGCGGCGGCACCAAGCCGGCGACGCTCGAGACCGGTGCCACGATCCAGGTGCCCTTGTTCGTGAACGTAGGCGAGCGGGTGCGGGTCGACACACGCTCGGGCGAATATGTGTCGCGTGCCTGAGCCAACCGCCGGACCGCGGGCTGGGCGCTGCATGCGGGCCGCGGCGGCGACCATGGCGGCGGCATCTTGTTCAGCGCTTGCGATCCGCACGCGGCGCGACACGGGCAGCTAGCGTGCGCCGCTCCGAGCAGCGGCGGCAGGCAGTATTCGCGCTCTACCAGCACGATCTCACGGGCCTGCCGCTTTCGCAAACGCTCCCCACGGGGGCCTCGTTGATGACGCGGGCACTCGCTCACGCCGCCGCCGACCGCGCGCCGGAGCTAGATGAGGCGATCGACCGTCACGCACACGGTTGGTCGGTGCAGCGCATCCAGCCGCTGGAGCGCAGCATCCTGCGGGTGGCGCTGATCGAGATCCTGCACCCCGATGTGGCTCCGGCGGACAGTCCGATCCCGCCGGAGGGCGCGATCGAGGAGGCGGTGGAGAGCGCAAAGACCTTCTGTGGCGCGGGCGCGCCCGCGTTCGTCAACGGGGTGCTGGCGGCGGTGCTACGCGAAGTGCGGGAGAATGCCCCAATCTCATGAACGACGAAGCGAATTCCTTGGATGAGCTGATCGGGCGCCTGGAACGCGCGGCGGAGCAATTGCGCTCAGGCGAGCTATCCACTGACGCGGCGGCGACGCTGGTGGACGAGTGCGCCGCGCTGGCCAATCGCGCTGGAGTGGAGCTCGAGCGGCGTGCCCGCGCGGAGGTGCTCACGCCGCCCCCCGGCCAGGACTCGCTGCTGTAGTGGCCGCCGTCTCCGCCCTTGGGACCTCATACCCCGAACACCTGCGGGTCGAAGCCGAGCGCTACCTGGAGAAGATGCGCTTCTCCGAGGAGCATTTGACGGCAGGCCTGGATGAGGCGATGCGCTACTCCCTGTTGGGCGGCGGCAAGCGGATCCGCCCAGTGCTTGCGCTCGCCACGGCCCAGGCGGTGGGGTTGGAGCGCCGCGAGGTGCTGCCGTTGGCGGGTGCGATCGAGCTGATCCACACCTACTCTCTGATCCACGACGATCTGCCTGCGATGGACGACGACCCGCTGCGCCGCGGCCAGCCGACCTGCCACGTGGCGTTTGGCGAGGATGTTGCGATTCTCGCCGGGGATGGGCTGTACGCGGAAGCCTTCCTTCATCTGCTGACACACCAGCGCGCGGCCCCTGAGCGGGTGCTGGCGGCGGCGGCGGAGCTCGCAGCGGCCACGGGCGCTGGGGGCATGGTGGGTGGCCAGTATGCGGATGTGCGCGCCACCGCGCCGCACGGGCTTGCCGGCCTGCGGCGCCTGCACGAGTTGAAGACCGGCCGGCTGATCGGAGCTTCGGTGTTGTGTGTGCTGACGCTGGGAGGGGTAGACGGACCTGCGACAATGGCGTTCAACGACTTCGCGGCGGAGTTGGGCGTACTCTTCCAGATCGTCGATGACATACTCGACGTGACTGGCACTGAGGACGCGCTCGGCAAGCCCCGAGGCAGCGATGAGCGTCATGGCAAGCGCACCTACGTGAGCGAGTTCGGAATCGACCAAGCGAAGGATCTGGCCGCGGAGTCCCACCGCACGGCGCGGGCGGCGCTCGCGGAGGCGGCGCACGCCGGTTTGGAGCCGGCCCAGCCGCCGCGCGATACGGGCGAGCTCGAGCGGATCACCGACTTCATCTACACCCGCACCTCATGAGCGACGAGCAACCCGACAGCCACGGGCCAAGCCGATCCCTACTGGCTGGGGTGGAGGGCCCGCACGATCTCCACAGCCTCTCCGAGGAGGATTTGCAGCACCTCGCGCAGGAGGTGCGGGAGTACATCATCGACACCGTGGGGGAGATCGGCGGGCACTTCGGGGCCAATCTCGGCACCTGCGAGTTGGCAGTGGCGCTGCACTCGCTGCTCGACTCCCCGCGCGACAAGATCCTCTGGGACGTCGGCCACCAAGCCTATCCGCACAAGGTGCTCACCGGCCGTCGCGACCGGCTGGACACGATCCGCCAATACGGAGGGCTTGCGCCGTTCTGCTCGATCGCCGAGTCTCCGCACGACATCATGGGCGCCGGCCACGCTTCGACCTCGGTCGGATATGCCGTCGGTATCAGAGAGGGCATGCGCCACCTCAGTGGGGTGGGGGGCAAGTCGCACGCCGACGGCAAGGTGGTAGCGGTGATCGGCGATGGCGCGATGACCGGCGGCGTCGCGTTCGAGGCGATCAGTCAGGCGGGCGGTTTGGGCACGCCGATCGTGGTGGTGTTGAACGACAATGGCATGTCGATCGCACCCAACGTGGGGGCGCTGTCGCGCTACTTCAACCGCGTGCGGTTGCACCCGAAGCTGTGGCACGCGCGCGAGGGCGTGGAGGGCGGCTTGACGCGCCTGCCAGGCGCGGTTGGGGCGGCTTTTGAGAAGCTGGGCCCGCAGTTGAAGGAGTCGCTCAAGGCGTTTTGGGCGCCGGGGCTGTGGTGGGAGGAGCTCGATTGGGCCTACATGGGCGTAGTCGACGGCCACGACGTGCGCTCGCTGCGAGAGGCGCTGCGCGAGGCGCTGGCGGCGCAACGTCCAGTGGTGGTGCACATCGCGACGGTGAAGGGCAAGGGCTTCGCGCCCGCCGAGGACGGCGGGTTGGAGGGGATGGAGAAGTGGCATGCCGCCAAGCCGAAGTCAATTCTGAACGGCTCCCCGACGCCTGCGCCAACGCCGGCCGCGGTGCAGAACGCGGCCCGTCCCGCGGCGAAGTCGCCCGCGCCGCAATACACACAGGTCTTCGGGGAAGCGCTGGTGAGGGAGTGCGAACGTGACCAGCGGGTGGTTGGCATCACCGCCGCGATGAACTCCGGCACCGGCCTCAACATCCTGCAAAAGGCGCTCCCGGAGCGCTATTTCGACGTGGGGATCGCCGAGCAGCAGGCGATTCTGTTCGCGGCTGGGCTGGCGCTGGAGGGGGTCAAGCCGGTGGCCGCGATCTACTCCACCTTCCTACAGCGTGCTTACGACCAGATCGTCCACGACGTTTGCTTGCAGAGGCTCAACGTGGTGTTTGCGATGGACCGCGCCGGGCTGGTCGGCGACGACGGCCCCACCCACCATGGGGTGTTCGACATCGCCTACCTGCGCTGCCTGCCCAACATCGTGTTGATGGCTCCGCGCGACGAGGCGATGCTGGTGCACATGCTGCACACGGCGCTGTCATACGACGACGGTCCGGTCGCGTTGCGCTACCCGCGGGGAGAGGGGACGGGCGTGCCGTTGCCCAAGGAGCCCCATGCGATCGCGATCGGCACCGGCGAGATTCTGCGCGAGGCAGGGCGCACCGGCAGCGGCCTCGGCGAAGGCGCCACTGCTACGACGGGAGCCACCGCCGAAGCAGAGTCTCACGGCACCACCATCCCATCCACACCCCTTGCGCGAGCCGGGCGCCGCGTGGCGTTGGTCGGCTACGGCAGCGGCGTCGGCAAGGCTTTGGAGGCGGCAACCTTGCTGGAGGGCCGCGGCCTCGGCGTGACGGTCGCGGACGCGCGCTTCGCCAAGCCGATCGACGCGGGCTTGATGGCGCAACTGGCCGCGGAGCATGACCTGCTCGTGACAATCGAGGAGGGGGTGCTAGCCGGAGGCTTCGGCAGCGCCGTGTGGGAGACCCTCAGCGAGATGGGAATCACCCCAAGGATCCTGCGGGTAGGCCTGCCCGACCGCTACATAACGCACGGCAAGCCGGCGTTACTGCACGAGGAGGTCGGCTTCACCGGCGCAAAGATCGCCGAACGCGTTGCCACCGCGATCCTCGACCGCGACTCCGCAGCTGTGGGGGCGTAGATGGAATCGCCGGCCCACCTCGAACCCCCCAAAGGCCAGGCGGCCAAAAGCGGCTGACCGCGAGATGGGCCGGCTCGTAGCTTTGGCGTGGAAACAAGAATGGTGGTGCGAACGAGCTATGGCTATCTGACCGCTACGGGTGGGCAAACGAGACGACTCGCAGGCCGGTACGGGTGTGTTCGAACGTGCACGGGCAGTGCCGGTCGATGTAGACGACCGCTTCGTGGAACCGCTGTACTTCCTCTGCTTCCGTCATCTCTCCGGGCGGCAGCTTTCCTCGCGGGTGAAACCAAGGCAGTTCGGACACGTCCTGGGGTATCTTCCCCCCGCCGCTGTCCGCCGAGATGCCGCCAGCAGAAGAGCCTTGCTCGACAACGAACTGCCGCTTGCCGATGGCAAGGCCGCAACCGGCCAGCGCCACAGCGCACAAGGCCAGACCAACGCAAACGCGCCTGGGCACTCCGCGAGGATACGGCACGGCGCCTCTTTAGGCGCGTATGCGGTTCGTTGTTATGCAGTTGCCACCCATGTGTGCGCAAGTTCACAGACAAGCGCGCCCGCAATGGCCATGATGCTTTCAGACCCGAAGTACAGCAGCATCCCTCCTCCCTCGAAACGGCCCGCTTCCCAGGCGGGCCGTTTCATTTAACGCCACCCTCGTGAGGCCGCGAGCGGATACCGTTCGGAGCCGATGGGTAAGCAGCGTCTGGACACTCTGCTGGCTGAGCGCGGCCTGTTCGACTCACGCAGCCGGGCTGCGGCATCTGTGATGGCGGGTGAGGTGCGCCTCGGCGCGGGGGGTCGGCGCGCGGAGAAGCCGGGGGAGATGGTGGCGGCGGATGTGGTCGTGAGCGTGGCGGAGCGCCCCCGGTATGTGTCGCGCGGAGGGATCAAGCTGGAGAACGCGCTGTCGCGTATGCAGGTCGCCGTGGCGGGGCGTGTGGCACTGGACGTGGGTGCCTCAACCGGAGGGTTTGCCGACTGCCTGCTGCAGCATGGTGCCGCCGAGGTGGTGGCGGTTGACGTTGGCTATGGAGAGCTTCACCACCGTCTGCGCAGCGATCCACGGGTGCACGTGCTGGAGCGCACCAACGCGCGCGCGCTCGTTCCTGCGATGCTGCCGGCTGTGCCCAACCTCGCCGTGGTGGATGTCTCGTTCATCTCCCTCACCAAGGTGCTGCCCGCCGTGCTCGGCTGCCTGGTGGCGCCCTATGACGTGCTCGCGCTCGTCAAGCCCCAGTTTGAGGCGCCGCGCGCGCGTGTCGGCAAAGGTGGTGTGGTGCGCGACCCCGTCGCACGCCGCGAGGCGCTGGTCGCGGTGGGACTTGCCGTCGCGGGCTTCCAAAGCCCGACTTGCCCGGCCGCCGAGGTCGAGCGACCGCTTGCGGCGCGTGCGATCGGGCGGGGGGGCGGGGATCCAATTGCTGCCCCCGCCGTGCTCGGCTTCCGCTCCTCCGGCCTGCCCGGGCCGAAGGGCAACCGTGAGACCTTCCTCTGGCTCGCCGAGCCTGGGCGTGCCGGCGCCGCGTCAGACGCCGAGGAGATCGAGCGGATGGCGCTTGTCGAGGAGCCATAGCGCGTGTCCACTCATTCACGTGCCAGCGGGCGCCCGCAGGGCGCTCATCCAAAAAACCGGGCTTCCTCCGGCGGTGACGTTTTCCATGCGCCCGCTGAGCGCATCGCGGTGCTCACCCACAGGCGCACGGAAGACACCGGCGCGCCGTTGTTGAGGTTGACCGAGATGGCCCGCATCGCCGGTGCCACGCTGTGCTTCGATGCCGAGGAGACCGCCAAGCACAACCTGCGTGCCGGACCAGGGGTCGAGGTGGATGCCGCCATCGGCGATGGCTCTGAGCAGCTTTGTCTCGTGCTCGGGGGAGACGGCACGATCCTGCGCGCGCTACAGCTCTACGCGGGCAGCTCCGTGCCGGTATTCGCGATCAACTTCGGCGAGATCGGCTTCCTCGCGACCGTCGAGCCGGAGGAGCTCGAGGATGGCGTTGCCCGGGCATTCAGCGGTCGCTTTGAGCTGCTCCGCCTTCCTGGGATCGTCCTGGAGACACCCAGCGGCGAGGAGACCGCGATTAACGATGTCGCCATCCACCGCCGTATCGGTGAGCGCGTGGCGGAGCTGGCGTATGCGCTTGACGGCGAGGAGCTCGGCTCGGTGCGCTGCGATGGGTTGGTGCTTGCAACCCCAGCTGGGTCAACCGGCTACAACCTCGCCAACGGCGGCCCAGTGATGGCGTGGGGGGTCAAGGGCTTTGTTGTCTCGTTCATCGCGCCCCACTCGCTCACCGCCCGTGCGCTGGTGGCCGCCCCAAGCGATCTAATCACGATCCACAACCGCTCCCGCGAGGCGCTTGACGTGGCGGTCGACGGGCGTCCGGTCTGTGAGCTGGCGCCCGATGGGCGCATCCGGGCGCGCTTCGTCGACGGCGTTGGCACGATCGCCCAGCTCCCCGACTCCTCCTTCTATCGCCGACTGCGCGAGAAGTTCGGACGGCTCGCGCGCTGAAACTCAGGCCGCGCGGCTGACTGCCGGCGCACTGAAACTTAGGCCGCGCGGCTGACGGCCGGCGCACGCTGCTCGCCGGTGCGCTCCAGCGAGCCCACAAACCCGTCGAGCTGCTCGCGCGAGAAGCGCCGCTGTCCCCCCGGGGTGCGGTAGCAGTCGAGGTGCCCTGCGTCCGCCCAGCGGCGGATCGTGGCGAGCGAGACGCCGAGATAGCGCGCCGCTTGCGAGCTGGTGAACACCAGCTGGCGGTCGCTGTGCGGAGAGTTCGGTGGGGCGAAAGGCATTTGCGGGTCCTCTCGATCGGAGGCCGGTGGCCGGGGGGTCGGTGGGTGGCGCGGAGCGCTCGCTCCGGCGCCTCATGTGGGTCGTGTCGGCATCCCGCCCCCGGAAGTTGAGCGTCGCGCACTTTTGTGGACGTTTGCCTCACCGTCTCCGCCAGAGCCGGGCGGCCTGGCTTCGACTATCCGGGTCTCCAAAAGTCCTGCATATGCAATCAATGCTGCACAATGCAGCGAATCTCTGTTCAAAGCTAGACAATTCGTCTAATCCTGGTACTATCGTGCGCAAACCTACTCAAATAGATAGGTTGCGGTTGTCCTGGAGAGGTTGGAACCGGGGGCCGCTAGCCCCCAAACCATGCGGCCCTGGGCCCCGAGCTAAGGAGGACGAGAATGGGTTTCAACAAATAAGCATCGCTTTGGTTACATCAGCTAGTTAGTTTTCTTACGAACGCCGCTTAATGCGGCGTTCGTTTGCTGTTGGCCCCGCCAACACGCTGTGCTACCTCGCCGTTGGCTGCGCGATCGCGCGGGCGCGACGCTCGAAGGCCAACTCCGACTCGAAGTCGGCTTCGTCGCCAGAGGCAAGCTTCGTGGGTCCCTCGCGCTCGAGCATCGCCACAAAGCCGTTGACGAGCTCCTCGTCGAACTGGCGTCCGGACATCCGGCGCAGCTCGGTCATTGCGTCCTGCGGGGTTTTCGGCGAGCGATAGCTGTCGCGCGAGGTCATCGTGTCGTAGGCGCTGCAAATCGCGAGGATGCGTGACGGCAAGGGGATCTCGTTGCCGATCAAACCGGCGGGGTAGCCGCTGCCGTCGACATGCTCGTGGTGGTACAGGATCGCGTCGGCCACCGGTCCATAACCGTCGAGCCGCCCCACCAGTGTCGCCCCGTCCTGCGGGTGGCGGCGGATCAATGCCCAGTCCTCGTCGGACAGGATCTCGGCGTTGAGAATCCGGTCGGGCAGTGCGAACTTGCCGATGTCGTGCAGCAGCCCCGCCGTGTGCGCGATGTCCTGCTCGGCCTCGCTGCAGCCGGCCTCCTGTGCGAGTGCGCGCGCGTAGCGGGCGACCGCGGCGGCGTGGCGCGCGGTGACACGGTCGCGCAACGCCAAGGTCTCAACCAGCGTCGTCAGTACGCCCAGCTGCAGTGAGGCCAGATGCATCGAGCGCGCCTCCAACTGATCGGCTCGATCCTCGGAGCGCAACAGCGCCATCGCCAGGTATTGGAAGATCAGGATCACCAACACCGAGCACAACAGCACGGGAAAGCCCAGGTTGGTGTATGCGACCGCCAGCCCGGCCGCGAGCGCGGCGGCCGCGACCTGCCCCGGCAAGATTGGCACCAGCACGTCGCGCACCTGGCTGGAAAGTCGGCGACCCTCGAGGATCCGGTTGTCTAGCGCGATCAGCAAAAAGTTGATGCTGTCGGTAACCACAAACACCGCCACCACCACGAGCGCGAATTCGATGCCCTGAGTGGCGTGGTGCACGTCGTGGTGGACGTTGCCGGCAAGTGCCCGCGTGAGCAGGCCGCCGATGACCGGGAAAGCGGCGAACGTTGCGAGGTTGTTCAGCCAGGCCGCGGGCGGCAGCTTGCGGCTGGCGGAGGTAAGAACCATCGCGGCGATGCCAAACAGCGCGGCGGGGGCCGGGCCGAGCAAGGTCATCGCGAGCACCAGTGCGATGAACGCCGCCGTGATCTGCTGCCCGCGTAGGTTGATGCTCAGCCGCTGCCCACCAAGGGCGAGCGCCATCAGCAGCACTACGAGCTGGATTGGCTGCCAGTCTTCGGCGCGGTAGGTCACCACGGCGGTGGCAACCGCTCCGACAAGCAAGATCGCCTCCGCCAGCCAGAAAAGTCGTGTCGTTATCTTAGATGCCGGCATACGTTGCCTCTGTCGTCCTTAACGGCCGATAAGGCGTCGCACTTAACGACGGCAGGTCATATCCGGGGGATCAGGTAGATGTCGTCTGAACAGGTCCCCCCGGCGGCGGGTCGAGCACCTCGCCCGGAGCTGGGGCGCCGATCCGGCCGAGCTCCCTCGACCGCGTGTCGAAGGCGGATGCGGAGGTGGGGGCGAGTGCATCGCTCGGCACTGCGCTGATGGAGGGCCCGGCCGGTCCAATCGAGCGGATCGCGCCGTTGACCCACAGCCGTGCGAACCCCACGGTCGTGATGGCGATGATCGACCCAAACACCAGGAATGTGATGCGGGGCGAGCTCAACGCCATCACCAGCCCGCTCAGCGGCAGCCCGATCAGGGGGCACAGCGCCCCGATCGATTCGACCCCGCCCATCAGCCGCCCGCGCAGCCGCTCGGGCGCCAGCAGTTGCACGGTGCCCAGCAGCGACGCCCATTGCACGCCGTTGCCGACGCCACCGATTATCGCCGCCAGCGCAGCCAGCGCCAGGGTGGGCGCCGCGGCGAAACCAAGGTAGGCGAGCCCCACCGCGAGTGTGCCGAGCGTCAACATTGCTCCCAGCGTGCGCCGCGCGCCGCGCGCGAACAGCAGGCTGCCCACGAGTTGGCCCACGCCCCACACCGCCAGCAGCGCGCCGTAGCCGATATCGCCGGCGTGCAGGGTGCCCTTTGCGTAGAACACCTCCACCGGCGCGGCGGTCTCGAAAAAGACTAGCGCCGTCGCCTGGATCAACAGCACAGCACGCAGCGACGGCGCTTCGTGCACGTGCTCCCACGCCACCGCCAGCCGCGCACGCACCGAGGCGCCGGCGCGCTCCTCGACATACACGTAGAGGTCCACCAGCAGTGCTCCGCAGGCGACAAAGGAGCAGGCATCGATCAGCAATGTGACGGAGCTGCCGAAGGCGTTCACGGCGAGCGCACCGAGTGGTGGGCCGATCACGACCGCGGCTGACAGCGCGACGTTGAGTGCCGCGTTGGCGTTGTAGATGCCCTGCTCGGCCGCCTGCGTCTCCTCGGCTCCGACGCGTGCCGCTTGGGCGCGCAGCAGTGAGCTCGCGGTCAGTTCGAGTGCTCCGTCGAGCGCCACCAACACGAGGATCGCCGCCAGCAGGAAGTGCCACACAAGCGCCGCCAGCAAGGCAGTGCAGATCGCCTCGAACGCATACAACGCGCTGAGGTTGCCCCTGCGTGTGGAGGCCTCCACACGGGCCACCAATGCCGGCACGGCAAGGGCCGGTAGGTAGCGCGCGACGAACAGCGCGGTGACAGCAGCCGCGCTGTGGGTGTGGTCGTAGATCGCCAGCGACAGCGCGACGGTGCCAAACCAGGTCCCCAGCTTGTTGACCGTGTAGGCGGCCAGGATCCTCCGCATCCTGGGGGACGTGGGCAGCATTGACACGCCGCCACGCTAACGACTGGGCGGGACATAACCGGGCTGTCTGGACGGCTTGGAGGATTTCCTGCAAGCGGTCTTGCCAGCTGACAACAGCTCAACTACCTACTGAGCACTGAGCCGCGCAGCTGGCACGAAGGAGTCGAGCTTGACCAGCGCGGTGAGGTGGCGTAGAAGCTCGACCCGCTGGGCAACCCCCCTTCCCTGTGCGACGACCAGCCAGGTGTTGCCCTCTCGCTTCGCCGTCAGGCCGCCCTGGTCGAAGAATCCAGGCGCGCCGCTCACCGAGTTGAAGTCGGGCAGCATGGCCGCGCGGGCTGAGGGATGAGCCGCATCGAGCAGGACCAGCGCCCGCAGCGGCTGGTCCTGGAGGTGGTATTCGACCGATACGCAGGGTAGGAAGGCATGCCCCACGATCTGCTGGCCGCCGGCGCTGGCGGAGTAGGGCCGGATCGCGGTTGCGACCCGCCCGCCTTGCGCGGTAAGCCCAGGCATGGGGCTCGCCCGCAACCCGCAAGAGCCTCCCGGAGTTCGCCCAGGGTGGTCCCAGGAGCGCACCGTCGCCTGCAAGGGTGTCTCGCGCTGCGGCTTGGAGCCAATCGGTTGACCCTCGGCTTCGAGTGGCACAAGCGAGCGAGGTCCCATGCCGCCTGGTCTGGGATCGCCATGTGGCGCGACGGTGGTTTCCGTGTTTTCGATCGGCGTGAGGATGCGAGCTGCCCGGTATCCGTATGGAAGCCCGGGTAGCGTGACCGTCGGTACGCGGGTTCTCCCTTCGGCCAGGATCGAGGCCACGTTGGGGGTTGTGACGATCCTGGTGGTCCAGAGATGCGAGCCGCCACGGCTGCCACCCTCGTCGGACAGATAGGCATCTGAGCTGACGGCGATCCCTGTTGTGGTACTGCCAGCCTGCGCGCCTGCTTCTTCGTAGAAGACCCGCCATCCTGCCCGGCCGACTTCGAGCACGGGGGCGAGCCTGACGTTGAAGGCCAGCTTGCCGGCCCTGGCGCTTACGGCGGAGCTGTGAGCGGCCACGCCGGGGTGCGGGAGGTTGGCCCGGGAGCCTCCGATGAGCGCCCCCACCAGCGCAATCAGTGGCACGGCGATGGCCGTGACGATCGCGAGGCGCCTGCGGCGCCGCCACTGGCGCCGACGCGCCTCTTCGATCACGCCCTGCTGGGGATCGGGCCATGGGGCGTAGAGAAGGTCGTGCTCGGGCGCCTCGGGAGCAGACGCCTGTCGAGGCCTGTCCTGGACCGCGGGCATTGAAGCTAGTAACCTTAGCACTATGCTCCACCTTGAGGTCAACCGTGCTGAACCGACGCTGTTGCACGAGCAGGTGGCAGGCGAGCTGCGCCGCGCGATAGCCGAAGGCGAGGCGAAGCCCGGCGAGCGGTTGCCACCGGCGCGCGATATGGCCGCGGTGCTCGATGTCAACACGAACACCGTGCTGCGCGCGCTTCGTCAGCTGCGCGACGAAGGTCTGCTCGAGTTCCGCCGTGGCCACGGCGTACGTGTGGCCGGCAGCCTCGAGCGTGGCGCCGTGCTCGTCCGTGCCAGGGAGCTACTCGAGCTCGCTCGACACAACGGCTACCGGCGCGAGGAACTCCTGGAGATCATCCGGGCGCTGCCCTGACTCCAACTGAGCGTCAGGGCAGCGCCCGCTGCTGCGTGCTGCTACGCCGCGGCCCTACAGTTCGGTCGTGGCGGAGAGATCTTCGAGCAGTTGCATCCGTTCGGGGCTGCCGGCGCCATCGACCGCCAGCCAGGCGTCGGCTGAGCGCCGCGCGGTGAGCGCGGTCGGGCCACCGTAGAAGCCGCTGTTCCCGCTGTAGATGCCTGGAGCGCCAGGCACGGGCGCCAAGCCCGGGATCGTAGCGGGGAGCCTGCCGGGATGCGCCGCGTCGAGCAGCACGTACGCCCGCAACTGATGACCGTCGAGCGAGTACAACGTCGAGTCACACGGCAGGAACGCATCGGCAAATATCTGCCCGGGGTAGGGCCGAATGTCGCTGAGAACCGCCCCGCTCTCGGCGGTCAGCCCGGCTTCGCCGGCGGCATGCAGCTCGCAGGATCCCTTTGGCGGCTCGCTCGGATAGCTCCACTTGTGCACCGTGCCCTGAAATGAGGTTTCCTGCGTTTCCCGCGAGGTCGCTTGCTGGATTGGTTCGCCGTTCCCACCCAGTGCCACCATGGGCTTGATGATGGCCGGCCAGCTCGCCAGAGAGCTTGGGGGGCCTTGAGGTTCTTCGTAGGGCGCTACCACACGGGCTGCCCGCAAACCGAAGGGGAGACCCGGGAGCGCTTCCGTAGGCACACGCATGTTGCCTTCGACCAACACGGCCGCTACTTCGGGAAGCGTCACAGCGATCGTCGTCGCTTCGTGCGACCCCTCCCTGGAGTGACCAGAGACGCTGACGAACGGCGTCGATGGATGGATGACTCCAATGCCGGTGCTGCCCCCGAAGGCGCCGTTTTCTTCGACCACGACGTTCCAGCCCGCTTGCCCGACTTCGAAGGTCGGCGAGAGATGGATGTTGAACGCCAGGGGGGTGACCGTCACGGCGGTGGTGCCAGCGCGCACAGCGTGGCGATGCAGCCTGTGTGACCGATGTCGACCTGCACCGTCGTGTGACCGGCCGCGGTGTGCGACACGGGCTTGCACGACACCGGCGAGCCCCCACGGGACGCCAACGACGAGCACGGTCGCCGCGACTGCAGCCGCAAGCCGAGACCTCTTCGTGCCAGGCAAGATAACCATTCTGTCTCCTTGGGTTGTTCAGTGGAGCTAGTATAATTAGCACCATACTAATGTCAACCGAAGACCGAACCGAAGCCGGAACAGCAGACATCCTCGTCCGGGCCCTGGCGGGTCCAGGTTCCCTCCCCTCCGACCTCCAGACACTCATCTTGCAAATACGACGATGCAAACGCTTCAAGCGGAAGTCACAAGCGTTCTCAGCGCACCACCGCCGTGGGAAGGTCGGCAACCTGCGCGGGGGTAAAGTACGGGATCGGCGGGCGCCGGCGCGTGCAAGCGGGGGTCGACGGGCGCTGGCACGTGCAGGCAGGGGTCGACGGGCGCTGGCACGTGCAAGCAGGGAGCGACGGGCGCCGGCCCGGCGCTCCGGCGAGGCTCACCAGGCGAGTGGGCTTGCCCCGCTGCTGGCGCCGCGCGCAGAGAGGCCGAGGGCCACGACGGGGAGGCTGGGATGGCGGCTACCCAGCATGTGCATCAGCGATTCGGCGGAAACTTCGTCGAGGTCTCCGGTGAGCATCACCACGCTGCTGGCGGGGGCTTGCGCTAATACCTCCGACACCGCGCACGCCTCGCCGAGCTGTGCGCTCGGGGGTAGCGTCTCGCTGAGGTTGTGCAGCACCGCTGCGCGCTGCGCCGCGTCGGCGCCCGCAACCAGGATGCGCGAGTGCTGCCCGGTGTCAAGCGAGGGGCTCATGTGCTCATGTAGCTCGTGTCGATCAGCTCGGCCTGACCGACGATCCCCAATTCCGCTTCGGCGTTCCTGCTGGCCGACAGGCGCGCCAGCGCCGACAGCGCCAGGAACGCCACTGCGGCGATAGCCAGCCATACGAGCGCGACGCCCACAGCGGTCATCGTTGCTCACCTGCTTCGGCTTGTCGTGGTGTGGTGCACATCGTCATACCTCGAATCTGCTCTGCGGCGCCCTGCCTAATCGCGCATTGCCGGTCCGGATTGGTGGGCCGCTTTGAATAGGTCACTGCAACACGACATGATGCGCCCTCCGCGGGCGTTTGTCTGCCGTCTGGATGGTGCCGATCGTGTCGTCCTAAAGGTGACGATCTGTGTCGTCCCTGAAGTGCGGCTCATCGCTTGCCGGGGCAGGTTTGGTCCGTTGGCTGCGCGGGTTACCGCCCCCGCGGCCGCTACGGTATGCGGCATGCAACCTGGCACTCCGGGCGTGGATCGTCCGATCGAGGTGATCATCGCCGACGACCATGCCGTCGTGCGCGACGGGATCCGCACCGTGCTGGAGCGCGAGGCGCGGGAGTTCCGTGTGGTGGCGGAGGCCGCCGACGTGCCGGCGACGATCCGTGAAGTGCGCGCCCACAAGCCCGACCTGCTGACGCTCGATCTGACGATGCCCGGCGGCTCCAGCTTGGCGGCGCTGCCGCAATGCTTCGTCGCGCACCCGTCGCTTGCGGTGGCGATTTTGACAATGCGCGAGGACCCCGAGTACGCCCGCCAGGCGCTGCGGGCGGGGGCGCGCAGCTATGTGCTCAAGGAGGCCGAGCCGGCGGAGTTGCTCCAGGCATTCAGGCTCGCTGTGGCCGGCGGCAACTATTTGCACCCGCGGCTGGGCGCTTTGATGGCCACCGGCGGCGAGACTGCGCAGGAGGGGGCGGCCTTGTCCGAGCGCGAGCGCGAGGTGGTGAGGCTGATTGCGCTCGGCCACACCAACCCGCAGATCGCCGAGCAGCTACACGTCGCTGAGCGCACCGTCAAGACCTACCGTGCTCGCGCGATCGAGAAGCTTGGGTTTTCCTCGCGCGCGGAGATCACCGCCTACGCGCGGCGCCTCGGGTTGGTGGACTGAGCCACCGTCCGTGCCTGTCAAAGGCGGGTGCTCTGGGGCGGACGAGGTCGATCACCTGGGTGAGGTCGACTACTGGGGTTAGGTCGACTGCCTGGGGTTAGGTCAACTACCTGAGGTGAGGTCGACTACCTGAGGTTAGGTCGACTACCTGAGGTTAGGTCGACTACCTGAGGTTAGGTCGACTACTTGGGTTAGGTCGACTGCCTGGGGGTTTATTTACTTTTTGGGGCCCCTAAACACTTCATTTTGTAAAGTGGTTGGGGGAGGAGGTGGTGGGGTGGTGAATGACTTCGCCCTCGCGGAAAGGCTAATCAGCTAGGCGGCTCACACCCCCACGGGGCGCCCCGCCAGCGGGACCGTGAGTCGAACCGTGGTGCCCTGGCCGCCGGGCGCAGGGCCGAGCTCCAGCTCGCCGCCGACCAGCTCGGCGCGCTCACGCATCCCCGACATCCCAAAACCCCCCTCCAAGCCGTCGCCGCGGGGGCCCAGGCCGGCACCGCCGGCCGGCAGGCCGCGGCCGTCGTCGGTGACCGATATGCGCACCGCCGAGCCCACGCCGTTCGGCGCGACGCTCACCACCGCGCGCGTGGCTTGCGCGTGGCGGCTTACGTTCGTCAGCGCCTCCTGTACGACGCGGTAGATCGTGCTCTCAAGCTCCGCGTCCAACCGCTCCTCGGTGAGGTCCAGCGCGATCTCCGTTTGTACCTCCAGGCCGTCGATCGCGTGCGCACGGCGCGCGAGCGCTTCGAGTGCGGGCACCAAGCCGAGATCGTCGAGCGCCGCCGGCCGCAGCTCGGTGATCAGGTGGCGCAGCCCGTCGATCTCCATGCCGAGACCCTCGAGCACGACATCGACCGCCTCGTTGAGCGCTGTTTCGTCGTGGCGGTCGCGCGCGTCCGCCAGTTTCAGGCGCAGCGCCCCCAGGCCCTGCACGGTCTCGTCGTGGATCTCGCGCGCCCAGCGCGTGCGCTCCCGCTCGCGTGCCTCCATCCCATAGCGCAGCCGCTCGATCTCCACCGAGCGCTCCGCCGCCAAACGCTGTGCCACGCTCGCCGCGAACGCCGCCAGCGCCTGGCGGTCGGGCCCACGGAAGCCGCCGCCCGCGCGCAGCGCGATCACCAGGCCGCCGCCGTGGCCCTCCATGCTCAGCGGCTCAACCAGGGCGGCGCGCGCCTCGAGACCCAATTCGTGCAGCCACGCCGCCTCCTGCCCACGCGGACGATCGAGCGCCAACGGCTGCCCAGCCAGGTAGAGGGCGCCCAACGCGCTCCCTTCGACGGGCACCACGCGCAGCCGCGGCGTACCGTTGCCGGCGGCGGCGGCGACGCGCAGCTCGCGGCGCTCCTCGATCACCATCAGCAGCGACGTGGCATCGAGCAGCGCCAGGCCGCGATCGGCCATCAGGCGCAAAAGCCACAGCTCGGAGCCGGAGAGCATCCGGGAAACTTAGCTCGGCAGCCGGCCGTTCTCGGGAAACCTTGCCGCACGCGCATCTTCGAGCAGTGCGGCGGCGCTGGTGCCGGCTCGCCACGAGGCGAGCCCAACCGTGACCCGCAGCGGGTGGCGCTCGGCGGAGATTTCGAGCTTGATCGAGCGCATGCGCTGAAGCACCCGCCGCGCGACTACCTCAGCGTGCGGGCCGTCGGCGCCGGGCAACACCACCAACAGCTCGCTCTCGGCGGGACGCCCGACACGGTCGAAGCGGCGCAGCTCGCGGCGCAGCGCGAGCTCGACGTAGGCGAGCGCCCGTTCGGCCAGGTCTTCGCCGTGTGCGCGTCGCAGCGCCGGCAGATCCTCGATATCGAGCAGCAGGCAGCTGAGTGCGGTGCCGTGGCGGGCGGCGCGGTTGACCTCCTCCTCCAAACGCGCCCGCAAAGCGAGCTCGGAGAGGTATTCGATCGAGCCTCGCGAGGGCAGCTCAGTGTCATCTAACTGGTGGGCAACCATGCCGTGTATGGGTAGGGGAAGAGCCACTTGGTAACCGATTAACGCAAGTCTATGGGCCGCTCTGCCGCGAGCGCTCCAGTGATCCGTCGGTGCCCGCTGATACACCTGCGGGCATGCTCTTACAGCTGCGTGTCGAGAACTTGCTGCTGATCGAGCATGCCGAGCTGGAGCTGGCGCCCGGTCTGAACGTGCTCACAGGCGAGACCGGAGCCGGCAAGACCGTGTTGGCGCACGCGCTCGATCTGCTGCTCGGCGGACGCGCACGCGCCGGGATCGTGCGTCCCGGCGCCACAGAGGCGTACGTCGAGGGCATCTTCGCGCCCTCCGCGGAGCTGCTTGAGCAGCTGCGCGAAGGCGAGCACGGGGAGCTGCTGGCGCAAGACGCTGAGGAGCTGGTGCTCGCGCGGCGCGTCGGCACCGATTGTCGCACCCGCGCATATCTGAACGGTCGTACCGCCGCCATCGCTGACCTGCGCGCGATCGGTGAGTCGCTGCTCTCCTTCTACGGCCAGCACGAGCATCGCAAGCTGACGTTGGCCGCCGCGCAGCTTGAGATTCTGGACGGCTTCTGCGGCCCCGCGCAGGCAACCCGTCGCGCTGCTTGTGCGGTTGCCTACAGCAAGCTGCGCAAGCTACGCGGTCAGCTGCAGGAGCTGCGGGAGCTCGATGGCGCGCGTGAGCGCGAGCTCGACCTGCTCGAGCACGAGCTCGCCGAGATCGATGCGCTGGGGCCGCAGGAGGGCGAACAGGAGCGGCTGCGCACCGAGTGCGAGCGCTTGCGTCGCCTCGACGGATTGCTTGCGGCCGCCGGCCAGGCCACCGAAGCGCTGGCTGGCGGGTCGGGCTTTGAGCAGGACCAAGCCGGCGGCGGGGGCACCGACGCGACGACACTCTGCGCCGAGGCCGCCGCGCGCCTGGAGGCGCTTGCGGGCGTCGATCAGACGCTCGATGAGCTTGCCACGCGCACCCGCGCCCTAGCGATCGAGGCCGGGGATCTCGCCGGCGAGCTGCGCGACTACGGCGAGCAGTTGCTGGCGGAAACGGCGCAGGAGTCGCAAGGGCTGCAGGCCATCGAGGAGCGCTTGGCGGCGTTGGAGCGACTGCTGCGCAAGCACGGCGGCACCGTCGCGGCGGTGGTGGCGCACGGCGAGCGCTCGCGCGAGCGGCGCGAGCAGTTGCTGGGGGCGGCGGTTGCGCTGGAGGATGTCACTGCACAGCTGCAGATCGCGGAGTCTGTATTGGAGGAATGTGTGGTGGAGCTGCGCACCGCACGCGAAGACGCCGCGCCGCGCCTAGCCGAGGCGGTGCGCGAGCAGCTGGCCGCACTGGCGATGCCCGCCGCGACCTTCGCCGTGGAGCTCTCCACCGAGCGGGGGCGCACAGGCAGCAAGGGGGTCGGGTCAGCCGGCGAGGCAGGCCCGACCGGCGGCGACGCGGTCGAGCTGACGATCGCCCCCAACCCGGGCGTCCCGGCTGCCCCCGTGCGCGAAATCGCCTCCGGGGGAGAGCTGTCGCGCGTGATGCTGGCGCTGATGACCGTCGCCAACACCGGCTCAGAGGCGACGCTCGTGTTCGATGAGGTGGATGCCGGCATCGGCGGCCACACTGCGCGTGCCGTCGGCGAACGCCTGCGCGACCTCGCCTCCACACGCCAAGTGCTGTGCATCACCCACCTGCCGCAGATCGCCTCGCTCGCTGCTCGCCACTTCACCGTCGTCAAGGACGCCACCGCCACCAGCACCCGCGCGCAAGTCGAGCGCCTCGGTGAGCCGGAGGTGTTGAGCGAGCTGGTGCGCATGCTCGGCGCCCCCGAGCGCGACACCGCCGCCCGCCGCCACGCACGCGAGCTGCGCAAGGCGGCTTAGCAGCTACGCAGCGGTTATCGGCACGCCTGGATGCGTCCCTGGACGCGCCGCGCTTTTGAAACCGGTGCTAGTAGTGCTTTGTTAGGTCGCTACTCGTGTTGTGGTGCTCTGTGGAGGGGTATGTCGGCGTGGTTGATCGTTTGGTGACAGGTGGCGTAGCGGCCGGTCCAGCATTTGAAGAGGGGCTGGAACAGGAGGACTGCCTGAGGGAGGGTCAGGCCGGCCGCGGGCGATTTGGGTTCTGCTGCTCCAGGGTGAGGAAGCCGTGTGCAGCCGTCACGAGCGCGGTGTGGTGGTACCAGCCGAGCCAGGAGCGGCCCTCGTAGTGATCGAGGCCGAGTTCGCCCTTGAGCTGTTTGTAGTCGAGCTCGATCTTCCAGCGCATCCGTGCCAGGCGCGCCAGATGTTCGGGCGAGGTGGAGGGTGGCATGTTGCTGATCCAGTAGTCCAGTGGCTCCTTGTGGCCTTCGGGCCACTCGCAGATCAGCCACTCCTCGCAGGGCTCTTGCTCAGCCCCGTTTTGCCAGCGCGCCAGTGCGCGGACACGTAGGAACGCGAACTGTGAGGTAACCGGCGTCCCGTCGGGGCCGTCCCTGAAGGTGACGGTCTGCATGTTCTCAGGGGCGAGTCGGGCGATGAGCTTACGGGCGGGCTCGGGCTTGCGGTAGGGGCGCAGCCGCGTGCGCCGCCTGCCGGTCTCCCCGGCGCGCTCGGGTAGCGAGAACACGGTGTCCGGCGCGAATACGCTCGCGATCTTGTCGATCGAGAACACGTACTGGAAACCAGCATCATCCAGATCCCGACGCAGCCTGGTGTTCTCGCCATACGCCTCATCCCCCAAGATCGGCGCCCTGCCGATATCCCACCCGCCGGCGCGCTCGATCAGGTCCTTCCCGAGCTGTGGCTTCTTCTTGAACTCGATCTCCTCGGGGATCCTCGCTCTCGCTCTGCGCTCGGCGTCCTCGCACCACTCCTCGGGCAGATACAGCGCCCACCCCAACGGGACCGTGCCCTTGCTGCCCACGGCGTGCACCGAGACACCGATCTGGCAGTTACCGATCTTGCCGAGCGTCCCCGAGTACTGACGCTTGACCCCAGGCGAACGCTTGCCGTCCTTCGAAAAACCAGTTTCGTCGAGAACCCACGCCTGCACACCGATCTGTGGCGCCACGCGCTCAGCCGTGGCCTTGACGACCAACCCTGGATCCCACGTACTCACCGCCAAGAACTGCTGCAAGCTCTCATAGTCAGCCCCACCACCCAGCCGCGCGACCATCGGCTCAAGCGACTTACGCGGACCCTCCTCAACCAGCCCCCGCAGATACAACCGGCCGTTGACCAGCTGCACAGGCCGGTTCACCGCCTCCTCAAACACCCCCTCGGCGAACACCTCCAAACGCTCCCGCACCACCACAGGCCCATCCACCACCATCTCCATCATCGTCACCACGAGCCTCCCCACGCCAAGAACCAGACGCAAGAAGAGTTCGCCGAACCAGCAACGAATCCTACAAAGAAACTAACAAAGCACTACTAAGTCGCGTCGATCTAGCTCGAACGTTTTTCGGTAGGCGCTTCGCACAACAGCTGCAGACCGTCGGACACCACCGGGGTGAGGCCATTGGCACAGGCCGGTTCGGAGCCGTCTTCGCAAACGAAAGTTTCTTCGCCGCCGTTTTCCCCCGCTTCGACCGCTTCGGGAGCGCCGCCGTCTTCGCAGAGTGCTTCCGGAGCGTTCGCTTCTCCGCCACCGTTCGCGGTTTCCTTCCCAGCCCCGCCGCCGTTCCGCGGACCTTCGGTTTGCCCGCCGCCGGTTGGTGTCTGCGAGTCTGCTCCGTGGCAACGTCCACCGCTCTTGGTGTGTGGATGCGCCTTGCTCTTACGGTGGCCCTTGTCGGTGCGGGCGCTGCAGGAATGCGCGCCGTGGGTGCTGTGACTAGCCGCCGAGCGTGTGCAGGCGGCCCGAACGGCCCTTGCCCCCGCCTGTGGCGAGAGCGCCAGCGCAAGCAGCATCGATGCGGCGATCACGCTGGCCACGACAGTCGCGACGCGAGTTGAGAGCACGGCTTGGTTCCTTCTGGAGTGGGAGCGCTTGGCGGTACACGCCGAGCTATGGCCGGCGCATGAGCTCAATCGGTGGCATGCCCGCCCGGCGGGAGAACGCGTGGGGATCGTGGACAAAAGAGCAGATATCCAAGTGTGGCGGCCGGTCATAGCCGATGAAATCTCGGAGTAAGCGGAGAGTCCGGTGGGGGAGTGCGCCGCCGCCAGATTTCCGTGGAGGCGGCGGCTAGACTCTTCAAGCAGCTACATGAGCCGCCCCGTGCCCGACCGCCACGCAGACCCGCCGGCAAAGACCCGGTTCATCTTCATCACCGGTGGCGTTGTGTCCTCGCTGGGAAAGGGCATCGCCGCAGCTTCGATCGGGCGGCTGCTGGTCGCACGGGGGCTAACCGTGGGGCTGCAGAAGTTTGACCCCTATATCAACGTCGACCCGGGCACGATGTCGCCCTACCAGCATGGGGAGGTGTTTGTCACCGAGGACGGCGCCGAGACCGACCTCGACCTCGGTCACTACGAGCGCTTCACCGACGCCAACACCTCCCGCGCCTCCAACGTCACCGCCGGAGGGATCTATGACACTGTGATCCGCCGCGAGCGCCGCGGCGACTACCTGGGGGGCACCGTCCAGGTAGTGCCACACATCACAGATGAGATCAAGCAGCGCATCGCCTTGATCGCACAGTCGAGCGACGTCGACTTCGTGGTGACCGAGATCGGCGGCACCGTCGGGGACATCGAGTCGCTGCCGTTCCTGGAGGCGATCCGCCAGTTCCCCGTCGATGTCGGCCGGCGTCGCTGCATGTTCATCCACCTCACACTGGTCCCGTTCATCGGCCACGCCGGCGAGTTGAAGACCAAGCCCACCCAGCACTCCGTCAACGAGCTGCGCCGCATCGGCATTGCGCCGGACATGTTGATGTGCCGCTCCGAGAGCTCGCTCTCGCAAGAGATTCGCAAGAAGATCGCTCTGTTCGCCAGCCTTCCGCCGAGCGCGATCGTGTCCGCGTGCGACGTCGACAACATCTACAAGGTGCCGCTCACCTTCCGCGAGCAAGGGGTCGACGACTTCATCCTCGAGCACTTCGCCCTCGACGCCCCCGCGCCCGACCTCACGCGCTGGACAGAGCCGATCGAGCGTGCTCAGCAAGCCCGGCGCACCGTACGGATCGCGATCGTGGGCAAGTATGTGCAGCTGGAGGATGCCTACCTGTCGGTGTCTGAAGCGCTGCGCCACGCCGCCGCCTTGAGGGATGCGCGCGTGCAGATCGAGTGGGTCGATTCTGAGCGGCTGGAGGGCGTCGGGATCGCCGGGGGACGCGACCCACAGGAGCGCGAGCGCACACGCGAGTTGCTGGGCAACGCCGACGGCATCCTCATTCCCGGCGGCTTTGGTGGGCGCGGTATCGAGGGCAAGATCGCCGCCGCCCAGATCGCGCGCGAGCGGCACGTTCCCTTCCTGGGGATCTGCCTCGGGATGCAGGTTGCAGTCGCCGAGTTCGCGCGCCACGTCGCCGGCATGGAGGGCGCCAACTCGACCGAGTTCGACCTCGAGACCCCCTTCCCGGTGATCGATTTGCTGCCCGAGCAGAAGGAGATCGCCGACCTCGGTGGCACGATGCGCCTCGGCGCCGACCCGATCAAGCTGCACGAGGGTTCCCGCGCGCGGGAGATTTACGGCGAGGCGGTCGTCTACGAGCGCCACCGCCACCGCTACGAGGTCAACAACCTGCTGCGCCGCCAGCTGCAGAACGCCGGCCTCGGCATCGCCGGAACCTCCCCGGACGAGCGCCTGGTGGAGACGATCGAGCTGCCCGAGCACCCATTCTTTGTCGCCTCGCAATTTCACCCCGAGTTCAAGTCGCGTCCCGAGCGCCCAGCGCCGCTGTTCCGCGAGTTCATCGCCGCCGCCCTCACACACGCCTCGTTAGGCGAGGACGAGGAGCTGCCAGCGATGGAAAGCGACGCTGCAGGCGATCAGCGGGCGCCTGCGCACTGACAGTGAGCGCGCATAGCCCGGCCGACGAGCTCGAGCGCCGGCACCTGAACGACATCTTCGCCGAGCTCTGTGGGATCGAGAGCCCGTCCGGGCATGAGCGCGCTTGCGCGCAGCGGATCGTCGCGGAGCTGCGGGCGCTCGGAATCGAGGTTCGCGAAGACGACGCCGGTGCCGCCGCAGGTTCGGATTGCGGCAACCTGCTTGCTCACATTCCCGGGGGAGGGGTGGGCAGTGGGGGAGGAGGCGCGGCTAGCGCAAGCGGGCGTCCCTGCATGTTGCTGTGCGCTCACATCGATACCGTCCCCCTGCAAGCCCCTGTCGAGCCCGTGCTCAACGACGGCTTCTGGGAAAACGCCAACGAGGGAATTCTCGGTGCCGACAACAAGGCCGCCGTCGCCGTGCTGCTTACGCTCGCGCGCCGCGCCCACCGCGAGAGCTCAGCCGGCGCGGGCTATCCCTGCGACATCGAGCTGCTGTTCACGGTCGGCGAGGAGCGCTCGCTGGCGGGTGCCCGCGCCTTCGATGCGAGCACCCTACGCAGCAGCTTCGGCTATGTCTTCGACCACTCCTCCCCGATCGGAGAGGTGATCCTCTCCTCGCCCACCCACCACCGCTTGTACGCCATTTTCCGCGGTGCCGCTGCCCACGCTGGCGTCCGCCCCGAGCAGGGCCGCAGTGCGATCCTCGCCGCCGCGCGGGCTGTCGCCGACATGCGCCTCGGCCGGATCGATGCCCAGACGACCGCCAACGTCGGCACGATCGCTGGCGGCACGGCCATCAACGTGATCCCCGAACATTGCTCGATCCTCGCCGAGGTGCGAGCAGTGCGCGAGGAGCGCGCCGAGCAGATGATCGCCGAGTTGCTGGACTGCGTGCACGAGGCCGCCAACCTCCCTGAGTGCGAATGCGACGTGGATGTCACCGTCGAGCGCACCTTCCGCGGCTACCGCACCTCCCCGTCCACGCCGGCGGTGCGCGCCGCCGAGAGCGCGCTGCGCAGCTGCGGTCACGAGCCCGTGCGTATCGCCAGCGGCGGCGCGTCCGACGCCAACGCGCTGATCGCCGCCGGCCTGCCCGTCGTCAACCTCGCCAATGGCACCGAGCGCAACCACGAGCCCGGGGAGCGTGTCAGCGCCGCGGCGCTGGAGGCGATGCTGGAGATCGCGCTTGCTCTGCCGGCCGCCGTTGCCGCCGACCAAAGCCGCTAGACACGCGCCTGCGGCACGAATCCCCGTTTCGACCGAAGCCGGGTGACACGCGCCTGCGGCACGAATCCCCGTTTCGACCGAAGCCGGGTGACACGCGCCTGCGGCACGAATCCCCGTTTCGGCCAGCAGGAGTAGCCGTCGCGGGGGCGAAGCATGGCCCAGTGACAACGCTCTCTGCCGCCACCCACGCCTCGCCGGGGGGGACGGTGTCCCCCGGCCCCGCGGCTGACCTGGCGATCCCGCGCGCGGATGCCGGCGGACCTTCGATCGATCCGGCTCCCACCAACGGCACACCGCCCGCCGGAGACGATTTCACTCGACTATCGCTCGACTTCCTCGCCTATTTGGAGCTCGAGCGGGGGCTCTCTCGCAACACGCTGGAGGCCTACCGCGTCGATCTGCTGCAGTTCGGCGCGTTCCTGCGCCGCCACGGTGTGAGCGCGCTCGACGCCGGTCATCGCGACCTCGCGGCGTTCCTCTCGGAGCTCGCCGATGGCGGCGAGGACCGTCAGGCGGTGGCGCCCGCCACGTTGCAGCGCAAGGCGGCCTGCCTGCGCTCCTTCTACCGTCACCTGCGCCGCGAAGGACTACTTGAGCGCGACCCAACCGCTGAGCTGCGCGGGCCCCCGCGCCTGCAGCGGCTGCCGTTTGTGCTCTCGCGTGAGGAGGTGTCGCTGCTGTTGCGTCAGCCCACGGGCGCCGACCCGCTTGCGCTGCGCGACCGCGCGCTGCTGGAGACGATGTATGCGTGCGGGCTGCGCGCCTCGGAGACGATCGCGCTGGAGCTCGGCGACGTGGATCTGGAGGAGGGGATGCTGCGCGCGCGCGGCAAGGGCTCCAAGGAGCGGATCGTCCCCGTCGGCAGTGCCGCCGTCCTCGCGCTGCGTGCATGGTGCGAGCACGGGCGGCCTGTGCTGGCTGCGGCAGCCGCGCGCCGCGTGGGCGGGCAGGGTGTTCATACGCTGCTGCTCAACCACCGCGGCCGCCCGCTCACACGCCAAGGTCTCTACAAGATCGTGCAGTCCCACGCTCGCTCCGCGGGACTATCGCAGCGCATGAGCCCGCACACGCTGCGCCACACCTTCGCTACGCACCTGCTCGCCGGCGGCTGCGATCTACGCTCGGTGCAGGACATGCTCGGCCACGCCGATCTTGCCACGACCCAGATCTACACCCACCTCTCCGCCGAGCGCTTGAAGGGCGTCTACTTCAGCGCCCACCCGCGCGCGCAGCGCTGAGCGACACGCGATCGGGACGGCCCGGTGCACAGCTTCAATGCGACGCTGCACCGCCAGCATCCGCCGCGCCGGGTCGAGAGGGTGGGTTTTGGTGTGGTGGACATAAGCTAAGCATCGTGCCCGAGCTTCCCGAGGTTGAGACAATCCGCCGCCAGCTCGCCCCGCTCGTGGAGGGCCGGCGGCTGCTGCGCGTGGAGATCCTCGACCCGCGCTGGTCGCGCCCGCTCGCGCCCGAGGAACTGGCGGACGCGCTCGTCGGCCGGCGCGTTGAGCATCTGCGGCGGCGTGGCAAGTACCTGCTGTGGTGCCTTTCGGAGGAGGTGTATCTCGCACAGCACCTGCGCATGACAGGGGCGGTGTTGTGCGAGCCCCGACCAGAGCCCAGCCACGTGCGCGTGCGGATTGAGCTGCGCCCTCGTCGACGCCTGGTGATCGTCGACCCACGCCGTTTCGGAACGGGCGAGCTGCTGTTGGGAGAGCAGGCGATGGAGCGTTTCTTCACCGAGCGGCTCGGGCTGGAGCCGCTGGAGGAGGGCTTCACCGCCGAGCACCTGCGCACCCTCGCGCGGGGGCGCAGCACCCCGGTGAAGGCCTTTCTGCTCGACCAACGCCGCGTCGCCGGCGTTGGCAACATCTACGCCGACGAGGCTCTTTTCCGCGCCGGTATTCACCCACTGCGAGCTGCTGGGCGGCTTTCGCGCGTGCAGTACGCCAGTTTGCGTGAGGGGGTGATCGAGGCGTTGCGCGAAGGGATCGACGCGCGAGGCGCCACGATCGACGACTTCCGTCACGTCGACGGCGTGCGCGGCTCCTTTCAGGATCGCTTTCTCGTGCACCGCCGCGAGGGCCTGCCCTGCCCGCGGTGTGCCACCACGATCGTCAAGATGGTCGTGGGCGGGCGTGGCACCTATGTCTGCGAGCGCTGCCAACCGCGCCCGCGGGGGAGTGGCCGGCGTCGAGCCTGAGCGCCTGCCGTGCGGGTCGCTCAGGCCGGCGAGCAGTTCCGGTCGGCGTCGAGGCTGAGCGCCTGCCCAGGGGTTTGCTCAGGCGGCGAGCAGTTCCGCCAGCCGGCCGCTCTCGACTGCGGCCTTCGTCTGGTCGAAGCCTCCCACCAAGTGGTCGTCCACCACCACCTGCGGGAAGGTCATCATCCCGGTTTTCGCCGCCAGCGCCAGGCGGCCCTGGGGGTCCTTGGAGAGGTTGACTTCGACGAACTCGACGCCACGCGACTTCAGCAGGCCCTTCACACGCGCACAGTACGAGCACGGCTCGGTCGTGTAGACGGTGATCTTGCTCATTACTTCACAAAGTATAGCACTGGCTGGAACGGCCGAACAGGGCCCCATACCGGCGACGAGGGTCTACATCACAGCGACGCTGACTGCCCGCACCCTGCTTGAGCGAGTCGCCAGGGGAGCGCTCCTGCTGACCGGACTCGTGACCCTTAACCACCGAGGGCCCGCACACAAGGCGGGCCCTCGGTACCGACTATTGCTCCGCCTTACTTCTTCTTGCCCTTCTTGCCCCCCTTCTTGCCTTTCTTCTTTTTGGAGGAGACATGGGCCTTGCTCTTCTTGCCGTGGCCCTTCGGCGGGTCCGTGAGCCCTCCGGCGAGCGGGGTCACCAGCGGCTTGGCGAGTTTCGCCACTTCTTCTTCGTGCTGTTTGACTTCTGCTTCGCGCCTGGCCTTTTCGGCAGCCGCTTCCTTTTCGCGTCGAGCGCTTTCGGCGGCTTCTTCGGTGGCGCGTTTTTCGTCGTTTTTGGCGATTTCTTCCGCGGTTGCTTTTTCGCGTTCTTCTTTCGCCTTTTCTTTTTCGTTCAGTCGCTTTTCGGCTTCGTTTTCCCGTTTGACACGGGCTTCTTCGGCTGCGTCTTCACGTGCGACCCGTTCTTTTTCGGCCTTCACTTCCTGTTCGGCTTTTGCTTTCGCGGCTTCTTCAGCCGCTTTCTTTTCGGCAGCCGCCTTTTCTTCCGCGGCTTTCTTTTCAGCGGCTGCTTTTTCTTCTGCTTCTTTCTTTTCCTTGGCCCCGAGGTTGGTCGGGAAGTCGACGAGATGATCGCGGACGATCTCCTCGTTTTCGTAGCGGGCGGCGAGGTCGACCGAGGCGAACGAGCTGTCAACCAGATCGATCGCGGCCAGGCCTTCGTCGTTGGTGGTCACGCAAAGGTGATTGGAGCCCACGTCGTATGGGTCCTTCACCCAGCTGCCACCCAGGTAGACGTTCGTCCCCTTGCCCAGCAGCTGTCCCGGATCTTCCAGGTAGTCGCCGTTGGTGGGGTTGCTGAACGGGTAGATCCCGGCTTCCTGCTGTGCGTGGAAACACACCGTCTCATCGACGATTGGACGTCCATCGATGTCCTGTGCCTTGGCGACGACGATCCGCACGTTCTGTTCGCTCGGACCGTTGCCCTTGGGGAATTCAAAGAATTCCTTTTCCCACTTCGACCTGACCTTCTTGACCAGCGGCGCTTCCGAGCTCTGCGCCTTGTAGTCGACCGGCTGGTACGGATACACAGCCGTGGCGGAGAGCGACGATTCGCCGATGACCTGGTTGTACAGGTTCTTTAGGTCGCAGCCGCCGTCGGCGTTCTTGATGAGCTTGCCTTCTTCGCTTTCGCCTTCGGCTCCGCCGAACACGGGGATGTGGTTCAGGTAGAACCCGTCGCCCGGCGTGTAGGTCACGAGCACTTCGCCCCGCTCGTCCGTATAGAACGTTTCGTTCAACGCTCCGCTCGGGGTCTGGTAGTAGGTCGAGCCCTCCTCCTCGTCCTGGCCGCCGGTGCGCTGCAGGCAGCCCGTCGATTCAGCGTTGCGCGACCCGGTGCTGAGCACCGATGTCCAGAACTTGTACGGTTCGGGGTGTTTGTTCAGGAACCCGGGGAAGTCGCCTCCGGGGCTAGGCCCGTCGATACCGGACGCCTGAGCTTCGGGACGATCGGTGGCCGGGATGTACGCGCTGTAGTACGGGTTGTCCGAGTAGATCTGGGCCTTGCTCGCGCCGGAGATCTGACCCACGCCACCCAGACTCGATCCGCCTTCGTTCGCCGCGAGGTGCACATCGATGCGCATCGCCGGCATTGGGGCGTCGTCGGGGTTGAGCCTGCCGTTGCTAAGGAGCGTTTCGGTGACCTCTGGATCGAACGGTCCGACCACGTCCGAATTCGTGCCTTCTTCCGGGCTTCCGTGAATGTCCCACAGGCCCGGGTTGCTGCCCGGCGGTTCCGTTTCGCCGGAGCTGCTCGCCAACGCGTCGGCCAGGGTTTCCCAGCTTTCGGGCAGGTTGTAGCTCGCTTCGGGCAGAACGTTGTGCAGCGGCGAGGTCGGTTCGATCGGGAAGCTGCCCGTCACCTTGACCTGAACGAGACCTTGGTCGGCGCTCGATTCCGGTTCGGAGAAGGGCGATGGTACGAATTCGCCGTCGCCCGAGGGGTCGCCCCCGTAGGGGAGCTCCGTCAGCGTCGGCTTGTTGACCGTTAGCCAGATCACCAGGAACTGATGCGAGAACACGACCGCTCCCGCGCTGTTGGTGACGACCGCCCTGATCCGACCCAGGCCCGGGTTCAGCGACTTGTAGTCGATCTTCACGCAGCCATCGCCGCTTTCGGCCTGGCTGCTGCCCGCGCTGGGAGCGAAGAAAGCCTGTGTCCCGGATTCGGATTCCGGAACCTCAGCCGGGTCCGGGTTGCCCGACCAGTCCTCCAGCCGGAAGTTGACGTGCTGGCCAGCTTCTTCGCTGGTGTTGATGCTCGGGTCGCACGCCACCAGACGCACGTGCTCGCCCACCCACGCCACATACGGGACGTTGGCGCTCTGTGGACCGTCGGATGTGGGTGTGAACGTTTGGCTTGGAGCGGCGGCGGCGCCTGCTGTAAGCGTGCCGAGGCTCAGCACCGCCGCTCCCGCCGCGGAGACGAGCCCCGCGATCATTTTCCTTTTGATTTGTGGTCGCATATGAGTGCGGCCTCCTCCTTGTGTGAGTGAGCTGGAGTGCCTTGCAACGGACACGAGGTGTGCATGCAACGATGGGCCCACGACGGGTATTCCATCGTTGAGGATGCTATGGGCATCCAGCTACTTGCGCAATCATCATGAGGGGTAGTTTTTTACCCCGCTCAGATGGGTAGGCGAAGCGCTACCCCAAGGTACGGTGACCGTCGCTGGGGTGGTCGGAGCGCGTAACCGAGCCGCAATTCTGTCGTACCCGATTCGATCGAGTTGTTAACTATTCGCGGCCGGAGTGGCAGAAGCCTGCTCGGAGTTTGCAGGCGCGCTTGCTTGGTCTTGGTCTTCGGCTTCGCTGTCAGTCGAGGACACCCGCATAGCCTGCACGCGGTTGCGCACGCCCAGCTTGGAGTAGATCGTGCGCAGGTGGAACTTGACGGTGTTGGAGGAGATCGTGAGGTGGCCGGCGATCTGCTTGTTGCTCATCCCAGAGGCGAGCAGGGCGAGAATCTCGCGCTCGCGCGCGCTCAATGTGGCGAGTGGATCGCACCCCTCGGTAGAGATCGACTGCCAGCCCGCAGGCATTACCGCACGGCCCTCTAACACATTGCGCAGTGCGAGGATCATCTCCTCGACGGTGTCTGATGTCAGCACCACACCCTCGGTGCGCTGTTCGATAGCGCAGCGCACCACCGTTGGTGTCGCGAGCTCACATAGCAGCAGGATCTTGAGCTCTGGGTGTGCCAACTTGATCTCGGCCACCGCCTCCGGGCCGGCGGCCGGGTCTTCGGTGTAGACGATCGCGGCCTGGGGGCGCTGCCTGCAACTGCCCATCGCCGCGCCGAGCTCACGCCAGCTGGGATAGATGCCGACCACCCTGTAGCCGCCTTTCGTGAGCATCCACGTGAGCGCCTCGGCGACGAGGGTTTCGGCGCCGCCTACGATCGCGATCCTGGGCTCAACTGTCGCCACTGGTGATCTGCGCGTACAGGTTGGCGGCCTCGACCCGATTGCGCACCCCCAGCCGCGAATACAGCGCGCGAATGTGAAACTTGATCGTGTTGGGGCTGAGGTGGAGATCGAGCGCGATCTCCTCGTTGCGCCGTCCGGCCGCGATCAGCGCAAGTATCTGGCGGTGGCGGGGACTCAACTGGGCTCGGTCTCCCGGCTGGGTGGGGAGCGACTGTTGCCATCCGGCGGGGAGCACGGTGCGCCCGGTGGTGGTGTAGGCGAGCGCGGCGAGGATGTCCTCGGTCGAATAACTCTTCAGCAGCACGCCGCTTACCCGGTACTCGATCGCGCAGCGGACAATTTCCTCGGGGGCGGTGCGACAGAGCAGCACGACTCGCGAGCGCGTAAGCCTCGCGCTCAGGGTTCGCACGGCCGCACGGCACTCCTCAGGCTCGACGCCGTCGCAGTCGAGCAGCAGCACCGTCGGCGAGCTCTCCCAGCTGACCGCAAAGAACTCGGCCGCGGAGGCATACGCACCAAGCACCTGCAACCCGTCTTGGGCGGTGAGCAGGCTGGCGGTGGCGTCGCGCAGCAGGCGCTGGCCGCCGATCAGCGCGATTGTGATCGTGGGCTGGGGGCGTTCCAGGTGGGGTCGCTCTGGCCGGTCACTGGGCAGATCCACCGGGCTGTCGACGGCTAGGTTCGAGGGGCGCTCGGTGGTTAGGCCTGGAGGGCGCTTAACAGGCAGACCTACGGGGCTCCCAACGGGCGACGGTAGTCCGGACAGGGCATCCAGGCCTGACATCGCATCCCTTCTCATTCCCGTTTCTCGCACGGCATAGTCGAGTGCGCTACTGATGCAGCTGTCAGCCATCCACCGAGCTACTGCCCCTGCCTGAGCGTACCCAGGGCCGGTGGTGACAGATCCACCATCGATGGCGGATTTGGACGATTACCTTGGTCGGAATTTATATCACGCAATGTGCGAATTGTGTCGCAAAGCTCTTAATTCTATTTATCAGCGTCATCCCAGTTTTGGACGTAAGGGCTGCCTGCGGTTGTGGGTGAGCGCTGAGCGGAAATGGCATGTTTCTCGTTGGTGTCGGCCGGGACGGCGCCTACACTCGCCCCTGATGCCCGCGCCGCTGAAGACCGAGGCCGTGGTGCTGCGCTCGATCCGCTACGGCGAGGCCGACCGGATCCTGCACCTCTACACCCCCCACCGGGGGCGCGTAAGCGCAATCGCAAAGGGCGTGCGGCGCGCCCGCAGCCGCTTTGGGGGCCGCCTGGAGCCGTTCTTTCGCCTCAGCATCGAACTGCACGAGGGGCGCGGCGAGTTGCTCACCGTCACCGGCGCCCACACGGTCGCTGGATATCCCCGCCTGCGCGAAAACGCCCGCGCGCTGGATGCCGCCGCGCGCGCGTGCGATGCGGTGGGGCGGCTGTTCGAGACCTCCGAGCCCCACCCCGGCGTGTTCAACCTGCTCTGCCGCAAGCTCAATCTGCTCGACGAGCAACCCGCGGGCGCCACTCGAGCCAGAGGGTTGCAGTTTCGCTTGAAGCTGCTGCACGCCGCCGGTCTCGCCCCCCACCTGGGCGCGTGTGCCCATTGCGGCGAGCGCGAGCATCTCGTCGGCTTCTCCGGCGCCGCCGGCGGTGTGGTGTGTGGCGCGTGCGAGGCGGGCTCCTTTGCGCTGGGCGAGGACGCGCATGGCTTCATGACGGATGCCCTCGCCAGCGCGCTCGCCGAGACCCCCGAAGCGCCCGAGCGCGCGCTGGGGCAGGTGGAGCGCGCGATCTCCGAGACGCTCGAGCACCACGCCCACCTCCGGCTGATGCCGGTCGCTGGCCGAAGCGGGGATGCGTAAGTGTCTGCCGTCTTCGGTCGAAGCGGGGATGCGTAAGTGTCTGCCGTCTTCGGTCGAAGCGGGGATGCGTAAGTGTCTGCCGTCTTCGGTCGAAGCGGGGATGCGTAAGTGTCTGCCGTCTTCGGTCGAAGCGGGGATGCGTAAGTGTCTGCCGTCTTCGGTCGAAGCGGGGATGCGTAAGTGTCTGCCGTCTTCGGTCGAAGCGGGGATGCGTAAGTGTCTGCCGTCTTCGGTCGAAGCGGGGATGCGTAAGTATCTGCCGCCTGCGGTCGCGCCGGCTGAGCATCCGCGGTGATGGGCCACGTGGGAGCTACCCCGCGAGCGGCGCCGATGGCCCTCACATGTGGTCGCGATGCCAATCGCCTGTATCGTGCTGAGCATGGACGAGGGGTTGCCGATCGCCTACCAACTGCTTGATAACGGCGTGCCCGTGCTGGCATCCGACGGCACCCCGGTGGGAACCGTGATGTCTGTGCTGTCCGCTCCCGAGGAGGACGTCTTCCACGGACTCCTGATCGCAACCACCAACCATGGCGTCCGCTTTGTCGATGCGAGCCTGATCGCGTCGATCCACGAACGCGGCTGCGACCTGCGCATCGACGCGGCCTCCACGTCGGGCCTGCCCGGGCCCGAGCACAAGGCGCCCGTGTACAGCGAGGACCCCGATAAGCGGCAGCGGTGGCACCATTGGGTCCACCACATCACCGGGCGCAGCGACTGGAATCGAGAGCGCTGAAGGCAGCCTGCCCGCGGCTTGGATGGCCGACGACGGTGCCACAATCGAGCAATGGGCGCCGTATCGCACGAGCAAACCGTGGCAGCCGCTTTCGCGGCGCGCCGCCAGGAGCTCGAGGAGTTGACGCTCTCGCCGCTCGCGGCGCGCTCCTACCCATCGCGACGCGCCCACCAGGAGTCCGACTGCTCGCTGCGCTCCCCTTTCCAGCGCGACCGCGATCGGATCGTGCACTGCAAGGCGTTCCGCCGCCTGAAGCACAAGACGCAAGTGTTTGTGGCGCCGATGGGCGACCACTACCGCACGCGGCTCACGCACACGCTCGAGGTGACGGGGATCTCGCGCGCGGTGGCACGGGCGCTACGCCTCAACGAGGATCTCGTTGAGGCGATCGGGATGGGGCACGACCTCGGGCATCCGCCTTTCGGCCATATCGGCGAGGAGGTGCTTGACGCCTGCCTGCGCGAGCACTTCGACGGCGGGTTCCGCCACTATGAGCACTCGCTGCGGGTCGTGGAGCGCCTCGAGCGTGACGGCGAGGGTCTCAACCTCACCGAGCAGGTGCGCGACGGGATCGCCAGTCACTCCAGCCGTGCCCCCGAGCCCGCCACCTTGGAGGGACGGATTGTGCGCGTGATGGACCGCGTGGCATACATCAACCACGACATCGACGACGCCGTGCGCGCCGGCCTGCTGCACGAGCGTGACCTGCCCGCGGAGCCGATCGCCGTGCTGGGGCGCTCGGGCTCGGCGCGGATCGACGCGCTGGTGCACGACATGGTCGAGTGCTCCGAGCGCGCGGGCGAGATCGTCCAGGGCGACGCAGCCGCGCGCGCGATGGGGCAATTGCGCGAGTTCATGTTCGAGCGCGTCTACCTCGGCCCCGAGGTGCGCGCCGAGCGCGAGCGCATCGAAGGGGTGGTAAGAACGCTGTTTGAGCACTACGTTGGACACCCCCAACAACTGCCCGCGCAGCCGCACGGCCCGCCGGATGGGGCGTCCAAACTGGCCGAGCGCGTAACCGACTACATCGCCGGGATGACCGACCGTTACTGCATCAGGGCCTACACAGACCTACAGGTGCCGCGCGCGTTCGCGCGCTAGCAGTACCGCGCACGTTCGCGCGCTTAGCAAGCAGAAGCGAGGGGGAGGCTCCCGTGGCCACGATCACCCGTGCGCCAAGGATGTTGGCGGCCTGTGTCGTGGGCGGGCGGCAGACGGGGCGCGCGAGCGGCTAGCGTAGGCCCAATGGCCCGCTACACCCAGGCATCCAAGGACAGGGTGCGCGACGCGGTGGACTTCGTGGAGCTGGTGTCCACACGCACCGACCTGCGCCGCGCCGGCCCCAGCGCTTACGAAGGGTTGTGCCCCTTTCACGACGAGCGCACCCCCTCCTTTGGGATCGACCCGACGCGCAAGGTGTACTACTGCTTCGGCTGCGGGGCAAAGGGGGACGTGTTCACGTTCGTGCAGGACACCGAGGGGCTGGATTTCAAAGAGGCGCTGGAGCTGCTGGCTGACCGCTGCGCGGTGGAGCTTGAGCGCGAGGCGGAGGACCCCCGCGAAGCCGAGCAGCGTCGCCGCCGCGGGCGCTTGCTGGAGCTGCTGGCGCGCACCAGCGGCTACTACGAGCGCTGCCTATGGGAGTCCACCGAGGCGGCGCACACGCGGGCATATCTGCAAGGCAGAGGCCTACGCGAGGAAACGTTGAGAGCATTTCGCGTGGGGTATGCGCCGAGCGCGTGGGACCGCGTGCTGATGGCTTCGCGCAAAGGGGGCTTCTCCGAGCAGGAGTTGTACGCAACCGGCCTCGCGCAGCGCTCCGCCGCCGAGCGCGGGCGTGTCTACGATCGCTTCCGCGCCCGTCTCATGTTCCCCCTGGCGGACACCCGTGGGCGGGTGCTGGGCTTCGGGGCGCGCGCGCTGAGGGAGGAGCAGAAACCGAAGTATCTGAACACCTCTGACAACGATGTCTACCACAAGGGCCGTCACCTCTACGGTGGCGACCTCGCCCGCGCGCACGCGGCCAGAGCGGGGAAGGTGATCTTGTGCGAGGGCTACACCGACGTGATCGCGATGCACCAGGCGGGGATGCCCAACACGGTCGGCCTGATGGGCACGGCGCTGACGCCCGAGCAAGTGGGAGAGCTCGCGCGGATGGCGTCCACGGTGCTGCTGGCGCTCGACGCCGATACCGCCGGCCAGGAGGCGATGCTGCGTGCCGCGCAGCTAGCGGCCCGCAGGCGCCTGGAGCTGCGTGTGGTGAGCCTCCCCGGTGGGATGGATCCGGCGGAGCTCGTGCAGCGCGAGGGACCGGAGGCGATCGCGGCGGCGGTGGAAGAGTCGGTGCCGTTCGTGCGGTTCCGCGTGGAGCGCGTGCTGGCGGCGGGCGACCACTCAAGCCCCGAGGGTCGCGACCGCATGGTGGATCAGCTGCGCCCGGTATTCGCCACGCTCCCTCCGAGCGCGATGCGGATGGAGCTCACACGGTTGGTGGCCGGTCGCCTGGAGTTGCCCGAAAGCCTCGCCGAGACAGTGCTGTCAGCGTCGGCGGAGCCCAGCACCGCCGCTGCGGACGCCGGTACACCTCGTACCGGTGGCGGCAGGATCGACGCTTCCTCCACTGCGCCCACCTCGCACGGAAATGAGCAACGGGGCAGAGCAGACAGGGGGGGGACCTCCGCCGCGACCGCGAGGGGAGGGCGGGCAGCCGCGCAGCCGGCGGTAGGGGAGCTCTCGCGCCGGGCGGAGACCGAGCGGACGTTTCTGGCGCTGTGCATCGCCGCCTCCGCCGAGGGCGTGCAGGCGCTGGCGGAGCTCGATCCAGAGGAGTACTTCACGAGCAGGCGGCTGCGCCGCGCCGCCGTACACCTGCTCGAGGGACGACTGAGCGAACCGATGGAGGGCGTCGCCGACGATGACCCCGAGCTCACCGGTGTGCTTGCGGAGCTGGTGGTGGCCGCCGGCCGTCTGCCGAGCGTTGCGGTGCCGGCGATGCTCGAGGTGCAAAAGATGCAGCTCGACCTCGCCCGTCTCGACCGCCGCATCCTCGCTGCGCGCGCGCAGGGTAGCGGTGAGGTCAGCGATCTGGCACGGCGTCGCATCGAGGTCAAACGCGCGTTCGAGCAAGCCTACGAGCGGGCTTTGGCGGAGACTGGGGGGGTAGCGTAAAGTTCGGGTCTGACGCGTTCCGATCTGGGGTAGCTCAATCGGCAGAGCATTCGGCTGTTAACCGAAGGGTTGTGGGTTCGAGTCCCACCCCCAGAGCCTCATAACCCGCTCCGCCCGGCCCTGGCGGGCCGGGCGGGATCCCCGGGTGGGAGGGAGCGCAGACAAACCGCTCTACCAGGGCGGCCGCAGCGTCCGCCGGGTCGTTCGCCTCCCACCACGAGGCGAGCGCGCGGGCGCGGGCGCGGATCGCGGGGTCTTCGAGGGCCCGCTCCACCGCGAGGCGCACCGGCCGACGGTCGATGAAGCGTCGGGGGAGGCGCACGCCGGCGCCGGCCCAGTCGAGGCGCGCCGCATTCTCGCTCATGTCGCCGAGCACCGGGCAGGCGACGACGGCGCAGCCGCTGGCGAGCGCACGGGCGAGGGTGCCGTGCCCGGCGTGGCAGACGACCACATCGCAGTGGGGCATCGTGCGCGCGTAGGAGACCCACTCGACCACGCGAGCGTTGGCGGGGACGGGCAGCGGTCGTGTGGGGAGACGGCGGTTCCAGGTGGCGATCACGCGCACCGGAGCATCGGCGAGGCCGCGCAGCGCCGCGTGCAGGAGACGGTGCTCGGGGTCCTGGGCGGTGGAGGGAGCGATCAGCACCAGCGGATCGTCGCCGGGTGGGAGCTCGACCTCCGCGGTTGGGGGCTCCCAGATCAACGGGCCCACCACGTGCTCGTGGGAGCGCCACGCCCGGGGATACTCGAGCTGAGGGAACGTCCCGACGAGCGCCAGCCGCAGGCTGATGCCGCCGTGGACGTGATCCAACGGCGGCAGGGCGAGGCGGGCACGTACGGCGTTGAGGTGGCAGCGGCCTCGCTCCAGACCGTGCTCGACGGGCCATGTGGCGCGCCGCCAGAAGGCGCGGCCGAGCGCGGTACGCGGTAGGCGTGCGCCGATCGAGTAGATCGGGGCGCCCTCCGGGGGGTGAGGGTGCACGTGGGGGATCAATGTCGCGACTGGAATCCCCTCCCGCTCGGCGGCGAGCGCGGGGGCGAGCGTGAGGATGTCCGCCACCACAACCTCCGGTTTCAGCTGGCGCACGAGCGTAAGCGTGTCAAGCGTGGCGTGTACCACCGCCTCGTAGAAATCCAGCGGCTCGGGACCGTTGGGGAAGACGTGGTATTCGGGAGACGCCGCGAAGCGCATTCCCTCCGCCTCCACGTGCGTGCGCCAGCGGTCCCATGTCTGCAGCGTCACATCGTGCCCGCGCTTCGCCAGGGCACGGCCGAGTGCGATCGTCGGGAAGGCGTGCCCAGGATCGCCGAACGCGCCCAGCAGGATCCGACGGGGGTTGGCGCGGCCGCTCGATCCGTTCGCGGTGTCGGCCACTCCGCAACCTGCCGCTACGCCGCGGCGAGCTCCGCCACCAGGCGCAGCTGCGTGAGGCGGTCCTCGGCGTTGAACGCGAGCGGGGTGATCCCGAGCGTGCCGACACCCGCGTCGCGGAAGATCGCAAGGCGCTCGCGCACCACATCCTTGGGCCCACACAGCGAGACGGCGTCGATCAGCGCCTCGGGGATCGCCGCCATCGCCTCCTCGCGCTTGCCTTCCAGGTAGAGGTCCTGGATCGTTTGCGCCTCCGCCTCGAAGCCATAGCGCTGGACGAGGTTGTTGTAGAAGTTCTGCTTGCGTGAGCCCATCCCACCGACATACAGCGCGATGAACGGCCGCGCCGCGTTGCGTGCCGCCTCCAGGTCGTCGGTGACAAACGCGTTGACGGTGGGGGCGATGTCGAAGCCATCGAGCGTGCGCCCTGCGCGCGCCGCGCCCTCCTCCAGCAGCGGGCGCAGCTCGGAGACGTGCTCGGGGGAGAACAGCGTGGGGATCCAGCCGTCCGCGATCTCGCCCGCCAAAGCCGTGTTCTTCGGGCCGATCGCCGCGAGATAGATCGGAATGCGCTCCTGCACGGTGCCGATCGTGAGCTTCAGCGCCTTGCCAGGCCCGTCCGGCAGCGGCAGCTGGAGTGTCTCGCCGTGGAACTCCACGCGCTCGCGCGCCAACGCCATCCGCACGACGGCCACATACTCGCGCGTGCGCTGCAGCTGCTTGGCGAAGCGCTGCCCATGCCAGCCCTCGGCCACCTGTGGGCCAGAGGAGCCGATCCCGACGATCATGCGCCCACCCGACAGCTGATCGATCGTGGCGGCGGTCATCGCCGTCATCGCCGGCGAGCGCCCGGGCATCTGGAAGATCCCCGCGCCGAGGCGAATCTTCGAGGTTTGCCCCGCCAGCCAGGCGAGCACCGTGGCGGTGTCCGAGCCGTAGGCCTCCGCAGCCCACACCGAGTCGTAGCCGAGCCGCTCCGCCTCTTGCACGATGCGCAGCTGATCCTCCGAGCTGAGGCCGAGCCCCCAGTAGCCGATGTGAACGCCGAGCTTCATGCGCAAGTTTCCTTTCAAGGGAAGGTAATTCGTTGCCGTGCGCGACCTCGTGCCTTACGCTGGGCGCGCCCGTCGGCAGCCATCGCGGCGGCCGGCGTCACACAGCCTATGCCAATTACCCGCACACGCAACCCCGACACGGTGAGGGAGCTACGCCTCGCGATCGAATGCCTGCCCGTGGGCACCCGCGAAGCGATGCTGGAAGGGGTACTCGACAGCCCGCGCATCATTGTCGGCGCCTACACCGACCGTGACGGCGGCGTGTGTCCGATGCTGGCGGCCCATCGCCGCGGCGGTCGCACCAACTTTCTGCCATTCGCCCGCTCATGGGATCGCTTCACGCACGCGCGCCGGCGACGTGCCGCCACTCAACGTGAGCTCTCGACGCTCGTGAGACTGCTGCGCACCAGCCTGCAGGACGAGGAGCGTGTCGATCTCGCTCAGGCGATCGACGAGCACGCCGCGTTGCGCGCCCGTCACGAGCGCGAGCGGCGGGATCGCGTGCGCGCGGCCATTGAGACCGAGCCGGCCGGCGAGATCGTCGTGCGCCGCTTGCGCGCCCCACGCTGGCTGGGCCGCCGACGCGGCGACTACAACGCTTCGCCGGGACGCACGAACATCATCTCGGGTACCACGCACGCGGGGGAGACCCGCAGCAGGTAGCGCACCGCCTCGGCGATGTCCTCGGAGCGGATCATCTCCTCGGGCTTGACCTGTCCCTTGATGAAGTCGGTCATCGGCGTATCCACGAATGCGGGGCACAGCGCCGTCGACTTGATCCCGTCGGCGCCCAGCTCTTTGTTCATCGCTTCCGTCCACCCCACCACGCCGTGCTTGGAGGCCGAGTAAACCGACAGCCAAGCCTCCGCGCGCTTGCCCGAGATCGAAGAGGTGTTGACCACGAGCGCGTTGCGGTGCTCAGCGCCCGCTGCCTTCAGCATCTCCAAACATTCGCGGTAGAAGATCACGATCGCGCGCAGGTTGATGTCCAGCTGCATGTCAAGACGCTTGGTTTGGATGTCCGCGAGCGGGGCGCCGATGCCTACGCCAGCGTTGTTGACGAGTACATCCAGCCGCCCGTAACGCTCGCGGTGGGCGGCCACCACCTTCTGGATCTCATCCTCATGGGAGACATTCGCCGCCACGCCATGCACGTCGGAGCCCGCCCCGGCGAGCTCCGCCACGGCGCCCTCCAGCTTCTCCGGGCGCCGCGCCGCCATCGTGACGCCATACCCTTCCTCGCCCAGCACCCGCGCGATCGCCAGCCCGATCCCGCTCGAAGCCCCTGTAACGATCGCCGCTCGCTCAGCCATCTGCGCCCTTCCCTCGTGGTTGTCGATGGCAGCAATCAAAGCATTCGCCGGCTCGGGTTGCGTCCAGGCATTGGACGCATGGCTCCGGCTGAGGCTCCCCGGTCCTGTCGCGGAACCGTCGAGCGTCGAGCCTGAGGCTGGCCCGTATCTCGCTGGTACCGTCTGCTCACCGCGCGGTCGCTCCGCGCGGAGCGGGCCCGTAGCTCAGCTGGTTAGAGCTGGCGACTCATAATCGCTAGGTCGCAGGTTCGAGTCCTGCCGGGCCCATTGCCCGTACCGCCCTATTCAAGCCAAAAAGCCTCCGGCTTGGGTGGGGCGGAGGCCGTTAAATGGGCTTCGGGGCAACCCTCGGGGCAACCCTCACGATCCGACGTGTGAGAAGAGGGGGCCGGGCTCGACGGATACGCAGCGTCCGTTCGGCTGCGACCGGCTCCCTCGATAGGGTCGGGCGATGGGCAAGGATCGACGCTGGGAGCTGGCGCCCGCACCAGACGTGCGGATCGTCGTGACGCGATCCAGCACCCATCCCGTCGAGTACGCGATCACGCTCGTCATCCTGCGGGATGGCACATGGCGTACGGTGCGAATGTTCGACAACGCGCATGATCCCCTGGAGCACCACGAGCACCGCTATGTCGGCTCCGAGAAGCAGGACCCGATCGTCACCCGCGAGCCGGTGAACGATGCGATGCACGCGGCCGAAGTCAAACTGCGGGAGAACTGGTCCGATATCGTTCGTAGCTGGGAGCGAACCCGATGAGCGCCAATCTCGACAAGACCTGGGACCTGTTCATGGCCGCGAGAGACGACGACCTCGGCTACCCCGATGACGTGGCGTTCGTCCCTGACGAGGAGTGGGCCGACGAGGTTCTGTGGCGCAACCTCGCCGAGGGTCGCGCGACGGTGCTTGTCGGCGAGGAAATCGAGTTGCTGCTGACGCCCCTGCGCCGGAGCCTGATCGACCGGGTACGGGGCCGTGTGCCCGTCAACGTCGCCCATCGTGTCCACGGGCACGCCACGCCGTACGCGACCGCGAGCCGGCTCGGACGCCACCCGGTGCGGCAGATGCGCCAGCTCGCGCACGCATAGGCCCCAGCCCGGCGCTATCCTTCGCCGCCGCCGCGGGCGCTGGTAGGCTGCACGCAGACGGGTTGTCCATCGCCGTCGCCTTGACGCCTCCGGTTACGTTCACAACTTCCGGAGTCCCCCTGACACCCTCCGTGCGACCCGTCGCCGGGGGGTGTCTTTTCTTTCCGCCGAAGCGCGGTCTATCGTCTCCCGCGTGAACGTAACGATGATCCGGAGACGCCGATGGGCACCGATGATCTGACGCCCGAGGCGGGGCCGCCGCTCTACGACGAGGACCCCGAGGGTGCCCTGGCCTACTGGTCAGCGATCGTCACGGGTCCGCTGACGGCCGAGCGCATCCGCGGCCTTGAGCCCCGCGACCCGATGAGCATGGCTGAGTTCACGCACGAGCAGACGTTGACTCTCGCGCAACTCAGGACGGCCGAGGGCGATCGGCGTAAGCCCTTGCGTGATCGCCTGCGCGCTCGGAGAGATCGGGTAAGGCTTCTGGACGCCAACCACCATTGGGCGTGGGAGCAGATCACTCAGGACGGAGCCCCCGTAGCGATGTGTGAGCCGTCGGGCGAGGCCGAGCATGTCCTTCGAGATGTCGTCGCTGGTTCCCGGTGGCTGCTCCATCGCCGCCCCCAGCGCGTCCGGCGACGCGCCTACTGCGGTGGGCGCCGTCGCCCTAGCGCTCGGCGGCGCACCGTCAGCAGGTCGGCGGGCGGCGGCGACCCTCCCGCAGACGGAGAGCCCCCCGGAGAACCCGCCGGGGGGCGTGCCGCTGAAGATCACGTAGACGCGGCGGTGGCCGCGTGACCGCTCCCGCGCGGTTCGTGATCGGCGTGTGCCCGGCGTGCGGCGGCCAGGGGCGGGTTCCCTGCGCCTCATTCGAGCGGACGGGCCAGTTCGTGCCGTGCATTGACTGCGGGGGCTCCGGCGATCTCGACGCCCATCGTCTGCACCTCGCCTACGAACTTGGGCGACAGGAGGTCTTGCGTTGGTTGACCTCGGCAGCCACCTCCGCGCAACGGCCCGAGATGTCGATCGATGAGATCAAGCGCAAGGTCGATCGCCCGTCGGAGACGGCATGACGGCCAAGGTCACGCCCATTCACGCCGTCAAGGGCCCCAAGGGCGACGAGTCGCCCACGGGGAAGCCGAGCACACGCGAACTCGCCGAGAAGATTGCGGATCAGGAGCCGTACGCCACCGGCGGGGCGCAGATATACGCCTTCCTAGACGGCTGCTACAAGCCCGGCGAGCGGCACCTGCAGCAGCGAATCGTGGAGCTCCTGGAGGGCAGCTGGAGCAAGCGCAGAGCCGAGGAGATCGTCGCCTTCCTGCGGATCACCACGCCGGAACTATGGGCGGGGCCGCCGCTCGGCGTCGTCAACGTCCCCAACGGCCTGCTCGATGTCGAGACCCGCGAGCTGAAGCCGCACACGCCTGCGCACCTATCGCCCGTGCGCATCGCCGCGGCCTACGACCCCGCCGCGGACTGCCCCGCGATCGACGACTTCCTCGCGTCCACCATCCCCGACTTGATCCCGCTGTTCACGGAGATCGCCGGGCTGCTCCTGACACCCGACAACCGGCAGCAGAAAGCCATCATGCTCAAGGGGCAAGGCGGCACCGGCAAGACCACCGCGCTCGAAGTCCTGAGCGCACTCCTTGGTCACGAAAACGTCTCGACCGTTGACCTACACCGCCTAGAGGAAGACCGCTTCGCCACAGCCGACCTGTACGGCGTGCTCGCAAACATCTTCGCCGACCTCCCATCCCACGCCCTCAACTCCAGCTCCATCTTCAAGTCGATCACCGGCGGCGACCACATCCGCGGCGAGCGCAAGCACCGCGACGCCTTCAAGTTCAAGCCCTACGCCCGGCTTCTCTTCAGCGCCAACGAGGCACCCCCAACCGCGGACAACTCGGACGCCTTCTTCGAGCGCTGGCTGATCCTGCCCTTCGACCGCAAGCACCGCGGCACCGAGCACGAGGACAAGGCCCTACTGGCGAAGCTCACAACCCCCACCGAGCTATCCGGTCTGCTCAACATGGCTTTGGACGGCCTCGACCGGCTCCGCCGCCAGAACGGCTTCACCCGCACCACCGCCACCGACGAGGCCGCCGAGAGATTCCGCATCGACGCCGACTCCGCCGCCGGATTCTGCGAGGAGAACTGCACGATCTACGACGGCGCCCGCATCGCCAAGCCCGCGCTGTTCCAAGCGTACAAAGCATGGTGCGAGGAGAACAACCGCCGGCCGCTCGCCGCCGTGCGCTTCAGTCGCCGCCTGCACGAGTTGCACGGCCTCGACCAAGCCGCGTCCAAAGGCCGTGACTTCTGGATCGGGATAGAGCTGCGAGAGGACCAGCCATGATCCGTCGGGGTGGCAACGGTGGCAGGGGGTGGCAAAGGTGGCGGTCTCCCTCACTACAGCACACATGCGCAGGAAGAGGGAATGTAGTGGGAAGCACTCCCACCATTGCCACCCCGCCACCCCTCGCCACCCCGCTCGCCGGACTCGAAGCCGAGCACCGAGAGGCCATCGAAATGACCACCCCGTACCCGGTACAGGCAGCGATATCGGTAACTCCTCGCGCGCGCGGGAGAACAAGGGGTTTACGGAAACTGCCGTCTGTACCCGGTACATCGCCCCGAAGGGGAACCCCATGAGGACGCCGACGGTGCCTCCCTTGCGCAGCGAGCGCATCCCGGCGAAACCGAACGGGGGCGCCCTCCTGCTCGATGTGCCCCGCGAGATGGTCGAGCAGATCGCCGAGCGCGTGGTGGAGATCATGGCCGAGCACGAGGCGCTAGCCGCGTCACCTTGGCTGACAGTCACCGAGACGGCAGACTACTTGCGCTGCCCGACCTCGCGCGTCTACGCGCTCACGAGTGCTGGCCGCATCCCTCACGTCAAGGACGGTAGTCGGACGTTGTTCAACCGCGGAGAGCTTGATGCGTGGCTGCGCGCCGGTGGAGGCAAGCGGCCATGACGAACACATTGTCTATCAGTAGGTCAGCCTGGATCGCTTGTGTTCATACGGCTTTTCGACGGCTGGGGCAACCTCGGGGCAACCAACCCCACGGATGGCACGGAGGCGATCGTGCCCGCTAGCAAGGACCCGACCCTGCGCGCTAACCAGTTGGCGAACCTGCGACCGAATGCCGCAGTCCGCCACGGCGCGCACGCTGCCAAGGACATCGAGCCGTTGCGCGTCGAGCACCTCGCGCGGCTACGGGAGCGGTTCCCGTCCGCTGACGATGCCCTGCTCGCCATCCAAGCCGAACGCGCCGCGCAGCTCGATCTCATCTCCGAGTACCTGGGGCGCCGGCCCGGTGTGGGAGCCGTCATGCGCAACCGGCGTACCGCGGTGGTCTGGCCTGCGCGCGAGTACGCAGCGAAGCTCCAGTCCGCTTACGAGCGCCAGTGCGAGCGTCTCGAAGGGCAGCAGCGTGAGGCCGGCAACGCCAGCCCGCAGGCGGCGCTCGACGCGATCGTGGCGGAGTTGGCCGCCGAAGGTGACGACGACGACGTGGTGGGCACCGACGTGGAGCTGCCCGACGTGGACGGCGGCGATGGCGATGGTTGAGCTGGCTCACCGCAAGATGCCGGTGTACGACGACGCCGAGCGCCACACGCGCTTCGAGCTCATGTGGAGTGACGCGAGGGCTGCTGCTGCCGCTGGTGACGCCAGCGACGATCGTCCCGAGCCGACGCCGCCCGATGTCGGCGCACTGCTCGACGCCGACCCGACGGAGCCGGCGTGGTGGTGGAGATGACCACCGGCGAGGCGCGCTGGGATGCCTAGCCTGCGCAAAAAGCCAGACGTGCGCGCGGAGCGCCGCCGGGTGATGGTCGAGCAGCTCGCGGCCGGCGAGCTGACGATCCGTCCGCTGACGCTGGCGGACGTTGAGCGGCTGGAGCGAGCGCGGGCACGTCGGGATCAGGTGGCGCGTCCGGTGGTGGTGAGGAAATGGCGCTGAGCGACGCGGGTCTCGACCGGCTGCGTGCTCGTCTGTCTGCTCGCGCGGCGGAGGTGCCCGTCCGGTGGGTCTCTCTGGACGATCCCGTGGCGTTGGCGTTGAGCGCACTGGAGCCGTCGCGGTCGATCGCCGCGGCGGGCCGGGCGACGTACTGGCACACGCGCGACCTGCTGGAGCGGCGGGGGGTGTCGATGTCGTCAGCGTCGGCGCTCGCGTTGCGCGTTGCTCGCGGCGTCGTGCTGGAGCTGGCGGGCTTCGATCGAAAAGAGCTGGCGGACCGGCTCGGCGTCACGACGCGGACCCTGCGTCGTGATCGTGCGCTTGTCCGCCAGCTCGGCTCGGATGCGTTCGCTGGCGGCGAGCTGCTGCCACCGCCACCGCGGGGTGCCGTGAATCGAGGCGCTGGGCGCGATGGGAGCGCGCGTGCTGGCCTGCGTGGTGTTCGGGCGGGGGTTGGGCAGGCGCGAAGCGCGGGGGGCGTCCCATGAGCGCGTTCAACGTCGTCGTCTTCGGTAGGCCCCAGCCCGCGGGGTCCAAGCGGGCGTTCACGAACCGGCACACGGGCCGCGTGAATGTGGTGGACGCGGCGAAGGGCTCACGCGCGTGGAAGCAGGAAGTGACTGGAGCTGCGCTGAGGGCTTGCGGCGGCGTGCCCTTGCTGCTCGACGGGCCCGTCGTCCTCGACCTCAAGTTCTTCTTGGCGCGGCCGAAGGGCCACTTCAGGACCGGCCGCAACGCTCACCTACTCCGAGATGCCGCGCCGGGCTATCCCACCACGAAGCCTGATACCACGAAGCTCCTTCGCGCCGTCGAGGACGGTCTCACCGGCGTCGTTTGGCGGGATGACTCGCAGGTGGTCTACACGATCGCCAGCAAGCACTACGGGACGCCTGAGCGCTGCGAGGTGCGGGTGGATCGTGCGCCGGTGGCGATCGTGGGGGCGGTGTGAGCGTGTCGGCTCGGAGGCGTCCGCGTCGTTCATCGGATGCGTGGCGTCTGCCGATGTGGCGTGTGTCAGTCCCAGCGCATGATGTTCACCGCTGGCATGTGCCTGAGCGTGTGGCGGTGGTTCCCGCGGTGAGCGCTGCGTCTGCTTGTGCGTTGGTGGCCCGGTGGGCTCTCACTGATGCGCAGGTGCCCCCGCTGCGCAGTCTGACCGCGATCACGTTGGCGTATTCGCGTGCTGAACCCGTGCAGGAGGTGGCGTCGTGAGCGGCGACTCGCGCACATCGCTTGTCAGGGCGTGCGATCACAAGGACGTGTTTGGTGTGGCGTTGTATCCGGCTCAACGGGAGTTGCTTGCGGCGATCGACGCGGGGCCGCGTATCCACGCGTTGTGTCTTGGCCGTAGGAGCGGGAAGACATTCATGTGCGCGCTGGTGATGCTGCACAACTGCCTACTAAGGCAGGACTTGGCGGGGATGGTGAGGCCGGGTGAGCGGCGTTATGCGGTGGCGGTAGCGACGAATATCAGGCAGGCGCGGGTGGTGGTTACTGCGGCTCGGAGCATTGTTGAGGCGAGCCCGCGGTTGGCGGGAATGGTTGAAACGGTGACGGAGGATGAGATCAGGTTCACGAACGGGACGGCGTTGTGTGCGTTTCCGTGTTCGTCTCGTGGTGGGCGGGGTTGGGCGATCTCGTGTCTGGTTATGGATGAGGCGGCGTTCTTTCAGAGTGAGACGGATGGTCCGGCGACTGCGGATGAGGTGTGGCGTGCGTTGTCGCCGTCGGTCGCGCAGTTCGGGGATGCGGGGAGGATCATTGTGTCTAGCACGCCGGACAAGGGGTTGTCGGGGTTCTTTTACGATTTGCATATGCGGGCTAGTGCTGGTGGGCTCCCGGAGGCTCGAGCTCACCATGCGACTACGGCGCAGATGAACCCGACGATCGATGAGGGGTTCTTGGCTGGCGAGGAGGCGCGCGATCCCGAAAACTTCAGGAGTGAGTATTTGGCGGAATGGGTCGCGGGCGGCGGTAGTTTCTTCGACTTGCGGTCGGTGGAGCTGGAGGATGGTCCGGCGGCGCCGGGGGATGGCCGGCGGTGGCTCGCGGCGCTCGACCCGGCTTTTCACGCCGATCAATTCGGTGTGGCGCTGGTGGGTGAAAGCGCGAATGAACGGGGGGTGCTGGTGACGGGCGCGTTGGCCGGCATCGAGCCGGGGGCGCGGCGGCGTTCCCTTGATGCGCGGCGAGAGCGTGAGGACGCTACGTTGGTGGCAGTCTGGGAGCGGCTGGAGCCGTACGCGGAGGGTGGTGGGCTGCGGGTCGTCACCGACCAGCATCAGGGCGACAGCGTGAGTTCGTTTTTCGGGCGGCTGGGGTGCCCGGTCCGGGTGGTGAGCTTGACGGGGCCGCTTCAGACGATGATGTTTACTGCGACGCGAGCAAGGCTGGCGGACGGCTCTTTGCGGCTCTGGCGGCATCCACAACTGGTCGAGGAGATGCGCAGGGTGCGTGCGGGTAAGAGTTCGGAGTCGATCGTGTTGCCGCGCGTTCGTGGGTCGCACTGCGACGTTGTGTCGGCGCTCACGCTCGGTGTCTATGGGCAGCGCCATGTCACGGGCGCCGCTCAAGGGAAGCCTTTCGGCGGCCCAAGCCTCTCGGCCACGATGCGCGAAGCGGAAGGGTTGGGCGGCGCGCCGCTGGTGGGGCCACGGCCGCGGGCTCGAAACAGCATCATGGATATGGAGTTTTGAGGGCCGTGTCCGCTTTTCGCCGTGTCAAGACCACAATGTATGTGATGGTCTTCCGCCGCAAACCCTCGGATCTGGCCGCCGTGCCGGATGAGCTGCTGCGCGCGGAGGCGTTGCGCCGCGGGCTGGTCGTGCTCCCGCCCGTAGCGGCGGAGGCGTTGGCGCGCTGGCTGGTGGCACCGTCGGCGCGGGCGGCGGAGCTTGAGACCCTGCTCGCCGTGGAGCGGGAGCGCAGCGAGCGGGCCGAGGATGTGGCGTTCCGATCGTTCGAGCGCGGTCAGCGGGCGCTCGCGGAAGCGAGCCACCAGTCGGCGATTACCGCGCTTGGCGACTTGGGTTTCAGTGCGCGTGAGGCTGAAGCATGGTGTCGCGCAGGGTATGCCCGTTGTGTTACTGGCAGTGAAAACAAAAACGATGAGTGAGGTGAGAGTATGACGACATTGATGGACCGTCCCGCTTATGAAGTCATGCAGCAGCATGGTGAGTTCGACAAGATCGCCAGGGGGATTTGTCTTGAGCGCGGGAGTGAGGATTACCTTGCCGCGGTCGAGGATTTCACGACGGCATGGGAGAACGCGCGGGCGGTGAACGGCCCTGGGCAGACAGTTCGCCAGGTGCTCGGCATCGCTGGTGTGAATCCGGCAGAAGTCGAGGCCGGTGTCCGCCTGCTCGAAAGAAGGGACACGGGTTTGAAGTTACAGCTTGACGCCGACATGCGCGCAGTGACACCGGCCGATGTGCCGGTGAACCCTATGGGCCAGGTCATGGTCACGCCGGACGCCGACATGGGCGCGTTGATGGTGAATCCCGAAGAGCGAGAGAGAAGGCTGGCACGGATGCGAAAAGCCGACCCGCGCGGCGCGTTCGGTGGGCCGTGGGACGGCGAGCCGGGCCGGAAAAGGTTCGATGCCGCCGATAAGCAGTGGTTGGAAGCGGGGACCGATCTGCCCGCGACCGCGGAGCGCGCGAATGCCATCGCTGCCGCGAAGGCGAAGAACGCTGACCTAGCCAGGCAGGTTGACGGCGAACTACGCGAGGCTATCTCTCACCAAGCCGGTGTGAAAGCGCTCGATGATCGGCTCGCGGGCCTTGCCGCTGACACGCTGGCCGCCCGCGCGCAGCGTGCCGCGGCGGCGGGTGCTCCCGCGGAGCCGGGGCCGGGCCGCGTATTCCTGCTCGAATCGCAGGCCGCGGCTACCGCGTCGGGCGACTTTGCGCGCGAGCGGGCGTATCTGCGCGACGAGCTGGGGCTTGACGCTGACACGGTGAAGGCGCTTGAATCCTACGCGCTCGCCAATCAGCCGCGGCACCCGGTGACTGGGCGGTTTGTGCGGGCACAAGCCCAACAAGGGCGCTCGACCGCGGCCCTTCCTTCACCGCCCCGCGCCGATGACGGGCTCGCGGCGCAGCTCGCAGCCGGCGGCACGATCGACTCGATGGGCAAAGTGACCCCGGCTGACCCGGCTGGGCGTTCCGGCCTGGACGTTCCCGGCGCCGGGCATCCGCTGGCGCCGGCGTCGAGCATCACACGAGCCGGCTTCGACGCGCAGGTACAGGCACAGATGGCCCGCAATGGGAAGCCGTGGGCGACCGCTGCCCGCGAAGTCGCAGGCGTGCTCGCGCCACAGATGAACAGCGACGACCTCGCCGCTACCGGGGTGCTGACGGGGCCAGCGTGATGAGCGAGGCGGAACGCAGGCGGCGCCTGCGCGCGCAGCGCGACGAACGCGACAGGCGGATTCGTGCGCTGCACGCCGAGGGCCGCACGACCGGCCAGATTGCCGAGGCGGTTGGGTGCAGCCGCGCGATTGCCTACGAAGTCGCACACCCTGACAAGCGCAGCGCGTATAACCGCCGACGTCTCGCCTATGCGCAAGCGACGGGGTAGGGCTCGGGCAGGGCGGCGTCGCGCCTACTGCTCGGCTTCGACCTCGACTCCGAGATCCGCGAGCGTGACGCCGAGCGCGTCCGCGACCTTGCGGACGGTCATCCATCCCGGCTCGCTCTGCGCAAGCTCCAACCGTGTGATCGTGTTCAGCGTGATGCCGGCCCGGTAGGCGAGGGCTTCCATCGAGAGCCCGCGGTCTTCGCGTAGGCGGCGCACGGCGGCGCCGAGGGCGGGGTCAACGTTGGCGGGCATGGGTCGTAGCCTGCCAGGGGGGAGCGCCGCGGTCTACTCGACGTGTGGGGTATGCGCCAAGGGGTGAGCTATGGCTTACGCGCCGTGCGTGGTAGTGTGTCTCAACCACTAGAACGCATATGGGGGCCGCGACGAGCGAACGCCCGGCCCCCGTGGCACCGGAAGCAGTCACTTCCGACGCAGGGACACCCTACCGACACGAGGGTGTTTTCTCTCGCCAGAAAGACCGTCTCCGGGGCCTCCAACACAAAGGAGGAGCCCATGAGCACCATCACCATCCCCGCCGAGCTTGTCCCGCTTGTGCGTGACGGCTGCTACTCCGACCTGCAACCCGGCGAGGACGCGGGCCTCGATGAGCGCGCCCGTGGCGCCCGTGCGCTGCTCGACGTGCTCGGCTGGCAGGACCCCGTAGACGAGCCCCAAGCGATCGACGTGGACGTGGACGTGTGCGAGCACCGCGAGGCGCTGCTGCGGGCGCTGCTGACGCGCGTGGGGGTCGCCAGCGACGTCGAGGGAGACAAGCACATCGGCGTCGGGCAGCGGGCGGAGGCGAAGGTTCACGTCGGGCAGCTCGCCGGGCTCGTGCAGCAGGTCGAGGAAGGCGGCGAGTGACGACGAGCTTCCTGATCCCCGGCGAGCTGGTGGGCGCCGTGCGCGCGGTCGCGTTCTCCGTACTCGGCTCGGGTACGGCATCCCTCGGCGTCGCCACGATCCGCCAGGACTGGAGGGCCGGAGACGAAGCGATCGACGCGCTCAAGGCGACACGAGACCTGCTCGACGCGATCGGCTGGCAACCACCGCACGGGGGCGACGGGGACATCCTGCTCGACGCGAGCCACCGGCCGGCGCTTGAACTGCTCGCCGACCAGCTCGCGCAGGATGCCACGGCCACGGGCCTCGACCAGCTCGCGGGCCTGCTCGAACCGGGCGAGACATCGTGAGAACCGGGGGGCCGGCAACGGGCCGGGGGCGACGGGGTACGCCCCCGTCCGCGGCCACGCTGACGCCGACCCGACTACGGGGCCACTGGTCGCGCCTGCGCGCGCTGTGGCGTCGGTGGAGGCGGGGGCAGTGAGCCCACTCAACGGCAAGGCGTTGTACGGGCTCTATCGCGCGCGGTTCGCGTGGCGCCGGCCGCTGCCGTGGCGCGCACTGCACGGGTACGAGCGGCGCGTGTGGAGTTCCTTGGCGGCGGATGTGATGGACTCCCTGCACAACCAATCGAGGGAGGCGTGAGATGGTTCGGGGCGAGGACATGGACATACCGCGCACCTATGCGACGGTGCCGGACGGCTTCGCCGACTGCGAGGCGACAGAGGCAGAGGTCGAAGCTGCCGGCTTTCGGGGCGCCGGACCGGAAAAGCCGGGGCAACAGCCGCTCGATGAGATGATCGTCGAGGACGGAGAGCAGATGCTCCCCATCGAGGTCGTAGACCAGGTGATGCGACAGGCGCGCCACCGGGTACTGCGCGACCCCCACGGCGAGATCGTGGCGACGTGGGATGAGGGGCGCTGGTGGACGCCGAGCGAGTCGGGCGAGTTCACGCGCCGCCTTGTCGCCGAAATGACCGCGCCGCCGCCGATGAACCGGCGCGAAAGGCGCCAACGGGGTGGTGCGTGATGGCGCAGGATCAGCGGGTGCGGCTCGTGATCGCCAGCGGCCCGGCGGCGGCGCGGGCGGCTATCGACCGGGCGCACTTCACCATCTTGGACTACGCCTTCGCCGAGGGTTGGGAGCCGGAGTGGCCGGTGTCGTGGGAGGTCGAGCGGGAGGCGTTCCTACGGGAGCGCGGGTGGTCGTAGCGTCCACCGCGCGTGGTAGCGTGTGCGCTATCATGCGTGGTAAAGCAAAGAGCCCCCGCGCCGTTGGCTCGGCCGGGGGCAGGACACGAGCGAAAGGACCGCCCATGCCAACCGAGACAGTAACCCGCCGCGCCGCTGAGCGCGGCCACCCGGTAGCCGTAGCACGCAAGCACGCAGGGCTGAGTCAGCAGGCTCTCGCCGACCGGGCGGGGCTCGCTAAGAGCACCGTCGCCCGGATCGAGCTGGGGCAGCACCGGCCGTCCGTGACGGTCGCGCTGGCGATCGCACGGGAGCTGGGCGAGCCCGTCGAGACACTGTTCGGGGGTGAGCGGTGATGCCCGCGGCACTAGACAAGCCGAAGAGGGACGCGCGCAAGCTGGAGAGGACGACCGTCCCCGGCGTGTACCGCCGGCACGCGGAGAACTGCAAGCGCCCTCGCGTCTGCGGCTGCCCCTACGTCGTCGTCTGGAAGGCGGGGGGCAAACAGCACAAGCAGATGTTCGCCAAGATGGAGGAAGCGCGCGAGCACAAACGGGGGATCGGCCCTGGGCAGGCGAGCCGTCAGCCGTTGTCGAAGGAGACGGTCGCCGGCTACTACGAGGGCTGGATCGACGGCTACCGTGGCCGCACGACGCGCGGGGTCCAGGACAGCACGACGCGCGCGTACAGGATCAGCTTCGAGCACCACATCCTGCCGTTGCCGATCGCGCGAACCAAGCTGCGAGACCTGACACCCCGCGGGGTCCGGGACTGGTTCGAGGAGCTGGAGCGGCGCAACGCCTCCCCGGCCACGATCAAACGCGCGAGGATCGCTCTGCGCGTCATGCTCGCGTGCGCCCTCGAAGACGACGAGATCCGGTCCAACCCGGCGGCTGACGCCCGCTACATCCCGACAGAGGCGGCACGGGCCAAGCACGCCAAGCCGGCGCCCAAGCGGCTGATCGCAACGGATCTCGTTGCGATCCTCCAGGCGATGCCGGTGGAGTGGCGGGCGTTCTTCTTCACGCTCGCGCAGACGGGCGTTAGGATCGGGGAGCTGCTCGGGCTGACGTGGGGGAACGTCCACCTGGGCGACGACCCGCACATCAAGGTCGTGGAGCAGGTCTACCGCGGGCAGCGCAAGAAGCTGAAGACGGACGCGAGCGAGGGGAAGGTGCCGCTGTCGTCGTTCATCGCGTCATGGCTGGCGGAGCTTCGCCCCGAGAACGTCGCCGGCGGCACGCCGGTGTTCCCGTCGGAGGCGGGCACGCCGCTGATCTACGCCAACGTCTACAACCGTGTGCTGCGCCCCGCGCTGATCGGTGCGGGCATCGCCGTGAAGGTCGGCGAGGACGAGAAGGGGCAGCCGGTGTGGGACTATCAGAGGGTCGCCTTCCACGCCTTCCGCCACGCCTGCGGCACCCTGCTACACGGGATGGAAAAGCGGCCCGTGCAGGCGCAGGGATGGTTGCGGCACTCGCAGTTGATGACGACCATGAACATCTACACGCACGCCGATGATGAGGGCCTCGGGAGCGCGGATGCGTTCGATGAGATCCTCGGCGCCGAGGCGCTGCGAGCGGGGCAACCTCGGGGCAACCCTGGGGCAACCGAGCACCCGGAGACAGCCGTAAAGCCGACCCCGGCCGAGACCCCGGAAACCGTGTAGGAGAGCCAAAACCGCGAGCAGCCGCAAACGGCCGCAAACGCCTGAGCGTACTCATAATCGCTAGGTCGCAGGTTCGAGTCCTGCCGGGCCCATCGCTCAATCACCTTTAGTGGAGCCATTTCGTGCGCTTGGGGTTCTCAGCGAAATGGCGGGGTGGGCAACAGAATGGGCAACACGAGGTCCCAGAACCCGTGTGGTGTTGCCCACGCGCAAAAGGGACAGGCCGGTGCGCCTGTTGGACGACCCATGCGGGCCGGAGCGCCTCCCAGCGCAGTTCCTCACTGGCCAGAACGCCAGCGACGGCCAGGGCAGTGGAACGAATCAATCTCGCGTTGCCGGCGCGGGAAGCGGAGGCGATGCGGAGGACGCGGCGCGCGATCCACCGTTGCGGTGGAATAGTCCCCGAAGCCCGTTCAGCGACGGCCCGGTGGGGATCTGGACCGGAGGGATGCCGGAGGGCGGGGGCAGAGGTGCTGTTGGCTGCTTCTCCATACGCCTCATTCTAGTCGCTCAGAGCAGCGACACCAGACCGTAGACAATGACGAGCAGGAGCGGCCCACGAACAGCGAACGCGAGCGCCCTGCGGCGACGTTCGAGCCCTTCCCGGTTGCGCTCCGCTTGGGCCGCGAGGTCGGCGAGGAGCTGGCTCAGGTAGTCCGTCTCGGCTCCGGCGCCATAGTCGGCGTAGAACTTCTCCGGCGGCGGCCCGGCGTTTGGGCTTGAGCCGCCCATGCTCCCAACGAGACACGCGAGCACGCCGAGCCCCACGCCAATGAGCAGCAGGACACGTCCATCATGCAGACCGCGAGGGAGGGTCAGCAAGAGGCTTCCGGCTACGGCGAAGAAGCCGAGTAGGCCGAGGAGCTTGGAGTCGAGCGCGCTGTCGGCTTGCACCTGCGCCGAGAGCTCCTTGTAGCTCGCATACACGGCGCTGCGCAAGTTCTCCACGACCATCTGGGGCACGGCGCCTCACCTACCCGGCCAACAGGTCGGCACCGTTCCCGTGGGTCGGCCGCTGCGCAGACGCTACTGCGGGCCATCTTGCCGTCCGGACGGATGCCGCGCGCGACGGTCAGCGGCCACCATGCGGCGGGGGTTGGACGGCGCATCCTCAGCCACCCGCGCGTCAGCGCGGACACGGAGGCGAAGCCGACGCCTCCGATGCACGTAGCGGCGGCCATCCGGCGCGACAACCCCCGCCGTTCGGGGTGCCCGTAGTCCTCGCGCGCCCTCGACGACCGACTCGCGCGTCCCTGGGCGAACCGTTTACGCCGGATCTTGCTCCGCCGAGGTCGAATGTGGCTGCACGAGCCGGTCGTTGCCCTGTGCGAGGAACGTGATCTCGTCCAGCGCGCCCATTGCATCGCCAACGATCTTCATGGGCGGCGTGTTGGCTCTGCGGCCTTCTTTGGATAGCTGCTCGGCTTTGGCAATCGGTGGACCGCCAAGCGACTCGAAGATCACAATGGCAGCCTCCAGACGCGCGAGCATTCCAGTGGTCCGCGTGAGCTTGAACGGTGTGCCCTCGATCCCACCCGAGGTCACTGGGCGCTAACCCCCTAGTGTCGCGCTGGTTTAATTTGTTTGCAGTTAGGGTAGGTGGTGGTCATGCCTATTCCTTCTGCAGTTGCAATCGAGTTGACTGACGAAGAGCGCGCCGTGTTGGAGGGCTGGACGCGGCGGCGTAAGAGCGCTCAGGCGCTGGCGTTGAGGGCACGTATCGTGCTGATGGCTTCGGAGGGCTTGTGGTCCAACGGCGAGATCGCCGAAGCGTTGGGGGTCTCGCGGCCGACGGTGACGAAGTGGCGTAACCGGTTCGCGCAGCGTCGGTTTGAGGGCCTTGCGGACGAGCCGCGGCCGGGGAAACCGCGGACGATCACAGATGAGCAGGTCGAGGCCGTCGTGACCAAGACGCTGGAGAGCACGCCGAAGAATGCGACGCACTGGTCTACCCGCTCGATGGCCCGGGAGATGGGGATGACCCCTGATGCGGTGATGCGGATCTGGCATGCGTTCGGGCTTGCGCCACACCGCCAGGAGACTTGGAAGCTCTCCAAGGACCCATTGTTCATCGAGAAGGTCCACGACATCTGTGGCCTGTACCTGAACCCACCCGAGCGCGCCGTCGTGCTCTGCGTGGACGAGAAGAGCCAAATCCAGGCTCTCGATCGCACCGCGCCGACGTTGCCGATGCTCCCAGGCACGCCAGAGCGCGCGACGCACGACTACGAGCGGCACGGCACTTCCAGCCTCTACGCGGCGCTGAACCTCAAGAGCGGAGAGGTAATCGGCTCGCTTCACCAACGCCACCGCGCCGTCGAGTTCCTGAAGTTCCTCAAGGCGATCGACCAGAACGTGCCTGCCCATCTCGATGTGCACCTCGTGCTCGACAACGCCTCCAGCCACAAGACCCCGAAGGTCCGACGCTGGCTCACTCAGCACCCACGGTTTCACCTGCACTTCACCCCGACCAGCAGCTCCTGGATCAACCTCGTCGAGCGGTGGTTCGGCGAGCTCACAACCAAGCTCCTGCGCCGCGGCGCACACCGATCCGTCCACGCGCTAAACACCGACATCCGCCGATGGATCGAGACCTGGAACGAAAACCCGCGCCCCTACGTCTGGACCAAGACCGCCGACCAGATCCTCAACACGATCAGCCGCTACTGCCAACGAATCAACCAAACGCGACACTAGCTCGTAGTCATAGAGTTCGGAGCGTAGCGCGAATACTCAGCCCTTGGCACGAACCTCGAGGATGTCGAGACCCACAAGCTCGCTGAACAAGTTGCCGATCTCTGCGACTAGTTGGTCTCTCTCGAACTCAATAAACCCGAGGTCGGAGAAGTCGGTCGGAAACGTGACACCCTTCTCCTTGAAGATCACGATTCGGTTCTCGTAGAGGATCGAGGCAGCACCAAGCTCGTAGACAACATTCTCGCTGGGGCGCCATACCTCTTCGGTACTACCGTCGTCCAGCTCGCGGACAAACCGCTCATCAGCCGTGAAGATAAAGATGCCCGAGGAACACTCGGTCCGCATCAGCTCCGCGACCTTCCTGCTGATCGGGCGTCCCTTGTTCGCCTCATCGACCGCTACCGCGTACTTGACCTTGAACTGATCCTCGCGCTCGGTCGCAAAGAGGTCAGGCCATGCCGGGTCGTACTCCACGATCTCGATAGGGGCGTCCCGGCCGCCGCTGAGCGCGAGGTCTTCTGCGGCGGCACGGGCGCGATCGGTTCGGTTCATCGTAGTCACGCCCGTCAGCCGGGGAAATCGAGGCTGGCCCGCGGGGTGTGAGAGCCCTCCAAGTCAGTGATGTGGGTGTTGCTCAGGGCCATTCTCCGTACAAGTGTACGGGGCCGAAGTAGCAGCATCAAGTCCCACACAGGCTGGCGCGAGCAGCGAAAACCGCCGATGCTTCTCGCAAAAGTCCCAGCTAGAACGACCCCACCCGAAGCTTCTCGCAAAGTCCGCCTAGAACGACCCCAACCCGATGCTCTGGACGGACGGGATGGGCGCATTCACGACGGGCCCGTAAGGCCCAGGTGGGCTGGTGGCCAGCTCGTAGAGCGAGATCTGGGGCGAGCCGGCGCCGCCACAGACCCCTTCGAAACCCTGGTGGCTGACAACCGCGCCGCTGCCCACTTTCGCAGGAAACGTTTCCGCTTTGTCGTTTGCGAAATCGACCAGCGCGGCGTGTTCCCCGCTGGTCGCACCGCACAGCGCGCGTTCACCTGACAGCCCTAGTGAGAGTGTGCCGGGTAGGCCATTTGTGACCGTTGCTTTGGGGCTGTTGACTGCTGAGGCAGCGTACAAATTCACTAGCGGGCTTTCGTGGTTGCCGACCGCGATCAGCCCGACATCACAAGCCACTGTCAGATTGGCGCCCATGGCCGGATTGATGTGGGAGATCTGTGGCGGCGCGACCGAGAAGTCGATCAGCCACACCTGGGATTCGTGCCCCGACACCGCCACCCGCTGCGTGCCGTAAAAAGCCACCGAGGTGATCGGGCTGATCGGGGTTTTCACCGTGATTGCGGCGGCTCCGGACTCAATATCGAACAGCGTCACCTGACCTCCGCTGAGTTCGCCAACCGCCACATGGGAGTGGGTGCTGTCGACCGCGATTGCGCTGACTCCGGAGACTTTGATCGGGATGGGGACGCCGAGCGAGGGGGCGGCGGGGTTGGTGACGTTGATCGTCTGCAGCTTGATGACTGCGCCGGCGTATGAGCCGATCACGCCCAGGAACCCGGAGAGGGCAACGGTGTAGCCCGTGCCCTGGAGTTTGGGCACCACTGGCGTGACCACCGGCGCAGTCAGTGTGGTGAGGTCGATGACGACGACCTCGGCGGCTTTCTGGCAGGCAGCCAAGACAACCCGCGTCATGCTGCGGACCCTAACACATGTTGTAGGCGATCGTCGGGACAGTACGGCATATTGGATAAAGCAAAGCTCGAATCGACGGGCTCGGCGGGCGATGGCGGCCCCGCCAAGCAGGCAAGTTCGTTTGACGGCCGAGTTGTGCGGGTAGCCTTCTGGGAGGCACGGACGGCAGATCGGATCAAGGAATGGCTATTCAGGGCAGTGAGACCGCGGGCGTTCTGACGGCGACTCGCGAGGATGATCGTGAACGGGACGCGCGGGAGCGCGAGGCTCGTAACCAGAACGCGCTGGAGGGCGAGGCTCGTAACCGGGACGCGCTGGAGGGCGAGGCTCGTAACCGGGACGCGCGGGAGCGCGAGGCTCGTAACCAGGACGCGCTGGAGCGCGAGGCTCGTAACCGGGACGCGCTGGAGCGCGAGGCTCGTAACCAGGACGCGCGGGAGCGCGAGGCTCGTAACCAGAACGCGCTGGAGCGCGAGGCTCGTAACCGGGACGCGCTGGAGCGCGAGGCTCGTAACCGGGACGCGCGGGAGCGCGAGGCTCGTAACCGGGACGCGCGGGAGCGCGAGGCTCGTAAGCAAGGCGCGCCGGCGAGCGAGACGCGGAAGCAAGATGTGCTGGGGAACGCCGCGCCGGTGGCCCTGCCCAAGGAAGAGATCGTGGCGCGACTGTTCGAGGCGTTCAGCCGCCACGAGCTGCCGAGTGCGCTGGAGCTGATGCACCCCGACGTGGTGTTTCAGCCGATGACCGCGGCGGTTACGCGGGCCGGGGAGCCCTACCGTGGCCACGAGGGGATCAGGAGCTACGTCGCGGACGTAGAGAGACACTGGCGGCGGTTGACGATCCGTCCGAAGCAGATCCGCGCCGCCGGACGCGCCGTGGTGGCGCTTGGCTTGGTGAGCGGCAGCGGCGTGGGCGGTTCGTTCGAGGATGCCCCCACCACGTGGGTGGTGAAGTTCAAAGACGGTCTCGTGGCACACGTGCAGATCTTCTCCGACGAGCGCTACGTGAGGGGCGCGCTGGCCGCGACGGGGACCGCAGGTGCGTGTCGCCCGGCTTCGGTCGGTGCGGACACCTGATCGCCGCTCGCCCGCCGGAGTCCTCCGGCGGGCGTATTGCCCCCGCCGGAGTCCTCCGGTGGGGGCAATACGCTCAGTACATGCACTCATGCGAGCGCCTCGCGGTGATCGACCTCGGCTCGAACTCCTTCCGCCTGGTTGTGTTTACCGCCAGGGGAGGGTGGTGGCAGCGCTCGGATGAGATCTACCAGCCGGTGAGGATCGGCGAAGGGATGGCGGCGACGGGGCGCCTTGGAGCGGAGCCGATCGGCCGCGCGCTGGCGGCGCTGGACGTGTTTGCCCATTTCTGCGAGGCGGCCGACTTGCCGATGACGCCGGCCCAAGGCGCGGTGGACGCGGTGGCCACGAGCGCGATCCGAGATGCCGAGAACGCACCGGACTTCCTGGCAAGGGCGCGGGAGCGCACGGAGCTGCCAATCCGCGTGCTGAGCCGCGAGCAGGAGGCGCGCTATGGCTACCTTGCGGCGGTCAACTCGAGCACGCTGAGCGACGGCTGCGTGCTGGACCTCGGCGGCGGCTCGATGCAGTTGGTGGCGGTGAAGGAACGGCTGGCGCGCGAGTCGGGCTCGTGGCGGGTTGGAGCGGTGCGCATGACCGAGCGTTTCCTGCCCGGCCCCAACCCGCCGAAGCGGGGACAGCTGCAGGAGTTGCGCGAGCATGTGGCGCAAGAGCTGGCAGGCGCCGCGTGGCTGCCCAAGACCGGCCGGCGCCTGGTGGGGATCGGCGGGACCGTGCGCAGCCTCGCCGCGGTCGCCCAGCGCGCGGAGGGGCTGCCCAGCAATGGCGTGCAAGGGATGGTGGTGACCCGCGAGGCGTTGGCGGAGATAGTCGAGCGGCTGGCGGCACTGCCCCCGGCGCAGCGGGCGGGCGTGCCCGGAGTGAAGCCGGCGCGCGCCGATTTGATTCTGGCGGGAGCGGTGGTGGTGGAGGGTGCGTTGCAAGCCGGTGGCTTCGATGCGCTGGAGGTGACCGAGGCGGGGCTGCGCGAGGGTGTCTTCTTCGAGCGCCACTTGGCGCGCAACGGCGGGCCGGCGACAGCGGCGACAGCGGCGATAGCGGCTAAAGCGGTCTCTACTAAGGCCCAACAGGACTCCCTGCGTGAGGAGTCTCCGCTGTTCGAGGACGTGCGCCGCGCCTCGGTGCTCAACCTCGCGGCGCGCTACCGGGTGAGCAAGGCTCACACCGGGCATGTGGCGGCGCTGGCGCTCGGCATGTTCGACCAGCTGGCCCGTCTCGGCTTGCACACCGGTGACGCCAACGAGCGCGAGCTGCTGTGGGCGGCATGCACGCTGCACGACATCGGCATGTCGGTGGACTACGACGACCATCACAAGCACTCGCGCTACCTGATCCTCAGCGCCGGCCTGCCGGGCTTCTCCCCGACGGAGGTGGCGATCGTGGCGCAGGCGGCGCGCTACCACCGCAAGGGCATGCCCGACCCCGGTCCGCTGGCGCCGCTGTTCGGTGAGGGCGACCTGGCTCGCCTGGACCGCTGCGCTGTGCTGCTGCGGTTGGCGGAGGACCTCGAGCGCTCCCGCGACCAGCTCGTCAAAGACACGGTGCTCAGCTCCGAAAACGGCACGGTGCGCTTGCGACTGCTGGCGGACGGCGGCGCCGCGGTGCCGCGCTGGGCGGCGGGCAGAGAGAGCGAGCTGTTCGCGCGCGCGTTCCATCGCGCGCTCTCGGTGGTGGCGTAGGGAGGGGGCATCCGCGCGCCGCGATGGGCTAACAGCGCGTTGGGCTAACAGTCGCGTTGGGCTAACAGTCGCGTTGGGCTAACAGTCGCGTTGGGCTAACAGTCGCGTTGGGCTAGCAGCCGCGTGGGCATACCAATTGCGCCGGCGCTCAGCTCACGACGCCGTCGAAGTCTCAGGCAGCCGCCAGCTTGCGCTCGGCCCCGGCGCAGTCGTACAACGCGAGGCTGTAGATCGACCAGCGCGGGAAGTGCAGCCACACTTCGGAGGGGATGTAGCGGCAGGCGCGGATCACGGCTTTGGTGGCGAGGTTGCCCCCGCGCGAGGAGTAGGCGCCGCCGAGCACCACATAACGCGCTTCGTGGTTGGCCACCATGCGCGCCAGGCCAGGGCCGTCCAGCGCGGGGTCGGTGCCGCTATAGCCGCCGACCGCGCCGGCGCGGTAGCCGAGCAGGATGATCGAAGCGGAGGTGTTGGAGGAGACGGTCAGCAATTCCCACTCGCTGGTTGGGTGGTGGGCGTTGATGTAGCGCATCAGATCGCGGTCGACTTGCACATCGTGGGCGGTGATCCCGTAGAGGCCCAGCCCCCCGGCCACGCGCGGACCGGCGGCGGGGAAGGTGCCCTCGACGGGAACCGACCAGGTAGTGGTGGAGAACGCGGTTGGCGCGATCAACAACACCGCGAGAATCAGCGCCACCGCGGGAGCCGACAGGCGACGCACCGCCAGCAGCGCGAGTACGCCGACGGCGGTGGCGGCGATCATCACCGGCGGCAGCCAGTGGGCGTAGTGTTCGCGGCGCAGCAGCACGATCTGCGCGGCGACAGTGCCGGCGATCGCGAGCGCCAGCAGCAGCACACGCCAGTCGCGGCCGCGCCCGAAGCGCGCGAAGGCCACTGCGCCCGCACCGACCATTGCGGCGGAGCCGGGGCCCATCGCGGAGACGTAGTAGGGGTGCACGATCCCCTTGGAGAAGCTCAGCACAACCGCCTCGACGAGAAACCAGCCGCCGAGCACGAACAGCCCCGCGGTGCGCGGGTCGCGGCGGATGCGCCCCCACCACAGTCGCGCTCGGGCCAACCGATCGGGGGCGATTGGCGCGTCGCGGCGCGCCGCGACGTCCACACCCGGCGGGTCTTGCTGTGGTGTCGCCCCGTCCTGTGCTGCCGGTGCGGGCGGCTCGGGCGACTCTCCGCGCGGCGGCCAGAGGATGCTAAGCGCGAGCGCCACCAGCCCGAGCAGCGCGAACGGCAGCATCCAGGCGCTCTGGCCGCCGAGGCCGGTGTGGAACAGGCGCAGCGGCCCGGTGGGCCCGCCGAACGGCGTCGGGTTGGTGTAGTGCCCATTGGGCAGCAGTGGGTTGGGCACGTGCGCGGGGGCGGCGGTCTTTTTCGGCCGCAGGATGGTGTGCGTACGCGCCGGGAAGGGAGCAACCGCACCGAGGCGCACAAAGATCTGCCCAGGGCCGCCGACCTGGCCTTCGACGCGGCCGAAGCCGTTGTAGCCGAACGTGAGGTTGAACTCGGTGTTGTTGGTGGAGCCGCCGACAAACGGGCGCTTAGAGGTAGGCGTGGCTTCGACGAATGCGATCCAGGAGAAGGAGACGGCGCCCAGCACCACGGCGGCGGCGAGCAGCCGCAGCAGGCGGCGCGGTAGCGAAGGGCGTGCGCACAGCAGGTAGCCGAGCGCGATCCCGGGAACGACGAGGTAGGCGGCGAGCGTCTTGGCGTTGAACGCCAATCCCACCAGCGCCGCGCTGGCGAGCAACGAGAGCCAGCCGCCGGTGCGGATCGCGCGCAGCGCAGCGGCGCAGGCGAGCAGCAGCAGCAAGATCAAGAAGGGGTCGACGCCGTTATCGCGAGAGACCGCGACGAACGAGGGGAACACCGCCAGCGCCAGCGCGCCCGCCAGCGCGGCGGGCCGGCCGAAGGGCCGGCGCATCGTCGCGTACAGCAGCGCCACGATCAGCACCCCGATGATCGCCTCGGGCAGCAGCAGGCTGAGCGGCGAAAAGCCAAACAGCTTGGCGCTCACCACCTGCACCCACAGCGACAGCGGCGGCTTGTCGACCGTGATTAGGCCGCCGGGGTCGAACGAGTTGAAGAGGAAGTTGTGGAAGGAATAGAGCATCGAGCGCACGCCGGCCGCGTAGAAGACGTTGGCGTAGCCGTTCTGGGAGAGCTTCTCGGTGTTGAGCACCGCCGAGAGCGCGAGCACCGGCGCCAGCGCCAGCCAGCCCAGCAGGGCTGCCCTGCTGGGCGGGTGGAGCGCCGGCAGGCGAGGTCGCGCCCGCGCCTCAGTAGGGGCGGGCGTTGGAGTGGCGATCCCGGCTGCGCTCAGCGCGGCGCCCTCCCGCGGCGTCACCGCCGTGGGCTGCTCAGCCGAGCGGTCGTCGGGCTCGGGGAAGGGTGGCGGTGGTGGTGTCTTGGGGGGCGAGGCGCTCATGGTGATGTGAGGTGCGCGACAGAACCTCGCCGACGCTGGATAAGCAAAGCGGAAACGGTGCTAAGAGAGCATTAAGACCTAAGAAGGCGCTAAGAGCTCCCTCTAAGAGCACTGGCCTGGGCTCATTCTTCCAGTGCGCCTACCAGCCGCGCAAGATCCCCTGCATCGTTCCATGCTCCGACCGATGCTCGCAGCCAGGGGCGGCCGGGGATGTCGCGTAGGAGCACGCCCTGCGCGGCGAGGCGCTCGCGCTCGGCGAGCGGGTTGGGGCTGGCGAAGGTGACGAGCGTGCGCCGCCCCGGAGGGCGCACGGGGCCGGTGGGACGGTGCGCTGAGGATGACGGCGAACGATCGACCACATCGTGCTCGGGCACCGAAGGAGAGTCGCTGACGACACTGTGCTCGGGCACCGGAGGAGAGTCGCTGACAACATTGTGCCTGCGCACCGGAGGGGAGTCGCTGACAACATTGTGCCTGCGCACCGGAGGGGAGTCGCTGACGACATCATGCTCGGGCACCGAAGGGCAGTCGCTGACGACCTCGCGACCGCATGCCACGAGCCGATCGGCCAGCTCCGCGGCGAGCAGCCGGGCGCGCTCGTGCAGCGCATCCCAGCCGAAGTCGGCCAAGACTCCGTGCGCCGCCACCGCGCAGGCGACGGTCTCAGCGTTCAGCGAGAGCGTGTCGAGTCGCCGGGCGTCCTCGTGCAGGGAGGCGTCGAGCCCGGCGTTGGGGTCGGAGAGGTTGGCGTAACCCCGGCGCGTCGCCAACAGACGCTCACGCAGCTCCGGGGTGGTGTAGAGCATGCCGGTGCCGTCCGGCCCGCACAGCCACTTCTGACCGGCACCGGCGTAGGCGGCACAGCCAAGGGCGTGCACGTCGGTGGGAATCGCGCCGACCCCTTGGGCGCCATCGAGCAGCACCGGCACGCCCGTCTCGGCGAGCGCCGGCGAGGCGATCGACCCGGTCATCCAGCTTACGTGCGAGCAGGCGATCAAGCGGGTGCGGGGACCGACGGCGCCGGCCACCTCCGACCACGGCGCGGTGCGGATCGTCACACCGCGCAGCTCGCGGGCGGCGATCAACGCGCCCAGCAGGCCGGGATGCTCCTCGTCGCTGGTGAGAATCTCATCGCCGGCGCCCAACCCCAGGCCGTCGATCACCAGCGACAGGCCCTCGCTGGTGCAGGTGCTCAGCGAAAGATCCTCGGCGGCGCAGCCGAGCAGCGCGGCGTAGGCATCGCGTAGCGCCTGGCCCAGCTCGCTGCGGCGTTCGAAGTGGGCGAGCGTGCGACCCTCCTGCGCCTCGCGCTCGAGCTCCTGCACGGCGGCCTGGATCGCGGCGGCGGGCAACGGGCCGTCGGTGCCGGCGTTGAGGTAGGCGACGCGGTCGAGCACCGGGAACTGCGAGCGCAGCGAAGAAGCGTCCACGGGCCGGGAGGATAAAGGGCTGGCGCCCCAGGGCGGACACAAGCGGAACTTAGAGGGTGCCCAGCGTGGTCTAACGACGCCCGGCATGCCGTGCTGGCATACTGAGTTTTCAGCTTATACGAATCATTGCCTATGAGTTGAAAGAATGGGGGCATGATGGTTGGGGTGGGAGATCAGAGAGGAGGGGAGGGTGAATCCTGATCGAGAGAGGCCGCTGTGGAAGCCGACCCCGCAGGAACGGGAGCGGGCGTGGCTGACGGACTTCATGCGTTGGGTGGGCGAGCGCGAGGGCAGGGCATTCGCCGACTACGAGCAGCTGCGGCAGTGGTCGGTGAGCGAGCTGGAGCGTTTTTGGGAGAGCATCTGGGAGTACTTCGGAGTGCGCTGCTCGCGCCCGTACAAACGGGTGCTGGATACACACACGATGCCGGGAGCACGGTGGTTTGAGGGCGCCGAGCTCAACTACGCCGAGAACATGTTGTGCCCCGGTCGCGGTTGCTCGGCTGATCCTTCGGCGAGCGCGATGACCGATCGAGGCTCGGCCGGCGAGCGCGAGGGTCGGCGCGGTGGGCGGGATCCCAATCAAATCGCGGTGTTGCATGCCTCCGACCGAAGCCGGGAGACACCGGCCGTTGGCCGGCATCCCCGTTTCGGCCAGCGCGAGGGTGGGAGGGACCCCAATCAAATCGCGGTGCTGCATGCCTCTGAGCTGCGTCCGCTGGCCCAGCTGACATGGGGCGAGCTCTCCGAGCAGGTGGCCATGGTGGCAAATGGGCTGCGCGCGTCGGGCGTGGAGCGCGGCGACCGCGTGGTTGCCTACATGCCCAACATTCCCGAGACACTGATCGCCTTCCTCGCCACCGCCAGCCTGGGGGCGGTGTGGTCGAGCGCCGCACCGGAGTTTGGGGCGCGCAGCGTGATCGACCGCTTCGCCCAGATCGAGCCCAAGGTGCTGATCGCGGTGGACGGGTATCGCCACGGCGGCAAGGACTTCGACCGCAGGGCGGTAGTGGGGGAGATCCTCGCGGAGCTGCCCACCGTCCGCCACACGGTGCTGGTGCCCTACCTGTTCGAGGGCGCCGTGTTCGAGGGCGCCGCCCACGCGCCCGCCCCGTCGTCGTCGGCGGCCGCCGACGGACGCAACTCCGCGGATGCGAGCGCCACCGCGCCGGATCGGGTGGATGTCCCGCCGCGGCACTGGCCGGGGGCGCTGACCTGGCGGGAGCTGTGCGAGCGCGGCGAGGGCAGCGAGCTGGTCTTTGAGCAGGTGCCTTTCGAACACCCGCTGTGGGTGCTGTATTCCTCGGGCACAACCGGGCTGCCGAAGGCGATCGTGCACAGCCACGGCGGGATCTTGATCGAGCAGCTGAAGAAGAGCCATCTGCATCTCGATCTGCACGCGGGCGACCGCATGTTCTGGTTTACAACCACCGGCTGGATGATGTGGAACTTCCTGATCGGCTGCCTCTTTACGGAGGCGGCGATTGTGTTGTACGACGGCAGTCCCGGCTACCCCGACCTGAGTGCGATGTGGGCGCTGGCGGAGCGCACGCGGATGACTTGCATGGGCGTCAGCGCCGGCCTGCTGAGTGCATGCGAGCAAGCGGGAGTAAGACCGGCACGCGACTTCGACCTGAGTGCGCTGCGCAGCATCGGCTCGACCGGCTCACCGCTGGCGCCGGAGAGCTTCACTTGGGTGTACAGCGAGGTCAAGCCCGACGTGTGGCTGTTTTCCACCAGCGGGGGCACCGACGTGTGCACCGCGTTCGTGGCCGGCTGCCCGTTGCTGGCGGTGTACGAAGGGGAGTTGCAGTGCCGTGGGCTGGGGTGCGCGGTGCAGGCATGGGACGAGCAGGGGCGCAGCGTCGTGGACGAGGTGGGAGAGCTGGTGCTGACCGAGCCGCTGCCCTCGATGCCGCTGTTTTTCTGGGGAGACCCGCCCGTCCGCGACCCCGATCTGCCGGCGGACGCGCTGGAGAATCGAGTGGGGCCGCGCTACCGCGAAAGCTACTTTGCGATGTACCCGGGCGTCTGGCGCCACGGCGACTGGATCAAGATCACCCCGCGGGGCGGCGCCGTGATCTATGGCCGCTCCGATGCGACGATCAACCGCCAGGGAGTGCGGATGGGCACCAGCGAGCTGTACCGCGCCGCGGGTGCGGTGGAGGAGGTGGTGGATGCGCTGGTTGTGGACATCCCTCACGGCCGTGGAGCGGAGGCCGGCTCGTCCGAGCTCGAGATGTGGCTGTTCGTGGTGCTGCGCCCCGGGGTTGTGCTGGACGAGGAGCTGAAGGGGACGATCAAGCGGCGGATCCGCGCGGACTGCTCGCCGCGGCATGTCCCCGATGAGGTAATGCAGATCGCAGAGGTGCCGCGCACGCTGTCGGGCAAGACACTCGAGGTGCCGGTCAAGCGGATCCTGATGGGCGCCCCAGCGGCGGAGACGGCGAGCGTGGACTCGCTCGCCAACCCGCAGGCGTTGGAGTACTTCGTAGCGCTGGCACAGACGTTGCGCTGAAGCTGGCGCAGACGTTGCGCTGAAGATCGCAGGCCGCGCGGGAGGAGTCCGAGCGCCCGGCGTCGAACAACGGGGCCGATGAAACGAACCGGATCGACCCCAACGGCTGAGGCGCCCCCAGTGGGCGTGAGCGGCGAGCACCAGAGCCTCTCCAAGTACATCCAGACGCGCTTCGAGGAGTGCTCGCGTTCGCAGAAGGATGTGGCGCAGTACATCGTCGACCACCTCGACGAGGCGGCCTTCCAAACGGCCGAGGAGCTGGCGCGCCGCGCCAACACCTCCAGCTCGACGGTGGTGCGCTTCTCGCAAGCGCTCGGCTTTGAGGGCTTCCCCGAGCTGCAGGCGGCGGCGCGAGACGAGTATCGGCGCATGAACTCGAGCCCGCCCGCCCCGGGCGGCGGCAATGGGTCGGGCCCGTCGAGCAACGGCAGCTCCGCGCCGCTGTTCTCGCTCGACCAGAACGAGTTTGAGGCGGCGCTCGCGGCCGACCACCTGAACGTGGAGGAGACCGCGCGCAAGGTGTCACGCTCCGACGTGGAGGAACTGATTGACGCGATCGTCAGCGCCGAGAAGGTGCTGGTGGCGGGCACCGACCAGATGGCGTTCTTCGCCAGCTACCTGCGCCACCTGCTGATGCTGCTCGACCTGCGGGTGGATGTGGTCGCCAGCCCCTCCCAGGAGGCGCTCAGCCGTCTCGGGCGGATCGACGAAAGCACCCTGGTAATTGGGCTGTCGGCCGGCCGCCCGCACCCACTGGTGCTGCGCGCGATGAAGCTGGCGCGCCACCGCAAGGCGCGCACGGCGGCGATCACCGACGCGACCCTCTCGGAGGTCGCCAAGCTCGGACAGATCAAGCTCTACTACTCCTCCAACTCACCCGCTTACGTACGCTCGCACGCGGCGCTGCTGAGCCTGATCCAGGCGCTCGCTTACGGCGTGTACTCGCGCGACAGCGCCCAGTACGAAGACCGCATCAAGGCCTTCCGGCTGAAGTAGCCACTCCTGCCCCTTCATTGGGACCACGCCGCATGCGGCGTGGTCGGGAGGGCCGCATGCGGCCCTCCCTGGAACGGCCACATGTGGCCGTTCCTCGGGGCAGCACATGTGCTGCCCCGCCGGTGGGCGCATGCGCCCACCGGAACAGCTCTTGATAAGCCGCATGTGCCGGTGGCATTCATATGAAGAGACTCGAGGCGGATAGACTGCACCTCATGCGCGACGAGGCCACATTCGCGGTCAAGGCCGGCTTGGCGGAGATGCTGAAGGGTGGGGTGATCATGGACGTGGTCACACCCGATCAGGCGAAGGTCGCCGAGGACGCGGGCGCCGCGGCGGTGATGGCGCTGGAGCGCGTGCCCGCCGACATCCGTCGCGACGGCGGCGTGGCGCGGATGTCCGACCCGGAGATGATCGCCGGGATCCAGGAGGCGGTCAGCATCCCGGTGATGGCGAAGGCGCGCATCGGCCACTTCGTCGAGGCGCAGGTGCTGCAGGCGCTGGAGGTGGATTACGTCGACGAGTCGGAGGTGCTGACGCCGGCCGACGAGGCCAACCACATCGACAAGTGGGCGTTCAAGGTGCCGTTCGTGTGCGGCGCCACCAACCTCGGTGAGGCGCTGCGGCGGATCGGCGAGGGCGCCGCGATGATCCGCTCCAAGGGCGAGGCCGGCACCGGCGACATCGTCGAGGCGGTACGCCACATGCGCATGATCGGGGGTGAGATCCGTCGCCTGGGCACGCTTCAGGAGAGCGAGCTCGCCACGGCGGCCAAGCAGCACGGGGCGCCGCTTGAGCTCCTACGGCGGGTCGCCGCCGAGGGGCGCCTGCCGGTGGTGCTGTTCTGCGCGGGCGGCATCGCCACGCCCGCCGACGCGGCGCTGATGATGGCACTTGGGGCCGAAGGGGTGTTCGTCGGCTCGGGAATCTTCAAGTCCGAGGACCCGCCGTCGCGCGCACGGGCGATCGTGGAGGCCACCACGCACTGGCAGGACCCCGCGCGCGTGGCGTCCGCCTCGCGCGGTCTCGGCCCTGCGATGGTCAGCCTCGAGAGCTCCAAGCTGCAAGACGAGCAGCTCCTGGCCCAGCGCGGTTGGTAGGACGGCAGATGGCCGGCGCTGGCCGTTGTCCTCGATCGCTCATGTGCAAAGCACATTTCGCTCACTGCGTCCTAGGCCAGCTTGGCCCTCTGCCGTCCTACGGCGTCATTTTCTAACGGACGTGACACGTACATTGGGAGACGACGCCCCGCTGGTGGGGGTGTTGGCGCTGCAGGGCGGCTTTGAGGCGCACGCGCGCATGCTGCACCGTGTCGGCGCCGAGGTGCGCGAGGTACGCACGCCCGCCAATCTGGTGGGCATCGACGGCTTGGTGATCCCCGGCGGGGAGTCGACGACGATCACGCTCGGGATCGAGCGCGAGGGTCTGGCGGAGCCGCTGCGGGCTCTGGCCGGACGGCCTCAGAGCGGCCGAGGGGTTCCGGTGCTGGGCTCGTGCGCCGGGCTGATCATGCTCGATCGCGAGCACTTGGGGCTGATGGATATGCGTGCCGAGCGCAACGCGTTTGGGCGTCAGATCAAGAGCTTTGAGGCCGAGGTAAGGATGCGCGAGATCGATGGCCCACCGCTGCGGGGCATCTTCATCCGCGCTCCGTGGATCGCCGAGCACGGCCCGAGGGTGGAGATCCTCGCGGAGGTGGACGGCCACGCGGTCGCTGCCCGCGAAGGCAACCATCTGGCGGTGGCCTTCCACGCCGAGCTCACCGACGACGACCGCCTGCACCGGCTGTTTCTGGATGCTGTGCGCGGCGCCCGGGGAGGCTATGCGGCCTCGAACCGCGCGATCCCGTCCTGAATCCGTTCGCCGGCGAGACCGTCGCGTAGCAGCAGGTCGACGTGGCCGAGCACCTCGGAGATCGTGAGGTAGGCCTGTGTGACGGCCACATTGCCCCACATCTCGTACGCCAGTTCGTAGGCGGTGCGTGGCCGCTCGGCGATCAGCCCATGGATTTTCTTGGCGCGACGGTCGTGCAGGCGCAAACGCTCGTCGATCAGCGCGACGTGGTCGGCAACCGGCTCGCCGTGGCCGCCCAACACCAGCTTGAGGTCCATCGCGCGCGTCTGTTTCAACGAGTCGAGGTAGGTGACGAGCGCCTGCGGGCGCGCGCCGTCGTAGTCGCCCTGCACATCGAGCGGCCGCGCGATCAGCGGGTTGGAGGAGATATGGGACAGCAGGTGGTCGCCGGCGATCAGCAGCGAGCGGTGCTCGTCCCAGAAGACGGTGTCGGAGGGGCTGTGGCCAGGGCGGTGCAGCACGCGCAGCGTGCGGTCGCGCAGCTTCAGCTCCTCACCCTCGGTCAGCACGCGGTCCACCTCCACGGTGCAGCCCCAGGCACGGAAGCTCGCCGAAACGGCGCGCAGCGCCGTCACCACGTCGGTTGGGACGCCGTGGCGCAGCATGATGCGCGCCGCGAAGCGGTCGTCCCACTCGGACTCGGTGCGGAAGTCGCGCAGGCGCTGGTCGAGGCCGGCGAGCGCCGCCACCGGTGCGCCGGAGCGCCGCGCGAGGATCGCGGCGAGACCGATGTGGTCGATGTGCTGGTGGGTGACAACCAGCAGCTCCAAATCCTCGATCGTGTGTCCGTGCGCGGCGAGCGCCCGTTCGAGCTCGTCGAGTGCCTTGGCGGAGTTCGGCCCGGAGTCCACCAGCGTAAGCGGGTCATCCTCGATCAGGTAGGCGTTGACGCGGCCGACGGCAAACGGGGTGGGGATTGCCAAACAGTGGATCCCCGCTTGCGCGGCCTGTGCCAGCATCGCGGCCTCGCCTGGCTTGGCGGCGCCACGGGGTGCTTGTCCCACAGCTTTCGAGGCGGCGGGCGCCGCCGGTTGCCCGGCCCGTCCGGCGGAGGGTTTGGCCGGCTCGCTCGGGCTCATGAGCGGATCAGCGCCAGCACCTCGTCGCGGCGGCGCTCCATGTCCTCGTGTGAGCGCAGCGACTCCAAGCAAAGGCGCAGCAGCGGCTCGGTGTTGGAGGGGCGCACATTGAAGTGCCAGTCGTCATAGTCGATCGAGATCCCGTCGAGGCGGCTCTGCTCGGCGTCGGCGTAGCGCGCCGCGATCTCCTCCATCTTGGCCTGCTGGTCTGACACCTCGGAGTTGATCTCACCTGAGATGAAGTAGCGCTCGCGGTAGGGCTTCAGCAGCTCGGACATGCGCGCGCCGCTCCTCGAAAGCTGCTCGAGGATCAGCAGCGCCGGCAGCGTGCCGGAGTCGGCGCAGTAGAAGTCGCGGAAGTAGTAATGCCCGGACACCTCTCCGCCGAACAGTGAGCCCTCGGCGCGCATGCGCGTCTTGAAGAAGGCGTGCCCCACGCGATTGACATAAGCGGTGCCCCCGGCCTTTGCGACCGTGTCGGGCACCGCCCGGGAGGCGCGCACGTCATAGAGGATCGCCTCGGGGCGGGCGGGGCCCGATCTCTTTGCCAGCAGTGACTCCGCCAGCAGCGCTGTAAGGAAATCGCCGTCTACGAACTCGCCGGTGTCGTCGATGAAGAAACAGCGGTCGGCATCCCCGTCCCAGGCGATACCGAGGTCGGCACCGGTCTCCAGCACCTTGTCGATCACGAACCGCCGGTTCTCCGGCAGCAGCGGGTTGGGCTCGTGGTCGGGGAAGTTCCCGTCGGGGGTCCAGTAGGTCTCGATCAGCTCCAGCCCCAGACCCTCCAGCAGCGGGCCGACCATCGGTCCGGCCATGCCGTTGCCGCCGTCCACCACCACCTTCAGGCTCGGCGACGCGCAGCGGATCGTGTCGGGGTCGATAAATCCCAACGCGGCCTCCTGGAACTCCGTGTAGACATCCACTTGCTCGACCGTGCCGCGCGGGGCCGGAGGGTTACCATCGCCGTCCAGTCCGGCGTCGATCAGCCGGCGGATGTCCTGAATGCCGCTGTCTCCCGACAGCGCCAGCGCCCCCTTGCGCACCAGCTTGCAGCCCGTGTACGCCTTCGGGTTGTGCGAGGCGGTGCACATCAAGCCCCCATCCAGCTCCCGCGAGCCGACTAGGTAGTAGAGCATCTCGGTGCCCACCTGCCCCGCATCGAGCACGTGCGCGCCCTCCGCCAGCAGCCCCTCCCGATAGCGCCCCGCCATCTCCGGCGCCGTCAGGCGCATGTCGCGACCCAGGCCCACGCGCAGCTCGCCGACGGGCTTGCCTTCGAGCTGCGCGAGCACTCGCGCGAACGCCCTGCCAATCTGCTCGGCGATCTCGCCGTCGAGCTGATCGCCGTACAGGCCGCGGATGTCGTACGCCTTGAAGATCTCGGGGGAGGGAGCGTCCATGTGCTCTGCATCCTAAGCTCTAGCCCATGTCAGGACACTCCAAGTGGTCGAGCATCAAGCACAAGAAGGCGATCGTCGACTCCCGCCGGGGAGCGGCGTTTACGAAGTTGGCGCGCGCCGTCACGGTCGCCGCGCGTGAGGGCGGGGGGGATCCCGACTCCAACGCGGCGCTGGAGAACGCCATCCGCAAGGCCAAAGCGGCGTCGATGCCGAAGGACAACATCGAACGCGCGATCGCCAAGGGCACCGGCGAGGGCGGCGATGGGGAGGCGCTGGAGACCGTGATCTACGAGGGCTATGGCCCCGCGGGGGTGGCGCTGCTGGTGGAGACCGTCACCGACAACCGCAACCGCACCGGCCCGGACGTCCGCAACCTCTTCACCAAATACGGCGGCTCGCTCGGTGAGCCCGGCTCCGTGGCCTACCTGTTCGAGAAGAAGGGCGTAATCGTGGTGGACGCCTCGCGTTACAGCGAGGACGACCTGCTCGTCGCGGTGGAGGCCGGCGCCGAGGACATCTCCGAGGACGAGGACGTCTTCGAGGTGGTCACCCCGCTCGCCGACTTCACCACGGTGCGCCGCGCGCTGGAGGAGGCAGGGATCGAGTTGGAGGGCGCTGAGCTCACCTACCGGCCCTCCAGTCTCGTGCCGATCGAGCACGAGGCCCAGGTTGTCAAGCTGATGAAGCTGATCGACGCCCTCGAAGAGAACGACGATGTCTCGGCCGTGCACGCCAACTTCGACGTGCCCGCGGAGATGCTTGCACGAGTTGTTGGCTAGAGGGCGGCGCAGCCAGCCGGAGGCTGGCGAGCTGGGCTCCCCTTTTTTAGATGCCCCGCCGCCCGTCGCGATTCTCTGTGGCGGGCGTGGCACGCGTCTGCGCGAGCGCACGCGCGAGATCCCCAAGCCGTTGATCGAGATCGGCGGCAGGCCGATCGTCGAGCACGTGATCGAGCTGTATGCAGCGCAAGGTTTCCGCCGGTTTCTGTTGGCGACTGGCTACCGCGGCGAGCTGATCGAGAGCTTCGTGCGCGCGCGACCCTGGCCTGAGGGGGTTGAGGTGCGTTGTGTCGAGACCGGCCTCGACACGCCCACCGGCGGGCGAATCAAGCGGCTGGAGGGGTTGCTGGACGGCGAGGAGACCTTCTGCGTTACCTACGCCGACGGCCTCGCCGACATCGACCTCGCGCGGCTGCTGCGCTTCCACGAGTCCCACGGCGCGCTCGCCACGATCACCGTCGTGCGCCCCGAGCTGCAGTTCGGCGTGGCCGAGTTGGATGGGGAGGACGGCCGTGTGCTCGGCTTCCGCGAGAAGCCCCGCTCCGAGCACTGGATCAACGGTGGCTTCCTTTGCTTACGCCCCGGCACGCTCGACTACCTCGCGCACGACTCCGTGCTCGAGCGCGAGCCCTTACAACGGCTCGCCGCCGCCGGTGAGCTGCGCGCCTACCGCCACGAGGGCTTCTGGGAGTGCATGGACACCTACAAGGACGCTGTCGCGCTCAACGACCTGTGGGCCTCGGGCGCAGCGCCCTGGCGGGTTTGACGCGCTTCGGCGCAGCGAGCGTCCTGCGCGCGGGCCTGCCCCCGCATGGCGCAAGGTGGGCAGGCGTCCGACCCCCCGCGCAGAATCACTCTCTGTGATCGTCCTCGGCATCGACCCCGGCCTGAGCTGGGGGAGGGCAGGCCCTCCCCCAGTGCCCCCTCCCGCCGACCGCCTGCGAGAGAGCGCTCGTTCATGATCGTCCTCGGCATCGACCCCGGCCTGAGCTGGGGGAGGGCAGGCCCTCCCCCAGTGCCCCCTCCCGCCGACCGCCTGCGAGAGAGCGCTCGTTCATGATCGTCCTCGGCATCGACCCCGGCCTGAGCTGGGGGAGGGCAGGCCCTCCCCCAGTGCCCCCTCCCGCCGACCGCCTGCGAGAGAGCGCTCGTTCATGATCGTCCTCGGCATCGACCCCGGCCTCGCCAACGCCGGCTACGGCGTGGTCGCCCGCCGCAGGGGTCGGCTGGCGGCACTCGACGGAGGCGTGATCGACACGCCCGCCGGAGTCGCACTGGAGTCGCGTTTGGCGAGTGTGCACGAGCGCGTGCTGGAGCTGATCGACGAGCACCGCCCCGCCGCGATGGCTTTGGAGCAGCTGTACTTCGGCCAGAACGTGCAAACCGCCTTCGCGGTCGGGCATGCGCGTGGGGTGACGATGCTCGCCGCCGGCGAGCGTGGGGTGCCGTGCTTCTCCTACACCCCCCAACGCGTGAAGTCCTCGGTGTGCGGCAACGGCCGCGCGGGCAAGGCGCAGGTCGCGCGGATGGTGCAGACGCTGCTGTCGCTCGCTGAGCTGCCCACCCCCGACCATGCCTCCGATGCGCTCGCGGTAGCGCTCTGCCACCTGAACGCCGCGCCTTTGGCGCACGCAGTGGCCGAGGCGGTCTCCGCATGATCGCGCTGCTGCGCGGCGAGGTCGCGGTGCGCCGCTCCGACCACGTCGTGATCCTCTGCGGCGGCATCGGCCACCGCGCTGCCGTGTCGGCCGAGACCCTGCGCCACATCCCCACGGTTGGGGGCGAGACGACGCTGCACACCCATCTGATCGTCCGCGACGATGCGCTCTCGCTGTACGGCTTTTATTCCGAGCAGGAGCGCGACCTCTTCCTGATGCTGCTCTCCGTGCAGGCTGTGGGCCCCAAGGTGGCGCTCGCCGTGCTCTCCGCCGGGCCCCCGCGAGAGCTGGCGGCCGCGCTCGCCGCGGGTGACGCCGCGCGCCTGCAGGCAGTACCCGGGATCGGCAAGCGCACCGCGGAGCGCATCATCGTCGAGCTGCGCGAGAAGGTGGGGGTGAGCGCCGACATCGAGGTCGGCGCCACCGCGGGCGCCAACTCCGCGGCGATTCGCGCTCGCCGTGTGGAGAGCCCGCGCACGCTCGCCCGCGACGGGCTGCTGAAGCTCGGCTACAGCCACGGTGAAGCCGAGGAGCTGCTGCGTGAGGCGAGCGGCGAGAGCGCCGAGGAACTGCTCGCGCAAGCGCTGCGCACGGCGCGGGCCGGGTGATCGGCCGATGACCCGCATCCAAACCCCCGACATCGACGAGCGGGACGAGCTCGAGGAGGAGCTGGAGCGTTCGCTGCGCCCGCGCCGCCTGCGCGAGTTCGTCGGCCAGCGCGCGCTGTGCGAGCAGCTTGCGGTCGCGATCGAGGCTGCCGCCGCGCGCGGGGAGGCGCTCGACCATCTGCTGCTCGCCGGGCCTCCCGGCCTTGGCAAGACCTCGCTCGCTCAGATCGTCGCGAGTGAGCTCGGAGCGCCATTTGTGCAGACCGCGGGGCCGGCGCTCGAGCGAAAGGGAGACATCGCGGCGTTTCTCACCGCCCTGGAGCCGCGCAGTGTGTTCTTCGTCGATGAGATCCATCGCCTGCCGCGCACGCTGGAGGAGACCTTCTATCCGGCGATGGAGGACCGCCGCCTGCCAATCACCGTCGGCCAGGGTGCCGGGGCGCGGGTCGTGACGCTCGATTTGCCGCCCTTCACGCTCGTCGGGGCCACCACCCGCACCGGGCTGCTGACCACCCCGCTGCGCGACCGTTTCGGCATCCAGGCACGCTTGGAGCCATACACGATCGCGGAGCTCGCGGCGATCGTCGAGCGCTCCGCGGGGATCCTCGAGATCCCGCTACGCGGGAGCGCCGCCGAGGCGATTGCGACACGCAGCCGGGGCACCCCCCGCGTCGCCAACCGTCTGCTGCGGAGGGTGCGCGACTACGCCGAGGTGCGCTTCGAAGGGGTCCTCGACGCCGATGCCGCACGCGCGGCGCTCGAGCTGCTGGAGGTCGACGAGCGCGGTCTCGATCGCCTCGACCGAGAGATCCTGCGGGCGATCTGCGAGAAGTTCGCAGGCGGCCCCGTCGGCCTCTCTACGCTGGCGGTGGCGGTCGGCGAGGAGCGCGACACGATCGAGGATGTTTACGAGCCGCACCTGCTGCGTGAAGGCTTCATCAAGCGCACGCCTCGTGGCCGCGCCGCCACGCCGGCGGCGTTCGCCCACCTCGGGCTGCAGCTGCCCGCCGCGCCCGCCGGTGCCGACGCCGCGCTTTTCTAGCCGCTGGAGGGAGCGCGGCCTCCACTTGGCGCCTTCCCTACTCTGTGTGGCTAGAGGGTATGCAGCCGGCTCCAGCCGGCGAGCCGGCCCCCTCTTCCTTTAATCCCATGTCCCACCCTTTCATCTGCCCCAACTGCGGCCACCGCTCCAGCGAGCTTGACCGCAATATCGGCTTCACGCGCCAACCCAAGGGCTGCGCCAAGTGCGGCTTTGCGTTCCTCTTTGAACTGCTCGACGACTACTACCCGGCGCCGGACGCCGCGTTCTTCGTCTGCGACCGCGAGGGCCGAGTGATCGGCTGTGGCAAGAACTCCTTCGCGCTGACCGGCTTGGAGGAGGAAGCGGTGATTGGCCGGCCGGTCGCACAGGCGCTGGGGCTGGAGTTCTCAAACGGAGACGATCCCGTTGGCACGGTGCTTGAGTGGGGCGTGCGCGCCTTGGGTAAGCAGGTGCGCGTCAGCGGCGACCGCGACCTGCCTGCCACGGCCCGCGCCGACATGTTCCCCGCCTATGACGACGAGGGCGGTCTTTTGCTTGTCCTTACCCCGGACAAGTAACGTAACCTTTGGATCCGATATGACCGACCGTCGCCGCAACTCGCTGGTCTTGCTCCTCGTCGCCCTGCTGTTGGCGGTGTCGGCGATCGTGATCGCCACCAAACCCACGCGTCTGGGGCTCGACCTCAAGGGCGGGGTATCGCTCGTCTACAAGGGCATCCCTACGGCCCACGCCAAAGTCAACCCCGAATCGCTCAACCGCGCGATCAACATCATGCGCAAGCGCGTCGACCAGCTGGGCGTGGCCCAGCCGGAAATCCAGCTGTACGGGGCCAATGAAATCGACGTGTCGCTGCCTGACGTGAGCAACGTCAAGCGCGCCGAGGAGCAGGTCGGCAAGACCGCCCAACTGTTGTTCTACGACTGGGAGCCCAACGTGATCGGGCCCTCGGGCAACCCCGAACCGACCAATGTCGCCGTTACCTGCGGGCGCGAACCGGCCACCGTCGGCTGCGGCCTGTCCGAGTACAAAGCGGTGCTGCTCGCCGCCAAACGCAAGGCGATTCTGCGCTCCAACGCAACCACGCTGCACCCCGGCTGCACGCCGGCGCAGGTGGACGGCTGCATCTACGGCGCGTGGTACCTGATCGACACCAAGCACGAAAAAATGCTGTGCGTCGGCGGCAAGCCGATCTGCGGACCTGCCGACACGCAGTCCGAGCTGTACGCCGACGGCTACAAACCGCCGGCCGGCTCCAAGCCCAAGGCGGTACGCGTCAACCCCGGCACCGTGCTCGTGCAGGCTCACCCCCAAGAATTCCAGAGCAAAGTCGTCAAGGCCGAACCGAACAGCTTCTACGTGCTCAACGACAACCCGGTGCTCGAAGGCGGGGACATCAACAGCCCGCAGCAGAGCACGCAGAGCGAAGGCGGCGGCTCGGGCCTGCCGGATGTCACCTTCGGCTTCGACTCGCACGGCAAGACCGTGTTCGAACGGGTCACCAAGGAAATCGCCAAACGCGGCGAAAATGCCCAGCTGCCAGGCGTCACCAAGGAAAACGCGGTGCAGCACTTCGCGATCGTGCTCGACGAACAGGTGATCACCGCGCCCTCGATCGACTACACGCAGTACCCCGACGGGATCGACGCCAGCAATGGCTCGGAGATCACCGGCGGCTTCACGCTCACCTCCGCGCAGAACCTCGCCGACGAGCTGCAGTCGGGCGCGCTGCCGATCAAGCTCGAACTCAGCTCCGAATCGCAGGTGTCAGCGACACTCGGCAAACAGGCCCTCAAGCAGGGCCTCGTCGCAGGCCTGTTGGGGCTACTGGTGGTGTGCGTCTTCCTGCTCACCTTCTACCGCGTGCTCGGCATGATCGCAGTCGGTGGCCTGGCGATCTACAGCATCTACTACTTCGCGCTGATCAAGGCGATCCCGATCACGATGACGCTGCCCGGCATCGCCGGGCTGATCCTGACGATCGGCATCGCCGCCGACGCCAACATCGTGATCTTTGAGCGCATCAAGGAGGAGATTCGCTCCGGGCGCTCGATCCCGGCCGGGATCGCCGCCGGCTACAAACGCGGCTTCGCGGCGATCGTCGACGCCAACGTGGTGACGTTCATGACCGCCTTCATCCTGTTCGCGCTGGCGACCGCCGAAGTGCAGGGCTTCGCCTTCACGCTCGGCATCGGCACGCTGCTGTCGCTGTTCACCGCCGTGCTCGCCACGCAGGCGGCGCTCGGCGCGATGGGCCGCTCGCGCCTGATCGGCCACCCGGCACTGCTCGGCGCCGCCCGCGCCAAGCGCGCGATCCGCTTCGACTTCATGGGCGCCTCGAAGTGGTTCTTCTCGCTGTCGGGCACGATCCTGCTGATCGGGGCGCTCGCGATCGGCGGCAAAGGGCTCAATCTCGGCATCGACTTCACTTCGGGCACGCGCATCGTGACCGGCTTCACCCAGCCGATCTCCCAGGAACAGATCCGCACGGTGCTGCGCGAACACAATCTCGGCGATGCCCAGATCCAGAAGCTCACCGGCGACAAAACCGTCGGCGGCAGCGGCTATCAGATCTCCGTCAAGCAGCTCCAGCCCAAGCAGGTAGCGGCGATCGAGGAATCCCTCGGCAAGATCAGTCCGCGGCGCGACACCTCCGACACCTCGATCGGGCCGACCTTCGGCGCGACGGTCGCCCACGCGGCGATCATCGCGATCATCGCTTCGCTGCTTGTGATTTCGGTGTACATCGCGCTGCGCTTCGAATGGAAGTACGCCGTGCCGGTGTTGATCGCGTTGATGCACGACCTGCTGATCACCGCGGGTGTGTACGCGCTCACAGGCCGCGAAGTCACCAGCGCCACGGTCGCCGCGCTGCTCACGATCCTTGGCTATTCGCTGTACGACACGATCATCGTGTTCGACCGCGTGCGCGAGAACGTGCCGCGCATGCCGCGCGCCGCGTTCTCGCAGATCGTCAACCGCTCGATGTCCGAGGTGCTGACGCGTTCGCTGGCCACCAGCTTCTGCACACTGCTGCCCGTGCTCGCGCTACTGCTGTTCGGCGGCGAAACGCTGAAGGACTTCGCCTTCGCGCTGATGGTCGGGATCGCCTCCGGCGCCTACTCCTCGATCTTCATCGCCTCGCCGGTGCTGACCCACTGGAAGGAACGCGAAGGCTCCTACCGCAACCGCCGGGCGCGACTTGTACGTGACTTCGGCGCCGTGCCGGCGTATGCGACCGCGATCGACGGCTCGCCGATCGACGTGGAGCCCGCCAAACAGCGCCGCCGCCAGCGCAAAGGCGGCCTGCTGGTGGCGGCGGAGGAGCCCGGCGAGCAGGTCTCACAGGAGGAGTTCGAGGAGATGGTGCGGGATCTAGATATCGAGCGCGAGGACGACGGAGCGGCGCCTGGCGCGGCTGTCGCCGGCAGGAACGCTCAAGGCAACGGCCGTCGTGGTCGTGACGGGAAAGGTCCGTCGGCCGCCACCAGCACGATGCCCGCCAGGAGACGCACACCGAAGGTCCCGTCAGCTCAAGCGCCTGTGGAGCCAACGGCGCCGCAGGAGCCGGCGGCCGATCTCACCCCCGAGGATCTGGTGCTCAAGGAACAGCCCAAACGCCCGAAACGGCCGCGCAACAAACGTCATGGGAGGGCACACTGATGGGGCTGCTCGGCTGGGTAATTATGGGCTTGGCGATCTGGCACTTCACGATCTGGCTGCCCGACCGCTTCTGGGGCGGGATCGTCGGCGCGCTGATCGGCTCCCTGATCGGCGCGATCGTGATCGGCACGCTGATTTACAGCATCAAAGTCTCGGCCCTTGAAATCCCTGGAAAAAAGGCAACCGACATCGCGGTCGTGCTGTTCGCGGTGCCTGGCTCGCTGATCGGCATGGCCGCGGTCTACCTGGAGGGTATGCGCCGCGAACAAAGCCACGCCGGGCCGGTATCAACGCCCCAATAGACCCGTTTGGGGGATCGTTCCGTCCAGGCTCACCCGTAGGGTTGGCGGTCGATGGTGCCGAGCAGCCGCTTTGAGATCGCCTCGTGCCCGCCGGCCGACGTACGGGCACTCGAACAACAGTTGGGGGTGAGCGGGGCGCTCGCGCAGGTGCTGGTGCGCCGCGGGCTGGCCGACCCCGAGCGGGCGCGAGCCTTCCTGGCGGCCGACGAGGAGCATCCACCGGCCGCGTTTGAGGGGATCGACGAGGCGCTCGCCACGATCCTCGCGCAGGTGCGCGCCAGGGGGCGGATCACGGTGCACGGCGACTACGACGTCGACGGGATCTGCTCCACCGCGGTGCTGGTACGCGTCCTGCGGGCGCTGGGAGCTGACGTGGATTGGTATCTGCCCGACCGTGCCAGCGACGGGTATGGGCTGAACGCCGACACGATCAGGCGCCTGGCGGTGCGCGGCACGCGCCTGCTGATCACCGCCGATTGTGGCATCACGGCGGTCGAGGAGGTGGACCTCGCGCGGGCGCTGGGGATCGAGGTGGTTGTCAGCGATCACCACTCGCCACGCGCCGACGGCGCGCTGCCGCGGGCGCCGATCGTGCACCCCGCAGTGTGCGGCTACCCCTGCCCGGACCTGTGCGCGACCGCCGTGGCCTACAAGCTGGCGCTCGGCCTGTGGCAGGCCGGAGGGCGCTCGATGTCCTCGCCGGCTGGTTGGGTGTCTCACTACCGCCCACACGACGACCTCGACCTGGTGGCGCTCGCGACGATCGCCGATGTGGTCGCGCTACTGGGTGAGAACCGCGCGTTGGTGCGCCGCGGCCTGCGGGCGTTGGCAAGGACCGCCAAGCCCGGCCTGCGCGCGCTGCTGGCGGTGGCACGCGCGAGCGGCAGTCAATTGGATGAGCGCACCGTGGCGTTCGCGCTGGCGCCGCGGTTGAACGCGGTGGGGCGGATGCAGCGCGCCGACGCCGGGCTCGAGCTGGTCCTCACCGAGGATCCGGCGCGTGCGCAGGAGATCGCGGCCGAGCTCGATCGCGCCAACCAAGAGCGCAAGCACGTCGAGCAGCGCATCCTGTTCGACGCCGAGCGCCAGTTGGCGGCGGCGGGCGAGCGCGCGGGGTATGTGCTGGCCGGCGAGGACTGGCATCCCGGGGTGATCGGGATCGTCGCCTCGCGCCTGGCCGAGCGCCACCACCGGCCGTTCGTGCTGGTCGCGTTCGACGGTGTTACGGGCCGCGGCTCGGGCCGCAGCATTGCCGGCTTCGACCTGCTTGAGGCACTGAACGAATGCGCGGGGCACCTGCTGCGCCATGGCGGTCACCGCGCGGCGGCTGGCTTGGAGATCGAGCGAGAGTGCTTGGAGGCGTTTGGAACGGCCTTTGCGGCGCACGCTGAGCGCATCCTGAACACCGAGCAGCTGGTGCCGCTAGAGCGGGTGGACGCGATCGTGCGCGGCGAGCAGCTGGGGATGGCGCTCGCCGAGGAGCTGCAGACGCTAGCGCCGTTCGGTTGCGCCAACCCGGCGGTGTCGCTCCTCGTCCGCAAGGCGCGGTTCGCCGAACGCCGGGCGATGGGGGAGGGCAGGCACGTGCGCTTCACGGTGCTCGCCGACGGCGCGCGCGCTCGCGCCGTGGCGTTTGGCGCCGGCACCAGTCTGCCGGTAGGCGACGGCGCTCCCGCTGACGCGACGTTTGCGTTGGAGGTCAACGAGTGGCGCGGCGTCAGCGAGCCGCGGCTGGTGTTGCGCCACGCGCAACCTGCCCTCGACCTCGCTCAACCCGAGCTCGACCGCCAAGCTGCTCCCGAGCTTGCTTGCCTCGACCCCGCTCAACCCGCCCCCAAGGGGGCTACCCTTAAGCCATGCCCGACGCCCGTCCCAGCCCAGTCGACACTGTTCCCGGTCCCAGCGCCGGTGGCAGCGGGGACGCGAAAGCGTCGCTCGACTTCGGTCGCAGCGTCCGCCGCCCGTCGCTGAGCGAGCTCGAGCGGCGGCTGCTGGACGACCTGTTCGCGATCGTCTCCGAGCACGCCGCCGACTCGACCGTCAAGATCGACCGGGCCCGTGTGGAAGAGGCGTTCGTGTTCGCCTGCGAGCACCACGCCGCCCAGCGACGCAAGTCGGGCGAGGATTTCATCGTGCACCCGGTGGGCGTCGCCCGCATCTGCGCTGGGATGCGGCTGGATACCGAGACGTTGTGCGCGGCGCTGCTGCACGACACGGTGGAGGACACCTCGGCCTCGATCGAGGAGGTGCGTGAGCGCTTTGGGCCGGAGGTCGCAAATGTGGTGGACGGCGTTACCAAGCTGACTGGGATCACCTTCCACTCGCGCGACGAGGCGCAGGCGGAGAACTACCGCAAGATGATGGTCGCGATGGCCACCGACGTGCGGGTCATCTTGATCAAGCTCGCCGACCGTCTGCACAACATGCGCACGATCGAGGCGATGCCCAAACAGAAGCAGATCGACAAGGCCAAGGAGACCTTGGAGATTTACGCGCCGATCGCGCATCGGCTGGGTATCCACGCGATCAAGTGGGAGCTCGAGGATCTAGCTTTCGCGACGCTGCACCCCCGCAAGTACCAGGAGATCAAGGGTTTGGTGGCACAACAGCGCGAGGAACGCGAGCGCTATGTGAGCGAGGCCGGCGACTACCTGGCGAGCGAGCTGCGCAAGCTAGGGGTCGAGGCGCAGATCGCAGGACGGGCCAAGCACTTCTACTCGATCTACTCGAAGATGACCAAGAAGGGCAAGGAGTTCAACGAGATCTACGACCTCACAGCGATGCGCGTGATCGTGGACTCGGTGAAGGACTGCTACGGCGCCGTGGGGGTGATCCACTCGCTGTGGAAGCCGCTGCCGGGGCGCTTCAAGGACTTCATCGCGATGCCCAAGTTCAACATGTACCAGTCGCTGCACACCACCGTGATCGGGCCGGAGGGGCGGCCGCTGGAGATCCAGATCCGCACCGCGGATATGCACGAGATGGCGGAGTTTGGTGTGGCGGCGCACTGGATGTACAAGCGACCCGCTCACCCAGGGTCCGCCCATTCAGCTCCCGGCGGGGGCGGGTCACATACTGGACCAACCTCCTCCGAGGGCGCGGGCGCCGCCGCTCAGCGCGAGGGGCGCGGGGGATCGTGGCCGGAGGACGCGAAGCTGAAGTGGCTGCGCTCGATGCTCGACTGGCAGCAGGACATGTCGGACCCGCAGGAGTTCATGGAGACCTTGAAGATCGACCTGTTCGAGGACGAGGTGTACGTGTTCACCCCCAAGGGCGAGGTCAAGTCGCTGGCGGCTGGCGCCACCCCGCTGGACTTTGCCTACGAGGTGCACACCGAGATCGGCCACCGCTGCGTGGGAGCGCGCGTGAACGGCAAGATTGTGCCGCTGCACTACGAGCTGCGCAGCGGCGACATCGTCGAGATCCTTACGACCAAGCGCGATCGCGGCCCCTCGCGCGACTGGTTGGCGATGGTGAAGACCACGCGCGCGCGCAACAAGATCAGGGCGTGGTTCAAAGCCGAGTCGCGCCAGGACACCGAGCACACCGGGCGCGAGCTGCTGCAGGAGCATCTCAAGCGCCAGGGCTTGCCGGCGCAGCGAATCACCGGCTCGGCGCTGCTGGCGGACGTGATCCGCGAAATGGGCTACCGCAAGGCCGACGACTTCTACATGGCGCTCGGCGGCGCCAAGGTGTCACCGAAGATCGTCGTCAACAAGGTGATGCAGCGCCTCAAGCGCGGCGAGGCGGCCGACGGAGGCGCCACCGCCGCCAGCGACCTGCTCAAAGTCGGGCGCTCCGCACGGCGCCCCACGCGCTCCTCGGGGCAGTACGGGATCAGAGTGGAGGGGGTGGAGGACGTGATGCTGCGCCTCGCCAAGTGCTGCCGGCCGGTGCCGGGCGATGAGATCGTCGGCTACATCTCACTCGGGCGCGGGATCACCATCCACCGCGAGGATTGCCCCAACGCGACTGTGCTGCGCAAGAACCCCGAACGCTTCACCGATGTCTACTGGGAGGGCGATCAGTCGAGCGGGTTCGTCGTCGAAATCCAGATCGACGCGTGGGATCGCCACCGGCTGCTGGAGGATCTTTCGCGGGTGTTCTCCGAGTCAGGCGCCAACATCGTCGAAGCGCGCTGCCTCTCCAACCCGCCGATGGTCAAGAACCGATTCGTCGTCGAGGTCGCCGACACGCACTCGCTGAAGGGCGCGATCAACCGGCTGCGCAACACCGAGTCGGTCTTTGACGCCTACCGCGTGACCCCAGGCGCCGCCGGGTAGTCAAGCCACTACGTTCAGCGCCCGCGGCTTGATCGAGTAGCGAGCCTCGGTGACCTCGCCCAGGTAGTCGCCGTCCACTTGCAGGGGCAGCGAGCGATCGTCGGCGCTGCGGACGGTCAGCTCGGTGGCATCGGCGAGGGCGACGATCTGGCGATGGCGCGAGAGGCGCGCACGCTTGGAGAAGGCGCGCAGCGCGATGAACGGCATGTCGATCGGACGCGCGCGGCGCAGCACGCAGGTGGCGAGCGCGCCGGAGTCGAGCTCCGCGTCATCGGCGATCTCGATCGGGCGGTTGTTGAAGTAGGTGAACGGGGAGCCGTTCTGCACGATCGCTGTGACTCCCGGATGCTCCTCGCCCTCGTGATGCGTGACCAAGCGCGGAGGACGCACCAGGTAGTGCCGGGCAAAGGTGCTGACTGCAACCCACGTGAAAAACCACGGCCCCCAGCGGGCCTTGCGCTGCGGGTTGGCATCCACGCGCTGGACCACGGACGCGTCGAGGCCGAGGCCGGAGGCGAAGGTGAAGCAGCGTCCATTGACTACGCCGAGGTCGACCTTGCGCACGCGCCAGTCGTCGGCCAGCTTCAGCAGGTGCTCAGTGGCGTCGACGAGCTCGCCCGGGATACCGAGCATCTTGCCGAACACGTTGGCCGAGCCGCCGGGCAGGCAGGTCAGCGGGGTGGGCGAGCCCAACAGGCCGTTGGCGGCCTCGTTGACGGTGCCGTCCCCGCCAAAGGCCACCACCACGTCGTAACCCTCGTGGGCGGCCTCGCGGCAGAGCTCGGTGGCGTGGCCGCGCGCTTCGGTGTCGACGGCGTCGACCTCGAAGCGCCCCTGCAGCGCGTGCACAACCAGGTGGCGCAGGTTGTCGGACACCGTCGAGGCGTAGGGGTTGACGATGATCAGCATCCGCTTCTTGGGGGATTGGATCTCGCCTGACTCGAGGTCAAAGCCCTCCGCGGCGCGCCCCGTGCGTCGCTCGGCGTAGGGCGCGGCAACCGGTTGGTAGGGCGCGGCAGCAAGTTGGACAGCGGGTTCACGGGCGCTCATCGATCTTGCCTACACCGTGCGCGCAAAGGCGTTACCAGACATCATGCTTTTCCGCCGCACATCCGATATAGTGCTTTGCAGATGTACACATCCAGAGGGGTGGAGGGCCTGGCCCTGCGAAGCCCCGGCAACCACCGCCAAGTCACAGGCGGGAACGGTGCCAATTCCAGGTGATGTGTGGCTGGGCTTCGCGCTCTTCGCCACACGTGACAAGGCGAAGGCTAGAGCGAAGGAGCCAAAATGGCGGTGAGTCATCTTCAGTGCAGGGAGTGCAAGGCGCAGTATCCCCTGGAGGCGTTGTACGTGTGCGAGCGGTGCTTCGGCCCGCTGGAGGTCGCCTACGACCACAGCCGTGTGGCGGAAGGAGGCCTGAGCGAGCTGCGCCGGCGCATCCAGGGAGGGCCGCAGAACATCTGGCGTTACGCCGACTTCCTACCCTTGGCGGGCGGTCCGCCGGGGCCCTCGGGACGGCTGGCCTCGCGCGTGGGGCTGCCAGCAGGCTGCACCCCGCTGGTTCGCGCCGACCGCCTCGCACAGCGCCTGGGCTTGAGCGAGGTGTGGGTCAAGAACGACGCGGCCAACCCCACCCACTCATTCAAGGACCGCGTAGTGTCGGTGGCGGCGGCGCGGGCCCGGGAGCTCGGCTACCAGACGATCGCCTGCGCCTCCACAGGCAACCTCGCCAACTCGGTGGCGGCCCACGGAGCGGCACTGGGTCTTGAGTCCTACGTGTTCATCCCCGCCGACCTGGAGGAGCAGAAGGTGCTTGCCACCGGCGTCTACGGGACACGACTGGTGGCCGTGAAGGGCAACTACGACAACGTCAACCGCCTCTGCACAGAGCTCTCCGCCGAACGGGAGTGGGCGTTCGTGAACATCAACCTGCGCCCCTACTACGCCGAGGGCTCCAAGACACTCGCGTTCGAGATCGCCGAGCAACTCGGCTGGGAGCTGCCCGACCGCTGCGTGGTGCCGATCGCCTCGGGATCGCTGTTTACGAAGGTCGCAAAAGGCTTCGCGGAATGGCGCGAGCTGGGTCTCGTGAGCGGTGAGCGGCCGCGCATGAGCGGCGCCCAGGCCGAGGGTTGCGCCCCGGTGGCAAGCGCTTACGCAGCCGGCCAGGAGGTATGCAGGCCAGTGAAGCCCGACACGATCGCCAAGTCACTGGCAATCGGCAACCCCGCGGATGGTCCCTACGCGCTGCAGGAGGCCCGCACAAGCGGCGGCTCGATCGACGCCGTCAGCGACGATGAGATCCGCGAGGGCATCGCCCTGCTGGCGCAAACCACCGGCATCTTCACCGAGACCGCGGGCGGCGTCACCACGGCAGTGCTAGCCAAGCTGGCAAAGCGAGGCGAGATCGACCCCCACGAGCGCGTGGTGCTAGTCATCACCGGCGAGGGCTTGAAGACGCTGGACGCAGTGCGAGACACCTTCAAGACACACACGATCAACCCAAGCGTCGAGGAGTTCGAAACCCAAGTAGAGGCGGTCCTGCCAGCATCGACAGAAGCAAACGTAGCGCTGGCAAGCAGTCACAGCCGAGGCTGAACCAATGTCGGTAACCGTCAAGATCCCCACCCAGCTACGCACCGCCGCCGAAGGAGCAAGCGAAGCACAACTAGAAGGCGCAACCGTCCAAGAGGTCCTCAACGGTCTCTTCGACCGCTTCAACGAGCTACGAGACCGCATCTCCGACGAGGACGGCTCCCTGAGACGTTTCGTAAACGTCTACCTGGGCGGCGAGGACATCCGCTTCTTAGAAGGCCTCCAGACCCCAGTAGCCGACGGAGCCGAGCTAACGATCCTCCCAGCGGTAGCCGGCGGCTAGGGCGCCGTAGACCGGCGCGCTACGGCGTCCTCGGTCGCTCGCGTGCGTAGCACGCCACGCTCCCTGCGTCCTTGTATCGCTTGGTCTACGGCGCCCTAGCGGGCTCGCTTAAGCTACGGCGTCCTCGGTCGCTCGCGTGCGTAGCACGCCACGCTCCCTGCGTCCTTGTATCGCTTGGTCTACGGCGCCCTCGCGGGCTCGCTTAAGCTACGGCGTCCTCGGTCGCTCGCGTGCACGGCACGCCACGCTCCCTGCGTTCTTGTATCGCTTGGTCTACGGCGCCCTCGCGGGCTCGCTTAAGCTACGGCGTCCTCGGTCGCTCGCGTGCACGGCACGCCACGCTCCCTGCGTTCTTGTATCGCTTGGTCTACGGCGCCCTCGCGGGCTCGCTTAAGCTACGGCGTCCTCGGTCGCTCGCGTGCACGGCACGCCGCGCTTCCTGCGTTCTTGTATCGCTTGGTCTACGGCGCCCTCGCGGGCTCGCTTAAGCTACGGCGTCCTCGGTCGCTCGCGTGCACGGCACGCCACGCTCCCTGCGTTCTTGTATCGCTTGGTCTACGGCGCCCTCGCGGGCTCGCTTAAGCTACGGCGTCCTCGGTCGCTCGCGTGCACGGCACGCCGCGCTCCCTGCGTTCTTGTATCGCTTGGTCTACGGCGCCCTCGCGGGCTCGCTTAAGCTACGGCGTCCTCGGTCGCTCGCGTGCACGGCACGCCACGCTCCCTGCGTTCTTGTATCGCTTGGTCTACGGCGCCCTCGCGGCTCGCGTGAGAGACGTGGTTAAGGCGAGTGCGTCGCTTGATGTGCCGCGGGGGAGGTCGGCATGGAGGACCCGCTGACCCCAATCGTCGAAACCAGCCCAGCGGCGCACATCGCTGTAACCGTCAAAGCCCGCATACGACGAGGGGTCAGCCACCCCATGTGGTGGGTCTGAAGCCAACTCCGAAACCCGCTAGCCGCCGAAGCAGCCGCCATGGCGCAACCGACACACATGCCGCAAGCATAACCAACCAGCGTTGACCCCAACCCCAGTTCAAGGGAGGGGGTGGGGGGTGACGGGGGGAGCGGGAGGGCCAGCCCTACCCCCGTCAGAAGGAGCCGGCAGAGGCGACCCGCCGCCGGCCTGAGCCCGGCTCTCGAGCCGCTGCCGAAGCTCCGCTCCACGCCCGGCAGAAACCGCCCGAGCAGCCCGCTGATCACTAAGCGCAAGCCCGTGCACCCGCGCAAAGTCAAGCAACTCCTGCCGCTCCTCAGCCTCCTGGGCAGTACGCAAAAACAACCAACAAAACAGCCCAATCGTCAACAGGCTCCCCTCAATCATCATCACCGCCCCCGCAAGGTTCTGGTCAGCGACAGGCGACAGGTGATGGCGCGAATCGCCAGACAGGTAGTAGGGGTAGAAGACAGTGCCCGACCACAAAAAGATGTTGCCGAGCGCAGCACTGGCGAGCCGCACAGCAACGATGTAGATGAGCTTGCCAAGGTTGCCAAACCAAGCAGGCATCGGCAGCGGCCCAAACAGACACATCCACATGTTGATCCCAAACCCAAGGAACATCATGTGCTCAAGTGCATGTACCCAAGAGTTTTCGAGCGCAGCCTGGTAGAAGACCGGCAGGTGCCACCCATAGAAGTCGATCAGCCACAGGGGGAAGGCAATCAGCGGGTTGGCCAGCACCCGCAGACGGTCAAAGACGCGGATTTTGAGGATCGGCGCAATCAACGGCCCAGTAAGCCCGAGCACAATCAAAAGCGCCGCGATATCGCCGAGCAAAAGGTGCTCGATCATGTGCACGAACAACAGTTCCTGGCTGGCTTTCCCCAGCGAGGTAAGCGCAACGCCGATGACGACAAAGCCCGCGTAAAAGCACCCCTGGCGCCAGCCCGGCACAGCGTGCCCACCGAGCGCAAGCGTGCGCACGCGCCGCGCATAGAGCAGGCCAAAGATCGCCAGCGGCCCAAGCTGCAAGGCGCCGAGCAGCTCGGTGGAGGCAGCGAGTGGGGGGGCGGACATCACGGCAGCGGATGGTCCGGGCACAGCCGCCAGCTGTAGAGCACGGCGGCGACCGAGGTGGCGAGATTGAGGCTGGAGACGCCACTGCGCATCGGCAGGCGCACGCGTGAGTCGGCGCGGGCAAGTAGCTCAGGCGAGAGCCCCTGGCGCTCGGCGCCGAACGCGAGGATCGCGCGAGCAGGCAGCCGTTCAGGTTGCAGCGGCTCACCATCGGGGTCAAGCGCGATCAGCGGCCGACGCCCGCCGGCGCCGTCGTCGCCGCTGCCGCCGTCGGCGCATACCCGCTCGAGCGCGTCCTCCCCGAGTCGCGTAACGGGCAGCGCAAAGTGCAGCCCCGCGCCGCCGCGCAGCGCGGCGGGATCCCAGGGGTCGTGGATGCCGGTGGTGAGCACCCCGGCAACATCGGCGGCGGCGGCTACGCGCACGCAGGCGCCGATGTTGCCGAGATCGCGGGGGGCCTCCAGCATCACGATCGGAGTGGGCTGTGCGTCGCGCAGCAGGGTCTCGACATCGATCTGCGGACGCCGCGCGATCGCGATCACCCCTGTCGAGGGTGCCAGCGGCGCAAGCGTCGCGAACACTTCGGCGGGCACCGTCTGGGCGTCCGCGAGGATCCGCTCGGACACATCGGGCGCCAGTTCTTCCGCCAGGGCGCTCAACCGCGCCGGCGCCAGCGCAACTGTGTGCAGCACCTGCGCCCCGAAGCGCAACGCGTGCTTGATGGCGTGCAGCCCCTCGAGTACCGCTAGCTGCGGGTCGCGGCGGGCGCCGCGGAAGATCCTTTGCAAATCGCTCGCGGTGGGATTTGGGGGCGCGTGTCCGCTCAGGTTGACAGTCCTCGACACAGCCCCTAGTCTGCCAGGGCGAAGCCCCTCCGGGGCGACCCGCTGTGGTGGACGGCGGCCGCGAACGAAAGGACGAGCATCATGCCGAGGTCAAGCTTGCGCAGAGGGTCAGGTCGGCCGCGCGGCAGTCGTGTGCGCAGGACGATGGCGGCCGCGCTGGTGCTCGCACTGGTCTTCGCCGCGATGGCACTGGCGGCGCAGAAAGCCCCGAAGTCCGGCACCTACGAAGGGACGAGCTCCGAGAAATCCCCGGTTACCTTCAAGGTGTCCAAGGGCGGCTCCTCGGTGCAGGGTTTCAAGACCGACATCGGCTATGACGGCAAGTGCGGCCAGGGCGGCGGGCCCGGCTATGAGGCAGCGATTGCCAAGGTCCCGATCAAGCAGGGCAGCTTCGCGATCACGACCACCTTCAAGGGCCCGGTGGCGAGCGTCGCCTCGAAGCCGGGCAGGGTTACGGGTAGGTTTTCGGGAACGACGGTGCATGGAACCGTGACGATCCCCAGCCTGAAGTCCAAGAAAATCTGCCTCGCCTACACGGAGGCTTACAGCGCGAGCTGGAAGCACAAGTAAGCGCCGGGCGCTGCGCCGCCTGCTCACGAACACCACGCTCGATCCGCGAGACCGACTTGCGGGCAGCGTCGTACGCTCTACGCCCGCTGATCACCCGCGTCGCGAGACTCACCACCAGTAGCATCCATGGATGACCGTGCTGCGCAGCGTCGCACTTTGGCTCAGGCCGGCGGGGTGGCCGCTTCTGCCCGCTGCGGCGCGTCCTCGGACGTTGGCGCTGGCATGGGCTGCGATCCTTGCGCAGGTCGTGTTCCTCGGCGGGTGGGTGCTAGCGGGCGTTCTGGAACCCCATTTCTCGGCGATTCGCCAGTACATCAGCGAACTCGGCCGAGAAGGCGCCGCGAATCCCTGGATCTTCATGACTTTCATGGCGATCTGGGGCTTGGGCTGGATCGCGCTCGCGGTCGCGGCCGTGCCGTCGCTGCGTACACGGCGTTGGCCGCTGGCGATGCCACTGTTCTTCGTGCTCGCCGGCGTGTGCGCGATCCTCGTCGGGCCACTGCGCATGGACTGCTCGACGATCCTGAGCGCGGCGTGCAGGTCACGCGAAGCCACGAGCGGAAGGTCGTGGCATTACGAAGCGCATGTGTGGCTGAGCCTCGGCATCAAGGTCGCATTGCTGTTGACGGGCTTCTCCTTCGCCCGCTCGGCGTGGCCGAGTCGCCTTGGACGGCTGGTATTGAGTGGCGCTCTCGTGCTCCTCGTCGCGGGGATCGTCACGTTCATCCTGCACGACTCGTTCACCGGTTACAAGGGACTCGAAGAGCGCCTGTGGGCGCTCATAGCACAACTCTGGGCCCTCATCTGCGCGACGGTGCTGATCCTCGAGGCCACACTGCAACCGGGACAACTGCAGACACGCGAGGCTTCTCTCCAGCCGCAAGTGCTACGGGAGCACGCCACCGTAAACATCGACTATGATTCTCCCTACTAGTTAGTTTCAACTAGCATGAAGCGCGCACGCCAATTCACGCCGGGTTTTCGCTTCGGGATTGCTGGACGGGCCGTGCAGCGAGTGAGCGGCGCTCTAAAGAGTGTGCGCTGGCCTGCCGCTCATTCCTTCGCCGCGCGAGGAGGCGTCGGCTCCAAACTTCGCGAAGTAGTAATGGATGCTACGGCTGGCGATGTCGTACATGACATCTACCATCTCGGTCTGACTCCACTCCTCCTCGCGGAAGAAGAAGCTACCTCGGTTGAAGCGGCCACCGTCGCCGAGATTGACGACGGATATCTCATTGAGCCGCCCGAACATCGCTATGGTCATAACGCGGTCCCGGATGCTGCTGTCGTCAGCAAAGTCGCAGCCGTTAACCGAAGCAGACGAAAGGGGTGATGTCCTCGGAGAGCATCGCGGTGCGAAACCCGATGACATTCTTACCGAGGCGCTCAATGGCGTTGCCCATGGCCTGACGGGGCTTGCCCTCGGTGGCGCGGGCATCGTTTGTGCCCTGATTCTTGACCTCGGCTATGAGGATGGGATGTTCGCGTCCCTCGCTGTCTATTACAGAGAGGATGCCGCCGTCGGGCCTCATGCTTGAACGCTTCAGTGGCTCGCCGAATGAGACATCCGGAAAGTCGGCGCGCAACTGCGCGATGACATCGGAGAGCAGCCAGTCTTTCTTGTGTTGAAGTACGACGCCGAAGTCTGCGATGAGCTTTGCGACGACCTCCGTCAGGGCGTGACCGAGGCTGGTCTCCTGCTTGCTGGAAGTGAGATTGATGACCGTGCCGGCGCGCTGTATGCGGAGGTCTGCCTTGCGTGCCAAGGTGTCAGTCCTTCTGGATTAGATAGACATGCTCGGTCACCTGGAAACTCCGGTTGTGCAGGTTCCGGCATCCCCGAAAGGTCGCGTGCGGCTGGCGCTGCTCGGTCACGCTTCCGACTTCGCCAAGGACCTCGCGGATTTCGGCTGGTGACACAAAGCCCTCATCGCTAAACGACAGGATGACGAAGCGGGCATCGACGGCGGTCACTAGGTCGCGCAGGCGTGGGAGCGCCTTGCTCTTTACGTTGTAGTCCGACCGTTGCCAGTCGGTCGGTATGCCCGAGACACGGCTCATCGCAGACGGCTCGGCGTAATTCACGAGAAGGTTCAGCATGAAGTAGTTGGAGCCGTAGGGGTGCTGGTTGTAGGGCGGGTCGAAGTATGCGACATCAAATGACCGCATCTCCCGAACCAGGGAGTTGGCGTCCTCCTGGCGGACGAGATAGTCGCATTCAAACCGGCTCAATATCGGCGCTTGAAGCGTGATGGGCGCGGTGATGCGAGAAAGGGCATCGGCTCCGCTCCCCCCGAACTTGCCGATACCCGTGGCCTTGTCCTTGTAGAATCCCTTGAAGACGCCAGCCGTGTTGGCGTGGATAGAGGCGGCGGAGAGCAGCGGTCCCATCAGCAGCGCCCGGATGTCGGTCGGCAGCCGCTCTAGTAGTTGGCGATACGCGTCCAGGCGGTATGCGTTCTCGGGCGTGTAGAAGACGCGCTCATCGGGTCGGATGTCGGAGGCATCTTTGGGCGCGTAAAGCCTTTGAAGAAATCCCGAAGGAGCGCGGCGAGCTTCTACCTCGCGGTTGAGTTCGGTCACGATGGCCGAAAGCGCCTCGGTGGGTACCGCATCGCGATTGGACAGGTAGCACTCGCTAATCGCACGGGCGTAGTCCTCAATGTCATTCACGACCAGCTCCGAGGCATATTGCTTCAGTATCCGGGACACGACGCCCGAGCCGGAAAACGCATCAAGAATCCTGAGTTTCTCGCGCCCGGTTTGGTCTTGCACGGTCCGCACGGCGCTCTCTATGAGGGTGAGTAGCGCACGCTTGTTGCCGATGTACGTGACCAGCTGGCGGGTCAGGTAGTCGGGAGACTCTTCCAGGAGGCCGAGGGGCAGCTCGTCCTGCAGAACTAGCGGCAGCGCTTCCTGTTGCGGCGCGACGGCCTGGGGGATGGCGCTCATCGGGCAGTTGCGCGACGGAATCGAGGCGGCGGAGAGGAGAGAACCATGCGGGAAATATGACGATGATTGCGGACATCTGGCCGGACGGACGGGAGCGCGGGCGCTACGGATGGGAGTGTGGCCGTGCTACGGCGAGGACGCCCAAGTGGGGGAAACGGAGTACGACCCTCGGCGAGTGCGCTCTGCCCGAGGTCGTATTTGCCCAACGGTCCTGTAAAAACGAGGCCTTTGAGTCACGCGCCCGGCAAGATTCGAACTTGCGACCTCTCGCTCCGGAGGCGAGCGCTCTATCCACTGAGCTACGGGCGCCGGTGACGCCGGACAAGCAACGTCATCGGTAAGCCTACCCGGTTGGAGCGAGCGGACCCAGCAGTCGTGAGCGGCGAGCACGGTCGGCTACCACGAGGGCATCGCGCTCCGCCCGGCACAATGCACCACCGTCCTTCACAACCCCACCATCGCCACGCAACGCTACCGTTGCCGGCATGGATCTTTCGCTGTTCTTCGCCGGCACCGGCGGCTCGGTGCCGAGCGCCCGACGGGGGCTGCCCGGGGTGCTGGTGCGCCGCGGCGGTGAGCGGCTGCTGTTCGACTGCGGCGAGGGCACCCAGCGCCAACTGCTGCGCTCGGTGGGGCTGGCGGATGTGGATTGTGTGTTCATCACGCACTTCCACGCCGACCACTGGTTGGGCTTGCCGGGAATGCTGAAGTCGTTCGCGCTACGTGACCGCGAGCAGCCGCTGACCGTGTACGGGCCGGTGGGGCTGAAGCAGCTGATGGCGGACACCCGCTTCATCTACGGGCGACGGCTGTCGTACGAGCTCGGCGTGGTAGAGCTGCAGCCGACGCAGGCAGTCGAGCGGGACGGCTACAAGGTGGCGGCGGTGCCCGTCAGCCACCGCAGCTCCTCGGCGGTGGGGTATGCGATCGTCGAGGATGCCCGCCCGGGCGAACTCGACCCCGCCCTGGCGGAGCGCTTGGGCGTGCAGCCGGGGCCTGATTTCGGGCGGCTGGTGCGCGGCGAGACGGTGAACGGGGTGGCGCCCGAGCAAGTGGTGGGCCCCACTCGCGAGGGCCGCAAGGTGGTGCTCTCGGGCGACACCTCGCCGTGCGAGGCGCTGGCGATCGCGGCCTACCAAGCGGACGTGCTGGTGCACGAGGCGACGTTCACCGAGGAAGAGGTAGAGCGGGCGCGGCAGACTGGCCACAGCACGGCCCGCCAGGCGGCCGAGCTGGCGCGCGGCGCGGAGGCGAGAATGCTGATCCTCACCCACCTCTCCATGCGTTACGCGGGGGCGGAGGTGCGCGATGAGGCCCGTGTGACGTTCCCCGGCACAGAGGTGGCGCGCGACTTCGACACAGTGGAGATCCCCTTCCCCGAGCGGGGGCCTGCGCAGCTGATCCGTTGGTCGCACCGTCCGGCGCCGCCTGCGAACGAGGGCGCCGCCGAGGCGCGGGACACGGCGGCGGCGGTGTCCTCGATAATGCAATGAGCTTGCCGACTCGCACAGAACCGAAGACCCGCCGGGTAAGCGCTCGATGAGCGCGCCCGCACTGCTTCGTTGTGCCGCCCCGGCCGCCGAGATCTTGTTGCGGGACGTGCACCTGTTCGATCCCGCCGCCGGCGTGGACGCCCGCTGCGATCTGCTGGTGCGGGACGGTGCGATCGTGGAGTTGGGCGCACCGGGGACGCTCCTCTCGGCGATGCCCCCGACGGGACTGGCGACCGCGGAGGTGGGAGCCGAGAGCGAGAGTCTGGAGGTGGTGGACGGCGGGGGCCGCCTGTACGCGCTGCCGGCATTCTTCGACCCGCACGTGCACCTGCGCAGCCCCGGCCAGGAGCACAAGGAGGACATCGAGAGCGGCACTCGCGCCGCGGCCGCAGGTGGCTACGGCGCGGTGGTGGCGATGCCCAACACTGTGCCTGCGATCGACTCGCCGGAGTTGCTGCGTTCGGTGAGGGCGACCGCCGCGGCGCAGGCGCATGTGCCGGTGGGTTTCTTGCCCGCGCTGACACGGGGCCTGGAGGGGACGCAGCTGACCGAGATGGCGCAGCTGCGCGAGCAGGGGGCGCTGGGCTTCACCGACGATGGCAACCCGGTGGCGAGCGCAGGCATCCTGCGCGAAGCGCTCCAACGCCAGCGCGAGTGCGGCGGGATGATCGCGCTGCACGAGGAGGACCGCTCACTTTCGCGCGCCGGCGCAATGCACGAGGGTGCCCTCAGCAAAACGCTGGGCATCCCGGGCATCCCGTGCGCCAGCGAGGCGAGCATGGTCGCCCGCGACACGGTGCTCGCCGGCTGCGAGGGTGCGCGTGTGCACTTCCAGCATCTGAGCTGCACCGCCTCGGTGGAAACGGTGGCGGCGGCGAAGGCGGCCGGCGTGAGTGTGAGCGCGGAGGCGACCCCCCACCACCTGCTGCTCACCGAGGAGGCGGTACGCGGAGTTGGCGGGGAGACCGGTGGGCAGGAGACCGGTGGGCAGATCGATCGACAGCAAAAAGGGTTGGACACGCGCGCCAAGATGAACCCCCCGCTGGCGACCGAGGCCGACCGCACCGCCCTGGTGGAGGGGCTGCGCGCGGGCACGATCGACTGCGTCGCCACCGACCACGCGCCACACGCTCAGGCGGAGAAGGCGCGGCCGTTCACGGAGGCGCCGATGGGCACTACCGGTTTGGAGACGGCGTTCGCCGCTCTATATACGGACCTGGTGCTGCCCGGCGTGCTCAGCCTCGGTGTGCTGGTGCAGCGTATGACGGCGGCTGCGGCGCTGCTGGAACTGCCCGTCCCGACGATCGCCCAAGGCGAGCAGGCCAACATCGCGCTGGTCGACCTCGACGCCGAGTGGGTGGCGGGCGAGCACGGTTGGCAGAGCCGTTCGGCGAACTGCTGCTTCGCCGGCAGGCGCCTGCGCGGGAAGGTGCTGTTGACGGTGGCCGCGGGCGCGGTTGCCTACCGGGCCACGTCTCTGTCGGCGGCGGTGGCGGCGTGAGCCTGCTCGCACGCAAGCGCGCGGCGCTGGTGGTGGTGGACGTGCAGGAGGCGTTCCGTCCGTACGCCTGCTTCGCCGGGGTGGCGGACGCCTGCGCCAAGCTGATCAGTGCCGCACGCATTCTGGAACTGCCGGCGCTGGTGAGCGAGCAGTACCCGAAGGGCCTTGGCCACACCGCGCCCGAGGTGGGCTTGGAGCAGGAGCCGCGGATCGAGAAGAGCGTGTTTTCGGCGGCGCGCGCGGAGGGCTTCGACCTCGCCGGGCGCGAGCAAGCGGTTGTGTGCGGAATCGAGACCCACGTGTGCGTCTCGCAGACTGTCCACGACCTCTTGGCACGCGGCGTGGAGGTGCACGTGCCGGCTGACGCGGTCGGCTCGCGCCACACGATCGACTACGAGCGGGGCCTGGAGCGCATGGAGCGCGCGGGCGCGGTGGTCACCACCGTGGAGGCAGCTTTGTTTGAGCTGCTGGAGCGTGCTGGCACACCGGAGTTCAAGGCCGTACAGGGGCTGATTCTGTGAGGGCGCGTGGCCCCCGCCACATGTCCCAAGTCCAGGAGCCGATCGCCCTGTGAGCCGTCCGCCCGCATATGTGCTGCTGGAGGACGACACACGCTTCGACGGCGAATACTGTGCAGCCGACGCGCACGCGGTGGGCGAGGTCGTATTCACAACCGGGATGTCGGGCTACCAGGAGTCGATGACCGACCCCTCCTTCGCGGGCCAGCTGATCGCATTCACATACCCTCACATCGGCAACTACGGGGTGAGCGCGGAGGCGATGGAGTCCGAGCGCGCATGGGCGCGGGCGGCGATCATGCGTGAGGCGTGCGACAACGAGGACGCGCCGGGCGCCGAGCGGGGCTGGCTGGCGTGGCTGGCCGACTGCGGCGTGCCGGCGATCACCGGCGTGGACACACGCGCGCTGGTGCGCCACATCCGCGAGCAGGGGTCGATGCGTGGCGGGATCTTTCCCGCCACCGTCTCTGTCGCCGACGCCCGGGCGCTGATCGAGCAGGAGCCGCCGATGGACGGGCAGGACCTCGCGGCGGTCGTGAGCCCCACCGAAGTGAGCCACCACGGCGATGGCGAAGGCCCGCGGATCGCGGTGATCGACACGGGGATCAAGGGCTCGATCGTGCGCAGCCTGGTGGCGCGCGGTGCGCGCGTGTCGCTGTACCCGTGCACGACTGCGGCGGCGGAGCTGCTGGGCGGTGACGCCGACGCGATCCTGCTCGCCAACGGCCCGGGCGACCCGGCGGCGCTGGGGTACATAACCGACACTGTCCGCCAGCTGATCGGACGCAAGCCGGTGTGGGGGATCTGCCTCGGTCATCAACTCCTGTGCAGGGCGCTCGGCCTGCAAACATTCAAGCTGCCATTCGGCCACCGTGGCGCCAACCACCCGGTGAAGGACCTACACACCGGCCGCGTGGAGATCACCTCTCAGAACCACGGCTTCGCGGTGGTGGGCCCGAGCGGGAAGGGCACGATCGAGACCAACAAGCCGGTGCGCTGGCAGACCGACTTCGGCGCGGCGCAGCTGTCGCACGTCAACCTGTATGACCGCACGGTGGAGGGTCTGGAGCTGCTGGACGTGCCGGGCGGCGCGGTGCAGTACCACCCCGAGGCGGGGCCGGGCCCGCACGACAGCGTGTACCTGTTCGACCGCTTCTTGGAGCGGATCGCGGAGGCGACGGCGTGACCGAAGCCGGGAGACACTCGCCTTTGCCGGAAGCCGGGAGACACGCGCCTCCGGCACGAGTCCCCGTTTCGGCCAGCGCGCGAGGGAAGGGTTTTGATGAGGACCCCCACAAGGGGGGTCGGGGATGGATTTGTTTGTGTCAGATCGGGGCGTGCGCTGATGCCACGGCGTGAGGACATCCACAAGATCCTGATCCTGGGGTCGGGCCCGATTGTGATTGGGCAGGCCGCGGAGTTCGACTACTCCGGTGTGCAGGCGTGCAAGGTGCTGCGCGAGGAGGGCTACGAGGTGGTCCTCATGAACTCCAACCCCGCGACGATCATGACCGACCCGGAGCTGGCGGACGCGACGTACATCGAGCCGCTGCTGCCGGGCCCGGCAGCGCAAGTGATCGAGCGCGAGCGCCCCGACGCGCTGCTGCCGACGCTCGGCGGGCAGACCGCGCTGAACCTCGCCAAGGCGCTGCACGACGACGGCACGCTGGAGCGCCACGGGGTGGAGCTGATCGGCGCCAACTACGAGGCGATCACCTGCGCGGAGGACCGCGAGCTGTTCGGCAAGACGATGGCGAGCGCGGGTCTGCGAATGCCGGCCAGCGCGATCGCCGCCGGCTGGGACGCGGAGCTGCGCCGCGTCGATGTGAAGCGTGGCATGGTGGAGGCGCTCGACGCGTTGCCCGAGATCGGCTTGCCGTGCATCGTGCGCCCCGCCTACACGCTCGGCGGACGCGGCGGCGGTATCGCCCGCACCCCCGAGGAGTTCCGCACGATCGTCGCGCGTGGCTTGGAGGCCTCGCCGATCGGGCAGGTGCTGCTCGACCAGTCGGTGCTGGGCTGGGGGGAGTTCGAGCTGGAGGTGATGCGCGACCGCGCCGACAACGTCGTGATCGTGTGCTCGATCGAGAACGTCGACCCGATGGGCGTGCACACCGGCGACTCGGTCACGGTGGCCCCCCAGCAGACGCTCTCCGACCGCCTCTACCAGCGCCTGCGCGACCAGGCGCTCGCGGTGATCCGTGCGGTGGGCGTGGAGACGGGCGGCTCGAATGTGCAGTTCGCGGTGAACCCCACCACCGAAGAGGTGTTGGTAATCGAGATGAACCCGCGCGTGTCGCGCTCCTCGGCGCTGGCGTCGAAGGCGACCGGCTTCCCGATCGCGAAGATCGCAGCGCGCCTGGCGGTGGGCTACCTGCTGGAGGAGATCCCCAACGACATCACCCGCCTGACCCCCGCAAGCTTCGAGCCGACGATCGACTACGTGGTGGTGAAGTGGCCGCGTTTCGCGTTCGAGAAGTTTCCGGGCGTGGAGCACACGCTCTCCACGCACATGAAGTCGGTGGGGGAGGCGATGGCGATCGGGCGCACGTTCGGGCAGGCGTTTGCGAAGGCGCTGCGTTCGCGCGAGCTCGACAAGCCGCCGCGCCTGGATGCCATCGACGACGAGCATCTGCTGGAGGGTCTGAGCGCGCCGGGCCCCGATCGCTTCGAGGCGATCCTCGAGCTGTTTCGCCGTGGCGTGGAGATGGAGGCGGTGCATGAGCGCACCGCGATCGACCCGTGGTTTCTGCGCGAGCTGCACGCGCTAGCGAAAGACCCGCAGGCGCCGTTCGCGGGCGTGCGCACGTTCAAGTCGGTCGACACCTGCGCCGCGGAGTTCCCCGCGCAGACCCCTTACTACTACTCGGCGTGGGAGCGGCCGCAGGCGATGAGCACCGCGGCCTCGGCAGCCACGCCCGGGAGCGCAGATGCCACAGATGCGAGCGGAGTGCGGCCACTGCCGGCGAGCGGGGTGCAGCCACTGCCCGCCCACGAGGTACGCCGCGGCGAGCGCCCTTCGGTGGTGATCCTCGGCGCCGGCCCTAACCGCATCGGGCAGGGGATCGAGTTCGACTACTGCTGCGTGCACGCAGCGATGACCGTGCGTGACTCCGGCCGCGACGCGGTGATGATCAATTGCAACCCCGAGACGGTCTCCACCGACTACGACACCTCCGACCGCTTGTACTTCGAGCCGCTCACATTGGAGGACGTGCTCGGAGTCATCGAGGTGGAGCAACCGGAGGGCGTGATCGTGCAGTTCGGCGGGCAGACACCTTTGAAGCTCGCGGCTGGCCTCGCCGCCGCCGGGGTGCCGCTGCTCGGCACGAGCGTCGAGGCGATCGACCTCGCCGAGGACCGCGGCCGCTTCGGCGAGTTGCTCGGCCGCCTTGGCTACAAGGCGCCGCCATACGCCACCGCTCGCTCGGTCGAGGAGGCGTTGCGCAGCGGCGAGGAGGTCGGCTTCCCGCTGCTGGTGCGCCCCAGCTACGTGCTCGGCGGCAGGGCGATGGAGATCGTCTACTCGCGCGAGGGCTTGGCGGACTATCTGCGTCGCGAGCTGCCGCCGGAGAGCACCACCACGATCTTCCTCGACCGCTTCCTGGAGAACGCGATCGAGGTCGACGTCGACGCGCTCTGCGACGGCCGCGAGGCGTGGATCGGCGGCATCATGCAGCACGTCGAGGAGGCCGGCGTGCATTCCGGCGACAGCGCCTGCGTGCTGCCGCCGCACTCGCTCGGAGGCGAGATGCTCGATCAGATCCGCGCGACCACGCGCGACCTCGCGTTGAACATCGGCGTGGTGGGCCTGCTCAACGTGCAATACGCCGTGGTCGACGGCCAGCTGTATGTGCTGGAGGCCAACCCGCGCGCCTCGCGCACGGTGCCGTTCGTCTCCAAGGCGGTGGGCCTGCCGTTGGCGAAGCTCGCCTGTCGCGTGATGCTGGGTGAGTCGATCGCCTCGCTGGGCCTCCCGCGCGAGCGCGAAGGACTGGGCTTCGGCGACCACGTTTCGGTCAAGGAGGCGGTGCTGCCGTTCGACCGCTTCGAGGGCGCCGACGCGGTGCTCGGGCCAGAGATGCGCTCCACCGGGGAGGTGATGGGGATCGCGCGCGACTTCCCCACCGCCTTCGCCAAGGCGCAGGCCGCCGCCGGCTGTCCGCTGCCACTGCGCGGCACGGTGTTCATCTCGGTCACCGACGCCGACAAGGCGGGCGCCTTCGCGATCGCCCAGTCGCTGCACGACAACGGCTTTCAGATCCTCGCCACGCGCGGCACCGCCGAGGCAATCGCGCGCATGGGGATCCCGACGCAGGCGCTCAACAAGGTGTCCGAGGGCTCCCCGCACGTGCTCGACTGGATCGAGCGCGGCGATGTCGACCTCGTCGTCAACACCCCCACGGGGTCGGGCGCGCGCACCGACGGCTGGCAGATCCGCCGCGCCGCCGTCACCCGCGGCGTGCCGTGCCTCACCACGCTCGCCGCGGGCGTCTCCGCCGCGCGCGCGATCTCGAGCGCCCGTCAGAACGGCCCCCCGCCGGTGCTCTGCCTGCAGGAGCTGCACAGCGGGCGCGAGGCATCCGAGGCCGGGGTGGCGTGACCGATCGCGAATCGACCGCAGCCGGGAGGCCCGCGCCTTCGGCCCCCGTTTCGGCCAGCCGCCGTACAGCCCCTTTCGGCCGGCGCCTGCTGCGCATTACAGACAACGAGGAATTGGGCGCATACCGTCTGCTGCGCGTCGCCGACCCCGGCGGGCCCGCGCCGCTGCCGGGGCAGTTCGCGATGCTCGCCGCCGCCGAGCGTTGGGGCGGGGGGGAGGACGAGCGCCCGCATCTGCCCCGCGCTTTCTCCTACGCCCGCGTCAGCGCCGACGGCGAGGCGCACTTCCTGCTGGAGGACGTGGGCCCCGGCACGCGGCGGCTGTGCGAGCTGCGCGCCGGTGAGGAGCTGTGGCTGCTCGGCCCGCTTGGCGTCGGTTTCGCGGCGCCCGCGGAGCGTCGCCGGGCGCTTCTGGTGGGCGGCGGTGCGGGGATCGCACCGCTGGCGATCTGGCAGGACGCGCTGAGCGACAGTGGCGTCCCCGCCACTGCGCTGCTCGGCTTTCGCGACGGTCACCACGCACAGGGCGCAGCGCTCCTCAACGAGGCGCTGCTCGCCACCGACGATGGCTCCGCCGGACAGCGGGGGCTGGTCACGGAGCTGCTTATGGCCGAGCTCTCGCGGGACCCACATGCCACCGTCTATGCCTGCGGCCCCGCGCCGATGCTGGAGGCGGTAAGGGCGCTGTGCGCGGAGCGCACTGTGCCGGCGCAACTGGCGTTGGAGTCCGGGATGGCGTGCGGTTTCGGCGCCTGCTTCGGCTGCGTCGTACCGCGCCGTGGCGGCGGCTATCTGCGGGTGTGCGTCGATGGCCCCGTGATCGACGCTGCTCAACTAGAGCACGTCGACCCCCACGCGGGGGCACACGCGTGATCGATTTTTGTGGCCTGAGGCTCGCCCACCCGGTGATCAACGCCTCGGGCACCTTCGATGCGATCGCCGCCGGCGCAGCCTTCGGCGAGGCGCTGATCGCCGAGTTCCCCTTCGCCGCGTTCGTGTCCAAGACGATCACGCTCGCGCCACGCGCGGGCAACCCACCGCCGCGGCTGTGGGAGGCGCCAGCGGGGCTGATCAACTCGATCGGCCTGCCCAACAAGGGTTTGGAGGGCTACCTCGAGCACGACCTCCCGCAGCTCGCGCGGTTGCCGGTGCCGTTGATCACCAACGTCATGGGCTCCACGGCCGCCGAGATCGCGACGCTCTTGGAGCGCTGCGATGCGCGCCCTGAGATTGCCGCCTTCGAGCTCAACGTCTCCTGTCCCAACGTGCACACCGGCCTCGATATCGGCGCCGACCCGGCGACGCTCGAAGCGGTGGTGCGCGAGGTGCGCCCGCGTACGACCAAGCCGCTGATCGTCAAGCTGACCCCCAACACCGCCGCTGTCGCCCGCTGTGCGCTCGCCGCCGAAGCCGGCGGGGCCGATGCTGTGTCGCTGATCAACACCCTGCGCGCGTTGGCGCTAGCCCCTAAGCGGCGCCCAGGGGACGGCGAGACCGTGCGGTCGGGGGTGGACGGCGCCGGTGGACGTGCACCCTGGCTGGGCGGTGGTACCGGCGGCCTCTCCGGGCCGGCGATTCGACCGGTTGCGCTCGCCCAGGTGGCTGCCGTCGCGGAGGCCGTCACGATCCCCGTCGTGGGCATGGGAGGGGTGCAGAGCGCCGCGCACGCGCGGGACCTTCTGGACGTGGGCGCGACCCTCGTGGCGGTCGGCACCGAGAGCTTCCGCGACCCCTCCGCCGGCGCCCGCATTGCGCGTGAGCTGGCCCTTTAATTGGCTGGGCAACGACCTAGACAGGTAGCTAAAAACCCCTGCAAACAGGCCGCACCACCGTCCACTACCCTCCATGTACCTCAACCTCAAGTTAAGCTTGAGATGAATTGGCCTCCCAGCCTTCATCGCCACGCGGGTGTGTGTAGACTCGCCGCCCATGGCGATGGCGACGGGCACGACGCCCTCTAAGCACAATATGGCGGCCCCCGAGCGCTCGATCGACCAGCGCTTGGACGCGCTCGCCAAAGCCAACCGGATTCGCACCGAGCGGGCGCGACTGAAGCGTGAGCTGAAGGCCGGAAGGCTGTCGATTCACACGCTCCTACTCGACCCACCCGAGTATGTCGAAACCGCGAAGGTGTTCGACATGATGCTGGCTGTGCCGAAGTACGGACGCGTTAAGGTCAACAAGATCCTGGCTCTGTGTCGCATCGCTCCCAGCAAGACGATCGGCGGCCTCTCCGACCGCCAGCGGTCGGAGCTGGTCTCGCTCCTGCGCCACCGCTAGCCAGCACTGCGACGTGGCGCGAGTGTTTGTCATCACCGGCCCCTCGGGCGTCGGCAAGGGAACACTGATCCGCGCCCTGATGGAGCGGCTGCCGCAGCTTGAGCTGTCGGTCTCCGCAACTACGCGCGTGGCGCGACCCGGCGAGCAGGATGGGCGCGACTACCATTTCCTCACCCTCGAAGAGTTCGAGCGGCGAGTGCAAGCGGGGGAGTTCGTCGAGCACGCCGACTACGCGGGACGACGCTACGGCACGCTGCGCGGCGAGCTCGACGGGCGTGTGCGCGCCGGTGTGCCCGTCGTCCTGGAGATCGAGGTGCAGGGTGCCCGCCAGGTGCGCGCCGCGATGCCCGAGGCGCTACAGGTGTTCATCGCTCCGCCCTCGTTAGAGGCACTGCGTACCCGTTTGATCGCCCGCGGCGCCGACGGCCCCGAGGAGGTCGAGCGGCGTCTGCGCGTCGCCCAGCGGGAGCTGCAAGCACAAGCCGAGTTTGCCCACGTGGTCGTCAACGACCGCCTCGACGATGCTTTGGAGCAGTTGATCGAGATCGTCGGTGCGGCCCTGGATTGACCGCTTCACTTTGTAAAGGGTTGGCATCCGCGAATAACAACTACAATTGAGCTTCAACCACGAAAGGGCCTCACACCTTGATCTCCCCCCGCATCGACCATCTGCTCGAGAACGTCGACTCCAACTACGCCAGCGTCGTGGTCGCCGCCAAGCGCGCGCGCCAGATCAATAGCTACTACCACAACCTAGGCGAGGGCACCTTCGACGAGTTCCCGCCGCCGATGATCGAAACCACCTCGAAGAACTACCTCACGATCGCCCTCGAGGAGATCGCGCAAGGCAAGATCAAGTACCACTACCGCTAGGACGCCCGCTAGGCGGCGCCATGCTGCGTCCTCGATCGCTCGTGTGCAAAGCACACTTCGCTCACTGCGTCCTTGCCTGGCTTGCCCAGCGAACGTCCTAGGGCCTGAGTGCATCATCACAGTCCCGCAAACCACCGCTCAGGGCTTGCCGGTTTGGGTCCGACGGTCTAAAACCACTGTATGCCGAGAATCCTGCTCGGAGTGAGCGGCGGGATCGCCGCCTACAAGGCGCTTGAGTTCGTGCGCCTGGCGACTGGCGCCGGCCACGCGGTGCGCGTGGTGCAGACGCCGACTTCCCAAAACTTCGTCGGTCGCGCTTCGTTCGCGGCACTCACCGGCGCGCCGGTGCTTGTGGACGAGTTCGAGCACGACCCCGCACGCGGAGCGTTCCCTGACCAACAGCCGCCCGCGCACCAGCCGATCGGCCACCTTGAGCTGGTGCGCAACGCCGACCTCTACCTGATCGCGCCCGCCTCCGCCAACACGATCGCCAAGCTCGCCCACGGCCACGCCGACAATCTGCTGACCGGCGCCGCGCTCGCCGCCACCTGCCCGCTGGTGGTGGCACCCGCGATGAACAACCACATGTACGAACACCCCGCCGTGCGCGCCAACCTCGACACATTGCGCGCACGCGGCGCGCGGGTGATCGAGCCCGACAGCGGACGCCTAGCCTCCAAAGACGAGCAGGGGATCGGCCGTCTGCCCGACCCCGCGCGGCTGCTGGAGGCCTGCGAAGCGCTGCTGGCCGACTCGGGGACACGGGCGCAAGCGTCCGTTGAGTCGGTCGGCGCCTGGCATGGCCTGCGGGTGCTCGTCACCGCGGGGGGCACCCGCGAGCCGATCGACAGCGTGCGCTTCCTCGGCAACAGCTCCTCAGGACGCATGGGACTGGCGCTCGCCCAGGCCGCGCGGGGGCGCGGCGCCGAGGTGACCGTGATCGCCGCCAACGTGGCCTTGCATCGTCCGGCGGGGCTCAGCTGGCGCGAGGTCGCCACCGCCGCGCAGCTGCGGGAGGCGTGTGAGCAGGAGTTCCCGCACAGCGACGTGCTGTTGATGGCCGCCGCCGTGGCCGACTTCCGCCCGGCGACGGCATCGAACGGAAAGATCAAGAAGACCGAGCACGAATCGCTGCGTTTGGAGCTTGAACCGACCGAGGACGTGCTGCGCGGTCTTGCCGCGCGCCGCGCCCCCGGCCAGACGCTTGTCGGGTTTGCCGCCGAGCACGGCGAGCAAGCCGTCGCCTACGGACGCGGCAAGCTCACCGCCAAGAACCTGGACGCGGTTGTCGTCAACGACATCTCACGCCCCGACATCGGCTTCGAGGTGGACAGCAACGAGGTCACGATCGTCACCGCGGCGGGCGATGAGCACATCCCCCGCGCCGCCAAGGGGCGCATCGCCGAGAGGATCCTCGACGTGGTGGAGCGCCTGCGCCGCCCCATTGATGTGTCCTCGGAGGAGTGACCTCATCGGAGCGGAGTAGCGCGGAGTACGGACTTCACGGAAGTAGTGACGCGCGCGTGGAGGAACCTGCGGGCGAGGATGCCTCTACAACCTGCAGGGCGAGCGTGCCTCCAGAACCGTGGGCGAGGACGCCTTACAACCTGCGGGGCGAGGGTGCCTCTAGAACCGTGGGCGAGGACGCCTTACAACCTGCGGGGCGAGCGTGCCTCCAGAACCGTGGGCGAGGACGCCTTACAACCTGCGGGGCGAGGGTGCCTCTAGAACCGCGGGGCGAGGGGGCCTTACAACCTGCAGGGCGAGCGTGCCTCCAGAACCGTGGGCGAGGACGCCTTACAACCTGCGGGGCGAGGGTGCCTCTAGAACCGCGGGGCGAGGGGGCCTCTACAGTGAGCAGGACGACCACCATGGACAGCGTGTACGACCTCTACCGGAGCGGATGCGAGCTGCTCCGCCACGGCGACTACCAAGCCGCGATCGTGCCCCTCTCGCGCGCACGCGCGCGAGAACCGGACAAGGCCTCGATCCGCGAGGCACTTGGCCGGGCGCTGTTCCACGCACAGCGCTACGAGGACGCCGCCGCCGAGTTTCGCGCGATCGCCGCACAGGCCCCTACCAACGATTACGCACTGTTCTGCCTGGGCCGCGCGATGCAGCAACTCGGCCGCCATGAGGAGGCCCGCCACCCGCTCGCGCTCGCCTGCTCGTTGCGCCCGGAGCGGCGCGACTACCGCGTCTACCGCGACCGCTCCCGCCGTGCGGCTCGCGGCTCATAGGCACCCGATGCTATTCTCGACGCACAGCTTTCGAGCCGGTGCAGAGGCGCCGGCTGCAGGACCGGAAGTGGGCGGATCGCCCGCTTTTTTCATTTCTGGAGGGCACATGTCAACACTGCAGAGCCAAATCGAAGGGATGCTCGCCGAGCGCGAGCCGGATGTCGAGGTGCTGCTGGCCGAGCGGGTTTCGAGTCCCGTCCAGCCGACGCTGCGTGTGTACATCGACCATCCCGAGGGCGTCACGCTCGTGCTCTGCGAGCGCGTCACGGCAGCGCTCGCGGCGCTGCGCGAACGCTACACGCTTGAGGTCTCTTCGCCCGGCCTGGAGCGCCCGCTGACCAAGCCCGAGCACTTCCGCCGCTTCGTCGGCCGCCGTGCGCGCGTCCGTGCCAAAGCCGGGAGACACTCGGCTTCGCCGAGAATCCCCGTTTCGGCCAGCGGCGATCGGCCGGCGGCCACCACCCAGCCGTCTTCACAGGGTCGTCGCAGCTACACCGGCGAGCTGGTGGGCGCCTCGGACACCGAGATCACGCTCGCTGCCGACGGGGCGTTGGTGACGATTCCCTACGCGCAGATCCGCCGTTCCAATCTGGTCGAGGAGTAGGAGGAGAGAGACCATGTCACGCGAGATCCTCGAAGCAATGCACGCCCTGGCCCGCGAGAAGGGCATCGAGTCCGAGAAGCTGATGATTGCGCTGGAGGACGCGCTGCTGTCGGCGTACAAGAAGCAGCCCGGCTCCGCCAAGTACGCACGTGTGGAAATGGACCGCGAGACCGCCGACTTCCGCGTGATCGAACTGATCATCCCCGAGCGCTTGGAGGCGCATCTGATCGTGGAGACGATCGACGAGGGCACCGTCGTGGATCCCGAGACCGGCGAGCTGCGCGAACCGGAGGAGCCGGAAATCGACCCCGCCAAGTTCGAGGAGTACCGCGACCAGATCGGCGAACAGGATGTCACGCCCGACGACTTTGGGCGGATCGCGGCGCAGACCGCCAAGCAGGTGATCCTGCAGCGCATCCGCGAGGCCGAGCGCGACATGATGTTCGAGGAGTACCGCGACCGCGTCGGCGAGCTGATCACCGGCATCGTGCAGCAGTCGGACTCCCGTTACACGCTGGTGCAGCTGCGCGAGCGCGTCGAGGCGCTGCTGCCGAAGTCCGAGCAGGTCGACGGCGAGCGCTACGACCATTCGCAGCGGATCAAGGCCGTGATCAAGGAGGTGTCCGCCTCGACCAAGGGCCCGTCGATCATCGTCTCCCGCCGCGACCCGGAGCTGATCAAGAAGCTGTTCGAGCTGGAGGTCCCCGAGATCGCCGACGGCCTCGTGGAAATCGCCAACGTCGCTCGCGAGCCCGGCTACCGCTCGAAGATCGCGGTGATCTCCCATGCCGACGGCGTCGACCCGGTCGGCGCCTGCGTCGGCCCGCGCGGCTCGCGCGTGCGGATGGTCGTCTCCGAGCTGCGCGGCGAGAAGATCGACATCATCCCCTTCAACGAAGAGCCCGCCCGCTTCGTCGCCAAGGCGCTCTCGCCGGCGCGTGTGCGCGAGGTGCTGGTCGACGACGATGCCAAGCAGGCCACGGTGATCGTGCCCGACGACCAGCTCTCGCTGGCGATCGGTCGCGAGGGCCAAAACGCGCGCCTCGCCGCCCGTCTTACCGGCTGGCGCGTGGACATTCGCTCGGAGACCGAGTTCGCCGCCGAGGAGGCCGAGCACGGCTACGAGGAGGAGGAAGTCTCCGGCCGCTGCGCCGCGATCCTCTCCAACGGCCGGCGCTGCCCCAACGCTTCCCTGCCCGGCTCGCGCTACTGCGGCCTGGACGCCCACCAGGCGCTCGCCGCCGTCGCCGGTGACCGGGTCGCCGATCTCAACACCAACGGCGACGCCGCCCCGGCCGAGCATGCGCCCGTGGCCGAGGCTCCCGCCGAAGCAGTTGCCGCCGAGGAGCAAGCGTCATAGGGGGCCATCTGCCGCGACGCCGCTGCGTCGGCTGCGGACGAATCGCGCCGAAGTCGGAGCTGGTGCGCATCGCGCTGGTCCGCGATGGCCATAAGCGAGCGGTGATCGACCCTGCGGGCACACTCCCGGGACGAGGTGCTTACCTCTGTCGCGTGGGAGATAGTGAACCCAGTCCAGACTGCCTAACGCGCGCTGAGCGCTCCCGAGGTATCGCCCGCACGCTACGCAGCGCTGTGACGCTTGATCGCGAGCTCGTAGAATCGGTGCGATGAGCAAGAAGCGTGTACATGAGATCGCCAAGGAGCAGGGCGTCGAGAGCAAGGCTCTGCTTGAAAAGCTCAAGGCGGCAGGCGTCGAGGTCAAGACGGCCTCCTCGTCGATCGAGGAGTCGCTGGCGCTGCGCGCGCTGAATACCGCCGGCGCTTCCGGGAATGGCTCGGCGTCTGTCGCGGTGGCTGCCCCGCCGGCTCCCGCCTCTCCGCCCGCGGCTCCCGCATCGCCGCCCGCGGCGCCGGCTTCCCAGGCGCTACCAGCCACTCCAGCGCCGAGCGCAACCACGTCCTCGCCTGCTGCCGAGACAGCCAAACCGGCCGCCCCACCAGCCGCCGCGACCCCGCAGGCCGCCACGACCCGGCAGGCCGCCACGACTCCGCAGGCAGCCGCGGCCCCGTCCCAGCCCACGGCGGAGGCACCAGCCGCTGCGCCTCCCGCCACGGACGGTCCTCCCGCCGAGCGCGTGCGCCCCACCCGCGATTCGCGCACCGGTGAGCGCGCGCCCGCGGGCGCCGGACCGCCTGGGCGCCGCCGCGTGGTGATCGACTCGCAAGCCTCCCGCCGTCAGCAGGCCGGCCCGGCCAACCAGCCCCAGCGCCGTCCGCGACGGGGCCGCCGGCGGCGCGGCACCTACGACGAGACGATCGCGCCGATCGACAACAGCGCCGCGATCCGCGACGCCAACCTTGTGCGCATCAACTCCGGCGCCACCGTCAAGGACGTCGCCGAGTACCTCGGCGTGCCCGTGCCGGAAGTGATCAAGAAGCTGATGAGCCTGGGGGAGATGGCGACGCTCACACAGACGCTCTCCGACGATGCGATCCAGGTGGTGGCCGAGGAGCTCGGCAAGGAGATCGAGATCGTCCATGCCGCCGACGACGTGGAACTGGAGCCGGTATTCGAGGACGCCGAGGCGGACCTCGTCGAACGCCCGCCGGTGGTGACCGTGATGGGCCACGTCGACCACGGCAAGACCTCGCTGCTGGACGCGATCCGCAAGACCGAGGTCGCGGCGGGCGAGGCCGGCGGTATCACTCAGCACATCGGCGCCTACCAGGTGCACCACGCCGGCAAGCAGATCACCTTCCTCGACACCCCTGGCCACGAGGCGTTTACCGCGATGCGCGCCCGCGGCGCCCGCGTCACCGACCTCGCGGTGGTGGTGGTCGCCGCCGACGACGGCGTCAAGCCCCAGACAGAGGAGGCGATCGACCACGCCCGCGCCGCCGACGTGCCGATCGTGGTCGCGGTCAACAAGGTCGACAAGGATGGTGCCCAGCCCGACCGGGTGCGCACCGAAATGGCACAGCACGGCTTGCAGCCCTCCGACTGGGGCGGGGAGACCGAGTTCGTCGACGTATCCGCCAAGACCCGCCAGGGTCTCGACGAGCTGCTCGACACGATCCAGGTGGTGACCGACCTGGAGGAGCTGCGCGCCAACCGCGGCGCAGAGGCATCGGGCACCGTGATCGAGTCCAAGCTCGACCCCGGCCGCGGACCGGTGGTGAGCATCCTGATCCAGCGTGGAACGCTGCACGTCGGCGACGCGCTCGTAGCGGGCGCTCACTTCGGGCGGGTGCGCGCGATGCACGACTTCACCGGCGCGCGCACCAAATCGGCCGAGCCCGGCGACCCGGTCGAGGTGCTCGGCTTCGACGGGGTGCCCGAGGCCGGCGAGCTGGTGCGGGCGGTCGAGAACGAGCGCCGCGCTCGCCAGCTGGCGGGTGTTCGCGCCAACCGCCTGAAGACCGAGGCGCTGGCCCGGCGCTCAGGGCGCAAAGTGTCGCTCGAGGATGTCTTCAAGCTCGCCCGCGAGGGCGCCGTCAAGGAGCTCGGCCTCGTCATCAAGGCCGATGTCGCCGGATCGCTCGAGGCGATCGAGGACGAGATCGCCAAGCTGCCGCAGGAGGAGGTGAAGGTCAACATCATCCACCGCGGCGTCGGCGGTATCAACGAGTCCGACGTGATGCTCGCCGCCGCCTCTGAGGGGCTGATCCTCGCCTTCAACGTGCGCCCCGTCGGCGATGCCCGCCAGATCGCCGAGCGCGAGGGCGTGGAGATCCGCTCCTACGCGGTGATCTACCGCGCGATCGAGGAGCTGCGCGCCGCAATGCAGGGGCTGCTGGAGCCCGAGGAGGTCGAGACTACACTCGGCCAGGCGGAGGTGCGCCAGCTGTTCCGCGCCTCGCGGATTGGCGTGATCGCCGGCTCGCACGTCACCGAGGGCAAGGTCACGCGTGGCGCCCGGGTGCGGGTGGTGCGCGAGGGCACGGTGATCCAAGACACCACGATCGGCAGCCTGCGCCGCTTCAATGAGGATGCCCGCGAGGTCGCCGCCGGCTTCGAGTGCGGGATCGTGCTCGCCAACTTCCAAGACCTGCGCGAGGGCGACGTGCTCGAGACATACGAGACCCGTCAGGTCGAGCGAGAACTAGCCTGAGCTTGAGGTTGCAAAGCCGACGGGCGGGGAGAGTAGGATGAGCTCCGGCCGCATGCGCCGCGTTGATGAGGCGATCAGGCAGGTGATCGGAGAGGTGGTGGCAGGCGAGTTGAAGGATCCACGTGTGGGATTCGTAACTGTGACCGATGTGAAAACAAGCGCTGACCTCAGCCACGCGCGCGTGTACGTGAGCGTGCTCGGTAGCGAGCCCGAACGCGACGACACGCTCGCCGGGCTGCGCAGCGCCCACGGGCACCTGCAGCGACGCATCGCCGCACAGCTGCGGATGAAGCGCACACCCACACTGGACTTCATCTACGACGACACGACCGATCGTGCGATGCGCCTGGAGCGGTTGCTCGGCGAGGACCACATGGACGGCGAGGAGCGCGAGAGGCAGGGGGGAAGCGGTGACGGAGAGCGGCAGAGGGACGACGAATGAGTGAGAACGGCAACGGGCACGGGCCGAGCGGCGCCCGCGACCGCGTGCTCGAGCGCATCCGCGAGGACTCGAGCTTCGTGCTGGCGACGCACGAGAACATGGATGGCGACGCGATCGGCTCGCTGCTAGCGATGCAGGGCCTGCTGATGGCGCTGGGCAAGGACTCGCTGATGTTCATCCCGGCCGGCGAGCTGCCGCTGCCCGTGGAGTATCGCTTCCTGGAACCCGAGCACCTGATCCAGTCGCCACCGGCCGACATCGCGCGGCGCACCGTGGTGCTGCTCGACTGCGGCAACATCGACCGCAACTCGGCGTCGGTGCTGCGCGACGGGGCGCATCTGCTGAACATCGACCACCACCACGACAACACCCACTTCGGCACCGTCGATCACGTGGTGGCGGACGCCTCGTGCACGGCGGAGATCATTTGGGATCTGATGCACGGCCTCGGCGTGAAGCCCTCGCCGACGGTCGCGCAGGCGCTATACGTGGGCTTGGTGACCGATACGGGGCGCTTCATGTACGAGAACACCGGCCCGCGCGCGCACATGATGGCGGCCGAGCTGATCGAAGCCGGCGTGGACGTGCAGGAAATCTACCGCCGGCTATATGAGGAGATGCCCTACCCGAAGCTGACACTGCTGGCGCTCGCGCTCGGGCAGGTACGCCGCTTCGATGCCGGCGAGCTCACGATCGCGGTGTTGAGTGCGGAGGACTTCCGCCAAGCCGAGGCGGAGGAGAGCTATTCGGAGGGAGTCGTCGATCATCTGCGCGCTGTGCAAGGCACCAAGGTCGCGGCGCTCGTACGTGAGCTCACCGCGCCGGAGCGCCGTGGCGTGCACAAGGTGTCGCTGCGCGCCGTCGACGACGATGTGGACGTGTCGGCGATCGCCCGTGCGCAAGGGGGCGGGGGACACCGCCGCGCCGCTGGCTTCTCCACCACGCTCGAGCCGGAGGAGCTGATCGAATTCCTGCGCCGCGAGATCGCCGCCCAGCTTCACCCCGCGCCGACGCCGGCTTGAACTCCAAACCGGGAGAGGGCCCTCAGCGGGTCGGGGGCGGGCCTCCCTCCCGACCTCCCCAAAAGATCGGTCCCGCCCGCCCCGGGCCTGCCCTCCCGGAGCCAAACGGCGTTTTGCTGATCGACAAGCCGGTGGGAATCACCTCGCACGACGTGGTGGCAGCGGTGCGGCGAGCACTCGGTGGCGTCAAGACCGGCCACGCCGGCACGCTCGACCCGTTCGCGAGCGGCCTGCTGCTGGTGATGGTGGGACGCGCGACGCGCATTCAGCAGCGGCTGATGGGACTGCCAAAGCGCTATGAGACGGTGGCGGCGCTCGGTGCGACCTCGAGCACCGGCGACCCGGAGGGAGAGATTGTGCACACCGGCCGGCTGCCGCCCGACCCCCCTGAGCTGCCGACTGGTGAGCTGCGCCAGCGCCCCCCGATCCACTCGGCGGTGAAGATCGCGGGCGAGCGGGCCTACAAGCGCGCACGGCGCGGCGAGCAGTTTGAGACGCCCGAGCGCCTGATCACCGTCCACCGCTTCGAGCAGTTGTGGCGCGAGAACGATCGCGCCGCCTTCCTGATCGAGTGCTCCTCCGGCACCTACGTACGTTCGCTGATCGCGGACCTGCACGATGCCTACTGCATCGAGCTGCGGCGCACCGCGATCGGCCCGTTCGGCATCGAGCACGCCGTCTGTCCGCCACGCCGAGGCGAACCATGGGACGCGCCCACGCCGATCTCGATCGAGCAAGCGCTGGCGGTAGTGGGCTCATAAGAGCTGGTCGCACCCCGCCTGCGCGGGAAGCTGACGCACACACGGACGCCGCGACGCGCGGGTCAATACTCTTCCCATCGGTGAAGATCACCTGGCTCCCTGAAGTGCAGCGCCGTGATCGCCAAGTGGCGGTCGGCACCTTCGACGGCGTGCACCTCGGCCACCGTGAGGTGATCCGCGGCTCCGACAGCGTGTTGACGTTCGAGCCGCACCCGGTGTCGGTGGTGGCGCCCCAACACGCGCCGAAGCTACTCACGCCGCTGGCGATGAAGGCCGAGCTGATCGCCGCGCTGGGCGTGCAAGAGCTGATCGTGATTCCCTTCGACGCCGCCTTCGCTGCGCGCAGCGCGCAGGAGTTCATCGACGAGGTGCTGGTCGCGGCGCTCGGCGCCGTGCGGGTGTCGGTCGGCGAGAACTTCCGCTTCGGCAACCGCGCCAAGGGCGACACGGCACTGCTGGCGGCCGACGGGCGCTTTCAAACGATCGTGCACCCGCTGCTGGAGGTGGACGGGGAGATCGTCTCCTCCAGCCACATTCGCGGCCTGCTGCTCGCGGGCGAGGTCGACCAAGCGGAGGACTTCCTCGGCGCCCCCTTCCAGCTGCGGGGTGAGGTGGTACGCGGCGATCGACGGGGGCGCACGCTCGGCTTCCCCACCGCCAACCTGGTACCCGACGAGGCGCTGGTGTGCCCGGGCCACGGCATCTACGCCTGCCGCGCCGGCGGCCACCTAGCCGCCGTCAACGTCGGCGTACGCCCGACCTTCACCACCGGTCGCGGCGAGCTGGTCGAGGCGTACCTACTCGACTTCGACGGCGACCTCTACGGCGAGGAACTGCGGATCGACTTCCTGCGCCGTCTGCGCGGCGAGCGGCGCTTCCCCTCCGCTGAGGCGCTGGTCGAGCAGATGCGCCGCGACGTTCGAGCAGACGCGCGAGGCGCTCGCCGGGTTGTGAGCGCCTCGCGAGGCGCTCGCCGGGTTGTGAGGCAACGCCGTATGCGCCCGACCTCCGCGCTTTGACATTCGCCACCGCCGGCCTCTTTGCTACCGTGTGCCACCGCCGATGACGACGATGATGACCACCGAGAGAAAGCGCGAGCTCACCACCAAGTTTGGGGCGAACGAGCGTGACACCGGCAACACCCGCGTGCAGGTGGCGCTCCTGACCGAGCGCATCAACCACCTCACCGAGCACCTGCGCGAGCAGAAGAAAGACCACCATTCGCGCCGCGGCCTACTGATGCTGGTGGGACGCCGCCGGCGGTTTCTCGACTACCTGCAGCGCACCGACCTCGAGGGCTACCGCGCCCTCATCAAAGAGCTGGGCCTGCGTAAGTAGGCGGCAGCCGATGAGCGTCCTCGACCCCGGCACCGAGGTTCCGAGCTTCAGCCTTGCGACTGAAGGCGGCGAGCCGTTCACCGAGAAGGGCCTGCGCGGCAAAACCACCGTGCTGGTGTTCTACCCGTTCGCGTTCAGCCCGGTGTGCACCGATCAGCTGCAGCTGTACGAGCGCGAGCTCGCCGAGATCACGGTCGACGGGGCCGCGATCTACGGCGTCTCGTGTGACAGCACTTGGGCGCAGAAAGCCTTCCGCGAAAAGCTCGGCGTGAGTATCCCGCAGCTCTCGGACTTCGAGCCCAAGGGCGCCGGCTGTGCAGCTTTCGGCGTGCTGCACGAGGGCGGCTTCCCGCAGCGGGCGCTCGTGATCGTCGGCCCCGACGGGGTCGTGCGCTGGAGCTACCAAGCGCCCTCACCCGCCGACCTGCCGGGAGTCCACATGATCCTCGGCGGCCTAAAGAACGTCTAGCGGCCCTCGGCCGCCTCAGCGCCTCGTGTAGATATAGGCGCTAAGCTGCCTACGTTCGGAACAGAGATAAATAAGACACAGCTCCGCCGACCGACGGGCGGAGGAGGAAGGCAGAACATATGAGCAGCGACGCCGTGACACGGGTCTCCGTGGAGATCGCAGGCAGCGAGATCACGTTCGAGACCGGCAGGATGGCCAAGCAGGCCTCCGGCGCAGTAGTTGTCCGCCAGGGCGACACCATGGTCCTTGCGACCGCCACCGCGGGCGGCGCCCGCGACGTAGATTTTCTTCCGCTGACGGTGGACGTGGAGGAGCGGATGTACGCAGCCGGGAAAATCCCCGGCTCGTTTTTCAAGCGCGAGGGGCGCTCGGGCGAAAAGGCGACGCTGACGGCGCGCATGATCGACCGCCCGTTGCGACCGCTGTTCACGAAGGGCTGGAACCGCGAGACCCAGCTGGTGGCAATTCCGCTGTCGGTCGATCACGTTTCCCCCTACGACATCCTCGCGATGAACGGCGCTTCCGCGGCGCTGATGATCTCCGAGATACCGTTCGCCGGCCCCGTGGGGGCGGTGCGGATCGGCAAGGTCGATGGCAACTTCGTCGTCAACCCCTCAGAGGAGCAGCTGCAGGGAGCCGACAGCGAGCAGAGCACCGACCTCGACCTCGTGGTGGCCGGCTCCGAAGAGGCGATCCTGATGGTTGAGGCCGGCGCAAACGAGATTTCCGAGGCGGAGATTCTCGACGCGCTCGACATCGCCCATTCGGAGATCAAGAAGCTGTGCGCGTTGCAGCGCGAGCTCGCCGCGAAGGTCGGCAAGGAGAAGATCGCAGTGACGCCGCCCAGCGTGGACGAGTCGCTGCTGGCGGCGGTGCGCACCTCACACGGCAGCGCACTCGACGCCGCCACGCAGGTGGTCGACAAGCTTGAGCGCCAGGATGCGACCACGGCGGTCGAGCACGCGATCCTCGAGCAGTACGCCCCAGCGGCGCCCGAGGGCGCGAGCGAGGAGCAGCTCGAAGCGGCGAAGGCCCGCCGCTCCGAAGCGCAACTGGCGTTCGACAAGCTTGAGAAGGCGATCATCCGCGAGCGTATCGCGGTGCACAAGAAGCGCCCCGACGGTCGCGGCGAGGACGAGATCCGTGACATTTCGATCGAAGTGGGAGTCGCCCCACGAACGCACGGTTCGGCGCTGTTCACGCGCGGCCAGACGCAGGCGCTGAGCGTCGCGGCACTCGGCACGCTGAAGGAGGAGATGCGCCTCGATACGCTCGGGTTGCAAAGCAAAAAGTATTACTTCCACCACTACAACTTCCCGCCGTTCTCGGTCGGCGAAGCGGGCCGTCTGGGCGTCAAACGCCGCGACATCGGCCACGGCGCGCTGGCCGAGCGAGCGCTCGTGCCGATGGTGCCCTCGATCGAGGAGTTCCCCTACACGATTCGCGTCGTGTCGGACATCTTCGAGTCCAACGGCTCCTCCTCGATGGCCTCGGTGTGCGGCAGCTCGCTGTCGCTGATGGACGCGGGCGTGCCGCTGAAGCGCCCGGTGGCGGGGATCGCGATGGGACTGATCAAGGAGGGCGATGAGTATGTCGTCCTCACCGACATCGCCGGCGTCGAGGACCATCTTGGCGACATGGACTTCAAGGTGGCGGGCACCGAGCGGGGCATCACCGCGCTGCAGATGGACATCAAGATCTCGGGCGTCACGTTCGAGATCCTGCGCGACGCGCTCTCGCGGGCGCACAAAGCCCGCACTTACATCCTGGGGCGGATGGCCGAGGTGATCGAAGGTCCGCGCACGCAGCTCAGCCAGTACGCGCCGCGCATCCAGACGATCCAGATCGACCCCAGCCAGATCGGCCTGCTGATCGGCAAGGGCGGGGAAACAATCCGCGGCCTCTCGGAGGAGTTCGAATCGCAGATCAACGTCAACGATGAGGGACAGGTACTGATCTACTCCGCCAACGGCGAGCTCGCCGACGAACTGCTGGAGCGGATCAGGATGATGATGAAGGAGGTCGAGGTCGGCGACGAGTTCGTCGGCAAGGTCGTCAAGACCACCACGTTCGGCGCGTTCGTCGAGCTGGCGAAGGGCACCGACGGCCTGCTGCACATCTCCAACGTGTCACCCGGCGAGCGGATCGCAACCGTCGAGGACGTGCTCAACAAGGGCGACGAGATCAACGTCCGCGTGGTCGAGGTCGACCGCGAGCGTGGACGGATCGGCCTGCGCCTCGCTGACGACCCGGAGATAGCCGGCAAGTCCGTCGAGGAGCTGGCCGCTGTCGGCGCGGGTGGATCTGGATCCCGCCCGCCCGGCGGTGGTAGCCGGTCGAGCGGGGGCCCATCGCGCAACGGCCGCGACAGCCGCGGCTCCGGCGACCGCGACCGTCCGCGCAGCGAGCGCGGTTCGGGGCGTCCTCGCCATGGCTCCGGCAGGGACCGAGATCGCTTCTAGATCGCAGCGAGCGGACGGCAAGGCCGGACGCCGTCCGCTGAACGCATGAACGACGCAGAGCACCGCATCACCACCCTGGACTCCGGCGTCCGGGTGGTGAGCGAACCGATGTCCACCGTGCGTTCGGCCGCGCTCGGGTTCTGGATCGGCGCGGGCTCGGCCGTCGAGAGCAACGAGCAGGCGGGCATCTCGCACCTGCTCGAGCACATGCTGTTCCGCGGCTCCGAGCGCTACGGCTCGGAGGAGATCGACCAGATCTTCGACGCGATGGGCGCCGAACTGAATGCGGGCACCGATAAGGAAGCGACCTCGGTGTACACGCGGGTGCTCGACGTGCATCTGGAGCACGCCTTTGAAGTGATCGCCGACATGGTGTGGCGTCCACGCATGGGCGAGCTGGAGGCCGAGCGCGAGGTGGTGTTGGAAGAGATCGCGATGTACGAGGACGACCCGCAGGACCGTGTCTTCGACGTGCTCGGCGAGGCGGTGTTCGGCGAGCATCCTTTGGGTCGCGCGGTGATCGGGCGCGCCGAGGTCGTCAAATCTGTGACTCGCGAGCAGCTGCGTGCCTTCCACGCCGAACGCTACGACCCCACAGATGTGGTTATCTCGGCGGCCGGCTCGGTCGCACACGACGCGCTGGTGGAGATGGCGCGGGCCGCCGAGGGAGCGCGCGGCCAGACGCCAACCAAACCCCTGACGCCGAGTGGCGAGCCGTCGTTTGAGCGCCGCGTGCGCTTCCTGCGCAAGGACACCGAGCAGTACCACCTGTGTCTGGGCGGCCGCGGGATCGCGCGCGAGGACGAGCGCCGCTTCGCGTTGCGGGTGCTCGACAACGTGCTCGGCGGCGGCGCCTCCTCGCGCCTCTTTCAGGAGGTGCGCGAGCGGCGCGGCCTGGCGTACTCGGTGTTCTCGTTCTCCAACCTCTACGCCCACACCGGCGAGGTGGGGCTGTATGTCGGCACGCGCCCGGAGAACCTGCGCGAGGCCGTGCAGGTGCTGGCGGCCGAGCTCGAGCGCTTCGTGCGCGAGCCGGCCGACGCGCAGGAGCTGGAGCGCTCACGCGAGAACGCCAAGGGCCGCATGGTGCTGGCGCTGGAGTCCACGGCGGCACGCATGAACCGCCTCGGCAGCTCGGTGTTGTGCGACCTGCCGATCCTCTCGGTGGAGGAGGTGATTGCCCGCATCGACGCCGTCACGGCCGACGATCTGCGCGAGCTGGCGGCGGAGCTGTTCCGCGGGACGGAGCTGTCGGTCGCGGCGATCGGCCCGGACGAGGAGGTTCTACGCACGGCGCTCGCACCGCTGGAGGCGGTCGCGGCGTGATGAGTGCAGACCCTGACCGGCTCGGTGTCGCTGGCCGGCCAGGGGAGCACGCGGGCGAGGTGGCGGCGTGATCCGCGTGGCGGTGGCCGGCGCGGCCGGTCGCATGGGCCTCGCCGTCTGCGCGGCGGTGGAGGGTGCGGATGACATGCGGCTCACCGGTCGTGCCGATCCGCTGCTCGGCACGACGCTCGCCGAGGTGCTGGCGAATGCCGACGTGGTGGTGGACTTCACCCAGCCGGACACCGCCCTGGAGAACGCCGTGGCGTGCGTGCGAGCGGGCGTGCACGCGGTGATCGGCACGACCGGCTTCGACCTGGGCGCGCTGGAGCGGGCGTGCGCGGCCGAGCGGGAGACCAGTGCGCAGGAGGGCGGCGACGCGCGTGTCCCGGCCAACGTGCTGGCCGCCCCCAACTTCGCGATCGGGGCGGTGCTGATGATGCGCTTCGCCGCCGAGGCCGCACGTCACATGGCCAAGGCGGAGATCGTCGAGCTGCATCACGACCGCAAGCTCGACGCGCCCAGTGGCACGGCGGCGCTCACGGCGCGGCTGATGGCCGAGGCGAGCGGCGGAGGATCGGGACCCGCCCCCCCGGGCGGGATTCCTATCCACTCCGTGCGCCTGCCCGGGCTGGTCGCCCACCAGGAGGTGATCCTCGGCGATCTCGGCCAGACGCTGACGATCCGCCACGACTCGATCGACCGCGAGTCGTTCATGCCGGGGGTGCTGCTGGCGGTGCGCCGGGTGGGAAACCTTACGCAGCCGCTGACGGTAGGCCTTGAGAAACTGTTGTTCGCCGACACGGAAGGCGTGGAACAGCAGGGGGAGGGCAGGCCCTCCTCCTGAACCTCCTCCCATCTCTGATTTGGGAAGCGTGGGATAATGGCTGCAATGGCAAGCCTGGGAGCGATTCTGACGGCGATCGTGACGCCCTTCGACGCGCAGCTGCGAGTCGACGAGGAGGCGTTTGTGGCGCTGATGCGCCACCTCGCCGAGCACGGCTCGGACGGGTTCGTGGTGGCCGCGACGACCGGCGAGGCGGCGACCCTCACTGACGAGGAGCAGCTTGCGCTGATCGAGCTGGCGGTCGCCGAGCGCCCGGCGGGCACGACGATCGTCGCCGGCGCCGGCACCAACGACACGCGCCACGCGGTGCTGCTCACCGAACGCGCCACCGCGCTGGGCCCCGACGCGATCATCTCGGTGACGCCCTACTACAACCGGCCGAGCCCGCTCGGCCTCAAGCGCCATTACGAGGCGATCGCCGCCGCCACGGACCTACCGATCATGCTCTACAACGTTCCCGCGCGCACCGGCACCAACATCGGGCCTGAGCTGCTTGCGCAGCTTGCGCAGATCGACCACATCGAGGCGGTCAAGCAGGCCAACGCGGCGGAGTTGCAGCCGATCGACGGGCTGACGTTGTACGCCGGCGATGACAGCTCGCTCGCGCGGACGCTCGAGCTCGGTGGCGCCGGCGGGGTCTGCGTCGCAAGCCACGTCGTCGGCACACAGATGCGTCGCATGGTCGACGAGCCCGAGCATCGCGCCACGATCGACGCCTCGCTGCAGGATGTTTACGAGACGCTGTTCCTCACCTCCAGCCCGACCTGCACGAAGGCCGCGCTGAACCTGCTGGGCCACAACGTGGGCGGCGTGCGCTTGCCGATGGTGCAGGCAACCGCCGAGGAGACCGCTAAGGTGCGGGCGATGCTGGAACGTCACGGCCTGCTCGCCGCTGGGGCCTCACCGTCGCCGACGGGCGCGACCGCGTCGCCGTCCGCCGAAACGCCTGCGCCGGGGGCGCGGGCGCAACACGCGTGAGCGCTCCGCTGCGCGTCCTGCCGCTCGGCGGGCTGGGCGAGATCGGTAAGAACATGACCGTCGTCGAGTACGACGGCCGGATTGTGGTGGTCGATGTCGGCCTGCGCTTCCCGACGCCGGAGATGGTGGGGATCGACTTGGTGCTGCCCGACTTCTCCTACCTGCGCGAGCGCTCTCGCGACATCGAGGCGATCGTCGTGACGCACGGCCACGAGGACCACCTCGGCGCGCTGCCATGGGTGCTGCGCGAGCTGAGGGGGAGCTCTGGCGGCGAGCTGCCGCCGGTGTACGGGGGGCCGCTGACGATGGCGATGGCGCGCTCGAAGCTCGAAGAGCACAAGCTGCGCGATGTCGAGCTGGGCGATGTGGCGGCGGGGGAAACGCTGGAGCTGGGGCCGTTCTCGATGGAGATGGTGCACATGACCCACTCGATCCCCGACTCCAGTGCGGTGGCGCTCGGCACCGAGCTGGGGATGGTGTTGATCACCGGCGACTACAAGTTTGACCAGACCCCGGTGGATGGCCCGCCGGCCGACGTTTCGCGCCTGGCGGAGCTGGGCCGCGAGGGCGTGCTGCTGCTGTGCGGCGATTCAACCAACGTCGACCGCGATGGCTTCTCGCCCTCGGAGTCGGTGGTGGGCCGCCATCTGGAGGAGGTTTTCGCCCGCTGCGAGGGGCGGATCGTGGTGACGAGCTTTGCCTCGAACATCCACCGCGTGCAGCAGGTCGTGGACGCCGCACAGGCGCTGGGACGCAAGGTCGCGCTGGTCGGCCGCTCAATGCGCAAGAACGTCGGCATCGGGCGCACGCTCGGCCACATCGAGGTTCCGGAGGGGATGCTGGTGGGCCCGCGCGAGATCGAGGATTTCCCCGACGAGCGGATCGTGATCATCTCGACCGGCTCGCAGGGCGAGCCGCTGTCGGCGTTGCGCCGGATGGCCTACCGCGACCATCCCCAGGTGCAGCTGCACAGAGGCGACACCGTGGTCTTCTCGGCCACCCCCGTGCCGGGCAACGAGCGCGCGGTGAACGAGACGATCGACCGCCTCTACCACATTGGCTGCCACGTGGTGACACCGCGCGACGCGCCGGTGCACGCCTCCGGCCACGGCTACGCCGAGGAGGTGAAGCTGATGCTCAACCTCGTACAACCCCGCTACGTGATGCCCTTCCACGGCGACTTCAAGCGGCTACGGCTGCACGCCCAGCTCGCGGAGGCGGTGGGGATCCCGCCGGAGGACATCTTCCAGGGTGAAAATGGCAAGCCGCTCGAGCTCGACGAGCGCGGCGCGCGCTTCGGCGCGAACGAGCAGTCGGGGATGGTGTTCGTCGACGGCGTGGAGATCGGCGACATGGCCGACGTGGCGCTGCGCGACCGGCGGATGCTCTCGGCCGACGGGATCTTCATCGTGGTCGCGACGATCGCCGAGCAGGACGGCCACTCGGTCGCCGACCCGGAGGTGATCTTCCGCGGCGTGCCGTTTCTCGACGAGGCCGGTCGCCTGGTGGAGGAGATCCGCCTCACGGTCGAGGAGTCGCTTGACCGCGCCGCCAAGGAGGAGATCCGCGAGGTGGACCTGATCCAGCAGACGCTGCACGACGACCTGGCGCAGCTGGTGTACGACCGCCTCAAGCGCCGCCCGATGGTGCTGCCGGTCGTCGTCGAGGTCTGAGCGAAGGGAGTGTCCCAGGGCGGGCCGTTCGTCGACTGCCGCCCTCTGGCGACTACGCGGCGCGGTCTGTCAAGGCGGGGGCAAGTGATGGAGGCGCAACGGATGCCCGGGCGGGAGCCGACGGCAGCCGCACGACGAAGCGCGCGCCGTGCGGCATGAGGTTCTCGAAGGTCACCACGCCGTCGTGCGAGTGCGCGACCGCGCGCACGATCGCGAGGCCCAGGCCGAACGATCCGCCGCGATCGCCGGCGCCGCGCACGAAGCGCTCGAACAGCGTGGGGGCGAGCTCGGGCGGAACACCGGGACCATCGTCCTCGACGGTGAGCATGGCCTCCGCGCCGGTAACGCCCGTGCGGACGTGAATCGCGCTGGCGGGAGGCGTGTGACGCAAGGCGTTCTCGATTAGGTTGAGCGTCAACCGGAACAGCTCGTCGTGGTCGCCCTCGACCACCGCCGGGCGGGCGTCGATCGACAGCTCGTGCTCACCGCTCAACGGCCCGAGCTCGGCGGCGGCGTCGAGCGCCACCTGCGCCAGATCAACCGGTTGACGGGGCGCGGCGCGGCCAACGTCGCTACGCGCGAGCAGCAGCAGGTCGGCGACCAGCCGGCGCATCCGCCGCGATGAGCGCAGAGCCGAGCGCGCCGCCTCGGCCTCCTCGCCGTGCAGCGATTCGGCCAGCAGCTCGAGATTCGCCAGCACGGAGGTGAGCGGCGTGCGCAGCTCGTGCGATGCGTCGGCGACGAAGCGGCGCTGGCGGGCAAGCATCTCCTCGGTCTCGGCGTGGGCGTCGTCGAGCGAGGAGAGCATCCCCTGCAGCGTGCGGGCAAGCTCAGCCACCTCGTCGTCGGCCTCGGGCTGTGGCACCACGGCGCTAGGGTCACGCGTGCGCGCGATTTCAGCCGCGGTCGAGGTGAGCGTCGCGATCGGCTGCATCGCGCGGCGCGCGATCGTCGCCCCGGCGAGCAGCGCCAGGCCACTGCCGGCGAGCGCACCGAGGATCAGCAGCAGCTCGACGCGCGCGATTGTCGGCTGCACGTCGGAGAGCGGGCGGGCGTACTGAATCACGACGTACCCGCCGATCGACAGCGGCTTGGCGCGCGATTCCACCCGGTAGCCGTCCACGTTGACGCCGCCTTCCAGCCCGGCGATCGTGCCGCCGTGGAGGTCGAGTTCGGGGGCGTGGGGGGTGTGTTCGATGACCGACCCGGAGGAGGACAGGATCACCCTGATCGCCGCGTGCTCGGGCGCGGCGTAGGCATTGATGTTGGGGTGCACAACCAGTTCGGAGTTGCGGGCCACTCTGATTTCCAGCAGGCTGGCAAGGTCGTCGGCGGAAGCGGCGACTTCGTTGTTGAAGTCCGAGCGGATGCGGTGCACGGTGAGCGAGCCGACCACCAGCGCGAAGGCGCACAGGATCACGAATGTCAGCAGCGCCGAAGCGAGCGCCAGGCGGGTACGGATCGGCAGCCGGTCGAAGGTCGCCGTGACGGGCGCAAGGAGCCGCCGCGGGGCGCTGAGACGCTCGGGGCCGGCGCCCGCGGGGCCAGCAGGCTCAGGCGCGGAGGACGTACCCGGCTCCCCGGATCGTGTGCAGGAGACGAGGCTCGCCTTCGGCCTCGAGCTTGCGGCGCACGTTGGAGACGAACACCTCGATCGTGTTGGTCTGGGAGAAGGGGTCATAACCCCACACCTCGTCGAGCAGCCGCTGGCGCGAGATCACGATCCGCTCGTTGCGCATCAGGTACTCGAGCAGTTCAAACTCCCGCTGTGTCAGCTCGATCGCACGCTCGCCGCGCACCACCTCGTGCGTGTCGGCGTTGAGCGAGAGGTCGCCGACGCGCAGCGGCGCGGAACCGCGCGGGGGGCGGCGGCGCAGCAACGCGCGCATCCGCGCCAGCAGCTCCTGGCGCTCGAACGGCTTGACTAGGTAGTCGTCGGCGCCCGAGTCCAACCCTTCCACGCGCGACTCAAGCGCGTCGCGGGCAGTCAGGATCAGGATCGGCACGTCGTCCTGTCCGCGCATTTCGCGAGCGACATCGATGCCGTCGACCTTCGGCAGCCCGAGATCGAGAATCACGAGGTCGGGGACGAAGGTGTGCGCTTGTTCGAGGCCGGCGGCGCCGTCGAGCGCGATGCGAACCTCATAGCCCTCCATCCGCAGCGAGCGCTGCAGTGCCTGGGCGATGTCCTCATCGTCCTCGACGACCAACACTCTGGGTGCGCGAGAGAAGTCGTTCATATCAATGCGGTGTATCGATCCGTACTAAAGCGATGGTAAGGACTTTTACCTCGGAATGTGCGCGGACACGGTGCATCCGCCGCCAGTTGACGCGCCCGCTGCGACCGTGGCGAGCAGATGTGCGGGCGATACGGGCAGGGTCTGGGGCGTTGGCGTCGAAGTCGCGTGTATGGCGGGCACACGCAAACGCAGCGGGTCTCGAGCGCGTCCGTCCCGGGCGCAGGGCCGATCGCGGGCCCGCGGGCGCACGCGTGGGCGGGGCGGCTACCTGTCGGCGTGGCCACCGCGCCTGCCACAGCTGGATGAGCGCCAGCGCGACGTGCTGGCGCTGGCCTTGATCGCGCTGGGCGTGTTCATGGGCGTGGTGTTGTACGGCAGCAGCGATGGCGGCCGCGTCGGGCATGCGCTGGCGGTGGCGCTGGGCTGGAGCGTGGGGGGTGCGAAGGTGCTGGCGCCGCTCGCGCTGTTCGGCGCCGGCGGGGCGATGTTGATGCGCCCGGTGCTGCCGGCGATGCGACCGCTGCGCACCGGCAGCATCTGTCTGTTCACCGCGATCGTGCTGGCGCTCGCGGCGGGCACGGCCGGCGTCAGCTCGGGGCTGGGCACACGCGCGTCGCACTGGTCTGCTCACTACCTGCAGGGACATGGCGGCGCGGTCGGTCAGTTGCTGTACGAAGCGACGCACCGGCTGGTGCAGCAGCTGGGGGTGGACATCCTCGTTGTCTTCCTGTTCGTGGTTGGCGCGATCCTGCTGACCGGCGCCTCGCTGGCGACGGTGCTGCGCGCGACCGGCAGCGGCATGGTTGACAGCACGAGGATGCTGCGGACACGCGTCGCGGAGCGCAAGTCACAGTCCCCTGCCGTTGCCTTGCCAAGCGAAGCGCGGCCGCTGGAGCCGCTGCTGCCGCCCGAGCCGGAGCCCGGGAAGCTGGTGGTGCGGGCGACCCATGTGGAGGCGCCCTCGCTCGATGACAGCAGCTCGTCGGGACCGGTGGAGGACCCATGGGCCGCCGATGAGTCCACGGACGAGCCGCAGGAGGCGATCGAGGAAGAGATCGAGGAGCCGGCTGAGGAGCCCGACGGCGAGGAGCAGGAGCAACCGATCGAAGATCGGCCAGCGGGTGTGGCGGCGGCAAGCCCTGACGATCTGACCCCACAGGGCCGCCTACGCGAGCACGTGACCGACGACCCGAACTTCGTGTGGCGGGTGCCGGAGGCGAGGAAGGTACTGTCGCGCTCGAGCGCCGAGCAGGTGCGACCGGATACGGCTGGCCAAGAGCGCACGGCGGCGAGCCTGGTGGAGGCGCTGGGGCACTTCGGCGTGCAAGCGAAGGTGATCGGCACGGTGGCGGGCCCGCACATCACCCGCTATGAGCTGCGCCTGGCGCCGGGCACGAAGGTGGCGAAGGTGACGCAGCTGAAGGACGACCTGGCGTACGCGCTGGCGGCGACCGACATCCGTATCCTCGCGCCGATCCCCGGCAAGCAGGCGGTGGGCGTGGAGGTGCCGAACGCGCGCCGGCGGATCGTGCGCCTCGGCGACGTCTTCCAGGAGCCCCCGGCCGACTGGTCGCCGCTGACGGTGTGGCTGGGCAAGGACGTCGCGGGCAAGGCGATCGGCGCCGACCTGGCGAAGATGCCGCACCTGCTGGTGGCGGGCACAACCGGCGCCGGCAAGTCGGGCGCGATCAACGCGATGCTGGCGAGCGTGCTGTTGCGTGCCAGCCCACACGAGCTGCGCCTGGTGCTGGTGGACCCCAAGCAGGTGGAGCTCAACCACTACGAGTCGATCCCGCACCTGCTGACCCCTGTGATCACGAGCCCGCGGATGGCGGCCAACGCGCTGCAGAACCTCGTCAGGGAGATGGAGGAGCGCTACGGGACGATGTCGCTGGCGCGCACCCGCAGCCTCCCCGAGTTGAACAAGGCGCGTGAATCCAGGGGCGAGCCCCCGCTCCCATACATTCTTTGCGTGATCGACGAGCTGGCCGACCTGATGATGGTGGCCCCCGCCGACGTGGAGGACTCGATCATCCGCCTCGCGCAGAAGGCGCGCGCGGTCGGGATCCATCTGGTGCTGGCGACGCAGAGCCCGCGCGTGGACGTGATCACCGGCATGATCAAGGCCAATGTGCCCTCGCGGATCGCGTTCGCGGTGTCCTCGCAAACCGATTCGCGCGTGATCCTCGACCAGAACGGCGCGGAGTCGCTGCTGGGCCAGGGCGACATGCTGTTCAGCCCGGTCGGCAGCTCGCGCCTGCAGCGCATCCAGGGCGCCTACATCGACGAGCCGCAGATCGCCAAGCTGACCGACTTCTGGCGTAAGCAGGGCGAGCCGGAGCTACGCGAGGAGCTGTTGGAGGAGGTCGAGCCGTCGGAGGGCGAGAGTGAGGCGCCCGATGACTTCGATCCCGACGAGGATCCTTTGCTGCGGGACGCGATCGCACTGGTAGCGGAGATGCAGACGGCCTCGACCTCGATGCTGCAGCGCCGCCTGCGCCTCGGCTACACGCGCGCCGGCCGCCTGATCGACATGCTCGAGCGCCGCGGCGTGATCTCCGGCTACGAGGGATCCAAGCCCCGCCAGGTGTTGATCGCCGAGGGCGACGTGCCGCGCGTGCTGGCGGCTTTGGCGGAGCGCGCCGAAGGCGAGCGTCGCCCGGCTGCGACAGCCGTGGAGGAGCGGGCGGTCAACTAGCCTTCCAACCGAGATGCCTGAGATCGGGACAACGCTGCGCGAGGCGCGGATGCGTGCGCGGATTGACGTGTCGGAGATCGAGGCGCAAACGAAGATTCGCGCCAAGTACCTGCGCGCGCTGGAGAATGAGGAGTGGGATCTGCTGCCCGGGCCGACCTTCGTCAAGAGCTTCCTGCGCACCTACGGCAACGCGCTCGGCCTCGACGGCCGCTCGCTGGTGGAGGAGTACAAGCTCCACTACGAGCATCCCGGCGATGGGATCGAGCCGATCCAGCAGGCGCCGGTGTCCTCGCCGCGCCACGCCCGCCAACGGTCGAGCGGCTCGATGCACCGCGGCGCGGGCGCATCGGCGGCGCCGCGCTCGGGCCCCTCGCGCGCCTACGTCGCGGCGATCGGCGCGGTGGGGATCGTGATCGTGCTGCTGGTGTTCGCGCTGCTGTCGGGCGGTAGCTCGCCTTCGCCGAAGACAACGCCGAGCGGCCCGACGCAGGTCGTCGGTGGCACCCACGTCAAACGGCACCACGCGGCGCACCCCAGCGGCGCGGCGACCGTAGCGCTGGCGTCGGTGAGATTCGAACCGAGCGCGGAAGTGTACGTGTGCCTGATCGGCGATGGCCGCAAGCGAATTCCCGGCGTGATCCTCGCGCCGGGCGCCCCCGAGCCCACCTATCACGCCCGTCGTTTCGAACTGACGCTCGGCAACAACGACCTGGCGCTGATCGTCAACGGCCGCCCGCTGGCAGTACCGGCCTCGTCCAACGCGATCGGGTATGCGATCACGCGCACGGGAGTGCGGGAACTGGTGTCGAGCGAACAGCCGACGTGCAAGTGAGCCGGTGAGCGCGCGCGCCGGGATCGTGGTGACGGGCACCGAGGTGCTGACCGGCCGCGTAAGCGACCGCAATGGCCCGTGGCTGGCCGACCGCCTGGAGGAGCTGGGCGTCGATCTCGCACAGATCGCGATCGTGGGCGACCGCCGCGAGGACCTGCTCGCCGCGCTGCGCTTCATGGCGGAGCAAGGCTATGACTTGGTGCTGACCAGCGGCGGCCTCGGCCCGACAGCCGACGACCTCACGGCCGAGGTGGTGGGGCAGTTTCAAGGCCGCGAGCTGGTGTGGGACGGGCCGCTGCAGGAGCGGATCGAGGCGATCGTCGCGCGCCTGGGGGCCCGCTGGCGCAACGTCGACATGGAGGCGATGCGCGCCGGCGCCCGCAAGCAGGCGACGATCCCGGCGGGCGCCACCGTGCTCGAGCCGGTCGGCACCGCCCCCGGCCTGGTGGTGGCCCCGGCCGCGAGCGAGTCGGGGCACACCACCGGCCCCACGGTCGTGGTGCTCCCCGGCCCACCGCGCGAGCTGCAACCGATGTGGGAGACATCGGTGCTGGCCGCGCTGCAGGCAGACCCCTTGCGCACCGCGCTGGCGGGCGCCACAACCTACCGCCGCCGCACGCTGCGCCTATTCGGGATCCCCGAGTCGGAGATCGCCGAGACGCTCAGGCAGGCCGAGCGCGAGGGCGTGGCGCTGGAGCGCCTGGAGGTCACCACCTGCCTGAAACGGGGCGAGGTGGAGGTGGTGACCCGCTATGAGCCTGGCGCCCAGGAGGTCTACGACGCATTCGTGGCGCTGGTGAGGACGCGCCACGGCGAGACGCTCTTCTCCGAGGACGGCAGCACCGTAGACGAGCAGCTGGCAGGGCTGCTGCGCGGCGGCGCCGGCAAGCCGGCGCGGACGATCGCCACCGCCGAGTCGTGCACCGGCGGCTTGCTCGCCGCCCGCCTGACCGAGCTAGCGGGCGCCTCGGAGTACGTGCGCGGTGCGATCGTCGCCTACGCCGACGATGTCAAGGTCGCCCTCGCCGGCGTCCCGGCCAAGCTGGTCGAGCGTCACGGCGCGGTATCGCCCGAGGTCGCGGAGGCGCTCGCCAGGGGCGCACGCGAGCGGCTGGGGGCGGACGTCGGCGTCGGCGTGACCGGGATCGCCGGGCCCGGCGGCGGAACGCCGCAGAAGCCGATAGGAACGGTATGCCTGAGCGTGGCCGCAGGCGAGGGCGCGCTCACGCGCGCGTTGACGCTGCCGGGTGGCCGCGCCGACGTGCGCGAGCGCACGACCACGGTGGCGCTGCACATGGTGCGGCGCCTGCTGCGCGACGGGTAGCGGCGGCGGCACGAGCCGGACTGCAGCGCGTTGGAAGAGGTCCGCTCCAGGGCGGTCAATGATAGGCCCAACTGCGCCAACATCGTACTGACATGTGGTACAGTGGGCATACACTGTCGCGCCGGCTTTGGCAGACAGCCGGCCTTGGGTCATCTTGTCTTTACTTCTAAAACGGGAGAGCGCAGATGGGGCGTTTGGAGTCGGGAACACGCGGGTTGTACTCGAAGTTGACTTCCGCGACCGCGAATCCCCTGCATAGGGCCATAAATCTGGCTTGGCAGCATCCTGCGTCGCTCATTCTACTTTGTCACCCGGATTGACAAGGGATGAGCAGGCTAGGGACAATCGGTTACAGGATGCCACTCCGCAACCGCACCACGGAACTGCTCGTGACACCGATGCCGTGGCGCAGCTGGGTGCGGAGCGCCGTCGGGCGAACGTGGTTCGACGAGCGCGAACGCGAGGTCGTCGTCCTCGATCGAACGGCATACCTGACATACCAACAGGACCACAAGCTTTTCCGGCAGGCTCACCCAGGTAGTGAATGGGCGAGTTCCCGCGGCCTCAGTGGATCGGCTGCCGCACAGTGAGACAGCAACTCCACAAGGCCGGAAGACCCCCTCTGTGTGCCGGAAAAGGGGCACAGAGACAAACCGGCCCCGGAACGCCACAACCTGATCTAAAAGGGCGTCCCGAGGCCATGCGCAACAGAAGGAGTATACCAAATGAAGTTGAACAGGCTAGTCATCCTGCTCGCTTCCGCCATGGCAATGGTGGTGGTTAGCATGCTTGGAGCGGCTGCCGCCCAGGCGGAAGAAAACAAAGGACCGTTATGGATCGTTGGCAGCCCCGCCCATGGGTTGGTAGCTGGCGAAACCAGAGCGATAGTATCGGAAACAGAGGCTGCACCGGTCCTCAAAGGGACGGCCGCCAGCGTTGAATGCGTAAAAGCGACGAATACTGGGTTCCTCTTAGGAGGTAGCCCCGGCACGGACTATGCAAAGATCATATTCGAAACATGCAACCTTGTAGGCGCCAAAAACTGTATTGCAACCGGTTTGGCTCCGATAGCCGCCACCAATTCTGGTGAAATAAGAGTAGACGCATTAACTGTTCTGGCGTTTGCCAAAGGCAGTAGAACATCTGCGGTGGATATTTTTGCCGCCGAGAGTGAATCAAACCTATTCTCAGAATTCGAATTTCTGAATAAGAGTGGGGCCACTACGGAACTCTGTAACCTTCTCAACAAAACTAAGATAAAAGTTTCGGCGACCGGGACTGAATTAAAAATAAAAGGCGTAGCCAGAAAGGCAGGCCAGATAGCAGAAGTCGGCGTCTTGAAAGGCGGATCGTTCTTCTTATCGCTGAGCGGAGAAACCGAAAAAGTAGGGTTACTCAGACTCGGCAATGGAGGAGTGGCAGTTACAGAAGCCGAACTATTCAACACTACAACGGCAAAATATGAAGTAATAAAAGCCGAACTTTCGGCGGGAGCGCTAGGCTCAGTCGTTGAGATAGCAAACACCGAGATTGAAATACAAGTCCAACAGCAAAAGAACCATTCGGCTGGGATTTTTAAGCGATAGCTGAGAAGTAGACGACGATGGCAGCAGGTGGAGCCGCTTGGCGGCTTCACCTGCTCTTTTGATAGCAGTCAGGGCATTGGGTAGCTAAAGGCGAGAGGGATCGAGGGAGATGGCAATGGGGAAAGCGAATTGGGTTCGTGCGCTTGGGCCTAGCGTATTGTGTGTTGTGATCGTCGCGTTGGTTGTGCCGAGTATGGTGCTGGCTGCCGGCGGAGATGCAAACGAAGCGCAATGTGAAGCGGCTACGGAAACGTCCCCGGGCTTTCAAACGTATCTTCCCGATTGCCGAGCCTACGAGTTGGTCACGCCGCCGTATAAAGAGGGCGGGATTGTGCTGGATGAACCGGGGGCTATCTCGGCGGATGGCTCACGGGTGATCATGGGGGCCGGCGGAGCCTTCTCGGGCGCCGGCAACTATTGGTACAATCCTGGGCGTGACCATGATGGAGACGTTTATGAATTCGCACGCGGCGTCAATGGCTGGCAGTCCTCGCCGCTGACTCCACCCGCGAGCGAGTATTCGCATAGCGTCTTGATGGCTGTCAGTGCAGCGGATTTCCAGACCACGCTGTGGGGTGCCCAGGAAACGGGTGTGCCCTACCAAGAAGATATCTATCTGCGTACCGGCCCCGAAGCGTCCCAGTTCAAATTCATTGGGCCGGGAACGCCTCGTAACGAACACGGTGAAGTGATTCCCGGCAGTGCGGAACGTAAGCCTACCGAAGAGCTCAAGCTCGTCGGCGCCTCTCGCGACCTGAGCCATTCTCTGTTCAAGATCGAGTCATCGACTCTGCTCGGGGCCAGCGATGTATGGCAGGGCGACACCACCGAACCCAACAAGGACTCTCTTTACGAATATGTCTACACGGGGACCGCAGATAGTGAACCGGTGCTCGTTGGGGTAAAGAATGACGAACCCCTCCACGGCAGCCATCACGTCAACGAAGAGGCTGAATTGATCAGCGACTGCGGCACCGCGTTGGGATCGTCAGGCACTGCTGAATCGTTCTGGCTTGGGTTCGGTATATAACGCGGTTTCGTCAACTGGGGAAGTCGTTTTCTTTACCGCGAGTGCCTGTCTGCCGTCGGGTCCGAAAGTCAACGAAGTCTATGCGCGGCTCGGAGGCGAACGCACTTTGGCGATCTCCGAGCCGGTGCTGCCCGCCGCGGGCGAATGCGCGAGTTCCGAACCGTGTCATGGTGCGGCCAGCGCGCCGGCTGTGTTTCAGGGTGCCTCCGAAGATGGTCGGCGTGTCTTCTTTCTGAGTGAACAGCCACTCGTTAACGGCGCTCCCGCGGAAGGTATGAAGCTGTATGAGGAGCGCTTGGAAGGCGCCCAGCCATCTACCGTCAAGGTCGGCGAAATAATTGATGTCTCGAACGTCGGTCTGCCGTCTGTCAATCCCGAAGTGCAGGGTGTCGTCCGTGTGTCCGAGAGTGGCGAACGGGTCTATTTTGTGGCGCAGGGCAAGCTCACGGGCAGCGATCGGGTCGTGGGTCGCGAACCGGAAACAGCAGAACCCGTGCAGGGGGCTAGTAATCTTTACGTGTATGAACCTGAACAGGGTCGCACCGTATTCGTGGCGACGCTGCTTACCTCCGGCGAAGAAGCGACGTTGGCTACTGCGGAAGCTGAAGAACTGGCATCGATCGAGGAACAGGGCAACAAGCTGTACACGTTCGAATTTGAACGTGCCTACGCCGAAATCGTCCGGAGGCTGGACAGCGGAGAAGTCGACTTGGAAGAAGCCCTCATGCTTCTTGGGCAGGCCGAAGAAGCAGCCCTTGAACGCGAACGAGCGTTTGTTGGCGATACGGTCGGCACGCACGGGCCATCCGGGACACTGGCTGAGGATCGGCGGGTATGGCAAATCGCTGACGAACGGCCGGCACAGACGACTCCCAGCGGGGAAGTCCTGGCGTTTCTCAGCTCCGCTAAGCTCACGCAGCAAGACACGAGTAGCGTCCCGCAGCTGTTTGCGTATAACGCTGGCGATGAATCGCTAACGCGGGTCTCGATCGGCCAAGCGGGGTCCGCGAGCGGCAATGTCGACACATTCCATGACGCGCCGTTGATTCCCGAACTGCCGCTCTCCTTCACGGATCTACCGACCTCTGCCGACACAGGGCTCGCGCTCTCCGAAGACGGCTCGCGGATATTCTTCGAAAGCGCCGCGACCCTCGCTCCCCAGGCGGAAAACCAAGTCAAGAACGTCTACGAGTACAGCCGCGGGAGCGTGAACCTGATCAGCGCCGGCGACGACGCCTCCACGCTCATCGGTAAACCGACCGTCACCTTGATGGGGACGGACCCATCCGGCCAAGACGCTTTCTTCCTCACTCAGGCCAAGCTCGTGCCCCAGTACGCCGACACGCAGGTGGCGCTGTACGACGCGCGCGAAAACGGCGGGTTCCCCGCGCCGGTGCTCGAACCGGGGTGCTTGGGAGAAACCTGCCGCGGCCCATCCGCTGTCGCTCCCACCTACCAGCCGCCGGGAAGCGCAAGCCAGGCGGGTGGTGGCAACGTACCTCCCCCGAGGCCGGCGCCCGTGCCTAAGCAGACCACGAAGAAGAAGACCAGGTGTGCTAAAGGCAAGAAGCTGAGCCGCGGGAAGTGCATCAAAATCCGGGGCAAGAAAAGGACGAAAGCTAAGAAAGCGGGTCGCGACCGGGGGGTAAAGTCATGAGGTTGTTTCGGTTCAGGTCCCTCAATCCGGCTCTCATCTCGGTCATTCTGGTACCGATCTCGCTGCTCGTACCGTCCCTCGCCTACTCCGCGACGCCCGAAACGCCGAGCGCCCGTTGGGCGATCCATTCGGTGGCGGAGCCGACGAGCTTCAACGCCGCCGACACACAGAGACGACTGTCGATGAATTGGTCGTGACGGCTACCGAAGGGCACTACAAGCTGCACCCCAGCTCTCTTGAAAACACGGAAGTGACGGCACCTATAGAATGGGACGCTCCGGCGAGTAGGAGCGAAGAACAAGCTGGGGGCCCCGAGAGCGTCGAAAAAGCCCTCGAATCGCTTCCGGAAATCGGTGCGGGCAATGTCACGGTGAGCGGTGGCCCCGGCAACGCGAGCGGAAGCAAACCGTATTCGGTCACGTGGAGCGGAGCGTTCAGCGGCCGTTATCCAGGTACTTTGAATGTGGAAGAAGAAGAACTCAAAAACGGTGGGGTCAATGGCTCTGCTGTCACTACCACGACCGCGCTGCCGAGCACGCGTGACCGGATCGTGGTGGCGGTCGTCAATGTCGGCAGTCGTCCTTCGGCGGGCGAATCGGGCAGCGAAATCACGGTCACGGACACGCTGCCGCCGGGGCTCAATCCGATTGAAGCACGCCTGGGAGAACCCGTCGAAACGGGCGGCAGGCCGGGGCCACCGTGTGCGGCCGCGCTCAAGTGCTCGTATTCCAAATTGGTCCTGCCCGGCCGTGAGTTGGTGATGGAAGTCGAGGTGGCGGTCACCTCGCCGGCGCTTACGGGTCTGCTGGTCAACAGGGCGAGCGTCTCGGGTGGCGGTGGCGGCGAAGCGTCGACGAGTGCGGCGAGTCCCGTGAACCTGCGTCACACGCCGTTCGGTCTCACAGGGTTTTCGTTCGAACCCAACGGAGTCGCCGGAGTGCCGGATCTGCAGGCAGGGGACCACCCGTACGGGGTGACGACCACGATCGAGCTTGACACCGCGCTCGAAGCACTTGGGAGGTCTCAGGTGGTGCAGGACGTCAAGGATGTCGCGGTCGAGCTGCCGCTCGGCTTCGCCGGCGATCCACTCGCGACGGAACGGTGCCCGGAGATCGATTTGACTGACGCCGAAGGTAACTCTGACACGGCCGGGTATCACACAGCCTGTCCCGCGGCGAGCCAGGTAGGAACGATCAGTCTCGTGTGGGCCGACGGTGAACACACCATCCCGTACCCCGTCTATAACGTGGTGCCCGAGCATGGCTACCCCGCTGAGCTAGGAACCAATGTGGCCGCGGGTCAGCCGGTCTTTCTGTATGCGAGCGTCGTGCATGAACGGTCCGGGTACAGGTTGCAGATCGCTACGCCGGGTGCCCTACGTGCGACCAACTTGGAACCCGAAGCGGTCCGTGTGGACATATTCGGCGATCCGGGAGCAGTTGACGGTACCGGGAGCAAAGCCGCGTTCGTTACAAACCCTACCGACTGCACGACCGAACCGCTGAAGACGCGCGTGTACGTGAACTCGTGGGAAGGCGGCGAAGCGAGTGAAGAAGCAACCGCCTACCCCGAAGTGTCCGGCTGCAACCTGTTGCAGGGCGCCGCCGCGTTCGACCCGAGCTTCGCGGTCGAACCCGAAACGACGCAGGCCGATACGCCCTCGGGCTACACCATGGATCTAAAGCTGCCGCAGACGCCGAGCGTGTTCGGCGCGCTCGCGACCCCCGAGCTGAAGAACGCCACGATCACGCTGCCGGCGGGCATCTCCATCTCGCCCGCGGCGGCGAGCGGTCCCGATGCGCTCGGCGGCTGCCAGGCGACAGGCAAAGAAGGGATCAACATCGGCAGCGGCGACCTGGCGCTCGATGGCCAGGATCTCGGCGACCCCGAAGCGACCGAACTCGGCGCCGGCCATCCGGGCGGGGACGGCAGCCCCTACGACGATGGTATGTGGCACACCGCGCCCGGGCACTGTCCGCAGAACTCGCGCGTCGGCGAAGTCGAAGCGAAGACGCCCGATCTCGCCGAACCGCTGCACGGCTATGTGTATCTGATGAACCCCTTGTGCGGGCACCCGCCGCTGCCGCCGTGCAGCGAAGCCGAAGCCGAAGAAGGCAACGTATTCCACATTTGTCTAGAACTGAGCGGATCTGGTGTGATCGTCAAGCTGGAAGGGAAGATCGAAGTCGGCGGCCACGGCCAATACAGCAAGCTCGAAGGCCTGGCCCCGGGGCAGCTCCGCATCAGCTTCAAGGAAACGCCGCAGTTCCCGCTCGAAGAAGTGAAGGTGACCCTCCCAGGTGGTGGGCCGCACGCAGAAGGGCCGCGCGCCGCGCTCGCCAACCCGCCGAGCTGCGGGACGGCGACGACCGCGACCGAGCTGGAACCGTGGAGTGCGCAGGCCTCGGGGGCAAACGCGATGCCCTCCTCGTCGTTCGCGGTCACCGGCTGCAATGGCCCGATGCCATTCAAACCGGGCTTCCAGGCAGAAACCGTCACGCCGATCGCCGGCGGCTACAGCCCGTTCGTGCTGCAACTCACCCGCCAAGACGGCGAACAGAACATCTCCGGCCTGCAAGCCACGCTCCCCGAGGGCATGCTGGCGAAGCTCGCGGGCGTCCCAGAGTGCGGCGAAACGCAAGCCAATACAGGAACGTGCTCGAGCGAATCGCAGATCGGCACGGTCACCGCGGCAGCCGGAGCGGGCTCGCAGCCACTCGTCGAGACCGGCAAGGTGTACCTCACCGGCCCATACAACGGCGGATCGTTTGGCGAGGTCGCGGTAGTGCCGGCCGTCGCCGGCCCGTTCAACTTCGGCAAAATCGTCGTCAGGGGCTCGATCCGCATCGACCCGAACACCGCGCAAGCAAGCATCGTCTCCGACCCGTTCCCGACGCTCGTCGGCGGCATCCCGATACGCCTGCGCAGCGTCAACGTCGAAGTCAACCGTCCCGAGTTCACGTTCAACCCAACCGACTGCAACTCGCAGGCAGTGACCGGCACAGTCACCGCCGTACAGGGAGCCAGCGCGGCCGTATCGACCCCATTCGCCGTGACCGGCTGCGCCAACCTGCCGTTCAAACCCGTCTTCACAGCCGCGACGCAGGGCAAGACGAGCAGGATCGACGGCGCCAGCCTCACGGTGAAGGTCACCGCGACACCCGGCGAAGCGAACATCCACAAGGTGCACCTGCAGTTCCCGAAAGCCCTTCCGGCACGCCTCGCGACGCTACGCAAAGCCTGCACCGAAGCGCAGTTCGCCGCCAACCCGGCAGGATGCCCGGCAGGCTCGGCGATCGGCACGGGAACAGCCATCACGCCGATCCTCAGCACACCGCTCACCGGACCCGCATACCTCGTATCACACGGCGGAGCCGCCTACCCGGACGTTGTCTTCGTGCTCACGGGCGACAACGTGACGATCGACCTCACCGGAGGCACCGACATCAAAAAAGGCGTCACCTACTCGACGTTCGAAAGCGTCCCCGACGCGCCGATCACCTCATTCGAAAGCAAATTCCCAGAGGGCCCAGACGCCATCTTCGGCACAGACCTACCGGCGAAGACCAAAGGCAGCTTCTGTGGACGCTCGCCAGTGATCCCAGCCACAATCGAAGGCCAAAACGGAGCAATCAACAAAAAGAACATCAAGATCGCCGTGACCGGCTGCCCCCGCCACAAAATAGGCAAAGGACATAACAAGAAGCACAAGACGCACGGAGGCCACCACAACAAGTAAGCGGCTTTCGTAAAGCTCTCGGGCGCCTACGACCCTCCCTCGCGCCCGCGGGAAATCCGAATCGTGACCTCCTCTCCCACGAATTCGGACAAATCACCCGGGGCGCCGGCTCACCAGAGCCGGCGCCCCTTTTGCACGCTCCACAACAGCCAAGATCCTTTCGCTAGCCGAAATCTTCTCGATATATGGTATAGTGACCGCTACGTTGCCGCGGCGGGCATCGATAGTCTCCGCGGATCAAAGGACAAACCGGCCCCGGAGCGTCACAACCTGATCTAAAAGGAGCGCTCCGAGGCAAAGCGCAACATAAGGAGCGCAGTCAAAATGACGTTGAACAAGCTAGGAACCACGCTGATCTTCGCCATAGCGATGGTAGGAGTCAGCATGCTCGGAGCCACCGCCGCACAGGCGGAAGAAAACAAAGGACCGTTATGGATCGTTGGCACCACCCCCCATGGGTTGGTAGCGGGTGAAACCAGAGCGATAGTATCGAGAACAGAGGCTGCACCGGTCCTGCGTGGGTCGATTGCCAGCCTTGAATGTGAAAAAGCCACAAACACAGGGTTCCTTTTAGGAGGCAGCCCCGGCACAGACTATGCAAAGATCATATTCGAAAAATGCAACCTTGAGGGCGCCAAAAACTGTGTTGCAACCGGCCTGGCTCCGATAGCAGCCACCAATGCTGGTGAAATAAGAGTAGACGCATTAACTGCTCTAGCGTTTGCCAAGGGCAGTAGAACATCTGCGGTGGATATCTTTGCCGCCGAGAGTGAATCAAACCTATTCTCAGAATTCGAATTCCTAAACAAAAGTGGGGCTACTACAGAACTCTGTAACCTTCTCAACAAAACTAAGATAAAAGTTACAGCAGCCGGGACTGAATTAAAAATCAAAGGCTTCGCCAGAAAAGCAGGCCAGATAGCAGAAGTCGGCTTCTTGAAAGGCGGCTCATTCTTCTTATCGCTGAGCGGAGAAACCTCAGAAGTAGAGTTACTCAGACTCGGCAACGGGGGAGTAGCGGTTTCAGAAGCCGAACTATTTAACACCGCAACGGCAAAATACGAAGTAATAAAAGCTGAACTTTCGGCGGGAGCACTAGGTGACGTCGTTGAGGAAGCTTCGGCCGAGGTCGAAACAAGCCCAAAAGAACCCTTTGGCTATAATGGCCCTTCGCCGTCGGAAAAAGGAAAAGAAGAAAGTAAAGGACCGTTATGGATCGTTGGCAGCCCCGCTAAGGGGTTGGTAGCGGGTGAAACCAGAGCGATAGTATCGGAAACGGAGGCTGCGCCGGTCCTCAAAGGCACGGCTGCTAGTGTTGAATGTGAAAAAGCCACAAATACCGGGTTCCTCTTAGGAGGCAGTCCCGGTACGGACTACGCGAAGATCATCTTCGAAAAATGCAACCTTGTTGGCGCCAAGAATTGTATAGCCACCGGCCTGAAGCCGATAGCTGCTACCAATTCGGGCGAAATAAGAGTAGATGTATTAACCGTATTGGCGTTCGCCAAAGGAAGTAGAACCTCCGCAACAGATATATTTAGCCCCGAGGGTGAAGCTGCTAACGAAAATCTATTTTCGGAATTCGAATTCCTAAATAAAAGTGGGGCCAGTACAGAACTCTGTAACCTTCTCAACAAAACTAAGATAAAAGTTACAGCAGCCGGGACTGAATTAAAAATCAAAGGCTTCGCCAGAAAAGCAGGCCAGATAGCAGAAGTCGGCTTCTTGAAAGGCGGCTCATTCTTCTTATCGCTGAGCGGAGAAACCTCAGAAGTAGAGTTACTCAGACTCGGCAACGGGGGAGTAGCGGTTTCAGAAGCCGAACTATTTAACACCGCAACGGCAAAATACGAAGTAATAAAAGCTGAACTTTCGGCGGGAGCACTAGGTGACGTCGTTGAGGAAGCTTCGGCCGAGGTCGAAACAAGCCCAAAAGAACCCTTTGGCTATAATAGCTCTCCGCCGTCGGAAAAAGGAAAAGTAGAAGGCAAAGGTCCGTTATGGATCGTTGGCAGCCCCGCCAAAGGCTTGCTATCAGGTGAAACTAGAGGATTAAGATCGGAAAGCGAGGACGGTCCACTGATCCTACATGGTACCGCCGCCAGTGTTGAATGTGAAAAAGCAACGAACGAAGGGTTCTTGTTAGGGGGTAGTCCGGGCACCGGCTACGCCAAAATCATATTCGAAAAATGTAACCTTGTGGGTGACAAAAACTGTATCGCAACCGGTCTCAAGCCGGTAGCAGCCACCAATTCGGGAGAAATAATAGTAAGCGTGTTAACTATTCTGGCCTTTGCCAAGGGAAGCTCAACATCCGCAGTCGACATCTTTGCTCCCACTGGTGAAGCTGCCAGTGAAAATCTATTTTCAGAATTCGAACTCGTAAACAAACCGGAAGCCACCGAAGAACTGTGTGGCCTTCTCAACAAAACAAAGATTAAAGTTTCGGCGACTGGGACTGAACTCAAAGTCAAAAGCGAGGCCAGAAAGGCTGGCCAGATAGCAGAAGTTGGACATGCTGTCGGTGGCTCGTTCGTCTTATCGACACCCGGATTAACGTCAGAAGTAGGATTACTCAGGCTCGGCAACGGAGGAATAGCGGTTTCAGAAGCCGAACTACTCAACTCCACAACGGAAAAATATGAAGTAATCAAAGCCGAACTTTCGGCTGGAGCGCTGGGCTCAGTCATTGAGGAAGCCACAGCGGAGGTCACAGTTAACAAAAGCGGCACAATTGAACCGTTTGGTTGGGATACTTAGCAATAGCTGAGAAGAAAACCGGGCGGCAACAGGTGGGACCACCCTTGGTGGTCCCACCTGTGTTCTGTCAGTGAGAAATCCGCTACTCCTCGCAAGGTCGAGCGAGAGGACACGTCGCAAGCCCCTCATACACAGCCTCCGTGGGCGTCAGCCACGACCGCTGCAGCGTCACCGAGCGCGGGGGGAACGACAGCGCCGGGGTGGTGGGCAGGCCTCGATCGCCGAGAGCCTCAGAGGGGCGCATCCGCGCGACGGTGGCGTGCGGGCGAAAGTGCCTGCGTTCGGCCTCCAGCCCGCACGCCGTGGTCAGCGCATCGTGCAGCGCCTTCAGCGCGCCGTCGGCGGTGTCGTGCAGCTCCACCGCGAGCGCCCTCGGGTGGCGCGGGGGCAGCCACAGTGGCGCCCCGAATGCGAGCTCTCCCACCGGCGCGGCCTCCGCGCACACCGTACTCAGCGTGTCGCCGAGCGCGTCGATCTCCGCTACCGGCCGGTCGCCGAGGAAGCACAGCGTTACATGCAGCGTGTCCGGCTCCAGCAACCGCAGCTGACGGCTGGGCAGTGGCCTGGATTCGCGACGGCGGCTGGGGAAGCGCCCGCGCGCGGCGGGCGGCGTGGGCGGGCGCGCGGCGGGACCGCCCCCGGCGCGTACGCTCGCGGCGGCGGCGCGCGCCCAGGCGGCGAGCCGTGAGCGCACCTCGACGGGGAGGTCCAGTGCGACGAACAGCCTTGCTTCGGCGCCGCGGGTCATAGATGGATCATCGCAACCATGGTCGCCGCCGAGGCCAGTGAGGCCGTCGCAGCGGCCTCACGTCGCCATTTGTGTGCAGGAGAGTGCCGGGGGGGCGCCGGCTATATAGACCGGCGCCCCCGCGCGGCGGGTCCGAATGCGTGGAGAGGAGGTCACGATCCGGAGTCTCAGCGGGTGCCTGGAAAGTCGGTAGTGGCTCCCGCGAGCCTTTGCAAGCGTACCGCGGCTAGCGCCGCCTTTCTACCTCTCGTCCGATACAACCTTTCAATCTCTTGGAAATGGTAAGCATATCTGTATCACGCTGACGGGGATAACGCAAGCCACTGTTTCTGACTTGTGGGACGCCCGCGGATTTGCGCGCGGTCGTCAGCGCCATAACGTGCCCCGCCGGCGGAGCGGCTTTAGCCCGCGCAGCCCATCCCCACCCCTCCCAGCGGGCGAACAAATGTTCTGTCCGGGGCGCCCCCTACCGTTTGCGATCGATCCATTTTCCCGATTCCCGGAGGAGCTTTCGATGCCCGTCACCGACCAGGATAAGGCCGCCAAGGCACGCGACGCCGCGCTGAAGGGCGCGCTCACGCAGATCGAGCGCGAGTTCGGCAAAGGTACCGTCATGCGCATGGGCGACGAGGGTGCGCAGGTGCGCGTCGCCGCGATTCCCACGGGCGCGCTGTCGCTTGATCTCGCACTCGGGATCGGCGGCGTTCCGCGCGGGCGCATCGTCGAGGTCTTCGGCCCCGAGTCCTCCGGCAAGACCACGCTGATCTACCACGTCCTCGCCGAAGCCCAACGGCTCGGAGGCGTGTGCGCCTTCATCGACGCCGAGCACGCGATGGACCCGCTCTACGCCAAGGAGATCGGCGTCGACATCGACGAGCTGCTGGTCTCCCAGCCCGACTACGGCGAGCAGGCCTTGGAGATCGCCGACATGCTCGTGCGCTCCGGGGCGATCGACGTGGTCGCGATCGACTCCGTCGCCGCGCTCACCCCGCGCGTGGAGCTCGAGGGGCAGATGGGCGACCAGACGGTCGGCGCGCAGGCGCGGATGATGTCCCAGGCGATGCGCAAGATCGCCGGCAACCTCAACCGCACCTCCACGCTCTGCATCCTCACCAACCAGATCCGCGAAAAGGTCGGCGTCATGTTCGGCTCGCCCGAGACCCAGCCGGGCGGGCGCGCGCTGAAGTTCTATGCCTCCCAGCGCCTGGACATCCGGCGCATCGAGACGCTCAAGGACGGCACCGAGGCGGTCGGCAACCGTGTGCGTGTGAAGGTCGTCAAGAACAAGCTCGCCGCTCCCTTCCGCCAGGCCGAGTTCGACATCGAGTTCGGCAAAGGCATCTCCTCCTCCGGCTGTCTGATCGATCTTGGCATCGAGGACTCCGTCGTGACCAAGTCCGGTTCCTTCTTCTCCTACGGCTCCGAGCGCCTCGGCCAGGGCCGCGGCGCCGCGAAGGCCTATCTGGACGCGCACCCCGCGATGGCGAAGGAGATCCGCGAGAAGATCTTCGCCGCGCGCGACATCTCGCCCGACGGCCCCACGGTGCCGCTGGAGCCTGTCGCCGAGGCGTCTGTCAAGGCGGTTGACCCCGAGGGGCCGCCCGAGGTCGCGCCGGCACCGGTCCCAGCACCGCGGCGGGAGCGCGTCGCGGCGTAAGCGCGTGGGGTAGCGCGGGGGTCGGGTCCTCGGCCTGGCGAGGATGAGGCGCACGACCGGGAATGGCGGTCGCTGGAGTGGATCGGCGGCCGCCCTGCGGGTACCCTGTCTGCATGCCGCTCTACCACGTAACCACGTTCGGCTGCCAAATGAACGAGCACGACTCCGAGCGGATGAAGGGGATGCTCGAGTCGCTCGGCTACAGCGAGGCGCCCGCGCGTGCTGAGGCCGACCTGATCCTGTTCAACACCTGCTCGATCCGCGAGACCGCCGACTCCCGCTTCGTCGCCCACCTCGGCGAGGCCAAACGCCTCAAGCGTGAACATCCCGAGCGGATCGTCGGGGTGGGGGGGTGCTGGGCGCAGTCGCTCAAGGAGGAGGTGTTTGAGCGCTACCCGTTCGTCGATGTTGCCTTCGGCCCCGGCCAGGTCCACCGCCTCGCCGAGTTCCTCACCTCCGAGTCGCTCACCGCCCAGGGCTACTTCGAGTTCGAGGGCTTCACCGGGCGCCTGCCCGCCCACCGCGAGCGCAACCACCAGGGATGGGTGCAGATCAGCGTCGGCTGCAACTGCCGCTGCTCCTACTGCATCGTCCCCTCCACGCGCGGGCGCGAGGTCAGCCGGCCCTTCGATGAGCTCGTCGCCGAGGTAGGAGCGATGGCTGCCGAAGGGGTGCGCGAGATCACGCTGCTCGGGCAAAACGTCAACTCCTACGGGCGCGACCTGCGGCCGGCGCGCGCCAGCTTCGCCGAGCTGCTGCACGCGCTCGACGCGATCGAGGGCATCGAGCGGATCCGCTACACCTCACCCCATCCGAAGGATATGCACGAAGATGTGATCCAAGCGCACGCCCATCTACGTACAGTATGTGAGCACGTTCATTTGCCCCTGCAGTCCGGCTCCTCGCGAATCCTCAAAGCGATGCGCCGCACCTACGACCGCGAGCGCTATCTCGACCGTGTCGCGTTGATTCGCGAGCACGTCCCCGACGTTTCGCTCACGACCGACATCATCGTCGGCTTCCCCGGCGAGAGCGAGGAGGATTTCGAGCAGACGCTCTCGCTCGTCGAGCAAGTCCGTTACGACAGCGCCTTCACATTCCTCTTCTCGCCCCGCCGCGGCACCGAGGCCGCGACCCTCACCGAGGGCCTGGTGCCCCATCCCGTCAAGGTTGCCCGCATGGAGCGGCTGCTCGAGGCCGTCCAGCGCCACGCCCGCGAGCGCGCCCAGCGCTTCATCGGGCGCGAGCTGGAGGTGCTGGTCGAAGGCCCCTCCCGCAACGACCCTTCGCGGCTGCGCGGGCGCACCCGCCACAACAAGGTCGTCAACTTCGCCGGCCTCTCCTCGCCCGGCGAGCTGACGCAGGTGCGGATCCACTCCGCGACCTCGCAAACGCTCGCCGGGGAGGAGCTGCTGCCGAAGCCGGGGGACACGCCCCTTCGGGGCGAGTCCCCGTTTCGGCCAGCTACGCGGCGGTAGCGGCAGGCCCCGGGGGAGGGCCTGTGTAACTCGAACCCGATTCGCTGCCCGAGCCGGATTTCGAGCTCGAACCCCCGCTCGACCCTTTGCCCATGTTCGGGCAAGGGTGACCCGACGGCGTCCCGTTCGGCGCCGGGGTCGTTTGCGACGGGGTCGTGCTTGTCGTGGGCGCAGTGGCCGTCGTGCTCGGCGTCGACTGGGTCGATGAGGTACCCGTCGCCGAGCTGTCCGATCCACTCGGAGCCGCGGCCGCGCCGGCGATGCCGGCCACCGCGCCTCCCGTTGCCAGCGCGCCCGCCACAATGACTGCCCTGATCGTGTTTGCTCTGCTCATACAAACCTCCTGTCGGTGTTTGGGGGCTTCTACGCCACGCATCATGCGCCCGACTTCTAAGCAGCGTCCAACGTCCGCCTAAGCTCAGTCGAAGGAGTTTGTAGGAGCGCTCTTACCGTTTGTCGCGCTGGCCGGAGGCGATCTCGACAGAGAGATCGTCGCTGCCGGTCAGGCGCGTCACTGTCGCGGCGAAGCTCGGGGCGACGCCCGCGAACGCTGCTCCCGCACGCAACCCCAGCGGCGCAACGTCCACCTCGGCGCGGTTGCGCTCGATCGCCACCGCCACCGCACGGGCGACATCCTGCGGGCTGCGGCTGCCAACTCCGCGCGGCAGCTTCGCGCCGGAGTTGGCGAACATGCCCGCCTCGCGGATGAAGCCCGGGCACACAACCGACACGCCCACGTTCTGGGCCCGCAGATCCGGACGCAGCCCCAACGCGAAGCCGCGCAAACCAAACTTCGTCGCGTTATACAGCGGCGCTCCGGCAGTCGCCGCCTTGCCCGCCAGCGAGGAGACAAACAGCAGATGGCCACCGCCGCGCGCCGCCATCGCCGGCGCAAGCGCATGCGCCAACGCGATCGGGGCGCGCAAGTTCACCTCCAGCGCGCGGTCGAGCTCCTCGAGCGTGAACCCCTCCAGCAGCCCCGACCCGGGGAGCGCCGCGTTCGCAACCAGGATGTCCACGGCGCCCGCCTCCTGCAGCAGGCGCGCCACCGCCGCCCGCTCGGACAGGTCAGCCGCCAGCGCGCGGGCGCCGAGCTGCGCCGCCAGCGGCTCCAGCACATCGACCCGCCGGCCCGTCAGGATCAGCTGCGCGCCCTTCCCGTGCAGCTCCTTGGCGATCACCTCGCCGATGCCGCCCGTGGCGCCCGTGATCAACACCGTCGATCCCGCGATCCTCACGTCTGTCAGCCTACGCCAATGCGGGTGATCGCGTTGTTCGGCCCCACCGGCGTGGGCAAGACCGCAATCGCGGTCGCGCTCGCGCTGCGGCTACGCGCCGCCGGCCAAAACCCCGTGGCGGTGTCCGCCGACGCGCTGCAGGTGTATGTGGGCCTGGAGACGCTCACCGGCGTCGCCTCGCCCGTCGAGCGGGCCTCACTCGAGCACCGTCTCGTCTCCTTCCTGCCGCTCGACGCCGGCTTCAGCGCCGGCCAGTACGCCGAGCTCGCCCACGCCGAGATCGACGCGCTGCTCGCCGCTGGCCGGCGTCCGATCGTCGTCGGCGGCACCGGCCTCTACCTGCGCGCCGCGCTCACCGAGTTGAGTCTGCGCCCGCCCCCGCCCGAAGGGCTGCGCGAGCGGCTCACAGCGGAGCTCCAACGGGAAGGGTCGGCCGTGCTGCACGCGCGTCTTGCGCGCGGCGCACCGTGGGCCGCCGCGCGCATCGACCCGGCCGACCGTCAGCGGATCGTGCGCGCGCTGGAGCTGTTGGAAGCCGGCGAGCTGGAGCCGCCCGAGGGCCCCTCGCAGCTGTGGACCGCCGAGGTGCGCCAGCCGACGCTGTTGGTCGGGCTGACGCTCGCGCGCGATCAGCTGTACGCGCGGATCGACGCCCGCGTCGAGCGGATGCTGGCCGCCGGCGTGCGCGAGGAGGTGCGGCGCGCCCACGCCGCCGGTGCCTCGGCGACCGCGCGCAAGGCGCTTGGTTTCGACGAGCTGCTCGCGGGAGACATCGAGGCGATGCAGCGCCGCACGCGCAACTACGCTCGCCGTCAGCTCGCCTGGATGCGCAAGCTCGCCGGGGTGCATCTGATCAACGTCACCGGCCGCTCACCGGAGGATGTCGCCGCGCAGATCGAAATCGTAGACTCCAACCGCGTATGACTGACTCGCCAGACACGCCCCCGATGCAATTCGAGAAGTGGCAGGCGCTCGGCAACGATTACCTGATCCTCGAGCGCGCGCGGCTCCCGTTCGAGCTCACCGCCGGGCGCATCCGCAAGCTCTGCGCGCCGCACTTCGGCGTGGGCGCCGACGGGGTGCTGGTGCTCGCGCCCAGCGACGACCCGCAGTTCGTCGCGCGCCTGTGGATCTACAACCCGGATGGGTCAGAGGCCGAGCTGTCGGGCAACGGCGCGCGCGAGGCCGTCCTCTATCTGCGCCGCCACGGCTGGACCGACCAGGACGCCTTCTCGATTCAAACCGCCGCAGGGGCGATCACACCGGCGATCCTCAGCCCCCACAGCTGTCGCATCGACATGGGCGCCGCGTCGTTGAGCTCTCAGGGCTTCCCGAGCGGCCCCCCTGACGGTCACGGCGAATTGAGCGCCGGCGGGCGGCGCTGGCGCTTCAAGCACGTCTCGATCGGCAACCCCCAGTGCGCGATCCACGTCGAGGACCTGAATGCGCTGCTGGCGCTCGACCTGCCCGCGATCGGCCCGGCGATCGAAGGCCACGAGCTGTTTCCGCACCGCACCAACGTCTCTTGGTATACCGAGACCGAACCCAACCGCATCCGTGCGCGGATCTTCGAGCGTGGGGTGGGGGAGACGCTTGCCTCCGGCACAGGCGCCACCGGCGCGGCGGTAGCCCACCATCTCGGCGATGGCGGGGGAGCGGGATCGCCGATCGTCGTCGCCCTCGACGGCGGCGAGCTGCAGGTCGAGGTGGGGGAGGAGTTGCAGGTGCATCTGACCGGTTGGGCGCGGCCCGTGTACGAGGGCCGCCTCAGCGAAGACTTCGTGAAGGAGCTGCATGAGACCGAGTAAGCGCCTGAGCCGCATCAGCCAACTGGGGGAGGGCAAGCCCTCCCCCAGAACCCCTTCCCGGAAAGGCGTATGGGATGAAGCCGAGTGAGCGACTGAGCCGCATCCCGCCGTACCTGTTCGCCGAACTGGAGCGCAAGATCGCCGCCAAGCAGGCCGCCGGGGTCGATGTGATCAGCCTCGGGATTGGCGACCCCGACCGGCCGACGCCGGCGCTGATCGTCGAGGCGATGCAGGAGGCGGTCACCGAGCCCGCCACCCACCGCTACCCCTCCAACCGCGGCCGTGGCGACTTCCGCGAAGCGCTCAGCGACTTCTACGCCCGGCGCTTCGACGTGACACTCGACCCCGCGAGCGAGATCATCCCGGCGATCGGCGCCAAGGAGGCGATCTTCAACCTCAACCTCGCCTTCCTCGACCCCGGCGACGCCGCCCTCGCCTCCGACCCCGGTTACCCCGTCTATACCGCCGGGCCGTTGCTCGCCGGCGCCGACCCCGTGCCGCTGCCGCTCGTGCCGGAGCTCGGCTTCGTGCCCGACCTCGATGCGATTGCGCCAGCCGATTTGGCGCGCGCGAAGCTGATCTACCTCAACTACCCCAACAACCCCACCGGCGCGCTCGCGCCCGCGGGCTTCTTTGAGCGGGTCGTCGCATTCGCGCGCGAGCACGGCATCCTGGTGGTGCACGACAACTCCTACTCGGAGATCGCCTACGAAGGTCACCGCCCGCCGTCGTTCCTCGCCACGCCCGGCGCCAAGGAGGTGGGGATCGAGGTGTTCTCGCTCTCCAAGGGCTACAACATGACCGGTTGGCGCTGCGCCGCGGTAGTCGGAAACAGCGAGGCGGTAGAGACCTACTGGCGGCTGAAGACCAACATCGACTCAGGCCTGTTCGAGGCCGTCCAGCTGGCGGGCATCGCCGCGCTCTCGCCCGATGCCGACGCCGAGGTGGCCTCGATGAACGAGCTTTACCGCATCCGCCGCGACCTGGTTTGCGGTGCGCTCGCCAAGGCCGGCGTGCACGTCACGCCGCCGAAGGGCACGATCTACGTGTGGGCGCCCGTTCCCGCGGGCTTTGACAGCTCCGTCGCCTACTGCGAGCACGTGCTGGAGCAGACGGCCGTGGTGATCTCACCCGGCAGCGCTTACGGCCCCAGTGGCGAGGGCTGGTTTCGGATCTCGCTCACCACGCCCGACCATCGCCTCGCCGAGGCAGTCGAGCGGCTTGCTTCGCTGTCCTAGACTTCGGGATAGATGAATCGGCCCGCCTCGCGCGCGCGCCAGCGCGCCCTCTGCATCGCCGCGCTCCCGGACGCCGACGACAGCAGCGTGCGGGAGCTCGGTGAGCTGCTGCGCACAGCCGGGGTGGCGGTCGTGGGGGAGCTGTTGCAGCGCCGCGAGCAGCCCCACCCCAACACCTACCTGGGGCCGGGCAAGGTGGCTGAGGCCAAGCTCGCCGCGCAGGCGTGCGACGCCAACGTGATCGCCTGCGATGACGAGCTCACCCCGCGCCAGGAGCGCAATCTGGAGGCCGAGCTTGGCCTGCCGGTGGTCGATCGCACAACCGTGATCCTCGACATCTTCGCCGCTCACGCCGCCACCGCCGAGGGCAAGCTGCAGGTGGAGCTGGCCCAGCTCGAATACAACCTCGCACGGATGCGCGGCCTGTGGAGCCACCTCGAGCGCCTCGGCGGCGGAATCGGCACGCGGGGCCCGGGCGAGAGCCAGATCGAGACCGACCGACGCCTCGCGCGCGACCGCATCGCCGCGCTGCGTCGGCGCCTTCAGCAGGTGCGCTCCACCCGCGCGGTAATGCGCGCCGAGCGCGAGCGCGCCGCGTTGCCGACGATCGCGCTCGCCGGCTACACCAACGCCGGCAAGTCCACCTTGCTCAACGCTCTCACCGCGGCGTACGGCCGCGGCCGGGTGGCTGGGGCTCAAGACCAAGCCGAGCGCGACCGGCGTGTGCGCGACCGCCTGTTTCACACGCTCGACCCCACCACGCGCACGATTTACCTCAGCGGGCGCCCCCACCTGCTGACCGACACAGTCGGCTTCATCCGCAAGCTGCCCCACCAGCTGGTCGACTCCTTCGGCGCCACCCTGGAGGAGACGATTCGCGCCGAGGTGCTGCTGCACGTGCTCGACGCCTCGGCTGGGGTGGACGGGCATTCGTTCCTTGAGATGGAGGCGATGCGCCGTGCCGTCGAGGAGGTGCTCGAGGAGATCGGCGCCGACTCCTCGCCGCGCGTGCTGGTGCTCAACAAGGCCGACCTGCTCGACGAGCCGGCGCGCCGAGAGCTGCGCCTGCGCCACCCCGAGGCGGTGCTGGTCAGCGGCGTCAGTGGTGAGGGGCTGGATGACCTTGCCACGCGGATCGAGTCCGAGCTGCGCCACACGCTCTGCCCACTCGACCTGCTCGTCCCCTACGCCAGCGGCGCCAGCCTCGCCGAGCTGCACGAGGTCGCGGGCGAGCTGGCCCGCCGCGACACCCCCGAGGGTGTCCGCGTCCGCGCGCTCGTCCCAGCCCGCCTGGCGTCGCGCTTCGCGCGGTTCGCGGTGGCTTAAAGACCTCGACCCGCCGGAGGCGGGTCGGGTACTGGGTGTTGGAGGAGCTACCTCCGAACGGCTGATAACCGGCGACCATGGTAGCAAAGTCGCACAGACCATTGTACTCATCGGTTGGGACGATTCACTCACACACGGGCTGCCAGCCGTGCACCGTGGTGCGCCTGCTCCTCCAACGTGTCGTCTAGCAGTGAGAGTTCGGCCACGTCGATCCCGAGCGCTGTCGCAATCAGCCAGTCGGAGAACCAGATGTTCTTGGGCAACAGCGGGCCGTGCAGGTAGGTGCCGATGACGTTGCCGCGGTACGCGCCCTCGAAGCCGCTGCGTCCGTCGTTGCCATAACCATTCAGCACCCGGCCGAGCGCAGCTTGGCCGGCGTTTAGGCGGGTGCGCCCGCCATGGTTCTCAAAACCGGCGAGGACGCGCCCAACCCCGCCGAGCGAGACCTCGATCGCGACGTTGCCGATCAGGCGGGGGCCGTCCTCGCGCACGGTGCTCACGTCGAGCAGCTCGACGCCCGGCAGCTGTTCGCCGGGTCCCAGCTCATACGAGCGCCCCAACAGCTGGTAGCCACCGCACACGCCCATTATCACCGCGCCACGCGTCGCGGCGGCGTGCAGCGCCTCGCGCTTGGTCGCGATCAGGTCTTCGGCGCACAGTCGCTGGTCGCGGTCCTGGCCGCCGCCGAGGTAGAAGAGGTCGTGGGCTTCGCCGTCCAGCGGTTCGCCCAGCCCACACGGGGTCAGCGCGAAGCCGATCCCGCGCCACGCGCAGCGGCGTTCGAGCACGAGCAGGTTGCCGCGATCGGCGTAGATGTTCATCAGGTCGGGGTAGAGCGCGCAGACGCGCAAGGTGCTCATGTGAGGGCACTCCGCGTCTGGCCGCCTGCGCTCAGCAACTCACGCAGCAAGAGCATTGCGGTGTAAGTGGGTAGGGCGTACAACGGCGCCCCACCTGGTGGCGCATCGGCCTGGGCGGTGGAGAGGGCGGCGGCCAGATCGGGCTGCACGCGGATACGCTCGGGGTCGATGCCCGCGTACTTCAAACGCACTGCCAGCTCGGCGGCACGGGTGCCGCTGCACGTGACTCGCCGCACGCGCCCGGTGAGCAGCTCGAAGTCGGCGTCCCAGATCCAGGAGACGTCGCGGCCGTCGGCGATGTTGTCGTTGAGCGCCCCAAGCAAGTCGTGCTCGCCCGGCTCCAATGCCAGCGTGCGCAGCACCTCGTTGGCGCCGGCGGGGTTCTTGACGAGCAGGATGCGCAGCTCGCGCGGGTGGTCGGGCGCGCCAATCGTGACGCTCTCCGCGCGGCCGAACGCGGCCCGGGCGCCTTCGAGGCCGGCGACGGTCACCTCCAGCGGCACCGCCAGCGCATGCGCGAGCGCGGCGGCGGCGAGCGCGTTGTAGACGTTGTAGAGACCGGGCAGCGGCAGTGCGATCTCGGCCTGGCCGGCGGGGGTGTGCAGCGTGAAGCGCGCGGCCCGTACTCCTTCGAGGTGCACGTCGGTGGCGAGCACCGCCGGCACCGGCCGCGCCTGACCACAGGAGGGACAATGGTAGTGCCCAAGGTGGCCGAGGTAGACAGCCTCGAAGAGGTAGGGGGCACCGCAGTTGCGGCAGTGCTTGGCGTCGGCGGCATGGGCCATCTGGGGGAGGGCGAGCGAGTCGTCATCCACGCCGAAGTACACGGGCCCCGGCCCACCGATCCGGCCCCCAACAGTCGTGGCCGCGTCAGTCTCAGCGCTCGCGCGCTCGCGGCCGAGATCGGCGACCACGGGATCGTCGGCGTTGAGCACGAGCCGCGCATCGGGGTCGAGCACATCGCGCGCGGTGTGGGCCCAGCTATCAGCGATCGTCTCCAGCTCGCCGAAGCGGTCGAGCTGATCGCGGAAGAGGTTGCCGAGCAGAACCGCGCGCGGGTGCAGCTGCGCGGCGAGCTGCGCCAGCCAGAGCTCATCGACCTCGAACAACCCGAGCTCGCCGTCGATCCCGCCGCGACCGTGCGCGGCGGCGAGCAGCGTCGAGGCGATGCCGCCAGCCATGTTGGCGCCGGCGCGGTTGTGCACCAGCGGCACACCCTCGCGTTCGAGGATCGCGGCAAGCATCGCAGCGGTGGTTGTCTTGCCGTTGGTGGCAGACACCAACACGCTGCCACGCCTCAAGCGTGCCGCGAGGACGCGGATCGCGTCGGGCTCCAGGCGCATCAGCACCTTCCCGGGCACGCTCGTGGCGCCGCCCCCGCGCAGACGCGAGAGCACGCCGGCGGCACGGGCGAGTGCGAGCTTCGGCGCGAGCGGGCCGCTCAGAACGCGCTCCCCAACGGGCTGTCGGTTGGCACAAGCACGCGCACCGCGCGGGGCAGCACGCTCACGCGCAGCGGCAGCTCGCCGATCGGGTCGCCGTCGGCATACATCGTGAAGGGACGGTCGGCGGCAATCTCAAGCTCGCGGCCGCGCAGCACGTGCACGCACGGCTCGCGCACATGTGTGCCTTTGAAAACCTTCGGCAGGATGCTCATCAGGAAGCGCAGCTTCGAGATCTGCTCCATGTAAACGACATCGAGCAGCCCATCGTCGAGCAGCGCGTCCGGCGCCGCGTACATGCCGCCGCCGTACGCCTTCGAGTTGCAGGCGCCGACGGTGTAGCCGGTGAACGCGTGCCGCTCGCCGTCGAGCACGAGCTCAAACCGCGCCGGACGCCAAGCGGCCAGCGCACGGAGCGCGCCATAGGCGTATACGAGGTTGCCAAGCCGCGCCGGCGCCTCGTTGGCGATCCTGTTGGCGTCGGAGTCAAAGCCGCAGCTGGCGATACCCACATAGCTGTGCTCGCCGACAACCCCGAGGTCGAGCTCACGGGCCACGCCGTCGGCGATCGTTGCGCAGGCCGCAACCGGGTCCTGCCCAATGCCCAACACACGCGCGAGGTCGTTGCCGCGCCCACCCGGAAGCACGCCGAGAATCGCCCCGGGGACGCCGCGCAGCGCATCGGCGGCAGCGCCCGCAAGCCCGTCGCCGCCGAGCGTCACGGCGATCTCCCCGCCATTTGCCGCCTGCAGCGCCAGCTCGCGCGCGTGGTCGAGGCTACGGGTGTCCTCGCGGCGCACGGCCAGGCCACGCGCACGCAGCGCAGCCTCCACCGCCGGTGCCACACGGCCACCACGGCCACCCCCGGAGGCAGGGTTGACGATCAGACAGATGGGCTGGGGCACCGGGCAAGCGTATTGGCAGGCGGGCGGTGACACCCGCGAGCCTGTGAGGCAACACAGATAACGGCCCGTTATCGCTTATTAAGATTGCGCGAAGAGCACACGCCGGCGCGAGTACACGCAACTAAGCTGGCGTCGTGCCCGGTGGCCGATCTGACGTGACGTTGTTCATGGCGAGCCTCCTCCCGGCGGTAGGCGCACTTGCCGCCGCGGTTTCACTCGGGGCGTGCGGCACCACCAGCCAGGCAAGGAATTCGGCGAACGCCAACGACACGCCGGCGAGCAGCGACGGTACCGAAGCGGGCTGCCACAGCGCGCGCGAGCCCGCGCCGAAGGGCCCACAGCACGTGCCACGACCAACCGGCAAGTTGGATCCGAGCAAACGCTACGTGGTGACGCTGGCGACCAACTGCGGCTCAATCGCGATTCGGCTGGACGTGGCGCGCGCGCCGAAGACAACCTCCTCGTTCGCCTACCTCGTCAAGCGCGGCTTCTACAACGACCTCACCTTCCACCGGGTGGCAGCCAACTTCGTGATTCAGGGGGGCGACCCCAACGGCGACGGCTCCGGCGGGCCGGGCTACACGATCGTCGAGCGCCCGCCCGCCAACCTCCAGTACACGCGGGGGACGGTCGCGATGGCCAAGACAGCGACCGATCCGGCCGGGGCGTCGGGCAGCCAGTTCTTCATCGTGACCGCGACCGACACCGAACTGCCACCGCAGTATGCGCTGGTGGGCCGGGTGGTGGGGAGCATGGCGGGGGTCAACGCGATCGCCAGTCTCGCGACCAACCCGCCGCAGGACGGGCAGCCGATCCACCCAGTGGTGATCAGCCAGGCGACACTGTCGAGCAGCTAGCCCTTGGGGGCGTGACCAAAGTCGCGGGGGGCGTGACCAAAGTCGCGGCGGGCGTGACCAAAGTCGCGGGGGGCGTGACCAAAGTCGCGGGGGGCGTGACCAAAGTCGCGGGGGGCGTGACCAAAGTCGCGGGGGGCGTGACCAAAGTCGCGGGGGGCGTGACCAAAGTCGCGGGGGGCGTGACCAAAGTCGCGGGGGGCGTGACCAAAGTCGCGGCGGGCGCGAGCGAAGTCGGGGACGCTCGCCTTTAGCGAGCATTCCCGTTTCGGGCAGCCGCGCGCGCGCGATCGCGCCGGCGTTTGCCGATCAACGCGGCAATCGCGATCGCCGCGATCGCGGCGAACAGCCCGAGCAGGATGCCAGGCGCAAGACCGAGGCCGCCGAAGGGCAGCGCCACGAGCTCGACGATGCCGAGCCCCACAGCGAGCAGCACGATCACCAACGCCAAGATCAAGAGGATGCCGCGCAGACGCGCGAGCACGCCGGCGGAGGCGGGGGGGAGCAGCAGGCCCATCGCCCGCAGCGCCAGCATCTGGCGGCCGCTGGGCGGCTCCTGGCCGAGGCGCTGCACGGCATCGCGTAGATCGCTGGGCCGGCGCTCGGCGAGCGCCAGCGAGGCGTCGGCCATGCGGCGCAGCTGCATCCGCTCCTGCGGGCGCGCGGCGGCGATCGCGCGCTGGAAGTAGGCGCGCGACTGGTCGGCGTCGAAGCGCTCAGCGGCGCGAGCGCCGAGGATCGCCATCGCGGCCGACTTGAATTTGGTCTCGGCCTCGAGCTCCTCATCCGTGCGCTGCTCGAGCGCCTGGATCGCGTTGGCCGCGCCGCGCTGCTCGATCCGGATCTGTCGCTGTTTCGGAGCCATCGGCTGGGCATTGTAGGGGCTGGACGATGGCGCTGCCGGCGGCGAGCAATCCGCACGCGGAGATTCGGCGAGCGCTATCCTCGGGCGCGGGAATCGAGCTCGATGCGTCCACTCACCTCGACCAGCTCAGCATGGATTGCGGCGAGCGCCTGTGCGGCGCTGATGCTGTCGCTGCTCAGCCTGGTGCTCGCCGCCCAGAGCGCAAGCGCAGCCCAGAGCCTGTTCGGGGGCGCGGCGCCGGGCGCCACCGAAGCCGCTAAGCCGGCGACGGGCGGGAAAGCCGCCACCGCTCCCAAAGTCAAAGTCACTCCCGCGGCAAAAGTAAAAACCGCCGCCGTCGCGCCGGCAGCCACGCCGACGAGCACCGCCACCACCGCGACGACTGCCACCACGGAAACGACTTCTGGCACCAGTAGCTCCCTGCTCATCGCTCTGGTGCTGGGGATCCTGCTGCTCGGCGGGATCGCGTTCATCATCGTCCGCGACGCGCGCTCGGTGGCGCCGGTGGTCGAAGGCGCGACCGGCGGCACACGCAACCCGGAGGCTCGGCTGCGCAAGCGCAGAGCGCAGGCGAAGGCGGCGCGCCGCCAGCGCAAGCGTCACCGCAAGCGGTAAGCGGTAAGAAACAACTCCCCTCTAACTCGCCGCTAGTGGCGAGTTGCGATGCGCGACGCGCCGCTACGACGCGTGGCGCGGATCCGGGAGGGGGAAGAGGTCGGAGCGGGGCTGGGCCCGCCGACCCCGCCACCGTGCGGTCCACGACGTGACCCTGGGCCGTGCAGCGGCCCGCGCGGGCGCCGATGATGGCGGAAGTCGTGGGGGAGCGTCTTGCTACCGCCCTCATCTTCCCCTGTGGCATCAGGCTCGGCCGCCGGCGGCGATTCCATCGCCGCATCGGAGCGGAACGGCAGCCACAGCATTACCGCGGCGATCGGGAGCTTGATCAGCACTAGCGCGAGGAACACAAACCAGATCCAGTTGTGCATCGTCACCGATGCTACTACGCGTTTGTGCTTACAGATTGCGGCGCGGCGTGTTGGGGTCGCGGTCGGGCAGCGTGACCGTCGCGAGGTCGACCGGCCGTACCGCAACTAGGTGGTTTTCGAGGATGCTGCCCTAAGATGCGACCACAGACTTTGGCTGCGGGGCCAGGATCCGCGGCGAATCCAGCGAGCACAGGAGCGGCCAACCAATGAGCAACAGGACATTCGTGATTGGCGTGGGGATGACGAAGTTCGACAAGCCGGGCACCAAGGAGGGCGACTACCCCGATTGGGCGCTGCAGGCCGGCTCCAAGGCGCTGGCCGATGCGGGGATCGCCTACGACCTCGTGGAGCAGGCGTTCGCCGGCTACTGCTACGGCGATTCCACCTACGGCCAGCGGGCCGTGTACGGCCTGGGGCTGACCGGCATCCCGGTTGTAAACGTCAACAACAACTGCTCCACCGGCTCCAGCGCCCTATGGCTGGCGCGCCAGGCGGTGAAGGGTGGTCTGATCGAGTGCGGTCTGGCGATTGGCTTCGAGAAGATGGAGAAGGGCTCGTTGGGGATGAAGTACACCGACCGCACGCCCGCGCTGGACAAGCACATGATGCGCATGTTTGAGCTGCGCGACGCCGAGCAGTCGCCGTTCGCGCCGCAGATGTTCGGCAACGCCGGGCGCGACCACATGCAGAAATACGGCTCGACGCCCGACCACTATGCGTGGATCGGCTGGAAGAACCACAAACACTCGGTGAACAACCCCTATGCGCAGTTCCAGGACGAGTACACGCTGCAGGAGATCAAGGACGCGCGCATGATCCACGACCCGCTGACCAAGCTGCAGTGCTCGCCGACCTCCGACGGCGCCGCGGCGGCGCTGGTCGCAAGCGAGCGTTTCGTCGAGCAGCACGGCCTGTGGGAGCAGGCGATCGAGATCGCCGGCCAGGCGATGGTGACCGATTTGTCATCGACCTTCGACGACACGGCGGACTGCATCAAGATCGTCGGTGCCGACATGACCCGCAAGGCCGCCAACCAGGCCTACGAGGAGGCGCAGCTCGGACCGGAAGACATCCAGGTGATCGAGTTGCACGACTGTTTCAGCGCCAACGAGCTGATCACCTACGAGGCGCTCGGCCTTTGCGGCGAGGGCGAAGGCCACAAGCTGGTCGAGGGCGAGCAGACCACCTACGGCGGCAAATGGGTGGTCAACCCCTCCGGCGGCCTGATCTCCAAGGGCCACCCGCTCGGGGCGACCGGCCTCGCACAGTGCTCGGAGCTCACGTGGCAGCTGCGCGGCCAGTCCGAGAAGCGCCAGGTTGATGGCGCCAAAGCGGCGCTGCAACACAACATCGGGCTGGGTGGCGCGGCGGTTGTGACCGTGTATCGCCCACCGGCGAGTTGAGCAGAGACCGTGTATCGCCCACCGGCGAGGTGAGCAGAGTGCCCACGTTGCCGGGGGGCCGCTTGCACATCGGCGATGCCGGCTACCCGCCGGCCCGGGCGGCAGAATCGCCGTGAAGCGAGCGATCTTCGAGGCTGAGCACCGCGACTACCGCGAATCGGCGCGGCGCTTTGTCGCCGCCGAGGTGGCACCCCACCACGAGCAGTGGGAGCGCGAGGGGATCGTCCCACGTGAGCTGTTTGCGAAGGCCGCCGAGCGGGGGATGCTCGCGATGGCCGTACCCGAGCAGTTCGGCGGGGCGGGTGTGGCGGACTTTCGCTTCAACCAGATCCTCGTCGAGGAGGTCGCCTACGCCGGCGTGGCAGGCAGCGGCCTCGGGATCACGCTGCACAACGACATCTGCCTGCCCTACTTCCTCGCTTACTGCAACGAGTCCCAGCGCGCGCGCTGGCTGCCGGGCATTGCCGACGGCTCGCTGATCACAGCCCTAGCGATGACCGAGCCGGGGATCGGCTCGGACCTCGCCTCGATGAGCGCCACCGCGCGCCAAGACGACGGCCATTATGTGGTCAACGGCGCGAAGACCTTCATCACCAACGGCATCAACGCCGACCTCGTGATCATCGCCGTCAAGACCGACCCATCGGAGCGCCACCGCGGAATCTCGCTGCTGGTGGTGGAGCGGGGGATGGAGGGCTTCGAGCGCGGACGCAACCTGGAGAAGGTGGGGATGCACTCCCAGGACACCGCGGAGCTGTTCTTCGCCGACGTGCGCGTGCCAGCCGAGAATTTGTTGGGGAAGGAGGGGGGAGGGTTTGCGCAGCTCGTTGCCAACCTTGCCCAGGAGCGCCTGTCGATTGCGATCGCAGGCGTCGCCGCCGCGCAAGCGGCGCTCGACTGGACGCTTGATTATGTGAAGCAGCGCACCGCCTTCGGTCAGCCGGTCGGCTCCTTTCAGGCCTCGCGCTTTGCGCTGGCGGAGATCAAGACCGAGGTCGAACTGGCAACCGCGTTCGTCGACCAGGCGGTGATGGCACTGGTGCGGGGCGAGCTGAGCGCCGAGGATGCGGCGATGGCGAAGTGGTGGTGCACCGAGCTGCAGGGCCGCGTCGTCGATCGCTGCGTGCAGCTGCACGGCGGCTATGGCTACATGCTCGAGTACCCGATCGCCCGCGCTTACGCCGACGCGCGCGTCACTCGCATCTACGGCGGCACCACGGAGATTATGAAGGAGATCGTCGGCCGCTCGCTGGGGGTGTGAGCGGGACGCGGAAGGCTCCCAGCCGCTTGCCAGCACCCCTCCCAGCCTCAAACTAATCCTTACGTGACCGTAAGGTTGCTAGCGTGGGGGAGGTGGCCACCGCAACCGCTCCCCTGCCGAACACGCGCAGCGGAGACTCGTACAAGTGGATCGCGCTCTCCAACGTGACGCTCGGCGTGCTGTTGGCGACGCTCGACGGCTCGATCGTGCTGATCGCGATGCCCGACATCTTCCGCGGCATCCACCTCGACCCGCTCGTCCCGGCCAACAGCTTCTACCTGCTGTGGATGATCCTTGGCTTCCTCGTGGTAACCAGCGTGCTGATCGTCAGCCTCGGCCGCCTGGGGGACATGTACGGGCGCGTGCGCATGTACAACCTCGGCTTCGTCGTCTACACGCTCGCCTCGCTTCTGCTCACGGTGGACTGGCTGACAGGGCGCTCGGGCGCGCTATACCTGATCGCCTTCCGCGTCGTGCAGGGGATCGGTGCGGCGTTCCTGCTAGCCAACTCGGCAGCGATCCTGACCGACGCCTTCCCCGCCAACCAGCGCGGGATGGCGCTGGGAATCAACAACATCGTCGGCGTCAGCGGCGTCTTCATCGGCTTGGTGCTCGGCGGCCTGCTGGCACCAATTGACTGGCGCATGGTGTTCTTGATCTCCGTGCCGATCGGTTTGTTCGGCAGCGTTTGGGCATACCTGAAGCTGGAGGAGCGCAGCACGCCCAAACGCGCGCCCGTCGATTGGGCCGGCAACGTGACGTTCGCGCTTGGGCTGATCCTGATCATGGTGTCCGTGACCTACGGCATTCGGCCCTACGGCGGACACGCGACTGGCTGGACGAGCCCACGCGTGCTCACACTGCTGTGCAGCGGAGCGGCCTGCCTGGCGGCGTTCGCGGTGATTGAGCGGCGCGTCGCCGCGCCGATGTTCCGCCTGCCGCTGTTTCGCATCCGCGCCTTCACCTTCGGCACGCTCTCGACCTTCCTCTCCGCCGTTGCCCGCGGCGGGCTGATGTTCATGTTGATCATCTGGCTGCAGGGCATCTGGCTGCCCCAGCACGGCTACGACTTCGCCGATACGCCGCTATGGGCCGGGATCTACATGCTGCCGCTGATCATTGGGATGCTGCTGGCGGGACCGACCTCCGGCTACCTCTCCGACCGCTTCGGGGCGCGCTGGTTTGCGACCGGCGGGATGGTCGGGGCAGCGCTCAGCTTCTTTCTGCTGGCGCTACTACCGACCGACTTCCCCTACCCACTGTTCGCCGGTGTGTTGTTCCTCAACGGCATCTCGATGGGCCTGTTCGCCTCACCCAACCGCGCGGCGGTGATGAACAGCCTGCCGGCCAGCGACCGCGGGGCAGGGGGAGGCATGAACCAGACCTTCCAGAACTCCGCACAGGTGCTGTCGATCGGGGTGTTCTTCACACTGATGATCCTCGGCCTATCGGCCAAACTACCCGCCACGCTGATCGCCGGTTTGCACGCGCATGGCGTGCCCCATGCGACCGCCGTCGAGCTATCGCACCTGCCGCCCGTATCGATCCTGTTTGCTGCCTTCCTCGGCTACAACCCGATCGAACATCTCGTGGGAGCGCACGTGCTGAACACGCTCTCCGCCCACAACCAAGCGACGCTGATCGGCCGCTCGTTCTTTCCCCACCTGATCTCGGCGCCGTTTCGATCCGGCCTGCACGAGACGTTCGCGTTCGCGATCATCGCCTGTTTGATCGCCGCCGCGGCGTCGCTGATGCGCGGTGGCCGCTACCACGCCGAGGGGCCGCAGAACACGGACACAACAGGAGATTCGCGCTCCGCGCGCGAACAGCTCACCGTCGGCGGCGAGGCCGCCCGCGACCGTACGGGCTCGGCCGTGGCCAGCCCGCCAATCCATGCAATCACACGAGAGGAGCAACATGCGCGTTGAGTGGTATGGGCAGTCGGCCTTTCACCTGAGCACCCCCGAGGCGTCGGTGTTCATCGACCCGTTCGGCGATCTCTCCGCGGCGATGGGGGGCCGCTCGATCCAGTTCGAATACCCGACGATCGAAGGCGTAACAGCCGACCTGCTGCTGGTGACCCATGAGCACGCCGACCACAACGGCGTCGAGGCGATCGGCGGCGAGCCGGCGGTGCTGCGCTCCACTGCGGGGCGCCTGCAATCACCGCTCGGCGAGGTGGTAGCGGTCGCCTCCGAGCACGACGAGCAGGCCGGCACCGCGCGCGGGCCCAACACGATTTTTGTGTTCGAGCTGGGCGACACCCGCATCTGCCACTTCGGCGACTTCGGCCAGAGCGAGTTGCGGCCCGAGCAAGCCGAGGCAATCGGCGAGGGCGTGGACCTGCTGATCCTCCCGGTCGGCGGCGGCCCCACGATCGGCGCCGAGGGGGCCGCGACGATCGTGCAGCGCCTGGCGCCGCGCTGGGTGGTACCGATGCACTACCGCACGCCACGGATCGGCTTCCTGGAAACGGCTGACGCCTTCTTGGAGCGTTATCCCGACGCGCACCGTTGCGAGAGTCCCGCCTTCGAGACGAGCGAGCTGCCGGCCGCACAGGGGCCGCTGGTGGTGGTGCCCGCCGCACCGTAACGGCGCGTGGCCTCCGGATATGGCGCTACGCTGTGGACGGTAGGGCACCGTACGGCAAGGAGATCAAGGTGAAACTCCCGATCGTAGTGGCAGGCATGGCGGCGGCCGGGCTTTTGGCAGGCGGCGTCCTCGTACTAGCGGCGGAGGCAGAAACGACTGGCAGTTCCACGCCATCGACGAGCGCGCCGCTGCGTACCGTGAGCGTCGAAGGTGTCGCAAACGCGCCAGTCGCCTCCTCCGCGAGCTCCGAAACCGCGATCGCCGCCTACCGTCAAGCGATGGCGGCCGCGATCACCGACGGCCAAGCCAAGGCCCAGTTCCTTGCTGAAAAGACGGGCGCCACGCTCGGGCAGGTGCAGAGCATCGGCGAAGGCGGCGGCTACATCGAATGCCCAACGGGCGTGGAATACGAAGGCGCCCAACCCGACTTCGGATCCGATCGAGGACCGGTCTTCGCAGGGACGGCCGCACCCGTCGCGAGGGCCGTCGCGAGCCCCACCAACCACACGGTGAAGGTCAAACGTCCAGCAGCCAAACCCAAGCACAAACGCCACGCGGCCAAGAAGTCGGCGGCGCAGTCGTGCACGCTCTCGACGCAGGTGGCGCTGGTCTACCAGATGGGCTGAGAGGGTGGCGCAGCCGGCCAAAGGCCGGCTGGCCGAAACGGGGATGCTGCCCGCACGCCAGTGTCCGCCAGCTTCGGCCGGCCCCTCTATCCCGATTCGCCTACCCCGCGCGCTCGGCTGAGCGCAACCCGGCGAGCGTCCAGATCGCAAATAGGCCGATCAGCGCAACCGCGCAGAAATAGGCGAGCAGGGTGTGGTCGTGAACGCCGGAGATGAGTCCGCGGCCAGCGTCCAGAAACGCCGTGGCCGGGTTGACCGAGGCGACGGCGTGGATCCAGCCTTTGAGCAGTGGCAGCGGGAAGTAGACGGGGGCGAGGAACAACACCAGGAAGACCGGAGTTTGCATCAGCGGGCCGGCCTGGATTGTGCGGAAGCGGAAGGCCACGCCGGCGGCCCAGCCGAAGCCGACGAGCACGAGCAGCGCGGCGAGGCAATAGAGGCCAAAGAGGTCGACGCCATCGCCGGTGATCCGCATGCCGGCGATCAGCGCAACAGCGGTAAGGAAGGTGAGCGTGATCGCGGCACGAGTGAGCGCGACGAGCGCATAGCCCAGGGCGATGCCGCGGCGGTTGCCGGCCGCGAGCATCAGCCGCCGCGCGAAGCCGCTCTCGAAGTCGAAGGCGATCGTAAACCCGGTGAACAAGCCGGAGAACATCGCTGCCTGGAGCATCACGAACACGAACTGAAAGGCGGTGTAGCCGGCAGGAAAGTCAAAGCCGGGCACGGAGCCAAGGCCCGACAGACCGCCGGCGAAGCTGGCGAAGAAGATCAGCGGAAAGATCAGCGAGGGGATCGCCAGATCGGGCCGGCGCAGATAGGTGTGCACGCCGCGCCAGGCGATCGTCCAGGCGACACCCCAGGCGCTGCTGTGCGACGGTACGCCAGGCGACTCCGTCATCGCGACGTCCTCCCGGTATCCGATCCAGCGCAGTCATGCGCGCCCAGGGTCATGTCCTCTGCAGCCTCGTACGCAGGGCGCCCTGCACGGCGAGCAGCCCAATGATCAAAAGCCCGATGGCGACGCCGAAGCCGCGCAGCAGCGCCGTGGAGTCCCAGCCGAAGATGTAGAGACTGCGGAAGCCCTCGATCAGATAGGAGATCGGGTTCCAGGTCGCGACGGTGTGAAACCAGCCGGTCTTCAGCAGGTTGCGAGGGAGGTTGGAGGAGGAGAGGAAGATGAAGACGAAGAACAGCGGGAACAGCCCTTGCACCGCTTCGCTTGAGCCGGTGCGAAGCGCGGCAACGCAACCGAACGAGGAGAAGGCGAGCGCGGTGAGCGACCCCAACACGATCACCACCAGCGCACCGCCGAAGCCGGCGTCGAGGTGGGCGCCGAAGATCAAGCCAAGCAGGATGTAAACACCCGCCTGCAGCGCACCCAGCGCGGCAACGCCAACGAGCAGCCCGGCGATCAGCGACACGCGTCGCAGGGGGGTGAGCGCGAGGCGGTTGAAGAAGCCGCTCTCGATATCCTCGGCGAGGTTGGTGCCGGTGTTGATCAGCGAAAACATCGCGCCCTGGATGAAGGCAACGGCGATCGCGAAGGAGACGTAGGAGTGCGTCGGGAAGCCCGGCAGCAGCGTCGCCGCCCTCAACCCGCTGGCGTTGACGGCAAGCAGGATCGCGGGGAAGAACACGATCGGGAACATCTGGAAGGGCTGGCGCAGCGTCTTGAGCACCGAGCGCCGGGCGAGCGCGCCCACCTGCGTGTACAACGCGGCGCTCACGCGGAGATCGGCTCGCCGGAGGTCCGCTTGTCCTGACCTTCGTCCCCGCCCTCGCTGCCACGGCCGGCCTGGGCTTTCCCACCCTTGCCACCGCCATCGGAGCCCGCGCCTTTCGTCGCCGAGCTGTCGTCGGACTCCTCCTCGGCGGCACCCTCCAGCGAGCGACCGGTCTTGGCGAGGAAGACGTCGTCGAGCGTGGGGGAGTGCAGGCGCAGATCGGCGACCCGCAGGCCTTCGGAGTCGAGCGCGCGCACAACCTCGGCGAGGTCACCGGCGCCTTCGGGCAGTCGCACGGCGACACCGTTGCTGGCGGCAGCAGCCTCCTCGCCGAAGCGGTGCAACACGCCCGCCAGCCGCTCGCGCTCGCCCGGGTCGTGGGGGACAGCTTCAACCGAGGGGCGCCCGATCGCAGCCTTCAGCGCGGCGGGAGTGCCCTCGGCGACGATCTTGCCATGATCGATGATCCCCACGCGATCGGCCAGCACGTCGGCCTCCTCGAGGTACTGCGTGGTGAGGAACACGGTGACGCCGTCGCCGGCGAGCCGCCGCACCTCATCCCACAGCGCGGCGCGGCTCTGCGGGTCAAGGCCAGTGGTGGGCTCGTCCAGAAACAACAGTCGCGGCCGGTGCACAAGCGCGAGCGCCAGGTCGAGGCGGCGCTTCATGCCACCGGAGTAACCCCCAACCTTGCGGTCGGCCGCCTCGGTCAGCCCAACCCGTGCCAGCAGCTCGCGGCCACGCTGTTCGCGCAGCTGCTTGGCGAGGCCGTGCAGGGAGCTCTGCAGGCGCATGTGCTCACTGCCGGTGAGGAACGGGTCAAGCGCAGAGTCCTGCAGCGAGGCACCGATCGCGCGGCGCACCTCAGCGCCCTGGCGCACCACGTCCAATCCGGCAACGCGCGCCGAGCCGGCGGTGGGAGGCAGCAGCGTCGTGAGCACCAGCACCGTCGTGGACTTGCCAGCGCCGTTGGGCCCGAGAAAGCCATAGATCTCTCCGGGCGCCACGCGTAGGTCGATCCCATCGACGGCGCGCACGCCGCCCTTGAAGTCGCGGATGAGGCCTTCGACCTCGATGCCGTTGTCGTGCTCGCTCATGTATCTGACCTTATCGAGAGTCCCCGACGGCGGATCGGGCGCAGCTCGACCCAACGCGATCCACCGAGCGACGCTCAGTCAGCCCACCAGTCTCGCTGACCCTGCACGTCTTCTCGCAGGTTCTCGCCGAGGCTGGGCGCGCCAAAGACGAGGATCTCGAGGCCTTCAGGCCCGGCCTCGTAGCCTCGCCATGTGCCGGGCGGAACGCGCACGACATCCCACTTCTTGACCTCGACGATCTCGTCGTCGAGCTTCATCCGTCCGCTTCCGCCCACGACCACGTACACCTCCTCCTGCAGCTTGTGCGTGTGGCCGTACGGGAACCGGTAGTCGGGCGGGATGCGCTGATAGCTGAGGCCGGACTGCTCGAGCCCCAGCGCCTCACTCGCGTGACGGAACTCCAGGTCCGGCGGCTCGTCGAAGTTGGACCCGACGTCCGCCAGGTCCTCTCTGAGGTTCGTGAGCGTGAACGGCATCGTCGCGATTCTATGGTTCAGGCTTCAATCCACAGCGCGAGCGTCCAGGCTTCAGTCCACAGCGCAAGCGTCGACTTAGCCGTCCTAGCGTTCGCCGCCCAGTTGGCGATCGCTAGCCGGGCGTCCGTCATGCTCGCTTCTTGCGGCGAGGCGCTGGAGTTGTCGTGCGTGCACGCCAGGCAACCAATCCTTGCCGTACGCCGACGGGCCGAGCCGCGGGTCGCTGAGCAAATCGTCGGCGTCACGCACAGCGTGCACGTACGCCCGATCCTGGTCGATCCGTGCGTGTACCTGATCAGCTCCACCGATGGACCCGTGGCCAGGGACGAAAACATCGACGTCGCCCGCCACGCCCTCGAGCAGCCGCAGCGCGACGAGGTAATCCTCGATCGGGTCAGCGGTGTCGCTCAAGTCGAGCAACGGAATCAAGACATCAGAAAGCATGTCGCCAGCGACGAGAACCCCGCGTTCCTCAATCAACAGCGCCGCATGGCCCGGGGCATGCGCTTGATGCTCGACAATCCGGACATGAGGGCCATCCCAAGGAATCTGCGCCATCTCGGCGGGCAGGCCCGTAATGAGGCCGAGCAGGTCCAGCGGTACCTGCTCGGGGATACCGAGCCGGCGCGCATCGAGCCCGCCCGACAGCCGATCTCGAGCCGTGGCCGCACAGCGCGCGGTGCCATAACGGGGCGCCGCGCCGAGCCTGGCGTGCCAGAGCAGGTGATCCCAATGCGGATGCGTCGAGAAGCCTGCCACAACGGTCTGACCCAAATCGGACAGGTCGTTGGCGAGGCAGGCCATCTCGTAGTCGTGCACCCCGGGGTCTATGAGCAACACGCCAGCCCGGCCTTGCACGACGATGGCGTTGCACTGCATGAACTCGCTCTCGTGGATCAGCACACCCTCCGCGACCTGTCTCAGCACGGGTGCAACGCTACCGGGTGGACCACACAGCGCCGTTGTTGCGCTGAGTCGGCCGCCGGGCCGGCGGGGTGCCAAAGCTCCGGCAGGTTGCGCTCGGTCTCGTGCGCTGTAGCCGCGGAAGTGGTTCCTATCTGGCGAGCCGTGCGAATCGCCCGGGACGAGTGCGCTGGTATCGCGTGCCGGGCGCCGATTGCCTAACCGGCGGCGAGGATGCCACCTCGGCGCGAGGGGTGCGGGATTCGTCTTTGGTTTACATAAC